>OZ244873.1:2762500-3312154 GCA_965221265.1 Longimicrobiales bacterium | reverse complement strand
ACCAAGTGTGGTACCCGGACGGTGGTTCGGCGGTGGGGATGATGGGGCCGCGCGCCTCGCACGGCGTCAGCCTGGTCACGCTGAACCCCGGGCTGGGCCGCTATTTCGGCGCCGAGGCCGGGGCTTTGGTCACGCGGGCCGAGGAGGACAACCCGCTGGGCCTCGAGGCCGGCGACGTGGTGCTGGCCATCGACGGGCGCGCCATCGACTCGGCGGGCGACGCGCGGCGCATCCTGCGCTCCTACGAGGAGGGCGAGACCATGACGCTCACGATCATGCGCGACGGTGGCGAGATGCGGATCGACGGCGCGGTGGAGGAGCAGGCGCGCCTGCTCCGGGGCATGCGCGGGGCGCCCGTCTCCATCGGCCCGGTGGGGCGGCGGATGTCGGTCCGGCGCGCCCTCCCGGCGCGCGGAGTGTTCTGGCGGACGTCGATCCGTCCGGGACGACCTTGGAGGGGCGTGAGACTGTAGCCGGTCGCGAGGGTGGAGGGGTGGCGGGGTGGGGATCCGGCGCCGGGCGCGGAAGCGTTCCGGCGCCGGTTGCACTTGTGCGGGCGCGGTCCCTTGTCCAATCTGTACGGGAGAAGCACCGCGGTCTCTCCCGTTTCCCGGCCCCGCTCCAGGGGCCGCGCGAGCCCCTCGCCCCGGCAACCCCACCCGCATCGTGTCGGACACGCAATCCCTAGGCATCCTGCAGGTCCTTGGCAGCGGATCAGGATTCATCCGTCTGCGCAAGTTCGGCTACACCGCCTCCAAGCAGGACGTGTACGTCGGTCCCAAGGTCATCCGGCGCTTCGGGCTGCGCACGGGAGACGAGATCGCCGGCGATGTCGGCAACCGGCCCCGCAACGGCAAGGCGCCCCCGCTCACCCGGGTGGTGGCCATCAACGGTGAGCCGCCCGACTCGCTGCGCGACCGTCCCGAGTTCACCCGCATGGGCGCGCTCCACCCCAGGAATCAGCTCAAGCTCGAGTGCGAGGTCACGCACCTCGGGCAGCCCGACTTCACCAACCGCGTCATCGACCTCTTCTGTCCCTTCGGCAAGGGGCAGCGGGCCATGATCGTGGCTCCGGCGAAGGCGGGGAAGACGACCATCCTGCAGCGCGTGGCGCAGGGGATCGTCACGAACCATCCGGATTGCCATCTCTACATCCTGCTGGTGGACGAGCGGCCGGAGGAGATCACCGAGATGGAGATGTGCGGGTTCGGCGAGGTCATCGCCTCCAGCTTCGACTTCCCGCCCGAGCGCCACGTGGCCGTGGCCGAGATCACCATGGAGCGTGCCCGCCGGCGGGTCGAAATGGGTCAGGACGTGGTCGTGATTCTGGATTCCATCACGCGCCTCGCGCGCGCCCACAACAACGTGGAGGAGGGAAGCGGGCGCACGCTGTCGGGCGGGTTGGACGCGAGCGTGATGGAGAAGCCGAAGCGGTTTCTGGGGAGTGCCCGCAACATCGCCGATGCGCAGGGGGGAGGGTCGCTGACCATCGTGGCCACGGCCCTCGTGGACACCGGATCGCGCATGGATCAGGTGATCTTCGAGGAGTTCAAGGGCACCGGAAACAGCGAGCTGCTCCTCTCCCGCGAGCTCGCCGACCGGCGCATCTTCCCGGCCATCGACCTTGTGGCCTCCGCCACCCGGCGCGAGGAGCTCCTGCTCTCGCCCGAGGCGCTCACCCTCTCCCGGGCCTTCCGCCGCCAGCTGTCGCGCAAGTCTCCGGCGGAGGCGATGTCGGAGCTGCTCGGCCTGATGGGCCGCACGCGCAGCAACGACGAGCTCTTGGAAATGGCGCGCCAGCTCAACTAACGGGGGCCGCCCGACACGCGCGGGGACCCGGAGGGAGGTCCGTCGCACGCCGGAGGGGTCACGAAGAGCTCGCCTCGCGCAGGCGTTCCAACCCCAGCTCCATCTCCCGTCCCTGCAGGCGGTCCATGGCCCGCGCCACGTATCCCAGAATGGGATTCCACCCGAAGTCTCCGGTCTCGCGCCACGTCACCCGGGTACCGTCGGCGATCGGGTCCAGCTCGATGGTTCCATTGGTGATCATCGACCCGGCCTCCACCTCCACCCGATAGCGAACCCGCTCGGTGGCGACGCTCTCCACGATGGTGAAGACGCCGTCGCCGAACTCCGGATCGTCCCAGCGGCGCTGCGCGCCCACCCCGACCGACGGGCCGGGGCGCTCTCCGGACGCTTGGGGCCAGTCGGTCCACGCGTCCCACAGCGACACGTCGTTGACGTAGGCGAACACCCCTGCCGGGGGCGCGGGAATGTCGAGAGAGCGCTCGACCTCCCAGGTGCCGGGAAGCACGAGCCCGACCAGCAGCAGGGACGCGAAGACCACCGCCAGAAAGCCGAAGAACTTCATCGCCATGGAGAGTACCGGGTCGAGAGGTGGGTGCGCGGATGATTGGCGGTGTGGCCGGACGCGCGCGCTCGCGGGGGTCGAAGCGACGCCGTCAGGGTACCCATCGGGTCACGGCCGGGTCAACGAGGGTCGTTCGGGGCGATGCCCCGCAGCACCGGCTCCAGCCCGGCCCAGACGGTCTCGGCGATGATCTCGTGACCCTCCGCGGAGGGATGGATGCCGTCGGGTTGATTGAGCGCGCGGATGCCGCCCACGCCCTCCAGCAGGAAGGGGATGAGGGTCACGCCCGTCTCGCGCGCCACCTCGGGAAACACGGCGCGGAAGCGCCCGGTGTAGCGCTCGCCCAGGTTGGGCGGGGCCCGCATGCCCGCGAGCAGGATCTCGACCTCCGGAACCACGGTCCGGGTTCGGCCAATGACGGCGAGGAGGTTGTCGCGCAGGGCGCCGACATCCAGTCCGCGCAGGCCGTCGTTGGCTCCCAGCTCGATGACCAGCACCCGGGGCGGCGCGCGCAGCAGCCATTCCAGCCGCCGAAGCCCGCCCGCGCTGGTGTCGCCCCCAACGCCCGCGTTCACCACCCGGAAGGGCAGTCCGGCTCGGTCGATGCGCTCCTGAACCCGCGCGGGAAACGCATGTTCGGCCGCGTTCGCCAAACCGTACCCCTCGGTGAGGCTCGTGCCCAGGAAGAGGACGGTCCCGCGCTCCCGAGCCGGTTCCGGGTCCGTGGCGCCGGGTCGCGAAGAGGCCGACGAGGAGTCGGCGACGGCCCTCGTGGGCGCCTCCGTTGCCGGAACCTCCCGAGCCGGCGAACGTACCGCTTCGGGGTCCTCCGCGCCGCCGCACGCGGGCGCGAGCGTGAGCAGGACGACTGCCGCCGGGCGTTTCCACATGATGATCGTCGCCGAAGGGGTGAGCAAAGCGTACGGGCGCGGCAGCCGCTCGCTGGCCGTTTTGCGCGACATCGACCTGCGCGTGCCCGAAGAGGAGTTTATCGCCCTCGTCGGGCCTTCGGGAAGCGGCAAGACCACCCTTCTGGGTCTGCTCGCCGGGCTCGACGCCCCCACCACGGGGTCCGTCAGCGTGGGCGGCGCGCGGCTCGCGGCCCTGACCCCCGACGAGCGGGCCGAGTTCCGGGTGCGCAACGTGGGCTTCGTCTTCCAAACCTTCCATCTCCTGCCCACGCTGACGGCGCTCGAGAACGTCATGGTGCCGCTGGAGCTGGCCCCGCGCCACCCGACCCCCGGGACCGCGCGGCGCGCGGGGCGGGCACGCGCCAAGCCGCGCACGCGGGCGCTGGAGCTGCTCGAACGGGTGGGGCTCGGCGAACGGCGGCACCACTACCCGGCGCAGCTCTCGGGTGGCGAGCAGCAGCGGGTGGCCGTCGCCCGCGCCTTCGCCAACCGGCCCCGGGTGCTGTTCGCGGACGAGCCCACCGGAAATCTGGACTCGGCGGCCGGGGCGGTGGTGGTCGAGCTCGTGGAGGAGCTCAACCGGGAGTGCCGCACCACCGTCGTGCTCGCCACCCACGACATGGAGCTGGCCGCGCGCGCGCGCCGGGTCGTCACCCTGCGGGACGGGCGCATCGAGTCGGACCGCCGCACCGATCGTGACGCGACCCCGCGCGACCCCGCCCATGCGGACGTCGAGGGCCTCCCCGACCGGTCGGGCGGCCCGCGCGGCCACGCGCCCGGGTGATCCCCTTCTCGCTGCGGCTCGCGTGGCGGGAGGGCCGCGCGGGCTTGCGCCGGGTTGGCGCCTACGCCGCCTCGGTGGCGCTCGGCGTGGGCGCGCTGGTGGCGGTGCACGCCTTCAGCGGCGACGTGATCCGCTCCATACGGGAGGAGTCGCGACTGTTGCTGGGCGCCGACCTGCGCCTCACCTCCAACGCCCCCATCGGCGAGGGCGTGGGCGCGATCGCCGACTCGGTGGCGGCGGAGGGGGGGCGCGTCTCCCGGGTCACCGGGCTGGTGTCCATGGTGTACGCGCCGGAGAGCGGGACCACCCGGTTGACCCAGGTGAGGGGGGTGGAGGGGGGCTTCCCGCTCTACGGCCGGGTGGAGACCACCCCCCCGGGCATCTGGTCCCGCCTGGGCGAGCCCGGGGTGGCGATCGTCGACGAGACCCTCCCCATCCAGCTGGGCGTGGACGCGGGCGACACCCTGCGGGTGGGCGGTACCGCGTTCGTCATCCTGGGCACGGTGCGCGGCCTACCCACCGACATCGGGTTCCAGAGCGCCATGGGGCCGCGCGTCTTCGTCGCCCGGGCCGAGCTCGCCGCCAGCGGGTTGCTCGAGCTCGGCAGCATCGCGCGCCACCACATCTACCTGCGCATGCCCCCGGGGGAGGACCCCGAGGACGTGGAGGACCGCCACTGGCGCTTCTTTCGCAACCAGGCGGTGACCTCGGTGACCGCCCAGGACCAGGCCCGGCGCCTCACCCGGGGCACGCGCGCGCTCGCCTGGTTCCTGCGCGTGGTGGGGCTCACCGCGCTGCTGCTCGGAGGGATCGGAGCCGCCGGCGCCGTCCACGCGTACGTGAAGGAGAAAACGACCGCCGTCGCAGTGCTGCGCTGCATCGGCGCGCGCGAGCGGAGCGTCTTCAACGCCTACCTGTTGCAGGCGGTCGCGCTGGGGCTGGTCGGTTCGGCCGCGGGGGTGGTCCTGGGAATCGGGCTGCAGCGCCTCCTCCCCCTCTTGATCGCCGACGTGCTGCCGGTGGCGGTCGAGGCGCGCGTGGACCGCGCGGCGGTGGTCGCGGGGCTGGCGATCGGGGTCGTGACGGCCGCCCTGTTCGCCTTCATCCCGCTCCTGCGCATCCGTGGCATCGCCCCGCTCCAGGCCCTGCGCGCCGACTTCGAGCCCCGGCCGACGGCGCGGTCGCGCGTGGAGCGCGCGCTCGCGGTCGGCGGTTTGGTCGCGGGCATGCTGTTGCTCAGCGTTTGGCAGGCCCCCGAGCTCGGGCACGGGTTCGCCTTCGCGGGCGGGTTGAGCGTCGCGTTCCTGCTGCTCCACGGGACGGCGGTCGCGCTCACCCGCCTCACCCGGCGCCACTTCCCCACGAGCGCCCCCTACGCCGTCCGCCAGGGGGTGGCCAACCTCTTCCGGCCCCGCAACCAGACCGCGGCGGTGATCCTGGCGCTCGGTCTGGGCGCCTTTCTGGTCACCTCCGTGCTGGTCGTGGAGGCCAGTCTGGGGCGCGCCCTGTCGATGGACGCCGGACCGGGCCGGCCCAACCTGCTCTTCTTCGACGTCCAGCCCGACCAGCGGGACGCCGTGAACCGGCTGGTGGCGGGGGCCGGCGGGGGTCCGGTCGAGCTGACGGCCGTGGTGCCCGCCCGGATTTCCGACCTCAACGGCCGTCCGGCCGCGGAGATCCTGCGCGACCGTTCCAACGGGGGTCCGGCGCGCTGGGCGGTGCGGCGGCTCTACCGCAACACGTCGCGCGCCGACCTCGCCGACACGGAGGAGCTGGTGGCCGGCCGCTGGTGGGGGGAGGGGACGGGCGCCGACCTCGGCGGCGGCGCCGGCCCGCCGGACGGGATCTCCCTCGACGCCGGCCTGGCCGACGACCTGCGGGTCGGGATCGGCGACCGGATCACATGGGACGTTCAGGGCGTCCCGGTTGCCACCACGGTGAGGAGCCTGCGTCGGGTGGACTGGCAGCGCTTCGACATCAACTTCCTGGTGGTGGCCGAGCCGGGCGTCTTCGACCAGGCGCCGCGCGGGTACCTCGGCTTGGCCCGCGTCGCCGACCCGGGCGCGCGCGCGCGCATGCAGCGCGACCTGGTGCTCGGCCTCCCCAACGTGTCGGTGCTCGACTTGGCGCTCGTGCAGGAGTCCCTCGACGCCATTCTCGGGCGCGTGGGCGGGGCGATCGGCTCCCTCGCCCTCTTCATCGCCCTCGCCGGCGTGGTCGTGCTGGCCGCCTCCCTCGCCACGTCGCGCCGCCAGAGGATGCGCGAGAGCGCCCTGTTGAGGACGCTGGGCGCCCGACGCTCGCTCGTTCGCAGGGTTCTCCTCGCGGAATACGCCTGCCTCGGGACGCTCGCCGGGCTGGCGGGGGCGCTGTTGGGCGCGGGTTCCGCGTGGGCGCTGGTCCGGTTCTTCTTCGAACTCGACTTCCACTTGCCCGTCGGGCGCGTGGCCGGCGTGTGGCTTGCGGTGGTCGCGCTTGTGGTGGTGGCGGGGTTGGGCCACAACCGGGGCGTTCCGCGTCGTCGGCCGCTGGATATTCTCCGGTCCCCTCCCTAGGTTAGGCTCGGGACAACGCTTCCCGCGGTCGGATCCCACTTCTGTTTCCCCCACACGCGGAGTCTTGCATGGAAACCAACAGGCGCAACTTTCTTCGCGCGATGGCCGCCGCCGGCACGGCCGGGGCGGTGCCCGCATCGCTGAGCGCCCGTCCGCCCACCGAAGACCGGAACGCTCCCCTTTCCGAACGGGATTCCGCCAGCCAGGCCGCGCCCATTCCGGTCAAGGCGCCCGATCTGCCCACGTTGGCGCCCCGACGCGTCAACGAGGATGGGGTCAACAAGGAGTTCCACATCATCTGCGAGCCGGTGCGGCGGGAGTTCGCGCCCGGAAGGGTCGTGGACTGCTGGGGCTTCAACGGCACCTGTCCCGGCCCGACCATCGAAGTGACGCAGGGCGACCGCGTGCGGCTGGTGGTGGAAAACCGGCTGCCCGAGCCCTTCTCGATGCACTGGCACGGTTTCGAGATCCCGGTCGAGATGGACGGCGTGCCCGGCGTCACGCAGGACCCGATCGAGCCGGGCGGCACCTTCGTGTACGAGTTCCGGCTGCACCAGCACGGCACGTTCTTCTACCACTCCCACATGGCCATGCAGGAGCTCATGGGGATGGTGGGGATGTTCATCATGCATCCCCGCCAAGCGTACCAGCCGGTGGTGGACCGCGACTACGGCCTGATCTTCCAGACGTGGCAGCTCAAAGCCAACTCGACCATTCCGGCCACCCAGGGCATGGACTTCAACTGGTTCACCATCAACGGTCGCGCCGGTCCCGCGTCGACGCCGCTGCTGGCCAGGTTGGGCGAGCGCGTGCGCCTGCGCATGGTCAACCTGAGCATGATCCATCACCCGATCCACCTGCACGGCTTCACCTTCCAGACGGTCGGCACCGAGGGCGGCAGAATCCCCCGCTCGGCGTGGCAGCCGGGCAACACCTCGATGGTCGGCGTCGCCCAGGCGCGCGACGTGGAGTTCGAGGCGGAGTATCCGGGCGACTGGATGCTGCACTGCCACCTGCCGCACCACATGATGAACCAGATGGTGCCGCTGGTGGGACCTCGGCACAGGGCGCCGGGAGAGGCGGGCAGCGAGGTCCCGGGCTTCCGGCAGGACATGATGATGATGAACATGGACGACATGGTGGCCAAGCCGGAGACGCGGGGCATGCGCCCCACCTGGTCGACCGGCGTGATGGGTATGATGACCGTTATGCGCGTCCTCGAGCCGGACCTCTTCGACTCCATTCAGGAGGAAATCGACGCCCGCGACGCGGAGGAACAGTCATGACCCGGCTCAACGGAACTTCGTCCCTGCGCGCGGCGGCCCTTCTGGCCGTCCTCGCGTGTGCGTCCGGTCTTCCGGCGGCCGCCCAGCAGGCGCCGCTCACCCTGGAGCAGCTGGAGGAGCTCGCTCTGGAGCACAATCCGACGCTCGCCCAAGTTCGGCACAGGATCGCGGCGTCGGAGGCCACGGCGAGGCAGGCGGGCCTATGGCCGAACGTGCATCTCGCCTACGCGACCGAGACGATCAACAAGCACGAGTCCCACGGTGGCTTCCTTCGCCAGATCTTTCCGATCAGCGGAAGGCTGGGCGCCGACAAGGCCGTGCACGAGCAGGACGCCGTCGTCGGACGCCTGGTGTTGGATGAACAGCGCTACCGCGTGCTCAACCAAGTCCACATCCTCTACCGCTCCCTTCTTATCGCGGGGGCGGAAGTGGCATTGCAGGAAGACGTAGTGGCCCTTGTCGAGGAGGAGCTGGAGACCATCCGGCAGCTGGCCAACATCGGCCTCGAAGACCGTCTGGACGTCCTCGAGAAGGAGATGGCGCTCGAACATGCGCGCTTGGACCTGAACGAGAAGCGCCTCGAACACCGCCACAAGACGGTGGAGCTCGCCATGACGGTGGGCAACCCCGAGCTTTCGGACATGACGCTCGCCGGTGACCCGATGGAGCTGCCCGACGAGGTGGACTACGACGCCGGCCTCGCTCGTCTGCTCGACGAGAGCCCCGAACTCGAGGTCGCGAGCGCTCTCGTGGCGCGGCACGGGACGCTGGTGCGGCGCGAGGAGATTGAAATGCGTCCCGATCTGGGCATGGCCTTCGGGTATCGCTACAACAGAGGCGGCGAGAACATCATCGGCCACGACTCGTTCGTGCCCGCGGAGTGGGAGATCTTCCTCGAAGCGGACCTGTCCCTGCCCTTCTGGAATCGCAATCAGCATGGAGCGCAGGCCGAGCGCGAGGAAATGATGGAGGCGGAGGAGGACTTGCGCCGCAAGCGGCTCCACCTGCGGGAGGAATTCGACGATGTGCATCACGGCTTCGTCGTCGAGCGCGACGAGGCGAGGGTGTTCCGCGACGAGATTCTGACGCGGGCCGAGGAGGTCCACGACTTGGCTCTGGCCCGGTACGAGGATTTCGGAGAACACTACGGCGAAGTTCTGGAGGCGCGCGGAAAGGTTCTCGAGGTGCGCGGCTCGGTACTCGAGTCGCTGGACTCGGCGTGGAGCCACTATGTGCACCTGAACGGGTTCCTCCTCGTGGGCGGCATCATGAGCCCCAACCTGCACATGCTTCCGAGCGACAAGGCCACCACGTTCCGGTAGGAGCGGGCCGTAGGCGCTAGTTGACTTGCGAGAGACCGGGGGGGTGATGCCCGCCCCGGTCTCCTCGGACTCGCGGGGATCCCGAAGGGGGGATGCGCCTCCCGGTCACGCCGGGGGGGTCGCCCCCCTCCCCGAGCGCGACCTGGAGCCGCTCGAGGACTTGGAGCCGTTCGAGATTGGGTTGGGCTTCAGCCGTCCGGCGTCGGTGCGCGCCCTCGCCTACGCGCCCGCCCGCGCGTGCGCCCGCAACCGCTCGCTCGCTTTCTCGAGGCTGGAGATGCGCTTGCAGAACACGAAGCGCACGTAGGTGCTGTCTCCCGCCTCCACGTTGAGGAAGCTGGATCCCGGCACCGGGATCACGCCCGCGTCGCGCGCGAGCGAGCGCGAGAAGGCGTCGTCGTTCTCGTCGGAGAGATCCGAGAAGTCCGCCATGATGTAGTACGCGCCCTGCGGCGGCGAGCATCGGAATCCACCCTCGCGCAGCCCTTGGTACAGCACCTCCCGCTTCGCCCGGTAGCCGCGCTTCAGCTCATCGTAGAACTCCGGCCCGAGCGTGTTCATCGCCGTCGCGACCCCCTCCTGCAGCGGGGCGGGCGCGCCCACGGTCAGGAAGTCGTGCACCTTGCGGATCTCGTCGGTGAGGTCGGCGGGGGCCACGATGGTGCCCAGCCGCCAGCCGGTCACGCTGTAGGTCTTGGAGGCGCCGGAGATGGTCACCGTGCGCTCGCGCATGTCCGGAAGGGTGGCCAACGGAATGTGCTCGCCCTCGTAGTAGATGTGCTCGTAGATCTCGTCGGTGAAGGCCAGCAGGTCGTGCCGGCGGCAGATGTCGGCGACGCCCGCGAGCTCCTCGCGGCTGAAGACGCGTCCGGTGGGGTTGTTGGGCGTGTTCAGGATGATGGCCCGCGTGCGCGGGGTGACGTCGGCCTCCAGCCGCGCGGCGTCCAGGCGGAACTCCGGTGGTTCGAGCCGGTGGAACACGGGCGTGGCCTCGCACAGAACGGCGTCCGGTCCGTAGTTCTCGTAGAAGGGTTCCAGCACGATCACCTCGTCGCCCGGGTCGATGACCGCCAGCATGATGGCCGCCATCGCCTCGGTGGCCCCGCACGTGATCGTGATCTCCCGCTCGCCGTTCACCTCCATGCCGTACCACTCGCGGTACGCGCGCACCAAGGCGTCGCGGTAGCGCGGCGAGCCCCAGGTGATGGCGTACTGGTTCATGTCCTTGCGGATGGCCTCGCAGGCGGCGTCCTTGATGACCTGGGGCGCGGGAAAATCCGGGTACCCCTGGGCCAGGTTCAGCGCTCCGTACTCGCGCGCGACCCGCGTCATCTCCCGGATGACGGACTCGGTGAACCGGCGCGTCCGGCGCGCCGTGCGTGGCTTGCGGGTCATGGTGGATTCCGTGCTTGTGGTTGGCGAATGCGGTCCCGTGACACACGCCGCCCTTGGCTCGCGGGGCGAAGAGGGTCGCGCGTTGGCTCGGCCCTTCACGGGGCGACGTGAAGCTCTACGGAGCGGGTTGGACGGGCAAGGGCCAACGCGCTCCGCCGCGGTTGCTCGCCAGGCATGCCCCAGCGCCTCCCGCTTGCAGCCCCGATCCCGGGCCGGGCATATTGCCGGCACCGTCCGGCGGCGTCGGGAAGGTTCCCGTCTTCAACCGGCGCGGCCCTTGGCGCGTCGGCCGGATCCCGTCACTCTTGCCTCAGGTCGGAACCATGAACCGTTCAACCGCACGAACCGCTCGGGAAGGGAGGCGTCGCGTCGCCGCTTCGGCGCTCGTTCTCGTGGCCGTCTCCGTCGCCGGCACACCGGCCGCGGCGCAGCGGACCGCTTTCGGGATCGACGACGCCATCAACCTCGTCCGGGTCTCGAACCCCCGCATCTCCCCCGACGGCGAGCGTGTGCTGTTCTCGCGCTCCGAGCTGGACTGGGACGAGAACGAGCGCAAGACGTCGCTCTGGATCGTGAACGCGGACGGCTCCGACGCGCGCCGCTTCACCGGGGAGGACGGGGACTCCGACGCCCGGTGGTCGCCGGACGGCCGCCAAGTGGCGTTTCTCCGATCCACCGGCGGGGAGGAGCGCACGCGGCAGGTCTTCGTCATGCGCGCGGACGGCGGGGAGGCGCGCGCGCTGACCGAGCATCCCACCTCGGTGCGCTCGTTCCAGTGGGGCGACGCCAACTCGGTCTTCTACGTGGCCAACGACTCGCTCCCCGACGACGAGGAGGAGCGGCGCGAGGACGGCTACGACGCCATCTTCGTGGACGAGGCGCCCAACGGGCAGACGCGCGGCGAGTGGTCGAGCATCTGGATGATCGCCCTGGAGTCCGGCAGCGGCGGGGACCCCGAGGCGCGCCGCCTCACCACCGGCAACCTGCGCATCGGCCAGTTCGCGGTCGCGCCCGGGGCCGAGCGGGTCGCCTACACGTACCGCCACGAGAATCGACGCAACGACGGCCACCTCTCCGAGATCGCCGTCCTCGAGGTCGCCACCGGGGAGGCCCGCGACCTGACCGAAAACGCGTCGCCGGAGAGCGCGCCGGCGTGGTCCCCCGACGGCACCCGCCTCGCCTTCATCGCCCCCGACCTCGAGACCTGGGAGCTCGACCAGGGCAACCTGTACGTCATGGAGGTCGAGGGTGGCGAGGTACGCCACATGGCGCCCGAGACGACGGTGGACATTCGCGGCACCCCCGAGTGGCATCCCTCCGGCGACGCCTTCTACTTCGCGGGCCTGGACCGGACGGTCGCCAACCTCTACCGGCTGGATGTGGGTTCGGGTGGGCTGGAGATGGTCTCCTCGGGCGACGGCATCCTGTCCGCGCCCAGCTTCTCGGCGGACTTCACGCGCTACGCCTTCACGGAGTCGAGCCCGACCTCGCCGGGAGACGTCTTCGTCGCGGGGACCGATGGAGGCTCTCCCGTGCGCCTCACCGAAGCCAATCCCTGGATGGCGGAGCGCCGGCTGGCGGAGCCGGAGGTCGTCCAATGGGCCAGTCGCGACGGGCTTCCCATCGAAGGGCTCCTCTACCGCAGCCTCGATCCCGACGCCCGGACGCTCGTGCTCGAGATCCACGGCGGCCCGGCCGGGGTCTTCACCCGCGGCTTCGACGCCGACGCGCAGGTTCTGTCCGCGGCCGGATACTCCATCATCCAGCCCAACGTGCGCGGTTCCTCGGGGTACGGCGACGAGCTGCTGCGCGGCAACATGAACGACATCGGGGGCGGAGACTACGACGACGTGATGACCGCGGTCGACCACGCGCTGGAGGCGGGGGTCGCGCACCCCGACTCGCTGGCGGTGAAGGGTTGGAGCTACGGCGGCATTTTGGGGGGGTGGACCCTCACCCGCACCGACCGCTTCAAGGCCGCGAGCCTGGGGGCGATGGTGTCGGACTGGCGGAGCGAGTTCGGGACCGGCTTCCACTTCGATGTCCTGCGCTGGTACCTGGGGGGAGACCCGTGGTCGAACCGCAACCACTGGCTCGAGCGCTCCGCCTACACACACCTCGACCGGGTGACCACGCCGACCATCCTCTTCCACGGGGAGCGGGACCGGACCGACACCATGGCGCAGTCGATGAACTTCTTCGCCGGCCTGACGCATCTCGGCGTCGAGAGCCGGTTCATCCTCTTTCCGCGCGAGGGACACGGCATCACCGAGCCCCGCCACCATCGCACGCGCCTGGTCGAGGAGCTGCGTTGGCTGGAGCTACACGTGCGCGACAACGCGGACTGGGAGGCGCCGGAGCGGCCCGCGGAGGACGCCGTGTCGCGCCCGGTCAGCGACTTCGAGTGACCCGAAAACGACACGCACGCGCGTGCCCAACGCCTGGGAGGTCTTCAGATGAGCCGGAGCGCAGCGGTACAGCGCGGATGCAACGGTGCCCGATGCCTGGGAGGTTCTCCGATGAGCCGTAGGGGATGGACGAAGTATTGGATTGTCGCCGGTGTGTTGTGGGTCGCGTCCCCGCTGACCGGCCAGGGCGTGTCGCCGGAGCATTTCTCCGTGATGCGGGCGCGTTCCATCGGTCCCGCGGGGATGAGCGGGCGCGTGTCCGACGTGGAGGTGGTGCTTTCGGACCGGAACGTCATCTTCGTCGGGTCGGCGAGCGGCGGGGTGTGGAAGTCCGATGACGGCGGCCACGTCTGGCGTCCCGTCTTCGACGACCAGCCGGTGGGCAGCATCGGCGCGGTCTCCGTCTTCCAGCCCAACCCGGAGATCGTCTGGGTGGGCACCGGGGAAGGGAATCCGCGCAACAGCGCCGGAGTCGGCAACGGGATCTACAAGAGCGGCGACGGCGGGGAGAGCTGGACCCACATGGGGCTCGAGGACTCGGGCAAGATCCATCGCGTGCTCACGCACCCGTCCGATCCCGAAATCGCGTACGTCGCGGCGCTGGGGCCGACGTGGCGCACGGGCGGCGAGCGCGGGGTCTATCGCACGCGCGACGGGGGCGAGACCTGGGAGTTGGTGCTGGGGTCGAACGAGCGCAGCGGCGCGGGCGAGCTGGTCATGGACCCGTCCAACCCGGACAAGCTCTTCGCGGCGCTCTGGGAGCATCAACGCTGGCCCTGGTTCTTCGAGTCGGGCGGGCCCGGGAGCGGGCTTCACGTCACCCGGGACGGAGGCGACACGTGGACGCGGCTCACCGAGGAGGACGGGCTGCCCGCCGGGGAGCTCGGCCGCGTCGGGTTGGCCATCCCCGCGGAGCACCCTTCCGTCGTGTACGCGCTGGTGGAGGCCGAGCGAAGCGAGCTGCTGCGCTCCGACGACGGTGGCCGCGGCTGGAGGACGATCTCCGATGCGCCGGGGGTCGCGCCCCGTCCCTTCTACTACGCCGACCTGCGCGCCCATCCCTCCAACGAGAACCGCATCTACTCGCTGCACGGAGCGGTGCAGGTGTCCGAGGACGCCGGCCGCACCTTCGCCACGGTGGTGCCGAGCGCCATCATCCACGGCGATATCCACGAGCTCTGGATCGATCCCGACACGCCAAGTCGGATGATCCTGGGCAACGACGGCGGCATCGCGTTCACGTATGACCGGGGGCGGAGCTGGCGCTTCGTCGAGAACCTGCCGCTCGCGCAGTTCTACCACATCGAGGTCGACGACGAGGTGCCGTTCAACGTGTACGGCGGCCTGCAGGACAACGGTTCCTGGTGGGGACCTTCGGACGTCTGGGGCGGGCGCGGAGTCATGAACGCGCACTGGCACCGGGTGGTGAGCGGCGACGGGTTCGTGGCGGCGCCGGACCCGAGCGACGCGCGCTACGGCTATGCGTCGTCGCAGCGCGGCAACCTCCAGCGTTTCGACCGGGTCACCGGCCAGCGCAAGGCCATCCGCCCCGCGCATCCGGAGGGCGAGACGCTCCGCTTCCACTGGAACGCGGCGTTCGCCACCGACCCCTTCGACTCGACCACCATCTACCTTGGCAGCCAGTTCGTGCACCGGAGCCGCGATCAGGGCGCGAGTTGGGAGATCATCTCCCCCGATCTGACCACCAACGACCCGTCCAAGCAGCGGGCGCACCTGAGCGGTGGGCTCACCATCGACGCCTCGGGGGCCGAGGAGCACACGACCGTCCTCACCATCGCGCCGAGCGCGCTGGAGGAGGGCCTGATCTGGGTGGGGAGCGACGACGGGCGCGTGCACTTGACCCGCGACGGAGGGGGTACGTGGACGAGCCTCGAGGCGAACGTGCCCGGGGTGCCCGAGGCGACCTGGATTCCGCACATCGAGGCCGGGAAGCACGATCCCGCCACGGCCCACATGGTCTACGACGACCACCGCCGCGGCGACTGGACGCCCCACGTGTACCGCACGGACGACTACGGGGCGTCGTGGCGGTCGATCGCGAGCGACGACGTCTTCGGGTTCGCGCACGTGATCGAGGAGGACCCCGAGGAGCCGAACCTGCTCTTCCTGGGCACGGAGTTCGGACTGTACGTGAGCGTCGACCAGGGCGCGAACTGGTGGAAGCACCCGGGGGTGCCGCCCACCCCGGTGCGCGACATCGTGGTGCACCCGCGCGACGGCGACCTGGTGCTGGGCACCCACGGGCGCGCGGCGCTGGTGGTGGACGACGTGCGTCCGTTGCGGGCGCTGGCGGCCGACCCGACCGTGGCGACGCGGGCGGTGGAGGTCTTCCCGGTCGCTCCGGTGCGCCAGCACACCCAGTCGGAGGGGATGGGGCTCACGGGATACCGTTCGGTCGGCCACACCATGTTCATCGGGCCCCGGCGGCCGTACGGCGCCCTCATCCACTACTGGCTGGCGCCGGGCGAGATGGTGGCGAGCGCCGAGGTGCGAATCGCCGACGCGGGCGGGGCGGTGGTGCGGACGCTGGCGGGCACGACCGACCCGGGACTCAACCGGGTGGTGTGGGACCTGCGCGACGAGACCGGGGGTGGCGGCGTCGAGGTGATGCCGGGGACCTACTCCGCGCGGGTGACCGCCGGGGCCGGTTCGGGAGCGCGGACGCTCGAGGTGCTCCCCGACCACCGCTTCCCGCACGACCCCGATGCGCGGGCGGCCAAGATCGCCGCGCGCAGGGAGGTCGCCGGGTGGATGGCCACCGCCAACGAGGCGAGGAGCCGCCTGGAGCGCGCCCTCGACGGGCTGGAGGTGGTGCTGGCGGCCTTGTCGGACGACGACGCCCTGAGCGGCGAGGGGCGCACGGTGTCGGAGGTCGTCGCCGGGTTGCTGGAAGCCCACTTCACCGGCCCCGAATGCCAGGGTGGCTGCGGCGGCCAGGCCACGGTGCGCCAGGTGCAGGCCGCCGCCGGCCCGCTCGCCACCTCGTGGGACGCCCCCACGCCCAACGAGCGCCAGGCGATGAACAACGCCTTGGCGGCGCTGGAGGTCATCGTGAACGAGGTCAACGCGGTGTTCCAGGGCGACGTGGCGCGCTTCCGTCAGCGCCTGGAGGCGGTCGGGTTCACGCTCTTCCCGTCGGAGGCGCCCCTGAGCTTGATGCGGTAGGAGTTGGCCACGCGCTCCCGCCGCCCCGGGCCATCGTGGTTGGAGCCATGGGCCACTTGAACGACCGTCGTCGCGAATGAACCACGTGCCCCGCGGTGCCTGGAGCACCCTCGCGCTGCTCTCCCTGGCCGAGCTGATGGGCATGTCGCTCTGGTTCACGGCCAGCGCGCTGTCGCCCGAGTTGGCCGCGCAGTGGGGGCTGAGCGAGGCGCGGGCGGGGTGGCTGACCACGGTGGTGCAGCTGGGGTTCGTGGCGGGGACGGCGATCGCGGCGTTCCTCAACCTCGCGGACATTGTTCCGGCGTCCCGCTACTTCTGCGTCTCGGCGCTGCTCGCGGCGGTCGTGAACGCGTTGGTGCTGGTCGTCCCGGGCTACGACGGGGCGCTGGTCCTGCGCTTTCTGACGGGCTTCTATCTGGCCGGCGTCTATCCGCCGGCGATGAAGATGATCGCGACTTGGTTCCGCGACGCGCGCGGGTTCGCCATCGGAACCATCGTGGGGGCGCTCACGGTGGGGAAGGCGACGCCCTACCTGCTGACCTCGGTGGAGGGAGGGGGCGCGGCCTTGGTGCTCGTGTGCGCGTCGCTCGCCTGCGCGGCGGGCGGCCTCCTCGTGCTGGCCACCTATCGCGACGGCCCCCACGGCTTCGAGCGGCGGCCCTTCTCGTGGCGGCTGGCGGGTACCGTCGTGCGTCATCGAGAGACCCGGCTCGCCATCGCCGGCTATCTGGGGCACATGTGGGAGCTCTACCCGATGTGGGCGACGATCACCCTCTTCTTCGGGGACCACTTCCGGGCGGCGGTGGGCGTGGGCGCTGCGGTGGGCGCTTCCGGTGGTGGGGTCGGGGGCGGCCTCGCGGGCGTGGTCGGGGGCGGCGTTGCGGGCTTGGACGCGGTCGCGGCCGCCGGGGTCGCGGGGTTCGGCGCGATCGCGATGGGTGGGGCGGGGGCGGTGCTGGCGGGCAGCTGGGCCGACCGTCTGGGGCGCGAGCGCGTGACCATCTGGTCGATGGCGGTGAGCGGGGCGTGCGCGGCCGCGATGGGCTGGCTGCTCGCGGCGCCCACGTGGCTGGTCGCGGGGGTGGCGGCGGTGTGGGGATTCGCGGTGGTCGCCGACAGCGCGCAATTCAGCGCGGTGGTCACCGAGGTGGCGCCTCGGCACGCGGTCGGCACCGCGCTCACCCTGCAAACCTCGCTCGGGTTCCTGCTCACCGCCTTCACGATCTGGATGACGGTCGAGCTCGAAACCCGTTTCGGCTGGCGCGTCGCCTTCGGGGTGCTGGCGCTGGGCCCCTGGGCGGGCATCGTGGCGATGTGGCGGCTGCGGCGGTTGCGGGCCTAGCAGCCCGTGGACAAACTCCCCCCGGCATTCGAGCGGCGTGGCATCCGTGCTGGACCGCTGCGCTCCGCGTTGCTTTTCGGCCCAATAGCTCTGCTATTCGGCCTTCAAAGCGCCTTGCCAGCCCGGCGCCACGCCGCTCTCGATGCTCGGGCGGATTCATCCACGGACTGCTAGCAGCCCGTGGACAAACTCCCCCCGGCATTCGAGCGGCGTGGCATCCGCGCCGGACCCTCGCGCTCCGCGTAGCCTCTCGTTCCGCCCGCGCGGGCCCATCCTCACTCCATCGACACCCCGCCCGGGGCCACCCGCCGCTCCGCGAGGCCGAGCGCCCCGTCGACCAGCAGGGCGAGTGCGGCCGCCGGAACCGCGCCCGACAGGATCATGCGCGTGTCGGAGAGGGCGAGCCCGGCCACGATGGGGTCGCCCAGCCCGCCGGCACCGATGAAGGCGGCGATGGTGGCCGTGCCCACGTTGATCACCGCCGCGGTGCGCAGGCCGGCCATGATCACCGGGGCCGCGAGCGGGAGGCGGACGTGCCGCAGGAGCTGCGCGGGGGTCATGCCGAGCGCGCGCGCCGCGTCGACCGCCGCCGGATTGGCGTCGCGAACGCCCGTGTAGGTGTTGCGCAGGATCGGGAAGAGGGAGTAGAGGAAGAGGGCGACCACGGCCGGCACCACCCCAATGCCCAACCCCGGAATCATGAAGGCGAGGAGGGCGAGGCTGGGGATGGTCTGCACCAGGCCAATGCCGCGGATCACGCCTTCCGCCCCGCGTGGGGCGCGCACCAGCAGCAGCCCCGCCGGGATCGCGAGCAGGGCGGCGGCCGCGAGCGACGCGAACACCAGCAATACGTGCCGGCGGGCGTGGCCCGCGAGGTCGGTGCGGTTGCGCCACATGTACGACGCGAAGCCGACGACGGGCGTCTGGCCGGCTTCGGCGGCCGCGGCCGTTTCGGCGGCCCGATCCGACGTCCGACCGCCGACGTCCGCTCCCCCGCCCGCTCCGTCCGCCGCCACCAACCCCAGCTCCGCGAGGGCGTCGCGGGCGATGTCCGACACGGGGTGGCCGTCGGACTCGGCGCGGCGGTTCCACTCCCGCACGCGTTCCTCGGCGAGCAGGCCGGAGAGCTCGCTCAGCGCGGCGATCGCCTCCGGGCGTCGCGCCCAGAACGCCCCGTTGACCAGCCCGGCGGCCTGGTAGGGCGGGAAGAAGCCACGGTCGTCCTCGAGCACCACGAGGTCGTGGCGCGCGATCAGCCCGTCCGTGGAGTATCCGTCGATGACGTCAACGGCGGATTCGACCAACGCGTCGTATTTGACGGCCTGCAGCAGGGGCAGGACCTCCGCCGGCTCGAAGCCGTAGGCGGCCCGCAGTCCCGGAAGCCCATCCGAGCGCCCGATGAAGTCCGGCGTGAGCCCGGCCCGAAGCCCGCCGGCCTCGCGCGCCAGATCGCTCAGGGTGGCGAGTCCCAACTCCTCGGCGGTCTCGCGCCGCACCGCGATGGCGTAGGTGTTCTCGAATCCCAACGGGGCCAGCCAGCGCGCGTCCCATCGCTCGCGAAACGCTTCGGCCACGCGCCGATGGACGGCCGCCGCATCGGCCCGCGCCTCCTCTCCGAGGATGGCCGCGAGCGCGGTTCCGGTGTACTCCGGGTAGATGTCGATGGCGCCCTCGCGCAGCGCCCCGAAGGCGATCTCCGTGGCCCCGAGTCCAAAACGCCGGTCGACCTCGAGGCCGCGCGCCTCGAGCAGCTGCGCGAAGATCTCGGCTAGGATGTAGGACTCGGCGAAGGGCTTGGAGGCCACGATGACGGGGGCGGGGTCATCCAGGGTGGATTGAGCCGAACCGACGAGCGGCCCGGCTGGCGCGGCGCGCGAAGCGGCCGGGCCGGTGGGCGGGCCCGACCCCGGCGGCGTCCATGCGGCTCCTCCGGCGGCGGCCACCGCGACCACCAGCACGATCGCGCGTGCCATGCTCACGCGATCCCGGCCCGCCGGAGCAGCTCCGCCACGTACGCGTGCGCCGGCGCCCTCGCCAGCTCCTCCGGCCGGCCCACCTGCACGACGGTTCCGTCCTTCAGGACCGCCATCTCGTCCGCCAGCTCCGCGGCCTCATGGAGGTCGTGGGTCACCAGCAGGGCCGTGACCCCCATCGACGCGCGCAGGTTGCGAAAGCTCCGCCGCAGCTCCGCGCGGGTGAGGGCGTCCAAGGCGCCGAACGGCTCATCCAGCAGGATGATCTCCGGGCGTCCCGCCAAGGCGCGCGCGATGGCCACGCGCTGGCGCTGGCCTCCCGAGAGGTCGCGGGGCCAACGGCTCCCGAAGCGCGCCGGCGGCAGCCCCACCTGGTCCAGCGCCCCCTTGGCTCGCTCCCCGGCATCCGCCTCGCCCCTCAGCCAAGGCACCAGCGCCACGTTGCGGAGCACCGACCAGTGCGGCAGCAGCCCGCCGTCCTGCTGCACGTACCCGATGCCCCGTCGCAGGGCCACCGGGTCGAACGACTCGACGGGTTGGCCACCGACCTCCACGGAGCCGGCGTCCGGCCGCACCATGCCGTTGAAGCAGCGCAGCAAGGTCGTCTTTCCGGATCCGCTCTCGCCCACCAGCGCCACGCACGCGCCCGGGCGCACGGCGAGCGAGACCTGGTCGAGCGCGATCGTCGCGCCGTAGCGCTTGACGACCTCGTGGACGCGCAGGAGGGGCTCTCCGGAGTGGGCGGCCGGTTCGCCAGCCATGGAGGTCGGGGCGCGCGCGGGCCCGGCCGGTGGGTGGGTTCCGGCGGGGGATCGGGGCGCCGGCCGGGCCGGCGGATCGGGGCCCAAGGTCAGGCGCCGACGGCGGCGGGTTCGGGGCTCCGGGGGTCGATGGCCGCGCGCGGACGCGATGGCGCCAGCCCGGCGCCGCCTTGCGTTCCCGCCCCGCGAACGCACCTTATGCTGCGGCGCGTTCCACGACCGATCGGGTGATTTCCCAACCGCGGATCCGGGGGCTTGAATCCATCCATGAGCTGGCGACCCATCATGTGCGTCCTCCCTGGTGGTCCGTGGATGAATCCGCCCGGGCACCGAGAGCGGCGTGGCTCCATCGTAGCCCGCGAGCGACGTCCCGGACAATGACGGAGGCCATCCAACTCCGACACCTGCGCGAGCGCCTGGGAGAGGCCCGCGAGCGGACACTCGAGCTCGTCGCCCCGCTCGGCGACGCGGAGGTGACCCGCCAGCACAACCCGCTCATGTCGCCCATCGTCTGGGATCTGGGTCACATCGCGCACTTCGAGGAGGTCTGGCTGCTCGAGAACATCGACGGCGACGGCGCGGGGGCGGAGGGGCTGCGCGGCATCTACGACGCGTTCCGCCATCCGCGCGCCACGCGCGACCGGCTCCCCCTTCCGGACCGGGCGACCTGCCTCGACTACATGGCGGACGTGCGCCGCGCGGTGCTTCGCGGGATGGCCCGCCTGGACCCGCGCGCGGACACGCCGCTCCTCCGCGGCGGTTTCGTCTTCAACATGGTGCTGCAGCACGAGTACCAGCACAACGAGACCATCCTGCAGACCCTTCAGTTGATGGAGGGCGCGCCGTACGGGGGACGTGGAATGGATCGGTGGATGGGCGCGGCCGGCGACCCGCGCCCGCGGCGAACGGCGTGCCGCGGAAACGAGCGCGCGCCAACGGCGGGTGGTGGCGCGGGGGGACTCGAATCCCGGGCGCCCGGCGACGACGACATGGTCCACTTCCCCGGTGGCGACGTCTGGATCGGCACCGACGACCGGACGCGGGCCTACGACAACGAACGCCCGCGCACCCGCCTGCGGCTGGAGCCCTTCCGCATCGACCGCCATCCCGTCCGCAACCGCGCCTTCATGGACTTCATCGCGGCGGGAGGCTACCGCACCGACGCGCACTGGAGCGAGGCCGGCCTCGCGTGGCGCGCCGCCGAGCGCGCCGAGGCGCCTCTGTTCTGGTCTCGGCGGGATGGTGCGTGGTGGACCCGGATTCTGGGTTGGGCGACACCCGTCGATCCGGCCGCTCCCGTGTGTCACGTATCGTGGTTCGAGGCCGACGCCTTCGCGCGCTGGTCGGGAAAGCGCCTGCCCACCGAGGCGGAGTGGGAGGTGGCGGCCAGCTGGGATCCGGCCGCCGGCCGCGCGCGCCGCTTCCCCTGGGGAGACGAGCCCGCCACCTCCGCGCGCGCCAACTTGGACGCGGTTCGCCCCGGACCGGCTCCGCCCGGCGGCCATCCCGCCAACCGGTCGCCGCTCGGGTGCCACGGGATGATCGGCGACGTCTGGGAGTGGACGGCCTCGCACTTTCTCCCCCACCCGGGATTCCAGGCCTTCCCCTATCGGGAGTACTCCGAGGTCTTCTTCGGGGACGGCTACCGGGTGCTCCGGGGCGGATCCTGGGCCACCCGCCCGGGCGCCATCCGCGCGACCTTCCGCAACTGGGACCACCCCCAGCGCAGACAGATCTTCTCGGGGTTCAGGTGCGCGAGCCACGCGACGAGCTAGCCGAGCTGAGGCGCGGTTTGACCCGCGCGAGGAAGACGGTTTCGTCGCGCTACTTCTACGACGAGCGTGGCTCGGAGCTCTTCGAGGCCATCACCCGGCTTTCCGAATACTACCTCACCCGGGTCGAACGCGGGTTGCTGGAGCGCACGGCGCCGGGCCTCGTCGAGGAGGTGCGGCCTCGCGCGCTGGTCGAGCTCGGGGCGGGCAGCGCGCGCAAGACCCGAATCCTGCTCGGCGCGATGACGAACGGGGGGAGAAGCGCGGTCTACGTTCCGGTCGACGTCAGCGAGGAGTTCCTGCTCCGGACCGCGAGCCGGCTGCGCGACGAGTTTCCGACGCTGGACGTGCGTCCCCATGTGGCGGACATGGAGCGCGGTCCGCGGCTTGCGCCCCGTACCCCGGCGCCCCGCGTCTACGCGCTGCTGGGGAGCACCATCGGCAACTTCACCCCGGAGCGGGCGGCGCGCCTGGTCGTCGGCGTGAGGTGCGGGATGCGCGAAGGCGACGTGTTCCTGCTGGGCGTCGATCTGCGGCCGGGCCCGGGCAAGTCGCGCGCGGCCCTCGAGGCGGCCTACAACGACGCCGAGGGCGTGACCGTTGAATTCAACCGCAACCTGTTGCGGGTGTTGAACGCCCGCTTCGGCACGGACTTCGATCCCTCGCGCTTTCGCCACCGCGCCGCGTATAATTCCGCCAAGGCGCGCATCGAAATGCACCTGGAGGCTCTGGCCGCGCACGACGTGGCTCTTCCCGGAGGTCCCGTGATATCCTTTCGGGAAGGCGAGGCGCTGCGCACCGAGATCAGCTGCAAGTACGACCGGGCCGCCGTGTGCTCGCTGTTCGGACGGGCGGGGCTGGATCTGGCGCGCTGGTGGACCGACGAGAAGTCCCGATTCGCGCTGGCGTTGGGTGTCACGACCTCGGAGGGAGGCTTTTCTGGATGAAGACCGGGCTGGTGGGTGTGGGCGTGTTGGCGCTGTTGGTGGTGGCGAGGCTCTTCCTGGGGGCCGAGGCGACGGCCACGCGCGTGGCGGCGACCGAGGGGATCGGGCCGACCGGAGAGGTCGCGACCCCGACCTTGGGTGCCCGGGCGGGTGGCGGGGACGAGGCCCCCGAGGTGGCGGCCGAGGCGCCCGGAGTGGCGGCGGATGGCGCGGCGGAGGCGCCCGGAGTGGCGGTGGAGCCCACCGCGTCGACGGCCGGCGCGCCCCCCTCCCCGACCCCGTCGACCCCGCGCCTTGAGCGCGCGGCCCCCTCCCAGGAGGCGCCCCCCCGGCGCCGACGTTGGCGCAACTACAACCGCTACCCCGGTCCCATCCCCACCCCCGAGGAGTGGCGCCCGCCCGAGGGACCCGTGCGCATCGGCCTTCAGGTGGGTCATTGGCGCACCGCGGAGGCCCCGCCCGAGCTCTTCGGGCTGCGGCGCAACGGCGCCAGCTGGAACGGCACCGCCGAGTGGGAGGTGAACCTCGAGATCGCGCGCGTGACCGGCGCCATGCTGGAGGACCTGGGCTACCTGGTCGACATCCTGCCGGCCGTGGTGCCCCCCGACTACCGCGCCCACCTCCTGCTCGCCATCCACGCCGACGCGAGCAACGACGCCACCGTCTCCGGCTTTCGGGTGGCGGCCCCCAGCCGCGACGCCACCGGTCGCGCCTCGGGCATCGTCGACCTGCTCAACCGCACCTACGGCCCGGCGACCGGCATCAAGCGGCTTCCCACCGCAACCCGGCGCATGCGCAACTACTACGCCTTCAACTTCCGCCGTTACGAGCACGCCGCGCACCCCATGACCATTTCGGCGATCATCGAAACCGGCTTCCTGACCAACGCCGGCGACCGCGAGGTGATCATCGGGGACCCCGAACGGGTCGCGCGCGGGATCGTGGACGCCATCACCGCGTTCCCCGTCACGCCCCCGCCGGGCCGGGTCGGCGCCCCATCGTAAAGGCTTCATCCTCATCCGATCCAACCCCGGAACATCCAATGGAACTCAACAACGCCGTCGCCCTGGTCACCGGCGGATCCGAGGGGATCGGCCGCGCCATCGCCGAAGCGCTCATCGCGGAGGGCTCGAGGGTCACCATCACGGGCCGCCGGCGGGACTTCCTCTCCGTGATCGCCGGCGAAATCGGAGCCGACTGCATCGCGGGCGACGTGAGCGTCGAGGCGGACGCGATCAACACGGTGAGCGAGGTGATCCGAAAGCACGGCCACCTCGACATTCTGGTGAACAACGCGGGCATCGGCCTGTTCAAGCCGCTGGTGGACCTGACGCTCGGCGAGCTCGAAAAGGTGTACCGCACCAACGTGTTCGGAGCCTTCCTGATGGCCCGCGAGGCCGCCCGCCACTTCGTGGAGCGGGGAAGCGGCGAGCTGATCAACATCGCCTCCACCTCGGGGCTGCGCGGGAGCGGCGGGCGCACCGCCTACGCCTCGTCCAAGTTCGCGCTGCGGGGCATGAGCGAGTGCTGGCGCGACGAGCTTCGCCGCCACGACGTCCGGGTCACGCTCGTGAACCCGAGCGAGGTCATGACCGACTTCGCGGCCAAGGCCGGGGCCAGGCGCGAGCGCTCCGACAAGAAGCTGACCCCCGCCGAGATCGCCACCGCGGTGGTGGGCGCGCTCAAGGTGGATTCCCGCGGATTCGTGCCCGAGTTCTCGGTGTTCGCGACCAATCCCTTTTAGGGGATCCGGGCTTGCGACCCGGCGTCCGCGGATGAATCCGCCGGGCACCGAGAGCGGCGGAGCGACGGTTTCGTGTCGGTCATGACGGAACTCTGCCCCAACTGCGGCGCGAGCAGACCCGACCGCTATTGCGGACGGTGCGGTCAGAACGACCGCGACTACCGGCGCGGGTTTTGGAGCGTGGGGTTCGAGTTCGCCCGCGAGACGTTCGAGCTGGACTCAAGGCTGCTCCGCACGCTGAGGGCTCTGCTCTTCAGGCCCGGACACCTCTCGAACGAGTTCTCGCGCAACCGGCGGGCGGCGTACGTGTCGCCGGTTCGACTCTACCTCTTCACCAGCTTCGTGTTCTTTCTGGTGCTGTCGATTTCGGCCGGGGGATGGCTGTCCAGCCTGCAGACGTCGGACGGGGAGGCGCCGACGGAGGTCGACGGCGACGCCGCGCCGGCGGACAGCGCGCTCGTGGCCGCGAGCGGCGTGCTCGCGGTGTTGGACAGTCTCGCGAACGCGGACGGCGTGCCGGGAGCGGACGAGGGCCCGCCCACCGAGCCGCCCGCGCCCGCCCGGGTGGAGGCCTTCAAGGCTCGTCTGTCGCCCACGCACCGTCTGAAGGTCGACGACGTCCTGGGCCGGCCGGACGATTCCGTCGCCAAGCAGGTGCTCGGTGCGGTGGTCGGCTCGTTCGACCCGAACGAGCCCGCCGGCCGGCTCGGCTGGCTGGCGCGCTACGGGCGCGGTCTCCTCATCGACCTCTTCCACGACCCGCAGGCGTTTCTGCGGCAGGCCATCGGCAACCTGCCCGTCGCGATGTTCTTCCTATTGCCCGTCTTCGCCGTGATCCTCGCGCTCTGCCACCTGCGCGGGAAGAGGATGTTCGTCGAGCACTTGGTGTTCGGCATGCACATCCACACCTTCGTCTTCATGATGCTGGCGACGGCCCTGCTGGTGCCCGGCGAAACCCTCGGCGACTTGATCCGGTTGCTGCTGGTGGCGGTCTCGCCCCTCTACGTCCTGTTCGCCATGCGCGGGTTCTATGGCGAGAGATGGGGCCGGACGCTGGTCAAGGGATTCGTGGTGTGGAGCCTGTACTCGGTCGCGCTCTTCCCGGGCCTCGTGGTGGCGTTCCTGGTGAGGACCTGAGACGCTCGGTCATCGCGGTCCGCGGATCAACCGTCCAAGCACGAGGAGTGGCGGTGCCCACGCGCGGCAAAATGTAACCTAGACATAACACAATGTAATGTTCTCGCGACAATTCGGATGCGGGAAACCGGGCGGGCAGGGTGCCTCGAAGGCTCGGTGGTGGCGCTACGGGGCGGAAGGCAACCCCGCGCGTGGCGGCCCGGCGCGGATGCCACGCCGAATCGAAGCCCGGGCGGAGTTCGTCCGCACGCCTCCTAACCGCTCAGTTCCCTCCCGTGCCGACGGCGGAGAGCGTCCGTCCGCGAAGGAGGGCATCCGCTTCCGTGATCCGCGGTTCGTCGCCGGGCGCGACCTCGATCACCGAATGGGGCGGCACGGCCCGCCATTCCCCCGACTCGTCCAGCCGCTCCGACGCGATGAGGGTGCCTCCGGGCGCGAGCGCATGCCGGCGGGCGAAGTACAGCGAGTTGGTCTCGTCGAAGTTCGAGGTGCGGATCACGGCCATGGTCCGTCCGTCGGTCAGGACCATGTTGAGCTTGCAGCGCACCTCGAGCGCGCACGCGAGCTTCGCGGACCGCGCCAGCGCGAGCCCGGGTGGCGCTCCCTTCCGGACCTCCGCCATCGCGAGCAGGAAGAGGGTCTCCGTGTCGGATGTGCCCCGGATCAGGGTGTAGAGGTCGTCGGGCAACGTCGAGCGCAGGGCGCGCATCGCGTGGGTGTGGAAGTTGCGCACGTAGCCGTTCAGGCCGAACGACCAGCGCTCGTACATGAAGGGCGTCACCTCGCCCCGGTCCATGGGGATGCCCGGGCTGGCGCTTCGGACGAGAGCCAGCGAACACGTCGAGCGCACGCACGAGAGCACGTCCTCGAGCTCCGGGTCGTGCCAGATGGGACGCGCTTCGCGAATGCGAACCGGGCGCCCGTCGTGGTACCATCCGACGCCGTACCCGTCCGCGTTGTGCACGCCGTGGTCCATCTCCCTGGCGTCGTAGCTCTGTCGGACGAGCGTGTGGCTTCCTCCGAAGACGATGGGGCGGACGGGCAGGGCTTCGCCGGAGTAGCATACGAATCGGCACAAGGCGTTATGCTCCCTGGTGAGGATGAGGGGTTGAGGTTGGCGGCGATGAAGTTTCCGCCGAACCCGTCGCGCGAGCAACTCCGGAGGGGGGCGAGGCCTTCTCCGCGCGCTCCGGGTCGAGGATCCTCGCCAACAGGCTCGAGTCCACGTTCCCGCCCGAGACGATGACCCCCGCGGGGCCCGCGCCCACGCCGGGAATGCGACCGTTCAGCAGCGCGGCCACCCCGGCCGCCCCGGCGGGCTCGACCACCATCCGCGCGGTTTCCGCCAGCGCGCGCACCGCGGCGGCGATCTCGGCGTCGCTCACCCGCACGACATCGTCCACCAGCGCGCGCACGTGGTCGTACGTGATCCCGCCCGCCATGGGCGCGGCCAGCCCGTCGGCGATCGAGTCGACGCGCTCGAGGTGGACCGCCCGCCCGAGGCGCAGGCTTTTGGACATGGCCGCCGCGCCGCGCGGCTCCACCCCGTAGATGCGCGGCTTCGGGCGCAGGTGCCTCATGGCCGCCGCCACCCCGGCGATCAGGCCGCCGCCCCCCACCGGCACCGCCACGACCTCCAGGTCGGCCGCCTGTTCCGCGAGCTCGAGCCCGGTGGTGCCGTGGCCGGCGATGACGGCGGGGTCGTCGAAGGGATGGGTGAAGAGCATGCCCCGCTCGCGCGCCAGCGACTCCGCCAGAGCGAAGGCGCCGTGCGCGTCGTCGGCGATCACCACCTCGGCGCCGTAGCCCGCGCTCGCGCGCGCCTTGGTCTCGGAAGCGCCCGCGGGCATGACCACCACGCAGGGCAGATTCGCGCATCCCGCCGCCCACGCCAGCGCCTGCGCGTGGTTGCCGGCCGACACCGTGACCACGCCGGAGCGCGCCGCGTCTCCGGCGACGAGCACCTTGTTGAGCGCGCCGCGCACCTTGAAGGAGCCCGTCTTTTGGAGGCTCTCCATCTTGAATCGGAGCGGCACGCCCGCCTGGTGGCTCAAGCGTCGCGAAGTCACGACCGGGGTCCGGTGCAGGCGCGCGCCGATGCGGGCCCGGGCCCGCCGGACGGCATCCAGCGTTACCAAAGGTTCGATTCCGGGGCTCCGGAGCGTGGGGCGTGGGAGTGGCGACGTGCGAACGACATGGCGTCGAGTTGGGAAGTCCCGATCCGGGGCGACGCGGGGGGACGGGGCGCCGGCCAACGTCCCGACGCGGCGACGGGAGATGATGCGGAGCAACGGACGCGCGCGCCAGTGGGGCGCGCATGCGGTGTGCGGGCCTCGGAGGGGTCGCCCCCGGGAACAACCGGCCGTGGGCGGGATACTGGCGGCGCACGCGTCGCCGCCGCCAAGCGCCGTGCCGGAACCCGCGCCCCCGCGCCGCGCACGCCCCCGCCGGCGGGTTCGGGGCGGAGTCCGGGCGGGTGCGGGCGGGCCGGGATGAGGCCGCACCTCCTTGGGAGCCGAAGCCATGCCGACACCGTCGCAGTTGCCACCGTTCGCGGGGCTCCCGCCGATGCCGCGCCGCACGTCGATCCCGCGTATTCGGCCGGTGTCCGGCGGCCCGTGGAGGAATCCGCTCGATCCCCGAGGGCGGCGCGGCCCTGGCAGTCCGTGGATGAATCCGCCCGAGCACCGAGAGCGGCGTGGCGCCGGGCTGGCAAGGCGCCTTGAAGGCCCAATAGTAGAGCTATTGGGACGAAAGGCAACGCAGAGCGCAGCCGTCCAGCGCGGATGCCACGCCGCTCGAATGCCGGGGGGAGTTTGTCCACGGGCTGCTAGTCTTCGTCCAAGGATTGCCAGGGTCGCGCTTACGGTCGCCCTGACGTGGCTGGCGCTCGACCCGACGCCGCGGCCGGCCCGCGCCCAGGAGCTCCATCGCAACCCCGGTGTTCCGCTCGAGACCGGGCTGGTGCAGCGGGTGTTCGTCGGGCCGCACTTCACGGACGTCCTCGCGGACGGGCTCCTGCCCATGGACCCGGCGCACCGGCGGTGGACCCCGTTCGCGTTTCCGCGTGGCCTCGAGCCTCCCTTGCGGGGCGACTCGGCGGGCACCGAGGCGACGCTCTTCGGGGGAGGGCGCGCCATTGCCGGCGGACGATTCAGGCACGCCGACCAAGTCGGCGAAGGCTCGTTCCTCGAGGTGGCGGGCCACTACCTGCGCGGCACCGACTGGCCGTTCGCCGACCCGGTGGAGGAGCGATTGCGCGAGAGCGGGGCCCTCCACCCGCCGCGCGACGACCAGCTGGAGCGATGGGGCGCGGACGTCCGCTACGACTCGCGCCCGCGCGACCCCGAGGGCTGGGTCCTCGAGGGCGGCCTGGACCGCCTGCGCGGCAACCGGCTCACCGAGCTCGGGGCGGCGCACGCGCGTGGCTGGACGCGCTGGCGCGGCCGGGCGCGCTACCGAAGCGGCCGCCTGTCCGCCGACGCGACCGTGCGGGGTCGCGGGGCGCGCGAGGCCGTGTTCTACCGAACCGCCCACGACCTGGAGGACCAGTCGCTCCTCCTCGCCGGCCGAGTCGATCACTCGATCGCCCTGGGCGCCCGGAGCGACCTTCGCTACGGCCTCGCGGTCCGCGACATCCGCCCCGTCACGGGGGGCACCGTGACCGGAATCCACGAGGACGACGACGGAATCCTGGTCGCCGGCGGCCACGTGGGCACCCTCACCCGGCTCTCCGGCCGGCTCGACCTGTCCGCGGTCGCGCGGCTCGAACACCACTTCCGCGCCGACCAACTCAACGTGTCGCCACTCGCGACGCTGACCTTCCGGCCCGCCCGGGGCCACAGCCTCGCCGCCAGCGTCGCGCGCGTCGCGTCCCCGCCGTCCGCCCATCACCTCCTTCTCGATGTCGGCGCCGGAAACGCCACCGCCGGGCTGGTCATCCACAACATCCTCGCGCGCGGCGTCCCCCGGGGTGGCTTCACCTTCAACGATCGCTGCCCGGGAGGCTACCTGGACCTGTGCATGCGCTCCCCGCTCGCTCCCGGCGAGAAGCTGCCGGCGAACCCGGCGGTGCTGTGGAATACGCTGGTGGAGGTTGCGGCGGCGAGCGATCCCCTGGCGCTCGGGCCCCTGCGACCGTTCTTCAGGGACCCGGGCCCGGGAGAGCTCGCGCCTCGTCTTCTCCTCTTCAGCCAGCGGGAGTGGGCCGCCGGCCGCCCGCCGTTTCTGGGAGCGGGCGTCCTGGGCCGCCCCATCGACGTCCAGCCCATCGATCCGCTGCGGGCCACCACCGTCCGCTCGCTGTCGGTGCGCTACGAAGTCGAGGCGGAGGGATGGGGACGCGCCTCGGCGGCCATCGGGCGGTACTCGGTCGACAACTTCATCGGGCCCCTGCGGGTCGAGACCCCGACGGTGTTCTTCGAGCCCGCGGCGCTGCGCGCCTTCATCGAACGGCGGGTGGATCCGATGGTCAGGCTGGGCATCGTCTTTCCCGAGCTGCGGGACCTCCTGGTGCACGACCTCACCAATCTGGCCTCCCAGGTGCCGGTTGGGACCATCATGCCCGACCAGGTCACCACCCCGGGCCTCCTCCTCACCTATCGCAACCTGGGCAGGGTCGACTTCTGGACGGCGAGCCTCTCCGCCGCGGTCTCGCTGACCTCCGCGCTCTCCCTCGAGGGTGCGCACACCCACGTCGGCGAACGGTGTTTCGGTCTCGCGAGCGCCGCCGCGACCGACTGTTCGGGTGCGGAGGACGTCTCCCTGAACATGCCCGGGACGAGAAGCAGCTTCTCGGTTCGTCATCGGGATCCGGCCTCGGGCTTCGACGCGGAGGCGCGCGTCCGCCGCCAGCGCGGCTTTCTCGCCAACGCCGGCGTGTACGCGGGGGAGGTCGAGGGGTACACCGTGCTCGACGTTCAGGTGCGCGTTCCGGTTCCGGGGCTCCCCCGCGCGCGTGCCGGGGTGGTCGCCGCCAACCTGCTCGACGACCGTCACCAGGAGTTCGTCGGGGCGCCCGAGATCGGCAGGCTGGTGGTGGCCAGCCTCACCTACGCCTTCCGCTGAGCACGCCCGCGCGGCCACGTCTTCCGCTGAATGCGCGCCCGTGGTAACCTTTGGGCCGTGGCCGAGGCGGGACCCCACCCGCCGCGCGCCAAACCCGTGGAGGGTCCGGCCTTGAGCGATTTCACCACCTTGCGATGCGCGTTCTGCCGCGCCGTTAACCCCGTCGGGCTCGACGAGGCGCGCACCGGTCCCCGCTGCGCGAGCTGCGCGCGGCCGATCCTCATCGACCGGCCGGTGAAGGTCCATGCGGAGGACTTCGAGGCCACCGTGCTCGGGGCGGGCGTGCCGGTGCTCGTCGACTTCTACGCGGACTGGTGCGGTCCGTGCAAGCTGCTCCTTCCATTGTTGGACGAGATCGCCGCGGCGGAGCGGGGCAGGCTCCTGGTCGCGAAGGTCGACAGCGACCATGCCGAGGAGCAGTGCCGGCGTTACGACATCCGCAGCGTTCCAACGGTGCTCCTGTTCCGGGACGGGGCGGAGGTCCACCGCAGCCTTGGCTTCGAGCCGGAGGTGGTGCGCGGGTTCGTGACCGACGCTCTCGGTGCGCGGGCGGGTTCCCCCACGGACTCCTAGCGCCCCCAGCACGAACCCCCGCATCACTCCTGCCGCCATGCATCCAACGACGGAGGGAACACCATGGCATTGAGGGTGGCGCTCGCCTATTCCGGCGGGCTCGACACGTCCGTCATCGCCCGCTGGCTCGTCGAAAACCACGACGCCGAGGTGATTTGCGTCGCGGTCGACGTGGGCCAGCCCGGAGGGCTCGCCGGGTTGCGCGAGAAGGCCCTCGCCACCGGCGCGGTGGCCTTCCACGGCGTGGACGCGCGCGAGGCGTTCGTGTCGTCCTTCGTCTGGCCGACGCTGCGCGCGGGGGCGGTCTACGGGCGCAAGTATCTGCTCGGCACCTCGATGGCGCGGCCGCTCATCGCGCGTCGGCAGGTGGAGGTGGCGCGGGCCGCGGGCGCGAACGCGGTGTCGCACGGATGCACCGGAAAGGGCAACGATCAGGTGCGCTTCGAGCTCACCTACCGCGCCCTGGCCCCGGAGCTGGAGGTCATCGCCCCGTGGCGCGAATGGGACATCGCCTCGCGCGAGGACGCCCTCGCCTACGCGCGTTCGCGGGGCATCGACCTGACCGGCGTCGACGAGGAAAAGCTGTACTCCCGCGACGAGAACCTGTGGCACATCTCCTACGAGGGCGGCCCGCTCGAGGATCCCACCTTCGAGCCCGAACCCGGGATGTTCCTGTGGTCGGTCTCGCCCATGGACGCGCCCGATCAACCGGAGCGCGTCGAGATCGGGTTCGAGGAAGGCTACCCGGTCTCGGTCAACGGAGAACGGCTGAGCCCGGTGGAGCTCCTCCTCGCGCTGAACGCCGCCGGCGGACGGCATGGGGTGGGTCGCGCGGACATCGTCGAGGACCGGCTGGTCGGCATGAAGTCCCGGGGCGTGTACGAGACCCCCGGCGGCACCATCCTCCGCGCGGCGCTCGAGGAGCTGGAGGAACTCACCCTGCACCGGCGCTCCATCGCCCTGAAGGACCTCGTGGCGGACCGGTACGCGGACTTGGTGTACGAGGGTCGATGGTGGACTCCCGAGCGCGAGGCCATCGACGCCCTGGTGGACGTTCTGATGCGGCGCGTAACCGGTTCCGTGACCATGGAGCTGTACAAGGGATCGGCGCGCGGCGTGTCCCGCACCAGCCCCAGGTCGCTGTACGACGGCGATCTGGCCTCCTTCGGGGAATCCGGCTCCGGCGACTACGACCAGGCCGATGCGGCCGGCTTCATCCGGCTCTTCAGCCTTTCGCTGGAATACCCGGAGGCGGGTCGGGAGGAGGGCTCGCTCGCGCGTGCGACGGATGTGGCGGGCCCCGGGGACGCGGGGGCGCCCGAGGCGCCGGGTCGGGAGTCGGCGCCGGACTCCGCGGGCCGAAAGGCTCATCCGACCGCCGTCTGACCGACCTCGTTCGGGGGGACGAGCCATGACCGACCACGCAGACGCGGGAGCCGGCGTTTCGGGTCACGGGCTCTGGGGAGGACGGTTTTCGGGGGACATGGCGCGCCGAATGGTGCCCCTGAACCGCTCGTTGGACATGGATTTCCGCTTCTGGCGCCAGGACGTGCGCGCCAGCCGGACCTGGGCGCGGGCCATCTTCCGCGCCGGAGTCCTCACCGAGGCGGAATGGCGCACCATCGACGCCGGCCTGGAGGTGGTGGCCTCCCGCCTCGAGGGGTTGGACCCAACCACCGTTGCCGACGAGGACATCCACTCGCTGGTGGAACGGCTGCTGGTGGAGGAGGTGGGCGACGCCGGCGCGAAGCTGCACACGGGCCGTTCGCGCAACGATCAGGCGGCCACCGACGTGCGCCTCTGGGGCATGGACGCGCTGGCGTCGCTGGATCGCCAGGTCGTCGGGCTGGGTCGGGCGTTGGTCGATCTCGCCGCCGGCTCGCGGGAGCTGATCATGCCTGGTTACACGCACCTGCAGCGGGCGCAACCGGTGCGCGCCGCCCACTGGGCGCTCTCGCACGTTTGGCCATTGGCGCGCGACCGCGGCCGCGTCCGCCTCGCCGCCGAGGAGGCCGCCGTGCTGCCGTTGGGCGCCGGCGCGATCGGTGGGTGCCCCTTCCCGGTCGACCGCGCGGCGATGGCGCGCGAGCTGGGGTTCCGCTCGGTGTCCCCGAACAGCGTGGACGCCGTGGGCGACCGCGACTGGATCGTCTCGCTCCTCTTCGCGGGGGCGATGATCGGCGTGCACCTGTCGCGGCTGTGCGAGGATCTGGTGCTCTTCGCTTCCGAGGAGTTCGGGTTCCTGCGGCTTCCCGACGGCTACAGCACCGGCTCGAGCCTGATGCCGCAAAAGAGGAACCCCGACGTGGCCGAGCTCGCACGCGGCAAGAGCGGGCGCCTGGTGGGCAACCTCGTGGCCCTGATGGTGCAGCTGAAGGGCCTGCCGACCGGGTACAACCGCGACCTCCAGGACGACAAGGCCGCGCTGTTCGACACGGTCGACACCCTGGAGCTCACCCTGCCGGCGGTGGCGGGAGCGGTGGACGGCGCGGTCTTCCGGCCCGCGCGCATGAAGGCCGCGCTGGACCCCGCGCTGCTGGCGACCGACCTGGCCGACTACTTGGTCGGCAAGGGCGTGCCCTTCCGTGTCAGCCATGAGGTGGTGGGGCGGGTGGTCCGCCGCGCGGAGGCGCTCGGTTGCTCCATCGAGGAGCTCCCCGTCGACACCCTCGCCGAGGAGCATCCGGCCTTCGGTCCCGGCGTGAGGGAGGTCTTCGACCCGGTTCGGTCCGCGGACGCGCGCGCCGTGGATGGCGGTACCGGACGCGACGCGGTGGCCCGGCAGCTGGAACAGGCGCGGGACGCGCTGAAAGCGCCGCTCCGGTAGGGAGGGTGCGCGCGCGGAATGGCGTTCCACAAGCTCCGCGAGCGGCGACCCGACGACAATCGGGTGTGGCGGATCACGTCGTCCACGCGCGGGTCACCTCCACCCGCGCGGAGGGACGGTCAGAGTGGGCTCAGCGTCCTCCCGGCCGCCTCCGCGAACGGAGGCAACCGGCCCATCATGCGCTCGAATTCCCCGAAGTCCAGCGACTGATCGCCGTCCGACCAGGCCGATTCGGGGTCCGGGTGCACCTCGACCAGGAGGCCGTCGGCCCCGGCGGCGATCGCCGCGAACGCCAGCGGTTCGACCAGGTCGCGCCGTCCACCCGCGTGGCTGGGGTCGGCGACGACCGGGAGGTGGGTTTCCCGCTTGAGCACCGGGATGGCGGCCAGGTCGAAGGTGTTGCGGGTCGCGGTCTCGAAGGTGCGGATGCCGCGCTCGCACAGAATGATCTGGCTGTTGCCCTGCTGCATGATGTACTCGGCGGACATCAGCAGGTCCTTCACCGTCGCGGACATGCCGCGTTTCAGGAGGACCGGCCTGTGAACCCTTCCCACCTCGGTCAGCAGGTTGAAGTTCTGCATGTTGCGGGTGCCGATCTGCAGCACGTCCGCGTACCCCGCCACCAGCTCCACCTGTCGCGTGTCCATCACCTCCGTCACCACCGGAAGGCCGTACCGCTCGCGCACCTCCACCAGCAGCTCCAGTCCCGGCTCGCCCATCCCCTGAAACGAATAGGGCGACGACCGGGGTTTGAAGGCGCCCCCGCGGATTCCGTGCGCCCCGGCGGCCCGCACCCTCGCGGCGGTCTCGCGCAGCATGTCGCCCCCCTCCACCGAGCAGGGCCCCGCCACCACCGCCAGACCACGCCCCCCCACCTCCACGTCCCCCAGGGCGATCCGCGTCGGGTCCGCCGCGAATTCCCGCGACGCCAGCTTGTAGGGCTTCATGACCGGATGCGCGGCCACGACCCCGGGAATCGAGAGCAGGGGCACGCCCTGCAGGCGCTCCTCGTCGCCGATGCACCCGACCACGGTCAGCGTCTCGCCGCGCGACACGTGCGTGCGCAGCCCGAGCGCCTCCACCCGTTCGCGGATGTGGTCGAGCTCCTCCTCGGTGATGCCCTTGCGGGTGACGAGTATCATCTGCCTCTCCGGTCCGAAGCCGTGCGTGCGTTCACGTGGCCGAGCGCCCGCGCACGCGTTCGCCGGGCGTCCGAACGCCTTTGCGCTCCCGTGCCGTCCGAATAGATTGCGGGCGTGTTTGGCGCCCCAATATAGCCAACGCGCGCGTCACGACAGCCCCGCTCCGCGACGGCCCCCTCACGGCGATCCCATGACCAACACCCGACCCTCGCTCGACAACCTCGACATCGACCTCGGCAAGCGCGCCCGGCTCCACCGGATGCTCTACCGCCACGGCTTGCGGAACGGCACCATGCTCGCCCTGCCCATCGACCAGGGGCTCGAGCACGGACCGGTCGACTTCTTCCCCAACCCTCCGTCGCAGGACCCGGAATTCCAGTGGCGGCTGGCCGTGGAGGGGGGCTTCAACGCGATCGCCTGCCACTACGGGCTCGCGCGCAAGTACATGCCCAAGTACGCGGGCCGGGTGCCGCTCCTCCTCAAGCTCAACGGAAAGACCAACATCCCGCCGGCCAACCGGGCCCTGTCCCCCCTCACCTCCACCGTCGAGGACGCGGTGCGCATCGGGGCCGACGCGGTGGGCTACACCCTCTACGTGGGCACGCCGCGGCAGGACGAGGACTTCGCCCAGCTGCGCCGCGTGCGCCAGGACTCCGAGCGCTTCGGCATGCCGCTGGTGGTGTGGGCGTATCCGCGCGGCGAGGCCATCGACGCGAAGGGGGGCGCCGCCTCCCTCTACGCGTCCGACTACGCGGCGCGGGCGGCCCTCGAGCTGGGCGCCGACGTCGTCAAGCTGGTGATCCCGCCCGCGACCGGCCCCAACCCGGAGCAGCCGGGCGAATACGCCGAGATCGTCCACACCTACGCGGAGGGAGCGCGACGGGTCTTCGGTTCGGCGGGCCGCGCCATGGTGCTGGTGAGCGGCGGGAGCAAACTCTCCGACCAGGACATGCTGGACAAGGTGAGGATCTCGATGGAGGCCGGAGCGACGGGGCTCATCTTCGGGCGCAACATGTGGCAGCGTCCGTTCGAGGAGGCGCTCGACATCGTGCGCCGGGTGAAGGAGATCCTCCGCGGGTTCCCGTCCTGACCCGTGTTGCCGAGGGCGTCGCGCGCCGCGGCGAGGGGATCCGCCGCATGGCCTCCGGCACCGACGACCTGAAGCGGGCCGCCGCCGCCCGGGCGCTCGAGTGCGTTCGCGACGGCATGGTGCTGGGGCTCGGGACGGGCAGCACCATCCGCTTCTTCCTCGAGCTCCTGGGCCAACGCGCGCGCGCCGGCGATCTGGGGGGCGTCGCGGGCGTGCCCACGTCGCGGCGCACGGCCGAGCTCGCCCGCTCGCTCGGGATCGCGGTCTCCCGCCTGCGCGACCAGCCGCGCGTGCATCTCACGGTGGACGGCGCCGACGAGGTGGACGCGCGCGGCGACCTGATCAAGGGGTTGGGGGGCGCCCTCCTGCGCGAGAAGATCGTGGCGCAGGCGTCCGACCGGTTCATCGTGATCGTGGACGAGGGCAAGGTGGTGGGCCGGCTGGGCACGCGCGGCCCGCTTCCGGTGGAGGTGACCCGTTTCGGTTCCTCCCGCCACGAAGCCTTCCTGGCCGGCTTGGGGGCGGAGGTCGCGCCGCGCCGCGCCGCCGACGGCGCCCGCTTCGTGACGTCCAACGGGAACTACATCCTGGATGCCCGCTTTCCGGGGGGGATCGACGATCCGGTGGCGCTCGACGGGGCCCTGCGCGCGCGTGCGGGCATCATCGAGAACGGGCTCTTTCTGGGGATGACCACGCGCGCTCTGGTCGCGGGGTCGGGGGGCGTGCGCGCGATCCAGCCGGGTGGGGCGCGGTGATGGCGGTAATGCCGACGCTCCATGGCCGGGCGCTTGCCCCGGGAACGGCGGGCGCGCGGCGCGCGAACGTCCAGCGCGGACGCCACGCCGCTCGAACGCCGGGGGGAGTGGGTCGACGGGCCGTTGGGAGCGCGCCGACATGACGGTTCGCATCGCCCCATCCATCCTGGCGGCCGACTTCGGGCGCTTGGCCGAGCAGGTGGCGGAGGCCGAGGAGGCCGGCGTCGACTGGATCCACGTCGATGTCATGGACGGCCACTTCGTTCCCAACATCACCATCGGTCCGGCGATCACGGAGGCCGTGCGCCGCGCCACCCGGCTGCCCGTGGACGTGCACCTCATGATCGAGGCGCCCGACCGCTACGTCCAGGCGTTCGCCGACGCCGGCGCGGACTACCTCACGGTGCACCAGGAGGCGTGTCCGCACCTCCACCGCACCATCCAGCGCATCCGTGGCGCGGGGGTGCGTCCCGGAGTGGCGCTCAACCCGGCCACCCCGGTGGAAGCGGCGGCCCCCATCCTCGCCGACATCGATCTGCTGTTGGTGATGTCCGTGAACCCCGGGTTCGGCGGGCAGGCCTTCATCCCCTCCGCGCTCGCGACGCTCGCCCGGGCCCGCGAGCTGCTCGATGCCTTGGGAACCGGGGAGACCGCGCTCGAGGTCGACGGGGGGGTCGACGCCACCACGGCCGCGGGGGTCGCCCGCGCGGGCGCGGACGTGCTGGTCGCCGGCTCCGCCATCTACGGGCATCCGCGGGGGGTGGCGGCGGGGGTGGCCGCGATCCGAAGCGCGGCGGAACCCGCGAGCGACTGAGGTCGTACGCCGTCCATGCCTCTCTTCAAGCGCACCCGTCGCCTTCCGCACCCGCCGGAGGAGGTCTTCGCCTGGCACATGCGTCCCGGCGCGCTCGAGCGGCTGCTGCCTCCGTGGGAGAACGTGCGCGTGGTGGCGCGCGAGGGAGGCATCGCAGACGGAGGCACGGTGACCGTGCGGACGGGTCCGGGTCCGTTGAGGATGTCGTGGACGGTGCGACACACCGCGTGCGAGGAGGGTGTGCTCTTCCGGGACGAACAGGTTCGCGGACCCTTCGATACCTGGAGGCACGAGCATCGCTTCTCGCCGACCGGAAAGGGCGGATGCCTGGTCGAGGACGAAATCGACTGGCGGCTCCCGCTGGGCTTCAACATGCCGTTCCTGGTCGACCGCGTCGAGCGGATCCTGGCGCGCGGCTTCGCCTTCCGCCACGAACGCCTGGCCAACGACCTCGCCCTGCAAGCGCGCTATCGTCACCAGCGGCCGCTCACCGTCGCCATCAGCGGAAGCTCCGGCTATCTGGGGCGCAACCTCCGGCACCTGCTGACCACCGGTGGGCACCGGGTCGTGCGCCTGGTGCGTTCGAGGGCGGGAGCCGGCGGAGACACCGTTTTCTGGGACCCGCGCCGCAAGGAGGTCGACGGCGCGGCCCTTCAAGGCGTGGACGCGATCGTGCACCTGGCGGGCGAGCCGTTGATCGGCGGACGCTGGAGCCCGGTCAAGAAGCAGGAGATCCTGAGATCGCGGCGCGATGGCACCGAGTGCGTGGCCGCCGCCGCCGCCCGTCTCTCGCCGCCTCCCCGCGTGCTGGTGTGCGCTTCGGCGGTCGGATACTACGGCAACCAAGCCGACGAAATCCTCACCGAAGAGAGCCCGGCGGGACGGGGATTCCTGGCGGAGGTGTGCAAGTCGTGGGAGCTGGCCGCCGCGCCCGCGCGCCGGGCCGGAATCCGGGTCGTGCACCTGCGGCAAGGGGTGGCGTTGTCGCCCGATGGTGGCGCGCTCCAGCTGATGTTGCCCGCCTTCCGGGCCGGAGCCGGAGGTCGGCTGGGCGACGGGCGCCAGTACATGCCCTGGATCGGCTTGGACGACACGCTCGGGCTCATTCTGCACGCGATCGCCACGCCCGCGGTGCGCGGACCCATCAACGTCACGGCGCCCCTTCCGGTCACCAACGCCGCCTTCACCAGCGCGCTGGGCCGCGTGCTCGGGCGTCCCACCCTCCTGCCGGTGCCGTCGTTGGCGGTCGAGGCCCTCTTCGGCGAGATGGGGCGCACGGTGCTGCTGAGCGGGCAGCGGGCGGTGCCCCGAATGGCCGAGCAGACGGGCTACGAGTTCCTGCACCCGTCCATCGAGGAGGCGCTCCGCTTCGGACTGGGGATGCCGGGCTGACGGAGGGGGCGGAGGTCTTCCCTCAACCCGGCGAGTCTCCTTTCGGACCGGCTGATGGCGGGGCGAGGGCGCACCGAGACGTCGGGGCGCCCCCCGAGGGGGTCTCCAACAACGCCGTGGGAGGTGGGGCCCCGCCTCCGTGGATTCTGGCGGTCCCGTCGCTTTGCGGGTATCGTCGTCTGGCGGGCCGTGGATGAATCCGCCCGAGCATCGAGAGCGGCGAGGCGCCGGGCCGGCAAGGCGCCTTGAAGGCCGATTGGCACAGCCATTGGGTCGAGAGGCAACGCCGAGCGCGGCGAACCAGCGCGGATGCCGCGCCGCTCGAATGCCGGGGAGAGTTTGCCCGCGGCCTGCCAGCCCCTTCTTCCCCGAGCTGGAGTGCGCGATGCGACGGCTGACCGTCCTGGCGGCGTTCGCGACCACCTTGGTGGTCTCCCTCCTTGTTTCCGTGCCCGCGCGCGCCCAGGCGGGCGCCGAACGGGTGGTGCGGCTGGAGGCGACACCGGCGTCCGTCGTGGTCGTGACGGGCGAGGAGGTACCGTTCGAGGTGCGCGCCCTGGACGCCCAGGGCCGCGTGGTGGCCGACGCGCAGGTGCGCACGGTGGCGCCGCGCGCGGGCGCGACCGTGCGGGCGGGCACGGTGCGGGGTCGGGCGGCCGGCGAGTACGAGATCGTGGCGACCCTGTCGACGCCGCCCGACCACGAGGGCGCGCCCCCCACCCTGCGCGTGCCGCTCACCGTGCTGTCGCCCGAAGTCGCCTCGGTGGAGGTGACGGCCGCACCGGGACGCCTCTACCAGGGCACCACCCTCCGCCACGCCGCCACCGTCCACCAGGCGGACGGATCGGTGCGGCCCGGCCCGGTCGTGTCGTGGTCCAGCTCCGATCCGTCCGTGGCCACGGTCGACCGCTTCGGGTACGTCACCGCGACCGGCACCGGCGCCGTCACCATTCGCGCCGAGGTGGACGGGGTGATGGGCGCGGCCGCCCACCAGGTGGCCCCCTTCCCGGCGACCACCCTCGAGATCGCCGGCTTGGCCGACGACGTGCGCACGGGCGACGTGCAGCGGCTGGCCGCGGTGGCGCGCGACGCGTCCGGCGGGGTGGTGGCGGACGTCCCGGTCACCTGGACCCACACGGGCGTGCCCGACGCGGAGCACGTGGCGCCCAGCGCGCCCGGCCAGATCTCGCGCGGCCGCTTCGTCGCGGACGTGCCGGGGGTCTACACCATCATGGCCAACGCCGGCCCGCTGGCGGCGCGCGCGACCCTGCGCGCCGTCCCCCGCGACGCCGTGCGCGAAATGACGGTGGTGGGGAAGGGGAGCACCGCCACCGTGCGCACCACCGACTTCTGGGTGTTCGAGGGGCTGGACGGGCGCGACTACGCGCTGACGGGCGCCAAGATGTCGGACGGGTACGCCTACGCCTGGGACGTCACCGACCCGGGCAACATCTTCAAGACCGACTCGCTGCGGGTCGACGCGCGTTCCGTCAACGACGTGAAGGTCTCGCCGGACGCGCGCTACGCCACCCTCACCCGGGAGGGCGCATCCAGCCGGCGCAACGGGGTGGTGTTTCTCGATCTGGCCGACCCGGCGCACCCGGTCGTCGCCTCGGAAGTCGTCGAGGGGCTCACCGGCGGCGTCCACAACGCCTTTCCGGACAACGACTACGCCTACGTGCTGTCCGCCGGCGACAAGTACGTGATCATCGACGTCGCCGACATCCGCAACCCGCGCGTGGTGGGCGAATACAACCATCCCGACAGCCGCCTGCACGACGTCTGGGTCCACGACGGGATCGCCTACTCGGCGGAGTGGGAGAAGGGCATGGTGGCCGTCGACGTGGGCAACGGCCGCTGGGGCGGCACGCCCGAGAACCCGGTGCTCATCTCCGAGCTGCCGGTGCCCACCGGCACCACGCACGCCGTCTTCCCCTACCGGTCGCAGTCCACCGACCGCTTCTACGTCTTCGTCGGCGACGAGAACATGCAGCGGAGCGGGCTCGCCAACGCGGGACCGCGCGGAGGCGGGTCGTACCAGGTTCCCTTCGACCCGGAGACGGGGATGGGCGGCGTGCCGCTCGCGACCCAGGGCTACATCCAGGTCATCGACTTCACGGATCCCGACAACCCGGAGATGGTCGCCCGCTACGAGGTCTCCGAGTACGGCACCCACAACATCTGGGTGGAGGACGACATCCTCTATCAGGCGTATTACGAGGGCGGGCTGCGCGTGGTCGACGTCTCCGGCGAGCTCATGGGCAACCTCTACACGCAGGGCCGCGAGATCGCCGTGCACAAGTCCACCGACGTGAACGGCTGGGTGCCCAACTCGACCATGGTCTGGAGCGCGATGCCCTTCAAGGGCCACGTCTTCTTCTCTGACACCAACTCCGGGCTCTGGTCGGTGAGGGTGGAGCCGCCCCGGCGACCGGTGTCGTAGGCGCTGGACCGAAGACGAGCCCCGACCGGGGAGGCTCCCTTGGGCGGTGGGACGCCCGGCCGGGCGGGAGGGTCGCCGGCGCACGCGCCCGCGCGGTCGCGGCCTCAACCCGACCGGCCGCGGGCCGGCTCGCGGCCGGACCGCGTCCTCGACGCCGTCGTCATCGGAGGCGGTCCCGCCGGCTCGGCCGCCGCCCGACTGCTCGCCCTCTGGGGGCACGCGGTCGCGCTCCTCACCCGGCCCCCAACCGGCCACCCCGCCCTCGCCGAGTCCGTTCCGCCCAGCGCGCGCAAGCTCCTCACCCTGCTGGAGGTGGCCCGCCGGGTCGACGCCGCCGGCTTCTTTCCCGCCCGCGGCAATCTCGTCCGATGGGGCGACGCCCCGCTCCGGCGGGCGGACTTCGCGCCCGGGACGGTGGGTCATCACGTGGTGCGCGACGCCTTCGACGCGTTGCTGCTGGACTGCGCGGACGAGGCGGGGGCCGACGTGCGGCGCGATGCCACGGTGCGTCGGGTGGTGCGGGCGCGACCCGGCGGCCAAGGTGAGGGGGAACGGCCGGCGCGCGTCGAGTACCACGACGCCCATGGCCGCACCGGGGTCCTGCGCGCTCGCTTCGTCCTGGACTGCTCGGGCCGCACGGGGGTGATGGCCACCCCGGACCTGCGCGTCCACGACCGCTCCAACGCGACCGTCGCCCTCGCCGGCGTGTGGCGCGCGGAGCGCGGGGCGCCGCCCGCCGAACCCTACACCTTGGTGGAGAGCTACCGGGACGGCTGGGCGTGGTCGATGCCGGTGTCGGACGCGCGCCGCCACCTGACCCTCATGGTCGATCCGCGCCGAACGCGCCTCCTCAAGGGACGGGGCCGCCGTCGCCTCTACCTGGCGGAGCTCGCCAAGACCCGGGAGGCCCGCCGTCTGGTGTCCGGCGCCCGCTTGGTCGGCGGCATCGGCGGGCACACCGCCTCCCAGTACACCGCCCGCCGCTTCGCCGGAGACGGCGTCCTGCTGGTTGGCGACGCGGCCAGCTTCATCGATCCGCTCGCCTCGGCCGGGGTCAAGAAGGCGCTCGCCTCCGCGTGGCTCGCGGCGGTCGCCGTCCACACCTGCATCGCGACCCCCCACCTGAGCGAGGTCGCGCTGGAGTTCTTCGACGGCCGCGAGCGGGCGACCTGGCTCGCCCATCGGCGTCGCACCGCCCGATACTACCGCGAGGCGGCCTCGGCGCACGGTCACGGCTTCTGGAGCGCCCGGGCCGGCGCGACCGGAGACCCCTCCGAGGCCGCGTCGTCCACTCCGCCGGTCGCGAGTCCCCCCGGCCCCGCCCCCGATCCCCCCACCCAGCGTGCGTCCGCCTCGGAACCGCCGCCGCCCGGAGTCCCGCCACCCCGGCCACCCGCTTCCGACCCCGCCGAGGAGGTGCGCGTCCCCGTCCCCACCGAGCTCGATGTCGCGGCGCTCCGCCGTGACCCCGACGTCCTGCGCGCCTTCGACGAGCTGCGCGCCGCGCCCGCCATCCGCCTTCGTCCGGCGCCCGGCCTTCGCCACCTCCGGCGGCCCGCCGTGCGCGGGCGGCGCATCGTGCTGGACGAGCACCTCGCCTCGCCCGCGTTGCCCGACGGCGTGCGCTTCCTGCGCGACGTGGATCTCCCGCCCCTGGTCGACTTGGTGGCCGAGCACGACCAGGTGCCCGACCTCTACCAAGCCTACCTGGACCGCGTCGCGACCGTCACCCTGCCGGACTTCCTGGGCGCGCTCTCCGTCCTCCTCGGCAAGGGGATGCTCGTGAACCTGCTTCCTTTGGAGGATGCGTGACTGTCCCGTCCGGATGCCGCATGGCCGCCGCGACCGCCTTCCTGGCGGTCGCCATCACCACGGGATGCCGCCCCGAAGCCGACCCACCACAACTCGCCGGGCTGGAGTTGGTCGCGTCGTCCGAAGCGCCCCTCAGCGCGAACACGGATGTCGCGCTGGTGACCAAGGATGTCGCGTGCGTCGTCGACTCCTACAACTCCCGGATCCGATGCGCAGATCGGGGAGGCGCGGTGGTGAGCGTCTTCGGGCGCGAGGGTTCGGGTCCCGGCGAGTTCCGCAGCCCGCGGGCGCTCGACTGGTATGAAGTCGACGGGTTGCGTTTGGAGGGCTGACGCGCGCCCCTCCCCGGGCCGTCCGCCTACTGCCCCGCGGGGGAAGCCGCTTCAAGCTCGTCCATCCGCCCGCGCACGCCCGCGCCGAACCCCGCGAAAAGTGCCTTGACGGCGTCGTTGGCGCGATCCGTCCGCGCACGCCCGGTCGAACGCTCGCGCACCGACCGTCGCCGCAAACCCCAAGCCCGGGTCCCGGGTCAACCCTACCCGACCTCCTCCCCCGTGTAGAACGCGATGGTGCGCCGCGCCGCGGCCCGTGCCGCATCCGGGTCCGTGCCCGCCTCGACCGCCGCCCGCGCCCACCCTTCGCCGCTGCCCCGAACGAACGCCTTCCCGTCCGGCGAGGTGACGAAGGCGACCTCCTCCGGCTTGGGCGCGTCGGGCCGCGCGATGTGGAACGCCAAACCCAGGAGCGCCAGCTCCCAGCCCACGCCGACCGCTCCCGGTCCGTACTGGGTCCAATGGTCCGAAAGCCGCTGCGTGTGCGTCACGACCAGACGCGCCTGGTCGGTCCCATCCCGCGAGAAGCCCGCCTCCACCCAGCTCACGTCGCCACCGAACTCCCACGTGAGCGCGAGGCGCCGCCGCCGCGCGCACGCCGTGATCGCCCCGCCGGCGTTGCCCTCGAGCTGGAAGTGGCCGCCGGGCTCGAGCGCGCCGCTGACCGGCAGAAACCATCGCGGTATGCGCGCCCCGTCGGTCGCGGCCTCCCACAGGTCCTCCAGGGATGTGGCGTAGGCGCGCGAGAGGATGACCGCGCGGGCGGGCTCTCCCTCGCGGTCCCGCACCGACACCGAGCGTTCCATGGCACCCAAGTGCCCTTCGACATCGAACTTCACGCGTCCCTCCCCGCGCGATATCGCTTGGATTCGCGCACGGCGATGGTCATCGCTTCCTCATCGCTCAAACCGGTGTTGGAACGGGCACGGGCAACAAGTTCGCGCGCCGACCCGGAGGGAAGAATGCCTCCGAGCTCGGGCCTCTCTTCGATGATCGCTCCCATTGGGCGCCCCTGCCGCGCCGAAGCTTCCCTCAAGGCGCGGTGCGGACGGTTCGTCAAGCTGACTGTAAGGCGTGGCATGGCGTGAACTTCCGGTTTGGGCGACGGCGACGGGGCACGAGAACACCATGACCTCAACCCACCACCCATGCAACCCGTCCGAGGCGGAGGCGGCCCCGATCCGTTCGTGGTCCGGCCCTCCCGGTTTGTCTCCGGGTCCCGCATGGGCTATATCAATTCCACGCGCCGGAACGCCCCGGCACTCGAACGTGTCCACCAACGCACGGGTCCCCGCATGGCTCACCCCCCCCGCTCGACCCGAACCGGCCTCCTGACGGGGGCGCTCCTCGGCGTCGGCGCCCTTCTCGCCCCCGGGGCCGGCGCCCAGGACGGCGACGAGGGGTTTCCCATCGAGCACGAAACCATCCGGGTACGCTGCGGGGCGTGTCACTTGGCCGACGAGCGCGGCCGCATGTCGCGGCTCTCGTTCGAGCGCAAGACCCCGGAGGGCTGGCAGGCGTCGCTGCGGCGCATGATCTCGCTCAACAACGTCGCGGTCACCCCGGAGGAGGCGCGCGAGATCGTCAAGTACCTCTCGGACCATCAGGGGCTCGCGCCCGAGGAGCTGCGTCCCGGCCTCTTCGAGGTGGAGCGGAGGATGATCGACCACCGCTACCTGGCCGACACCGACGTCGAGTTCACCTGCATCCAGTGCCATTCGATGGGGCGCGTGATCACCCAGCGGCGCACGCGCGAGGAGTGGGAGCTGCTGATGGCGACCCACCGCGGCTACTACCCGCTCTCCGACTTCCAGTCGTTCCTGCGCATGGGACCCCCGCCCACCGAGCCCGGCCCCAACGGCGAGCCGCCCGACGCCCGACACCCCATGGAGCGCGCCGTCGACCACCTCTCCGAGGTCTTTCCGCTCCACACCCCCGAGTGGGCGGCGTGGTCGGCGACCCAGCGCCCGCCCCGACTGGAGGGCACCTGGACCCTGTCCGGCCACCAGCCCGGGCGCGGCGCGGCGTACGGCACGGTGACCATGACCGCCGCCGGCGGAGACGCCTTCGCCACCCGCGCCACCTACACCTTCCCGGCCACCGGCGAGACCGTGACCCGCACCGGGCGCGGCCTGGTGTACACCGGCTATCAATGGCGGGGGAGCTCGGCGCCGGCGAACGCCGACCAGCGGACGCGGGAGGTCATGTTCGTGGAGCGCGGCGTCAACGAGATCTTCGGTCGCTGGTTCCGGGGCGACTACGACGAGGTGGGGATGGATGTGCGCCTGGAACGCGCGACCGGCGCGCCGGTGGTGACCGGGGTGCATCCCCGGGCCCTCCGGCTGGGGGGTGGCGAGCGCGAGCTGCGCGTCTTCGGCGCCGGCTTCGACGGCGTCGCCCCGGAGGACGTGGATCTGGGCCCGGGCCTCACCGTGAACGGCGTCGTGAGCGCCGCTCCCGGGGAGCTCGCGCTGCGGGTGACCGTGGCTCCGGACGCGCGCCCGGGTGGCCGCGACGTCTTCGTGGGCGACGCGAGCCTCCCGCAGGCCGTGGTGGTGCACGACGGCGTCGACCGCATCCAGGTGCTCCCGCGCACCGGCATGGCGCGCTTGGGCGGCGTCGTCTTCCCCAAGGGATTGCAGCAGTTCGAGGTGGTGGCCTTCGACGACGGTCCGGACGGTCGCCCCAGCTCGGACGACGACCTGGAGCTCGGTCCGGTCGGCGTGCGGTGGAGTCTGGAGGAGTACGCGGCCACCTTCGACGACAACGACGTGGACTACGTCGGCGAAATCGACCAGACCGGGTTGTTCACGCCCGCCGCCGACGGCCCCAACGCCGACCGCGACCGCAACCGCAACAACGTCGGCGACGTTTGGGTGGTCGCCACCCTGGACCGGGGCGACGACGGCGAGCGGCCGTTGCGGGCGCGCGCCCACCTGGTGGTCACCGTCCCGCTCTACATCCGATTCGATCCGGGCGCCGATGTCGGCGCGGGCGCCGGGATGGTGCCGCAAGCCAACCCGGTCGGCGCCGACGCCCGCCCCCCGGGACCCAACCCCGGCGGGGGAGGAGGCCCATGAGCGCAACCACGACCGCCAACCCGTCCGCGACCCCCGAAGCGGCCAGGCCCGACCACGCGGCCGCGCCCCACACGCCGACGCCCGCCACCACGGCGGACGTCGCGCCCGCGAACGGCTCCGGCGCCGCCCCGTCCCCCGACCTCCTCACCCTGGGGGAGTTCCACTCCTTCGAGGCGGACGGGGCCACCTTCCTCTACTTGGTGCCGAGCGCGGCCATCTTCCGCCTTGACGCGCCCTCGCTCGCCATCATCGAAGCGCTTCGCACCGCCAACCGCACCCCCGCGGAGGTGGTCGGACTGCTGGCCGACCAGTTCCCGGCCAGCGGCGTGGCCGAGCGCATCGAGGAGCTCCTGGGGGTGCGCGCCCTCGGCATCGTGGGCAAGCCGGCCCCGCCCCCCGCGGACCTGCTGCCGCCCAAGGGCTTTCCGCTCACCACCATGGTCCTCAACGTCACCAGCAAGTGCAATCTGGCCTGCACCTACTGCTACGAGTACGGCGACGACCGAATCGTCGAGGCCAACTCGAAGCCGCGCTACATGGACTTGGAGACGGCGCGCGAGAGCGTCGACTTCATGTTCGAGCAGGCGGGCTCCAACCGCTTGGCGCACCTCACCTTCTTCGGCGGCGAGACCCTCCTCAACTTCAAGCTCCTGAAGAGCACCGCCGCCTACGCCCGCAAACGGGCGTGGGAGGTTGGCAAGGAGGTGGACTTCAGCCTCACCACCAACGCCACCCTGCTCAAGCCCGAGATCGTGGACTGGCTCGCCGAGAACCGGGTGGGCGTGACCGTCTCCATGGACGGCCCGCGCGAGGTGCAGGACGGGCTGCGCGTGTTCTCCAACGGCATGGGCAGCTACGACGTCATCCTGCCCAAAATCAAGGACCTGCTCGCGCGGCACCGCACCCGGCCCATCGGCGCGCGCGTCACCCTCACCAGCAAGAACCTGGACGTGAAGCGCATCTTTCGGCACCTGACCGAGGAGATCGGCTTCTGGGAGGTGGGTTTCGCCCCGGTCACCAGCTCGTCGTGCCGCGACTTCTCCATCTCCGACGCCGGCTACGACCACATGCTGGGCCAGTTCGAGGAGCTCGCCCACGACTTCCTGGAGGCGGCCTGCGCCGATCGCCACCACGGTTTCTCGAACGTGAAGGACACCCTGGAGGAGATCCACAAGGGCGTGAGCAAGGCCTACCCGTGCGGCGCCGGGCTGGGGCTCATGGGGGTGGCCACCGACGGAGACGTGGCGCTCTGCCACCGCTTCGCCGGGTCCGACGAGCACAAGATCGGTTCGGTGTCCGAGGGCGTGGACGTCGACCGGCAGTACGACTTTCTGAAGCGGCATCACATCAACAGCAAGACCGACTGCCACACCTGCTGGGCCCGTCCCATCTGCGCCGGCGGATGCTATCACGAGGCCCACACCCGGTACGGCACCACGGGCACCCCGAACCTCCACTTCTGCGAGTGGGTTCGGAGCTGGACCGACACCTGTCTGCGGGTCTACGGAGCCATCTCGGAGCGCAACCCGGCGTTTCTGGCGCGCTTCGACGCCTAGGCCGGGTCCCAACGAGTAAACGAGGAGGGACGACGTGGGGCACTTGAAATCGATCAACCGCAAGGCGGACCGGATGGTGGCCTACTTGGAGAACCAGGGGTCGATGCCCCCCGCCGAGCGCATGGCGGAGCCCATGCCCCCCGCCTCCGCCACGGAGGAGACCGGCGCCGACGAGCACGCCGAGGACGTGGTGGCGCTTGGCGGACGCCTGCCCGAGGTCCCGGAGATCCCGCACATCCCGCTGGGGTGCTCGCTGGTCTTCGCGCCCGGCTGGGAGGTGGACGAGGCCGGCGGCACGGCCGGGCTCTGCCAGCCGGTCGAGCGCGACCTCTTCGACTGCCACTTGGCGTGCTTCTGGCCCGCCCACGTCCCCGACCAGCTGAACCACAGCCCCGACTGGACCGGCAAGTGCGCGGCGGCGCAGAACGACTGGCGCAAGCTGGAGATGATCTTCCCGTAGGCTTCAAGGCGGATTGCCAGCCCGGCGCCGCGCCGCTTTCGGTGCTCGGGCGGATTCAGCCACGGCCTGCCAGTCCCAACGCCTCCCTTCATAAACGAAAACCTGACAAAATGGCAGACATATCTGACAAAATGGCAGACTCATCTGACAAAATGTCATGCTTGCTGGGCGCACCGAGGTCACGCCCGCCGGGCCACGGGCGACGCCACGCGGCCCCCGCACCAAGGCCTCGGACCCCTTGGGCCGCGCCCCGAACGCCGCGTTGGCTCCTCGCCGCCGCTTCCCTGATCGCGCTCCTCCCGGCCCCCGCGACCTCCCAGGAGGTGCGGTCCGGCGGCGACGGCACCATCTACATGGGGGCGTACAACAACTCCGTCTACGTCATCGACGAGGCGACCCTGGAGGTCACCCGGCGCATCCCCACCACCACCGGCATCCCCAACCGCTTCGAGCTCGCCCCGGACAACCGAACCCTCTACATCCGCGACGCCGCGATGGAGCACATCGAGGTGGTCGACCTCGCGGAGGGGCGCTCGGTGGACGCCTTCACCCTCAGCGCGGGCAACACCAAGGTGCGCATCCGCACCATGGCCGTGGATCCGGGCGAGGAGTACATCCTGCTCGCCGTGCGCAGCTACGCCAAGCTGCTGGACCGCTTCGAGGTGAGCGACTTCGAGCTGCTTCGCGTGGACTTGGCCACGCACGAGGTCACCGACACCATCGCCCTCCCCTTCGACGAGCAGCGCCAAGGCGTGAACATGATGTTCTCGCCCGACGGCGAGCTGCTCTACTTCTTCGGCGGCGACATCATCGCGGTCGAGACCGACGGATTCACCGAGGTGGACCGCTGGGAGCTGTCGCGCCCGCTCGAGGAGGGACTCGGGCGCGTCAACCTGAGCTTCCAGCCCAGCCCCTTCGAGGAGCGCGGCATCTTCACCAACCTCTTCCGCATGACCGATCCCGTGCAGGGACGGCGGATGATGGGGGTCGCGCGCGTGGACCTCGCGGCCCAGGAGGTCGACTTCCACACCCTCGGGCCCAGCGAGCCGGTGAGCTTCCAGCTGGCGCCGGGCGGACGAAAGGCGTACGGGCTCCGCTCCGAGATCGGGCTCTACGAGTTCTGGACCTTCGACGTGGAGGGGCGCCGGGTGGAGCGCCGCGTCGAGTTCCCCGGACGTCCGCGCATGGCGCTTCAGCCCAGCTCGAACGGCGAGCTGCTCTACATCTACAATGCCGGCAACACCATCGACGTGTACGACGCCGAGACCCTGGAGCCGCTGCGCACGGTGTGGCTGGACGCCGACATGACGCGCTTCATCCTGGTGCCCGGCGACGCGGCCGCGGGCGCCGGCGCGCCGTAACGGGTCGCGCCCCGGACTCGACCCCGCCATCCCGCCGCCGGGTGGCGAGCCCTCGCGGCCTTCGGCGCCCGTTGGCTCGTGGACCGACCCGTCGTCCGCGAGACCCATGAGGCGCTTCGTCCGACGACTGGTGGACGACGAGATCCGCTGGGCCCTCGGCTTCGTCCGTCCGTACGCGAGGGGGCTGATCCTGGTGCTGGCGCTGAGCCTGGCCAGCACGGCCCTCTCGCTCTTCATCCCCTATCTCTCCAAGGACCTCATGGACACCGCCCTGCTGGGGCGGGACACCGGCACCCTCACCCGCATCGTGGCGCTCTTCGCGGCGATCACCGTCCTCTCCTTCGGCCTGAACGTCCTCTCGGGGATGCGCTACACGCGCACCTCCGCGGCCATCCTCTTCGACATGCGCCTCGCGGTCTACCGGCACCTGCAGCGGCTCTCGCCCCGCTTCCACGCGCGCACGCCGGTGGGCGACATCATGTCGCGCATCAACAACGACATCGGGGAGATCCAGCGCGTGGTCTCGGAGAGCCTGCTGGCGTGGCTGATGAACGGCGCCTACCTGCTGGGCACGGTGGCCATGCTGGTCTGGCTGGACGCGCGCCTGTTTCTGGTGAGCCTGGCGATCCTGCCGCCCTGCCTGTGGGCCCTGGTGCGGTACCGGAGGCGCCTGGAGCATGTCACCGGAGAGCTGCGGGAGCGGAGCGCGCGCATCGGCAGCTTTTTGATCGAGACCCTGCTCGGCCTCAAGCTCACCGTCGCCCTCAACGCGCAGCGCCGGGAGCGGCGGCGCTTCCGCGCGAGGAACGACGCCTTCGTCGAGACGTTGATGTCGATGCGCCTGCTGACCTACCTCGCGGGGGGGCTGCCCGGGCTGATTCTGGCGGGCGGGGTGGCGGTCGTATTCCTGTACGGGGGCGGGAGGGTGATCGAGGAGACCATCACTTTGGGGACGTTCGTGGCCTTCATGGCCTACCAGATGCGTCTGCTCGGACCCATTCAGGGGCTGATGGGGCTGTACGCGAGCGTCGCCACCGCGCGGGTGTCGCTCGGGCGGGTGCACGTGATTCTGTCCGCCCCGGTCGAGGTGCGGGACCCGGAGCGGCCCCAGCGCGCGGCGGGGCTCGCCGCGGAGGTGCGCCTGGAGGGCGTGAGCTTCTCGTTCGGGCGCGGCGATCCGGTGCTCGACGGGGTCGACCTGGCGGTGGGGGAGGGGGAGGTGGTGGCGGTCGTGGGTGCCAGCGGGAGCGGAAAGTCGACCATCGTGGACCTGCTCTCGCGCCAGCTCGACCCCGACTCCGGGCGCATTTTGCTGGGGGGCCGGGACCTGCGCGCGCTGCGGCTCGAGGACGTGCGCGCGGCCGTGGTGCCGGTGGAGCAGGAGCCGTTCCTGTTCCACGCCACCATCGCCGACAACATCCGCTACGGACGGCCGGCGGCGTCCGACGCGGAGGTGGACGCGGCCGCGCGCGCCGTGGGGTTGGACGCCCTCCTGGCGACCCTTCCCGACGGGTTGGCCACCCGGGTGGGGGAGCGGGGGAGGGAGCTGTCGGCCGGGCAGCGCCAGCGGGTCGCGGTCGCGCGCGCCTTCCTGGCCGACCCGCGGGTGCTGGTGCTCGACGAACCCACCGCGTCGCTCGACCCGGCCTCGGAGCGCGCGCTCATGGAGGGCTACCGAGCGCTGATGCGGGGTCGCACGACCGTTTTGGTGTCCCATCGGCGGGCGCTCGCCCGGCGGGCCGACCGGGTGGTGGTGCTGGAGCGGGGTCGCATCGTGGAGGAGGGGGCGGCCGCCGTCTTGTCGGAGCGGGGTGGGGCGTTCGCCCGGTTGTTCGGGGAGGATGGGGGGTAGGGTGGAGTGACGGGGAGCCGGCTTCGCCCGTCGCGCCACCCCGCCGCCCTCGGAAATCCGTGGTCACCTCACGGAAACCCGAGGATTTGGGGGGGGGAGTGGGTGTGGCGTCGGACCGTAACTATTTGGGACGCATGACGATTTGCCATCCGGCACGCGCCTTGCTAACTTGCCGCCCGAGCACCCTTTCCGGCCATCGTGACCCGGTATCGTTTTCCATCACTTGGAGAGTTCCATGAACCGACTGAAGCTTCTGGCCACGGCGACGCTGGTGGCGCTGACCCTCACGGCGTGCGACGAGGGCACGTCCCCGCCGGTGGAGCCGGATCCGCCGCCGACGCCGGTGGGCACGATCTCCGGATCGGTGACGATCGAGGGCACGGCCGCGGCGGGCGTGACGGCGACGCTGTCGTCGGGCGCGACGACGACGACCGGATCGGGCGGCAACTTCGCCTTCTCGGGCGTGGAGGCCGGGACGTACACGGTGACGATCAGCGGTTTCCCGGAGGACGCGACGTTCGCGCAGGCGACGCAGTCGGCGACGATCGCGACGGACGGTGAGAACGTTCAGCTGACGTTCGCGGGCGAGTACGTGCGCTCCTCGGCGGTGGTCGGCGCGGTGGTCGCGGCGGACGCGGTCATGAGCGGCGGCGACGGCCAGCCGGAGACGCTGGGCGGGGTGACGGTGACGCTCGAGGGCGAGCACGCGAGCGAGACGGCGGAGACGGACGCGAACGGCGGCTTCTCCTTCCCGGGTCTGCGCGCGGGCGCGTACGTGGTGACGATCAGCGGCTTCCCGGAGGACGTGTCGTTCGAGACGTCGAGCCTCGAGGTCGAGGTCGGAGTGGGCGAGGTCGGCAACGCGGACTTCACGGGCCACTTCATCCGCACGTCGGCGGTCGAGGGCCGGGTGGTGATCGAGGGCGAGGGTCTGGCGGGCGTGACGGTGACGCTGGCGGGCGGACCGTCCGAGGAGAGCCACACGACGACGACGGACGCGGACGGCGCGTACCGGTTCGAGGAGCTGCGCCCGGGCGACTACGTGGTGTCGATCTCGGACTTCGACGCGCGCGACTACGAGTTCGCGTCGACGTCGCAGGACGTGAGCGTGGATCTGGGCGAGACGGACACGGTGTCGTTCACGGGGGTGCTGCTGCGCACGTCGGGCATCAGCGGTCGCGTGAGCGTGGAGGGCACGGGTCTGGCGGACGTGGAGGTCGCGCTGTCGGGCGTCGAGGAGCGGTCGGCGACGACGGACGCGGGCGGTCAGTACGCGTTCGCGGGTCTGGCGGCGGGCGACTACGTGGTCTCGATCACGGTCGAGGGCAACGCGTACGTGTTCGAGGTGACGAGCGAGGACGTGGAGCTGGGCGACAACGTGTCGGAGATCGTGAACTTCGAGGGCGCGCACGCGACGACGTCGAGCGTGTCGGGCTTCGCGTTCCTCGACGAGTCGGCGAAGAACGACGAGTTCGACGAGGGCGAGGGCGTGCTGGCGCACGCGGGGATCCCGGTGGTGCTGGTGGGTCCGACGGTGGCGAACCGCGAGCTCGGGATGACGGACGCGGAGGGCCGGTTCTCGTTCGAGGGCCTGCGGGCCGGTACGTACGAGCTGGCGGTGCCGGTGGACGCGGCGGTCGCGGCGGATCTGGCGGCGAACGACGTGGCGTACGGGGGCGGTCTGTCGTACCCGATCGCGCTCGGGGTGGACGAGGAGGCGTCGGTGGCGATTCCGTTCGACATCACGCACACGACGGTGAGCTTCACGGTGTCGCTGCGTCACGGCGACGACGTGGGCGAGGCGGTGCCGGGCGCGACGGTGACGGTGTACGCGGACGCGGCGGGCGAGAGCCGGGTCGGGTCCGGGGATACGGGCGAGGACGGCTCGGCGGCGTCGATCCGGGTGGCGCGCGAGGGAGTGGCGGACCACACGGTGCACGCGGCGGTGTCGGCGGACGGCTACCACGTGGCGGCCGGGATGACGGAGGTGACGTGGGACGCGGGCGCGTTCACGGTCGCGGGCGGGAACGCAAACGACGTGGTGAACCTGAACGTGAACGTGATGGTGTCGGGCGCGACGGTGGACCGCGGCGAGTACGGCGGCGGCGACGCGCTGGCGGACTGGGCGATCGGCGTCACGTCGGGCGAGGAGGCGGTGGAGGGCGCGCCGACGGCGCTGGACGCGGACGGGAGCGCGGTGTTCGAGACGACGGTCGCGGCCGACGACCTGCCGGCGAGCTTCGCGTTCGCGGTCGCGGCGGACCAGGACGACGGGCTGGACGGCGGGGAGTCCTACGAGGGCACGGCGGTCGAGCACGCGCACACCGGGCTGGCGCTGGCGCGCCGCGTGGACGCGGGCGCGATGGAGGTGCGCTACACGACCCAGAAGCTGATGGTGTACGTGCACAACGAGCTCGACCAGGTGCACGGCTACACGGGCAACCTGCTGGGCGGCGACGTGCGCGACGACGGCAAGGTGACGATCGGCATCCGCCACATCGACGGGACCGGTCGGTCGCGTCCGGTCGAGGGCGCGAAGACGAGCAGCGCGGACGGCGTGTGGACGTTCTCGAACCTGTCGGCCGAGCTGAACGTGATCGTGCAGGCGACGGTGAACGAGGGCGCGGGCGTCAGGCTGCTCGGGGTGGACGAGCTCGCGGCGTACACGGGCCGGGAGGTGAACGGCATCGAGGGCGGCGCGTTCGGCGCGAACGGCGGATCGAGCCACACGGTGTCGCTGTGCCCGCTGCGGGCGACGGCGCCGGCGGGCCAGGACCACGGCGAGTGCTCGACGTTCGCGTACGTGACGACGCACACCGTGAGCGGGCTGGTGTGGAAGCGGAACGTCGAGAAGGATCCGGCGAGCGACGGGTTCGTCATGAGCGACCCGGCGTTCGTGCCGGGCCTGACGGTCTCGCTGTCGCCGGTCGAGGGCAAGAACCTCGCGGACGACGGGCGGAGCGAGACGACCGAGGAGAAGGACAACGCGCAGACCGCCGACATCGACGAGACGCACGAGTTCAGCTGGAGCGGGGTCGCGGCCGGCGCCTACACGTTCCACGTTCCCGACGGATGGCGCGCGAACAAGGGCGGCAAGAACGCGGGCGACGCCGACGGCGCGACGTCGCCGGGCGGCGACCTCGACCCGCTGAAGGCGGACCTGGCGATCGACGTGACGCCGGCGACGGGTCTGGTGTACGGGCGGGTGACGGACAGCGACGGCTTCGCGGCGCCGAACGTGACCGTGGAGGCGAACGGCCGCTCGACGACGAGCGACGCGCTGGGCCGCTACATCATCGACGGCATCGGTCCGGAGTCGCGCAAGGTCGGCGACGAGGACCTGACGAACAGGATCTTCGTGGAGACCAACCACTCGGGGAACGTGAGGACGCTCGACCATGCCGCCTTCAAGGCGAACACGCCGATGCTGGTGAACGTCAGTCTGTCGGGCGTGGGCCTGACGGCGTCGGTCAGCGGCACGGTCCGGGCCTCGACCACGAACGCGCCGGTCGCGGGCGTGGAGATCAGGATCGACGGCGGGGAGCCGCAGGGCGGCAAGCTGCTGACGGGCGCCGACGGCGCCTACACGGCGATCTTCGAGGCCAAGGATCCCGGACAGTCGGTCTCGGTGAGCGCGTCGAAGGCCGGCATGAGCTTCGTGCCCGGCACGGTGCGCGCGCCGGCGCACGCCGGATCGGCGGCCACGGGCTTCGACTTCACCGGCTTCCCGCACGCCACCATCTCCGGAACGGTCGTGGCGGCGGCGGGCGGTCCGCAGAAGGGCGTGACGGTCACCGCTACCTCGACGACCGACGGGAGCGTGGCCGACAGCGCCACGACGGGCGTGACGGGCACCTACACGCTCAGCGTCCCGTTCGGCGCCTACACCATCTCGGCGACGGCGCCGGGCTACGGCTTCACCTACCCGCCAACCGGCCGAAGCGTGAACGTCGCTCCCGGCCAGAGCGCGACCTTCGGCCACATCACGGCCTCCAACGCGGCGGCTAGGAGTGTATTGGGCACGCGGCTGACGAGAAGATGGGACCAAGGCTCTAATGGCATCGCCACCGTGTACACGAACCGCGTCAAGGTGACGTGGACCGCCGACGAGGTTGACGGCTACACCTACACGGTCCAGACCAAGGTGGGCGATGCCGCCTGGGCGGATACCACGCTCCAGGCCAGCGACAGTTCGATTGCGATTCCGAATACCGCCGCGTACGATGGCGCATTCCTGGTCCGGGTCGTGGCCACCCATCCCGGCGACGATGCCAGCTCGGCGGACGACGACATTGTGGTGCCATCGGCCCCCGACACCGTCCCGGCGGTCGATCCGGAGCCCACCAGTGTCGAAGGCCAGCGCGCCGGCTCGTTTCTTGAGACCCGTTGGGAGGCCACTTCCAACTCCAGGACGCAGTACCGGGACGTGTACCAGCTAAGTGACGGCAAGTGGTACGTACCGTTTCCCGCGCCTTACGAGATAAACAAAGGTTGGAGAGTGATTGATTTTCATACCCCCTCCCTCAACACTGAATGGTACGCTGTTGACGGCAGCGGTAAGATTTTCTCTAGGAATGAAATCAATAAGGAGCTCAAGGTCGGCATCGAGTGGGTGCAGGGCGACCCGAGCGACGCCAACCCATGGAAGCGCGTGGAGGGGAACGTGGTCCCGGCCGCGGGCGGCTAGCCCCAACCCTTCAACCCCCTCGGCCCGGCCGCCCCACCATCGGCCGGGCCGGAGGGTCGACGTAACGACGCACCCCCCGTTCGGGATCTCCCGGGCGGGGGGTGGCGTATTGCCTCCTTCGCGTGGTGGTCCTGCCCCCCTGCGCGCGTGGCGGCGGGTACGTCGACGCCGTATCGTCAGACCCCATGGCCGATGGAGGAATGGACGTGGAGGAATGGGCACCCGGGGAGTGGGCGCGCCTCGAGCTGCGGCTCGACGCCACCCCGCTGGACGCGCTTCGAGGCGACGGCGTGCGCGTCGCGGTGATCGACAGCGGCATCCACGCGAAGCATCCGCATGTGCGTGGGGTGGCGGGCGGGGTGGCCATCGAACCGGACGGATCGGAAACCGGCGACCACGTCGACCGACTGGGCCACGGAACGGCCGTGGCGGCGGCCATCCGGGAGAAGGCGCCCGGAACCGAGCTGTTCGCCGTGAAGGTGTTCGGCGACCGCCTGGTCACCCGTTGCGGCACGCTGGTGCGGGCCATCGATTGGGCGGCCGCGCACGGGGCGCGGCTGGTGAACCTCAGCCTGGGCACCACCAACCCCGCCCACGAGGGTCCATTGCGCGAGGCCGTCGCCCGGGCGGGCGAGCGCGGCGGCCTGGTCGTCTCGGCCCGGGAGAGCGACGGCGCGCGTTGGCTCCCGGGGTCCATCCCCGGCGTCGTCGGCGTGCGGCTGGACTGGAGCTGCCCGCGCCATTCGGTGCGGGTGGCGGCCGGTGACCGGGGCGGCCCGGCGTTTCTCGCCTCCGGCTTCCCCCGGCCCATCCCCGGCGTCCCTCCGGCGCGCAACCTGGGCGGGATCAGCTTCGCGGTGGCCAACGTGACCGGCGTGCTGGCCCGGCTGTTGGAGCGCGAACCAAACGCGCGCGATCCGGCGGCGGTGTTCGAGCTCGCCCGCCGCTACGCCCTCCCGCGACCGGCCACCCGGTAGAACAGCAACCCTCCCGCGATCAGTGCGAGCCCCGCGAGCCCCTGCGCGGGGCGGTCGATCAGGATGTACGCCAACGTCCACGAGGTGAGCGCCAGGTAGACCACCGGGGTGACCGGGTATCCCCATGCGCGATAGGGGCGCTCGAGGTTGGGCTCGCGCACCCGCAGCACGAAGACCCCCGCCACCGCGAGCAGGCTGTTCAGCCCCAGCGTGAACCCCGAGAACACGAGGATGGCCTCGAACGACGCGCTGAGGATGAAGAGGAGGGAGAGGCCGGCCTGGGTGAGAATCGCGGCCCTGGGGATGCCGGACGGGGTCCGCTTGGCCAGGAGCCGGAAGGCCGGGTGGTCCTCGCCGATCACGTGCAGCACCCGGGGGCCGGCCATCACCATGGCGCTCACCGTCGACACCAGCAGGAGCGCCAGGCCCACGCCCATGACGTCGGCGCCCAGCGGCCCCAGGATGTGCGTCGCGGCGACGAGCCCCACCTCCAGCCGCCCCTCCAGCTCGGCCATGGGCGCCGCGCGCAGGAAGGTGAAGTTGAGGGCAATGTAGAGCACCATGACCAGCAGCGTGCCGCCCCCGAGCACGACCGGGAGCGTGCGGCCCGGGTCCCTGAGCTCCCCGGTCAGGTAGGTGGCGGCGTTCCAGCCGGTGTAGGCGTACGACACGTAGATGAGCGACACCGCGAAGGCGCCGCCGAAAACCAGCGCGCCATCCCCGGGGGCGGGGAGGAGGGCGACCGGCTGGGGCGTGTCGACCAAGGCCGGCGCGGCGGCGCAGAGCACCACGATCAGGAGCACCTTGGCGGTGGTGAAGCCGCGCTGGAAGAGCGACGAGGCGCCGTAGGTGGCCGAGTGCGCCCAGGCCGCCGCCGCGACCAGGCCGGCGGCCAGCCAGGTGGGCGAAAGCGCCGGAAAGACCCCGGCCAGGTAGGCGCCGAAGGTGATCGCGGCCAGCGCGGTGGGCGCGGCGAACCCGACCGTGGCCGAAATCCACCCGGACACGAAGCCCGCGGCCGGATGGTAGACCCGTCCCAGAAAGGTGTACTCGCCGCCCGACCTGCGGAGCGCCGCGCCCAGCTCCGCGTAGGCGACCGCGCCGCAGAAGGCGGCCATGCCCCCCACCACCCAGAGCAGGAGGAGCGGGAAGGTCGACCGGATGGTATCCAGCTGGAATCCCAGGCTGGTGAACACGCCCGTGCCGATCATGTTGGCGACCACCACCGCCGCCGCCGCGTGGAGGCCGTAGCCGCGCCCCGCGCCCGCGGCCGCCGCGCCGTCCCCGCGCCCGTCCCCGCGAAGTCCGCCGCGTCCGCCCCCTCCACCCCGTTCCCGCGCGTCACCCGCCACCTCGGCGTGTCCGCGCCCGCCGCCGCGCGTGAGGCCGCGCGTACCCATCGAGGCATCGGTGGGCTCGGCGTCGCGCCCGGTTTGCCCCGCGGGTTCCGGGTGGTTTGCCGAGGTCGGGTTCATGGGCGGCCAAGTGGGCTTGGGGATGTCCTCCGCGTTCCACCCCGCAAGATACGCCTCCGGAGCCAACGGGCGACCCGGCCGACCTGGATGAAGGCGCCGTCCGGGCTCCGGGCCGGCCCAACGCGGGCGCCGGGCGCCATGGCCGCCGCATTCGTCGTTTGGCGGTCCATGGACCAACTCCCCCCCATTCGAGGGGCGTTGCATCCCCGCTGGACCGCCACGCTCCGCGTTGCCCATCGTCCCCGAAGGCGGGGATCGCGGGCCACGGAGCCTCCGGTCATCCACCTCATCCCACGGTTGCGAGACCCGCGAGGCGGTGCCATTCTCGTCGTTGACCGACATATCCCCGATGCCCGGATCGGAGCGGTGGACGGGTTGGCCGCGCCGGTCCCAGGCTTGGAGGCAACCATGAAGCATCGACGTTCATTCTTGGGAAGGCGCACCATCGGTGTTGCGGCGTTCTGCCTCGTTGGCGCCATGTTGGGTTGCCAGGCGGACGCCTCAAACCAAGCGGGCGCGGAGGAGCAAATGGAATCTGAGTCCGCGGAGGGCGCCGAGGGAGGCGCCGTGGGTTGGAGCTACGAAGGCGACACCGGTCCCGACCGTTGGGGTGGGCTCGACGCGTCCTTCGCCGTCTGCGACACCGGTGTGCAGCAGTCGCCCATCGACCTGACGGGCGCGATTCCAGCCGGCGGCGGCGGGCTCGAGATCCAGTGGCGACCCACCGACGGCGAAGTGGTGGACAACGGGCACACCATTCAGGTCGACATGGCGGCCGGCAGCTCCATCATCCTCGAAGGCAGACGGTTCGCGCTCCTGCAGTTCCACTTCCACCTGCCCAGCGAGCACACCGTCGAGGGTGGGCTGCGCGCAATGGAGGTGCACTTCGTCCACCAGGCCGAGGAGGGCGACCTCGCGGTCGTGGGCGTCTTCATGGACGCGGGCGAGGCCCATGCGGCCATCCAAGCCATTTGGGATGCCATACCGGCCGCGGGCGAAGCGCCCACTCCGCTTGCCGGGATCGATCCGAACGCCTTCCTGCCCGGCGGGCGGGGCTACTTCCGCTACGCCGGCTCCCTGACCACGCCGCCCTGCTCCGAGGTGGTCAGCTGGGTCGTGATGACCGAGTCCATTGCCGTCTCCCAGGCACAGGTCGACGCGTTCGCGGCGCTGTATCCCATGAACGCGCGTCCCGTCCAGCCGCTCCATCGCCGGTTCATCCTGATGAGGTAGCCGGTCCAGCCACGCGGGAACACCCGCGCCGTCGCCCTAAGGCCTTTGTGCGAAACGACAACAAAGGGCGAGGCTATGGACAAATCGGTCCGTTGACGGCATCATAGGCGTTATGTATACGCCAACAAATGTTTCGGCCGTAGTTCCTCGGTCCACGAACCCGTTACCGGCGTCCAACCGTTCGGGGTTTGACATGACGATGACACGTGTTTTCTGGCTTGGGATCGCGTTGCTGGCGCAGGCTCCGGCCGTGTCGGCCTCGCCCGCGGCGGACGCGGGGTCGACGGCGGATGTCGACGTGTCCGGCGTGTTCGCCGACGCGAACGTCGATGCGCGGACCGCAACGGCGGCGCCGAATAGCCCGCCGACGGTTGCCAGCCCCATCGGCGACCTGAGGGCGGCCATTGGCGTGCCGGTGACCATTGACCTGTCGCTCGTGTTCATGGACGCGGATGGCGACGCGCTAGCCCACACGGCCACCACGAGCGACGCGTCAAGGGCGACGGTGACGGTGGACAACACCTTCAAAACGGTTACGGTGACGGGCGTGGCGGCGGGAACCGTACCGGCGACCATCACGGTGACGGCGGACGACGGCAACGGCGGTACCGTTTCGGACGCGTTCGATGTCACCGTCGAGAGCGAGCTCAAACCAGCTTCGCCGACGAACCTGAGCCTCGCTGTCGGGGTTGCGGAGCTCACGGTGTCCTGGAACTGGGTGGACGACACGGGCGGAATCTGTGGCCTCACCGGCAACGCATCGGCTTGGGCAATCCAGTACAGGAAGCCGACCGTGGGCTGGCAAGACTTCTATCTCGAACAGGCCAACACCGCCGATCATGGTGGCTTCGAGCTGTTCGGCATACAACACAATTTGGCCAGCCTCGACATGTTCGTCATCGGGGAGGGAGCCACCGGGAGCGGCGCTCCCAGCCAGGTTGGGGTCGCGCTGGACCCCGTCGATTACCAGGTTCGCGTTCAGTCCTACAGCCACCCGTGTCTCGAAGGCAACTTTGGCGGCGAGCCCAACGGCGACCCCGTCGAAGCATCCACCACCACCCCCGTCCTGCCAGCTGTGCCTACCTTCGGCACGGAGACGGTCGCCCAGCAGTCCTACATCCAGGGTTCGGCGATTGATACCCTGACGCTGCCGGCGGCGATCGGCGGAAACGGCACGGTTGCGTACACGTTGACTCCGGCCATCCCCTCGGGTCTGACCTTCGACGCCGTCGCGCGCACGCTCACCGGCACGCCGACGGGCACGCAGCCGGCGACGGCGTTCACCTACAAGGCGACCGACCAGGACGGCGACGCGGACAGCCTCACCTTCAGCATCACGGTGGCGGCGGACGATATGCCGAGCTTCGGCACGGAGACGGTCGCCCACCAGTCCTACATTCAGGGCTCGGTGATCGATACCCTGACGCTGCCCGAGGTGACGGGCGGAAACGGCACGGTGACCTACGCCCTGACTCCGGGCGCGCCGGCGGGTCTGGCCTTCGACTCCGTCGCGCGCACGCTCACCGGCACGCCCGCGGGCACGCAGTCGGCGACGGACTACACCTACAAGGCGACCGACCAAGACGGCGATGAGGTCAGCCTCACCTTCAGCATCACGGTGGTGGCGGACGGTATGCCGAGCTTCGGCACGGAGACGGTCGCCGACCAGTCCTACATTCAGGGCTCGGTGATCGATACCCTGACGCTGCCCGAGGCGACGGGCGGAAACGGCACGGTGACCTACGCCCTGACTCCGGGCGCGCCGGCGGGTCTGGCCTTCGACGCCGTCGCGCGCACGCTCACCGGAACGCCTTCGGGCACGCAAACGGCGACGGACTACACCTACAAGGCGACGGACCAGGACGGCGACGAGGTCAGCCTCACGTTCAGCATCGCGGTCGAGGTGGACGACGCGCCCAGCTTTACATCGACGATTGATGACCAGACGTACACGCAGGACAGCGCGATCGCGACCCTGACGTTGCCCGCGGCGACGGGCGGAAACGGCACGGTGACCTACGCCCTGACTCCGGGCGCCCCGGCGGGTCTGACCTTCGACGCCGTCGCGCGCACGCTCACCGGCACGCCGACCGCGCCCCAGCCGGCGACGGCGTACACCTACACCGCCACCGACGGGGACGGCGACCTGGCGACGCTGTCGTTCAACATCCGCGTGCGGACCACACTGGTGATCGGCGGCGTGGCCGACTCCGCACTGGCGGAGAATATGGTCTACAACGGCGCGGCGACGCTGAGCGGCACGCCGGTGGGCACTGTTGCATGGTCTCTGCGTGGCGCCGACAGGGGACTGTTCACGCTGGATAGTCCCGACAACACCGGGGTGACCGTGCGGCTCAGTCAGCTCTTGGACTACGAGTCGCCGACGGATGACGACACGAACAACGTCTACGAGTACGCCTTGGAGGCCATTGATGACGACGGCAACGAGGCCAGCGTTGAGGTGTCCATCACCGTCACCAACGTCAACGAGTCCTCCACGCTGACCCTGACCGGTCTGGATGACGGCAGCGTGGACGAGAACTCGGACTTTACCGACACGGCCGGCCTGACGGGCGCGCTGGGCGACGTGACGTGGTCGCTGGGCGGGACCGACGGGGACGACTTCACGCTGACCGGCGCGAGCGCGACCGCCGTCACGGTGACGCTGCCCGCGCCGGACTATGAAGGCCCGACCGACGGTGATGGGAACAACGCCTACGAGTACACGTTGACGGCGACGGACGAAAACGGGAACACGACCACCTCCAGCACTTACACGGTGACGGTGAACGATGTGGACGATGCGCCCGCCAAGCCCGCGACCTTCGCCGCCAGCGCCGGCGACACGCGGGTTGAGCTGACTTGGGCCAACCCCGGGGACGCCTCCATCACCGGCTACCAGTTGCGCTACGCGGCGGGAACATCCATTCCGCCGGACTCGACGTGGAGGAACATCAACGGCAGCACCGCCACGACCAAGCGCCACACGGTCGAAGGCCTGACCAACGGCACGGCATACACGTTCCAGATCCGGGCGGTGGCCGGCACCGCCGCTGGCCCGGCCTCGGACGAGCGGACGGCGACGCCCGCGCTGCCGGTTCCGGACGCCCCGACGAACCTGCAGGCGAGCGCGGGCGATACCGAGATCACGCTGACTTGGAATCTGCCGACCAACGCCAGCGTGATCGACAACGTGCAGGTGCGCTGGAAGCCCAACGCCGATCTGCCGTTCGACGCCACCGATGCCTGGACCGACCTCGACGCCGCGGCCACGACGCACACGGTGACGGGCCTGACCAATCGTACCCTTTACACCTTCGCGGTGCGCGCCGTGAACGCCACCGGTCCGGGCGCGGCGGCGACGGTGCCCAAGAGGCCGCAGCTGGCGGTTCCGGACGCCCCGACCATCCTGAGCGCGACGTCCGGGGACGGCGAGGTGGATCTGATCTGGACGCTGCCGACCAATGCCAGCGAGGTTAGCGTCGTGCAGGTGCGCTGGAAGCCCAGCGCCAACCTGCCCTTCAACGACGCCAGCGACACTTGGACAGACCTTGGCGGCACTGTCACGACGTATACGGCGGAGGACCTGACCAACGGCACCGGCTACACCTTCGCGGTGCGCGCGGCGAACATGGCGGGCGCCGGCGATGCGGACACTGCCACCGCGACGCCCACGGCCGCGGTTCCGGACGCCCCGACGAACCTGCAGGCGATTGCGGGCGACACCGAGGTGACGCTGCTCTGGACGCTGCCGAAGAACACGGAGATCAAGCGGGTCGAGCTGCGCCACAGGGATACGACGATGGCGTGGGTGGACGAGTGGGAGTCCTTGGCGTCGAACCAGACCCGCCGCACGGTGACGGACCTGACGAACGGAACGGCGTACGAGTTCCAGGTGCGCGCGGTGAACACCGCGGACGTGGCGGGCCCGGAGGCGACCAGGGTGGCCACGCCGGAGTTGCGGGAGCCTTCGACCCCGACGGGCTTGTTTGTTGCCACGGAGGGCGATGAGCGGGTAACCCTGACGTGGGACCCGCCGGACAAGACCACGATTGACAGCATCGACGTGCGTCACAAGACGAAGGAGACGAAAGACTGGAGTGGGATCACATGGACGGCGCTTGACGGGGACACGACATCGCACACCGTGACGGGTCTGCAAAACGACGTGACGTATGAGTTTCAGATTCGCGCGAGGAACGCGGCGGGCGAAAGTGAGCCCACGTACGCGGTGGCCGGGACGCCCAAGCTGGCTACGCCCGCCGCGCCCACCGATCTGACCGCAACGGCTGGCGACACCCAGGCGACCCTGATTTGGACCCTGCCCACCAACGCCAGCGTGATCGACAAGGTGCAGGTGCGCTGGAAGGCCACCGCGAGTCTGCCCTTCGACGCCAGCGACGCGTGGACCGACTTGGCCGGCACGGCCACCACCCAGACGGCGACCGGTCTGACCAACGGCACGGGCTACACCTTCGCGGTGCGCGCCGTCAACGCGGCCGGCAACGGCCTCGCGGCCACCACCACGGCAACGCCGGCGCCGCCGCCGCCCGCCGCGCCGACGGGCTTGGAGGCGATGGCGGGCCACACCGAAGCCACGCTGACTTGGACCAACCCTCAGGACGCCGGCATCACCAGGTACCAGGTGCGCTGGGCGCCCACCGACAGCCTGCCCTTCGACGACGTCAACGACACTTGGACCGATATCCCGAACAGCGGCGCCACGACCATCGACCACACCGTGATGGGCTTGACCAACGGCACCGAGTACGCGTTCGAAATCCGGGCGTGGAACATCGGCGGGGCGGGCCCCGCCTCGGCCCAGGTGACGGCCACGCCGAATAGGCCACCGAGGGTGCTGGTCGACTCCATTCGCTATCTGCGGGTGGGCATCACGAAGCAGGGGAGGGTGGACATCTCGTCGGTATTCGCGGACGACGATGGCGATTCGCTTACGTATTCGGCGGAATCGAGCAGCACGTCGACCGCGACGGTGACCGTGGACAACGTACAGGACTTGGTGAACGTGACGGGCAAGGCGGTGGTGGCGGACACGGCGGACACCGTGAGCGTCACGGTGACGGCGGACGACGGCAACGGCGGCACGGCTACGGTGCAGTTCACTGTCATTGTGGAACGGGAGATTAGTCCACCCGAGCCGACGATCACGAGCCTCACGCCCGGGGTTGCGGAGCTTACGGTGGCGTGGAGCTGGCTGGACGACACGGGCGGGATTTGCGTGCTCGGCAACAACCATTTGTCGCAACAGTCTATGTTTCAACTCCAATACAAGAAGAAGTCGCAGAACAGATGGGAAGATCCACGTAACCCACTAGACTATCCGGAAAACAGCGCCCGACAAGGCAACTTCCTACTATACAAGAATTACGGCCCGTCCGGCCAAGAGCGATTCGTGATCAAGCAGGACGGAGAGGGGGGGCTTGATCCGGAAAAGGAGGTCGGCGTCGCGCTGGACCCCGTGGATTACGATGTTCGCGTGAGGGCCTATAGCGCGCGGTGCGTAAGTGAAAATGAGTCGGGCCACAGAACCTTTCCCAATTTCGAATATCCCTATAGCGAATATGTATACTCAACCACCGGCAACCCTGTACTGCCGCTGCCGGGGCTGGCGGTGTCGCCGGACAGCCTCACCATCAAGGCGGGCGCGAGCGAAGCGTTCACCGTAGCGCTGGCTGCCGCGCCGAGCGCCGACGTGACGGTGAACGTGGCGAGTGATGACACGGACGTCACGGTGTCGCCTGCCAGCCTGAGCTTCACGACCACGAACTACGCCACGGCGCAGACCGTGACCGTGAGCATGGCGCAGAACCCGACCGACGGCGACGCGACGGTGAGCCTGACCGCGAGCGGTGGCGACTACGCCGGCTTGACGGACACGGTGGCGGTGAGCTTGAACACCGTTCCCGGCTTCGCCGCCGGCGACTCGATCGCCGACCAGAGCTACACCCAGTACACGGTGATCGACACGCTGCAGCTGCCGGAGGCGACGGGCGGCGACGGCACGGTGAGTTACGCGCTGAGCCCGGCCGTCCCGGCGGGCTTGGCGTTCGACTCGATCGCGCGCACCCTGACCGGCACGCCGACCGAGATGCTGGGCGCGACGGACTACACGTACATAGCGACGGACACGGACGGCGACGCGGACAGCCTGACATTCACAATCACCATCGCCATGGCGCCGTCGCGCACGCTGGAGTACGTCTTCTCCGATGACGGAAGCACCGTCTCCATCACTGCCTCGGGCAGCTTGGATGTCACGGCATTCACTTTTGATGGAGAAGCCGTGCCGCCCGACTTCACCCGCATCCGGATAGACGACACGCAGATCTGGGGAATTCATCCACCCAGCAGCATACCGATCAATCGCTACACCTCGCTGCCGGACTTCGTAACCACTGGCCGAACTTCGTACGAGGGCACAACTGAACTGGCAGACATGAGCAATTACAGCTCTGACTATCACGTCCGGTTCAATACCCAAGACAAGCTATTGCAGTTGGACAAGGCCAATTTCACCGGGAACGTCTACAGCATCTCGAACGGGACGGCAACGTTCAGTGGCACCTTGCTCGGCACCTTGGGCGACAACGACTTCCACATCGAGCACGAGATTGGCCATCAGAAGATCGTCTTCAGGACCGCGAACCCGGCCACGGTGCCCGACGCGCCAACCGGACTGAAGGCGACCGCGGGCGACACCCTGGTTGAATTGGCGTGGAGCGACCCGTCCGACACCAACATCACCAAGTACCAGGTCCGCTACGACGAGGGATCAACCGTGCCCGAGACCGCGACTTGGCGGGACATCGCCGACAGCGGCGCTGGCACCACCAGCCACACGGTCACGGGTTTGACCAACGGCACCGAGTACGCGTTCGAACTTCGGGCGGTGAACGAGCGCGGCAACGGCAACGCTGCCACTGTGACTGCAACGCCAGTATTGCCCATACCCGACGCCCCGACGGACCTGGGCGCCACCGCCGAAGCCACCCAAGCCATCCTGACGTGGACCCTGCCCACCAACGCAAGCATGATCGGCAGAGTGGAGGTGCGCTGGAAGGCCACCGCCAATCTTCCGTTCGACGACGCCACCGACGCCTGGGTCGACATCGGCGATGCCACGGCCACGACCTACAGAGCCACCCGCCTCACGGGCGTGGGCCACACCTTCGCGGTGCGGGCGGTCAACACTGCCGGCGAGGGTGCCGCGGCGACGGTGGCGGTGCCGGATCCGCCGACCGGCCTCAAGGCGCTGGTGGCGGACAGCGGCGAGGTACAGCTCGATTGGGCTGAGGGTTCGGACGCCGGGATCACGGGCTACTCGTATCGGTGGAAGTCGTCGGCGGAAACGGAATACGGTTCGTGGGAATCGATTCGAAACAGCGCGGGCGCGACCGGGCACCGGGTAACCGGGCTGACCGTGGATCGGACGTATGACTTCCAAGTCCGGGCCGAGATCGGCCTTGGGTTGGGTGCGGCCTCGGCCAAGGTGACGAAGCAGCTGGAGAAGCCGACTTTGCTGCTGCTCGTGGACCCGGACCACCTTTGGGAGGATGATGTAGATTCAATAGTGAGTGTGAGGGCGAGGCGCCACCAAGAAACAGCCGTCACAACGACGATCACGGTGTCGGTCTCGCCGGCGAGCCGCGTCGCGCTGGGCGAAAACAGGACGCTGACCATTCCGCCGGGGGAGACGGAGAGCACGGACACGGTGACCTTCAAGCCCGTGGACGACGATGTATTCTACGAAGAGTATAAGGTGTTGATCTCCGGCGCGCCGGCCGCCGGAAACTGGGTGAGTGCGCCACAAGACGTGGAATTTACGCTCGATGACAACGATCAATCGCCGCCGCACGCGCCGATCAATCTGGTGGCGACGGCGGGCAATTCCTTCGTTGACCTGGCTTGGGAGAACCCGTCGAACCACATCCCGATTGACACGTTCCAAGTGCACTATAGTGAGGGCGCGACCGTGCCCGACGACACGACTTGGGCAGACATTCCCAACAGCGGCGACCAGACCACGAGTCACAGGGTTACGGGTCTGACCAACGGCAAGCAATATACCTTCCTGGTGCGCGCGGTGAACGTTGGCGGCCCCGGCCCTGCGAGCAACCCGGCGAGCGTGACGCTGCCGGGTGTGTTGGTGTCGCCGGACAGCCTCAGGGTCAAGGCGGGTGCCAGCGGCACCTTTACGGTGGCGCTGTCGACCGCGCCGACCGGCAGGGCGACCGTGGCGGTGGCGAGTGACAAGAGGGACGTCACGGTGTCGCCGGCCAGCCTGGATTTCACGGCCACGGACTACGCGGCGCGGACCGTGACGGTGAACATGGCGGCGGATCCGACGGACGGCGCCGCGACCGTGTCGCTGAGCGCGAGCGGGGGCGGCTACGCCGGCTTGACGGCCTCGGTGGCGGTGAGCGTTGACTCGGTGCCGAGCTTCGGCACGGCGACGGTCGCCCAACAGAACTACACCCAGAACACGGCCATCGACACGCTCCAGTTGCCGGCGGCGACCGGCGGCGACGGAACGCTGATGTACGCGCTGACCCCGGCCGCGCCGGCGGGCCTGGCGTTCGACGCGAACGCGCGCACCCTGACGGGCACGCCGACCGCGACGCAGGCCGCGACGGAGTACACGTACACCGCGACGGACACGGACGGCGACGCGGTCAGCCTCAAGTTCAGCATTACGATCGGGGCGGCGCCGGAGCCGCCCGCCAAGCCCAGAAACTTCGCCGCCAACGCCGGCGACACCCGAGTCACCCTGACGTGGGACGACCTGAGAAACCCCAGCATCACGAAGTATCAGGTCGCCTACCAGGCCGGGATTGAGCTTTGGGAGGACATTGAGGGCAGCAACGCCATGACCACGACCCACACGGTCGAGAATCTGCTCAACGACACGACATACACCTTCCGGATCCGCGCCGTGGCCGGAAGCGCTCTGGGCGAGCCCTCGGATCCGGTGACGGCGACTCCCAGAGCGGGTCCCGACGCCCCCGCGAACCTGACCGCGACGGCGGGCGACACCGAGGTGAGCTTGACGTGGAGGCTGCCGACCAAGTCTGGCGTATTGACGAAGGTGCAGGTGCGCTGGAAGCCCACCTCCAGCCTGCCCTTCGACGACACCGACGACTGGACGGACCTTGCCCGGGACGCCCAAGCCTACACGGCCACGGGCCTGACGAACGACACGCTGTACACCTTCGCGGTGCGTGCGGAGAACGCCTTCGGTCCGGGGGCTGCGGCGACGGTGACGGCGACGCCGAAGCTGGCGATTCCCGAAGCTCCCGGCAACCTGACCGCGACACCGGGCGACAAGGAGGTGAAACTGGACTGGGATCTGCCCACGAACACCAGCGAAATCAACACGATGCAGGTTGCCTACCGGGAGAGGGGTGGGGACTGGGAGCAGTGGGTTGACTTGGGGAGGGATGCGATCACCCGTACGGTAACGGACCTGACGAACGGCACCGAGTACACGTTCATCGTGCGCGCGCTGAACGACGCGGGCCGTGGCGCGGTGGATTCGGTGAGTGCGACGCCCAGGCCGTCGGTGCCTGACGCGCCGACCACTTTGAGCGCGGTTGCCGGCAACACCGAGGTGAGTCTCACTTGGAAGCTGCCGGCCAACACCAGCGAGATCACCAAGGTGCAGGTGCGCTGGAAGCCCACCGCCAGCCTGCCGTTCGACGACGCCACCGACGCTTGGACCGACCTGTCCGCCACCGCCACCGCCACCACGGCGACAGGCCTGACCAACGGGACGGAATACACCTTTGCGGTGCGCGCGGGCAACAGCACCGGCGATGGCGCTGCGGCCACCATTGCGGAGACGCCGGTGGCGCCGCCGGTGCCTGACGCGCCCACGAATCTGAGCGCGGTGCCGGGCGACACCGAAGTGGTATTGCTTTGGACGCTCCCAACGAACGCGCCGATCGAGAGCGTTGAGCTTCGCCACAAGGTGAAGGACGCTCCCGATACCGGGTGGAGCGAATGGACGACGTTGGCGGCTACAGCGACCCGGTCCCGGGTGACGGGCCTGGTGAACGACACGACCTACGTGTTCGAGGTCCGCGCGAGGAACTCCGAGGGACCCGGCCCGTCGGCGAGAGTGGATGAAACGCCGAAGCTGGACCCGCCGTCGGCTCCGAGCGGATTGGAGGCGACTGGGGGCAACGCGCGGGTGATCCTGACTTGGACCCTGCAAAGCAAGGCTGTGGTTGACAGCATCGACGTGCGTCACAAGCAGAAGACGACGAAGGACTGGAGTGGGATCACATGGACGGCGCTGGCCGGGGACGCGAGAAGGCACACCGTGACGGGTCTCCAAAACGGCGTGGCGTATGACTTCCAAGTCCGCGCCAGGAACTCGGCGGGCACCAGCGCGGTGGCGGAGATTGATGCGACGCCGAAGGCGGGGGAGGCACCGCGAGTGGCCAGCATCACGCGTCACGATCCGGCCTCTTCGCCGACCGACGCCGACTCGTTGACTTGGCGGGTAGCGTTCAGCAAGGCGGTGGTGAACGTGACCAGCGGGGACTTCGGCGTTGCGGGCACGTCGGCCGCGGTGACGGTGACGGCGGTGGGCACGGATAGCACCACTTGGGACGTGAAGGCGAGCGGTGGGGATCTGCCGAATCTGACCGGCACGGTGACGCTGTCCTTCACAAGCGGTCAGGACATCGAGGACGCTGCGGGCAACCCGCTGACCAACACGACGCCGACCGGGACGAACGACAACACCTACGTGCTGGACAACACGGCCAACACGACGCCTTCGAGCGCGGACTTCGGTGTGGAGGTGGTCAAGCCGCACACGAGGCTGACGGCGTCGCGGGACGGCACGCTCAGCGTGTTCCCGTTCACGCCGGCGGGCGAGACCGGCGCGCTGTTCCGGGAAGTGCTGGTGGTGAGCCTGCCGGACAGCGGCACCCTGAGGACGCTGCCCGCCACCCGCCGATCGAGGGTGCAACCGAAGGACGTGGCGGTCGGCGCCAAGATCCCGGTGTCGGAGATTCAGAACGCGACAAGTGCGAGGGTGCTGGCCTACTTCCCGCCCGAAGACAGCGACACGACGACCTTCACCTTCAAGGTGATCGACGCGAACGGCGTGGAGTCCGCGGAGACCTACACGGTCACGCTGGAGTTCGCGGACTCCACGGACAACAAGCGGCCGTTCTTCAACACCGTCAGCATCGCGAAGCAGACCTTCACGGTGGGCGAGACGGTGGACAGTGAGTTCCTCTGGTCGAACACGGGTGACGGCAAGCTGAAGTACGTGTTCGACAAGGCGCTGCCGGCGGGCTTGGTCTACGACGGCGACGGCCCCGACGACACGGGCGTTGGGCTGGGCCAGGCGAACGCGCCGCGCTTCACGGGCACGCCGGTGCGGGTGACGGATTCGGTGGCGTACACCTTGACGGTGTCGGACACGGACGACCAGACGGGTGCCGAGGACGAGGACGCGAGGACGTTCTACATCGAGGTGGTGGCCTCGACGGCGACGTTGGCCGCGCCCACGAACTTCGCGGCGGTGGCGGGAACGAACGCCGACGAGGTGGACCTGTCCTGGGACGCGATCGCGATCGCGAGCAACTGGCAGGTGCAGTACAGGCAGGGCGACGGCACCTACGGCGCGTGGACGGACATCGGCGGCAGCGACGCCAGGACCAACAGCCACACGGTGGCGGGCCTGACGAGCGGCGCCACGTACACGTTCAGGGTGCGCGCGGTGAACGGGGGCGGCCCCGGCCCGGCAAGCCGAGAGGCGACCGTGACGTTGGCGGGCCTCGTGGTGTCGCCGGACAGCCTCAGGGTCAAGGCGGGCGCCAGCGGCACCTTCACGGTGGCGCTGTCGGCCGAGCCGCCCGCCGAGGTGACGGTGACCGTGGCGGTGGCGAACAAGGACCCGGATGTCACGGTGGACGCGTCCAGCCAGAGCCTCACGTTCACGACCGCGAACTACGCCACGGCGCAGACCGTGACGGTGAACATGGCGGCGAGCCCCGCCGACGGCGCCGCGACGGTGAGCCTGAGTGCGAGCGGCGTCGGCTACGCCGGCTTGACGGCCTCGGTGGCGGTGAGCCTTGACTCGGTGCCGAGCTTCGGCACGGCGACGGTCGCCCACCAGAGCTACACGCTGAACACGGTGATCGACACGCTGAATCTGCCGGTGGCGACCGGCGGCGACGCCCCGGTGACGTACGCGCTGACCCCGAACCTGCCGGCGGGCTTGGCGTTCAACGCGAACGCGCGCACGCTGACGGGCACGCCGACCGCGACGCAGACCGCGACGGGGTACACGTACACGGCCACGGACGCGGACGGCGACGCGGACAGCCTCACGTTCAACATCGCGGTTGGGGAGCCGCCGACCACGACGCCTTCGAGCGCGGACTTCGGTGTGGAGGTGGTCAAGCCGCACACGAGGCTGACGGCGTCGCGGGACGGCACGCTCAGCGTGTTCCCGTTCACGCCGGCGGGCGAGACCGGCGCGCTGTTCCGGGAAGTGCTGGTGGTGAGCCTGCCGGACAGCGGCACCCTGAGGACGCTGCCCGCCACCCGCCGATCGAGGGTGCAACCGAAGGACGTGGCGGTCGGCGCCAAGATCCCGGTGTCGGAGATTCAGAACGCGACAAGTGCGAGGGTGCTGGCCTACTTCCCGCCCGAAGACAGCGACACGACGACCTTCACCTTCAAGGTGATCGACGCGAACGGCGTGGAGTCCGCGGAGACCTACACGGTCACGCTGGAGTTCGCGGACTCCACGGACAACAAGCGGCCGTTCTTCAACACCGTCAGCATCGCGAAGCAGACCTTCACGGTGGGCGAGACGGTGGACAGTGAGTTCCTCTGGTCGAACACGGGTGACGGCAAGCTGAAGTACGTGTTCGACAAGGCGCTGCCGGCGGGCTTGGTCTACGACGGCGACGGCCCCGACGACACGGGCGTTGGGCTGGGCCAGGCGAACGCGCCGCGCTTCACGGGCACGCCGGTGCGGGTGACGGATTCGGTGGCGTACACCTTGACGGTGTCGGACACGGACGACCAGACGGGTGCCGAGGACGAGGACGCGAGGACGTTCTACATCGAGGTGGTGGCCTCGACGGCGACGTTGGCCGCGCCCACGAACTTCGCGGCGGTGGCGGGAACGAACGCCGACGAGGTGGACCTGTCCTGGGACGCGATCGCGATCGCGAGCAACTGGCAGGTGCAGTACAGGCAGGGCGACGGCACCTACGGCGCGTGGACGGACATCGGCGGCAGCGACGCCAGGACCAACAGCCACACGGTGGCGGGCCTGACGAGCGGCGCCACGTACACGTTCAGGGTGCGCGCGGTGAACGGGGGCGGCCCCGGCCCGGCAAGCCGAGAGGCGACCGTGACGTTGGCGGGCCTCGTGGTGTCGCCGGACAGCCTCAGGGTCAAGGCGGGCGCCAGCGGCACCTTCACGGTGGCGCTGTCGGCCGAGCCGCCCGCCGAGGTGACGGTGACCGTGGCGGTGGCGAACAAGGACCCGGATGTCACGGTGGACGCGTCCAGCCAGAGCCTCACGTTCACGACCGCGAACTACGCCACGGCGCAGACCGTGACGGTGAACATGGCGGCGAGCCCCGCCGACGGCGCCGCGACGGTGAGCCTGAGTGCGAGCGGCGTCGGCTACGCCGGCTTGACGGCCTCGGTGGCGGTGAGCCTTGACTCGGTGCCGAGCTTCGGCACGGCGACGGTCGCCCACCAGAGCTACACGCTGAACACGGTGATCGACACGCTGAATCTGCCGGTGGCGACCGGCGGCGACGCCCCGGTGACGTACGCGCTGACCCCGAACCTGCCGGCGGGCTTGGCGTTCAACGCGAACGCGCGCACGCTGACGGGCACGCCGACCGCGACGCAGACCGCGACGGGGTACACGTACACGGCCACGGACGCGGACGGCGACGCGGACAGCCTCACGTTCAACATCGCGGTTGGGGAGCCGCCGAACACGCCGCCGACGGCGTCGGACACGACGGTCGCGACAAACGAGGACACGGACTACGCGTTCGACGCGGCGGACTTCAACTTCAGCGACGCGGACGCGGGAGACGCGCTCGCGAGCGTGAAGATCACGGTGCCGCCGCTCATGGGATCGCTGCGGTTCCGCGACGCGGCCGTGACGCCGAACCAGGTGGTGTCGAAGTCGGCCATCGACGCGGACAGCCTGACGTTCAGGCCGGCGGCCAACGAGAACGGAACCGGCTACGCGACGTTCCAGTTCACGGTGAGCGACGGCAAGGCGGACAGCGAGTCGTCGTACACGGTGACGATCGACGTGACGGCGGTGAACGACGCGCCGACGGTGGCGAACGCGATTCCGGACCAGAGCGCGACGGCGGGCAGCGCGTTCAGCTACGCGTTCCCGGCGAACACGTTCGCGGACGTGGACGGCGGCGACGCGCTGAGCTACGCGGCGGCGCAGTCGGACGGCAACAGGCTGCCGTCGTGGCTGAGCTTCACGGCGAACTCGCGGACCTTCTCGGGCACGCCGCAGGCTTCGGACGTGGGGACGGTGTCGGTGGCGGTGACCGCCGACGACGGCAACGGCGGCGCGGTGGCCGACACGTTCACGGTGACGGTGACGGAGGCGCCGAACACGCCGCCGACGGCGTCGGACACGACGGTCGCGACGAACGAGGACACGGACTACGCGTTCGACGCGGCGGACTTCAACTTCAGCGACGCGGACGCGGGAGACGCGCTCGCGAGCGTGAAGATCACGGTGCCGCCGCTCAAGGGATCGCTGCGGTTCCGCGACGCGGCCGTGACGCCGAACCAGGTGGTGTCGAAGTCGGCCATCGACGCGGACAGCCTGACGTTCAGGCCGGCGGCCAACGAGAACGGGACCGGCTACGCGACGTTCCGGTTCACGGTGAGCGACGGCGAGGCGGACAGCGAGTCGTCGTACACGGTGACGATCGACGTGACGGCGGTGAACGACGCGCCGACGGTGGCGAACGCGATTCCGGACCAGAGCGCGACGGCGGGCAGCGCGTTCAGCTACGCGTTCCCGGCGAACACGTTCGCGGACGTGGACGGCGGCGACGCGCTGAGCTACGCGGCGGCGCAGTCGGACGGCAACAGGCTGCCGTCGTGGCTGAGCTTCGCCGCGGGCACCCGGACCTTCTCGGGCACGCCGCAGGCTTCGGACGTGGGGACGGTGTCGGTGGCGGTGACCGCCGACGACGGCAACGGCGGCGCGGTGGCCGACACGTTCACGGTGACGGTGACGGCGGCGCCGAACACGCCGCCGACGGCGTCGGACACGACGGTCGCGACGAACGAGGACACGGACTACGCGTTCGACGCGGCGGACTTCAACTTCAGCGACGCGGACGCGGGAGACGCGCTCGCGAGCGTGAAGATCACGGTGCCGCCGCTCAAGGGATCGCTGCGGTTCCGCGACTTGGACGTGGCGCCGAACCAGGTGGTGTCGAGGTCGGCCATCGACGCGGACAGCCTGACGTTCAGGCCGGCGGCCAACGAGAACGGGACCGGCTACGCGACGTTCCGGTTCACGGTGAGCGACGGCGAGGCGGACAGCGAGTCGTCGTACACGGTGACGATCGACGTGACGGCGGTGAACGACGCGCCGACGGTGGCGAACGCGATTCCGGACCAGAGCGCGACGGCGGGCAGCGCGTTCAGCTACGCGTTCCCGGCGAACACGTTCGCGGACGTGGACGGCGACTCGCTGAGCTACGCGGCGGCGCAGTCGGACGGCAACAGGCTGCCGTCGTGGCTGAGCTTCGCCGAGGGCACCCGGACCTTCTCGGGCACGCCGCAGGCTTCGGACGTGGGGACGGTGTCGGTGGCGGTGACCGCCGACGACGGCAACGGCGGCGCGGTGGCCGACACGTTCACGGTGACGGTGACGGCGGCGCCGAACACGCCGCCGACGGCGTCGGACACGACGGTCGTGACGAACGAGGACACGGACTACGCGTTCGACGCGGCGGACTTCAACTTCAGCGACGCGGACGCGGGAGACGCGCTCGCGAGCGTGAAGATCACGGGGCTGGAGACCGCGGGATCGCTGCGGTTCGGCGAAGATGACGTGGCGCCGAACCAAGTGGTGTCGAAGTCGGCCATCGACGCGGACAGCCTGACGTTCAGGCCGGCGGCCAACGAGAACGGGGACCCCTACGCGACGTTCCGGTTCACGGTGAGCGACGGCGAGGCGGACAGCGAGTCGTCGTACACGATGACCATCGACGTGACGGCGGTGAACGACGCGCCGACGGTGGCGAACGCGATCGGCGATCAGACGGTGGCCGTGAACTCGACCGTCACGGTCGAGCTGGAGACGACCGGCGCCGAGGTGTTCACGGACGTTGACGGCGACGACCTGAGCTACACGGTGACTTCGGGCGCCGAGCCCACCGCTACGGTGTCGGTGGCGAACTCGACGGTCACGGTCAGGGGTGTGGCGGCGGGCACGGCGACGATCACGGTGACCGCCAACGACGACAACGGCGGCACGTTCTCGACGACGTTCACGGTTGCGGTGACGGCGGAGGGTGTGCCGACCTTCGGCACGGAGACGGTAGCCGACCAGAACTACACCCGGAATACGGAGATCACACCGCTGACGCTGCCGGAGGCGACCGGCGGCGACGGCACGATTACGTACACGCTGACACCGGACGCCCCGGCGGGTCTAACGTTCGACGCCAGCACGCGCACGCTCACCGGCACGCCGGAGGAGGCGCTGCAGGAAACGCCGTATACCTACAAGGCGACCGACACCGACGGCGACGAGGCGACCCTCTCGTTCAGCATCACGATTGCGGAGCAGGGGAATCGCGCGCCCACGGTCGCCAACCCGATCGCGAACCGTGCGTTGAGCGTGGGCGCGACGGTGACGGTGGATTTGGAGGCGAGCGGCGCCGAGGTGTTCACGGACCCCGATGGCGACGCCCTCCGCTACACGGCGACTTCCAGCTCGCCGGGGACGGCGACCGCCGCGGTGTCGGGTTCGACGTTGACGGTGGCGGGCGTGTCGGCCGGCACGGTGACCGTCACCGTAACCGCCGACGACAACAACGGCGGCACGGCGAACGACGAGCTCCAAGTGACGGTGACGGGTGGTGGCGGTGGTGGTGGAGGAGGCGGTGGAGGTGGCGGTGGCGGCGGAGGCGGTGTCGGACCTACCGTTCCAGCCCCACCCGACTCCCTCATGGCGACGCCTGGCGACGAGGAAGTCACGCTGTCCTGGAATCCGCCCCTGAGCGATGGCGGAGCCGCCGTCACGGGCTACGAGTTCCGGTACGCGGCGGGAAGCGCCGTGCCCACCGACGCCCATTGGGTGTCCGTGGGGCTGGAGCTTCAGTGGACGGTGACCGGTCTGGAGAACGGCCAGGAATACGCCTTTGAGGTGCGGGCGCTCAACGGCGTGGGCGCCGGCCTGCCGCGACTGGTGACGGCCACGCCCGAGAGCGGTGAAGAACCCGTTACCGCGCCGGGGGCGCCCGCGTCCCTCAAGGCGACGCCCGGCGACCAGAGAGTCAAGCTGTCATGGACCGCGCCCGCGGACGATGGTGGCGCTCCCGTCACGGGCTACGAGTTCCGGTACGCGGCGGGAGCCGCCGTGCCCGACGACACGCCTTGGAGGAACGCCGGGTTCACCTTGGAACGGACGATCACGGGACTGACCAACGGCGAGCCGTACACCTTCGAGGTGCGCGCGCGCAATCGCGTCGGCGTGGGTCCGGCGCGCTCGGTTCGGGCGACCCCCGTGGACGCGCCAAGCCCGCCCACCTCGCTGTCGGCCACGCCCGGCGACGAACAGGTGACGTTGACTTGGGAGGCACCCGGGAGCGATGGCGGTTCTCCCGTGACCGCCTACGAGTACCGGTACGCCCTCGGGTCCATCGTCCCCGAGACGGCGCCATGGCGATCCGTCGGGTTGACCCTGACGTTGACCCTCGGCAGGCTCGACAATGGCCAGAGGTATGTGTTCGAGGTGCGCGCGCGCAACCAGGTGCGGTCGGGAGAAGCGGCGCGGGTGTTGGCCACGCCGATGGGCCCCCCGGGCCCGCCCATGTCGCTGACGGCGACCGCGGGCAATGGGGAGGTGACCTTGGCATGGCGCGCGCCCGAGGACGATGGCGGCGCGCCGGTGATCGGCTACCAGTATCGATATGCGACGGGCTCGACCGTGCCGGCGACCAGGCCTTGGAACTCCGTCGGGTCGGGCCTCGAGCGCACGATCACCGGCCTGACCAACAACCGGCGCTACGCTTTCGAGGTGCGCGCGCTCAACCGCGTGGGTACCGGACATGCGGCGTTGGCGACGGCCGTTCCGGCCGGACCCCCGGATCCACCCGCCTCGCTGACGGCGACGGCGGGCGACGGGGAGGTGGCGCTGACGTGGAGTCCGCCGGTGAATCACGGGGGCGCCACGGTGACCGGCTACGAATACCGATATGCGGCCGGTTCGGTGGTGCGGGAATCCACGCGTTGGCGTTCCGCCGGGTTGGCGCTTGAGCGCACGGTGACCGGGCTGGACAACGGGCAGCCGTACGCCTTCGAAGTGCGCGCGCGCAACCGGGCGGGCGCCGGCGAGGCGGCGCGCGCGACCGCGACGCCGATGGGACCACTCTCCCCGCCCACGTCGCTGACGGCGACGGCCGGCGACGGAGAGGTGACGCTGGCTTGGGGTGCGCCCGAACGTGATGGCGGCGTGCCGGTGACCGCCTACGAGTCCCGGTACGCGGCGGGATCGACCGTTCCGGACGACACGCCTTGGCTCTCCACCGGGTTGGCGCTCGAGCGCACGGTCACCGGCTTGGACAACGACCAGCTCTACGCCTTCGAGGTGCGCGCGCGCAACAGCGTGGGCGCCGGGGAAGTGGCCAGGGCGACCGCCCTTCCGCTGAACCTGACCGCGGAGTTGTTCGGGTCGGGGGCGTCGGAGGGCGAGGCGGTAACCATCGGAGTGCGGCGGAGCGGAGGGTTGGCGTTCCCCGCGCGCGCCGTGGTCGGCGTGACCGACAACGCGTTCCCCGAAGTGGATGGAACCGAGAGGGGACGCGGCGACGGGCTCGGTCGCCATCGGCTGACGTTCGCCGCCGGTCAGGCCGAGGCCACCCTCGCGGTTACGGTCGCCTTCGACGGTCAGCGCCGGGAGGACCGGATGCTGACGGCCACGCTCGATTCGGCGGCCATCGAGGTCGACGGCGTGCCGCGGTCGTACGAGGTGGCCGCGCCCGAGCTGGTGATCCCGGTGGCCGAAGGGGAAACGGGAGTGTCGGTGGCCGACGCCCAGGTGCAGGGTGGGGAAGCGGTGCTGGCGTTCACGGTTACGGTGGACCGGCCGCAGGAGGCCGCCGTGCAGGTCGACTACGCGACCGCGGACGGATCGGCGAAGGCCGGGGAGGACTACACCGCGGTCACGGGCACCCTGACCATCGCGCCGGGTGGGCGCGAGGGCACGGTCGAGGTGCCGGTGCTTCCGGCGCGGCACGTGACGGGCGAACGCACGCTCACCTTGACGCTCTCGAATCCCAGAAACGCGGTGATCGACAACGCCGTGGCGACGGGCACCATCGTCCGGACGTCCGAGCTGCCGAAGGCGTGGCTGGCGCGGTTCGGACGAACGGCATCCGACCATGTGGCGCAGGCGATCGCCGGCCGTCTCGAGTCCGAGGGGCGGCGACAGGAACACGTGACCGTGGCCGGGAGCCGCTTGGACGCTCTGATGGGCGGACTGCGGTCCGGAGGCGGCGGAGGTCTTCTGGCGTCGACCGCTCGCTCGCTCGCGGGCGGCGCGACCTCCGGTCTGATGGCGTCCGCGCGCAGGGCGCAACAGGACGGCGAAGGCGACGCCGAGCTTCTGCCAAGCCTGGGGCTCGGATTGCCCAGGCTGCCCGGCCTGCGGGACGCCTTGTTGAGCAGTTCGTTCCACATCGAGGGTGGTGCGCCCCAAGCCGGCGGAGGCTCGGCCGGAACGTGGGCTGCGTGGGGCGACGTGGCGACCACGCACTTCGCCGGCGACGCGGGCGGACTCGACCTCAATGGCGACGTGACCACGGGCACCATGGGATTCGACCGCCAGTGGCGGAGGCTGCTGGTTGGTCTGGCGCTCGCGCGCAGCGCCGGCGAGGGCGGTTACGGTGGGGGTGCGGGCACGTTGACCAGCAGCATGACCAGCGTGCATCCGTATCTGCGCCTTCAAGTGGCCGACCGGGCCCAACTCTGGGGTGCGATGGGCTGGGGACGGGGCATGCTCGGCGTGATGCCGGAGAGCGGCACGCTGGTCGAGACCGACTTGGACAACTCGATGACGGCCTTGGGTGGTCGGGCGGTGTTGCGGGCGGCGGGCGCGACCGGATCGTCCTTCGAGCTGGCGCTGCGTTCGGACATGCTGTGGACGAGCACCTCTTTGGACCAGATGGGCGTGCTGTCCGAGGCCACGGGCGTGGCCACCAGGGGACGCTTGATGCTCGAGAGCTCCGGCCAGATTACCGGCTTGGGCGGCGTCCTGCGTCCCAGCGTCGAGGGCGGGGTGCGGCGCGACGGTGGGGACGCGGAAACCGGGACCGGGTTCGAGGTCGGCGGCGGGTTGGACTGGGCGCGCGACGGGCTTGCGCTCCGACTCAACGGCAGAATGCTGATCGCCTCGGCCGACGAATCCTACGAGGAGTGGGGCTACGGCGGCTCCCTGATCTACCAGCCCGGCTCCGACGGACGCGGCCTCCAGATGCGGCTCGGCTTCAACGCCGGCCCCACCGCGAGTGGCGTGCGCAACCTTTGGTCGCTGCGCAACGCGAGCGGTCTCGTGCGGGGAGGCGCGATGCCGTTCGCGAACCGCTCCAATGCCGAGATCGGGTTCGGCATCGGCGACAATCTGCTCTGGTATCCGTACATCGCCACGGACGCCTCCGGAAAGAAGCGCCTCGGCTTCAAGATCGACTCCGGCCAATGGCTCAGGGTTGGCTTGGAGTACGGTGCGACGGGAGGCGGTTTGGGCAACCAGGGTCAACCCTCCACGGACGTCTTCAATCTGCGCGGCGACATCCGCTTCTTCTAACGACGGAAGCCGCTCGCAAGGCGTGTTCGATGGCGCGGCCAAGGACGCGCCCGTAGGTGGTGGCGAAGGCGGCGTGCTCGCCCGCGCCGGCGTGTCTGGCCGCGTGGGCGAGCTCGCCGTCCAACATGGTCGGCGGGCCAACGTGTTGGGCCCAGCAGCCCGTGGACAAACTCCCCCCGGCATTCGAGCGGCGTTGCATCCGCGCTGGACCGCTGCGCTCGGCGTTGCCTTTCGTCCCAATAGCTCTACTATTGGGCCTTCAAGGCGCCTTGCCAGCCCGGCGCCACGCCGTTCTCGGTGCTCGGGCGGATTCATCCACGGACTGCTAGGGACCGAGTCGGCCCCGGAGGACGGGTAGGCCGTGGAACGCGACGAACCCGAGCCGCGCGCCCCGACCCCGCGCGAACCCCGCGTCCGCCCCATTCCCGTGGTGGGGGTCATGGGCTCCGGCTCCACCCGCCACGCGCGCCTCGCCGAGCCGTTGGGGCGCGCGTTGGCGCGCATGGGGGTACATCTCCTCACCGGCGGTGGACGCGGGGTCATGGAGGCCGTTTCGGGCGCCTTCCACGAGGTGCCTCGGCGCGCGGGGCTGGTGATCGGCGTGCTCCCGGCGGCGGACGATGGCCCGGACGCGCCTCCCGGCCATCCCGACGCCTCGCGACGTCCACCACCCGAACCGCGACCCTTGGACGATGGCCCGGACCCGCCTCCGGACCATCCCGACGTCCCTCGAGGTCCGTCACCCGAACCGTCACCCGTCGCTGACGGCCGCGACGCGCCCCCCGGCTATCCCAACCCCTGGGTCGAGCTCGCCATCCGCACGCATCTCGACGCCCGCGGTGGCGACGGTGCGGGTGATCGCTCCCGCAACCACGTCAACATCCTCACCTCCGACGTGGTGGTCGCCCTCCCGGGATCCGCGGGAACGGCCTCGGAAATCGAGCTGGCGATCCGCTACCGGCGCCCGCTCATCCTGTTGGGAGACGTCGGGCGCGCCGCCGGCCCGCCGGCTTCGATTCCGGCCACCGAGAGCGTTGAGGAGGCGCTTGAGTTCGTGCGGGCAACGCTCGGGCTTGGGCCAATCGGCGCCTTGCCGGTCCGGCGCTCCGCCCCTCTCGGGGCTCGGGCGGATTCATCCAAGGACCGCTAATCCAAGGACTGCTAGAAGTTGCCCGTCACGATCCGCGCCACGAACACGATGGCGAGCATGATCACCGGCACCACGAAGGAAAGTCCCACACCCAGCGTCAGGCCGGCCCGGAGGAGCGTCGGCCCCACGGGGAGCAGGCTCCGTCCCCATAGCTTGTGCAGGAGCGACTCCACGATCCATCCCAGCGTGTAGCAGACGTTGGCCAGGATCATGAAGGGCACGCCCGGAACCACGATGGCCCGGAGCACTTCCAAAGGTGGGTTCAGGGTCAGCAGGGCCGCGACCATCGTCCCCAAGCCGCCGGCTGCGAGCACCGCGTTGTAGGCGAAGCGTCGCCGCTCCCACCACTTGATGATCCCGCCGACCGTGCGCTCGGCGGGCGCCGGATAGAGGAAGCGGACCAACGCCGACCCACCGGCGCGCGTCTCCTCCCCGACATGGCGCGCGGGGCGTGTGGAATCGGAGGAGGTCATTGGCGCCTCGCGGCGGTGTGTGGGCGGTGGACGCCGCCGGCATTGAGGTCTCAGCCCGCCAACATCGCGCCGGGACCATCGCGCCGGATGACGGGTCGCGCGTGCGTAATCGGCGGACGTCCTTGGTTCCGGAAGGCGGCCTGGCGGTCAGAAGCGGGAGGTCACGGTGACGCGGAAGCTCCGGGTGGCGCCCGGGTTGCGCTCCTGTACGTCTACGTATTCCGCCTGCAGAAGGTTCTCCACCTTCGCCCGCACGTCCATGTCCATGAATCGAAGAGCGAGCCGCAGATCCAGCAGCGTGATGGGGCCCCGCTCGTCAAGGGGATAGGCGAGAACGGTCTCCGCCTCGCTCCGGTGACGCACGTCCAGCTCCACCATGCCGGCCCAGCCGGAGAGGGTGGTGGTCAGGTTGTGGCGCGACCGGTAGGCGAGCGGGCGGTGGGTGGCGAGGTCGCGCGAGTCGATGAAGAGGTAGTTCGCGTGCAGGTTGAGCCTCGGGGGCGCGACCCCGACCCGAACCCCGGCGTCGAGCCCGCGCACCCGCGCCTCGGAGACGTTGCGGAACTGGAAGGTGAGCGGTTGGTCCGGCGCGCCCGTCACCTCGATCAGACCGGAGTACTCGCTCCAGAAGAGCCCCGCGTCGAACCAGAGACGCTCGTTGGGCGCGACGGTGGCGCCCATCTCCCCGGCCCACGCCGATTCCCCCCGCAACTCCGGATTGGGCACCACGCGGAAGCCGAAGGTGGTGGTCCGGGTGAACTGCTCGGAGACGCTGGGCGACCGGTATCCGCGACTCAGGGATGTCCTCAGGCTCATGTTTGAGGTGGCGTCCAAGACCAGTCCAACCTTGGGGTTGAGCGCCACGTCGCCCTCGACCACCGAGGCTTTGTGCGAATCCAGGCGGATGCCCGCCGAGCCGCGCAGACGCTCGGAGAAGTCGATGTCGTCCTGAACGAACACGGCGAGGTCGGTGACGGTGGGCGTCGGGGTGAGGAAGTTGGAGGTCACGTCGGTGCGGGAGGCCTCCCCGCCCACGGTGACCGCGTGTCGGGCGCCGGAAAAGAACGAGGCTTGGACGTCGGCGCCGTAGCGCGTGGAGCGGTGAAAGTCCTGGTTGTCGTGGAAGTGGTTGCGGTTGCGGACGTGCCGCACCTGTGGGCGCAGCTGCAGCTTGAGCGCCGAGTTGGCCACCGGAATGGCCGTCATGCCGACGACCAGGTCGGAGTTGCGCTTCCAGTCGCCCAGGTCGGCCGGGTCGACCTCGAGGCGGCGCGCGGGAGACAGCCAGGTGAAGAACTCCTCCAAGTCCTCGCGCTTGCCGCTGGCGAACACCGTCAGCGGCTTGGACGACTCGGCCCCGAAAACGGCCTTGGCCCGCCACCGCCAGCGCTCCTGGCCCCCGTTCTGGCGGAACCCGTCGGATCCCTCCCGTCCGGCGAACACCGTGACCCCCGCGCCACCGATCTGGCGCGCATGCTGGATCTGGAGGCCGCGCATGCTCAGGCGCTCGTCGGTGAAGGCGAGGTTGTCCGGGGTGTCGAACACGCCGTAGTAGCCGCGCACTGCGGTGCGCGGGGGCCCCAGAGGCGGGCGGGTGATCACGTTGACCACGCCGGCCATGGCGTTGGCGCCCCACAGGGTCGAGTTGGGCCCCTTCACGATCTCGATGCGGTCGATGTCGAGCAGCGGCAGGATGCCGTAGTCGATGCCCGATTCCACGCCCGTGAGCGCGCGGTGGCCGTCCAGGAGCATGAGCACCCGGCTGCCCACGCCGCGCGCGATGCCGCTGGAGCCGCGGATGTCCATCTGGCCCGCGTTGAAGGTCACGCCCTGGGCGAAGGGGAGGGCCTCCCGTATGTCGGTGACGTCGCGGCGGCGCAGCTCCTCTCCGCTCAGGATGGCGACGCTCACGGGGGCGTCGCCCGGACGGACGGTGGCGCGGCTCGCCGTGACGGTCACGCCCGGCACGTCGAAGAGCAGCGGCTCGAGCGAGACGCGCAACGGCGCGGACGCGTTGGCGGCAGGGCCCACGGCGACATCCACGCCCCGGTAGCCGTCCGCGATGACGAACAGCGTGTATGCGCCCGCGCCCGGCACGGCGATCTCGAAGCGGCCGTTCTCGTCCGCCCGCGCGCCGAGCGGCGTCGACCGGACCAGCACCTCGGCGCCCATCAACGGGGTGCCTTCCTCGGCGTCCACCACCACGCCCCGAAGGGTGGGCGCGGCCTGGGCGTGGGCCGCGTGGGCGCTCAGGGTGGCGCCCCAGCAGGCCAGCAGCATCGCGAGGGTGGGGCGAGTCGGCCGTCTTGGGCGCGCGCGGCCCGTCCTCGCGCGCGCGTGAACCGTCGCCGGCGCGCGGCATTCATGTTCGTGGCGCGCATTGCCGCGCCATCGGATCGCTCGGCCGCTCCGGACGTCGGACCCGGTTGCCGCGTGACTCCCGGGGACACCGGACGTGCTCACCCGTCCCCGCCGCCGCGCTTCGGGCGTGGTCGTGGTGGGGGCCGCGACATCGCTCCGACGGGATCCGAACGCGCCTCCGGTCCCCACCGCCACGCTCGAGGGCGGGTCGCATGCGTTGCCACCCGAACCCCCCCGGTGTTGGCGACGAGCGCCCGCCAACGTCACGTTCGGCGCCAGACCGTGACCGCGGCGTTGATGGCGGGCTCGATGACGTCGACGGTCAGGAGGTCGCCTTGGAGCGAATAGGTCCCAAGGCCTTGCAACAGGACGCCGGACTGCTCCCAAGTCCCGTCCAGGCGATTCACGTAGGTGCCCTGATCCTCGAGCGTGGTGGTCCCGCCCAATCCGTCGGGGAGCGTGACGCTGATGGTCGTGGTGCCCGTGGCCTCGGCTCCCGTGACCGAGGTCTGCCGCACCGAAAAGGAGCCCGACACGTCCGGGGGCGTGAGCGTCCGCCCGCCGGTCACGATGGCCGACATCGACTCCAGCGTGTACGACCCGGTGAGGTCGGGCGGCGTTTCGGGTTCGGGATCGACGGGATCCTCGCCCCCGCAGGCGAGGAGCGCCAGAAGGGCGAGCGGGGAGAGGAGCGGGGCTGGCTTGAGAGGGAGCATGGCCTCCTCGCCGTTGAAGGGGATCGCACGCGGACGGGATGGGTCGGGGCGGTGCGTGTCCGCCGCGTCCCGGCCGGGTCCGGCAAAGCATACGGGAACGCCACGACAACCTATTGTCGACCCGCGGGGTTCACCAGATGACGGCGGAGTTCACCAGACGGGCCGTTTGGGATCACCCGCGCGGAGACGTCGGCGGCTGGCGCGGCTCCGGGTGCGGTTGGTGCGGCCCCGGGCGCGGGCGCGTCCCGCCTCGAGGTCTTGTGGGTGGTGCGCGCCCCCCCGCGATGACACGCCCGTAACGGCATCCACCCTTGCGATGGCGCGCCCGGACGCCTTTCACCCCGCGACGCCACCTCCCAAACGCGCGTCACCCCCCGCCCGGGAGGTCCCGAACGGGGGGTGACGCCGTCCCGCGACCCTGGGCCGGGCCGACGCCCGGCCCAGGGGTTGAAGGTGATTGGCTACCTATGGCTTCGCCGCGACGGTGTCGGTCGCCGCCTCCGAGCTGCTCCAGTCGCCCGTGGAGCCCTGCCTCGATTGGACTTGGATGCTGAGCGCCTTGTCCAGCTCGGCCTTGACGTTGGCCTTGCTACCCGACCCTTCAGCCGCGTTCCATGAGGTGTTGGCGTTCATGGCGCTGACATCCAACCCCCACGACCTCGGTCTGCTTGTGAGGGTCGCGGCCACGTACATGGCATCATCGCCGTCGAACGCTACCAGAACTCGGAATTCGGATCGGGCGCTCGTCGTGGCCTCCCAGCTGACGACGAGCGAGTCTCCGTTCCCGCCGCGTCCCGCCGCCACGTTGCTCGCCGCCGGGTCAATCGCGGCAACGGCGAGCGTATCGGAGGTGGAGGTCACCGTGTCGTTGGTGGTGGAATTCACGGCCGTCGCCACGATGCGGACCGCGAACGCGCCGTCGAACTTCGCGTCGCTGTTCCTCCAGGATACGGTCGAGTCGGAGGTCACGGTTCCCCTATCGGTGGCGGGCGCTTCCCAAGCTCCGTCGGCACCGGTGTTGGTCTCCACCGCGTACGTCGCGTCGGCGTACCCGTCGGGTACGTCGCCCTTCTTCGCGGAGAACCTCACAAGGCCGCCGATGTACGCGTTGGCACTGTCAACGCGCATCGCGCTGCCGATGGTGGCGCCGAACGTCTTCGCCCGAATTTCGGGGAAGGGGAAGTTCGTGCCGGGAGCCACGTTGGCGGTCCCCCGGCTCGGCAGGTCGAAGCTGATCGCCGGGTCGGCCGTGGCCGCCGACATGGTGTAGGCGCCGAACGGGACGCTGATCGAGTAGGTGCCCGTCACGCCCGTCGTGTCGCTGTAGGCCATGCTCCCGTCGGTCGTCGAGGTCGCCGTGACCACCACGTCCTCCATCGGACCGCCCGCCGGAGCCACGACCGTTCCTGAGATGGTGGCGTGCGGGAAGCCGGTGAAGTCGAAGCCCGTGGCCGCCGATCCGGGGTGCGCCGGCGCGAGGACCGTGCCGGGCACGAAGCTCATGCCGGCCTTCGACGCGCTCACCGAGACCGACTGTCCGGGATCCTTGGCCTCGAAGATCGCCGTGTAGGTGCCGTCGGCGCCCGTCAGCAGCTTGCCGCCCTGCGGCTCCCCGCCGTCGATCCTGATCTCCACGCCCGCGACCGGCGCGTTCGTGGTCGAGGCCCGGACCGTGCCGCTGACCGACGCCGTCAGGCCCACGCCCGACAGACTGACGTTCACCAGCATCGGCGTGTTCGCCTTGAAGGCGGCATGGTCGAGCGTCCTCACGTTCCCCGAGTGGTTGGTCTCCACGAAGATCCTGTTCGTCAGGTCATCGTCGCCGACCTTGCGCGACTCCGGACCGATGCCGTCGATGATGTAGCGGCCCAGCGCGTCGCTCGTCGTCGAGCGGCCGTTCGCCTCCACGGTCACGTTCGGCGCCGCGAAGCCGTCGCTGTCCGTCACCCGCCCGTACACCAGGCCCGTCGCCGGCGTCACGTCGATCGCCAGGTCCGCCTTCAGCGGGTCGAGGTCGCCGCCCGGCGACATCGCGCCGTCGGCGTCGCCCGCGTTCTTGCCGCCCTTGTTCGCGCGCCATCCGTCGGGAACGTGGAACGTGTAGGCGCCGGCCGCGACCCCGCTCCAGCTGAACTCGTGGGTCTCGTCGATGTCGGCGGTCTGCGCGTTGTCCTTCTCCTCGGTCGTCTCGCTCCGCCCGTCGTCCGCGAGGTTCTTGCCCTCGACCGGCGACAGCGAGACCGTCAGGCCCGGCACGAACGCCGGGTCGCTCATGACGAACCCGTCGCTCGCCGGATCCTTCTCGACGTTCCGCTTCCACACCAGCCCGCTCACGGTGTGCGTCGTCACGTACGCGAACGTCGAGCACTCGCCGTGGTCCTGGCCCGCCGGCGCCGTCGCCCGCAGCGGGCACAGCGACACCGTGTGGCTCGATCCGCCGTTCGCGCCGAACGCGCCGCCCTCGATGCCGTTCACCTCCCGGCCCGTGTACGCCGCGAGCTCGTCCACCCCGAGCAGCCTGACGCCCGCGTCCGCGTTCACCGTCGCCTGCACGATCACGTTCAGATCGGCCGACAGGTTCGAGAACGTCCACACGCCGTCCGCGCTGCTCGTCTTCGCGCCCTCGACCGGACGCGACCGACCGGTCCCGTCGATGTGACGGATGCCGATCGTCACCTTGCCGTCGTCGCGCACGTCGCCGCCCAGCAGGTTGCCCGTGTAGCCGTGCACCTGGTCGAGCTCGTTGTGCACGTACACCATCAGCTTCTGGGTCGTGTAGCGCACCTCCATCGCGCCCGCGTCCACGCGGCGCGCCAGCGCCAGCCCGGTGTGCGCGTGCTCGACCGCCGTGCCCTCGTAGGACTCCCCGCCGTCCAGCCCGTCGTCCTGGTCCGCCGCGACCGCGAACGCGAAGCTCGCCGGCAGGTCGTCGGCCGCGACCGTCGTCTCGAACACCGCGCTCCCGTCCGCGTCCAGCGCCGTCGGCGCGCCCGCCACCGCCGCGCCGCCCGACGTGACCCCGATCGCCCAGTTCGCCAGCGCGTCGCCGCCGCCGTACTCCCCGCGGTCCACCGTCGCGCCCGAAACCATCACGTTCACGGCAAGGTTCACCACGTCGTTGTCGTTCCCGGCCGCGACCGCGAACGCGCCCGCGTCCCACGTCACCTCCGTCATCCCGGCCGCCACGTGGTACCCGTCCGCCGACACCGCCGCGTGCACCGTGTGGTTCGCCACCCCGGCGCGCGCCACCCGGATCGACGCCGCCGAGCCGTCATCGCCCGTATCCCCGGACCCGATCCGGCTCTCGCCCGCCGCGTCCGCGTACAGCGACACCGTCGCGCCCGGAACCGCCTCGCCCACGTCGTCGCCGTGACGCAGCGACACCGTGAAGCTCACCGTCGTGTGCGTGATGTCGAACGGGATCGCCACCGACGCCTCCTCGTCCACCCCGAGCTCGATCGGATACGACAGACCGCCCCCGTACGCCACGTCGTTCGCCGCCAGATCCGCCGCGACCGCCGCGTCCACCGGCACCGCCAGCTCGTACCTCCCGGCCCGCAGGCCCTCGAACGAGAACCGGCCCTCCGCGTCCGTCATCCCGAGCTCGCGGTTCGCCACCGTCGGACCCACCAGCACCACCGGGATCCCCGCGTGCGCCAGCACGCCCTCGCCCTCGTCGAACTCGTCGTTCTTCGCCGACTCGTCGAGGAACGCGAAGCCCGACACGCTCGACGTCGTCGCGTGCGCGCCCTCGAAGTTCACGATCTCCGACACGTTGTCGCCCAGCTCCACGTCCTCGCTCGTCACCTCGAACACGTACGCGTTGCCCTCGACCGTGATCGAGACCACGTAGTCGCCCGCCGCCAGACCCGCGAACGCGTACTGACCGCCCGCGTCCGTCGTCGCCGACCGCTCCTCCACGCCCGACAGCGCGACCTCCACGTCCGCCAGGCCCATGCCGTCCACGCTCACCCGACCGCTGATGCCCGACGTGCGCAGCAGCACCCCCGTGAACGACACCGTGTCCGTCTCGCCCAGATCCACGCTCACGTCCTGCGACGTCGACGCGAACTCGTAGTCGCGCGCGTCGAAGTCCGAGATCGACACCACGTAGTCCCCCGGACGCAGCTCCTCGAACCGGTACGCGCCGTCCGCGTCCGTCGTCGTCGTGTGGCTCTCCTCGGACGGTCCGCCCGCCAGCGTCACCGTCACGCCCGCCAGACCCTCGCCCTCGATCGCCACCCGGCCCTCGACCGCCGACGTGCGGATGAAGTGGCCCGTGAAGTCCGCGTTGCCGACCTCGCCCACTCCGACCTCGACCTCGAGGCTCGACGTCTCGAACGACACGTCCTCCGGGAAGCCGCTGATCGTCACCACGTACGCGCCCGCGCGCAGACCCGGGAAGGAGAAGCCGCCGTTCGCGTCCGTCTCCGCCGTCTCGCTCGCGTGCTCGCCCTCGAGCGTCACCGTCACCCCGCCCAGCGTCTCCGGCTGGCCGTCGCCGCCGCTCATGACCGCGTCCGCCGCGACCACCGCGCCGACCACCGCCGAGGAGCGCACGTACTCGCCCGCGAACGTCAGCTGCACGTTCTCACCGTCCGTCGCGATCGTCGCCGACTGCGTCGCCTGCGCGAACGTCGCGTCCTCCGGGAAACCGCTGATCGTGACCGTGTACGTCCCGGCCTCCACGCCCGAGAAGGCGAAGTTGCCGCCCGATCCGGTCGTCGTCGTCGCGCCCGACGACAGCGTCGCCGTCACGCCCGCCGCGGCCGTGCCCTCGATCGTCACCGAGCCGGAGATCGTGCCCACCGGCGTCGCCGGCGGATCCGGCTCCACCGGCGGGGGCGTGCCCTCGTCGCACGCCGTGAGGGTCAGCGCCACCAGCGTTGCCGTGGCTAGAAGCTTCAGTCGGTTCATGGAACTCTCCAAGCGATGGAAAACGATACCGGGCCACGATGGCCGGAAAGGGTTCGCGCCACGCGTGTGTAGCAAGGCGCGTGCCAAGTTTGAATCGTCATAAATTACAGCCACTTATGCTCGCGCAGGGCCATCCTCATCCCCCGAAACCCTCAGATTTCCGAGGGCAGGCCACGGATTTCCGAGGGTGGACGCGCGAATGCCGCTTGGATTGGCGGGCCGGCGCTACCCAACTTGATCGAGGACCCGGGACCCGGGAACCGCCGTCTACGGGTCCGGGGTGGCCGCATCCACCATCGCCGCCAGCTCCTCGTAGGCGGTCGGATCCACCTGGGCGAACTGGGGGATCACCCCGGCGATGCGCCCGTCCGGCCCGACCACGATGACCGAGCGGCTGTCGACCATGTTGTTGTCGCGCTTGCCGCCACCGAACGCCTCGTAGGTGGCGCCGTCGGTGCCGGCGTCGCTGGCGAACAGAAAGGGGAAGTCCTCGTCCCTGAGCCAGGAGCCCAGCTCCTCGGGGCTGTCGTTGGAAATGCCGATGACGACGACGTTGCGGCCTTCGTTGAACAAGCTTGCGTACTGATCACGGTACGCTGTCATTTGAACCGTTCACCCGCGTGTTCGGACGCGGAAGAAGAAGGCGAGCACCACGGTTTCACCCCGGTAGTCGCTCAGGCGAACCGGGTCCCGCAGCACGCCATGGCGGGTGGCGCCGGGAAGCTCGAAGTCGGGAGCCATCGCTCCCACCTCGAGGAGCTGCGCGTCCGCCCGCGCGGGGAGGGCGAACCCGAGGGCCCCCGCCAGCAGAAAAAGGGCGGTGAACTTGGCGGCGAACCTGCGCATGTCCGATCCTCCTCGTAAATGGTTGATGGAGTTGGTGGGTGCCGCGAGACGTTGTTCGCGACCATCGTGGACAAGTTGCGTTGTTGGCGTCGGCCGCGACAGGGGGACGTGGAATTTGTCCCGACTCCGGTGCTCGGGCCGGATGCCAACCAAGAACCGGATGCCAGGACCGAGTGGGGGGGCGCGCCCGGGCTGACGGCGAATCGGTGCGCGCCGAGCAACCGGAGCGGCGTGGCGCCGGGCTGGCAAGGCGCCCCCGAGGCCCGATGGCGGCGCCACCGGGACGAAGGGCAACGCCGAGCGAAGTGGTTCAGCGCGGATGCGAACGCCGCTCGAGTGCCGAGGGGAGCTGGTCCACGCGCTCCTCCGGGCTGACAGCGAATCGGTGTGCGCGTAGCTTTGCCCCCCGGCGGTTCGCTTGCGGGGCCGCCGCGCCGGGATGGCGGAACGGTAGACGCAGGGGACTTAAAATCCCCCGGGCATTGCCCGTGTGGGTTCGACTCCCACTCCCGGCACTCGAGCGGCGTTGGGCCCCGGGATTGCCCGGTCGGTTGCGGGCCCACCTTGGCCGTCGGCCGCGTCGGCGGACGGGTCGCGTGAAAATCCCGGCGCGAGTCGTTACTATGCCCGTCAGCAATTTCGGAACGGGAACCAAAACCGTTCGCCCGAGGCACGCACCGGCGAGGAGGCCCCATGTCGCAGCAGCATCAGTTCAGCCGCAGAACCTTCCTGAGAGGCGCGGGGATGACGGCGGTCCTGGGCGCCGCGGGAGCCAGGCCGGGCGGGGTCGGAGGCGCGGCGGAGCTGCTGGCGTCGACCACCCCGCAGAGCTTCGACTTCGACGAGATCTACGACCGCCGCGGCACCGACTGTACCAAGTGGGACCGCGCGATCGAGCAGTTCGGCGAGCAAATCGAGGTCGGAATGGGCATCGCCGACATGGATTTCCGCGCGGCCCCCTGCATCACCGAGGCCTTGGCGAAACGCGCCGAGCACGAGAACTGGGGCTACCTGGCCCGGCCGGCGTCCTACGCGCGCGCCGTCGCCGACTGGAACCATCGGCGCTACGGCTTGGAGGTCGACCCCTCCACCATCGAGCTCACCACGGGCGTTCACCCCGGGCTCATCGCGGCGCTGCACGCCTTCTCGCCGCCGGGGTCGCGCGTCCTCATGAACACGCCCACCTACAACGGGTTCTACAGCGACCTGCGCTTCACCCGCACGATCGCCGAGGACAGTGAGATGCACGTGGTGGACGGGCGCTACGAGATCGATTGGGACGACTTCGAGCGGCGCGCCACGCGGGTCAACACCTTCCTGCTGTGCAATCCCCAGAACCCAACGGGGAACTGCTGGTCCGAGGACGATCTGCTGCGCATGGGCGAGATCTGCCTCCGCAACCGGGTCATCGTGCTCGCCGACGAGATACACTGCGACTTCGTGACCGAGGGGAACGCGTACACGCCCTTCGCGAGCCTGCCCGACAAGGAGATCGTCGACAACAGCCTCACCTTCAAGGCCGCCAGCAAGACCTTCAGCCTCGCCGCCATGAAGGCCGCCTGGTACTTCTCCACCAACCCCAACCTGCTCGCTCGCGCCCGCTCCTACACGCGGGCCGATCTGAGCACGCTGGGCATGGAGGCCAACCGCGCCGCCCTCACCGACGGCGACGAGTGGCTCGACCAGCTGCTGCCCTACATCGACGGCAACCACGACTTGGTCGAGTCCCGCCTGAAGGCCGTCCCCGGGGTGGGCTACACCAAGGCCCAGGGCACCTACTTGGCTTGGCTGGACGTCAACGGGCTGATGGACCGCGTCGGCGCCCGCGAGCGGGCGGCCGAGGAGAACAAGACGTCCAACTCCGTGGTCACGCCCGAACAGGTCATGCAGCGCTGGTTCGCCGAGAACGCCCGGATCTTCCTGAACCCCGGCCACTCCTACGGCACCGGCGGGGCCGGCCGCATGCGCATGAACCTGGCCACTTCGCGCGTGCTGGTGCGCAAGGCGCTCGACAACATCGCCGAAGCGGTGGCGCGGGCGTAGGGCGGCCCGGGACCAGATCCCGGGGCCCACTTGAGCGGAGGGCCGCGGACGGGGCCGTCGTTCGGCCCGTTCGGCCCTCGCAGCCCGTGGACAAACTCCCCCCGGCATTCGAGCGGCGTGGCATCCGCGCTGGTCGGCTGCGCTCTGCGTTGCCTTTCGTCCCAATAGCTCTACTATTGGGCCTTCAAGGCGCCTTGCCAGCCCGGCGCCACGCCCCTCTCGGTGCTCGGGCGGATTCATCCACGGACTGCTAGGCGGGGAGCCCGTGCCGGATGACGTGCTCCATGGCGTCGCCGAAGCGGTCGAGCTCCTCCAGCGTCGTGTACACGCTGGGAGTGATGCGCGAGCCGGGGCACTCGTCGTGGCCGATGCCGACGGCGATGATGCGGTGCTCGCTCCAGAGGTACTGGTTGAGCGCGGCCGGATCGACGCCGTCGATGTGGACGTTGGCGAGCCCGCAGGCGAAGCCCGGCTCGCGGCTGGTGTGCAGCCGCACCCGGTCGTGGCGGAGGAGCCGGTCGGCCCAATAGTCGCGCAGGTACACCATGCGCGCCTCCTTGCGCGCCCCGCCCATCCCCTGGTGGAAGGTCAGCGCCTCGGCGATGGCCAGGTAGTTGGCCGCGGGATGGGTCCCGATCTCCTCGAACTTGCGGATGTCGTCGTCCATGCGTTCTGGGGCCGCGGTCAACGGCCACACCTCGCCGATCCGCTCCCGACGGACGTAGAGCAGCCCGGTCCCGTGCGGCGCGAACAGCCACTTGTGCAGCGAGGTGGCGTAGAAGTCCACGTCCAGTTCGCCCAGGTCGAAGTCGAAGTGGGCGAGCGCGTGGGCGCCGTCCACCAGCACCGGAATGCCGTGACGCCGGCCCAGGGCGGTGAGCTCCGTCACCGGAAGGATCTGGCCGGTGAGGTTGATCATGTGGCAGCACAGGATCATGCGGGTGCGGGGGGTGATGGCCTCCTCGAAGCGCCGCACGATTTCCCCCGGATCCTCCGAGGGCACCGGAATGCGGACCTGCCTCAGGACGATGCCGTCGCGCCGCTCGCGCTGGCGAAAGGTGGTGATCATGCGCCCGTAGTCCTGGGTGGTGGTCAGGACCTCGTCGCCCGGCTCGAGATCGAAGCCGTGCTGCAGGATCTGCAGACCCTCCGAGGCGTTGCGGGTGAGGGCGATCTCCTCGGTGTGGACGCCCCACTCGCGGGCCAGGCGCGCGCGCACGGTTTCCCTCCGCGGCTCGAGGATCTGCCACATGGTGTAGGTGGGCGCCTCGTTCGAGTAGTCGAGGTGGCGCTTCATCGCCTCCTGCACCCAGCGCGGAGACGGGCTCACGCCCCCGTTGTTCAGGTTGATGAGGCTCCGGTCGACGGTGAACGCGCGGGCCACCTCCACCCAGAAGTCCTCGTCGCGCGCGATCTGGGCGGGCGTTCCGGACCAGCCGCCCAGCGTGTCGGCGATCTCGCGCGTGTCGGCGGCGAGCCGGGTGGGCAGAAGCGGGAATGCGGCGGCGGCCGCGGGGACGGCCATTGTTCCGAGGAATTGGCGGCGACTGGACATCACGGGGCTCTCCTGCGGAGATGGACGTTCGCTCGGCTGAAGGCAACGATACGGCGCGCGGGATCGAATGTCACCCGCCGGTTGCGGCGGCGGCGGCGCGCGTACGGCCGGCGCGCGCGTTCGGCGCCGGTGCCTCGCGCCCTCCCGCGGCCCCGCCGGACCGGGAACATTTGAGCCGCCGACGGGCTATTCGGGCGTCGCGTCGTTCGGGGCGCCCGCCTCGTTATTCGTTCCCGTCAACCACGCGTCCGGTTCCACGCGTCCCATCCCTCGGTCGTGCGCGGATGAGCCCGCTTGGGCGTCGAGAGCGGCGGGGGCGCCGGGCCGACACCAGGGGCGGCGCCGGGCAACCCAGGCAACAACAGGACAGAGATTCGCGATGCCGAAGTTGCCTTGCGGTGCGAGGGCCGCCGGACCGGTCCGCGCCTGGGTCTGCGCGGCCACCCTTGGCGCGGGCGCCGTTCCCGCCGTGGCCCAGGCACCGCCGGACCCAGCGGATCCCGACTCGACCGCCTTTCGGTTGGACCCGCTGGTGGTGACCGCCACCCGCCTCGCGACCACCACCGACGAACTCGCCGTGTCGGTCAACTTGGTGGGGCGCGCCGAGCTGCGCGAACAGCCCAACCGTCTACTCCTCGATGCCCTGGTCGCCGAGCCCGGCGTGCTGGTGCAGCAGACGACGGCGGGACAGGGAGCCGCCTTCGTGCGCGCCCTCACGGGCAGCCACGTGCTGCTGATGGTCGACGGGGTGCGCCTGAACAACGGCACCTTCCGCCAGGGTCCCAGCCAGTACCTGTCGTCCGTGGACCCCGAGATCATGGAGCGCATGGAAGTGGTGCGCGGCGCCTCCTCGACGCTCTACGGCTCGGACGCCATGGGCGGGGTGATCAACGTCGTGACCCGGCGCGCCGCGGACGTGCTCGAGCCGGACGAGCGCTGGGTGGCCGAGGGCTCCTACACCTTCGACGGGGCCACCCGCGGGAGTCGCGCGCGCGTCTCGGCGGCGGCCGCCGCGCCCGGGTTCCTGTCGGGCTTGGAGCTCTTCGGGGGCGCCAGCCTGGGCAGGTGGTCGCACCTGAGGCCGGGCGGCGGCCTCCCGCCCCAGGATCCGACCGGCTACGACCAATGGAGCGGCGACCTGCGCATCGACGTGCGGGCCAACGGGAGGTTGCGCTTCGAGATCGCCGGGCAGCATTCCGAGCAGAGCGACGTCCCGCGCTACGATCGCTACGTGGACTTCCGGGCTCCGGGCGTGTCCGGAGGGGGAGTGGGGCGGAACGCGCTCTACGTCTTCGAGCCCCAGGATCGCTCGCTCGCGCGCGCGAAGGCGACCTTGGCCACCAGCCGGCCCTGGATGTCCACCCTCGACCTGCAGGTGTCGTGGCAGGTGCAGCGCGAGGGACGCGCCATCCGTGGGCAATCGCTCCGCGAGGGCGTCGTCATGCCCTCCGACCGCGTCCGCCACGTCGCCGACGACGTGCGCTCGGTGTCGCTGGACCTTCAGGGCCGGGCGATTCATGGCGACGGACGCGGTGGCGTCACCTATGGACTGGAAGTGTGGGACAACGTCACCCGTTCCAACGGTCGCGAGGTGGACGTGGCGACGGGCGCGGAAACACCCGCGTTCCGATGGAGTGGGGGAGAGGCCGTGCCCACGGGGCGGTTCCCCGATGGCTCGCGCTTCGGGGGCGCCGCCCTGTACGCCTTCGCCGACGAGCCCCTGGGAAGGTGGCGGATGCAGCTGGGCGGGCGCGCCAGCGCCTACCGCACGACCACGCGGGTGGGGGACGACTTCGGCGGCGACGTGGACGCGCGGGTCGGGAACGTCACCGGCGAACTCGGCCTGGTCTACCATGCCGCGCGGAGCGTCTCGCTTCGGGCGCGCGCCGCCCAGGCCTTCCGTGCGCCCAACATCTACGACCTCACCTTGGTGGGGGACGTGCCCGGCGGGATCGCGCTGCCCAACCCCGATCTGAGTCCCGAACGCAGCCACACGCTCGAGGTCGGGGCCACGTGGAACCGAGGCGCGACGACGGCGGAGCTCACCGCCTTCCGCATCGAGATCGACGATCTGCTCGAGCGCGACTTCGGCACGTTCCAGGGACGGAGCGTCCACGGGCCCGACCAGCTCCCGGTGCTGACCATCCAAAACCTGGGTTCGGCCACGGTCGATGGGGTCGAGGCGGGCATGTCGGCGCCGCTTCCCGCCCGGGGGCGGCTGGATCTTTCGGCCTCGTGGACCTTGGGAGACGCGGTGGTCGCGCGCGACGGGTCGCTGGCGGAGGAGCCACTCGGCCGGGTGCCTCCGGCGACGCTGTCGCATCGTCTGCGCTGGCCGTTGTTCCGGGACGGCCACGGAGGCTGGATCGAGTATTTCGGCAAGGTGGCGGACGCTCAGCACCGGCTTGGCTTCCGCGACCGGATCGACAGCCGCATCCAGGAGGGGGGAACGCCGGGGTACCACGTCCATTCCCTGCGGGGAGGCGTCGCGTGGCGTGATCGGTGGCGCGTCTCGGTCGGGGTCGAAAACCTCTTCGACGCGCTGTATCGCGTTCACGGATCGGGTATCGACGCGCCCGGCAGGCACCTCTTCGTGCGGCTGGACGCGCGCGGATAGAGGGCGCCGCGCGTGATTCGGGTCACCTTCCTGGGCACCTCGGCCGCGTGCCCGACCGTGCGGCGCAACGTGAGCGCGGTCGCCGTGCAGCGGGAGGGCGATCTCATGCTCTTCGACTGCGGCGAGGGCACCCAGCGCCAGATGATGCGCTACGGCACCGGATTCTCCCTGTGGGCGGTGTTCGTCACCCACATGCACGCGGATCACTTCGTGGGCGTGACCGGAATGCTGCGCACCATGGCGCTGCAAGGGCGGCGCGAACCGCTTCTGCTGGCATGTCCGGTCTCGGGCGCGCGCGTGCTCGACCAAGCCGTCCACCTCGGCTTCGACCGCCTCGCCTTTCCGGTGGAGGTCCGGGGTCTGAGGCCGGGCGACCGCGTCGCCCGCGACGGCTACGAGGTGCGCGCCTTTCAGGTGAACCACGGCCTACCCGCGCTTGGGTACGCGCTGCGCGAGGATGATCGCAGGGGCCGGTTCGACGTGGCGCGGGCGCGCGCGCTGGGCGTTCCCGAGGGACCCGCCTTCGGGCGCCTGCACCGGGGCGAGGCGGTGGAGGTGGACGGGCGCCTGGTCCGGGCGGAGGAGGTGGTCGGGCCGAGTCGGCCGGGTCGGACGGTGGTCTACACGGGCGACACCCGTCCCGCCCGCTCGACGGTGGAGGCCGCCGAGGGCGCCGACCTGCTCATCCACGAATGCACCTTCGCCGGCGAGGACGCCGCGCGCGCGCGCCAGACGGGCCACTCCACCGCCGCGGACGCCGCGCGCGTCGCCCGCGACGCCGGCGTGGCCCGCCTGGTGCTCACCCACATCTCGGCGCGCTACTCGGAACACCCGGCGCGCCTCGCGCGCGAGGCGCGCCGGGTGTTCCCCGCGACCGTGGTGGCCTCCGACGGGCTGACCGTGGACGTGCCCCACCGGGACGAAGCCCCGTCGCCGCAGGACGACCGCGCGGGCGAGGGGGCGGGGTGAGCGGAGGGCCGGGTCGTCACCGAAGGTCGACCGGGGGCGGCCCCCCCGGCCACCCGCCCCGCGGCCGTCCCGGTGGGCGGACGGGCGCGCGTCGTCCGCGCCTCCCGGCCGGGGATCCCATCCCGCCGCGCGGGGAGGTGGTGGGGGTGGGCGCCTCCGGCCCGGCGGGAGCGTACAACGAGGCCGCGCCCGATCCGGCGCACCGCGTTCGGGTTGGTGCCGGCGGCCCGGGAGGTTTGGCGTGCGAGGCGTCCGTGCCCGATCCGGCCGCCGGCGCCCGGGTCCCCGTCCCCGCGCCCGCCCATCCGGTCGCGGTGGCCGCGGCGTCCGCCTCGCTGACCGGCGACCCTCGCCCGGCGGGAGCCCCCGCCCCCGCGCCCGCCCATCCGGCGCCGGCGAACGCGCCGTCCGACGCGGTGTCCCGCGACCTTCCCTTCGGCACGGTCGCCATCGTGGGGCTCGGGCTGATCGGTGGGTCGTTGGCCCGGGCGCTCGCGGCGCTGGACAGGCCGCCGCGCGTGGTCGCCAGCTCGCGGTCGGCGGCCGACTTGGAGGCGGCCGAACGGGCGGGCGTCATCAAGTTCGGGGCCACCGATCCGGCGGCCGTCCTCGCGGGCGCCGACGTGGTGGTGTACGCCACCCCCCTCGACGTGACCGTGCGTCTGCTCGCGGACCATCGCGGCCGCTGGCCCAAGGGAGCGGCCGTGACCGACGTGGCCGGCCTGAAGGTGCCGGTGGAGGAGGCGATGCGCGCGCTCGGCGAGGGTGCCCGCTACACCGGGTCGCATCCCATGGCGGGGAGGGAGGGGTCGGGGTTCGGTCACGCCGCGGGCGACCTGTTCGCGGGCGCCACCGTCTGGCTGACGGGAAGGGGGACGGGAGGGCCGGCGGTGGAGGCGCTCTGGCGGGCCGCGGGCGCCCGTCCGCGCCACACCGGAGCCGCCGAGCACGACCGGCTCATGTCGTGGTGCAGTCATCTTCCCCAGCTGGCCTCCAACGCCTTGGCGCGCGTGCTGGAGGCGTCCGGTCACGCTCCATCCGACCTGGGGACCGGGGGCGCCGACATGGTGCGCCTCGCGGGGAGCGCTCCGGAAGTGTGGCTGCCCCTCCTGGCGCGGGGCGAGGCCGGAAGCGCGCTTCGGGAGCTCGCGCGCGCGAGCCGCGAGCTGGCGGAGGCGCTTGAGCGCGGGGACTTGGGGGTTGTCGAGGAGTGGATGAGGTCCACCCGGTCCTGGCGCGCGGGCGGCGCGGAATCGTCCTGCACATCCGCCGAACGCGGGCCCCGATGACCGAGCTTGGGGTGCCGGGCGACAAGTCCATCTCCCACCGGGCGCTGCTGGTGGCGGCGCTGGCGCGTGGCGAAAGCCGCATTCGCGGCATCCTGACCGGCGAGGATCCCCGGGCGACCGCGGCCATTCTGCGGGAGCTGGGCGTGCCCGTCCCGAGTCTTGTGGCCGACGGTGAGGTGCGCGTCTCCGGGCTGGGCGCGCGCGGGTTGCGCCAACCAAGCCGGATCCTCGACTGCGCCAACAGCGGCACGACGGCGCGGCTCATGCTGGGCGTTCTGGCGGGGCAGAGGCTTGAGGCGACGCTTACGGGAGACGCGTCGCTGAGGCGCCGTCCCATGCGGCGCGTGACCGATCCCCTCGCGCGCATGGGAGCGCGTTTCGAGTCGCGGGCGACTCCCGGAAGACTCCCGCTGCGGATTGTCGGGGGGACCCTGCGCTCCATCGACCATCGTCTCCCAGTGGCCAGCGCCCAGGTGAAGAGCGCGCTCCTGTTCGCCGGCGTCACGGGCGGCGTGCCCGTCCGGCTCGCCGAGCCCGGCGTCTCGCGCGACCACACGGAGCGGATGCTGGCGGCCGCGGGGTGCGCGTTGATCCGTTCCGTGGAGGGCGACGCGCACCGGGTGCGCCTTGACCACGCGCCGTCCGCCTTGGATCCCGTGGACGTGGATGTGCCGGGCGATTTTTCGTCGGCGGCGTTTCCGTTGGCGCTCGCCCTTCTGGGCGGAGCGGGCGAGGGGGTCGTGTTGCGGAGCGTGGGCCTCAATCCGACGCGAACCGGACTACTGGCGGTGCTCCAAAGGATGAGCGCCCGCATCGACGTCGATGTGCGATCCGCTCCCGAGGCCGGGGAGCCGGCCGGCGACCTGATTGTCCACCCCTCCGACCTGTCCGCCACGGAGGTGCGGCCCGAGGAGATTCCGGGACTCATCGACGAAGTGCCCGTGCTGGCGGTGCTCGCCGCCCGCGCCCAAGGCACCACGCGCATCACCGGCGCCCGCGAGCTGCGGGTCAAGGAATCCGACCGGCTGGGGGCGCTGGCGGCCAACCTGTCCGCCTTGGGGGTGGAGGTGGAGGAGCTGGCCGACGGGTTGGTGATCGAGGGGACCGATCGCCCCCTGCGCGGTCCGGTGGAGGCGCGCGGCGACCATCGCATCGCCATGGCCTTCGGGGTACTGGGCGCGCTCGCCGGCAACCGCGTGCGGGTCGATGCTCCGTCGGCGGTCGACGTGAGCTACCCGGGATTCTGGGAGATGCTCGAGCGCGTCGCCGGCCCGGCCGCTCGATCCGCGCTCCGCGACGCGCGGCCCGGAACGGCGCGGTCCGGCCCGCCCGCCCGCCGGCCTACTGGTGGACGGCGGGCGACCGAGCGCGCCCACCGGCCCCCGCGCGGGCCCGTGATCGTCATCGACGGCCCGGCCGGATCCGGCAAGTCCGCCACCGCCCGGGAGGTGGCGCGCCGGCTGGGATTTCGCCACTTGGATTCGGGCGCGCTCTACCGGGCGCTCACCTTCGCCCTGATCGAGTCGGCCCGTCCACCGGACTCGTGGCCCGCCCTGACCGCGACCGATCTGGCCGCCCATCCGGTCCGCCTGGAGGCGGTGGGATCCGGCTTCCGGGTGATGTTGGGCGCTCGCCCGCTCGACGCCGAGCTGAGGAGCCCGGACGTCGACGCCCACGTCTCCGCGGTCGCGCGGCTGCCGGCCGTGCGCGCCTGGCTGCTCGACCGGCAGCGGCGGGCGGGGAGGCGGGGGGCGCTGGTGGGCGACGGGCGGGACTTGGGCACGGTCGTGTTTCCGGATGCGGAGGTGAAGATCTTCCTGGTGGCGGACGCATCCGAACGCGCCCGCCGTCGACTCCTGCAGACGGGGGGCGAAGCCGCCTCGGCGCGGGCGGTGGCCGCCGAGGTCGCCCGCCTGCGCGCCCGCGACCGCGTTGACGCGACCCGGGGGATCGCCCCCCTGAGGCGGGCGGACGACGCGGTCGAGCTGGACGGCACCCACCTCTCGTTCGAGGAGCAGGTGGCCGCCGTGCTGGCGGTGGTGGACGTCCGCATCGGTGTCCGGGGCCGGCGGGCGGCGACCCAGCCGGGTGGTCATTCACGACCCGGTGATGATTGACGCATTGAAGCGCGACTCATAACTTAATCTGCTGAGACATAGTCGTTGTTGAGGAAGTGTCGCTTGCCCAACCTCCGCTGGAGGAGGGTAGGGCCCATCTTGGCCGTCGCGGGACCGGACGCCCGTCCGGGCCGCGGTCTTCCCTCCTCCGACATCATCCGTAGACCTCGAACCCGGACCGCGGCACGCGGGGCCGGCCGAAAAGGGCGCTCCCTCAAGGTAAGCGCCAAGGACAACAACCCATGACCGAACCCACGGAACGCACCCAGTCCCCCTCACCGGATCCCGCGCAGTCGCCCTCATCGGATCCCGCGTCCTCGTCCGCCGCCGTTCCCGCCGACGCCCCGGGAACCGATTCCCCGGCGGTGGAGTCCTCGGAAGCCGATGCCCTGGAGGCGGATTCCGCCGGCACCGATTCCCCGGAGGCCGATTCCTCGGGCACCGATTCCGGGGCGGCCGATGCCGATGCCGTCGATTCCGAGGTGGGCGATTCCGGAGCGGCCGATGCCGATGCCGAGATGGACGATTCCGAGGCGGTTCATGCCGAGGTCGTCGATTCGGAGACGGCCGATGCCGAGGTGGTCGATCCCGAGGCCGCGGATTCCGAGACGGTCGATGCGGAAGCGGCCGATGCCGAGACGGACGACTCCGAGACGGCGGATCCCGAGGCGGACGATTCCGAAGTAGCCGAGGAGGCCACCGCCACCCGGGTTGTCCCGGCCCCGGGCCATTCCTTCGGAGACTTCGCGGCGTTCGACGCCTCCGACGAGCTCTTTGCCGACCCTCGGGGAGACACGGGTTTCCCGCTGTCGGACGACCCCGGGGACGACGACGACCCCACCCTGTCGCGCGACGACTTCGGCAGCATGCTGAAGGAGTTCGAATCCGGCATCCAGGAGGTGCGCGAGGGCGAGATCGTGCGCGCCAAGGTGGTGCGGGTGACCGACGCGACCGTCATCCTCGAGTTCGGCTTCAAGAGCGAGGGGGCCGTCTCGAAGGAGGAGTTCCGGGACAGCGAGGCGCTCGCGCCGGGATACGAGGTGGAGGTCCTCCTCGAGAGCTTGGAGGACGACGACGGCGTGGTGGTCCTCTCGAAGAAGAAGGCCGACTTCCTTCGGGTATGGGAGAAGATTCGGGAGGCCTACGACGCCGGCTCCCCGATCGAGGGCACGCTCGTGCGCAAGATCAAGGGCGGCATGACCGTCGATCTCATGGGGGTCGACGCCTTCCTGCCGGGCTCGCAAATCGCCCTGCGCCGAGTTCCCAATATCGAGGACTTGGTGGGCAAGGTCTACGATTTCAAGATCATCAAGCTCAACAAGAGGCGTCGCAACATCGTGGTGTCGCGCCGCGTGATCCTCGAGGCCGAGCGTGGCAAGAAGCGCGAGACCCTCGTCAAGGAGCTCCTGGTCGGCCAGGTGCGGGCGGGCGTCATCAAGAACATCACCGACTTCGGCGCCTTCATCGACCTGGGTGGGTTGGACGGGCTGCTGCACATCACGGACATGTCCTGGGGGCGGGTGGGGCACCCGTCGGACATGGTGGACATCGGCCAGGAGCTGGACGTGAAGGTGCTCGACGTCGACTGGAAGCGCGAGCGAATCTCGCTGGGACTCAAGCAGCTGTTGCCCTATCCCTGGACCGACATCGACCTCAAGTATCCCGTGGGCGTGCGCGTGCGCGGAAAGGTCGTCTCGATCACCAACTACGGGGCCTTCGTCGAGCTGGAGAAGGGTGTCGAGGGGCTGGTGCACATCTCCGAGATGTCGTGGACCCGCAACGTTCGGCATCCCTCGAAGCTGGTTTCCATCGGCGACGAGATCGAGGCCGTGGTGCTGAAGGTGGATCCGGCGGCCGAGAAGATCTCGCTGGGCATGAAGCAGATCGAGGAGGACCCCTGGCTGGCCCTGCCGCTCAAGTATCCCACCGGGACGCGCCTTCAGGGCCAGGTGCGCAACCTGACCTCCTTTGGCGCCTTCGTGGAGATCGAGCCGGGGATCGACGGGCTCGTGCACGTGTCGGACATGAGCTGGACCAAGCGCGTGGAACATCCCTCCGAGATCGTGAGCAAGGGCCAGGAGCTCGAGGTGATGGTTCTCGACGTGGATGGCGAGAACAAGCGCATCTCCCTCGGCATCAAGCAGGTCCTGGACGACCCCTGGCCATGGCTCTCGGAGCGCTTTGCCCCGGGCGTGGAGTGTGTGGGGAGCGTCGTGCGGGTTCAGGAGAAGGGGGTGGTGGTGGACCTGGGCGAGAACGTGGAGGCGTTCGTTCCCATCTCGCACAGCCGCGTGCGCGATGGCCAGCCGCTCGAGGCGCACTACGAGCCGGGGGACGAGGTTGACCTCAAGGTGCTCGAGTCGGACGCCGCCAACCGCAGAATCGTGGTGGAGGTGACGGCCCCGCCCCGCCGGCACGACCCCGAGGAGCCCGGTGACGAGGCCTCGGAGGCGGGCGAGGGGAGCGAGGGGGCCGCCGACGCGGATGCGGCCGACGAGGCGGTGGCCGACGCGGCCGGAGAGGCGGACGCGACCGGCGAGGCCTCGGAGACGGCCGACGAGAGCGACCAAGCCGCCGACGCGGATGGGGCCGACGAGGCGGCGGCCGACGCGGCCGGAGAGGCGGACGCGACCGGTGAGGCCTCGGAGACGGGCGACGAGGGCGACCAAGCCGCCGACGCGGATGCGGCCGACGAGGCGGCGACCGACGTGGCCGGTGAGGCGGACGCGGCCGACGAGACTGCGGAGACGGACGACGAGAGCGACCAAGCCGCCGACGCGGAAGCGGCCGACGAGACCGCGGCCGACGCGGCCGGTGAGGCGGACGCGGCCGACGAGACTGCGGAGACGGACGACGAGAGCGACCAAGCCGCCGACGCGGAAGCGGCCGACGAGACCGCGGCCGACGCGGCCGGAGAGGATCCGCCCCGGGAGCCTGGGGGTGGCACCGATCCGTGATGCGTAGCCCGCTCCCCGTCCGGGCTCAGGCCGTTCTCGCGGCCATCGCCGGCTGCGCGCCGGTGGCGACGGGGCCTCCGGCGCCCGTGTCGCCCCCAATGGAGCCGGAACCGCCGCCCCTGGCCGCGCCCGAATCGGAGGTGCGCGCGCCCGAGCCCGAGCTCGCGGTCCCCGTGGTGGGGGTCGTGTTGCCCATTTCCGGCTCGCCCTTCATGCGGCGGTATTCCGAGCTGATCGAGGAGGGCGTGCGGGCGGCCATCGCGTCGGCGCCCGACACCGACGATCTGCCGGTGGTGCGCGTGGTCGACAGCGGGGGCGGGCCCGCCGAGGTCCGGCGGGCGCTCGCGGAGCTGGAGGCGGCGGGCCTGTCGGCGATCGTGGGGCCGCTGCGGGACGCCACCGTGGCCAGGGTGGCCGAGGTGCGCGGCCGGCCGGTGCCGATGATCGCGCCCGCCGCCCGGGAGCTGCCCCAGGATCAGGTTGGCGTCTATTCGCTGGCCGGGCCGGATCCCGGCGCCGCGCGGGCGCTTGGCCGGGCCGCTTGGGAGGCGGGCATCCAACGGGTTGTCGCGATCGCGCCCTCGACGGCCTACGCGCGCTTCGAGGTCGAGACCTTTCGCGAAGCCTTTCGGGTCGGAGGTGGAAGGCTCGCCGGGGCGCTGTACTACCCGCCGGGACAGGCCGACTTCCGCGCCGAGGTCGCGGAGCTGATCCGCATCGACCCGGACGGCGTGCTGCTTCCGCTTCCTTCGCTGCCCGCGACGGACATTCCGCAGGTGGCGGGACAGGTGCAGCATTACGGCCTGGACGATTCGCTGAGGGTCGAGGTGCTGGGAACCGCCGGCTGGTCGACCCCCGAAGTGCTCCGCGACGTCGACGTCAACTTCACCGAAGGCGTGATCACCGTGACCGCCCGCCCGCCGGGACGCCCCGGCGAGGCGTACCAGGAGTTCGTGCGGGCGTACGAGGCGGTGCACCGCAAGTCCCTGCGCAGCGACGTTCCGGCGGTGGGTTGGGACACCATGGGCCTGCTTCTGGCGGCGTTCCGCACGGGCGCGCGCGCCCCCGGCGAGGTACGCGCCGCGCTGGAGGAGATCGACGGCTTCGAGGGAGCCACGGGCACGCTCGCCGTGGAGAATGGCCGCATCACGCGCGCCTACGAGGTCGTCGTCATCCGGAATCGGGAGCTGGTCCGGGTCGGTTGATGTCTTGGCGCGCGCCCGCACCGACCCGGGTGACGCCGGTTCCGCCCGAACCCCCGCGACCGTGAGCGCGCGCGGGCACTTGGACCGGCTCGCGCGTCTGCGCCGGGAGGCGGAGCGGGGCGGCGGGGAGGAGCGTCTGGCGGCCCAGCACGCCCGTGGCAAGCTCTCGGCTCGGGAGCGGCTCGACCTCCTTCTGGATCCCGGGAGTTTCGTGGAGCTCGACCGCTTCGTCACCCATCGCTCGACCGGGTTCGGGTTGGAGGACCGGAGGATCCTCGGCGACGGCGTGGTGACCGGCCACGGACGCATCGACGGGCGGCTCGTCTACGTCTTCTCCCAGGACTTCACCGTCTTTGGCGGATCGCTGTCGGAGGCCCACGCCGAGAAAATCGTGAAGGTGCAGGACTTGGCGCTGAAGACCGGGGCGCCGATCGTGGGCCTCAACGACTCCGGGGGCGCCCGGATCCAGGAGGGGGTGGTTTCGTTGGGGGGCTACGCGGACATCTTCCTGCGCAACACCCTGGCCTCCGGCGTCATCCCGCAGATCAGCGTCGTCATGGGGCCCTGCGCCGGGGGGGCGGTCTACTCTCCCGCCATCACCGACTTCGTCTACATGGTGCGCGGCACCAGCTTCATGTTCGTGACCGGGCCGGACGTGGTGCGCACGGTGACCCACGAGGACGTGGACATGGAGAGCCTGGGCGGCGCCGCCACCCACGCGTCGACCTCGGGCGTCGCGCACTTCGTCGAGGATTCCGAACCCGAGACCCTGGCCTCGGTGCGCAGGCTCTTCCGCTACATCCCGCGGAACAACACCGAGCCCGCGCCGCGCCGGGAGACGCGCGACCCGGTGGATCGCGCGGACGAGGCGCTGGTCGACGTCGTGCCGTCCAATCCGAACAAGCCCTACGACATGAAGGAGGTCATCCGGCGGGTCGTGGACGATGGCGCGTTCTACGAGGCGCACGCCCGCTTCGCCCCCAACCTCATCACCGGCTTCGCCCACCTGGGTGGACACGCCGTGGGCGTGGTGGCCAACCAGCCGGCGGTGCTCGCGGGGGTGCTGGACATTGATTCGTCGGACAAGGGAGCGCGTTTCGTGCGCTTCTGCGACGCCTTCAACATCCCCCTGGTGGTCTTCGAGGACGTGCCCGGATTCCTGCCGGGGGTGGGCCAGGAGCACGGAGGCATCATCCGGCACGGCGCCAAGCTGCTTTATGCATTCGCCGAGGCCACGGTGCCCAAGGTCACGGTGATTACCCGCAAGGCGTACGGGGGCGCCTACGACGTCATGAACTCGCGGCACATTCGTGGGGACCTGAGTCTCGCTTGGCCCACCGCCGAGATCGCGGTGATGGGGCCCAAGGGGGCCGTCGAAATCCTCTTCCGCAAGGAGATCGCCAAGGCCGACGACCCGGAGGCGGCGCTCGCTCGGCGGATGGAGGAGTACCGCGAACGATTCGCGCATCCGTACATTGCCGCCGCGCGCGGGTACGTCGACGACGTCATCGATCCGCGCGAGACCCGTGCCCGGCTGGCCGGCGCCCTCGACATGCTCGAGAACAAGCGCGACGCCAACCCACCCCGGAAGCACGGCAACATTCCGCTCTGAGGGGCCGCCGGTGCTCGAATCGGTTCTGATCGCCAACCGGGGCGAGATCGCGCTGCGCATCGTGCGCGCCTGCAGGGAGCTGGGCGTGCGGAGCATCGCGGTGTACTCGCGGGCGGACCGCGGGGCGCCCCACGTGCTCGCCGCGGACGAGGCGCACGAGATTGGGCCGGCGCCCGCCGCGGAGAGCTATTTGCGCATCGACCGGCTGCTCGAGGTCGCGGCTCGTTCGGGGGCCCGGGCGGTGCATCCCGGATACGGCTTCCTTTCCGAGCGAGCCGTCTTCGCGCGCGCGGTGCGCGATGCCGGGCTGGTGTTCGTGGGTCCCGCGCCCGACACCATCGCCGCCATGGGCGACAAGGTGCGCGCCCGCAGGCTGATGAGGGAGGCCGGCACCCCGGTGATCCCGGGCTCCGAGGGTCCGGTGCGCGATGCGGCCGAGGCGGCCCGCGAGGCGCGCGACATCGGCTTTCCGGTGCTGCTCAAGGCGGCGGGTGGGGGTGGCGGCAAGGGGATGCGCGTGGTGGAGGCGCCCGACGAGCTCGAGCGGGCGTTGGCCGCCGCCCAACGGGAGGCGCGGGCGGCCTTCGGCGATCCGGCGGTCTACTTGGAGCGGCATTTGTCCGCGCCCCGCCACATCGAAGTTCAGGTGCTCGGCGACGAGCACGGCAACCTGGTGCACCTGGGCGAGCGCGAGTGCTCCATCCAGCGGCGGCACCAGAAGCTGGTGGAGGAGTCGCCTTCGCCGGTGGGCACGCCGGAGCTGAGGGCGCGCATGGGCGAGGCCGCGGTGCGGGCGGCGCGCGCGGTCGGCTACGTGGGCGCGGGCACGGTGGAGTTCCTCCACCTCGGCGGCGAATACTACTTTCTGGAGATGAACACCCGCCTGCAGGTCGAGCACCCGGTGACCGAGCTGGTTACCGGGATCGACCTGGTCGAGTGGCAGCTGCGGGTCGCGGCGGGCGAGGCGCTCGCCTTCGCGCAGGAGGATGTCCGCCTGAATGGGCACGCGATCGAGTGTCGCATCACCAGCGAGGACCCCTTCGAGGGATTCCTGCCCGCGACCGGGCGCGTGGAGGTGCTCGAGATCCCGGCGGGCCCGGGGGTGCGCTGGGACGGCGGCGTTCGCGCAGGACTGGAGATCGGGCGCCACTACGATCCACTTTTGGGCAAGCTGGTCGCGTGGGGACCCGACCGCTCGTCGGCGGGGCGGCGCATGGCGCGCGCGCTCGACGAGCTGGCCATTGTGGGGGTGCCCACCAGCGCGCCCTTCCATCGGCGCGTGATGGGGCATCCCGCCTTCCAGCGTGGCGACCTGAGCATCCGCTTCGTCGAGGACCATCCCGAGTTGACCTCGGCCGACGCCGATGCGGAGGAGCTCGCGGTGGTCGCGCTGGCCGGGGCGGTGCTGGCTGATCGCGCCCGCCGGCGACGCCCCCGGAGGCCGAACGTGGACGGGCGCCCGGCCCTTTCGGCTTGGCGGCGGGCGGGAGCCCCGTGGGCGGTGTCGCCGTGAGCGGGGCGGACGTACGGAACCGGCGGAGCGCGGTACGCTACCATGTGGGCATCGGGGCGCGTGTCGTGCGGGTGGAGGTGGACGGTGACGCGGCGTGGGTGGAGGGCGCGGGCGACCGGGCGCGCGTGCTCGATGGAGGCTGCGAGCGGTCGCTGCGCCTGGTGGTCGGGGACCGTCCTCACCGGGTGTTCGGGGTCAGGGTCGGGGAGGACGAGTGGGAGATCCAGTATCGCGGCCGCTCCTTTAGGGTGGAGGTCGCGGATGGGAGGGGTCGGCGCGTGCGCCGCGCGCGGGGAGGTGGGGCCGCGCGGGCCGCGGCGGGGCTCGAACCCCTGCGCGCGCCCATGCCGGGGCTCGTCGTCCGGGTCGACGTCCGCGCGGGGCAGGAGGTGGCCAAGGGACAGGGGCTGCTCATCGTGGAGGCCATGAAGATGGAGAACGAGCTGCGCGCGGGCGCGGCGGGACGGGTGCGCCGGGTGCGCGTCTCGGCGGGCGAATCCGTCCGTCGGGGCGATGTTCTGGTCGAGTTCGCCCCCGCCGCGGCCGCCGGCCCCTCCCCGGACGGCGACGGCTCTTCCGCGACATCCCCCCACGCCTCCGCCCCGGAGGGAACGCGCGCCGGCCGGGAGGGCCCGCCGGACAACCCGGACGCCCGATCGACGCCATGAGCGACGACGCGTCGAGAACCCCCGAACCGCGCCCGACCACCGACAGCGGCATCCCGGTCGAACGCCTGTACGGCGCCGAATCGGTGGATCCCGGCCATCGCGACGATCCAGGCCGGCCGGGGGAGTTCCCCTTCACGCGCGGCATCCACCGCACCATGTACCGGGGCCGTCCCTGGACCATGCGCCAGTACGCCGGTTTCGGCACGGCGGCCGAGACCAACCGCCGCTATCGCTATCTGCTCGACGGCGGCACCACCGGACTGTCGGTCGCCTTCGACCTTCCCACGCAGATGGGCTACGACTCCGACCACCCCATGGCCACCGGCGAGGTCGGGCGCGTCGGGGTCGCCATCGACTCCATCGAGGACATGCGGCGGCTCTTCGAGGGAATCCCGTTGGAGAGCATCTCCACCTCGATGACCATCAACTCCACCGCGGCCATCCTGCTGGCCCTCTACGTCGCGCTGGCCGACGAGCGCGGGGTGGCGCGCGCGCGCCTGACCGGTACCGTGCAGAACGACATCCTCAAGGAGTACGTCGCCCGGGGCACCTACATCCATCCCGCGGAACCCTCGCTCCGGCTGGTGTCGGACGTCATCGCCTTCTGCGCGCGCGAGCTGCCCCGATGGAATCCGGTGTCCATCTCCGGGTATCATATTCGCGAAGCCGGCTCGACCGCGCCCCAAGAGGTCGCCTTCACCTTCGCGAACGGGCTCGAGTACGTGCGCCGCGCGCTCGCGTCCGGGGTGGCGCTCGACGACTTCGCGCCGCGCCTGTCGTTCTTCTTCGCCGCGCACGGCGACCTGCTGGAGGAAGTGGCCAAGTTTCGCGCCGCCCGCCGACTGTGGGCTCGGCTGATGCGCGAGCGGTTCGAGGCCTCCGACCGGAGCTCCCGGCTGCGCTTCCACACTCAGACGGGCGGCTCGACGCTTACCGCCCAGCAGCCCCTGAACAACGTCACCCGCACGGCGCTGCAGGCGCTCGCGGCGGTGTTGGGCGGGACCCAGTCGCTGCACACCAACGGCTACGACGAGGCGCTCGCGCTTCCCACCGAGGAATCCGCGCGCATCGCCCTGCGCACGCAACAGATCCTCCTGCGCGAGAGCGGGGTGGCGCGAACCGTCGATCCTCTGGGGGGGAGTTATTTCGTCGAGGCGCTCACGGACGCCGTCGAATCGCGGGCGCGCGTTCACTTGGAGCGGATCGCCGAAATGGGAGGTGCCGCGCGAGCGCTCGACTACATGCGCGACCAGATCCACCGGTCCGCCTACCGCACCCAGCTCGCGGTGGAGTCGGGCGAGAAGGTGGTGGTCGGGGTGAATCGTCACCGCGAGGACGGCGCGGACCCGCCCCGCCGCGCCCCCGACTACCGTGCCTTCGAGGTCGAGCAGCGCGCGAGGGTGACGGAGCTGCGGGCTCGAAGGGACGGTCCGGCGGTCGCGCGCGCACTCCGCCGCGTGCGGGAGGTGGCGCGCACCGAGGCCAACCTGATGCCGCCCCTGGTCGCCGCCGTGGCCGCCCGCGCCACTCTGGGCGAGATCAGCGAGGTGTTGACCCGCGAATGGGGGAGGTACGCCGGGCCGTAGCCGTCAAGCAGGCCGTGGATGAATCCGCCCGAGCGCCGAGAGCGACGTGGCGCCGGGTTGGCAAGGCGCTTTGAAGGCCGATCGGCGGAGCTTTGGGCCGAAAGGCAACGCCGAGCGCAGCGAACCGGCGCGGATGCCACGCCGCTCGAATGCCGGGGGAGTTGGTCCACGGCCCGCTCCAGGCCGAACCCGTTCGGGCGCCGAGCGCGGCGGGGCCCCGGGTCGACGAGCCGGCGCGGACGGCGCGCTTCGAGCGCGACGCCGCCGGTTGCGGGCGCCAACCACGCGGGGCGTGCGGGGGCGTTGCCCACAGCGCGACCGAATGCGATGGTATGTGCGCCATGCCTACCTACGACTACCAATGCACCGCGTGCGGGCACGCCTTTGAGGTCTTTCAGAGGATGTCCGACGAACCCGTGTCGAACTGCTCCGTTTGCGGGGCGCCGGCCCGGCGTCGAATCTCCGGCGGAAGCGGTTTCATTTTCAAGGGCGACGGCTTCTACATCACCGATCATCGCAGCCAGGACTACAAGGATCGGGCCGCGGCCGACGAGGGCAAGGCGGTACCCGCCGGCGCGTCCGGTGGTGACGCGGGTCGGTCGTCGAGCAAGCGGAAGGACGAGGCCGCGCCGGAGACGTCGTCCGCGTCCGGGGCGAAGGCCTCGGAGGCCGATTCGGGATCCTCCTCGTCGGGGAGCGATGCCGCCGATGGGAAGAAGACCGGTTCGGAACCATGAGCCGGCGGGAGTTGCGTGACATTCTCGAACGGGCGCTCGAAGGGATGGGCGTGACCGGGCACGACGTCCGGCTCGAGCGGCCGCGCGACCCCGACCACGGCGACATCGCCTCGTCGGTTGCGCTCGCCCTCGCCTCGCGGCTCAAGCGACCTCCGCGCGGCATCGCCGAGGAGATCGCGGGGCGGCTCGAACTGTCCGGCACCGGGATCGCGTCGGTCCAGGTCGCCGGTCCGGGCTTTCTCAACTTCCGCTTCTCGGCGTCGCGCGTGTCCTCGGTGATCGCCGAAATCCTCCGCCGCGACGAGCGCTACGGCCGCTCTTCGGAGGGGCGCGGCAGAGCCATCATGGTGGAGTTCGTGTCCGCCAACCCAACCGGTCCCCTGCACTTGGGCCATGGGCGCCAGGCGGCCCTCGGCGACACGCTGGCCAACCTGCTCGACTGGACCGGGTGGGCGGCGTACCGGGAGTACTACTACAACGACGCGGGGCGCCAAATCGAGCGGCTCGGGGCGAGCGTCGCCAGTCGCTACCTGAACCACTTCGGCGTCGACGACGATTTCCCGGAGGACGGGTACCACGGGACGTACGTCACCGAGGTCGCCGGGCGTCTCGCGGCGGCGGAGGGACGCCGCTTCGTGGATGCGGAGCCGGGGCGGAGGCTGGAGGCCTGCCGGCGTTTCGCGGTGCGCGCGCTGCGCGAGGAGCAGGACCGCGACCTCGCCGACTTCGGCGTGCGCTTCGACCGGTATTTCCTCGAGTCCTCGCTCTACTCGGATGGCGCCGTCGACGCCACCATCGAGGCGTTGCGCCAAACCGGGCACGTCTACGAGCGCGACGGCGCCACATGGCTCGCCACCACCGCCTTCGGCGACCAGAAGGACCGGGTGATGGTCAAGAGCGACGGTACGCCAACTTATTTCCTGCCCGACGTCGCGTACCACATGAGCAAGTGGCGGCGCGGCTTCCACGAGGTGGTGAACGTGCAGGGCGCGGACCATCACGGCACCGTGGACCGGGTGCGCGCCGGACTGCGGGCGCTGGGCCGCCCGCGCGGGTATCCCGAGTACCTGTTGCACCAGATGGTGACCGTGGAGCGCGGCGGGGTCGAGGTGAAGCTCTCCAAGCGCTCGGGAGGCTACACCACCCTGCGCGAGCTGGTCGACGCCGTGGGCGCCGACGTGGTCCGCTACTTCTTCCTGATGCGCAAGCCGGACGCGCACCTGATTTTCGATCTGGACGCGGCCCTCGACCACTCGGACCGCAACCCGGTCTTCAAGAGCAAGTACGCGCACGCGCGCATGTGCAGCATATTCCGCAAGGTGGGGATGGACCCCGATTCCATGGCGTCGGATTCACTCACCCCGGACGGCCTCGACCTCGCGCTCCTGGACCACCCTCGCGAGCGCGAGCTGATGGGCCGGCTGGGCGAATTCCCGGAACGGGTGCGGCGCGCGGCGCGGGCGCGCGCGCCGCATGTGGTGTGCGAATACCTGGAACACACCGCCGGCATGGTCAACTCGTGGTACCACGCCGGCAATCCCACCCGCAACCCCGAGCTCGCGGTGTTGGCCGCGGACCCGGCGCTGAGAGCGGCGCGCCTCGCCCTCGCCGGCGCCGTGCGCGTGGTTCTGCGCAACGCGCTCGACCTCTTGGGCGTGGAGGCTCCGACCCGCATGCGCCGCCGCGGGGATTGAACGGAACGGCATGTCCACGTTGATTGTGGGGAGCATGGCGCTCGACACGATCGAGACGCCCTTCGGGAGCGCCCAGGAGGTGCTGGGCGGGTCGGCGTCCTTCTTCGCGGCGGCCGCGAGCTTCTACCAGCCGGTCCATGTGGTGGCCGTGGTCGGCGACGACTTTCCGTTGGCCGAGCTGGACTTCCTGCGGATGCGAGGGGTGGATTTCTCGGGTCTTCAGATCGCCCCCGGGGAGAGTTTCCGGTGGGGAGGCGTCTACAGCGCGGACTTGAGCGAACGGGCGACCACCTTTACCGAGCTCGGCGTGTTCGCCGACTTCAGCCCCACCATCCCCGCCTCCTTCCGCAAGGCGCGCATCGTCGCCCTGGGCAACATCCACCCGGTCCTCCAGGGCGAAGTGCTGGACCAGGTCGAGGAGCCCGAGCTGGTGGTGTGCGACACCATGAACTACTGGATCGAGCGGGAACGCGAAGCGCTCATGTCGCTGCTCGAGCGCATCGATCTCCTAATGGTCAACGACACCGAAATCCACCAGCTGTCGGGCATCGCCGACCCGGCGCGCGCGGCGGGCTGGGTGCGCGAACGCGGCCCGCGGCACGTCATCGTCAAGGAGGGCTCGAGGGGGGCGGTGCTCCACCAGGGCGATGCCGTCTTTCGATGTCCCGCGCATCCCGTCTCGCGCGTGGTGGACCCCACGGGAGCCGGCGATGCCTTCGCCGGCGGGTTCGCGGGACATCTGGCGGCGCTCGGACGCGGCACCGAGGATGGGCTGCGGGAGGCGCTGGTGCACGGATGCGTGATGGGGTCGTTCGCCGTCGAGTCCTTCTCCCTCGACCGATTCCGAAACTTGGAGGCCCGCGAGGTGGCGGCGCGCGCGCGCTCACTCGACGCGGCGACCGCCCTTCAACTCTCGCCCCCGGGAACGGAACGTGCCTGATCGTCCGTCGCGACTCGACTACCGCGCGGCGGGCGTCGACCTGGACGCCGCCGAACGGGCGAAGGGCGCCATCGCGTCGCTGGTGGCGAGCACGCACGACCACCATACCCTCTCGGGCGTGGGATCCTTCGGAGGCATGTACGCCGTGCCCGGCGGCATGGAGGCGCCGGTGCTGGTGTCGAGCGCGGACGGCGTGGGCACCAAGCTCAAGGTGGCATTCCTTTCGGGTCGCCACGACACGGTGGGAGCCGACCTGGTCAACCATTGCGTGAACGACATCCTCGTCCAGGGCGCCCGTCCGTTGTTCTTCATGGACTATCTCGCCACCGGAGACATGGACGCCGGGGTGGTGGGAGAGGTGGTTGCGGGCGTCGCCCGCGCGTGCCGCGAAAACCGCTGCGCGCTGCTGGGAGGCGAGACCGCGCAGATGCCGGACTTCTACTCGCCCGGCGAGTACGACCTGGCGGGCTTCGTCGTTGGGATCGCGGAGCGGGAGGCGTTGCTCGACGGTTCGCGCGCGCGCGCCGGCGATGCCTTGGTGGCGCTGGGTTCGAGCGGGCTCCACACCAACGGGTACACGCTGGCCCGCCACATCGTCTTCGACGTGCTGGGGCTCGACGCCGGAAGCCTCTTCCCCGATTCCCGCCAATCGGTGGCCGACACCCTGCTGACCGTGCACCGGAGCTATCTCGGCTCCCTCGAACCCGAGCTCGAACACGGCGGCGTGCGCGCGTTGGCCCACGTAACCGGCGGGGGCATTCCCGGCAACCTGCCGCGCGCCCTGGGGCCCGGGCTGGGTGCGCGCGTCGACACCGGCAGCTGGCGTCCGCCCGCCCTTTTCGGCGTGCTGGAGCGGGCGGGGCGGGTGGCGCGCGCGGAGATGTACCGCGTGTTCAACATGGGCGTCGGCATGGTGGTGGTGATCGCTCCGGGCGAGGCCGACGGCTTCGTGTCCCGCATGCGGGAGCGGGGCGAGGAGGCGTGGATCGCGGGCGAGGTGGTGGTCGGGTCGGGGGTCGAGATGGGGTGAGGGTCGCCCACGCCTTGGCGCCCGTGCTCGCGCTCGCGCTCGCGGGCCTCCCGTCCCCCGCGCGCGCGCAGACGCTCGCGGGCCTCGCGTCCCGTTGCGGCCACGCGTCCGGGGGTGCCGCGTGGTGCGCCCTCGGGGCCGCCGCCTACGGAGCGGTTGCGGCCGGCGTCGGGCTGGCCACGTCGGGCGGCGGCGACATCCCCGGGACCTCGAGCACGTTGGGCCGGCGCGGCGGGCGAGGGTCGCGCATCGCCGTGAGCGCGCGTCTCAACGCGGCGCGCGTCCCCCTGCCCGCGATCGAAGGGGCATCCTCCCCGCCTCCCGTGCTTCGCTCCCTGGTTTCCGTAGCCTCGCTGGAAGCGGCCGTCGGGCTGTTCGACGGCGTGCGCGCCGCTCCCCGCCACGGCGGGATACTGGCGCTGGACGCCATCGCCTCCGTGGGCATCGTCAGGCTTCCGCGCGGGGATGGCTTCCAAGGCAATGTCCCGACCGCCGGCCTTGGCGTCCGCCTGGGTCTGCTGCGCGAGTCCTTCGGCGTCCCCGGCATATCGGTGTCGGCCATGCACCGCTTCATCGGCGAGGCGCGTGTGGGCGCCGACGACGCTCCGGTCGCTCTGGGCGTGCGGCCGGCCGCCACCTCGGTGCGCGCAATGATCGGGAAGGATCTCGCGGTGGCCGGGGTACTGTTCGGCGCGGGTTGGGACCGCTACTCCGGGCATGCGGACCTCGAGGGCCCGTTCCCAGCCGGGGGGATTCGCGGGTTGTCGCTCGCCGGCCCGGCGGTGCGTCGCCTGCTCTTCTTCGGAGCCGTGGCCCGCACGTGGCAGGTGTTTCGGGGAACGGCGGAACTGGGATGGGCCAGCGGGTTCGACGAATCCTGGGATTCCGCGACCATGCCCTTCCACTCCGGAGCCGGGAGCGTTTTCGGCTCCGTGAGCCTGCGCGTTACGCGATAGCGGAGCTGGCCGCATGACCGAGAGGCGCACGCGCGTGCCCGACCCACCCTCCTCCGGACGTATGTCGAAGGAGGACCTGCGCTTCCTGGAGCGGGCGGTCGAGCTCGGCCGCCGGGGCTGGGGGCGGGTGTCGCCCAACCCGATGGTCGGGTGCGTCGTTGCGCGCGATGGCGAGGTGGTCGGAGAGGGCTGGCACCGGGAGCTGGGGGGTCCACACGCGGAGGTGCACGCGCTCGCCGAGGCCGGCGGGCGGGCCCGGGGCGCGACCGCGTTCACCAGTCTCGAGCCCTGCGCCCACACGGGCCGCACCCCCGCCTGCACCCGCGCCCTGCTGGACGCGGGGGTCGCGCGCGTGGTCTTCGGCGCTTCCGACCCGGGGGCGGGCGCCGGCGGAGCGGCCGTGCTGCGCGCCGCCGGGATGCGCGTGGACGGACCCGCCTTCTCGGGTGCCCGGGCCGCGTCGCACAACCCCGCGTTCTTCCACGTAGCGCGCACGGGAACACCTTGGCTGGCCCTCAAGCTGGCGCTCACCTTGGATGGACGCATTTCGCGCTCGGGCCAGACTACGGGAATCACGGGACCGCCGGCGCGCGAACACGCGCATCACCTGCGCGCCGGCTTCGACGCGATCATGGTGGGGGCCAACACCATGGCCATCGACGACCCCCGCCTCACCGCGCGCGGGCAACCCCGGCCCCGCCGCGCGCCCGACCGCATCGTGCTGGACTCCCGCGCCCGCATGTCTCCGGATGCCCGTCTGCTGCGGAGTGACGGCGGGGGTCGGGTGCGCGTCTTCACGGGCGCGGAGGCGCCGACGGATCGGGTGCGCGCGCTGCGCCAACGGGGGGCCGCCGTGCACGCCGTGCCCCGTCGCGCGGACGGCCTCGACCTGGGCGCGGTGTTGAGCGTCTGCCACCGGGCCGGGCTCACCTCGCTCCTGTGCGAAGGGGGCGGGGTACTCGCCTCCTCGCTCCTGCGCGCTCGCCTCGCGCAACGCCTCTACCTCTTTCTCGCCCCGCGCACCCTAGGGCCCGGGTCGACCGCGGCCTTCCGCGGTCTGGGGCGGTCGGCATGGGAGGGGTGGCGACCGGCGGGCCCGCCGGCCGCGTACGGACGCGACCTCCTCTGGGTCCTGGACCGGGAGGGCTGATGTTCACCGGGTTGGTGGAGGAGGTCGGAACGGTCACCGCCGTGGCGAGGGGGCCGAACGGCCGGCGTGTGACCGTTCGCGCCCCGGTCATCGCGCCCGACCTGAGCGCCGGCGCGTCGGTGGCCGTCGACGGGGCGTGCCTGACCGTCGCCACCTTCGATGCCGCCACCTTCGCCGTGGACGTGGTGCCCGCCACCCTGGCGCGCACCATCGCCGGCGCCTACCGGGCCGGAACGCCCGTCAACCTCGAACGGGCGCTCCGCCTGGGCGACCGACTCGGGGGCCACCTCGTGCAGGGTCATGTCGACGGCGTGGGCGCCCTGGTCTCCCGCGAAGATCCCGCCGCCTCGGATGGCGCCCGCCTTCTCACCTTTCGCATCCCCCCCGATGTGGCCCGCGCCACCCTCCCGCGGGGCTCCATCACCCTCAACGGGGTGAGCCTCACCGTGGCCGAGCTGCCCGCCCCCGACGTGGCGCGCGTCGCCATCGTGCCCTTTACCTGGGAGCACACCAACCTCGCCGCCCTCGCGCCGGGCGCTCCGGTCAACGTGGAGGGGGACCTGATCGGGAAGTACGTGGGTAAGCTCCTGTCAGTTCACATCCCCGATTCCCCGCAAGGCTGAGCCCCGTGCCGCACTCCCGCGTGGAAGCCGCCATCCGCGCCATCCGCGCGGGCAGGATGGTCATCGTCGCCGACGACGAGGACCGGGAGAACGAGGGCGACCTGGTGTGCGCCGCGGCCGCGGCCACCCCCGAAGTGGTCAACTTCATGACCAAGCACGCGCGCGGCCTCATCTGCGTGGCCCTCACCCGCGAGCGGGCCGGCGAACTCGGTCTTCCGCCCATGACCGACGACAACACCGACCCGCAGCACACGGACTTCACGGTGTCGGTGGACGCGCACCGCAAGTACGGGGTCACCACCGGCATCAGCGCCTTCGACCGCGCCACCACCATCAAGGTGCTGATCGATCCCACCAGCCGTCCCGACGACCTGCGCCGCCCCGGCCACATCTTCCCGTTGCGCGCCGTTCCCGGCGGGGTGTTGCGCCGGGTCGGGCAGACCGAGGCCTCCGTGGACTTGGCGCGCCTCGCCGGGTTCGAGCCCGCCGGGGTCATCTGCGAGATCCTCAGCCCGGACGGCTCCATGGCGCGCCGGCCCCAGCTGGAGCGGTTCGCCCGCGAGCACGACCTGCTCTTCATCACCGTTGCGGAGCTGGTGGCCTATCGGCTGGCGAAGGAGCGGCTGGTGGAGCGGGTGGCCACCGCCCGGCTCCCCACCGCGTTCGGCCATTTCGACATCATTGGCTACCGAAGCCCACTCGACGACCGCGAGCATGTGGCGTTGGTGAAGGGCGACATCGACCGCGCGTCCAATGTGCTGGTGCGCATGCACTCCGAGTGCCTGACGGGAGACGTCTTCGGTTCGGTGCGGTGCGACTGCGGCCAGCAGCTGCGCGCCGCGATGCGCCAAGTGGGCGAGGAGGGGCGGGGGGCGATCGTCTACCTGAAGCAGGAGGGGCGGGGGATCGGCCTGCACAACAAGCTCAAGGCCTACCAGCTCCAGGACGACGGCCAGGACACCGTGGAGGCGAATCATGCCCTCGGCTTCGACGCCGACCTGCGCGACTACGGCATCGGCGCGCAGATCCTGCTCGACCTGGGGCTCAGTTCCATCCGCCTGCTCACCAACAATCCCCGCAAGATCGTCGGCTTGGAGGGATACGGCTTGCGGGTGACGGGGAGGGTGCCGCTCGATATGGAGCCGTCGGACTTCAACCAGGACTATCTCGACACCAAGCGCGCCAAGCTTGGTCACCTGATCTAACGGCCCGTGACCGGTTCCAACACCTTCGACCCCTCCCTCGACGGGTCCGGCAAGCGGTTCGCCGTGGTCGCGGCCCGCTTCAACGCGGACATCACCGACGCCTTGGTCGCGGGGGCCCTGGCTCGACTGGCCGCCCACGGGGTGGGGACGAACGACGTCGATGTCCACCGGGTCCCGGGCGCATGGGAGCTGCCCCAGATCGCGGCCCGCCTGGCGCGGGGTTCGGCCCATCACGGCATCATCGCGCTGGGGTGCGTCATTCGCGGCGAGACCCCGCACTTCGACTATGTGGCCGGGGAGGCGGCGCACGGGCTCGGCGAGGTCGCGCGCGCGTCGGCCATCCCCGTCGTCTTCGGCGTGCTCACCACCGACACCCGCGAGCAGGCCAGGCGTCGCGCCGATCCCGAGGGGATGGACAAGGGTGGGGAGGCGGCCTCGGCCGCCGTCGAGATGGCGGTGCTGTGCGAGAGGCTCGCGTGAGGATGGTGGCGATGAACGACCGCCGTCGCCGCAACCGCACGCGCGCGCGGGCGTGGGCGCTGCAGGTGCTCTACCGGTGGGAGGCGGCGGCGGGCGAGTCGGTCATTGACGCCTTGGAGGCCACGCTGGTCAACCGGCGGGTGGCGCCCGAATGCCAGGCTCACCTGGCGCGGGTGGTGCGCGGGTTCGCCCGGCACGAGGAGGAGGTGCGCGCGGCCATTGGCGCCGCGCTCGACAACTGGCGGATCGAGCGGCTCGCCCGCGTGGACCGCTGCATCCTGTTCCTGTCGGTCACCGAGATGCTCTTTCTCGACGGCGTGCCCCCCGCGGTCGCGATCCAGGAGGGGGTCCGGCTCGCGCAACGCTACGGCAGCGACCACTCGGACCGCTTCGTGAACGGCGTCCTGGACGCGGTGTTGAAGGCCCGCGCCGGCTCCCGTGGCTCCTGAGCGGCCTCGGCCGTGGACCTGTGCCCGGGTCCTGTCTACCTTCGACGGGGCCGAGCACCGAATCAAACCGGAACCACCGTGGGTGGAGACATGAACGTGAACACGGTCGCGCGCCACTGCGACGTGCCCGAGGACGTGGCCGAGCGGGCCAACCGGAAGATCGGCAAGTTGGTGCGCTTCGAGCCGCGCCTGGCCTCCGCCGAGGTGGTGTTCCGGATCGAGCGCCACGTCCATCGCGTGGAGGTGATCCTTTCGCTCGACGCGGACGAGCCGGTCGTCGCGCGCGGGGAGGCGCGGGACTTCCCGACCGCCCTCGACCAGGTCGCCGAGCGCCTGAGCAAGATCCTGCGCCGGCGCCGGACCCAGCAGGTTGAGCACTGGGCTGGCCGGTGAGCGAACGACTGTTCACCTCCGAGTCGGTCACCGGAGGCCATCCCGACAAGCTCGCCGACCAGATCTCCGACGCCATCCTCGATCACATCCTGGCGCGCGACCCGCGTGCCCGGGTGGCTTGCGAGTCCCTGGTCTCCACCGACTTCGCCCTGGTCGCGGGCGAGATCACCAGCGCCGCCGCCGACGTCGACTACACGCGGATCGTCCGCGACACCATCCTCGCCGTCGGGTACGACCGGGACGAGTACGGCATCGATGGCGGCAACTGCCGGGTGGAGTCGAGGATCGACCCGCAATCGTCGGATATCGGCGCCGCCGTGGACGAGGGCGGCGCGGGCGACCAGGGGATCATGTTCGGCTACGCCAGCGACGAGACCGACGAGCTGATGCCCGCCCCCATCCTGCTCGCGCACCAGCTGGCCCACCGTCTCACGGCCGCGCGACGGTCGGGCGCGCTGCCGTGGCTGCGTCCGGACGGCAAGACCCAGGTGACCATGGAGTACGACGGCGACCGTCCCGTGCGCGTCCACACCGTCGTGGTGAGCGCCCAGCACGAGGAGGACGTCAAGGACGGGGACATCCGCGAGGGGATCACGGAGGAGGTCATCGCCCCGGTGTTTTCCGCCTCCGGCTTCGAGTGGGAGGGGTGCGTGCGCCACATCAACCCCTCGGACCGCTTCGTGATCGGCGGGCCCTGCGGCGACGTGGGCCTCACCGGCCGAAAGATCATCGTCGACACCTACGGGGGCGCCGCCCGTCACGGGGGCGGAGCGTTCAGCGGCAAGGACGCCACCAAGGTCGACCGCTCGGGCGCCTACGCCGCCCGCTGGGCGGCCCGCAACGTGGTGGCCGCCGGGGTCGCGCGCCGTTGCGAGATCCAGCTCGCCTACGCCATCGGTAGGGCGCGGCCGGTTTCGGTGGCGGTGGAGACCTTCGGCACCGGGATCCGGGGAACGGCCGACGAGCGCATCGCGGCCGCCGTGGAGGAGGTGTTCGACTTCCGCCCCGCCGCCATCATCGATCGCTTGGGCCTGCGCCGCCCCGTCTTCACCCCCACCGCCGTTCACGGCCATTTCGGCCGCCAACCCGAATGCGCGCGCTGGAAGGACGGGTCCCAGGTCGAACTCTTCCGCTGGGAACGGGCCGATCGGGTCGGGGAGCTGAGGCGGGCGCTGGGCATGTGAAGCCCCGCCGAAACCGGGCGCGAACACGTGTCCGGCCGCCGGAACTTCACTGGCGAGCGGGGGTCTAGCAGCCCGTGGACAAACTCCTCCCGGCATTCGAGCGGCGCGGCAGTCCACGGACTGCCGGCAGTCCGGCCATCCCGTTGCTCTCCCGCTCCGGGCGCCAAGACGGATTCATTCGTGGACCGCTGGCAGCCGGCGGAGCTTGGCCAAGCGGTTCGCCGCCCTCGGCGCGCGGCGCCACGCGGTCCGGCGGGAGCGAACCGGCACACATCTCAGGACCAGCCCACACAGGATCTTGCGGGAGGCCCAGCCAGCAATAATGACCACGCTCGCGCAACCCCGACCGGCCCCGCCGGGCTCCCGGCGACCGCCCTTCAAGATCAAGGATCCGGATCTCGCCGAATGGGGTCGACGGGAGATCGAGCTCGCCCGCGGCGAGATGCCCGGGTTGATGGCGCTCCGCGAGGAGTACGCCGGCGCCAAGCCGCTTGCGGGCGCCCGCGTCTCGGGCTCCCTGCACATGACCATCCAGACCGCCGTCCTCATCGAGACCCTCGTGGAGCTGGGCGCGCGGGTGCGCTGGGCTTCCTGCAACATCTTCTCCACCCAGGACCACGCCGCCGCCGCCGTTGCCGCCGCGGGCGTGCCCGTCTTCGCGTGGAAGGGCGAGACGCTGGAGGAGTACTGGTGGTGCACGTGGATGGCCCTCGCGCATCCCGAGGGTGGCCCCGACCTGATCGTCGACGACGGGGGCGACGCCACGCTCCTGATCCATCGGGGGGTCGAGCACGAGCTGCGGGCGGAATCGGGAATCGCCCGCCCGCCCGGCGCCTCGGAGGAGGAGGAGGAGATCGGCCGGCTGCTCGACCGGGTACTGGCCGAGGATCCGCGCTTCTGGCGAGCGATGGCGGCCGACGTTCGCGGCGTGAGCGAGGAGACCACCACCGGCGTGCACCGGCTCTACCGCATGGCCGAGGAGGGGAGCCTCCTCTTCCCGGCCATCAACGTCAACGACTCGGTCACCAAGTCCAAGTTCGACAACCTGTACGGGTGCCGCGAGTCTCTGGTGGACGGCATCAAGCGCGCCACCGACATCATGGTGGCGGGCAAGAAGTGCGTCGTGCTGGGGTACGGCGACGTGGGCAAGGGCTGCGTGCAGGCGTTCGCCGGGCTCGGCGCCACCCTGTACGTCACCGAGATCGACCCCATCAACGCCCTCCAGGCGGCCATGGAGGGCCATCGGGTGGTGACCATGGACGAGGCCTGCGCCTTCGGCGACATCTTCGTCACCGCGACGGGCAACGTGTCGGTCATCACCCGCGAGCACATGAACCGCATGAAGGATGGGGCCATCGTCTGCAACATCGGCCACTTCGACTCGGAAATCGACGTGGCCGGGCTGGCGGACCTGCAATGGACCGAGATCAAGCCGCAGGTCGACAAGGTCACGTGGCCGGACGGCAAGAGCATCGTTCTGCTCGCGCGCGGCCGCCTGGTCAACCTCGGATGCGCCACCGGCCATCCGAGTTTCGTGATGAGCACGAGCTTCACCAACCAGTGCATGGCGCAGATCGAGCTCTGGCGCAGGCGCGACACCGACGCCCACGAGCGACGGGTCCACACGCTGCCCAAAATCCTTGACGAGAAGGTCGCGCGACTGCACCTGGACAAACTGGGCGCCCGACTGACGAAGCTCACGCCCGAGCAGGCGGAATACATCGACGTGCCGGTCGGCGGTCCCTACAAGCCCGACCACTACCGCTACTAGCAGCCACCGCGGATACCGCCGCGGCCGTCCGCCCACCGGCGGCGTCGCGTCGCGCGAGGAGGACCGTTGGTCGAGGTCAGGGTACAGAGCCTGGGGCTCGACCCCTCATCCAACACGCCGGTCGTCATCCTCCGGGAGGTGGAGGGCGAACGGGTGCTCCCCATCTGGATCGGGCCGGGCGAGGCCAGCTCGATCGCGATGGAGCTGGCCAGCATGAAGTTCAGCCGGCCGCTCACCCACGACCTCATCGTGTCGGTCATCGGCGGGTTGGGCGGCACCCTCAAGCGGGTGCTCATCACCCGCGTTCTCGACAACACCTTCTACGCCGAGCTGATCGTGCAGAGGGGCGACGACATGGTCTCCGTCGACGCGCGGCCCTCGGACTCGATCGCCGTGGCGCTGAGGACCGAAGCGCGCATCTTCGCCCAGGACGATCTCCTCCACAAGACCTCCATGGAGGTGGCGGAGGAGGGAGACGCCGCCTTGGGCGCAAAGGATGACGAGCCTCCGCCGGGGATGGACGCGGAGCAGCTGAAGGAACACCTGCGCAAGCTGCATCCCGAGGACTTTGGTCGTTTTTCGCCCTGACCTCCGGACGACCCGGACGACCCGGCACCGGCCGCCCAAGGCATTGGCCCGCCCCGCGCCCGTGGTGGGGTCGCTCCTGCTGGCCGCCCTCCTGGTCGCGCCGAACCCCGGAGTCACTCCGGCGCGCGCGGCGGTCGCGCCGGTGGGTGGGGCGCGCCCGTCTTCGGCGACGAACCCGGCGACGCAGGAGGCGGGCGCAACCGGTGCGGCGTCCGGGGCGACCCGCGAGCAGGCCACGGCCACGCTCCGGGGCAGGGTGGTGGGGGGCGGCGTCGAAGGCGGGGGCGCTCTGGTGACGCTCCACGAGGTGGCGCTCGGGGGGGGCGGCGAGATCGACTCGGTCGAGGTCGCGGACGACGGCACCTTCGCCTTCGAGCTCCCCGCCGTTCCCGACCCGGAATCGGGCACCGTCTTCTTCGCCTCGACGCTCTACCAGGACATCCTCTACTTCGGTGTTCCCGTCAACAGCAGCGTCCAGCTCGACAGCACCTACGTCATCCGGGTGTACGAAACCGAATCGGCCCCGTCCGGGGGCGGTGACTTTCCGGTGTCGGTGCGCAATCTCTTCCTGCGCGACATGGGCACCGGGTGGAGCGTGGTGGATCTCATCCAAATCCGCAACGACGGCGCGCGGACCCTGATCTCGGCGAACGGCGAGCCCGTGTGGTCGTATCCGCTGCTGGGCGGCGCCGGGGACTTCGCGGTGGGCGAGAGCGATCTCGCGGAGGACGCCGTTCGGTTCGCCGACGGACGCATGTACGTCACGGCTCCGGTGCCACCCGGCGAGCGCCTGTACGCCGTCCGGTACACGGTGCCGGGCCACCAGTTCGTCGCGCCGCTTCCGGGCCGCACCGAGACCATGGAGCTCCTGGTCCTCGAACCCTCTCCGCCCACGGCCGTCACCGGACTTCAGCCCCTCCCGCCGATCGAGGTGGAGGAGGGTGTGACCTACCGCCGCTACGCCGCCAACGACATCGTCGACGATGCCGTTGGCCTCCTTCTGGCCGAGGAGCCCGAGGCTCTGCCGCTGGAATGGATGGCGGTGATCCTGACGGTCATCCTCGCTTGGCTGGGTCTGTTCGCCGTCTATCGCGATCCCGCCCGGGCAACGGCGACCGTCGCCGACGAACGGCAACGACTGCTTCGCGAGGTGGCCATCCTGGACGAGGCCCGCGCGCGCGAGGGAAAGATGGGGAGCAAGGCGCGAAAGGCGTACCGGCGAAGGCGCGAGCGACTCCTGGCGCTCATCGCGCGATCCGATGAGCGCGGGAGATGAGCGCGGGGCCGAGCGCGTGATGGCGTCCGTGCGCGCCGTTTCCGCTCGCATGGACGTGCGAGCCGGGCGCATCGCCGGTCGCCTCGCTTAGCTCATTGCCAGCGGGATGGCGCTTCTCTCCACGCGCGCGATTCTCCTCAAGGCCCATCCCTTCAGCGAGACCAGCCTGATCCTGCGTTTTCTCACCCGCGAGCGGGGGCTGGTGAGCGTGATGGCGCGGGGCGTGCGCAGGGGTGCCGCCCCTCCCGGGATCTTCTCCTCCGGGGTGCTCGTGCTGCACCATCGCGACAACCGCGATCTCCAGAACTATCGGGAGTTCTCGGTCGCGCGCGCGCACCGGGCGTTGGCTCACGATGTTCGACGATTCGCGGGGGCGTCGCTGTTCGCGGACCTCGTCCTGCACCACGCCGCGGAGGAACCGAGCGCCGCGCTCTTCGCCGGACTCGAGGTCTCGCTCGCGCGCCTGGCGGACGGGCCTCCGGAGACGGTGGCGGTCCTCATTCTCTCCGGCGCCTGGGTGCTGGTCTCGTTGATGGGGTACGCTCCCGAGCTCGCGGCGTGCGTGGCGTGCGGCAAGGAGCTGGAGGACACCGCCGTGGGCCGCTTGGACTACGCGGCCGGGGGATTGCGCTGTGCGGGTTGCGCCGGGCCCGCCTCGAAGGCACCCCGCGTCGGACCTCGCGCGCGCGTCCAGCTGGACGCCCTTCTGAAGGGAGAGCCCGTGGGGGACCTCGACCAGGTCGCGCCCCACTTGAAGGTGCTTCGCACGTACGTGCATCACCATATTGCGGGGTCTCGTCCGCTACCCTCGTTTCCCTTTCTGGAGCGTGTCGTTGGCGAACCCGCCTAAACCCCGGGCGCCGGGCCGCGCAACCCGCGCCGTTTGCGCCGTCCCGGTGCCGGCGCCGCCCATCCGGGGGGGCGCGTGCGTCGGCTGATCCTCGGCACCGCCGGTCACATCGACCACGGCAAGACGGCGCTCGTGCGCGCGCTCACCGGCGTGGACACCGACCGCCTGGCCGAGGAGAAGCGCCGTGGCATCACCATAGACCTCGGGTTCGCCGAGCTGGCGGTAGGCGACGATCTGGCGTTCGGGGTGGTCGATGTTCCCGGCCACGAGTCGTTCATCCGCAACATGCTCGCGGGCGCCACGGGGATGGACGTGGTGCTGCTGGTGGTGGCCGCCGACGAGGCCACCATGCCCCAGACGCGGGAGCATCTGGCCATCGCGCGACTGCTCGGGGTCGAGCGTCTGGTGGTGGCGCTCAGCCGCGTCGACCTGGTGGACGAGGAATGGCTGGAGCTCGCGCTGGACGACGTCCGCGACCTGCTCGCCGACACGCCCTACGCGGACGCCCCCATTGTGCCCACCTCCGTGGTCACCGGGGTGGGCTTGGACGACCTCCGGGGGGCCCTCGCGCGCGAGGGCGCGCGTGCGCGCGAGCGGCGGGACACCGACGTCGTGCGCCTGCCGGTGGATCGAGTGTTCACCGTGCGCGGCACCGGGACGGTGGTGACGGGCACGCTCTGGTCGGGGTCGCTCTCGCTCGACCGGCGGGTGCGGCTCGAGCCGGGCGGGGTGGCGGCGCGCGTGCGCGGGCTTGAGGTGCACGGGCGCTCGGTGGAGCGCGCGCGCGCCGGGGAGCGGACGGCGGTCGCGCTCGCCGGAGGCCGCATGGGCCGGGGGGCGGTGGGACGGGGGCAGGTGGTGGTCGGCGCCGATCCCTGGGTGGCCGCCGACCGGGTCACCGCGCGCATCGAGCTGCTCCCCGACACCGCCTGGGGCATCGAGCGCGGCCAGCGGGTGCGGGTGCATCTGGGGACGGCCGAGGCGATGGCGCGGGTGTTCCTGCTGGATCGCGCCGAGATGGTGGCGGGCGAGTCGGCCTGGGCGCAGCTGCGGCTGGAGGCGCCCGTGGTGGCCCGCGCCCGCGACCATCTGGTTCTGCGCTCCTACTCGCCCGTAACCACCATCGGCGGCGGCATCGTGGCCGAGCCGTCGCCACCTCCGCGGACGCGGTTGCTCGACGACGAGGCCGAGCGGCTCGAGGCGATCCTCGGGCCGGACCCGCGCCCGCGTCGCCGGGCCGTGCTCGACTTGGCGGGCTGGGCGGGGGTCCGGGAGGCGGAGCTGCCCATCCGTACGGGCGATCCGCCGCGCGCCGTTCCTCCCGACACCGAAGGAGCGACCTTCGCCACCGCCCGGGCGCTCTATTCGGGAGCCGTGGCCGATGAAGGCCGTCGCCTCCTGCGACGCCGGGTCGCCCGCTTCCATCGTCTCCAGCCGCTCCGGCCCGGCATGCCCTTGGCCGAGGCGCGCGAGGCGCTGCCCAAGAGGGCGGGAACGGAGTTGGCCGATGCCCTGCTCGCCGATTTGGCGGAGCGGGGCCAGCTCGAGATCCGTCGCGAGCTGGTGCGCGAACCTGGATTCGAGCCCACCCTCACCCGGGAACAGGAGGGCGTGCGGTCCGCGTTGGCCGAGCAGTACCGGACGGCGGGTCTCTCTCCGCCGGCTCTCGGCGACCTGCCCGCCCCGCTGCGCGATCACGCGGACCTCTGGCCCATCCTCAGGCTGCTGGAGCGGGCGGGGGACATCATCGCGCTGAACGACGACTTCTTCGCCGACGCCGACGCCATCTCCAAGGGCGCGCGCGAGGTCCGGGGACGGCTCGGGGGTCGATCCGGCCTTGGTCCGGCGGACTTCCGCGAGGTCCTCCCGGTCACCCGCCGCCACCTGCTTCCCCTCCTCGCCTGCCTGGACCGGCTCGGGGTCACGATCCGTCGGGGTGACGGGCGTGACGTGCCCGGCGAACCTGGCTGATCCCGGACCAACCCGGCGCCACCCCGGGTCGCGACTCCGTCGCGGACGTGAACGTTTCGGGCTGGTTCGGTGTCCTAATGAAACAAGCCGCCACCGGTGCCCGTTGACGTTTCACGGGCGGGGCTTGACGTTTTGACAAGCCTTGGTGGCGCGGACTCATCATCGCCGGAATGCCTGGGAGGGCTATCGTTCCTAAGCTACTGCACGGACAACTGTGCGGAGGTTGACATGAGACGCCGTTCACGCGTCTTGACTGGCCTCCTCCTGATCCCGCTCGCGGGCCTCGACCCGACCTCGGCCCAGGAAGTGGGTAATCGGGGAAGTCAGCCGAGTTCCGGATTCGAACTTCGCCAGAACTATCCGAATCCGTTCAACCCGGAGACCCGCATCCCCTTCACGCTGGGTGACGAGCTGTTTTCGCGTGGAGAGCCGGTCGTCGTTTCGATTCGCATCTACAACGTACTTCAGCAGCTGGTCGCTTCCCCCACCGCCCTGCGCAACCCGGGAAGCGACGGCTTCCCCGTGTCCGACATGGAGTACGCGACTCCGGGCGACTACGAGGCGTACTGGGATGGACGCGACCTGAACGGCAACCAGGTCGCCTCGGGCATCTACATCCTAGAGCTGGTGGTGAACGGTCGATCGAGCGTCATCAAGATGTTCGTGACCAAATAGGTCCGCGCCCGACCCCGCTCTTCTCCGCGGCGGCGGCCTCCCGTCCGCTCGCGCGTCCTCCCGGGGCCGTCCACGCCCCGGATCAGTGCTCGAGCAGCGTCTCCACGTGGGCCGCGGCGGCGAGCGCGGTCCCGTCCAGGTTGTAGCCACCCTCCAGGAGCGACACCAGGCGTCCCTCGCAGCAGCTGTCGGCGTAGTCCATCGCCATGCGGGTCATGCGCCGGAAGGCGTCGTCGGTGAGGTTGAAGCAACCCAACAGGTCGTCGCGACGGCTGTCGAACCCCGCCGAGACGATCACGAAGTCCGGGTCGAAGGCCGCGACGGCGGGCGACAGCGAGTCGTCCCAGCGGCGCAGCATGTCGATGTCGCGGGAGCCGCAGTCCAAGTGCGCGTTGATGTTCAGGCCCGTGCCCTCTCCCTCCCCGGCGAGCGCCGGATCGCCGGTTCCGGGATACGCGTTCCAGTCGTGGGCGGAGAAGAAGAGGACCGTGGGGTCGTCGTAGAAGGCGTTCTGGGTGGCGTTGCCGTGGTGGTAGTCCCAGTCGATCACCAGGATCCTCTCGTAGCCGTGCGCCTCCTGCGCGTACTTCGCCGCGATGGCCGCGTTGCTGTAGTAGCAGAACCCCTCCTCGGCGCCGGTGTTGTTGGCGTGGTGTCCCGGAGGCCGACTGGCGCAGAAGACGTTGCGCACCTGGCCGCCGGCCACGGCGTCCACGCCGGTGAGGACGCCGGAGACCGCCAGCTCGGCCACGGTCGCGGTCACGCCCAGCCGACGCACCGAATCCACGTGCTCGCCGGTGTGGTGGGCGCGAATGCGGGCCAGGGGATCGACGGTCGGCGCGATGGGCACGGTGGCTTCGGTCAGCCCGCGCGCCTCCAGCTCGGCGCGCATGCGCACCAGCCGCTCCGGAACCTCGGGCGGGCGGGTGCCGTTCGGCCGAATCAGCACGTGGTCGAGGTAGCGCGGGTCGTGCACGAGGGCCGTGCCGGTGGCCGGCCGAGATGTCGGCGGTCTCCCTCCGCCCTGCCCGCGAGCCGCCAGCGCGCGCGCCCGCGCGATGTGCCCGCGCTCGGGCGACAGGGCGGGTAGGGCGCCCAGCGCGGCGACCGAAGATTTCACGAAACCGCGTCGGTGCATGTCAACCTCCTCCGGTCGCACGGGATCCCTTGGCCTTCCACGGGCATAGTACCTCGGGTGCCGCGTGGCCGGAAAGACCGGCCCGGCCGGTCCCGTGGGTTCGGCGCGCGTCTTCCGCTCCGCGCGCGCGCCGGTCGCCCGCGCGTGGACCGCCATCACGTCATCCGTTCCGTCCTCAACGGAGGAGTCCATGCCGACCGCACCTCGGTCCCCCCGGAGGCTGGCCGTGGCCAGCGCGCTCGCGACCGCGCTCATCCTCCTGTGGGTGATCGGCGCGGTGGGGCTCATCGGGGCCGAGGGCGACCCCTACGACGCGTCGTACGCGGGCGTGCTCGCCGTTGGCGCCATCGGGGCCCTCATCGCCCGCCTTCGGCCACGGGGGATGGCGCGCGCGATGGTCGCGACGGCGTGCGCCCAGGCGCTGGTGGCGGTGATCGCCCTCGTCATCGGCAAACAGCACTCTCCCGTCAGTTCCGTGTTGGAGATCGTGGGCGCGAACGGGTTCTTCGTCGCGCTCTGGCTGGTGTCGGCGCGCCTGTTCGTCCGCGCCGCGCGGATGCGGGAATCGGCGGCCCGGTCGTCGCGGTGACGGAGGGGCTGGCGGGGACGGCTCGCCGGGAGGGAGACGCCCGGGGATGCCGCCCGTCGCCGCCACCCCTCCAAGGCCAGGTGGCCGTGGTCGCCGGCGCCACCCGGGGCGCGGGGCGCGGCATCGCCCGCATGCTCGGGGCGGCCGGGGCCACGGTGTACTGCACCGGTCGCAGCGTTCGAGGTCGGCCCGCCACCCCGGGGCGCCCGGAGACGCTGGAGGAAACGGCGGAGTGGGTCGCGGAGGAGGGCGGGCGGGGCATCGCCGTCCGTACCGACCACACCGTCGAATCCGAGGTCGAACGGCTCTTTGCCCGTGTCCGCGCGGAGGCGGGCCGGCTCGACATCCTCGTCAACGACATCTGGGGCGGCGACGCGCTGACCGAGTGGGGCAAGCCCTTTTGGGAGCTCTCCACGGCAAGGGGCGTCGAGATGCTGGAACGCGCCGTCCACAGCCACATCATCACCAGCCGGCACGGCGCGCCGATGATGGTCGAGCGCGACGCCGGCCTCATCGTCGAGGTGACCGACGGCGACACGCTCGGGTATCGCGGCAACCTCTTCTACGACCTCGCGAAGAACGCGGTCGCCCGACTCGCCTACGCCATGGCCGCCGACTTGGACGCCCATCGCGTGACGGCGCTGGCGGTCACCCCCGGGTTTCTGCGCTCCGAGGCGGTGCTCGACTCGTTCGGGGTCACCGAGGCCAACTGGCGCGAGGCCATCGCCAAGGACGAGTACTTCGCCGAATCCGAGACGCCGTGCTTCGTGGGTCGCGCGATCGCGGCGCTGGCCGCCGATCCCGACGTCGCCGACAAGGGCGGCGGGCTCTTCTCCAGCTGGGAGCTCGCGAAGGAATACGGCTTCACGGATGTCGATGGGCGCAGACCGGACTGGGGACGCTTCCTCCTGGGGAAGGTGCGGGAGATCCTCGCGCGGGACGCGCGCCCGGACGAGATGGACCTCTTCGTGGTGCGCAGCCGTCTCCACCAGGCGGAGCTGGATCCGTCCGCGCTTGGGGAAGCCGCGGAGCTGCGCGACTGGCTCGCGCGCCACGGGTAGGGTGGCGTCGGCGTGTCGGCGCGAGCCTTCGTGGGGCCGACCGCGCCGGCCGAGAGATCGGGTGCGGGTGTCGATGGCCACGGGGCCATTACCCGCGTACCTTGTCGAGCCGACACCGGACGGGATGGTCCGCGCCGACCCGAACCCTCTCTTCCCCATGACCCAAGCCGGAACGAGCCACCCCCACCCCGCGTCTTGCCATGCACGTGGCCCGTGCGTCCGGGACCCCGCCGCCATCGGGCTCGTTGAATCGGCGCCGCTCGGGCGACCCGCGCGAACGGTCCCGCGCGCCGTGCCCGATCGCCCTTGAGGACCATGTTCCGCGCTCCTAGGAGTCGTGGTCCGGTCGCTCTCCATCCGGCGGCCCGCGGACGAAGCCGCTCCGGCCCCCCAAGTCCATGGATGAATCGGCCCGAGCACCGAGAGCGGTGGGGCGCCGGGCTGGCGAGGCGCTCCCGAGGTCGAATGGCGGAGCTACCGGACGGAGAGGCAACGCGGAGCGAAGCGGTCCAGCGTGGATGCAACGCCCCTCGAATGCCGGGGGGAGTTCGTCCGCGGGCTGTCCGACCCTCGGACGGACTGCTGGTGTCCGTCCTGTGCCTGGTCGTCGGCTGCGGAGAGGAACCGCCGATGGTGGCCGCGCCGCCGCCGCCCAGGGTGGTGGCGACGACCGTCCGCCTGGAGCCCTCGTCGGTGACGATGAGCGCGCTGGGCGACACGGTTCGACTCGCGACCACGGTGCTCGACGTGAACGGCGATGTCCTCACCGGAATCCCCATCGCGTACACGTCCACCGACGGGGCGGTGGCGCGGGTGGACGAGACCGGCCTGGTCGTGGCCGTGGGGAACGGGAGCGCGGTGGTGACGGCCGCGAGCGGCGCGGCCACCGGGGTCGCGACCGTGGCCGTCGAACAGACCGTGGCGATGGCGCGGGTGTCGCCCAACTCGACGACGTTTTCGGCGATCGGCGACACCGTGCGGCTGAGGGCCGAGGCGCTGGATGCGAGGGGTCGGGCGGTGCCGGGGACGCATGTGTTCGAATGGTCGAGCGACGACTCGGTGGCCGCGGTGGACTCGAGCGGCTTGGTTACGGCGGTGGGGAACGGGAACGGGCGGGTCACGGCCGCGGTCGGGGTGGTGTCCGGCGACGCGGCCGTGACCGTGGAGCAAAGGGTCGCCGAGGTGCGCGTGTCGCCCGCGACGGTGACGCTCTTCTCGATCGGGGGCACGGCTCAGCTCGAGGCGAACGCGCTGGACGCCAACGGCCATGGCGTGCCCGACGTCGAATTCGCGTGGTCGAGCGATCCGGGGGTGGTGCGGGTGAACGCTTCGGGCCTGGTGACCGCGGTCCGCGAGGGAACCGGAGCGGTGACGGCCACGGTCGGAGCCGTGTCGGGCCGGACGGATGCGACGGTGAGCCTGCTCGTGGGCGCCGCCAAGGACCGCGCGATCCTGGAGGCGTTGCATGGCGCGACCGGGGGCCGCACCTGGTGGAACAGCCGCGCCTGGCTCAGCGACGCGCCCTTGGAGGAGTGGTACGGCGTGGACACCGACGCCGAGGGACGGGTCGTCGGGCTCAGCCTCGTCGCCAACAACCTGGCGGGGCACATTCCGCCCGAACTCGGCCGGCTCGACGCGCTCAGGGAGCTCCGGCTGGATGCCGCGTCCAACTCTCTGGCTTGGTGCTTCCGGTCGTTGAGCCCGCCGGCGTCGGGTTCGCGGGGAGGACGGGCCATCGGCGGATCGGGATCCGCGAACGGGTCCGCCGACCCGCTATCGGGCTCCTGGGTGAGGCACGCCGGCGTGGACCGGACGCACGGCGTCGACCTCGTGACCGACGCCCAAGGGCGCGCGGCGCTCGGCTTCGCGACCGGCGCGCGCGGTTCCGGGGACCGACTGACGGGCCGCATCCCGCCCGAACTCGGCGACTTGGCCAACCTCGAGGTCCTTTCCCTCAACCAGCACGAATTGTCGGGGACGATCCCGCCGGAGCTGGGGAGGCTCGCCAATCTGAGGACGCTGTCGCTTACCCGGAACCGACTCACGGGTACGCTGCCGCCCGAACTGGGCGGCCTGACCCGGCTCGAGCGGCTGGACCTCGCGGTGAGCTACGATCTCGCGCTCACGCCTCCCCGCCCGCCCCAAGTGCTCACGGGGCCGCTCCCGCCCGAGCTCGGGAACCTGGCCCACCTGCGGGAGCTGGACCTCAGGGGACACAAGTTCACGGGGACCCTTCCGCCCGAATTCGCGGGGCTCGCGGAGCTCCAATACCTGTCGTTGAACTGCAACGCCCTGACCGGCCCGGTGCCCCCGGTGCTCCGACAGCTCCGCCGGCTGCGCCACCTGGACCTGTTCGGAAACCAATTCGAGGGGCGCATCCCCGGGTGGCTGGACGAGCTGGCCGACCTCGAGCTCGTCGATTTCGACAGCAACTACTTCCTCTCCGGGCTCATACCGACGAGCTTCACCCGGCTCCCCCGGCTGGTGCGGCTGGGCCTTGGCACCAACCGCCTCGTCGGCCCGATTCCGCCACGACTCGGTCGCCTGGAGCACTTGGAATCGCTGACCTTGGGGAACAACCTGCTGACCGGGGCGCTTCCCCCCCAGCTCGGGAATCCGCCCAACCTGGAGCACCTCTCGGTGTACGGGAACCCCGACTTGGTCGGGGCGCTGCCCCGCGAGCTCATGGAGGCCCCGCTGAAGGAGTTCAACTGGCGGGGCACCGGCTTGTGCGCGCCGCGGGATCGGGTGTTCCAGTCGTGGCTGGCGCGCATCGTCAGACACCAGGGCGGCCCGGGGTGCGCGCTTCCTCCGCCCGAGGTCTTCTCGGCGTTCTTCGAAGCGACCGGGGGTCCGGGGTGGACCCAAAGCGCGAACTGGCTGGGGAACGCGCCCGTGGCCTCGTGGTTCGGCGTGACCGTGGAGGACAGTCTGCTCACGGCGCTCGACCTCCCCGACAACGGGCTCGCGGGCACGCTCCCCGCCGCGGTGGGCGATTTCCTCGATCTGCGGCGTCTCGACGTGGCGGGCAACGCGCTGGGGAACCCTCTGCCTCCGGACCTCGGCAACCTGGACCAGCTCGAGGTCCTCGACCTTTCCGACAACGGCTTCTCCGGGCCGGTCCCGCGCGATTTCGCGCTGCTGGGCGCCTTGGAGCGCCTGGATCTGTCCAACAACCAGCTCGAGGGCGCGCTTCCCGGCATCCTGACCCGTCTCGGCGCGCTCGCGGACTTCAATTGGAGCGAGAGCGGCGTGTGCGCGCCCGAGGTGGCATGGTTCCAGGCGTGGCTGGACTCGGTGGCGACCCGTTCCGGGCCGAAGTGCGACGGGCTTTTCTCCTTGTCGGTCGCGGACGCGCACGTGTCCCAAGCCGCGCAGGACATCGGTGGCCCGGTCCCCCTCATCGCGGGGCGGCCCGGGCTCGTGCGGGTCCTGGCGACCGCGGACCGCGCAAACGACTTCAGGCCGGGCGCGCGGGCCGCGTTGGTGGTCAACGGAAGCGAGACGCACGCGGTCGACATGGCGCTCGGGTCGTCCCGGGGCCTCGCCGAGACCCTCGCGGGACGGCCGGACCAGTGGTATCGCGCCGAGATTCCGGGGGCGGCGTTGCGTCCCGGGGTGGACATGACGTTGCGGATCGATCCCGACAGCACCCTGCCCCGGGCGCCGCTGGAGGAGGTTCGGATTCCCCTCGACGTGCGCGAGCTGCCGCCTCTGGAGCTCACCGTCGTGCCCGTCGTGACCGGCTCCGCCGCAGACGCGGACGTGCTGAAGTGGATCGAGGGCGCCGACGATCCGCCGGTGGAGTTCATGCGCGCGGTGCTGCCGGTGGCCGAGCTCGACCTGACGGTTCGCGAGCCGCTCACCATCGCGTCGGCGCCGGATGCCTCGAAGGGCACGGAGTGGATCGTCATCCTCGAGGACCTCGAGCTGCTCAGGAAGACCGAGGGCGGCGGGGGATACTGGTACGGGGTCGTGAACCGCGACGGGGACGAGGGCATCCGCGGGATCGCCCTGGTGGAGGGCCGGGTCGCGCTCGGCGTTCCCGACGCCGAGGTATTCGCCCACGAGCTGGGTCACAGCATGAGCCTCAGGCATTCTCCCTGCGGGAACGTGTGGCAGGTGGACCCGGCCTACCCCTACCCGGACGGAAGCATCGGCGTCGTGGGCTACGACGTGCGATCCGGGGCGCTGGTGGATCCGGCGACGCACGACTTGATGTCGTACTGCCATCCGCAATGGATTAGCGACTTCAACTTCAGGAAGGCGCTGGAGTACCGGCTCCGGGCCGAGAAGCCCCGCGCCCCCGCCGCCGCCCACGACCAGACCCGGGGCAGCAGGCTGCTGCTGCGGGGCCGCGTGAGCGCGGAGGGCCGGCTTGAGCTCGACCCGGCGTTCGCGCTCGATGCCCCGACGCAGCTGCCTTCGGGCTCCGGTCCCTACCGCGTCGAGGGCTTTGCGGGGGATGGCGCGCGCGCGTTCGCGCTGGACTTCGACATGGAAGTGGTTTCGGAGGGCGGCGGCAGCTTCCTCTTTCTGGTCCCCATCGACCGGGAGCGCATCGCCTCGCTGGAGCGCGTCGTGCTGTCCGGACCCGAGGGCCGCGCGACGCTCGACCGGGAGACGCGCGCGTCGCCGGTGGCGATCGTGATGGACCCGACGACCGGGCGCATCCGGTCCATTCTTCGGGGCGAGGCCGCCGAGGCGGCCGCGGCGGTGGTGGCCGCGGACGCGCGTTCCGACGCCGGGCCGCCCCGTGGGCGCGTGCTGGTGAGTCGCGGGTTGCCGGGACGAGTGCCCCAATAAGGGAAAGAAACGGGGGCATCGCCGACGGTCTCCCCGGGCGAGTGGCGGGGGCGGGCGGGAGGTGCTCGGACCGCGATTCGGCCGTCGAGGACAGGCTCACCCTGGTCACGGCGGACCAGTTGCTCATGGCAGCCGTGGATGAGGCGCGTTGCGAGGCCGATGCCCGGCCGCCGCCGGTGCGCTGGCGGAACCTCCGAATCGTCGAGCCGGGCGAAACGAGCCAAACCGCGGCGGTGGCGCTCCGACTTCACTACGACTACATTATGACGTCATCGATTCGGCGCAGGTGGAGGAACATTGGGCGTACTCACAATCCGGAACGTGGACGAGGAGGTCATCGCCGCGCTCAAGGCGCGCGCCAAGGTCAACCATCGTTCGCTGGAGGGCGAATTGCGCTTCCTGCTCGGCCGGTTCGCGGCCCCCGGGCCGACGCTCGGCGCGGTCCGCGAGCGTGTGCGGATGGCCGCCGGGTACCGCGCGGACGCGACCATCGGGCGCACGGGGGCGACGGCCGCCGGGAGAGCCGAGGACCCTTGCGCCGTCGAGGGCTCCGTTGGCGAGGAATGGATGGGGGCCATGGCGGACGTCGGGGAGATCGTGGGCGACATCGTGTCGCCGGCGGCGGAGCCCGTCGATTGGGACGCCCTGCGCGCGACCGCGACCGCCGGGCCAGGGAGCGCTCGGAAGCGGTGAACCTGCTCCTCGACACGCACATCTGGCTCTGGAGCCTGTTGGATCCGGGTCGGCTTTCGGACCGGGCGCGCGCGGCGCTCACGGACCCCGCGAACACTCTGGCCCTTTCGGCCATCAGCGTCTGGGAGGTGTTGGTGCTGGCCGAGAAGGGGCGCATCCGGCTCCATCCCGATCCGTGGACGTGGGTTCGCGCCGCCCTCGCCGTCCGGCACGTGAACGAGCTCCCGGTCACCTTCGACATCGCGCTCGGCAGCCGTGGCGTCCGACTCGGCCATGACGATCCGGCCGACCGCTTCATCGCGGCCACGGCCGTCGTGCACCGGCTCACCCTGGTCACGGCGGACGAGTCGCTCCTGGGGTGCCCCGACGTCAGGGCGGTCGCCGGAGGTTGAACGGCTTCGCCGTCCACGAGGCGACCTGCCAGCGCGGCGCCGAGCGGTCCGTGGATGAACCCGCCCGATGTCCGGGGGCTGCCAGCCCGCCGTCGGTGCGCCGGCCGAACCTTCGAGCGGATGAGCCGAGCGGAATGAGTCGGACCATGATGATGGCGTTCTGCATTCAACACGCCTACATGCGCCGGCCTACCGGTCGTGAAGGCCCTTGCCGTCCAGAATCCTGCTCCTCTGCCGCTCGATGCGCGCGGCTCGGGTCGTCGCCTGTTTGGCGCCGGCGAAGTGCAGGACGTACCCGCGCCGCCGCCCGGGCGTCAGCCCGTGGAACGCGGCCTTGAAGCCGGGATCCTCGTCGAGCCTCGCGACGAGCTCCGCGGGAAACACGAGATCCGCCGCCCTCGCCTTCTCGACCTTCAGGCCCGCCTTCTCGACCTCGATGGCTTCGAGGGCGTAGGCCCGAATGGTCTCCGCCATGTCCGCGACCTCCTCCACGCTGGTGAAGCGCATGCGGAATCCGGAGCGCGAGTTGGGTCCCTGCCGTTCGAGGACGCCGTCGGGGTCCTTCAGCAGGGCGCCCTTGAAGAACAAGAGGGCGAGAAAGTCCTTCATGTCCTGAATGATGCAGATGTTGCGGCCGCCGTGGGCGTAGCATGGCCTGCGCCATTTCAACTCCTCGGTCAGGCCGCACTTCCGGAGAATCTCCCTCAGGGCGTCGGTTTCCCGCCGCCAACGCGTCGAGTCGTCGAGCGACAGGTCGACCTGGGGGTTGCCGGGCATGGCGATGTGGCTCACCTCAGGTTCCGGCCCGCCACACGCCGGACCGGCCTCCCTCCTTGCGCAGCAGGCGCACGCCCTCGATCACCATCCCGCGGTCGGCCGCCTTGGCCATGTCGTAGACCGTGAGCAGCGCCACCGACACGGCGGTGAGCGCCTCCATCTCCACCCCGGTGCGACCTTCGATGCGCGCGACGGCGCGGGCGCGCACCCCCGGAAGACCCGGGTCGGGCGTCACCTCCACGCGAATGGAGGCGGCGGGGAGGATGTGGCACAGGGGGATGAGCTCCCCGGTGCGCTTGCCGGCCATGACGCCGGCCACTTCGGCCACCCGCAGGACGTTCCCCTTGGCCACCACGCCCTCCCGAATGGCCGCGAGCGTGGCGGGCGCCATGCGCAGGCGCCCTTCGGCCACCGCGGTGCGTCGCGTGCCCGGTTTGTCGCTTACGTCGACCATCCGGGGACGGCCGTCCGCGTCCAAGTGGGTGAGCTTCCGCGAATCGCTCATGTGCGTGTCTCCAAGGCCGCCGCCGCGTCGCGCACCATGCCGTAGACGAGGAGCTGCGGGTTGACGTTGGTGGCCGCGAGGTGCTTGGCCTGCTCCACCTCGGCCACCGCGTCCGCGACGTCCTCCGGGTGAACGCCGCGGCGCGCGACCGCCCGCTCGAGGAAGGGGGTGGCGTCGCGGTTGATGGCCGGGGCGCCGGTTGCCACGGCCGCCAAGTCGCGCAGCCAGTCCTCGAGCGCCCCGAACACGCCGAGCAGTCCGCGCGCGCCCGACGCGCCCACGCCGCTCGCGGCCGCGGCCGCCGCCCCGACGCCGCCATCCAAGGTGGCCTCCAGCAGTTGCCGCGCGTGCGCCCGCTCGCGCTCCAGCGGTCCCGGTTCGCCCTCCACCGGCAGGAACGCCAGAGCGCGCCCAATGGACCCGCCCGACAGCGCCGCGGCCAGTTCGGCGTCGGTGGGGGACGCCCCGGCCGCTTCCACCAGGAAGCGCCGCACGCGCGCGTGGGGCAGGGGGCCGAGGTGAACGGGCACGGTGCGCGAGCGAATGGTGGGCGGCAGCCGTCCGGGCTCGCTCGAAGTGAGGATGAAGGTGGCGTCGGCGGGGGGCTCCTCCAGCAGCTTGAGCAGGGCGTTGGCCGCCTGGTCGCTCGCTTCCTGGGGAATGAGCTCCTCCGCGTCGCCGATGACGAAGACCTGCCGCGCTCCCAGGGACGGCCGCTTGAGCGCCATGCGGCGGAGGGTCGTGACCGCGCCCAGGTAGATGCCGCGCGGCTGGTCGCGGTGGGTCGGGCGGAGCGGTTCGCGCCGGATGGCGTCCAGGGCGGCCGCGCGCGCCGCCTCGAGGGCCGCCACCATCCGTTCCGGGCCGCTGGCGCGCTGGGGGCGGGGAAGGGGGAAGAACCAGTGCAGGTCGGGGTGTCGCAACCCGACCACCATCCGGCAGGCGCGGCAGCGGTCGCACGGGCCCGCGACGTCCGCCGCCTGGCAGTGCAGCAGCTGGCCGAGCCAGAGGGCGATGCGCTGCTTGCCGGTGCCCGCCAAGCCGTGAATGAGGAGGGCCGCCGGAAGCGAGTTCCGAGCGTGGGCTTCGGCGAAGGTCGAGCGCGCCGCCTCGTGCCCGGCGACCGACGGCAGCGTCACCGGGTCGCGGCGGGGGTCCGGGTCGGGTCTCCGTCGACTCCCTCCCCCGCGCCCGAGCGACGTGCCCGGTTGGCCGCGATCCGGCTCGCGAGTCGCAACGCCTCCAGCGCCGAGGATGCGTCCGCCACGCCCCGGCCGGCGATGTCGAAGGCGGTGCCGTGGTCGGGAGAGGCGCGCACGAAGGGCAGCCCCAGGGTGACGTTGACGCCGGTGCCGAACGAGACCGTCTTGAAGGCCGCCATGGCCACGTCGTGGTAGGGCGCGACGACCGCGTGGAACTCGCCCCGCAACGCGCGCACGAACACCGTGTCCGCGGGGAGCGGGCCGATCACGGTTCCCGGCTCGTCCGCAAGCGTTTCGAGCGCCGGCGCGTACACCCGCTCCTCCTCGCTGCCGAAGAGCCCGCCGTCGGAGGCGTGCGGGTTGAGGGCGCACAGAGCCACGCGCGGCTCGGCGATCGCCCAGTCCGTCCGCAGCCCGGCGAGCAGAAGACGGGTTTGGCGCACCAGCACATCGACGGTGACGCGCGAGGCGACTCGCGCCAGCGGGATGTGGCGGGTGGCCAGCAGAACGCGCAGGGGCGCCGCCAGGCGCGTCCGCTCGGCGCACATGACCATCCCGGAATCCTCGGCGCCGGCCAGCGCCTGCAGAAGCTCGGTCTGGCCCGGGTGGGCGCATCCCGCGGCCCGCAGGGCGCCCTTGTGCACGGGTCCGGTCACGATTCCGGCCACGACGCCCTCCATGGCCAGCTCGACCGCCGCCTCCAGCGCCGCCAGCGACAACGCTCCGGCGCCGGTCTCCCCCTCCCAACGCCCCATCGAACGATACTCGCCCGCGCCCGGGTCGGCTCCCGACGGTCCCAGCACGATCAGGGCGGCATCCGGGTCCTCGTCCATGAATCGGCGGGCGGCCGCGGACATCACTTCGGGGCCGATGCCACGCGGGTCGCCGAGGGTCACGGCGAGTCGCACCCGCGAAGCGTTCGAAGGCGGGGTCACGTCAACCCAGGCCCGTCACGCCGCGCCGGATCGGGCGCCCCCCGATCAGGGACGAAGCTCGACATGCGCCTTGGCGCGCAGCTCTTCGATGATCTCGTCGAGCACCTTGCTCTCGCGCAGCTGATCCTCGACCCGGGTCCGCAGGTCGTCGTACGTGTAGTCGCCCTCGGGCCGGGTCTCGAGCACCTTGACCACGGCGAACACCTTGCCCCGGTCGTCGAACTCGATCGGGCCGACCACGTCTCCGTCCGCCGCGGATCCGATCTCGGCCACGTATCCCGGGGGAAGCGAGGCGAGCTGGGGCGTGAAGATCTGCAGCGAATCCAGGGGTGGCTGGGCGTTGTAGCCGTACTCCTCGTGCAGGTCCCTCATGGACGCCCCGGCCCGCGCCCGCTCGAGCACTTCGCCCGCCCGCGCCCGCGCGGCCTCCTCGTCGTCGGCGTTGGCTTGCGCGGTGATGAGGATGTGCCGAGCCCGCCGTTCACCGAGACTGATGCGGTCGACGCGGATGATGTGCGCGCCGAACTCGCTCTCGACCACGTCGCTTACCTGGCCCTCCTGGAACATGCCGAAGGCGGCCTCCTCGAACTCGCGGACCATGCGCCCGCGGGGAAACCACCCCAGATCTCCGCCCTGCGCCCGGCTCGACGGGTCCTGGGAATACCGGCGGGCGAGCTCCTCGAAGTCCTCCCCCTCGCGGATGAGTCCCAACAGGCGTTCGGCCTCCAGTCGCGCCGCCTCGCGGGTCGAGTCGGAGGGTTCCGAGCGCACCAGCACTTGGCGGAAGATGACGGAGGCGGGGCGTTTGGGGAGCTGGTCGCGCTGGGCGTCGATGAACTCGCGCACCTCTCCCTCGGTCACCACCACGGGACCGACCTCCGCCCGCCTCTTGCCCACCCAAAGCGACTGCAGACGCTGTCGGCGCGCCTGCTCCCTGAGCATCTCCCGGTAGCTGACGAGGTTGAGCCCCTGCTCGTTGAGCAGGGCCACCATCTGCCCCATTCCCCCCACGTTGCGCATGCGCTCGTCCAGGTCCTGCTGGACGATGGTCTCCAGCTCCTCGTCGGAGACCACGATGGTGCTGTCGCTCTCGGCCGCTTGCAGCAGCAGCAGTTCGTTGATCAGCGATTGGACGATTTCGTCCTGAAGTCGCATGATGCCCGCCGGATCCTCGGGCATGGGCGCCCCGCCGGCGCGCATCTGGAGCAGGCGTTCCTGCACTTCGGATCGCAGGATGACCGAATCGCCGGCGATCGCCACCACCCCGTCCACGACTTCCGAAAGCGCCGAGTCCACCGCCTGGGCGCGCGCGAGGCCGGGACAGAGGAACAGGGCGAGGACGACGAACGACCGTGCGGCGGGGCGGCCGGCGGCGGGGGGCCGTGGACCCGATCCGCCGGGCGTCGGAGGAGAGGATCGCGTCATGCCGTGTCGACCTCCGGATTGCGTGGGAGGGAGCGCACAACCGTGCGTGGATCCCGTGTAAACCCCTTGCCGGCGATGGGTTCCGACGCGCGCGACCGTGGCGTTCCGGGTTGTCCGGATCGCTTCGCCGACATCGCCGCGCCCTTCAATTCCCGGGCGGAGGCGCGTTGGGAGCGACGACCGCCGAGTCCGGGGGCTCGACCGGCCCGGAGCGGCCGCGGATCACCCGGAACTCGCTGGTGCGCTGGGTCACGGTGTTGAAGCTGTTCTCGTACACGTCGGCCCGATACTCCTCGCGCAGGGCGAACGAGAGATGCCCCAGGGCGGGAACGCTCTCGTCTCCGCCGACGATCCGTTGCATCACGTCGCGCACGATCGCGATGATGGCGTCTCGCGTGGACGCCTCCTCCGTCGGGGTCAGGCGGGTCAGCTCCAGGTCGCGGGCCGCCCGGGTGAAGCGCGTGCGGGCCACCGTGAGCAACGAATCCCGCTCCGCCTGGCTGAGCGAAATGCCGGCCTGTTGCGCCTCGCCCACAAGGATCCGCGTCTGCGCGAGGTTGCCGAGGAGTCCGGTCAGCTGGTCGTCGGTGGCGTTCCGCACCTGGGCGCGCATGGGAGGTCCCTGTTCGCCCAGGAAGTGTTGGAAGTCTCCCGCCGTGTACGCGCCTCCCTCGAAGCGGAAGAGCTCGCGGGCCGCGGCCCTGCGGCCGAGCCGCCGGTTTGGACGGGCGGCCAGCTGCCGGGCGATGTCGGCGCCGCCATCGACGGGCTCCATCTCGGCGCGTCCCATGACGCGAGCCAGGTAGGCCTCCTCGGCCTGGCTCACGAGCCCGAGCTTCAGCTGTGGCTCGAACTGGGCGCGCGCCTCCTCGAACGGCAGCTGCGAGCGCTCGTCGACCCGAAGAATGTGGACGCCGAAGCCCGTGCGCACGGGACCGCTCAGCTCCCCCGGCGACAGCGCGAAGGCCGCGGAATCGAAGGCGGGGACCATCTGGCCGCGGCGGAAGGAGCCCAGATCCCCACCCTGGGCCGCGCTACCGGGGTCCTGGCTGAACTCGCCGGCGAGGGCGGCGAAGTCCTCGCCGGCCGCGATCCGCTCGCGCAGACCCTCGGCGAACTCCATGACGCTGTCGGCGGTGGCGGCGTCCGCGGCGGGGTCGAGGGCGAGGAGGATGTGGCGCGCGCGCAGCTCGACGCCCGCCGCCTGCTCCTCGTAGATGCGCCGGAGCTCCTCCTCGGTGAAGACGGTGTCGACCTCGATCACGCGCTCCCGCAGTCGCGCCACCAGCTCCTGGTCGATTTCCCGCCGCACCAACGGAACCAGGTCGATGTGCTGGAAGGTCGAGTCCTCGGCGGCCGCGACGGCGAACAGGACGTAGTCGATCCACAGGTTGGCGATCGCCTCCACCACGTCCGCCTGATCGGGGAGCTGCGTCTGGCGCGCGAGCAGGTCGGCGGCCTCGTCCACGGACAGCTCGTAGCCGGCCGCGCGCGCGAGGAGTTCGTTGCCGGCGGGTTCGCCGCATCCGCCGAGCGCGGGCAGCGTCGCGAGCAGGGGAACGCGGAGCGAAGCGGTCCAGCGCCGACGCAACGCCGCTCGAACGCCGGGGCGAGTTCGTCCGCGGGCCGCCGGAGGCTTGGTGGCCGGTCCGCCGCCTCGCTCTTCCCGGGGCTCGGGGGTGGTCCTTCGCGCCTGACTGGGGACGCCGTGTGCCGAAACCGTCATTTCCTCACTCCCGATGGTCGTGCCCGCGCGCGGTGTGCGTGCATAGTATGGGGATTCCCCGGGGTTCGCCCGCCGAGGCGCGCCGGCGCGAAGTCACGCCGCCCGGACGCCGTTGCTCGACAACCGGTCGAGCGCGGCGATGAGCGTGGTGGTCATCGGGTCCGCGCCCTCCTGGCGAAGCACCAGCGACAGGGGCGACATCCTGCGTACCTCCACCGCGATCAATCGGTCCCGGAACGGTCGCTCCAGCGCGGCGAGGCGGGGCACGCGGTCGTCCCGAAAGGTGAGTCGCGCGCTGCGCCCGCGCACCAGAATCCGCCGCAGGCCGATCCCGCGACCCAGCAGACGCAACACGTGGCCGTCGAGCAGGCGGCCCGCCGGGGGTGGGGGCGCCCCGAAGCGGTCGCGCAGCTCCGCGGCGAATTCGTCCAGCTCGGCCTTGCGGGCGATGCGCGACAGGCGGCGGTAGAGGTGGAGCTTCTGGGCGGGGTCGGGCACGTAGGCGTCGGGAAGGAAGGCCGCTCCGGCCAGGGAGACCTCGGGGTCGCGCGGCTCGGGTTCCTCGCTCTCCCCCCGCTTCATGCGCGCCACGGTCTTGCGCAGCAGGCGCATGTAGGTGTCGATGCCGACCGCCTGGGCGTACCCCGACTGGTCCTCGCCCAGGAGGTTGCCGGCGCCGCGCATCTCCAGGTCGTGCATCGCCACGGCGTGGCCGCTGCCCAGGTCGGTGTGGCGCTCGAGCACGCGCACGCGTCGCATGGCGTCGCGGGACACCCCGTCGGGCACGACCAGATAGCAGTGCGCGTGGCGGTCGGAGCGCCCGACCCGGCCCCGGATCTGGTAGAGTTGGGCGAGGCCGAAGCGGTCGGCTCGGTCGACGATCAGGGTGTTGGCGTTGGGGACGTCCAGGCCGTTCTCGATGATGGCCGTGCAAACCAGCACGTCGACGTCGCCGTTCACGAAATCGAGCATCACCCGGTCGAGCCGCCGACCGCCCATCTGGCCGTGGGCGACGGCGACGGTCCGGCCGGGCGCCAGCGCGCGCACCTTCTCGGCGGTGGCGTGGATGGTCCCCACGCGGTTGTGCAGGAAGAAGACCTGGCCGCCCCGGTCGAGCTCGCGCCACAGGCCATCGTACAGGATGTGGTCGTTCCACGGGATGACGTGGGTCGTGATGGGGACCCGGTCGCGGGGCGGCGTCCGAATGAGCGACAGGTTGCGCAGGCCGGCGAGGGAAAGCTGAAGGGTTCGCGGAATGGGCGTCGCCGTGAGGGTCAGCACGTCGACCGAGGCCCGCAACCCCTTGAGCCGCTCCTTGTGACGGACCCCGAAGCGCTGTTCCTCGTCGACCACCAGGAGCCCGAGGTCGCTGAAGGCGACGTCCCGCGAGAGCAGGCGATGGGTGCCGATGGCGATGTCGAGGGTGCCGTCGCGGATCCCCGCCAGCAGCCGGGTCGTTTCGTCCGCGCCCCGAAACCGGTTCAGCGCCCCGATGGTCACCGGATAGTCGGCGAGGCGCTCGCCGAAGGTGCGCGCGTGCTGTTCAACGAGCACGGTGGTGGGCGCGAGCACGGCGACCTGTTTGCCGTCCTGAACCGCCTTGAAGGCGGCGCGGATGGCCACCTCGGTCTTTCCGTAGCCCACGTCGCCGCAGACCAGCCGGTCCATGGGCGCGTCCGCCTCCATGTCCCGCTTGATCTCGTCGAGTACGCGCCGCTGATCGCGGGTGTCCTCGTAGAGGAAGGACGACTCCATCTCCTTCTGCCAGCGCGTGTCGGCCGCGAAGGCGTGACCCGGGGCCATCTCGCGGCGCGCGTAAAGCTCGAGGAGCTCGGTGGCGACCTTGCGGATGGCCCGCTCGGTGCGGGCGCGCAGGTTCTTCCAACGCTTCCCGCCGATGCGATGCACGGGGGGAGGTTCGGCCTCCTCCGTGCCACCCACCCAGCGCTCCAGAAGATCGAGTCGATGGACGGGCACGCGCAGGAACTCCGCGCCCGCGTACTCGATCAGAATCGACTCGATTTCCTCGCCGCCGACGGTGACGCGGTCCAGTCCCCGGAAGCGGCCGATGCCGTGGTCCATGTGCACCACCGTGTCGCCCGGGGTGAGCTGTGCGACGCTCTCCAGCGACGCCGAACCGCGGAACCGCCTCTGCCGGCGAATGCGGCGCGCGCGCAGGAAGATCTGGTGGTCGGTAAGGACGCGCAGGGGGGGAACGGAGTCGTTGAGGATGAACCCCCCGTCCAATGCCCCCACGGCGAGCTGCGTGCCCGCGGGCAGGCGCGCGGCGCCCCCCAGGATCTCCTCCAGGCGCCGAGCCTGTCCCGTGTTGTCGCAGAGAATCAGGGTCCGGTCGCCTTGGGCGGCGCCCTCGCGGAGCACCTCCTTCAGTCGCGTCATGTTGCGGGAGATGGCCGGAGGCGCCTGCGAGTCGAAAACGATGTCGCCGACGGCCGCGGGAGACAGGGACAGCGTCGGGAAGGCGGTCAACCGCTCCAGGAGGCCGTCGGCGCGCAGGCACACGGTGTCGGGTGGCGGTGGCCGGTCGCCGCCCGCGACCGCTTCGGCGTGGCGGCGCTCCACCTCGCGCCACGTGTGGTTCGCGGCGGCCCTGAGGTCGTGGTCCGCCCAGCGCGCCACCAGGGTGTCGGCGGGTAGCAGGTCGAGCAGGGAGCGGGGCGCGCCGGGTCCGTCGGGCGCGCCGGTTTCGTCGGCGTCGCCCAGGCGCACCGGGAGCAGGCGCGCCTCGGCAACCGATCCCTTGGATCGCTGGTCGAGGATGTCGAAGCGGCGCATGGAACCGATTTCGTCCCCCAGGAACTCTACCCGCACCGGATCGGGGGAACCGAAGGAGAAGATGTCCACGATGCCGCCGCGCACGGCGAACTGACCGACCTCCTCCACGAGCGCAACCCTGCGGAAGCCACGCTCCCGGAGCCGCGCGGTGAGGGCCGTGAGACCGGGCTCGTCGCCCGTCCTCAGGGTCAGGTGCAGGTCGGTGAGTCGGGCGGGGAAGGAGGCTCGCTCCTGGAGGGCGCGCGGGGTGGTGACCAGGAGGCGGCAGCGATTGCCGAAGACCGCTTCCACGGCCTCGACCCGGCGCCCCTCGATCTCGATGTGGAAGTCGTTGGCCTCGTAGGGAAGGGCCTCCCGTTGGGGGTAGGCCGCGACCGAACCCGCCCCGGAGAGGGCCTCCAGGTCCGCCTCGGCCGCAACCGCCTGTTCCGGCGAGGTGGCCAGGAGCACGACGACCCGGTCGCCCTCGGCCCGCGCCAGGGTGGCCAGCACGGCGTGCCCCAGCGACCCGACCGCCCCCCCCACGGACACCTCCCGTCCGGCGGCCGGGAGGCGCTCCCTCAGCGACCCGAAGGGCGCGGTCGCCTCGACCACGTCCAGGAGGGCGTTGTCGGACGCGTTCATCCGGTTCGGCGCGGAGGGGTGGGGACGGCCGGCCCGCGGGAGCCGGGCGCCTTGGCGGCGTTCGTGGAGCGGGCGCGCGGTCCCGTCGCCGCGACCCGGGATTCGGCGAGCAGGAGCGCGAGGGCGGCGACAAGGAGCCAACGCCATGCCTCGGTGCCCTGCCGGCTGGCGAAAACCGAGCGCCGCCAGGACGACGCGTCCGCCCGGTCGTGGTCGCCCACGAGGGCGCCGAGGGCGGCGTCGGTGATCGGTGTCAGAATCGACTCCGCCTCGGGCGGGTTCACCGCCACCTGTCGCACCAGCGAGTCGCCGGCCAGCAGGCGATGGAGCCCCGGAGCGCGCGCGATCACCCGCGTGCCCGCCTCGACCGGCGTCACCTCTCCGGCGGCGTCGGCGACCGCGGTTACGCCGGCCGGGATCGGCAGCGCGTCGCCGACCACGAACGATCCATTTCCACCGCGGAAGGGCCAGCGCGAAACCATCCACTCGACGAGGGGCAGCATGGGGGCGGACACGGCCAGGCTGGTGGCCTCGGCGTCGACCGGGGAGCCGAGCAGCAGATAGGGTCCCGCGGGAGCCGTGCCGGTCGCGATCCATGGCTCGCCGCTCTCGAGCGTGGCCCGGACCAGCCCGGCCGCCTCCTCCCCGTTGGCCACCAGGCGATAGCGGCGGCGGATGCGCACCTCGTCGAGCGCCACGGGCAGGCGGTTCTCGGCCACGCCGGTTTCACCGGCCTCGATCGCGCTCTCGTAGCGCCATGGAATCCCCGCCTGCAGGAGTCGCTGGTTGAGGGCGGGCAGCATCGCTCCGTCCGATGGGGGAACCACCACCGCGGCGGAGCCGCCGCGCCAGCCGTCCAGCCCCTCCCCGCCGACGCTCACCACCACCTGCGCCGCCGCGTCGGGGGTCCACCGCGCGCGCCCCGCCCGCGCCAGCACCTCGATGGCCTCCCGCAGAAAGAAACTCTCCTCGCCGCGCAGGGCCACCCGCACCGGAGGGCGCAGCGAGACCGAGAAGTAACGGCGGTCGTCGCCGCGCAGCGCATCCGGGTCGATTTCGGCGTACCCGCCCACCACGCCTCCCGCGAACGGGCCCACGCTCAACAGCGCCTCCGACCCCGTCGTTATGGTGGTCGCGCCGACGGTGCGTCCCTCCGCCACCAACCGCACGGCCAGCGTGTCCGCGTCCTCGCCCGTCCCCTCGACCGCGATCGACACTTGGGAGCGCTCGTTGGCCATGGGCGCGAGCCCGCCGCCCAGGAGCACGTCCCGAAGGTACCGGTTGTCCTCCGTGGAGGACGGTGGCCGGTACACGAGGAGGCGCACGTCGTCGGGCAGCGCCAACGGAGCGTCCCCGGGGAACGCCGTGGCCTGCAGGTCCGACAGCAGCTGGATCTCGGATTCGTCGAGCGCCGCCGCCGAGACCAGGGCGCCCGCTCTCGCGAGGGCCTCGGCGAGATCGCCTCGTCCGCCGCCCACCATTGTGTTGAGCACGCGCGCGCGCGCCTCGACCGCCGATCCCGGGACCGCGACGTCCCAGGGTTCCCCCGCCCTCAGCACCCAGACGCGGTCCTCGGGCCCGGCCTCGTCGAGGGTCGCCAGGGCCAGTTCCTTCAGTTGATCGAGCACCCGCCGCTCTCCCCGCACCAACCCGGAGCTGAGCGAGTTGTCGAGGATGATCGCCAGCGCGGTGGGGCGGTGCGTGCCTCCCACGCCCCTCCAATACAGGCGACCGCCGGCCAGCACCAGCGCGAGACAGATGGCGACCCGCAGGAGGAGCAGGAGCAGCTGGCGGATGCGTATGGTGCGCGCGTGATCGCGGGTGGCGCGCAGCAGGTAGCGGAGCGCGGGGAAGGAGATCCGGCGAAGTTCCTGGCGCTGAAAGAGGTGGAGGATGAGGGGAACCGCGATCACCGCCCCGGCGGCGAGAAAGAGGGGGTTCAGAAAGCCCACCGACGCCCGGCTCCTACCCCAGCCTCTGCCGCTTGCCCAGATACGCCCGCAGGGCGAGCGAGAAGGGCTGGCTGGTTTCGATCACGCAGTAGTCGATGCCATGGGGCTTCGTGGCGCGCTCCCACTCGACGATCGCGCTCGCCACCGCCTCCCGGTATTCGAGCCGCATGTCGGGCACGTTGACCTGTACTTCCTCGCGGCTCTCGGGGTCGAAGAAGCGCGCGTCGCCGGCGGGAGGCAGCTCGCGTTCCCCCGGGTCCAGGATGTGGAAGACGAGCACTTCGTGACCGTAGTGCTTCAGGTAGCGGAGGGCGATCCGGGTTTCCTCCGGGTCGATCAGCAGATCCGACAGGAGCACGATCAGGCCTCGGCGCCGCAGGCGCCCGGCGACGTCCCGCAGCGCGGAGTGCGGGGAGGTGAGGCCCGTGGGCTCCAGCGGCGAGACCCGTCGGATGATTTCGTGCCATTGCCCGCGTCCCCCGCTGGGCCCCAGACGCGCCTGGATCTCGTGGTGGAAGGAGGCGAACCCCACCAGGTCGCCCTGACCCAGAAGCAGAAGGGCGATGCACGCGAGCAGGTGTTTCGCGTACCACGACTTGGTCGTCAGGGTCTCCGGCCGCGACGTCCAAGCCATCGACAGGCTGTTGTCGAGCAGGAGATACGCGCGCAGGTTGGTCTCCTCCTCGAACTGCTTCACGTAGAATCGGTCCGAGCGCCCGTACATGCGCCAGTCGATGTAGCGCAGGTCGTCGCCGGCCTGGTAGGCCCGATGCTCCGCGAACTCGGCGGAGAACCCGCGGTGGGGCGAACGATGCAGTCCCATGTAGAACCCCTCGACCACCTCGCGGGCGATGAACTCCATGCCCCCGATCTCCGACAGCGCGACCGGGTCCATCAGGTCGGCGCGGCGCCGGCTCGGCGTGGTCGCGCGGAGGATGTCGGTGGCCGCGTTCGGTTCGTTCATGGAGGGTAGTCTAGAAGACCGCGGGAGAGGATGCCATGCCCTCCGTGTTCGGGGCATCGTTCGCGGCGCCTCGCGGCGGTCCGGCTCGGACGCACTTGCGCGGCGCGCTTCGGGATCGGATAGATTGAAGCGGCAAAGGCTCGTTTCGCTGGCACGCTTGCTGCACCGCATTTGCCCCGGGTTTGGTTTTCCGATTCACTCGCGCCCAGTGGGGAGGAGTTCGGGATGTACTTCGGCAGGCTCGCCACTGGCTCGGCGTTCGGGCTGGCGCTTCTGTGTGCGGCGCAGGTGGGTGCCCAGGAGCGGCTCGTCGCGCGGGACGAGCCCCTGCGGTCGCGCATCTGGCTGGACCGCGGGGTCAACCCGGTACTGCTGCGCGGCCATCGGGTGCGCGTCTTCTACCGCGCATCGCGCGATGCGTACGTGAGCATCTTCCATATCGACACCAACGGCTTCCTGCGCATGCTCCATCCCGGCTCCGCCGCGGACGATCATCGGGCGTTGGCGGGTCGGGACTACCGAGTGCTCTTTCCGGAGTCGCGCTACTGGCGGGTGGATGAGGACGAGGGCAAGGGGTACCTCTTCGTGGTCGCGTCTCCGACTCCGTTCGATTTCTCCGGTTTCGCCTACTCGCGCCGCGAAGGTGGTTGGAACCTGGGCGCGGTGGGGCGGGCGACATATCGCGATCCGTTCCTGGTGATGGACGATGTGGTGGCGGCGCTGGTTCCCGAGTCGGCGGCCGACGACTACGCGCTCGATTTCGTCGCCTACGACATTGAGGTTCGCCACGACCACCCACGCTTCCTGTGCTATCAGTGCCACGGGTTCCGGCCGATGTTCGACTGGAACCCCTACACCAGCCTATGCACCGACTTTCGGGTCGTCGTCGACGACGACCCCTACTACTACCCCATGTATCGGTACAGCGGGGATCGAGTGGTGTACTCGCGCCCGCCTGCGGCGGGGCGGCCAATGTTCACGTTCGAGGCACGCGTCGACGACGAGACGGGGACGCCACGGATCGGCGCGCGGTCGCGGGACCCGTCGGAGGATGAGCCAGCCGTGGATGCCGCGCGGTGGCCGGGGATGGCGCCGGCCGCGCGAGTTCCCGGGCCACCGGGACCGTTGGGGCCGGGGATGGGCGCCCGGGATTCCGTCGGCGGGCGCCCCGTGCTGCAGCGACGGGAAGAGCCGCCTCCCGCCGGTTCCGGTCGTCCGCCCGGGGCGCGACCGCGCACCCCTCCCGGCGACCCACGCCCGCCGACCGCCACCCGACGGCCGGGTACGGCGAACCGGCCCCTGCCGAGCGCCAACCGGTCCCCGCCGAGCGCCACCCGGCCTCTGCCGGGCGCCCCCAACCGCCGGGAGTCGTGAACCGGCCACCACCGGTTGCCACCGACCGTCAACCGGCCCCCGCCGAGCGCCAACCGGTCCCCGCCGAGCGCGACCGACCGCCGGGAGTCGTGAACCGGCCACCACCGGTTGCCACCGACCGTCAACCGGCCCCCGCCATCGACTCACCGGACCTCGCCCACCTTCAACGACCGACCGTCGGCAACGGTGGGACCGGCCACCACCGTCGGCACCCGGCCTCAGCCGACCGTCAACCCAGACGCCACCGTCGACCAACCGGACCTCGCCCACGGTCAATGACTGACCGTCGGCAACGGTGAGACCGGCCACCACCGTCGGCACCCGGCCTCAGCCGACCGTCAACCCGGACGCCACCGTCGACCAACCGGACCCCGCCCACGGTCAATGACTGACCATCGGCAACGGTCAACCGGCCGCCACCGAGTGGAAACCGGCCCCGGCCGTTGACCAACCGGACCTCGCCCACCTTCCACGACTGACCATCGGCAACGGTGAGACCGGCCACCACCGTCGGCAACCGGTCGCCACCGACCGTCAACCCGCGACTCCTCCCCTACTTGATGGTTGCGACGTCGCCCGGCCGCGGAAGCCGGCCTCGATCCGCCCACAATGACTTCCGGCGGTTTGGATCGCGGGGCGATGGCGACGACGTGTTGGGTCGTGGAACGCGCAAACCGAGGCCGATCCGCGCATGTTCGCGGAGTTGCGCGCGATAGGGCAGGGGCGACCGTAGCCGGCTCTGGGGACCTAGACTACCTCATCGCCGACCCCTCTGTAGAGTTCATCGCCGACCCCTCTGTAGGGTGTTGCAAATCGGAAAAAGCAACAATTTGTTGCATTTTCGAAAATGCAACAGCGGACGGAGGGTCCGTCGCGACCTACCACACGGGGGTCCCTCGCCACCCATCAGCGCGGGCGCGTTTACCACCCGGTGCTCGATAACCCTCCGCGCTCGGACGGATTCGAGCATTCGCGTGGGGAAGCCCGCGGGCAACCCCCATCCGGCTTCCAGCGCGGTTGCATCCGCATGGGTTCGCCAAGCTCGGGTTTGCGCATGAGGTGGGTCGGAGCGAGCGGTGAGCGCCTCGACCCGGGCCCGTCACGACAGGGCCGTCCAGAGCCACGACCCCGTCCGGACGCACGACGCGCAGGCCCGCGGGCGTGGTGGGGGTTGGTCCGGGTCGGGACCGGCCGAGAAGCCGCGGGCGGCTACGCGGAGGTTTCGCGGTTTGGCCGCGACCGCCTTCGCGTTGGTTTGCGTGGCCCCCTCAGCGCCTCTCCCCCGACGGAGGACCGGGCCGCTCGGGAGGATCCTCGGCATCGAACGCCTCCACCCCGGCGCCCGGGCAGAAGTCGCCGGTGCCGCGGAAGTGGGTGTTCAGGCATCGCAGCTCGGATCCCAGCCCCACCAGCAGGTCGACCGTCTCCGGGTACGACGGGCGCGAGAAGTAGCCCGCCCGTCCGCCGCGCGCCATGTCGGCCGTGGACTGCCCGAGCCGGCTGATCGCGCCCACGTCGGCCCCCTTGGACACGAGGTACTCGATCAGGTCGTTGCCGCCCCGCACCGAGGCGTAGTGCAGGGGCGTGTAGCCCCACGAGTCGCGGAGATTGACGTCCGCCCCGAGCTCCTCGACCAAGTACTTCACTGTGTTCAGGAAGTTGTTGGGCACGTGGTTCATCAGAAACGCGCCCAGGCCCATGTAGCCACCGCCCGCCGCCGCGTGGATGGGGTACATGTTGGCGGCGCCCTCGGGGATCATGGGCAGTCCCGAATCCTCCTGCAGACGCCCGTCGTTCTGGCGTCCCTCCCGCATGCCCGGCTCCGGCCATGTGGTGGGAACATTTGGATCGGCGCCGTGCGCCACCAGCGCCCTCATGGCGGGCAGGTCCTGGGCCAGGGCCGCGCGCCAGAACGGGGTCGCCCCGGTCAGGTTCAGCCCCAGCTTGCCGCGCAGAAAGTCCGAATACCACAAGTGGGTGGCGAGCGGGGCGTTGGGGTTCGCGCCCGCCTCCAACAGCGCGTTCAGCACCTCCAGATGCGTGGTCGCCTGGTTGTCGTGCGCGCGGGGGTGGGGATGGTCGGTGAACTTGAAGGCCCACTGGGTCTGGAGTACGGCGAACAGGGGGGACACGCCGTCCGTGCCGGTGGCGAGGTCGGGGTCGGCGCCGCGCTCGATGAGCAGCATGGCCATGTCGAACTGGCCGTTGAGCGCGGCGAGGGTGAGCGGGCTGGCCCCGTCGCCCGCGACCTGGTCGATGTCGGCGCCGCCGTCCAGCAGCACCCGCGCGACGTCCACGTGACCCTCGCGGGCCGCATGCAGGAGGGCGGTCATGCCGCCGGTCGCGCCGACCAGGGTCTCGTACATGGGACGCCGGAGGATGTCGTCGTCGCTCACGTACCCGGCGGGCGTGTCCCAGGCGGGCACCACGGCGGCGAGGTCGTCGGGGTGGAAGTCCTCCAGTCGCTCCCGCAGCTCCTCCGAGCCCAGAAACCGCCGCTGCTCGGCCAGGGCGGCCTGCACTTCGGCCGCGGTGGGCTCCCTGGCGGTTCCGCCCTCGCTTGCCCGCTGGATTTCGGACAGCGCCTCCAACAGACGCCCCTGGGCGGCCCGGTTGATCGCGACGCGCCGCAGCACGTCCACCACCGCCGTGGCCAGGGAGGGATCGGCCCCGTGATCCAGCAGCTCGGCCGCCGAGGCGGCGCGGCCGGCGGCCGCCGCGAACACCAGGGGCGTCTGCCCGGCCGACCGTTCGCGCGCGTTCACCGGCGCCCCGTGTTCCAGAAGCAGGCGCACCGCCCTCTCGCCGCCGCGCGCCTCCGCCGCCAAGTGCAGGGGCGTCACGCCGCTCGAGGTGGTGACCGCTCCCGGATCGGCGCCCGCCGCGAGGAGCGCGTCCACCACGTCCGCGTTTCCCGCGCCGCCCGCCAGATGCAGCGGCGTGAAGTGCCCGATGCGCGTGGTGGCGTCGGTCTCGGCGCCGGCTCCGATCAGGAGGTCCACGATCTCCGCGTGTCCCTCGCGGGCGGCCAAGTGCAGCGCGGTCAGGCCGTCTCCGCGCGCCGCGTTGGGGTCGGCGCCGTCGTCCAGCAACGCGCGCACGGCGTCCGCGTCGCCCCGCCTGGCCGCATCCGGCAACCCGTCCCCGACCTGCGGGGGCGTGGCGGCCATCGCCAGAACGACCGCGAGCGCCGCGCCGGCGCTCTCCATCCGTCGCCCGAGCCTCATGGCCGCCTCGGCGCGTTCGCCGACCGGTCCGTGGGAGCGCCGAGCGGGAATGCGCCGGTGCTGTCGCCGAAGGCGGTCATGTCGTCGTGGCCCATGCGCCGCATCAGGCTCACGAACACGTTGGCCATCGGCGTCCCCGTGGGCGCCCGCAGGTGCAGGTTGCCCTCCAGCGCCCCGTTGGCGTGGCCCATGAGCAGGAGCGGACAGCGCCGGTGATTGTGCAGATTCGGGTCTCCCATGGGGGAGCCCCAGATGATGGCGGTCTTGTCGAGCAGCGACGCCTCGCCCTCCATGGTGTTCCTCATCTTCTCCAGGAAGTACGCCATGCGGCCCAGGCGATGGGTGTTGATGACGTTGAACTCCAGGATCGCCTCGGGCACGTTGCCGTGGTGCGACGCCGCGTGGAACGACTTGCTGGTGCCGCTCTCGGGGAAGGTGCTGTTCTGCAGGTCGAAGCCCGTCTTGAAGGTGACGACCCGCGTCAGGTCCGCCTGCAGGGCGAGCACCTGAAGGTCGAACATCAGCTCCATGTGGTCTTCCCAGCGGTCCGGTATGCCCGATGGCGCCTCGGGCATGCGGCGCTCCTCGCCGCTTGAGTTCTGCGCCTCCACCAGCTCGATGCGCCGCTCCAGCTCGCGGATGTGGGTGGCGTACTGGTCGAGCGCCCGCCGGTCCACGGCGCCCAGCTCGCGCTTCAGGTCGTTCAGCTCCACGAGCACCCAGTCGAGCAGGCTCCGGCTGCCGCGCAGGCGCTCGGCGCGGTCGTCCGGCGAGTCGCCGGCGCCGAACAGCTGCTCGAACACGCGCCTCGGCTCACGGATCGCCGGAAGAGGTTGGGTGGGCGACGCCCACGCCAGCGTGGTCGTGTAGGCGCAGTGGTAGTTGTAGGCGCACCCGCCCCCGCGGTCCATCTGCTCGGTCGTGATCTCGAGGGAGGGGAGCGCGGTGTCCCGCCCGAAGCGGTCCGCGTGAACCTGGTCCAGCGACTTGCCGAGGTAGATGTCGGCCTGGGTCTGCAGCGGATGGGCCTGGGTCAGGAACACGGCGGTGGAGCGGTCGTGGTCCCCGCCGATCTCCTCGGCCCGGTAGGGCTCCGCCATGCGCACGTCGGTGTTGCTGACGATGGTCAGGTACTCCCGGTAGGCTTCCAGGGGCTTGAGCTGGCTCTCCGCCCCCAGCTCGAAGTCGCGACCCACCTTCGCCGGCGCGAACAGGTTGCGCGCGTCTCCCCAGTCGTTGCCGCCCGCGCATCCCATCGACTCCTCGACGCACACCAGCCGGGTGAACCGCGACCGCGCGGCATCGCTCCAAGGCCTTCCCGCCGGGACCATGGAATCGAGCAGGGGCAGGGCCACCGAGGCTCCGGCGCCCCTCAGAAAGGTCCGGCGCGAAAGGTGTCGTCCCGTGATGAAGTTCATGTGCCCCCTCCCTCGAATCGGGCGATCAGTTCACGTACAGGCGCTGGGCGATCTCGTTGGTCAGGTTGGGGTTCGCGTTGACGTCCTCCGGCGACGGCGGCCAGCGCAGGTGGATGCCCATCGCCTTGTTCTGGTCGAACCAGCGATAGGGGAAGATCTCGTAGTAGCGCATGTCCTGCCAGCGCCGCATCTCCATCCAGAACTCGGCCCGGCGCTCGTGCCGGAGCTGGGCCATGATCTCGTCGGCGTCCGCGCCGGCGAAGTCGCGCAGGTCGGAGAGCGCGTGCTCGGCGGGCGGCCATCCGCGCGAAGGGTCGCCCCAGTCCGACGATGCCGTCCGTGCCCTCGCCGCCGCCCGATTGCGGTTGATCCACTCGACGGCGCCCGCCAAGTCGCCGGCCAGCAGGCGCGACTCGGCGATGATGAGCATCGCCTCGGATGCCCGGCTGAGCGGCAGCGGCGTCTCGCGCGCGGGGAACTTCAGGTTGTAGGCGCTGATGCCGAGGGGCTCCTGGCGCGTCGTCTCCTCGTGCGGGACGCGCGGGTCCCAATCCCCGGTCACGGGGTCCGGGAGGAACAGGTAGACCTCGTCGATCCGGTTGGTGCCGCCGAAGGGGCCGCCCAGGGAGGCCGCCGAGTTGGAGCCGCCGGGGGCTCCGAAGCGGAGCGACACGTTGTAGTCGCCGTGGGTCGCGAGCGCCTGGCGGGCGGCCGACTCGGCCTGGTCGAACAGGCCGCGGTCCATGGTGCCCTGAAGGTGGGCGCGCTCGTAGTAGAGCGATCGGTAGGCGCGCGCCACCTGTCCGGTCGCGCCCGCGGCGAAGTTGGCGTCGCCGGCGGCCTGGGCCACCTGGGCGGCCTGCTGGAAGCGCTCGATCGAGTCTTCGATCACGTCGATGGGGCCACGCAGCTGATCCTCCGCCCCGTAGACGATCACGTTGTAGTGGTCCGCCATGGTGATGCGCGCGATCCCGCCGAAGAAGTGGGCGCGCGCCACCCCGATGTCGGCGCCCGGGTTGTCCACGGCCGCGGTCAGGCGTTGCGCGACCTCGTCGGCCAACCAGCGCGCCTGGGCAAGGCCGCGCCAGTGCCCCTCCACCGCCGAGTTGGACGCGAGCCGGTTCCCGCGCATGGCGTCGATGTTCTCGAGCTGGGTGGTGGGGTGGAACAGCTCGTCGCTCAACAGCCCGTGGCGCGTGAGCAGGCCGGAGTAGGTGCCGGTGAGGTTGCCCTCCGGAGTGTTGGCCAGCGTGGCCAGGAGCTCCTTGCGCTCGAGATCCTCGTCCAGCAGGCTCGCCGGGTTGTCGACCTCGAGGAAGTCGCCGCAGCCCGTGCCCGCCACCAGCAGCGCGCCCGTGGCCAGCAGCCGAATCCTGCCCGCGACTCCGTCCATTCCCGTCCTTCCATGGGTTTCCGTCTTCCGATTCGTCTTCATCCCTCGACTCCCGCGTGTTTGGTGCGTCGTCATGATCGGCTCCGTCGGTCGCGCCCGCTCAGAACTGGGCCCTGAGGGAGAAGACCAGCCGTCTGGGAGCCGGCACCTTGAGGTAGTCGACGTTCTGGGTGAAGTAGGAGGAGCCGGCCGTGCCCGCCTCGATGCCGCGGGTGCCGGGGTCGATCCAGCCGTTCTGGGGTTCGCTCAGATAGTCGCTGAACACGTGCAGGTTCTTGACCCCGAGGCTGACCTGGGCGCTGGTGGCGGACAGGCGCTCGGCGAACCCGTCGGGCAGCTGCAGCGACACCGTGAGCTCGGCCCAGCGCAGGTAGTCGCCCGGATAGACTGTGTTGGAGATGACGCCGTTGTGCTTGCGCCCGTACTCGTCCACCAGCCGCTGCTTCTCCTCGATGGTGGCGGTGGGTTCGTTGAGCGTGTACTCGAGCGTGGCCACCAGCGGGCCGTTGCCGAGCGCGTTGCGCAGGTGGTCGGTCTCGTTGGAGACGATGAAGCCGCCCGCCGCCTCGAAGATGTTGCGGAAGGTGAGGCGTCCGAACTGCATGGAGCTGCGGATGTCGACCGTCCAGTTGGGCTGGGGCCTGCCGATGACCGCCAGCGAGTCGGTGCCGTCGGCCGCCTTCAGGATGTTCGGGGCGATGTCGCGACGGCTGCGGATCTCGTCGATGGGACCGGAAAGGATGTAGGGCTGGTCCGGGTCCACGATGGGCGCGATCCAAATGCCGGGCCACATCCCCTCGTAGAGGGAGTGAAAGCGCCGCCGGCTGCCGAGGCGCCGGTCCGGAAGCCCGCCGAGGTCGTCGGCCCACTGCTTGAGGTAGGTTGGGCTGAAGGTCAGGTCCCAGCTGAAGCTCGGACTCTGCACCAGGCGGGCGTCGGCCGTGAGCTCCAGCCCCCACGACTTGAGCGTGCCCAGGTTGCGCAGCTGCGACTGCGTGAACCCGTCGCCGGGCGAGGGGGGCACCGGGAGGAGGGCGTCGTTGGTGGTCTGGTTGAAGTACACCAGCTCCATGCCGAAGCGGCCATCCATGAGCCCGGCCTCGATCGCCAGCTCGATCTCGGTCGAGCGCTCGGGCTTGAGGTCCGGATTGCCGAGGTTCTCGGGCGTCAGGTACCCGCCGATCACACTGCTGCTCGGGCTCCAGGTGCGCTGCGCGTCGAAGGCGCCCGGCTGAAGCCCGGAGGCCCCGAGCGCCGCCCGCAGCCTGAGCTCGTTCATCCATCCGACGTTCCAGAAGTCGTACTCCGAAACGACCCACGACACGCCCGCCTTGGGGTAGACCTGCAGGCCGAAGTCCTCGCCGAAGGCCGAGTTGCCGTCCGCGCGCACGCCGCCGGTGAGGAAGAGCCGGTCGTCGAGCCCGACCTGGCCCTGGACGAAGAGGCCCGCGTTGATGACCTCCTCGTAGCCCTCGCTCACGCCCGTGATCTGGGCGCCCCCGCTCAGCGTCTTGAGGGTGGGGGACCCGAACTCGCGCACGGAGGCCACCTCGTACGCCTGCACCTCGCGGAAGCTCTGGCCGCCGACGGTCACGTTCCCCACCATGCGGTCGCCGATGCGGGTCTCCCAGTGGGTGCTGAAGTCCAACGTGGTCGTGGCGAACCGCGAGCTCCTCACGCGCTTGTAGCCGGTGACCGACTCCGCGACCACGCCCTGGGGGAAGAACTCGCTGAAGCGCGAGTCGATGAAGTTGTGGCCCACCTGCAGGGTGGAGCTGAGCCCGTCCGCCCACTGGTACACCAGCGAGCCGTTGAGCATCGTGTTCACCGACTCCTGGAAGTTCTCCGTGATTTGGCTGGCCAGGAGGGGCGTGTAGGCGCCGTGGGGGTTGGTTTCGGTGGCGCGGAGCGGGTTCCCCAGCATGAGGTTGCCGAAGAGGTCGCCCCAGCCGGGGGTCGCGGTTCTGAGGTTGCGCCGCACGACGTTCACGCCGATCTGGCTGGTGAGCTTCTCGGTGTGGGTGAAGTCGAAGGTGGCGCGCACCGACTGGTTGGCCAGCTCGTTGTTGGGGGAGGGGTTGACCTCCTCCATCAGGCGTCCGGACAGGTAGTAGCGCACCCCGGGCGTACCGCCCCGGACCGACAGATTGTAGTTCTGATGGTAGGCGAACGCCGTGTTCTCGGCCCAGGGGCTCTCGCACGTGAGCACGTGCTCGGAGGCGTTGTACCCGCAGTTGTCGGGGAACTCGCGCGGGAAGCTCAGGTGCTGGAGGTCGGTGGAGAAGGCGTACACGGGCGCGCCCGTCTGCCCGCGCTTGGTGAAGATCTGGATGACCCCGCTCGAGGCCTCGGTGCCGTAGAGGGTCGCGGCCGCCGCCCCGCGGATGACCTCCACCCGGTCGATGTCCTGCGGGTTGATGTCCTGCAGGCGGTCGGTGGTCGCCGATTGCGCGTCCTCGGTCGAGTTGTCCATGCGCACGCCGTCCACGTAGATGAGCGGACTCTGGCGCTGGCTGATGCTCGAGGTGCCGCGCAGCACGATGGCGCTGCCGGCACCGGTCTGACCGCCCGAAATCAGCCCGCGCGCGCCCGCGAGGCGCCCCACCAGCGCGTCGGAAAGGCTGGTTACCGGCGCGATGGCCAGCTCGTCGGCCGTCACCGAGGTGATCGTCTGGCCCAGTCGGCGCCGCTGCGTGGGGGCGCCGGTTCCGGTCACCACGATCTCGTCCAGGTCGAGGGCCACCTCCTGGAGCTGGAAGTCCGTGACGGTGGTTTCGTCCGCCGTGACCGTCACCTCCATGGTCGCGGCGGCGAAGCCGATGCGCTCCACGCGCACCGTTTGCGTGCCGGCGTTCACGCCCAGCAGGAGGTAGCGGCCGTTGGACGCGGAGAGCGCGCCGATGTTGAGCTCGGGCAGGAAGACCTGCGCCGAGGGGATGGGCTGGCCGGTGGCCGCGTTGGTGACGACGCCCGTGATCTGCCCCTGCTGGGCGGCCAGGGGGGTGGCCCACGGGAGGGCGAGCGTCGCCAGGAGGACCAACTTCGATGCCGCGCGGGCACCGGTTGGCGTTGATGCGGTTGCGAACCTCGGGTCACTCATTGAACCTCCTGCGCTAGTCGCATGCGGAAAGGTGGGCTCATGACGACGCCCATGATGATCGACGAGATGCCGTAGTCGCCGCGCGCCGCGGCCCGCGTGATCTCGCGGATGGTGGGTTGGTCGAGATGGTCGACGGGTCGCCCGAGCGCGTACGAGAGAAGGTGTTCCGTGAAATTGCGCGCGAGCGGGATCGGGCGTTTGAGCAGCACCTCGGCCAGCTCCCGGGGCGAGCTCAGGGCCGTGCCGTCGTAGAAGGTGCCGCGGGTGTCGAGCGGCGCCATGTTCTCGCGCACCCGCCATCGGCCGGTCACGTCGAAGTTGTCGAGGGCGAGGCCGATGGGGTCGATGAAGTTGTGGCAGGAGCTGCACACCGGGCTCGAGCGGTGCAGCTCCATGCGCTCGCGCGTGGTCAGGGTGCGGCCTCCGTCGGCGTCGGGGCTCCCCTCGAGGGTGGGGACGTTGGGCGGTGGGGGAGGAGGTGGCGTCCCCATCAGCACCTCCATGACCCACTTGCCGCGCAGCACCGGCGAGGTTCGACCCGACATGGAAGTGAGGTGCAGGACGCTTCCGTGCCCGAGCACGCCGCGGCGCCGGTTGTCCGGATAGCGCGCCAGGCGGAAGTCGTCGTCGCGGAAGTCGCCGTCGATGCCGTAGTGCCGCGCGAGCCGTCGGTTGAGGAAGGTGTAGTCCGCGTCGAGCAGCTCGAGCAGGCTGCGGTCCTCCCGCACCAGATGGTCGAAGAGCAGCTCGGTCTCGCGCACCATGGCGTCGGCCAGTTGTTGCGAGAAGTCGGGGTAGAGGTACGACTCCGGCCACACCTTGCCGACGTCCTGCAGGCGCAGCCATTGGTGGGCGAAGCGGGTGGCCAGGGTCTCCGAGCGGGGGTCGCGCAGCATGCGCCCGACCTGCGCCTCCAACACCTCCGGATCGGAGAGCCGGCCGGCGTCGGCGACCTCGAGCAGCGCCTCGTCGGGCACCGTCGCCCACAGGAAGAACGAGAGTCGGGTGGCGAGGTCGATGTCGCTCAGGAAATGGCCCTCGCCCGGTCGGGCATCGTCCGGCTCGCGCTCAAGGCGGAACACGAACTCCGGAGAGACCAAAATCCCCTGGAGTCCCATGCGCACCCCGGCCTCGAAGCCCTCCTCGGTGGCGACGTCGTCGTACAGCCTCATCAAGTCGGCGACGTCGTCGTCCGATGGCGTCCGGCGGTACGCGCGCGTGGCGAGCCGCGCGAGGATGGAACGCGCGCAGGGGCGGGCCTCCTCGGGCGCGGCCGGCCGGCAATCGAAGATGCGCCGTCGGCTCTCGGTCTCCGTCACCCCGGAGACGTTGGCCGGACCGGTGATGAGCAGCTCCTTCAAGTGCGTGAGGCCGGTCACCCCGTGGGCGCCCCCGGCCGTGCCCGCGGCCGACCACGCGACCGGGCTGAAGCGGTCCTCGTAGGGCCCCTCGATCACGTTGACGAACGCGGCCGAGACCGTGCGCTGTCCGGCGCGCACGAAGATGGGCTCGGTCTCGATGGCGGGCACGGTGCGCTCGGCGTTGTACTCGAGCCGGAGCAACGCGACCGGTTCTCCGTCGATGGCGACGTCGATGTCCTCGGCGGCCACCTGGTTGCCGCCACCGAACTCCGTCTCCACCCGGAAGACGTACGCCCCGTCGGCGGGAAAGTCGTGGGTCACCACCATCCCACCCCGCGTCCCGAAGGGCGCCCCCTCGACCTGGTCCCAGGCGTGCTGCGACACCTCCATAGGGTTCCCGTGCCGGGTCGTGGACGAGCGCGCGCGCGGGTTGCCGATCGCGAGCCGGCTGACGTCGATGGCGGCCTTGAGGTAGGAGTCCAGCAGGGTGGTCGAGAGCCCCTGCGCGGCGGAAATGTTGTCGAAGCTGCCCACCAGCAGGTCGGCCGGGAGCCAGTTCCCGGCGTTCACCTCGAGGCCCAGGAGGTCGTGGATGACGCGCTCGTATTCCGCCCGCCCGAGCCGCTGGAAGCGGCGGCTTCCCAGGTTGGGCGCCGCGCGGGCGGCCTGGTCGACCGAGGACTCGAGGGTCTCCACCAGCGCGAGCAGCGTGTCGGCCGCGGGACGCGGGATTCCGGGGGGCGGCATCATTCCCGCGCGCAGCTTGCGGATCATCTTCTCCGCCGTCTCGCGCTCCTGGACGGCCCGCTCCACGGCGAAGTGCTGCAGCGAGAGGTTGCCGGTGAGGAGGGCGTCGTTGTGGCACACGACGCAGTACCGCTGGACGACGTCGGTGAGCGCGGGTGGCGGTGGGGCGGGGAGGATGGGGTGGTCGGGGTCGGTCGCGCGCGAGACCGCCGGGGCGCCGGGCGCGGCGTCCAAGGCCGCGGAGCCGGCGGGGCCAGCCGCGCCGAACCCCTGGATCAGTCCCGCGCCGGCGAGGGAACACGCCGTGAGGAGAGCCCAGCCGTGTGGAAGTTCCTTCATATGCCGTCCCGGATCGCCGGGGAGGGCCCGCTCCGAGCCCGCGGCCCGTCACACCCCTCCCCGAAGGGGATAATAGGCTGCCCGGACGCGCACCGCACGGCCATGGCCATGGGCCAGCCCGGGATACCGTCGTCGGCGTGGCTCGATTCGAGCCCGGCCGGGCTTGACCCGGTGGTCATACTCTGGTATGGCTATGGTATGAAAACATCGATATCCCTCCCGGACGAGTTGTTCGCATCCGCCGATGCTCTTGCGAAGCGCTTGAGGACATCGCGGAGCGAGCTCTACGCAACCGCCCTCGCGGAATATGTGGCGAAGCACCGCGACGAGCAGGTGACGGCCAGGCTCAACGCCGTCCACAAGGATGTTTCCGACGGCATTGAGCCGGCCGTGCGGCGTGCCCAGGCGCGATCCCTGGCCTCCGATGCATGGTAGTCGCCCGCCGCCAAGTGTGGTGGGCGGACTTGGATGAACCGCGGGAATCGGGACCGGGCTTTCGTCGTCCCGTCCTCATCGTCCAAGCGGACTCCTTCAACCGCAGCAGGCTCAGGACCGTCATCGGGGTCGCGCTCTCCTCGAACACGAGACTGCTTGACGCCCCCGGCAACATCCTCCTTCCCGCCGCGAGCACCGGCCTCCCCAGGGACTCGGTGGCCAACGTCAGCCAGATCCTGACCCTCGACAGGAACTACCTGGTGGACCGCGCCGGACGAATCTCCCCAAGGCTCATGGCGCGGGTGGAGGTGGGGATTAGGCTGGTGCTGGACGTGTAGGCTCGGCGCCAACGCGCGCGGCTCCCGCCCGCGTCCGCGCCGCACGCCCGGGATCAATCGCCGAACGAGATCCCCACCGCCCGGGCCGTGCGCACGATGTCCCCGTCCACGGGCACGACCTTGAGGCGGCGCACGGCCTCGTCCAGGGGCACCGCCCGCACGTGGGGCGGCTCCAGCGCGACCATGCAGCCGTACCCTCCCGCCGCGGCCAGCTCGATCGCGGCGGATCCGAAGCGGAGCGAAATGATGCGGTCGTAGGCGATCGGCGCGCCGCCCCGCTGAAGGTGCCCCAGCACCAAGCTGCGGGTCTCGTGTCGCGTCCGTTCCCTCAGCTGGCGGCTCAGCAGCTTGGCGGCGCCCCCCAGTCGGCGCTTGGGCGCGTTCCCGTCGTCCACGTACGACGCCTCACCCCCGGCCGGGAGCGCGCCCTCGGCGACGACCACGATCGCGTACTCGTGGCCGTCCACCCAGCGCGCCTCGATCGCCGCGACCACGCGGTCGAGCCGGTAGGGGATCTCCGGGATGAGGATCACGTCCGCGGCCGCCGCCAGTCCCGCGAAGGCCGCGATCCAGCCGGCGTGCCGGCCCATCAGCTCCACGACCATGACCCGCTGGTGCGCCTCGGCCGTGGAATGCAGCTTGTCGATGGCGTCGGTTGCGGTCTGAACCGCGGTGTGGAAGCCGAAGGTGACCGCGGTCGCGTCGAGGTCGTTGTCGATGGTCTTGGGGACGCCGATGACGTTGAGGCCCTGGCGCGCCAAGTCGCGCGCGATGCGGAGCGAACCGTCGCCGCCGATGGCGATGAGACAGTCGATCCCCATCTCGCGAAACCGGTCGATGACCTCCCCGGAGCGATCCACGGTGTGGGTCGAGCCGTCCGGCCGCTTGACCCGGAAGGAAAACGGGTCGCCCCGGCTGGTGGTCCCGAGGATGGTGCCTCCCTCGTGGGTGATCCCGCGCACCGCGGCCTCGTCGAGCACCACGACCCCGCCGTACCCGGCCTGGAACAGGCCCGAATAGCCCCTCCGGATGCCGAACACCTCCCATCCTCGCGCCAGCGCGGCGAGCACGGTGGCCCGAATGACGGCGTTGAGGCCGGGAGCGTCGCCGCCTCCGGTGCTGATCGCGATGCGCATGGTTGGCTGCCCTGGGATTCGGGTTGGTCCGCTCCGGAGGTTGCGCCGCCTCGGGCGGTCCGCCGGGGCGCGGCCGCCCGAGATGGAGGAGCGGGGCGCCCGGTCGGGGGCGGAACGCTGGGGACATGATGGCAGGAAATCGCTCAAGCGCAACCGGGACGGGCGCGAGAGGGACCCGCATTCTGAGACCTACAACCAGTGACGCCGCCGTAGCCGCGGCATGGATGGGCGCAAGACCCTCGACGTCTTCAAGGCCGCGACCCCAAAGGCGAATCTCGTCAACCTCGGCGCGGCGGGCATCCAAGGCTCGCTCGGAGCCATGCGGGTGGCGTGGAGCGCGCGCCGTCTCAACAGCTTTCCCGCGCTACCATCGGTCGAGCGTTATCGACGCCGCCAAGGGCTGGTCCCCATACGGTCGACGGTGCCGACGCGCGCGCTATTGCGACCGCATCGGGCCGCGCATAGAGTTGGCACGGTTCATTCCTGCCACGGAGAGCATGCATGTCGCAAGCCCCCTCCCCCAGCGTCACCGAGCTGGTCGAGCAGTTCAGACTAAAGGAGCGAGCTCGCGACCGAGGGCGCGACAACCAGCCGCCCCACGACTCTCCAAGGCTCGACATCCCCGAAACCGAGGTCGTGGAGCATTGCAGGGACCTCTTCACGGATCGCTTGACGGAGTGGAACGGGCACCGCGCCAGTTTCGAGGAACGGACGCGGCGGCTGGAGACTGCGGGCGCGGAAGAAGCCAACTGCGATTCGAGGGTGGAACAAGCGTGCTTGGATATGAAGGAAGCGGTGGACGAGGAAGAGACCGATCTTGAGCAGCTGGCCCGCAACGCGCAGCAGGCGATAGGCGACATGCACGCGTTCCGGCGTGAGGAAGGGTTGGAGGGGAGAGCCTCGGACTACCCGGACAATCGCTGGTTGCTCGGCGGCGTCTTGGCGTCGTTGGTGTTGTTGGAAACTCTGGTCAACGGCCTCTTCTTCGGAGCGAATGTCGAGGGCGGCATGATCGCGGGGACCAGCTACGCGGTGCTGGTCAGCGTCCTAAACGTCGTCGCGCTTGGGCTGTTGGGATCGCATGCCCTGCGGAAGACCCGACACCGCGAGCCACTCCAGAAGATGACTGGCTGGACCGTACTCGGTTTGGTGGCCGCGGTCGCGCTCTCCTTCAACCTGCTCGTGGCCCACTACCGGGAGGCCTTGGCCATTGACTATCCGCCGGAACCGGCTGCGGGCGTAACCGACTCCGCTCTGGCGGACGGCGGCGTTGAGGTGTGTTGGAGAGGTCCCGACGAGACGGACGCCGACCAGGAAGCCCTCTGTTTGTTCGCGCGGCATCCCTTTCGGCTAGGTGGATTCTACTCGTACCTGCTCTTGCTGATTGGCGTTTCGTTTTGGCTGCTGGGCGTCGCGGACTGGTTCAAGCTGGACGACCCCTATCCCGGATACGGACAGAGGGACCGACGCCGAAGGAGGGCGGAAGGGGAGTTGTCGGACAGACGTGCCGAAGTGCTTGAGAGCCTGAAGGGAATACACGACGGGGCAGTCGACGATCTTGCGCGCGGTTTCACCGACCCACTCGACTCGTGGCGGCTTGCGCTCGACGACTTCGGCCGCTTGGAGCGGATGAACCGCGACCTCGCCGAGTTTGCGGTCAGCCTTGAGGCCAGCGTGCGTGGTGCCTTGGACATCTACCGCAACGTAAACGTGGAATACCGCACGACGCCCGAGCCATCGGCGTGGCGGTCGCCTTGGGCCGCCGAATGGGATGTGCCCGAAGCGCCAGCCACCGAGCAAAACGTTACCCGCCGCAAACCCGAGGTTGAGAAGATGAGTAGTCGTTTGCGCGCCGCCCTGCAGGACCGTCGGTCCAAGCTGGAGGCCTGTTGGGAAACGCAGAATGAGCGTGTGAAGGGAATCGCAAGGTTGGATCACTTCGAGCGGGCCGGTCCCCGGTGAACCGACCCCAGCGTTTGGCCCGCAGGGCGCGTCGGGCCCGCGAACAACGGACCAAGCTGATCGGCGGTGGACTGGTCGGAGCGGTGGCGGTGACGATGGTCGTCCTCTTGGTGCTGAATCCGGGCGGGAACCCCGACTTGGATCTCGACGGTTGCCCTAATGCCAGCGCATACGCGGGCCAAATCGCGATCCTCGCGGACCCATCCGATTCGCTCACCAACGTCCAGCAGTCGGTGACGCCCAGGATTCTCGACCTCATTGAGGAGGCGGAGGAGGCCACCGAGATCCGCGTCTACACCTTGGCCCGGGCGGGGAGGGGTGACACGACCTCCGTCTTCCGCGCATGCGTTCCTCGCCATCCCGACGACGTTTCTCAAATGACCGGAAACCCACGGATCGCGGCGCGCCGGTACGACGACTTTCAAGCGTCTTTGGGAGCATCGCTATCCGCGGTTCTGAGCGCGCGCGGGGACTCGGTCTCGCCCTTGGCCGAGGGCATTCAGGCCGCGGTCGTAAACGCCTTCCAGCCGCGAGGCGCCACGATGACCCGGCAGCTCTTTATTGTCTCCGACATGCTCCAGCACTCGAGTTTGGTGTCCTTCTATCGCGCAGCGCCGGAATTCGGGTCCTTGGCGCGAAGGCCGGAGTACGGCACCCTCCGAGTGGACATGTCGGGCGTGGCGGTGACGGTATTCCTTCTGGCGCGCAGTGGCCAAGCGGGCCGAATCCAGCTTGACAGCATGAGACAGTTCTGGGAGGACTACTTTTTGGATCAAGGCGCGCACCCCTCGGCCCGACCTCAGTGGGTCGCGGTGGAAGGATGAGCAACTCGCTGGCTGGGATCGATACGTCCGAGGCACGCAGACGGCATCGCGGCGCTTGGGTTGCCGCGCTCGCGGCTGGATGTCTCCTGATCGCGGTGGGCAACCTGTTCGATTGGTGGCCGTGGTTGCTGGCGATGCTGGCCGTGTCGTTAATGGGCATGTTCGTCGCGGCCGTCCGGGGCACAGATGTCGGCAGCGACGCCAAGGGCGATTCGATCTACTATCTGGGGCTGCTTTTCACGTTCGCAGCCCTGGTCGCCGCGCTGATCGCATTCGACTGGCAATCGGGCGCCAACAGTACGCTTGGCGTCATCCGTAACTTCGGGATCGCGCTGCTGACGACGATCGCGGGGCTGGCGTGGCGTGTGTGGTACGCAATGTCGGCGGAATCGCCCGGAGACTTGGAGGAGGTAGTGCGGGGCGACTTGGAGGGCACCGTATCCGCCATGAAGGGCAGCCTGGACCGCGCGCGCGACGTGTTGGACATCATGACCAACAAGTTCGAGGCATCCGCCGAAAGGATGGAAGGGATCGCCAACCGTGCCGGGACTGCGGGGCAGCAGATGTCACGAGCCGTCGCGGGGATCGCCGAAGGTACCGAGACCGCCGCCCGCACCGCCGAGAAGCTGGAGGGGATGCTCCTCGCGATGGCCCGCGCGACCCGCTCCACTACCGATGGAATAGCGGTGTTGGGGGAGACCGTGGACGAGAGTGTGGAAGCGACCAAGAACCTCCGTCGTTCGTTGGGTTCAGTGGAGGAGGGTGCCGTCGCGCTGGGTCGAAGGCTAACCGCCGCCGACAACAGGGTCGAGCGACTTGGGGTGACGTTGGCGGAGGCCGGGGGCGTGGCGGCGAATATCGCAGGTGAAATCGGTCGAAGCGCCGACGACGTTACAGCCACCTCGTCGGCAGTGGCGGCACTCCGCGCAACGATTTCCACAATGAGCGAGAACGCCGCGCGCGCTCAGGCTGCGCTCGCTGGCGCCGCGATCCGCGCGACCGAATCTGGCGCCAACGTACAGACCGCCCTCGAAGACGCCGCCACACACGCCGAGCGGGGCGGGGCGATGATTCGGAGGCTAGCGCGTCGGGCCGAGGAGGCCGACGGTGCCCTCGCCGGAGCGCATGGGGAGGCCAATTCGGCCCGTGAAGCGTCGGCTGAGGTGGCGAGAAGGGCCGACGACCTTGCCGAGTGGCTCGCAGTGGAGAAGCAGGATCTCTCCGCGTCGGTGGAGTCGGCCGGGCGAAGAGCCCGTGACCTCGGCGCGAACATTGCCGATGTCGACGGCTCCTCGGAAGAGTTGGCGGAGGCGCTGGCCACCGCCCGGAAACGGGTGCAAGCGCTCGATGAGGCCATCACCAAGGCTCGCACGGCGCTCCCAACGGCGAATACGCGTCCAAGACTGTTCGGCAGACTGAGGGACTTCGGCCGACGCCGCAAGCGTGACGCAAGCGCCGGCAAGACACGGTAGGGCGGCGATGGGTGCCCCACTTCCAGCCGAGAAGACGCACTATCGCAGGGGATTGGCGCTTGGGCTTACCTTGGCGGAGACGTTCAGCATCGTCGTCTTCATTCTCCTGTTGGCGGCCGCCGCGCTCGTCGGGCACGAGCGAGTCCAGCGGGACAACGCCGAGGCCGAGCGCGACAGCGCCCGTGTCGATCTTCTCGTTACACAGGAGATGGTGCGTGGCGACAGCATGTCGTGGGGTAGCGCGGATGCGTGGTTCGAGCGCTCCCGTGAACTCCTCCGCGAAGTCGAAGCCGAGCGAGAGCGGGTCAAGCTGGTGGAGGAAGAGGTTGCCGCCGCCCGTGCACGCGCCGAGGAAGCCGAGAGCGCGCTTGCGCGCGAAGGGATCCCGCTGGATTTCGTGATGCGGTTGGGCACGTTGGCGGATTCGCTTGGCCGACAGGCGCGAGAGCTGGACATGATGCGCGACTCGCTCGCCCGCAGTGACCAGGAGTATCGGCGCTCCGCGACGCAGGCCGATTCGCTGGCCGAACGTGCTAGGGTGGCGGAGGAGGTGGCCGGCCTCGCCGAGGCTCTGCGTGCAGAGATGGGTGATCGGGGCATGGCCGATGACACGAATGGGGCTAGGGACGCGGCGGACCGGATCATCGAGCGGGCGGCCCGCTCGGGACGTCTGGAGGACTCGCTGTCGCGCTCCCGCAGCGCCCTCGCGGCTCTGGACCGAGAACTTCGCGGTGCACGCGAGCTCTTGCGCGACTCGGTTGCGGTGGTGGATTCGCTTACATCCGCGCTTACCGTGAGCCGCTTGGAAGCCGACAGCATGCGCGGGGAGCTCGCGGTGGCCGGTCAGGAGCGCGCCGATGCCATCGGCCGCGCCAACCATCTCCAAGACCAGGTCGATCAGCTCGCTCAGGGGACCGGGATCGATCCGTCTCCGTGCTGGATGGACCTGGACGGTGGCCCCGAGTACGTCTTCCGGGTTGAGCTGACGGATGGGGGAATGAGGCTCTTCGACATCTCGCCTCCGCGTCGCGCGCAGACTGACCCGGAGGCGATGGAGCATGTGGTCGTCATCGAAGAGGGGAGGGAATACGACCCGGCGACTTTCCTGCGCGTTACGCTGCCCTTCTTCGAGATGGGCACCTCACGCACCGAACTCTTCGGGCCGATGGGCTGCCGCTTCTGGATTCGCCCCGTGGACCGTACCGGTGATCGAAAAGAAGTCTTCCGGGAGCGCGAGAGCCAGCTTTGGCGACGCTTCTGGTTCAGGTGGTAGTGATCCAGCCACCGGACCCGTAGCGACCGTCTTTCCGGCTCGTCCTTCCTTGCGGGACGCACCGTGCTGGCACCGCTCATCGCCCACTTCGCGAACTCGAGCGCGTGAAGGGACGCGGGCGAGTGGACGGATCGGGACCGTCCATGAACCGGTGCGGTCTCGCTTCAGTCCCCGAGCGATGGTTCGGACCGGATCACCTCCACCGCCGTCCGGCATTCGCGGCCGGCCAGCTCCGCCAGGCCCGCGTCGAAGGTTGCGAGCGCCCCTCCACGGCGAAGGGCCAGCGCCAGCAGGTGGGCGTCGGTGACCTGGCGGTACCCGAGCACGCGCTCGAACGGCGTCGCTTCCCGGTCGGCGGGCGAGGCGTCGTCCACCCAGAAGACGTGACCGCGGAGTCGCCGAATCCGCCGGAGCACGGCGATCGCCTCACCCGGCGTGCAGGCCCCCGGGATGACGCGCCGGTTGCTAGACACCCGCACGAACCCGGACTCGGTGAGCGGGCAGGTGGCCCAGCCGTCCTCCCGGCTTGCCCGAAACCAACGGTGCGCGGCGGCGTGATGCACGTGGTTCGGCCACGCGAGCGCCACGAGGACGTTGACGTCGAGGAGCTTGGTCAGACGTCCTCCAACGCGTCCCGGACCATCTCGGAGGTGAGCGGTGGCGCATCGGGGCTTACGTGGAAGACGGGGTATCCGTCGACGCGCACGGCGGGCTCCCGGGGGCGGAGCGCCCGCCGTGCCAAGGTGGACAGCACGGTCCCCATGCTCTCCCCGCGTGCGCGCGCTAGGCTTCGGACCGCGCGGTGGACGTCCGGGTCCAGCGTCACTGTGGTTCTCATGGCGCGACATCATAACATCAATACATCATGATGTCACCCACGCCTCTCCGGTTCGCTCCCCTCCGCGCGGGGCCAACACCCCGCCGTGCCCGGCCGATCATGGCGCCACGGCCAGCATCCGAGCCACGGGTCCACGTTCCGGTCTTCCCGCCGCGTTCCCACCGGCATCCTCCCCCCTGCGGCCACGATCCGGCCGCGCGCCTTGAGCGACCGGCCCGCGGACCGCTAGAATTCGTCCGGGCGGGCGACTCGGCGGGTGGTTCCGGTCAGTCCGTCCATCGTCATGCCAGAAAACAGGTTGGGCATACCGGCGCATGCCCTTTCGAGCCGTGTCCGGTTCGCGCCGAAGACTTCGCGGGAGGGATCCCATGGCCACATCGCCGGTTGAATGGCGGTATCACCGCCCAGGCTGAACCAGCTGCAAACGCACGCAAGAGTTTCTTGCGCGGAACGAGATCGCGACCGGAGAGGTGCGCAGCGCCACGCGCGACCCGGTCACGAGCGACGAGGTGCCGGCGCTTCTGGAGGGAGTGCGCGAACTCTACGTCGCGAGGGGAAGGAAGTTCGTCCATGTCGATCTGGGGGTCGACAGGCCTCCCGACGACGAGCTCGCGGCGCTCGTGTGCGGCCGCTCCGGGAAGCTGCGCGCGCCCACCCTGCGCAGCGGAGACCGGATTCTGGTGGGGTTCAACGCCGAGATGCTCGAGACGGTGCTTCGCCCGGAGGGATGAATTCGACGGAGCGGTCGGGGCCGCTCGCCCCGTTTCTCGCCCGCGGGAGACCGCTGGTCACCGACGGAGGTCTGGCCACGGCGCTCGAGGCTCGCGGGCATCGGCTCGACACCCGCCTCTGGTCCGCCCAACTCCTCCTCGCCAACCCCGAAGCGATCCGGGACGTCCACGCCGAGTACCTGCGCGCGGGCGCGGATTGCGTGTCCACGGCGAGCTATCAAGCCAGCTTCCAGGGCTTTCGGGAGCAGGGCTTGGACGATGCCGAGGCCGGGGGCCTGCTGGAACGTTCGGTCACGCTCGCCGTTGAGGCGCGCGACGGGTACTGGGCGAATCCGGACAACCGCGCCGGGCGTCCGCGCCCGCTGGTGGCGGCCAGCGCCGGCCCGTACGGCGCGTACCTCGCGGATGGGTCGGAGTACGATGGCCGGTACGGGGTCGGGCCTCGGGTGCTGGAGGAGTTCCACCGACGTCGCTGCCGGCTTCTTGCGCGCACGGGCGCCGACCTGGTCCTGTTCGAGACGATCCCCTCGGGTCCGGAGGTGAGGGCGGTGCTGGCCATTCTGGCCGAGACGCCGGATGCGTGGGCGTGGATGAGCTTCTGCTGCCGCGACGGGGCCCATTTGTGGGACGGCACCCCGGTGGAGGAGGTCGCGCGCCTCTGCGACCGGGCGGAGCGGGTGGCGGCGGTGGGGGTGAACTGCGTCGCGCCCGCCCACGTCGGCGAGCTCATCGACCGAATCCGCGCCGCGACCGTTCTTCCGGTGATCGTCTACCCCAACTCCGGCGAGGTGTACGACGCCCGCACCGGCTCGTGGCGCTGGCCCGAGGGTCGCGCCGGGGGAGCGGGCGAGGCGACCTTTGACGCCCGCGACTGGGTCGCGCGCGGGGCCGCCGGCGTTGGCGGGTGTTGCCGGGTCGGCCCGGACGGGATCCGCGCGCTGCGCCGCCGGCTCGCCGGAGCGTGGCTGACGGGGTTCGGCGGGTCGGGCGCTCCGGGAGCACGACCGTGAGACGACACCAGCGCTCGCGCCCGGTGTATCGCGCGTCATGATCGATTTGCGCAGCGACACGGTGACCCTGCCCACGCCGTCCATGCGGGAGGCGATGGCCGCCGCCGCGGTGGGAGACGACGTCTACGGCGACGACCCCACCGTCAACGCCCTGGAGGCGCGCACGGCGGAGCTGCTGGGCAAGGAGGCCGCCGTCTTCGTCCCCACCGGCACGATGTCCAACCAGATCGGGGTGCGCGCCCACACCGAGCCCGGCGACCTCGTCCTGATCGACCGGAGCGCCCACATCGTGCGCGGGGAGGCGGGTGCCCCGGCCGCGCTCAGCGGCGTGACCCTGCAACCCCTCGCGGGACGGGACGGGCTCTTCGGTCCCGCCGAGGTGGACGACGCCGTGGAGCCGCCGCACCCCTTCAACCCCGTCCACCTGGACGCCCCTCCGCGGCTCTTGTGCGTGGAGAACACCCACAACGCGGGCGGAGGGACCGTGTGGCCCGTCGGACAGGTCGAGGAAGTGTGCGCCGCCGCCCGCCGACACGGTCTCGCCACCCACCTGGACGGAGCCCGACTCTGGCACGCCAGCGCCGCCACGGGGGTCGCCGAGGCTCGCTACGCCGCGCCCTTCGATTCCGTCAACGTCTGCTTCAGCAAGGGGCTGGGCGCGCCCGTGGGCTCCGCCCTGGCCGGCTCCCGGGAGCTGGTGGCGCGCGCGCGACGCTTCAAGCAGCAGTTCGGGGGCGGCTTCCGCCAGGCGGGCATCCTCGCCGCCGCCGCCCTGTACGCGCTGGAGCACCACCGCGAGGGGTTGGCGGGCGACATCCGCCGCGCCCGCGCCCTCGCGCGCGGCATCGCCCGCATCGAGGGCCTGGAGACCCGCCCGGGCGAGGTGCCGACGAACATCGTGCGCTTCCGGGTGACGCCCATGCCCGCGGGCGTCTTCGCGCTTCGCTGCCACGCGCGGGGGCTCCATCTTCTGCCCCAGGGCGCGTCGGGAATCCGCGCCGTCACCCACCGCGACATCTCCGGGCCCGACGTGGAGCGCGCGCTCGAGGTCATGGGGCGCGTCGCGCGCGAGGCGGGAGGGGGGCGCGGACCGTGAAGCTCGACCGAATCCGCAACTTCTGCATCGTCGCCCACATCGACCACGGCAAGTCGACCTTGGCCGATCGTCTGCTCGAGCTCACGGGCGCGCTCGACCCCCGCAAAATGCGCGCGCGGGTGCTCGACACCAACGAGCTGGAGCGCGAGCGCGGCATCACCATCAAGCTCCACGCCGTGCACATGGACTACGCCGCTCGGGACGGCGCGCGCTATCAGCTCAACCTGATCGACACCCCCGGACACGTCGACTTCACCTACGAGGTGTCGCGCTCGCTGGCGGCTTGCGAGGGCGCCATCCTGGTCGTCGACGCCAGCCAGGGGGTTCAGGCGCAGACCCTCTCGAACCTGTTCCTGGCGCTCGACGCGGACCTGGAAGTCATCCCCGTCATCAACAAGATCGATCTTCCCGGCGCGGAACCGGAGCGCAGGCGCGACGAGCTGGCGGAGCTGCTGGGGGTCGATCCCTCCGAAGTGCTGCTCGCCAGCGCCAAGGAGGGGACCGGGGCCGCGGAGATCCTGGAGGCGGTCATCGAGCGCGTCCCTCCCCCGGAGGGAGACCCGGAGGCGCCCCTGCGCGCGCTCATCTTCGACTCCTACTACGACCAGTACCTGGGCGCGGTCCCGAGCGTTCGGGTGGTGGACGGAGTGCTGCGCCAGGGGATGACCATCGGCTTCGGCACCGTGGACGCCAGCTACGAGGTGACCGAGGTGGGCCACACGCGACTGGCGCGCCTGCGTCGCGACGCCCTGGGTCCCGGAGAGGTGGGGTACCTGGTCGCGGCCATCAAGTCCGTTTCGCACACGCGCGTGGGGGACACGGTGGTGGACGCGGCCCGGAGGCCCGCCAAGCTGCTGCCGGGCTACCAGGAGGTCCGTCCCATGGTGTTCGCGGGCCTCTATCCCAGCAACGCCGACGACTACGAGTCCCTGCGCGACGCGCTCGACCGGCTCAAGCTCAACGACGGCAGCCTGCACTACGAGCCCGAGACCTCGGCCGCGCTCGGCTTCGGGTTCCGCTGCGGCTTCCTGGGGCTGCTCCACATGGAGATCGTGCAGGAGCGGCTGGACCGGGAGTTCGGGGTCAGCCTGATCACCACCGTTCCCAACGTCTCGTACCACGTCACGCTCACCGACGGCGGCGAGCTGGCGATCGAGAACCCCACCCGCCTGCCCGGGCGCGGCAAGCTCAAGTCGGTCGCCGAGCCCTGGGTGCGCGCGCACATCGTCTCCCCGGCCGAGTACATCGGCAACGTGCAGAAGCTCTGCCACGACCGGCGCGGGACCTTCAAGGGGATGCGCTACCTGGACCCCCGGCGCGTGGAGATGGACTTCGAGCTGCCCCTGGCCGAGATCGTCCTGGACTTCTACGACCGTCTCAAGGGCGGCACGCGCGGGTACGCCGCCCTCGACTACGAGTTCGCGGAGTACCGGCCCGACAACCTGGTGAAGCTGGACGTGCTGGTGAACGGCGAGCCGGTGGACGCCTTCAGCGTCATCATCCACCATGACCGGGCGCAGATCTATGGTCGCGACCTGGTGCGCAAGCTCAAGGAGCTCATCCCGCGCCAGCAGTTCCAGGTGGCGCTGCAGGCCGCCATCGGGTCGAAGATCGTGGCGCGCACCAACGTCAAGGCCCTGCGCAAGCAGGTCACCGCCAAGTGCTATGGCGGCGACATCACGCGCAAGCGCAAGCTGCTGGAGCGGCAGAAGGAGGGGAAGAGACGCATGAAGCAGGTGGGGTCGGTCGAGATCCCGCAGGAGGCGTTTCTGGCCGTGCTCTCCATTGACTCGTAGGCGGACGCGCGGGCGGACGTGACGTGATGGAGTCGGCGGCGACGTGGGTCGTGGGGGTCGACATCGGCGGGACCACCCTGTCGGTGGGCATGGTGCCCGCGTCGGGCGGGACCCCGCGCGCCCTTCGCGTGGACGACACCCCGGACGGGCCCGACGGGGAGGTGGTGGTCAACCGCGTGTGCGCGATGATCCGGGCGGCCGCCGATGAGCTGCCGCGGGTGGCGGGCCCGGGCGCCAGGGTCGCCGGCGTGGGGGTGGGGGCGCCCGGAACGTTCGACCGCGCCCGCGGGGTGGTGCTCGAGTCGCACAACCTGGGGTGGTTCGGGCTCCCGCTGCGCGACCGCGTCCAGGCCGCCACCGGCCTGCCCGCCGTGGTGGAGAACGACGCCAACTGCGCCGCCTACGGGGAGTGGTGGCGGGGGGCCGGGCGCGGCTTCCGGTCGGTGCTGGGCGTCACCCTGGGCACCGGGATCGGTGGTGGGGTCGTGATGGACGGGCGGCCCTTCCTCGGGGCCACGGGTGCCGCCGGCGAGATCGGGCACATGACGGTCGTGTTCGGTGGGCGCCGCTGCACGTGCGGTGGCCGGGGGTGCCTCGAGGCCTACGCCTCCGGGCCGGCGATCGCGCGCGACGCGGTCGAGGGGTTGGCCGGGGGGGCGCGGTCGACGCTTCCGGAGCGGGTGGGGGGCGACCTGGGGCGCATCACCGCGGCCACGGTGCACGAGGCGGCGCTGGCGGGCGACGCGTACGCGACCGGCGTGCTGGAGCGCGCGGCGCGCGTGCTCGCGGCCGGGATCGCCGGGGCGGTCAACCTCCTCGCCCCGGACGCGGTGGTGGTGACGGGTGGGGTGGCCGCGGCCGGCGACCTGTTCTTCGGCCCCCTCTCCCGCGAGCTCGAGCGCCCCCGCTTCCGCACGGCGCTGGATGCCTGCACGGTGCTGCCGGGGGCGCTCCGGGCGACCGCCGGAGTGGTGGGGGCGGCGGGGGTGTTCCTGCGCACCGGCACGTCGGGTGGTTGAGCCCGCTCCCGGACGAGGGTGGCGGCGACCGCGGGGGCGCCGGCCCCGGCTCGGCGTTGTGGGCACGCTGGTGTGGGACACCATTCACCTGCGCGACGCGCACGAGCGTCCCGTGGAGGAGTGGGGCGGGGTGAGCTACGCGCTGGAGGCCTTGGCCGCGTCCCTTCCGGCGCGCTGGCGCATCGTCCCCATCGTCAAGGTGGGACGGGACCTCGCCGAGGCGGCGCTTGCGTTCCTCGCGGACATCCCGCGCGTGGATCCGCACCGCGCCGTCCGAGTCGTCCCCGAGCCCAACAACCGGGTCGAGCTGTGGTACCAGGACGAGGCGCGGCGGTTGGAGCGCCTCTCCGGCGGCGTCCCTCCCTGGGGTTGGGACGAGCTTGGGCCGCTCGCGGGCACCTGCGACGCCCTCTACGTCAACTTCATTTCGGGATTCGAGATGGAGCTGGACACCGCTCGGATGTTGCGCGCGTCCTTCCGGGGGCCGACCTACGCGGACCTCCATTCCCTCTTCCTGGGCATCGGGCGGCGGGGGGAGCGCGAACCGCGTCCGCTACCGCTCTGGGACTCCTGGCTGCGCTGCTTCGACGCCGTGCAGATGAACGACGACGAGTTCGCCCTGCTGGGTCGGGACGCCGGAGATCCCTGGCGTCTGGCGGCCCAGGCCGTGGGTCCGGACCTCAAGCTGGTCGCGGTCACGCTGGGCGAGTTCGGGGCGGCCTCCGTGGCGGCGCCCGACTTCTCCTCCGACATCTCGAATTGGCCGGCGATGCGCGGACGGGTGGCCAAGGCGGCCCCCGCCACCACCCGGCGGGTCGGGCTTCCGGACGGTCCGCGCGAAGGCGACGTGACTGGCTGCGGGGACGTGTGGGGCGCTACCTTCTTCGCGCGCCTGCTGGAGGGCGACCGAATCGGGCGCGCGATGGCCACGGCCAACGCGATGGCCGCCCGCAACGTCGAACACCGTGGCGCGCGCGGGCTGCACCTCCACCTCCAGGGGCGGATCGCCCGCGGATGAGCCGCGCCGAGCCCACCCGTTCCGCAGCGTCAACTCCGGAGTTCGCCGGGTGCATGTAATCCGCGTGCCCTCATCGCTGGACTACGCCACGGTCGACAGCGTCTTCCGGCAGTGCGCGCGGGTTACGGAGGGCAAGGCGCTCTTCGACGCGGGCTACCTTCGCTTCGTCGACCCGCAGGGCCTGGTGGGCCTTCTGAGCGCGGGCGCGCTCCTGAAGCGCACCCTGGGGCGGGCGCCCCATTTGCGGCTGCCCCGCCAAGCCCAGGTCCTTGGGTACTTGGCGCGCATCCGCTTTCTCGAGCAGGCGCGCCGGCTCTTCGTCATGGCGACGCCGCGCCCGCGCGAGACCGACGCGAGCTCGGACGTGTTGCTCGAGATCACCCCGGTCACCACCAACAGCGATGTGCACGCGGTGGTGGATCGGGTTCAGACGCGCGCCGGCGCCATCCTCAATCGCACCTTGGGATATCCGTTGGTGACCGTCGTCCAGTTCTCGGTGGTGCTCTCCGAGGTGTGCCAGAACATCATCGAGCATGCCGAGGCCCACGGATGGGTGGCCGCGCAGGCGTACTACTGGGCCAAGCGCCTGGATCGATGGGTGCTGGTGATCGCCGTGTCCGACCTGGGACGCGGCTTTCGGGAGTCGCTGGCCGCCGAACACGCCGGACGCTTCGGAGCGCGATGGGGGGACGGCACGGCGCTGGAAGCCGCCTTCCTGCACGGCGTGACGCGCTTCACCGACTCGGGACGAGGTCAGGGAATCCAGCAGATCCGCAAGCAGGTGCGGCGTTGGGACGGTCTCATCTCGATCCGCAGCGGCACCGCGCGCATCGCGGACGCGCCGGAGTGGGACGACACCCCGGCGCTCACGCGGGATCTCGCGCCGTTTCCCGGAGCGCAGATCAACATCGTCCTGCCCGCCAAGCGGCGGGGCAGGGAAAAGGACGGCGCATGACCGACTCGGGCCCGTCATCGTGAACGGCTTCGGCATCGACCCCGTGGCGATCGACCTCCGTCGCCTGGTCCAGCGGCAGGTGGCCTCGCTGTACGCGCACCTGGTTACCCGGCCCACGGGGCGGGCGGTCAGGATGGCCATCGAGCGGCAGCTCGCCGGAGCGGGGGAGATGGCGCTCTCGGTGATCGATTTTTCCGAGGTTCAGGTGCTGGACTATTCGTGCGCGGACGAGGTGGTGGCCAAGTTGTTGCTGCAGTACCAGCCGTCCGGGCGGGCCACGCGGGCCTTCTTCGTCCTGCGCGGCGTGAGCGACCCGCATCTGGAAGCCATCCAGGCCGTTCTCGAGCGCCGTGGCCGCGCCGCCGTGGCCGAATCGGCTCGGGGGGAATGCCGGTTGGTGGGCGTGCGGAGCGACGCCGACGTCCGCGTCTGGGGTCGGCTGGAGCGGCGGGGCGCGCTTTCTCCGGAGGACCTCCGCGACCACCTTCCCGACGAGGTGGACCGCGCGACCTTGGAGTCGCTCGTGCGCCGCGGTCTCGTGTTCCGCGGGCCCGGGTCCGGAGAATACCGGGCGCTGAGCAACCTGATGAGGAGTCTAATGGCATGAGAACGGTCTCGGAGGAGGGAGCGCGTCCATCGCCCGAGTCGCGCCCGGCCTTGGGCCCGGGTACCCTGGGCGTCCACGCCGGCGGCCCCGAACCCCGCCCCGGCGAGCCCGTGGTGCTTCCCGTGGTCCAGAGCTCCACCTTCTTCTGGAACGCGCCCGGCGACGCGCCCGAGCTGCGCTATTCCCGGTACGGCAACAACCCGAACCAAGTCGCGGTGGCCCGCAAGCTGGTGGCGCTCGAGGGGACCGAATCGTCCCTGGCTGTCGGCAGCGGGATGGCGGCCACCGCGCTCGCGGTCCTCGCGGCCACCCGCGCCGGGGACCACGTCGTGGCCTCGAGGCACCTCTACGGGGCCACCCGCGCGTTCCTCGCCGACGAGATGCCGCGCCGGGGCGTGACCACGACCTTCATCGACCCGGACGAGGCGGACGCGTGGGAGGCGGCGATGCGCGACAACACCCGCGTCCTGTTCCTCGAAACGCCGACCAATCCCACGATGCGGGTCTTCGACCCGCGCACGCCGGCGCGTCTGGCGCGCGCGGCCGGGGCGGTTTCCATGATGGACGCCACCTTCGCCTCGCCCATCAACCTGAGGCCGGCCCGCCTCGGCGTGGACATGGTCATCCACAGCGCCACCAAGTACCTGGGGGGGCATTCCGACCTGATCGCGGGGGTGGTCTCCGGCAGCCACGAGCTGATCGAGCGCGCGCGCGGCATGCTGGTGCTCTACGGGCCGGCGCTGGACCCGCACGCGGCGTGGTTGCTGGAGCGCGGCATCAAGACGCTGGCGGTGCGGATGGGGCGCCACAACCGGAGCGGTCTCGAGCTCGCCCGCTGGTTGGAGGGTCGCGCCGGGATCTCGCGGGTCTTCCACCCCGGCCTCGCCAGCCATCCCGACCACGCGCTCGCGAGCGAGCTGCTGGATGGCTTCGGCGGCATGCTCGGCTTCGTGCTCGACCGTGGCGGGACGGGCGCGGACGCCTTCTGCCGCAACCTGGAGGTTGCCAGGGTGGCGCCCAGCCTGGGTGGCGTCGAGACCCTGGTGTCGCAGCCGCGCTTCACCTCGCACATGGGCCTGACCACCGAAGAGCGGGCGCGGGCCGGCATTCCCGACGGGTTCGTCCGGGTATCGGTGGGTCTGGAGGAGGTCGGCGACCTGAAGCGCGACTTCGCCCGGGCGCTGGAGGCCTCGCTCTGAGCAAGGGCCGCCGGCTCCGCGGGTTTCTGTTCGCGGCGCTGATCGGGGTGCCGCTCGCGTTTCTGGCGGGCGCGGCTTGGCTCGCGCGACTGGCCACCGGTCCGGCTCCGGCGTCGGGCGAACTCGTGCTTCCCGGTCTGGAGCGGCCGGTGGAGATCCTGCGCGACTCCCTCGGCGTGCCCCACGTCTGGGCGGCTTCGCGGGCCGACGCGGCCTTCGCGCAGGGGTACCTGCACGCGACGGATCGCCTGTGGCAGCTGGAGTTCTTTCGGCGGGTCGCCCAGGGGCGGCTGAGCGAGCTCTTCGGGGAGGAAACCTTGGACGCCGACCGCTTCCTGCGCACGCTGGGGCTCGCGCGCGCCGCTGGCCGGGTCGCCATTGGCTCCGAGACCCGCGCGCTCGTGGAGGCGTACGCGCGCGGCGTGAACGCCGCCGTGGGCGAATGGCGCGGCCTCCTGCCGCCCGAGTTCGTCCTGCTGCGGGCCGGGTTCGAGCCCTGGGAGCTCGAGCACTCGCTCGCGATCGAGAAGATCATGGCTTGGGACCTCTCCGAGTATGGCGTTTCGATGTCGCTGGCCGGGGCGCGCGCGCAACTCGGGGACGAGGCGGTGTTGGAGCTGCTGCCGCGCTATCCGGACTGGGGGGTGACGATTCTGCCGGAAGGCGCGGCGCCCGTGGACAACCGTGCCGCGGGGAGGCCACCCCGCGCCGGGGGCCCCGGCCCGCCTCCACCCGCCCCGTCCCCGCGAGGCGTTCGCCCGTCGCGCGTCGCGGCTTCCCCCGTCCTCCCGGCGTCCTCCTCCGCCGGCGATCCCCGGTCGTCGCGGCCGGATGGCCGGAACGCGCGTCCCTTCGTCTTGGACGGGCCGCTTCCGCCCCCCGTTTCCGCCGATCTCGTGGCTTCGGCGGGCATTCCCGCGGCCGCGCGCGCGGCGTTGGAGGCGGCCAGCATCGTGCGCGCCTCCAACTCCTGGGTCGTGGGCGGCGCCCGCACCGCGAGCGGCGCGCCCATCGTCGCCAACGACATGCACCTGGGTCTCAACCACCCCAACATCTGGTACCTGATCGGGTTGCACGCGCCCGGCCTCGACGTGGTGGGAGAGAGCCTCCCGGGCACCCCCGGAGTGATCGCCGGCCACACGGCCGGGGTGGCCTGGGGCTTCACCAACGCCATGGTCGACGACTCCGACTTCTTCATCGAGCGCGTGGACCCGGCCGACACCACGCGCTACCTGACGCCCGACGGGAGCGAGCCCTTCCGGGTGCGCGAGGAAGTGATCGCGGTGCGTGGCCGCGACCGGCCGGTGCGCCTGACGGTGCGCGAAACCCGTCACGGTCCGGTGATGACGCCCGTGGACCCGGTGCCGGGGGGCGAATTGATGTCCTACCGGTGGGGGGCGCACGACCCTTCGACGACCTTCGACGGCGTTCTGGCGATGAACCTGGCCAATTCCGTCGACGAACTGATCGCCGCGCTGGCCCACTTCACCAGTCCCTATCAGAACGTGGTCTTCGCCGACACCGCCGGCGACTTCGGCTACCAGCTCGCCGGCGCCATCCCCCTGCGCCGCTCGGGGCGCCCACCCCTCCTCCCGGTGCCCGGATGGACCGGCGAACACGACTGGATCGGGACGCTGCCCCACGAGCGCAACCCCCGGTTGCTCAACCCGGCGTCGGGCTTCGTCGCCACGGCCAACAACCGCCAGAGCCGTGACTCCGTGTCGCTGTTGATCTCGTCGAACCGGTGGGCCGATCCCTACCGCGCACAGCGCGTCACCGAGCTCGTCGAGGCGCGCGACGACCACGACGCCGAGTCGACGCGGGCCATCCAGCTCGACGTCCGAAGCGCCTTCATCGCGCGGCACCGCGAGCAGGCGGGAAACGCGTTCCGTCGCGCCGGGCTCGAGGAGCTGGCCGCCTCGTTGGCGGCCTGGGATGGTTGGGCGACGGTGGAGAGCGCCGAGACCACCCTCTTCCACGCGTGGATGGAGGCGCTGCGCGCCCGGCTTCGGGCCCGCTTCCACGCGACGGCGGGGGGCGTCGGGTACTTTCCGCAATACATGGTGAGGCGGGCGCTCGACGCCGGGGGGCCGGTCGTGGACTCCCTGGCCGCCCTGGCCGCGCTCGAGGCCGCGGATGTGGCCGGCGTTCCGTGGGGACGCGTGCACCTCCTGCGCATCTCGCATCCCCTCCAGGACGTGCCGTTGATTGGTCGCCTGCTGGGCTTCGGCCGGCGCGATCTGCCCCGGCCCGGTGACGACCACACGGTGGACGCCGCCGCGTTCGAGTTCCGGTTGGACGGCGACGCCCGACGGTTCGAGGTCACCGCCGGACCCAGCCAGCGCTCCGTCACCGACCTGCGGGACCTCGCGCGCGGGGGAGGATTCATTTTGCCCGGTGGCCAATCCGGACGGCCCGCGAACCGCCACAGCTGGGATCAGCTGGAGCGTTGGCGACGAGGCGAGCTGTGGCGGTTGCCCCTGGACCGAGCCGAAGTCGAGGCGCGCGCTCTCTCGCGACTCAGGCTGCTGCCGGGGTAGCGCGGCGGCCCGGCGCCCCTCCCCGCGCCCGGTGCCCGCGCGGATTCCTCCACGGACTCCTACGACGCCATGAACGGATAGCGGTATCGGGTCGGAGGTGCGAAGGTCTCCTTGACGCTCCGTGGCGAGACCCAGCGCAGCAGGTTCAGCCTCGACCCGGCCTTGTCGTTGGTGCCGCTCGCCCTTCCGCCCCCGAAGGGTTGCTGGCCCACCACCGCTCCGGTTGGCTTGTCGTTCACGTAGAAGTTGCCGGCCGCGAAGCGGAGGGACCGGAGCGCGTCCTCCACGGCCCCCCGGTCACGCGCGAACACGGCGCCCGTGAGCCCGTAGGGGGAGGTTCCGTCGACCAGCGCCAGGGTCTCGCTCCACCGCTGGTCGGGGTAGACGAACACGCTCAGCACGGGACCGAAGATCTCCTCGCACATGGTGCGGTAGTCGGGGCGGTTCACGCGGATCACGGTGGGCCGCACGAAGTAGCCGGTGGCGTCGTCGGCGCCTCCCCCGGCGATGACGTCGGCGTCGCTCGAGCTCCTCGCGGCGTCGATGTACCCTTTGATCTTGTCGAACGACGCCTGGTGAATGACCGCGCCCATGAAGTTCCCGAAGTCGGCGGGGTCGCCCATGGCGATCCCCTCGGTCTCGTCCACGACCCGGTCCCCAATGCGCTCCCAAAGGCTCTCGGGGACATAGGCGCGCGAGAGGGCGCTGCACTTCTGGCCTTGGTACTCGAAGGCGCCGCGCAGGATGGCGGTCACCAGGGCGTCGGGGTCGGCGGAGGGGTGCGCGACCAGGAAGTCCTTGCCCCCGGTCTCGCCGACGATGCGCGGGTACGAGCGGTAGTGGGGCAGGTTCTCCGCCGCCGCCCGCCAAAGTGAACTGAAGACGTCCGTCGAGCCGGTGAAGTGGATGCCCCCGAAATCCCGGCTCCCCATCACCACCCGCGTCACCATCGCGGGATCGCCGGGCACGAAGTTGACCACCCCCGGGGGCAGGCCGGCCTCCTCGAAGACGCGCATCACGAAGTAGTTGGAGTAGACGGCGCTGTGGGAGGGCTTCCACACCACCGTGTTGCCCATGAGGGCCGGGGAGGCCGTCAGGTTGCCCCCGATCGCGGTGAAGTTGAACGGCGACACGGCGTAGACGAACCCGTCCAGGGGCCGGTGGTCGGTCCAATTCCAGACGCCTCCCGGGGAGTGGGGCTGCTCGGCGTAGATCTGCTGGGCGAAGTGGGCGTTGAAGCGCAGGAAGTCGATGGTCTCGCAGGCGGCGTCGATCTCCGCCTGGTGGCAGGTCTTGCTCTGGCCGAGCATGGTGGCCGCGTTGATCGTCGACCGCCAGCGGTCGGCCAGCAGGTCGGCCGCGGTCAGGAACACGGAGGCGCGCGCCTCCCAGGGCCACGACGCCCACTCCCGACGCGCCTCCATGGCCGCCTTGACGGCCGCCTCCACCTCGTCCGGTCCCGCCTGATGGTAGCGCGCCACCACGCGGCCGTGGTCGTGCGGCGGAACGCAGGTGGCCAGGTCGCCGGTCCGCACCTCCTCGCCGCCGATGATGAGCGGAATCTCGATCTCCTGGCCCGACATCTCGGCCAGCTTGCTCCTGAGCGCCGCGCGCGCGGGGTCGCCGGGCGCGTAGTCGAAGACCGGTTCGTTGACGGGCGGAGGGACTTGGACGGTTCCAGCCATGGACGTGCGGCCTCGGTTGCGGTGGGGACACTCCGGGAGGGGCGACGGGAAGCCGGCGGCGCCCCGGCGCGGCCTCCGCTCCTCGAGCGGACCGGCGGGGACGGCCCCGGGCCGGAAGGGAAGATCTCGCGATTCGTCACGCGACCGCAAGTGTCGCGCCGCCCGCGTCCCCCGGCCGTCGCCCTTGGGCGGAGCGAACTCGGCGTCCCGCCGCCGCGCGCGGCGAGCGCGCAGCCGTGCGGTTCGGAGCGAGGGCGTGTGGTTCGGAGCGAGGGCGTGCCGTGCGGAAACGAGGGCGTGTCCTGCGGAAACGAGGGCGTGCCCCGCGGAACGAGGCCGCCGCGGGTGGCGTACGCCGCCTTGCGGGACCATGTTGACCGCGATGGTCGCTCACACGGCGCGAACGGCGCCGCCACCCTCCGATTCGGGGCAGAACCTGAAACCAGAGAACCAACCGGCCAGAGGGGACTTCGCGGTCGTCATCCCCGCCTACAACGAGGCGCCCGTGGTCCCCGACCTGGTGCGCGAGCTGCGGGCGGCCTTCCGCGAGTTCCGCCTGGACGGCGAAGTCGTGCTCGTGGACGACGGGTCCACCGACGACACGGCGGCCGTGGCCAGGCGCGAGGCGGCGGATTGGGCGGGCTTTCGCGTGGTCGGCCACCGGCGCAACCGGGGCAAGACCGAGGCCATGGTGACCGGGGTGAACGCGACCGATCGACCCTTCATCATCCTGTTCGACGCCGACCTTCAGCATTCCCCGCGCGACATCCCGCGCTTTCTGGAGAAGCTCGACCAAGGATGGGACATCGTCTCCGGCCGGCGCGTCGGCCACTACGACAAGGCGGCGGTGTCCGGAATCTACAACCGTATGTCCCGCATGCTGTTCCGAGTCCCCGTCACCCACCTCAACTCCGCCATGAAGGGGTTTCGTCGGGAAGTCCTGGACGGCCTCACGCTCCGACACGACTGGCATCGCTTCTTCGTGGTGCTGGCCCACGGGCGCGGGGCCACGGTCACCGAAATCGACATCCAGCTCTTCGACCGCCGAGCGGGCGAATCCAAGTACCGGGGACTGTGGCGGGTGGCCATCGGCGTCACCGACCTGACATCGGTCGCCTTTCTGGTCTTCTTCTCCCGCAAGCCGCTGCTGCTGTTCGGCGTGACCGGGCTGGCCCTGGCCCTCCTGGGGGGTCTGGTGGCGGCCGCCGCGCTCTATCTGCGCTACCTGCACCCGGCTCTGGGATTCGAACCCTACGTGCCCCCCTTCGGGTACCGTCTCCCGATCCAGTTGGTGGCGCTGCTCGAGACGCTCGGGTTCCTCCTCGCGGGGTTCGGCCTCGTCAGCGAGCAGATCGCCCACCTTCGGCACGAGGTCGGAGCCTTGCGCCGCCAGCTGGCCGCCGGACGGCACGCCGAACCGAGCGGGGCCAAACCCGGCCGCGGCCACGGCCGGGCGGCGTGAGCGGGCCGATGGAGCGAGAGCGATGAAGGGGCGGCGACGAGACGGGCGGGGGCGCGACCGGGGTCGGCGGGCGCGGCGGGCGGACGCGCGCGGCGGTGCTCCCTCGCGGACGCGGGCGACCTCCGGGGACGCTCCCGCGATTCCCGGCTGGCTTCCCTGGACGCTCTTCGTCGGCCTCACCGTCGTGCTCTTCCACGCGTTCATCTTCAGCGACGCGATGCTCTACGGGAGCGACACGCTGGCCGCCGGCTACGTGACGCGGGCCATCTACGCCGGCGCGTTGGCGGAGCTGGGGCGGGTCCCGGGGTGGCTCCCGCAGTTCCTCGGGGGCACGCCCTTCGTCGAAGCGCTGAGCGGGGGAGACTCCTTCTACCCGCCCTCGGTCCTGCTGCTGATCCTCCTGGACCCCTACCGGGCGCTGGGATGGAAGCTCGTCGTCCATGTGACGGCGGCGGGTGTCTTCATGTTCATGTGGACGCGCTCGCTCGGGGCCTCCCGGGCGGCCGCGCTGGTTGCGGGCAGCGGGTACATGCTCGCGCCCGTCTTCGTCGGGCTGGTGTTCGCGGGCCACGACGGCAAGATGTTCGTCACCGCGCTCACCCCGCTCCTGTTCCACGCGACGCAGCGCCACTTCGCGAAGCCCGGCCTCAAGACGTTCACTTGGCTGGCCTCGGTGATCGCCCTCGTGATCCTGACGCCGCACTTCCAGATGGCGTACTTCCTGTTCGCCGCCACCGGGCTGTTCGCCATCTTCCGCGGCGTTCAAATCCTGCGCGGAACGGAGGAGCGGGCCGAGGCCGCGACGGACGACGGAGCCGCCAAGGCGCACCCGGGCTCCGCGGCCCGGGCCGCCACGCGCTTCGGGCTGTTTCTGGCGGCGTCGGTCACGGGCGCGCTCATCGCCGGCGGGCAACTCCTTCCCGCCATCGACTACGTCACCGCCGACTCCCGCCGCACCCTCACCTCCGAGGCGCGCGACGAGGAGGCCGCCCTCGAGTGGTCCAGTTCGTGGTCGCTTCACCCGGAGGAGGCCTTCTCCCTCGTCATTCCGGAGTTCGCGGGCGCCAGCATCGGCGGTACCGGGGGCTGGGCCGACAACACCTACTGGGGTCGCAATCCGTTCAAGCACAACCACGAATACGCGGGCCTGGTGCTGCTCGCCCTGGCCGCGATCTCGTTCGTGGGAGCGCGCCGGCGCGGGCTGCGCTGGTTCTTCGCCGGGTTGGCGGGGACCGCCGTACTCTTCGCCCTCGGCGCCCATACGCCGGTCTGGCGCATCGCCTACGAACTGCTCCCCGGCATCAGCCTGTTCCGCGCTCCCTCGCAGGCCGCCTATCTGTTCGCCTTCGGCGCGGCGACGCTGGCCGCGCTGGGCGTGGACCGAATCCTCGCCTGTGCCCGCGACCCCGAATCGGGACGGCGCGTCCAGCGTCTGACGCTGGTCGTCACCGGAGCGCTGGGGATGGTCGCGCTGCTCGCCGCCGGGGGCGCGCTGACCTCTCTTTGGACGTCCGTGCTCCATCCGGGAATCGCCGAGGCCAAGCGCCAAGCGCTGGCGGCCGCGCTGCCCCACATTGGGAACGGCGCCTGGATCGCGGTCTTTCTGATGGGCAGCCTGTCGGCGCTGGTGTGGGCCCTGAGAAGGGCGTACGTGACGCCCGGCGTCCTTCTGGGCGCGCTCGTGGGGCTGGTGGTGCTCGACGCCTACCGCATCGACCGGGTGTTCATCCAAACCCTCGACTTCGAGCGCTGGGCGGCTCCCGACGCGAACCTCCAAGCGGTGCTGGACCGGGAGGCCGACCGCTCCGATCCCTACCGCATGCTGTCCTTCCGCAACGCCGGCCAGGACCTCATGCCGGCGCTGTACGGCATCGAGCTCGCCGCGGGGCACCATCCCAACGACCTGGCCCGCTACCGGCACCTCATCGGCATGGAGGGCTCCGGGCAACCCATGAACCTGTACGCCAGCCGGAACCTCCGCAGGCTGCTGAACGTCCGCTACCTGCTGTGGCCCGACCTCCAGATGGGCAGCTCGCCGGAGGGGAACATCCTCAGCCGAACGCAGCTGCCCGATGGTCGGGCCTACGAGACCGTGTTCGTGGAGGCCGGCCTTCCGCGCGCCCGTCTGGTCGGAAGCGCCGTCGTCAAATCCGACGACGAGGCGTTGGCGTACATGCTGTCTCCCGCGTTCGATCCGGAGACGGAGGTGGTCCTGGCGGAGCCTCCGCCCGGCGACCTGCCGGGAACACCCGTCGCCGGAACCGTCGACTGGTTGGAGCGCGGATCCGACCGCTTGAGGCTCGCCGTGCAATCCTCCACCCCGGCGCTGCTCGCGATCGCCGACAATTGGTATCCCGCATGGCGCGCCCGGGTGAACGGCCGCGACGCACCGATCCTGCGCGCCTACCACACGTTGCGGGCCATCCCCGTGCCGGCCGGGGCGTCGGAGGTCGAGCTGTGGTATCACTCCGACACGGTGATGCGGAGCTTCTGGCTCGGCTTCGTCATCCTCGCGGGCCTGCTCGCGGCGAACGTGGCGCGGATCTGGCGGGACCGGCGAGCCACCCGGAGCGGAACGCCCTGAGAAGCTGGCTCTCCCTGGCGGCGCGGGTCGCCGTCACGGGCATCGTCACCTGGTTCATCCTCGATCGCGTTGGGTTGACCCTGGCGGAGTTGAGCGGGTGGCGGGACGCGCTCGCCCGTCCGCGGCCGGTCCCGTTCGCCGGAGCGACCCTGCTCCTGCTCGCCAGCTACGCCCTCGGCTGTCTGATCTGGCGTGGCGTGGTGACCGGATTGGGCGGGCCGAGGCTCTCCGTGGGCGACGCGGCGAGCATCTACCTGGTTTCCAATCTGGCCCGGTACCTGCCCGGCAAGGTGTGGTCGATCGCCGGGATGGCGGTGCTCGCCAAGGGGAAGGGCGTCCCCGTGGCGGTGTCGGCCACCTCCGCCGCCATCATGCAGGGGGTGGGGTTGCTGGCCGCCGCCGCGGTCGGGCTCGGCGCGTTCGTCGGAGGGCCCGGCCGACTTCCGCGCCTGGGACTGGCCGTCGCCGCCGCGGCGACCTGCCTGCTGCTGTTGATGCTCGCCGTCCCCCCCCTCTTCCGCGCGGTGGTGGCCCGTGGGTTCCGATGGATCGGGACCGCGCCGCCCACCAATCTCACCGCCGGACGGGTGGTGCGCTGGCTTTTTGGGTTGGCGGGGGTCTGGGTCGTCATGGGCGCGTCCTTTTGGCTCTTCGCCGCCAGCCTGGACATGTCGCTGCCGCCGGCGTCCGCCGCTTCGGACTTCGCGGCGGCGTACGTCGCCGGTTACCTGATGATCTTCGCGCCGGCGGGCGTGGGCGTGCGCGAGGGCTTTCTGGTCGCTCTGCTCGCGCCCACCCTGGGCAGCGGACCGGCGACCGTGCTCGCCGTCGCGGCGCGCCTCTGGATGACGGCCGCCGAGGTGATTCCGGCGGGCATCCTGTGGGCGTTGCATCAGCGGTCGCACGCCCCACCCCCGCCGAAGCGAGGTTGACCACGCCCTCGCGCGCCACCTAAACTTCGGGCGATTTCGGAGTCCGTGCGCGTCAAGACTCGAGAGCGTGGACGGATGGGCGAGGAGAGAGACGCATCATGCTGGCGACGGACAAGATCGAGGAGGTCCTCGAGACCGTGAGACCCGCGATCCGGCAGGACGGGGGCGACGTCGAGCTGATCGACTACGACGAGGCGGAAGGCGTGGTCATGGTGCGCCTGATGGGTGCCTGCGAATGCTGCCCCATCTCCATGCTTACCCTCAGGGAGGGCATCGAGCGGCGCCTGAAGGACCATGTTCCGGGCGTGACCCGGGTGGCCGCCCTCTGATCCGACCGGTACCTCGCGACCACCCACCCGCACCTCGGCGTGGACGGGCATGTCCCAACAGAACCTCATTGATGCGGTAACGAGCGCCCTCTCCGAGGTGCGAGACCCGGTTGGCGGGCGCGACATCGTCTCCAGCGGGCGGGTCCGGCGGCTTGAGGTGGACGAGGAGGGTCGGGTACGCTTCGCCTTCCATCTCAAGCCCGACGATCCCGGGTCGCTCGTGAAGGCCGCCCGCACCGCCGCCGGAGCCGTGGACGGCGTCTCCGGAGTGGGGGTCAACGTCCAGCTCCCCAGCAGCACGCCCAAGCGCGCGCCCACATCCGCCGCCGCCGCGCCGCCGGCCGGCGCGCCCGCGCCGGCTCCCGCTTCCCCGGGGCCCTCCCGCCTCGTCCCCGGCTCGGTTCCCGCCCCCACGCCGCGCCCCGGCGTCCTCGCCGACACCCGCTACGTGATGGCGGTGAGCTCGGGCAAGGGTGGCGTGGGCAAGTCGATGGTCGCCACCAACCTCGCCGCCGCGCTGGCCCGCCGCCGTCTGCGGGTCGGGCTCGTGGACGCCGACATCTACGGCCCCAACATCCCCGTCATGTTCGGCGAACGCCGCCGGCCGAGCGTCTCCGGCGCCAAGGGCAAGGAGATGATCGAGCCCCTCGTGGCCCATGGCGTCAAGCTCATGAGCCTGGGGTTCCTGCTTGCCGACGAACAGCCGGCGATCATGCGCGGTCCGCTGATCGCGGGGGTCCTGAAGCAGTTCCTGGAGCAGGTGCGTTGGGGCACCCTGGACGTCATGCTGGTCGACATGCCCCCGGGAACCGGCGACGCCCAGCTGTCGCTGGTGCAGACGGTCAACCTCGACGGGGCCATCATGGTCACGACCCCTCAGGGGGTGGCCACCGCCGATGTCCGGCGCGGCATCAAGATGTTCGAGCGCGTCAACACGCGGGTGATCGGCGTCGTCGAGAACATGAGCGGCATGGCGTGCCCGCACTGCGGCGAAGCCATCGACGTGTTCGGCTCCGGGGGAGGCGAGGTGCTGGCGAGGGAGCAGGGCGTTCCCTTCCTGGGCGCGGTGCCCCTGGACCCGGCGGTCCGAACCTCGGGCGATGACGGGCTGCCCACCGTCGTGGGTCGGCCGGACTCACCGGTCGCGCGGGCCCTCGACCGAATCTGCGACGACGTGATGGCGGCCTTGCGCGAGAACCCCGGATGAGGTGGTCCCCGCTCCCGCGCGTGGGCCCGGATCAGGTCCGGCGGATGCCCGTCCACGTGATGGTGCGGGACTATCCCGAGACGCTTGCGCCGCTGCTCGCCCGGGAGGTCGATCTCGACCGGGTCGGCGCCGATCCGGTGGGAGTGATCGCCGATCCCGACCTGATCGCCTCCATCGAGGAGGTCATCGCCTGGCGACCGCCGGCTCCGCCACCCGGGTAATCGCGCCGCCCGCACCTCTCGCAGAAGGCGTGGCTACCCTTCCAACCACTCCTGGTCGGCCTCGCTCAGCTCCTTCCGCCTGCGGGGTGCGAGCAGCCTGAGCACGACCCACCCGAGGAATACCACCGGGGCGACCTTGAAGAGCAGGAAGCCGCCAAGGCCGAAGCCGATGGAGAACACCGTGCCCACCACCGCCAGCAGGACTCCCACCACCAGCAACGTGGCGAGCCCGATGGCGAACAGCGTAAGCAATGCCCCGATCATCTCGAATCGCCCCCCGGGCCCCGCGCCCGCGTTCCCGTGACGTCCATCAGGGTGTCCACACCACGTCGATGGCGCCGATGTGCGCATCGATCTCGATCGTAACCCGCGTTTCGGCGCTCTCCCAGTCCGCGGAGGAGTAGCTGTCGCCTCTCCTGTACATCTCCTGGGCGTCCACGGACGTGAGCAGCGCGTCGACCACCAGGCGCACGCCCAATCCCCGCGGAACGCGCAGCTCCACCGCGCCCAGGTCGAGGCCGAGGTCCACATGCGCGTCGCGCCGCCATTCCCCGCCGAAGTCCAGCGTCGCCTTGCCGGCTTTCGCCTCCAGGCGGATGCGTTCGGCGTTCAGGTTGCCGAGCCCGATGGCGACGAGGTGGGCCGCGCCCGCCTCGAAGGAGGCGAGCTCCAGTTGCTCGGGGTTGGGTTCCGAGAGCTCGATTCGCGTATCGGACGCTCCCGTCTCCACGCGCAACTCCCGAATCGCGAGTCCTCCCAGATCCAGATCCGCCCGCGCCGCCCCGAACTCCAGGTCCAGCAGCAGGGGCACTTCCGGCGACAGCTCCAAGTCCAGCCGCCCCGACCCGTTGCGCGACCCCATGCGAATGCCCCCGCCGACCCGGTCCATGCCGATCTCTAGACGTCCGTTCTCGTAGCGGGTCCGAGGTTCGGCGGAATCCCGGTCGTAGCGAAGCTCCATGCGATAGAGGGTGCCCGGCGCTCCCCTTCGCACCGCGAGCACGCCCGCCCCATAGTCCACATGGACACGGACTTCGCGCTCGTCACCCAGCTGGCGCGCGGCGGTCATGGTGCTCCAGTCCTGGGCGCTCAGGCCCGTCGCCGCGCAGGCCAACCCGCCCACCGCCGCCCACAGCAGCCTCGCGCACGGGCCGTGGCGCCTTCCGAGCGGCGCGCCATCCCGGTGGTTCGCCGCTCCCGGGGCGCGAGTGAAGTCGTCCACGGACCCGTTAGCCTCCACCGACGGCATCGCCGCCGTTTCCCGGCCGCTTGGCCGGTCCGCGTCGGGAGCGCCTACGGGTCCACGCCCTCGTCGCCCGAAGTCCACCGCCGTACGTGGCCGCCATTCCGCCCGGGTCCGAGGTATGGCCCGCACCGGTCAGGAGCACGGCGCCGAAGCCGAGCGTCAGCACGATGATCGCGGTGGCGACGGCGACCAGGGTGAACAGCCCGCTCAGGAACCCGCCGAGCGACGGTCCGCCCATTTCGGCCACATGCGAGAACGCCGACGGGAGCACGAGCGCGGCCAGGCCGACGGCCAGCACGTGCAGCTGATTCGAGGGCCGGAACCGCTCGAGTGCCGGAACGCCCCTGCGCGCCAGCCACTCCCCCACCACGCTGGCCACGGCCAGATACCCCAGGCCGGACGCCAGGAGCGCCGCCAGGGGGAAGAGGGGCAGCCAGGCAATCAACAGGGGGATCCCGATGACCGAGACGAGGAGGGCGAGAACTCCCAGCAACCAAACGGGCAGAAGTAGGAACCCTCCCGCCAGACCGACCAACGCGGCCCGCGCCGGAGCCGTTCTGATCACGTCGGCCACGTTCCGCAACCGATCGCCGGCGAAGTGGACCACGGCGACCCCCACCGCCAGGACGATCACGAACCAGAACACGTCTCCGAAGAGACCGCCCAGGCCGGAGGCGATGTGGCCGAACCACCGCCCGCCCACCTCGGCCGGGCGGGAGCGGGCGCCACGCTCCGCTTCCGCGGGAGAGATCGCTTCCGGCGCGCTCGCCGCTTCCGAGGCTTCGGCGGGGTCCACGACGAGGACGGTGCCCTCCACCGCGCCTCCGTCTCGCTCGATGCGCCCGTCGATCACCCGCACCTCGCCCGCGATTCGGGCGTCGCCCTCAATGCGCAGCGTTCCTCCGACCACGACCACGTCGCCGAGCACCTCGCCGGCAATGGTGACGTCGCCCTCGGCCACGAGCAGGGCTCCGTCGATTTCGCTTCCGGCCTCGACGGTCACGTTCTCGCCCAGACGAAGCGTCACGTCCGCCAGATCCACGTCCCGCAGCGCCTCCTCCAACACCGGGCCTCGTTGCAGGAGGAGCCGGAGCAGCGGGGGAACCAGCGCGTCGACCCGACCGCGCGCGCCCGCGTTGACGGGAGGGTCGGGGATCGCCTCGGCTCCGTCCGGCCCGGAACCGGCGAGCGCCTCCTCCAGAATGAGGTCGACCCGCTCCGCGACCGCCCGCGTCCGACCGGTCAGCCGCGTTCCGGGATCCCACGCCAACAGCGTGGCGGCCAATGGTCCGTCATCGAGCGGAACGACCTCGGAGAGCAGGGACCGCCAGGAGGCGTCGAGCGCTCCTCCGGCCTCGTAGCTTCCGACCTCCTCGCCGTCGACCCGGACCAACCCGCTCCGGAAGGAGACCTCGAGGCCGGGGCCCGACTCGAACTCGAGCGACAGGCTCGCATCCGAGCCCGATACGGTCACGCGGCTCGACACCACCTGCCGCTCCTGCGCGCCAGCGGGATGCGCCGCGCCCACGACCGAGACCGCAAGCAGGGCAGCGAGCGAAGGGGTCCAGCGCGGATGCGCCGCCGCTCGAATTCCGTAGGGGGTTCGTCCGCGGGCCGCCGGGACCGGAGACAAACCCGTCACGCGGTGGGGATCAACCGTGAACATGGCGGAGCGGGAGACGGGGGAAACCGAGGTTGCGGTACAGGATCCAAAGGGAGGTGGCCATGAGCGCGCTGAAGGCCGCCGCCCCCGCCACGGCGATTGCGGGAGACGCGATCAGGTAGTCCGCCAACGCGTACGCCCGGAAGGTCGTCCCGCTCTGCATGACCGCCGCGAGCAGCGAGCGCGCGGCCCCCGCGAGGGCGTCGCGGGCCTGCCACCAGAGGTAGCCGACGAGGCCGACGGCGGTCAGCTGCGGAAGGGTGGAGATGAAGGTCGCCGCCATCGCCACCGCGGCGATCGGCGAGCCGAACAGCGTTCCCGCCAGCACCCATCCACGCGGCGAAGCGGGCCCGAGCCGCCCCCACCCCTCCCGGCTTGCCTCGGTGGCCTCGTCGGACACCTCCCGCCAGCGCGCCATCACCCGCTCCGAAAAGCCCGCCGTGGGTGCGAGCGAGGGCAGCGCCTCAAGCACGGCGATCAGGCGCCGCCAACGAGTCAGCCGGCCCTCGCAGTCCGCGCAGGCGGCCAGATGGGTCCGAGCCGCCGAGGCCCGTCGCCGGGACGGAGTACCGTCCGCGAGCTCCTGAAGCCGGCGTCCGGAGAGGTGCGCGTTCGAGGCGGGCGGGGTTCCCCGGCGGCGCAGCCTCGCCCACCACCGCGCCTTGGAGCGACCCGCGACCTCTCCGGGAAGATCGACGCGGGCCATGACCCGCTCGGCGAACCGACCGGGAGGGGTGAATCGGCGCAGTTGGCGCAGCTCGCCGAAAGCCTCCCTCCAAGCGCGCGCCCGAGCCTGGCAGTCGGCGCAATCGGCCAAGTGCCGGGCGGCGGCCCGCGCGTGAGCGCCTCTTGGCGTGCGAGCCGCCCGGGCGTTGCGCCCCTCGGCGGCGTCGAGCAGCTCCTGGATCGTGCCGTCGTCCAGATGCCCGCCGTGGCCGGATTGGTCCGAATTCATCCGGGGCCTGCTCCTGGTTGCGCCCGTCGTGGGGGTTCCATCCTCGCGGGATCTCCGGGACTCGGGGTCATTGTAGTCCAAACATCCATGCGACGCTTCGGCTCTCCCGGAGTACGACGCGGGCCCGCGGAGGGTTTCGCGCCCCGGCGCATCGGATCACGCCTCCGCGAGCCGAAGCTTGAGCTCGGCCCTTGCCCGGTGAAGGTAGGTCTTTACCGTTCCCAACGGGATGTCCATGATGTGGGCGATCTCGTCGTAGGTGTGCCCCTCGATGTGACGGAGCAGCACGGCCATTCTGTACTCCTCGCGCAGCGCGCCGATGGCGGCCTCGATCTGGCCACCGAGCTCGCGGTTCTGCACGTACTCGTCCGGGCTCTCTCCGGTCGACGGCACCACCAGGCTGGTACGCGCCTGGGCCTCAGGGGTAACCGCGTCCGGCGCGCCGTGCATGGAGACGGTGGGCACGCGTCGCTTGCGCATGTGGTCGATGGTCAGGTTGTTGGCGATCTTGAAGATCCAACTGGAGAACTTGTATTGCGGCTTGTATGTGTCGATCGCGTTGAAGGTGCGGATGAACGCCTCCTGCGCGAGGTCCTCGGCGACGGCGCGGTTCCGCACCATCCGATAGACAAGGGAGAAGACGGGGCGTTGATATCTGGAAAGCAACTCGCGATAGGCCCCCTCCCGACCCTTGGTGGCGAGAGTGACGAGCTCCGCGTCTTCGACGCTCTGGTAGTTCAAGGACAACCGCCGGATGAGGTTCGCGCGGTCCCGTACGTGAAACGATGACGAACGTTTCCAAGGCGCGACCCACATCGGGAGAGGAGCGTGCGCGCCAAGTGCGCGGAATCTTCTCGCGCATCGCGCCGCGATACGACTTGCTCAACCGCGTGCTCAGCCTCGGCGTGGACCGATGGTGGCGTCGCCGGGCCGTGCGCGCCCTGGGCCACGTCCGCCGCGACTCGGCTCGCTACCTGGATGCCTGCGCGGGCACCTGCGATCTCGCCATCGAGCTGGCGACCCGCGACGACTTCCGGGGCAGGGTGGTGGCGTTGGATTTCGCGGAGCCCATGCTGCGCCGTGGCTTGGGGAAGGGCGCCCACCTGCGCGTGGATCCCCTGTGCGGCGACGCGCAGCGGCTGCCCTTCCGCGACGAGTCCTTCGATGGCGCCATGGTGGCCTTCGGCGTGCGAAACCTCTCCCGCCGGGAATCGGGCTTTGCGGAGCTGCGCCGGGTCCTGCGCGACGGAAGCCCCCTGGTCGTGCTGGAGTTCACCATTCCCCCCAACCCGATCTTCCGGGCCGCCTATCTCTGGTACTTCCGACGCATCCTTCCGGCGGTCGGGCGGCTCCTGTCGGGCCACGACTGGGCCTACGCCTACCTGCCCGCCTCGGTCGACGAATTCCCGAGCCCGCCCGCCCTGAGCCGGGAGATGCTGGACGCGGGATTCCGCACGGTACGCTGGCGGCTGTTGACCTTCGGGATCGCCGCCATCCATGTGGGCGTGAGGTAGCCCGGACGGGGCTCGCGCTCGGCGCTCGCGCTCCGCCGAGGGAGCCCGCGTCACCCCGGCGGTGGGCCGCTCGATCGAGCCGGCGCGGAGATGCCCTCCACTTCCCAAATCGTCACCTTCCCGAGCGTCTCGGCGGGCAGGTCGAAGCGGGATGGATCTCCGAGGATGAGGATCACCATCCGTTCCGGCTCCAGATGTCTCCGAAAAACACCGCGCACATCGCCGGGAGTCACGCGCCGCACGCCGGCCACGTACCGCTCCAGCCAGTCCTCCGGCAGTTCCTGAGCCTCGTGCGCCACCCGCCGGGCCACGACCTGCGCCGCTCCTTGAAAATTGAAGGAGAAGCCGTTGCTGGTCGCGTCCACGGCGGCTTCCACCTCGTCGCGCTCGGGAGGCGAGCCGCGCAGCTCCTCCATGACCTCGAGAATCGCCCGGGTCGCGGCGATGGTGGTCGCGCCGCTGGTTCGCGCGAGGGCGCCCACGATGCCCTCGTTTTCGGTGGGCGTGGTCCAGAAGGAGCCGGCGCTGTAGGAGAGCCCGAGCTCCGTGCGCACGCGATTCAGGATCCGACTCGAGAATCCGCCGGATCCGAGGATGGAGTTGGCGATGCGGGAGGCGAAATAGTCGCGCGAGTCCTCTTGGCGGATGGCGCTCCGGTGCGCCATGACGATGGTCGTCTGTTCAAGGTCGCGGGGAATGAGGTAGACGCCCGGCTCGTCCAGGATGTCCGGCGTCGGCGCTTCCGGCAGCGCTTCCCGGCAGGAGGGCCAACCCGCGAGGAAGTCGCGCATGTGGGGTTCGATTTCCCTCCATGCGAGGTTGCCCGATACGCCCAGCGTCAGGTTGTCGCGGCACAGGATGCGTCCATGGGCGGCGAGCAGCTTCTCGCGCGAGAGATCCTCCGGTTCGAGATCGTCGGGTCCCATCTCCCAGCCGATGGGGTGGTCGCCGAACATGAGCCGGTTGAACTCGGAGAACGCCAGCCGGCTTGGATCGTCGGGTCGGCGCAGGACGCTCTCGAGCTCCTGGCCGCGCCACACTTCGACGTGCGTCGAATCGAAGCGGGGATGGAGCAGCATGTCCCTCCACAGGCGCAGGCCCTCCGCCAGGTTGGCTGTGAGGGTGTTAAGCGTCGCGGAGGTGCTGCCGCCCGAAGACCCGAACGCGAGCTGCAGGGCGTGCTGGTCGACTTGTTCGTCGACGGAATCGGGGTGAAGCGTGGTGGTGCCGCCGAAGCGGAGCAGCGAAGGCAGCGCGGTGGCGGCGGCGTAGAGCGCGCGGTCGAAGCGTCCGAAGCCGCCCGCGAAGCGCGCGTGGACGTTCACGAGGGGCAGGGAGTGGTCCTCCAGGAAGAACACGGTCACGCCTTCGACCTCGTGTTCGGCGGGCGTGGGCGGCGTGAAGGACGGTGGCGCGAACCGAAGCGCCTCGATGGCCTCCCGGTCCGCGGGGGGGCTCTGGGGGGTCGCTCCGCCGGGCGCGGCGCCGGCCGCGAGCAGCGCCGCGACCGCCAACGGGCGTCCCGTCCCGAATCCGCTCACGGTTCGGCGTCCCCGGCGCGTCTGAGCAGCGTGGCGACGGTGCGGTTGTCGCGGGTCAGATAGGTGCGCACCACGCGGCGCACGTCATCGGGTTGAACGTCGTAGAGCAGCGCGGTGCGCTCGAAGGTCGTGCGCCAGTTCCCGAAGCGGGAGGCGGAGCCGGCGAGCTGAAGCGCGAGGCCGAGGTTCGATTGCAGGCGGCGCGCTCCGGACGCCACCAGCTGGTTGCGCACGCGCTGGAGCTCGCGCTGCTCGGGCGGCTCCAGCGCCAGGCGCTCGAGTTCCTCGTAGAGGGCCGTCTCGACGTCCGCGGGCGTGTTGGGCGCGCGCGGCGTCACGTGCACGACGAACTGCCCGGGGTAGCGCGATCCCGGCAAGGTGGACGCGGTGACGGTGGCGGCCAGTCGATCCCGCGTGACCAGGCGACGGTTGAGCCGGGAGGTGCGGCGGCCGGCGAGCACCGATGCCAGCATGGTGAGGGCGGGGCTGTCCGGATGATCGCCGCTCACCGTGTGCCATCCCACCCGAAGCTGGGGTGCGGCGTCCATGACCAGCTCCACCCGTCGCTCGCCCCGTTGCGGAGGCTCGACGGCGAGGACCGGCGGCGGAGGTTCGCCGGACCGGATCCCGCCCAGGTAGTCCCGCGCCCAGGCGGTGATCGAATCGGGCACCACGTCGCCCACGATGGCGACCACGGCGTTGCGGGCGCCGTAGTAGCGCCGGTGGTACTCCTCGACGTCGCCCCGGGAGAGCCGTTGGAGGTCGGACATGTACCCGACCACGGGCACTCCGTAGGGGTGCATGAGGAACGCCGTGGCCAGGTGGAGCTCGTGGAGCAGTCCTCCGGGATTGGTGTCCACCCGCATGCGGCGCTCCTCCATGACCACGTCGCGCTCGGTGTGGAACTCGCGAAAGACCGGATTGTTGGCTCGGTCGCTCTCGATTAGGAACCACAGCTTGGCGCGATTGGCGGGCAGCTCCACGAAATAGGTCGTCGCCTCGGACGACGTAGTGGCGTTGAGGTTGCGGGCCCCGTTGCGGGTGAGTATGCGGCTGAACTCGTTGGACACCACGGGGATCCGCGCCTGGTCCTCGTAGGCTTCGATGCGTTCCCGCAACGTGCGCAGGCGCGCGGTGTCCGGGGTCGTCGGGGACGCTTCGAGGAGGAGGGAGTCGTGGACGGCGTCCATGCGCTCGAAGAGCTCGAGCTCGGCCGCCACGTCGCGGGTCCCGACCGTGGTGGTGCCCTTGAAGAGCATGTGCTCCAGGAGATGGGCGGTGCCGGTCGAGCCGAGCGTCTCGTTCACGCCCCCCACGGCGTACTCCACGACGAACGCCACGGTGGGAGCCGAGGGTCTGGGCAGGATGAGGACGCGCAGGCCGTTCCCGAGCGTCAGCTCCCGCACGGGAAGTTCGGGCACGATGCCGTCCTGGGCGGCGGCCCGGGGCGCCATCGCGCCGAGCGCGGCCAAAGCCAAGGTCGCGACAACGCAGGTGGCGCGCGTCCTCGTGACCGCCCCCCGTCGCCGTCCGACGCGTTCCGCCGGTCCGGCGTTACTCCGGAGGTGGCGTTCGGGTGGATCCGCGCGCGGGCTTTGGGTCATGGAGGCGCCGGCTGGCAGCGGGGACAGTGGAACGCCGACCGGTTGCCGATCACCGTTCTCGCGACAACCTCCCGGCACTTCGGGCACGGCTGACCCTCCCGACCGTATATCACCAGACGGGGACCGAACGATCCTTCCAGTCCGGCCGGGTCGCGGTAGTCCCGCAGGGTGGTCCCGCAGGCGGCGATGGCGGCGCGCAACACGCGTCGGATGGCACGGTGCAGCGGCGCGATCCTCGCCGCCGGAATCGCGCGCGCCGGCATGGCCGGATGAATGCCGGCGAGGAAGAGCGCCTCGTTCGCGTAGATGTTGCCGATGCCGGCGACGCGCCGCTGATCGAGCAGCCAGGAACGGATCGGCGAGCGGGACCGGGCCAGCTCGGACGCGAGGCGACGGGCCGTGAAGGAGCGGCTCAACGGTTCGAGCCCCAGCGTGCCCGACCAGCCCCGCCACGCGCGCCCGGAGAAGCGTCGCAACCGCCCGAACCGGCGCGCGTCGCTGTACACGGCCGCGTCGCCGCCACCCAGGTCGAAGGTCACGCCGGTGTGCGCGGGGCGCGGGGCGGGGTCGTCGCGCGGGCGAAACAGAAGGCGGCCCGTCATCCCCAGATTGATGACCAGAACCGTGTCTTGGGTGCAGAACCACACCACGTTCTTGCCCCTGCGCCCCACTCGGTCGATCCCGACGCCCTTGAGCGCGCGCGCGAACGCGTCGATCGGTTCCAGGAGCAGGTCGGCGCGCCGCACCCGCACGTCGCGTATGGTCCGCCCGGCGAGGTGCGGCTCGAGCCCGCGCGCGATGGTTTCGGCTTCAGGAAGTTCGGGCAGGGCGACCCCGGTGGTTAAGGGTGGGGAGCGGTGCCGCGAGGCTCACGTTACCACGGCGGTGCCCGCGGCCGACACCATGAGCATGTTGTTGATCACCTCGTAGTCCAGGTCGACGGACACGACCGCGTTGCCGCCCCGGGCGGCGGCGCGCTCGGCCATCTCCCGAAGCGCGTGCTCGCGTGCTCGGCTCAGGGCGCGCTCGTAGGCGCCGGAGCGCCCACCCACGACGTCCCGGACGGCCGCGAGGAGATCCTTGAAGATGTTGGCGCCTATGATCGCCTCGCCGGTGACGATCCCCAGATAATCCCGCACGGGGCGTCCCTCCAGCGTTGGCGTGGTGGTAATGATCATGTCGGTTTCCTCCCTTGGCGAATCCCCGGCGTCGGGCGCCCGTCGGGCGCCGCCTCGTCCCGGACCCGGGAAACGTCAGCTTCTCTCCAGCTCGCGCCAACCGATGTCGGCGCGGAAATACCGATTCTCGAAACGGATCTCGCGAGCGGCCCGGCGGGAGCGCTCGGCGGCCTCGGCCAGCGTGTCGCCGAGCCCCGTCGCGGTGATCACCCGCCCGCCCGAGGTCACCACCCCGCCCTGGCGCCGCCGGGTGGCCGCGTGGAAGAGCAGCACGTCCGGGTCGTTCGCGAGTGAGGCGGGAATCTCCACGGCGGCCCCGGTGCGGTGGGCCCCCGGATACCCCTCGGCCGCCAGCACCGTGGCCACCGCGGCGCCCGCGGCGGTTTCGGCATGGTACCCCGCGAGTCCGCTCCCGTCGGCGACCGCCATCATCGGGTCAAGCAGCGAGCCCTCCAGCAAGGGGAGCACGGCCTGGGTCTCCGGGTCCCCGAAGCGACAGTTGAACTCGACCACCCGGGGACCCTCGTCGGTGAGCATCAATCCCGCGTACAGCAGCCCGCGGAAGGGGCAGCCGGCCTCGGCGAGGGCGTCCAGCACGGGGTCCAGGACTTCCTCGCGCACCCGCTCGATCAACGCGGTCGTGGCCAGGGAGACGGGCGCGTACGCGCCCATGCCGCCGGTGTTGGGCCCGGTGTCGCCCTCGCCGATCCGCTTGTGATCCTGCGCCGCCACCAGCGGGACGGCCCGCCGGCCGTCGGCGAGGGCGAAGACGCTCAGCTCCTCGCCCGACATGCGCTCCTCGATGACGAGCTCCCGGCCGGCGTCGCCCATGGCTCCCTCCACCAACATGCGCCGGATCGCGACGCGGGCCTCCTCCGGGTCGTCGCACACGATCGCGCCCTTGCCGGCCGCCAGCCCGGACGCCTTCACCACGCAGGACCCACCCCGCTCCACCACGAACGCCTCGGCCCTCGCGGCGTCGGTGAAGACGCGGTGCGCCGCCGTGGGAACGCCCGCGGCGCTCATGAGGCTCTTGGCGAACGCCTTGCTCGATTCGATGCGCGCGGCCGCCCGCGAGGGTCCGAACGCGGGCACGCCCGCCGCCTCCAAGCGGTCCGCGAGGCCGAGCGCGAGCGGCACTTCCGGGCCGATGACCACCAAGTCCGGGTGGTGGGTCTCCGCCCACGCCGCGAGCGCGTCGACGTCCGTGGGCGGGATGTCGACCGCCCGCGCCTGCTCCGCCATCCCCGCGTTGGGACGCGTCGCGTGGAAGCGGGCCCCGGGCGCGTCCCGGTGGAGCTTCCAGAGCAGCGCGTGCTCGCGCCCCCCGTTTCCGACGATCAGAATGCGCATGCGATGGGTGGTCCCGAGCCTACCTGCGGATGTTGTCCCGGATCGAGTCACCCATCCGGCGGGCCGCCCCGCGCATGGAACCGATGAAGCTGCGCGCCTCGTCCGCGTACGCCTGGGCGGCGGACGAGATGTCGTCGCGGTAGGAGGGGTCGGGGTCGTCGCGGCGAGGGTAGTCCCCCCCGACGATTCGGTCGTATTCGCCGCTCTCGATCCAGCCGCGCATCTCCGAGAGCCGCAGGACCCAGAAGGGGTGGGTGACCCCGAGCAGGTTGAGCACCTTGAACACGTGGTCGGCCACGTCGCCGCCTTCCCGGTAGTCCTCGGCCTGACGCACGAACTCGCCCAGGTTCAGGTTCGAGGAGGTGCCTCCGCCCGCCATCTTCATCATGGCGGTCATGGCGACGTCGGCGTCCTGGATGGACAGCAGACCGGCGCGGTCGGAGGAGAGCTCGCTCTTGCGCGACCACTCCAACAGCCCCATGAGCACGGCGCGAGCGGCCAGCCCGACGATCGGGAAGCCGAGGCTGGCCAGTTGGATCAGCAGCACCATCATCGTGCGGTAGAGCACGTGGCCGCTCATGATGTGGCCCACCTCGTGACCCAGGATGAACGACAGCTCGTCATCGTTCAGGATCAGGACCGTACCCGAGTTGAGGATGATGAAGGGCTTGTCCATCCCGTAGGCGCCGGCGTTGGCGATCGGCGTCTGGGACACGTAGAGGGGGTATTCCTCGGTGTCGAGGGTCTCGACGATGTCCCGGTATCGCTCGTGGATGTGGCCGTACTGGTGTTCGCTCACGCGCAGCGCGTTCGCTTGGAACGCGAGCCGGATGGGCTTCTCGCCGAAGAATCCGAAGAGGGTTCTCAGGACTTCGTCGAATACCGGAAGCTTGCGCAGCGCCGAAAGCGCCGCGCGATCCGCGGGGTGTTCCCACGAACGCGACGAGATGCCGGTGAGGATGCGGCGCGCGTGCGCGTGCGGTGCGTCGCCGCCTCCATTCCCGTTCCCGGCCGCGCCGTCGACGCGGTCTGCGTCAGAACCATCCATGGTGATGCTCCTTTGGTGGACGCCGCGCGGCGTCCTGGTCGTCGTGGTGGCCGCGCCGGCGCCTCCCCGGTCGTGGTCGGTTCCGTACGCCCCGCCCGGAACCGAGGTTTCGGGGCGGAATCGCCCGGTTTCGCGGCGCGCTCCTCACCCGCCGAGCCCGCCGGCGAGGGCCTGTTCGAGGTCTTCCAGCAGGTCCTCGGGGTCCTCGATGCCAACCGAGAGCCGCACGAGGCGGCGGCCGATCCCCATCGCGTCGCGGCGCTCGCGGGGGACCGACGCATGGGTCATGAGCGCGGGCACGGAGATGAGCGACTCCACCCCGCCCAGGCTTTCGGCGAGCGCGAAAATGCGCGTGTCCTCCACCAGCCGCCGCACGGCCTCGTCGGTCGGCAGGGTGACGGACACCATGCCGCTGAAGCCGGTCATCTGCCGCGCGGCCAGCTCGTGCTGCGGGTGGGACGCGAGGCCCGGGTAGTGGACCTCGTCGACGGCGGCGTGCGCCTCCAGGAACCGCGCCACCGCCAACCCGTTGGCGTTGTGCGCGCGCATGCGCACGCTAAGCGTCTTGGTCCCGCGCAGGCAGAGCCAGCAGTCCATGGGTCCGGGCACCGCGCCGGTGGACTTGCGCAGGAAGCGCAGCTCCTCGGCCAACTCCGGATCGCGCACCGTCAGCACGCCGCCGATGATGTCGCTGTGGCCGTTCAGGTACTTGGTGGTCGAGTGCATCACGATGTCGGCGCCGGCTTCGTGCGGGCGCTGGTTCACCGGCGTCGCGAAGGTGTTGTCGACGCACAGGAGCACGTCCGCGTCGCGGGTCGCCTGGGCGGCCGCGCGCAGGTCGCACAACCGCATCATGGGGTTGGTGGGGGTCTCGAGCAGGACCAGCCGCGTGTTCGGCCGCAACGCGTCGTGGATGCGTCGCGGGTCGCGCGTGTCCACGTGGGAGAAGGAGAGCCCGGCCCGGCTCAGCACCCGCGTGGCCAGCCGGGTGGTCCCGCCGTAGGTGTTCTCCTCGCAGACCACGTGGTCGCCGGCCGACAGGAGGCGGGCCACGCAGTCGATGGCGGCGAGCCCGCTCGCGAAGGCGATGCCCTGGGACGCCCCTTCCAGGGCGGCGAGGTTGCGTTCCAGCGCTTCGCGGGTAGGGTTCTGGACGCGCGCGTACTCCCATGGCCATTCCCGCTCCAGCCCCGGCTGGACATAGGTCGAGGTCTGGAAGATGGGCGGCATGATCGAGCCGGTTTGCGGCTCGGGCGCCTGTCCCCCGTGAATCGCGAGCGTGGCCGGACGAAGGTCCGACGAGTGGGTTCCCGCAGAAGGCTGGGTCATGGATCCGGGGTGTGTCCGAAGGGGTTCTGGACAGCGGTCGCCGACACGAATGTAGTCCGCGCGACGGGACGAAGGCGAGTCCCGCGCCCAATAGCGAGGGTTGCCAGCCATGTCGATCATTCTTCCGCCCGGGCTCATGGTGGGGGTCTCGGGCTTCCGGGGTCGGGTGGGGGATCCCCTGACGCCCGAGCTGGTGACGGCGCTCGCGGCGGCGTACGGCCATTTCCTTCGTGGGGAGGGGGAGGGACGATTGGTGGTCCTGGGACGCGATTCGCGGACTTCGGGCCGCATGCTCGCGTCCGCCGCCGCCGCCGGACTGGCGTCGGTGGGGTGCGACGTGGTCGACATCGGCGTCGTTCCCACGCCCACCCTCATGATGGCCGTGCGCGACGCCGACGCGGCGGGCGGGATCGCGGTCACGGCCAGCCACAACCCGGCCGAATGGAACGCGCTCAAGTTCGCCACCGCCGAGGGCATGTTCCTGGACCGGTCCGGAATGGCCCGCTTCCGAAGCGTGCTCGACGGGGAGATCCCGCGCGCCTCGTGGGACCGAATCGGGAAGGTCACCGGGGGCGACGGCGCGGCCGACCGGCACCTGCGGGCGGTGCTGGAACTTCCGTTTCTGGATGTGGCCGCGCTGCGCGCGCGCGCCTTCGCCGTCGCGCTCGACTGCGTGCGCGGCGCGGGGGGCGAGGTCGTGCCCGAGCTGCTCGGGCGCCTGGGGTGCGACGTGCGCGGCATGGGTCTGGAGATGGACGGCCGCTTCCCGCGCGACCCCGAGCCCACCGCGGCCAACCTGGGAACGCTGGGGGCGCTGGTCCGGGAGAGCGGCGCCGACCTCGGGATGGCGGTGGATCCCGACGTGGATCGCCTGTCGCTCGTGGACGAGACCGGCGTCCCGGTCGGCGAGGACTTGACCCTGGCCCTCGCGGCCGCGGCGGTGGTTCGGCGGCTTCCGGGCCGCGTGGTGACCAACCTGTCCACCAGCCAGGTGGTCGAGGACGCCGCGGCCGCGGCCGGAGCGGAGACGCTGCGCGCGCCGGTGGGCGAGATCAACGTGGCGCGCCGCATGCGGGCGGAGGGCGCGGTGGTGGGCGGGGAGGGGAACGGCGGGGTGATCGTGCCCGCGCTGCACCACACCCGGGACGCGCTGGCCGGCGCGGCGCTCGTGCTGCAGCATCTGCTCGACGAGGGGGGCTCGCTGGGGTCCGCCATCGCCCGCTACCCGGCCTACGACATCGTGAAGGAGAAGGTCGCCCTCCCGCGCGGGGAACTGGAGGCCGCCTACGCCCGTCTGGGGCGGCGCTGGCCGCGGGCCGAACGGGACCACTCCGACGGGCTTCGGCTGACGTGGCCCGATCGCCGCGAGTGGCTGCACGTGCGTCCCTCGGGCACGGAGCCGGTGGTGCGGCTGATCGCGGAGGCGCCGGCCGGACCGCGGGCGGGGACGCTCGCGCAGGCGGCGCGTCGCGAGCTGCTTCGCCGGCGCGTTCCCACGGGCGGGCGCGCGCGGTAGCTTCGGGAGTCCCGGCCGGGGCGGGCGGCGGCCACCGGGCTCACGCGCGCTCGCGCCATCACCAAACCAAACATGTGCGGAATCGTCGGATACGTGGGTCGGGGGGACGCGACCCCGGTGCTGCTCGAGGGCCTCCGCCGCCTGGAGTACCGCGGGTACGACTCGGCCGGCGTCGCCGTCATCGACGCCAACGCCCGCCTGAACGTGGTGAAGCGGGCGGGCGGGTTGGAGCGGGTGGAGGCCGCCATCGGCCGCGACTGGCCCGGGGGAAGCTGCGGGATCGCCCACACGCGCTGGGCCACTCATGGCGCGCCGACCGAGCGCAACGCGCATCCCCATGTCGGTGGAGACGGCGCCGTGGCGCTCGCGCACAACGGCATCATCGAGAACGCCGCGCTTCTGAGGCGATGGCTGGAGGCGCGCGGATACCGCTTCCGGAGCGATACCGACACCGAGGTCGTCGTGCACCTGGTCGACCTCTTCCTCAAGGAGGGATCCCGGCTGCGGGAGGCGCTCGCGCTTGCCCTGGAACGCGTCGAGGGCACCTACGGCATCGCGGCGATCTCCGCGCGTGAGCCGGACACCCTGGTCGCGGCGCGCCAGGGAAGCCCGCTCCTGCTGGGCGTGGGCGCTTCGGGCCAATACCTCGTGGGCTCCGACGCGGCCGCCGTCGTGGCTCGGACCCGCGACGTCGTCTACCTCTCGGACGGCGACCACGCGACGCTCGAGCCCACGGGCTACCGGATCCACCACATGGGACGCGGAGCCGTGCGCCGCTCCGTGCACCAGGTGACGTGGGACCTGTCCGCGATCGAGCGCGGCGGCTTCGAGCACTTCATGCTCAAGGAGATCTTCGAGCAGCCGCGCAGCCTGCGCGATGTTCTGCGGGGGCGGCTGCTCGAGGCCGACGGCATGGCCCGCCTGGGCGGGATCGAACGGCACCGGGAGGAGCTGCTCTCCCTGGACCGCGTGGTCATGACGGCGTGCGGCACCAGCTGGCACGCGGCGCTCATCGGCGAGTACATGCTCGAGGACATCGCGCGCATCCCGGTCGAGGTGGAATACGCCTCGGAGTTTCGCTACAAGAACCCGGTGCTGGACGAGCGCACCCTGGTGGTCGCGATCAGCCAGTCCGGAGAGACGGCCGACACGCTGGCCGCGCTGAGGGAGGCGCGCCGCAGGGGCGCGCGCACCATGGGCATCGTCAACGTGGTGGGCTCGTCCATCGCGCGCGAAACCGCCTTCGGCTGCCACCTGCACGCCGGGCCCGAGGTTGGGGTGGCATCCACCAAGGCCTTCACCAGCCAGCTCATGGTGCTCGCCCTGTTCGCCCTCTGGATGGGACGCCGGCGCGGGCTCTCCCTGCTGGAGGGACGCCGCATCGTCCAAGCCATGCGGGCGCTCCCGGGCCAGGTGGAGCGGGTCCTCGAGCTGAACGATTCCATTCTGGAGCTGGCGCGCGCCTACCAGGGTGCGCCCAACTTCCTCTATCTGGGCCGTGGGTACCAGTTTCCGGTTGCGCTGGAAGGGGCGCTCAAGCTCAAGGAAGTGAGCTACATCCACGCCCAGGGCTATCCCGCGGCGGAGATGAAGCACGGGCCGATCGCGTTGATCGACGAGGCCATGCCGGTGGTGATCCTGGCCCCCAGCGACCCCGTCTACCCCAAGGTCGTGTCCAACATCGAGGAGGTGAGGGCGAGGGACGCGAGCGTGGTCGCCGTGGTCAGCGAAGGGAACGCGGAGCTCGAGGACAAGGTGGACCACGTCATCCGCGTCCCGGACACGCTGCCCTTCCTGCGCCCGGTGCTCACCACGGTGCCCCTGCAGCTCCTGGCGTACCACATCGCCGTCCTGCGGGGCTGCGACGTGGATCGGCCCCGCAACCTGGCCAAGTCGGTGACGGTCGAGTGAGCGGCCGGGCGCGCGTGGGAGTGGTCGTCGCGGCACGGGCGCGCGGAGCGGGCGCGCGGTGAGGGTCGTGCTCCAGCGCGTGACCCGCGCCTCGGTGGCCGTCGACGGCGAGGTGGTGGGCCGCATCGGCGGCGGGCTCCTGCTGCTGGTTGGCTTCACGGACGGGGACAGCGCGGACGCGCTCGAGTGGATGGCGAACAAGGTGCTGGGACTGCGGGTCTTCAACGACCCGCCGGGGAAGATGAACCTGTCGCTCCGGGATGTCTCGGGCGATGTTCTGGTCGTGAGTCAGTTCACGTTGTACGGCGATGCGCGCAAGGGTCGTCGTCCGAGCTTCGTGCGGGCCGCGGGCCCCGGGGTGGCGGTTCCCCTCTACGAGGCCTTCGTCGCGATGCTGCGCGAACGGGCCCCCGGGAGGGTGGAGACGGGCGTGTTCGGAGCCATGATGGACGTGGAGCTGGTCAACGATGGTCCCGTGACGCTGGTGCTCGAGCGTTGAGCGCGGGCGCGCGGGAGGACTCCGGGCTGGTGCTCGCCTCCCGGTCGCCGCGGCGCGCGGACCTGCTCTCCATGCTGGGGATTCCCTTCGCGGTCGATCCGGCGGACATCCCGGAGGAGGTGCTGCCCGGCGAGGACGCCGCCGCCCATACGCGCCGGCTCGCCGAGGCCAAGGCCCGCGCGGTGGCCGCGCGGAGGCCGGGGCGGCTCGTGCTGGGTGGAGACACGGTCGTGGTGCGCGACGGCGCGATTTTGGGCAAGCCCCGGGACGTCGATCACGCGGTCGCGATGCTGCGGAGCCTGGCGGGGCGGACCCACGAGGTGGTCAGCGCGCTGGCCTTGGCGGAGCCCGACGGTTGCGTGCACGCCGGCGTTTCCCGCACCACGGTCCGGTTGCGGTCGTTCGGCGAGGAGGAGGCGCGGGCCTACGCGGCCACCGGGGAGCCGATGGACAAGGCGGGCGCCTACGCCATCCAGGGCGTCGGGGCGTCGCTTGTGAAGTCGCTGGAGGGCGACTACTTCACCGTGGTGGGACTGCCGGTGCCGTTGCTTGTGGGCCTGCTCGGCGCCGCCGGCGTCCCCTACCGGTTCGGCGGTCGGGCGACGGCGGCCGAGGTGGACGCGCGCACGGAATGGGGAGCGCGGTCGTGAGCGGGCGGCCCGCCATTCTCGCGCTCGATCAGGGCACGACCGGCTCGACCGCCCTCGTGGTGGCGAACGACGGACGCGTGCTGGGACGGGGCTACTCGGAGTTCACCCAGCACTTCCCTCGACCGGGTTGGGTGGAGCACGACGCGGGGGAGATCTGGCGGGTGACCCTGCGGGTCGCGCGCGCGGCGCTGGACGACGCCGGGAGCGAGGCGCGCCTCGAGGCCATCGGCATCGCGAACCAGCGCGAGACCATCGTGGTTTGGGACCGCGCCTCCCTCGAACCGGTCCACCGCGCCATCGTCTGGCAGGACCGTCGCACCGCGTCCATCTGCGCCGAGCTGCGCGACGCCGGTCACGAGGCCCGTCTCCGCCGCCGAACGGGGCTGGTTCTGGATCCGTACTTCTCGGGCACCAAGCTGACCTGGCTCCTCCGCGAGCATCCGCGGCTGCGCGCGGCGGCCGAGGCGGGCGACCTGGCCGCGGGCACCGTCGACGCCTGGCTGGTGGCGCGCCTCACCGGCGGCTCGGTGCACGCCACCGACCACACCAACGCGTCGCGCACGCTGCTCTACGACCTGCGCCGCCGGGCCTGGGACACGTCGCTCGCCGACCTGCTCGAAGTGCCGGAGGGCATCCTGCCGGAGGTGCGCGCCAGCTCCGGCGACTTCGGGATCGCGCGCGGCGAGCACCTGGGCGCGGAAATCCCGATCAGGGGCGTGGTCGGCGACCAGCAGGCCGCCCTGTTCGGACAGGGCTGCGTTCGGGCCGGCATGGCCAAGTTGACCTACGGCACCGGAGCGTTCCTGCTGCTGCATACCGGCCAGGAGGTGGTGCCTTCGGAGCATGGACTTCTGACCACGCTGGCGTGCGACGCGCGCGGCGGCCCGGCGTACGCGCTGGAGGGGTCGATCTTCGCGGCGGGGGCGTCGGTGCAGTGGCTGCGCGACGGTCTGGGCGTCCTCGAGCGCGCGGCGGACTCGGAGGCGCGCGCCCGCGAGGTGGCCGACAACGCCGGCGTGTACTTCGTGCCCGCGTTCACGGGGTTGGGGGCGCCGCACTGGATCCCCGAGGCGCGCGGCATGATCGTGGGCATCACGCGCGGCACGACCGCGGCCCACTTGGCGCGGGCGGCGCTCGAGTCGATGGCCTACGGCACGGCCGACGTGATCCGCGCGATGGAGGACGACGCGGGCTTGGCCACCCGGGAACTGCGGGTCGATGGCGGGGCCGCGCGCAACCGGTGGCTGATGCGGTTCCAGGCGGACCTGTTGGACATCCCGGTGCGTCGGGCGCCGCGGGTGGAGACCACCGCCCTCGGAGCCGCCGGCCTGGCGGGAATCGCGGTCGGAATGTGGCCCGACGGGGAGGCGTTCGCGGCGTCGGCCGGAGCTCCCGAGATCCACGTGCCCGCCATGGAGTCGGCGGAACGCGACGCGCTCGCGCGCGGCTGGCGGCGGGCGGTCGCGGCCGCCCGCGGGTGGGCCCGCGGGGGAGGAGGGCCGGGCGAGGTTTGAGAAACCGCCTCGGCCGCCTATATTTCCTCCGTGGGACGGGCCGTACCGGGGGTGGTCGGGCCCGGGGATCAAGGCACATGCGACGGGAGGCGCGGCGAATGGGGAACAGTCGCTTCTATATCGGTCTGGTCGGTGTCGCCATGGTCGTGACCTTCCTCATCTGGACAGGTTTCGACAAGGCCATGGTCTACTACCTGACGCCGGTCGAGCTCATGGCGAAGGCGGCCGAGGACGACACCTTCCACGACATCGGCGTGAAGGTCAGCGGCCGGGTGGTCAAGGGAAGCCACAACGCCGAGGGCGCCTTCGAGCACTACTTCTCGGTGGTGGACCTGGAGCGCGAGGACGCCAGCTTCCGCGTGGAGTATCGCGACATCCTTCCCGACACCTTCAGCGACGAGACCGAAGTCGTGGTCGAAGGGAGGTTCCGCCGCGACGGGGTCTTCGAAGCCACCACCGTGCTCACCAAGTGCGGTAGTCGCTACGAGGCGATGCCGGACGAGATGACCGGATGATCCTGCTCGGGGAGTTCGCTCTCTGGGTGGCTCTGCCGGTCTCGATCTGGGGCATCGTGCTCGCCTTCGTGGGCGGGCACCGGAAGCGCGGGGACCTGGTTCTTTCGGCCGAGCGATCGGTCTACGCCGTATTCCTCCTGCTCTGCCTCGCCTCGCTGGGGATCATCCTGGCGTTCCTGGGGGAGCGGTACGAGTACTGGTATGTGTGGGCCTACTCGAGCCGGGAGCTCGAGACCTACTTCAAGGTCACCGGCCTCTGGGCGGGCCAGCGCGGATCGCTGGTGTTCTGGGTTCTGCTGCTCACCCTCTTTTCGGCCATCGCGGTATTCCAGAACCGTCGCAGGAACCGCGAGTTCATGCCCTCCGTGGTGGGGGTCCTGCTCACCATCACGGCGTTCTTCCTCGGCGTGCTCCTGTTCGCCGACGTGAACCCCTTCGAGCGACTTGCGGCCACGCCCGCGAACGGGCAAGGGCTGAACCCGCAGCTCCAGAACTACTGGATGACCATCCATCCCCCCACGCTCTACCTCGGGTTCACCTCGTTCTCGGTGCCCTTCGCCTTCGGGATCGCCGCGCTGGTCACCGGGAAGACCGACTCCCGCTGGCTGGTGGTGACCCGGCATTGGACGCTGATGAGCTGGTTCTTCCTGACCAACGGGATCATCTTCGGCATGCGCTGGGCCTACGAGGAGCTGGGGTGGGGCGGATACTGGTTCTGGGACCCGGTCGAGAACGCGTCCCTGCTTCCCTGGCTCACCGCGACGGCGTTCCTCCACTCCGTCATGATTCAGGAGCACCGGGGGATGCTCAAGATGTGGAACCTGTCGCTGGTTTCGCTGACCTTTCTGCTCACCATCTTCGCCACCTTCCTGACCCGATCCGGGCTCATCGAGTCGGTTCACTCCTTCGCCCAGAACACGCGCATCGCCTTCATCTTCCTGGGCTTTCTGGGCGTCGCCGCCCTCGCGTGCCTGCTCCTCATCCTCTGGCGCAAGGACGACCTGCGCCCGGAACGCACCATCGAGTCGTTCCTGTCGCGCGAATCCGCCTTCCTGATGAACAACCTGATCCTGCTCGGGTCGGCGTTCGCGGTGCTCTGGGGCACGCTCTTCCCGCTCATTTCGGAGGGCTTCGCGGGCACCAAGGTGGCCGTGGGGCCGGCCTTCTTCAACCGCGTCAACATTCCCATCGGGTTGGTGCTGCTGGCGCTCACCGGGATCGGGCCGGTCATCGCCTGGCGGAAGGCGACCCAGCGGAATCTGCGGCGCAACTTCCTGTCGCCGCTGCTGATGGCCGCGGCGGTCGTGGTCGGGCTTGCGATCGCCGGCATGCGCGGGTTCTACGCGCTCGCGACCTTCGCCATCTGCGGCTTCGTGCTCACGATTCTGGCGACCGAGTTCTGGAAGGGGACCCGGGCGCGGGCGCGCATCGAGGGCGAGGGGCTGGGCAGGGCCTTCGTGCACCTGATCGCGCGCAACCGACGGCGCTGGGGCGGCTACATCGTGCACGTGGGCATCGTCCTCATGTTCGCCGGCTTCGCCGGGTCCTCGTTCCACACCGAGGTGGACCGCAGCGTCGAGCCCGGCGACCAGATCCGGGCGGCCTCCCCGTACGGGCACGAGTACGTGCTGACCTACCAGGGCCTTTCCTCGTCGCGCACGCCGAACATGTGGCAGTGGGTGGCGCTTCTGGATGTGGAGCGGGGCGGGCGCGGGCTCGGAACCATCACCGCCGAGCAGCGCGTCTACTCGACGGCGGACCAGCCGATCCGGGAGGTGGGGATCCGCTCGACGCCGCTCGAGGACGTCTACGTCATCCTCGCCGGGGTGGAGGACTTCGAGGGCGCCGTCCAGAACGATCCATCGGCGCAGGGGGCCGTCTTCCAGGTGCTGGTCCGGCCGTTGGTGGGATGGATCTGGTACGGCGGGCTGGTCATTACCCTGGGGTCGCTGATCGCCCTCTGGCCGGGCGCCGCCGGGCCGACCCGGCGCCGGGTGCGGGCCGAGCCCGTCCGCGCCCCGCTCGCGAAGGTCTGACCCGGGCCGCCATTTCCTTGCGGTCCCCGTCCCCGGTTCCGCGGCCGCCCAAGCCATGATGGTCCTCCTGGGGGCCGTTCTGGTCGCGGCGGCGGTGGTTCTGTACGTCGTGCAGCCCGTGTTCAGCGGAGAGAGGGCGCCGCTCGCGAGCTTGGACGAGGAGTTCACCGAGGCGGAGGCGCGCAGGCACCTGAGCCTGGTGGCGCTGCGCGACGTCGAGTACGACTTCGCGACCGGCAAGGTCGACGAGCGCGACTACCGCCGACTGCGCGACGAGTTGGCGCGCGAGGCGCTGGCCGCGTTACGGGAGGTGCGAAGGAGCCGGGAGCAAGCCGGGGACGCCGCTCCGGAGCCGGATCTCGCGACCGATGACCTCGAGCGGGAAATCGCGGCGTATCGGACCGCCCTGAGGGCCGGCACCCTGTGCGACGCCTGCGGGAGTCCCAACGCCGCGGAGGCGCGCTTCTGCGCGGCCTGCGGCAAGCCATTGGAGCGGGAGCGGGGAGAGGAGGTCGCGTCGGCCGCGGAGTCGACGAGCTAATGCCCTTGTCCGCCGCCGGCCATCTTCCAGCCGGGCCACCGGCTCTGGAGGCCGGGTCGCTGGTTCGTGACTACGGGCCGGTGCGCGCCGTGGACCACGTCTCCTTCCGCCTCGGAGCCGGCGAGTTTCTCTCGGTGTTCGGCCCCAACGGCGCCGGCAAGACCTCGCTCCTGCGTCTGCTCGCCGGAGGACTGCGTCCGACGGCCGGGGAGGTCCGGGTGTCCGGCGCGCCCCTCACCATTGGCGACCGCGCCGCGCGCGCCCGGATTGGAATCCTGTCCCACCTGAGCTTTCTGTACGGCCGCCTCACGGCGCGGGAGAACCTCCGGTTCCACGGCCGCCTGCACGGTCTCGAGGACCTGGACTCGCGCGTGCCGGACCGCTTGGCCCGGGTCGGCCTCGAACGCTACGCCGACAGCCCGGTGGACACGCTGTCGCGGGGCACGGTGCAGCGGCTGGCGCTGGCGCGCGCGCTGTTTCACGACCCGGAGGTCGTCCTGCTCGACGAGCCGTACACGGGTCTCGACGCCTACGCCGGCGCGATGCTGCAGGAGCTGCTCTCGGAGCTCAGGGACGGTGGGCGCACGGTCGTGATGGTCACGCACAATCTGCGGCGGGGGCTCGAGCTCGCCGATCGCGTCGCGATCCAGGTGCGCGGCCGGTTCGCGTTCGAGGCCGCGTCCGCCGACTTGGACCACGCCGACTTGGAGCGTTCCTACCGGCGCGCGGTGGAGGGGGGCGCGGCGTGACCCTGTACCTCCGGCAGGTCGCGGCCATCGTGCGCAAGGACCTCCTGCTGGAGCTGCGCACGGGAGAACGGCTGGCGGCGATGGGTGGGCTGACCGTCCTGATCGCCATCCTACTGCATTTCGCGATCGATCGGGGGTTGGTGCGGATGCAGTTGCTGGCCGCCGGCCTGCTCTGGATGACGATCCTGTTCGGGGGAATGCTGGGCATGGGCCGGACCTTCGAAATGGAGCGGGAGCGGGGTGCGATACAAGGCCTGCTCACGAGCCCCGTCCCGCTGGATGGCATATACTTGGCGAAGGTGGTCTCCAATTTCGTCCTGGTGACCCTGATCGAGGTGGTCGCGCTGGCCGCCTTCTGGCTGTTCTTCGGGTTCAACTACGGTGGCGCACCCCTGCTGCTCGCGGGCGTGCTGGGCGTGGCGACGCTCGGGTTCGTTGCCGTCACCACGCTGTTCAGCGCCATCTCCGCCCAGACGAACATGGGACAGACCCTTCTTCCCATCCTGATCTTCCCGCTCCTGGTTCCTTTGGTCATCTTCGGTGTCACGGCCACGGGGCGCATCTTCGCCTCGCGTCCCGCGCAGGAGGTCGAGGGCAACCTCTATCTGCTGGCGGCCTTCACGGTGGTGGCGCTGACGGCGGGCACGATCCTGTTTCGATACGTGGTGGAGGAATGATGTCACTGACGCGCATCACATGGATGGCGACCTTTCTGGGGATTCTGGGCGTCACCGGAGTCCTGGTTCTGCACTGGCTGGTCTTCTTCTGGGTGGGGACGGAGCGCACGATGGGGATCGTGCAGCGGATCTTCTACGTGCACGTTCCCGCCGCCTGGGTGACCTTCCTCGCCTTCGGCATCACGGCGCTGTGCGGGGCCGCCTATCTCTGGCTGCGCGACGAGCGACTGGACTGGGCGGCGCAGTCGGCGGCCGAGGGCGGACTCGTTTTTGGGGCGATCATGCTCACCTCGGGACCACTCTGGGCGGCCATCGCCTGGGGGACGCCTTGGACTTGGGAGCCCCGTCTCACCCTGACGCTGCTCATGTGGTTCATCTTCGTCGGCTACTTCCTCGTTCGAGCCTCCGCCGAGGATCGACAGGCCGGAAAGCGCATGGCGGCGGTGGTCGGCGTGCTGGGAGCGCTGCTGATTCCGCTCGTGCACGTGAGCGTGCTCTGGTTTCCCTCGCTTCATCCCCAGCCGGTGGTGCTCAACGTTGAGGAGGGGCCGACGCTGGATGCGGACATGCTGACCACGCTCATGACCGGACTGCTCGCCTTCACCCTCATCTTCTTCTCCATCTTTCTCCTCCGCTATGGCCTCGAGCACATGCGGCACGAGCGCGCCGTCGCCATGCGCGGGCAATAGCCTCGCCCTTCGGCCCCCATCGCGCCCAACCAAGTCCGGCGCCACCGCTCCCGGCGCGCGGGCCGACTCACCACGGACGCCAGGAAACCCAACATGCGCATGCTCCGTTCCCGATTTGGAATCGTTGTTTGGTCCGCTCTGGCGGCGTTGCTCGCGTGGGCGACGCCGGCCGTCGCCCAGGTGGGCACCGAGGTGCTCGCCCGGCAGTCGCTGCGACCCTACTGGTACGTGTTCGTCGCCTATGCGCTGGCGTGGTCGCTGATCTCGGGTTGGATGTTCTCCATCGGCCGGCGCATGCGGGACTTGGGGGACGGCGGCGCCGAAGACGGCGGCGCGTGAGCCGCGGGGGAATCGCTGGTCCCGAGACCGGTCCGGGGCTATCCTTATGGACTTGAACGCTCGCGTCCGGTGCGCGGTCGGCCGTGGAGGGCCGGCACGGTCCCGGGACGCGTGGATCGACGCAAGGAGATGCAGAATGAGAAGACGTGACAACCCCCGGCGCCGCATGATCTTGCTCCTGTTGGCGCTGGTGGGGGCCGCCCAGGCGCCGCTCGACGCCCAGAGCACCAAGATGGCCAGCACGCTGCGCTACGGTTCCGGCTTCTTCAACGTCCCGGCGGCGACGACGCTCCCGCATCTGGCGATCACGGGCACCTATTCGGGGTTCGGGATCAGCGTGGACGAGCGGGTGTTCATTTCCGGCCGGGGGATCGAGAAGGGTCGCTTGGCCGGCGAGTGGAGTCAGTGGCTGCAGGACGCGTCGGTGGCGGTCGGCCTCTTCGACCGCGTGGAGGTCGGGGCCTCGTTTCAGAACTTCGCCGACGCCGACAGCGGCGGGAACCTGCTGGGCGCGTTCGGCCGAGTTGCCTTGGTGAAACCGGAGTCGTCGGGGTTCGGCCTGGGGGTGGGGGCCCGCTTCGTGACCGGACCCTCGTACGCCGGTGGCCGCGACGACTACCAGCCGCCCCGCCTCGGGTTCCCCGACATCCGATTCTACGGCCAGTACGAGGGAGGCTTGGTCGACGACCTGTCGACCTCCTTCTCCCCTTACGCGATGGCGACCTTCCAGCTCGCCGGCTTGGACAGCGACGCTCTTCCGGAGCACGACCTCACCTTCGGGCTGGGGTACGGAATGGGGATGTTCGGTGGGAGCGGAAGCGATCTGGGTTGGTACGGCAGGCGCTACTCGCGCGGGTGGCTCGCGGCGACCGCGCTGCACGTCCAGCTCTCCCAGGGGTTGCTTCTGAACCTCATGGCCGAATACGACGGCTGGGATTTCAACACCGGAGTGCAGCTGGATGCGGGTGGGATTCGCGCCGGCGCCTACGTGCTCGGTGTCCAGAACGTCGAGAACTCCACCATTTACCGCAGCGCCCGCTTGGGCGTGATGGCCTCGGTGGCGCTCTGCCCCGGCGACGGGGGTCCGCTGTGCCGACCCGAGCTCATGCCGCGCCCGGAGCCGATCCAGCTCCCGCCGCCGCCGCCGGACACGGTCCTGATCGAGCGCACCACCGAAGTCCCGATCGAGCTCCGCGTGGAGCGGACGGTGTGTCTCTCGACGGGCGAGAACGGGACGGTCATGGCCACGCCGGACGGCGACGAAGTGGTCGCCGTGGAGGCGCTGGGGGGGGCGTACGCCGCGGACGCCGAGTGGTTCAACGACGACGCCGAGATCGAGCACGGGGGCAATCCGTACGAGAAGGTGGGCGAACAGGTCAGCCCGAATTGCGGCACGATCACCCGGGTGGGCGAGTGGATGGGCGTCCCGCTCTTCGCGGAGTCGGCGGCGGCGGGCGAGGATCCGATCCCGATGATCTACGTGCCCGTCACGCCCGGGCGCTGGCAACCGTACGAGCTGCCGGCGCGGGTGCGCGGCTGATCCATCCCTCCGCGCCTCCGGGCCGGCGGAGCGCCGGGTTGGCCGCCAGCTCGGCTCAGCTCGTGGCGTCGCCGCCCCGGGGGCGCGAGAGCCCGCCCGCCCGTTCCAGGTCCTCCAGGGTGTCGATGTCCGGCAGGGGGTCGAGCGTGGCCACGCGCAACTCGAGCGCGCGCGCCCGGGCCAGCGTCACGGTCATGACCGCCTCCGTGCTCCACGGCACCGCGTGGAAGAGTTGGGGCCAGTATCCGGTCGCGCCGATGAGGTAGTATCCGCCGTCCAGCGCGGGACCCAGCACCACGTCGTGGGTGGCGAGCGCGGCGAAGGCCCGCTCTACGACGCGACGGTCCACCGCGGGGGCATCGGTGCCGATCACGCAGACGCGCCGCGCCCGCCGGAGTTCCCGGCGGAAGGCGTCGGCCAGGCGTTCGCCCAGGTCGCCGCCTCGCTGGGGGCTGAATTCCACGCCCGTCGCGCCCAGCCACGCGCGCGCCGCGTCCAGTTCGTTCGCGGGATCGACGCACGCGACGAGTCGATAATCCCCGCCGCGAACGCCGTCCATCACGCGGCGCCCCATGATGCGGTACAGGGACGCGGCCTCGACATCGCCGACGGCGGCGGCCAGCCGGGTCTTGACCCGTCCGGGACGGGGCACCTTCGCGAAGGCGATCAGCGTGCGCTCCACCGCGCGCGTCACCCCCTCCGCCCGTTCTCCGATGCCGGAAGGCGCTCGGGGTACCACCGGGCGAGACGCTCGGGCGCGACCCCGGCGAGGTATAGCGAGATGGCCGCCCCGTTGCGCAGCCAGACCCTCCATCTTCCAAGTCTCCGGTAGGTCCTGGGGCTCGTCGCCAGAGACCCGGGCAGGCGCGTGATCCGACTCGAGCGACGCAGCCGGCGGATGATCTCCACGTCCTCCATGACGGGCAGATCGGGATAACCACCGACGGCCTCGAACTCCTCGCGCCGCACAAGCAGACCCTGATCGCCGTACACGAGCCCGGTTAGGCGCTCGCGCAGACGCTGGCCGGCTTCCACCAGCCGCCAGAACCAGCCACGACCGCGCAGGCGGAACACGAAGTACGCCGCGGCCGGACCGTCGTCGGATCGGAGCGCGGACACGAGCGCCGCCCGGGATGCGGGGGGGAGGCGGGAGTCGGCGTGCAGGAAGAGGAGCCAGGGGGTGTCGAGCGCGCGCGCGCCGGCGTTCATCTGAACGGCCCTTCCCCGGGGTCCGGAAACGCACACGGCGCCGCGCGCGCGCGCTACTGAGACGGTGTCGTCGGCCGAACCGCCGTCGGAGACCACGACGCGGAGGGGAAGCGGAACCTCGGCCAGGTCCGCCAGCAGTCCGGGAAGATGACCCGCTTCGTTGATCGTCGGGATCACCACTCCCAGGGTGGCGTCGGTCACGGATCGACGTCGTTCAGGGTCCAGTCGTATTCGAAGTAGCGCACCTCGAGACCGGGACGCCGAAGGAATCGGGCGTCGTCCTCCGGGAGGTAGCGGGCGAGGAAGTCGCGCACGCCGTCTGTGCCCCCGAAGTCGTCGCCATACCAGTCCAGGACTCGGTTGAGGGTGAGGGAACCGGCGCCGGTGCGGTCGAGCGCGAAGTGCTCCGGATTCGCCACCAGGCCGCGGACGGCGCGATCCAGTTGTTCGTCGAGCCGTTCGGGAACGTACGCCTCGGCGGCCAGCGGAGGACAGCTCCTCGCCGCGCAGTTGACCGCGAAATGGATGCGGGGCTCCCCCCATGTGGGGCGGATGATCCCGTGCTCGATCTCGTCGAGGGACCGCGTGGCCCCGGCAACGTCGCAGAAGCCTCCTGTGAACACGTCGCGAATCTGCCAGACGGAGTTGTCGGGACGGTTGGCCAGCGCGTTGCGGATCGAGCCCACCAGGCCGGCGTTCCTCCGGATCGGGTAGTGGGCGGCCACGCGACCCAGCATGCAGGCGTTGTACGCGTTGATCCAGAACGCGAGCCGGACTTCCCGGGACGAGGAGCGGAGCGCGGCCGGATCGGTGGCCGCGAGTTGGTCAAGATAGTTGGTCAGGTCCGCCCGGCGTTCCAGCAGGGTCGCGTAGTCCACGCGCGGTCCCCGGACGATGTGCTCGAGGATTCGCGTGAAATCGGCGTGGTCGGGGACCTCCTGGGCGGCGATCGGCGACGCCCAGAGCGCGCAGGCCACCAAGGAGGAACGCAGGGCTCGGGCTGTGGTCATTCGCGGGCTGCTCCGGCTGTCGGTCGGGTTGAGGCGGGTCGGCCAGGACGACCCGTCCGAAAAAAAGAGAACAGGAGTCGCCGTGGCTCCGCAACGGGAGTCCCGAGATCGTCCCGAACCGACATTCCAGGTGTCAACGGGGACCCGTTATGTTTTTCTCCACGCGGGGCCTCTTTCGCTTTCTGTTCGGGTCTCGTATGTTGCATTGCACTTCCTCGTTCACGCAAGCCCGAAGGAGATCCACGGCGATGGCGCGCAAGATGCGAACCACCTCGAAGACCAAGGCGCTGGACAACGCGCTCACGCAGATCGAGAGGGCCCACGGCAAGGGCTCGATCATGAAGATGGGCTCGGATTCCTCCCGAATTCAGATCGAGTCCATTTCAACGGGTTCGCTGAACCTGGATGCGGCGACCGGCATCGGCGGGGTGCCGCGGGGACGGATCAGCGAGGTCTACGGGCCGGAGTCGAGCGGAAAGACCACCCTCTGCCTCCACGTGATCGCCAACGCGCAGCGCTCGGGCGGCATTGCGGCGTTCGTCGACGCCGAGCACGCGCTGGACATCGGCTACGCGCGCAAGCTCGGGGTCGACATCGACGAGCTGCTGGTGGCGCAGCCGGACACGGGAGAGCAGGCCTTGGAGATCGCGGAGGTGCTGATCCGGTCCAACGCCATCGACGTCATCGTCATCGACTCGGTGGCGGCGCTGGTTCCGCGCGCGGAGATCGAGGGAGAGATGGGCGACTCGCACGTCGGGCTGCAGGCGCGCCTCATGAGCCAGGCCCTCCGCAAGCTGACCGGCGCCGTGAATCGGTCGCACGCGTCGGTGATCTTCACCAACCAGATCCGCGAGAAGGTGGGCGTCATGTTCGGAAGTCCCGAGACAACCTCGGGCGGCCGGGCCCTGAAGTTCTATGCCTCGCTGAGGCTCGACATCCGTCGCATCGGAGCCATCAAGGACGGCCAGGACTTCCTGGGCAACCGGGTTCGCGTCAAGGTGGTGAAGAACAAGTGCGCGCCGCCCTTCCGGCAGGCGGAATTCGACATTCTGTACGACCTGGGCATCAGCCACTCCTCGCTGCTGGTCGACCTCGGGGTGGACAAGGGAGTGATCTCCCGCTCCGGCTCCTGGTTCTCCTTCGGCGACCTGCGTCTGGGCCAGGGCAAGGACAACGCCCGCAAGTTCCTGGAGGAGAACGACGACATCGCCGGCGAGATCGAGGCCAAGGTTCGGATCGCGCTCGGTCTCGACCCCGTCGACGGGGGTGACGCGGCGGAGGGTGGAGAGGACGCCCCGTCCTCCGCCAAGGGTCCTCGCCCGAGCGCGGCGGCGGCCACCAATGCGGGTCCGCAACCACGTCCGGTCGGCAAGGTCGGTGGCGCGCGCGCGATGGCGTAGCGGTCCGTGGATGAATTCCGCCCCCGCACCGGGAGAGGGCTGGCGCGGGGTTGGCGAAGCGCATTGAAGGCACGGTAACGGTGCTAACGCGCCGAACGGCAACGCGGAGCGCGAGCGTCCGGCGCGGATGCGACGCCGTTCGACCTCCGCGGTGGGTTGGTTCACGGGCTGGTGGCCGCCGACGGGAGTGCCGCGAACGTATTGAGCACGACCGCGACGCGCGGTTACTGTAACGATTGGGCGTCCCGCAACCGGCGGGGGCGCCGTCCCGAACCCGACCCATTCGGATGGACACAGCTGAAATCCGTCAACGCTTTCTGAGGTTCTTCGAAGAGCGTGGACACGGCGTGGTGTCGAGCTCGCCGTTGGTGCCCGGAAACGACCCGAGCCTGCTGTTCACCAACGCGGGCATGGTCCAATTCAAGAGCGTGTTCCTTGGAGAGGAGTCGGCGCCGCACCCCACGGCCGTCACCTCGCAGAAGTGCCTCCGCGCCGGCGGAAAGCACAACGATCTGGAGGAGGTGGGACGGACCGCGCGCCACCACACCTTCTTCGAGATGCTCGGGAACTTCTCCTTCGGGGACTACTTCAAGCGCGAGGCCATCGGCTACGCCTGGGACTTCCTGACGGACGAGCTCGGCATCGATCCGAACCGACTGTACGCGACGGTGCACCACTCCGACGACGAGGCGGCCGAGCTGTGGCACGAGGTTGCCGGAATCGCGCGGTCACGCATCTACCGGCTGGGCGACAAGGACAATTTCTGGCAGATGGCCGACACGGGACCCTGCGGACCGTGTTCCGAGCTGCACTTCGACCTTCGGCCCGCCGGTGAGCGGGGCGTGGATCCGCCCGTCGACGAGTTCGAGGAGAAGGGCGAGCGGGGGGAATTCCTCGAGTTGTGGAACCTCGTGTTCATGCAGTACAACCGGGACGAGGCCGGAGTGCGGCATCCATTGCCGGCGCCCTCCATCGACACGGGGGCGGGGCTGGAGCGCCTGGCCGCGGTGCTGCAGGGCGTGGGCTCGAACTACCACACCGACCTCTTCCGTCCGCTCCTGGAGCGCGCCGGCGAGGCCGTGGGGCGGCCGTACGATCCCAACGCGCGGGAGGGTGTGAGCTACCGGGTGCTCGCGGACCACGGACGCGCCGTGGCCTTCCTGCTCGGAGACGGAGTGTATCCGTCCAACGAGGGACGGGGCTACGTGCTGCGCCGGATCCTGCGGCGCGGGGTGCGGCACGCCTGGCTGTTGGGACGCCGCGAGCCCACCGTGGTGGAGGTCGTGGACGTGGTGATCGCGACCATGGGCGGGACCTACCCGGAGCTGGTTGATCGGGCGCGGCACATCCGGTCGGTCACGCGGCGGGAGGAGGAGCGCTTTCTGACCACCATCGAGGGGGGTATGGAGCGCTTCGAGGCGATCGTGTCGTCGGGAGGCGGGGCCGGGGGCGGCGTGATCGACGGAGAGGACGCCTTCCGTCTGTACGACACCTTCGGCTTCCCGCTCGACCTCACCCAGTTGATGGCGCGCGAGCGGGGGTACTCCGTGGATGTGGCCGGATTCGAGGAGGCGTTGGAGGCGCAGAGAAGGCGGAGCCGGCCCGCCACCGCCCATGCCGACGAGAGCCCGACGGTCACGGGCGATCCCGCCGCGGCGCATGCCTGGAGGCAGCTGAGCGGGGACGCCGGACAGGTCTTCGTGGGGTACGACCGGCTGGATGTGTCCACCGAGGTCGTCGCGGTGCGCGAAGGGGATGCCGAGTGGGGGGTTCAGCTGCGGGAGAACCCGTTCTACGCGGAAGCGGGCGGCCAGATCTCCGACCGGGGCACGGTCACCGGCGAGGGATGGCGGCTCACCGTGGAGCGGGTCGAACGGGTGGGGGGACGCACCGCGCTGATCGGACCGCTGGAGGGTCGTCCGCCGCCCCTGGATGGGGGACCTCCGCCCGCGCGGGCCCAGGTGCCGGTGGAGGTGCGCCACGACACGGAGCGGAATCACACCGCGACCCATCTGCTGCACGCGGCGCTCCGGTCCGTGCTGGGGGAGCACGCGACCCAGCAGGGGTCTCTGGTGGCCCCGGATCGGCTTCGGTTCGACTTCGCCCACCCGGAACCAATGACGCCCGAGCAGATCGAGCGGGTCGAGTCCTTCGTCAACGGGGCGGTGTGGCGCGACCATCCGGTTGCGGCGGGCGAGTCCTCCTACGTGGACGCCATCGCGGCGGGGGCCATCGCGCTCTTCGGCGAAAAGTACGGAACGCGCGTGCGCACCGTCACGATCCCCGGCGTCGGCATCGAGCTGTGTGGGGGTACCCACCTGCGTCACACCGGGGAGGTGGGGCTCTTCAAGGTGGTGAGCGAGGCGGGGGTGGCCGCCGGCGTGCGGCGTATCGAGGCGGTGACCGGACCCGGCGCGCTCGCGTACTACCGGAGGATCGAGGCGGAGCTGGCGGAGGTGTCCGACGTGCTCCGAACGCCGGTGCGGAACGCGGTGCGGCGCGCCCGCCAGCTGGTGGCGGAGAAGAAGGAGCTCGAGCGACTCCTGGACGAGGTGAACAAGGCGGGAGGGGCGCGCGAGACGGTGGTCGCGGCCCGCGAGCTCACCCTTGGCGACGGCGACCCCTTCAGGGCGGCCTACCGGGCGGTGCGCCTGAGGGCGCGCCGGGCGGATGAAGTGCGCCGCTACGGCGACGACTTCCTGGCGGCCGAGCCGGGTGGGGTGGCGGTGGTCGCCGCCGAGCTGCCGGGTGGGAAGCTCACCCTGTTCAGTTTCGTCGGGGCGGCGCTCATCCGCCGTGGCATCAGGGCGGACGAAGTGGTGCGGGGGGTGGCGGCGGTGGTCGGAGGACGCGGGGGAGGGCGACCGCACATGGCCCAGGCGGGCGTCGCCGACCCCAGCCGACTTGAGGAGGCCCTCACGGCGGGCGAGGCGGTCTTGCGGAAGCTGTCGGGCCGCGACAGCGAGGACGGGCGGTGACGGAGCTCGCCGCTTGGCTCGACGCCCGCCGACCGGCCGTGCCGGGTGGGTTGAAGGAATGGCTCGCGGTCGACCACGACCTCCCCGCCACGCCCGCCGTCCTCGCCGATCTCGGCATCGCCGCGCTCGGCCGCGCCCAAGTGTCGCGGCGACTCGACCGGCGCGCCGCCTTCCAGCTGCTGGCCGCGGACGCGTTCCTCACCTATGCGTGCGAAGCCGCCGTCGATGCGCCGGATGTCGTCGCGCAGCTGCACTTGATTCTGGATCGCTGCGCGGCTGCTTGGCGGTGACGGCCCCCGGGGAAATGCCGGTCGCTCCGGACTCCGTCCTCTGGGTGATCCGCAACCTTGAACGGGAAGGCTTCCAGACATGGTCGGTGGGTGGCGTTGTGCGGGACGCGCTGGCGGGGCGGCCCGCGGACGCCGACGACTGGGACTTGGCCACGCGCGCCCGGCCCGAGCAGGTGCGCGCCGTGTTCCGGCGGGTCGTGCCCATTGGCGTGGAGCACGGGACGGTGGGTGTCGTCACGCGCGAGGGCATGTACGAGGTCACCACCTTCCGGCGCGACGTGGAGACCTTCGGGCGCCGGGCCACGGTCGAGTTCGCCGAGGACATCGACGAGGACTTGGCGCGGCGGGACTTCACCATCAACGCCATCGCCTGGCACCCCGTGCGCCGGGAGATGCGCGATCCCTTCGGCGGCGCGGACGATCTCGCCGGCGGGATCCTGCGCACCGTGGGAGACGCCCGCACGCGGTTCGCCGAGGACTTCCTGCGCATCCTGCGGGGGCTGCGCTTCGCCGGACGCTTCGGGCTCGCCATTGAGAAGGACACGTGGTCGGCCCTCTGCGAACACAGGCTGCATTTGGCGGCTCTCTCGCCCGAGCGGGTGCGTGAGGAGCTGACCAAGGTCCTCTGCTCCGCGGTTCCATCGCGCGCGCTCTCCCTGTACGCCGCGGCCGCCGTGCTCCCCGTGCTCTACCCGGAGCTCGCGCGATGCCTGGGGCGGGGGAGTGTCGGCGAGGACGACGGCTGGAGCGCCGCCCTGATGACGGTGGACATCATTTCCAAGCGGTATCCGCTCGCGAGGCTGGCCTGCCTGCTCGCCGGGATCGGCGACCCGTCGCGAGGCGCGGGTGCGGGGCGTGCGCCCGAGGAACCCGCCGGGGCGCGGGCCGCGGGGTTGATGGAGCGGCTCCGCTATTCCCGGTCCGACATCGAGGACGTGCGGGGGCTGGTGCGCGCCGTCGCCGTCCCCCCCGATCCGGGCGCCGGGTCCGCGCGCTTGCGCCGCTGGCTGCGACGGACCCGTGGGCTGAACCGTCGCGACCTGTTTCGCCTCTGGATCGCGCGCGCGCGCTTGGAGGCGGCTTCGCGGCCGCGCGGGCCGGAACGGGCGGTGCTCGACCGTTGGAAGGCGGTCCGGGCCGAGTCGGCGAACGACCCTCCGCTCACGGTGGCCGACCTCGCTCTGGGGGGGCGGGATCTGATCGACATGGGCATGAGGCCCGGGCCCGACTTCGGCGAGGTTCTCGACCACCTGCTCGATCTGGTTCTGGAGGATCCCGCGCTGAATCGTCGCGAGGCTCTGGCGAAACGGGCTCGGCGCCACATGGACGCCCGCGCGCCGTCGCCGGGCCCCGCGGGGGGGGGCGCGTGAACGAGCCCGACCTGTTTGGGGACGTCGGAGGCGGGAGCGACCATCGGGCGCGCGCGGAGCGCCGCGGCCCGCCCGGACACGCGTCGTCGCTAAACGCGGGAGCTCCGCTCGCGGCCCGCATGCGCCCGCGCGCGCTGGACGAGTTCGCGGGACAGGGCCGACTCCTCGAGGACGGCGGTCCGCTCAGGCGGATGCTCGAGGGCGGGCCGCTCTCGAGCCTCATTCTGTGGGGTCCCCCGGGCAGCGGAAAGACCACGCTGGCGCGACTTCTGGCTCACCGCGCGGAGGCGGCCTTCGTCGCGTTCTCCGCCGTCACGGAAGGGGTGGCGCGCGTCCGCGCGATCATCTCCGAAGCCCGGGAGCGCACCGCCGCAACCGGCCGCGGGACGATCCTGTTCTGCGACGAGATTCACCGCTTCAACAAGGCGCAGCAGGACGCGTTTCTGCCCTGCGTGGAAGAGGGGATCGTCGTCCTCGTGGGCGCGACCACCGAGAACCCGAGCTTCGAGGTCATCCGACCGCTCCTCTCGCGCGCTTCGGTGTTCGTCCTGGACCCTCTCTCCAAAGAGGAACTCGCGGGCATCCTGAGGCGGGCGCTCGAGGATGGCGAGCGGGGTTTGGGCCGAGCCGCCGAGGACGCCGGCGCGGGCGTGCTGGATTGCATCGCGGAACATGCGGATGGCGACGCGCGACGCGCGCTGGGCGTGTTGGAGCGGGCGAGCGACTTGGCCGGCTCGGGGCGCGCCATCACCCGGGAGCATGCCCGGCAGGCGGCCCAGCACCGCTTCCCGCACTTCGACAAGGCCGGCGGAGAGCACTACGACACCATCTCCGCGCTGCACAAGTCGGTCCGCGGCGGCGACCCCGACGCCGCCCTCTACTGGCTTGCGCGCATGCTCCAGGGAGGCCAGGACCCACGCTACGTCGCGCGCCGGCTGGTGCGCATGGCCTCCGAAGACATCGGCCTCGCGGACCCCGGAGCGCTGACGGTTGCCTTGGCCGGACGCGACGCCTTTCATTTCCTGGGCGCTCCCGAGGGTGAACTGGCGCTCGCCGGGGTGGTCGTGTATCTGGCGTCGGCACCGAAGTCGAATCGCGTGTATCGCGCTTGGCTCGACGCGGGACGCGCGGCGCGGGAGACGCCCGGCGCACCGGTGCCCACCCATCTTCGCAACGCGCCCACCGAATTGATGAAGCAGCTGGGGTATGGCGCCGAATACCAATACGATCCCGATGCGCCCGACGGCGTCGCGGCCCAGACGTACCTCCCGCCCGAGCTCGAGGGCGCGCGCTTCTACGCTCCCGGGAGCGCGGGCGCGGAACGGGAGATCGCGGCACGGCTCGAGCGCTTCGGGACCCTTCGCGCGCGGGCCGCGGCGCTTGGGAACGACCCGGGTCCGGACCCGTCAACGGACCCCGGAACGCGGACCGGGACCGGATGAGCGAGCCCGTCCCGTGGCGTCCCGGCATCGATGATCGCGGGGGCGGACGCAATGGGCCCGAAGGGACCCGCCGCGAACGGAGGCACGGCCATATCTGAGCGAACCATCGACAACCGCCCGGCCATTGATCGCGCGATTCTGGTAGGGGCGCCGCGCGGGCGGATGCGCCGGGCGGACGCGCGCGAGCACCTCGAGGAGCTCGCCCGGCTCGCGGACACCGCCGGTGCGGAGGTCGTGGGTACCGTGTGGCAGCGTATCCGCAGCCCCCATCCCCACTTCTACATCGGTGCGGGCAAGGCGGCCGAGCTGCGTGCCACGGCCCGCGCCTCCGAAGCCGACCTGGTCATCTTCGACGATGAGCTGAAGCCGGACCAGGCCCGTCGTCTGGAGGACTTCCTGAGCATCCGGGTGATGGACCGCGCCGAGCTGATCCTTGACATTTTCGCGACCCGCGCGCGCACCCGCGAGGCCCGCATGCAAGTGGAGCTGGCGCAGCTCGAGTACCTGCTGCCGCGCCTGAAGCGCATGTGGAGCCACCTCTCGCGCATCCGCGGCGGGATTGGCCTGAGGGGGCCGGGCGAGACCCAGCTCGAAACCGACCGGCGCCTGATCGGCACGCGCATCGCGGAACTGAGGGAGAAGCTGGAGGGCGTCGCCCGGTCGCGCGCCACCCAGCGCAAGGGACGCGCGAACTCCTTCCGGGCCGCGCTGGTCGGGTACACCAACGCCGGCAAGTCCTCGCTCCTCAAGGCGCTCTCGGGCGCCGACCTGTTGGTGGAGGACCGACTCTTCGCCACCTTGGATTCGGCCACGCGCGTCGTGCCCGTGGGCGAAGGTCACCAAGCCCTGCTCACCGACACGGTGGGCTTCATTCGCAAGCTCCCCCACGACCTCATCGCCTCCTTCCGGTCGACGCTGGAGGAGGCGCGGGAAGCCGACCTGATTCTGCATGTGGTGGACGCTTCGGAGCCCGACTGGGAGGGCCGGCTCGGCGTCGTGCACGAGGTGCTGGAGGAGCTCGATCTGTTGGACGCGCCCCGGGTGCTGGTGTTCAACAAGACCGACCTCGTCACCCACGGCGAGGAGGAGGTGCTCCGGGCGCGCGCGGGGGCCCTCGAGCAAACGCCCTCGGTGTTCCTGTCGGCCTATCGGCCCGAGACGCTCGACCGGCTGCGGGGCGTGCTTCTGGCGCGCATCCGGGCGTCGCTGCACAGCGTGCGCGTGGTGCTCAAGCTGACCGACGGGGAGACGCTTGCAGCGCTGTATCGCGAGGGTGAGGTTGTGGAGACCACGCGGGACGATTCCGCGCTCACGGTCACGGCGCGACTTTCCGCGCCGGCCCTGGGTCGCCTGAGGAGCCGCCGGGACGTCGAGGTCGTTCGGGGTGCCGCCGAGGTGGCGACCGACGACATCGTCCCTTCATCAGGTTGAGGCACGCCATGCGCCTGTACGTCAACATCGATCACGTCGCCACCGTCCGGCAGGCCCGCGGGACGGACGAACCCGACCCCGTGCGCGCGGCCGTCTTGGCCGAGCTGGGCGGGGCCGACGGGATCACCGTTCACCTGCGCGAGGACCGTCGCCACATCGACGACCGCGACGTCCGGTTGCTCATGCGGACGGCCCGCACGGGGATCAACCTCGAGCTGGCGACCGCCCCCGACATCCTCGAGCTCGCGTGCGAGCTCGCGCCGATGCAGGCCACGCTCGTGCCCGAACGGCGCGAGGAGGTCACCACCGAGGGCGGACTGGCGCTCGGATCGACGGAGGTGCGCGCCGCCATGCGGGACGCCCTCGACCGGCTCGCCGGTGCCGGCGTGCGGACGTCGCTCTTCATCGACCCGGACGAGGACGCCGTCGAGGCCAGCGCCGAGCTGGGAGCCGACGCGGTGGAGCTGCACACCGGGGAGTACGCGCTGGCCGACATGGACGGCCGTGCGGCACGGCTCGATCGGCTGGTGTCGGCGGCGCGCGCCGGCCGGGCCGCCGGGCTGGCGGTGCACGCCGGGCACGGGCTTACCTACGAGAACGTCATTCCGGTCGCGGCGGTCGGCGAGATCGAGGAGCTCAACATCGGCCACAGCATCGTCTCGCGCGCGGTGCTGGTCGGGATCGAGCGGGCCGTGCGCGAGATGAAGGAGATCGTTTGGCGCGCTCCCGGCATCGCCAACGCCGAGGGCTGGCTGCCGCCCATCGGCTACTGAGGGCGCTCGGTGGCATCGTCCTGGAAGGCTCTCGCGGGCCTTTCCGTCAGCGTCGCGCTGCTGTGGTGGGTATTCCGGGGCGAGGACCTGGGGGCCATCGTCGCGGAGGTGGCGGCCGCCGACGGGTGGTGGCTGCTCGCGTCGGTCTTGGTCGCGACCTCCGGATACCTCGTGCGCGCGCTCAGATGGCGTGTGTTGCTCGCTCCGCTCCGTCCCCGCACGGGCCTGCGCGCCCGCTTCGCCGCCACCAGCATCGGCTTCATGGTCAACAACCTGCTGCCCGCGCGCGCGGGCGAGTTCGCTCGGGCGTGGTCGCTCGCGCGCATGGAGGGGATGCGGACGGCGGCCTGTTTGGCCTCGCTGGCCGTCGAGCGACTCTTCGACGGCATGGCGGTCGTGGCGCTGTTGGTGGTTTCGATGTCGCTGCCGGGGTTTCGCGCCGATGCGGAGCTGGCCGGCGAACAGGTTGGCGGAGCGCTGGGCTGGTTTCTGGCCGCGCTCGCGATCCTGCTCCTGGGCGCCACGCTGGTGCTCGCGCGTCCGGAGTTGGCGCGCACCGCCGCGCGCCCGCTGGCCTCCCGACTGCCGGGGGCGGCGGGACGCCGGGCACTGTCGATTCTGGACGAGCTCATCGAGGGATTGGGTGCCCTTCGAAGCCCGGCGCTGGTGGTGCGCGCCGCCGCGTGGAGTCTCGGCTTCTGGCTCTGGCATTCGGCGTCGTTCTGGCTGGGGTTCCGCGCGTTCGACATCGATGCGGGGTACGCGGACGCGCTCTTCCTGAACGGGATCACCGCCTTGGCCGTCGCGCTTCCCTCCGCGCCGGGCTTCTTCGGTCCGTTCGAGGCCGCGGTGCGGGTCGCGCTCGTCGACGTCCTCGGGCTGGGCGAGCGCCCGACGCTGGCGTTCGCCGCGGGCTACCACGTCGCGGTGTTCGTCCCGGTGACCGTGATCGGGCTCTGGTACTTCTGGCGCATGGGGTTTTCGTTCCGGGAGATCGGTCCCGGGCGGAAGGGCGGGGAAGGGTCGCTCCGAAGGGAGCGTCGGGCACCGTGAGGCGCGCGGTCGCCGTGGACGCTCCCGCCAAGGTCAACCTCGTGCTGCGCGTGGGCGCGCGGCGCGCCGACGGGTACCACGACGTGGACACGCTCTTCGCGGCGGTCGGGTTGTGCGACCACCTGCGGGTGGCGCGCGCCGACGCCGGGATTGCCGTGGAGGTTGCCGGCGCCGACCTGGGCGACCCGCGCGACAACCTGGTGCACCGGGCGGCGCGGGCGTACCTGCGCGCGCGTGGGGGCGGGGGCGGGGTGGCCATCCGGCTCGAGAAGCGCATTCCGGTCGGGGGTGGGCTGGGTGGGGGGTCGTCGGACGCGGCCGCTGCGCTGCGCTGCCTGGACGAGCTGTTCGAGCCCCGCGCGGGCGCCGCCGCGCTCGACGCGATGGCCCGCGACCTCGGCGCCGATGTCCCCTTCTTCCTGTCACGGTCGCCGTTCGCCCTGGGTGGTGGGCGCGGGGACCTGCTCACCCCACTGGTTCCGCTTCCACCTCGCCCGGTGCTCCTGGTCGCGTCGCCGGAGGGGGTGGGGACGGCTTGGGCGTACGACCTGCTCGCCCGCGGGCGGGCGGGCGGGGCGGGCGGGGAGGCCGCGCATCCGGTTCCCTTGGAGGCGACCGGCCGCCGGGATTGGACGACGGTGGCCGCGATGGCGCGCAACGACTTCGAGGCGCCCATCCTCGACATCCGCTCCGACCTGCGGACCACCATGGTCTCGCTGAGGGGCACGTCGCCCCTGTTGGCGCTCATGTCGGGCAGCGGCGCCACGATCTTCGCGGTCTACGCGGACGACGCATCGGCCCTGCGGGCCCACCGCCGGATCCGCTCGACGTTCGGGGCGGGACGCGTCCATCTCACGAGCACCCTGTCGAGCTTTCCCGCAGTTCGACCGGCGTGACGGCCCCGCGCGGAAGCCGCCCCTTGATCGGGCGGCGCGTCGAGGTGAACCCCACGCGGCCACGCGTCGTCAGGCGGCTCCTGCTGCCCGCGGACGAACTCCCCCCGGCATTCGACCGGCGTGGCATCCGCGCTGGACCGCTGCGCTCGGCGTTGCCTTTCGTCCCGGTAGCCCTGCTACCGGGCCTTCAAGGCGCCTTGCCAGCCCGGCGCCACGCCCCTCTCGGTGCTCGGGCGGATTCGTCCACGGGCTTGGGCAGTCCGCGGACGAACTCCCCCCGGCATTCTAGCGGCGTTGCATCCGCGCTGGGCCGCTGCGCTCGGCGTTGCCTTTCGTCCCGGTAGCGCCGCCACCGGGTCTTCAAGGCGCCTTGCCAGCCCGGCGCCACCCCCCTCTCGGTGCTCGGGCGGATTCGTCCACGGGTTGCTGGCTCTTGAGACCGAGCCGAAGCGCGCGTAGGATTTGGGAAGTCATTCCCGAATGGCCCGTCGTCTAATGGCAGGACACCGGTCTTTGGAACCGGCGGTGGTGGTTCGAATCCACCCGGGCCAACTTGCTCACCCTCCCGACGAGGAGCCGTCATCACGCGTCCGGTTCGCATGCCCGCTCTACTCGTGCTGGTCGCCGCCGTTTCCGCGACCGCCGCGGGCGCGGCCGCGACGACTCCCCTCCGGCCCCCGGGCCAGCCCCACGACGCGGTTCGGCGCCAGGCGATGGAGCCCGATTCCTCCGCGCTCCACGACCGGAGCCGCGAGGCGCAGCGGCGCTTCGAGCGGCTGCGCGTCCGGCACCTGCCCCTGTCCCTGGGGTCCGGGTCATCCCCGTGCGACGAGCGGGTTGGCCGCATGTGTTTTTGGCACGGAGACAACCACACCGAACCGGCTCCGGAGGCCGTGGAGATCTCCGTGGCGCGCGGGGAGTTGCTCGACACCTTGGCGCGCGCCGCCCGACTGCTGCCGGGTGACGGATGGATCGCCGGTCAGCGGGTTCACTATCTGGTGGAGGCGGGCCGGGCGCGCGAAGCGCTCGCGGCCGCCGACCTCTGCGCCGCCTCGGAGCCTGGTTGGTGCGATGCGCTGCGCGGGGTCGCGCTCCATCACCTCGAGCGCTTCGAGGACGCGGAACGCGCCCTTCGCGCGGCCTTGGAGGCGATGGATCCGCGCGAGGCCGGAGCATGGACGACGCTGGCTCCGTTGCTGGAGGGGACCGACGCATCCACCTGGGACGGCCTCGACCCGGGGGCGCGCGAGGCGGCGGGCCACCGCCTTTGGGCGCTCGCCGATCCCTACTTCCTGGTGCGTGGCAACGACCGCTGGACCGAGCACGTGAGCCGGCACGTCCGCAGCCGCATTCAGCGGCGCGCGCGCAACCCGCACGGCCTTCCGTGGACCGCCGGGCTCGACGAGCTCGCCATTCGCTATGGCCACGAGACCAGCTGGACTCGATCCGTTCCCACCAGCGGATCGAGCACGCGTCCGCAAGTGGCCGGGCGCCATCCTCCCCATTCGGAGCGCTACATGCCGCCGGACGGCGTGCTGGCCGGTGCCTCCGCCCTGCCGGCGGGCACGGTCTGGGGCGAACCGGTGGAACGGCCTCGCAGCGCCTACGCGCCCTCGTACGCACCCGAGCTGGGGACCATTCACGCGGTGCTCGCCCGCTTCCGCCGGGGCGACTCGCTGCTGGTGTTGGCCCCGTTCCGTTTCGAGCCCCGGGACACCTCTCAAGCCGCATCGCGCGCGGGTGCCGCCACGAACGGAAGCGAACCCCGGCGCACCGTCCAGGCGGGATTGTTTCTGGTGCCCTGGGCGGAGACCACGGGCGAGATGCGTCCGCCGGCCCAACGCATGCTTTCGGAACGCGGCACCTTGTCGTTGATGGCGCCCCTGGGCAGCTATGTCTACAGCGTGGAGGCACTCGACCGCCAAGGGGGTCAGGGAGCGCGTCTGCGCGGAGACTTGGTCCTCGGTCCGCATCCCGACGACATCCCCGATCTGTCCGACCTGCTCGTCATCGAGGCGCCGGAGCGGGTGCCGCGGTCGCTGGATGACGTGGCCGGCCACGCGCTGCCATCCCTCGCCTTCGGTGGGCTGCGGGAACTGGCGGTCGCGTGGGAGGCCTACGGGCTTGGTTCGGGAGAGGTCCGGATCGCGTACCGGATGGCCATCAAGCCCCTTGATCGGTCGTTCCTTCGACGGCTGGGAGCGTTCCTCGGCCTTGGGGGTGACGAGGAGGCGCTGGCGCTGGAGTGGAGCGAGCCGAGTCCCGGGCGACCGGGGGCGCATTTCCGCGCCGTCGACCTGGACTTCGGCAATCTGCGGCCCGGGACCTACGAGCTTCGGCTGGAACTCGCGGTGGACGACTGGGCTCCCGTCGTGCGACGCCGGAGCGTGCGGATTCTCGGCTAGGGCGCGTGTCGGCCGACCCACGGGCGCGCGTTGACGCTTCTTGCCGGTGGGCCTAGAATTCACGGCTCTCGTCACGTCGAACGCCCCTTCGAATGCGAGCTCACGGGACGCCTCCATGGACGATCAATACCGACGCGGTCCACTATTGCTCCTGGCTGGCCGGGCCAATCGATCCTTGGCCGCGGAGATCGGAGAGAGGCTGGGCGAATCCGCCTTCGGGGCGACGGTGCGGGATTTCGCCGACGGCGAGATCTTCGTCCGGCTCGACCGCAACGCCCGCGGTCGCGACGTGTTCATCATCCAGCCGACGACCACGCCGGCCGACAACATCATGGAGCTCCTACTTCTCGTGGACGCGGCCGTGCGCGCGTCGGCCGCCCGCGTGACGGCCGTTGTGCCCTACTTCGGCTACGGACGCCAGGACCGCAAGGATCAGCCGCGGGTCTCGATCGGCGCCAAGCTGGTTGCCAACCTGATCGTGGCGGCCGGAGCCGACCGGCTGCTGGGAATCGATTTCCATCAGCATCAGATCCAGGGATTCTTCGACATCCCGGTGGATCACCTGTACGCCGCGCCCGTGCTGACCCGGTATTTCAAGGACATGAACCTCGATGATCTGGTCGTCATCGCGCCGGACGCGGGGTCCGCGAAGATGGCGCGCGGCTTCGCGCGCCGACTGGGGGCCTCCCTGGCGGTCATCGACAAGCGACGGCGCACCGCCAACGTGGCGGAAGTGGTGAACGTCGTCGGCGAAGTGGAGGGAAAGACCTGTCTCATCGTGGACGACATGGTCGACACCGCGGGCACGCTCACCAACGGCATCTACGCGCTCAGGGAACGCGGCGCGACGGCCGTCTACGCCTGCGCCACCCATGCCCTCCTGTCGGGAAGGGCCTCCGAACGGTTGCAGGGAGCCCCCGTGGAGGAGGTCGTGGTCACCAACACCATCGACATCGCTCCGGAGCTGCGCTTCCCCAAGCTGAAAGTGCTGTCCGTGGCCGGACTCCTTTCCGACGCCATCCGCTACATTCACTCCAACGCCTCGGTGAGCCAGCTGTTCAAGATGCCGGCCCGCGAGGCGCCCGTCGTGGTGGAGGCGGGTCACGGCGATCCCGCGCCCACGGGCGCGTGGCGCGAGCGCGCGGGCAATCCCGCGTGACAATTCCACCAGCGGCCCACTTCCTCCCATCGTCCACCCAGTAGCCCACCAAGAGCCAAAATGAGCGCGACGGAATCCTCACTTCAAGCCAGCCGCAGGGACGAAACCGGCAAGGGCGTCGCCCGCCGCCTTAGGCGCGCGGGACGCATCCCGGCGGTCGTGTACGGAAAGGGCATGGATCCCATTCCTCTCTCGTTGGACGAGCAGGAGACGGTCAACCTGTTCCAGTCCATATCGGTTGCCAATACGATTCTCCAGCTGGACGTCGGAGAGGGGGATTCGTTGCGCACGCTGGTGCGCGAGATCCAGACCCATCCCTTCCGCCCGGACATCGTCCACGTCGACTTCATGCACCTGCGGCGGGGTGTCGCCGTTGAGCTGAACGTCCCGATCGCGTTTTCGGGGACCCCGGAGGGCGTCGGCGCGGGTGGGCGCCTGGAGGTGGTCGTGCAGGAGGCGTACGTGCGCTGCACGCCGGCGAACATTCCGGAGTCGATCAACATCGAAGTGTCGGCGCTGGGCATCGGGGATTCCGTTCGCCTGGGCGACCTGACCCTCCCGGACGGCGTCGAGCTGCTCGCCGGCCCCGAGACCGTGGCGTGTCACGTGACCGACGCCCGGGCCATCCTCGAGGAGGAGGGCGAGGAGGATGGGGAGGAGGAGGAAGAGGTCGCGGAGGGAGTGTAGGGCGGTCCGTGGACCAACTCCCCCCGGAATTCCAGCGGCGTGGCTTCCGCGCCGGATGCTCGCGCTCCGCGTTGAATCTCGGCTCAATGGCCCAGCCATTCGACCCCCCGCCAGGCCCGCGCCCCGCCGCTCTCGGTGCCGGGGCGGACCGCTAGTTGAAGGTCATCGTGGGCTTGGGGAATCCGGGCACCCGTCATGACGGCACGCGCCACAACGTGGGCTGGTGGGCCATCGACCGCTTGGCGTACGACTGGAACCTCGGGCCCTTCGAGCGGACGAGCGCCGCGCTGGTGACCGACGGCGTCGTCGACGACCGCACCGTGCACCTGGTGAAGCCGACCACCTACGTGAATCGAAGCGGGCTCGCCTTGACGCCCTTTCTCGATGCGGAGGACTTCCGCGTCGCGGAGGATCTCCTCGTCGTGGCCGACGACGTCAACCTCGATGTTGGGCGGCTGCGCTTCCGCCCCGGTGGGGGTGCCGGGGGACACAACGGTCTCAAATCGGTCGCGGATGTGTTGGCGACCCGGGACTATCCCCGGTTGCGCATCGGCGTGGGCGCCCCCCCGGAGCGCGTGGACTTGGCGGACTGGGTCCTTTCCCCGATGGATGAGGAGGACGAGGACGCGGTGGTGGCCCGGCTGGGCGAGCTGGACGCCGCCGCCCGACTGTGGATGAACGGGGGTATCGAGCCCGTCATGAACGCCTACAACCGGTGACCCGGCCGCGCGCCGGCGGCAATTGAACCTCAACCAACATCGAGAGCGGATCACATGAACGACTTGGTACCCCTTGCGAGCTGGGCCTGGGTGTTCGGCATCGTCGGGCTCGCGGCCGCCGGCGGCGTCTTCGCCTATGTGCGCGGACAGGACCCCGGCACGGCCACGATGATCGACCTGGCCGACCGGATCCACGACGGAGCCATGGCGTTTCTGCGCCGCGAATACACGGTGCTGTCGGGATTCGTCGCGCTGGTCGCCGTCCTCCTGGCGGTGGCGATCCCGGGATGGACGTGGGTGGCCTACGTGGCGGGCGCCGCCTCGTCGGTTCTCGCCGGCTTCTTCGGCATGAAGGCCGCCACGCGCGCCAACGTGCGCACATCGGCCGCGGCCAGCGGCGAGGGCCAGGGCAAGGCGCTCCGCATCGCCTTCGCCGGGGGTGCGGTCATGGGCCTGTCGGTGGCGGCGCTGGGGCTGCTCGGGGTGGGGATCTTCTACTGGATCTTCGCCGCGGGCGCCATTCCCGGCACCAACGACCTGCCCCGTTTCTCCGAAATCGTCTCCGGGTTCGCGATGGGAGCCAGCTCCATCGCGCTCTTCGCGCGCGTGGGCGGAGGCATCTTCACCAAGGCCGCGGACGTGGGGGCGGACCTGGTGGGCAAGGTCGAGGCGGGCATCCCGGAGGACGATCCGCGCAATCCGGCCACCATCGCCGACAACGTGGGCGACAACGTGGGCGACGTGGCCGGCATGGGCGCCGACATCTTCGAGTCCTACGTGGGTTCCATCATCGCCACCATCGCCATCGCGGCGACCTCCCAGCTCACGTCGGCCAGCGTCGCGGAGGCGGTGGCCCTGCCCCTGCTCACGGTCATGGCCGGGCTGGTCGCCTCGCTGCTCGGCATCGCCGCAATGAAGGTGCTGGAACGCAGCAGCCCGGCCGGGGCCCTGCGCAACGTCACGTTCGTCGCCGCGGGCCTCTTTCTGGTGGCGATGTACGTGATCGTCGGGTCGCTCGATCTCCAGCTGGCCGACGCCGACGCCGCGTACTCGCCGATGGGGCCGTTCTGGGCCATTCTGGCGGGCACCCTGGTCGGGATCTTCATCGGGCTGGCCACCGAGTACTACACGGCCGGCAAGCCGGTGCGCCGAATCGCCGGCGCGAGCGACACCGGCTCCGCCACCAACATGATCACGGGGTTGGCGGTGGGGATGGAGTCCACCGTGGTGCCGGTGCTGCTCATCTGCGTCGCGATCTTCGTGTCGTTCCTGGCGGCCGGGCTGTACGGCATCGGGATCGCCGCGGTTGGCATGCTGGCCACGGTGGGTGTCACCATGTCGGTGGACGCCTACGGACCCGTGGCGGACAACGCGGGCGGCATCTCCGAGATGAGCGGCCTGGGTGAGGAAACGCGCCGCATCACCGACTCGCTGGACGCGATCGGCAACACCACCGCGGCGATCGGCAAGGGCTTCGCCATCGGGTCCGCGGCACTCACCGCGCTGGCGCTCTTCTCCGCCTACGCGACCAAGGTGGGCCTCCAGCAGACGGGGATCAGCATCGTCGATCCGCTGGTGGTGATCGGCCTCTTCCTGGGCGGCGCGCTTCCCTTCCTGGTGGCGGCGCTCACCATGACCGCGGTGGGCCGCGCCGCGGCCGGGATGGTCGCCGAGGTGCGCCGCCAATTCCGCGAGATCCCGGGTATCATGGAGGGGCGCAGCAAACCCGACTCGGCCCGGTGCGTCGACATCTCGACCCGCGCGGCGCTGCGCGAGATGATTCTCCCCGGGGTGGTCGCGGTGCTGTCGCCGGTCGTGGTGGGCCGCTTTCTCGGAGTCGAGGCGCTGGGCGGACTGCTCGCCGGCGCGACCGTGACCGGCGTGCTGATGGCGCTCTTCATGGCCAACGCGGGGGGCGCCTGGGACAACGCCAAGAAGTACATCGAGGGCGGGGCGATGGGTGGCAAGGGTTCGGAGCCGCACAAGGCCGCGGTCGTGGGAGACACCGTGGGCGATCCCTTCAAGGACACCTCGGGTCCCTCCCTGAACATCCTCATCAAGCTGATGAGCGTGGTCGCCCTCGTGCTGGCCCCGTGGTTCGTGCGCGCGCACGAGGCGGACGGCGTCGCCACGTCGTGGGTGCGCGGGCTCCTGGAGATCCTCGCGGGATAGGCCCCGCGACCCGCCCCGGAGGCTTTGCCGACCCATGAAGCGCGAACCGACCTTCGAGAACGCCCTCGCCTTCGCCGCGGATCTGATCCGCATTCCGTCGATGAGCGGGCGGGAGGGCGAAGTGGCCGCCCGCGTCCTGGAGGAGATGCGCGCGTTGGGCTTCGACCGGGTGGAGGTCGACGGGTTGGGCAGCGTCGCCGGAGTGGTGAAGGGAAGGGGAGGGGCGCCCCCGGTGATGCTCTCCTGCCATTTGGACGTGGTGGCCGAGGGAGCCCACGACGAGTGGGAGCACCCGCCCTTCGGTGGCGACGTGGTGGACGGCCATCTGCACGGCCGCGGGGCGATGGACATCAAGGGTCCCTTGGCGCTTCAGGTCTACGCCGCCGCCGCCCTCGCCGGCCGCGCGCCCGGGGACGTGATCGTGGGGCAGGTGGTGTACGAGGAGCGGGGCGGCTGGGGCATGGACCACCTGTTGCGATCCGGCCTGGTGAACCCCGCGGCGGTCATCATCGGAGAGTCCACGCACGGCGACATCGCCCTGGGCCACCGCGGACGGGCGCAGCTCGAGGTCGTGATCCGCGGTCTGGCGAGCCACGCCAGCGCCCCGGACCGCGCCCGCAACGCCCTCGATCTTCTTCCCGGCGTGCTCACCGGGGTGTCCCGTCTCGCCGGGCGTCAGGCGTCCGATCCGGTGCTCGGACCCGCCAGCCTCGCCCCCACCGACGTCCGCGCGCGTCCCGAAAGCCCCAACGTCATCCCCGACGAGGTGACCGTCGTGCTGGACTGGCGCATCCTGCCCACCGACACCGAGGCGAGCCTCGTGGAGCGGGTCGAGGGCGCCATCGCCGAGGCGCTTCCGAGTGTTCCGCCCGGGTACTCGATCACCTGTCGCCTCGCCTCGGAGCGCCAGACCTCCCACACCGGCCGCTCCGCCGACCGCAATCTGCTCACGCCCGGGTTCCTCATGGAGGCCGACCACCCGGTGGTGACGGCCGCGGCCAGGGCGGTGGGGCGCCGGGGCGACCCGGACGCGCCCGCCCACCGTCGTCCGTGGACCTTCGCGACCGACGGGGGCTGGACCTGTGGCGTCTTCGGCATCCCGACCATCGGCTTCGCTCCCGGCGAGGAACGGTACGCGCACACCAATCGCGAGCGTCTCGACGTCGAGGAGGCGCGCTGGGCGTTCAGTCGCCATCCGGCTCTGATCCTCGCCGTGCAGGAGGCGGTGGCGAAGTCCTGACGTCCCAAGCGGATGCGGCACGCGGACGGCCTCGCTGGCAGTCCGTGGAAGGCGGCGCCGGGCGTGAACGTCCCGCGCGGCCGCCACGCCGCTCGAATGCCGGGGGGATGACCGCCGGCGGGCCGCTCGGGGTCCCCGGGTTGAAGCTTCGACCGGGCGGGGTATATTCCCTTGCCGATCCCGCCTCGACCGGCGGAGGGAACCTTCCCCGCGAACAGCCCTCCCGGGAGCGAGGCCCGTCAACACGCGGACCATGGGAGAGACCATGCGCGACTACGAGCTCGTCCTGATTTTCCACCCCACCCTCGGCGAGGATGCCATCCAGCAGAAGCTGGAGCGATTCCACGACTTGGTATCCGGCGGCGACGCCCGAATCACGACCGTGGACCACTGGGGCGCACGCCGGCTCGCCTACCCCATTCAGAAACAGACCACCGGCTACTACGTCGTCACCCAGTTCAACGGCGACCCCGAAGCCCTCCCCGAGCTCGAGCGGGTCATGAAGCTCGACGAGGGCGTGCTCCGCTATCTCATCGTCGTCAACGAGGGCGAACCCTCCACGGGGATGTCGGTGGTGGCCGACCCTCCCGCCGTCCCCGCCGTGGAACAGGCCGAACCGGCGAACGAGGAGGGCGAGGGGGACGGGGAGGAGGACGGGGAGGGGGAGGAGGAGGACGACGCCCCGGTCGACACGAGTCCGCCCGAGTTCTCGGGGGGGCGCGGCCACCGCAGGCGCATCGAGGGTCCCCCGATCACCATCCTCAACTACAAGGACGTGGCCACCCTGTCGCGCTTCGTGACCGAACAGGGCAAGCTGCTTCCGCGCCGCACCACTCGGGTGGCGGCGGCGTTTCAGCGCAAGCTCGGGCGGGCGGTGAAGCGGGCGCGCTATCTGGCCCTGCTCCCCTACGTGCGCCGCCACGAGGGGTAGCGGACGGTGGTCCGCGGGAGCGCCTGTTGAGGCACTGGAGGCGAGCGGCGGTCCTCCACCTCGCCACGCTTCTGCTTTCCGTCTTCGCCCCGCTCGTCCTGGTGTTGATTCCGTTCGCCCTTCTCGTGTTGATTTCGCCCGGGAAGCGGTTGCTGCCCGTGTTGGCGGGCGCCCTGGGGACCGCGGTGGCCCTGGCGGGCGCCACCCGTTCCGGATTGTGGTACGTGGAGCGCGGGTGGTCGATCATTTTGGGCGGCTCCTTCGCCGCCGCGACCCTGCGGTGGCCCGACTGGCGGTTTCTGCCCCGGGCGCTGTTGGCGATCGCCGCCGCCGCCGGAGCATCGGCCGCCCTGGGTTTGAGCCCGGGTCGCTGGGCCGTCATCGACGGCATGGTGGCGTCCCGGTTGCGGGACGGCGTCGGCGTTTCCCTCGAGGCGCTGCGCATGCTCGGGGAGGGCGCGCCCGTTGCCGAGTCCGTGATGCGAACGGCGTTTCAGGTGGCGGAGTGGCGGAGCATCCTGTTTCCGTCGCTGCTGGGCCTGTCCTCGGTCGCCGCCCTGGGGACGGCATGGTGGCTGTACCTTCGATTGGTGCGCGGCGACGGCTTGGAACTCGGCCCCCTGCGCGAACTTCGGTTCAACGACCAGCTGGTGTGGCTTCTGATCGCGGGCGCGGCGCTGTTCATCGCGCAACCCGACGGTGGCCTGGGCCGGGTTGGACTCAACCTGCTCGTCTTCATGGGCGCGCTCTTCGCCGTGCGCGGCGCCGGGGTCGTGGCCGCCGTGGCCCGCCGTCCGTCGGCCGTCGGATGGGGCCTGCTTGCGCTCGCGTTCCTGCTGCTGGCACCCTTCCTCGTCGCCGCGGCGGCGCTGATCGGGCTGGCGGACACTTGGGTGGACTTCCGCGCAAGAGCTCGACGAGGCTGACCGACGTACGCTGCCCGCGTGGCGTCTCGCGGCGCGGGTCCGCATGTTTCGACCGAACCGGGAGTGAATGGTGAAGCTGATCCTCAAGGAATCCGTGGATCGCCTGGGTGAGCCGGGCGACATCGTGAACGTGAAGGCCGGGTTCGCCCGCAACTTCCTCCTGCCCCGCGGGCTCGCCTACGAGGCGTCCTCGGCCAACATCCGTCGCTTGGAGCAGGAGCGGCGACGGGCCGAGGCGCGGGCCCGCAAGGACTACCTGGAGGCACGCCGGCGCGCATCCAAGCTCGAGGGGATGCACCTCGTGTTCCGGGCACGGGCCGGCGAATCCGACAAGCTGTTCGGTTCGGTGACCGCGGCCGACATCGCCGAACGCGCGGTCAAGTCGGGGCTGGACTTCGTGCTGGCCAAGCGCCACGTCGACTTGGCGGAACCCATCAAGTCCCTGGGCGTCTTCGAGGTTCCCATCAAACTGCACGCGGAAGTGGAGGTGAGCGTAACCGTGCACGTGGAACGGACGAGCTGAGGCCGCCGGGCGCCTTGCGGATGGTCGACGCTGCGTTTTCCGGCGACTCCCCCCTCCCGCCCGCGATCCGGCGGGCCGCCCAGCTGACGCTCGAACGCAAGGCCGGCGACGTGGTCGTGCTCGACCTGCGCGGCATCTCCTCGGCCACCGACTATTTTCTGCTCGTCACCGGGAACTCCGATACCCACGTGCGTTCGATCTCCGACCACGTGACCCGCGAGCTGCGCAACGAGGGTACCCGTCCCGCGCACACCGAGGGAGTCCGGGAAGCCCGCTGGGTGCTCATCGACTACATCGACTTCGTGGTGCACGTCTTCCACCCCGAGGTGCGGTCCTACTATCGGTTGGAGGCGCTATGGGGCGACGCGCCGCGGCACGATATCGCACCGGATTCCGCGCTCGGGCGGCCGTGACCGCCCGCGCCGACGCCCCCGTTCGAGGCGGAAGCCGCTCTTCCGCGCCGCGGTTGCGGCCCTTCGATCTCTCCCGGGACCTTCCTCCGGGGATCCTGGACCTCGATCCTCCCATCGAAGCCGGGCAAGGGCGGGTGGTCGCGGTCCGGGCCAGCGCCAGGGCGCGTCGAAACGACTGGGCGGCCCACGCCGCGGTCGCGATCGCCGGGAGCTGGGCCTCCCGGGGGGGGCGCGTGCTGCTTGCCGACCTCTTTCTCGACGAGCCACGGCTGCACCGGGCGTTCAACACCCGGAACGCCGAGGGAATCGCCGACGCCATCCTGTACGGCGCTTCCCTGGGACGGATCGCCCGGCCCGCCGACGACGGACGGTTCTGCGTGGCCACGGCGGGGACTCCCGTGGCGAATCCGGAGGCCTTGCTCGATGAGGCCGCGTGGGATCGGCTCCTCGCGACGTGGGTGGAGAGCGGCGTCACGGTCCTCGCCTATCAGGCCGCCGCGTCGCCGGTGCGTCCGGCGGGCACCCCCTCGATCGTGCTCGCCTGCAAGGGCGAACCCATGACCGCGCTGGGAACCGTCGGGCTTAGGGACGCCATCGCCTTGTTGGGTCCGGCGCCCGGCGCCTCCGTCGCGAGGGCGGCGACGAGCGGAGTGAACCGCCTGGGCGGGCAGGTCCACCGGGTTTCGCCGTGGGATGAGCTCGATGACCGCGGACCGACGGCGGATCCTCCCGTGGCCTCGAAGGTGGATCCCTCCGTGGCTCAGACGGCGGAACCCCCCGTGGCCCAAGCGGCGGAACCCTCCGTGGCCCAAGCGGCTGAACCCTCCGTGGCCGATTCGGAACCGCCCCCGGCCGCGGAGGCGTCGGTGCGTGCCCGGCCCCGCGACGGCACGGAGCTCGAGGGGGTGGCGCACCACCGGGGTCGAGGGCTCGGCATCGCGGCCTTCGCGGTACTCGTCCTGTTCGCCGCGGTGATGACCCTGATGGCGATCGACAACGCCGGGATCGCCGACGTCGCCGGAGCCGACCGGCTGCGGGAAGGGTTCGACGCACTCCTGGCCCGGCTGAGTGGTTTGTTCCTCCGATGAAGCTCGCCGCGCTGAGCCTGCACGGCTTCAAGTCGTTCCCGGAACGCACGGACATCGTGTTCCACGAGGGCATCACCGCCATCGTGGGCCCCAATGGATGCGGCAAGTCGAATATCAGCGACGCGGTTCGCTGGGTGCTGGGCGAACAGCGACCCACGGTCGTGCGTGGCGCGCGCATGGAAGAGGTGATCTTCCAGGGAACGGTCAATCGACGCCCCATCAACCGCGGCTCGGTGACGCTTCGGGTCACCAACGAGGACGGCTCGCTCCCGGTTCCCTTCGGCGAGGTGGAGATCGGACGCACCGTCTATCGGGACGGCGGCAGCGAGTATTCGATCAACCGGGCCACCTGTCGCCTGCGCGACGTCCAGGAGCTGTGTCGGGACACGGGGCTTGGCGCCAACGCGTACGCCATCATCGAGAGCCGCATGATCGACGCGATCCTCTCGGAGCGGGCGGAGGAGCGCCGGGGATTGTTCGAGGAGGCCGCGGGCATCGGCAAATACAAGGACCGAAGTCGGCTCGCGGGGCAGCGGCTGGCCCGGGCCGAGCTGGACTTGGCGCGGCTGGAGGACGTGATCGCGGAGGTGACGACCAAGGTCCGCTCGCTGGCGCGACAGAAGGGGAAGGCGCAGCGGTACCACGATCTGAGGAAGCGACGCCTCTCGCTCGAGGTGGCGGTGGTGTCGGTGGACCTTGCCGAATTCGAAGGTCGGCTGACGAGGGTTCGGGAGCTGCTCGCCCGCGAGGGAGAGGCGCGCGAGGCGACGCTCGTGGAGCTGCGGACGGCGGAGACCGAGCGCGAGACTTCGAAGGTGCGCAGCCTCGAGGCCGGGAAGTCGCGCGCCGAGGCCGCGGGGGTCCTGGACGGCATCCAGAAGCACCTGGTGCGCTGGGAACGGGACTTGGCGGTGGCGCGCGAGCGCATCGTCTACGCCGAGCGACGGCTGGGTCAGATCGGCGAGGATCGGGCCGGGGTCCGCACGCGTACCGGTGAGCTGGCGCGCGAGATCGTCGAGCTGCGCGAGTCGCGCGACCGCGTCGTGGCCGCGCTGGCGGAAGTGGGCGTGGAGTCGCGGCGGGCGAGGGAGGTGGCGGCGCGGGCGAGGGAGCGGCTGGGTCGCGCGCGCGCGACCTTGGCCGAGGTGCGCGGCGAGGAGCGGAGGCTTCTGCGCCGGGTCGCCACCCTGGAGGGTACCGTCGCCGCTTCGAGCACCCGGCTGGACGATCTGCGCGCGCGCCTGGCCCAGCTCGAGCGACGGGCCTCGCAGACCGAGCTCGCGTTGACCGGAATCCGCCGGGAGGACGGAGCGTCCGACGACCGCCTGGCCCAGTTGGAGGCCTCCGCGGCACGAGCGCGCGACGCGTTGGACGAGGGATCGGGGGAAGTCGAGGAGGCCCGCGACGAGCTGAAGAGGGCGCGCGCCACGGAGGTGGAGGCGGCGGACCGGGCTTCCGCGCTCGCCGCCCGGCGCACCGCCCTCCAGGTCATGGAGCGCGACGGGGCCGGGTACGAGCCCGTGATCCGAGCGGCTCGGGAGGCGCACCCGGACGTGGTTCTGGGGACGCTGTCGCAGTGCATCTCGGGTCCGGGCGCGGCTCTGGCGGGCGCGGAGTCGTACCTGGGTCACTTGGCGCAGGCGTTGCTGGTGAGGGATGGCGCCGCCGCCGCGCGTCTGCGCCGCTGGTTCGACGCGGAATGGACGGGCGGAGGCGGAATCGTGCTGCTGCCCCTGACCGACGTGCCCGAGCCGGGTCGGCCGGGGACGCTGCTGGACGAACTCCGCGCGGAGGGCCCGGGCGCTTCCTGGGTGCGGATGCTGCTGGCCGGAGTGGACCGCGCCGAACCGCCGGATCCCCCCGGGGAGAACGGGACGCCCGAAAGCGGCGCGGCGGGGTCGCGCGCGGCGGTGAGGGCCGGATCTCCCGCGTCCGTGGATGCGCGCGGCGTGCTGGTCGTGGGCAACCCGGGGGGGACGGCCGGCCTCCTCGAACGCCGCGGCGAGCTCGCGGCGCTCGAGGAGGCCGCCGACCCCGCCATCCGGGAGGCCTCGCGCGCCCGCGAGGCGCGCGAGGCCGCGGGGTCGCGCGTCGAGCGGGCGGAGGCGGCGCTCGAGGAGCGCCGCGCGACTCTCGTCGGCGCCGAGGACGACCTGCGCGCCGCCCGGGCGGACCGGACGACCCGCGAGGAGCGTCAGACCCGCCTCGCGCGCGACGGCGACGACTTGGCGCGCCGCGTCCGCGAGATGCGCGAGGCCGCCGCCGCCGCGACCGCGCGCGCGCGCCGGCAGCGGGAGGAACTTCGGGAGGCGACGACCGAGGCCGCCGCCCTGCGCGGTCGCGGGGAGCGTGCCGCCGAGGTGCTCGAGGTGACGGAGGGCGAGTGGGAGCGGGCGCGCGTGGAGGAGGCCAGGATCGCCATCCGGTCGAACCAGCACGAAGGGGAACGGGCGCGCGCCGACGAGCGTCTGAGCGATCTGGGTCGGGCGGAGGGCCAGGCCGCGGCGCAGCTCGCGCGGTTGGACAAGGAGGAGGAGGAGCTCGGTCGCGAGCTGTCCGAGGCGCGCGCGCTGCTCGCTCGGGGAGGCAAGGCGGTCGAGGAGCTCTTCCGAAGGCGCGACCGGGCCCAAGAGAGGCTCGCGCGGGACGACGAGGTGCTCGAACGGGCCGATGAGGCGGTCCAGCGCGCCGAACGAAAGGTCGATGCCGCGCGCGCGGCCGAGCGGGCCGCGTCCGACCGGCACCACCGCCACCACCTCGAGGAGCAGGAGCTCGGCGGGAGGATCGTCCTCATCCGCGAGCGTGTGGAGGCGGAGTGGGCGCGGCCCTTCGACAAGCTGATCGAGATGGCGGAGCCCGTGGAGGGCGACCCCGACGAGCTGAAGGAGGAGCTGGTCGAGCTCGTTGGGCGGATCGAACGGCTCGGCCCGGTCAACATGCTCGCCATCGAGGAGCATGCCGAGCAGAGCGAGCGGCTGACCTTCCTCACCGGGCAGCGCGACGACTTGGAGCGGGCGCGCAACGACCTGCGCGCCGCCATCCGCGAGATCGACCGCACCGCCACCAAGCTCTTCCTCGAGACCTTCGAGGCGGCGCGCGAGAACTTCCGGAACATCCACCAGCGTCTGTTCCAAGGCGGAGAATGCGACCTGCGCCTGGGCGACCCGGAGAACCCGTTGGGCGGGCCGGTCGACATCCACGCCTCTCCCATGGGCAAGAAGACCCGCCGCATCGACCTGCTGTCGGGAGGCGAGAGGGCGCTCACGGCGCTCGCGCTGCTGTTCGGCATCTACCTTGTGAAACCCAGCCCCTTCTGCGTGCTCGACGAGGTCGACGCGCCGCTTGACGAGAGCAACATTGACCGCTTCGTTCAGCTCCTGCGAGAGTTCAAGCGACAGAGCCAGTTCGTGGTGATCACGCACAATCCGCGCACCATCGAGGCGGCCGACTGGATCTACGGGCTCACCATGGAGGAACCGGGCGTGAGCTCGGTGGTGGGGGTCCGCCTGGAAGCGGACGCCTCCACCTAGGCGAGCGGGCCGTGGACAGACTCCTCCCGGTTCGCCCGCGGACCCGCCACCCAACCCACATTCGCGAGATCCGACCATGCTGATCGTCATGAAGCACAACGCCTCGGCCGAGGAGATCCAGGGGGCCGTGGACACCATTCGCGACCTGGGGTACGAGGCCCGCCCCATGCCCGGTCGCCAGCGCACCGCCATCGGCCTGGTGGGCAACGATGGTCGCGTCGACACGGCCCGGCTGGTGGGGCTGCCCGGAGTGTTGGAGATCATTCCGGTCAGTCGCCCCTACAAGCAGGTGTCGCGCGAGTGGCGCGAGGACGACACGGTGGTCGCGCTCGCCAACGGCACGGCCATCGGCGGCCGCTCGATCGCGGTGATGGCCGGCCCCTGTTCGGTCGAGTCGGAGGCGCAGATCATGGAGGCGGCCGAGCGGGTGGCCCAAACCGGCGCCACCATCCTGCGCGGGGGCGCCTACAAGCCGCGCACCTCGCCGTACTCGTTCCAGGGGCTCGGGGTGGACGGCCTCCGGCTGCTCGACCGCGCCCGGGAGGCCACTGGCCTCGCCATCGTGACCGAAGCGCTGGACCTGGGCAGCTTCGACGCGGTGGAGGAATACGCCGACATCGTGCAGATCGGCGCCCGCAACATGCAGAACTATGCCCTGCTGCGGCGCGCGGGTCGTTCCCGTCGCCCCGTGCTGCTGAAGCGGGGGCTCGCGGCCACCATCAAGGAACTGCTGCTGGCGGCGGAGTACATCCTCTCCGAGGGGAACCCCGACATCATCCTGTGCGAGCGGGGCGTGCGCGGCTTCGACCCGCACACCCGCAACCTACTCGACCTGACCGCGATCCCGGTGGTTCAGGAGCTGTCGCACCTGCCCATCATCGCGGACCCCAGCCACGGCACCGGGATTCGCGACAAGGTGACGCCGATGGCGCGCGCCGCGGTGGCGGCCGGGGCGGACGGACTCATGGTGGAGATGCATCCCGATCCGCCGGCCGCGCTCTCGGACGGGGCCCAGTCCCTCTACCCCGAGCAGTTCACGGAGTTGATGGCGCAGGTGCGGGGCATCGCCGCCACCATCGGCCGTCCGTTGGTGGCGCCGCTCGCCGAAACCCGACCGGTGGCCGGACCGGCGGTCCGTGGATGAGTCCACCCGGACGCCGACGGTGGCGTGGCCCCGGGTGGGCGGGGCGCTCCCGAGCTCGGACCGCTCCGGCCGAGGCGAGCCGCGCGCGTCCGCGGGCGGGGTCGGCGAGGCGGCGGGGCGTGGGCGGAGCGTGCCCGCGATGACGGTGGGTTGGAAATGGGCCGCGGCGTGAGCGAATCGGTGTCGATCGGGCGCGTGATCGGGACGGACCCGGCGACGCCGCTCGAGTTCTGGGTCGCGGTTGGCGAGGATCGGTTTCTGCAGCTCGACGACGTGGTGGTGGTCGAGCGGAGCCTTCCGGGTAGGGCCGAGCCGATCCGCATCTACGGCATGGTGGCCGATCTGCGGGCACGGCACGAGGGGGCGCGTTTCGACAGCGACGTCTTCCTGATCGAGGACGGAGTGCTCCCGGCCCAGGTCACCGAGGCCGCCAAGGTGCTCGCCACCCGCTTCGAGCCGGAGGTGTTCGTGCCCCCGATGCCGGGCGAGATGGTGCGCAAGGCCGTCGGTAGGGAGCGCGAGGAGGCCCTCTTCTTCGACGGCATGAAGCGTCGCATGCCTGCGGGCCTGTCGCGCGACGGCGAGGTCGCGCACGTCAACGTCGAGTTCCTGGATGGCACGCGGGGGGCGCACGTCAACATCAGCGGGGTCTCGGGCGTCGCCACCAAGACCAGCTACGCGATGTTTCTCCTGCACAGCCTGTTCACGTCGGGCCAGCTGGGTGCCGGCGCCCACAACACCAAGGCCCTCATCTTCAACGTGAAGGGCGAGGACCTGCTCTTCCTGGACCAACCCAACCGCCACCTGGACGCGGAGCAGATGGCCCGCTACGCCGCGATGGGGCTCCCGGCCACCCCGTTCGACGGCGTCGAGCTGTGGGCGCCGCCGCGCCGGGGCGACCCCTCGGCCGCGCCCCGCACCGGGAGCCGCGCCAGCGGGGTCACGTCGTTTTTCTGGACGCTGGCGGACTTCTGCGAGGACGAGCTGCTCCCCTTCCTCTTCGCCGACGTCGAGGACGAGCGGCGGCAGTACACCATCGTGGTGCACAACGTGACGGCGCGGCTGCGGAGGGAGGCCACCCCGCTGGACGACGGCGGGGTGCGCATCGCGAACACCACCTGCCGCACCTTCGCCGACCTCATCGACGCGATCCGGGAGCGGGTGCTGGACGAGGAGGAACAGACGAAGTGGGCGGGCCGCGCCATCGGCGTGGGGACCATCAACGCCTTCGTGCGTCGGCTCCACGCGGCCCGCCGCGACGCCGAACACCTGGTGCGCGGCGACGTGCCCAATCCGGCCAAGCACCGCATCGACATGCGGGAGCGGGTCACCGTGGTGGACATCGCCAAGCTGTCGCGCCGGGCCCAGCGCTTCGTGGTGGGGGTGGTGCTGCGAAAGACCTTTCGGGACAAGGAGGAAACCGGCAGTCGCGAACCGTTGTTGTTCGTCGTCCTGGACGAGCTCAACAAGTACGCGCCCCGGGACGGACGGAGTCCCATCAAGGAGATCCTGCTCGACATGGCCGAGCGCGGCCGCTCGCTCGGGGTGATCCTGATCGGCGCCCAGCAGACCGCCAGCGAGGTCGAGCGCCGGGTGATCGCCAACTCGTCGCTTCGGGTGGCGGGACGGCTGGACGGCGCCGAGGCCGGGCGTCCCGAGTACGCCTTCCTCCCGGCGGCGCAGCGCCAGCGCGCCACCATCCTCAAACCCGGCACCATGATCCTCTCGCAACCCGAGCTGCCGGTGCCGCTGGTGATCGAGTTTCCGTTCCCCGCCTGGGCCACCCGGCCGGACGAGGCCGGGGGCGGGGGGGATGGGGAGGGCGAGGCCGGGACCGGTGGCGATGGCGATCCCTTCGCAGGGCTCGACCCGTGGTGACGTGAAGATCCTCCACACCGCCGATTGGCATGTGGGCAGGACGCTCCGGGGGCGCGGCCGGGCCGACGAGCACCGGGCGGTTCTGGACGAAATCGTTGGGATCGCGGAACGGGAGGCGGTGGACATCGTCGTTGTGGCCGGCGACCAGTTCGACCGGGCCGTGCCCACCGCCGAGTCCGAGGAGATCGTCTACGAGGCGCTGCTGCGGCTGGCCCGCACCGGCGCCCACGTCGTCGTCATCGCCGGAAACCACGACAATCCGCGCCGGCTCGCCGCCGTGGGACCGCTGCTCCAGCTGGCCAACGTGGTCACGGCCTCGGGGGTGGCGCCGCCGGACGAGGGCGGCGTGGTGCGCCTGGCCACGAAGTCCGGCGAGACCGCGTGCGTCGCGCTGCTTCCCTTCCAGTCGAAGCGGGGGATCGTGACCGCGGAGGCGCTCATGGCGGGCGACCCCGACGATCACCAGAAGGAATACAGCGACCGCTGCCGGCGGATCGCGCGGGTACTGTTCGAAGGATTCTCCGACGAGACCGTCAACCTCGTCGTGGCCCACCTGACCGTCGTGGGCGCGGCCATGGGCGGCGGTGAACGGGAAGCCCACGTCTTCGACTACTACGTCCCCGCGGACATCTTTCCCGCGAGCGCCCACTACGTCGCGCTCGGGCACATTCACAGGCCGCAACGAATTCCGGGACGATGCCCCATCTGGTACGCGGGCTCGCCCTTCGCCCTCGACTTCGGCGAGACCCACGGCGCCCACGGCGTTCTCCTCGTCGAGGCGGAGGCGAATCGGCCCGCGCGCGTGCGGTCGGTCCCGCTGAAGTCGGGGCGCGCGCTTCGCACCATCCGTGGCGGCATGCCCCTCCTCGAAGAGACGCGCGGCAACACCGGCGACGACCATCTCCGCCTCATCGTCGAGGAGGCGCCCTCTCCCGGACTCGCGGAGCGGGTGAGGGAGATGTTTCCGCACGCGGTGGACGTGATCGTGGCTCGACCGGATGGCCCCGGACCCCGGGGCGATCCCGTGGACCCCCGCGCGCTGCGCGATCCGCGAACGCAGTTCCGGCGCTACCTGGAGGAGTCGGACATCTCCGGCGAGGAGCTGGCGAGGCTCTTCGACGAGTTGTTGGAGGAGGAGTATGCGTCCGCTACGGCTTGAGCTGGAGGGGTTCACCTCCTATCGCGAGCGGACCGAGGTCAGCTTCCGCGATGCCGATCTCTTCGTGCTCACCGGAGCCACGGGTTCCGGCAAGTCCAGCCTCATCGACGCGATGATCTTCGCCCTCTATGGCTCGGTGCCCCGCTACGACAACCTGAAGTTGATCGCGCCGGTCATCAGCCAGGGCAAGGTGCGCGCCCGGGTGCGGTTCGACTTCGAGGCGCGGGGCAACACCTATTCCGCGGTCCGGGTCGTGCAGCGCACGGCGGCCGGCGCCACCACGAAGGAAGCTCGCTTGGAGGAGCGCGCGGGCGGCGGTGCGGCGAGGACCCTGGCGATCACCGAGTCGGATCTGTCGAAGTGCGTTCGCGACGACGTGATCGGCCTGGGTTTGGACCACTTCACGAAGTGCGTGGTGCTTCCCCAGGGCGAGTTCGCGGCCTTCCTGCGCGCGAAGCCGGGCGAGCGCAAGCAGCTGCTCGAACGGTTGCTCGGACTCGGGCTGTACGAGAGCCTGCGCAGGGCCGCGAATCTGCGCTGGAAGCTCGAGGAGGGGAAGGCCGACCAGCTTCAGTGGCGGCTGGAATCGGAGTTGGCGGACGCGACGCCGGAGGCCGTGCGCGGGGCCGAGCGTCGGCTCGAGGTCCTGAACCACCTCGGTGAGCGCATCGACGAGGCCTCCCGGGACCTGAGGGAGCTGGACGCCTCGATTCAGGCCGCCGTCGACCGACGGACGAAGGCCGCCGAACAGCTGCGACTCCTGGAGGCGGTTCGCGCCCCGGAGGGCGTCATGGAGCTGGCGGCGCGGCAGCGGCAGGCCGACGAGCGCTCCCGGTCGGCCGGGCGCGCGTGGGACGTGGCCGCCGCTCGTCTGCGGGAGGCGCGGACCGAACGCGCCGCCCTGCCCGAGCGGGCGGCGGTCGAAAAGGTGGTCGCGCAGCGCCGGGAGCTGGCCCGCCGCGCGAGCGAGTTGGAGGCGGCGCGGAGGGAGCGGAAGGCGGCGGAGGAGGTCTTGGCGGAGGCGAAGACGGAGGAGGAGGCGCTCGGGGAGCAGCGCGCGACCCTCGGGGCCTCGCTCGAGCGTCTGCCGGCGAAGGCGGAGCTGGAGCATGTGCGCGAGCAGCGACGGGAGCTCCGGACGTTGGACGTGGAGGTGAAGCGCGCGCGCGGCGACCTCGCCGCGGCCGAGGAGGCGTACGCGGCGGCAACCACCGGAGTGGCCGCCGCGAACGGGGCGCTGGAGGCGGCCAGGCGCGCGCTGGAGGCGTTGCGGCTCGCCCACACCGCGGCCGACATGGCGCACCACCTCGAGGAGGGTAGTCCCTGCCCGGTCTGCCTCCGCACCGTCCTCCGCATGCCGGATCGGGACCCGCCCGCCGACTTGGATGCGGCGCGCGCGCGGAAGGCGGCGGCGGAAGCCGACCTCGCGCGCGCGACCGAGGAGCGGGATCGCCGGGCCGCGACGCGGGCGGCCCGCGCGGCCACGCTGAGTCACGGAGCGGGGAACGCGGAGTCGCTCCGCGAGCGGCTTGAGGGCAAACCGGCGCCGGAGGAGATCGACGCGCTGCTCACCCGCATCCGCGAGGGGGAGGAGGACACGCGCCGCCTCGACCGGCTCGTCCGCGAGGCCGCGGAACGGCGCGCGCGACGCGACCGTCGCCTGAGCGTCGCCCGCGCGACCTTGGATGAGCGGGAACGGGCGACGACGCAGCTGCGCTCCGAGCTGGCCGAGGCGCCGACCGTGGAGGAGGCCACGACCCAACTGGCCGCCATCCAGGCGGCGGACGAGGTGTTGCGGCGCGCGCGCTCGGAGGAGGAGGCGACGCGGCGGGCGCGCGATGAGGCGAAGAACGTGCTGGAGGGTTGGGCCGGCAGGACCGGGGCGGCGTGGTCGCGGTTCCATGAGGCGCGCGATCGGGTTGCGCCCATGCGGCCTCCCGGGCCCGTGGAGGGCGACCTTTCGGAGTCGTGGCGGCTTCTGGAGGGGTGGGGCGCCGAGGCTCGCCGCGAGACCGAGAGGGAAGCGGCCCGCCTGGACGCGCGCGTGGAACACCTGTCGGCGGACCGGAGCCGTCGGGATTCCGCGCTTCGGGAGCGGTGCCGGGCCGAGGGCCTCGAGGTGGGGGACGACGACGATCCCGTGTCGGCGTGCGCGGCCGCTCGTGGAGCGGCCGGCAACGAGCTGGGCGTCCTGCGCGCCGCCGCCGCCCAACGCGCGCGCGTCCGGAAGGAACGGAGGGCGGCCCGCGAACGCTCGCGCATCGCCCGCGACCTCGGCACGCATCTCAACGCGAAGCACTTCGGAGCCTGGCTCCAGAACCAAGTCCTGGCGTGGCTCGTTCGCGGAGCGACGGCCCGGCTCCACCAGCTCTCCAGCGGGCAGTACTCGCTGGATCTCTCCGACAGGAACGAATTCCTGGTGATCGACCACCGGAACGCCGACGAGCCCCGCCTCGCCAAGACCCTGTCCGGCGGAGAGACCTTCCTCGCCTCCCTGGCGCTCGCGCTCTCGTTGGCCGAACAGGTCGCCAACCTGGCGGCGCACGGCGGCCGGAGGCTGGAGGCGTTCTTCCTCGACGAGGGCTTCGGCACCCTGGATTCGGAAACACTTGACGTCGTTGCGGCCACCATCGAACAGCTGGGCACCGAGCGCATGGTGGGCATCGTCACCCACGTGTCCGAGCTCGCCGACCGCATCCCGGTCCAGTATCGGGTCAGGAAGGTGGGGAACTCGTCGTCGGTGGAGCGCGTCGAGGCGTGAGGCGCATCGACTCCCTCGCCATCGAGGGCTGGTCGCCGGAATACGGGTCCCCGGTCGAGACCGAGCCGGAGGAGGCCCCGGCCGTGCAGGTGGATCCCGGCGTGGAACTCCCCGAGGACGAGTGGCGCCAGCTGCCGGCCGGAGAAGCGGCCATCCCCGGGACGCTCTGCTTCATCGACGGCGTGCGTCGGGTCGAGGCGCGCGTTTGGATGACCTCCGAGGGCGAACCCAGCCTCGGCCTGTGCGCGTCGTACGCGGCGGGGATGGTGCGCTGCGACGGCAAGGCGGAGATCGTGGCGGCCCAAGTGCGTCGCGGTCTCTTCGCGCGGAGCGGCGTGCCCGACTTGGCGACCCGGGTGGGAGCCTTCGTCGCGTGCCCCGTGGCCGACGAAGACATGGCGCAGCTCATGAACGGGCTTCAGGAGCGCATGGGTCGGCTGGAGGTCGAGGTCGCGACGGGGTGGGGCGCGGAGCGGTCGGGTCGCGGCGCCGGGGACATCGGTCCCGACGCGGAGCCCCGTGGCGCCCATGGCCCGTCACCCTCCGACGTCCTCATGGTGATGGACGGCCCCCTGCGCGGCCGCCAGCGCGTTCCGGGCGCCATCGGCTACGTGAAGACCCACCAGGCCCAGTACCTGGGCGGGGGCGCGCGCGCTGTGGTGGCCCGCCTCGCTCCCCGGGAGCGGACGCCCATCTTCCTCATTCAGACGAAGTGGACCCGCTATTCGTGGTATCTGCGGCTCGCGCCGGCGGTGGGACACCCGTGGGCGGGCATCGTCCGTTGCGAGGCTTGGTCGGACACGGAGCTGGAGCGGGTGCGACGAATCGCGGACGCGACGGCGGCGGCCCTGCCGCGTTTCGCCTCCCAACCACACAAGGACGACCGCGCGCCCCAGAACCTCTACCCCATCGCCGGACTGGAACGCGAGCTGCACCACCGACTGGGGGATCGCGGGGTCGTGTTCCGGGCGCTCCACCGGGCGGCGGCGGAGTACCGGCCGGAGGGGGGACCGGGGATCTGACGGCTCAGGCGACGATGTCGTCCAGGTTCCTGGCCGGATCCAGCCTGGCGAGAAACGAATCGACGGGAAGGCAGAGCACGCCGTTGCGCACGAACCGCTGCGCGCCCCGGTGGAGCAGGACCCGGCGGGCCTCGGGGTACGCGGTGCCGAAGGCGCCGAGGCCTCGCAGATCGGCCGGACGGACGCGTGCGGCGTTCATGACGTCGATGCCCCAGATGCCGGAGGCTCCGTAGATGACGAAATCGACCTCGGATCCCGCCCGCGTCCGCCAGTAGTACAGCTCGTCGTCCGTCCCGGAGTACGCTAGCCAGGCCCGCAGGTGCTGCGCGATCAACCCTTCGAGGGCGGGGCCGGCGATCTCCTCGGGTCGGTCGAGGGGACCCGCCGGACGCAAGCTGCGAAAGACCCCGCAGTCGAAGTAGAAGAATCGCGGGTGCGCCACCAAGCGCCGCTTGGCGCGCCGCGTGAAGACGGGGAGCCGATACGCGAGCAGCAGGTCCTCGATCAGCTCGACATAGCCCGACACCGTCGACCGACTCGTCTCGCATTCGCGCGCGACCTGGCTAACGTTTAGCGTTGCCGCGTGCGAAAACGCCACGGCTTCGAGGAAGCGCGCAAAGCCCCCCACGTCCCGCGCCAGCCCCTCGGCGCGCACCTCCTGCTCCACGTACAGGGACGCGTAGGCCGACAGCGCGGCGGCGGGATCTTCGGCGGTGAGGACGGTGGGTATGGTGCCCAGCGTCAGCGCGGTGTCCAAGTCGAAGTCGCTACCCAGTTCGGCGGCCATGAACGGATGCATCGTGCGCATGATCGCGCGTCCCGCGAGGAGGTTGACGCCTCCCCGACGCAGCGCGCGCGCACTGGATCCGGTCAGCACGAACCTGTGCCGATGCCCGCGCTCCACGAGCTCGTGCACCACATTGAGGAGCTCGGGGACCCGCTGGATCTCGTCGACGACGACATCCCCACCCGGTCGCACGGCGCGCACCATCTCGCGCAATCGCTCCGGACGAGCGGCGAACCGGCGAAACTCCTCCGGGCGCAGGAGATCCACCACGAGCGCGTCCGGGAGCTTCGCGCGCAGCCAAGTCGTCTTGCCTGTTCCGCGCGGGCCGAAGAGGAAGAAGCTTCCGGGCGGAATCGGTAGAAATCGCGGCAGAGTCGTCATAATAGCAGGCAAAATGACGACACGAGAGTCATTTTGTCAACCATCGGGGCCACGGGTTGGCCGCTCCACTTGTTGGACTGCTGGTCCGACCGGGGTGCCGTCGGTTGCTTCGAAGGCGGCGGGCAGGCTTGTTCGCAGCCCGAGGCCCGGCGCAAGGGGCGCCCCGTTCGGTTGTGCCCGTTCTTGGTCAATCTGTGCTCTTGAGTAATTTCACTCAGGAGGGCAGATTCAGTAGATGATGCGATTCCAACGCGCCCAAGTGGCCACGCTCGGTGAGCGGCTGGCCGAAGATCCGCACCGCCTCATCGCCCTGTTCGGTCCACGCCAGACGGGCAAGACGACGATCGTGCGGCAGGCGCTCGAGGCCATTCACCCCCGGTGCCAGCGGTACATCGCGGTTGACGACCCCTTGGACGCCGCACCGGACGATCTCTTCGCGCCTGCCGGTCGTTCGTCCCTGGTCGCGCCGGCCGCCACGCTCTCCCCGTCGAGGAGGCGGGACACCGACTGGCTCGTGGAGCGCTGGCGGGAAGCCCGCCACGAGGCCGACGAGCAGGGTCGTTTCGTGCTCGTACTCGACGAGATCCAGAAGATCCCCGAGTGGTCCGAGGTGGTGAAGGGACTTTGGGACGCCGATCGCCGCCACGACCGTCCTCTCCATGTGGTCCTCCTTGGATCGGCCCCGCTGCTCATGCAGTCGGGACTGACCGAGAGCCTCGCGGGCCGCTTCGAGCTGGCATCGGTGTCCCACTGGACCCTTCCGGAGGTCGCCGAGGCCTTCGGCTTCGACCTCGACCAGTACCTCTACTTCGGAGCCTATCCCGGAGCGGCGCCATACGTGCCGGACGCGGAACGATGGCGCGGCTACGTCGTCCACTCGATCGTCGCGCCGAACATCGAGCGCGACATCCTCGCCCTCACCCGAGTGGACAAGCCCGTGCTGCTGCGGCGCCTCTTCGAGCTGGGCACGGACTACTCTGGCCAGATTCTCTCCTACAACAAGATGCTGGGCCAGCTTCAGGATGCCGGAAACACCACGACGCTCGCCCGTTACCTTCACCTGCTCTCGGGGGCCGGCCTGATCGCGGGCATCCCTCAATACTCGACCAAGCCCTACCGCGTGAGAGCGTCGAGCCCCAAGCTCTGCGTCCTCAACACGGCATTGATGACGTGCAATTCGGGGTACTCGTTCGACGAGGCCCGAGCCGACCGCACCTTCTGGGGGCGCGTCGTCGAGAGCGCGGTGGGCGCCCATCTGGTCAACACCGCAAGCCCGGACATCCACGTGCACTATTGGCGGGATGGACCCCACGAGGTCGATTTCGTCTTGCGAAACGGCCCGCGGGTGATCGCGATCGAGGTGAAGAGCGGCGCGCGGCGAAGCCGCCGCCTCCCCGGCGTGGAGCGATTCCAACAGCGCTTCGCGCCACATCGCACCTTGCTGGTGGGAGATGGAGGCGTGTCCCTGCGGGAGTTCCTCACGTTTCCGGCCCGCCACTGGTTCGACGAACAGTGAGCGAGATCGTTCCTCGGACCTGTACCGTGGTCCCGCCCCGTACGAATGACCAGAGGGGCGAGCGTCGGCAAGAGCTCGATTCGCGACCCCTCAGCGCCTTCCGCGACTGCGACGCATACGTGCTGCTCGGGGATCCCGGTGCGGGGAAGACGACTGCGTTCGAGGGCGAGGCCGCCTCGCTTGGGGATGAGGCGCACTTCGTTTCGGCGCGAGACTTTCTGGTGGTGAGCACTCCGCCCGGAAAGACGCTGCTCATCGACGGCCTCGACGAAGTCCGGGCGGGCCCGATCGACGCCCGCTCGAAATTCGACGAAATCCGCAGGCGGTTTGACGGTTTGGGGCGGCCGCGATTTCGGCTGTCGTGCAGGGAAGCGGACTGGCTTGGCGAAAACGACCGAAGGCACTTGGCCAAGGTGGCGCCAAGCGATAAGCTCACTGTGTTGCGACTTGATCCCCTGACCGAGGTGGACATCGAGCGCATCCTCTCGTCTCTCAACATCCCCAACCCGGCGAGATTCGTCGCGGAGGTCCGCAAACGAGGTCTGGGCGGTTTGCTTGAGAATCCGCAGACCCTCCACATGCTGACCAGCGCCGTTCGCGACCGCGACGACTGGCCGGACAGCCGCCGGGACACCTTCGAGATGGCGTGTCGTCACATCGCCCGTGAGCACAACGATGAGCATCGGGCCGCCTTTGGATCGAGTGGCTTGCCTCCGCCTGCGCAACTCCTCGACGCCGCCGGCCGTCTGTGCGCGGTTCAGCTCCTGACCGGCAAGGCCGGTTTCTCATTGGACCAGGGTGACGATGACGGCAGCCATTTGACTCTGGACGAGTGTGACTACCCGTCGCCGGAGCTCCTCCGGCAGGCTCTGGGCACCAAGTTGTTCCGCGGTGCGAGGATGCCCAAGAAGACGCCGCGGGAAGCGGTCTCGGGGCGTCCTGGCCAACGGGACATGACGCGGTCGAGCCCTCCACCCGGTCGTGTGACTCCGATTCACCGACATGTCGCCGAATTCCTCGCCGCCCGCCACCTCGCGCGGCTGGTGACCGACGACAAGTTGCCGGCTACCCGCGTTGTGACGCTGATGGAGGGAGACGACGGAACCGTGGTTTCGGAGCTGCGGGGACTCTCCGCGTGGCTTGCCGCCCTCTGCCCGGCGGCGCGTCGCCACCTCATCGACCGCGACCCAGTCGGCGTGGGCCTATACGGCGACATCGGAGGGTTCGCCCACGCCGAAAAGCGGACGTTGCTTGAGGCTCTGGCCCGCGAATCGAACTGGCGTGACTTGGGATTCGGGTTCGCGTCCCGTTTTGCGAAATTGGCGACACCGGACATGGAGTCCGTGTTCAGAGATTTCCTCTCCAAGCCGCCGAGCGAAGAGGGGAAGGACGAGTTCCTGCCGAGGTTCCTGCTCCATGTCCTGAACGCAAGCCAACCCATGTCCGGACTATCCGAAACACTGCTCGGCATCGTTCGGGACGCGCAATGGCGTCTGGCGGATCGGAAGCTGGCTCTCCAAGCATACTGCGTCGGGCGTAAGGAGCAACACGGCTTGGAGGTTCTGAAGGGATTGCTCAAGGATATCCACGGGGGTAGTGTCAAGGATCCCGACAACGACCTCCGGGGCATTCTTCTCGAACAACTATACCCGCATGCATTGTCGCCGCGTCAGTTGTGGAAGTATTGCAGTCCACCACGGATCCCGGACTCTATCGGCAAGTATCGACCATTCTGGGTGCATGGGCTTGTGGCTGGCCTGAAGGATGCTCCACCTGATCACGTTGCGCAACATCTCGACTACTTGAGCCAGCGATCGGAAGCCCCGCGCTCCCTCTTGCGGATTGACTTCAATCGCCTGCGACTTGGGCTCGTCGCCCGCGGTCTCGAGCTGCAGGGCGACGACTTGGTCCGTTGTGGAGACATCGCCCGCCTCTACGACTGGCTGGGCGTGGCATCGCAACGGGACGGCACGCCGGGTGATCCGGACGATCCCATCGCCTCGATTCGCGATTGGTTGGCGGAACGCCCTGAGGTGTGGAAGGACATATTTTCCGAGGGCCTGCGGCGCTGTCCGGACGACGACGGACTCCGACGGTGCAGGCTTGACCTGCGCAAGCGGCTCTATGGATCCCGGAAGCCGCGCGACTTCGGCCTTTGGTGCCTGGACCAGGCGGTCGCCATCGAAGACGAGATGCCTTGGGCGGCGGAGTACTTGCTGGACCGTGCCCATCGGGCATGCAAGGATGATCATATCAACCAAGATCTGTCACTCCCGGTGATCAGGGACCGTATCGACCATAGCCCACGACTCACCGAAGAGTTGGATCGATTGGAGGCGAAGGGGCGTGCGTCAGACAGGGAGGACGCGGAATGGATGGACGAGAGCGAACGCCGGCGAATGGAAGAGAGGAACAGATGCCTCGAACTCCTCCGCTCGCAGGTGGACGCATTGATGGAGAATCGGGCACCGCCCATCCTCTTGTACGACTATGCGCGCAGCTATTTTGGTCTCAACGGCATCGTCATTGGCGCGTTCGACGACATCGTCGCCGATCCGACCGCCGGCCTCCGGGCCATCGAGGACCGGGCTTGCGGTGACCACGCCTTGACCGAGGCGGTTCTGGCGGGCTTTCGAGGGGTTGCGTCGCGGAAGGATCTGCCCTCGCTGGAGGACGTCGTCGACGCCTACGGAGAAAATCGCATCTACTACTTGGGTCTGCCCCTGCTCGCGGGGCTGGCGGAATCTGAGCGCACGAACTCCGAAGTTCAATTTCCCGATCTGGATCCGCGCTTGGCCATCGCGTTCTATTTCGCAACGTGGCATGGATCATACAAACCCGCGTGGTTCCTGCGACTCCTAGAAGACAATCCGGAGGACGTCGCGAACGTGCAAGTCCTCATGGCGTCCGCGGGGTTCCGGGGGGGGCGCGAGGTCGGCGACTGCAAGCATTATCAATTGGCGTTCGACCCAAAGTATGCGGCAGTGGCGCGTGCCTCAGCCATCAAGCTGCTGCGCGCGTTTCCGACCCAGCGTCCACGCACAAGAGGGCGAACCGAACTGACCCACCTCCTGATCGCCGCCCTCAAACACGCCGATGATGGCGCGCTTCGGGAGGTGGTCGAATCCAAGCTGTCGCGGTCAAGCTTGGGGATGTGGCAAAGGGTCTTGTGGCTGCAGGCCGGAGCACTTGCGTGGCCGGACACGTACGAAACCGACCTGCGGGGCTATGTGGGCGGTCGCGGGCGCCGACTCGCCGAGCTCACCGACTTCATCTTCTTTGCCGCGGGAAGCACGGTGGACCGTGCGGGCCATCGGTTGGCGGCCCTGCTGGTTCGACTACTGGCTGGTTCCGTGGACCCTCGGTGGTCCCGTGACCACTCGGGCGTCTACGCAGTCACGTCCACGATGAGGCGATCCGAACTGGTGAGCGAGGGTATTCGGCTCCTCTCCTCGTCGCACTCCGTGGAAGCCCGTAAGGCGTTGCAGGAACTGGAGGAGGAAGCACTTGAAGAGGACGACAAGGGGCTATGGGCATGGCGCCATGAGCTGCGGAAAGCGCGCAAGGCCCAGCGCGTCATCCAGCGCGACCACGGATACCGTCACCCCAATGCCGAAGACGTGTGCCGGACGCTGCGCGGAGCCGAGCCCGCGAATGTCGCCGATCTGTGGGCTCTTGCGAAGGACCACCTGAAAAAGCTCGCGCGCGAAATCGAGCGCGGCGACGCCGACGGCTGGCGGCCGTTTTGGAACGAAGAAGGTGGCAAGAGCCGCGCGCCACGGGAGCCGAAGCACGAGGAGTCCTGCCGTGATGCGATCATCCCACTCCTCCGAGCCCGGCTTCCCGATGACGTGACCGTGGCGCCCGAGGCGCAACACGCAAGGGCCAACCGATCCGACCTGAGGGTTTCGTACCAAGGCTCGAGCGGAGAGCCGTTCCACGTCCCCGTTGAGATCAAGAAGAGCGACAACCGCGAACTCTGGACGGCGATCCAGAACCAACTGATTGCGAAATACTCGATTGACCCGGCCGCCAACGGCCACGGCGTCTATCTGGTGCTGTGGTTCGGCCCTGAGAATACGCCGAAGCCACCCGACGGAGATCGTCCAGGCAGCGCGCGGAAGTTGGAGGAATGCCTCTGTGGCACACTCTCCCCCGAGCAGAGCCGCAAGATCTCGATCTGCGTCATCGATGTGTCCGGAGATGCACCGCAACCGCCCTGAAGACGGCTGGCGGAGGGGGAGGCCTGTCCCTCCCGGAGCATGCGTGCGCCCCAGTCCGGTCGTGCCCTGTTCTTCGCGAATCTGTGCTCTTGAGTAATTTCACTCAGGAGACCAGACCAGGTGCATGAGGCGGTTGGCCGGGAGGAACTTCTACCTCAGTCCCGACACCCGTCGCAGTAACCCACCACCTCCAGCCGCAGCTCGGTAACGGAGAACCCGTCCATCGCCACGGGCACGTTCATCATGGACTCCGGCCTCGCCGGGCCGGGCACGTCCCGCAATCGGCCGCACTTCAGACAGCGCGCATGGTAGTGGGGGTCCATGCGCCCGTCGTATCGCGCCGAGGTGTTGCCGATGGCGAGCTTGCGCGCGAGCCCGCATCCCACGAGCGTCTCCAGACTCTTGTACACCGTGCCGAGGGAGATGCCGGGAAGGTCGGCGCGCACGTGACGGTACACGTCGTCCGCCGTGGGGTGGGTGTCGGTGGCGTGCAGAAACCGGAAGACGGCCGCGCGCTGGGTGGTGAAGCGCCGACCGCTCCGCTCCATCGCCTCCCGCAGGATTTCGTCGCTCTGCTCGGTCTGGGTCAACATCGCGCAAGTGATTCCAGGCCCGTCATGGCCGTGAACCCGCCGGAAGCGGGCCAGCGGCACACACTCTCCCCGGCGCGCCAACGTAATGAGCGAGGCGAAAACGTGTCAACCACAACCGAGTCGCCGGGAGGAGAGGGATGAACGCCGACGAAGGCGCGCTGCTGACCTTGGAGCCACTCGTCGACGCCGTGCGCGAAGGCGTGGAGGCGGCCGGTTGGACCCTGTCCGGCATGCAGAAGACGACCAGTCACGAGTTCGGCGGCCGCTGGGCCGGAGAATCCACCCGCAGCGCCTACCTCTTCTTCCACCGGCCCGATGGACGCGAACCGGTGAGCGTCGACGTCTTTCTCGACGAGACTTCGGGGGGACTGGGCGGCAACCTGACGCTCGCCGTGCGCGGTCCGGCGCTGGGCGAGCTGGGAGGGTTCGCCGAGGCGCTGACGGGGCTGGCGCGCGCCGCGGACGAAGCGCTCACGCGAGGGCATCCGGCGCCGATCACGCTGCGCGCCACCGTGCCGCACCGGCACGCCCGTTCCGAGGACGCCCGCACCGAGTGCCGGTTCAGGCTGGTGATCCCCGACGTCGCCATCAACGCGGGGGCGCGCGTCGTGCGCACGCTGAGCACGGCCACCGTGGAGTCGTTCGAGGTGTTGTTGGCGAGCCGGGTTGTGGCCGCGTTTTCGCGGGCCGAAGATTCATGAGGGGCCCATGGACGCGGCGGGTGCCCGCGGGCCTCCGACGGACGACCGACCCGGCGGGTGATCGGCGGCGCGCGCGGCACCCTCACCACCCAGCGGAGACCTGAAATGAGCGACAAACCCGGAGTGCTCGACGACCTGTTGCGCGAAACCCGCCTCTTTCCGCCGAGCGAAGAATTCCGCGCGCGGGCCAATGTCTCCGACGCGGACGTGTACGACCGGGCCGCCGCCGATCCCGAGCGGTTCTGGGCCGGATGGGCCGACCAGCTGGACTGGTTCGAGAAATGGCACACCGTCCTGGAATGGAATCCACCCCACGCGCGCTGGTTCCTCGGCGGCAAACTGAACGTCTCGCACAACTGCCTCGACCGGCATTTGGACGGCTTCCGCCGGAACAAGGCGGCGCTCATATGGGAGGGAGAGCCCGGCGATACCCGCACCCTCACCTACTGGGACCTGCACCGCGAGGTGTGCAAGTTCGCCAACGCGTTGCGCGGATTGGGGGTGGGGCGGGGGGACCGGGTCGCCATCTACCTGCCCATGATTCCCGAGGCGGCCATCGCCATGCTGGCCTGCGCGCGCATCGGCGCGGCCCACTCGGTGGTGTTCGGCGGCTTCAGCCCGGAGTCGCTCTCGGGGCGCATCAACGACGCGCGCGCGTCCACCGTGATCACCGCCGACGGGGGGTGGCGGCGGGGCGGGTACGTGGCGCTCAAGGCCAACGCCGACGAGGCCGTGGCGGACTGCCCCACGGTGGAGAACGTCGTCGTGGTGCGGCGGGGCGGGCGGCTCAGCGCCGACACCCAGGTGACGATGCGCCCCGGCCGCGACCACTGGTACCACGAGCTCATGGAGGACGCCGGCGCCGACTGCGCGCCCGAGCCGATGGACGCCGAGGACCTGCTCTTCATCCTCTACACCTCGGGCACGACCGGGAAGCCCAAGGGGGTCGTGCACACCACGGGCGGATACCTCACCCAGGTGCACGCGACCACGAAGTGCGTCTTCGACCTGAAGGAGGACGACGTCTTCTGGTGCACCGCCGACATCGGCTGGGTGACCGGGCACAGCTACGTCGTGTACGGACCCCTCGCCGCCGGGGCGACGGTGCTGATGTACGAGGGGGCGCCCGACTGGCCGCGCAAGGATCGGTTCTGGGCGCTCTGCGCCAAGTACGGCGTGACCATCTTCTATACCGCGCCCACGGCCATCCGGGCCTTCATGAAGTGGGGCGACGAGTGGACCACCGGCCACGACCTCTCCCGGCTGCGCCTGCTGGGCACGGTGGGGGAGCCCATCAACCCCGAGGCGTGGATGTGGTACCACGAGACCATCGGCGCGGGCCGCTGCCCCATCGTCGACACGTGGTGGCAGACGGAGACGGGCGGGATGATGATCACGCCCCTGCCGGGAGTGACCTCCACCACGCCGGGGAGCGCGACCCGGGCCTTCCCGGGCATCTCGGTGTCGCTGCGGGACGACGACGGCAAGCGCGTCAAGGCCGGGTACCTGGCCATCGATCGGCCGTGGCCGGCGATGCTCCGCACCATCTACGGCGACGACGACCGCTACCGCGAGGTGTACTGGTCGAAGTGGGACGGCGTCTACTTCGCCGGCGACGGCGCCAAGGAGGATTCCCACGGCTACATCTGGGTGCTGGGCCGGGTCGACGACGTGCTCAACGTGGCCGGTCACCGGATCGGCACCTCCGAGGTGGAGAGCGCGCTGGTGGAGCACGAGTCGGTGGCGGAGGCGGCGGTGGTGGGGCGGCCGCACGAGGTGAAGGGCGAGGGGATCGTGGCGTTCGTGAGCCTCCGGAGGGGCTTCGCGGCCTCCGACGAGCTCATGGGCGAGCTGGCTCGGCACGTGCGCGCCAAGATCGGCGCCATCGCCCGCCCGGACGCCATCCTGTTCACGGCGGAGCTGCCCAAGACCCGATCCGGGAAGATCATGCGGCGCTTGCTTCGGGACATCGCGGAGGGGCGGGCTCTGGGCGACACCACCACCCTCGCCGACCCCACCGTGGTGCGGCAGCTGACCGAGGCGTACGGCGACGCGGGGGAGTGACGCCAGCGGCCCGGCGGCATCACGCCGCGCTTGGTCGCTAGCCGCGCCGGGTCGCTAACCCCGCGTGACGGCGAACCGAATCAGGAAGAGCGCGGCCACGACCACCACGGCGGCGTTCAGATCCGAGGCGCGCCCGGAGCCCAGCTTGATGAGCGCGTAGGCGATGAACCCCATGCCGATGCCGGTGGCGATCGAGTAGGTGAAGGGCATCGCCAGCGCGGTCACGATGGCCGGGACGCACTCCGTGAGGTCGTCCCAGGGTAGGTGGCGCAGCGCGCGCGCCATGACGCACCCCACGAAGAAGATGGCCGGGGCGGTCGCGAAGTCCGGGATGGCCGTCGCCACCGGCGCGAGCGGCAGCGCCGCGAGGAAGAGGACCGCCACCACCACGGCCGTGAGGCCGGTGCGCCCACCGGCCCGGACGCCCGCCGCGCTCTCGACGTAGGAGGTCGTGGTCGAGGTGCCGAGAAGCGCGCCCACCATGGTGGCCGAGCTGTCCGCGATCAACGCCCGCCGCAGCATTGGCTCCCGCCCGTCCGCATCGGTCAGGCCGGCCTCGTTCAGCACCGCCACCAGGGTGCCGCTGGTGTCGAACAGGTCGACCATGAGAAACGAGAACACGATCGCCACCAACCCCACCTCGAGCGCCGCCGCCACGTCCAGCTGCAACGCCGTGGGCGCCAGCGAGGGCGGCGCCGACACCAGCGACTCGGGCGCCGCCGCCAGACCGAACGCCCATCCCACGGTCGCGACCGCCAGAATGCACAGCAGCACGGCCCCCGGCAGCCCACGGTACTCCAGCGCCACCATGGCGATGAAGCCCAGCGTGGCCAGCAACACCGTCCATTGGCCGAGGTCGCCCAAGGTGACCAGGGTGGCCTCGCTGTCGACCACCACGCCCACGTTGCGCAGGCCGATGATGGCGAGAAAGAACCCGATCCCCGCCGCGATGGCCATCTTCTGCGAGCGCGGGATGCCGTCCAGAACCCACTCGCGCACCGGCAGCACCGAGAGGGTGAGCATGAGCGCCCCGGACAGAAACACCGCTCCGAGGGCCACCTCCCACGACAGCCCCATCGTCCCCACGGCGATCGCCGCGAAGTAGGTGTTCAGTCCCAATCCCGGCGCGAGGGCTATGGGATAGTTGGCCCACAGTCCCATGACCAGGCAGCCGAACGCCGACGCCAGGCACGTGGCCACCAACACGGCCCCGGCGTCCATCCCGGTCTCTCCCAGAACCATGGGGTTGATGAGGATGATGTAGGCGAGCGTGACGAACGTCGTGCACCCCGCCAGCGCCTCGGTTCGGACGGTCGATCCCCGCTCCCGCAACCGGAAGTGGTTCGTCATGCCATTCCCTCTCCTGACGGCGATGGGCTTGGGCGCGCGCGCGGGGAGATTCCCGCAAGTCCGGCGCGCGCATGACCGTAGCGGCGTGGAGCGATCACGGCCAGCGCGCAAGGCCCGCCTCGTCCGCCCCGGCGTCGCGCGCCACGCTTCCTCGGCCTTTTCCGGTAGGCCCTTCCCGTTAGATTAAGGGGATTGCCCGGGACGAGCGCCCGCTTCAGGGGAGGAGACGTCATGAAGGTTCTGGCCGCCACGGTTGCGCTGGCGGGGGTGGTGCTGGTCGCGGGAGGATCGCTCGACGGCGTGGCCACCGGCGAGACGGCCACGGTGGGCGGGTCCTCCCCGGGCGCATACTCCGCCTTGGGCGCATACCCCGCCTCGGGCGCACTCTCCGCCTCGGGCGCATACCCCGCCGCCGCGCATCCGCCGCTCCCCGCCAATCCCGGCGCCGCCCCCGTCGACGATGTGATCGAGCGCTACTGCACGCGCTGCCACAGCGAGCGGCGAATGCGCGGCAACCTGTCGCTGGAGGGGTTCGACATCGCGCGCGCCGACGAGAGCGCCGAGGTCGCCGAGCGCATGATCCGCAAGCTGCGCGCCGGCATGATGCCGCCCCCCGGTTCCCGCCGCCCTCCCGAGGACACCCTCGCCGCGTTGGCGCGGTACTTGGAGGACGTGGTGGACGAGGCGGCCGCCGCCCGCCCGTTCGCGGGCACCCGTCCCTTCCAGCGCCTCAACCGGGCCGAGTACGCGCGCGTCGTCCACGACCTGCTGGGCCTCACCGTCGATCCGGAGGACTGGCTGCCGCCCGACCGCATCAGCGACAGCTTCGACAACAACGCCGAGGCCCAGACGCTCACCCCCACCCTCATGGACGCGTATCTGGCCGCGGCCAGCGACATCGCGCGCCGCGCCGTCGGCGACCGCGACGCGGCCGCGACCTCCGTCACCTACGGCAACGCGCCCTCGGTGTCGCAGCACGAATGGGAGCGGGTTGAGGGGGCGCCCTTCGGCACCCGCGGTGGCGTGAGCGTCCCGCACTCCTTCCCGGCGGACGGCGAGTACGTCTTCTCGATGAGCTTCATGTCGGGGTGGGGCGAGCGCGACCACGACATCGACATCTCCATCAACGGGGAGCGGGTGGCGCTCCTGCGCTACGGTGGCGACATCGACTTCCAAGGACGCAAGGGCTTCCCGGTGCGCACCGAGCCCATCTCCGTGCGGGCGGGCGAACATCGCCTCACGGCCGCGTTCATTCGCAAGATGGATGGCCCCTACGAGGATCTGATCCGCCCTCACGACTGGTCCCTGACCGGTACCGAAACGAGCTACGGCACCACGTCGGTCCCGCACATGATGAGCCTGACCGTGGAGGGACCGCACAACGCCACGGGCGTGTCGGACTTCGACGCCCGCCGTCGGGTGTTCTCGTGTCGTCCCACCGCGGCCGCCGAGGAGCGGCCCTGCGCCCGCGAAATCGTGACCCGGCTGGCGTCGGCCGCCTATGGTCGCGACGTCGACGACGCCGAGGTGGACGATCTCCTCGTCTTCCACGAGATGGGGGCGGAGGACGGAGGTTTCGAAGCCGGCGTGCGCACGGCGCTGGAAGCCATCCTGTCCAGCCCGCACTTCCTGTTCCGCATGGAGCGGGAGCCGGAGGACGTGGCCCCCGGGGACGTCTATCCGCTGGCGGGCGAGGACCTTGCGGCCCGATTGTCCTTCTTCCTCTGGGGTGCCGCCCCGGACGCCGAACTCGTGGCCGCCGCCCGGGAGGGCGCCCTTTCGGACCCCGCGCGACTCGAGGCGCAGGCGCGCCGACTGCTGGCGGATCCGCGTTCCGAGGCGCTGGCCACCCGCTTCGCCTCCCTCTGGCTGCGCCTGCAGGACGTGGAGAAGGTGAGCCCGGACGCCTTCCGCTTCCCCAACTACAGCCGCCAGTTCGCGGAGGCGATGCGGCGCGAGAGCGAGCTCTTCTTCCACAACCTCATCCGCGAGGACCGGAGCCTGCTCGAGCTCTACGGGGCCGACTACACCTTCGTCAACGAGCGTTTGGCGCGTCACTACGGCATGGAGGGGGTCCGCGGCGAGGCGTTCCGGCGCGTGCGCTACCCCAATGTTCGCCGGCGCGGCATCCTGGGCCACGGCAGCATGCTGGTGCAGACCTCCCTCGGCAACCGCACCTCGCCCGTGTTGCGGGGTCTGTGGGTGATGGAGGTGCTGCTCGGCACGCCACCGCCGCCACCGCCGCCCGGCGTGCCCGACCTGGAGGAGACGGCGAGCGCGCGCGAAGGCAAGGTGCTAACGACGCGGGAGCGGCTCGATGCCCATCGCGCGAGCCCCGATTGCTCCTCCTGTCACAATCTGATCGACCCCATTGGCCTGGCGCTCGACAACTTCGATGTGACGGGCCGGTGGCGCATTCGCGAGGAGGGGGCTCCGCTCGACACCCGCAGCACCTATTACGACGGGACCGACATCGAGACCCCCGCCGACCTCTCGCGCGTTCTGCTCAAGCGCCCCGTGCCGCTGGTGCGCCGGTTCACCGAGAGCCTGATGGCCTACGCGCTGGGGCGCGCCGTCGACTACCGGGACCAACCCGCCGTGCGCGCCATCGCCCGGGAGGCCGAGCGCAACGACTACCGGATGTCGTCCTTCGTCATCGGGGTGGTGATGAGCGACGCCTTCCGCCTGAAGCAGGCCCTGGCGCTCGCCGATGGCGAGACCGGAGGCGCCGGCGATACATTGCGGTGAGGTTTCCGCGCCTCGCGCCGTCCACCGTGGGCGGCCCGGGGCGGGTGCGCGTGGGTTTCCCTCCATCTTGGATTGTGGCATGCACGTTCTGACCGGCAAGGCTCTTCCCCGCCGCACCTTCCTGCGCGGGGCGGGCGCCACCTTGGCGCTCCCACTGCTCGACTCGATGATCCCCGCCGGAGTTGGGCGCGGGCGCGCGGCGGGCGAACCGACCCGCCTGATCTGCATCGAGGAGGTGCACGGCGTTCCCGGGTGCAACGAATGGGGGGCGAAGCAGCACCTCTTCGCTCCCGTCACCCAGGGTCGGGATTTCGAGCTCAGCGCCGTCAACGTGCTGAAGGGGCTCGAGCCGTGGCGCGACCACATGACCATCGTCAGCAACACCGACGTGCGCATGGCGGAGGCGTTCGCGCCGCCGGAGGTGGGCGGAGACCACTTCCGCTCCAGCGCGGTGTTCCTGACCCAGTCGCATCCGAAGCAGACCCAGGGGTCCGACCTCTACTGCGGCACCTCGCTCGACCAGCTGCACGCCCAGCGTTTCGGGCAGGACACGGTGCTGCCCTCGCTTCAGCTCTGCATTGAACCCACCGACTCGGGCGGCGGGTGCGACTACAACTACTCCTGCTCGTACACCGATTCGATCAGCTGGGCGTCGCCCACGCTCCCGTTGCCCATGATCCGCAGCCCGCGCACCGCCTTCGACATGCTCTTCGGGGCGGGCGGGAGCGCCGATGAACGGGCACGGCGGCGCCGGACCCACGGGAGCATCCTGGACTGGGTTGCGGCCGAGGTGGCCGACCTGCGCCGCCAGCTGGGCGCGGTGGATCTGCGGCGCGTGGACCGGTACCTGGACAGCGTGCGCGAGATCGAGCGGCGCATCGAGCGGGTGGAGGAGCGCAACACCAGCGGGGCTCCGCGCGAGCTGCCCGGCGCCCCGCCCGGGGTTCCCGACTCCTTCGCCGAGCACATGCGCCTGCTCTTCGACCTGCAGGTGCTCGCCTTCGAGACCGACGCGACGCGCGTGGTCTCGCTCAAGATGGGGCGCGACGCCTCCAACCGGAGGTTCCCGGAGAGCGGTTCGGACCGGGCCTTCCACCCGGCCTCGCACCACGGTGGCAACGAGGAGGCCATTCTCGAGTTCAACACCATCTGCCAGTGGCGCACCGGTCAGCTGGCGTACCTGCTGGAGCGGCTGGAAGAGACGATGGACGGCGACATGAGCCTGCTGGACCGGTCCATGGTCATCTGGGGGTCGCCCATGGGAGACGCCAACCTGCACAATCACCGCCGCTGCCCCCTCGTGGTGATGGGCGGGGCGAACGGCCAGCTCGAGGGCAACCTGCACCTCAAGGCCCCGGACGGCACGCCGATGGCCAACGTGTTCACCACCCTCCTGCACAAGCTCGGCCACCACGACCTCGGCCGCTTCGGAGACGCCACCGGCGAATTCTCCCTGACGGCGCCGCCGGTGACGTCGTGAGGCCTTCGGCGCGCGTTCGCGGCCCGGCGCCCCGCGGCTTCCGGTGCCCGCGGGCATTCCGGGCGCGGGCGGGAGTCATCGCGATCGTGCCGTTGCTCGCGCTCGGTGCGGGGTCGGACGCGCCCGTGGCGGACGCGGCGGCGCGGGGCGACATCGAGTCGGTGCGGCGTCTGCTGCGCGAGGGCGCCGACGTGAATGCGGCCCAGGGCGACGGCATGACCGCGCTCCACTGGGCCGCCGAACGCGACGACGCCGCGCTGGCTGGTGTGCTCGTGTACGCGGGCGCGCGCGTGGACGCGGGGACGCGCATCGGGCACTACACGCCCCTCCACCTGGCCGCCCGGGGCGCGGGCGCCTCCGTGGTCGAGCTGCTCCTGAACGCGGGCGGCGACCCCAACGCGACCACCACCAATTCGGGTGCCGCGCCCCTCCATCTCGCGGCCGCCGCGGGTGATCCCGCCGTGGTCGGGGTGTTGGTGAACGCGGGCGCCGACGTGAACGGGCGCGAGGCCGCATGGGGGCAGACGCCCCTCATCTTCGCCGCCTCCAACAACCGGGTCGCGGCCATCGAGGCGCTCGTGGCGGCCGGCGCCGACCCGTCGCTCGCGGCGTGGTCGGTGGACGTGGCCGAGCGGGAACGGGCGGACGCCGCCGCCGAGCGCCGCCTGAACGGGTTCCTGGCCGACTTCAAGGAAAAGGAGGGCGGCGGCCCGGACTGGCAGCCGACCCCGAGCCAGGTGCAGGCGGCCATCGAGGCCTCGCGCGAGATCCAGCGCAGGTGGCCCGACGTGCCGGACCCGACCGGCGACGGGCCAAGTCTGGCCAACCAGGAGGGCCAGGTCGAGGCCGAGGAGGCGGAGGAGGAGGGCGGGGAACCCGGGCCCGCGGCCGACGAGGTGGCGGAGGCGGACGACGAGGGCGCGCGCCCGGAGGACCAGCTCGAGGAGGCCGGCGAGGTCGCGGGACCGGACGAGGAGGCCGGGAAGGCCGAGGGGGCGGAGGACGAATCCGCCGAGGACGAGGACGCCCGCCCGGGCGACGAGGAGCCCCGCCCCATGTCCTATGCCCAGATGGTGGGCGGCTGGGGCGGGTTGACCCCCCTTCTGCACGCCATCCGACAGGGTCACGTGGAAGCGACCATGACGCTGCTCGACGCCGGAGCCGACATCAACCGGGTGTCGGATGGCGACGGGACCTCGCCGCTCCTCATGGCGGCCGTGAACGGTCAGTTCGACCTGGTCGCGACCCTGCTCGAGCGGGGCGCCGATCCCAACCTGGCCAGCCAGGCGGGCACGACGCCGCTCTTCGCGGTGCTCGAGCGGCAATGGGCGCCCCGAGCCTCGTACGCGCACCCCACCGAGCATCTGAGGCAGAACGCGACCCACTTGGAGGTGATGGAGGCCCTACTCGAAGCCGGGGCCGATCCCAACGCGCGCCTGAAGGCCCACCTCTGGTTCATGGAATACACCTTCGGCGTGCTGCGCGGAAGCGGGATCAACCTCCAGGGGGCGACGCCGTTCTGGCGGGCCGCCTACGCCCTCGACGTGGACGCCATGCGGCTGCTCAAGCAGCACGGCGCCGATCCCGGCATCCCCACCATGAAGCCACCCGAGCGCCGCCGTCGGCGTCCGCCGCCACCCCCGGAGCCGGAGGAGGAGTCGACCGCCGAGACGGCCCCCGCCGCCGAACCCGGGGAAGGGGCGGAACCCGAGCCGTCGGTGGGTGACGAACCGGAGGGCGAGGGCGAATCCGAGGCCGGAGGCCCTCCCATGGCGAACGCCGAAGGTGAGACCGGCGAGGAGGAGGAACCCGCTCAGGAGGGCTCGGGAGGCGACGACGACGAGGACCTCTCCGGAGTGCCCCCCGTTCCCACGGGCGGGCCAGCCATCTTCCCCATCCACGCGGCGTCCGGCGTGGGCTACGGCCAGTCCTTCGCGGGCAACGCGCACCGATACGTGCCGGACAACTGGTTGGCCGCGGTCCGGTTCCTCGTCGAGGAGTGCAACGCGGACGTCAACGTGCGCGACGCCAACGCCTACACGGCCCTCCATCACGCCGCGTCCCGGGGAGACGACGAGCTGGTGCTCTACCTCGTGGAGCACGGCGCCGACGTGACGGTGCTGAGCCGCGAGGGCCAGACCACCGCCGACATGGCCAACGGTCCGGTGCAGCGCGTGCAGCCCTTCCCGTCCACCATCGCCCTGCTGGAGCGCCTGGGTTCGAAGAACAACGAAAACTGCGTGTCCTGCTAGGCTCCCGTCCGTGAGTGAGTCCGCCGGCGCGTGAGGCCATCGCGACGGCGCCGCAAGGCCGCGATGATCTTCATCCTCATCACGGTCTTCATCGACATGCTGGGGATCGGGATCATCATCCCCATTATCCCCGAGCTCATAAAGGAGTTCGCGGGAGGCAGCACCGCCTTGGCCGGGCGCTGGTTCGGCATCCTCGCCGCCACCTACGCCGTGACCCAGTTCGTGTTCGCACCCTTGCTGGGGGCGTTGTCCGACCGGGTCGGACGCCGGCCCGTGATCCTGATCTCCCTCTTCGGCCTGGGGATCGACTACGTCATCATGGGCCTCGCGCCCTCGCTGGGCTGGCTCTTCGCGGGCCGCCTCGTCGCGGGCGTGATGGGAGCCAGCGCCACCACCGCCAACGCCTACATCGCCGACGTGTCGAAGCCGGAGGACCGGGCCAGGAACTTCGGGCTGGTCGGCGTGGCGTTCGGCCTCGGCTTCATCTTCGGCCCGGCCGTCGGCGGTCTGCTGGGCTCCGTTGATCTGCGACTGCCGTTCTTCGCCTCGGCGGGACTCGCGCTGCTGAACTGGCTCTACGGCTTTTTCGTCCTGCCGGAGTCACTGCCTCCGCGGCGGCGCGACGCCTTCAGGTGGCGCAAGGCGAACCCGGTGGGCAGCCTCCACGTGCTGGGCTCGTATCCGCTGGTGGCGGGTCTGACCGCGGCCTTCGTGTTCGTCATCCTCGCGCAGCGCGGGCTTGAGACGGTCTGGGTTCTGTACACGGGCCACAAGTTCGGGTGGGACGAGCGCGCGAACGGTCTGTCGCTGGCGCTGGTGGGGATCATGGCGGCCATCGTGCAGGGAGGCTTGGTTCAGCCCGTGGTGAGACGGCTCGGCGAGCGTCGCACCGTCCTGTATGGGCTGGTCATCGCCGTCTTCACCTTCCTGGGGTACGGGCTGGCCACGGCGGGATGGATGCTGCTCGCGTTCATCGTGATCGGCTCGGTCTCCGGGGTGGCGGGTCCCGCCCTCCAGAGCCTGGTCGCCGGCGCCGTCGCGCCCGAGGACCAAGGCAAGGTGCAGGGCGCCATTCAGTCCCTCATGAGCCTGACCGGCATCCTCGCGCCCCTGATCTTCACCGCGGGGCTGTTCAGCTACTTCACCTCCGCGCGCGCCCCCATCGAGCTGCCGGGGGCGCCCTTCCTGCTGGGCGCGCTGATGTACGCCTTGGCGTTCTGGTCGGTGGCGCGCCTGTTCAGGAGGATGCCGGGATAGGAGTCCGCGGACGAACCCCCCCCGGCATTCGAGCGGCGTTGCATCCGTGCTGGACCGCTTCGCTCCGCGTTGCCTTTCGTCCCAATAGCTCCACTATTGGGCCTCGGGGGCGCCTTGCCAGCCCGGCGCCTCGCCGCTCTCGGTGCTCGGGCGGATTCATCCACGGACTCCAGGAGCCCGCGGACGAACTCCCCCCGGCATTCGAGCGGCGTGGCATCCGCGCTGGTCGGCTGCGCTCCGCGTTGCCTTTCGTCCCAATAGCTCCACTATTGGGCCTCGGGGGCGCCTTGCCAGCCCGGCGCCTCGCCCGGAGGACGCCGGCGCCTCACCCCCGAAACGCGGCCAACAGTTCGGCCTCCCGCTCCGGCGACAGGCCGGACCGCAGCTCGCGTCGCTCGGCGTCCTGCGCGTTGAACCATTCGAGCGTCGCGCGCGCGGTTTGCTCGAGTGGCCGCATCGCGAAGCCCGCGTCGAACGCCTTGTCGCCGTTCACCCGCATCATGCCCAGGAAGTCGCCCGCGGGTTCGGTCCAGTAGGTCAGGGCCGAAAGGCCGCGCTCCCGCAGGAAGGCGGCGTCCACCCAGGTCAGGGTGGCGTCCGACCCCACGGCGGCGCGGGTGCGCTCGAGCAGGGCGCCCATCGTGAGCGGCTCGCGCGGTCCCACGACGTTGTAGGTTCCGGCGAGGTTGTTCTCCAAGGCCGCGATCATGAAGGCGGCCAGGTCGCGCACGTCCACATGCTGCATGGGATCGTCGGGGGTTCCCGGGGCCAGGACGTCGCCTCCGCGGGCGAGCCGCGCCGGCCAGTAGGTGTAGCGGTCGGTGGGGTCGCCCGGCCCGATGATGTAGGTCGGGCGCAGGACCAGGTGGGCGTCGGGAAAGGCGGCGCGGGCCTCGTCCTCCGCGAGCGCCTTGAGGGCGCCGAACGTGCGGCCGTTCACGACCTCGGTCTCCGGGTCGTCGATGGTGTCGACCGGGCCGTCCTCGCGGATGTCGGTGGTGAGGTAGGGGATGTAGACGCCGGTCGAGGACACGAAGAGGTACGTGCCGACGGATCCGCGGAGTGCCTCGGCGGAGCGCCGCACCCGGCGGGGAATGTTGGCGGAGTTGTCGATGACGACGTCCCACGCGCGACCCCGCAGCGCGGCCAGGTCGCCGTCCCGGTCGCCGATCAGGGTCTCGAGGTCGGGGAACAGGTCCGGGTTGGTGACGCCCCGGTTGAAGAGGGTGACCTCGTGCCCCCGTCCCACCGCGGTCCGCACTTGGTGGGGCCCGACGAAGCCGGTGCCCCCCAGGATGAGGATCCGCAACGGCGTGGGTGCCGATGCCTCGTCCGCGCGGCAGGCTCCGAGGCCAACCCCGCCCAGCGCGAGCGTCGTGGCCCGAAGGAACCGCCGGCGTGAGAGCGATGTTTCGGTCATGTGGCGTGACGGCGAGCTCTCCGTCATTCGTCTTCCCGTTGTCGTCGTGTTCCCGTTGTCGTCGGAGCCGGCGGCGGTCACGGCCCGCTGGCCGGCGGTGGTCCCGGAATCCCGCCGGGACGCGTCCCTACTATGGCCGATGGCCGCGGGGACGACAACACGGTGGAGCGCGGAGGGTTTGCGCGGGCGGTCGCTCCCGCTCAGACCGCCGTCCCGGAACGGGCCGTCAGCTCGCCAAACAGCTCGCTCAGGCGCGCCGTCAGCGGGCCCGGTTGGCCGTCGCCGATTGTGCGTCCGTCGATTTCGGTCACGCTGGCCAGCTCCCCCATCGTCCCCGTGCAGAAGGCCTCGTCGGCGCGATAGGCTTCGGTCAGGGTGAGGTCCCCCACCCGCGAAGGGATCCCATGCTCCGCGCACAGCTCGAGCACGGTCGCGCGCGTGATCCCTTCCGGACACGCGACCGCCCGTCCCGTCCGCACGACCCCGCCGGCCGCGATGAAGAAGTTGGCGGCGTTGGTTTCGGCGATGAAACCGCGCCGGTCGAGCATGAGCGCGTCGTCGGCGCCGGCGGCGTTGGCCTCGATCTTGGCCAGGATCGATTGGAGCAGGTTGGCGTGGTGGATCTTCGGGTCGAGGGCGTCCGGGTCGAATCGCCGGAGCGCGCTGGTGACCAACCGGAGTCCCGAACGGTCGTAGACGGGCGCCTTGTGCTCGGCCAGCACGATGAGCGTGGGACCGGACTGGTTGAGGCGCGGATCCATGCCGCTGGTGTACTTCACGCCCCGCGTGAGCGTCAGCCGGATGTGCGCGCCATCGCGCATCCCGTTCGCGGAGAGCGTGCGCCGGATCTCCTCGACGATCTCGTCGTTGGAGGGGATCTCCGTGAACGCGAGCGCGAGCGCCGAGGAGCGCAGGCGGGCCAAGTGCTCTTCCAGCTTGAAGATCGCGCCTCGGTACAGCCTGAGCCCTTCCCACACCGCGTCACCACCCTGCACGACCGAATCGAACGGGCTCACGCCCGCGTCGTCCCGGTGCGTGAGGCGGCCGTTGACGTTGACGATCAGATCCCGATTGCGTTCGTCGAAGCGCTGTAGCATGTGTCGGTGGGGCGTCCCCTAACCATTGAACATCCCGGCGAACGGATCGGGCGGGGCCGGCCGCTTGGGCAGATCGGGCTTGTGGCGCACGAGCTTGGCCGGAACTCCCGCGTACACGCCGCCGGGTTCGGTGTCGCGCGACACCACGGCGCCCGCTCCGATCATGCTGTCGTCGGCAAGGGTGACCCCGGTGAGGATGGTGGCGTGGTACGCGATGCGCACGCCGGCGCCCACCACGGTCGTCCGGTTGGTGATCTCGGCCGAGTTCACGACATCGTGGCTGTGGCTGTAGATGTTGGCGTAGTCCGAGACCGAGGCGCCGTCGCCCAGCCGGATGCCGCCCCGATCGTCGAGCAGCGTGTGCCGGTGCACCACGACGCCGTCGCCAACCTCCATGTTGTAGCCGAACGAGAACTTGACTTGGTGGAAGGCCTTGAAGTCGCGGCCGCAGCGGCGGAAGATGCGCCGGGCCAGGATCCGCCGAAAGAGCACGCCCAGGTAGAGGTTCTCCCCGAGTGGACTCCGGTCGAACATCTCCCACATCCACAGCAGGGGCTTGACCCTCGCATACCGCTCCGGATCGATGTCGGCGTAGTATTCGGGCTCCACGGTTGCGTTGGCGGGGTCCATGTGCAGAACAAGGACGCGCTCCGTTTCGTTCAGGTCCGCCCCGAAGAGTTGCGACCAGCTTGACGCCGACGCGCCCCACGGGCGATGAATGTCGGTCAGCACCCGCCGGCACAGCTCCCGGCGGTCGCAGTCGGGGCGCGAGAGCTCGTTGTCGATCCCTTCCAGCCAGCGGTGATAGGCGTCCTTGGCGTCGCCGTCGATGGGGACGCTTCTAAGGGGCAGAAAGGCCATCTACGCGAATTCCCGCGCTCGGTTGTATGTTGAGGTCCGCGCACGTTCCCGCGGCGCGTCGCGGAGGGGGGCCGGAGTGCCTCGACCGTGTTGAAAGGATACGCGGTTCCCGACCCGCAGCAAGGTTTGCGGGGGATGGGTGCCCGGATCCGCATGGGAAACTCCCGCGTTGGCATCGAATCCGGTGATTGAGGCGTCGGGAGCGCGCGGCGTGGCGGTGCCGATGCCCGGACGGGCTCGGCCGACGTCGGGAACGCCACGCGCGGGCGTTCCGTAGGAGCTTCAGGGACCTCGAAAAGGAAGAGTGGAGCCAATGCACGACGCCCTGCGCAACCGCCTGTTGAGAAGGATCGAGAGCCTGCCCGACCGGCGGATCTACCAAGTGTTGGACTACATCGAGTTCCTTGAGGGGAAATACGGGGAGCGGGAAGGGGAGCGGGAGCCCACCGCCTTCCAGCGTTTCGCCGAGCGGCTCGAGGACGGCTTGCGCAGGCGAACCGTGAGGCCCGCCGTCATCCGCGAGGCGTTTCAGCTTCTGGCGGCCGCCGATCGCGGGCTCTCCAACGTCTCGGCGGCCGGACAGAAGTTCCTCAGGGACCTGAATGGTTCGGATGAGGAGGGCGCGGGCTCCCGCGTCGAGCCGGCGCGCGCCGGCGGGGGCGCGGAACCCGCCGGCGAGGTCGATGCCCGGGAGGATGCGTCCCCCGATTCCCCCCCGCGCGAAGCGGAGGACACCCGGTAACGGCGCTGTGGGCGGTTGCTTGACACTCCAGCGCGAATCCGGGTAAACTCGGCCATGCCAACGGCTCTTCCATGCAGGGCGGGCCCCGACGCCCGGGGCGCAAACAAGACCGGTTCCGCCAGGGGAACCGACCCGCCGGCATGACCGAATTCGGCGAGGGTCTGACCTTCGACGACGTGCTCCTGGTCCCCGGGCATTCCACCGTCCATCCCCGGGACACCGTCGTGGGCACGCGCCTCACCCGACGCATCGCCATGCCGATTCCCGTGCTCTCCGCGGCCATGGACACGGTGACGGAGTCGCGGATGGCGATCGCCGTGGCGCGCGAGGGTGGCATCGGCGTCATTCACAAGAACATGTCCGCGGAGCTTCAGGCCCAGGAGGTCGACCGCGTCAAGCGTTCCGAGAGCGGGATGATCCTGAACCCGATCACCCTGGGGCCGACCGCGACCCTGCGCGAGGCCCACGCGCTGATGGCTCGGTTTTCCATCAGCGGCGTGCCCATCGTGGAGGCGGACGGCCGACTTGTGGGGATCGTCACCAACCGGGACCTCCAGTTCGAGACCGACCTCGACCGGGACATCCGCGACGTCATGACCCGGGACGGCATCATCACGGCTCCGGTGGGCACCACCCTCAAGGAGGCGGAGCGCGTGCTCCATAGGCACCGCATCGAAAAGCTCCCGGTGGTGGACGACGATGGCCGGCTGCGCGGGCTCATCACCGTCAAGGACATCTTCAAGCGCCGCCGGCACCCCAACGCCTGCAAGGACGGGCACGGGCGCCTCCGGGTGGCCGCGGCCGTGGGGGCGGCGCCCGGCGACATGGCGCGCGCGCGGCTGCTCGTCGACTCGGGAGTGGACGCGCTGGTGATCGACACCGCGCACGGGCACGCGCAGGGGGTGCTAGACGCGCTCGCCCGCGTGCGCGAGGCCTTTCCCGACATCGACATCGTGGCCGGCAACGTGGCCACCGCGGCGGGGGCCCGGGCCTTGGTGGAGCGCGGGGCGGATGCGGTGAAGGTGGGCGTCGGACCGGGTTCGATCTGCACCACCCGCGTGGTCACCGGCGTCGGCGTCCCCCAGCTGACGGCCGTCATGGATGCGGTGGAGGGCGCCGCCGGGCGGGTGCCCATCATCGCCGACGGCGGGGTGCGCTACTCCGGCGACCTGGTCAAGGCGCTGGCGGCGGGAGCCAACTGCGTGATGATGGGCTCTATGTTCGCGGGAACCGAGGAGTCGCCGGGCGAGAGCTTCCTGTACGAGGGACGGCGCTTCAAGATCGTCCGCGGCATGGGCTCGCTGTCGGCGATGGAGGAGGGCTCCGCCGACCGCTACTTCCAGGAAGCGGAGGCGGGCGCCGCCAAGCTGGTGCCGGAGGGAATCGAGGCGAGGCTGCCCTACAAGGGACCCGTGGCGGACACGATCTTCCAGCTGGTGGGGGGACTCAGAAGCGGCATGGGGTACTGTGGCGCGGCGAATCTGGACGAGCTGAGGGACAAGGCCAGGCTGCTGCGCGTCACCAGCGGCGGTCTGCGGGAGTCCCACCCCCACGACGTCACCATTACGCGCGAAGCACCCAACTACCATACATGAACGAAGCAGACAACCACCATACATGATCCGGCGGGGCGTCCCCATTCGCGCAAGTCCCCACTGACGCAATACCCCACTAAACCATGATGATTCGAGGCGGCGGCGGGCACCGACGGCATGGGAGCGCGGGGCGACCACGGGTTGGCCGAGGCTCCGGTTTGGCGGGGCGGACGGTCCGTGGAGCAACCCGCTCCGGAGTGCGAACGGTGTCTCGCCCGCGTCGATTCGCCGCCATCGCCGCCGCCCGCCACCCCGATCCCTCCACGGTTCGGCCTTCCACGCGCCCTTCGGGTCCGGCGCGCCGCCGCTCCCGGCGCTCGGGCGAACTCGTCGCGGGGCTGCGACCCGGCGCGCTCGCGCGCCGGGTCTTCGTGATCGCGGGGGCCGCCTGGGTCTCGTCGGGTTGCCTCCTCGGGTCCGGCCGGGCGCCGACGGCGTTGCCGCCGGCGCCCTCGGTGCCCGAGCTACCGGCGTCCGGCGTCGCGGCCCCCGACCTCGTGGCCGAGGAGTCCCACGTGGAGGAGGAGTCGCCCGCCCCGGAACCGGCGCCGGCCACGGAGTCGCCCGCGGAACCCGAACCGGAACCCGCGCCCGTCGACGCCGTCACCGGCTCTCCCGCCGCCGCCCACCACGAGCTGGCGGACCATCTCGACGAGTGGTTCGATGACTGGCTGGGCCCATACCGTGCCCAGCTTCGCCTCTCGCTCGAGCGCATGGGCCGCTACGGTGGCATGGTGGATGCCGCGCTGGAGGAGCGGGGCATGCCGCGCAGCCTTCGTTATCTGCCCATCGCGGAGAGCTACTACAACCCCCGCGCGCACAGCCGCGTGGGCGCCGCCGGCATGTGGCAGTTCATGCCCGGCACCGCGCGCGAGCGCGGGCTCACCGTGACCGCGCTGGTGGACGAGCGACGGGATCCGGTGGCGGCGACCGAGGCCGCGTTGGACATGCTCGCGGACCTGCACCGGCGCTTCGACTCCTGGTTTCTGGCGCTGGCGGCCTACAACGGGGGCCCCAACCGCGTCGCGCGGCTGCTGCGCGACCACGACTCGGGGCCGCCCGGCGACAGCGGCTTCCTGCGCATCCGCGACCGCCTGCCGCGGGAGACACGGCACTTCATCCCCAAGTTCCTGGCCGTCGCCATGATCGCGGAGACCCCCGACACGTTCGGAATCCACGACCTCGCCATGGAGTCCGTCCTGGAGTACGACGAGGTGACGGTGCCGGACGCGACCTCGCTGGATGTGGTCGCGCGGGCGGCGGAGGTGCCCGAGGACGTGATCCTCGCGATGAACCCGCACCTTCCGTTGCGGATCGTTCCGGCCGATGTCGAGGGGGTGCTCCGGCTGCCCCTCGGAACGGTGCCCCTCTTCGAGCGCAACTACGCCGCGATGCCCGCCGACCAGCGCATGACCATCGTCGAGCACACCGTCAGCGCGGGTGAGACGCTCGGCCACATCGCCCTCATCTACGGGGTTCGCGTCTCCGAGTTGATGGCCACCAACCCGGGGCTGCGCCCACGCTACCTGCGGATCGGACAGAAGCTGGTGGTGCCCCGTTTGCGCCGGGTTCGGGCGGAAGGTCCGCGGATCTGCTGAGGCGGCGCGCGCGGAGGTGGACCATCTTGGTTGATGGCCCCCGCAAGTCGCACGCTATCCGGCCAATTCAAATACGACGTCTTCTCCGGATATGACCTCGATTCGCAGCACGACCGGGCCCGAGCCCTGTCCGTAGAACTGCCGATAGCGTGTTTCGACGACCGCCAAGTCGAAGATCAGGGACGCCGTCAACCACGCCTCGCAGGCGTCGCCGCCCGCGTCGTGGGCGAGCACGGCCGGGAGCTGAACCGGGTTGGTTTCCCGGAACGTCGTCGAGAGCACGAGGGTGAAGACGTGCTCCGCGCAACCACCCGCGTACGAGACCTCGATGGTCAACTCCTGGCCGTCGACGGCCGCCGAATTCACCACGTAGGGGTCGTCCGGCCAGGTTCGGCCATCGTCGATCACCACGTTGCCATCGGCGGCGGCGGCATCGGGTTCCACCGCCGACTCGCAGCCCGTCGCGGCGAGCAGTCCGATCAGGAACGCCGCGGAGGCCGCTCGCCTCGCGCGCGACTCCTCGACGAGGGTCCGGAGGACATCCCGGGCGCGCGGGATCCCGCGCGGGATCCAAGGTGAAGTCGAGGGGATCATCGTTCGCGCCTCCGGGGTCGGGCGAGCTCGCGTGGTCCGTACGTGGCATGGCGGTACACGGAGACCTCCCGCCAAGGTCCGCCGGCTTGCTTCCACGCGCCAAGTCGTCGGCGTTGCACACCGCGAACGGGCCGTCCTCCCGCCGAGGTCCGCCGGCTTCCTCCAAGCGCCCCTTCGGCGCGTCCACCACGGCGCTTGCGATCGCACTGGCGCGCCCACCGTCGTTTCGTGCACGCCCTCGGCGTCCCGGGGGTGCGGTTTGCCACGCCGCTCGACTCCCGGGGCGTGCGGCCACGGGCGACCGAGAAGGTGGGGCGGGCCTTCGAGTTTCCCGATCTGGTCGGTGCCGCCCGTCTCAGCCCTGCCCACTCCGCCCGTGGGCGAGCGCCCGGGTCAGGTTCGCCACGAAGTCCTCAAGCATCTTCTTCGACACCACCTGAATCATGCCGCGTCCCATCTGGGCCAGAATCCCGGTCACCACCACGTCGGAATCGATCGTCACCTCGGTGCGCGCGTCGCCCCGGGCGATCACCCGGCTGGTCATGGTCATGTCGGCGGTCCCCATGCCCCGCTTGCCCCGGCCGCGCGCGCGCACCTCCACGGATCGTCCGCTCTCGTCGAACCGGAAGGACACCGTTCCGTCGTACGACACCGCGAGTGGGCCGACCTTGACGGACATCCCGCCCGAGTACGTGTCGTCCTCGACGCGGTCTCCCATCTTCGCTCCGGGGAGAAGCGTGGCGACCCGCTCGGGGTCCGAGAGCAGCGCCCACACGTCGGCCGCGGGCGCGTCGATGGTAAAGCCGTCCTGGATCTTCATGGGGGTGTGTCTCCGGGGGTGCCAGGCTGAGCGGGTCGCCGGTCAACGGCCTTCGCCGGAGGGGTCGCCGCCGGGATCCGCAGCGGCCCGCGCGAGCTCCTCGGCCACGGCCTCGTAGTCGCCCGGACGGTCGAGGTCGCGCAACCGGGCCGCCGGCCAGTCGACCCGCACCGCCCGGTCGCGGTGGCGGCGCACCACCTCCCGGCCACACCCCGCGCGCATTTGGGTCAACTCGTCGAAGAGCGCCTGGTCGTACAGCATGGGCGGCGCGTTCACCTCGCCGCCGTACCGCGACACCACCAGCGGAGGCGCCTTCCGGGTGTATCGTTCCACCAGCGCGCGCAACATGCGGGCGGTCACGAACGGCATGTCCGCGAGCGTGACCACGGCGGCGTCGCACGCCCCGGCGACCGCGGCGACACCCGAGGCCGCCGACGTCTGGATGCCGGCGGCGTGGTCGGCGTTGAACACGGGCGTGCAGTCCAAGTCCGCGATCTCCCGCTCGATGCGCGCGCGCGCGTGCCCGGTGACCACCACCACCGGATCCAAGCCGGCCTCCGTGGAGATCCGCACGGCGCGCCGGATCAGGGACTCGTCCGCCACCCGAAACAAGAGCTTGTTGCGACCCATCCGGGTCGAGGAGCCGGCCGCGAGCACGATGCCCGCAATCTTCTTTCGCTTGGTCACTTGGCGTCCGTGTGCTCCACCTTCCGCGCGTCTCGCCGCGCCGGCCGCGTCTCGCCTCGGCTACGGCGACAAACTGAACTGAACGACGATGAACGCCCGGTCGGGATCCGCCTGGCCCAGGGTGTCGTCGGGACGGTTCGCGTTGACGATGTACGAGACGCTCACCGGCACCGCGAAGTCGTCGGTGATCACCAGATCCTTCCCGGCCGAAACGCCCAGATTCACGAACGCGGTCCCATCGGTTCCGTAGAAGTCGCTCTTGCCGGCGACCATCCCGGCCGTCAGGCCCAGGTCGACGTCCTCGAACGCGGCCACGGGAACGCTGGCCTCCAAGTACAGGGAATGGTCCGGGTCGTTCCGCGACATCCTCCCGGCGAAGAGCGAGATCGGAAAGCTCTCCGGCCCGGTGAAGGCGGCCGACAATTCGAGCGTGTGGGCGTCGGTGACGAAGAAGCCGTCGGTCCCCGGACCCGGGAAGTAGTAGTCGGTGAAGCCGAACGAGAACGAGGCGCCGTTCGCGGCCACGATGGTGTACGTGGCCCAAATGTCGTTCTCGTTGGCGCCGGCGCCGGAGGCGGAGATGGAATACGAGCCCCAGGCGCCCACCTCCAAGCCGCCGAAACCGAGCGTGAGCGCGGGCTGAACCGACATTGACTCGCCGAAGTCGGTGCCGCGCCAAACGTACCGGCTCACGACGTCGGCGCCGATGGAAGCGGACTGGCCGTGAACGGGACTCGCCACGGCGAGCGCCAGCGCGAAGGCGAGCGTGGACGCGGGGATGCGTGCGCGGGTTGCCATCACTTCCTCCTCCAGTCGGTGGATGAATCCCGTCGGTGGATGAATCCGCCCGAGCACGGGGAGCGACGTGGCGCCGGGCAGGATCGCCTCGCGCCCCGACCTTCCCCTACTCGTCCCGGACGACTTCGACGCGCGCGCCGAGAGTGGAGTTGGCCGATCCGTGAAACACGCCCCGCACGGGCGGAACATCCGCGTAATCGCGGCCCACGGCGACGCGCACGTGACGTTCGTCGCAATCGCAGTCGTTGGCGGGATCAAAACCTCGCCATCCCCACTCCGGCAACCAGCACTCCACCCAGGCGTGGCTCTCGTGGGTGGAGACCAAGTCGCCGTCGGGCCCGAGGTACCCCGAGACGTACCGGGTGGGCACGCCCCAGCCCCGCAGGACCGATATGGCGACGTGGGCGTAGTCCTGACACACGCCGCGTCCGGTCTCGAGAACGTGTTCGATGGGCGAGTCGGCCGCCGTGGCGCCGGGCGCGAACTCGAATGCCTGGTGGAGGTGCGAAACCAGGTTCCGGATGCTCTCCGCCACATCGTCGCCCCTCTCGATGCCGCGCGCCGCGAGGAACCGCTCCAGAGCGGCGGACGACGGCCGCGCGAAGTGGCTCGGCTGCACCATCAACCACTGTTCGGGCGTCCGGATGGCGGATGCCAGCGCCTTCCAGGAATCGGGTCCCAGGCGACCGGGAACCGCGTCGGGCGGGAAAACCTCGACGCTGGAGCGGGCGATGATCCGGAGGGTTCGGAGGGTACCGGGCCGGTCGAGGAAATGTCCTCGGTTCGCGAACGGTCCCCGGAACTCGAACGTCGTTCCCCCGGGTTCCGTGTTGATCGAGAAGCGGCGCAGTTGCTGGTGGCGATCCTGAACCGGTGAGAGGAAGAGGGTCATGACCGATCCGCTCACCGGAGCGTCGTAGCGGAACTCCAGCTCGTGCCGAATGGAGAAGCGCGCGCTCACGATGGTAGACCGGCCTCCACCGGGTAGTCGAAGTAGGTCGCCACGCAGATGCCGTGCAGCGCTCGGCCGTCCCGCATCAGCGCGTCCAGGACGCCGCGCCCCCCCGAGTCCTCCGCCTCGTCGCCCGGGTCCGCCTCCACGGCCGCGGACAGCCGCAGCGCCATGCGGTGGGGAGCCGCCAGTGGATGGCGCGCGCCCCACGGGTCGATGTCGGCGAGCAGACGCCGGATGCGACGCACCGCGAAGCAGAGCGACCGGGGCAGCTCCGGGTTGCGGATCAGAAACGTCAGCGCCCGGTCCCGGTGGATCACCATGGAATGGGTGCGGCAGTAGAGCTCATGGGCGGCGCACACCCGCAGGAGCCCCGCCCAGGACAGCGAGGGCGCTTCGCCGGGCGGTTGTTGGCCCACCTCGTCCCAGGCGTCCAGCAGAACCGCCTGGTGGTGAAGGCGCTCGACGAATCGGCCCAGCTCCAGAAACCGCCATGCGTCGTCCCGGGGCATGCGCGCGTCCACCACGCCCGCCAGCAGCCGCAGATGGTTGATCGCCTGGCCCGCGAGCGCGGCGGGGCCTTCCGCCCAGGCGGCCGGGAAGTCGCGGTCCCGCAGGTGGAAGAACCCCTCGTTGAGACAGGTCCAGACCTGAACCGGAAGCCAGGGTCTGAGCTGTTTGGCGTTGTCGCGCGCCAAGGTCCAGCAACGGATCATGGAGTCCGGGTTGGTGGTGTCCTCCACCAGGCTAGCGGCGAGCGTGTAGGCGTCGGCGAGCAGGAAGGCTTCGGCCTCGTCGGCGACCGTGGGGGCCACCGGCGCCGACTGTCCCAGCGCGCCGTAGACCACCCTCCAGCCCAGCGCGAGCTCGTCGGCGGGCGTGTCGACGAGGCGCCCGAGCTGGTACTCGAGCAGGCGGGCGGTGTGTTCGGCGCGCTCTAGGTAGCGCCCCATCCAGTAGGACTCCGCCGCCGCTCGGGCGAGCATCAGTCCCGCACCTCGCTCTTGCGCAGCACCCAGAGATCCTTGCAACCCCCGCCCTGGCTGGAGTTGACCACCAACCCACCCCTGCGGAGCGCCACCCGGCAGAGCCCCCCGGGCGCGATCCACGTGTCGGAGCGGCCCCGCAGCACGAAGGGCCGGACATCCACGTGGCGCGGTTCCAGGTTGCCCTCCACGAAGCACATCGCCCGCGACAGGTTGAGGACCGGCTGCGAAATGAAGTTGTCCGGGTGGCTGCGCAGACGCGCCGCGAACCTCCTTCGCTCGTCGGCGGTGGCGTGCGGACCCACGAGCATGCCGTATCCGCCGGATCCTCCCACCTCCTTCACGACCAGGTTCTCCAAGTTGTCCAGAGTGTGGGCCAGCCCCTCGCGGGTGCGGCACAGGTGCGTGTCGACGTTGGCCAGAATCGGCTCCTCGTCGAGGAAGTAGCGGATGATGTCCGGCACGTACGCGTACACCGCCTTGTCGTCGGCGACGCCGGTGCCGGGCGCGTTGGCGATCACCACCTTGCCCGCCCGGTAGGCGTGGAAGAGGCCGGGCACGCCGAGGACGGAGTCGGAGCGGAAGGTGACCGGGTCCAGGAAGTCGTCGTCCACGCGCCGGTAGATGACGTCGATGCGCCTCAGCCCGGAGACCGTGCGCGCGTACACGATGCCGTCGTGCACCACCAGGTCGCGCCCCTCCACCAGCTCGGCCCCCATTTCTCCGGCCAGGAAGGCGTGCTCGTAGTACGCGGAGTTGTAGCGGCCCGGGCTGAGCACGGCCACCCGGGGGACGCCGGCCCCGGTGGCCAGCGAGGCGAGGGTGTTGTGGAGTCGTTCCGGATAGCGCGCGATCTCGCGCACCCTGTGCGCCCGGTACAGGGTGGGGAACGCCTGCTTCATGGCGGCGCGACAGGCCAGCATGTACGAGACCCCGGAGGGGACCCGCAGATTGTCCTCGAGCACGGCGAAGCCGTCGTGGGTGCGCACCACGTCCGTGCCGCACACGGAGACGTAGATGTTGTGGGGAACCCGCAGGCCCCGCATCTCGACCCGATACTGCGGGCACCCCAGCACGAGGTCGGGAGGCACGATCCCGTCCCGCAGCGACTTGCCTTCGTGGTAGATGTCGCGCAGGAAGAGGTTGAGCGCGGTGAGGCGCTGCGTGAGCCCCCGGTCGATGTGGTCCCATTCCTCCGCCGTGAGGAGACGCGGCACGCAATCGATGGGGATGATCTGCTCGGACGCCTGGTCCGCGCCGATGACGGTGAAGGTGATGCCCTCCTGGACGAAGCGACGCGCGACGCCCTCCTGCAACTGCGCCAACTCCTCGGGCGACGTGGTGGAAAGCGCTGTGCCCAGCCGCCGCGAGACGGGGCGGAGGGTTCCGTCCCCGCGGAACATCTCGTCGAAGAAGCGGCCGTCCAGCTCGTAGCGCGCGAACGCGCCCGATCCGGCCGGTTCGGGCCGGGGCGTGTCCGGGTGGGTGCCGTCGGAGGACGCGTGCGAGGAGGTGGTCAAGGCTCGTGATGCTCCCGGCTCAGGGATCGCGGTAGTCTCCGCCCTCGTCGGGATCCACCATGAGCACGAACTCGGGATAGGCTTCCAGGCCCAGCTCGGCCGCGTCCTGCCCCATCTCCTCCACCGTGCGGGACACGCGGACGCCGATGGTCTTCTCGAGGATCGTCCACAACACGAAGGACACCGTGAACACGAACGCGCCCACAGCCACGACGCCGAGCAGCTGTGTGCCCAGGTTGGCGCCCGCCGCGATGGAGGTTGCCAACGTGCCCCAGATCCCCGCGAAGAGGTGCGCGGGAACGGCGCCGACCACGTCGTCTATGCGGCGTCGTTCCAGGAACTTGAGGCCCATGGTGCACACGACCGCGCCGACGGCGCCGATCAGCACCGCCCAGCGGGCATCCACGATGTCCGGCCCGGCCGTGATGGCCACCAGTCCGGCCAGCGCGCCGTTCAGGCCGGCGAAGAGATCGATCCGGCCGAGGATGGGCCGCGAGACGATGAGCGCGGTCACCACGCCGGCGGCGGCCGCCAGGTTGGTGTTGACCATGATGTTGCTCATGGCGAGGGCGTTGACCGCGCCGTCGAGGGCGAGCTGCGACCCGCCGTTGAAGCCGAACCAGCCCAGCCAGAGGATGAACACGCCCAGGGTGACCGCCGGGATGTTGGAGGGCGGTGTCGGCTTGACCGAGCCGTCCTTGCGGAACTTGCCCCAGCGCGGGCCCACCACGAGCGCGCCCGCCAACGCGGCCCATCCACCCGTGGAATGCACCACGGTGGACCCGGCGAAGTCTTGGAAGCCCGTCCGGGCAAGCCAACCTTCGCCCCAATGCCAGGAACCCACGACCGGGTAGATGAAGGCCGTCAGAACCGCGGTGAAGACCAGGAAGGCCCACATGTTGACCCGCTCCGCCAGCGCCCCGGACACGATCGAGGCCGTGGTCGCCACGAACACCATCTGGAAGAACCAGTTCGAGGTGTCCGCGTGACCGTTCTCGACCACGGCGGCCAGCGCGCCCTCATCCCCTCCGAGCAGCGCGACCTCGTCGGCCGACGGACCGTGGAAGAGGCTGAGCGAACCGATGACGCTCCCGACGTCGACGTACATCAAGCCGTAGCCGATGAAGTAGTAGGTGAGCCCGGCGATCGCGTAGATGCCGATGTTCTTGAGGCAGATCATGGATGCGTTCTTGGAACGCACGGAGCCGGATTCCAGCATGGTGAAGCCGGCGCACATCCACATCACCAGCGCGCCCCAGATCAGGAACGAGAAGGTGTTGAGGACGAACGTCACCTCCGAGGCGGCCTCCTGCGCGAGTGCCCGCGCGGGCGAGGGGGCGAGGAGGAGGACCACGGCGGACAGGCCAACCAGCGCGCCGGCGCGGCCGACCCGGCTTCGAAGGGCGAGGGCGCCCGTGCGGCGCGAACGAGCGTGCATGGCTTCTCCCGGAGGTGTCTCGACGGATCGCGCGCCGGAGACCACCGTTCATCGGCGGAGCCGGCATCGGATGCGACATTATCCGCGTCGGGTTCCGGTTCCGCAAGGCGGCCCGCGGCGAGTGCCCGCCAGTTCGACATGAGCCCGCAGTGCGCCGGCGCGCGCCGAAGTGTGCTATCTTGCATCCATGAGATTCCCCTACCTGGCCGACGCCCCGAGCGGCCACGTCCCCCTCTTCCTCGCCCCGCAGGCCGGGGTGAGCGAGTCGCCCTTCCGCCGCCTGTGCCGTCGCTTCGGTGCGGACGTGGTGGTCACCGAGTTCGTGAGCGCCGAGGGCATCTGCCACGGGAGCGAGCGAACCCGCGCCTACCTGCGCTTCGAGGAGGAGGAGCGGCCCATCGGCGTGCAGATCTTCGGCGCCCGCCCCGAAGGCATGGCGGAGGCGGCCGCGCTCGTGTCGGACGTGTACCACCCCGACTTCATCGACATCAACTTCGGGTGTCCGGTGAAGAAGGTGGTGAAGCGCAACGGCGGTTCCGGGTGCCTGCGGGACCTGGCGCTGGTGGAGCGCATCGTGCGCGCTGTGGCGCGCGCGACGCCGCTGCCGGTCACGACCAAGATCCGAAGCGGTTTCGACGAGGCGACGCGCGATCCGGTCACCATTGGTCTGCGCTGTCAGGACGCGGGCGCGGCCGTGGTCACCCTCCATCCCCGCACGCGGGCGGACATGTATTCCGGCCACGCGCGCTGGCACGAGATCGCGGCCCTGGTCGACGCGCTGGACATTCCCGTCGTGGGCAACGGCGACATCAAGACCGGGGAGGACGCCCGCCGCATGCGCGAGGAAACCGGGTGCGCCGGGGTGATGATCGCGCGCGCCTCCCACGGCAGCCCCTGGGTGTTCGCGGGGGCCCGCGCCGCGCTCGACGGCGAGCGCGTGCCCCCGACGCCGAACGCCGCCGAGCGCTTGGCCATCTGCCTTGAGCATGCGCGCAACGCGGTCGACTTCGAGAGCGATCACACCAAGGCCGTCATCGAGTTCCGCAAACACCTGGGCTGGTACACCAAAGGGCTCCCCAACGGGCGCCGGCTCCGCACCCGGCTCTTCAGTCTGACCACCCTTGAGGAAACACGAGAGGTGTTGGAGTGCTATCTTGAACGCGAGCTGGCGAGCGCCGCCTGAGCGCGGCGGACGCCGGCGAATCGGCGACCACACTTCACGAGGAGAACCAGGAAACGGACGGGCAAGCCGTCCACACCGGACCGTACGGGGGCGTAACGGCTTCGACGTGTTTGGTGAACGCGAGGTAGCGTGCCGAGGTCCGGGCGCCTCGAAAAACCCCCGGAATCAACACAACTGCCAACGATCAACTGGCACTGGCTGCCTGAGTTTTCTCACAGCCCGTCTCCTGGCCCGCCCGCCCAAGGCAGGCCCGCGAGGCGTCGACAAGTTGGGCTGGTCCGCGGTGACGCCGTCGCGCCGCGGGCGAGATCTCGGACGGCTAGTCGGGGATGCGGCGGGTCGCTGGCCGCTCACCCGATGAAGTCCAACAGCGGCCCACGCACGTAGAAGCTTCGCAGGACCCACTCGCGGACGCGGGTTCGACTCCCGCCGCCTCCATCCCCACCACGTCAGGGAACGTGAACAGCAAACTCCGCCTTCTCGCCGCCATCCTTCCGGTGGTTCTCCTGCTGGACGTCGTCACCAAGCGTTGGGCGCTGGGCGCGCTGGGCGGCGGACGCCGCATGGAGATCCTGGACGGGTTGATCCCGCTCACGCTCGCCTTCAACCGGGGCGCCGCCTTCGGCATCTCCATCGGCGACGATCCGCGCTGGTTCTTCATTCCCGTGACCATCCTAGCCATGGCGCTGCTCGCCGTGCTTTTCGCCCAGAGCGAGAGCGGCGACCGGGTGAAGGTGCTGGCCATTGCCCTCATCCTCTCCGGCGCGCTCGGCAACTTGGTGGATCGGGTGCGCTGGGACCGGGGCGTGGTCGACTTCATTGGGCCCATCAACCTGGGCTTCATGCACTGGCCGATCTTCAACGTGGCCGATTCCGCCATCACCTGCGGCGCGGTCCTGCTGGGGATCACCTTCTGGCGAGAGGAGCGCGCCCGCGCCCGCGAGACGGCCCCCGGCGCCGAGGAGTCGGGCTCCGCGGAACCGGATCCGGCGGCCCGGTCGGACGACGCCTCGCCCACCACGGAAACGACCCCCGGAGGCTCGTAGGGTCCTCCGGGGGTCCGTTTTTCCGGTTGGGACTTTCTTCCCGATCCCGGCTGGCCCCTACAGCACCAAGTGCTTCTTGAGGTCGAGCTGCGACACGTGCAGACGGAAGAGGTCCGCCTCCTCCAGCTTGGTCTCGATGAGCTTGCGGTGCACGTCCTCGCCCAGGGCGTTCTTCAGGAAGTCGCTGAACTGACCAATGCGGGCCGCTTCGAACAGATCGTGCGGCAGCGCGTCGATTCCCATCTGTTCCCGCCACTTGGCCGAAAGGTGGTAGATGTCCACCGTCACCGGATCCGGGCACTCCAGCGCGTTCTCAACCCCGTCGAGCCCGGCGGCGAGCATGACCGCGAAGGTCAGATATGGGTTGCAGGTGGGGTCGGGGAAGCGCAGCTCGATGCGCGTGGCGACCTCCTTGCCCGGCTTGTACATCGGGATGCGAATGGCCGCCGAACGGTTCCGCTCGGCCCAGGCGATGTACACCGGCGCCTCGTAACCGGGCACCAGGCGACGATAGGAGTTGTGGGTCGGGTTGGTGACCAGGGCCATCTCGCGCGCGTGCTTCAACACGCCGGCGATGAACTGCTTGGCCATCGCGCTCAGATGGTGTTCGTCGGCATGGTCGTAGAATTGGTTCTGGCCGCCGTTGAAGAGCGAAAGGTGGGTATGCATGCCGCTGCCGTTCTCTCCCGCGAGTGGCTTGGGCATGAAGGTCGCGAACGCTCCGCAGCGGCGCGCGATCTCCTTGACCAGGTACTTGTAGGTCTGGAGGCCGTCCGCCATCGAGAGGGCGTCCTGATAGCGGATGTCGATCTCGTGCTGCGAGGGCCCGACCTCGTGGTGGTGGTACTCGATGAGGATGCCCATCGCCTCGAGCGCGCACACCGTGACCTCGCGGATGTCGTCGCCGATGTCCACCGGGTTGATGTCGAAGTACCCGGCGTCGTCGAGGAGCTCCGTGCCGCGCTCGTGCTTGAAGTAGAAGTACTCCGCCTCCGGTCCGACGTACATGTTGGTGCATCCGTGGTCGTCCAGCCGACCGAGGGTGCGGATCAGGATGTTGCGGGGATCCCCGTCGTACGCCGAGCCGTCGGGGTTGCGGATCTGGGCGAACATGCGCATCGACCGCGCGCCGCCGGAGCGGAAGGGCAGCACCTGGGCGGTCTCCGGAACCGGAAAGGCGATCATGTCGCTTTCCTGAATCCGCTTGTAGCCCTGAATGGAGGAGCCGTCGAATCCCATGCCCTCCTCGAAGGCGCCCGCGAGCTCCTTGGGCGTGATCGAGAAGGACTTGAGAAAGCCCAGGATGTCGGAGAACCAGAGGCGGACCGAGCTCACGTCATGCTCCTTGATGTACTTCATGACGTCGTCGGCGCTCGTGAGCGACAGCCCGTTCCGGCTGTCCATCTCATCGATGTAGGCCTCCATCTCGTCTCGGCATTCCTCCGCTGCGTACAGGTACTCGTTGCGGTCCATGTTTCACGCTCCGCTTTGGGGAGAGGGTCCGGGCCGCCGGCAGCGGGTCCCCGGATTCCGGCTGGGCCAATGGGAGGTCCGCGGCGACGCGGACGCACGAGCGCTTCGCGGGTGTCGCGAGCCCCCAAAAAAAGAGACGGCCAAGTTCCCGGAGACACTACGTCCGGGTCCTGGCCGGAGCAACCTCCGCCCGGGGACGTTGGCCCTCATGGGGCGATCCTGAGCGGTTCAACCATGTTCAGCACGAGGCACGTTATCAGCGGCTCCCGAGCCTGTCAACAAAGGTTCGGCGAACGTCGGTCATCATGGGGCGCCCGGGTGGGTTGCCGCCCCGTCCCGGACGTACGCGACGAATTCGACGCGGCGTCCGGCCATGCGCAGGACGCGGAGCCTTCCGCCCTCCACCTCCACCTCGTCGCCCTCGCGCGGAATCCGGCGCAGACTCCCGAAGACGAACCCGCCGACGGTGTCGAACCGGTCGATGGGGAGCCCCAGCTTGAGGCGCTGGTTGGCTTCCCGCACCGAGACGCCTCCCCAGACGCGCACGTCGCCGCCCGGCAGGCGCTGGAAGTCGGTGGGCTCGTGGGCCTCGTGCTCGTCGCGGATCTCGCCCACGATCTCCTCGATGAGATCCTCGAAGGTCGCCAGCCCGGCCGTGCCGCCGAATTCGTCGAGCACGATCACCATCTTGGCGCCCTTGTCGCGAAGCTCCGGGATGAGTTCCCGAACCGGTCGGGACACGGGGGCGAAGATGGGCGCGCGGGGAAGGTCGCGAATCCCGGTCGCGCCCTCCTGGTCCGCCCGCCACAGATCGCGGGCCACAAGCACGCCCACGACCTCGTCGAGGCTGCCCGCGTGAACCGGAAGCCGCAGGTGGCCGTGGTCGAGCATGACCTGCTTGGCCGCCCGCACCGTCGCGTCCGCCTCGATGGCGACGATGTCGGTGCGGGGCGTCATCACTTCGCCCACCGGCACCTCCCCCAGACGCATCACGTTCGACACCACCCGCCACTCGTCCTCCTCAATCGTGCCGGTGGTCCGCGCCATCTCGGCCATCACCTCGATCTCCTCGCGGCTGATTCCGGGACGGTTCCCCGATCCCTGCACCAGCCGCTGCAGCCACGACAGGGGCACCAGCAGGGGTGTCATGGTGAACGTCAGCGCCCTCAACACATAGGCGGTCGGCGTGGCGAGCTGCTTGCAGAAGCGGGCGCCGACGGTCTTGGGAATAATCTCCGAAAAGACCAGAACGGCGAAGGTGAACACCCCCGAGAAGAGCGCGACCCAGGCACTGCCGAAGAGCTCGAAGGCGAGCGAGCCGGCAAAGGCCGCGCCCGCGGTGTGGGCGACGGTGTTCAGCGTGAGGATGGCCGCGATCGGCTCGTCGATCCGGCTCTTCATTCGATGGAGGAGCTGGCCGGAGCGCCGTCCCTCCGCGCGCCTCACCTCGACGAAGCTCGTGTCGATGGAGAGGAGCACCGCCTCCAGAACCGAGCAGAGTCCCGAGATGGCGAGCGTGGCGACCAGAGTCACGATCAGAATGGTCATCGTACCGATGATCGCGGTTTGGACGGTGGGGTGCAATCCGCGGTGGACGGAGGCGCCTCCTTCCATTTGGCGAGCGCGCGTCTAACTTTCGGGCATGAGTGGTCCAGGGCGCACCCCGTCCGATTCGCGAGCCCCTCCTTCGCCGCGCCGCGGGGAGCGGCTTGCTCCCGAGGTCTTCGGCCTGCCCGTGGCCGCGATGCGCGCGGGCCACTACACGGACCAGTACTTCAATTGGACCCGCCAGGTGCTGGAGGCGGAAGGGCGCGCGCCCCCGGTGACCATGCAGGTCTTTCAGAAGAAGGATGTGCTGCTGGCGGGCGCGGACGAGGCGGTCGCGATGCTCAGACTGTGCCTGGCGGACGGGTACCGGTGGGAGGACCTGGACGTGCGGGCGCTGCGCGATGGGGATCGGGTGGCGCCGCTCGAGACCGTGATGCACGTTCGCGGGCCGTACCCGGCCTTCGCGCACTTGGAGACCCTCTACCTGGGCGCGCTCGCCCGGGGCACCCGGATCGCCACCGGCACCCGCAGGGCGGTCGAGGCGGCGGGGCCGCTGCCGGTGTTGTACTTCGCGGCGCGCCACGACCACTGGGCGGTGCAAATGGCCGACGGCTGGGCGGCCCGCGTGGCCGGAGCGGCCGGCGTCTCCACCGACGCGCAGGGGGCGTGGTGGGGCGGCGCGGGGCAGGGGACGCTGCCGCACGCGCTCATCGCGGCCTACTCGGGGGACACCGTCGCCGCCACGCGGGCGCTCGCCCGACGCGTGCCCGACTCGGTGCGCGTCGTTTCGTTGGTGGACTTCGACAACGACTCGGCGGGCACGGCGGTGCGGGTCGCCCGGGCGCTGGGCGACAAGTTGTACGCGGTCCGGCTCGACACCGCCGAGAACATGGTGGACCGGTCGCTCGCGGTGGAGGCGGCGGCGGAGGGGGGCGGGGAGAGTGGGCGTGGGCTCACGGGCGTCAACCCCCTGCTCGTGCGCAAGGTGCGCGACGCCCTCGACCGAAACGGGTTCGGCCACGTCCGCATCGTCGCGTCGGGTGGGTTCGACGGCGCGAGGATCCGGCGCTTTCGGGAGATGGAGGTTCCGGTGGACGCGTTCGGGGTGGGCTCGTCCCTGATCCGCGACCACGTCAACTTCACGGCCGACATCGTCGAGGTGGAGGGGAAGGGGGTCGCCAAGGCGGGGCGGCGGTATCGACCCAACCCGTCGCTCGAGCGCGTGACGTGACGCGCTCGGGCGAGGAGGGACGCCGAGCTTCGGGTCGACGCCGACGGATCGCTCGCGAGGGAGGATCGGCATGACACGCATTGGGTGGGTGGTGGACGCGCAGCGCGACTTCATGGAGCCGGATGGACGACTCTACGTGCGCGACTTGTTCGACGACCGCGATCCCGGCGCCGCCATGGCCGAACCGCGGCTGGTCGAGGCGGTCGAGTGGATGCGCGCCCACGCCGGCCTGGTGGTGTACACCGGCGACTGGCATGGCTACGACGACGCGGAGATCGACGTTGCCAACCCGGATCCGGCCAAGGGCACCTACCCCCCCCACTGCATGGGTCGCTCGGAGGATGCCGCGGAGCGCTCCGGCGCCGAGATCATTCCGTCCCTCGCCCCCTCCGACCCCCTCGTGTTGCGGGTGCGCGCGACGCCGACCGAGGTCCGCGCGCTGATGGAGCGCTGGCGCCGGCGGCCCCGGCCGGTGCTGATCCGCAAGAACCGCTTTGACGTCTTCGAGGGCAATCGGGCGGCCGACCTCTTCGTCGACATGGTGGCGCGCGCGCTCGGACCCGTCGAGTTCTTCGTGGCCGGAGTCGCGCGCGACGTGTGCGTGACCCAGGCGATCGACGGCCTCCAGGCCCGCGGCCACCGGGTCACCGCCATCCGGGACGCCATGTGGGGTCTGGGGCTCGAGGCCGAGGAGGAGACCCTGGCCCGCTGGCGAGGGAGCGGGCGGGTCATCGACGTGGCCGACCTCCCCCGCGACGCTTCCGAGGGACGGAGTCCGGGCATGCCCGCCACCGTCCAAGGCCACTCCAGCGCGCGGTGGCCAGTTCCGGCCACGCTCGACGGGTCCTCGACTTCCAACGGCTCGCCCCGACCCTTCGCGGGCATCACCGCGTCGGGTCTGGGTTCGACCGTGCGCGCGGCTTTGGAGCGCGCGCAGGCCGCGATCGAGGACCTCGCCGCGCCCGGGGGGCCGCCGGCGACCTACGAAAACACCATCCAACGCCTCGACGACATCGTGCAGGAGGTGGAGGAGGCGCTCGCGCCCATCACCGTGCTGCTCGCCGTCGCGGAGACGGCGGAGCTGAGGGCCGCCTACAACGCGGTTCTGCCCGAGATCGCCGAATTCTGGTCCCGGCTTCCGTTGCACCCGGGCCTGTGGATGGCCGTTCGGGCCTTCGCGGCCACTCCCGAGGCCGAGGGACTCGACCCGCTGCGCCGTCGCAACCTCGACAGGATGCTGCACCGGTTTCGGTCCTCCGGGGCCGATCTGGGCGAGGAGGACCGCGGACGCGTGCGCGACATCCACGTGGAGTTGGCGCGCCTGGAGCGGCGCTTCTCGGAGAACGTCCTCGACGCCACCGAGGCGTTTCGGCTGCACATCCCCGAGGACGAGCGCGACCGACTGGAGGGCATTCCCGACGCGGCCCTGGAGCTCGCCGGTCGCAAGGCTCGGGCGAACGACCTGGAGGGCTGGCTGTTGACGCTGGACTTCCCGTCCTTCGAGCCCGTCCTCAAACACGCCCACGACCGCGCGTTGCGCCGACGGCTGCACGAGGCGTACGTGGGTCGGTGCAGGGACGGGGAGCTGGACAACCGCCCGACCATCGCGCGCATTCTGGAGCTGAGGCGCGAGCTCGCCGGCCTGCTCGGGTACCGCGACTTCTCCGACTATCGTCTGGACGACGCCATGGCGGGCGGGGGAAAGCGCGCGTTCGAGTTCGTCCGCGACCTCCGGGAGCGCACCCGTCCGTATTGGGAGCGCGATCTGGCCCTCGTGCGGGAGAAGGCGGCGCGCATGGGCATCGAGCCCCTCAGGCCTTGGGATCTGGCCTATGTGGCCGAGGCGCTGCGGCGCGAGCGCTTCCACTTCGACGACGAGGCCACGCGTCCCTGGTTCCCCCTCGACCGGGTCCTGGACGGCCTGTTCGAGATCGCGCGGCGCGTGTTCGGCGTCCGGGTCGAAGAGGCGCCGGCCGGCGACGTGTGGCACGAGGACGTGCGTTCCTACCGTCTGATTGGCGAGGACGGCACCCACCTCGGATCCTTCCACACCGACTGGTTTCCGCGCAGCGGCAAGCGGCAGGGGGCGTGGATGGCGACCCTGGCCACGGGGGGTCCGCGCCCGGACGGGGGGTTCGTGCCGCACACCGGCATGATGGCGGGCAACTTCGCCCCGCCCGCCCCCGGCGAACAGGCCCTGCTCACGCACCGGAGCGTCCAGACCGTCTTCCACGAATTCGGTCATCTCCTGCACCACTGCGCATCGCGGGTGCCGCTGCCCTCCCGGTCGGGGATGCACGTGCCCTGGGATTGGGTGGAGGTGCCGTCCCAGATCATGGAGAACTGGACGTGGGAGCGTGAGGCGCTCGCCATCTTCTCGGGACACCACGAGACGGGCGAGCCCTTGCCGGACGACCTGTTGCGGCGCATGCTGGCGGCGCGCCGGTTCATGGGCGGCCAGGCGCAAATGAGGCAGCTGGGATTCGCGACCCTCGACTTGAAGTTGCATCGCGAGTACGATGGCGGGCGGGAGTTGATGTCGTACGCGGAGGACGTGATGCGGCCGTTCGCCCTCGACGAGACGTTTGCCGGGAGCCACATCCTCACCACGTTCAGCCACTTGTTTTCCGGTGGCTACGGCTCGGCCTACTACAGCTACCTGTGGTCCGAGGTGTTGGAGGCGGACGCCTTCGGGCGCTTCCGCGCGGAGGGGATCCTCTCGCGGGAGGCCGGCGCGGCCTTCATGGACGCGATTCTGGCGCGGGGCGACGGGCGCGAGCCCGAGGAGATGTTCCGCGCCTTCATGGGACGGGACCCGGATCCGGACGCCCTCTTGAGGCGCAATCTGGGGGAGCTGCCCGAGGGCTCGGAAGCGTGACCGGGTGGTGTCGACGCACCACCTCGCGGGCGACGCGGTTGTCGTCGGGGGCGTGCCCGGGACCACCCTCGCGACAAGGAGAGAGCGGATGCTGACGATTCCACGTGCCGGCGCGGTGGCGCTGCTGCCGGTCGCCCTGGGGTGTGTGTCCGGGTCGGGAACCGGAACGCCCGCGAACCGTGACCCGATGGCGCGCGTAGCCGATCCGGAGGCGGTCTACTGGCTCTACGTTGGCGCGGAGTCGGCCGATCTGATCCACCGGATTCGTTTTGACGGCGCGCTCCATCTCGAGCAGACCACCCTCGTGGGCGAAATCCCCACCGAGACCGAGGGACCCCACGGGCTGCGCGTTTCCCCCGACGGTCGCCACCTGTACATGACCACCGGACACGGCGTTCCGGACGGGAAGCTGTGGAAGTTCGAGGCGGGCGTCGACACGGTTGTCGCGGACCCCATCCTGCTGGGCTACTTCCCCGCGACCATCGACCTCACCCCCGACGGGCTCTACGCCTTCGTGGTCAACTTCAACCTGCACGGCGAGCACGTGCCCTCCACCGTCTCGGTGGTCTACACCCCCGACTTGGTCGAGGTGGAGCAGATCGAGACCTGCACCATGCCCCACGGCGCGCGCATGGCTCCGGACGGGCTCTTTCTCTACTCCAACTGCATGATGGACGACCAGGTGGTGGAGATCGACACGCGCACGTTCGAGGTGGCGCGCCGGTTCTCGGTGGCGCCCGGGCGCGAGGGGCCGCTCGATGCCCGGGGCATGGCGGGCGGCATGGGCGCGATGTCCGGCGGCGCGATGGCGGGCTCCCAGTGCTCGCCGACCTGGGTGCAGCCCTCGCCCGACGGGCTCAGCCTCTACGTCGCCTGCAACGCGGGGCATCGAATCCTACACCTGGACCGCGAGAGGTGGGAGCTGGCCCGCGTGTTCGAGGCCGGCACGGGCCCGTACAACTTGGCGATCACGCCCGATGGGCGTCTGCTGGTGGCGACGCTGAAGCAGGGAGCCGGGGTGGAGTTCTTCGACCTGCGCACCGGCGAAAGCCTCGCGCGCCTCCCCACCACGACCACGGTCACGCACGGGGTGGAGGTCTCTCCGGACTCGCGCTACGCGTTCGTCAGCTCGGAGGGGGTGGGCGCCGAGCCGGGCAAGGTGGACGTGTTCGACCTCTCCGACTTCTCCCGCGTGGGCGATGTCGAGGTCGGACAGCAGGCGGGCGGCATCGCCTTCTGGAGGATGGAGGCGCGCTGACCGCGCGGACCGGAGCGGCCCGTGGCCAACTCCCCCCGGCACTCGAACGCCGAGGCTTCCGCGCGGGACCGCTTCGCTCGGCCCATCCTCTCGCTTGTTGACGGCCCGAGGTGCGGCGACAAAGAATGACATCCAAGCCGGGCGCGCCGATTCCCGGCTCTCCCATACCCGAGGAAGCTCCCATGCGCACGACCGAACGGAATCCCGCCTCCCCCCGGGGCCCGGTGCTCGTCACCCTTCTCCTCGTGGGCGCGCTGTGGGCGTGCGACGAGATGGCCACGGCCACCCGCGTCACCTCCCCATTGGAGCAGTTCGGGCACGAGATCGGGGCCGACTACGTGCTGCCCAACTACGCGCAGCTGGCCGAGTACTGGGAGCTGCTGGCGTCGGAGTCGGACCGCATGATCCTCGAGTCCATCGGCGAGACCTCGGAGGGTCGCGACCAGCTGATGGCCACCATCACTTCGCCCGCCAACCACGACAATCTGGCTCGCCACAAGGAGATCGCCGAGCGGATGGCGCGCGCGGAGGGGGTCTCCGAGGCCGAGGCCCGCGCCATGGCGGCCGAGGGGCGTGCCGTGGTCTGGATCGACGGCGGCCTGCACGCCTCCGAAGTGCTCGGGGCCCAGCAGCTGATGCAGCTGGTCCATCACTTGGTGAGCGCCACCGACGACGAGACCATGCGCATCCTCGACGACGTGATCGTGCTCGTGGCGCACGCCAACCCGGACGGTCACGATCTGCTCGCGGACTGGTACATGCGCATGGACACCCCCGAGGAGCGCAGCACGGCCGGCGCCCCCGTCCTCTACCAGAAGTACGCGGGCCACGACAACAACCGCGACTTCTACATGTCGGCGCTCGCCGAAAGCACCAACATCAACCGCATCCTCGCACGCGAGTGGTTTCCGCAGATCGTCTACAACCACCACCAGACCGGGCCGCTGGGCACCGTCATGTTCGCGCCGCCCTTCCGCGATCCACCCAACCACTACCTCGACCCGCTCATCCTGACCAGCTTGGACCAAGTCGGCTCGGCGATGCACCAACGCTTCGTGTTGGAGGGGAAGGGGGGCACCACCATGCGCAGCGGGGCGAGCTATTCGACCTGGTGGAACGGAGGGCTGCGCACCACCCCGTACTTCAGGAACCAGATCGGCCTTCTCACCGAGACCATCGGCAACCCCACGCCCATCGAGATTCCCTTCCTTCCGGGTCGCCAGCTACCCCGTGGGGACCTGCCGCTGCCCGTCGAGCCCGGCGTGTGGCGCTTCCGCCAGTCGGTCGACTACTCGATGACCGCCAATCTGGCCGTCCTCGACCACGCCTCGCGCAACAAGGACCACCTGCTCTTCAACATCTGGGCGATGGGGACCAACTCCATAGAGCGCGGCGGCCGCGACCACTGGACGGTGCTGCCGTCGGAGATCGACGAGGCCGGCGAGGTGATCGAGCGCATCGGTTCGCGCGACGACTACGAGCGGCTGCTCAGGGATCCCGCCGACCGCGACCCGCGCGGCTTCATCCTACCCTCCGACCAGCCGGACTTCCCGACCGCGACCCGATTCGTGAACGCCCTGCTCAAGAACGGGGTGCGGGTCCATCGGGCGACCGCCGACTTCGAGGTGGCCGGCACCAGCTATCCCGCCGAGTCGTACGTGGTGTTGGCCGCGCAGGCGTTCCGCCCCCACGTGCTCGACATGTTCGAGCCGCAGAACCATCCCAACGACTTCGCCTATCCGGGCGCGCCCCCGACCGCGCCCTACGACAACGCGGGGTGGACCCTGGCCTACCAGATGGGTGTTGAGTTCGACCGCATTCTGGACGGTTTCGACGGCCCGTTCGAGCCCATTGAATGGTTGGCCGAGGTCCCCGCGGGCACCGTCGCGGGAGGGGCGGACGCGGCGGGGTACCTGGTGAGTCACGAAGCCAACGACGCCTTCGTGGTCGTCAACCGCGTCCTCGCGGCGGGCGGGAACGCCCACTGGATGCGGGACGACTTCGAGGCCGGCGGCTCCCGGCACCCGGCGGGGACCTTCTTCGTCTCCGGGCCCGGAGCGGACGAGGCGTCGGTGACCGCCATGGCCGACGAGCTGGGCCTGGACTTCCTTGGCGTGTCGGCGCCCTCCGGACGCGCCTTCGAGCTCACCGCTCCGCGCATCGCCCTCGGGGACGTGTACGGCGGTTCGATGCCGTCGGGGTGGACGCGCCTGATCCTCGAGACCTTCGAGTTCGACTTCGAGGTGGTCTTTCCCCCCGACCTCGACCAAGGCAACCTGATCGACCGATTCGACGTGCTGATCCTGGAGGACGGCGCGGTTCCGTTGCCGGGCCTCGACGCGGGCAGAGCGTTTCCCCCCGGGTTTCGGGCCACGGTGCCGGAGGAATTCCGCGGTCGCATTGGGGCCTTCACCTCCGCGACCACGGCCCCGGCCGTGCTCGACTTCATTCGCGCCGGGGGCACGGTGGTGGCCATCGGCAGCTCGACCGCGCTGGCGTACCACGCGGAGCTACCGGTCGACAACCACCTTCTGGGAGCCGACGGCGCGGCCCTCCCCTCCGAGGAGTACTACGTGCCCGGGTCGGTGCTGGATCTCCGCGTGGACGGCGACCACCCGCTGGCGGCGGGCGTGGGCGAGCGGGCCAACGTACTCTTCAGCCGGAGCCCCGTGTTCAGCCTTCGGGGCGCGGCGGCGGGGGTGACGCCGGTCGGGTGGTTCGACACCGATGCCCCGCTGCGCAGTGGATGGGCCTGGGGCCAGCACCACCTGAGGGACGGCGTCTCGATCATGGACGCGCGCGTCGGCCAGGGACGCCTGTTCCTGTTCGGTCCCAAGATCACCTTCCGCGCCCAGTCGCACGGGACCTTCCCGTTCCTGTTCAACGGCATCCACTACGGCGCCGCGCGCGAGGTCACCCTGGGGGCCATGGCGGCGGCGGGCGCGGGATGATGGGGGCTTGCGGACGGGGGGGCGGCGTCGGGCGGGCCGGACGGGCCCTGTGGGTCGCGGTCCTGACGATGGCCGGGGTGGCCGGGACCGGGTTCGCGCCCGCGCCCGCGGCGGCCCAGGTGCGCCTGGGCGGGCAGCTGTCCTTCGCCAACGACGTGCTGAGCGGCACCATCGGCGCGGGGCCTCGGGTGGAGCTCGGGGCGCCCATTCTGCCCGTGCGCCTGGCGGCCTCCGCCGACTACTTCTTCCCGGGTTGCAACCAGTGCCGGTACTGGGAGGCGAACGTCAACGCTCTCGTCTCGCTTCCCCTGCTGCCCATCCCGTTCCTCCACTACTTCGGGGGCGGATGGCACCTGCAGAGCATCAAGGCGAACCCGTTCGACGACGCCACCCGGACCCGTGGCTTCAACGCCGTCGGGGGCATGCGCTCGGCCGACACGACCATCGAGGTGCGCTACGAGATTCTGCCGGACATCAAGAACCAGTTCGTGCTCTCCCTCGCCGTCTTCCTCCTTTGACGGCGAGGCGCCGGTGGGCGCGGGCTTCCGGATGGGCCCGCGTCGGCCGGACCGGCGGCGAGGTTCACGCACCGGCGGGTTGGCTAACAGTCCGTGGATGAATCCGCCCGAGCACCGAGAGCGGCGTGGCGCCGGGCTGGCAAGGCGCATTGAAGGCCGAATAGCAGAGCTATTGGGCCGAAAGGCAACGCCGAGCGTAGCGAACCAGCGCGGATGCAACGCCGCTCGAATGCCGGGGGGAGTTTGTCCACGGGCTGCTAGGTTGAGGTTGGTCGCGGATGGCGGCCTCGACGCCCGGCGTCCGTCCTCGCGCCGCTACGTCGTTTGGTCGCGCGGGCGCAACAGGATCTCGTTGACGTTGACGTGCTCGGGAGCCGTAACCGCGTGCAGGATGGCCCGGGCCACATCCTCCGAGGCCAGAGGCCGCTTCTCCCGCCAGCCGTCGACGAACCCCCGACGCGTCTCCGGGTCGGCGATGTGCTCCATCAGCTCGGTGGCGACCACGCCGGGCTGAACGTCGGTGACCCTGATCCCGCGCGCGGCGGAGAGCTCCAGCTGAATCCCGGCCGACAGGCAGCGCACGGCGAACTTGGTGGCGGCGTACACGGTTCCGCCCGGGAAGGGGCGCCGCCCCGCCAGCGAGCCCAGGTTCACGATGTGACCCCGGCGGCGCTCCAGCATGGCCGGCAGCGCGGCCGCGACGCAGTGCAACACGCCCTTCACGTTCACGTCCACCATGCGCAGCCAGTCGTCCAGCCGGACCTCCGCGAGCGGCGAGGTCGGCATGACGCCGGCGTTGTTGACCAGGACGTCCACCGGGCCCAACTCGGCCGCCGCGCGCTCCACCAGCGCGAACACGGCCCGCCGGTCGGTCACGTCGGTGGCCACCGCCAGCGCCCGACCTCCGTGGCGACCGATCCGCGCGGCCACCTCGTCCAACCGATCGGCGCGCCGCGCCGCCACCGCCACCGCCGCTCCCGCTCGGGCCAGCGAGACCGCGGTGGCTCGACCAATGCCGCTCGACGCCCCGGTCACGATGGCGACGCTTCCGGTGAGGGGTTCCGACACGATGCTGCCTCCGTTGCGTGTGAATGCGGGTCCGAAGCATTATACTGAGCAATGCCCCCGGGTAGGAGGAGGCCACGAGCGTGGGGGAAGCCATTTCAGGAGGAGGACACCGATGAAGCTGGTACGGCACCTTGTGTTGACCGCCTTGGCGCTCACGCTCTGGACGGGGCAGGCTCGAGCGCAGTTCGAGAACGTGGGGGTCATCGAATTCCCGACGTCCGCGACGGGCGCCGCCCAGGAGCACTTTCTGCGCGGCGTGGCCATCCTGCACAGCTTTGGCTGGATCCAGGCCCGGGAGCAGTTCCACGCGGCCCAGGAGCTCGACCCCGACTTCGCCATGGCGTACTGGGGCGAATCGCTGGCCTACAACCATCCGTTGAACTCCCGCATGGACGCCACCGAGCCGCGCGCGGCCCTGGAGCGGTTGGCCCCAACCCGCGCCGAGCGATTGGCAAAGGCGCCCACCGACCGCGAGAAGGGCTTCCTCAACGCCGTGGAGATCCTCTGGGGCGAGGGCGAACACGTGGATCGCCGCCTCGGGTACATGGAGGCGATGGAGCGGTTGTACGAGCAATACCCGGACGATCCCGAGGTGGCGGCCTTCTACTCGCTTTCCATGCTGAGCGCGGCCGCCGCGACCCGCGACCTGAGCGGGCGGCTGCAGATCAGGGCGGGCACCATCGCCCTGAAGCTGTTCAACGACAACGCCTACCACCCCGGGGCGGTCCACTACATCATCCATTCCTTCGACGACCCGATTCACGCCCCCCTGGCGCTCGAGGCGGCGTATCGCTTCGCGGAGATCGCACCCGCCGTGTCGCACGCGCGTCACATGCCGACCCACATCTTCATCCAGCACGGCATGTGGGACTACGTGTCCGGACACAACCAGTCCGCCTACGACGCCGCCCGCGACCTCTGGCAGCCGGGCGAGCCCATGGGCGACGCCACCCACTCGCTCGATTGGGGGCAGTATGGCGATCTCCAGCTCGGCGACTACGAGAAGGCCCGCCTTTGGATCCGGCGCATTGAGAGGATGGCTTCCGGGACGTTCCTGGAGTTCGGCGAGGGAGGCCCTTCCGAGGAGACCGGGCAGGCTCGCCCCCGCGGCGCCGAACCGCTTCTCAAGGCTCGCTACATCGTGGACACCGAGGAATGGGCGATCCTTCCCATCACCGACGAGTCCACCGGCCACGAGCTGTTGGCCACCGGGCTGAGCGCGGCGCGCATGGGCGACCGCGCGGCGCTGGAGCAAGCCGTGGAGGCGCTCAGCGACGATGCCGACTCGGACGGGTACGCCGGTATCATGTACAAGCAGGTGGCGGCGCTGCTGGAGGCCGACCGGGGCAACGAGGCCGGTGCCCGCGAGCTCATGGACGAGGCGGTCGCGACCGTCGAGGCGATGGCGCCTCCGCGGGGTTCGGCGAGCCCCATCAAGCCGGTGCACGAGTTGTACGGCGAAATCCTGACGGGTTTCGGTGACCACGAGACCGCTGCGGCCATGTTCGAGACCTCCCTGCTGCGCATGCCGAAGCGACCCCGCTCACTGCTCGGCGTGGCGCGCGCGAGCATCGAGAACGGAGACTTCGAGCGGGCGGCCGAGGCCTACGAGACCCTCGTCGAGGAAGTGTGGGTGGGCCGCGACGGGTTCGCGGGGTACCAGGAGGCGCTGCGCTTCCTGGAGAGCACCGACAGCGGCAACCGCAGCCGGTAGCCCCAACCCCGATCCGCCGACGGTTCGCCCGAGCGCGAACCGGACCGGGCCTCGCCGCTGGAAGGTTCAGCGGCGAGGCCCGGTGTCGTTGTCGGCGTGTTCGAAAGCCGCCGGAGGGGCAACGCGGCGCTCGACGCCCTACGGTCTACGACGCCCTACGGTCTACGTTCCAGCACGGATGCCACGCCACTCGATGGCCGGGGGGAGTGGGTCCACGGGGGCTTGCCGAGACGTCCGCGAATGAATCCGCCCCGAACGGGGAGGGCATGGGGCGGGTCGTCCGGCCCGCCCCTCGGGATCGGGATTCGTTTCGACCTCCGTTCCCCGCTACCGGTTGGCGAACACCGGGGCCGGCTGCGGCATCGCCATGCCGTCGTGCCGCGACTCGGAGGCGCCGAAATGAACCCCGGTGCCGTTCCCCATCACCGCCTGACCGTATCCGAAGGTGCCGGTGCGCGGCGGTCGCACGGTGATCTCGTGGCCCAGCGCGGTCAGCTCCGCGCGCACCCATTCCGGCACCATCACCTCCATGTTGACGTCGCAGCCGTCGAAGCTGCCCTTGGTGAAGCGGCCAGCCTCGAGCGCCTGCTGAATGTTCATGCCGTGGTCGACGATGTTGGAGATGAACTGCGCGTGCGCCTGCGGTTGGTTGAAGCCGCCCATGATGCCGAAGCCGATCCGCTCTCCGCCCTGGTCGTTCACCATCACGCCCGGGATGATGGTGTTGAGGGGACGCTTCCTTCCCTCGAGCACGTTGGGATGGCTCTCGTCGAGCGTGAACAGCGCCCCGCGGTTGTGCAGCATGAATCCCGTGCCGGGGGGCACGAGCCCGGAGCCGAAGCCCGCGTAGTTGCTCTGGATGTAGGAGACGATGTTGCCGTCCTTGTCTATGGTCGTGAGATAGATCGTGTCTCCGCCGTCCTCGTTGTCGAGCCCCACGAAGCGTGAGGGTTCAACCGAGCACATCGCCCGGTTCATGTCGATCAGGCTCGCCCGCTCCCTGGCGCGCTCCTTGTCGAGCATCCCCGCGACCGGGACCTTGGTGAAGCGCGGATCGCCGACGTACGTGATCATGTCGGCGTAGGCCAGCTTCTTGGACTCGATCATGACGTGCATGGCTTCCGGGCTGTGAAAGCCGTACTCGCCGAGCGGGTAGTTCTCCATCAGGTCGAGCATCATCAGCGCCGCGATGCCTTGGCCGTTGGGAGGCATCTCGTGCACGGTCCAGCCACGGTAGGTGGTGGAGATGGTCTCCGTCCACTCGGGCTCGTATTCCGCGAGATCCTCCAGCGTCATGGTCCCCTCGAACTCGTCGGAGATGGCGATGATGGCCTCCGCGGTGGGGCCCTTGTAGTAGCCGTCGCGCCCACTCTCCACGATGCGCCGGAGGGTGTTGGCGAAGTCGGGGTTCCTGAACATTTCGCCCACCTTGGGCGCGCGCTCGCCGTCCACCAGGTAGGTGTGCGCGCTGTTGGGATGCTGCAGGTGCATGTCCACCGACCCCGCCCACATGCGCCCGGTCACGTCGTGGATGGGGAAGCCGTTCTCGGCGTACCAAATGGCGGGCGCCAGGATGGTGCCGAAGTCGAGGTTGCCGAAGCGCTCGCGCATGGCGTCCCATCCGGCGATCACGCCGGGCACGGTGACGGAGTGAATCCCGCGCCGCGGCATGCTCTCGTGGCCCAGGTCCTTCAGGTACTCCGCGTTGAGGGCGGCGGGCGACCAGCCGCTGGCGTTGAGGCCGAAGACCTGATCGGTTTCCGCCAGATAGACGATGGCGAACAGGTCGCCGCCAAGTCCGTTGGAGGTGGGGTCCATGAGGGCGAGCGCGGAGTTGGCGGCGATGGCCGCGTCGATGGCGTTTCCGCCCTGCTCGAGGATCTGAACGCCGACCGACGACGCCAGCGGGTTGTTGGTCGCGACGATGCCCATCTCGGTGTTCACCACCGATCGGCCGGTGAGCGGGAGCGGAATCTCCTCGCGCTCCATGGCCGCCCGTTCCATTTGGGCCTGGGGCGCGCAGGCGGTCGCGAGGGCCAGGCAGGTGAGCAGTCCGTGGACGGCACGGGTGGTGGTGGCGCGGGTGGTGCGGGACTGCGGCATGACGACCCTCCAAGGTTCGCAAGCTTCGTTTTGGCGGGCGTTCCGGGGGAGACCGATGACCGGACTCCAAACCGGAGGCCGACGCCCCTATTGGCTCATGGACGACCCCACCCGCGCGCGGATCACGCCGGGGCACCGGGTTGGCGAAGCGCCCGGAAGCCCCCATCGCGTTGGAGCGATCGGGACGAAGGGCGACCCCAAGCGCGAGCGTCCGGCGCGACATCCAAGCCGGACGCTCGCCGGGGGGAGTTCGTCCACGGACTGCTGGCTAGAACCGGAATGTGTAGTTCAGCTTCACGGCGCCACCTCTGGACAACGTCATCAGCCACGGATCCTGCTCCCGCGGATTGAGGTCCAGGGCCGAACAACCCGAGTCGATCACGCCGACCGAGCAGTTGCGCCAGTTGTGCGTGTAGACCAGGTAGACGTCGTTGCCGGGCTGCACGATCCAGCGCAGGCGCGCGAACAGGCCGACGATCTCGCTCCGGCTGTCGTACTGGAGCTGATTGGTGACGCTGACCCAGGGGCTGGCGTTCCACTCCGTCTCAAGCTCGTAGAGGCTGGTGGTGAAGTCGCCGGTCGACAGGTGCGCGTTGTTGTATTCGATGTTGGTCGAGATGTTCACGCCCGGGTTGGGGCGGAACGAGACGCGTCCGCCGTAGCGGGTTCGGTCCCCGTCCCAGAAGCCACCCGTGGTGATCGATCCAAAGAGCGAAACCCGCCGCCTGCCGGCGGTGTTGCCGCGAATCGAGTACTCCCAGTTGGTGTAGTCGCCCGCGAGCACGTCGATCCCGTCCGCGATCTCGTACCCGTAGTCGAGGAACTCGTAGACGCGCTTGGCGTTGATCGAGAAGCCATCCCCGCTCTCGAACCGGACGCCCAGCACGTCGATGTCCCACTCGCGCTCCTCCACGATTCCGGTGCCCAGCTCCTCCAGGTGCCGGAACTGAACGGCGAAGTCCAAGCTGCGGATCCAGTCGATGGACGACGGCCGGGGCGCCCAGCCGATGCGCGGCTCGACCCGGCGAAAGTCGTTGCGCGACACGAACCCCACGGCGGGGCTGTAGTCGTCGCCGAACTGCCGGTAGGAAATGTGCCCCGACCAAATGTCGTTGGGGAGGTTCAGGCGGAATCCGTGCGCGGACAGGTCCGTCGTGGTGCGGACGACCGTGGGGTCCGGATTGGAATTCCAGACGTAGAACGCCTCCAGCTCGAGGTTCTTGTCGCCCAGGAAATAGCGCGTGTTGAACGCCAGGTCGACCCCGGCCGTGTGGCGGTCGACCGGCGCGACCACCGACTCGTCCTGCAACGGAAACCCGACCGCCGTGGAGCGACGGGTGTAGATCGCCCCGATGGTCGATTGCTCGAAGACGCGCCGCTTCACCCGGGCCACGGAGAATTGCTCGCGCGTGAAGTCCTGCAGGAGCCCATCGGTGTCGGTGTACTCGTGGTTCCCGGTTCCGATCTGGTAGAAGCCGATCTCGTACCGACCGGCCTGTCCGGTCAGGCGCGTGCCGTACTCGATGGGGATCTCCTGGCCCGCGTTCAGGCCGATGCGCCGCGAGAAGAACGGCTGTGGGCCGCTGCGGGGCGCGAAGCTGAAGACCCCCGATCCCTCCAGGAAGAAGGAGCGTCGCTCGCGGAAGCGGACGGGGAAGCGGGTGAGGTTGACGCGCCGCTCGTCGCTCTCGACCTCGGCGAAATCGGTGTTGATCGAAGCCGAGGCGCGCAGGCTGGGCGTGATGTTGTAGTCGACATCCAAGCTGACGTCGGTGGGATAGGTGGTGGGGTCCACGCCTTCGGGCCCGTTGCGCACGTTGCGCCAGTTGCCGATCGCCGAACCACGCAGCTCCAAGCCGTATCCGCGCTGGATCTCGCCCTTGCGGATGCCCACCAGTTCCCCGGCGAAGATGGGCTTGAAGAGCCCTTCGGTGCGCCGCCATCCGCGCCACAGGATCTCCTCGTTGTTGCGTCGGATGGTGCGCTGGAAGTTGATGCCCCAGTGGTCGGCGTCCGGGTCGAAATTGAGGGTTCGGAAGGGGATGCGGATCTCCGCGGACCAGCCGTCGGGTCGGCGGAAGGTGCGCGCCTCCCAAATGCCGTCCCACGCCTTGTTCATGCCGCCGCCACCCCAGCCGCCCATGCCGCCACCGCGGCCGCCACCACCGCTGCCGGTGATGATTCCGTCGCCCATGAGGCCGTTGGCGTTGATCTCGAAGAAGTAGCCGGTGCGTCCGTCGTTGAAGGTGTCCAGGATCCACATGAAGCGGTCGTCCGTCATCAGACCCGCGTCGCGCTGCATCTGGTAGGCGAGGATCCCTTCCGGATCGTCGTACACGATGGCGCTGATGTAGAGGTTGTCCTGGTCGAAGAGAACGCGCACCTCGGTCTTTTGGGACGGCACCCCGCCCTCGACCGGTTCCTGCTGGGTGAAGTCGGTGATCGGTGTCGCGCGACCCCAGATGGCCTCGTCCACGCGACCGTCGAGGCTGACCTCCATTTCGGGAAGCAGGGGTTCGGCTTCGAGCATGATGGCGGCGGCGCCGCCCGCGGGGGGATTCTGGAGCTGCTGGTCCTGAGCAGTCGCGGCCGACGCGAACGCGGCCGCGAACAACGCCAGGAGAGTTGCCCGGCGAATCATGGACATGGGCTGGGCCTTGATGGTTGGAGCTTGGGTGGGGACGGGGCTGAGGCGTCGAAACCCGACCCCTCGATTCCACCGCACGTCTCTTGAGGAGACACCCGGAGGGCGGGGAACGTTGGGATGGCATCGTCCCGGAGCGCCCGCGGCGCCCCTCTGCGGGGCGGGCGACGTCCAGGGTACGTCCAAGGTCGCGGAGCCGACGCAAAAAAAGAAGGCCCCTCCGCCCGCGGCGGAGGGGCCCGAAGGCGTGATCGGTTCGAACATCAACTCCCGATCCCGGGCCAAGCCGGCCCCATGTTCATCCGGGTCACCTCGCCCATGCCCGTGTGGACGAACTTCTGCACCCGCTTCCCCTCGTAGGTCTCGGTCGTGAAGATGTTGCCCCGCGAGTCGGTGGCGATGCTGTGCACCGCGAAGAAGAGCCCCGGCTGGCGCCCGCCGTCGCCGAAGCTGTAGAGCACCTCCATGGTCTCGCGCCGAATCACGTAGACCTTCATGTTCTGGCCGTCCGCCACGTACAGGTAGGTCTGCTCGGGATCGGGCGAGAAGGCGACGTCCCAAGTGGAGCCCTGCGACAGGGTCTCGGGGGCGATGAACACCTCGTTCACGAAGGTGCCGTCCTTCTGGAACACCTGGATGCGGTCGGAGGCGCGGTCGCACACGTACACCAAGCCGTCGTTCGAGGGATCGGCGCAGTGGACCGGGCCGCGGAACTGCTGGGCCGGAGGAATATCCGGCGAGTAGGGCATGAACTCGTAGTTGTCGTCGGGCTCGTTGCCGTACGCGCCCCAGAAGCGCTTGAACTCGCCGGTGTCCATGTCGACGACGACGACCCGCTTGTTGAGGTAGCCGTCGGCCATGTAGGCCTCGTTGGCCTCGGCGTCGAAGGCGATCTTGGCGACCCGGCCGAAATTGTCGGTGTCCATGCTGCTCTCGCGCATGCCGGAGCGCCCGATCTGCATGAGGAACTCGCCCTCGCGGGTGAATTTCACGACGTGGTTGTCGTCGCCGCCGTTCCCGCCGATCCAGACGTTGTCCATGTGGTCCACCACGATGCCGTGGTTCGAGGTGGGCCACTCGTACTCGCCGCTATCCGTGGGTCCGCCCCAGGCGTTGACCAGATTGCCGTCGGGGTCGAACTCGAGCACCGGCGGCGCCGGTTGGCAGCACTCGCTGAGCGGCGGGTCCTGAGCCAGACCGATCTCGGTGCGCGCCGCGAACTGGTCGGGGGTGTTGCGATGCACGATGTAGACGTGGTCGCGCGAGTCCACCGCCACCCCGATGGTGGCGCCCAGCAGCCAGTGATTGGGCAGCGGCTTGGGCCAGAAGGGGTCTACCTCGAACATCGGCGCCATGCCGCCGCCTCCGTCCATCTCCATCGACGTCTGGGCGGTCTGCGAGCCGGCGTCCGCGCAGGCGGCCGCGACGACGACGAGAATCGCTCCCGCAACGAGATCGCGTGTTCGTCTCATCCCTTCATCTCCTTGGTTCTCCTTGGTTCGATTAAGCCGAACGGGCTGGATCCGCGAGCGCCGCGAGGTATCCCAGGCACGTGGAATCATCAGTATACGCCATCGGGAGCGCTCGCGCACCATCGCGGATGCAACGCCGTTCGAACGCCGGGAGGAGTTCGTCCGCGGGCTGCCAAGCCCGAAGCTCCGCCCTGTTCGCGCGATGCGGGGCCGGTTACGATTCCGGCCCGGCCCGGCGGCCGTCTCGTTCATCGGGGCGCGTGAACCACGGTCGAGGCGCGAACCCTCTCCCCGGCAGCCATGCGCGGAATCCAACTCGCTCTAGTCGCCCTCGTCCTCGTCGTTGCGGGGGTCGCGAGCCTGACGCGTCCGTCCGCGCCCCTCGAAGGGGCTTCCACACCTCACGACATCCCCGCCGACGCCATCGTGCGCATGTTCGTGAGGCCGGAGGGCGATCGCCTGCGGCTCCTGGTGCGCGTACCGCTCAACACCATGCAGGACATCGTCTTCCCAACAACGGGGCCGGGATATCTCGACATTCCCGAGGCGGAGGACGAGATTCGCCAGGGCGCGATGCTCTGGATCGGCCAACCACTGCGGCTCTTCGAGAACGGCGTGCCGCTGCCCGCGCCCGAGCTTGTCGCGGCGCTCGTCTCGATTCCCTCGGATCGTTCGTTCACCAGCTACGAGGCGGCGCTGGAGCACGTCACCGGTCCGCCGCTTCCCGCCGAGACCCGCCTCGTATGGCGACAGGCGCTTCTCGACGTACTCTTCGAGTACCCCATCGCCTCGGCCGAGTCCGACTTCTCGATCGATCCCGGTTTGGAGCGGCTGGCCCTCCGGGTGAACACCATCCTGCGCTTCCTGCCGTCGGGGGGCTCGGAGCGGCTCTACCAGTACACGGGGCATCCCGGCGTCGTGCGCTTGGATCCGCGCTGGCATCAGGCGGCGTGGCGGTTCGTCGTGCTCGGCTTCCAGCACATTCTGGACGGGATCGACCATCTGCTCTTCCTGCTCTGCCTCGTCGCCCCGCTGCGCGGGCTGCGTTCGCTGGTGATCCTCGTCACCGCCTTCACGGTGGCGCATTCGGTGACGCTGGCCGCATCCGCCTTCAACTTCGCGCCCAACACCCTCTGGTTCCCGCCCTTGGTCGAGACCCTGATCGCGGCCTCGATCGTCTACATGGCGCTCGAGAACATCGTGGGCACCAAGGTGAGGACCCGCTGGATCATCACCTTCGCCTTCGGGTTGGCCCACGGCTTCGGCTTCTCGTTCGCCCTGCGCGAGACCATGCAGTTCGCCGGGTCGCACTTGGTGACCTCGTTGCTGGCCTTCAACGTCGGCGTGGAGCTGGGCCAGCTCGCGGCGCTCCTGATCATGGTGCCGGCGTTGGAGCTGCTCTATCGCTTCGCGATCCGGGAGAAGATCGGCAACATCCTGCTTTCCGCCCTGGTGGCGCACACGGCGTGGCACTGGATGGCGGAGCGGTGGGGCGTGCTCACCCAGTACACGTTCCGCTGGCCGGTATTCGACTTGGCGCTCCTGGCGCGAACGCTCGCGCTGGCGGCGCTTACGCTTCTGGCCGTGGGCGCCGCCTGGCGCGCGGTCGGCTGGATCCGGCGGCCCCCGGGCGGGGAGGGGGAGGTGGGGGAGGCTCCGCAGGGGTGAGGCGCCATCGGCCCGCCTCGGTGGACGCCCTCATCGAGGCGGCGGTGCTGGCCGGGGAGGGCCGAGGCGGCGCCCGCGGTCGTCTTCCCCCCGTGGACGCGTCGACCGGTCGCTTCGGGACGGCCGGGAGCGCCGGGCGCCCGCCGACCGTCCCGAGGGGCCGGTCTCCGATCGGGCTTCAGCCACCGATTCCGAAGCAGTAGAAGAAGCCGTTGCCGCCGGTGCCCTGCAGATCCTCCTGACCGCAGCCCCGCGAGGCGTGCGCCGAGTTCCACGAAGTGGGGTTCTGTCCGCCCCCCACGCGGTCGTGGTGACCGACCAGCGCGCTGCCGTCGGCGCCGTTGCTGGTCCAGTTCCCGCAGGTGGTGTCGCCGTCCGCGTCGGAGGCCATGCCGCCCATGGTCGACCCGGTGATGATGTCGTGCATGTTGGGCGAGTCACCCCGGCCGTTCACCTGGTCGCCGCGCTCGGTGAGCGAGTTCTCCTTGCCGAGCAGGTTGTTCTCGGAGTGGAGGTCGTCGATGTCGCGGGCGACCATGGTGCCGGCGTAGTTGTACCAGGGGCCGTCGCCGATGCGGTCGCGCGCGTTCACCGCGGCTTCGCCGCCGCCGGCGGTCGTGCTCAGGTACGCGCGCCAGATGAGGTCGCCGGCGCCCACCGCGTAGGCGCGGTCCTGACAGATCTGATCGGCTCCCTGGAGCCCACCCAGGTTGGCTCCGTCGCCGGACCCGGCGCTGGTGAGGAAGAAGTTCATTTGCGCGCTCTGGGCATGGGCCGCGTGGGCGCCCGCGGCGAGCGTCGTGGCCACGAGGATCGGGAGTAGCTTGCGCATGACGTCGTCTCCTGTTGCGGGGAGGGTCGGCGACCACTTCGGCGGGAACCGTCCGCCGCTCCGGGCGCGCGTCCCGGGATGCGGGGTCCGCTTGGAAGCGTACACACCGGAAGATGGCAGATTGGCCGATCCGGACGCGTTCGGCAAGAGCCTTCCGGGCTCTCCCGCCACTGCGGGGCTTGCCCGGCGAAAGGCCCCCTTCGATACTGACTCCGCCGGCCGGCCCGGCCGCGCAGGGCCCGAACACATTCCCGTCAGCACGGATGGTACCCATGCCAGGACTTCGCAGAGGCAGCCCGTGGTCGTTGGCCGCACTTCTCGCCGCCTTGGGTTGCGCGGGCGGAGGGGACGCGGAGGATTCCATGGATTCCGGCACGATGGACGATGAGGCCATGCGGGTCCGCATCGCCGAACCCGCGGACGGCGCCATGATCGATGGCAACTCCGTTCGGGTCGTGTTCGAAGTCGACAATCTGGAAGTCGTCGAGGCGGGGGTGATGGACCCCGGCACCGGGCATCATCACCTGTTGATCAACGCGGACCTCACGCCCGCCGACCAACCGATTCCGGCCGTTGAGGGCAGCTACGTGCACTTCGGGCTGGCCCAGACCGAGTACGAGATGACCGATCTGGCGCCGGGCGACTACACCATCATCGCGGTCGTCGCCGATGGCCTGCACATCCCCCTGCAGCCCTGGGTGGTCGACACGGTCCGCTTCACGGTCCGTTAGCGGGTGCAGGCGATCTCCCCGGCTCCCGTGGGTTCCCCCAGCGTCGTCGCCGTCGCGTCGCCGTAGTAGACCGAGCAGCCGTCGTCCTCTCCGAGGGCCTCGTGGGTGGCGGTTGCCGACCATCCGGTGCCCGACGCCTCGGCGACGGTGACCGTGACCCGGTCGGAGGGAGCGAATTCGAGGTCGTCCAGGTCGTCCGAATAGGTCAGCTCGTCCGCGTAGTGGATCTCCTGCTGGGTGGCCAGATTCCTGAGATCCGCCTGCATGGTCGCCACGAAGGCCCGGTCGCGCGCGGTGGTCAGCCGAGGGATCGCGATGGTGGCGAGAACGCCGATGATGAGCGTCACGAGAAGTAGCTCGATGAGCGAGAACCCGTGTGAATTGCGCATTGCTCCTCCTTGGGGGTGATGGGCGTGGCGCGGGTCGGGGCCGCGCTCGTCGTTCGCACCCATCAACGCAAACACGTCGGTCCGGGCGCTTCCATGGTTGAACGCGCCGTCGTGGCCGCGGCCGGCCGGCGCCGGTCGACGCGGCGGCGCGGACGCGGGATCGACGGGGACGCGTGGGCCCGCATCTACCGCGCCGCTTGCGCTCCACGTTAGACTATCCCGACGGCGGGAGTCGACGCGGGATGGGCCCGGGGGGCAGCCGGCGCCCGCGCAACCAAACAACTGGCGCAGGCTTGGGGCGAGCCCGCGCGGAGGGCGGACATGGACAACGGCGGGGCGCGGAACGGCACGCTATCGATCACCGACAATCGCACGGGTGCCGAGTACGAGGTCGACATCCTGGAAGGCGACGTCATCCGAGCCATGGACCTGCGCCAGATCAAGGTCCGGGACTCGGATTTCGGCATGATGACCTACGATCCCGGCTTCTCCAACACGGCCAATACGCGCAGCACCATCACGTACATCGATGGCTCCGAGGGTGTCCTCCAATACCGCGGGTTTCCCATCGAGCAGCTGGCCGGGAAGGCCACGTTCCTTGAGGTGGCCTATCTGATTCTCAAGGGTGAGCTGCCCACCTCCGACGAGCTCGAAGCCTTCCGCGACGAAGTGCGCGTCCACACCTACATCCACGAGAACCTCACCAAGCTGATCGACGCGTTCCGCTACGACGCCCACGCCATGGGCATGGCGATCAGCACCGTGGCCGCGTTGTCCACCTTCTATCCCGAGGCAAGGAACATCCACGATCCGGAGAATCGCTGGACGCAGATCGTGCGCCTCATTGCCAAGATGCCCACCATCGCGGCCTTCACCTACCGCCATCACAAGGGGCTCCCGCTCGCCTATCCCGACAACCACCTCAACTACACGCAGAACTTCCTCTCCATGCTGTTCCGCGTGGGCGTGCGCCAGTACGAGCCTCATCCCGCCCTGGAGCGCGCCCTCGAGGTGCTGTTCATCCTGCACGCCGACCACGAGCAGAACTGCTCCACGACCGCGATGCGCGTCATCGGCAGCTCGCAGTCCGATCCCTTCTCCGCCCACGCCGGCGCGATGGCCGCGCTCTTCGGGCCCCTCCACGGGGGTGCCAACGAAGCGGTGCTGCGCATGCTGGAGGAGATCGGCAGCACCGATCACATTCCGGAATTCATGGAGAGCGTGAAGCGGGGTGAACGCCGGCTCATGGGCTTCGGGCACCGGGTGTACAAGGCCTACGACCCGAGGGCCAGCATCATCAAGAGCACGGCGCACGAGGTGTTCGAAGTGGTCGGGAAGAACCCACTTCTCGACATCGCCCTCGAGCTGGAGAGGATCGCGTTGGGCGAGGAGTACTTCATCCGGCGCAACCTGTATCCCAACGTCGACTTCTACTCGGGGCTCATCTATCAGTCGATGGGATTCCCGACTGAGATGTTCCCGCTGCTCTTCGCCATTCCCCGAACGGTGGGCTGGCTCACGCAGTGGGAGGAGATGGTCAACGACGGCGAGCAGCGCATCGCGCGCCCGCGGCAAGTCTTCGTTGGGCCCGGGGAGCGCTCCTACGCGCAACGCGGTTGATCGAGCTCCTCGACCTCGAACACCTGGGCCTGCCGGGCGCGATCTCGTCCTTCCTGCTGGAGGTTCCCGAACCGGTTCTGATCGATCCGGGGCCCGCGACCTGCTTGGAAACGCTCCGCGCCCGCCTGCGTGAGCGGGGCTTCTCGATCACCGACCTGCGCGCCGTCCTCCTCACCCACATCCACTTGGATCACGCCGGCGCGACCGGACACTTGGTGGGCGAGAACGACGCGTTGACCGTGCACGTGCACGCCGACGCCGCGCCGCACGTTGCGGAGCCGGAACACCTGGTGCGGAGCGCGCGGCGCACGTTCGGCGCGGACCACGACCGTCTGTGGGGCGAGGTGCGCCCGGTGCCGGCGCGCAACATCCGCTCGTGGGTGGCGGGGGAGCGCCCCCCGCCGGGGCGCCTGCGTCCGATCGCCACGCCCGGGCACGTCGGCCATCACGTCGCCTACCTGGACGACCGCGAGGGCGTGCTGTATTGCGGCGACGCGTTGGGCGTGATTCTGGATCCCCGCGCACCCGCGCACCCCCCCACGCCTCCGCCGGGAGTGGACGTGGCGGCGTGGCGGGACACGCTTGAGCGGGTGGGGGTCTACGATCCCGACCACTTCGCGGTGGCGCACTTCGGCGTCCACGAGGATTTCGGCGCCCGGCGGGAGGAGCTGGGCGACGCGCTGGTGGAGCTGGAGGACCGGGTGCGCGCGAGTCTCGACGGCGACGCCCCCGCGCTGGCCGCCGCGTACGAGGCCGAGACCAGGGCGCGGCAGGGCGCGGTGATCGGAGCGGAGCGGGCCCGGCGCTACTTCGATGTCTTCGCGCCGACCAACGACTGGGTGGGCATGCGCCTCCACTTGGAGCGGTTGGGGCGCGCGCGGGCGGAGCCGGGCGCGTGCTGACCGCCCGGGCGGTCCGGGGACGAATCCGCCCGGGCACCGAACGCGGCGGGGCTTCGGGCTGGCCCGCGACCCCCCGCCGCGCTTGACCGCGCGCCGCCCGTCCCTATCTTTCGCGGTTGACAATGCGGAAGCGAGGATCGCACGTTCCCTCCACCTTCGGCGCCATGCGCCGCGGGGTTTACGAGACGGGTCGGCCGACGGGCGGTGCAGCTCGGCCGCCCGGCGTTTCGTGTCCCGGGGCGGCCCGGGTTTTTTTGTCCCAGCACATCTGCCGGAAGGCGGGTTCATCGAACCACGGAGGAAACAGCCATAAAGGAACAGAAGATCCGCGTCAACGACCAGATCAGGATCAGTCCGGTGCGACTCATCGACGAGCGGGGCGCCCAGGTGGGCATCGTCTCCATCGAGGAGGCCCGGGAGCGCGCCGGCCGCGTCGGTTTGGATCTGGTGGAGGTGGCGGCGGCCGCGCGGCCGCCCGTGTGCCGGCTCATGGACTACGGGAAGTACAAGTACAACGCGGCCCGCAAGGCCAGGGAAGCGAAGAAGAAGCAACATCACATACAGATCAAGGAAGTGAAGTTCCGGCCCGGAATCGAAGACCACGACTACGATTTCAAGGTCCGGCACGCCCGCCGCTTCCTCGACGAGGGCAACAAGGTGAAGCTCACGATGATGTTCCGGGGCCGGCAGCTCTCCCACCCGGAGATCGGCATGGAGGTTCTGAAGCGGGTGACGGAGGACTTGGAGGAGGTTTCGAAGATCGAGATGCGCCCCGTGAGGGAGGGGCGCACGATGACCATGGTGCTGGCTCCGAGGAGTTGATCGTGCCCAAGATGAAGACCAATCGCGGAGCGGCCAAGCGAGTGCGCCGGACCGGCCGCGGCAAGCTTCGCAGGATGCGGGCCTACAAGAGCCACATCCTCGCCAAGAAGTCCCGCAAGCGGAAGCGCCGCCTGCGTTCGTCCGCGCTGGTGTCGCGCGCCGACGAGCGGCGACTTCGCCGCCTGATTCCCAACTCGTAGGCCGCCGGAGAGAATCCAATGCCCCGAACCACCGGCGCCCCCGCGCGCAGACGGCGCAAGAAGAAGATTCTCCGACGGGCCAAGGGCTACTTCGGCGCCAGAAGGAAGTTGTACCGCACGGCGAAGGACGCCGTGGAGCGCGGTTGGGAGTACGCCTACCGGGACCGCAAGCAGAAGAAGCGCAACTTCCGACGCCTCTGGATCACCCGCATCAACGCGGCCTCGCGCCAGCACGACCTGTCCTATTCCCGGTTCATCAACGGGCTCCAGCGGGCGGGCGTCGAGCTCGACCGCAAATCCCTGGCGGATCTCGCCGTACGCGACCCCGAGGCGTTCGCCGCCTTGGCGGATCGCGCCAAGCGGGGCCTGGCCGGTGACTGAGCGCGGTCCGCGCGCGTAGTCGCTCGTCCGCGTGTCCGAGGTCGGCTCTCTCGTTAGCGAGCTCCGCGCGCTCGAACGGGAGGCGCGGGACGCCATCGCCCGCGCGAACGATTCCGCGGGACTTGAGCGCGTCCGGGTGGAATTCCTGGGTCGCAGGGACGGGCGCGTCTCGCGAATCCTGCGTCGGTTGGGTGGCCTCGACCCCGAGGCGCGCCCGGCCGTGGGCGCCGAGGCGAACCGGCTGAAGAGCGCGCTGCGCGACGCTTTGGAGGCGCGGGAACGCGATGTGGCGCGTGCGCGCGTCGCGACCGAAGAGCCGGATGTGGACCTGACCCTTCCCGGACGCCTTCGGTGGATGGGGGCGCGCCACCCCGTCACCCAGGTCGTGGACGACATCTGCGACATCTTCGCGCGTCTGGGGTTCACCCGGGCCCGGGGGCCCGAGGCGGAGACCGAGTGGTACAACTTCGTTGCGCTCAACACCCCCATGGACCACCCCGCGGCCGACGAACAGGACACCATCTACCTGAAGGGCGGGGGCCTCCTGCGCAGCCACACTTCGCCCGTCCAGATCCGAATCCTCGAGAAGTACCCGCCGCCGGTGCGCATTCTCGCCCCGGGCCCGGCCTACAGGCGCGACACCTGGGACGCCACGCACGCGCCCGCGTTCCACCAGATCGAGGGCTTGGCCGTGGATGTGGGGATCACCTTCGTGGACTTGAAGGCGACCCTCTCCGAGTTCGCGCGCCGGTTCTGGGGTGGCGGCACGCGGGTCCGCTTCCGGCCCAGCTACTTTCCGTTCACGGAGCCGAGCGCGGAGGTGGACGTCAAGAGGCGCGTGGTGCGCGCGGACGGAGTTGTGGAGGAGACCCCCTGGATGGAGATCATGGGGGCCGGAATGGTTGATCCCGCGGTGCTCGAGAACGTGGGCGTCGATCCCGACGTCCATTCCGGTTGGGCCTTCGGCATGGGGCCCGCGCGCATCGCCATGATCAAATACGGGATCGACGACATCCGCACGCTCTACGAAAACGACATCCGGTTCCTCGCCCAGTTCGCGTGAACGTCTCGTACCGTTGGTTGCGTGCGGTCGCTCCGGGACTCGACCTGGATGCCGGAGAGATCGCGACCCGGCTTGCCCTGCGCGGCGCTCCCGTGGAGGGGATCACCGACCTGGCCGCGGGGCTCGCCGGGGTGGTGATTGGCCGCGTGGAGGGCGTGCGCCCGCACCCGAACGCCGACCGGCTGTCGGTGTGCGAGGTGGACGGGGGCAACGGCACCGTGCAGGTCGTGTGCGGCGCACCCAACGTGCGCGCGGGTGCCTGTCATCCGTTCGCGCCGGTGGGCGCGGTGCTGCCCGGCGGGGTGCGCATCAAGCGGGTTCGGATCCGCGGGGAGGAGTCGCACGGCATGCTCTGCTCGGCCCGCGAACTTGGGCTGGGCACCGACCACCGGGGCATTCTCGCGCTCACCGGGCGGTTCGAGGCGGGAGCCGCCTTCGCCCCCGCGGTCGGCTTGGACGACCATCGGCTGGATGTCGAGGTGTCGCCCAACCGGGGGGACCTGTTGTCCCATGTGGGGGTTGCGCGCGAACTGGTCGGGGAGGGCGGAGTCCGCATGCCCGACCTCCCGGGCGTGGTCGACCACGAGTTGGCGGTGCGTTCCGGGACGACGCGGGTGGAGGGGGCGGGGGTGCGCGTCCGAATCGACGACCCGGGGCGGTGTTGGCGCTACATGGCCGCCGTCGTGCGCGGCGTCCGCGTCGGTCCTTCCCCGGAGTGGCTGGCATCCCGCCTGCGGGCGGCGGGCGCGCATCCGGTCAACAACGTCGTGGACGCCACCAACTACGTGCTGTTGGAACTGGGTCAGCCGCTGCACGCCTTCGACCTGGCGGAGGTCGCCGGGCCCGAGATCGTGGTGCGGGGCGCCCGATCGGGCGAGACCTTGCGCACGCTCGACGGCCAGCGGCGCGAGCTGGAGGCGGAAATGCTCCTCATCTGCGATCCCGAGGAGGCCTTGGCCATCGCCGGGGTCATGGGCGGGAGCGACGCGGAGATCCGCGAGGGGACCACGGACGTGCTCCTGGAATGCGCGCTCTTCAATCCCAGGGACGTGCGCTCGGTGCGGCGCTCGCTGGGCATGTCGACCGACGCCAGCTACCGGTTCGAGCGCGGCGTGGACCCCACCGGGTTGGCGCGGGCGATTCGGCGCGCGATCTCGATCATCGTGGCGACCGCCGGGGGCGAGCCTCGGCCCACGCTGCTCGACGCCTGTCCACGGCCCTGGCGCGCCCCGCGCGTCACGCTGCGTCCCGAGCGGGTCGGGCGGCTGCTCGGGGTGGGGTTCGAGGCGGGCGACCTCGCGGACCTGCTCGAGCCGTTGGGTTACCGGTGCCGGCCCGTCCACCGCGTGCTCGAGATCGCGATCCCGGGGCATCGGAGCTACGACACCCTGCGCGAGGTGGACCTGATCGAGGAGGTCGCGCGCGTTCACGGATATGATCGCTTCCCCGCCGACCTGGGCGCCTTCCGTCCGGGGACGGTTCCCGACGATCCCCTTCTGCGATTGCACGACCGTCTCAGGACCAACCTGGTGGGCCACGGGTTTCTGGAGGCGCACACCACCGCCTTCGCCCCCGCGCGCGAGGGAGACGTGGAGGTGCTCAATCCGGTGTCCGCCGAGGAGAGCCACCTGCGCCGGACGCTGCTCTTCGGGCTGCTGCGCGCGATGGAGCACAATTTCGCGCGGGGCGCCCGCGACATCCGCCTCTTCGACGTGGGCGCCGTCTTTGGCGACGGCGGGTCGGACGGTTTGCCGCGCGAGACCCACCGCCTCGCGGTCGCGATGACCGGGCGCCGCCGGCCGCGACACTGGTCGGCCCGCGATCGGTCGTGGGACGAATGGGAGCTGCGCGGCATGGCCGAGGAACTGCTCGCGATGGTGCTTCCGGGGGCGTACTCGGTGGAGCCCGGCACCTTAGGGTCGACCTTCGAGCGCGGGTGCGCGTATCTGCTGCGGGACGCCGACGGCGCGGTGGTGGGGGGCGCCGGCAGGGTGCGGTCGGACGTGATGGACGCGCCCGTCTGGGCCGGGCCGGTCTGGGGCTTGGAACTCGAACTGGGGGACGGCTCGCGTCGGAGGCCCGATCCGACCTTCCAGCCGCTTCCCGCCTTCCCCGCGGTGGATCGCGACCTCGCCCTGCTGATTCCCGACTCGCTTCCGGCGCGGCGGGTGCTGGAGTTCCTGGAGCGGCGGGGAGGTGGGGACTTGGAGGAGGTGTCGGTGTTCGACCTGTTTCGGGGCGAAGGGGTGCCGGCCGGCCACCGGTCGGTGGGATTCCGCCTGCGCTTTCAGTCGCGGCGCCGGACGCTGACGGATCGAGTCGTCGATCGCGCGGTCGGGCGCCTGGTCAAGGAGCTAAGGGGGGAGTTGGGTGTCGAACCCAGAGGAAGCGCGGCGGGCTCCGGACGCTAGCGACGCCTTCGCCCGTTTGGAGTCGGCCGTCGGGCGTCTGATCCGGCGGAGCGCGCGGCTGAGAGCCGAACTGCGGTCGGTCCGGGCGCGCAACCGGGAGCTGACGGATCTGCTCGGTCCGGTCGCGGAGGGTGAGGCGAGCGCGGAGAGCGTCTTGGATCGGCTGCGCGCGGCGGAGAAGGAGCGACGGGAGCTGGAACGGCGTCTGGCGAGGGGCCTCGCGTTGGTGGAACGGATGATGGCCCGGATACGGTTTCTGGAGGATCGGGATGGCTGAGGATGCCCGCGCGGTATCGCTGACGGTCGAGATCGCGGGCGAGAAGTACGCCATTCGGTCCACCGCCGATCGCGAGGACGTCGAGCGATGTGCCCGTTTCCTGGACGAGAGCATCCGCGACGTCCACCGCCGAGCCGGGCTGATGGACGGGTACAAGGCCACCATTCTGGCCGCACTCTCCATCGCCGCCCGTTACTTTGAGGCTCAGGCCGATCTGGCCGAAGCGCGCGCGCGGATGGCGGTCGGGTTCACGTCGCTCGCGGAGGAGGTCGAAGCCGAGCTGACCGAGGACGCTGGAACCTGATCCCGAGTGACTGCTTGCGCCAGTCCCTCCCATCCTCATATTGTAACGCGCTTTAGCAGGCCGTGGACGAATCCGCCCGAGCACCGAGAGCGGCGGGGTGCCAGGCTGGCGGCGCGCTTTGAGGGCCGAATGGCGGAGCTATTGGGCCCGAAAGGCAACGCCGCGCGGAGCGAACCGCGCGGATGCCACGCCGCTCGAATGCCGGGGGGAGTTGGTCCACGGCCCGTTGGGAGTGTTCCGCCCGACTTGTGCGGTTCGGCGCGGGAGCGAAATCGGTCGGGGTCGGCTTCGAAGTTGGTGGGAACCGGTCCCACGGGAATGGAACTGGCGGGCGCGCGTGCGCGCCTGATCCGGAGCGCATACAATGGACCCGCAGAGCATAGTGCTTGCGGCGGTGGTGATGGCGCTCGGCTCGGCTGCCGGGTATTTGCTGGGACGGGGAATTGAGCGCTCCAGGCAGAAGCGGGAGCGCGCCGCCGCCCGTGACGAGGCCTCGCGCATCGTGGCCCGCGCCAGCGAGGAGGCCGAAACCACCCTCAAGGAGGCCGCCCTCAAGGGCCGGGAGGAGCTCTACCGGCTGCGCGAGTCCTGGCGGTCGGAGGAGGCCCGGCGCCGCGATGAGGTCAAGACGCTCGAGCGCCGGATCGGCGAACGATCGGATTCCCTGGACCGCAAGTTCGACCGCCTCAACGAGCGCGAAGCCCGTCTGGATCAGGCTGGGGAAGCGCTCAAGCGGCAGGAGCGGGCGCTTCGGCGGCGTGACGACGAGCTGGACCGAAGAGTCGAGGAGGTCAAGGCCTCCGAACAGTCGGTCCATCGCACGCTCGAGTCCCTGGCGGGCCTCTCCGCCGACGAGGCCCGCGGCCTTCTGATGAAGAACCTGGAGGACGAGGCGCGCGCGAAGGCCGCCAACACCATCCGCTCCATCGAGGCGGAGGCGAAACGCGCCGGCGAGCGCGAGGCGCGCAAGATCATCGCCCAGGCGATCCAGCGCATGGCGGCGGAGCGGACCGCCGAGATGACCGTGTCCGTCGTTCAGCTGCCCTCCGACGAGATGAAGGGGCGCATCATCGGGCGCGAGGGGCGCAACATCCGCGCCTTCGAACAGGCCACGGGCATCGACGTGATCATCGACGACACCCCCGAGGCCGTCATCCTGTCGGGGTTCAACCCCGTCCGCCGGGAGGTGGCCCGCGTCGCCCTGGGCAAGCTCGTGGAGGATGGCCGAATCCATCCCGCGCGCATCGAGGACGTGGTGCGGAAGAGCGAGAAGTCCGTGAGTGGGACGATGCTCGCGGCGGCCGAGGAGGTGCTCTACGAGCTGGGCATCCACGACCTGCACCCCAAGATCGTCCAAGCGCTTGGTCACCTGCGGTTCCGGACCTCGTACGGCCAGAACCAGCTGCTGCACTCGAAGGAGGTGGCTCTGCTGGCGGGAAGCATGGCCGCGGAAATGGGGCTCGACGTGCAGATGGCCAAACGGGCCGGCGTTCTCCACGATGTGGGGAAGGGGATGACCCATGATCGCGAAGGGACCCATGTGGAGCTGGGATACGCGCTCTGCGAGCGGTACCGCGAGCCCGACCAGGTCCTGAACGCCATCCGCGCGCACCACGACGAGGAACCGCACCGCTACGCGGAGACGTTCCTGGTGACGGCGGCCGACGCCATCTCGGGATCCCGGCCCGGGGCCCGCCGCGAGATGTTCGACAGCTACGTCAAGCGGCTGGAGAAGATCGAGAACACCGTCCTCGAGTACCCCGGCGTGGAGCGCTGTTTCGCGATTCAGGCGGGACGGGAGGTGCGGGTCATGGTGGAGCCGGAACAGGTCTCCGACGACGAGATGAACACGCTCTCCGAGAACATCGCGCGCCGCTTCGAGGAGGAACTGCGCTATCCGGGCCAGATCAAGATCGTGGTGATTCGCGAGACCCGCGCCGTCGACTTCGCCCGATGAGCGCCTCCATCATTTCGGGGACCGAGATCGCGGGCGCGATGCGCGAGGAGCTTCGGGAACGAGTTGCCCTGTTGAAGGAGCGGGACGGGCTGGTCCCCGGGCTTGCCACCGTGCTGGTGGGGGACGACCCGGCGAGCCGGAGCTACGTGCGCATGAAGAACCGCGCCGCGCGCGCCGCCGGAATCCATTCCCGGCAGATCACCCTTCCCGGATCGACCCCCGAGGAGGAGTTGCTCGGAGTTCTCGATGGTCTCAACGCCGATCGCGCGATTCACGGGATCCTCGTGCAGCTTCCGCTGCCGGGGCGAATTCGCGACCAGGTGGTGCTGAACCGGATTCTGCCCGCCAAGGACGTGGACGGCTTTCATCCCGTGAACGTGGGCCGACTCGCCACCGGGGCCGCCGACGTGCTGGCTCCGTGCACGCCCGCGGGGGTGATCCAGATGCTGCTGAGGTCGGGTGTCGACCCCGCGGGCAGACACGCCGTCATCGTGGGGCGCTCCAACATCGTGGGCAAACCGATGGCGTCCCTGCTCATGCGCAAGGCGCCCGGGGGAAACGCCACCGTCACCGTCGCCCACAGCCGCACGCCGGACCTCGGCGCGGTGACCCGGCTGGGCGAGATTCTGATTGTGGCGATTGGCCGCCCGGGCACCGTCACCGGGCCGATGGTGCGACCCGGGGCGACCGTCATCGACGTGGGCACCAACCGGGTCGAGGACGCGACCCGGGAGCGCGGCTACCGGATCGTGGGGGACGTGGTCTTCGACGAGGTCAGGAAGATCGCGGGCGCGATCTCGCCGGTCCCCGGGGGGGTCGGCCCGATGACCATCGCGATGTTGCTCTCCAACACGGTCGACGCCGCCGTGCGGCTGCGCGCGGACCGGGTCGAGGCCCGAGCCGCTCGATGACCCCCGGGGACGGGTCGCTCGACCTCTTCGGGGGGGACGCGCGCCGAGGGCGGTCGGGCATGGCGGGGCGCGTCCCGGTGGACCCTACGGCGGAGTCGGGGAGGGAGCCCGGCGGTGCCGACGAGCCGTGGACGGTCGCCCGGGTGAACCGCCGGGCGCGGTTTCTGCTCGAGCACGGCATGCCGCCCGTCTGGGTGGCCGGGGAGGTGGGTGGCTGGCGTCGCGCCGCCGCGGGGCACCGGTACTTCACGCTCAAGGACGGGGCCGCTCGGATCGATTCGGTCATGTTCGCCAGCGACGCCCGCCGGCTGCCGGCGGACCCGGAGGACGGCTCCCGGGTGCGCGCCTTCGGCTCGGTGACGCTCTACGAGGCCCGCGGCCGGTACCAGCTGCGCGTGCGCAGGTTGGCCGCCGAGGACGGGGAGGGGCTGTGGCGTCTCGCCTTCGAGCGGGTGCGGCGCGGGTTGGAGGCGGAGGGCTTGATGGATCCCGCCCGCAAGCGTGCCCTGCCGGCGTTTCCGGAGTGCGTGGGCGTGGTGACCTCGGCCAGCGGAGCGGCCCTCCACGACATTCTGTCGGTGATCGGCGCCCGGGCGCCATGGACGCGCGTGCTGCTGGGTAGCGCCCGGGTGCAGGGGGAGGGCGCCGCCGAGGAGGTGGCCCGCGCCATCGGCGCCATGGGTCGGAGCGGGCGGGTCGATGTCGTCGTGGTGGGGCGGGGAGGGGGTTCGGTCGAGGACCTGTGGACCTTCAACCGGGAGGAGGTGGCGCGCGCCATCGCCGCGTGTCCGGTGCCCGTGGTTTCGGCCGTGGGTCACGAGATGGACGTGACCATCGCGGACTTGGTGGCCGACCTGCGCGCGCCCACCCCCTCGGCGGCGGCCGAGGCGGTGGTCCCCGATCGCGCGGCCCTGGCTCGGAGGCTGGCCGACCTGCGCCCTCGCCTGTCCCTGGGTTTGCGACGCCGCGCGCACGGCCACCGCGACCGCTTGGAGGCTCAAGCCGACGGCCTCCTCCGCGCGATCCACGGCGTGACCGAGCCCCGGGCCGCACGCGTGCGCGCCCACGCCGACCGACTGGCGTGGACGATGCGCGCCCGAATCGCCGCTCGGCGCGTCCACATGGAGAAGGCGTCCGGGCGGCTGGACGCGCTCTCGCCGCTGGCCACCCTCGGCCGCGGGTACGCCGTGCCGGTCGACCGCTCGGGCCGCGTGCTGCGGAGCGTCGCCGGCTTCGGGCGCGGGGCCGTGTTCGACTTGCGCGTGGTCGATGGCCGGGTGGCATGCCGCGTCACCGAGACTCGGCCCCAGGTCGCGGCGGGGAGCGGTCCGGATGAATGAGCGCGCGCGCCAGGCGGGAGAGCCCGCGCCCGAGCGCCGGACGACCGCCGACGACCCGGCGCCGACGTCGTTGGAGGAACGGCTGCGGCGCCTCGATGCCATCGTGGCCGCGCTCGACTCCGATGACATCGAACTCGAACGGAGCCTGGCGCTCTTCGAGGAGGGAATCCGGCACGTGCGCGCGGCCGAGCAGTTGCTGTCGGCGGCCGAGCTCCGCGTCGAGGAGCTGATTGAGGGTGAGGCCCGCCCGCGGGAGGGTGGCGGGTGAGCGGGCCCTCCGCGGTTCGGGAGGTCCCGGCGTCAAGCGGCGACTTCGATCTGGCGTCGTTCCTGGAGGAACAGGGGAAGCGCGTGGAGCTGGCGCTCGAACGAGCCCTCGCGGCCCTGGTTCCGCGCGTTGATGGTTCGCTCGTCCCGGTGTTGCGGCACGGGCTGCTCACCGACGGCAAGCGCGTTCGGCCCATCCTGTGCGTCGCGGCCCACGCGGCGTGTGGCGGCGCGACGGATGAACGCTGCTACGACCTGGCCGCGTCCATCGAGATGATCCACGCCTATTCGCTCATGCACGACGACCTCCCGTGCATGGACGACGCGGAGCTGCGCAGGGGATCGCCCACGCCGCACCGCGTGTTCGGGGCCGGCGACGCAACGCGGGCGGCGGCCACGTTGATCCCCGGAGCCATGCTGCAGGCATGGCGCGCCAGCCTCCGCCTGGGGTGCCCGGACGGAACCGCTCGCGAGATCGTGGGCGCGCTGGCGCGGGCCGCGGGCGCGGGAGGGATGGTCGGCGGACAGGCCCTGGACCTCGAGTCGGAGGGTCGGACGCTCTCCGCGGACCGACTCAACCGGCTTCATGCGCTGAAGACCGGGGCGCTCCTGGCCGCGGCCCCCGGGATCGGCGGGCTGGCGGCCGGCGCCGGGCCCCGTCGAATCGAGGCCCTGGATCGACATGGGCGCGCCCTGGGGCTGGCCTTCCAGATCGCCGACGACATTTTGGACGCCACGTCCTCCGCGGACCGATTGGGCAAGCACCCGAGCGATCGGGCGCTGGGAAAGTCGACGTACGTGAGCCTGTACGGGCTCGACGGGGCCCGCGCCCGAGCGTTGCGGCAGGTCTCGGTGGCGATCCGGGCGCTGGCCGACGCCGGACTCGACTCGCCGCCCCTGAAGGCGATCGCGGAGTATGTCGTGCGCCGCCGCCGGTAGCGTGTCGGCGGCGTCCGCCGCGCGGCCATCCCCAAACGCGCCCTTCGGGTTTCGTGGTTGCGCAGGCGGGTGGCGTGGCGGCGAATCCTCCTCCCGCCGCGCCCGCTTCCGAAGGGTCGGCGCGACATCGGGTCGCCATTCCGGTTATATTTCGGGATTGGGTCCCCGCGGTCAGGGATTGCGGCAACTGCGGATGGAGCGACATGGAGTGGGCATTCTCGACTACGTCAAGCAACCGGCGGACGTGCGCGGACTTTCCCGATCCCAGCTACCCGAGCTGGTTCGCGAGGTGCGCGAACGCCTCATCGACGTCGTCGCGCGGGTGGGTGGGCACTTCGGGGGCAGCCTGGGGGTCGCCGAGCTCACCGTGGCGCTGCACCACGTCTTCGACACGCCCCGCGACCGCGTCATCTGGGACACGGGCCACCAGGCCTACATCCACAAGATTCTAACCGGTCGCAACGACCGGCTGCACACCATTCGCCGCAAGGACGGGCTGGCGCCCTTCCTGCGCCGCGCGGAGTCGGACTTCGACGTCTTCGGGGCCGGACACGCCGCGACCTCCATTTCGGCCGCGTTGGGCGTGGCCATCGGACGCGATCACAAGGGCGACGACTTCGACGTCGTCGCGGTAATCGGGGACGGCGCCATCGGGTGCGGGCTCGCCTACGAGGCCCTCAACAACGCGGGCGCGAGCGAGCGCGACCTCATCGTGATCCTCAACGACAACGACATGTCCATCGCGCCCAACGTGGGTGCGATGAACAAGTACCTGAACGGCGTCATCACCAACCCCCTGTACAACCGGGTTCGCGAGCAGGTGAGCGAGCTCATGCGGCGCGTCCCCACGAGCTTCGCCGACGTGATGCAGTCCGCCACGGGCAGGTTCGAGGAGAGCGTGAAGCACCTCTTCGTGCCCGGCATGCTCTTCGAGGAGCTGGGGTTCCGCTATTTCGGGCCCTTCGACGGGCACGACATCCACGAGCTGGTGAACACCCTCGGGCGGGTGCGCCGCATGAAGGGACCCGTCTTGGTTCACCTCGTCACCCAGAAGGGGAAGGGCTACGAGCCGGCGGAGGCGGACCCGGTCAAGTGGCACGCGTCCTCCCCGTGGGACAAGATCACCGGGCTCTCACCCAGGAAGCCGGTCGGGCTGCCGCGCTACCAGAAGGTGTTCGGGCGGGCGCTCACCGATCTCGCCGGGGAGGATCCCCGAATCGTCGCCATTACGGCCGCCATGCCGAGCGGAACCAGCACCGACATCTTCGACAAGGCCTTCCCGGGGCGCCACTTCGACGTGGGCATCGCGGAGGCGCACGGCGTGACTTCGGCGGCCGGCATGGCCACGGAGGGCGTGCGCCCGGTGGTGGCCATCTACTCGACCTTCCTGCAGCGCGGGTTCGACTCCATCGTCCACGATGTCGCCCTGCAGGACCTTCCGGTGATGTTCTGCATGGACCGGGCGGGCGTGGCGGGGGCCGACGGCCCCACGCATCACGGCGCCTTCGACATCGCCTACATGCTGCTGGTTCCGGGCATGACGGTAACCGCGCCCAAGGACGGCGAGGAGCTCGTCGGCCTCATGAAGACCGGTCTCGCCCACGACGCGGGTCCCTACGCCATCCGATACCCGCGCGACGCGGTTCCGGCCGCGGTGCCGCCCACCTCGGACATCGATCCGATCCCGTACGGGAGCTGGGAGGTCGTGCGGCGAGGGTCGGACTTGGCGATTCTGGCCGTGGGCACCATGGTGCTCGACGCGCTCTCCGCCGCCGACGAGCTGGAACGCGCGGGTATCGACGCGACCGTCGTCAATTGCCGCTTCCTCAAGCCATTCGACGAGGAGGTGCTGGATCGCCTGGTCCGCTCGCACACGCGCATTCTGACCGTGGAGGAGGGGACGGTGGTCAATGGTTTCGGGGCCTTCATGGCGCGCGAGATCCAGGAGCGCGCGGGACCGCGTCCGACGGTGAGGACGATGGGGCTGCCCGACGACTTCATCGAGCACGGCGACAGGGGGCTGCTGCTGGCCGAGGTGGGGTTGGACGCCAGCGGGATCGCGCGGGAGGCTCGGCGGTTGGCGGAGCGGGAGCCCGGGATTCGATTGCTGGCGAGAGAGAGCGCGTAGCTCCGCGGGACACGTTCATGGCGCCGCCACCCGTTCGCCGCATCGGCATCTTCGCGCTCCCCGGAAGGCCGGGGCTTGCGCCCGCGCTGGCGCGCATGGGTGAACTCGCGGGCGCGTACGACATCGAGATCGCCTGCGCGCCCGATATCCTCGCGGACGCTCCGCCGGCCACGCGGCCCCTCCGACTCGAAGAGCGCGGGTTGGATCTGCTGGTCACGCTCGGAGGTGACGGAACGCTGCTGAGGGGCGCGCGCATGGTCACGGGAACGGACATCCCCGTCCTTGGGATCAACCTCGGGCATCTGGGCTTCCTAACCTCGTCGTCCAGCTCCGAGCTCGCCGACGCCTTCGAGCGGTTGCGCGCCGGGGACTTCACCCTCGACCGCCGCATCACCCTGGAGGCGGCCATACTCGGCGAGGACGGGAACCGGGGAGGAGCGCACGTGGCGCTCAACGACTTCGTGGTGCACAACAGCGGAGCGGCCAAGGTCTCCCGTCTGGACCTGTTCGTGGGACGCAACGGCGCGAGCGACGAGATCGGCAGCTTCAGCGCCGACGGGGTCATCCTCTCCACGCCGACCGGATCGACCGCCTACTCCCTTTCGGCGGGCGGGCCCATTGTGGCGCCCGGAGTGGACTGCATTCTGGTGACCCCCATTTGCCCGCACACGCTGGCCGTGCGGCCGCTGGTGTTGGCCGCGGACGAGCGCGTCGTGGTCAAGGAGGTGGCTCCGGCGGGCGATCTTGTGCTTACGGTGGACGGCCAGGAGGCGGTGGCCGTGGTCCCCGGCTCGGTTGTGGAGATTCGAACGGGGACGGTGCGCGTGCCACTGCTTCGGTTCCCCGAGCACACCTTCTTCTCCACCTTGAGGAGAAAATTGAATTGGGCACTTCAATCTCCTTCGGGTGCATGATCCAATGAGTCAAGACACGGATGTTGATCGAGCTGCGTATACGCGATTACGCGGTCATCGATGACCTGACCTTGGCTGGGGCGCCGGGCCTCAACGCCCTCTCGGGCGAGACCGGATCCGGCAAATCCCTGGTGGCGAAGGCACTCTCCTGTCTGCTGGGAGAGCGGGCATCCTCGGAGGTCGTCCGAGTGGGCGCCCGCCGGGCGCTGATCGAGGCCGCCTTCGATGTCGAACACCGTCCCGCGGTCCGTGGCAGGCTCGAGGAGCTCGGCCTGGAAGGGAGTGGCGACGTGCTGGTGCTTCGCCGGGAAGTGGCGCGCCAGGGACGCAACCGGGCCTGGGTGAACGACTCGTCCGCCACTGTGGGGCTTCTGCGCGAGCTGGGGCGGCATCTGGTCGACCTGCACGGGCAACACGAGCACCAAAGCCTGCTCGTTCCGGCCCGGCAAGCCAGGCTGCTGGATTCCCTGGCGCGCGCGACCCGGCGGGCGGACGCGGTCTCGGCGATGTGCGGCGAGCTGAGGGCGCTGGCGGACGAGCGGGAGCGGTTGCGCGCGAGGATCCGGGAGCTTGAGGCGCGCGCCGACTTCATCCGGTTCCAGCTCGAGGAAATCGAGAACGCCGCGCTCCGGGAAGGAGAGGACGCGGCCCTCGAGACCGAGGCGACCCGCCTCGAACACGCCGAGGAGCTGGCGCGCAACGCCGGGAGCGCCCACCAGGAACTGTACGCGGGCGACGCCGCCGTCACCGTGCGGATTCGCGCCGTGCAGACGGCGCTCGCGGACATGATCCGGCTGGATGGCTCGCTGAGCGAGGTCGCCGAGCTGCTGGAGCAGTCGTATCAGGCGGCCAGCGAGGCGGGCCGTTCCCTGGGCGACTACGCGAGCTCGTTGGAACACGATCCGCGCCGGCTGGAGGAGATCAGGGCGCGTTTGGACCGTGTTTTCCGCCTCAAGCGCAAGTACGGACCCGCTTTGGAGGACGTGATCGCGACCGGGCGGCGACTGGCGGCCCAGCTCGAGCAGGTCGAGACCAGCGCGTTCGATGTCGCCGCCCTGGAGCGGCGCATGAGCGAGACGAAGGCTCGACTGGCACGGGAGGCGGCGGCCCTCAGCGAAGCCCGGCGCGAGGCGGCGCGCAAGCTCGAACGGCGGGTGATGGCGCTCTTCCCCCAGCTGGGACTGGAGGGAGGCACCTTTTCGGTTGCGCTGACCTCCTTGCCCGAGGTCGGCTCCGGGGGTGCGGAGCGCGTGGAGTTCCTCGCTTCGCTGAATCCCGGATTCCCGCGCGCGCCCCTTGGCCGCATCGCCAGCGGCGGCGAGCTGTCGAGGGTGATGCTCGCCCTGAAATCGATTCTGGGTGCCGCGGACGAGGTCCCGACGTTGGTGTTCGACGAAATCGACGCGGGAGTCGGGGGCGAGATCGCCAACGCCGTGGGGGCCCGCCTGCAGGAGGCCGGACGAGCCCACCAGGTGTTCGCCATTACCCACCTCGCCCAGATCGCGTCGCGGGCGAGCCATCACTTGCTGGTCGAAAAGCGGCGGTCCGCCGATGGCGGTTTGGCCCGTACGCGGGCCCGCGCGCTGGAGGGCCGCGCGCGCGTGCAGGAGATCGCGCGCATGCTGGGTGGCGATCCGGATTCGGCGGCCTCCCGGGAACACGCCCGCGAGCTGCTGCGCGTCGCCGGGCGGGAGGTGTCCAGGGCCGTTTCGTGACGCCCGGGGGCCCTCTCGGCGCACGGGCGGATTCATCCACGGACGGTTGAGCCTGCTCGCGCTACGGACCTCCGCCCCATAGCCTCCGGAAGAGACTCGCCCCGAACCGGACCCTTCCCGCCTTGGGCGTCCGGCCTCCGCCACCGGCGCGCGCACCCTCCCAACCAAACCGGGCCTCCACCGGAAAGCCGCCCGCGCGGAAGCTGGAATACCGGACATCGACGCCCATCGACCGCACCGTGGCGTCCGTCTCGAGCGAGAGCGGCGTCGGGGCGCCCGCGTCCGCGTCGCCCTCGAAGTGGTCCGCCGCGCGGCTGAAGGACCGGTACACGAAGCCCACGGCGAGCCCGGGCGTGACCACAAGCTGCGGCGTGATCGCGTACTCCAGATAGTTGCCAGGACGCCACCGAACCGTCGCCAACGGCGGCCGCGGAGCGAAACCCGCGTCGGGGGGACCCACGCGGCGGCGAACGTGGACGGGCGAGGCGATCCCGTAGCGTACGTCGAAGGCCAGCCCGACGCGCCGCGCCCAGTCCACGCCGCCGAACGCGCGCACCTCGACGTCCCTCTGTCCCTCGGCAACCTCCATGTCCAGGAACTCGCGGATCGTGTCCTGCGGGGTGCCCGTCGCCAGGCGGAGGGTACCCGCCAGGCCCAGCCGGACCCCGAACCGGGCGCCGGAGCCGCGCCCCGCGCCCACGGTGGAGTCGGCCGGCGCCGCGGACGGTGCGGGACCCGCCGGATGTGAACCGAGGTCGAGGAGTTGAATGGCCGCGGTCAGCTCCAGATCCCCGGGCTCCCAGAGGGCGTCCATGCCCTCCACGGGAAGGCCGTTCGCGCCGAACAGCGGGGCGACCAACAGCGAATCGAAGCTCGCTCCGTCCAAGGGGGTGCCAAGGGGGAGCGGGGCCGTGAAGTTGGTCGTCCCGATGTCCGACAGGCCGGTCCTCACCTCCGCCGTGCGGGCGGCGAGGTCCTGGCCGGCCGCGGACTCGGGCAAGGGGAAGAAGACCGCCTCTCCGAACAGCGTGGCGAGGGATCCCAGCAACGCGTCACCCTTCGCGAGCATCGCGCGTCCGGCCTGGCATTCCGGTGCGTCGGCGTCCGCCTCGCACCGGCGGGCGACGGTCGCGCGGGCCTCCGCAAGGGCGTTCCGATACTCGCTCATGAAGGGCGCGCTCGCGGATGGCGACGGCGCCAGGCCGGCGTTCGCCTCGCCGGGCGCGTAGACCAGCTCCGAGTCGATCCGGCGCTGAACCATGGGCAGCGACGCCCCCACCGTGAGCCAGCGGAACACGCCCACCCGAAACCCCAGCGGCGCGCGGCGGACGTGGGCCGCGAGGAGGTGCGTGGTGCGCCCGAGGTTGAATCGGTAGTCGGGATTCCCGAACAGGGTTCTGAGCCGCGCCTCCGTGATCGCGGCCGCGGGCACGCGGTCCGATCCCAGCGCGTCGCTGGTCAGGCTCCACCCCAGCGGCTCCACTTCCTCGATCGGCGATCCCGCGTCGGATCGCTGGCCGAAGCGCTCGTCCCAAGTTACGTAGTGTGCGTCGACATCCAGTCGCAGATGGCCCGACGGCACCATCGGACCCCCGACCAGCTGCCCGTCGGCGGTCGTGGGCGCCAGAAGGACCGGGAGCATCGCCGGAATGAGGAGGAGGAGGGGTGGAATCCGGGGGAGCCCGAAATGCCCGCGAGAGGGGTGGGACACGAGGAAACGGGGGCGGGATGGTGCGCGCGGGCCGGGGGCCGGCTCCCGGCGGGAACATGCAAAGGTAGTTGCGGCGCGGAGCGGGGCAAACCGCCCGCGCGGGTGGTTGACACCCATGGTGGCTGTTCCTAACGTCATAATGCTTCATCCGCGGGAATAGCTCAGTTGGTAGAGCACCACCTTGCCAAGGTGGGGGTCGCCGGTTCGAGTCCGGTTTCCCGCTCTCGCAAAGCCGGTATGGGGAGCGCGTTCCTGGGCTCCCCATTCCTTTTGGCGCCGTGGCCAAGTGGTAAGGCAGAGGACTGCAAATCCTCGATCGTCGGTTCGATTCCGACCGGCGCCTCTGCGGGGAAGCGCCGGGCGCGGGGCCGCGTCAAGTCACCTCCCCGATGCCCGGACCTCCGGGATTCCGAGGCTGAAGAGGACCTCCGGACCTTGTCCGGTCGCGCGCTCCACGCCTTCCACGCCCGCCCGCGCGGCCCATGGCGGGCGGCGCAGGATTCCACGTACTTGGCCGGTCCTCCGGTCGCGCAGGATGACCATCGGGCGCGACGATTCCTGGCTCAGCGTGTCCGAGCCGCCCGGGCCGGCGAGCGTTATGTCGGTCGGGCCGCCAACCCAGCCCTCGCGCACCGGCACCATGAAGGCGAAGGACGGTCTCCCATCGCCGTCGGCCGGCACGGGCATGTCGAATTCGAACGAAAAGAGCTCCCGTCCGTCCGGGCCTCTGCCCAAGAGTCGGTATTGGCCGCCCGGTTTGGGGACGTTCGCCGGCCCCCGCAGCAGGAAGGCGGGCTCCAGGAATGGTTTCCCTTCGGGGGTGACGCCTCCCCAGAGGAGGAGCGACCGGCCGGACGCCGTCGCGGGCGCCGCGCCCTCGGTCTCGTCGCGGAGGCGGAAGCGCAGCGCGTTGGCGAAGTAGTAGTCGCTGATCCAGGGCGGTTCGCAATACGACATCAGGTCGCGCCGGGTGGGCGGCACCAGCCGTCCCCGACCGAAGTCGTAGCCCCAGGCGCCGATCGACCCGTCGGTCTCGGGGAAGGAGGGATCCGCGCCTCCGGCTCCGCCGCAGGGAGCGTGGCGAAGGCTCAGGTTGTGTCCCACCTCGTGGGCGATGATGCGCGAATCGGGCACCGAAAAACTGACCCGACCCGGAACGGCGGCGAGACCCCGGGCGATGGACGTGCGTCCCGCGATCATGCCCATGTAATGGCCCCGTCCTCCCTCCATTGCGCGGATGGCCGCGGTTGCCCGGTACAGGTCGTAGGCGTTGTTGGTCGAAACCAACACCGGTTCGTGGGCCTTCACCGCGAGCGCCCCCACCGGTAGGAGCGTCCGCGTGTCGGCGAGCAACTCGTGTCCGCTCGGATCCGCCGCCATCGAGGCGGTGAGCGCGAGGATCGACGAGTCGGGGGTCTGCTCCAGAAGGAAGGGCACCAAGGTCAGGTCCAGCGCCGGCACCGCGCGCACGTCCACCGCGATCCGGCCGCGCGCGGGGATGCGCCCGACCACGCCCAGCGACGGATCGAGCGTTCCCTCCGGGTCCACCTCAACGACCATCTCGAGGCCCGGCCGAATGACCTCGCCTGGGATTTCGATGTTGGCGGACGTCGCCAGATCGCCCTCGTCCACCTCCGCCGGTATGGGCATTCCGGAAGAGGCGATGTCGACCGAGTGCGTTTCGACGCCGTCCACATGGAATCTCGCCCGCATGAGGGGCATGGTGGCGCCGCCGGCGCGCGCCGCGGTGACGAAGACGCGGAGGAGGGCGGGGTTGCCGGCGACCAGCGGGACCGGGTACGAGCGCGACTGGACGGTCTGGGTCAGATACGCCGACGCGGGGCCGTCGCCCGCGCAGGTGGCCACGCGCCGCCTGGGGATGGTCTCCAGCCACTTGAGGAAGGCTTCGTCGGAGGGCGCGCAGAGAGCGGTTCCGCCCGCCGCGAACAGGTCGATGGCGAGCCCTCTCAGCCCGTCCGGGAGCGTGCCCGCCAGACCGGCGTTGTCGGTCACGTCAAGCTCTCGAAGATGGCTCATCGCTCCCAACTCGGGCGGCATCGAACCGCTCAGACGGTTGCGGCCGAGCGACAGCCGCACCAAGCGCGCGAGCGCGCCCAGCTCCGCCGGTATTGGGCCGGTGAGGGCGTTGTCGCCAAGGTCGAGCGTGATCGCCGCGGTCAGGTGGCTTAAGCGGGGAGGGATCGAGCCGGTCAGCTGGTTGCCGGCGAGGGTCAGGTAGCGGATGCGCGCGAGGGCGCCCAACTCCGCCGGAATGGGCCCCGTGAGGGCGTTCCCCGCGAGCGTCATGTAGACCAGCCTGCCCAGGCCGCCGAGCTGCGCGGGCACCGATCCGGTTAGCTGGTTTCCGGCGAGGATCAGGGTGTGCAACTCCCGCTGCGTCGCCAGCTCCGGAGGGATGGATCCATCGAGTCGATTGTCTCCCAGGTCCAGCTCGCGGAGGTTCGAGAGGCTGCCCAGGGCCGGCGGAATCGGTCCGGTCAGCTGATTCCGGCCGAGCCTCAGGGACTCGAGTGCGGTCAGGTTGTCGAGCTCCGGGGGGATCGGACCCTCCAAGGCGTTGTCGTCGAACGCCAGCACGGTGAGGTTCGCGAGGCTTCCGAGTTCCGTCGGAATGGTTCCGGTCAACCCGTGGCTTCCCAGCATCAGGACGCGCAGCTCGGCGAGGTTGCCGAGCTCCGGGGGTATGGCCCCGGACAGGTTGCCGCGCGCGACCACGAGGTGGGTGAGCTTGATCAGGTTGCCCAGCTCGGCGGGAAGGCGACCCGAGAGCTCGTTGCCACTCAGATTGAGGTCCCGCAACTCGGAGAGGTGGGCCAACTCCGCCGGAATCGGCCCATCGAGACCGTTGCCGGGCAGGCGGAGCGCGGTCACGCGCCCCTCGGAATCGGTCTCCACGCCGTACCATTCGCCGAGCTCCGCGTCCGTCAACCAGTTCTCCCGGTTGACCCAGTCGGGCCCGGCGGTCGCGTCGTGGAGCGTCGCCAGGACATCGCGGTCGGAGGGAGGGCCGCAGTCGATGCCCGTTCCATCGTGTCGGGCGATCCCCTCGAGCCAACTCCGGAAGGTCGCGTCCAGGGGCACGCACAGCTCCGTGCCCGCATACTCGAACCGCCGGAGTGCGAGCGCCGACAGCGATGGCGGCAGGCGCCCGGCGAGCGCGTTGTCGGCGATCCGCAGCTCGCTCAACAGCTTCAGCTCCCCCAGGTTCTCGGGGAGCCGCCCGGTGAGACCGTTGTGGGTCAGGTCGAGCGCCGTGACCCGGCCCAGCGCGTCGGTCGCGACCCCGTGTCGTCGCGCCGCGGCGGCGCCCTCGGGCCATCCCGTGGCGTTCGTCCACCCCTCGCCGCCGGACGCAACGTGGAGGGACTCCAGCACGCGCAGGTCCGATTGGTTGCAGAAGGGTCCCCGGCCTCCCCCCTTCATGGCCTGGATCCACGCCGTGAACTCCGGGGAGCCGGGCACGCAAAGGCCGCTGGGTTGGGCGAAATGGAATCGCCGCAACCGTTCGAGTCCCAGAAAGGTGCGTGGAATCGGGCCCGTAAGGCGATTGCCGTCGAGCTCCAGCCGGATGAGGCGATCCAAGCCGCCGAGTTCCGGCGGGACGGTACCCGCGAGACGGTTGTTGAAGAGGCCGAGGAATTCGAGGTTGGACAGGGCGCCCAGCTGTTCGGGAATCGGGCCGCCCAGGTGGTTGGACGCGAGCTGGAGCCGGGTCAGGCCGGCCAGCTGGCCGAGTTCCGGGGGGATGGAGCCAACCAGGTGGTTCCGGTAGAGCTCCAGCTCGATCACGTTGCCCTCGTCGTCCACCTCGACCCCGAGCCACTCCTCCAGGGGCGCGTCGGTGAGCCACCCCTCCCGGCCGTACCAGTCGGGTCCGCCGGTCGCCTGGTGGAGGAGGATGAGGATCTGGCGGTCCGAGTAGGGCGCGACCGCCACGTCGACGACCTGATGGGCCGCCAGACCCCCGGGATCGCGCGCGGTTACGGAAATCCGGGCCGCTCCCGGCCCCTCGGCGTACAAGGTGAGGACGCCATCCGGGACGGTCGCGGAGACGACGGTGGTGTCGGAGCTCTCCGCCGTGAAGGAGAGGCGCTCTCCGTCGGGGTCGCCGAAGAAGCGCGCCGCGTCCAAGGTGATCGTGTCCCAAGGCTCCAGGCTCTGGGCGGGAATCGTGCCCGTGGCCGCCGGCGGACGATTGGGGGGTGGGGGCGCGGTGGTGGGTTCCTCTTCGCCGCAGGAGAGGACGCACGCCAGCCCGGTCAGCGCAAGTACGTCGCGGATGAATCCGCCCGAGCACCCGGAGCGGCGGGGCCGCCCCGTCGGGGCGCAGCGCCCGCCACGGATGGGCCGGGTCATTTTGGTGGGATCGGTGGACACGCCGCGCTACGGTGGACGAATGCGCGCGTTGGCCGGGAGGGGCGGGCCGCCGCCCCCGACAAGGCGGCTACGACGCGCGGGGGCGGGGTCGCCGCGCCGACACCCGGGCGCCGGGCGGGCAATGTGCCCTCGAGGTCCGGGCGCGGCGCTCCTTGCACGGAGGGCAACGCCGTGCGCGGTGGTCCGGCGGGGAAGCGACGGCGCTCGAATGCCCGGGGGAGTCCGTGCGCGGACTGCTCCAAAGCCGTGGACGAATCCACCGGAGGAACGAGAGTGACGGGGCGCCGGGTCACGAACCTGTTCAGGGACCTCCCGGGCGGCGTCGGGGTGGGCGGGTGGGTCGCGCGGTCGCGCGCGCGGCCGGGCCCGGCCGCGCGCGCACGCTCGGCGTCGGGGCGGGTCGGGCGCGTACGGCCGGCGGGGCCGCCGCGCGGGGTTGGGCGCGGGGGGTGGGGGTTGGTCGGGCGCGCACGCCGGCGGGTGCCGACCCACGCGGTCGCGCCGGGGCCGTGGTGACGCGGGGCTGGGCGCGCGGGGTGGGGCTGGGCCGGGAGCGCGCTCGGGGTATCGCGTCCGTTCGGGGTTGTAACGACGGCGGGGTCGAGGCGCGGGGTGTCGCGGGCCGCGACCGGACGCGGGGCATCGAGGATCCCGGCCGCGCGGAGGTCGCATCCGACCGCGCACGGACGGGTGTGCGCGGCTGCGGTTGGACGCGCGGCGTGGCGGTCCGTACCCGAGGCGGCGCGGCGTCAGTGGAAGGCTCCGTCCGCAAGGGCCGCGCGGCCGCGGGCGACCGCGGCGTCACGCGCGCGATGCGCGCCCGCGCGCCCCCTCCCGGCCGTCGCGCCACGCTCGAGGCGGCGGCCGTTGGCGGGTTGGATGCCCGGGCCACGGCCGTGCGGGGCGCGACCCGCGCGGTGCGCGTGACGGCCGTCCCTCGCGGGTCTTCCTTGTAGCGAATCGTGGCGGTTGGGGCATATCCGCGCGCATACCCGGATCCGTACCCCAGCCTGCCCGCGCTTGCGTGGCGTGGCGCGAAGGCGCGGGCGCGGAGACCGTAATGCAAGGGGTAGCCGTAATGGAGCGAGGGGTAGGCGAAGAAGGAACGGGCGTACGTCGGGACGTAGCCCCAGCTGCGCCACCCGAACGCGAACCAGCCGCCCGCCAACCAAGGGTCGTAGGCGTACCAAGGGCTCCAGAAGGGGTCGCGCCAAACGAAACGAGGGCCGTGGTAGCCCGGACCGTGCCATCCGTATCCGAGGGAAATCGCCCAACCCCACCGGCTCGGGTGGCGCCGGCATCGGTGCACGGAGTAGTCGCTTCGGTCGATCCAGCCGTACAGGTAATCGCCCCCGTACCACCGGCAGCGCGGTGCGAAATCGTCGTATCCCGCGTACGAATCGACCTGGGGGCCGATCCCGTGACCGTGGAACACCGTCGCGGCCCTCGCGGGGGTCCGCGTGGCGAGGGAGATCCGGCGATGGGCGAGGCCCACGCCGACGCCGTCCCAGAGCGAAAGGCCCAACGCGAAGGACACGGACGTCTCCTCGGCGAACACCTGGGCATCCGCCGCGCCCGGGGTCCAAGCCACCCCCACACCCATCAACACCGCCGCACTGCAGAGGATTCTCCGCATGATTCCCTCCTCGGGCTTCGGGACATGATGGGCAACATAGTGCAGAAACCGTGCCATGGATACGCTCCTTGCGTGAGCCCGCGCTCCGTCTCGGCGTTCCGTTGCCGGGGCGATTCTCCGGCGGACTGGGGCGGGCCCCGCGTTGCGCCGGTTCCCGCCAAGGACCGCTACGGACCCCGGGAGCGCAGCAGCCACTCGATCATGCCCAGTGCCAACACGACCAGGAAGGGCGTCAGCACCAGCACGAGCTTGAAGCCGGCCGCGCGTCCAACGTCGCTCCGACGTCCCATTTCCGAGCCTCCGTCATCGCCGGTCGAGCCGAGGAGTCCGTGGACGAACTCGCTGGATCGGGCCGGACAATCGCTTGTTCGCATCGGGCGCCCGCGGTAGACTTCGCGCATCCTCGAATCCAAGGCGGAACGCGGAAACGGGTGCGCCGGGGTTCATCCTCCACATTCTAGCCGCTCCGAAGCCTCATGGCACAATACAAGCACGCTCGGGTGCCCTCCGCGGGCGAGGCGGTCACCGTCGACGACGGTTCCATCCACGTACCCGACCAGCCCATCGTCCCCTTCATCGAAGGCGACGGCATCGGCCCCGACATCTGGAGCGCCACCCGCGCGGTGGTCGACGCGGCCGTGAGGCACGCGCATGGCGGCGCCCGCGAGATCATGTGGATGGAGGTGTACGCGGGCGAGAAGGCGCTGGAGCGAACCGGCGAGTGGCTTCCCAGCGAAACCTACGACGCGCTGCGCGAGTTCAAGGTGGCCATCAAGGGCCCCCTCACCACGCCGGTGGGGAAGGGGATTCGCTCGCTCAACGTCACGCTGCGCCAGCAGCTCGATCTCTACTCCTGCATTCGTCCGGTGCGCTACATCCCCGGGGTGCCGTCGCCGATGCGCGAGCCCGAGAAGCTGGACGTGGTCATCTTCCGCGAGAACACGGAGGACGTGTACGCGGGCATTGAGTGGGCCTCCGGCAGCGGGGACGCGGAGCGCGTGCGCTCGTTCCTGGTGGACGAGATGGGTGTCGACGTGCGTCCCCAGAGCGGCATCGGCGTCAAGCCGATCAGCCCGTTCGGAACCCATCGCCACGTCGCGGCGGCGCTGCGCCACGCGGTTGCGCGCGGGCGCCGCTCGGTGACGCTGGTGCACAAGGGCAACATCATGAAGTTCACCGAGGGGGCGTTTCGCGATTGGGGCTACGAGGTCGCGGCGCGCGATTTCGCGGATGAGACGATTCCGGAGTCCGCCATTTGGGAAGGCGCGGATCCCGCGGGCCGCATCGTGGTCAAGGACCGCATCGCGGACGCCATGTTCCAGCAGGTGCTGCTCAGGCCGTCGGAGTACGACGTCATCGTGACGCCCAACCTCAACGGCGACTACCTGTCCGACGCGTGCGCCGCGCAGGTGGGTGGGCTGGGGATGGCGCCCGGCGCCAACGTGGGCGACGAGGTCGCTCTCTTCGAAGCCACCCACGGGACGGCGCCCAAGTACGCCGGCCTGAACAAGGTCAATCCGGGGTCGCTGATCCTGTCGGCGGTCATGATGCTCGAGCACATGGGCTGGACGGAGGCGGCCGCCGCCGTCGACCGCGGCTTGGAGGGTGCCATCGCCGCCAAGACCGTCACGTACGACCTGGAGCGCCAGATGGAGGGCGCCACCAAGGTGTCGACCTCGGCCTTTGGACAGGCCGTGATCGAACACATGTAGGCGGCGTCTCGCATGCGGGTCGAGGTCGTTCGACGACCTTCCGGACGGCAGGACACGCCGCTCCTGGCGGGGTTCGTGTTCGAGGGGCGAACCCCTCCCTCCCTGGCCCATCCGGGCTCGGTTCTGGAGCGGGCCGTCGCGCGCGCGGCCGACGACCTCAGCGGACGGTCCGCGGTCGCGCACGTGTTCCACGCCGATCCGGGCGACGCGGGTCCCCGACGCCTCCTTCTGCTCGGCGCGGGGCCGCGGGCCGACTGCACCCCCGAAACCGTCCGACGGCTGGCCGCCCGCGCCGTGCGACAGGCCGCGGAGCTGGGGCTCGACCGGATCACCATCGACGGACTCGGCGCCCCCGTCGTCGACCGGCAGCGCTTCGCCCAGGTGGTGGCGGAGGGCGCGGTACTCGCGGACTGGCGCTTCGACGAGCTCAAGACGCGCCCCGGCGAGGGGGATCCGCCCGCGCACAGCGTCGGCGCCGTCGAGATCGCGGTGGCGTCCAACGTCCATGCCGCCCGCGCCGGAGCCCGCGCAGGGGCCGTGATGGCCGAGGCGGAGAACTACGCCCGCACGCTCCAGTCGCGCCCGGGCAACGTGGCCACGCCCACCCACTTGGCCGACCGGGCTCGCGATCTGGCTTCGGAGCTGGGTCTCGAGGTGCGCGTGCTCGGGCCCCGGGAGATGCGGGACGAGAACATGCGGGCGCTCCTCGCCGTCGCCCAGGGCTCGGCCGAGGAGCCGCGCCTGATCGTGCTCGAACATCACGGCGGAACTCCCGACGACGCTCCGCTGGTATTGGTGGGCAAGGGGCTGACCTTCGACGCTGGAGGAATCTCCCTAAAGCCTGCCAAGGGCATGGAGGACATGAAGTTCGACATGTCGGGCGGCGCCGCCGTGCTTGGCGCTCTCAGAGGAGTCGCGCGCCTTGGCCTCGAGGTGAACGTCGTGGGCATCGTTCCCAGCTCCGAGAACCTCGTCAACGGAAGCGCGGTCAAGCCCGGAGACGTCATCGGATCCCGCGAGGGGAAGACGATCGAAGTGATCAACACGGACGCCGAGGGCAGGCTCATACTGGCCGACGCCCTGTCGTACGCGCGCACCTTCGCGCCGGCCGCCATCGTGGACTGCGCCACCCTGACCGGCGCATGCGTGATCGCGCTCGGGCACCATGCTTCCGCGGTCTTGGGCACGGATGACGCCCTTGTGGAGGAGCTGCGGGCCGCCGGCGACCTGAGCGGCGAGCGTTGCTGGCCGCTGCCCCTGTGGCCGGAATACCGCCGCCAGCTCGACAGCCACACGGCCGACCTGAGGAACGTGGGCGGGCGCCCGGCCGGCACCATCACGGCCGCCTGCTTCCTGCGCGAGTTCGTGGGCGACGCGAATTGGGCACATCTCGACATCGCCGGGACGGCCTACGGAGAAGGGAAGCTGCCCTATCGGCGACCCGGCGGCTACGGCGCGCCGACCCGGCTGCTCATCGAGTGGGTCAGGAAGCGCGCCGCGTGACGTCGACGCCCGGCGGCGCCCCAAGTCGGTGGATGATTCCGCGCGCGCACCGGGCGGGGCGGGGCGCCGGGCGGGCAAGGCGCCGTGAAGGCCGAGGAGCGGAGCCATTGGGCGGAAAGGCGAGGCCGGGCGTAGGGGTCCGGCGCGGATGGCGCGCCGCTCGAGTGTCGGGGGGAGTGCGTTCGCGGACTGCTGGATCGGAAGGCGCGCACGGCTACCCGGGAGGCCGGACATTGGCTTCCTCCCGCCCGGGCACGGCGACGCTCCGGAGCCCGCGGCGCGCCTTTTTGGCGGGCGCCATCGGCGTTCTCGTCCTGGTCTGCCTGCGCCCGGGGCACGCCGCGGCCCAGGAGCCCCCGGACTCCCTGCCACCCGCCGACACCGTCGCGGCCGACTCCCTGCCGCCCGCCGCGGACTCCCTGCCGCCCGCGGCGGACTCGCTTGCGCCCGTCACCGACTCCCTGCCGCCCGAGGCCGATTCCCTCGCGCCCGCGGCCGACTCGCTCGCGCCCACGCCCGATTCCCTTGCTGCGCCCGAGGATTCCCTGCTCGTGGCGGACTCGCTCGTGGCGCAACTCTTTCCGCCGCTCCCGGATCCGTCCCGCGGCGGATGGGAGACGGGGGTGTGGGAGTGGGATCGGGAGGCGCTGATCGGCAACCAGGCTCTTTCGCTCGCCCAGCTCCTGGATCAGATCCCCGGGACCATCGCGTTGAGGGGAGGCGACTTCGGCACCCCCACCATCGTCACCGCGTTCGGAGGCGGAGGCGGGCGCGTGCGCCTCTACATCGACGGCTTCGAGATGGTCCCGCTCCGCGCCGGCGCTCCCGACTTGGCGCAAGTGGGGTTGGCGGGCCTTCAGCACGTGCGCGTGCGGCGGTCCACCGACGGGTTGCGCGTGGAGCTCACCAGCATCGAAGTGGATGACCCGCGACCCTACTCCCTGTTGGAGGTGGGAACCGGCGACCTTCAGACCAACATGCTGCGCGCGACCTTCTCGCATCCGGCCGCGCTGGGCGGCGGCCTGACGTTCACCCTGGACCGGCTCGACACCGAGGGTACGGGGCGCAGGGAGCCCGGAGCCACGACCGGCGGCTGGATCCGCTACAGCCGCCACCTGGGCTCGCGCTTGAGCCTGCGCGGCGAGCTGCGCCGCATCTCGGCCTCCCGCCCGAGTGAGCTGTACACGCCCGGGCGGCTGGGCAGAAGCGATTGGAACGTGCGCGCGCGAGCCAATCTCCTTCCCGGGATCGGCGCCGAGATCTTCACGGGCAGGTCCTCGACGACCGCACCCGTGGACGAGGAGAATCCGGACTCGACCGTGGCCTCCTTTGGCCGTCGCCAGACGGGCGTCCGGATCTCCGCCGAGCGCGCCCTCGGAGAGCGTTTGACGGTTTGGGGCACCGGACGCCGGGCATGGATGGGAGGCGACGCGTGGCCGCGGCGGACCTGGGACGTCGCCGCCGGGCTGCATTCGTTCCTGGGTGGCATCGAGGGGGAATGGAGCCGGGAGGAATGGCTCGGGCGGGACCTCCCGCTGCGCAGCCTGCGCGCTTGGTCGGCGCCCCTGTTCGGCCTCGCCTTCTTCGGCGAGACCCGGGACGGGGCCACGGGCGTGCCGTTCCGCTACTCCGACCCGCGCGACACCATCCCGGAGATCCCGCGGCTCGCCGGTCCTCCCGTCTCCTTCGCCACCGAACGACGCTCCACCCGGGTGGGGGCGCGGTTCGCGTGGCGCGGCCTGTCCCTCGGGGCGGCCCGCGTCGCGCTCGAGCAGGACCGGCTCGCGCCCTTCGGGTTCCCGATGGATTCGGCGGGCGTGGTGCAGGACGGCGGGGAGCGTTCGGGCGTCGAGGCCAGCGCCCACCTGCCCCTCTACTTCGACGGCCTCTACGCCGCGGCGTCGTACCAGGTCTGGGACCGGGACGCGCCCGACTGGCGCTATCTCCCCGAGGAAAGCTGGAACGGACGGCTCGGATATCACAACACCTTCCTGGCGACGGGGAACTTCGAGATCCGAACCGAAGTCGGGGTGGAGGGACGCGAGCCCATGGTGGTGCCGTTCATGGCATCGGAGGACCTGGGCGACGAGCCGTCCGAGGGAGGAGGGTCGGCGACGGAGCCGGAGGCGCCCGGGTGGATCACCGTGCCGTATCACCAAAGCTGGTACTTTCGCCTTCAGCTCCGGGTCCTGACCTTCCATCTCTTCGTGCTTACCGAAAACTTCACGGCCGAGCGGGAGCTACAGGACTTCCCCGAGCGGTTTCTCCCCGGTGGACGTTCGATATACGGGATGAAGTGGACGCTTTGGAACTGAGGGAGGGCCGTGATCGACAGCATGACGGGGTACGGCGAGGCCGCGCGGGAAACCGAACAGGGCCGTCTTCGGGTCGAGATCCGCACGGTCAACCACCGCTTCTTCAATGCCCGTCTCACGACGCCTCGCGGGTGCGAGCGTCATCACGCCCGCATCGAAGGCTGGTTGAAGGGGTTCCTGCCTCGGGGGCACGTCAGCTACGCGCTTGCGCTTGATCCGGGTGAGGGCATCGAGCCGGAACTTCTGGTTGATGTGGATCGCGCGCGCGCCTGGGTGGCGGCCCTCGAAGCCCTTGCCGGGGAGCTGGGGCTGACCCGTCGGATTACGCTCGATACGCTGATCCGGCTCAAGGGGGTGGCGCGAGGCACGGGTCCCGCGCCCACAGGAATCGAAATCGACGAAGGCGACCTGCGCGAGGTGACGGCGGCGGCGGCCGGTGCGGTGGTTCGCATGCGGCGGGCCGAGGGCAAGCGCCTGGAGGCGGATCTCGTGGACGCACTGGCCGACATGAGCGAGCATCTCGAGCGCGTGGAGGAGCGAGCCCCGACGCGTCTCGCGAGGGAGCGCGACCGCTTGGGCGCGGCGGTTCAGCAGCTGCTCGAGGGCGTGCCCGTGGACCCGGACCGGATCGCCCGCGAAATCGCCCACTTGGCCGAGCGATGGGACGTCAACGAGGAGATCGTGCGCCTCAAGTCCCACATTCGGCTCTTCGAGGACGCGCTCGCCGGCGCGGGCGCGCAGCCGGTGGGCAAGCGGTTGGGGTTCATCGCGCAGGAGATGCACCGGGAGGTCAACACCATCGGCGCCAAGGCGAACGACGCCCTGATCGCGGAGCGGGTGATGTCGCTGAAGGGGGCGGTGGAACGCATTCGCGAACAGGTGGAAAACGTCCAGTGAGCGGGGGGGCGCGCGCGGATGGTCCCATCGTGCTCGCCGGTCCCACCGGAGTCGGCAAGACGACGGTGGCGCGCGCGCTGGCCGAGGATTCGGATCACTTCGTCTTCTCCGTTTCCGCCACCACCCGGAGCCCACGCCCGGGGGAGCGCGACGGCCAGGACTACGAGTTCGTGTCGCGGGAGGACTTCGAGCGCATGGTGGGGGCGGGCGAGTTCGCGGAATGGGCGCGGGTGCACGACCACCTGTACGGGACCCCGAGGCGCAACTTGGCGGGGCGCGACGGGCGCCGCGTGCTGTTGGACATCGACGTTCAAGGCGCGGCCCAGGTGCGGGAAGCCGTTCCCTCGGCGGTGTCCGTCTTCCTGCTGCCACCGTCGCTCGAGACCTTGCTTGCCCGCGTATCGGGACGCGCGACCGAACTTCGCGACGAGGTCGTCGGCCGCCTGAAGCGCGCCCGCGGCGAGCTCGCCCGGGCGTCGGAATTCGACCATGTTCTGGTCAACGACGACCTGGGCGCGACCGTCGAGGCGGTGCGCTTCATCGCGCGCGGATCCGGGGGCGGGGTCGGGTCGACGCGCGGCGTCCGGGCGGCGTCGTCGCTCCGCCGGGCGATCGATGCCCTCCTCGCACGGGATTTCGATATCTTGTCCGGGTAGCCAACATCCCGGAGACCCCACATTCAGGAGACGAAGGATGCGCGTGTTCACACCCCAGGAAGTCGCCGAGCCCGCCATGAGCAAGTATTTGGGCGTCCTGGTCGCCGCCAAGTATGCGCGGGAGCTCAACGCGATGCCGCGCGAGGCGATGCCCATGGACGAGAAGAAGCTCACCACCAAGGCGCTTGAGGCGCTCACCTCCGACCAAATCGAGTACCGACTGCACCTTCGCGGGCGGGGCGCGGAATAGGGCCGCGCGGAGACGCGGCCCGTGGCGGGCGTGCTCGCTCCGCGACGCCCGTGGCGTGATCGCAGGGTCGTACTCGGGGTCGCCGGTGGGATCGCGGCGTACAAATCCGTCCAGCTCGCGCGCGACCTCACCCGCCTGGGCGCCGAGGTCGACGTCGTGCTCACCCGGGGGGGACGTCGGTTCGCAACCCCGCTCAGCTTCGAGGCGCTCACCGGACGCCCGGTGCTGACCGACCTGTTCTCGGCGCGCGGCGCGGCCATGCACATACGCCTGGGCGCCGAGGCCGATGTCGTGTGCGTGGCCCCGGCCACCGCCGACTTCATCGCGCGGGCGGCGGTCGGCCGGGCCGACGATCTGCTTGCCACCACCCTCCTCGCGACGCGCGCGCCGGTGGTGATCTGCCCGGCCATGAACGACCGCATGTACGCGCATCCGGCGACCGAACGCAACCTCGCGCGCCTGCGGGAGCGGCCGGGCTACGCGGTGGCCGGTCCGGCGACCGGGCCGCTGGCGTTCGGGGAGGGGGAGGGGCCGGGCCGCATGCTCGAGCCGTCCGAGATCGTCGAACATGTGGGGCGGGCGCTCGAGACCGACGCGTTCCTGCCCGGCAGGCGAGTCCTGATCACCACCGGGCCGACGTGGGAGCCCGTCGACCCGGTGCGGTTCGTCGGCAACCGTTCGTCGGGGCGGATGGGCCACGCGCTCGCTCGCGCGGCGTGGCGGCGGGGCGCTCGGGTGACGCTGGTGTCCGGCCCCACCCATTCGCCGCGCCCGCCGGGAGTGAGGCGCACCCTCGTCGGCACCGCGCGCGAGATGCTGGATGCCGTGACCGACGCCATCCCGCGCGCGGACGTGGTGATCTTCGCGGCCGCGGTGGCGGACTATCGGCCCGCGCGCGCCCGTTCCGCCAAGCTCAAGCGCGCCCATCAAGGCGGTTCCCTTTCGCTGGAGCTAACCGCCAACCCGGACGTGGCGCGCGACACCATTCCGCTGCGCAAGCCCGGCGCCAAGGTGGTGGGCTTCGCGCTGGAGACCGAAGACCTCGTCGCGCGCGCTCGAGCCAAGGGCCGGCGCAAGGCTTTCGACCTGGTGGTTGCCAACCACGCGCGGGGTCCGGAGGGCGATCCGTTCGGCGAACGCAACGCCGTGACCTTGGTGGCGCCCGACGGCGCGGCCGAGGAGCTTCCGCCGACGCACAAGGACGAGATCGCGGAGGCCGTGCTGGACCGCTTGGACGGTTCCGCGCCCCCGTGCCCTCGGGCGAGCCCCGCCGCGGCGCGTGGGTAGGGAGGCCTTGGCCCGCTACCTAAGGCAGCGGCGGCAACTGGGCGAGGGCGAGCTCGTCCTGGGTCGTCTCCGCGCGGACGAGGCGTTCGCGCTGGCCTCCGACCGGAGCGACGCCACCTCCCGTGCCGAATCGTTCGCGGGGGCCGGCGACTACGAGCAGGTGCGCCGCGCGGCCCTCGCGTGCGAACGCTGTCGGCTCGCCGGCGGCCGCACCCAGGTCGTGTTCTCCGACGGGAACCCGCGGGGCAGGCTGATCGTCATCGGCGAGGCGCCGGGGGCGCACGAGGATCGCACCGGCCTTCCCTTCGTGGGCCGCGCGGGCAAGCTGCTCGATCTGATGCTGGCCTCCATCGACCTGTCGCGCGAGGACTCCGTCTACATCTGCAACGTCCTCAAGTGCCGGCCCCCGGCCAACCGGAATCCCCTGCCCGACGAGATCGAGGCCTGCACGCCCCACCTCGAGCGGCAGATCGAGCTCGTGGCTCCGGAGGCGATCCTGGCCGTGGGTGGATTCGCGGCGCAGTTCATCACCGGCCGTCAGGTTGCTCTGGGCAGGCTCCGGGGCGAGATATACGATTACGGGGGCGTGCCGGCGGTGGTGACCTATCACCCGGCGGCGTTGCTCCGGAACCGTGGTTGGACGCAGCCCGCGTGGGACGACCTGCAGCTGTTGCGCCACACCTTGGACCGGACCGGCGGATCCGGAGGCGGTTAGGCTCGCTCCGCGTCCTCCCCGGCCTTCGGGCCGCGCAAATGGGACCCCTCACACACCAAGGCCACCGCGCTTGAGCACGACCACACTTCCCGCCGCCGAGGAGCGGACGCCCGCGTACGACCGCCAGCCGCCGGTCTCGCTCGAGGCCGAAGTGGCGGTTCTGGGGGGGATGCTCATCGACCGCGACGCGGTGGCGCGCGCCGTGGAGGCGGTCGCGGACACGATGTTCGCCTCCGAGGCCAATCGGCGCATCTACCGCGCCATCCTGCGCCTGTTCGAGCGAGGCGACGCCGTCGACGTCATCGTCGTCGGCGACGAGCTGCGCAAGACCGAGGAGTTGGAGGCGGCCGGAGGCTACGACTACCTCGCCGAGCTGTTGGATGCGGTTCCCACCGCCGCCAACGTCGAGCACCACGCGCGCATCGTGCGCGACAAGGCGTTGCTGCGCCGCCTAATCGACGCTTCCTCGCAGATCATCCGGGACGTCTACGATCAGGGCCAGCGTAGCGTCGAACAGATCGTGGACGAGGCCGAACAGCGCATCTTTCAGGTGGCCACCGGACACGCGCGCGAAGGCTTCGTGCGCATCAAGGAGCTGCTCTGGCCCGCGTTCGAGCACATTGAGCGGCTGCAGGAGGCCAAGGGCGAGCTCACCGGCGTGGCGACCGGGTTCACGTTGCTGGACTACCTCACCGGAGGCATGCAAAAGGGCAACTTGGTGATCGTCGCGGGACGCCCCTCCATGGGCAAGACGTCCTGGGCGCTGAACCTGGCCCGCCATGCGGCGCGCGAGGAAGTGCCGGTCGGGGTGTTCTCCCTGGAGATGTCCAACGAGGAGCTGGTGCAGCGGCTGCTTTGCTCCGATGGGCCCGTGGATGCGCAGAGACTCCGGCGGGGCGAGCTGACCACCGAGGAGATGCAGAGGCTGGCCGCCGCCGCCGGACACCTGAACACGGCGCCCATCTGGATCGACGACTCGCCGGGCAACACCGTGCTCGAGGTGCGCGCCAAGGCCCGTCGGCTCCGAGCCGAGAGTCAACTCGGCCTGTTGGTGATCGACTATCTTCAGCTGATGGCCGGATCGCGCAATAGCGAGAACCGCCAGCAGGAGGTGAGCGAGATCTCGCGCGGCCTCAAGGCCCTGGCCAAGGAGCTGGACGTGCCCATCGTGGCGCTGAGCCAGCTGAGCCGCGCGCCGGAGCAGCGCGCGGACCACCGGCCGCAGCTCTCGGACCTGCGCGAGAGCGGGAGCATCGAACAGGATGCCGATCTGGTGATGTTCCTCTACCGGCCGGAGTACTACGCGGATACCGACCGCGATGGCAACTCGCTGGAGGGCAAGGCCGAACTGATCGTGGGCAAGCAGCGCAACGGACCCACGGGGGTGGTGCCCCTTCACTTCGACGCCGCCCATGCCCGCTTCCTCAACCTCGCGCCCGAGGGAGCCAGCACCGCCCCGCTTCCCCCCGGTGGACGCGGGGCCGCGCCGGGCGGATTCCAAGGGTGATCCCGAGCGACCGGCGGTCTCCCGGCCGCGCCGGGGTCGCCGTGCCGGCGGCGGGCGCGGGCCGACGCATGGGGGGCATGGGCAAGGCCTTTCTGGAACTGCGCGGCGAACCGATTCTGCTGCGCGCCATCCGCCCGTTTCTGCAGACGCCCGGGGTGGAGTCGGTGGTGGTGGCCCTCCCCGCCGACCGCGCCGCGCGCCCCCCGACCTGGCTGACCGGCGCCGACCCTCGCGTGCGGGTGGTCGCGGGCGGAGCCTCCCGCGGGGACTCGGTGGCGGCGGCCGTGGCCGCCCTGCCGCCCGAGGTCGAGGTGGTGCTGGTGCACGACGGCGCGCGGCCGCTGGTGGCGCGCGGGTTGGTGGCCCGTTGTCTGCGCGCCGCCGCCGCCGGGCGGGCCGTGGTGGCCGCCGTGCCCGCGGTGGACACCCTTAAGGAAGTCGACGCGCGCGGCCGGGTGGTCCGCACTCCCCCCCGCGGCCGCTGTTGGCACGCCCAGACCCCGCAGGCGTTCCCGCGTCGCCTCCTGGAGCGGGCCTACCGCAAGGCGCGCGAGGAGGGCTTCGAGGGCACCGACGACGCCGCGCTGGTGGAACGCCTTGGCGCCGAGGTCGAGGTGGTGGAGGGATCGCCGCGCAACCTCAAGGTGACCCACCCGGAGGACTTGGTGCTCGCGGAGCGCCTGCTCGAGGCGATGGAGGGCGGGTGAGCGAGCCGCGCGTCATTCCCTGCCGGAACGGGCTCTCCGCCGACGAACTCCGCGCCGTGGGCCGGCACCTGCGCTCCGGAGGGCTGCTGGCCTACCCCACCGAGACCGTCTATGGGCTGGGAGGACTGGCGCGGGAGGGACCGCTGCGGGCGCTTGCGGCGCTCAAGCGGCGCGAGGCGCGCAAGCCCTTCCTTTTCCTGCTGCCGGACTCGCGGGCGGCCGCCGGGCTCGTCTGGAACCGTCGCGCGCGCCGGCTTGCCGAACGCTTCTGGCCCGGGCCCCTCACCTTGGTTCTGCCCGATCCCGGGCGCCACTACCCGGCGCGACTGAGGGGCGCGAGCGGTGGCGTGGCGGTCCGCGTGAGCCCGGCCCGCGTGGTGCGCCAGGTTGTGGCCGAGGTCGGCGCGCCCATCACCTCCACGAGCGCCAACCCGCCCGGCGGCCGCCCGGCCCATTCCGGCGTCGAGGCGTTGAGGGTGGCGCGCGCGCTCGGCGCGGACGGACGGCTGTGGGTTCTGGATGGCGGCGAGCTTCCCCCGGCGCCACCGTCGACCATCGTCGATTGCACGGGAGCGGACCCGGTGGTGCTGCGAGCCGGCGCGCTCGACCTCTCGGATCTGGGCGACATCGTTTCCCCGACCCGCGAGGACGCCAACGCGCCCGATGCGCCCACCGACGCCGCACCGAAGAGTGTCCGCCTGCTGTACGTGTGCACCGGCAACACCTGTCGCAGCCCGATGGCGGAGGCGCTCACGCGCGCCCACGCGGCCCGCCGCGGACTGCGCGGGATCCACGTGCGGTCGGCGGGGACCATGGCCCACGAGGGATCCCCCGCCTCCGGAGGAGCGCGGGTGGCCATGAGCGAGCGGGGCATCGACTTGGATCACCACGTCGCGCGGCTCCTCGGCCCGGAAGAGCTGGGGTGGGCCGACATCGTGTTGGCGATGGCCCCTTCGCACTTGGCGACGGTGGATGCCTTGGGTCGGGGCCGCTGCTACGCCGAGCTGATCACCGAGTTCGTCGACGACCCGGCGGGTCGCGTCGCCGACCCGTTTGGCCGCGGCGACGCCCAATACAGGGAGACGTGCGCTCAACTCGAGCGGCTGGTCGAGGCCGTTCTGGACCGCTTGGAACCCGAGGGAGGAGGGCTTGGGTGCGGGGTGGGCCCCTCGAACCCGGAGGAGGATTCCGGTCCCGGACCGGACACCGCGAGCCGGGAAGGGGCGCCATGACGATCCCGCCTGCTCCACCCGGTGGCGCGCGCCTGTTCGCCATCCTCGGGAACCCCGTGGGACACTCGCTCTCTCCCGTGATCCAGACGGCCGCGCTCCGCGCCGCGGGACTCGATGGCAGGTATGTGGCGATCACCTGCCAACCGGAGGATGTCGGCCCGGTGATGCGCACCCTGGCGCGGGCCGGAGGCGGCGGCAACGTGACCGTGCCGCACAAGCGACGGGCCACCGCCGCGCTCGACGACGCGGCCGAGTGGGTCGGTCGGACCGGCGCCTGCAACACGTTCTGGGGCAAGGGGGCACGCGTGCATGGCGACAACACCGACGTGGAAGGGGCGCGCCGGGCCGTGCGCGCATTGCTGACGGGGCCCGCCCGGGGTGCGCGCGTGTTGCTGGTGGGCGCCGGGGGCGGCGCGCGCGCCGCGGTCGCCGCGCTCGTCGACGAGGACGCCGCGGAGGTGGAGGTCGTGAACCGCACCATCGCCCGGGCTCGGGCGATGGTGCGGGAGGTTGGCGACGCGCGGGTGCGGGTGGTCGAGGACGCGCGGGCCTTGGACGGGCGATCATTCGACTTGGTTGTGAACGCGACCTCCCTGGGCTTGGGCGCGAACGATCCGCTCCCCGTCGACCTCGACCGCCTGGGTCGGGTCGGGGGCGTGATGGACATGGTCTACGCTCCCCGAGGCACTCCGCTCACGCGCGCGGCCCGCGCGCGCGATGTCGCCGCCTTGGATGGCGGCGAGATGCTATTGCGCCAGGGCGCGGCCGCCTTCGAGCTCTGGTGGGGGCGGGAGGCGCCGCTCTCCGCCATGCGCGCCGCCCTTGCGCGCGCGCGCTCCGCGTGAAGCTGGCGCGCTCCCCCGGAACAGGTCGCCGCCGGGTCCCGGGCGCGCTCGCCCCGCTCGTGGACTTCCTGCTCCCCTGCGCCTGCCTCGCCTGCGGCGCGCGCATCGCGGGTGGCGGCCTGGTGTGTGCTCCCTGCCGAGGCCGGATGCGTCCTCCTCCGGCCCCGCGCTGCGCGCGCTGCGACTATCCGGCGGGCACCGGCGACCGGCCCGGACGGCCATGCCTGGAGTGTCTGGAGTGGCCGGATGCGCTCTACCTCGCGCGCTCCGCCGTGGCGCTGCGCCCGCCCGCCGACGTGCTCGTGCACGGATTGAAGTACGAAGGCTGGCGCGAGCTCGCTCCGATGATGGCCGAGCTCATGGAGCGCCGCCTACCGGGCGAGTCGAGCGATCTGGAGGGACACGTCGTCACGCACGTGCCCACGTCGAAGACCCACCGCCGCCGCCGGGGATACGACCAGGCGGAGCTGTTGGCGCGCGCGTTGGCGGAGCGCGCCGGGCTGGCCTTCCAGCCCCTGCTCGTCCGGCGACGCCAGAAGCGCACGCAGGTGTCGCTGCACCCCGGGCAACGCATGGCCAACGTGCGCGACGCGTTCTCCCTCGCCCCCGCGGCCGATCCGCCGCGCGAACGCGACGTGCTCCTCGTCGACGATGTCCTAACCACGGGTGCCACCGCCCGGGCGGCCGCCGAGACGCTCGCGGTCGCCGGGGCGCGTCGGGTTGCCCTGGTCACCTTCGCGCGCGCGCTTCCGCGCTAGCAGTCCGTGGATGAATCCGCCCGAGCATCGAGAGCGGCGTGGCGCCGGGCTGGCAAGGCGCTTTGAAGGCCGAATAGCAGAGCTATTGGGCCGAAAGGCAACGCGGGGCGCAGCGGTCCAGCTCGGATGCAACGCCGCTCGAATGCCGGGGGGGTTGTCCACGGGCTGCTGGGAGCTGGCGGCGGGCTTGGCATCAGCCATCGGGCGGCGGCGCGCTCGCGACCCATCGGCTGGGCGCCGAGGCCGTGGGTGGCTCGAGCTGTCTTCCCGACGCCAAAGTCGAATGGCGACCCGACGAGGATATCGCGCCTGACGCATCCGCGGCCCGCCGAGCCACCTCCGGGAACTCTGACCCGCCAACGGGGTGCGTCCGGGCGGATTCCCCAACGAAGTACCGAGAGCTCCGGGAGGCAACGCACTCATGTCGATTCGTATCGCCATCAACGGCTTCGGCCGCATTGGCCGCAACGTGCTGCGCGCGCTGGCCCGCCAAGCCGCCTCCGACATCGAGCTGGTCGCGGTGAACGACCTGATGAACACGCCCACCCTCGCGCACCTGCTCAGGTACGACTCCGTGCACGGCGCATACCCCGGGTCGGTCGAGGTCGCGGGCGACGGGCTCGTGGTCGACGGCCACCCCATCCGCGTGTTCGCCGAACGCGACCCGGGCGACCTCCCCTGGGACGGGCTGGGCGTCGACGTGGTGGTCGAATCGACCGGCTTCTTCCGTGATCGCGAGGGCGCGGGCCGTCACCTGGCCGCCGGCGCGGGGAAGGTGATCGTGTCCGCGCCCGGGAAGGACGTGGACGTCACCCTGGTGCTCGGCGTCAACCATGACGCCTACGACCCGGATCGTCACCACATCATCTCCAACGCGAGCTGCACCACCAACTGCCTGGCGCCCGTGGTCAAGGTGCTCAACGACCGGTTCGGCTTCCACCGCGGTCTGGTCACCACCATCCACTCCTACACCAACGGCCAGGCGCTCCTCGACCAGCCGCACAAGGACCTGCGGCGGGCCCGCGCCGGGGCGGTGTCGATGATTCCCACCACCACCGGAGCCGCGCGCGCCACCGGCCTGGTGATCCCGGAGGTGCGTGGTCGCATCGACGGCATGGCGGTCCGCGTGCCCACGCCCAACGTCTCGCTGGTGGACATCGTGGCCGAGGTCGGGCACGGCACCGACGTCACGGAAGTGAACCAAGCCATGAGGGAGGCGTCCTCCGGTTCCATGCGCGGCATCCTCGAGGTCTCCGACGAGCCGTTGGTCTCGGTCGACTACATCGGCAATCCGGCGAGCTCGGTGGTCGACGCCTTGAGCACCAACGTCATCGACGAGAGAATGGTCAAGGTGCTCTCGTGGTACGACAACGAGGCCGGCTACTCGAGCCGCGTGGTCGATCTGGTGCGCTTGGTGGGCACGCGCGCGGCGTCAACCGCGGGCGTATAGGCCGAACGGGCCCCAACCGCGTTCTCCGGCTCGCGGCGACCCGGTGCGCGTCCCCGTACCGGACCGCGGCGAGGGGCGGGCGTCGGCCCGGACCGGCATCGAGCCGGTGGTGCCCATGGTGACGCCCTTCGCGATTCCCGGAACCGGAGACTGATGCGCAAGAAGACGCTGAAGCACCTCGCGGGGCGCGAGGGCGACGGCATCGTGGTGCGCGCGGACTTCAACGTCCCCCTGCGCGACGGGCGGGTGGCCGACGACACCCGCATCAAGCGCACGCTGCCGACACTGCGCCGGATCATCGCCACCGGGGCGCGCGTGGTCGTACTCTCGCACCTGGGACGTCCCGGAGGTCGACCGCGGGCGCGGGACTCGCTCGCACCGGTCGCCGCGCGCCTGGGCGAGCTCCTGGGCGGGCACGTGGTCTTCAGCCATGGGACGACCGGGCCCGAAGCGCTGGCGCGCGCCCGAGCCCTCGCGCCGGGACAGGTGCTCCTCGCCGAGAACACCCGCTTTCTCCGGGGCGAGACCCGCAACGATTCCGAGCTGGCCGCCGCCTTCGCCCAGCTCGGAGACCACTTCGTGAACGACGCCTTCGGGACGGCGCACCGGGCGCACGCCTCAACGGCCGGGCTCGCCGTGGCGATGCGCGCCAAGGGTGGGATCGCGGTGGCCGGGTTGCTCCTCGAACGCGAGATCCGCTTCCTGGGCCATGCCCTGGAGGACCCGGAGCGGCCCTTCGTGGCCGTCCTCGGAGGCGCCAAGGTCGCGGACAAGATCGCGGTCATCGAGCGCATGCTCGCGCGCGCCGACCGGGTGCTGGTTGGGGGAGCCATGGCCAACACCTTCCTGCGGGCGCTCGGGCTCGAGACCGGAGGATCGATGGTCGATGAGGAGGGCGTCGGGCTGGCGGCCCGGCTGATGGACCGCGCGGGCGACCGCCTGATGCTCCCGGTCGACTGCGTCGTCGCGCGCCGCATCGGCCCCGACGCCGTCACGCGGGAGGTGCCCCGGGCCGAGGTCGGCGCGGAGGACCGCATCGGCGACATCGGCGGCGCGAGTCGGCGCCTGTTCGCGGACCAACTGAGGACGGCCCGCACCATCGTCTGGAACGGGCCGATGGGCGTGTTCGAGATGCCGCCATTCGCCGCCGGAACCCACGCGATCGCACGGGCCGTGGCCGACGCGACCGCTTCCGGGGCGCTCACCATCGCCGGAGGCGGAGACTCGGCGGCCGCCGTGCGCGCCGCCGGGTTCAGGGACGGCGTCACCCACGTGTCCACGGGCGGGGGCGCCGCGCTGGCGTTCCTCGCCGGCGAGATCCTTCCCGGCGTCGAGGCGCTCTCCAATGCGTAGCGCGGCGCGCCCAAACAAGCTGGAGGCCGCATGAGGAGGACACCGGTCATCGCCGGGAACTGGAAGATGCACCACGCGCCGGAGGACGCCCGCCGCTTCTTCGGCGCCTTTCGCCCCCGCGGGTCCGATGCCGCACCCGACATCCTCGTCTTTCCCCCCGCCATCTCCTTGGCGGCCGCCCGATCCGCCCTGCCCGCGCGACCGCGAGTGCGGCTGGGCGTGCAGAACATCCACCCCCAGCCGAAGGGGGCCTTCACGGGAGAGATCTCCGCGCCCATGGCCCGGGCGGCGGGCGCCACCCACGCTCTGGCCGGGCACTCCGAGCGGCGCCACGTGTTCGGCGAAACCGACCGGGAGACGGCCGCCAAGGCGCGCGCCGCCGCCGACGCGGGGTTGGTTCCCGTCGTCTGCGTGGGCGAGACCCTCGAGGAGCGCCGTGCCGGCCGGGTCGGCGAGGTCATCCTCCGCCAACTGGACGCCATCCTGTCCGCGCTGGTTCCCGAACACGACCTGCTCGTCGCCTACGAACCCGTGTGGGCCATCGGCACGGGCGAAACCGCGACCCCCGCGGACGCGTCCGCGGCGCACGCGATCCTGAGGCGCCGACTGTCGCAAACCTGGGGCGAGGAACGCGCGGACGCCCTGCGCATCCTATACGGGGGAAGCGTGAACCCCGACAACGCCGCGCGCCTGTTGGCGACGCCCGACGTCGACGGGGTGCTGGTGGGCGGCGCCAGCCTCGACCCCGACTCCTTCGCCCGCATCGCCGAGGCCGCCCCACCCTGAGGACGGAACCGGAACCGCTTGACAGTGGAGCGGGCCGGGACGATGGTTTACGCCGATTCCTCGACGCGGGCGAACAGCCGGATATAGACGACATGTATGGCTTTCTTCTATTCCTACTCGTATTGGATGGCCTGATCCTCGGGGTCGTCATCCTCCTCCAGGCAGGGAAGGGAGGCGGGCTTGCCGCCATGGGCGGAGGGTCCAGCCCGACGGAGGGAATCCTCGCCGGACGCCAGGCCGCTTCGGTGCTCACGCGCACCACGTGGACGACCGGCACGATCTTCATGGCGCTCGCGCTGGTCCTGTCCATCATGTCGTCGCGCGCCGCGGCGCCCACCTCGATCCTGCGCGAAGGCCAACAGCAGGTCGCGCCGACGCCCGTCCTTCCCGGACTCGAGCCATCCGCTCCGGCCGACGAGGCCGTCCCGGTCGAAGTCCCCGCCGAAGGCGAGACCACGCCTCCACCCGACCCGAGTCCGGACGGAACCTCGCCTCCGCCCAACGGACGCTGACCCGGGCTCGACGCCGACGGTGGCCGGGCGCGATGCGCTTCTCGATCTCCACCGGGCGTTCGCCCTGCATCGGGCCGCCGCGCAGCGGCTGAAGGGCCTCCGCGACCGGGGGCGGGCGCCGGCCGCCACCCGCTGCGGCCGGGGGTACGAGGCCGTCTCGGCGGGTGCCGCCTGCGCCCTGCGCGCCGCCACCGACGGTCGCGGCGACGTCGTCGCGCCCACGCTCGACAACGCGGGCGCCCTGTTCGCGTTCGGCGGGACCCCGCTCGAGTTCTTCCGCCAGCATCTCGCGCGCGGCTCCGCGGCCGGTGGCGGCCGCGCGCCCGGCATGTGCCCCACCGACTTCCGGCGCGGGCTGGTCGGCCCGGCCGCGCTCCCGGGAACGATGGTGGAGGTCATGGCGGGCATCGCCTTGGCGTTCCGCCTGCGCGGCCAGGACCGGGTGGCTCTGGTTTTCTCGAGCGAGGACGAAACCTCCGCCGGCGCCTGGCACGAGGGCTTCAACTTCGCCGCCGCCCGGCGCTGCCCCCTGATCGTGGTGGTGCACGTCGGAACCGAGGCGTCAACCGCCGCGCACACGCGCGCCCGAGGTTTCGCCCCCAAGGCGGCCGGCTACGGGACCGGGAGCGCCTCGGTGGACGCCGCCGACGCGCTCGCCGTTCATGGGGCCGTGGCGGAGGCGGCGGCGCGGGCGCGCGCGGGGCGGGGCGCCACCCTCGTCGAGGCGCGCGGCTGCCCGGTCTCGCGGCGCGGCCCGCGCGCGGCCGGAGAGTGTGGGGAGCACCGCCGGGACGAGGACGCGCCCGACCCGCTGGATCGGCTGCGCGACTGGCTCGTCCGGGAGGGGATCGTTCGAGCCTCCCACCTCGATGACGTGGAACGTCGGGCGCGGGCCGAAGTCCGGGCGGCGTGCGCGCGGGCGCTGGACGACGCCCCGGCCACCGGGGAACACGCCCTCGGCGGCGTCCGAGGCGGCGATGCGGGCGCGCCTCCATGGTATCGTCGCAATCCTCCCGAGCGGGGGCTCGCGTTGGCGTCCACCACCGGGGAGGGCCCGTCATGACCACGCGATCGAGGCCGGAACACCTCGGCGGGACCCTGCGCGGGGAGCCGGTGACGTTGCTGGAGGCCATCGGCGAGGCCCTCTTCGAGGAGATGGAGCGCGACCCATCCGTCTTTCTCATGGGCGAGGACATCGGTGTCTACGGGGGCGCGTTCAAGGTGACGCGCGGCTTCCTCGACCATTTCGGCCCTGATCGGGTGATCGACACGCCGATTTCGGAGGCCGGCTTCACGGGAGCCGCCGCGGGAGCCGCCCACATGGGTCTGCGCCCGGTGGTGGAGATGCAGTTCATGGACTTCATCTCCCCCGCCTACGACGTCATCACCAACTACCTCGCCACCTCCCGCTACCGGGGCAGCGGAAGCGTGCCGGTGGTGGTGCGCGGCCCGGTGGGTGGTGGCAACCGGGGTGGTCCCTTCCACTCCCAGAACGTGGAGATGGCCTTCTTCCACACACCCGGGCTCAAGATCGTGTACCCCTCCACCGCCCACGACGCCAAGGGGCTCATGAAGTCGGCCATCCGCGACGACGACCCGGTCATCTTCGAAGAGCACAAGAGCCTCTACAGGGCACCCCATCTGCGGGAGGTGCTCCCGTCCGAGGACTACGCCGTTCCGCTGGGCGTGGCGCGCCGCGCGCGGGAGGGCGGCCACGCGACCATCGTCACCTATGGGGCGACGGTGCACACCAGCTTGGAGGCGGCCGCCGCTCTGGAGCGGGACGACGGCGTGGAGGTCGAGGTCCTGGACCTGCGGACCCTGCTTCCCATGGACGACGCCGCGATCGCCGAGAGCGTCAGGAAGACCGGGCGGTTGCTGATCGTTCACGAGGACACGCGCACGGGTGGCATCGCGGGCGAGATCGCCATGCGCGTCAACGAGCACGCGTTCGAGTGGTTGGACGCGCCGATTCTGCGCGTCACCGCGATCGATTCCCCGGTGCCCTACGCCGGCGGGCTGGAGGACTACTTCCTCCCTCGGGCGTCGGACATCGTCACCGCGTGCCGCTATCTTGTAGGATACTGACGAGGGTTGGGCGGCCGGCCGACGCCGAACGCCGGAGCCCGAACGCACCGCAGCAAGCAACGGAGTGTCTGCCGTGTCCCGCATTGAAGTACCGATGCCCCAGATGGGCGAATCCATCGCCGAGGGGACGGTGTCGCGCTGGTTGAAGGCGGTGGGAGAGCGCGTCGAGGTCGACGAGCCCATTCTCGAGATCGCGACCGACAAGGTCGACGCGGAGATTCCGTCGCCCACCGCCGGTGTGCTGGTGGAGATTTCGGTGCCGGAGGGAGAGACGGTGGAGGTCGGGACGGTCGTCGGCGTGATCGACGCGTCGGGCGGGGTGGAGGGCGGCGGGGCCGCGTCGTCGAGCGAGGTGGCGGGCGCGGCCGCCCCGCGCGCGGCGGAGTCGGATGGGGCCGGGGCTCCCGGGGCGACGACCGACCCCGCCGGCGATTCCCCCCCCGCGGCCGCCGCCCCTCCCGCTGCCGCCGATGCCCCCGCGGCCGCCGACCCCCCCTCCGCCCCCGAGACCGGGGCGGAACGCCTCCGCCGTCGCTCGACCCCGGTGGTGCGCCGCATCGCGGCCGAACACGGCGTCGACATCGCCCAGGTGGCCGGCTCCGGCCACTCCGGGCGCGTGACCAAGCAGGACATCCTCGACCATATCGAGGCGCGCGGGCGGGATGCGGCGCCTCCCGCGACCGCTCCCGCCGTCGGGACGCTTCCGGGCGACCTGTGGACGGTGTTCCACGGCGAGGTGCGCAACCCCGAGTTTCGCGCCCGCTCCGCCGATCGGGTGGAGCCCATGGACAAGATCCGCCGCCTCACCGCCGACCACATGGTGTTGGCGAAACGGGTGGCGCCCCACGTCCACTCGGTCATCGAGGTCGACTTCACCCGCATCGACGAGCTGCGAAGGCGGAACCGCGAGGCGTGGGAGGCGCGCGGCGCCCGGGTGAGCTACACGGCCTTCATCGCGTGGGCCTGCTCGCGGCTGCTGCGCGAGTACCCGATGGTCAACTCGGTCGTGTCCGGTTCGAATGTCATCTACCGCGGCAACGTGAATCTGGGCATCGCGGTCGACCTGAACCCGGGCCTGATCGTGCCCGTGGTGCACGATGCCGACGAGTTGAGCCTGGTGGGCATCGCCCGCCGCATCGCCGATCTGGCCGCGCGCGCCCGTTCCCGGCGGCTCGACCCGGGCGACATCCAGGCGGCGACCTTCTCGATCACCAATCCGGGCGTGCTGGGCACGGCCGTGGGCATGCCGATCATCCCCAAGGGAACGGCGGCCATTCTGGGTACGGGCGCGATCGAGAAGCGGGTCGTGGTCGTGCCCGACCCGGCCAGCGGCCAGGATGCGATGGCCATCCGGAAGCGCGCGTTCTTCTCGCTCGGGTACGACCATCGCATCGTCGACGGGGCCGACGCGGCCCGCTTCATCGCCGACCTGCGGAGCACCCTGAACGAGTTCCCGGACAACGCGTAGCCGGTTGGTCCGCGCCGTGTCCCCGTCCTCAGCGCCCCCGTCCTCCCGGCGTTCCGGTCACGCCTCCGCGTCGGCCGCGTCCCCCGGCGCGTTCCCATCCGAAGCGACACCCGCGACGCTCGCGGTAACCCGTCCGGGACGCGTCGAGTATGGCCGCGCCCTCGACCTGCAGGCCGAGCTCGTGCGCCGTCGCGCGGCCGGCGCCATTCCCGACCAGCTTCTCCTGCTCGAACACCCGCACGTGGTCACGCTGGGGTCGGGCGCCCGGCGCGACCACGTCCTGGCCAGCGACGCCCAGCTGCGCGAGCGGGGCATCGACCTCTTCCACGTGGGAAGGGGTGGCGACGTGACCTACCACGGGCCCGGGCAGCTGGTGGGCTACCCGATCCTCCGGCTACCCCCCGGGCGCCGCGATCTGCACCGCTTCCTGAGAGACCTGGAGGAGGTGCTCGTCCGCGCGCTGGCGGCATTCGGCGTTGAGGCCGGGCGCGCGGAGGGCCTCACCGGCGTCTGGGCCGGGGGGCGCAAGATCGCCGCCATCGGCATACGGGTCTCCTCCGGTTGGGTCACGTCGCACGGGTTCGCCCTCAACGTGGACCCCGACCTCGACTATTTCGCCAACATTGTTCCGTGCGGCATCCACGACCGCGAGGTCACCTCGCTCGCCCGCCGCGTGGGCCGCTCCGTACCGATGGCCGAGGTCGAGGACGCCGTCGTCGCCGCCTTCGCCGAGGTGTTCGCGGTATCCGTCGCCCCCGGCCACACGACATCCCGACCCGCGCGAATCGACGCTTCGAGCCGATAGCAGGAGGTTCCCAACACCGTGGACCGGACCCCTCCCCGATACTCGCGCGGACGCATCAACCGCGCCGGCAAGGCGCTGGCCGCGGCGGGGCGGGACCGCAACGCTCCCGAGTCGCGCGAGGACATGCGCGTGCTCAACAACTGGAGAGCCGCCCACGGATACCCGCTCAACCAGCTGCACGATCGCGTGCGCGCCCTGGCCAGAGGCATCGCACCCGACGCGGTCGTGTCCCAGCGGCTCAAGACCACGCCCTCGACGCTCTCCAAGCTACGCCGCTTTCCCCGCATGCAACTCGCCCGCATGCAGGATCTGGGTGGATGCCGGGCCACGCTCCCCACGGTCGAGCAGGTGCGGGCGCTACGCGAGGCGTACCTGGACTCGGGCTCGGAACACAAGCTCGTCCGCGACATCGACTACATGGAGCGTCCCAAGCCCTCCGGATACCGCGGCGTGCACCTCGTCTATCGGTATCGGAGCGACGACCCCTTCAACGGCCTGCTCATCGAAATCCAAATCCGTTCCCGCCCGCAGCACGCTTGGGCGACCGCCGTCGAGACCGCCGGAGCCTTCCTCCGGGACGCCCTCAAGTTCAGCGAGGGCGAGGAGGAATGGCTGCGCTTCTTCGCACTCGCCGGCTCGGCGCTCGCGCTCAGGGAGGGATGTCCGCCCGTGCCGGACACGCCGTCCGCCGAATCGGCCCTCCATCGGGAGGTGCGCGACCACGCCGCGCGCCTCGACGTGGCGGCGCGCATGCGCGAGTACGGGCGGCTCATCCACGACATGTCGACGCTCGAGCGCATCGGCGCGTACTACTTCCTCCTCGAGCGCCGGCCGGAGGAGCGGACGACGCTGGTCATCCCCTACGAGCGCAGCGAGCTCGAGCAGGCCGCCGCCGACTACCTCGCGTTCGAGGAGGAGGGCCGCGACACCGTGCTGGTCTCCACCGACTCGCTCCAGGAGGTGAGGCGCGCGTATCCGAACTACTGGCTGGACGCGCGCCTCTTCCTGAGGGAGATGGAGGGACTGCTGTGAGGCGAGGTCGCGGGTTGGGCGCGACCGTCGCCTCCGCCGCGGCCGAAACGGGGTGGGGCCCTGGCGGCGGTCCGTGGACGAATCCGCCCGGGCACCGAGGGCGGCGTGGCGCCGAGCCGGACCGCTCGCTCGCGCCGCGCGGCGAACCGGACGCGCGCAAACAAGCGTCCCGAGGCGCGTCGCGCTGGTTGACACCATGCCCCCCGTCTGATACCCTTGACTGCTTTGTTACTCCACGCCGGGGAGCGCGGCCCGAGGGCGGTGTCGCGGAAGCGCCGGTCCCGGCCCCATCGCGGGTGAATCCCAAGTGAAGACGTTTACGCCCAAGGCGCGCGACATCGAGCACCAGTGGTGGGTGGTCGACGCCGCGGAGCAGCCGTTGGGGCGCTTGGCGACGCGGGTCGCGCGCGTGCTGCGCGGCAAGCACAAGCCCATCTTCACCCCCCACCTGGACACGGGGGACAACGTCGTGGTCATCAACGCCGCCCGGGTGAGGTTGACCGGCAACAAGGCGGAACAGAAGACGTACTTCCGTCATTCCGGCTACATGGGCGGAGAGCGCCACATCCCCTTCAAGACGATGCTCGAGCGGTATCCCGAGCGCGTCATCGAGCGCGCCGTGCGCGGCATGCTCCCCAAGGCGCGGCTGGGCCGTCGGATTCGCCGCCGTCTGCGCGTCTACGCCGGGGCGGAGCATCCTCACCACGGTCAGCGTCCGCGCCCACTCACCTTCTGAGGGTCAAGTGCCATACGTAGAGCAGATCCAGGCGGTGGGCCGGCGCAAGACCAGCGTGGCCCGCGTCATGCTTCGGCCGGGGACGGGAAGTTGGCGGGTCAACGGGCGGGAGCTCGACGACTATTTTCCGCGGCTGGCGCACCGCAAGCGCGCCACCGAGCCGATGCAGGTCGTGGGCGCCGACGCCCGCTTCGACGTGGTCGTACGCGTCCACGGAGGCGGGATGACCGGACAGGCGGACGCGGTTCGCCTGGGCGTCGCGCGGGCGCTGGTCGAGGAGGACGAGGACGCCATCGGTCCCCTGCGACAGGGCGGATTCCTCTCGCGTGATCCGCGCAAGGTGGAGCGCAAGAAGCCGGGCCGTCCCAAGGCCCGCAAGCGCTTCCAATTCAGCAAGCGATAAACCCGAGGCAGCCTGGAGACGCATGGAGCAGGTTTCCCTGAACCAAATGCTTGAGGCCGGGGTCCACTTCGGACACCAGACGCGCCGGTGGAACCCCAAGATGCGCCGCTTCATCTTCACGGAGCGGAACGGCATTCACATCATCGACCTGCGCAAGACCTTCGACCGGCTGATTGCCGCCCGGAAGATCGCGCGTCAGCTGGTGCTTTCGGGCGAACGCCTTCTGTTCGTTTGCACCAAGCCCCAGCTGCGCGGGATCATTGAGGACGCCGCCGTCAAGTCCAGCAGCCTCTTCGTGACCGAGCGGTGGCTGGGCGGCATGCTCACCAACTTCCAGACCATCCGCCGCCAGATCCGCCGCCTGAAGGAGCTGGAGCGCGGACAGGAGGAGAACGCCTTCGAGTTCTACACCAAGAAGGAACGCCTTCTGCTCGAGCGCGAGCGGCTGAAGCTGGAGAAGTACTTCGCCGGCGTGAAGGACATGACCCGGCTCCCCGGCGCCGTCTTCGTGGTCGACGCGCGGCGCGAGGCGATCGCGGTCAGGGAGGCCCACCGGCTCGGTGTTCCGGTCATCGCCATTACCGACACCAACGCCGATCCGGACCTCATCACCTACCCGATTCCCGGAAACGACGACGCGATACGCTCGGTCAGCCTGATCAGTGGCGCCATCGCCGAGGCGATCATCCAGGCGCGCAAGGAGGTTCCCGAGGAGGAACGCCGTCGGGTGGACGACTTGGAGGCCACGACGTATTCGACCGAGACGGGCGAGAAGGCCGCGGCGGTAGAGGAACATCCGCGCCGTCGCGGGCGCCGTCGGCCCCGGCCGGGCATGATCGCGGGGCGCCAGAAGGGTGGTGGCGCGGGAGACTCGCCGAAGCGGGTGCGAAAGGCCCGCGTGCTGGTCGGAACGCCTCGGCCGGAAGACGCCAAGTCGAGCGCCGGCGAGGCGCCCGCGAAGTCCGCGGCAGCTCCGGAGTCCGATCCCAAGCCGTCCAAGGTGAGGCGCGCGCCTCCTCGACCGGTCGCTTCCCGGACCCGCTAATCCCTCCTCCGGCGGAGCGCCGGACGGGAACGGCGCCGTGGTGGATCGTGGGGAGGGATCACCCCGGCTTCCCACGCCTCCCATCTCCGAAACGACCACCAGCCGGATGGCACACATGACGATTTCCGCAAAGATGGTGAAGGCCCTTCGCGATCGTACGGGCGGGGGCATGATGGATTGCAAGCGGGCGCTTGAGGAGACCGGTGGTGACTTGGAGGCCGCCGTCGATCTGCTCCGAGCCAGGGGAGCGGCCAAGGCCTCAAAGCGAGCGGGCAGGGACACCAACCAGGGCACCATCGGCAGCTACATCCATTTCGACCGGAAGGTGGGCGTGATTGTCGAGGTCAACTGCGAGACCGACTTCGTGGCGAACACGGACGACTTCCGGGCGCTCGCCAAGGACATTGCCCTGCACGTCGCCTCGCAGGACCCGATCGCGGTGCGCGCGGAGGATCTCCCGGAGGAGGTGGTCGAGCGCGAGCGGGCGATCTACCGGGAGCAGGTGCGCGCCCAGGGAAAGCCGGAACGCATTTGGGACACGATTGTGGAGGGCAAGCTGAAGGCCTTCCTCAAGGACCGCGTGCTCTTGGAACAGCCCTTCATCAAGGACACCGACCGAACCATCGGCGAACTCGTGACCGAGGTGTCGGCCAAGACCGGGGAGAAGATCACCGTCGCCCGCTTTTCGAGGTTCGTGGTCGGGCAGCGCGGCTGACGGCCAACGCCCGCCGGAACGATGAGCGATCCGTTCCGATACTCCCGGGTGCTCCTCAAGCTCTCCGGCGAGGCGCTCGCGGGAGACGAGGGGTTCGGCATCTCCCCACCCGTGGTGGACCGCCTCACCGACGAAATCGGAACGCTCGCCGAGCTGGGCGTGGCGCTCGGAATCGTCATCGGGGGTGGCAACATCGTGCGCGGGGCGCTTGCCAGCCGTCAGGGCATGGACCGCGTCACCGCGGACTACATGGGCATGCTCGCCACCGTGATCAACGCGTTGGCGCTGCAGGACCTGCTCGAGCGCAAGAACGTCACCACGCGCGTGCTGACGGCGTTTCGCATGGAAAAGCTGGCGGAGCCGTACATTCGCCGCCGCGCGATGCGCCACTTGGAGAAGGGAAGGGTGGTCATCTTCGCCGGGGGCACGGGAAACCCCTACTTTTCCACCGACACCGCGGCCGCGCTGCGGGCCATCGAGATGGAAGCCGACGTGATCATCAAGGCCACCAAGGTGGCGGGAATCTTCACGGCCGATCCTCTGCTCGAGCCCACGGCGCGGTTCATCCCGCGCATCAGCTTCCAGGAGGTGATCGCGCGGGAACTCGGAGTCATGGACGCCCCGGCGGTTTCGCTCTGCAAGGACAATTCGCTGCCCATCATCGTGCTCAACCTCGGCGAGCGGGGAGCGGTCGGGGCCGCAATCCGGGGAGAGCGGATCGGCACGTTGGTGTCCTGACCGGGTATCGGCTCTCCAATTCGACAGTGCGCCCGCGCGGGAGGCTGTGATGGGACTCATGGAGGAACTGAAGGAGCGCATGGACGCCGCCCTCGATGCCGCCCGGCGCGAGTTCGCGACCGTTCGAACCGGCAAGGCGTCTCCGGCCCTGCTGGATGGCGTCCGGGTCGACGCCTACGGGGCAAGCATGCCCCTGAACCAGGTCGCGACCGTGGTCGTCGCCGACGCCGGGCTGCTCGTGGTGCAGCCGTTCGACAAGACGCTGGTCGCCTCGGTGGACAAGGCGATCCTTTCGGCCAACCTCGGGCTCAACCCCTCGAACGACGGCAACCTCGTCCGCGTCCCGATTCCTCCGCTCACCGAGGAGCGACGCCGGGAATACGTACGCATCATCCATCAGATGTCGGAGAATGCGCGGGTCTCCATCCGCCACGCGCGACGGGCGGGCAACGGCGAGGTCCGGCGTCGCGTGAAGGAGCACGAGATCAGCGAGGACCAGGCGCACCAGATGATGAGCGAGATTCAGAAGCTCACCGACCAACACGTGGCCTCGCTGGACGAGCTCATGAAGGCCAAGGAGGGGGAGGTCATGGCGATCTAGCCATGGGTTCGAGCGTGCCGGCCCGGATTGACGGGAAGGGTCCGATCCCCCGCCACGTCGCGGTGATCATGGATGGCAACGGGCGCTGGGCCCGGCGGCGGGGCCTGCCTCGCAGGACCGGACACGAGGCGGGAATGAACGCCGTGCGCGCCACCATCGAGGCCTCCGTGGAAGCCGGCGTCGAGGTCCTCACCCTGTTCGCGTTCTCCACCGACAACTGGAATCGCCCGTCCGAGGAGGTCTCGGCGCTCATGTCGCTCCTCAAGGCGTACGCCGAGCGGGAGTGCGCGAAGCTGGTGCGGGAGGGCGTGGAGGTGCGCGTGCTGGGGACTCTGGCCAGGATGCGACCCTCCGCCCGCGGAGCGGTGGACCGGATCATGCGCAAGACCGCCGGGGGCACGACGTTGAAGCTCAACCTGATGATCTCCTACGGCGGCAGGGAGGAGATCCTGACCGCGGTCCGTCGTCTCGCGGCGCGTGTCCAGGTGGGAGGGCTGGAGCCGGACGAAATCGACGAGGCATGCCTGGAGGGGGCGCTGTCGACCCGGGGCATCCCCGATCCCGACCTGCTCATCAGGACTTCGGGAGAGTGTCGGATCTCCAACTTCATGCTCTGGCAGATCGCCTACTCGGAGATCCACATCACCCCCGTCCTCTGGCCCGACTTCTCCAGGGACGACTTCGTCGCGGCCATCCTGGACTACCAGCGTCGCGATCGTCGCTTCGGCCGCGTCACTTCCGTCTGATGGCGATGACCGACCTTCCGCGCCGCGCGCTGGTGGCGGTGGCCGGGCTGCTCGTGGTCCTTCCGGTCATCCACCGGGGCGGATGGCTCATGGGGGCGTTCGTGGTGACGCTGGCGATGCTGGGCGCGCGCGAGTTCTGTCTGCTGGCGCGGCGGGGAGGGGTTCGGCCCTTCACCGGAGTCGCCATGGCCACCGCCGGCGCGCTCGTGCTGGCGGCGACGGCGGAGCCCTTCTTCGCCGGGTTCGCCCCGCTCGCGCTGATGGTCGTCATGGGTGTCGCCCTCGCGCTCCCCATCGCCGCCGTGGGCGCGCGCGACGTGGCCGACCGACCACTCGCATCGGTGTGCGCGACCCTGACCGCCGCGCTGTACGTGGGAGGCGGGCTCTGCTTCGCCCTGCTGCTGCGCCACCTGCCGGAGCAGGGGGTCGCGGTGCGGGAGGTCGGAGCGCTCGAGGGCCCGTTGCTGCTGCTCTTCCCACTCGCGGTCACGTGGGCGGGCGACATGGCCGCCTACTTCGCCGGCAGCCTCTGGGGTCGCCGCCCCCTGATTCCGGCGGTCAGTCCGGGCAAGACCATGGAGGGCACGGTCGTCGGAATCGTGGTCGCGGGCGCGATGGGCCTGTTCTTTGCGACGGTGGCCGCCGAACCCTTGGATTGGCTGGGGGTCGGGCCGCGTTCCGCCGTCGGCGTCGCGCTGCTGATTGGCGTGGGAGGGGTGGCGGGCGACTTGGCCGTGTCGTTGCTGAAGCGCGAAGCCGGCGTGAAGGACACGGGGTCGTTGCTCCCCGGCCACGGCGGCGTGCTCGACCGCTTGGATTCGGTGCTGGTGGCGCTTCCGCTCGCCTACGGGGCGCTGCGACTGGCCGGAGCGCTCTCGCCGTGAGGCACCGGACGCGTGCCCGGACGCGAGGCGGTCGGACGTGATCCGGGTCGCGATCCTCGGGTCCACCGGGTCCATAGGATGCAGCGCGCTCGAGGTGATCGGGCGGCATCCGGATCGGTTTCGCGTGGTTGCGTTGGCCGCCCACCGCTCGGTGGACGCGCTCCGCGAGCAGGCGGAGCGCCATCGGCCCCGTCGGGTGGTGGTGGCCGATGCCGACGCGGAGAGGCTCGACCTTCCCGGCGTCTCGAGCGCGCACGGGCGCGAGGCGTTGGTCGAGCTCGCGGGAAGCGGCGACGCCGACGTGGTCGTCAATGCCCTGGTGGGGGTCGCGGGTCTCGAACCCACCTTGGCGGCGCTGCGGGCGGGGAAACGCCTCGCCCTGGCCAACAAGGAATCGCTGGTGGCGGGCGGCGCCTTGGTCGACGAGATGCTGCGGTCCGGGGGAGGGGAGCTCGTTCCGGTCGATTCGGAACACAGCGCCATTCTCCAGTGTCTGGCCGGAAGCGACCCCGGGCGCGTGGCCCGCATCGCACTCACCGCGTCGGGTGGCCCCTTCCGGGAGTGGGACGCGTCCCGCATGAGCGGGATCACGCCCGCCGACGCGCTGCGCCATCCCACGTGGAACATGGGTTCCAAGATCACCGTCGACTCGTCCACGCTGGCCAACAAGGCGCTGGAGGTCATCGAGGCACACTTCCTGTACGACATGGAGTATGAACGCATCGACGTCGTCGTTCACCCGCAATCGATCGTTCATTCCTTCGTCGAGTTCACCGACGGATCGGTCGTCGCGCAACTCGGCCTTCCCACCATGGAGCTTCCCATCCTGTACGCGTTGACGCACCCGGAGCGGATCGACGACCCTCGGCTGCGCACCTTCCGTCCTTCCCGCCTGCCCGACCTCACCTTCGAGGAACTCGACCGGACCCGGTTCCCGCTCTTCGAGGTCGGTGTGCGTGCGGGGCGCTCCGGCGGTTGGGCGCCGACGGTCTTCAATGCGGCCAACGAGGTGGCGGTGGAAGCGTTCCTGGAGGATGCGCTGCCCTTCGGGGCGATGGCGGCCGTGGTGGAGGGGGCGCTGGAGCGGGTGCCCGCGGGAGAGATCGGATCGGTCGAGGAAGTGCTCGGGGTGGACGCCGAGACCCGGCGCGTGGCCCTGGAATCCATCGCGGCGATGGCCTCGTAATGCCACGCGCTTCATGATCGGGCGCAGAAAGGGAGAGGGATGATGGCGGTGCTGGCGACAATCGTTGTCCTGGGCGTCTTGATCCTGGTGCACGAGCTGGGTCACTTCTGGGCGGCCAAGGGCGTGGGGGTAAAGGTCCTGCGTTTCTCGATCGGGCTGGGGCCGCGGGTGCTGGGCTTCCGGCGCGGCGATACCGAATACGTGATTTCGGCCATCCCGCTGGGCGGCTACGTAAAGATGAGCGGCATGGCGGACGAGGTCATGGACAAGGTGGAGGGCGGCGGTGGGGAGCCGCGTCGGCCCGCGCCCACGGACTTCGACGGCAAGCCGGTGTGGGCGCGCGCGTTGGTGCTGTCGGCGGGCGTGATCATGAACATGATCTTCGCCTTTGTGGCCTACACCGCGATCGCCGCGGGATGGGGCAGGGTGGAAGCGGGCGAAACCCGGCTCGGGTACGTGAACCTGGAGCTTCTGCCTCCGGGCGCGGAGACGCTGGCCGGGCTGCCGGCCGGCGCGCGCCTCACCCAAGTGGGCGACCGGGAGGTGGAACACTGGGGGGATGTGCGGGAGGGGTTCCTGTCCGCGACCGGCGAGATGATCGCCGTGCAGACCGAGTCGCCGCGGGTGACGGTGTCGGTACCCGCCCCCGCGGAGCCCCTCGAGCGCGCGCGCATGGCCGCGGCCCTCGAGTACTGGCTCGAAGCGGACATCGCGGACGTCGAGCCGGGCATGCCCGCGGCGCGCGCCGGATTGCGTCCGGGTGATCGGGTCCTCGCCTTGGACGGCATGGTGGTGGAGAACTGGGCGCGACTACGGCGCGAGATCATGCGCCGTCCCGGTCGCACGGTCGTCCTTCAGGTGGCGCGCGACGGCACCTTGGTGGATATCCCGGTGGCTCTGGCGTCCCGGGAGGAACGAGGCCCCGACGGAGAGATCGAAACCGTGGGTCGGGCCGGCATTCTGGCTCCCGTCGCGGAGCCCGTGTACGTGCCCGTGCCATTGACCCGGGCGGTGGTCGTGGGGTACCGGGAGACCGTCGCGACCACCCGCATGATCGTCGGCTTCCTCGCCGGCCTGGTCACCGGAGACGTCTCTCCGCGCACCGTCGGCAGCATCGTCACCATCGGTTCCCTGTCGAGCCAGGCGGCGGAAGCCGGGCTCGCGACCTTTCTGCGCTTCATGGCGCTGTTCTCCGTGAACTTGGCGATCCTCAACCTGCTGCCCATTCCGATCCTGGACGGGGGACACCTCGTCTTTCTGGGGATCGAGGCGGTCCGGGGAAGGGCCCTGAGCCTGGAGCAGCGGATGCGCTGGAGCCAGGTCGGCTTCCTGGTGCTCATGGGGATCATGGTGTGGGCGTTGTCCAACGACATCCTGCGCGTGCTGGGGTTGTGACCCGGCACCGGGCGGCCCGTGGATGAATCCGCCCGGGCAACGCCCCTCGAATACCGGGGAGAGTAAGTCCGCGGGCTGCCGGCGGCGGGTCCGGGCGCCGGAGCTCAGAGAAAGGAGAGCTGCTCGGGACCCCGCTCCCGTCGCAGGGCGTCGACGCACATGACCTCGGTGGGAGCGTCCTGACGGGCAACGGTCAGGAGTCCCCGGTACCCCGCCTTGGCCAGCGCGCGCGAGACGGTTGCGCGCGCCAGCTCGGGCGTGTTGCACTCGGCGGAAAGGTGGGCCAGGACGATGCCGGCGAGGCGGGGGTGGAGGAGATCCCGGGCGAGACGCGCGGCCGCCCGGTTGGACAGGTGTCCGTGGCTGGACGCGATGCGCGTCTTCACCGTGGCGGGGTAGGAGCTCTGGTGGAGCAGTCGCTCGTCGTGATTGGCCTCCAGCACCAGGAAGTCGCACCCCGCGAGCGCGTGGCGCACGATCGCGGTGGAGCGGCCCAGGTCCGTCGCGACCCCGACCCGGGTGCCCGACTCGACCTCGACCAGAGCGATGGCCACCGGATCGGCGGCGTCGTGCACCGTCATGAAGGGTTCCACCCGCAGGTCCTCGACGCCGAACGCGCGCCCGGGCCGGTACTCCACCAGCTCCTCCGATCCACGGAACAAGCCGTCGCACGCCCTGCGGGTGGCTTCCGTGAGGAACACGCGAATGCCGTGGCGTCGCGCCAGCACGCCGCATCCACGGGTGTGGTCTCCGTGTTCGTGCGTGAGGACGATCGCCGAGAGCTCCTCGGCCTCGGCTCCGACCATCCGCAGGCGGCGCTCGGTCTCGCGCCCGCTGAAACCGACGTCGACGAGAACGGACGCCCGCCGGGAGCGGACCAGAATGGAGTTGCCCTTGCTGCCGCTGCCCAGCACGCAGATTTGCACGCCCGCCCCGGGGATCCGGCCCTATTCTCCGCGGGCCACGCGGAGCCAGGCGCGCTCGAGGACGGCCCGCGTTTCCGGTGTGAGCGGCACGCCCCGGCGGCTCATCGCCCGCGTCGTGGCGTCCAGAAAGCGGTCGAGCCGGAAGGGCGGCGAATCGGGGGTCGCGCCCCATCGGAAGGGCGGGAGATTGTGGGTCGGTCCGGTGCCGCCGAACACGTTGCAGCCGGCCCCGATCACCGCCCCCGTGTTGAGGAGCGTGCCAATGCCGGTCTTCACGTGGTCGCCCACGAAACACCCCAACTTGGTGAGGCCGGAGGGCACGGCCCCGGCGCCCGTGCGCACTCGGACCTCGCGGTAGTCGTTGCGCAGGTCGCTGTTGGTGGTCATCGCGCCGAGGTTCACCCAGCGGCCCAGGTACGAGCGGCCCAGAAACCCCTCGTGGGCCTTGTTGTCGTAGCCCAGCAGAACACTGTATTCGACGTCCCCCCGGACCCTGCACGCCGGGCCCACGTGGGAGGCGCCCACCCTTCCGCCCAGGATGGTCGAGCCGGCTCCCACATACAACGGTCCCTCCAAGCGGGCGGGTCCGCACACGCGAACGCCTTCGTCGAGGACGATGGGGCCCGGGTTGGTGTCCAGAAGCACCCCCGGCTCCACCATCGTGCCCGGACCAACGGTGAGGAGTCCGCCTCCCAGAAGATGGGCGCCGGGAGGGAGGGGGGGGCGCGACGGAGGCATCGCCGGGTCGCCGTCCCCCGCCACCGGGCGCCGCCCGTCCCCCCCGCCCAGGGACACCGCCCCGGGGGGCGCCCGCCTCCCCGCCTCGAGGTCTTCGCGGAGTTGGGCGGGGAGACGCGCCACCAGCTCCCAGACGTTCTCCAGCACGAACCCGTCCAGCTCCAGCGCGGCCTCCGCGCACGGGGCGGTGGCGGGATCCGCGAGTGCGCGCGGGTCGGGAAGGGGAGCGCCGGCGGGGAGACTCCAGCCGATCCTCGTTCCGTCGATGCGCAGATCGGCGGGGACCGGAGGAAGCGCCTGCGGGGGATCGCGCGCCACGGCCCTGCTGGAGACCAGGATCCGGTGGGCGCGCCCGTCGACCTCGGTGCCGTCGAGCACCATCGGACCCTCGTCCTCCCGAAACCCGGCGAGGCGGGCGGGCGCCAAGTGGCCGCCGTAGCGCAGTCCCCAGGCGCGCGAGGCTCGTTCCCACAGCCGCAACGCTCCCAACACCAGCTCGGCCACGGGGCGCGTCAGCGCGAACGGCTCCCACCGTCGGGCGCGGGCGTCGTCGAACAGGTAAAGCCGGGCCGTCACGTTGCTTGGGCGGGCGGCGACGCGGGGAGTCGCTCCACGAGGCGCTTGAGTTCGCGGGCGCGGTCGCGGGTCGTGACCATGGTCACGTCACCCGCCGCGACCACGACCATCTCCCGCACCCCGAACAACACCACCCGCCCACTCTCGCTGTACACGATGTTGTCCTCGCTGTCGACGAGGATCGCCTCGCCGGCGCGGGTATTGCCGTTCGCGTCGGAGCCCCGGGTCCGGGCCAGCGCCTCCCAGCTGCCCACGTCGTCCCATTCGAAGGACGCCGCGAGCATGGCGCAGATTCGGCTGCGCTCCAGCACCGCCTCGTCGACGCTCTCGGCGGGCGCGCGCCGAAAGAACCCCTCCACGTCCCCGGTCTCGAGGCGCGGAACGAGGGCGGCGATGTCCGGAGCGTGCGCGCGCAGCTCTTCCAGGAAGACGGAGGCCCGCCATGCGAAGATCCCCGTGTTCCAACGGAACCCCTGGCGGACGTACTCGTCGGCTCGCCGCGCATCCGGTTTCTCGTGAAAGCGCAGCACGCGCCTGGGGAGCTCGTCGGCCCGCCCGCCGGCGGATGCCTCCAGGGCGTCCCCCGGCTGCAGGTATCCGTACCCGGTCTCGGGACGGTCCGGCCGCGCACCCACGGTCAGCAGCAGGTCCCGCCGGTGCGCGATCCGGACGGCGCGCGCCACCAGGGACCGGAACGCGGATTCCGGCCGGACGACATGGTCGGAGTGCAGCGAGACGATCACGGCGTCGGGATCCCTTCGCCACGCGCGCCAGGTCGCCCATGTGAGCGCCGGGGCCGTCCCGCGCGGCCGGGGCTCCCACAGAAACGAATCGGCGGGCAGCTCCGGCAGCGCCGCCGTCAACCGCGCCCGCAGGTGGCGTCCGGCGACGATCCGCACATGGTTGGCGGGCGCCAGCTTCAGCGCGCGCGAGACCGCGTCGGCCACGAGAGGGCGGCGCGAAACCAGGGGAAGGAGCTGCTTGGGTCGAGCGGGCGTGCTGGCGGGCCAGAACCGCGAGCCGGCGCCACCCGCTAGGATGACGACCCGGAGATGGGGGTCGGTTGGGGTCAACGCCGTTCGCTGATGCGGGTCAGAATGCACGCGGAAACTTACCGGGGGCATAGTGTAAAATCAACGGAATTGGACGCTCCGGGGGTTGACCCGCCCGAGCCGCCGGAGTAGTCTTCGCGCGCTTCGCGCGCCGGTTGTCATCCTACCGGGCCCAGCCCGCCCTCGTGGCCCCACAGTCGCCAATGCGTTCGCTCGGGATCATCCTCGTTCTCCCCTCCCTGATCGCCACCGCCGCGTGCGGGAGGGATCCGTTCGCGCTGGAGTGGATCGCCTCCGCCGACACGGTGCGCCTGTACGCGATTTCGCGCCCGGAGTCGAACGTCGAAACCGGGTTCGACTTCGGCGCGCGCCGAGCCGTGCGCATCGAAGCTCCCGCCACCACCTCCTCCTGGGATCTGGCCGTGGACGTGGAGGGAGGCAGGGCCGTGTTTCTCACCCCCGGGTTCTTTGGAATCGAATCGGATGCCGCGCTGTTGGAGCTGCCCAACGAGAGCTTCGACGAAATCGAGGAGGCCCCCGAGGACGAGGACGTCTACATCGGGGACCGGGCGGTGCCGGTGAACCTGGAGCGCCTGTACGTGGTGCGCACGCGCCGGCTTCGCTCCAACTACGGGCAGCTGTGCAACCACTACGCGAAGTTGGTTCCCCTGGATGTGGATCCCGTGGAGCGCGCCGTCGTGTTCGTGTTCGACACCAACGGGATTTGCAACAGCCGCAAGATGCAGCCGGACATCTTTCCATAGTGGGCGGCCCGCCACGCCGCCCTCGGTGCTCGGGCGGACCGATTCACGGCTCGCCACTGGAACGCGGCCCCACCTCGCATTCAACCAACACGCGATCATGCTCGACCTGCGGATGATTCGGGCGCATCCGGAACGGGTTCGCGCCGCGATGAAGCGGCGCGGAATTTCCGGCGGGGCCGCCCGGGTCGAACACCTCCTCGCCCTCGACGAGCGGCGTCGGTCCGCGATCGGAGAGGCCGACCAGCTCCGGGCGCGCCGCAACGCCGTCTCCCGCCGCATCGGCGAGCTGAGGCGCAAGGGAGAGGCGGCCACCGACCTGATCGCCGAAATGCGCACCGTGGGGGGCCGCATCGACGCGTTGGGCGAGGTGGTGGAGGATGCCGGGACCCACATCCGCGACACCCTCCTGGGACTCCCCAACCTCCCGCTTCCCGAGGTGCCGGATGGCGGCGAGGAGGCCAACACTTTGGTCCGCGCCTGGGGAACCAAGCGCGACTTCGGTTTCGAGCCGCAACCGCATTGGGAGCTGGGCGAACGCCTGGGGCTCCTCGACATGGCGCGCGGATCCCGGATATCGGGCTCCGGGTTTCCGGTGCTCACGGGTCGGGGCGCGCGTCTGCAGAGGGAGCTCATCGGCTACATGCTCGATCTGCACGTTCGCGAGCATGGCTACACCGAGGTGCGGGTACCCTACATGGTCTCGCGCGAGAGCCTGACCGCCACCGGCCACCTTCCGAAGTTCGAGGAGGATGCCTACGTCACGACCCTGGACGACCTCTGGCTGATTCCCACTTCCGAAGTGCCCCTCACCAACATGCACCGGGGCGAAATCCTCTCCGCCGACGAGCTGCCACTTCGCTACACCGCCTACTCGCCCTGCTTCCGGCGCGAGGCCGGCGCGGCGGGCGCGGACACCCGGGGGCTGCTGCGCGTGCACCAGTTCGACAAGGTGGAGCTGGTGCGCTACGAGACCCCGGAGCGCAGTCGGGAGGCGCTCGAGGAGATGACGGCCGAGGCGGAGGTGGTGCTCCGGCGCCTTGGGCTTCCCTACCGCGTTCTCCGTCTCGCCACGCGCGATCTGGGGTTCTGGTCGGCCATGACCTACGACCTGGAGGTCTGGGCCCCGGGCGTGCGCCGCTGGCTGGAGGTGTCGAGCGTGAGCACCACCACGGACTACCAGGCGCGACGCGCGAGCCTGCGGTACCGGCCCGGTCCCGGCCGCAAACCGGAGTTCGTGCACACCCTGAACGGTTCGGCCCTCGCTCTGCCCCGGCTGCTGGTCGCCCTGCTCGAGACCGGCCAGGAGGAGGACGGGAGCGTGACCCTGCCGGAGCTGCTGGCCGAACGACTCGGCGGCGGTCGCCTGCTTCCCTGAGGAGCGGACGGGCGGGTGTCGCCGAAGCGCTGGTACGTCGGGCTGGCGGCGCTCTTCGTGGCCCTCGCCGGTTGGTATCTGCTCTACACGCAGCAGATCGTGCGCGCGCTGCGGGCCGACAGCGAGATCTTCACGCGCATCTACGCCGAGGTGATGGAGGGCCTCACCGACCCGGAGGAGGGAAGCTCCATCCAAGCCCTCCGGCGGCTTCAGTTGCTGATCACGGAGTCGGGCGTGCCGTTCGTGATGACCGGACCCGGCGACACCGTGCTCGCCGTCGAGAACCTGCCCTTCGAGGTGGATCTCGGAACCCCGGATGGGCAGCGTCGGGTGCGCGCCTACATCGCCACCCTGGATCAGCGCAACCCGCCGGTCGGCGATCCCGAGTTGCAGCACATCCACTATGGACCGCCGCCCATTCTGACGCGGCTGCGCTGGATTCCATGGCTTCAGGCGGGGGGACTGGCGCTCGTCGTGCTCATGCTGGCGGGATTGGTGAGATACCAGCGCAGGGTGGCGGGAGAGCGCGCCTGGACGGTCATGGCGCGCGAGCTCGCCCACCAGCTGGGCACGCCCATCTCTTCGCTGCATGGCTGGGTCGAGGTGCTCAATCTCCCTGCGGGCGCGCGCCCCGGAGCGCTGTCGGAGCGCGAGATCCTGCACGAGCTGGAAGGGGACGTGGAGCGCCTGGAGCGGGTCAGCCGACGGTTCGAACTCATTGGTCGCGAGCCCGCGTTGGGCCAAGTCGACCTGAGCCGGGTGTTGGCGGAGCTGGAGGGATACTTCCGCTCGCGCCTCCCCAGCTTGGCGTCGGAGGTGGAGCTGACGATGGAGGTGCCCCCCGATCTGCCGGCCGTCAAGGGACACCACGTCCTGCTCAGCTGGGCACTCGAGAACGTGCTCAAGAACTCGCTTGACGCCCTGGCCGGGCGCGGTGGCCGGATCTCGGTCACGTGCTCGCGCTCGAACGCGGGATGGGTGGATGTGCGCATCGCGGATACGGGCCCGGGCATCGATCCTTCGGTTCGGGAGGACATTTTCGAGCCAGGGGTGACGACCAAGGCGAGCGGCTGGGGCGTTGGCTTGGCGTTGGCGCGCCGCATCGTGCAGGGCGTCCACGGCGGGAAGCTCGACTTGGTGTCGGAATGGGAGCCGGGCGCGACCTTCAAGATCCGACTCCCCGCCGAGGCCTGACCCCGTGGACCATCTGGAGGGCCTCAACTCCCGGCAGCGGAGCGCCGTCCTTCACTTCGAGGGGCCGCTCCTGGTGTTGGCGGGCGCGGGAACCGGAAAGACCCGCGTGCTCACCTGCCGAATCGCGCATCTCGTGCGCGAGCACGGGGTGCCCCCGCATCGGATCCTCGCCGTGACCTTCACCAACAAGGCGGCGGAGGAGATGCGGGAGCGCGTCGCCGGCTATCTGGGAGCGGCCCCGCGCGGCTTGTGGCTGGGCACCTTCCATGCCCTCGGGGCCCGCCTTCTGCGCATCCACGCGAGCCAGGTCGGGCGGACGGCTCCGTTCACGATCTTCGATTCCGAACAGAGCGTGAACCAGATCAAGCGGGCCCAGAAGGCGGTGGGCGTCGACCCCGCCAAATGGAATCCGCGGTCGATTCAGGGGATCATCGGCACCGCCAAGAACACGCTCGTCGGCCCGCAGCGGTTCCATGACGAGAACGCCGAGGGCGCCGATCCGATGGCCGCGGTGGCGGCTGAGGTGTATTCCGAATACCAGGCCGCGCTGGCGCGACAGAACGCCTTCGACTTCGACGACCTGCTCATGAAGCCCGTGGAGTTGCTGGAGAGGCACCCGGAGATCCTGCGCCACTACTCCGAGCGCTTCGCATTCCTGCTGGTGGACGAGTACCAGGACACCAACCATGCCCAATTCCGGCTGTTGGACCTGCTGGCCCGGGTTCACGGCAACCTCGCCGTGGTCGGCGACGACGACCAGGGCATCTATGGATGGCGTGGCGCGGACATCCGCAACATCCTTCGGTTCGAGTCCGTCTTCCCCCACGCCCGCGTCGTCCGACTGGAGCGCAACTACCGGTCCACGGGACACGTGCTGAGCGCGGCCAACGCCGCCATCTCCCACAACGCCGCCCGCAAGGCCAAGACGCTGCGCACGCGCCGTCCCGAAGGCGAGCCGCTGAGCGTCCTGCACACCGCGACCGAGACCGACGAGGCGCGCTGCATCGCCGACGAGATCGAGCTGCGGGAACGGACCAACGGATGGACGCGCGGCAGCTTCGCGGTGCTCTATCGGACCAACGCCCAGTCGCGCGCCCTCGAGGAGGAGCTGATGCGGCGCTTCATCCCGTACCAGATCATCGGGGGCGTTCGCTTCTACGAGAGACGGGAAATCCGGGACGTGCTGGCGTATCTGCGGCTCATCTCCAATCCCCGCGACGACGAGGCCTTCGACCGCATCGTAAACTACCCCAAGCGCGGAATCGGCACCGTGACGCGCGGCCGATTGGGCGCCGCGGCGCGGAAACGGGGCGTGTCGCTGCTCGATGCCGCGGCGGAAGCGCGCGCCGTCGACCTCATCCGGCCCTCGACCGCGCGCATGCTCGAGCGCTTCGCGCGCGTGATCGAGCGTTGGCGGTCACTCGCCGGGGAGCGCGGCGCGGGGGAGGTCGCGGAGGCGGTCGTGACCGAGCTGGACCTCCGCGAGCTGCTGCGCGGCGAAGGCCCGGACGGCGAGGACAGGGCGGCGAACGTCACGGAACTGATCGCCGCCGCCTACCGCTTCGACCCCTCGGAGCACGATCTGGAGGACGAGGACCGGCTGGTGGCCAGCGACCTCGACCTGTTTCTTCAGCACACGGCGCTGGTCACCAGCGTCGATGCGCACGATGGCGGAGCCGACGCGGTGACCCTCATGACGCTCCACGGCGCAAAGGGGCTCGAGTTTCCCTGCGTCTTTCTGGCGGGCATGGAGGAGGGCCTCTTTCCCTTGTCGCGGGCGCTCGAGTCACCCGAGGAGCTGGAGGAGGAACGAAGACTCTTCTACGTGGGGATCACGCGGGCCGAGGAGAAGCTGTATCTGAGCCACGCCGCGCGCAGGTGGCGCGCCGGGGAGGGCGTGACCTCGCGGCCATCGTCGTTTCTGGGCACGATCCCCGACCGGCTGGTGGAGCATCGGCGCTCGTCGCGGCTGCGGCAACCGGTGCGCGGCCATCTCCGGCGACGCCGATACCGGGAGGAGAGGTACGGCCGCGGATCGCCGAACCCCGGCGAATTCCATTCCGATCCGGACCCGGGCGGACTCGACGATCTGAACCAGGATGCCCCCCACTACAGACGGGGCGAACGCGTGGTTCACGGGACCTTCGGCTGCGGGTCGATCCTGGAGGTGTCGGGCTTCGGGCGGGACCTCAGGGTGGTCGTCGATTTCGACGACGCCGGGCGCAGGAAGCTGGTCGTCCGCTTCGCGGGCCTCGAGCGGGCGTTCGAGTGAGCGCGCCCCGTCCCGCGGACCCGGGTGTGACCGTAACCGAAGCCGAGATTCGTCGGATTGCGGCGCTCGCGCGCCTGCGCCTCGGGCGGGGCGAGGTGGAGCGCATGGCGCGGGACATGAGCTCGATCCTGGAGCACATGGCCGTCCTGGAGGAGGCGCGAGTGGACCCGGCGTCCGGCGCGCCCGGCGACGATGCCACGCGGACGGACGCGGGCGCGTCCGCCGACGCCGGTCCGCCGGCCGATGGAGCCGAGCCGACGCCGGATCCGCTTCGGCGCCCGATCTCGCGCATGGCTCCCGACTGGCGGGACGGCTTCTTCGTGGTTCCCCGGCCGCCGGGCGTGGGGGACGCGCCCAACGATCCGGATGGCTCGCCGTGAGGGCGCGCGCGGGCGGAGTGGCGGAATGGGCCGCGGCGGTCCGGGAGGGCGCGTCCGCGCCGGACTCCATGGTGGCGGAGGCGTTGGAGAGACACCGGGCGTGGGAGGCCGGGGCGTCGGCGCTCAACGCCTTCATCGCCGTGGATGGGCGCGCGCGTCGGTGGCGAGGGCCGCGCGAGGGGCCCCTCGCCGGAGTCCCCGTCGCGGTCAAGGACAACCTGGCCACGGCCGATTTCCCCACCACCTGCGGATCCCGCATGCTGAGGGACTTCCGCTCCCCGTACGAGGCCACCGCCGTGCGCCGGCTTCGCGAGGCCGGAGCGGTCATCCTCGGCAAGACCAACATGGACGAGTTCGGCATGGGGTCGTCGACCGAGAACTCCGCCTTCGGTCCCACGCGCAATCCATGGCACCCGGAGCGGGTCCCCGGGGGGAGCTCGGGTGGCTCGGCGGCGGCGGTGGCCGCCGGCATCGTGCCGGTCGCGGTGGGCTCGGACACCGGTGGTTCGGTACGCCAGCCGGCTTCGTTCTGCGGGGTGGTCGGCATCAAGCCCACCTACGGGCGGGTGAGTCGCTACGGGCTGGTCGCCTTCGCCTCCTCGCTCGACCAGGTTGGCGTCCTCGGACGCTCCGTGCGCGACGCCGCGACGCTGCTCGAAGTCCTGAGCGGACACGACCCGCGGGACGCCACATCGGTCGATCGCCCGGTGCCCCCTTTGGCGAAGGCCTGTGAACGGGGCGTGCGCGGTTGGGTCGTTGGTGTTCCGCGCGAGTACTTTCCCTCGGAGCTGGATCCGGCCGTGCGTCGACTGGCGGAGCGCGCCATCGCCGCTTTGGTGGGTGCGGGCGCGCGCGTGCGGGAGGTGTCCCTTCCGCACACCAAGTACGCCATTCCCGCCTACTACGTCATCGCGCCCGCCGAAGCCTCGTCCAATCTCGCCCGCTACGACGGGGTCCGCTTCGGTAGGCGCGGTCGCGACGCGGATTCCACCGAGCAGCTCTACGAAAGGTCCCGCTCCGAGGGCTTCGGCACCGAGGTCAAGCGGCGCATTCTGCTCGGCACCTACGCGCTGTCGGCGGGCTACCACGACGCGTACTACGGGCGCGCGCAGCAGGCCCGAACCGTCATTGCGCGGGACTTCGGGCGCGTGTTCGGCGAGGGCGTGGACGTGCTCTTCACGCCGACCTCGCCGACCCCCGCGTTCAAGCTGGGGGAACGCGTCCACGATCCCTACCGCATGTATCTGTCCGACGTCTTCACCGTGCCGGCCAACCTCGCCGGGGTGCCCGCGTTGTCCGTTCCCATCGGGCTTGCGGGGGGGCTGCCCGTTGGGGGACAGCTCATGGCCGCGCACTGGCGCGAGGAGGCGCTGCTGAGCGCGGCCGCGGTGCTCGAGGCGGAACTGGGCGCACCGGGACCTCCTCCTCCGTCCGGGGGGACCGCGGCATGAAGGGTCCGTCGCCGGAGGCCGTGATCGGCCTCGAGGTCCACGTGCAGCTCGACACCGGGCGCAAGCTGTTCTGCGCGGACTCGACCGCCTTCGGGGCGCCACCCAACACGGCCGTGTGCCCGGTGTGTCTTGGGCTGCCCGGAGCCCTTCCGGTGCTCGACCCGGACGCGGTCGATCTCGCGCTTCGCGCGGCGCTCGCGCTGAACTGCGCCATCCCCCGAACATCCGTCTTCGCCCGCAAGAACTACTTCTATCCGGACCTGCCGAAGGGGTACCAGATCTCCCAGTTCGAGCGCCCCCTGGCCACCGGCGGCTTCGTGGAGCTGGACGACGGCCGGAGGGTGCGGATCCGTCGGGTGCACATGGAGGAGGACGCCGGAAAGTCGCTGCACGACCGCTTCGCCTCGGCGACGGCCGTCGACCTGAACCGCACGGGCACGCCCCTCATCGAGATCGTCTCCGAGCCCGATATTCGATCCCCTCGCGAGGCGCGCTCCTATCTCCGGCTTCTCAAGCAACTGATGGAGTACTTGGAGGTCTCCGATTGCAACATGGAGGAGGGCAGCCTGCGCGTGGACGCGAACGTGTCGCTGCGCGAGAGGGGAAGCGACCGCTTGGAGACCAGCACGGAAGTGAAAAACCTGAACAGCTTCTCGGCCGTGCAGAAGGCGCTCGAGGTCGAAATCGAACGCCAGACCCAGCTTCGCGCCGCGGGACGCGCCGTGACCCGCCAGACCCTGCTCTGGGACGCCGCCGCGGCCGACGTGCGGGTGATGAGGGACAAGGAGGACAGCCAGGACTACCGCTACTTCCCCGATCCCGACCTGCCGCCTCTCGTCCTCTCGGCCGAACGGGTCGCGTCGCTCCGGGCGGGGTTGGGCGAACTGCCGGGGGCGAAGCGCGCCCGCTTCCGCCGCCGGTACGGGCTGCCCGCCTACGACGCCGACGTGCTCACGTCGTCGCGCGCGCTCGCGGACCACTACGAGGCGGTGGTCGCGTGCGGGAGCCGGCCCAAGGCGGCGTCCAACTGGGTGATGGGACCGCTGCTCAAGATCGTGAAGCAAGGGGTGGCCGAGCTCTCCTCGCCGGGCTTGGCGCCTGGACGATGCGCCCAGCTGTTGGCGCTGGTGGACGACGGGACGCTGTCGGCGACGGCCGCCAGAACCGTGCTGGACGCCATGGCGCGCACCGGAGACCCGCCCGGAGCCATCGCGCGCAGGGAAGGGCTCACCCAGGTCCGCGACGAACGGGTGCTGGAGCGGTGGGTTGCGGACGCGCTGGCCGCGCATCCGGACGAGGTGGCCCGCTACCGCGGGGGAGAGACCCGGCTGCTCGGGTTCCTGATGGGCCGGGTCATGCGCGCGTCCAGAGGCGCTGCCGATCCGCGCCGCGTGAACCGGCTGTTGCGCGCGACGCTGGACGACCAAGGCGACTGAAGTGGCCGCGCGCGGCCCATCCCCGCGAGCCGTAGGCGCGCTTGTCGGTCGCTATCCGGTCGGGGCGGATGGCTCGCGCGCGGCCTCCCGTTGAGGGGCGGCAAGCGACGGAGCCGGTTCGTCGTCGGCCAAGGCCGGGGACGTGGGCTCCTCCGCCGGCGGGACCGAGCCCGCGTCGTTCCGCGGACGCTCGAGCGCGCGCGCGCCGGCGCCGACCCCGCGAACGGCCGCGGCCGTCTTCAGAACCGCCTCCTCGGCTTCGGACTGCACGAATTCGGCCAGCGCGTTGAATTCGTCGACCCGGGTCCCCATGAGCGTCGATGCCCGCTTCAGGCCGTCGGACAGCGCCCGCGCGGAACCAGCCAGGCGCCGTGCCTCCTCGCGCAGCGAGCGGGTGATGGCGTCGACGTTGTCCGCCACGCCGGCGGCCCCCTCCAGCACCGGCAGGCTCTGGTCCTCCAACCGCCCCGCGATCTCGGTGAGCCGCCGCCCATGCGAGGCGAGTCGCTTAAGGAACGCCACAAGCGCCACGACGCCGACGAAGGCCAGCACCGCGATGGCCAGGAGGCTCCACTCGCCGACGTTGGCGGTCCCGGAGGGCGCGACCATCACCAGAATCGTGTCGCGCGCCGGCTCCTGCCCCGACATCCCGGCGGCCGCCGCGGCCCATATCGCTTGGACGGTTGAAATCATGGAATGATCCGGAACGGCACTGAATCGGCCAAGGCGGTCGGCGTCTCCTCGGGGACCGCCGCCCCAATGGATGCATCTGACGAATTGGCAATAACTTGTAGCATCGTTTAGTTTCGGAAGCTAGCGCATGTGCGGCGCGCGCTGCAAGGACGCGGGCGCGGGCCCCGTCTTGTCTGGCCGCCGAGTCGGCGATGTGGTATGTTCGCCCGGCGCCGTCACCGCGGTTCCGGCAAGCGACCGCCCGTCGCGGTTCCGGCGCCGATCAAGCCCCCGCCGATCCTCCCACCCCACCCCACCCCTCCCACCCCACCCCATGGCACACTTCCTGGTCGAAGGCGGCCATTCCCTCGGCGGGACCATTAAGCCCGCCGGAAACAAGAACGCGGCGCTCCCCGCCCTCGCGGCCACCCTGTTGGCGACCGAGCCGGTCACCTTGGCGAACGTCCCGCGCATCAAGGACGTGGAGGCCATGGCGGCGATCCTGCGGGCCCTGGGCGCGGAGGTCTCGTGGGAGGGGGACAACGAGATCACCGTGGACGCCGCGGGTGTTGGCGAGGTTCGACCGCCGCCCGCGCTCGCCGAGCGCATCCGGGCCTCGATTCTGTTGGCGGGGCCGCTGCTGGCTCGATTCGGGCGCGTGCTGCTCCCGCCCCCCGGGGGCGACGTCATCGGCCGGCGGCGCCTCGACACCCACTTCATGGCGCTCGAGGCGCTGGGCGGAGCGACCCGCCTGGGGAAGGAATTCGAGATCCGCGCCTCCAGGTTGGAGGGCGCCTCCATGTTTCTGGATGAGCCGTCGGTGACCGGCACCGAGAACGCCGTCATGGCGGCCACGCTCGCCCGCGGCCACACTCGAATTCGAAACGCGGCGGCCGAACCGCACGTTCAGGACCTGTGCCACCTGCTGAACGCGATGGGCGCCCGCATCCGCGGCATCGGCACCCACGTTCTGGAGGTGGAGGGCGTCGGAGCGCTGGGGGGAGCCCGATACCGCATCGGCGCCGACCACATCGAAATCGGATCCTTCATCGGCCTCGCGGCCGTGACGCGAAGCGACTTGGTCATCGAGGATGTTCCGTTCGAACACTTGGATTCGACCTTGCTGGGCTTCCGGCGCCTTGGCGTCCGGTGCGAACCCGATCGCGGGGCCCTGGTCGTTCGGGGCGATCGCGAGCCACACATCCAGGCCGACGCCTTCGGTCACGTCCCGAAGATCGACGACGGTCCCTGGCCGGCGTTTCCCGCCGATCTCACGTCGATCGCGCTGGTCACGGCGACGCAATGCCACGGGACCGTTCTGGTGTACGAGAAGATGTTCGAGTCACGCATGTTCTTCACCGACAAGCTCGTTTCGATGGGGGCGCGCATCATCCTGTGCGACCCGCATCGGGCGGTCGTGGTCGGCCCGGCGCGACTGCGCGGCGGACGCCTCGAGAGCCCGGACATTCGCGCGGGCATGGCGATCCTGTTGGCCGCGCTGGCCGCCAAGGGCACCAGCGAGATCCGCAACATCGCACAGATCGAACGCGGCTACGAACGAATCGACACCCGCCTGCGTCGACTCGGGGCGCACATCGAGCGCGTGGACCCGGAACCAACGGCCACCGCCGGGGAGCCCGGCGGCGCGGGAACCGGCTGACCCGACTTCTTGTCTTGCGAAGGGAGGCACATTGTGAGCGAAGAGCGAGCCGACGGACAACGTCGCCGGAGAAAGGGGTTCCGCGAGGGAGTGAGCCAAGGTCTCGGATTTCTTTCGGCGCTCCGGGACGCCATCGAGGAGACATTGGCCGAGACCCGCGAGCAGGGCGGACCCAAAGGGGATGCGGCTCGCGACGCGATGAAGGGCGCGTTGTCGCGGGCGCAGGCGGCCGCCGAAGCCGCCCGCGATCGCTTGGACTTCGTGACCCGTCGCGAGCTGGACGGGCTCCGGGAGGACGTGGAGCGCCTTGCCGTGAGGGTCGAACGTCTCGAGCGGGGGGATTCGCCCGAGTGACCGAAGGCGTTTCCGGCCCGGGCGCGCCCCCGGCCGGGAAGTCTTGAACGGGGCCGGACAACCGTTTATTGTTCCGGGTGCGGGCGGGTCGTCGGCAGACGACCCCGCGAGTGGGGAGCCAGTGGCCCCCGCTTTTTTTTCGCCGGCAAAAAGGGTGGCGCCGCAAGGGCGGAGCACCCGCGAAGGGATGCGAGATGGTGCGGAACCGCCGCAAGTCCGCGTGACGCGCCAGGACCAGCGGAGTCGATGATAGCGAACTCGGGGCAGATCATCGCGGCATTCAGGGACATGGCCGCCACCAAGAACCTGTCCGCGGACGAACTCAACGAGTTGATCCGGGACGGCATCATGGCCGGGCTCGTACGCATCCACGGGCCCAACGTGCGCGCCGAGGTCGATGTCGACGACGTGAGCGGCGCCATCGACATCGTGGTCCTCAAGCGCGTGGTCGACGAGGTTGAGGACGGTTCCGCGGAGATCTCCCTGGAGGAGGCCCGCTGGGACGACGACGACTTCGAGGTCGGGGATCTCATGGAGATCCCCATGGACTTCTCCGAATTCGGGCGCAACGCGGTCATGGCGACCAAGCAGCGCATCGTCCAGCTGATTCGCGAGAACGAGCGCGACCGGATCCGCGAGGAGTTCACCGACCGGGTCGGCGAGCTGCTCTCGGGCGACGTGCAGCAGATCGAGCGCGGCAAGGTGGTGGTGATGTTGAACCTTGCCAAGGATGCGGACGCCATCATCCCCTGGAAGGAGCAGAATCCGCGGGAGCGGTTCCGCCAGGGCGACCCAATTCGCGCCGTCTTGAAGAAGATCGAGGAGTCGCCCAGGGGACCCCGGCTCATCCTGTCGCGCGCGGATCCGGTGTTCGTCGAATCCCTGTTCAGGCTCGAGGTGCCGGAGATCTACCAAGGCATCGTGGACATCCGGGAACGGGCCCGGGAGGTGGGGGGGCGAACCAAGATCGCGGTGTCGTCGCGCGACGAATCGATCGATCCGGTTGGCGCGTGCGTCGGGCTGAAGGGCTCGCGCGTCCAAGCCGTCGTTTCCGAGCTCGGAGGCGAACGGATCGATATCGTTCCCTGGCATCCCGATCCCGAGGTGTTCGCGCGCCGGGCCCTGGCGCCGGCTCGGGTCGCCAAGGTCATCAGCAACTACGACACCCAGGTGATCACGGCCATCGTGGACGAGGACCAGCTGTCGCTGGCGATCGGCCGGAACGGGCAGAACGTTCGCTTGGCGTCGCAGCTGATCGGCTGGCAGATCGACCTCTACGGTTCCCGCGAGTGGCTCGAGCGTGGAGCGGACACCGCCATCTTCCCGGAGACCGAGGACAACTACGAGACGTCCGATTTTCCGCTCTCCGAACTTGATTTGACCGCGGACGCGCTGGAGGCGCTGGAAGCGGCGGGATACACCACGTTCCTCCAGATCATTAACATGGAGAGGGGCGAGTTCCTGACGATACCGGGACTCTCCGTCGACGCCGTGGACCAGATCGTCGCGCTGATCGACGAGCTCACCGTGATCGAAGGCGAGGAGGACGCGCAACCCGCTTTGCCGGACGAGGAACACACGGGCGAATAAGACACGCCAGGCGCGCGGCGCGGGCCGGATTGGGTCGCCGGGCGGGGAAGGCCAACCAGGGAGGAAGTCCAAGGGCATGCGGGTGTTCGAGCTGGCGAAGGATCTGCGGGTCTCGCCGCGGGTGCTGTTGACGCTGCTGCGGAAGATGGGAGTCGCGCTGCGCGGAGACCGGGACGTCATCCCCGGCGACGACGTCTCGCGCCTGCTGGCGCGAATCGAGCGCGAACGACGCCATGGCGGCTTGGAGACGCGCGAAGCCGTGCGGGCCGCGCTCGAGGATGTCCGGGCCACCCATGTCCGGCGCCGGCGTAGTCGCAGGCGAGTCCGGCGGGCGACGCCGAGCGAGGGCGAGGCCGCATCCGCGGCGTCCCCGGACGCGGCGGAGGAGAGCCCGAGTTCGTCGGCGGAACCGGTCGGCTCCGCGATCTCGTCCACCGATGGGTCGGAGGGTTCGGGGCGCGCGCCCGATGCGACGCCCGGCGCCGTCGATGAGGCTTCGGCGGTCGCCGGGGAGGCGGAATCCTCCCGGAGCGCCGGTGCCGAGGAGGGACACGCATCCGTCGGTGCCGCGTCGTCGCCGGACGCCGCCCCCGATCGGGATGCGCCGGACGCGGGATCCGAGTCGCACCCGGACGGATCCGCCCGGCCCGTGGAGGAACCCGCCGCCGCGGCCGCGGGTGCCGGCGCGCCGTCGCACGCCGCCGAAGGCGACCACCCGCCGGATGGGGCGGAGCGCGCCGCACCCGGGGTCGCGGCGACCCCTCCTTCCACCCACGCCTCGGACTCCGCGTCCGAACCGTTGGTCGGCGGTGCGACCGCGCCTCCGCTCGAGGGAGGCGGAACGCCCCCACCCTCGCCCGCCGCGCACCCCCCGGTTGCCCCCTCCTCCGAATCCGCGGGCGCGCTCCCGTCCGTGGACGGAGACGCCGTTCCGGCGGAGAAACCCGTGGCGCCGGCCAGGCCCAAGCTGCGATCGGCGCGCAGCCAGGGCCCGGAGGGTCCCGTGCGCGTCGTGCGCAAGGCTGCCAGGCCGGCTCCGGCGGCCAGCGCCGGCCCGGGAGGGCAGGTGCGCATCCAGGCCGAGGGATACGGGCCGGACGGACGTCGCAAGCGGGGAAAGAAGAAGGGCAAGAGGCGCCAGCGCGTCGACCAGGGCGCCGTGCAGGAGAACATCCAGCGCGTGATGGCCGAACTCAAGGGTGGGGGTCGGCGTCGCCGCAAGAGCCGCGAGGCGCGGCCCACCGCGGAACAAGTGGAGGCGCGCGCGGAGGAGGCGCGCCGGGAGGAGGAGCGCGAGGCCAAGACCGTGCGCGTCAACGAGTTCCTCACCGTGGCCGAACTCGGGGAGCTCATGGACGTATCGTCCACCGAACTCATCGGCTCCGCGTTCAAGAGCCTCGGCCTCATGGTCACCATCAACCAGCGCCTGGACTTCGACCAGATCGAAATGCTGCTGGAGGAATTCAACTTCACCGCCGTCCGCGAGCAGGAATACGGGGCCGCCGAGGAGAGCGAACCGGAGGAGGAGGACGATCCCGCGCTCGCGAGCCCGCGTCCGCCCGTGGTCACGGTCATGGGTCACGTGGACCACGGCAAGACCAGGCTGCTGGACTCCATCCGGAACACCAACGTCGTCGCGGGCGAGTCCGGGGGCATCACCCAGCACATCGGCGCGTATCACGTCCAAGTGGACGACGAGCGTTCGCTCACGTTCCTGGATACGCCGGGGCACGCCGCGTTCACCGCGATGCGCGCGCGCGGCGCCGACGTCACCGACATCGTGATCCTTGTGGTCGCGGCGGACGACTCGGTCATGCCCCAGACCATCGAGGCGATTTCGCACGCCCGCAACGCCGGGGTCCCCATTGTGGTGGCCATCAACAAGATGGACCTGCCGGCGGCGAACGCCGATCACGTCAAGCAGCAGCTCCTCAGCCACGACGTGACCGTGGAGGACTTCGGCGGCGACGTGCTCGCCGCGCCGATCTCCGCCCGCGACGGAGTTGGAATCGACGACCTGCTGGAGAAGGTGCTTCTGCAGGCCGAGCTGCTCGAGCTGAAGGCCAACCCGGACCGCCCGGCCACGGGCGCCGTGATCGAGGCCCGGCTGGACGTCGGGAAGGGGCCGGTCGTGTCCGTCCTGGTGCAGCGGGGGACGCTCAGGGTGGGCGACGACTTCATTTGCGGGAAGTTCGATGGTCGCGTGCGCGCGTTGATGGACGAGCGCGGGGCGGTGGTGGAGGAGGCCGGCCCCGGCATACCGGTGCAGATTCTGGGCGTCAAGGGCGTGCCCCAGGCGGGCGATTCGCTCCAAGTCATGGAGGCCATGCGCGCGTCGGAGATCGCCGGCACCCGGCAGCGCCTCGAGCGCGAAAAGCTCCTGCGCATCAAGGATCGCGGCGTGCGGCTCGGCGACTTCTCCCAGATTCTGTCCGGCGGCGAGGTCAGCACCCTGCCGCTCATCATCAAGGGAGACGTGGATGGTTCCGTGCAGGCGGTGTCCGACACCCTACAGCGACTGAGCACCGCGGAGGTGCGGGTGGAGATCGTCCATCGGGCGGTCGGGGCGATCAACGAGGAGGATGTGCTTCTGGCGCGTACCGCCGGCGGCGTGATCATCGGCTTCAGGGCGCGTCCCAACGTCAACGCGCGGCAGCTGGCCGAGCGCGAAGGCGTGGACATCCAAGTCTACGACGTGATTTATGACGCGGAGAACGACGTTCGCGCCGCGCTCGAAGGCATGCTCGCCCCCGAGCGCCGCGAGAAGGTGGTGGGAAGCGCGGAGGTGCGCGAGGTCTTCAGGGTGTCCAAGGTGGGCACCATCGCCGGTTGCTACGTGAGCGAGGGGACCGTGGAACACCGGTCGACCGTGCGCCTGATCCGCAACGGCATCGTCGCGTACATGGGGGAGATCGGTTCGCTCAAGCGCTTCAAGGACGATGTGAAGATGGTCCGCCACGGGCTTGAGTGCGGGATCGGGATCTCCAACTACAACGATGTGAAAGTGGGTGATGTCATCGAATGTTTCGTGGTCGAGGAGGTCGCGCGCACCTTGGCCGGAAGCGCCCACGCGCGATGAGGGCCCGGCCGGCTCGGCGTCCCGTCGGCCGTGGTGATCGGAGCGATCTCCTGGGACCTGATGCTTCCCGGGTGCGCGTCCCTCAAGGACAAGCGCCGCGTGGTGCGCTCCCTCAGGGACCGCATGCGCCACCGCTTCAAGGTGAGCGTTGCGGAGACCCACATGCGACGGCGGCGCGCGCGTGCCGGTCTGACCGCGGTGTTCGTGACCACGGAGGGGCGGCACGCGGAGTCGATCCGCGGCAACCTCGTCGGCTTCGTGGAGGGCGATGCCCGCGTCGTGGTGCTGGCCACGCGGGATCCACTCACCTAGCGGCCCGCGGACGAACTCCTCCCGGCATTCGAGCGGCGTTGCATCCGCGCTGGACCGCTTCGCTCGGCGTTGCCTTTCGTCCCGGTAGCGCTGCTACCGGGCCTTCAAGGCGCCTTGCCAGCCCGGCGCCCCGCCCCTCTCGGTGCTCGGGCGGATTCATCCACGGACCGCTCGCGGCCCGCGGACGAAATCCTCCCGGCATTCGAGCGGCGTGGCATCCGTGCTGGACCGCCGCGCTCGGCGTTGCCTTTCGTCCCGGTAGCGCCTGAACCCGCATGGCTCGACGGCTCGCCCGAGTGAACAGCCAGCTGCGCCGGGAGATCACGCGCGTCCTGCGAAGCGAAGTGCGCGATCCCCGCGTGGGGACGCCGGTGGTGACGGAGGTTCGAGCCACCGCCGACCTCTCGTTCGCGCGCGTCTTCGTGAGGCTGGGTGGTGGGGGTCCGGAGCGCGCGCAGGCCATGAAGGGGCTCGCGGCGTCGGCGGCGTTCATCAGGGGATCGCTGGGCGCGCGGCTCCACATGCACCGGGTGCCCGAGCTGCGTTTCGTCGAGGACACCTCGATCGAGCACGCCGCGCGCATCGAGCGGATCCTCGGGGAAGTGCTCCCCGGGGACGATCGGGCTCCGGGAGAGGAGGATCGGTGAGGCGCCCCCGCGACGGCGTGCTGCTGGTCGACAAACCCGCCGGCCCAACCTCCCACGACATCGTCCGCGAGGCGCGCGCGCACCTGGGCCTGCGGCGCATCGGCCATGCCGGAACCCTGGACCCGTTCGCTTCGGGGCTGCTCCTGCTCTGCCTCGGCCCGTCCACGCGCATTTCGCAGTACGTGTCGGCGATGGACAAGACGTACCTGACGACCGCCCGTCTCGGGGTGTCGACCCGCACGCACGACGCCGACGGGGAGGTCGTGGAGGAGAGTTCCGGATGGCGGGACCTGGATCCGCGCACCGTCCGGGACGCCGTCGAGGCGCTTCGCGGTCCGACCCTCCAGGTGCCGCCCCGCTACTCCGCCAAGAAGGTGCGAGGGACGCCCGCGCACCGCCGCGTCCGCCGGGGCGAGAGGGTCGAGCTTCAGCCGGTTCGGGTCGAGGTGTACGAGCTCGGAGACATTCGTTGCGCCCTTCCGCTCGTGTCCTTTGCCGTGCGTTGTTCCTCCGGGACCTACGTTCGGGCGCTGGCCCGCGATCTTGGGAGGGCGTTGGGGACGGGAGCCCACCTCACCGCGCTCAGGCGCACGGCGGTGGGCTCGATGAGCGTGGGCGACGCGGTGCCGCCGGACGCGTTGCGCGACACCCCGCCTCCGGGCGCGCACCTGTCGGCCGCGCGGGCCTTGGCGCACCTGCCGACCGTGCGCGTGGGCGGCGAGGATGCCGAGCGGTTGGCCCGCGGACAGGCCATCAGGCCAGACTTGGAGGCCGTGCCCGAGGCCGATCCCGTGGTGGCGCTCGAGCGGGGCGTTCTGGTCGCCATCGGGTCGGGGCGGGGTGGCGTGCTCCGGCCACGCAAGGTGTTTCGGTGACGGCGTCCCGCCACCCGGAGCGTCGCACCGCGGACTCGCCCTCTCCCGCGTTCGTCGCGAGTGGCCAACGGGGAAGCGTCGTCACCGTGGGGACCTTCGACGGCGTCCACCTCGGGCACTGGGAGGTGTTGCGGGAGATGGGCCGGCGAGCCCGCCGGGCGGGGAGGCCGAGCGTCCTGGCGACCTTCCGTCCCCACCCGCTCGAGGTGTTGAGGCCGGAGCACGTGCCCGGGCTGCTGACCACGTCGGCCGAAAAGCGGGAGATCCTCGCGCAGACCGGCCTCGACTACGCCGTCTTCATCCCTTTCACCCGGGCGCTCGCCCGCTATTCGCCCCGGCGCTTCGTGCGGGAAATTCTGGTCGCCCGCATGAAGGTGAGGGAGCTCGTGATCGGGTACGACCATGGCTTCGGCCGGGGACGGTCGGGAGACGCGGAGGCCCTGGCTTCGATGGGAGCGGAGCTGGGATTCGGCGTGCGGGTCGTGCCGCCCATCGTGGCGGGCGGTGGCCCGGTGTCGTCGAGCCGGATCCGCGCGGCGTTGCTGGCGGGCGATGTCCGCGCGGCGCGCGGGGGGCTGGGGCGTCCGTACTCGCTGCGCGGAATGGTCGTGCGGGGCGACGGGCGTGGCCGCCGGTTGGGCTTTCCCACCGCCAACCTCGAACTCCGGGATTCCCGGAAGCTCGTGCCCGCCGACGGCATCTACGCGGTGCGGGTCAGGTTGCCCGCGGTGACGTGGGATGGAGCGCTGCACATCGGGCCGCGCCCGGCGTTCCCCGGTTCCCGAGCCACCATCGAGGTCCATCTGCTCGACTGCGACATGGATCTCTACGATGCCGAGCTCCAGGTCGACCTGATCGAACGACTCCGCTCGGTGCGCCCCTTTCCCAGCGTGGCGGCGCTGGTTCGCCGCATGAGCGACGATGTCCGGCGCGCCCGGCGCGTCCTGGCCGAATACAGGGACCGCCACCCTCTCCACCCACCAGATCCCGGATGAAACCATGAACGAACTGACCCGACGCACCTGCGAGCCGTGCCGGGCGGGGGCGCCCCCCGCCAGCGAAGCCGAAATCGCCGCTTGGCGTCCGCGGATTCCCGACTGGGAGATCGTGGAGCGCGACGGCATTCCCCGCCTCGAGCGCGTCTTCCCGTTCCCGGACTTCGTCCGAGCCCTGTCGTTCACCAACCGCGTCGGCGAGCTCGCCGAGGAGCAGGGGCACCACCCGGCCCTCCTGACCGAGTGGGGACGCGTCACCGTGACCTGGTGGACGCACAAGATCCGCAACCTGCACGCCAACGACTTCGTGATGGCCGCCAAGACCGACGCGGTCCTCGGCGAGGACTAACAGCCCGCGGACGAACTCCCCCCGGCATTCGAGCGGCGTGGCATCCGCGTTGGACCGCCGCGCTCGGCGTTGCCTTTCGTCTCGGTAGCGCTGCACCCGAGCCTTCAAGGCGCCTTGCCAGCCCGGCGCCACGCCCCTCTCGGTGCTCGGGCGGATTCATCCACGGACTGTGGGCAGTCCGCGGACGAACTCCCCCCGGCATTCGAGCGGCGTGGCGTCCGCGCCTTGTAGCCCCCCCACCTTGTGGCTAGCTTTGGTCGCCGTTTACAAGTCAGGGGGCTCGCGCCCCGGCTTCCCTTGCAGCGACAGGACTCTTGAGGAGGCGTTCCCGCGATGGGATTCGTAAAGGAAGAAGTCATCCGCAAATACCAGCTTCACGACGGCGACCGCGGCAGCGCCCCCGTGCAGATCGCCATCCTGACCCATCGAATCAACCACCTCCAGGGTCACTTCCGCGCACACCAGAAGGACCACCACAGTCGCCATGGCCTGCTTCGGATGGTGGGTCGGCGACGGCGTCTCCTCGAATACGTGAAGCGGACCGACCATGAGAAGTACCGCGAGCTCATCGCGGACCTCGGTCTCCGCCACTAGCCGCTCGTGGACGAGCTTATCCCGGCATCCGAGCGGCGTGGCATCCGCGCCGGACCGCTCCGCTCGGCGTTGCCTCTCGTCCCGGTAGCGCCCCACCCGCGCCCTCAAGGCGCCTCGTCGGCCCGGCGCCACGCCGCTCTCGGTGTTTCGGGCGGATTCATCCACCGTTAGGAAAGAGAATGCTGAAAAGAATTGAGCGAAAGTTTGCGGGGCGCACCTTGGTCCTGGAGACCGGGCGCATGGCCAGGCAAGCCCACGGAGCCTGCCTTGTTCGTTTCGGGGACACGATGGTGCTGTGCACCGCCACCGCCCAGAACCGGCCCACCCACCTCCCCTTCTTCCCCCTCACGGTCGAGTACCGCGAAAAGACGTACGCGGGTGGCAAGATCCCCGGAGGCTTCTTCAAGCGCGAAGGTCGCCCGGGCGAGAAGGAGATCCTGGCCGCGCGCTCCATCGATCGCCCCATTCGGCCGCTGTTCCCGAAGGGGTACATGAACGAAACCCAAGTCATCTGCTACATCCTGAGCGCGGATCAGGAGAACGACGCCGACGTGCTCGGGCTAATGGGCGCCTCGGTGGCGCTCAACATGTCGAAGATCCCCTTCCACATGCCGGTGGCGTCGGTGCGCATGGGCCGGATCCAGGGATCCTGGATCGTGAATCCCACCTTCCAACAGCTCGAGTATTCGGATGTCGACCTGGTGGTGGCGGGGTCCGCCGAGGCGATCACGATGGTCGAGGGCGCCGCGGTGGAGGTTTCCGAGGAGGACCTGCTCGAGGGCTTGGGCGAGGCTCACGGCGCGATTCGCGAGCTGGTGGCCATGCAGCGCGATCTTCTCGCGGACGCCTGCGAGGCGGAGATGGAGTGGACGAGCGTGGAGCCGGCTCGCGACTTGGTGGAGCGGGTCGAGGCGCTGGCGCGGCGGGGTGTGGAGGCCGCGTTCGAGGAGGAGGAGAAGCAGGCCCGGGCCGCGGCGCTGGCCGGGCTCTCGGAGGAGGTGGCCGGCCAGCTTGAAGCCGATGGCATCGACGGCGAAGAGGCGCGCGCCGCGGTGCGTGGAGTCCTCCGCACGTTGGAGAAGCGGCACATGCGCGCGCGCATCCTCGATGCGGGCAGGCGCGCCGACGGCCGTGGCGTTGAAGACATCCGGGACCTCGGCTGCGAGGTCGGTGTGCTGCCGCGGCCGCACGGATCGGCCCTCTTCACGCGCGGACAAACGCAGGCGCTGGGGGTGGTCACGCTGGGCACTTCGCGGGACGAACAGCGCATCGACTCGATCGACACGTTGGAGGAGACCACGAAGTCGTTCATGCTTCACTACAACTTCCCGCCCTTCTCGACGGGCGAGGCGCGGCCCATCCGGGGCACCTCGCGGCGGGAGGTGGGGCATGGCAACCTGGCCGAACGCGCGATTCAGCCTCTTCTTCCCGACTACGACGACTTCCCGTACACCATCCGCGTGGTTGCCGACGTGCTGGAGTCGAACGGCTCGTCCTCCATGGCTTCGGTGTGCGCCGCCTCGCTCTCGCTGATGGACGCGGGGGTTCCGCTCAAGGGGTCGTGCGCCGGGGTGGCGATGGGGCTGGTCAAGGAGGGAGAGCGATTCGCGGTGCTCACCGACATCCTGGGGCTCGAGGACGCGTTGGGAGACATGGACTTCAAGGTGGCGGGAACGCGCAAGGGCGTCACCGCGATTCAGATGGACATCAAGATCGAGGGGCTCGACCTGGCGATCATGCGGGAGGCGCTGGGGCGCGCGCGCGCGGCGCGGCGTCGCATCCTGGACGCCATGGATCAGGCCATCCCCTCGGCGCGCACGGACTTGTCCCAGTACGCGCCGCGGATCATCGCCATCTCCGTCAACCCTGAGAAGATAGGTGAGATCATCGGCCCCAAGGGTAAGACCATAAGGGCGATACAGGACGAAACCGGAGCCAAGATCGACATTGAGGATTCCGGGGTTGTGAAGATCGCCGCCGTCTCCGGCGAGGCTGGCGTTCGAGCTCGCGAAATGATCGAGGCCATCGCCCAGGAGCCCGAGGTCGGACGCATCTACGAAGGGCCGGTGAAGAACACCACGACCTTCGGGGCCTTCATCGAGATCTTCCCGGGCACCGAGGGGCTCTGCCACATTTCCGAACTCGCCGAGGGCCGCGTGGCCAAGACGGAGGATGTCCTCAAGGTGGGGGAGATGGCGCGCGTCAAGTTGCTCGCCATCGACGAGAAGGGCCGACTGCGTCTCTCGAGGCGCGCCGCGCTCGCCGACAACACCGAAGCCGGGAAGTCGTCTCGAGCCCGCCGGTGACCCCCGCCCGCGCCCGACGGTCCCTGCGCTCCGCGGGACCGGTTGCCCCGGCCCCCCCCTCGCCGCGCCGGACCCGGAACCGGGACCGCATGGCGGCGACCACGCTCGAATCCGGCATTCGGGTACTCAGCGAGTCGATGCCGGGCGTCCGTTCGGCGGCGGTCGGGGTCTGGGTTCCGCAGGGTTCGGCGCACGACGGTGACGAAGTCGCCGGTGCCAGCCATCTGTTGGAGCACATGGTCTTCAGGGGTACGAGACACCGTTCGCGCGAGCAGATCGCGCTCGCGCTGGAGAGCTTGGGGGGGTCCCTGGACGCATTCACGAGCCGGGAACACACGAGTTTCCAAGCTCGGGTGCTCGACGAACACCTGCCCCGGGCGCTCGACGTGTTGGCCGACCTGGTGCTCTTCCCGACCCTACGCGACGAGGACTTGGAGCTCGAGCGACGGGTCGTCCTGGAGGAGATCTCCACCATCGAGGACGCGCCCGAGGACTTCGCCTTCGAGGCGCACGGCCGGCACCTCTGGAACGGACATCCCTACGGCGCGTCCATCCTCGGCACCCGCGCGTCGGTGTCGGCGGTCACGGGCGATGCGCTGCGCGATCTGCATCGAACGCGCTACGGGGCCGCGGGCATGGTCGTTGCCGCCACGGGCAACGTCGTGCACGACGAGGTCGTGGAGTTGGCCGCGCGCCACTTCCGCGGCGCGGGCGACGGCGTCGCCGCGGCCCCGGTGCCGGAGCCGCGGGCGGCGGAGGGCGGGGAGGTCCATGTCCGGCGGGAGACGGCCCAGACCCACATCGTCGCCGGAACCGCGACTCCTCCCAGGGCCGACCGCAGGCGATACGCGCTGGTGTTGCTCGCGGCGGCGATGGGGGGCGGCATGAGCTCGCGCCTCTTCCGGCGCATCCGCGAGGAGCTGGGGCTGGCCTACTCCGTGTACGCCTTCCAGTCGTTCTACGCGCGCGCGGGGATCTCCGGCATCTACGCAGGCACCCGTCACGACGCGGCTCGCCGGGTCATCGACGCGATCAGGGAGGAACTGGCGGCCGTCGCCCGGGAGGGCCTTTCGCGCGAAGACCTCGTCCAGATCAAGAGTCAGGTCAAGGGGCAGATCATGCTCTCCCTGGAAAGCCCCGGCGCCCGCCTGTACCGGCTGGCGGGATTCGCCCTCCACCGGGAGCCCTTCACCACCTTGGACGAACTCCTGGCGCGCATCGACCGCGTGACCCAGGCGGAAGTGGCCGAGTCCGCGGCCGAGTTCCTTCACCCCGACCGTCAATGCCTGCTTCGCCTTGGACCCTGACCGCGCGGCGCGTGGGACAACCATGCTGATCGGCGTCCCCGCGGAGCGCAAGACGCACGAGTACCGGGTCGCCATGGTTCCGGCGGGCGTGGAGGTCCTGACCCGGGCGGGCCATCGGGTCCTGATCGAGCGGGGCGCCGGTCTGGCCAGCGGCTTCACCGACGACTTCTACGAGCGCGCCGGCGCGGAGGTGGTGGCGAGCGCGCGGGAGGTGTGGGCGCGCGCCGCCATGATCGTGAAGGTGAAGGAACCCCTCGCGGAGGAGTGGCCCGCGATGCGCGAGGGACAGATCGTCTTCACCTATTTCCACTTCGCGGCGTCCGAGGCCCTCACCCGGGCGGTCATGGAGTCCGGGGCGGTGGCCATCGCCTACGAAACCGTGGCCACCGGGGAGGGCGAGCTGCCCCTGCTCACGCCGATGAGCGAGGTGGCCGGGCGCATGGCCGTGCAGGAGGGCGTTCGGCACCTTACGCGCCCCTCCGGCGGCAGCGGAATCCTCATCGGTGGGGTCCCCGGGGTCCTGCCCGGCAAGGTGCTGATCCTGGGTGGCGGCGTCGTGGGCGCCCAGGCGGCGCGAGTGGCCGCGGGGCTGGGCGCGCGCGTCTCCGTTCTCGACACGTCCCTCCCTCGGCTCCGCCACTTGGCCGACGTGCTGCCCGCGGGGGTCCATCCCCTGTACTCCACGCGCTACGCGGTGCGCAAGCAGCTGCCCGATTCGGACCTCGTCATCGGCGCCGTGTTGCTGCCGGGCGCGCGAACGCCGTTCCTGGTGTTCGAGAAGGATCTCGCGACCATGCGCCCGGGGTCGGTCATCGTGGATGTGTCGGTCGATCAGGGCGGTTGCGTGGAGACCATCCGCCCGACGACCCACGAGGCGCCGACCTATGTGGTCAACGATGTGATTCACTACGGCGTGACCAACATTCCGGGCAGCGTCCCCCGAACCAGTACGCTCGCCCTGACCAACGCCACGCTTCCCTATGTGCTGGAGCTGGCGAACGCGGGCTGGCGGGAGGCCTGCGGCCGCAGTCCCGCGCTCGCGCGTGGGGTGAACGTGGTCCGGGGAGAGGTCGTTCACGCCGCGGTCGCCGACGCGTTCGGCCTGAAGCACACGCCCCTTGACGGCAGCCTCTGACCGATGTCGGAGATTGCCCGCTCGCGATCCCGCCGGGGCGTCTCGGAATCTTGCTCCCGATCAGCCCACAACTTAAGATGCGGGTGCCGCTCGAGAATGGACTGGCAACCGGTCTCCCACTTGCGCGTGAATATCACTAATCCTTTGACAAACAAGAGTTAGCGTGCTTGCCGCCAGTTGGTTGAATCCGGGTCGAAGCCTGGTTCCCGTTCACGACATCGCGGTGGATTTGGGGACCGCGAACACGCTCGTGTACGTGCGGGGCGAGGGGGTCGTGGTCAACGAGCCCTGCGTGGTCGCGGTCGAAAAGAAGTCGCGCAAGATCCTGGGCATCGGCCTCGACGCCAAGCGCATGCTCGGACGCACTCCGGGGGACATCGAGGCGATTCGCCCGCTCAAGGACGGCGTGATCGCGGACGTCGACGTCACCGAGATGATGTTGCGCCATTTCCTCAAGCGGGTCACCTCCCGGCGCATGTTCCGGATGAAGCCGCGCGTGGTCGTGGGCGTCCCCTCCGGCATCACCGAACTCGAGCGGCGCGCGGTTCGCTCCTCGGCCCTTATGGCGGGCGCCAAGTCGGTGTACATGGTCGTGGAACCGGTCGCGGCCGCGGTGGGCATGGGACTTCCCATCGAGTCGCCGACCGGGGACATGGTGATCGACATTGGCGGCGGCACCACCGAGATCGCGGTGATCTGCCTATCGGGCGTCGTCGCCAACTCGTCGATCCGCGTGGGGGGCGACAAGATCGATCACGCGATCGAGGACGCCATGCGCAGGCACTACAAGCTGCTGATCGGAGAATCGACCGCCGAGTTGATCAAGATCCAGATCGGCTCCGCCTTCGATACCGGCGAGGAGCAGGAGATGGACGTCAAGGGGCGCGATCTCGTCAGCGGCATGCCCAAGATGATCCGCATCGGCTCATCCGAGGTGCGCGAGTGGATCCAGGAGCCCATCAGGGCCATCGTGGACGCGGTGCGCCGCGCGCTCGAGGCGACGCCCCCGGAGCTCTCCGCGGACATCGTGGATCGGGGTCTCCTGATGACCGGGGGCGGGGCGATGATCCAGGGCCTAGATCAGCTGATCACGTTCGAAACCAATTTGGCCGTGCACGTGGACGAGGATCCCCTGACTTGCGTGGTGCGCGGCGCGGGTCGGATTCTGGAGGATCTGCACGCGTTTCGCAAAATCCTGACGGCTTGACCGTGGGTCCGCCGACCCGCGGCCTGCCCCGAGTCCGTGGGTGAATCGGCCCGAGCGCCGAGAGCGACGTGGAAGCGGGGCTGACGAGGCGCTCCCGAGGCGGAGTTTGGCGCCACCGGGCCGAAAGGGCGGCGCGGAGCGCGGTGGTCCGGTGGTGACCGCCCGCGCTCGAATGCCGGGGGAAGTTCGTCCGCGGGCGGCTGGCTCCAAGGGGTCGGGACGGCGGCGCGAGCCTTGAGCCCGAGAGGCGGATGCGATGCGGGAATACGGTCGTGGAGGCGGTAGGGGGCTGCGGCTCCAGTTCCTTCTCGCGTTCGTCGGTCTGGTGGGCGGCCTGTTCGTCTACCTGCTCCCCCCGGATTCCCAACAGACGGTCGCTTCCGGCGTTCGCCTCACCGTGCTGCGCCCGTTCGTGGACATGAGGGCCGCGTTGTCCGCGGTTCGGTCCAGAGGCCGCGAAGCGGAGCGGCTCCGCGCCCAGGTCGATTCGTTGCGCGCCTGGGTGGCCAACCATGCGCCGGCGATCGAGGAAAACCGTCGCCTCCGGATGCTTGCGGGGCTTGCGCCGCGGGTCGGGCGGTCGTATCGGGCGGCAAGCGCGCACCGCCCGGGCAACCTGGGGTCCCAGAGCACGCTCGTCCTCGATCTCGGTCACGAGCATGGGGTTCGCGCCCTGTCCCCGATCATCACGGCCGGCGGGCTCGCCGGCAGGGTTCTCGAGGCCCATCCTTCGTTTTCGATCGGCATGGACTGGTCACACCCCGACTTCGGGGCCTCGGTCATGACGGAGGACGGCGGGATGTACGGCATCGTTGGGCCCGAACCGGCCGCGTTCGGCGGAGTCGAGCGACTTCTTCTGACCGGCGTCTCGTACTTCGACCCTCTCGCGGAAGGCACCCTCCTGGTGACCAGCGGCCGCGGTGGCGTCTACCCGCGCGGCGTGCCGGTGGGTCGGGTGGGGGAACCGGCCAACGTCGAAGAGGGATGGCACCGGAGCTACTGGGTGTACCCAACCGTGCATCCGGCCTCGATCACGCACGCCCTGGTCGGAGTCTCCGGCGGAGCCGGACCGGAGGCGGCCGCGGACCTCACCGATCTCTTCCCGGGCGGAGGGCTCCCGTCCCGGGAGGCGACCGGGGGGGAAGGCGCGGGGCGCGCGTCCAACACCGAGGGAAGTGGCTGAGCGTCCGTTGGTCGCGTCCCCCAGGCTCGGAATCGGTTCGGGCGCGGTCGTCGCGGTCACGCTGGTTCTGGTCTGCCTGCACTTCGTACTGCGACTCGGCCTGGGGATGGGCCCGGAGGCTCCCGACTTGCTGGTCGTCGCCCTCCTGCTGCATGTTCGCAATGTCCGGTTCGGGACGGCCGCATGCATCGGCTTCGCCCTGGGCCTGCTGGAGGACGCCTTCGCGCTCGTGGCCTTCGGCGCCAACATCGTGGCCATGACCGTGGTCGGCATGTTGGGCGTGCAGACCCGGGCGTTCTTCGTCTCGACCACCTCGATCTCCTTCCACATCGTCTACTTTGTCGTTGGCGCGTGGCTGCGCGACTTCATCCACTGGACCCTGCGGTGGATGGCCGGAGTCACGGGCGGTTTCGTCGAGCCCATGGTTCTCGGCGCGGTTCCGGCCGCGCTCTACGCCGCGCTGGTGGGCGTGGTCGTCCTGAGGCTCACCAGTCCGTTCAGCGAGCACGAACCATGAACCACTTCCAGCCGCCCGATCCGGGAGCGTCGCGTCGCGCCAGTATCGCCATCATTGGCTTGATGACGCTCTTCGGAGTCCTCTTGGTGGCCTTCTTCCGTCTCCAGGTGCTCGAGTCCGATGCGTACGCGCTCCGCTCGGAATCCAACCGGCTGAGGCCCATTCCCATCGAAGCCCCCCGCGGGGCCGTCTTCGACCGCAACGGCCGGGTGGTGGCGAGCAGTGGGCCGGGTTATTCCCTGCACGTTTCTCCGCCGGCCGCCTCGCGCGTCACGGAGGAGACGCTGGAACGGCTTCGATCGTACCTCGACTTGGACGATGAGAGGATCGAGCTTCTGCTGGAGGACGCCCGACGGGAGCCCTATCAGCCCCTCCTGGTGGACGGCGACGCCGATTTCGACCTCGTCTCCATGCTCGAGGAGCATCGCGCGGAATTGCCCAACGTGGTGGTTCGCATGGTTCCCAAGCGCCGCTATGAAGCCGCGCGCGCGGTGTCTCATCTGATGGGGTACGTGGGCGAAATCACCCCGGAGGAGTTGGCGGAGGAGCGGTATTCGGACTACTCGCCCGGCATGACCGTGGGCAAGGACGGGGTGGAGTGGCAATACGAGGCTCGGCTGCGGGGGAAGCGGGGCCTGCGGTACTCGGAGGTCGACGCTCTGGGCCGGGTGGTCAGCTCTCCCTTCGGGCGGGTCGTGGAGGAACCCGAGCCCGGCATGGACGTCGAGCTGAACCTCGACCTGGACCTCACGGAGTGGATCCACCACATCTTCCCCGACTCGATGCGCGGCGCCGTGATCGCGCTGGACGTCGAGGACGGAGGTGTCCTCGCCCTGTACTCGGCTCCGACCTTTGATCCCAACACCTTCGTGGGAGGGGTCGAACCCGAGGCGTGGGCGGCGCTCACCAGCGATCCGGAGCAACCGCTCTTCAATCGCGCGACCCTGGGGCGCTACGCACCGGGATCCACGTGGAAGCTCGCGGTCGCGGCCATCGGCCTGGAGCTCGGTTTGGTGGAGCCACACGAACACATGCCGCGCGCGTGCAATGGGGCGATGTCCTTCGGAAACCGGATCTTCCGCTGCTGGAACGAGGCCGGCCACGGCTCGCTCGACTTGGTGGACGCCATACAGCAGTCCTGCAACGTCTATTTCTACCAGCTTGGGCTCAGGATCGGACTGGAGCGGCTGCTGGCCAGAGCCAACGACATGGGGTTCGCCCGCCAGTGCGGCATCGACCTGCCGCGCGAGTCACCGGGCGTGTTTCCGAGCGATCTGGGCTTCTGGGAGGAACGGTTCGGTTATCGCGCGCGCGAAACCGAGGTGCTCTCCCTTGCGATCGGGCAGGGCCCCAACGACCAGACGCCGCTGGGGATCGCGCAGTTCTACCTCGCCGTGGCGCGGGGGGGCCAGGCTCCCGCGCCACGCATCCTTCGGGGCGAAGAGGGCGGCGACGGCTGGGACGTCGGGATCTCGCGGGAGCACGCCGAGGTCCTGAAGGAGGGTCTGCGACGCGTCTTCCTCCCGGGGGGCACCGCGCACCTGTCCTCGGTGGAACACTGGGAGCTCATGGGCAAGTCGGGCACCAGCCAGAACGCGCGCGACCCGGACCGCGCCCACGCGTGGTTCGCGGCCATGGCGGGCCCGCGCGAAATGCCGCCCGAGATCGTCGTCGTGGCGTTGGTGGAGCTCGGCGAGAGCGGCGCGGCGATGGCGGCTCCGCTGGTCGCCAAGTCGGCCGACTACTTCCTGCGCAGGCGCCACGGCATACCCACCGACACCATCCAGACGCTCGGCGAGCACCTTGTGACGGGCACGCCCGCCCGGTGGGCGATTTGGTGACCCGGTCCTCCGCGCGGAGGTTCGGCACGTGAGGGGACTGTTCTCGCGCTGGGCCCTGGACGGGGCCTTCATCGTCGTCCTGCTCGCGCTCTCCGGCTTCGGCGTGGCCATGATCTATTCGTCGGGCCAGCTGAATGTGCCGAGCCCCGTCGTGGAAGGCGCCTGGCTGCGACAGCTCGCTTGGCTCGGGATCGCCTTGGTGGCCTTCACCGTGGTCACCCGGATCCCGAGCCACTGGATCGAGTGGGTCGCGGTTCCCGCCTACGTCATGGCCGTGGTTCTGCTGGCCGTCACCCTGGTCGTGGGCACCGGGCGTGGCACCGCGGCGGGCGTGACCAGCTTCCTGGAGTTCGGGGGCTTCGGGTTCCAGCCGGCGGAGGTCGCCAAGGTCGCCACCATTCTGGCCGTGTCGCGCCTAATGGCGTCCTGCCCGCGGGAACCCGGGATCGACTCGGGGCGCTCGTGGCAGCTGGCCGACGTGATCGCCCCCTGCGCCCTGGTGGGGCTTCCGCTCGTGCTGGTCCTGCTGCAGCCGGACCTGGGCACCGCGATGGCCTTCGTCGGGATTCTGGTGGCGGTCCTCTTCTGGTCGGGGATCCCGTTGACCTATCTGTTCCTGTTGGCGAGCCCGGCCATCGCGCTGCTGGTCTCGTTCAACACATGGCTCTTCTCGGCGTACATGGTGGTGCTCCTCGGGCTGCTCCATCTGCGCCGTTCCCACCTGTACGCGTTCGAGTACGTGGCGGTGCTGGTCTTCAATCTGGCCGTCGGCACCATCGCCCGGCTCCTCTGGGACTCCCTGGCCCCCTATCAGCAGAACCGGGTGCTCGTGTTTCTGGATCCTGGTCTCGACCCGCGGGAGGCGGGCTACCACCTCGTCCAATCCAAGGTTGCCATTGGAAGCGGATGGCTGACCGGCAAGGGGTTCACGCAGGGCCCCCAGAAGCGGTTGAATTTCTTGCCCGAGCAGCACACCGATTTCATCTTCGCGGTCATCGGGGAGGAGTTCGGATTCGTGGGCACGCTGCTGGTCCTGTCCGCCTTCGCCTACGTCCTGTTCCGGCTCATCCGCATGGCGGCGGAAACCGTCGGTCACTTTGCGGGTTTCGTCCTCTTCGGTATCTTCGGCGCGTGGATCACGCACGTCTTCGTCAACACCGGAATGACCGTCGGGTTGGTGCCGGTCACCGGCATTCCCCTTCCGTTCATCAGCTACGGGGGTTCGTTCTTGCTGATGAGCTGGGTGGCCGCGGCGCTCGCCGTCCGGGTTGCCCAACAGGACTGAGGGGGGTTCGCCGGCGCGCGCCCAACCGCGGAAACCCCGACGGAAACAAGCCATGGCCTGGTTCAACAAGCCCAAGAAGCCGTTGCGCGCCCAGGATCGTCGCGACGTGCCGAGCGATGTCTTCAGGAAGTGTCCCGGGTGTCGCGCCATCGTCTACCGCGAGAAGCTCGCGCAGAACCTGGCCGTGTGCCCGGAGTGCGGGTTCCATTTCCGGTTCGGAGCCGCGGAGTATTTGCGGCTCCTGATGGACGAGGGCTCCTTCAGCGAGGAGCACGCGGGCCTGGCCAGCGCCGATCCCCTGCGGTTCGTGGACTCGAAGCCCTACCCCAACCGCGTGCAGGTCGCCGAACAGCGCGCGGGGCGACCCGAGGCGATGGTCGTGGGGTGGGGCAGGCTGGACGGCATCCCCGTGTCGCTGGCGGTGATGGACTTCGCCTTCATCGGGGGATCCATGGGGTCCGTCGTGGGCGAGAAGTTGGCCCGCATCATCGACCGGGCGCTACGCGAACGCATGCCGCTCGTCGTCGTGAGCGCCTCCGGTGGCGCCCGCATGCAGGAAGGGATCCTGTCGCTCATGCAGATGGCCAAGACGGCGACGCTGCTGGCGCGGCTGCACGAGGCGGGTCTGCCCCACGTTTCCATCCTGACCAACCCGACGGCGGGCGGAGTGACCGCTTCCCACGCCATGCTGGGCGACGTCAACGTCGCGGAACCCGACGCCTTCATCGGGTTCGCGGGACCTCGGGTCATCGAGGAGACGATCCGGCAGGAGCTGCCGGACGGGTTTCAGAAATCCGAATTCCTGCTCGAGCACGGCATGCTGGACTGCGTGGTCCCGCGAAAGGAGCTGAAGGCGACGACGGCGCTTCTGCTGCGGCACATGTGGGCGGGTTGGAAGCCCCAGGGCTGAGCCCCCTCGAGCGCACGATCCCGCGTCCCTTGGAGCAGGTGTTGCCGACCCCCGGCGCGTCCGCCGGGTACGAACTGTTTCCGCACCTGGGACATGGCGTCCAGTGGGGGCTGGAGCGGACTCGGGCCCTCGTGGCGGCGCTGGGGGAACCGCAGCTCGGCTATCCCTCCATCCACATCGGGGGAACCAACGGCAAGGGATCGGTCGCGGCGATGTGCGCCGAGGTGCTGCGGGCGGGTGGCCTGCGCGCCGGGCTCTACACGTCGCCGCATCTGTGCGACTTTCGCGAGCGCATCCAAGTGGACGGCCGCCCGGTCGCCCACGAGACCATGACGCGGTTGGCGGCGGGGATGCGTGGGGCCGTCGACCGGATCGGACCCACCTTCTTCGAAGCGACCACCGCCTTGGCGTTCGGGGTCTTCGCCGACCAGGAGGTGGATGTCGCGGTCGTCGAGGTGGGTCTGGGAGGGCGCCTCGACGCCACCAACGTGATCGTCCCCGCCGTGACCTGCATCACCAACGTTTCGCTCGACCACGCGGACTACCTGGGCGCCACCGTGGAGGCCATCGCCAGGGAGAAGGCCGGGATCATCAAGCCGGGCGTCCCCGTCCACACCAGCGAGACCGAGCGGCCCGTCCTTCGGATTCTGAGGGACCACGCGAAGCGGATCGAGGCGCCTCTTCTCCCGCTGGACCCGGCGCGCGACGTGCGGGGCCTGCGGCTCTCGGGGACATCGACGAGGTTTCGAATGTTCTCGGAGACCTGGGGAGCGCTCGAGCTGTCGGTGCCGCTGGCGGGAGGCCACCAGGCGACCAACGCGGCGCTTGCCGTGCGCGCGCTGGAATCGCTGCCGACCCCGCTCAGACCCGCTCGGCGGGCCGTAACCGGGGGGTTGGCCGGCGTGAACTGGCCGGGGCGGGTGCAGCGGGTGCGCAGGGATGGCGTGACCTGGGTCTTCGACGTGGCTCACAACGTCGCGGGGATGGACACGCTCGCGACCACTTTGCGGTCTCTGGACCCGCCCCGACCGATCGTGGTCCTCGCCGGCATCTTGGGGGACAAGGATTGGGGCGGCATGCTTCCGGGGCTCCTCTCCATTGCCGATGCGGCCCTCCTGACCCAACCCCCGTCCGCCCCCGGCGAACGGCGGTGGGATCCACGGCGGGTGGCCGATGCGTTGGCGCCGCGGTTCCGGTTGGAGGTGGAGACGGAGTTTGGGCGCGCGCTGGCCCAATTGGCCGAGCGGGCGCGGGGCGGCACGGCCGTGGTCACCGGATCGTGTCACACGGTCGGCAGCGCCCTCGACCGGTTGGGCATCCAGCCCTTCCCGACCCGCCCCCCGGTTTGACGGATCGGGCGAAGCGCGTAGATTCGCGGCCATGCCAAAAGGGACAACCTTCCCCAGGCTTCCGGGCTTTCGGGACTTCGCCCCGGAGGTGCTGGCCGAGCGTGATCACGTGTTCCGAAGCTGGCGCCGCGTGGCGCGTGGTTACGGCTTTCGGGAATACGACGCGCCTCCCCTCGAACCTCTCGACCTCTATCGGGAGAAGAGCGGCGACGAGATCGTCGGGCAGCTGTACGCCTTCGTGGACAAGGGTGGGCGGGAGGTGTCGCTGCGCCCCGAAATGACACCGTCGCTCGCGCGCATGCTCGGCGAACGCAGCCGGGCCATGGCCAAGCCGATCCGCTGGTTCTCGATTCCCCAGCTGTTTCGCTACGAGCGGCAGCAGCGGGGGCGGCTGCGCGAGCACTTCCAGTGGAACGTCGACATTCTCGGCGAATCCGGGACGGGCGCGGACGCCGAGGTTCTGGCGGTGGCGGTCGACGCCCTGAGGGCGTTGGGGCTGGGCCCCGACGACTTCGTTGCGAGAATCTCCGACCGCCGGCTGCTGACCGCCATTCTCGTCGCGCTCGGCGTGCCGAGGGACCGGGTTGCCGTCACCTACGTCGACATCGACAAGTACGAGCGCGTGGGCGCGGACGCGACGCGCGCCCGACTGCGCGAATCCGCCGGTCTGGCGTCGCGGGCCGCGGACTCCCTTCTGGAGATCCTGGACACCTCGGGGCTCGACGTCGTCGAGGATCTGCTCGGAGAGCGCGATTCCGTGGGTGTCGTCCTCGCCGAGCTGCGCCGCTACCAGGCCGACTTGGCGGCGATGGGGCTCGAGGACTTCCTCCGCTTCGACCTGCGCATCGTGCGCGGGCTGGCGTATTACACCGGCATCGTCTTCGAGCTCTTCGACCGCGGAGGCCGGTTGCGCGCCATCTGCGGGGGAGGCCGCTACGACCGGTTGCTTGAGCGCGTCGGCGGCGAACCTCTCGCCGCCGTGGGGTTCGGAATGGGCGACGTGGTGCTCACGGAGTTGTTGCGCGACCGTGGCCTGCTTCCCGGGGCGACTCCGTCGATCGACTGGTTCATCGCCACCGTGTCTCCGGCCCAGCGGCTCCTGGGCAGGGAAATCGCCCACGCCCTGCGGGAGGCGGGCTCGACCGTGGCCTACGCCCTCGAGCAACGTCCCGTCCGCAAGCAGCTCGCCATGGCCGCCCGGGAGGGAGCCCGCAAGCTCGTCCTCTTGGGGCCGGAGGAGACGGCGAGGGGTGTGGCCGTGATTCGCGACATGAAGCGGGGAAGCCAGTCGGAGGTGGCGCTCGCCGACCTGCGCCGAGCGGGTTCGCCCACATGACCACTCGCCGGGCGCGCCGGCTTCCGCCGTGGGCGACCGTCACCGGGACCGTCGCGTGCCTCTGCGTCGGAGCCTGCTCCCCCGATCGACCGCCGGGGGCCGGAGAGGATTCGCCGCCCGCTTCCGCACCCTCGGCCGCGCGGGCGTACCCCGGGACCGACGACGCCGGAACGATCGCGCTCGTCCCCTTCGATTCGGTCCCGGATCCGGTTCTGGAACGCCGTCTCACCTTTCATTTCCTCGCCCGCGAGCCCGCGGGCCGCGCGGAGCTCAGCCGGACCCTGCGCGTGCTGCTGCCCCAACGGGCCGCCCGCGACTCGACGCTGGTCGCCATTCGCGCGATCGTGTACCAACCGGCCGTGCCCGCGGGGGCGAACGAGGGGAACCTGGTGCCGGTGGCGTGGGGCGAGTGGATTCCGCTGGAGGGGTGGCACGGCGAGGTCGGGGCGGGGCGGGGAACCGGCCACCGGGTCTACTTCTACCATGGAGCGCCCCCGGAATGGTAGCCAGGCGCAACACGGGGGTGCGCCGGGAAATGGCCCGCGCGGTACGGCGGCTCAACATCCTCGAGTACCTCATCCTGGCCGCGGCCGGAGCGATGTCCCTGGGCGGGGGCGCGCTGGTGGCGCTACTCCTGCGGGAGTTGACGGACGCGCCCTTCCGGATATCGTGGTTCGTCTCGTCGCTCCTGCTCTTCAGCGTTCCGGGGTTCTTCGTTCTTCGCAGGGAGAGCGGGCGCGACCCTACCCGCGGCGGCGCGGACGACTCCAATTCATCCACGGACGGCCAGGATCGAACGAATGGCTGACGACAAGCGCCTGACCCCCCGAAGCGAGAGCTTCTCGGCCTGGTACAACGAAGTCGTTCAACGCGCGGAGCTCGCCGACTATTCGCCGGTGCGCGGATGCATGGTCATCCGCCCCTGGGGATACGCCATCTGGGAGCTGATGCAGCAGGGACTGGACGGGCTCTTCAAGGAAACCGGGCACGAGAACGCGTACTTTCCGCTGCTCATTCCGATGAGCTTCATCGAGCGCGAAAAGGAGCATGTCGAGGGCTTCAAGCCGGAGCTCGCCGTGGTGAGCCACGCCGGCGGCAAGGCGCTCGACGAGCCCTATGTGGTGCGACCCACCTCCGAAACCATCATCTACTCGATGTACGCGAAGTGGGTGCAGAGTCATCGCGACCTGCCCCTGCTGCTGAACCAGTGGTGCAACGTGATGCGCTGGGAGCTGCGCACCCGCCTCTTTCTGCGCACCTCGGAGTTCCTCTGGCAGGAGGGGCATACCGCCCACGCGACGCGGGAGGAGGCCGAGGAGGAGGCGCGACGCATGCTGGGCGTGTATCGCAGGTTCCAGGAGGACTGGATCGCCATGCCGCCGGTGAGCGGACTCAAGAGCGACTCGGAGAAGTTCGCGGGCGCCGTGCGCAGCTACTCCGTGGAGGCGCTGATGCAGGACAATCGCGCGCTTCAGGCGGGAACCTCGCACTTCCTGGGACAGAACTTCTCACGTCAGTTCAACCTCACCTTCCAGAGCGAGGCGGGGCGCGAGGAGTATGCTTGGAACACCTCCTGGGGGGTGTCCACGCGCATGGTCGGGGGGATGGTGATGACCCACGGCGACGACAACGGCGTCGTGGTGCCGCCACGGGTCGCCCCGGCCCAGGTCGTGGTCGTGCCCATCTGGCGCACCGACGCGCAGCGCGCGCTGGTGACGGAGGCGGCGGACCACTTTCGCGACCGGCTCGCCGCCGCCGGCGTGCGCGTGCGCGTGGATGCGCGCGAGCACCTCAATCCGGGAGCCAAGTTCTACGACTGGGAACGCAAGGGCGTCCCCTTCCGGGCCGAAATCGGGCCGCGCGACGTGGCGAAGGAGCAGGTGGTGTTGGCCCGACGGGTACCGTTCCCGGGTGGTGAGCGCAAGCGCTTTCTGGCGCGCGACGAGGCGGTGGCCACCCTGCCCGCCCTTCTCGACGCATTCCACGACGACCTGCTCGAGGGCGCCCGCGCGCGGCGAGAGGCCAACTCCCACCGGGGCGTTTCGGACCTCGGCGAGCTGAGCGAGATCCTCGAGTCGGGGGGCGGCATGGCGTACACCGGGTGGAGCGGCGACCCCGACGTGGAGGAGCGCGTCAAGCAGGCGACCAAAGCCACCATCCGGGTCATTCCCGACGACGAGTTCGCGTCGCCCCAGCGACCTTCGCGGTGCATTGGCGGGGGCGCGGCGAAAATGGAGGTGGTCTGGGCGCGGGCGTATTGAGGTGACCTCCCCGGCTCGCTCGGGCGGCGTGCCGCGCTGCGGGCCCTTCGCCCTCGACGACATCGCCGCCCGCTTCGGAACCCCGCTCTACCTCTACGACGGCGACGTGCTCGAACGGAGGTACCGCGCCTTCCGGTCCGCCTTTCGGGGCGCCCGCCTGCTCGTGGCGTATTCGGTCAAGGCCAACGGCAACTTGGCGCTTCTCAACCGCTTGGCCGGTCTTGGCTCGGGTGCCGACATCGTCAGCCGCGGAGAGCTGGCGCGCGCCCTCGAGGCGGGGATCCCCGCGGAGCGCATCGTCTTCGCCGGCGCGGGGAAGAGCGAGGAGGAGCTGGGCGCCGGGCTCGACGCCGGCATCTACGGCTTCAACGTCGAGAGCGGGGAGGAGCTGGAGCTGCTCGAGCGCATCGCGGCCCGGCGGGGGGTGCGCGCCCGGGTCGCGCTGCGCGTGAACCTCGACATCGCCTCGCCAACGCCACACGAGTACACGCGCACCGGGCACGCCGACACCAAGTTCGGCATTCCCGCCGACCAGGTCATGGACCTCTATCGATGGGCGGCCGCACGGGCGTCGCTTCGAGTCGCGGGGATCGCGGTGCACATCGGGTCGCAGATCGTCGACACCGAGCCCTACGAGCACGCCGCGCGCGAGATCCTCGCGTTGGAACGCGCGCTCCTCGAGGAGGGCATTCCACTCGAGTACGTGGATTTGGGCGGTGGCTTCGGCGTGGCGTACGGCCAGGAATCCGAGATCGACCTGGCCCGGCTCGCCGCCCATGTCCTGCCCACGGTGACCGAACGCGACCTTCGGCTCGTCCTGGAGCCGGGGCGCTTCATCGTGGGGGAAGCCGGAGACCTGATCGTGCGCGTGCTCTACGTGAAGCGATCCGGAGCCAAGACCTTCGTGATCACGGACGGGGGCATGACCGAGCTGCTGCGGCCCAGCCACTACGGCGGATACCACAGGATCGAACCCGTGCGCCCGCGCCCGCGCGCCCCCGTGGTGGTGGCCGACGTGGTGGGTCCGGTGTGCGAGGACGGCGACTTTCTCGCGCGCGACCGCGCCATCCCGCTGCCGTTGGCGGGCGACCTGCTGGTGGTGAGGACCGCGGGAGCCTACGGTTTCTCCATGGCCTCCAACTACAACAGCCGCCCCCGTCCGGCGGAAGTGCTGGTCGCCGACGGGCAGGCCCATCTCGTCCGCGAGCGCGAGACCTTCTCCGACCTGATTCGCGGCGAGAGGATCCCGTCGTGAGCCCCGCCAAGCCCCGCGACCGGGTGCTCATCCTCGATTACGGGTCGCAGTTCACGCAGCTCATCGCGCGCCGCGTCCGCGAAGAGCGCGTCTTCTGCGAAATCCACCCGCCCACCCGCTCCCCGGAGTGGATCCGGAGCTGGGCGCCCAGCGCGATCGTGCTCTCGGGCGGACCGTCGTCCGTTTACGAGGACGAGGGTCCCGGTGGGGAGGTCGAGCTGTTGCGCATGGGGGTTCCGGTTCTGGGGATCTGCTACGGCATGCAGCTCATCGCCCGGCTGGAGGGGGGCTCGGTTGCGTACGGCAGGCGCGAATACGGACGCGCCGAGTTGCGCCTCGCGGAAGCGGAGGGCCTGTTTGCGGGTTTCGCGCGCGAGGATCCGGTAACGGTTTGGTGTTCGCACGGCGACCATGTGGACCGGCTTCCGGAGGGCTATCGCGTCGTCGCCTCGACGGAAGGCCTTCCGGTGGCCGCGTTCCGGGCCGACGGCCGCGCGATCCACGGCGTGCAGTTTCACCCGGAGGTCGCGCACACCCCTCAGGGGGGGCGCATGCTCTCCAACTTCCTGTTTCGCGTGGCCGGCTGCCGTCCCAGCTGGACCGCGCGCGCGTTCGTCGAGGACAGCGTCGCGGACATCCGCGAGCGGGCGGGAGGTCGGTCCGCCATCTGCGGCCTCTCGGGCGGGGTCGACTCCTCGGTCGCGGCCACGCTGGTGCACCGGGCCATCGGCGACCGCCTCACCTGCGTCTTCGTCGACAACGGCCTGCTCCGCAAGGGAGAACGCGAGCGGGTGGAGCGGACCTTCCGCGGACACATGGGCATGGAGCTCATCGTCGCCGACGCGCGCGAGGAGTTCCTGGAAGGGCTCGCCGGGGTCGACGATCCGGAGCGCAAGCGCCGGATCATCGGCCGGATCTTCATCCGCGTCTTCGAACGCGTGGCCCGCGAGGCCGGTGGGGACGCGTCCCTGCTGGTTCAGGGCACGCTCTACCCGGACGTCATCGAGTCGCTCTCGGTTCGGGGGCCGTCGGCGACCATCAAGACCCATCACAACGTGGGGGGGCTCCCCGACGACATGACCTTCGAGCTGATCGAGCCGCTCAGGGAGCTGTTCAAGGACGAGGTGCGCAGGGTGGGACGGGAGCTGGGCCTTCCCCGGGAGTTCGTGGGGCGCCATCCCTTCCCGGGACCGGGCCTTGCCGTGCGCGTTCTGGGCGAGGTCACGCGCGAGCGACTGGACGTGCTGCGCGAGGCCGACGCCATCTTTCTGGAGGAGATCCGCGCGGCCGGGCTCTACGACGACATCTGGCAGGCGTTCGCCGTCCTGCTTCCGGTGCGTTCGGTGGGCGTGATGGGCGACGCGCGCACGTACGAGTGCGCCGTGACGCTGCGCGCGGTGACGTCCCGGGACGGCATGACCGCCGACTGGTACCGGTTTCCGCCGGAAGTGCTCGCGCGCGCCTCCACCCGCATCATCAACGAAGTGGCGGGTGTGAACCGCGTGGCCTACGACATCAGCTCCAAGCCCCCGGCCACCATCGAGTGGGAGTGAGGGCGCGCGCCCACGGGGCGCCGGGCGGGTGGGGCGCTCCGGCGGCCGCGGTGCGGAGCCACTGGGCCGAAGAGCAACGCCGAGTGCGAGCACCCGGCGCGGACGCGACGCCGCTCGAATGCCGTGGGGAGTTCGTGCGCGGGCGGGCGGAGCACCCGGTGGGATCAGGACGCCGGGACGGTGTCGGCCGTGCGCAGCGCCCTCAGGTTGTCGTCGATCTCGGCCCACACCTCGACCATGAACCGCGGCCGGGTCCCATGTGCGTCGACGTACTCCAGTAGATCGGCCTCGCTGACCCCGTTGGCCTCCAGGACCTCCTCGCGCTCGGACGGGCCGACCCTTCCGTCCTCCGAACGGAGAGCCGCCATGCGCAGCCGCACGTAGGTGTCCACGAAGACCTCCCGGGGGACGGTTCCCTCCGCCCGGGGCGCCGGTTCGCCGCCGCACGCGAACAGCGCGACCAGCATCCCGCCTCCCAGGAATCCGCGAAGGAATCCGCGCGAGCACCGAGAGCGGCGCGGCGCCGGGTTGGCAAGGTGTCTCCGGGGCCTCACGCCTTCGCCTCCGCGTCCCCTCCGCCCGTGGCGGCGCGCCACAGCAGCAGACAGAGCGCCGCGAAGACGAGCGTGCCGATCAGCTCGGACGATCCGGGGAAGAGGCCCTCCGTCCACGCGTGGCCGAGAACCCACCGCGAGGCGCTCGCCGGGTCGCCCGTCACGCGCGTGACGACGTAGATCGCGCCCCCGATCAGCACGCCCACCAGCGCCGCTCCCGCGATCAGGCCGGACCCGAACAGAACGCCCCGCTCGCGCTCCCCGTCCGGCGGGTCGCCATGCCCGCCGGGTCGGGCGTGGCGGCGGGTCAGCGCGCGTCGCATCATGCCCCCCACGAAAATCGGGGTCATCAGCGAAACCGGAAGATACAGACCGACGGCGAACGCCAACGAAGGCAGCCTCAGGCCGAACTCGACGACGGCCGCCAGCGCCATGCCGACGATGACGAACATCCAGGGCAGCGTGTCGGCGAGCACACCGTCCACCACCAGCTTCATCAGGTTGGCCTGGGGTGCCGCCAGCTGTGGTCCTCCAATACCGTACGACTCGTTCAGGACGATCAGCACTCCGCCCATCACGGCCGCGCTGCTGATCACGCCGATCAGCTCGCCGATCTGCTGCGAACGCGGGGTCGCGCCCAGCAGGAACCCGGTCTTGAGGTCCTGGGAGGTGTCCCCCGCGATCGCCGCGGAGATGCACACCACCGCGCCCACGGCGAGCACCGCCACCTTGGAGGTGGCCGAGCCGTCGTTCAAGCCCAGGGCGACCCAGGTCAGCGAGGTGAGGAGCAGCGCGGCGATGGTCATCCCCGAGACCGGATTGGACGAGGAGCCGATCAGCCCCACGATGCGCGACGAGACCGTGACGAAGAAGAAGCTGAAGAGCACGATCAGGATCGCCCCCGGCAGGTTGACCGGGACGCCCGGCCAGAGCCAGAGCGCCACGGCCATGAGCGGGGCGAGCGTGAAGACGAAGCGCATGGGCAGATCCCGCTGCGTTCGCGATACCGCCCGGCCATCGTTCCCCATGCCGCCGATCCCGAGCTTGAAGCTCTCGATCATGGTGGGCAGCGACTTGACCAGCGTGGCGACGCCGGCGAACGCCACGGCTCCGGCGCCGACGTAGCGAATGTAGAGGCTCCAGATCTCTCCGGACTCCAGCTCCGCCATCGGCGCCGTGGCCGGATACACGACGTCGCTTCCGCCCCAGGCGTTGATCACGGGGATGAGGATCAGCCAGGCCAGCGCGCTTCCCGAGAACATGATGGTGGCGATGCGCGGACCGATGATGAAGCCGACGCCCAGCAGCTCGGGCGTGAAGTCCCCGCCGATGCGCGCCTTGTACGGAAGGGGCGCCGACGGCGACTCGTTCCAGAGCGCGAGCCCGCTGGGATTGGCGAGCCCCTGATAGAGGGCGCCGACGCCGAGCCCCGAGAAGAGCAGGCGCGCCTTGCCGCCCCCCACGTCGCCCGCGACCTGCACCTCGGCGCACGCCGTGCCTTCGGGGTAGGGAAGCTTGCCGTGCTCGCGCGAAATGAGGTACGAGCGCAGCGGAATCATGAACAGCACGCCCAGCATGCCCCCGAAGAGCGCGATCACGGTGATCTGGGTGACGTTCACCAGGACGGCGGGGTCCTCGCGCGCCCACAGGAAGAGGGCGGGGAGGGTGAAGATGACGCCGGCCGCGAGAGATTCCCCCGCCGACCCCACCGTCTGCACCATGTTGGACTCGAGGATGGTGCCGCCCCAGACGCGGAAGATGGCGACCGCCATGACCGCGGCCGGAATCGAGGCGCTCACCGTGAGCCCGACCCGCAGACCCAGGTACGCGTTGGCGGCGCCGAACACGATCCCCAGCACCGCCCCGATCAGGACGGCCCGGGGCGTGAACTCCAGAATGCGTTCGCGCGCGGGCACGTACGGCCGGTACCCGTCGCCGTCCAGGGTCTCGTAGGCTTGTGGAGGGAGTCCGCCCGCAGGTCCGGTGTCGACTGTCGCCATGGGGTCTCCAGCACGGGTTGCGCGGAACCCGGGCAACGTGGATCGCGCGTTCTCGGCTTGTCAAGCGCGGCGGGCGCCAAGCCGGTTCGAGCTGGCTACCCCCCCGGCCCGTCGGATGGTCCGAATCTTGAAACAACCAAGCGCCCAACCGTCGCCCTGGCGGACGAGAGGGCCGTTGGGCCGGGGTACGGGTCGCGGTGGTCTGCCAAAATGGCAGACTGCCAAAATGGCAGACATTGGCTTCGGCCAATTGGACGCATGGGGTCACCCGATGATCGAAGTGGACCGCTTGACCGTGAAGGCGGCCGAGGCGCTGCGCGCCGCCGTCGTGGACGCAGGCCGGCGCCGGAGCGCCGAGGTCTACGGCATCCACCTGCTCGACGCGCTGCTCCGTCAGGAGGAGGGCATCGTCACGCCGATTCTGGAAAAGATCGGCGTCCCCGTCTCCGTCGTGCGCGAGGGGGTCGAGTCCGGGCTGGAAGGGCTCGGGCGCGTGTCGGGAGGATCGGATGCGCGCATCGGCCGCGACCTGGCCAAGGCGCTCGCCGCGGCCGAGCGGCATGCCGGCGAGCTCGGCGACGACTACGTGTCGACCGAGCACCTCCTGCTGGGGCTCACCGTCGAGAAGGACGACGCGGGCGAGCTGCTGCGCTCGGCGGGCGCCACCGAGGAACGCGTGTTGGAGGCGCTGTCGGCGGTCCGCGGCAGCCACCGGGTCACCGACCGGACGCCGGAGGACCAGTACCAGGCGCTCGCGCGCTACAGCCGCGATCTCACGGCGCTCGCGCGGCGGGGCAAGCTGGATCCGGTCATCGGCAGGGACGCCGAGATCCGCCGGGTCATCAAGGTGCTCGCCCGCCGCACCAAGAACAATCCCGTGCTCATCGGCGAGCCGGGGGTGGGCAAGACGGCCATCGCCGAGGGTTTGGCCCAGCGAATCGTGGCCGGGGACGTCCCCGCGGCGCTGGCGGAGAAGACCCTCCTCGCGCTCGACATCTCGGCGATGCTCGCCGGAGCCAAGTTTCGCGGCGAGTTCGAGGAGCGCATGAAGGCGGTGCTGGAGGAGATCACCCAGGCCGAGGGCCGCTTCGTCATGTTCGTGGACGAGCTGCACACGGTCGTGGGCGCGGGTGCCGCGGAGGGCGCGGTGGACGCCGGCAACATGATGAAGCCTCTGCTGGCCCGCGGCGCGCTGCGCATGGTGGGGGCGACCACGCTCGACGAGTACCGCAGGCACATCGAAAAGGACCCCGCCCTCGAACGGCGCTTCCAGCCCGTGTACGTGGCTCCGCCGTCGGTCGAGGACACCATCGCGATCCTGCGAGGTCTGAAGGAGCGCTACGAGGTGCACCACGGCGTGCGCATCCGCGACGACGCCCTGGTTGCGGCCGCGCGGTTGTCGGACCGCTACATCGGCGGGCGTTTCCTTCCCGACAAGGCGATCGACCTCATGGACGAGGCCGGCAGTCGGCTCCAGATCGAGATCGATTCGCTCCCCACCGAAATCGACCAGGTGGAACGGCGCGCCATTCAGCTCGAGATCGAGCGCCAGGCGTTGGAGGATGAGCGCGACGACCCCTCGGCGCGGCAACGCCTGGAGGGAATCCGGGTCGAGTTGGCCGAACTGAGGGAACGCAGCTCCAGCATGAAGGCGAAATGGCAGGCGGAGCGCGACGCCATCGACCGGCTGAAGACCCTCAAGGCCGAGGCGGACGCCCTCCGCACCGAGTCCGAGGGGGCCAAGCGGACCGGAAACCTGCAGCGCGCGGCGGAGATCGACTATGGCGAGCTGCCGGCCCTGGGCGCCTCGCTCGAGGAGGCTGAGCGGCGGCTCGCCGAGCTCCAGGTGGGCGGCACCTACCTGCGCGAGGAGGTGGACGCCGACGACATCGCCGCGGTGGTTGCGGAGTGGACCGGCATCCCGGTGGCGAGCCTGGCGGAGTCGGAGCGGGATCGGCTGGTCAGGCTGGAGGCGCTGCTCGGCGGGCGGGTGATCGGTCAGGACGAGGCGCTCTCCGCCGTTGCGAACGCGGTCCGCCGCTCGAGGGCCGGGCTTCAGGACCCCAACCGGCCGGTCGGATCGTTCATCTTCCTGGGTCCGACCGGGGTGGGGAAGACCGAGACGGCGCGCGCGCTGGCCGAGTTCCTCTTCGACGACGAACGGGCGATGGTGCGCCTCGACATGTCGGAGTACATGGAACGCCACACCGTGTCGCGGCTTCTGGGCGCGCCGCCCGGCTACGTGGGCCACGACGAGGGAGGCCAGCTGACCGAAGCCGTGCGCCGCCGCCCCCACGCGGTGGTGCTGTTCGACGAGATCGAGAAGGCGCACGCCGACATCTTCAACGTCCTGCTGCAGATTCTCGACGACGGTAGGCTCACGGACTCCCGGGGGCGCACGGTCGACTTCCGCAACGCGGTGATCATCATGACCTCCAACCTCGGTGGCCACCACATCCTGCGGCACGCGGGCACCGATCCGTGGGAGAAGGTCGACGCGGCCGTCACCGGTGAGCTGCGGCGCCACTTCCGCCCGGAGTTCCTGAACCGGGTGGACGACATTGTTCTCTTTCGACCATTGGACCGCGCCTCGATCCGCGCCATCGTTGATCTGCAGCTTGCCCGGGTTCGGGGACTGGCCGCGGAGCTCGGCATCGCGCTGGAGGTATCGTCCGAAGCCCGGGAGCTGCTCGCGCGGGAAGGCTACGACCCCGCGTTCGGCGCGCGCCCCCTCAGGCGCGTGATCCAGCGCCTCGTCCAGGATCCGCTTGCCATGTCGCTGCTCGAGGAGGAACCCGGGAAGTCCGCGACCATTCGGGTCGTACCCGCCGGCGACGGGGGCGGCATGGCCTTCGAGCGGGCGTGAGCGCTGCGGTCCGGTGGCTGGGCCGGGCCCTGGTGGGCGGTTCGGCCGGTCTGCTGGCCGCGGGGTGCGCGACTTCCCCGCCGCTCCCGCCGCCCGCCGAGGACGCCGGCCCGATGCGGGCCGCGGAGCGCTTCCTGGACGCCGCCAACCGAGGGGACCTTACCGGGCTCGCGCATGCCTTCGGCACCCACCAACGGCCCATCGCCGAAGTCGGCGGCGGCTTGGCGTGTGGGCTCCGCAGGATCGCCTCCTGGCTGGCGGTGGCCGACCGCTGCCCAAGCCGCGGCGAGGTGGAGCTGCGCATGCATGCGCTCGCGACGCTGTTGCGGCACGACGCCTACGCCGTGACCGCCAGCGAGCCGGTCCCCGGACGGGAGCGGCCCGCCATCCGGTTCTCCGTGGACATCCGCCGGGGCCAGCGGGTCCATCGCGATGTCGGGTTGTTGGTGATCCGGAGCTCGGTGGGATGGCTGGTGGAGTCCGTGGAGCTCGAGAAGATCACGGGTCGTTGACGGGGCGCGCCCGCTCGACCAGCTCGACCAGCGCGCCTCCCGTCCCCTTGGGGTGCAGGAAGGCGACCGGGCCGCCGTGCGCCCCCGGTCTCGGCGTCCGGTCGATGGGCTGGAAGCCCGCAGCCACAAGGCGGTCGAGCTCCACGCCCACATCCTCCACGCGAAGGGCCACATGGTGGAGGGTCGGGCCGCCCGCCTCCAGGAAGCGCGCGACCGGGCCTTCCGGGTCATGGGGTTCGAGCAGCTCCACGGCGCCGACGAAACACACGTCGACGCCGTGTTCGGGGAGCGAGCGGCGAGGCGAGGCCCGCGCTCCGGTCAGCCGTTCGAACAACGGCGCCGCCGACTTGATCGAGCGCACGGCGATGCCCACATGGTCCACCCGGTGAGCTGGCGGACTCGGCGATGGATCCAAGGGTCCTCCCGCAGGGGTCGAATACCCTGACCGTCGGAGATATGATTATACTTCCCCAAGCTAGCAGTCGGGGCATGAAACCGCGCGCGCCGCCGGGGAGGAAGGGGCGGCGGGCGCCCGCGTCGCACGGACCCGGCGTCGGCACGCAACCCTCCCGGGCGTGGATCAAGGAGATCAGCCAGCATGAGCGATCGAGTTCTGACCGTTACGGACGACAGCTTCGCCAACGACGTCGAGAACAGCCAAGGGTTGGCGATGGTGGACTTCTGGGCGACCTGGTGCGGTCCCTGCCGCATCGTCTCGCCCATCATCGACCAGCTCGCCGAGGAATACGGTGACCGCGGCGTGACGGTTGGGAAGGTGGATGTGGACGCCAACCCCGGCACTTCCGCCCGCTTCGGCGTCCGGTCGATCCCGAGCATTCTCTTCTTCAAGGATGGCAGGCACGTGGACACCGTCGTGGGTGCGGTGCCGAGAGCCCACTTGGAGGAGAAGATCGAGGCGCACCTTTAGCAGCCCGTGGACGAACTCCTCCCGGCATTCGAGCGGCGTGGCATCCGCGCTGGACCGCTACGCTCGGCGTTGCCTTTCGTCCCGGTAGCGCTGCTACCGAGCCTTCAAGGCGCCTTGCCAGCCCGGCGCCCCGCCGCTCTCGGTGCTCGGGCGGATTCATCCACGGACTTGGAGCAGCCCGCGGACGAACTCCTCCCGGCATTCGAGCGGCGTGGCATCCGCGCTGGACCGCTACGCTCGGCGTTGCCTTTCGCCCCGGTAGCGCTGCTACCGAGCCTTCAAGGCGCCTTGCCAGCCCGGCGCCCCGCCGCTCTCGGTGCTCGGGCGGATTCATCCACGGACTTGGAGCAGCCCGCGGACGAACTCCTCCCGGCATTCGAGCGGCGTGGCATCCGCGCTGGACCGCTACGCTCGGCGTTGCCTTTCGTCCCGGTAGCGCTGCTACCGAGCCTTCAAGGCGCCTTGCCAGCCCGGCGCCCCGCCGCTCTCGGTGCTCGGGCGGATTCATCCACGGACTGCTAGAGCAGCCCGCGACGCGCGAACGGGGCGTGGCGACTCTCTTCTTGGTCAGCACCCCCATCGGCAACCTTTCCGACATTTCCGCGCGCGCGGCCCGCGTTTTGGCCGAGGTGGAGCGGATCTTCGCGGAGGACACGCGCAGGACCGGAAGGCTGCTCGGGCACCTCGACCTCCGGACGCCGCTCGCCTCCCTGCACCGGCACAACGAGGCGGCGCGCGCGGCACGTGTTCTCGCCTGCCTGGAGGCGGGGCGGGACGTCGCCTTGGTGAGCGATGCCGGGACCCCTCTGGTCTCGGACCCGGGAGCGCGGGTGGTGGACGCCGCGCTGGAGGGCGGGCACGACGTGGTTCCGGTGCCGGGGCCGTCCGCGATTCTGGCCGCCCTGGTGGGGTCGGGGCTCCCGACGGATCGTTTCGCGTTCCTGGGATTCGCGCCCCGCAAGGGTGGGGAGCGAGGCGCCCTGATGGATCGAGTGGCGCACGCGCCCGAGACCACCGTTCTCTTCGAGGCGCCCGGGCGGCTGGGCCGCCTGCTGGCCGACCTGGCGCGGGCGTGCGGCACCGGGCGAAGGGTGGCGGTGGCGCGCGAAATCACCAAATTGCACGAGGAGTTCGTGCGCGGCACCTTGGGCGAGGTGCGCGCCCGGTTCGAGGAACGCGCGCCCCGGGGAGAGGTGACCGTGGTGATCGACCGCGCGCCGGAGGGCGTGGCCGACGAGCGCGCCGCCCGGGAGCTGGCCGCCGAGCTGCTGGCCGCGGGCGCCACGCCGAGCGCGGCTGCCCGGGAGTTGGCGGCCCGCCTCGACGTGCCTCGCAACCGCTCCTACCGGATCGTACATTCGACCGTCGCGCGCGCCCGGTCGGAGACGACGTAGGCGCGCGGCGCACGGGACGGATGCTCAGGCGGGAGTGTGCCAGGGATCAATGCTGAAGCCGATCGTTCTGCTGGTCCTCGCGATCACGCTCGCGGCGACGCCGGTCCAGTCGCCGCTCACCATCGCGCGCCTCCAGTACGAGGGAGGGGGTGATTGGTACGCGAACCCGTCCGCGTTGGCCAACCTGTTGCGGCGCATCGCGGACGACACCGGGCTGCCGGTGGCCGACCGCGAAGCCAACGTCACCCTCCGCGATCCCGCGTTGTCCGACTATCCCTACCTGTACATGACGGGCCACGGAAACGTGAGCTTCCCGCCCGAGGAGCGGGGCGCGCTGCGCGACTACCTGCTGGGTGGAGGATTCCTGCACGTTGACGACAACTACGGCCTCGACGAGTCCTTCCGCCGCGAGATCGCTCTCGTCTTTCCGGGCCGCGAACTGGTGGAGCTTCCACCGGATCACCCGGTCTTCCACGCGTTCCATTCGTTCCCCGAAGGTCTGCCCAAGATTCACGAACACGACGGGGCTCCTCCCCAGGCCTTCGGGCTCTTCGAGCGTGGCCGATTGATGCTCTTCTACAGCTACGAGAGCGATCTGGGCGATGGCTGGGAGGATCCCGAGGTGCACGACGATCCTCCCGAGACGCGCGAGGAGGCGCTGCGCATGGGCGTGAACCTGTTCGTGTACGCGCTCACCCGGGGGGCCTCGTGAGCCCCCCTTCCCGCCGCGGCGTTCTCGACGCGTTCGAGGTAGTGCGCGGTCACCTGGGCGCGCGCTTCGGAATGGCGGGCGCGCTGTGGGCGGCCGTTCCGCTCGCGGTAACCCTGACGCTCGCCTGGTGGCTGGCGGGTGCGGCGGGGTGGCGGCAGGGGAGCGCCGTTCCGCTGCTTCTGGACGGCATCGCGATCGCGGCGGTGGCGCTTCTGGTCGCGCTGCTGGCGCGGGCCCGCCGGCGATGGCTCGATGAGGCGGGAGTCGCGGCGGCCATCGAGGAGGCGACCGGCTTGGCGCGCGGCCTGGTGCGCGGCGCGCTCGAGCTCTCCCGTTCGGTTCCACCCGGCGCGTCGGCCGCCTTGGCGCGCCGCGCCGAGGCCCGCGTGGCCGGACGCCTCACATCCTCGGCATCCGTGCTGGCCGGGTCGCTCCACCGCCGCAGCGGGCGCTGGCTGCGTCTCGGCGCGTCGGCGCTGGCGCTTGCGACGGTGCCGGTGATCTCCGCCTGGGTGGTGTCGCCGGAGCGGTCGCTGCGCGCCTGGTCGGGCCTCGCGGCTCCCTTCGGGGTGATGGCGAGCCCGCGCCATCCCCCCTTGGTGGTCCGACCGGGCGACATCGAGGTCGCCCGGGGCTCGGCGGTGGACATTGAGGTCGAGGCCGCCGGTCGGGTCGAGGTCACCCTCCATTCCCGGGCGACCGGAGAGGTGCCGCGCGCCCAAACCCGCAACGTGGGTGGCGGCGTCGCCTCCTTTCGGTTCGGCGCGGTGGAGGTGCCCTTCGAGTACTGGGCGTCGGCTCCGGACGGAGGGGTCAGCGAGCGCTACAGGGTCACGCCGGTGGACCCGCTGTTCGTGGCGGACCTGACCTTGGAGCTCACCTTCCCGCCCCACAGCGGTCGCTACCCGGAGGAGTACCGGGGCGCGGCCCCCTCGCTGAGCATTCCGGTGGGCACCCGCGTGCGCGTGCTGGGACGCGCCAGCCGCGATCTCGGGGGTGCCGGCCTGGCCGTCGAGGAACCGAACGGGGCCGTGGTCGCCTTCCAGGTCGATGGCCCTCGGTTCCACGCCGATTGGACGCCGCGCACCGGGGGCGTCTACCACTGGAATCTCGTCGACGCGCGCGGCGGCGGTCCCGAGATCCCGCCGGACCCGCTCGACATCACCTTGGTGCGCGACTCGGTGCCCACCGTCGCCATCGTGTTTCCCGGCCGCGACACGGTCCTGCCGCTCTCCATGGAGCAGCCGTTGGTCGTCCAGGCGCGCGACGACCACGGGCTCACCGCGGTGGAGCTGGTCGCGCGTCGGGTTCGGTTGTCGGGCGCCCCGGCGGATCCCGTCGTGCGCCGGATGGGCATGGGCGGCACCCGTGGGGCGCTCGTGCGTCCGCTCCTGGACGTCTCCGGTTGGGGACTGCTCGCCGGCGACGAGGTGCGCTACTTGGCGCGCGTGGTCGACAACGCGCCGTCGCCGCAGACGGGCGAGAGTCCGGAATACGTGCTGCGCATGCCGGACGCCTCCGAGCTTCGTTGGCAGGCCCAGCAGATGCTTGAGGCCACGGCGGCCGAAGTCGAGTCGCTGGCGGAGCAGGCCGGTGCGGCCGCGGAGGATACGCGCGACCTGGAGCGCCGCAATCGGGCGGAGCGCGCCGAGGACCGGAGGAACCGGCGGGCGCCGGGCGAGGAGGAGCTGAGCTTCGAGGAACAGGAGGAGCTGCGTCGCGCGCTCGAGGAACAGGAGGAGCTGGCGACCGAGGTGGATTCGCTGAGGGAGGAGCTTGCGCGGGTCTCGGAGTCCATGCGCGAGGCCGGACTTCCGGATCCCGAGTTCAGGGAGGAGATGGAGGAGCTTCAGCGCCTTCTGGAGGAGATGATGCCGGAGGGGCTGCGCGAGCGCATGGAGGACATGGCCCGCAACTTCGACGAGATGGACGAGGCCGCGTCGCTGGATGCGCTGGAGAGCTTGGCTCGGGACCAGGAGGAGCTGCGGCGGCGCTTGGAGGAGTCGGTGGAGCGCTTCCGTCGGGCCGCCGGCGAACAGGAGCTGCGCGCCGCCGAAGAGGAGGCCGCGGAGCTGGCGCGCAGGGAGGACGCGCTCGCCGACGCGATGCGGGAGGGGGACACGCTCGACTTGCGGGCGCGCCAGCAGGCTGACTTGGAACGACGAACCGATGAGCTCCTGGAGCGGATGGAGCAGGCGGGCGAACACCTCGAGGAGCTCGGAGAGGAACGGGCCCGCGACCAGGCTCGGGCCGCCGCCGAACGCGCGGACGAGGCTCGCCGGAACATGGCCGAGGCTCGGGAGCGGGCCGAGGCCGGGGAGGCGCGCGCGGCCGCGGAGGAGGCGCGGGAGGCGGCGGAGACGCTCATGGAGGCGCGGCAGTCTCTGGCCGAAGCCCGCGAGGAGATGAGCATGAACGCGGAGGAGGCGGCGCGCCAGGCGCTCCGACGGGCCGCGGAGGACGCCCTCGCCCTCGCGCGCCAGCAGGCGACGTTGCGAGAACGGATGCGTGGGGCCGACGCGACCCGGCGTGCGGCTCTGCGGGCCGACCAGGCGTCCCTGGGGCGCGGCGCGCGCAACATGGCCGAGAACCTCAGCGCCGGCTCGCGCGCCTCCGGCCAGGTCGACCGGGAAGTCAGCGCCGCCATGGGCGAAGCCATGGAGGCCATCGGCGCGACGCTCGACGCGCTCGACGGCCGGCGTGGGTCGACCCCGTCGCCAACGGCGACCGCCGAGGCGGCCGTGAGGGCGCTCAACCAAGTGGCCCTCCAAGCCATCGCGGGCGCCGGGCAGGCGGGCGGAGACGCCGCTTCCGGCGGCGCCGGCGAGATGCAGGAAATGCTGGAGGCCATCGCCCAGCGCCAAGGCGACCTCCTCATCCAAACCGAGGAGGTCATGCCGATGCGACTGGGCGAGCAGGCGCTCGCGAGGCAGATGCAACAGCTCGCGCAGGGCCAGGAGGCGGTGGCCGGCGAGCTGGGCGACCTGGCCCAGCGACCGAACTCGGGCGAGCAGGCGCTCGGAGACCTCGACGAGCTCGCCGAGGAGGCGGCGGCTTTGGCGGGCGAGCTCGCCATGGAACGCCTGCGACCGGAGACCATCGAACGCCAGGAACAGCTCTTCCAGCGCCTGCTGGACGCCGGACGCAGCCTGGAGCGGGACGAGGAGTCGGAGGAGCGGGAATCGGAGGTGCCCGGGGAGTTCGAACGCAACCCGGTGGTTCCCCTCGCGGAGGAGGATCTGCGCGCCCTCCGCTTCGAGCTCCCCGCGGCGGAGGTGCTCCTCCGCCTTCCGCCCGTCCAGAGACGCCTGGTGATCGAGTACTTCGAGCGTCTCAACCAGTCCGACGCCATTCCTCGCCCGGGAGGCGGTTCATGAGCGCGGACCGGCGGGCGGGACCCCTGGGCGCCCTAGCAGCCCGTGGACAAACTCCCCCCGGCATTCGAGCGGCGTTGCATCCGTGCTGGTTCGCTACGCTCGGCGTTGCTTTTCGGCCCAATAGCTCTGCCATTCGGCCTTCAAAGCGCCTTGCCAGCCCGGCGCCACGCCCCTCTCGGTGCTCGGGTGGATTCATCCACGGACTGCTAGTTCTGGCGCTGGCCCTCGCCCCGGCGGGCGCGCACGGCCAGCTCTCCTCGGGCGAGGAATCCCGGATGCTCCGCGAGGCGGCCCGCGCGGAATCGAGCGGGGACTACGCCTCCTCGGTCGAGATCCTCTCCTCGCTCCTGCGGGAGCGACCGGCTTCCTCGGGGGCGATCTTCGCCCTCGAACGCGTTCTGCGGGCGCAAGGCCGGGTGTCGCGCGTGCTGGAACCCATCGACGCGCTGCTCGCGGTCGATCCCACGTCCTCCGGCTCCCGGCATCTCAAGCTGAGAATTCTCCTGGAGGTCGACTCGCTGGCCGAACTGCGCTCCGCGGCCGAGTCCTGGATCGGACAAGACCCGGCTTCGCCGGACTCCTATCGCGAGATCGCGCGCGTGTACGAGCGGGCGTTCGGAGGCGAGGAGGCCCTCTCCGTGCTTCGACGCGGGCGGGATCGCGCCGGAGGGGAGGTCCTCGCGTTGGAGGTCGGAGATGTCCTGCTTCGGCTTGGGCGCCCCCGCGAAGCCCTCTTGGAGTGGGCGGGCGCGCTCGATGGCTCCCAGTCCCAGGCGCCCGGCGCCATGCGGCGGATGGTGCGCGCCGGGGCCGAGCAACCCGAGCTGGCGTCCTGGGTCGTTCGCGAGCTGGCGGCGGATGGCGCGACCGACGCCCGCAGGCGTGCCGCGATCGAAATCGCGCTCGCGGCTCGGTTGGAGCCCGAGGCGTTGCGCATTGCGGCGTTGGTTGAGGACGGCATCCCCGAGCGGGAGCGCGAGGGGTTTCTCACCGCGCTGCTTCGGCTCGCCGAGGAGCGGGAAGCGGATCGGGTCGCCCTGTGGACGCTCGAGCGGCTGCGTCGCGAGGCTCCGCCGAGCTCGCGGTCGCGCGCGCTCGACCAGCGGATCGCCGTGACGTCGCTGATGGCCGGCGACACCGCCGAGGCCCTGCGCGCCCGGGAGCGCTACGCTCGCGGCCTGGCCGAGCGTTCGCCGGAGCGCCGAAGGGTGCTGGCCGAGATGATTCGCCTGCGGACGGCGACCGATGCCCCACTCGAGCTGCTGGATCGCTTCGCGGGCTTCCGTGGCGAGTTTCCCGACGCGCCCGAGACCGATCCGCTGGCGGTGGCGCTGTCGGAGCGGTTTCGTACGGATGGCGACCGGGAAACCGCGGCGTTCGTGCTGGAGGGGGTTCACGGTCCGCTCAGCGCGCGGGAGCGCGCGTGGCTGGCGATCGAGGCCGGGAACCGGGAGGGAGCGCGGGTCAACCTGATGCTCGCGGCGGCGGGATTGCCCCCCACCGAGGGCACCGAGATCGTGCAGTTGGCGGGGATCCTCGATCGGGTCGGGCAACAGGCGGCGGACTTGGCGGGCAGGGTGGCCGTGGCGCGCGACCGCGAGGGCGCGGCGGCGGCGTTTCCGCTGGTGACCGAATGGGTGCACGTTCTGCCTCCGGAGGACCAGCCTCCCCTCCTCGCGCTTGCCGCCCGCATCGCGGACGAGATCGACCGCGGGGCCGAGGCCGCGCGTCTGCGCGAATCACTCGCCGTCACCTTTCCGGAGTCGAGCGAGGCGCCGGAGGCCATCCTGCGGCTGGCCCGCCACCGAGCCTCCACTCCCACCGGGGTGCCGGCCGCCATCGATCTGCTCGAAGACCTTATTCTGGCCCGTCCCAACAACCCGATCGTGCCGCTGGCCCGTCGAGAACTGGAACGCCTGAGGGCGTCGGGAGGTGCTTCGTGACCACGTTTCCCTGGTCAACTGTGGGAAGTCGTCCGCGGGCCGCCCTGCGCCGCATGGGCCGGACCGCGCTGCTCGCGACCCTCGCGCTCGTGCCCCGAACCCTGCCGGCCCAGCATCTTCTGGTGCCGATGGACCGGGTTCAGGACGATCACCTGAAGGCGTACGGTCTCACCTACTGGAGCCTCGAGCAGGGTGCCACCGCGGAGTGGCTGCTCAACTATCGGGATGGTTCCTTCCTCCTGCCGGACAGGCCCGACGTTCGCCGGGAGGCGGCCCTTCGCGGCGTCGGCATCGAGCCGGTGGGCGCCGCGGACGTGGCCGGGATTCGAGCGCTGGTCGCGCGCTCCAACATGGAGTCGGTCATCCTCGAGAAGGCGCCCGGCATCGCGATCTACACCCCCGCCAACCGGACGCCGTGGGACGACGCCGTGACCATGGCGCTGGAGTACGCCGGCATCACCTACGACAAGGTATGGGATCCCGAGGTTCTGAACGGGGATCTGGAGAACTACGAGTGGCTCCACCTGCACCACGAGGACTTCACCGGCCAGTATTCCAAGTTCTTCATCACCCATGCCGGGGCTCCCTGGCTGCAGGAGGAGGTGGCCCGCAACCAGGAGGTGGCCGCCGCGTTCGGGTACCCGCACGTGCCCGCGCTCAAGAAGGCCGTGGCGAGCGAGATCCTCGAATACGTGGAGGGAGGCGGGTTCCTCTTCGCCATGTGCTCCGCGACCGAGACCCTCGGGTTGGCGCTGGCCGCCCGGGAGGCGGACATCGCGGCCGCCTTCGCCGACGGGACCCCGCCGGCCCTCGATGCCTCGGCCCACATGGAGTGGGACCGGGCGCTCGGCTTCATGGGCGCCGAAGTGCAGCTGTCGCCGTCGGTCAACGCGTTCAGCGACATCGACGGTCACCAGGTGAACACGCCTTGGCGGGAGGAGCTGGGCGTGTTCTCGCTCTTCGAGTTCTCCGCCAAGCTGGATCCGGTGCCCTCGATGCTGACCCAGAGCCACGAGGACGTGCTGCCCGACTTCTACGGGCTGACCACGTCGTTCCGGCTCGACCGCATCAAGCCGGGCGTCATCGTGCTCGCGCAGGAGGGTGGGTGGGCCAAGTACATCCACGGCAACCGGGGCGAGGGCACGTGGACCTTCTACGGCGGGCACGATCCGGAGGACCCCGAGCACCAGATCGGCGATCCGGCGACGGATCTCTCGCTGCACGCCAATTCGGGCGGGTATCGCCTGATTCTCAACAACGTCCTCTTCCCGGCGGCCCGAAAAAAGCAGCGCAAAACCTGACCGCGGCCACCGCGGGGACGAGCGCACCGAGTCCGTGGACGAGGCCGCTCGAGCACCGGGAGCGGAGGAGCCCCGGGATGGCCACGCGCCTTGAAGGCCCGGGTGCGGCGCTGCCGGGCCCGAGGACAACGCCGAGCGTAGCGGACCAGCGCGGATGCGACGCCGCTCGAATGCCGGGGGGAGTTTGTCCACGGGCTCCCAGGCTTCGGACCTCCCCGCCGTGATCCCCGAACCGTCTTCTCCCCGGCCCGACTTGGTCCTCGCGCCCGAGGCCGCTCGCCACATGCGCGAACAGATCGCGCGCGCGGGCGGGCGCGAAGTCGGCTTTCTCGCCACCGTGACCTCCGGCCGGGTGATCGTGGATCCGCGCGCGGTGGCGCGGGGCAATCGCGCGGCCGTGCTCGCCGCCGCCCACGACGCCCGCCCCGGCGAGATCATGCTGCACAACCATCCCTCCGGAGTGCTGGAGCCCTCCGACGCCGACCTCGGAGTGGCCAGCCAGCTGTACGAGCAAGGCGTCGGCAGCGCCATCGTCGACAACATGGCGCGCGCGCTCTACGTGGTGGTGGAGCCGCCGCCGCCATCTTCCCTGGAGCCGCTGGACATTGCCGAGCTGGAGGCGCTGGCCGGGCCGGGCGGCGCCCTCTCGCGCCTGCACGAGCGCTATGAGGATCGTCCGGGCCAGCGCGCCATGTTGGCGGAGGTGGGGCGGGGGTACAACAAGGGTGGCGTGACCTTGGTGGAGGCCGGCACGGGCACCGGAAAGTCGGTCGCCTACCTGTTGCCCGCGGCCCGCTGGGCGACCCGCAACAAGGAGCGCACGGTCGTCTCGACCAACACGATCAACCTGCAGGAGCAGCTGGTCGCCAAGGATCTTCCCCTCGTGCGCGAGCTGTTGGGCGAGGACTTCCGCTGGACGCTGATGAAGGGGCGGGGGAACTACATCTCCATCCGGCGCGCTCATCTGGCGGCCGAGAGCGCCGCCACCCTCTTCGAGGAGGACCGCACCCGCGAGATCGAGGCGTTGCTCGACTGGATCGCGGCCACCGAGGACGGGTCGCTCGCCGACTTGGCGACGACGCCGTCTCCCGAGGTATGGGAGGAGGTGCGGTCGGACTCCGACGTTTGCCTGCACGCGCGCTGCCCCCATTTCCAGTCGTGCTTCTACCAACGCTCGCGCAGGGTGGCGGCGTCGGCCGACGTGCTGGTGGTCAACCACCACCTGCTCTTCTCCGACCTGTCGCTGCGCATGGCCACCGACAACTTCACCCAGTCCGCCGCGCTGCCCGCGTATCGGCGGCTGATCCTGGACGAGGCGCACAACGTCGAGGACGCGGCCACCAGCCACCTTGGCGCAAGCCTGAGTCGGAAGGGACTGGCGGCCGCGCTGACGCGCCTCGAGCGCGTGGCGGGGGTGGTGCGTCGAAGTCTCGCCGGCCTGCCCGTGGTGGCCCGGGACGGCGGTGGGTCGGAGGGGCGGGCCGAACCGGCCACGGGGCCACTGCTGGACCGCCTCGCGAACCGCGTGCTTCCCTCGCTCTCCCGCACGCGCGCGGCGTTCGAGTCCTTCTTCCAGGTCCTGGACGAGATGACGCCCCTGCCGGCGGGCGCGCGGGTCAGGCTGGGTTCGGCGCAGCTCCCCGAGCCGATCGATCGGGAACAGGTTCGCGGCGGTCTCGGCGCGCTGCTCGACGAGCTCGCCGGGTTGGCGCGCGAGACCTCGGAGCTCGCCGCGCGCATCGAGCTCACCGACGAATGGCGCGAACGGCTCGAGGGGAGGGTTCTCGACCTACGCAGCATCGCGCGTCGACTGAGCCATGCGTCGCGGAGCCTGCGCCTGGTTCTGGACCCCGCGGAGGAGGGACGGCGATTCGTTCGCTGGGTCGAACAGAGGCGCCCCCGACGCGGAAAACGGCGCAACCTTCACCTCGCCGCGGCGCCGATCCAACTCGACGAGCTGCTCAGGAAGCAGCTGTTCGAGCGCGTTCGCACCACGGTGCTCACTTCCGCGACGCTCACCACGCGCAGGGACTTCAACTTCCTCAGGGGACGCCTCGGGCTCGCGCGCGACCCTGGCGACGCGGGCGCGTTGAACGTCGCCGAGGCACGCATCGACTCTCCCTTCGACTTCGCCACGCAGACCCTGCTCTGCGTCCCATCGGACCTGCCCCGTCCGACGTTCGGAGGCGCGGCGGCGAGCGACTCCTTCAATCGCGCCACGGCCCGCGCGCTGACGACCCTCGCCGACATCTCCCGGGGTGGGCTCTTCGCGCTCTTCACCTCGCACCGGGCCCTCGGCGCGGTGGCCGAGGCGCTGCGGTCGGAGGGAGAGGGACGCTGGCCTCTCCTCGTGCACGGAGAGGACGACCGCTCGCGGCTTCTCGCCCGTTTCATCGAGGCGGGCAACGCGATCCTGCTGGGCACCTCCTCCTTCTGGGAGGGCGTGGACGTGCCCGGGCGCCCCCTGCGCGCGCTGCTCATCCAGAAGCTTCCCTTCAGCGTACCCACGGATCCCGTGGTCGAGGCCCGCATGGAGGCCATCGAGGCCGCGGGAGGGAACCCCTTCCAGGAGCTCATGCTGCCTCAGGCGGCGCTTCGGCTGCGCCAGGGGTTCGGCCGTCTGGTGCGCTCGCGCCGGGACCGGGGCGCCGTGGTGATCCTGGACTCGCGCATCGTCAAGTATCGCTACGGGCGGTATCTGCTCGATTCGCTGCCGCCGGCGCCACTGGCGCGCGGGCCTTGGCGCCGCGTCGAGGAGCACCTGCGCGCCTTCTACGGTGCCGTCGGGGAAGTTGGAAGCGCGCCGCGCGAAGGATAGCGCGCCGCGCGGCCCGCGCCGGCCGCTTGTCCCCCGCGCCCATCCGGGTACATTACCAGCGTTCGCCGTACCTACTCGCGCCACGGGGAGACCCGTCCCCGCGCGGCACCCATATCGGGCCTTGATGCCAATGAAACGGATCGCCGGCATTCTCGTCGCGGCCTTCTACGCGGTCATCACCTTTCTGGCCTTTCGCCACTCGGCGGATGGATGGGCGGGCGGACACGCCGACCTGGGGTTCTGGTGGGCCGTGATCGGTGGCTTCCTCGCCGTCGCCGGATTGGCGGCGTTGATCGGCACGCTCCTGCACACGCGCCCGGGGAACCGGCTGCCATCGGGCGGTTAGAAGGCCGAAGCCGCTTGGGCGCCGCCTACGGGCGGGTTCCGGTGTTCCCGACCCCAACTCACCTCAACCGGAAGGCACGGGCGCGTCCATGAAGCTTGAACGTACCCCCACCAAGATCGTGTGCGTGGGAAAGAACTACGCGCTTCACGCGCGGGAGCTGGGCACGGAGGTGCCCTCCGAGCCGGTCATCTTCCTGAAGCCGGTCTCCTCGCTGCTGGCTCCGGGCGAGACCATCCGCATGCCTTCGTGGGCCGGACGCGTCGACTTCGAGGGCGAGATCGGGTTGGTGGTGGGGAAGCGCGCCCATCGGGTCGCGCGCGAGGACGCCTGGGATGTCGTGGACGCCATCGTCCCGGTGAACGACGTGACGGCCCGCGACCTCCAGCGCAGGGACGGACAGTGGACGCGCGCCAAGAGCTTCGACACCTTCTGCCCGGTGGGTGCGCCGGTCGCGTTGGCGGACGTGGACGTCGGGCGGCTCGAGGTGATCACGCGCGTGAACGGAGCGGTGCGCCAGCACGCCCACGTCGACACCATGGTGTTTCCCGTCCCCGAGCTGGTGCGCTTCATCACCGCGGTCATGACGCTCGAGCCGGGAGACCTGATCGCGACCGGCACGCCCGACGGCATCGGCCCGCTGGCTTCGGGCGACCAGGTCGAGGTCGAGATCCCGGGCGTGGGCGTCGTCGCCAACCCGGTGGCGATGGAGGAGGTCGATTCCGGCTGATGATGGATGCGCCCGCGACCGGCTCGATCGCCTCCTCCGGACCACCCCGGCGGGTGCGGTGGGTCGCGGCGGCCATCTCGGTGGCGACGCATGCGATCGTGATTCTGTCCTATCCGCACCTGCAACCCGGGGTGGCGCCGCCGCCGACCCCGCTGGCGGCCCCGGCCCCGGCCAGCCCGGACGGAATGCGGGTCGTGCGCCTGCGCGCGCTCGACGAGGCGACGCCCGCGCCCGCCCCGGAACTCGAGCCCGAAGTCGTCCCCGCGCCCGAGGAGGCGCCCGTTTCGCCGGACGCCGCTCCGGGGGTTGTCGTCGCCGATGTCGGGGCGCCCGAGGGCGACCCGCGCACGGCCGCCGAGAGATTGCGCCCCTTCATGAACAACCCGGAGGTTTGGCGTCCCATCGACCCGGAGCTGCTCGACCTTAGCTTGGAGGACCGCGCCCGCTTCGAGATGGCCGCGGTCCTCAACCTCTGGATCGACTCGATCACGACCGCCGAGGCGGCGCGGGTCGCCGCGATGGACTGGACCTACACGGACGCGGATGGCGGCCGCTGGGGATTCTCTCCGGGCAGGATCCACCTGGGCGACATCACCCTTCCGCTTCCGTTCAACTTCGGCCCCAACCCTTCGCGCATCAACGAGCTGCGGGAACGCGACTGGGAGTGGATGGAGCTGGAGCGGGGCGCGGTGGCGGCCGCGGTGGAGCAGTCGTGGAGGGATCGCCGCCGCGCCATCCGCGCGCGGGTGGACGCCGAGCGCGCGGAGGCGCGCGGCGACTCGGTTCGACGACCGCCCGGGGCATGACCGGCTTGGAGCTGCCGCCCCGTCTCGATCCCGGCCGGATCGAACCCCGCATCTACCGCCGGTGGCTTGAGGGTGGCCACTTCCGCATGACCGCCGAGCAGGTCCGGGACGAGGGACGGGAGCCGTTCGTGGTCGTCATCCCGCCGCCCAACGTCACGGCGGTCCTGCACATGGGGCACGGGCTCAACAACACCATCCAGGACGTGCTGGTGCGGTGGCGCCGCATGCAGGGAAGGGCGGCTCTTTGGGTCCCCGGCACCGACCACGCCGGCATCGCCACCCAAAACGTGGTCGAACGCCAGCTCGCCGCCGAGGGTCGAACCCGCCACGACCTTGGCCGGGAAGCCTTCGTCGCGCGCACCTGGGAGTGGATCGAGAAGACCGGCGGCCAGATCCTCGACCAGCTTCGCGCGATCGGATGTTCCTGCGACTGGGAGCGCACCCGGTTCACGCTGGAGCCGTCGCTGAGCCGGGCCGTGCGCACCATGTTCGTGCGCCTCTTCGAGAAGGGACTGGTCTATCGCGGCGAGTACATCGTCAACTGGTGCCCCCGCTGCCTGACGGCGCTCTCCAACGAGGAGGCCGAGGGGCGGGAGGCCGAGGGCATGCTCTACGACCTGCGCTACCCCTTGGAGGGGGTGTCGGCGGACCGCGCCGCCGAGGCGCGCGACCGGGGCGGGTTCCTGAGCCGGGCGGAGGACGGTTCCTGGTGCCTGACGGTTTCCACGACGCGCCCGGAGACCATGTTGGGCGACACCGCCGTCGCGGTGAACCCGCGCGACGAACGCTACGCCGGGCTCATTGGCGCCCACGCCGTGCTTCCCCTGGTCGAGCGCCGCATCCCCGTGGTCGGCGACGACTTCGTCGATCGCGACTTCGGCACCGGCATGGTCAAGGTGACGCCCGCGCACGACGTCAACGACTTCGAGATCGCGCGCCGCTCCGGCGCCCCCCTTCTCAACATCCTGACCGACGACGCGCGCCTGAACGAGAACGTGCCCCCGTCCTTCCGCGGGATGACCCGCGAAGAGGGGCGTCGCGCCGTCCTGGCGGCCTTGGAGGAGGTGGGGCTGCTGGCGGGCTCGAGGCCGCACCCGCACACCGTGCCGCGCTGCTACCGCTGCGACGAGGTGGTCGAGCCGCGGTTGAGCAAACAGTGGTTCGTGCGCATGAAGCCGCTCGCCGAACCGGCCCTCCAAGCTTCGCGCGACGGCGTCGTGACCTTCATTCCCGAGCGACGCCGCAACGACTACGAGAAGTGGATGGAGAACATCCGCGACTGGTGCGTCTCGCGCCAGCTGTGGTGGGGACACCGCATCCCGGTGTGGTATTGCGCGTGCGGAACCGTATTCGCCGCCCTGGAGGATCCCGATGCCTGCCCCGACTGCGGCTCGGGCGACTTGGAGCAGGATCCCGACGTGCTCGACACGTGGTTCTCCTCCTGGCTGTGGCCCTTCTCGGTCTTCGGCTGGCCCGAGGACTCCGACGACCTGCGCGTCTTCTACCCCGGACACGTCCTCTCCACCGCCCCGGAGATCCTCTTTTTCTGGGTGGCGCGGATGATCATGTCCGGATTCGAGGCCATGGGCGGGACGCCGTTCACCGAGGTGTACCTCCACGGCACCGTGCGCGACATCGGCGGGCACAAGATGTCCAAGTCCCGGGGCAACGGGATCGATCCGCTCGAGGTGGTTCGACGCTTCGGAGCCGATGCGCTGCGCTACACCATGGTCGCCGAATGCGGCGTGGGAGCGGACATTCGGCTGGACCACACCGACTTGGAGGCCTCGTTCGCCCCCGGACGCAATTTCGCCAACAAGCTCTGGAACGCGGGCCGCTTCACGCTCGCGAACCTTGGGGACGAACCTCCGCCCCGTCCCGAGGATGTGGCGGGGGATCTGGAGCTGGCCGACCGCTGGATGCTCTCGCGATTGTCGGTCGCGTCCCGCGACGTGACGCGGGCGCTGGGAGCGTTCCGGTTGCACGAGGTGGCGGAGCGGCTGCGGCACCTGTTTCGGGGCGAGTTCGCGGATTGGTACCTGGAGATGGTCAAGCCGCGCCTGCGCGGCGATGCCGGAGAGGCGAGTCGGATGGCCGCCCGGGCGACTCTGGCTCGCTCCTTCGATACCATCCTGAGGCTGCTCCACCCCGTCGTTCCCTTCGTCACGGAGGCGCTTTGGGAACGGTTGCGGTTGCCGGAGGGCACCGAGCGCCCCGCCGCCCTGATGGTCGCGCCGTGGCCTGAACCACGGCTCCGGTGGGAGGCGCCCGAAGTGGACGCGGAGATGGGGGATCTGCAGGAACTCATCACCGTGGTGCGGCGCCTGCGCAAGGAGTACCGGGTGGGGGAGGGCCGGCGGGTCGCGGTGGTCCTCACGGCCGTGCCCTCCGGCTTCGCCGCGACGCTGGCGGCGGGCGAGGAGATGATCGGGAGACTCGCGCGCGTCGCCTCGGTCGCGCTCGACCGGGAGCCTCGCGGGGTGGGTGCGCACGCCGTGCTGCGAAACGGCGCCGAGGTCTTCATTCCGCTCGAGGGCGTCATCGATGTCGACCGCGAGCGCGAGCGCCTGCGCCGCGAGGTGGCTCGCCTGGACGGCCAGGTGAACGGAGCCCAACGCAAGCTGTCCAACGCGAACTTTCTCGAGCGCGCGCCCGAGCGGGTTGTGGCTCGCGAGCGCGAGAAGCTGGTCAGCTTCAGCGAGCGCCACGACAAGCTGCGGGAGAAGCTGGCGGCGCTGGCGGACCGGTGAGCGGCGGATGCGCGCGGCGGATGCGCGGGCCGCTCCTGTGCGCGCTGTTGGGCCCGCTGGTCGCCGGATGCGCGCGCGAGGCCACTCCTCCGGGCGGTCCCCCCGACCGGCTGCCCCCGATCGTGATCCTCAGCGATCCGGATACGTTCTCGACCGTGGAGCCCTTTCGTTCGCCGGTCACGCTTCGCTTCAGCGAGCGCATCAGCGAGCGGCCCAGCGCGGGCACCCTGGATCAGGCCGTCGTGGTGTCGCCGACCTCGGGCGACGTGCGCGTGTCGCATGGGCGCGAGGGGCTGTCGGTGCGCGTGGCGGGCGGCTTCGAGGCGGGTCGCGTCTACCGTCTGACCGTGCTTCCGGTCATCCAGGACATGTTCGGCAATTCCCTCCAGGAACCGTTCGAGTTGTTCTTCTCGACCGGGCCGCCCTTCGCGCCCAACGTCGTTGCCGGGTCGGTTGTCGACCGCCTCACGGGCGAGCCGCTCCGGGACGCGCGCGTGGATGCCGCGGTTGCCGGAAGCGACGTCGTGCACACCGCCGTCACGGACAGCGCCGGCATCTTCGCCCTGCGCTACCTGCCGGCGGGCGAGTACGTGGTGAGCGCCTACCTGGACCGCAACCGCAACGCGGAGCCCGACTTCACGGAGCCTCAGGGAACCCGGCCCGCGCCCCTCGGCGCGGGCGGCCAAGCGGCGGACACCATGATCGTGCTCGACGTGGCGCTGCTGCCGCGGGACACCACGTTCGCCCGTATCGCGCGGGTCGCGGTTGAGGACTCCATTAGCCTCAACGTCTCCCTCGACGACTTCCTCGACCCGGAACTTCCGCTGGACGACGTGCGCGTGGTGGTCACGTCCGACAGCGTCGAGGGTCGCGAGCCTCTGGCGGTTCTGCACCCGCACGAGGTGGATGCGTATCGAAGCGCGCTGGCCGACAGCCTCGCGCGGGAACAGGCGGTTCTGGACAGCTTGGCGCGGGCCCAGGCGGACTCGGCGGCCCGGGCCGAGGCGGCCGCGGGGGATACGGCGGCGGTTGAGCCCGAGCCGACGGCGGCCGAGGCGGAGCCCGAGCTGGCTCCGGCGCCCGCGGGCGAGGAGGCCGTTCAGGCCGGTGACCCCCCCGAGCGGGAACGTCCCCCGGCGCAGCAGAGCTTCGTCGTCATCCTGGACGGAGTGCTGGTTCCCGAGGTGCCCTACGAGGTGGAGATTTCGAACATCACCAACATCAACGGCGTCGGTGGCGGGGGGGGCACCGTCGAATTCACCCGTCCCGCTCCGCCGCCGCCCCCGGAGGATACCACCGAGACCGACGCCGACAGTATCGCTCGGGACACCATTCCGGCGGAAATGGGGGACGAACCGCCCCCCGTGGTCGACAGCGTGGGACGGGACACCATCCCGGCGGACCCGACCGCGCGCGACACCCTGGCCGCTCCGCCGCCCCCCCCGGAGGACACCACCACCACCGACGCCGACAGTATCGCTCGGGACACCATCCCGGCGGAAATGGCGGACGAACCGCCCGCCGTGGTCGACAGCGTGGGGCGGGACACCGTCCCGGCGGACCCGACCGCGCGCGACACCTTGGCCGCCCCGCCGCCATCCCCGGAGGACACGACCGAGGCCGTCCCCGACAGTATCGCTCGGGACACCGTCCCGGCGGGGATGGCGGACGAGCCGCCGCCGCCCGCCGATTCGGTTCGCCGGGACACGGCCTCCGCGCCGCCGCGGGGTTTGGCTCGCCGGGACGCGGTCGCGATTCGTCCGGCGGGGCGTCCGCTCCCGCTCGATGGGGATGTCGGGATGTCGCGGGCGCGGCACGGTGACCGCCACCGCCCGACGCGCCGCCCGACGCCATGACCGACCCGCGCCGCCGCCTTCCGAGCGTCGACCGGGTGCTGACCTCCGCCGCCTTCGCGACGCTCCTCGCGGAACATCCGCGGCCGAGGATCCGTCACCACCTGCGCGCCGCGCTGGACCGTGCCCGGGAGGGCCTCGCGCAAGCGGCCGAGGGCGCCGCGCCGCGCATGGACGATCTCGCCCGCGAAGTCGGACACGCGCTCGCCTTGGATGAGGTTCCCTCCCTCCGACCCGTGATCAACGCGACCGGCGTGGTGCTTCACACCAACCTCGGGCGGGCACCCATCGCGGCCGCCGCCCGCTCCGCCATGGCGCGCGCGGCCCGCGGATACGGAAACCTGGAGTTCGACCTGGAGCGCGGGAGTCGCGGGTCGCGCTACGCGCACTGCGTCGAGCTGTTGCGGGAACTCACCGGAGCCGCGGGCGCGCTCGTGGTCAACAACGCCGCGGGCGCATTGGTGCTGGGCATGAACACCTTGGCGGCGGGAAGGGAGGTCGCGGTCTCACGGGGCGAGCTGGTCGAGATCGGAGGCGGCTTCCGGATTCCCGACATCCTGGTGCGCGGCGGAGTCCGGCTGCGCGAGGTGGGCTCCACCAACCGCACCCGCATCGAGGACTACGAGGCCGCGCTGCGCACCGGCGAGGTCGCCGCCCTGCTCAAGGTGCACCGTTCCAACTTCCGCATCGAGGGGTTCACCGAGGAAGCCGCCGTCGCCGAGCTCGCGCAGCTCGCCGACCGGGCCGGCGTCCCGTTCTTCCACGACCTGGGGACCGGCCTGATGATGGACCCCGCGACGCTTGGCCTCGCGGGGGAGCCCACCGTGGTCGACAGCGTGGCCGACGGGGCCCACGTGACCGCCTTTTCGGGAGACAAACTGCTGGGCGGCCCGCAGGCGGGGATCCTCCTGGGACGGCGCGGGTTGATCGCGAAGATGCGGCGGAACCCGCTGTGCCGCTCCCTGCGCGTCGACAAGGTGACGCTGGCGGGGCTGGAGGCGACCCTGCGCCTGTACCGGGATCCGCGACGGGCGCTGGGGGAAATCCCGACGCTGCGCATGATCGCCTCCCCCTCCGGGGAGCTGCGCGCGCGCGCCGAGAGGTTGGCCGGGGCCTTGACGGCCCGAGGCGTGCCGGCCCAGGTGCGTCCCGGAGCTTCGCTCGTCGGGGGCGGTACCTGTCCCGGGGTGACCCTGGACACGTTCGTCGTCCAGCCCGACACCGGCGCGCGGTCGGCGTCGGGCGTCGCACGGCGCCTGAGGCGGGGCGAGCCACCCGTGCTCGCCACCGTGGACGACGACCGCCTCGCCCTCGACCCGCGCGCGGTCGCGCCCGGGGAGGAGCCTCGGCTTGTGGAACTCGTGGTGCGCGCCTGTCTTCCGGCGTCGGGATGACGCGCGTCGCGGCCGAGACCGAAGCGCTTTGGCGCCGAGGCCGGGCCGGGACCGGAGGGCCGCGGCCGACCTGCGGGCGCGAACGGTCGGCCCGTGACTCGGCGCTCGACGCGATGGACGCCGCGGAGGGAACACGGATGACGGATCCGGGTTTTTTCGGTTGATTCATCGGCCGATGGAATCGTACCCCCAGGAGCAAGATGATGCAGATCACCCTGACGTCCGAAGCGACCGCCAAGATCAGGCAGTTTCTGGAGGAACACGAATCGCGATCCCAAGCCGGGCTCCGCGTCGCCGTGCTTCCCGGCGGATGCTCGGGCTTTCAGTACGGCCTCAATATCGAATCCGCCCCCGAGGACGACGACGAAGTGCTGGAGCTCGACGACTTCCGAGTGTTCGTCGACCCATTCAGCGCCCAGTACCTCGAGGGCGTGCGGATCGACTACGTGTCCAGCATGATGGGGCAGGGCTTCAGCTTCTCCAACCCCCAGGCGGCGGGCGGATGCGGTTGCGGCAGCTCCTTCACGGTCTGATCCCGCCGGCGGTCCGGTTCGACCGCTTCAATGCCCGGGTCGTGGCGGTATCGCCCGCGTGATCCGTCTGCGGACCTTCACGGGCGGGGGATTCCAGCAGAACGCCTGGCTGGCCGTCTGTGGCGAAACGGGCGAGACGCTGGTCGTCGACCCGGGGGCGGCGGCGCCCCGCATGTCCCGCGTCATCGAGGCCGAGGCCTTGGACGTGAAGGCCATCGTCCTGACCCACGCCCACCTCGACCACATCGAGGGGCTGCCCGACGTCCGCGCGGTCACGGAAGCCCCGATCCTTCTCCATCCGGCCGACGAGCCCCTCTACCGGGCCGCGACAGAGCAGGCGGCCGCGTTTGGCATGCGCGCGCCACCGCTGCCCGCCGTCGACGGAGCGCTCGCCCACGGAGACGAGCTCGGCTTTGGAGGCTGCGTTTTTGGCGTGCGGCACGCTCCCGGTCACTCCCCCGGCCACGTTGTTCTCGTGAACGAGGACGAACGCGTCGCGATCGTGGCGGACGTCGTGTTCGCGGGCTCGATCGGGCGCACGGACCTCCCGGGCGGTGACATGGGGCAGCTGCTGCACTCGATCCGCCGGCAGGTCCTGACGCTCCCGGACGACACCCGCCTGCTCACGGGACACGGTCCGGAAACCACCGTGGGACGCGAGCGCCGCACCAACCCCTTTCTGATTCCCTTCCGGGAGGGCGAGTTGGCGTGACCCTGCCGCTGGCGGTGTTCGCGTCCGGTTCGGGTTCGAACCTGCAGGCCATCCTCGACCACCACGCTGGTCTCGAAGCGCCGCCCTGGCGGGTTGAACTCGTCGTCGGAGACCGGGCGGGCGCGCGGGCGCTCCGGCGCGCGCGCCGCGCGGGCGTCCGGTCGCGCGTTCTCCCCGTGGCGGGACGGCCGCCGGAGGACGTCGCCACCGAGACGCTGGACGTCCTTCACGCGGCGGGCATCCGATTCATCGCGCTCGCGGGCTACCTCCGGCTGATCCCCGCCCGCGTCGTCGGGGCGTTTCGCGGGCGGATCGTCAACATGCATCCCGCGCTTCTCCCGGCCTTCGGAGGGAAGGGCATGTACGGGATGCGCGTGCACGAGGCGGTGCTGGCGTCCGGCGCGCGGGTCACCGGGCCCACGGCGCACTTCGTGGACGAGGAGTACGACCGGGGCCCGATCATCGCCCAGTGGCCGGTGCCGGTGCGCGCCGCCGACGACCCGCGCGCGCTCGCCGCCCGCGTTCTGGAGGTCGAGCACGTGCTCTACCCCAGGGTGGTGGACCACTTGGGTCGCGCTCTGGCCGGCGGGCTGCGGCCGGCGCCGTTCTCGTCGCCGGGCGCCACCTTCCTGGCGAACGCGCGGGCGCCGGGCGATCTCGAGCGGATGGTTTCCGCCGGCTTCACCGAGGGTGAGCGGTTGGCTTGGCCCACCGAGGAGGGGGAGGCATGACGCGAAAACGGGCGCTGCTGAGCGTTTCGGACAAACGCGGGATCGAGGAGCTGGCCCGAGGGCTGGTTCGCCGCGGATGGGAGATCGTGTCGACCGGGGGGACGGCGAGGTCGATCGAGGGAGCGGGGTTGCCCGTCGTGCGGGTGGCGGAGGTCACGTCACACCCGGAAATGATGGATGGCCGGGTCAAGACCCTGCACCCCGCCATCCACGCGGGGATTCTCGCCCGCGGGGGGAATCGCGACGACGCGGCCGCCCTCGCCGGACGGGGCTACGCACCGGTGGGCCTGGTGGCGGTGAACCTCTACCCCTTCCGCGAGACCGTGTCCGAGGGCGGTGTGTCGGTGGACGAGGCGATGGAGCAGGTCGACGTAGGCGGGCCCACCATGATCCGGGCGGCGGCGAAGAACCACGCGCACGTTTGGGCGGTCGTGGACCCCCAAGACTACCCGCGCGTGCTCGCCGCCCTCGACCTGGAGGACGGAGCCCCGGAGCTTCGCCGGGAGCTCGCGGCGAAGGTGTTCGCTCACGTGGGCGCATACGACCACGCCGTGTCGGAATGGTTGGAGAACGCCGCCGGACGGGAGAGCGGAGCCGGCGGTCACGGGGGAGAACCGGCCCCCGGCGCGAGCGAGGACGGACTGTTTCCGGCCCACCTGGCGTTGACCGCCGAGCTGGCGGGCACGCTGCGCTACGGCGAGAACCCGGACCAGGCGGCCGCGTTCTACCACTGGCGCGGCGGGGCGGACCTGGGGCTGGCCGGCCTCGAGCAATTGCACGGAAAGGCGCTCTCCTACAACAACTTGCTCGACCTCGACGGCGCCCTCCAGTGCCTTGCTCCCTTCGCGTTCTCGGCGCGGCCGGCGGTGTGCGTGGTCAAGCACACCACGCCGGCCGGCATGGCGCTCGCGGATACCCTCGAGGAGGCGTACCTGCGCGCGCTCCGGACCGATCCCGTGAGCGCGTTCGGGTCCGTGATCGCGGTCAATCGGCCCGTTGACGCGGCGACCGCCGCGCGCATGGCGGACCTCTTCATCGAGTGCCTGATCGCGCCCTCATTCGACGATGCGGCCATCGGGATCCTGACCCGCAAGTCCGGCCTCCGCCTGCTCGCCATGCCCGGTGATCCGGTCGCGCGCGCGGCCCTGCCGATCGATCCGGAGCGCTTCGGGTGGTGGCGGGGCGCCCCCCCCGAGCACCGCGCCGCGGCCGCCTTCCTCGCGGTCCACGGCCGCCTTCCAGCGCCGCGGACGCTACGCGCGGTGTCCGGCGGGCTGCTGGCGCAGACGGTGGCGCCGCCGCCCTTCTTCGGCTTGGACCGCGCGGAGTGGAGGGTCGTCACTCGGCGCCGACCCACCACGCGCGAACTCGACGACCTGGACTTCGCCTGGTCGGCGGTCGCCGGGGTGAAGTCGAACGCCATCCTGCTGGCGCGCGACGCCGCCACGCTGGGGATCGGCATGGGTCAGGTGAGCCGCGTGGACGCCTCCGAGCTGGCGGTCCGCAAGGCCGCCGCCGCCGGCCTCGACCTGTCCGGGTGCGCTCTCGCCTCCGACGCCTTCTTCCCCTTCCGCGATGGGATCGACGCGGCGGCCGCGGCCGGCGTGCGCGCGATCGCGCAGCCGGGCGGTTCGATCCGGGACGAGGAGGTCGTTGCCGCCGCCGACGAGCACGGGATCGCGATGGTTCTAACCGGGCGGCGGCTCTTCCGGCACTGACCGGAATTGGTCGGTCGGCACGGTCCGGGCGGCGTGGCGAACACAGTCCCGTCGCTCCGTCCGCGGGCGGCTCGAAGTTCGTGGTCGAGGCCGCGCAAGCACCGACGGCGGCGTGACGCCGAGCCGCGCGCGGCTATTCCGTCTCCGGGCTCCGCGGCGTGCCGCGTCGATCTCGAATCGTTCCGGTCTCGCGATGCTGGGCGATCAGTCGAGTCAGCTGGGCGCGCGACATGCCCGTCACTCTGGTCAGGAAGGCCTTGATCAGGCTCTTGTCGCGCTTCCTCAGGTCGTGGTAGTCGAACCTGTCCAGTGTCCCGCGCACGAAATCGTATATCGCGTCACGGCCATCGGCCGCCAGCTTCGTGGATTCGGCGCCTCTCAGGAACCGCCGAATATGGTCGAGAGTGCGAATACCTTCAATGCGACCCACCACTATTTACTCCCCATGGTTCAAGGATGTTTGGGAGCCGTATATGCTCCTTGGGCTCCCATTATGGACGCGAACCGGTGAAACGCGGCGGAATGGCGACCGCGCGGCTGCGTCGATACCTCGCGCACCGAGGTCCGTCGCACGCTGCCAGTGCAAGTGTCGTGCCCCATTCGCCGCGCGCGCACCCGCCGCGCCGTCGACGGGACGAGACCCGCCGACCACCGGCGTCGAACCCTGTGGCGGAGGACTCGAATCGACCCGCTTTGAGATTCGGATCGCCCGTCATTGAAGAGAGTGTCGCCAGCCCCCTCCCGCGTCAAGCGAGGCGCCCGCCCGGGTCGGGTTCGCGGGGCGCGGCGCGACGGCGCCGCCAAGCCGCGACGAACGTGCAAACGCGCCCCATGCCGGGCTCACATCCGGGTTGACCGGGTCCGGGCGCATGGGTAGCTTTCTGCCACCCGAACTCCTGCCCAACCTCCTGCAAACGCGGGCGACTCGATGTCGGACGCCTACCTGCCGATCCTGCTCATCTTCGGGGTGTCCGTCCTCAACGCGGTCTTCATGGTGGCGCTCTCGCACATCCTCAACCCTCGTAGGCCAACGCCCCAGAAGGCAATGCCCTACGAGTCGGGCATGATCCCGCTGGGCGACACCCGGGCTCGCTTTTCGGTCAAGTTCTATCTCGTGGCCATCAGCTTCATCGTCTTCGATCTGGAGGCGGTGTTTCTCATCCCCTGGGCGGTGGAGATGCGCGCGCTGGGGTGGAGTGGCTTCGTGGCCGCGGCCATCTTCGTGGCCGTGCTCACCGCCGGGTTGGTCTACGAATGGAGAAAGGGAGGTTTGGATTGGGATTGAGTGATCGCACGACCAAGCGCCTTCCCGCGGCCTCTCCCCCGGAGGGCGGCGTGTTCGGCTCCGGAACGCCGACCTTCCTGACCACGCGCCTCGACTTCGTCGTCAATTGGGCCCGCCGCAACTCGCTCTGGCCCATGCCCTTCGGCACCGCATGCTGCGCCATCGAGATGATGGCCGCGGCCGCCAGCAACTTCGACTTGGCCCGCTTCGGGATGGAGCGCATGTCCTTCAGCCCCCGTCAGGCCGACGTGCTCATCTGCGCGGGGCGCGTGCCCTACAAGCTCGCGCCCGTGCTGCGCCGCGTGTGGGATCAGATGCCCCAGCCGAAGTGGGCGGTGTCGATGGGCGCGTGCGCGTCGTCGGGGGGCGTCTTCGACGTGTACTCGATGGTGCAGGGAATCGACACCATCATCCCGGTGGACGTCTACGTCCCGGGGTGTCCGCCAAGGCCCGAGGGGCTCATCTACGGGCTCATGATGATTCAGGAGAAGATCCGGCAGGAGCGCCTGAGCGAGCACGGAACCCTGCGCGCCGAGGACCCGGCGGCCGTCGCGCGCGCGCGCGCCGACGCCGACGAGGTGCTCGCGCTCTCCGGACCCTTCGGCAACTCCACGCGACAGAACCGGGTGAGCGGGCTGACGGGATCCGACGCCTCCGACCGACCCGACGACCGCATTCCGTGACCCGATCCGACCGCGGCGGAATGCGCGCGACCCCCACCGTCGAAGCTCTGCGCGCGGCGTTCCCGGACGCCGTTGCGCGGGACCTGACGCAGTCGGGTGACCAGCGGGTGGTGTACATCGACCCCGGCCGCAACACGGAGGTGCTGGACTGGTTGCGCACCGACCCCGGCCAGCGCTACAACCTGCTGGTCGACGTGACCGCGGTCGACCACGGCGACGGGCGCGCGCTCGAGGTCGTGTACCAGCTGTGGTCCATCCCGCACCGCCGGGCTCTGCGGGTGAAGTGCGAGCTCCCGCTCGACCGCCTCGCGATCGCCTCCGCGACCCCGCTCTGGAGCGCGGCCAACTGGCTCGAGCGGGAGGTCTACGACCTGTTCGGCGTCGAGTTCGCGGGGCACCCGGACCTCCGCCGCATTCTCATGCCCGAGAACTACGCGGAAGGCCACCCGCTGCGGAAGGACTTCCCCCTGCGGGGCCGTTTCTCCCGAGCCGAGCAGACCCGACGCGCCCTCTCCCAGGACCTGGAGCAGTACTACATGCCCGAGGAGCTGGACGGACGCGGAGCTCCCCAGATCGTTCCCGCGGACGCGTCTCCGGCGTCGGTCCCGGGGCGCCCCGGCTCATGACGCGCCGCACGGTGGAGGTCCCGGTGGGGCGGGGAGCGGAGATGGGAATGGACGCCCGCCCGGCGATGGGACCGCTCGCCCCGATCGACATCGCCGAGCCCGACATCGGGTCCGAGCGGATGCTCATCAACATCGGGCCCCAGCACCCCGCAACCCACGGCGTTCTGAGGCTGATCTGCGAGCTGGACGGCGAGACGGTGGTTTCGGTCAAACCGCACATCGGCTACCTGCACTCATCGTTCGAGAAGCTGGGCGAGTACCGCACCTACAACCAGATCGTGCCGCTCACCGACCGCATGGACTACCTTGCGCCGCTCATCTACAACTGCGCCTACGCCATGGCGGTCGAGAAGCTCATGGGCATCGAGGTGACGGAGCGCTGCAAGGTGGTGCGGGTGATCTGCCTCGAGCTGGACCGCATCTTTTCGCACCTGCTCTGGCTGGGCACGACCGCGATCGACGTCGGTGCCTTCACCCCGTTCCTGTACGCCTTTCAGGAACGGGAGCGCATCTACCAACTGCACGAGGAGCTCACCGGCGCCCGCATCACGACCTCGGCGACCCGCATCGGGGGCATGATGTCGGACCTGCCGCCCGGTTGGCCCGAGGGCGTGCGCGCCTTCGTCGACACCTTCCCGCGCACGCTGAACGAGATCGACGCCCTGCTCACCACCAACGCGATCCATCAGGGCCGCACCATGGACATCGGCGCCATCGGTCCCGACGACGCCATCGACTGCGGCCTGACCGGCCCGAACCTGCGCGCCAGCGGGGTGGATTACGACGTGCGCAAGGACCGACCCTACTACGACTACGAGACCTACGACTTCGAGGTGCCCGTCGGCGTGCACGGGGACTGTTACGACCGCTACCTGGTGCGCATGGAGGAGATGCGCCAGAGCGTGGCCATCCTGCGCCAGGCCTTGGACCGCCTCCCCGACGGTCCCATCAACGTCGAGGACCCGCGCGTCAGCCTGCCCTCCAAGACCGACTGCATGAGCGACATGGAGTCGATGATCCACCACTTCAAGTTGATCATGGACGGCATCAACGCGCCCGCCGAGGACTGCTACTTCTCGGTGGAGGGTTCGAAGGGGGAGCTGGGGATGTATCTGGTGGGCGACGGTGGTCCGAAGCCGGTGCGCTGGCGCATCCGCCCGCCGTCCTTCGTCAACCTGTCCGCGATCGCCAAGCTGGCCGAGGGGCACCTGGTGTCCGACCTCATCATGATCAACGCGAGCCTGGACATCGTTCTGGGCGAGATCGACCGATGAGCTCTCCCACCCGGGTGCCGTTTCGCAACCCCGGCTGGGCCGGCAACGTGGGGACGTTCGACCTCTCCGAGGCGGATGTGCGCGGGACCGACTACGTCGGCGAGCGACCTCTCGACGGGGGGCATGAATCGGGCGCGCCCTCGTACCCCTACATGCTCCCCGGCAAGGACCCGCGGGCGGTCCTCTTCGAAGGGCCGTACAAGGAGCGGTTCGAGAAGATTCGCTCCCGCTACCCCACCGCGCGCGGCGCGCTCATCCCCACCCTGAACCTGGCCCAGGAGCTGCGGGGCCACGTTTCTCCCGAGACGATGGACGAGGTGGCGGCGCTGCTGGGCCTCCCGTCGGCCGAGGTGCGCGGCACGGTCACGTTCTACACGATGTACAACAAGCGTCCCGTGGGACGATTCCTCATCCAGGTCTGCACCAACATCAGCTGCAGCCTGTGCGGGGGCGAGGACGTCCTGAACGCCTTCCTCCGCCACACGGGCACGGAGCCCGGGGAGACGTCCGAGGACGGCGAATTCACGGTCATCGAGGTGGAATGCCTGGCCGCCTGCGGCTTTCCGGTCGCCGTGCAGATCAACTCGCGCTACTACGAGAACGTTCTGCCGGAGGACGTTCCCGCCCTTCTGCGGCGCCTCCGGGAGCACGGCGAGTAGATGGCCTACCCCTATGCGCACGAGCGCGAGGTGCGCGTGATTTCGCGCAACTTCGGGGATCCGGGCGCCCGCGCCGTCGAGGGGTACCGCGCGCGGGGCGGGTACCGGGGACTGGCGCGCGCGCTCGAAATCGGGCCGGCCGCGGTGATCGACGAAGTGAAGGCGTCCGGGCTGCGGGGCAGGGGAGGCGCCGGCTTTCCCACCGGGGTCAAGTGGAGTTTCATGCCCAAGGCCGGGGTCAAGCCGCACTACCTGCTGTGCAACGCCGACGAATCCGAACCCGGCACCTTCAAGGACCGCGAGCTGATTCGCTGGGATCCCCATCAGCTCATCGAGGGGTGCCTGATCGCCGCGTACGCGATGGGCGCGCGCCACGCCTACATCTACCTGCGTGGGGAGTTCTTCGAGGCCAGCCAGGTGATCGCGCGGGCCGTGGAGGAGGCGTATCACCACGGGTTGGCCGGCGCCGGCATCCTGGGGTCCGACGCCCACGTCGACGTTACGGTGCACGTGGGCGCGGGCGCCTACATCTGCGGCGAGGAGACCGGGCTCATGAATTCCCTCGAGGGTCGTCGCGGGGAGCCACGGGTGAAACCGCCCTTTCCCGCGGCCGTCGGGGTCTACTCCATGCCCACCACCATCAACAACGTCGAGACCCTGGCGGCGGTGCCCCACATCGTCGAACGCGGCGGCGAGTGGTATCGGCAGTGGGGCACCGACGAATCCCCCGGCACCAAGCTCTTTTGCGTGAGCGGCCACGTGGAGCGGCCGGGCAACTACGAGCTGCCGCTGGGCTTCCCGATGATGGACTTGATCGAGGACGTGTGCGGGGGCGTCGCGGGGGGGCGGGCGCTCAAGTCGGTGATCCCGGGTGGGAGTTCGGTGCCGCTGCTGGATGCCGACGATTGCCGGGAGTGTGCGTTGAGCTACGAGGGGGTCGAGGCGGCCGGTTCGATGCTCGGCTGCGCCTCGGTCATCGTGATGGATGATCGCACCAGCATCGTGCGCGAGGTGCGGCGCATGGTGCAGTTCTACGCGCACGAGTCCTGCGGCCAGTGCACGCCCTGCCGGGAGGGGACCTCCTGGATGACGCGGGTGCTTCGTCGCATCGAGGCGGGGCGGGGGCATGAATCCGACCTCCAGACTCTGCTCGACATGAGCGCCCAGATGACCGGCACGACCATCTGCGTGCTCTCCGATTCGGCGGCCGCGCCGGTCGTCTCCTCCATCGAGAAGTTCCGGGACGAATACCTGGCCCTGATCCGCCGGGGCGAGAACGTGGAGGTCGCGTGAGCACCGTCACCCTGACCGTCGACGGGCATCGGGTCACCGTCCCCGAGGGAACCAGCCTTCTGAGCGCGGCGCGCGAGATCGGGGTGGAGGTGCCGCACTACTGCTATCACCCCGCGCTGTCCGCGCCCGCCCAGTGCCGCCTGTGTCTGGTGGACGTGGAGGGCGCGCCCAAGCCGATGCCCTCGTGCGTCACCATGGCCCAGGAGGGCCAGGTCGTGCGCACGGACGCCGGGCTGGCGCGCGAGATGCGCAAGGGCGTGCTCGAGTTCTACCTCGTCAACCACCCGCTCGACTGCCCCATCTGCGACCAGTCGGGGGAATGCAAGCTGCAGGACTACGTTCACTCCGAGGGTCGCGCGCACGGGCGCGGGGTCGAGCCCAAGCGCGTTTTCGGCCGCGACGACTTCGGAGGCGACATCCTCTTCTACGGGGACCGCTGCGTCATGTGCACGCGCTGCGTGCGCTTCATGGAGGAGGTGGCCCGGGACCCGGTGCTGACGGTGGTGGAACGGGGCGACCGGGCGGTCATCGACACGTTCTTCGAACAGGGCCTGAAGGACTCTCCCTACTCGGGCAACATCGTCGACATCTGCCCGGTGGGGGCGCTGGTCTCCAAGGACTTCCTGCACAAGGCGCGCGCCTGGGACCTCGACCACACGCCGTCCGTGTGCCCCAACTGCTCCCAGGGGTGCAATATCGACATCCACACGCGCGACAACGTGGTGCATCGGCTCAAGCCCCGGGAGAACCAGGACGTCAACGGTCACTGGATGTGCGACCACGGCCGTGGCCGCTACGAGTGGATGAACCGGAGCGACCGGCTGGAGGAGCCCTTCGCGCGGGGGGAGGCGGGCTGGTCGGCGCCCGGATGGCGCGAGGCGCTCGACGCGCTGGGGGCGCGGCTCGAGGCGTGCGGCGGTCCCGTCCGCGCGGTCGCCTCCGCCCACGCCTCCAACGAGGACCTGGGTGCCCTTCGGGAACTCGTGGAGCACCTCGGCGGCGACGACATCGTGTACCGCTCGCCCAGGGCCCCGGACGAGGTCCCGCTGCCGGGCTTCCCCAGGTTGACCCGCCGCCGCGACCTGGCTCCGAACACGCGGGGCGCCGATCTTCTGGGGTTGCGCCGGGTGGGGCGCGACGACGCCACCGGAGGGCTGGAGGAGGTGGCGGCCACGCCCGGCACGCTGATCGTGCTGGGGGACGAGTTGGCCGATCAGCCCGAGGACTTCGGCTCGCGGGCGGAGCTCTTCGTCTACCTGGGAGCCCACCCGGCGCCCGCCGCCCGCGGCGCGCACTTCGTGCTCCCGGTCACGACCTTCGCGGAGCAGCGCGGGACCTTCACCAACGCGTTGACGCGGGTGCAGCGCTTCGAGCCGGCGCTCCGGCCCGCCGGAGAGGCGCAGCCCGCGTGGCGGGTGCTCGCCTCCCTGGCCGCCTCGCTTGCGGGGGGAACGGCGCCCGCGAGCGCCGCGGAGGCCTTTGATCGGTTGGCCGCGCGCGTGGCGGAGTACGAAGGGCTTGGCTACGACCGCATCGGCGAGCGGGGCGCGCCCGCGGCCGTGCCGGCGGGCGTCGCGGAGGCGGAATGAACGAGCTGTCGCCCACGACCTTCCTGATCGCGTCCGCCGTCAAGGTTCTGGCCGTCTTCACCGCGCTGATGGTGGCGATCATGTACGCCACCTGGGCCGAACGTCGCCTCTCGGCCTTCATCCAGGACCGCCTGGGACCCAACCGGGTCGGTCCCTTCGGGCTCCTGCAGCCCATCGCCGACGGCCTCAAGAACATCATCAAGGAGGAAACCAGCCCGGCGACCGCGTCGCGCTTCTTCTTCGTCCTGGGCCCGATGCTGTCGATCATGCCGGCGCTGGTGACCATCGCCGTGATCCCCTTCGCCGCCCCGCTGCCCACGCCCTGGGGAACGGTGGACATGGTGGTCGCGGACCTGCCGGTGGGGGTGTTGTACATCCTCGCCATCAGCTCGCTCGGCGTGTACGGGATCTTCCTGGGAGGGTGGTCGTCCAACAACAAGTACGCGCTGCTGGGGGGAATGCGGGCGTCCGCCCAAATGGTGAGCTACGAGGTCGGGCTGGGGCTCTCGCTGATCCCGGTCATGATGCTGGCGGGCAACGTCACTCCGATCCGGATCGTGGCCGACCAGCAGGTCGGCCTTTGGTACATCCTCCCCCTGTCGCTCGCCTTCCTGCTCTTCCTGATCTCAGCCTTCGCCGAGACCAACCGCCTGCCCTTCGACATGCCGGAGGCCGAGTCCGAGCTGGTGACCGGGTACCACACCGAGTACTCGTCCATGAAGTTCAGCATGTTCTTCATCGCCGAGTACGCGCACGTGATCGTCGCCTCGGCGCTCATGGCCACGCTGTTCCTGGGCGGATGGGACATCCCCTTCTGGTCGGGAGACACCTTCATCCCCCACGAGGGGGGGTACGTCTCCGGCTTCACGGCGACCGGCGAGCCCATCCCGGCGCGGCCGTCGGTTTGGACCACGCTGCTGACGCTGGGCGCCTTCGCGCTCAAGACCACCCTGTTCGTGATCCTCTACATTTGGGTGCGCTGGACGCTGCCGCGCTTTCGCTACGACCAGGTCATGCACCTGGGCTGGAAGGTGATGTTGCCCACCGCGCTCGCCTACGTCATGCTCGTGGCCGGCACCATCCTGGTGCTGGATCAGATCGGCGTGTCCGGCGGATCGGGCTTCGCTCTGGCGCTGACCGCGGTGAGCCTGGTCGCAACCGTCTTCTTCGTCTTCTACCTCGACCGCGGCCGGATCATCACCGGAGCCGCGCCCGTCGGCCGCGCCCACGGCGTTGCGCCGGCGAGCAAACCGTGAACCCGGGAGCACCGTCATGGCCATATCGGTAAGGGTGATGCGCAGGCCGGAGGCGGCCCGCAGCTCGTATCTGAGAGCCGCGCTCAAGGGGATGTCGCTGACCTTTCGGCACATGGTCAACCCGCGCAAGGTGACGCGGAGCTACCCCGAGGAGCCCACGGAGCTGCACCCGCGCTGGCGCGGCACCCACCGCATGGAGGTCCACGCCGACGGACGTCCCAAGTGCGTGGCGTGCGGGCTCTGTCCCACGGTCTGTCCCGCCAACTGCATCCGTCTGGTGGGCGGAGAGGACGACCAGGGCAACCGCTATCCCATCGTCTACGAGATCGACGAGTTCCGCTGCATCTTCTGTGGCATGTGCCAGGAGGTGTGCCCGGTCGAGGCGATCCATGTGGGCCAGCACTTCGAGAACGCCGAGTATTCGCGCGAGCGCTTCGTTTACGACCTGGATCGGCTGATGGAGCAGGAACACCCGGTCACCGCTCTATGGGATCCCTCCGACCCGGCATCGGAGTGAGGGAATGGAGCTGATCCTCTTCTACGTCTTCGCCGTGACCGTGGTGGGTGGAGGCATCGGCGTGGTGGCCAGCCGCAACCCCGTGGCCAGCCTCATGTTCATGGTCGTGTCGCTGGCGAGCGTGGCCGGGATCTACGTGCTGCTCGAGGCGCACTTTCTGGCCGCGATCCAGGTGATGGTCTACGCCGGCGCCATCATGGTGCTGTTCCTCTTCGTGATCATGCTTCTCAACCTTGGACACGACTACAGGGACGACCTGATGCGCGGCGTGTACGCCGTGTGCGCGTTCGTGGTCTCCGGGGCGATCTGCGGTCTGCTGGCGACCCGGTTCGGGAATCCGCGGGCCAGCACGCTGTACGAGAGCTTTCCCGGCGCCGCGGCGATGGACCTCGAGCTGGCCGAACGGGGCGCGGTGTCGTTGATCGCGCGGCCGCTCTTCCAGGAGTACGTGGTTCCCTTCGAGATCACGGGCATCCTGTTGCTGGTCGCCGTGGTGGGTGCGGTCGCGCTGGCCAAGAAGCGCGTCTGAGGAGCGCCGCATGCTCACCGAGGCCCTCACCACCAGCGTCCTGCTGTTCGCGATCGGCACCTTCGGGGTGCTGGTGCGCCGCAACGCCATCATCATGTTCCTCTGCATCGAGCTCCAGCTCAACGCGGTGAACCTCGCTCTGGTGGCGTTCTCGCGGTTCGTGGGCGTGGAGGGACAGGTCTTCGTCTTCTTCGTGATGACGGTGGCGGCGGCGGAGGCCGCGGTCGGGCTCGCCATCATCATCTCCATCTTCAGGCACCACCGGACGGTCAATGTCGACAACTTCAACCTGCTCAAGTGGTAGGTAGATGACGCTCGCGCCGCTCTCGGGATTCCCGCAGGAGGGGGCGTCGGCGGGATACGAGCCTCTGCTGCCGGGGCTCATCGTCCTTCTGCCCCTGCTCGGCTTCCTCTTCAACGGGATCCTGGCGATGCGGGTCGGCGCGCGCATGGCGGCCGCGGTGCGCGCGGGCGCCGACGAGGCGGCCGACGGTCATTCGGGCGACGGACACAAACGCTGGGTCACGCTGGTGGGGCCGGGGGTGGTTGGGGTCTCCTTCGCGCTCGTGCTGCTCAACTTCGCGGGGATGTTCCACGCGGAGCCGCACGACCCCGTGGTGGTGAGCTACTGGACCTGGATGGTCGCCGGTTCGCTCGAGGTGAACGCGGCGCTGCAGCTGGACCAGCTCAGCATGATCATGATGCTGGTGGTGACGGGCGTCGGATTCCTGATCCACGTCTTCAGCGTCGGGTACATGCGCGAGGATCCCGGCTATGCGCGCTACTTCTCCTACCTCAACCTCTTCGTGTTCTTCATGCTGGTGCTCGTCCTGGGGGCGAGCTTCCCGGTCATGTTCGTGGGTTGGGAGGGGGTGGGGCTGTGCAGCTACCTGCTCATCGGCTTCTGGTTCCGGGACCGCGAGAAGGCGGACGCCGGCAAGAAGGCGTTCATCGTCAACCGCATCGGCGACTTCGGCTTCCTCGTGGCGATGTTCCTGGTGTTCACCGTTTTCGGCACCTTGGCCTTCGCGGAGGTTCTCCCCGAGGCCCCGGAACTGCTCGAGTACGGCGGCGCCACCGTCACCGCCATCACGCTCTTCCTCTTCCTGGGGGCGGCCGGCAAGAGCGCCCAGATTCCGCTCCACGTATGGCTTCCGGACGCCATGGCGGGGCCCACTCCGGTCTCCGCGCTGATCCACGCCGCCACCATGGTGACCGCGGGCGTCTACATGGTGGCCCGCACGTCGGTGCTCTTCGCCCTCGCACCGGTGGGCGGCGCCGTGGTCGCCACCGTGGGCGTGCTCACGGCCCTGCTCGCCGCCACCATCGCGCTCGCCCAGTACGACATCAAGAAGGTGCTCGCGTACTCCACCATCTCCCAGCTGGGCTACATGTTTCTGGGCGTTGGCGTCGGCGCCTACGCCGCCGGCGTCTTCCACCTGATGACCCACGCCTTCTTCAAGGCGCTGCTCTTCCTGGGGTCGGGCGCCGTGATTCACGCGATGCACCATGCGCTGCACCGCACGCACAGCCACGCCGATCCCCAGGACATGCGCAACATGGGCGGGCTGCGGCGCTCGATGCCGGTCACGGCGATCACCATGTGGATCGCCACGCTCGCCATCGCGGGGGTGTGGCCGCTGGCCGGATTCTTCTCGAAGGACGAGATCATCTGGTACGCGGGGCTGGCCGCCTCGGGCGGTTTCCGCGTTCTCTTCACCGTCCTCTGGGTGCTCGCGCTGGCGACCGCGCTGCTCACCGCCGTCTACATGACCCGCCTCATGCTCATGACCTTCCACGGCGCCAACCGCACGGGGCGCGAGGAGGGGCGGCACCTGCGCGAGGCGCCCTGGGTCATGACCGTGCCGCTGATCGCGCTGGCGATCCTCTCGATCGTGGGGGGGTGGGTCAACGTCCCGGAGGAGGTGGCCGCCTCGGTGCTTGGGCTGGGGGGCGCGCTTCCCACCTCGGAGTGGCTGCATCACTGGCTGGAACCCATCACCGCCAGCGCGACGGAGATTCGCTACCAGCACGTGGGCGAGCCCGCGTACGCGGCTCCCTTCGGGGGCGGCGAGGTCTTGTGGGCCGGCCTGTCCACGCTGGCCGCGCTCGTGCTCGTGCTGCTGACGGCGCGCTCGGCCGCCCGTTGGCGCGTGGTGCCCGCCGAGCAGGCCGCCGCGCCCGCGGGCCTCAGGGGCCTGTTGTTCAACAAGTGGTATGTCGACGAGCTCTACGACCGTTTCGTGCTCCGACCCATCGTCGCGGCCTCGCGCTTCGCCTGGCGCGTCATCGACGCGGCGCTGATCGACGGCACCGTCAACGGGATCGGGCTCGTGACCCGGGCCGGAGGCACCTTCGCGAGCCTCTTCCAGACGGGACAGGTCAACACCTACGCGCTCGTCGTCACGCTCGGGGTCCTCGCGATCCTGGGTTTCCTAGTCCTGTAGCCGCCTAGCCACGGACCAGCCATGACGCATCTGCTCGAAGCCGCGGCGTTCGATTCGTGGATCCTGCACGTATTGGTGTGGGGCCCGATGGCGGCGATGGTCCACGTGCTGCTGGAGCGCGAGGAGCGGTCCGGGTGGATCGCCTTCGGTTGGACGCTCGCGTTGTTCGTCGTGAGCCTGGGCCTCTGGGCATCCTTCACGGTGGGGGACCCGGGCTTCCAGATGGCGTCCAGCGTGCCCTGGATCGAGGCCTGGGGCGTCCACTACGCCCTCGGCATCGACGGCATCTCGCTGTTCATGGTGCTCCTCTCCTGCTTCACCGCGCCGATCACCATCCTGGGTTCCTTCCGCTACATCACGCGGCGCGCCAAACCCTTCTACGCCCTCATGCTCCTGCTGCAGACGGGAATCATCGGCGTCTTCACGGCGATGGACCTGCTGCTGTTCTATGTCTTCTTCGAGCTCACGCTGGTCCCGATGTACTTCATCGTCGGGGTCTGGGGAGGCAAGCGTCGAATTTACGCCGCGGTCAAGTTCTTTCTCTACACGGCCGCGGGATCGCTGCTCATGCTGGTGGGAATCCTCTACCTGTACGCCGTTACCGCGTCCGCCGGCGACGGATCGTTCGCCTACCTGGACATCCTCGGGGTGTCGCTCTCGTTGCGCGAACAGCTCTGGTTGTTCGCCGCCTTCGCGCTCGCGTTCTCGATCAAGGTGCCCCTGTTTCCCTTCCACACCTGGCTGCCGGACGCGCACGTCGAGGCGCCCACCCCGGGCTCGGTGGTTCTGGCCGCCATCCTGCTCAAGATGGGCACCTACGGGTTTCTGCGCTTCCTGCTGCCGTTCTTTCCGGCCGCCTCCCAGCACCCCTCCGTCGTGACCGTGATGATGGTCCTGGGCACGGCGGGCATCGTGTACGCCGCCTGGGTGGCGGCCGTGCAGCCGGACGCGAAGAAGCTGGTGGCGTACACCTCGGTGGCGCACATGGGCTTCGTGGTGATCGGGATCTTCGCGCTCACCACCACCGGCATCCAGGGAGGGCTGGTGGTGATGATCTCGCACGGCATCTCCACCGGGGCGCTCTTCCTCATCCTGGGCATGCTGTACGAGCGCCGCCACACCCGGCGAACCGAAGAGTTCGGCGGCCTTGCGCGCGTGGCCCCCATGCTCGCCCTGGCGCTCGTCATCACCGCCCTGGCCTCCATCGGCCTGCCCGGCACGAGCGGCTTCGTGGGCGAGTTTCTGGCGTTGTTGGGCACCTTCGAGACCCGTCCCGTCACGGCCGTCATCGCCACCTCCGGCGTCATCTTCGCCGCCTACTACATGCTTCCGATGGTTCAGCGCGTTCTCTTCAACGAGCTGGACCGCGAGGAGAACCGGTCCATACCCGACCTGTCCCGCCGCGAAATCTGCATCCTGTCGCCCATGGTGGCGCTCATGATCGCGATCGGGGTCGCGCCCACGCCCATTCTGGAGCGCATGGAACCGAGCGTGGACGCCATCCTGGAACGCGTCCACCGGATCCAGTCAGCCGAGGAGCGGGCCGACTCATGACGGTCGACTTCACCACCCCCGCGCACTACCTGCTGGCGCTGCTTCCCGAGGTCGTGCTCGCGGTTTGGGCGACGGGCGTTCTGCTGGCCGGCGTCCGGAAGGGCGGCGACGCCGAGTCCGCCCGGCGCGATGGTTCCGGGAGCCTCGCGGTCTGGGCCATGGTGGGCGTGCTGCTGGCCGCCGTCGCCAACGGGTGGTTGTACGGGCTGACCCCGGGGCGGGGCAGCACGATGATCGCGCTCGACCGCTTCCATCTCTTCGCCAACTGGATCTTTCTGTTGGCGGCCGCTCTCGCCCTGGCCATCTCCCCCGCGTACGTGCGCCGGCAGCGACTTCAGGAGGGGGAGTTCAACGCGCTCGTGCTGTTCGCCACCGTGGGCATGATGCTCATGGGCGGGACGCGCGACCTGATCGTCATCTTCCTGGCCCTGGAGGTGATGTCGATCAGCGCCTACGTGCTGTCGGGCTTCAACCGGCGCGATCCCCGGTCGGCGGAATCGGGGCTCAAGTACTTCCTTCTGGGCGCGTTCTCCACGGGCTTCCTGCTCTACGGCATCGCGCTGGTGTACGGGGCCACGGGCAGCACCAATTTGGGTCTGATCGCGCTGGTGATCGGCTCGGGTTCGGCCATCGGCGGGCTGCTGCAGGCCGGTATCGCGCTGCTGGCCATCGGGTTCGCCTTCAAGGTCTCGGCGATCCCGTTCCACATGTGGACGCCCGACGTCTACGAGGGCGCCCCGTCGCCCGTCACGGCGTTCATGTCCGCGAGCGTGAAGGCGGCCGCGTTCGTCGCCTTCGCGCGGGTGTTCGTGGTCGGTTTCGGTGGCACTCCCGAGAGCTGGCACGCGATCGGTTGGTGGCTCGCGGCGCTTACCATGGTCGTCGCAAACGTGATTGCCCTGGCCCAGACCAACGTGAAGCGGTTGCTCGCCTACTCCGGCATCGCGCACGCCGGATATCTGCTGGTTGCGATCGTGGCCCTGAACCTGAACGCCACCGCCGGGCTGCTGTTCTACCTGCTGGTGTACACCGCCATGAACATCGGCGCCTTCGCGGTCATCCTGTGCGTCTCCGGGCACGGCGAAGAGCGGCTCGGGATCGACCGGTACGCGGGGTTGGGAGCCAGGCACCCCGCCTTGGCCGTCTGCCTGACGATCTTTCTTCTCTCCCTCGCGGGCTTCCCCGGCACCGGCGGGTTCATGGCCAAGATCTACATTCTGCGAGGGGCCGCCGAAGCCGGACTCTGGACCTTGTCCGTCATCTTCGTGCTGACGACCGTGGTGTCGTACTATTACTATCTGCGGATCGCGTGGTACATGTGGATGCGGGAAGCCGCGGCCTCCGACGAGCCGGATCCCGTGACGGTGCCTCTGATGATGCGTTTCGCCGTGGGCGCGGCGGTCGCGGTGGTGGTCGCGCTGGGCGTCTTCCCCGATGGCGGCGTGGGCCTCGCCCGCGCGGGCGCGGAAGGACTCATGAACGCGGGGACGCTCCTCCTGGGCGCCGCGCGTTAGCGGCCCCGTGTCGGTCTTGAGCGTCAGTCCCGAGATCTTCCGGCAATACGACATTCGGGGCATCGTGGGCCGCACGATCAACGCCGAGGTGGCCCGGGTCACCGGAAACGCCTACGCCGCGTCCGTGGGCGAACGGACCGGCGGCGCCCATCCGCGCATCGTGGTCGGAAGCGACAATCGTCCCAGCTCGGACGGGCTCGCGGACGCACTCTCGGCGGGGATCCGGTCGGCGGGGGGACACGTCGTTCGGCTCTCCACGGTGCCCACCCCGGTGACCTACTGGGCCGAGCGCGAGCTGGGGGCGGACGGCGGGGTCCAGATCACGGGCAGCCACAACCCGGCCGAGTGGAACGGCATCAAGATGACGGTGGGCGGCCGCCCGCTCCATGGCGAGGGGATTCAGGATCTGCGCCGCCGAATCGACCGGGGGGGTTCGGACGGGGAAGGGGGCGACGAGGAGTACGTGGACATCCTCGACCGGTACGTCGCCGACGTCGCCCGCCGATTTCCGGGACTGGAGCCGCTCCGGGTGGTGGTGGACTGCGGCAACGCGTCCGGCGCCCTGACCGCCGTGCCCGTGCTGGAGGCGGTCGGAGCCGACGTGGTGCCCCTCTATTGCGAGCTCGACGGCACCTTCCCCAACCACCATCCCGATCCCACCGTGGACGAGAACCTCGTCGACATGGCTGCCCTGGTGCGCGCGACCGGAGCCGCGCTGGGCGTCGGCTTCGACGGAGACGCCGACCGTATCGGGGTCGTGGACGGCGACGGCACGGTGGTCCGGGGCGACATCCTCCTGCTCCTCTTCGGCTTGGACGTGCTCGAGCGCCGGGGTCCGGGCCAGAAGCTGGTATTCGACGTGAAGTGTTCCCAGACGCTCCCGCGCGTGTTCGCGGAGGCGGGGGGCGTGCCCGTGATGTGGGCGACCGGCCACTCGCTCATCAAGGAGAAGATGCGCGACAGCGGAGCCGTCATCGGTGGCGAACTCTCCGGTCACATCTGTTTCGCCGACGAATACATCGGCGTCGACGACGCCGTCTACGCCGCATGCCGACTCCTGCGTCTGCTGACGACGTCCGGGCGCTCCCTCTCCGCGCTGGTGGCGGATCTCCCGCGTTGCGCGTCCACCCCGGAATACCGCATCGAGGTGGCCGAACACGTCAAGCGCGACCTCGCCGAGGCCGCCCGCGAACACTTCTCCCGCACCCACGACGTGATCACGGTGGACGGAGCGCGCATTCTGTTCGAGGGTGGCTGGGGTCTGCTGAGGGCGTCCAACACGCAGCCGGTGCTGGCGGCGCGCTACGAAGCCGACACGGCGACCCGACTGGACGAGATCCGGCGCGAGGTCGAGGACTGGCTCCGGAGCCAGGGTGTCGATGTCTGAGGCGCGCGCCCGTCCGTTGCGTGGTGGCCGCGTGCTGGTGGCCTCGATCGTGGCCGGGGCCGCGACGCTCCTGTTGACCCGCGAGGCGATCGAGCTCTACGTCGAAATCCTCTGGTTCGCGGGCAACGGCTACCTCGACGTGTTCCGGACCCGGGTGCTGGCCCGCTGGGGCGTGCGCGCCCTGGTCATGCTGGCCGTCGGGGCGATGGTCTACGCGAACGTGAGGTTGTTCGCGGTCGCGGTGCGCGCGTTCAGGATCCGCAGGCGATTCGCCAACCTGGAAATATCCGAACGAATCCCCGACGTCTGGATCTCGCGCGGCACGCTCGTCGTCTCCCTGCTGGCGGCCCTGTGGTTCAGCGCGGTCGTCCCCCCCGAAGCCGGGATCGCCCTGCTGCTTCTGCTGCGGGCGCCCGCGTGGGGCGTGAGCGACCCCGTGTTGGGGCACGACCTGTCCTTCTACGTCTTCGCCCTGCCGGTCATGGGCGGGATCGTCGCCTTCGCGCTCCTGCTCGTCTTCTTCCTCTTCAGCCTTTCCATCGCCATCTACGCCGCCACGGGCTCCATCCGCCTGACCCGCGGGAGGGTGGGCGTGGAGGACTTGGCGCGCCGCCACCTCACGCTGCTGGTCACGACGTTTCTGGTCCTGCTGGCGGTGCGCTTCCAGATCGCCCGCTACATCCTTCTGCTCGACGGCAACTCCGGCGTTCAGGGACTGTTCGGGTTCACCGACGCCGTCGCCCGCCTCCCCGCGCTCACGGCCCTCGCGGTGATCGCCCTGGGCGCCGCCGGCCTGGTGGCGTGGGGCGGCACCCGAGGCAAGGTGGCCCCGACCGCGACCGGGCTCGGCGCCATCGCCGTGGGCACGCTCGTGCTCGCCCAGATCTACCCCGCAACCGTGCAGCGCTTTCGCGTGGAGCCCAACGAGCTCGAGAGCGAAACCCCCTACATCGAGCACAACCTGCGGTTCACGCGCACGGGGTTCGGGCTCGACCGCCTGCGCCGTGAGCGGTTCGACTACCGCGGGACGACCGAGGAGCCGAGCCCGACGGCCGTCGCCGCCCAATTCGCCGGACTGCCCGTGTGGACCCCGGGGGCGCTCCTCACCACCTATCGCCAGCTGGAGGCCCGCTTCCGCTACTACGAGTTCAGCGACGTCGCCATCGACCGCTACCGGGGCCCCAACGGCCTGGTGCCGGTCGCGCTGGCCGTGCGCGAGATCGAGCCCGGCGGAATCGAGGACCGCAACTGGCAGAACCTCCACATTCGCGAGCGCTACATCGCGGGCATGGGCGCGGTCGCCAGCGCGGCCGAGCGGCACACCCTCGAAGGACGACCCTCGACCATCCTGTCGGCCATACCTCCCGAGTTCGCGGAAGGCGTGGCCGCGCCCGAGCGACTGCGCCTGGTGCGTCCCTCCGTGTTCTTCGGCATCCGTCCCCAGGCCTACGCCATCATCAATCCGACCACCGAGGCCTTTCTCGACCCCGAGGGCGGACCCGGCCAAGCCGGGTTGGACTACCCGGAAGGCATCCCCATCGACTCATGGGTGCGGAAGGTGGTTCTGGCGCTCCGCTTCCGCGACCCGAACCTGCTGTTCGCCTCCGAGGTCTCGTCCCGAAGTCGTTTCGTGTTTCGACGCCAGGTCACGGCGCGGGCGCGCGACATCGCCCCGTTCCTGAGCTTTCCCGAGGCGCCTTATCCGGTCGTGCACGATGGTCGTGTGGTGTGGATGCTCGACGCCTTCACCGCAACCCGGCATTTTCCGCTCGCGAGCGCCTACGACCTCGAAGTTCGGTCTCCGGTGACCTACGTGCGCAACAGCGTCAAGGTCACCGTGGACGGAGTGAGCGGCCGCGTTTCGTTCTACGTGGCCGACGAGGACGATCCACTGCTCGAGAGCTACCGGCGCGTCCTCCCCGGGCTCTTCAAGCCGTTGGCCGAGATGCCGTCCGGGCTCCGGGAACACATTCGCTATCCGCGCGCGCTGCTCGGCCTGCAGGGAAGGGTGCTGTTCCAGTATCACTTGGAGACCGCACCCTCCTTCCATGGCCAGGAGGACGTGTGGGCGCCCGCCACGGAACTCGCCCAAGGCACCAGTCCCGTTCCCTACCGGCCCGAGTACGGCATCTACCGGCTGCCCGGGGAGCGGGACCCCGAATACCTGCTCAGCACCGCCTTCGTCCCGGCGGGCCGACAGAATCTGACCGCCCTACTCGTCGCGCGCAGCGACGGGGAGACCTACGGCGAACTGCTTCTCTACGACATACCGGTCGAGGAGCAAGTGCCGGGTCCCCGCTTGGTGGAGGCGCTGGTCGAACAGGACCCCTCCATTTCCCAGCAGCTCTCGCTTTGGCGGCAGGGTGGAAGCGAGGTCTGGACCGGCCATCTGCATATCGTGCCCGTCGACGGGACCTTGATGTACATGGAACCCATCTTCCTGGCGGCGGAATCGGACGCGATTCCCGAGCTGCGCCAGTTCGTCGTCAGCGACGGCCGCCGCGTGGCGATGCGGTCGACCCTGGACGCGACCCTGGCCGCGCTCGGGGCCATGACGGCGTCCGACGACGAGGCCGAAGACCTGGTCGCCCAGCCTGGCTTGACCCAACCGCGCGCGCTGGCCACCGACGCGTCGACGTGGCCGGGCGACGCGCTGGATCTGCTTGAGCGCGCCGAGGAGGCGTTGAGGTCGGGAGATTTCGCCGGCTTCGGCTCGCGCCTGGGGGAGCTCCGCGACCTCTTGGAACGCTTCCGAGACCCGTCCGGTTCGTGATCCGAGACGGGAGCTTGATCGCGATGGAGGGCTCGGGTAACTTGGCCGGTCGCGTCCGGCGGGGCATGGGCGGCAGCGCGTTCCCCGGCGGCCGGTCGTCCACGCTCGCCTTCTCCGCGGAGAAGACCGCATGAATCTGCACGAGTATCAGGCCAGGCAACTCTTCCGAGAGGCCGGTCTGCCGGTCCCGGAGGGCCGGGTCGCGACCGTTCCCGGGGAAGCCGCGGCGATCGCCGCCGACATGGGCGGCGCGGCCGTGGTCAAGGCCCAGGTGCACTCCGGCGGACGGGGCAAGGCCGGTGGCGTCAAGCTGGCCTCCTCTCCGGAAGAGGCCGAGAGGCACGCCCGCGCCATTCTGGGGATGAGGATCCAGGGGCTCACGGTGCGCAAGGTGCTGATCGTGCCGGTGGAGGACATCGCCAGCGAGCGCTACGCCTCCATCCTGGTCGACCGGACCGCGCGAGCGCCGGTCTTCATGGTCTCGCGCCAGGGAGGCGTGGACATCGAGGAGGTGGCCGCCACCAACCCGTCGGCCATCACCCGGCTGAGAGTGGACCCGCGGTTCGGTCTTCTGTCGCATCAGGCGTACCGGTTGGGGCGGGCGCTCTTCGACGAGCCGTCCCTGGCGCGCCAGTGCGCGGACGTGCTCTCCGGCCTCCATCGGGTCTTCCTCGCCAACGGCGCCTCGCTGTGCGAGGTGAATCCCCTCATCGCCACGCGGGCGGGGGAGGTGAAGGCCATCGACGCCAAGGTCGCGATCGACGACAACGAGCTGTTCCGCCGCCCCGAACTCGAGTCGCTGCGCGACTTGGACGCCGAGCCCGGCGCCGAGACGCGCGCGCGCGCGGCCGGGCTCAGCTTCGTGAAGCTCGACGGCAACGTGGGGTGCTGCGTGAACGGCGCCGGGCTGGCGATGGCCACCATGGATCTGGTCAAGCACTACGGCGGCGAGCCGGCCAACTTCCTCGACATCGGCGGGTCGTCCAATCCCGACAAGGTCGTGGCCGCGTTGGAGATCATCACGGCCGATCCCAACGTGCGCGTGATCCTGTTCAACATCTTCGGCGGCATCACGCGCTGCGACGACGTGGCGCGCGGGATCGCCGAGGCGACACGGCGGGTCGACATCCGCGCGCCCATTCTGATCCGCCTGACGGGCACCAACGAGAGCGAGGCGCGCGACATTCTCGCGGCCGAGGGTCTCTCCGCCTACGCCTCCATGGACGATGTCGTGCGCGCGGCCGTGGAACGGGCGGCCGCGTGATCCTCCACCTCCCGCGGCCGTCCTCGCCGGCTTCCCTCCCACACCGCACGGTCCCGCCCCATGTCCATCTTCGTTGACGAATCCACCCGCGTGGCGGTGCAGGGCATCACCGGCCGCGACGGGTCCTTCCACACCGCCCGGATGATCGAGTACGGGACCCGCGTGGTCGCGGGGGTAACGCCGGGCAAGGGTGGCCACATGGTGGACGGCCCCGGAGGCGCGCGCGTGCCCGTCTTCGACACCATGCGCGAGGCGGTCGGGGAGACGGGCGCCAACACCTCCGCGATCTACGTGCCCCCCCCGTTCGCCGCGAGCGCGATCATGGAAGCGGCCGAGGCGGGCGTCGCGCTCGTCGTCTGCATTACCGAGGGCATCCCGGTGCTGGACTTGACGCGCGCCCACGCCTTCGTCGCCGACCGCGGCGTCCGGCTGCTGGGACCCAATTGCCCGGGGGTGATCTCGCCCGGAAAGGCCACCGTGGGCATCATCTCGGGCGACATCGTCACGCCCGGCCCGGTGGGTGTGGTGTCGCGCTCGGGTACGCTCACCTACGAGGCGGTCGGACAGCTGACCGGGGCGGGTATCGGTCAGACCACCTGCGTCGGCATCGGCGGCGACCCCATCATCGGCACCACCTTCATCGACTGCCTGCAAGCCTTCGCCGAAGACCGCGAAACGCGGGCCGTGGTCATGATCGGCGAGATCGGGGGCACGGACGAGCAGGAGGCGGCCGAGTTCGCGGGCCGCGGCCTATCGCTGCCGGTGGTCGGCTTCATCGCGGGCCAGACGGCGCCCCCGGGCCGCCGCATGGGCCACGCGGGCGCCATCATCAGTGGTTCGTCCGGCACCGCGGAGGAGAAGATCCGGGCCTTTCGCGAAAACGGGATCGGCGTGGCCCGACGGCCGATCGACATCGTGCACCTCACCCGGGAAGCCCTTCGATGAGCCTGACACTCGCCATCATCAAACCCGACGCGGTCGCTTCGGGGAAGACCGGGGCCATCCTCGCCCACCTGGAGGAGGCGGGCTTCCGCATCCGCTGCCTGCGCATGACGCGGCTGTCCCGGACGCAGGCGGCCGCCTTCTACGCGGTGCATCGGGAACGACCCTTCTTCGACTCGCTGGTCGACTTCATGACCTCCGGTCCCATTGTTCCCGCGGTCCTCGAGGCCGACGACGCCGTGCCCCGGTTTCGGGAAGCCATCGGGGCCACGGACCCCGCCGAGGCGGCACCCGGAACCGTACGCGCCCTCCACGCGGAGTCGAAGGAGCGCAACGCCGTCCACGGATCGGATTCGGATGCCAACGCGGCGCTGGAAATCGCCTTCTTCTTTTCGCGCCACGAGAGGTTGGGGATCACGGCTCGTTGACGAGGCGCCGGGCGCGACGCTAGCTTCCTATGCTATGCTGCACTTGAATTTGAACGCGCTCGAACGTGCGGGCACGCTCCAGCTGCGGGCAACGTGCCCGGCCGCCGATTTCGTGGTCGGGAATCGCGGTCCGGAGCTGTCGGAGCCCGTCCGCGTGACCCTCACGGCGAGGGCGGTGAACTCGGGCCAGGTCATGGTCCAGGGGCGGGTGTCGTCCACCTTGGCGCAGGCGTGCCGGCGATGTCTGGAACCCATCGCGCGGCCCTTCGCGCTGCCGATCCGGCTGTTCTTCGTTCCCGACGAGGAATCGGGCCCGGAGGACGATGGGGACGTGCGCACGTTTCCGGCCCACTTGGCGGAACTCGACATCGGGCGACCCCTGCGCGAGGAGTTCGCCCTGGGCGTGCCGATGTACGCCGAATGTCGTCCCGACTGCCGGGGGTTGTGTCCGGGGTGCGGCTCAAACCGAAACACGGCCCGGTGTCGTTGCGCGGCGCCGGATGTCGACGCCCGATGGGAGCAGCTGCGGGCCCTCACGCATCACTAGACGAAGAGACCATGGCCGTACCGAAGCGTCGTACATCCAAGCAGCGGCAACGCAAGCGCCGCACGCACCATCGAGCCGAACCGGTCGCCGTGGGGCGTTGCCCGCGCTGCGACGATCCGCAGGTCCCGCACCGAGTCTGTCCCACCTGCGGCTACTACCGGGATCGCTCGGTCATCGAAGTCGAACTGGACTGACCACGCCGGCCACGACCGGTCCACGATGAGAATCGCGCTCGATGCCATGGGCAGCGACGGGGCCCCGGCGACCGAGGTCGCCGGAGCGCTGCACGCCTTGGAGCACGGTCCCGGCGACGTCACCGTCGTCCTGGTGGGAGACGGCGCGCGGATCGCGGCGGAGCTGGACCGGCACGGCGCCTCGGACCGCGAGCGGCTGGAGGTCGTGCACGCCCCGGAGCGCGTCTCCCCCAACGAGTCTCCCGCGGCCGTCGTGCGGCGCAAGCCCGGTTCCTCGATCGTGACCGGGCTCGGACTCCACCGCAAGGGCCAGGTCGACGCGTTCGTCAGCGCCGGGCCCACGGGTGCGGTGATGGCGGCGTCGGTGTTTCTGCTCAAGCGCCTCCCCGGGGTGGATCGACCCGCTGTCGGTACCCTCATGCCCACGACCAGCCGGTCGCACCTGCTGATGCTGGACGCCGGCGCCAACGTGGACTGCCGCCCCCGGCACCTCCTGCAGTTCGCCTACCTCGGCCATGTCTACGCGCACGATCTGATGGGATTGCCGAACCCGCGCATCGGGCTGCTGAACATCGGTTCCGAACCGGAGAAGGGGAACGAGCTCACGATCGAGGCATACCGTCGGCTCAGGCGCAGCGACCTGAACTTCGTGGGCAACGTGGAGGGGCGCGACATCATCCGCGGAACCTGCGACGTGCTGGTCGCCGACGGGTTCGCCGGCAATGTTCTGCTCAAGTTCTACGAGTCGGTGGCGGGTTTCGTGATCCGGGTGATGGATCGCGAGCAGGACCGCATTCGCGAACCCCTCGACCGCTCCACGATCGAGATCCTCGACTACGCCGAGTACGGGGGCGCGCCGCTGCTTGGGGTAAACGGCGTGGCCGTGATCTGCCACGGGAGATCTCCACCCAAGGCCATCGGCAAGGCCATCGGGGTGGCGGCCAAGGCGGTCCGGACCTCCATGATCGGTCACATCGCCCGCTACCTGGCCGAAACCGCGGCCCGGATCCCGTGAGCCCGTCCCGTCCCATCGGAGAGATCGCCGGCACGGGTCGGTTTCTGCCGGACCGCGTCCTCAGCAACGAGGACTGGGCGGAGATGGTGGACACCACCGACGAGTGGATCGTGGAGCGCACCGGCATTCGCGAACGCCGCGTGGCCGACTCGGACACCTCCGTGTGCGACATGGGCGTCGCCGCGGCCGAACAGGCGCTCGAGCGGGCGGGCGTGCGCGCGGAGGACGTCGATCTGCTGCTGGTCTCCACCGCGACGCCGGACCGGTTGCTGCCTTCCACGGCGTGCGACATTCAGGCCCGGTTGGGCGCGCGCCGGGCGGCGGCCATGGACATTTCCGCGGCCTGTACGGGCTACCTGTACATCCTGGCCCTGGCCGAGGGGTACATCTCCAGCGGCATGGGCGAGGTGGTGCTGGTGGTGTCCACCGAGAAGATGACGTCGATCATGGACTGGGAGGACCGCTCCACCGCGGTGCTGTTCGGCGATGGAGCGGGCGCCAGCGTGATCCGCCGCGCGGACGGCGAGCGGGGGATCCTGGCCAACGACATCCGGTCGGACGGCACCCTCGCGGACCTGCTCCAGAGGCCGGGCGGGGGGGCGCTGCGACCCTTCGACGAGTCGGTGCTCGCCGATCGCTCCCACCTGCTCCTCATGGAGGGCCGGGAAGTCTTCAAGAACGCGGTGCGGGCGATGTCCCGTTCGGCCCGCTTGGCGATCGGGCAGGCCGGATGGACGGCCGACGACGTGGATCTCCTCATCCCCCACCAGGCCAACATCCGCATCATCGAAGCCACGGCCCGGTACGCGCGCGTGTCCATGGACAAGGTGTACGTCAACGTGCACCGCTACGGGAACATCAGCTCGGCAACCGTTCCCGTGGCGCTCGACGAGGCGCTCGAGCGGGGGCGTATCGGTCCGGGATCCAACGTCCTGCTGGTGGCCTTCGGGGCCGGCCTCACTTGGGGCGCCACGGCCATTCGCGTGTAGCCACCCACCTCGCCCATCGCTAATCATCCGGTGTCTCTGGCTCTCCTCTTCCCCGGGCAGGGGTCGCAGTTTTCCGGGATGGGACGCGACTTGGCCGCAGCCCATCCGGAGGCCGCGCGCGTCTTTGAGCACGCGGACGACATCCTCGGCTTCTCCCTCTCGCGCCTCGCCTGGGAGGGGCCCGAGGATGAGCTGCTCCGGACCGACAACGCGCAGCCCGCGATTCTGGTTCATTCGCTCGCCGCGCTCGCGGTCGTGCGGCCGCGGTTTGGACCCATCGCGTGCGCCGCGGGGCACTCGCTCGGCGAGTTCTCCGCGCACGCCGCCGCCGGCACCCTCCCGTTCGAGGACGCCGTGCGCGCGGTTCGGCGCAGGGGCGAGCTGATGCGGGAGGCGGGGCGCCTGCGTCCCGGGACCATGGCGGCCATCCTGGGCCTTGGCGAAGGCGAAGTGCGCCGGCTATGCCAGGAGGTGTCCACGCGGGATCGGGTCTGTGTTCCGGCCAACTTCAACGCCCCAAGCCAGATCGTCGTCAGCGGAGACGTGGCCGCGGTCGAGGAGGTCCTCCCCCGCGCTCGCGAGGCCGGTGCCCGACGAGCCGTGCCGCTCGCCGTTTCCGGGGCCTTTCACTCCCCTCTGATGGACGCGGCGGAGGAGGGCTTGCGGGAGTGTATCGGCAGCCTATCTTTCGGTCCGCCCGCGTTTCCGGTCTTCTCGAACGCGACCGCCGGGGCCGTCCGCGATCCCGACGACGCGCGTCGACTCCTGGTCCGGCAACTCACTTCTCCGGTTCTGTGGTCCCAATCGGTGCGAGCCATGGTCGAAAGCGGTGTGGAGCGGTTCGTTGAAATCGGTCCGGGGTCCGTCCTGTGCGGATTGGTCCGGCGCAACGTCCGAGGCGTGCCCACCGCGAGCGTCGGCACCGGGAAGGGCGTGCGGAAGCTGTTCTCGGACGCGATCACCTCCGGGAGCGAGGCATGAGCGGCGCGCTGGCGGGTGAGGTCGCCTTGGTCACCGGCGGGTCGCGGGGCATCGGGTTCGCGATCTCTCGGGGCTTGGCGGAGGACGGCGCCCGGTTGGCCATCGCGGACATCGACGCCGAGGGAGCGGCGTCCGCCGCCGCGCAGCTCGCGGGGGAGGGGCACGCGGGCTACGCCTGCGATGTCGGGGACGCGCGCCAGTGCCGCGCCACCGTCGCCGCCGTGACGGCGGCCCAGGGCGTCCCCACGATTCTGATCAACAACGCCGGCATCACCCGGGACGGCCTGCTCCTGCGCATGAAGGATGGGGACTGGGATGAGGTCATGAGGGTCAACCTGAAGGGTGCCTTCAACATGACTCGCGCCGCCTCCAGGGGAATGATGAAGAGCCGATCCGGCGCCATCGTCAACATCAGCTCGGTGATCGGCATCATGGGCAACGCCGGTCAGGCCAACTACGCGGCCTCGAAGGCGGGGCTCCTGGGACTTACCAAGAGCGTCGCGCGGGAGCTCGCCACGCGGGGCGTGCGCTGCAACGCGGTGGCCCCCGGGTACATCGTAACCGACATGACGGCCGGCTTGGACGAGCGCACCACCGGCGAGCTGGGAGCGCGCATCCCGATGGGCCGGTTGGGCAGGCCCTCCGACGTCGCGGAGGTCGTGCGATTCCTCGCCGGACCACGCGCGCGCTATGTTACCGGGCAGGTCCTGGCCGTGGACGGCGGCATGGCGATGTAGCCCGCGTAGCCCGAGAGTCACTCATTCATGGCGGGAGACCGCAACACCGAGGAGGAGCAAGGAGATGGCGGACAGCATCGAGAGCCGGGTCAAGGACATCATCGTCACTGAACTCGGCGTCGAGGAGGATCAGGTGACGAGCGAGGCTTCGTTCATGGAGGATCTCGGAGCCGATTCGCTCGACACCGTGGAACTGGTGATGGCCTTCGAGGAGGAGTTCGGAATCGATATTCCCGACTCCGACGCCGAGCAGATGCGCACCGTGGGAGACGCCATCGGCTACATTCGCAAGGTCTCCGCGGACTGACCCCCTCCCCGGCGGCCCGTGGACACACTCCCCCCGGCATTCGAGCGGGCGCGACGACCATGAACGGCCCTACGGAGAACGGTGGCTCCCGCCCGGGCAGGCGGGTGGTCGTCACCGGGATCGGGATGATCACACCCCTCGGCCACGAGGTTCCGTCCTCCTGGGCGGCGTTGCTGGCCGGAACCAACGGCGGTGGCCCGATCACCCACTTCGACGCCGACGAGCGCTTCGCGACGCGGATCGCGTGCGAGATCAAGGGCTTCGACCCGTCCGGGAACCTGGACAAGCGGGAAGTCCGGCGCTACGACCGCTTCGCGCAGTTGGCGGTGGTGGCGGCCGACGAGGCGATGGCCTCGGCCGGGCTGGAGGGCCCCCCTCCGGGTGTGGGCCCCGAGCGGTTCGGCGTCATCATCGGCAGCGGGATCGGCGGCGTCGACACCTACGAGACCCAAGTCCGCAAGTTGGTGAAGTTTGGGCCGCGCCGGATCAGCCCGTTCTTCGTTCCGATGTTCATTCCCAACATCGGCTCGGGGCTGGTCTCGATCCGGTACGGCGCCCAAGGCCCCAATCACGCCACCGTGTCGGCGTGCTCCTCCGGAGCGCACGCCATCGGCGACGCCCTTCGGGTAATCCAACGTGGGGACGCGGACGTGATGGTCGCCGGTGGCGCGGAAGCCGCCATCACCCCCATCGCGATCGCCGGGTTCGCCTCCATGAAGGCCATGTCCACCCGCAACGACACGCCCGAGACGGCGAGCCGCCCCTTCGACGCCACCCGAGACGGCTTCGTCATCGGCGAGGGTGCCGGCTGCCTCGTACTCGAGTCGCTCGAGACCGCCGAGGCGCGCGGGGCGCGCGTTCTCGCGGAGGTGGCGGGGTGCGGCGCCACCGCGGACGCGTACCACATCACCGCGCCCGTGCCGGGAGGGGCGGGCGCCCAGCAAGCCATGCGCCTGGCCTTGGCCGACGCGGGCATCGCGCCCGAGGAGGTGGGCTACATCAACGCGCATGGCACCTCCACGCCCTACAATGACGAGATCGAGACCGCCGCCATCAAGGCCGTGTTGGGTGAGGAGGCGGCCCGCGCGGCCATCGTGGGCAGCACCAAGTCGATGACCGGCCACACCTTGGGCGCGGCGGGCGCGATCGAGTCGGTCATCTCGGTGTTGGTGCTAATGGAGGGGAAGATCCCGCCCACGACCAACTACCGGCATCCCGACCCGGAGTGCGACCTCAACCACGCCACCGACGGCATGGTGGAGCGGCGCGTGGACGCGGCCCTTTCCAACTCGTTTGGTTTCGGAGGGCACAACGTATGCCTGGCCTTCCGCCGCTGGCGCGCCTGAGGGACCTCGCCGGCATCCTCCGGATGCCATGAGGGTGGGCACGGGGTACGACTCGCATCGCTTCGACCCGCGCCGAACGTTGACGTTGGGGGGCGTTGAGATTCGCGGCGTCCCGGGCTTGGCGGGCCACTCCGATGGGGACGCCGTGGCCCACGCCGTCATCGACGCCCTGCTTGGAGCCGCCGCGCAGGGCGACATTGGAAGCCACTTCCCCCCCGACGATCCACGGTGGCGCGACGCCGACTCGATGGAGCTGCTCGGGAGGGTGGTCGCCCTTCTGCGGCGGCGGGGGCTGCGGCCGATCAACGTGGACGTGACCGTCATTTGCGAGGCTCCGCGCATCGGGCCGCACGCGGGCGGGATGCGCGAGCGCATCCGCGAGGTGCTCGGAATCGGCGCCGACGCGGTTTCGGTCAAGGGGAAGACCAACGAAGGCATGGGCTGGATCGGTGCCGGCGAGGGGATCGCCGTGCACGCGGTGGCGCTCATCGGCGAGGACGAAACATGGACGCGACGCTCGACTTCCTCGCGTCACTCCCGGCCTGGCTGACCTACCTGGCGCTCGGAGCCGGGGCGGCCCTCGAGAACGTCGTGCCCCCGGTGCCCGCCGACACCTTCATCCTGCTGGGAGGGTTCCTCGCCGTGCGCGGTCCGGCCGACGTGGCGATGGTCTTCCTGGTGACCTGGCTGGCCAACACCTCGGGAGCCCTGCTGATCTACCGCGCGGGCCACCGCTTCGGCCCGCCCTTTTTCGATTCACGTCTGGGCGGACTTCTCCTTCGGCCGGACCAGCTGGCGCGTATGCGGCGCTTCTATCGGCGACGGGGAACGTTCGCCATTTTCGTCGCCCGCTTTCTGCCCGGGCTGCGCGCCCTGGTGCCCGCGTTCGCCGGCGTCGCCCGTCTGCCCCTCGCCTTCGTCGCGCCGCCCGTAATCGTGGCTTCCGCCATCTGGTACGGCGGGCTGGTCTGGCTGGGGGCGATGGCCGGCGACAACATCGAGTCCATCGTCGCGTGGTTCGCGACCGTCAACCGCCTCCTGTTGGTCATCGCCGCCGTGATCGCGGCGGTCCTCCTGCTGGCGTGGCTGCGGGGCCGCCGGCCGATCTCCGATCCGCGGACGTGACCCTGGAGCGCGGGGACCGGGCGGAGCGGGCCTTTCGGGAGGAACTCTTCGCGGACTACCTCGCCTTCGAACGGGGGCTCTCGGCGCGCACCCTGGAAGCGTACGGGCGCGACGTGGGGCGGCTGATCCGCCATCTCGCGGACCGGGGCGTCGTTCATCCACGGCACGTGACCCGCTTGGAGCTCCGCGACCACCTGTACTCGCTCAAGGACCGGGGACTGGCCCCGACGTCGATCCGGCGCGCCCTGTCGTCGATGCGGGCGTACTTCGCCTTCCTCCTTGAAGAGGAGGTCATCGAGACCGATCCCACCGAGCAGATCGAGTCGCCGCGCGCGTGGCGAACCCTCCCCGATGTGCTGAGCTTGAGCGAGACCGAGCGCCTGCTCGAGGCGCCGGACCCGTCCCATCCGCTGTGCTGGCGCAACCGGGCGGTGCTGGAGCTGCTGTACGCCACCGGCGTGCGGGTCTCGGAGCTCACCGGACTTCCCCTGCGGAGCCTCGACTTGGATGACCGCACCTGCCTCGTGTACGGCAAGGGCGCGAAGGAGCGCTTGGTGCCCTTCGGGCGCGCGGCCCGGCGCGCGTTGCGCCGCTACCTGCGGGACGTGCGCCCGGAGCTGGAACGGGGCCGGGGGGAGGGAATCGTGTTCCTGAGCGCCAGGGGGCGGCCGCTCACGCGCATGGCGGTGTGGACCATCGTGCGGCAGGCGCGCGACCGCGCCGGAATCGAACGGCGGGTCTCCCCGCACACCCTCCGACACAGCTGCGCCACGCATCTGCTGGAGGGAGGCGCCGATCTGGCGGCGGTACAGGAGCTGCTCGGCCACGTCGACATCGCCACCACGGAGATCTACACCCACGTGGATCGGGCGTACGTGCACGAGATGCACCGCACCCACCACCCCAGGGGGTGATGGTCCGTGCATGAAGGGGCACCCAACGCGTGCCGGACGTCAAGCGAGTGAACGAGGCCGGGGTCGGGGCAATCGGTCTCTTGTCGCTCCTCGACACCCAGCGCACCTACTTGGATGGGCGGCGCGACTACCGGGAAGCCATCCGCGCCTACTACCGCCACCTGATCACGCTGGAGCGATTCCTGGACCGCGAGTTGGTGTTCGTCGCCGAACCGAACTAGCAGCCCGCGAACGCCGCTTTCGGTGCTCGGGCGGACTCATCCACGGACTTGGGGCAGCCGCGCTGGAGCGCTAGCTACGGCTGGCCGGGGCTCTCCCCCGCCAGCTCGAAAACGTCCGCTTGGCTGTCCGCCTCGCTCAGCAGCCGAACCGCCGCCATGAGGACGGGATCGCGCTCGATGCGGAACCGTAGCAGGCGTTCGTCGTCGTTCATGCGCTGGGAGAGGGCGATCTCCAGCCGCCAGAGCACGTAATCGCGGACAACCGCGTCCTCGAAGGTCGCCTCGGCCACGCCCGCGTCGCGCATTTCGGCGATGAACGACTCGAGGATCCGCTCGGTGATGGTCGCCTCGGCGCCCTGGTTGCTCACGGCCTGCGCGCGGTCCAAGCCGAGTTCCGCCAGCCTCAGCCCGAACGGAAACTCGACCGCGGCCGCTTCCTCCAGAAGCTCGCGCTCGACGGCCAGCAGCGTGTCGTTCGCGATTTCCAAGTCCGGGAAGACCCCGCCGCCGCCCTTGAGCTCGCGTCCTCCCTCGGTCGTGAAGACCGGGAAGGCGGTGGAGTCCTCGGGGAGCGGAGCGCCGTGCGCGTCCCGGTGGCGGTGCAGGGATCGGCCCAGCGGCGTGTACCACTCGCCCGTCGTCAGCTGCAGCTGCCAGCCCTCCGGCAAGGGGACCACGGACTGCACGACGCCCTTTCCGAACGTGCGCTCCCCCACCACCAGCGCGCGGTCGTGATCCTGGAGCGCGCCGGAGAGGATTTCCCCCGCCGAGGCCGTGAAGCGGTCGACCAGCACCACCAGCGACTTCTCGCCGAGGCTGGCCGCGCTCCGGGTGTAGGCCGCGTCCTCGTGCTCGCCGGGTCCGCGGCGCGGGTTGCGGCCGCGGGTGGCCACGATCCGCTTGCCCCGGTCGAGGAAGAGGTCGGTCAGGGTGAGCGACTCGTCCAGGTAGCCCCCGGGGTTGCGGCGCAGATCGAGGACGATTCCCTTGGCGTCGGCCAGCAGGGCGAACGCGGAGTCCATTTCCTCGGTGGACCCCCGAGCCACCCGGTCCAGCTGGATGTAGCCGATGTCCTCCTCCACGTACCCCACGTGCACCGACGAGACGTGGATGTTGTCGCGCTCGATGTTGTGGGGGATGGGTGCGGAGAAGCCGTCGCGCTCCACGGACACGGTGACCGTGGTGCCAGGCGTGCCCCGGATCTCGTCGCGCGCGTCGGCGGTGGTCCAGCCCTCCGTGCTTTCCCCGTCCACGCCCACGATCACGTCGCCCACCTGGATTCCCACGCGCTCCGCCGGGAAGCCGCGAAAAACCGCCGTGACCGTGATGCGGTCGTTCAGCTGGGTGATCTGCACGCCGATGCCCGCGTAGTTGCCGGTGGTGCTCTCCTGGAACTCGTCCACCAGGCGCGGGCTGAGCACTTGGGCGTAGGGATCGTCGAGAGCCCGGATCATCCCCCAGGTCGCGCCGCGCCACAACACGGGGTCGCCGGGCGCGTCGGGACCCGAGCGCATGATGCTGTCGAAGGCGCCGAGGAAGCGCTGGTCGTCCACCGCGCCCCGGCGCGTCGGCGCCTCGGTCGCCGCGGTGGTCGCCGGCGGGTCCGCGCCGACTCCGGCCGAATCGCCCGGCTCCGTGGGCGGGGTCGCGGCCTCCAGCAGCCCGTCGAGGGCTCCACTCCAAAGCGTCGAATCCGCGGGGCTGCTCCAGCTGTAGCGCTTGATCACCTCGAACGCGCGCAGGAACTGCCGGTCGTCCAGCGCGGCCTCGGCTTCGGCCTCGTCCGGGCCGGTCGATCCGGTGTTCTGTCCCGCGAGGTCCGAGGCCCGGACCGACAGAGCAAGCAGGAACGCCGCAAGGGTGGTGAATCTCGTGCAGGTCATGGCGACTCGCGTCCGGGAGTGTTCGATGGCTGTTGCCGTAGACCCCGGAGTTGACGGACTCGTTCCCGGAGCCGGCGCGACGCGAATCGACGCCGCGCGATCCACTATGGTGCGATCCCATGGAGCTCCCGGCAACCATCCCGGTGTTTGGTGGACCGGGCGGTTGTCGTACCTTGTCGGGCGGTGCTCCGACCGCCGTGCCGCACAACGGGACCCCGTTCCCTCGACCGACCGTCGCCCATGAGCCTGAGCCCCGCGTCCCCCTTGGTGGTGGGACTCGCGCAGATGAAGCCGCGCAAGGGGGACGTGCGCGCCAACCTCGACAAGATCGGCGCCGTGATCGCCGACGCCGGCGGCGACCACGACCTCCTCGTCTTTCCGGAGACCTGCCTCACCGGGTACTTCCTGAAGGGGGCGGTCGCGGAGCTCGCCTTCGGCGCCGACGAGGTGGCGGACATGCTGGGGCGGGCGCCCAAGGGCGGGCCCGACCTCGTCCTCGGCTTCTACGAGCGGCATCGCCGCCGGATCCACAACAGCGCGGTCTATTTCTCGGCGCGCGAGGGGCGCTACCAGCCGCTGCGCGTCCACCGCAAGATGTTTCTCCCCACCTATGGGCTCTTCGACGAAGGCCGTTTCGTCGAGCCGGGGCGCGACCTGCGCGCCTTCGACACACCCTGGGGCCGCATGGGCATGCTGGTCTGCGAGGACATCTGGCACTCGTTGGCACCGGCCGTGTTGGCTCTCGACGGCGCGGAGATCCTCGTCGTGCCAAGCGCGTCTCCGGCGCGGGGGTTCCGTCCGGGAAGCGACCGCCCCGCCAGCGTCGGGCGCTGGGACCCGCTCCTCGAGGGTCCGGCCATGGAACACGGCGTCTTCGTCCTGGTCAGCCAGCTGGTGGGGTCGGAGGGCGGCAAACTGTTCGCGGGAGGATCGGTGGCGGTCGCTCCCGACGGCGCCACCCTGGTCCGCGCCCCGCTCTTCGAGGAGGGCGTGTTCACCGCCGTTCTCGACCGCGCCGCCATCGACCGCCACCGTTTCGATTCACCGTTGCTTTCCGATTTGGAGCAGCGGCTCCCCAATCTGCGCGAGGCGCTGGCCCGGGTGGGTCGCGGACGCCGGCGGGAGGCGCCCGACCCCGCTTCGGCGGGTGAGGTCATCCATCCGGCCGCCGGGCGCGGAGCTCTCCCGCGCCACCGCCCCAAGGCGGCCCCACCCGGTCCGACTCCCGGCGACGTCTCGATGCTCGACCTCAACCTCGAGCTCATCGAGCGCGCCCTGGTGGAGTTCATCCGGGAGGAGGTCGTGCGCGGGCGCGGCTTCCAGAAGGTCGTGATCGGAGTGTCCGGGGGGGTGGATTCGGCCGTCTCGCTCCACTTGGCCGTGCGCGCCCTCGGCCCGGAGAACGTGACGGGGCTGCGGCTGCCCTACGCCACCTCGTCGCCCGAAAGCCTGGAGCACGCGGCCATGGTGCTCAAGGCGACGGGCGCGGCCGCTCGCACCTTGGACATCACGGACTCCGTGGACGGGTACGTCGCGCGCCACGAGCCGGACATCACGCCCCTCCGCCGCGGCAATCTCGCGGCCCGCTTTCGGGCGCTCGCCATTTTCGACCAGTCGGCGCTCCTGGGGGCGCTGCCGCTGGGAACCGGCAACAAGAGCGAGCGGTTGCTCGGCTATTTCACCTGGCACGCCGACGACTCGCCCCCGGTCAACCCGCTGGGCGACCTGTTCAAGACGCAGGTGTGGGCGCTCGCGCGCCACCTCGGCGTGCCCTCCGAGATCGTCGACAAGCCGGCAAGCGCCGACTTGGTGCGGGGCATCCACGATCACGACGAGCTGGGCATTTCCTACCACGACGCGGATCCCATCCTGCACTGGTTGCTCCGGGGACATCGACCCTCCGACCTCGCGCGCCGCGGGTTCGACGAAGCCCAGGTCGACATCGTTTGGAGCCGGCTGAACGCGACCCATTGGAAGCGGGAGCTGCCCACGGTGGCGGTGGTGTCGTCCACGGCGATCGGCGAGTCCTACCTGAGGCCCGTGGACTTCTAGAGCCATGGTCCTCGTGCTCGACAACTACGACTCGTTCACTTGGAACCTGGTGCAGATGCTGGAGGCGCTGGGCGCCGACACCGAGGTCGTGCGCAACGACGAGCGCACCGTCGACGAGATCGAGCGGCTGGACCCCGAACGCATCGTCGTCTCGCCCGGTCCATGCACGCCCCGGGAAGCCGGAATCAGCATCGATCTGGTGCGGGCCATGGGTGCGCGGACACCGATTCTGGGGGTCTGCCTGGGACACCAGGCCATCGGCGAAGCCTTTGGCGGCTCGACCGTGCGCGCCGGCCGCGTGATGCATGGCAAGACGGCGCCCATCCGCCACGGTGGCCTCGGCGTCTTCCAGGGGCTTCCTTCGCCCATGACCGTGGCCCGCTATCATTCCCTGGTCACGGACCCGGGTTCGCTCCCGCGGGTGCTCGAACCCGTTGCGTGGACCGACCTTCCCGGCGAGGAGGGCGAGATCCAGGCAGTGCGCCATCGGACGAGCCCCGTCTGGGGGGTTCAGTTCCATCCGGAATCGTACTTCTCCGACGGCGGCGCGCGGTTGCTCGAGAACTTCCTGCGCCTGTAGCGGGCGTGGAGGCGCCTTGCCAGCCCGGTGCCCCGCATCCGCGCTGGACCGCCAAGCGAACCGGGAGGGTCGCCAACCTCCCTCCGGCGGGCTACCTTACATTGAGTTGGCGCGGACGCCGGACGTCGAACCGCGATGTTCCACGAACCGGCCGCGACCGGGGTTCAGCGGGAGGCCGACTCTTCAGCATGACCGTGTGCGCATGAAAGCTCGCGTTCTGGGTATTGTTCCCGCCCGGCTCGCCTCCACACGACTCCCCAGCAAACCCCTCTTCCCCATCCTCGGGCGCCCGCTCATCGAGTGGGTCTGGCGCAGGGTCCGGTCCATGTCGGTGCTCGACCACGCGGTGGTGGCGACCGACTCCGACGAAGTGGCGCGCGTCTGTCGCGACCTGGGCGCTCCCGTGGAGATGACCTCGGCCACCCATCCCTCCGGCACCGACCGGATCGCCGAGGTGGCGGCGCGCGAGCCGTACCGCGACTACCCGGTGATCGCGAACATCCAGGGGGACGAGCCGCTGCTCGAGGAGCGCCACTTGGCGGCCGCCGTGGAAATGGTGCGGGACGGGGGGTGGGAGATCGGCACGTGCGCCACCCCGGTGGAGCGCTTGGATGCTTGGAAGGACCCGTCGGTGGTGAAGGTCGCGCGAGCCGCCACGGGCCGGGCACTCTACTTCTCGCGCGCGGCGATCCCGTACAAGCGCGCGGCCAAGCCGGGTGCGGGCGATCTGCTGCGCGAGCCCTATCTGCGCCATATCGGAATCTACGCGTACGCGCGCGACGCACTCGAGCGATGGGTCGCGATGGCTCCAACCGCGCTCGAGCAGCTCGAGATGCTGGAGCAGCTGCGGCCCCTCGAGGCCGGCGTTCGTATCGGCGTGGCCGTGGTCGGGTCCGCGCACCCGGGCGTCGACACGCCGTCGGACGTGTTGCGCACCGAGAAGCTGCTGCTGCGAATCGAGCGGCGTTCATCCAGCCTGGCGAGCGGAACATGAGCGGGAATCAAACCAACCGGACACGCTACGTCTTCGTCACCGGGGGCGTGGTGTCGTCGCTGGGGAAGGGCATCGCCGCGGCGTCCCTCGGGCACATCCTCAAGGCCCGCGGGTTCAGGGTGACCATCCAGAAATTCGACCCCTACATCAACGTCGACCCGGGCACCCTCTCCCCCTTCCAACACGGCGAGGTCTTCGTCACCGACGACGGCGCCGAAACCGATCTGGATCTGGGTCACTACGAACGCTTCATCGACGAGTCGCTGTCGCAGGCGAACAACGTCACGACCGGGGGCATCTACCAGTCCGTGATCCGCAAGGAACGGCGCGGCGACTATCTGGGCTCGACGGTGCAGGTCGTCCCGCACGTCACCGACGAGATCAAGGACGCCATCCGCCGCCTGGCCCCGGAGAACGACATCATCATCACCGAAATCGGGGGGACGGTGGGTGACATCGAGAGCCTCCCGTTCCTGGAGGCGATCCGACAGTTCCGTTTGGAGATGGGGCGTCCGCGCGTCGCCGTGATCCACCTCACCCTGGTGCCGTTCCTGTCCGCCGCCGGGGAGCTCAAAACCAAGCCGACCCAGCACTCCGTGCGCGAGCTCATGCAGATCGGCATTCCCCCGGACGTCGTGATGTGTCGCGCCGACCGGTCGCTGGACGAGGGGACGCGCCGCAAGATCGCGCTGTTCACCAACGTGCATCCGGACGCGGTGATCGAGGCGCGCGACCAGGAGACCATCTACGAGGTGCCCCTGGAGCTGCACCGTCAGCGTTTGGACGAGGTCCTGCTCGAGCGGCTCGAGCTCGAGGCCCCCACCACCGATCTCAAGCGCTGGAGGGGCGTGGTGGCGCGCATCAAGCGGCCCTCGCGCGGCAAGGTGCGGGTCGCCGTCGTCGGCAAGTACACCGAGTTGGTTGACTCGTACAAGTCCATCGAACAGGCGCTCATTCACGGCGGCGTCGGACACGACGTGGGAGTTGAGCCGCACTGGATCGCCAGCGAGCGCTACGAGGGCGACCACGACCCGCGCGAGCTCGAGGACTACGACGCGCTTCTGGTTCCCGGCGGTTTCGGAGAACGGGGCGTTCCGGGCATGCTCGACGCCATTCGCTGGGCGCGCGAGAACGACCTGCCGTTCCTCGGCATCTGCCTCGGGCTCCAATGCGCGGTCATCGAGTTCTCCCGCAACGTCTGCGGGCTCGAGGGCGCCGACTCCTTCGAGTTCGACCCGTCTTCGCCGCATCCGGTCATCTGCCTGATGGACTCCCAGGCGAACGTCACCCGGAAGGGGGGGACCATGCGCCTCGGGCAGTGGCCCTGTCGGTTGCTCCCGGGATCCCGGGCGGAGCGGATCTACGGCCGCGCGCTGATCCGGGAACGACACCGGCACCGATACGAGGTGAACAACGCCTACCGGGACCTGCTCTCCCGGGAAGGGCTGGCGTTTAGCGGGCTGTCGCCCGATCGCACCTTGGTCGAAATGGTCGAGCTTCCCGCGCATCCATGGTTCGTCGCCTGCCAGTTCCACCCCGAATTCCGGAGCCGCCCTACGCACGCCCATCCGCTCTTCGCCTCGTTCGTCGAGGCGGCCATCCGACGCGCGGGCATCGCCCCCGCGCGCGAGAGCGGGGTGGCCGAGAGCGTGGCGCGCTGAGGGAAGTCGGCGGTGTTCGAACACTTCCTTCTCGTCGCCGGTCCCTGCGTGTTGGAGGGCGACGACGTGAACCTCGCGGTGGGAGAGGCTCTCGCGTCCCTCTCGGCCCGGCATGGGCTGCCGGTCATCTTCAAGTCCTCCTTCGACAAGGCCAACCGGTCGAAGTTGACTTCGGCCCGGGGCCCCGGACTTGACGAGGGGCTGCGGGCGCTGGAGCGGGTCAGGGCCGACTGTGGCCTGCCGGTGCTCACCGACATCCATGAGCCCACCCAGGCGGCGCCCACCGCCGAAGTGGTGGACGTGCTCCAGATCCCCGCCTTCCTCTGTCGACAAACGGACCTGCTCACGGCGGCGGGCCGCACCGGTTCGGCCGTCAACATCAAGAAGGGCCAGTGGATGTCCCCCGGGCAGATGGCGCACGCCGTTCACAAGGCGCGCTCCGCCGGGGCCGGGGAGGTGGCGGTGACCGAACGGGGCACCTTCTTCGGATACGGCGACCAAGTCGTGGACATGCGCTCCTTCCCCCGGGTGCGAAGCGCCTGCCGCGCCCCGGTGATCTTCGACGGAACCCACTCCGTGCAGCGACAGGGGCACGCCGGCGGAGCCACGGGAGGCAACCCCGAGTTCATCGCGTGCCTGGTGCGCGCGGCGGTCGCGGCCGGCTGCGACGGGTTGTTTCTGGAGGTGCATCCGGCTCCCGCCACGGCGCTCTCGGACGCCTCCAACATGCTCGACCTCGAGGCGCTCGCGCCGCTGCTGGAGGACGTTCTCGCCATCCGCGGGGCCGTGTCGTGAAGGGTGGCGACGGGGAACTTCCGGTGGAGGCCGCGCGTCGCGTCCGGCTCGTCATATTCGACGTGGACGGCGTGCTCACCGACTCCGGCGTCTACATGGGCGCGCTGCCGGACGGATCGGCGGTGGAGCTCAAGCGCTTCGACATCCAGGACGGCCTGGCCCTCAAGCTCCTCGTGGAAACCGGGATGCCGGTGGCGCTGGTGTCGGGCAGGGTCTCGGCCGCGACCGAGCTGCGCGCCCGCGAGCTTGGCATCGAAGAGTGCCATCAGGTGCCCGGCGCAATGAAGATGCCCGTGGTACGAAACTTGCTCCGGCGCAACGGGGTTTCATGGAGGGAAGTCGCCATGCTGGCCGACGACCTGCCCGACCTTCCGGTCTTTCGTCGCGTGGGACTGCCGGTGGCGGTCGGGAACGCCACCCCGGAGCTGGTTCGGGACGCCGTCTGGCAGACGCGCGCGCACGGGGGCGGGGGAGCGGTCCGGGAATTCGTGCGCGCCCTGCTGATCGCGCGCGGTGAATGGGAACACGTGGTCCAGGGATACTGCGATGCGAGGAGCGATGGCGTCTCCGCCGAGGACGCGCCCGGCCCGGAAGGCTGACCCGCGCCGGACGCGCGCGGAAACGCCATCCCCGACCGGAGGGGAGGCCGCCGTGGCCACCTCCGTGATCGCCGAGGCGTCCCGGGTGCTCCGGGCGGAGGGCGACGCCCTCCGCCGGCTCGCCGACCGCGTCGACGCGACCTTCGTCGACGCCGTCGAGATCGTTCTGGCCGCCTCCGGCCGGGTCATCGTCTCGGGTATCGGCAAGAGCGGCATCGTCGCGCGCAAGATCGCGGGTACGCTGACCTCCACCGGCACGTCCGCCTCCTTTCTCCACCCGGTCGAGGGACTGCACGGGGACTTGGGCATCGTGTCGCGGGAGGACGTGGCGATCCTGGTCTCCAAGAGCGGCGACACCGAGGAGCTCGCCGGCCTCGCCGAGTGTCTGCTGCGCCACGGGGTTCCCATCGTGCTCATCACCGGCAACCCGGGCGCTTCGCTCGCCCGGCACGCGACCGCTCTGATCGACTGCTCGGTGGCCGAGGAGGCCTGTCCCATGGACTTGGCGCCCACCACCTCCACCACCGCCGCCATGGCCATGGGCGACGCGCTCGCCGTCGTCCTGTTGCGGCGGCGGGGATTCGAGCCCGCCGATTTCGCGCGCCTGCACCCGGGCGGCGCCCTGGGCCGTAGGCTTACGCTCCTGGTCGACGACGTGATGGTGGGGGAGGGGTACCCCTCCCTCCGCGAGGACGCCCTCGTTCGCGACTGCATCGTTCCGCTCGCGCGCATGCGCGGCACCGTGCCCATCGTGGAGGACCGGGGCCGGGTCGTGGGGGTGGTGACGGCCGGCGACCTCACTCGCCTCATGGAGCGCGAACCCGATTTCCTTCATATTCCGATCCGCGCCATCATGAGTCCGCGGCCCAGGCTGGCCCGGCTCGGGACCTTGGCGTCGACGTCCGCCCGGGAGATGGAGGAGCACGGGGTCATGGCGCTGCCGGTGGTGGACGGGACGGACCGGCTGCGCGGCGTCGTGCACCTCCACGACCTGATGAGATCGGGAGTTCTATGATGTTCAAAAAGAGTGGCATGGCGGTGCTGGCCCTTTGCGCGGCCGCAACCGCGGGGTGCGAGGAGCAGGTGGCGACGACTCCGCTGCCCGAGGAGCTGCGCGCCGTGGAGGCCGACCAGGTCCTCTTCGACATCGTGACCCACGTCACGGTGGACGGGATCCGGGAAGCGCGCATCCAAGCCGACACGGCCTATCTCTGGCAGGACTCGACCTCCGTGGCGCTGCGCGCCGTGAACCTGATCATGTACGACGAGACCGGAGAGGAGCGGGCGCGCGTCACCTCCCGGAGCGGGCTGATGAACGAGGACACCCAGCACATGGTGGCGCGCGGCGACGCCGTTCTCGTCATGACGGATCGGCGCATCGAGAGCGCGGAGATCCACTACGAGCCCCAGAGGGACCGCATCTGGAGCGATTCCACAACGGTCATGCGAATGAACCAGGGGGACCAGGTCGTCGAGGGATCCTCGTTCCTGTCCGACGCCAACTTCGAGAACATCTTCATTCAGAACCAGCGGACGCGGGGCGGGGGAGGACCCTGACTTGTTCCGCTTCCCGGTCATGGCGGCCTTGGTGGTGGGCTCGACCCTGTGTTTGGCGAAGGGTCTGCGGGCGCAGGGCGCCTGCAATCTGATCCAGTCCCGCTCGGCCGTCGTGCGGCCCACCAGCAACGGGTTCTTCAACTTCATCTCCCAGCCCGTCGTCGGCTGCGGCGGAGGCGTCGTCATCCGGGCGGACAGCGCGGTGCTGGAGGACGCCTCCGGCTACACGCGCTTCATCGGCAACTTCGAGTACCGCGACTCGACGGCCTTCATGTCGGCCGACCGCGCCGACCACTTCGCCGCCGAGGACCGGCTGATCGGAGTCGGCAACGTGTACATCGTCGATGGGGCCACGGGCGCCACCTTCGAGGGCGACAGCACGGTCCTGATCGGTTCGGGCAGCCGGCGGGAGGACGGTGAAATCACCATCCTGGGCCGGGACGGTCGGCGCGCGCACGCGCTGATTCTGGTGTCGCCGCGGGCGGGCGCGCCGGATGCCCCCGAAGCCTCGTCGGACTCGGCCGAGGCGGAGGGTGACGCGCCGGAGGTCACCGATTCCACCGAGGCGGAGGGTGACGCGCCGGAGGTCGCCGATTCCACCGAGGCGGAGGGCGACGCGCCGGGGGTCGCGGATTCCACCGAGGCGGAGGACGACGCGCCGGGGGTCGCGGATTCCACCGAGGCGGAGGGCGACGCGACGGAGGTCGCGGATTCCACCGAGGCGGAGGGCGACGCGCCGGAGGTCGCCGATTCCACCGAGGCGGAGCGTGACGCGACGGGGGTCGACGACTCCGCGGCCGCCGCAGAAGCCGGGGTGGATGCGCCCATCCCGGTCGATTCCACCCAAGTGACCCCGGAGGCCGTCGACCGCGGGCACGAATCGCCTCCCGACACCATGCCCGTGCCCTACGACGTCGATGCCGAGCGCATCCATTTGAGGGGCGCGGGCTACATGATGGCCACCGGATCGGCGGAGCTCCGAAACGATGACTTCCGCGCGCTCGCCGACTCCATCGAGTACCTAGAGGCGGACGGCAGGCTCCTGTTGCGGGGCGCGGCGCCGCGCGTGCTGGGATACGGCGGAGACTACGTGCTGAGCGGCGACGCGGTGGATCTGGACATGGACGGCAACCAGGTCGCGGCGCGGGGCGACGCGGCCCTCGCGGGGAGCCAGATCGACCTCACCGCGCCCGAGATCAGGGTGCTGATGAGCGGCGGGGTGCTGGATCGCGTCGTGGCCATGAACGAGCAGCCACCGGAGACGGAGCCTCCCGGGCTCCCCGGAGACGCCGACACCCCGTCCGAGGACTCCTCGGCGGCCGTGTTGGCCGCCGAAGGCGAAGCCCCCGGGGATTCCACCACGCGGGACACCGCGGGCGAGGTCGGCGTGGAGGAGGGCGCGACCCAGGTGGCTCGGGTCGAAGCGGACGTTCCCTCCGAATCCGCCCGAGGGGTGCCCGGCGAAGAGGGTTTGCTCGTCCGGCCGCCGGCCCTCGGGGAGACCGGCGACCCGGCGACCGCGCCGGGGGAGGTCGGTGATTCGACGGCGGCGGCTCCTCCCGCCCGACCCCGCGCCCTCGCCGAGACGTTCGAGCTGGAGGGGGACTCCATCGACGTTCTGGCCCCCGGCGAGGTGCTCGAGCGCGTGATCGCGGTGGGCGACGCGCGCGGGGAGTCGCGCGCGCGCGACTCCCTCAACACCGAGGACACGCCGGAGATCGCGCGCTCCGACTGGGTGTCCGGCGACACCATCATCGCCGTCTTCACGCCCGCCCCCGCCGACGCTTCGCCCGAAGCCGGCGCCGATACGGTCGCTGCCCGGCCGTCCGAGGGCTACCAGCTCGACCACCTGATCGCTCGCGGTCGGGCGGCGAGCCTCTACCGCATGACGCCCTCCGGCGGCGGGGGAGGGGAGGGGGAAGACGTGGCCGACGCCTCCCCGCAGCCATCCGCGGAGGAGGGGAACGTCGAGGAGGAGGTGTCCGGGGAGTCCGTTCGAGAGCCCGCAACCGGGGAGGTTCCCGACGCGGAGGAACCCACCGACGTGGCTTCGGAGGGGGAGGAAGCGGGGGAACCGGAGCCGGATCATCGCCTCGCGCTTCACTACGTCCGGGGAGATCTGATCACGATCTTCATGCGCGACGGCGAGGTGACCTCGGTCGTCGTCGAGGGCGACGCTCGCGGCGTGCAGCTCGAACCCGTCGCCACTTCGGCGCCCCCCCGGGACACGGCCACGCCCCCCCCATCCACACGGAGATGACATGACCTCGGAACGCTTCATGGAGCTGATGCGGCAACTGGAACCGCACGACGTCTCCGTGGCGGTGGCGGTCCTGGAGCTGATTCGGGGCGCGGACGACTCGGGGGCCGTCGACCGGGACGACTGGGTGTCGTCGGTGCTCCGCCAGTACGAAGCGCTCGAGCTCCACCGGAAGGGAGCCTGGCGCGAGGAGGAGGGCGAGCCCAGTGGCTACCTGGAGGAACAGGTGATCGGCCGCCTGGAGGCCGTCGGCATCGCCGGGCGCGATCCGCGCGAGGAAGGGTGGGAGCGTTTGACCTTCGATGCCGAGCTGTGGCGGGAGTTGGTCGACCGGCGCGAGTCGATGATCGAGAACATCGAGGCGTTGGCGGTCGTGCTTCAGCACAAGTTCGGCGTCCTGGCCAGCGAGCCCGAGGGCAACGGGGCGTCGATGTCGGCCAGCCGCTTGGTGGCCACCCGGCTAACCAAGAGCTACGGTGGCCGCAAGGTGGTGAACGACGTCGACATCGCCGTCGAGCAGGGTGAGATCGTGGGCCTGCTCGGGCCGAACGGCGCCGGCAAGACCACGACCTTCTACATGATGGTCGGTCTCATCTCGCCGGAGGCCGGGGAGGTCAGGCTGGACGCCCGCGTGCTTACGGGCGTTCCCATGTACAAGCGCGCGCGCCTCGGGGTCGGATACCTCGCCCAGGAGCCCTCCATCTTCCGGCGCCTGACCGTCGAGCAGAACGTGCTGGCCATTCTGGAGACCCTTCCGCTCGCGAAGGCGGAGCGCGCGCGGCGCCTCGACGAGCTGCTCTCGGAGCTCTCCATCGGCCACCTGCGCCACTCGAAGGCGTTCTCGCTCTCCGGGGGTGAACGGCGCCGCCTGGAGATCACCCGGGCGCTCGTCCAAAGCCCCAAGTTCATGCTTCTGGACGAGCCCTTCGCCGGAATCGATCCCATTGCCGTCAACGACATCCAGCAGATCGTGGCGGGCCTGCGCCACCGCGGCATCGGCGTGATCATCTCGGACCACAGCGTGGAACAGACCCTGGAGATCGTCGACCGCGCCTACATCATGCACGAGGGGCGCATCCGGGTCGTCGGCACGGTGTCGGAGCTGGTGTGGAACGACGAGGTCGCCGAGATCTATCTGGGTCCGGTGCTGACCGACCGCATGCGAAAGCGCTTCAATCCTCCCGCGGCCACATGAGCGGGCTCGGCGCGAGGCTCATCCAGAGCCCGGAGCTGCGGCAGGAGATGAAGATCAACCCGCGGCTGTACCAGCAGATGGAGCTGCTCCATCTGCCGCTGCTCGACCTGCAGCAGCGCCTCAAACAGGAGATGTCGGAGAACCCGTTCCTCGAGGTGGTCGAAGGCGACACCGAACAGGAGGTCGAGCTCGATGGGGGCGACGGGGAGGAGGAGGGGGACGAGGTCGACTGGGAATCCATCCTGCTCGACGGATTCGATGTTGGCGGACGCCGCGCGCGCCACGAGCCTCGCGACTTCGAACTCCCCACGCCCTCCAAGGCTCCCGATCTGCGCGATCATCTGGAGGACCAGCTTCAACTTCTGACCCACTCCGACCGCGAGCGACGGATCGCGCGGGAGATCATCGGCAACATCGACGACGACGGCCTGCTACGCTGTCCGCTCGAGACCATCGTCGAGAACCTCAACACCTGGTTCGAAGGCGCGCGCGACCGTCTGCTCGAGGCGGATGGCGACGAGGCCCGGGAGGCGGCGCTGGCCGCGGCGCTGGCTCCCTTGGCCGTGGACGACGTGCTGAACATGCTCGAGGTCGTGCAGGACATGGATCCTCCCGGCGTGGGCGCGCGCGATCTGCGCGAGTGCCTCCTCCTCCAGCTGCGCGATGCGCGGGAGGAGCACGAGCTCGCGAGGGTTTTGGTCGACGAACACTTCGACGATCTGCTGGGTCACCGCTGGACCAACATCGCCCGCGTTCTGGGGGTGTCGCCCCAAGTCGTCCAGGAGGCCGCCGACCAGATCGCCAAGCTGGACCCCAAGCCGGGACTCAGGTACTCGCCCGAACCCGAGCACTACATCGTTCCGGATCTCATCGTCGAGAAGATCTCCGGCGAGTACATGGTGTTCGCCAACGACACCAGCATGCCCCAACTGAGGCTGGCGCGGTCGTACCAGGAGATTGCCCGCGACAAACGCCTGTTCCGGGGAGAGAACAGGACCTTCATCACCGACAAGTTGAATTCGGCCAGCTGGATGATCCAAGCCATCGAACAGCGACGTCAGACGATGCTCAGGGTGATGCAGTGCATCGTGGAGCGGCAGCACGACTTCTTCGAACACGGGGTTCAGCACCTGCGCCCGCTCACCCTGCGCGAGGTGGGAGACGAGATCGAGATGCATGAATCGACCGTGTCCCGCGTGACCAACGAGAAGTACGTTCAGACGCCGCGCGGCGTCTTCAGCCTCAAGTACTTCTTCTCCAGCGGCCTTTCGACCACCAGCGGCGCCGATGTCTCCGCTCGGGGCGTCAAGGCGAGGATGGAGGCGTTCATCTCCGCGGAGGATGTTCACAAGCCCCTAACGGACATGGCCTTGGTGAAGCTCCTGCGCGCCGACGGCGTCAGGATCGCGCGACGAACCGTGGCGAAGTACCGCGACCAGCTCGGCATTCTTCCGGCGCGCATGCGCAAGCGACTGTGAGCCGCCCGCGGGTGCTCGTGTTGATCGGCACGCGGCCAGAGGCGATCAAGATGGCTCCGGTGGCGGACGCGTTGCGCGCGCGCGACGACCTCCTCGAGAGCGCGGTCGCGCTCACCGGCCAACATACGGACATGGTCGACCAAGCGCTGGAGGCCTTCTCCATCACCCCCGACTTTGATCTCGACATCATGAAGGCCGGGCAGACGCTCTATGATGTCGGACGGGGTTGCATGGAGGGGCTACGGGACATGATCCGTACGTTCAAGCCGGCCTTGATGCTGGTTCAGGGCGACACCGCAAGCGTCTTCTTCGGCTCACTCGTGGGGTTCTTCGAGCAGATTCAAGTGGGACACGTGGAAGCCGGATTGCGGAGCCACGACCGACGGGCTCCATATCCCGAGGAGCTGTTCAGGCGCATGACCGACACGCTGGCCGAGCTTCACTTCGCGCCCACCGAGTTGGCGCGCCGGAACCTCCTTGCCGAAGGAGTCAACGAAGACTCCATCCACATCACGGGAAACACCGTCGTCGATGCCCTCTTGCGACTGGTCCGCGCCGGTAGCGACGTCGAGGACGGCGTGCTGGCCGAGCTTCTCTCGATGGGAACCCCCCTCGTGTTGCTCACCGCGCACCGGCGGGAGTCGTTTGGGGAGCCGCTGCACAGGGTCTTTCGAGCGGTCCGACGGATCGTGGACAGGCATCCCGATGTGCGGGTCCTGTACCCCGTGCACCCGAATCCCCACGTCGCGCTGCCGGCGCGCGAGTATCTCGCCGACCACCCTCGCGTACACCTGACGAACCCACTCTCCTACCCGGACCTCCTTCGGGCACTGAGACGGGCCAGCCTAGTGCTCACCGACTCTGGAGGGATCCAAGAGGAGGCGCCCACGTTCGGCACGCCCGTCCTCGTCTTGAGAGCCGTGACCGAACGCCCGGAAGGGGTGGCGGCGGGCGTTGCCCGGATTGTGGGCACCGACGGGGATCTCATCGTGTCCGAAGCCTTGGCGGCGCTCGCCGGCGTGAGCGGAGCGAGGGACGGAAACGGCGACCGCCCCAACCCCTACGGCGACGGCGAAGCGGCGGCGCGGATTGCCGACATCGTGGCGCACCGTCTCGCGGGAGCGCCACGCTCGACGCGCGACTGGCATGGGGCCGCGCGATGAACATCCTGATGCACTGCATCTACTTTCCTCCGGAAGTAGGCGGGCTGGAAAGCCACGTCTACAACCTGTGCCGGGGGCTGGTGGCCCGGGGACACCGGGTGGATGTGATCACGTCGCGGTCCCAATCGCATCTTCCCCGAGAGCAGATCATGGCGGACATCCACGTCCGGAGGACATGGCTTCCCGCGCGCAACCCGGGCGGGTGGTTGCTGCATTCCATTCACTCCACGCCGCGCACCGCGCACGCGAGTGCTCGGGCGGACGTGGTGCACGCCCAAGCCATCGCCTCGATCCCGCCGGCTTGGATTGCGGGCCGGATCCGCCGCCGGCCGTTGGTCACCACTCTGCACACTTCCCATTTCCTTCGTCTGGCCACGAAGCCCCAGTACCGGCCTGGCCTGCGAACGCTTCTTCGCGCGTCCGACCATACTCTCGCCACTAGCGTCGAGATTGCCAACGTGGCCGATGCCTTGGTCCCGGGTTTGTCCACCGAGGCGGTCACCAATGGCGTGGACACGTCGGTCTTCGGCCCGCGCAAGCCGTCGATTCCACCCGTCGGTGGACCTCTCTTGGTCGTTCCGCGACGCCTGTTTCCCAAGAACGGTGTGCGGTACTTCGTGCGCGCGATGCCCGCGATCATCGCCGAGATCCCCGATGTCGAGGCGGTCGTGGTGGGCGACGGACCGGAGCGGGAGGAGCTGGAGGGCCTGAGCGCGCGGTTGGGGGTGGCCGAACGCATCCGCTTTCTCGGGACGCGTCCCAACGCCGAAATGCCCGGCATCCTCTCGTCCGGCGCGGTGGCGGTTCTGCCGTCGCTCATGGAGGCGACGTCGATCGCGGCGCTCGAAGCCATGGCGTGCGAGCTTCCGGTGGCCGCTTCCCGCGTCGGGGGGCTGCCCGAGATCGTGGACGAATCGGTGGGAACCCTCTTCGAGCCCCGCAATCCCTCCGATCTCGCCGGACGGCTCGTCGCCCTCCTGCGCCGACCCGATCTGCGGGAGATGGGACGTCGGGCTCGCAAGCACGTCGCCACCCGCTGGAGCAACGACCGGTTGGTGGACCGGCACTTGGAGGTCTATCGCGCCCTGAGGGCGGGGGAGAGGGTGCCCCGTGCCTGACGACCGGCTGCTGGTCCTGATTCCGACCTACAACGAGCGCGAGAACCTGCCCCGCATCGTGCCCTTGGTACTCAAGCAGCACGCGGGCATCGAGATCCTCGTCATCGACGATGGTTCGCCCGACGGCACCGGTCGGCTGGCCGACGAGCTCGCCTCCCGCGAACCCCGCATCCATGTTCTGCATCGAACCGAAAAGCTCGGCCTGGGCGCGGCCTACCTCGCGGGTTTCCGGTGGGGTCTCGCCCGCGGCTATCCGCTACTCTGCGAAATGGACGCGGATCTCTCGCACTCCCCGGACATGCTGCCCATCTTCATGGAGCAGACCCGGCACGCGGACGTGGTTATCGGATCCCGCTACCTCCATGGCCGGGTCACCGTCGTTGACTGGCCGATGAGCCGGTTGTTGATCAGCTACTTCGGTTGCTGGTACGCGCGGATCATCACCCGTCTCCCGATCGCGGACGCCACGGGAGGCTTCAACTGCTGGCGCAGGGAAGTGCTCGAGGCCATCGATCTCGATCAAATCGTATCCAACGGATACGCCTTTCAGATCGAGTTGAAGTTGCGCGCCGCCCGCAAGGGCTTCCGCCTGGTGGAAGTGCCGATCGTGTTCACGGAGCGCGAGTCCGGCGCTTCCAAGATGTCGGCGAAAATCGTTCGAGAAGCGGTCTGGCGCGTCTGGATGCTACGTGTCTTGGATCTGCTCGGGCGGCTGTAGGCTCTCGACACCCGTCGTTGATCCCAAGGGAGCGGGGGGCCGCAAATCCCCGGGAGAGCCCCCGTTTCCGCTGACACTATACATAATACATATTATGCGCAGTAAGAAAGCGGCGCAGGGCCGGCCCCGGCGTGGCGGAATGGGCGGCGACGGGCCGCGGTGGGGCGGTTGGGACGGCGGGGTTGGGTGATGAATCGCCGCGTTTATCGCGACGCGGCGCCGTGGCGTGCGCGGGTGGCGTACACCTCGGTGACCTCACATGGGTCGCTCGGCCCCGCCTGGGTGCCTACCGGCGCGCACGCACCGGGACGACCCGCTGAAGATCGCGGATGGGGCGTTCGGAGGAACTAGCGTGGGTCGTCGCCTACCGGATTCCGAATCGGATTCCGAACGTCAACCGCCGGACGACGTGCGCGCGCGCATCTCGGCCAAGCGCATCTCGATCACGCCGCGACCGGGATCGGTCGGGGTGAGCGCGTCCAACAGGTCGCCCAGAAGGGTCTCGGCCTCGGTGTAGCGGCCTTGCCCCGCGCGCACGCGGGCGGCGTCGGAGAGGGCGTTGCGTAGCTGAAACCCGAGGTCGGTTTCGTCCGCGATGTCCAGATAGGTCGCGACCGCTTCGTCCCAAAGGCCTTGCTGCTCGTAGGCGGCGGCCAGAAGAAAGCCGGCCTGCAGCGCCACCGGTTCGCCAAGGCGTCCGCGCAGGGGCCGGAGAGCCTCGATGGCGCCTTCGATGTTGCCGTTTTCGAGATGGACCTGACCCAAGAGAAGCCTCGCCTCGGCCGCGCTGCCGGCGTCCCCGAAGCGATCCAGAAATCGATTGAGCTCGGCGAGGGTCTCCTCGGTGCTCACCACCCCCACGACCTGGTGGATCTGCTCCAGCTCGAGCGCGCTCTGATTCTCGCGCGTCTCGCTGAAGTTGAAGTAGTACACGGTGGCCGTGACGGCGAGCGCCACCACGATGCCCGCGAAGATCAGGGTTTGGGTGTTGTTCCGAGCCCAGACCGTGAGTTCAAGGACCCGGCTGGTAAAGAGGTCGTCCTCGTCGGGAGCGCCGGAGGCCGGCCCGCTCGGGGCGGGACGTCGGGAATGCTTGGACATGAAGCGAATGTGTGCGGCTGGAGCGGAAACCCGTGGAAGGTTCATCCATGGTTCGCGAGACCGGTGCGGCCCGGATGACGTCGCGAAAACCTAAACTCTGCGCTCCGCTCGGGTCAACGGGAACCGGGATGGCCGCCCCCGCCCCGCGTTGGCCGGGGTTGTGGCGGGACGGAGGCGCGCGAAACCAGCCTTGGAGCGCCCAACCGCCCAACCGCCAACGTTCCCTCCCCGGCGGCCTCAGCTCGTTCGGCCCCTCGCCGCCGCCGCCGTCCCCGAGAGCGCATGGGGCCGCAGAGCGGGCCGTAGTGCCAGGACGGCGCCCAGCAGAACCACCGGCATGGCGGCGAGCGCGGCTGGCCGTGGCCCCACCAGATCGCCGAGCACGCCCACCAACCCCACGCCCAAGGTGCCCGCGCCCCACGCCAGCCCCATGACGATCCCCGACCCTATGCTGGCGCCCGTGGGGAGGATCTCCTGAGCGATGACCACGGTCGGCGGCAGCACCGCCATGTTGAGTAGCCCCGCGCAGGCCAGCGCCACGAAGGCGGCGTGACTGCCCGGTGGAAGGTGGACGGCCAGGACGTGCGCGGGCGCGGCCAGCAGGCAGATGCCGGCCAGCAGGCGGGTGCGGTCGATGCGGTCGGTCAGAACGCCGGCGAGGATGGTTCCGCCAGCCTGCAGCCCCAGGTAGATGCTCAGCGAAGCCGCCCCGAGCGCCTCCGAGCCGCCCGCCTCGTGGACCACGATGGGGTACATTGTCAGGAGGGTGCGCTGCACGAACGCCCCCAGCGCGCTGATGCCGAAGACCAGACCGAGCGGGCCCCCGAGCGCGCGCAGCACCTGTCGCGGCGACGGCGGTGGCGAGGGAGCCGCGCCTCGCGCCGGGCGAGGCAGAAACGCCAAGGTCGCGATTCCGATCACGACGCCGGGAAACATCGCCACCCAGAGGCCCTCAAGGGTGGCGGCGCCGACGATGGCCACCGCGGCCACCGGTCCGATCGCGAAGCCCAAGTGTCCGCCAAAGGAGAAGATGGACACGCGCAAACCGCTCCCCTTCCCCTCCGACACCCGCCCCGCGAGCGACACCGCGGGTGGGTGGAAGAAGGCGCTTCCCAGTCCGCCCAACGCCAGCAGCGCGGCCAGCACCGCGAAGCTCGGGGCGAGTCCGATGAGGCTGAGGAAGATGCCCGAGACGATCGGCCCGAGCGCCACCAGCCACCGGCGCCCGACCCGGTCGGCCAAGTATCCCATGACCGGCTGCGGGAGCGACGAGGCCAGCGAGAGAACCATGGCCAGCACCGCCGCGAGGGCGATGGACAAACCCAGCTTCTCCATGAGGCGCGGCAGAAGCGGATGCAGGAAGGCGACGTAGGCGTCGTTGGCGAAGTGGGCGACGGTCAGCGTCGTCGCGACCCCGAGTGTGCCGCGTTGGCGCGAAGGCGGCCGCGATGCCGTCGGGAGGGAGGCTGGCATCCGATTCGTCAATCCACGCCCGCGACCCGGCTCCGCCGTGCCATGAGCACGACGTCCCGCCAGCGGCCGTTGCGAAATCGGCCCACGCGCTCCCGCGTGCCCAGGATGCGGAACCCGCACCGTTCGAAGATCCGGATCGAGGCCGCGTTTTCCGGAAAGATGCCCGCTTCCAGTGTCCAGATGCCCGCCGCTTCGGTTGCCATGACGAGTTCGCGCAGGAGGGCGCCGCCCACGCCCCGTCCGCGGTCTCTCGCGGCGACGTAGATGGCGACTTCGCGCACGCCGGCGTAAACGCGACGCGCCGATACCGGACTTAGGGCGCAATAGCCAGCCGATCGGCCGTTCAGTTCGGCGACGATGCGGCAATCGGGGCTGTGGGCCGCGTTCCAGGAATCCCAGCTGGGCACTTCGGTCTCGAAGGTGGCGTTGCCCGACTCGATGCCTTGGCGGTAGATCTCGGCCACGTCGGGCCAGTCGGCCGGCGCCATGGGACGGAAGTCGACCCGCGCGCGCGCCGGACGCGTCATGGCGGAAGACCCTGAGGCGGGTTGGACATCGGGTTCTCCCGGGGGTTTGGCGACCGTGGGCTCGCGCATCGGCGGACGCCGGCGACCGAGCAGGCCTTGGATGAGTCCGCCCAGGCACCGAGAGCGGTGTGGCGCCGGGGTGGCGTGGCGCCCCGAGGCCCAATAGTAGAGCCATCGAGCCGAAAGGCAACGCCGAAGCGAGGGCGGGGTGCCGGACTGGCAGGGCGCCGTGGACACATCAATACTCCCAGGGAGCTCTCCGGCCTGTTTGGGGCGACCCACGCCGGTGCCGCCCGAAGGGTCGCCCGCCGCCGGCGGCGCGGCCCGGCGCCGGGTGGAGGCGAGGGCCCGAACATGGATGACGGGAGGCATGGAGGGCACCGCTGTCCCTCCCCAACGAGACAGGATTCCATCCCCAATGAGACAAGACTCCATCCCCCAACGAGACAAGATGAAGAGGAAGGACTATGAGCGGCGCAAGGCCGGACTCCAAGTCGAGCTGCTCAAGATGCAGCGCTGGGTCAAGCGCTCGGGAAGGAAGGTCGTCATCCTGTTCGAGGGGCGGGACGCCGCGGGCAAGGGCGGCACCATCAAGCGATTCATGGAGCACCTGAACCCGCGTGGCGCGCGCGTGGTCGCGCTTGACAAGCCAAGCGACCTGGAGCGGGGTCAGTGGTACTTCCAGCGCTACGTCCAACACCTTCCGACGGCCGGGGAGATGGTGCTCTTCGATCGCTCGTGGTACAACCGGGCGGGCGTCGAGCGCGTCATGGGATTCTGCACCGAGGAGGAATACCTCGACTTCCTGCGTCAGTGCCCGGAGCTGGAGCGCATGCTGGTCGACGGCGGCATACTGCTCTTCAAGTTCTATTTCTCCGTGTCGCGCGAGGAACAGGCGTACCGATTCGAGCGCCGATCCGCCGACCCGCTCAAGCAGTGGAAGATCTCGCCGGTCGACTTGGCGTCGCTGGACAAGTGGAGCGACTACACGCGCGCCAAGAAGGCCATGTTCGTCCACACGGACACGGCGGACGCACCTTGGACGGTAATCAAGTCGGACGACAAGAAGCGCGCGCGCATCGCGGCGATGCAGTTCCTCCTCTCCCGGTTGGACTATCCGGACAAGGATGGTGGCGTCGTGACCGGACCCGATCCCCGGATCGTGAAGTCGGCGACCGCCGTGGCGAACCGCCACGAGCGGGCGTCGGCCGACCCGGACACGTCCCAGGCCCGTTTGGCCGGGACCCTTGGCCACGACCGGCCCGCTAGCAGTCCGGCGCGGACGCCACGCCGCTCGAATGCCGGGGGGAGTTCGTCCGCGGGCTGCTAGCCGTTCCCGTCACCGTCGGCGGGATCCGCGCCGCCGGAGGCGTGGGGCTCGATGAGCCGTTCGGTGAAGTCCTGACGCTCCTCGAGCAGCGAAAGCCTGTCGTTCATCGTGGCGAGCGCCTCCCGCAGGCGCCGCGTTTCCTCCATTGTGGAGCCGGACCTCTCCCGGGCCATCGCCTCGAGCAGGCTCCCGAGCCTGCTTGCGATGGGACGGAGGATGATGACGCCTCCCACCGTGACGATGAACAGGGAAGGAACGACCAACCCGATGAGAGCTCCCCGGTCCATTGGCTGAGCCTCCGTGGTGGTGCTGTCGCGGGGTGGCGGATCCACCTCCGTTCGGCCCTCGCGTACGGAACCGCCGCGCCGGGGGTTGCACCGATGCGAGGCCGGCCCGGCAAGGTGGGTTGAAGCCCGGTGGAAGCGCCACCGGACGAAGTGGCAACCCGGAGCTCGAGCGACGAGCGCGGATGTCCGACGGGTCTAGCACCGAAGGGCGTTCGTCCGTGGGTCATGGGGGCACCGTGGACCCCCTTCCCTTCCAGTCCACCGGATCCCCGGGCGCGCCACGTGGCCGCGAGGGCTGGCGCGGCACCACCCCGGGGTGGCATCCTGCACGGCGGGCACCGAACCGGCGCCCACCGCCGTCCGCCCAATACCCCAACCGGAACCCCAGGAGGCGCCCATGCGCGTAGCTTCCGCTCAGGCCCCGCGCCCCGCCCCGGGCGCGGTCGTGGCCATCGCCCTGGCAGGCGGTTGCGCCCTATTCGGCGTGACCGCGTGCGAGACCACCGAGGCGCCGGCGCAGGTTGGCGAGACCGGGCGGGGTCCGGGGGAGGTGGTCTTCCCCGCCACCAACCGACCCGATGTGCGCGGCGTCACCGCAGCCGTCTCCGCCGGCCATCCGCTCGCCGCCGCCGCGGGTCACGAGGTGCTGGTGCGGGGGGGCAACGCCATCGACGCGGCGATCGCCATGGCGGGGGTGTTGGCCGTGGTGCGTCCGCACATGAACGGGGTCGGAGGGGACGCCTTCATGATCTACCACGAAGCGGCGAGCGGGCGCGTGTACGCGATGAACGGGAGCGGGCGCGCCGGCGCGCTGGCCACGCCCGCCTTCTTCACCGAACGGGAGCTCGACCAGGTTCCCGGCACCGGCCCGCTCTCGGTCTCGGTGCCCGGCGCGGTTGCGGCGTGGGTGGACGCCTTGGATCGGTTCGGCAGCCGGCCGCTGGCGGAGCTGCTCGAGCCCGCGATCGGGTACGCCCGCGACGGATTTCCGGTCTCCACCCGGCTCGCCGGCGACATCGCGGGTTCATCTCGCTCGCTGAACGACCACGCGCGCGATCTCTACCTGCCCGACGGGGCGCCCCCGCCGGTGGGTAGCCTGCTCAGGAACCCCGCGCTGGCCACCACCCTGGAGCGCATCGCCCGGAGCGGCAGGGACGGATTCTACAAGGGCTTCGTGGCCGACCACATCGGCGCCTTTCTGGAGGCGGAGGGAGGCTACCTGCGCGCGTCGGATCTGGCGGCGCACGCCACCACCTGGGTGGAGCCGCTGCGTGGCGACTACGAAGGTCTCACCATGCTGGTGCTGCCGCCCAACACCCAAGGCATTGCCCAACTGCAGCTGCTCGAGATGTCCAAGTCGTTCGACATGAAGGGCATGGGTCACAACACCGCAGGTTATCTGCACACGCTCATCGAGCTCAAGAAGCTCGCCTTCGCCGACCGCGACCAGTGGGCCGCCGACCCCGAGCACAGCGACATCCCGCTGGATCTACTGCTCGACCGGGACTACCTGGCCCGCCGCTCGGACATGGTCGACCCAAGCGCCGCGGCCGCTTCGCGGACGACGGGAGCTGGAGCCGAGGTGGCCGTGAGCGGCGGAGGGTCGCGCGACGACTCCGGCGACACCGTCTATCTCACGGCGGTGGACCAGTGGGGGAACGCGGTGAGCTGGATCCAGAGCCTGTTCGCGGGCTTCGGTTCCGGTCTGCTCGAGCCGGAGACGGGCATCGTGCTGCACAACCGGGGTGCGCTCTTCAACCTGCGGGGCGGGCATCCCAACATCATCGCGCCCGGCAAGCGCCCCTACCACACGCTTTCACCCATGATGGCGCTGCGCGAGGACGGCAGCTTCGCCTTCACCCTCGGCACGCCCGGCGGCGACAGCCAGCCGCAGAGCCTGACCCAGATCGTCAACAACCTGTTGCTCTTCGACATGACGCCCCAAGCCGCCATCGAGGCGCCCCGTTTTCGCAGCTACGACGGGCTCGGCGTGGCCTTCGAGGACCGCGTCGCCACGTCCGTCCTGGCCGAACTCGGGGCGCTGGGCCACCAAGTCGAGGTCGTGCACGGATGGACCGCCACCTTCGGCGGCGCACACATGATTCTTCGGGACCGGGATGGGACCCTGACCGCCGCCTCCGACCCGCGGCGGGAGGCGTACGCCATTGCCTACTGAAGCGATGGCATGGGTCCGGACGACGGTTCGGGGGTTCCGGTCGGCGCTGGCGGTCCGAGTCGGGAGGACGGGAGGGACCCGGTGAACGGTTTGGCGCGCGCCTTGGCCGCGAGCGGGGCGACGCTGGCGCTCATTGGGGTCGCGCTGGGCGCGTTCGGAGCCCATGCGCTGAGGACGCGCGTGCAGCCGCGCGATCTCGAGATCTTCGAGACCGCGGTGCGGTACCAGATGTACCACGCGGTGGCGCTTTTGGGCGTCGCGTGGCTGGCCACGCGCATTGCCCATCCGCTGACCGGTTGGGCGGGATGGATGATGGTTGGGGGGACGGCGGTCTTCTCCGGCAGCCTCTACCTGCTGGTGCTGACCGGACCCCGCTGGCTCGGTGCCATCACCCCGATCGGAGGCGTCATGCTCATCGCGGGATGGGCGCTTCTGGTGGTGGCGCTGCTGCGCGGCTAGCGAGGTCGCCCCGCCGCTAGAAGACCACCCGCTTGGGCCTCAGCTCGGTGATCCAGATCCCGGAGTTTAGGTCCGACGAGTAGATGCGTCCCTTGAAGACTTGGGCACCCCAGGTCATGGGCCAGTTGGGGACCACCATGTCGTCGTCCCGGGGCACGAAGGCGGCCACCTCCCTGCCCTGCTCGTAGAGGTTGCCGCGCAGCTCGCCGGAGATGTCGAGCACGCGCAGTCCCGCCTGGTAGTAGCCGAGGTAGAGCCGGTCGCCTTCCGCCCAGACGTTGTGGACGCCCGCCTCGGGCACTTCGTACCACGCCACCTCGACCGGGTTCTCGATGTCCGAGTAGTCGACCACGTGGATGAAGCCGCGCGCCTCGATGGGCCGCTCGGAGTCCCATCCCGGCGGGAAGATCTCGTCGCCGAGGTACAGGTAGCGGCCATGGCGCCACGCCACGTGGGTGTTGCCGATGGGGTACTTGAACTGGCTCACGAACGCGGGCTCGCGCGCGGTGCCTTGGTGGGTGCCGGCGCCCACGTCCAGCATGATCACCCCGTCGTTCCAGTACGACAGGTACGCGTAGCCGTCCTGCACGATGACGTCGTGCAGCGTCTTCCCCTGCTTGTCGAGTCCCCAGCGCCCCACCTCGATCGGGTTGGCCGGGTCGGAGATGTCGATGATGTGCATGTCGGAGGTGCCGTTGTGGCAGGCGTAGACGAGGTCTTGGTCGCCCAGAATCCATACGTTGTGCACTCCGCCGGTCAGCGTCTCGTCGTAGCGCGAGATGATCTCCGGGTGGGCCGGGTTGGCGAGGTCGAGCAGCACCATGCCGTTGCGGCGGTTGGACGCGCCTTCGCGGGTGACGATCGCGATCCGGTTGTTGGGGTGGATCTTGACGTCGTTGATGCGGCGCGCGTCCAACTGGAGCGAATCGGTGAGCACGGGAGCGCCGCCGTCGGTGACGTCCCACACCTTCATCCAGTCGTGCATGTAGGTGCCCACGTACACGTAGTCGCGTCCGTCCACGCCCTCGAAGGCCCACATGTCGCCGGAGTGGTGGGAGGAGATGGGCCCGCGCCCCACTTGGACGAGCTCCGAGTCGGAGATCCGCTCGGTGACCTCCACGCTGGCGGTGCGCACCACGCCTTCGCCGATCACCGCGTAGACGACGTAGAGCCCCGGATCCTCCGCCACGAACACGCCCTCCGCGCCGTCGGCCTCGATCTGGGCCCCCACGCCCGCCACCGTCCAGGCGGGCAACAGCTCGGGGCCGTCGACGCCCGAGGGCAGGCGCGCGGCGGCTCGGAAGCGCACGACGTCGCCGGTGCGCACGGTGGAGGCCGCGGGTTCGAGCGCGTAGGCGAACCCCGGGTCGGCCTCCACGGTGACCTCGGCCGCCGCCGCCGCCTCGCCCGACCGGACGGTGATGGTCGCGCTTCCGGGGGCGAGCCCGTAGACGCGACCCAGCGCGTCCACGCCGGCCACCGCCGGCGCGCTGGAGGTGAACGACGCCAAGGGCGTGTCCAGCGCCTCCCCCAGCCGGGTGGTGGCGGACAGAGCGATGGGGGCGCTGGTTCCGACCACGATGGCCGGAAGCGCCGCGACCTCCAGGGTGGCCGCTCCCAGTTGCGGCACGGTCACGTCGGCGAACCCCGCCACGCTGCCTCCCACCATGGCGGCCACCTGGGCCTTCCCGGGCCGCAGGCCGGTCACGCGGCCCGAGGCGTCCACCGACACCAGCTCGGGGGTGACGGACACCCAGGTGACGGCCGCGTCGTCGATGACCGCTCCTTCGGCGTCCAGAACACGGGCGGAGAGCGTGAGCGCGCCGTCGACCGCCACCTCCGCGCTGGCGGGCAGCACTTCCACGCGATCCGGGGCGGCCTGAACCGCGACGACCATTGCGAGTGCGTGGGCGAACGAAATCATCGGGTCACCTCGGGATGACGGAACGGGATGTCGGGCGGCCTCTCGCGGCCCGCGAGCTCATCGAAATGCCCCCGGCAGGACTCGAACCTGCGGCCCCCGGATTAGGAATCCGGTGCTCTGTCCACCTGAGCTACGGAGGCGCGCGAACCCCATTCTACCGCCGTCCGCTTCAGCGGAGCAACGCCACCGCCGCGAAACCCGCCAGGAGCAGAATGCCAAAGAGCCAGGTGAAGGTGTTGAAGTGGCGATCGATCGCGTCGCGCATCGCGGGTCCCCAGCGGTGGACCAGACCGCCCAGGACGAAGAAGCGCAGTCCCCGCGAAACGCAGCTGGCGAGCACGAACACCGGCAGGTCGATGGCGAACACCCCGGCCGAGAGCGTGAACACCTTGTACGGGAGCGGCGTTAGGCCCGCCAGGAAGATCACCCGGAAGTCGTAGCGCCCGTAGAGCTCCCCCACCCGCGCGAAGCTCTCCGGCGACACTCCCGGAACATGATCGAAGAAGAACTGGTCGAAGAGGTGCCAGGCGCCGGCTCCGATGCCATACCCGATCACGCCGCCCAGGACCGAAGCCACCGTGGTCAGAGCCGCCAGGCGCAGCGACGCGGCGGGCGCGCCCAGGCAGAGCGCCAACAGCAGCGGATCGGGTGGAATCGGGAACACGGACGACTCGGCCAAGGCCAGCAGCACCAGCGCCCAGGTGCCGTAGGGCGTCCCGGCCCAGCCAAGCACCCAGTCGTAGAGGCGGCGTGTCCAGGCGCGAGCCAGCCCGGCCCCCCTCCCCTCCCGGCGTGCGGGTCGCTTCATCCACGGACCGCCAGGTCCCACGCCCGCACCTCCTCCAGCAACCGGTAGTTCGTGAGGTCGAGGTGGAGCGGGGTCACCGAGACGAAACCCTCCTCGACGGCCCGGAAGTCGGAGTCCGGCGACCCGCTCCAGGTGGGCACCGCCGAGCCAATCCAGTAGTACGGCTTCCCCATGGGATCGCGTCCGCGCAGCAACGAGTCGCTGTACCGGCGGCGGCCCAGCGCCGTGACGCGGACGCCCTTCACCTCCTCCGGCGGAATTGGGGGCAGGTTGACGTTGAAGAGGGTGTCGGTGGGGAACGGCCGGGCCAGCACCTGCGCGAGCAGCTCGGAGAGTGGGGCCGACCAGCCGAGACCCTCCGTCAAGTCGGGTCCCGCGTACGACACCGCGACCGAGGGAATGCCGAGCACGGTCGCCTCCATGGCGGCCGCCACCGTACCCGAATAGAAGACGTCCTCTCCCATGTTGGAGCCGTGGTTGACGCCGGAGAGGCATACCGTCGGACGATCATCGAGAAGCGCGTGGAGCGCTAGGATGACGCAGTCCGTCGGCGTTCCGTCGACCACGAAGGCGCCCTCCGGGTTGGTTCGGGCGCGCAGCGGGTTGTGCAGCGTGAGCGAGTGGCTGGTCGCGCTCTGCTCGCGGTCGGGCGCCACGACCCGCACGGAACCGAGTCGTCGCGCGGCGCTCCGCAGGATGGCCAGGCCCGGCGCCATGTAGCCGTCGTCGTTCGTGCACAGGATGAGCATGGGCGGGTCAGGATTCGCCGGTCGGGGCGGGCGTGGAGAGGATGGTCCTCAGCTCCTCCAGATCGTTCTTGAGCTGGCTCCGAAGTTCGGGAGCGAGCGCCGCCTTGCGCGCCTCGTCGAGCCCGCCCGTCCTGCGCATCCGGGCCAGTTCCTGGCGGGCGCCCTCCACCGTGTACTTGTCTTCGTAGAGCAGACGTTTGAGCAGGAGCACCAGCTCGACCTCCCTGGGACGATAGACGCGGTTGCCGGCCTGGTTCTTGATTGGGCGAAGCACTTCGAATCGCGTTTCCCAGTAGCGCAGAACATGCGACTCGATGCCGGTGAGCTCGCGCACTTCGCCAATGGAATAGTACGCGCGAGGCGCGATGGCGTCGCTCAATGATTCCTCCCGTCCTGGCCGTCCGCGCCGGGGGGAGCGTTTCCGCCGGCCGCTCCAAGTTCCGAAGACCCGATCACGACCAGTGCTCCGGCTTGGGATCCCGCATCATGAGTTGGTTGGCCGCCTCGGCGGGGTCCGTTCGCCCCATCAGTATGCCGTGGACATGGTCGCAGATGGGCATCTCCACGCGATGCCGGGCGGCCAGCTCGTGCACGGCCTCGGCCGTCCCCACCCCCTCCGCCACGGCCGTCATGCCGCTCAGGATGTCGTCCAGGGCGCGACCCCGCCCGAGTTCGACGCCCACGGAGCGGTTGCGGCTCACCTGGCCCGTGCACGTCAGGACCAGATCGCCCATCCCCGCAAGCCCGGAGAACGTGGGCGGGCGGGCACCCATGGCGACTCCGAGCCGAGTGATTTCGGCCAGTCCGCGGGTGATCAGCGCGCAGAGGGTGTTGTGTCCGAAGCCGAGGCCCGCCACCACCCCGGCGGCGAGCGCGATCACGTTCTTGAGCGCGCCCCCGAGCTCGACGCCGATGACGTCGTCGTTGGTGTACACGCGAAACCGGGGGCCCTGGAGGGCGGCCTGAACCATCAGGCGCGCCTCCTCCGACCGGCTCGCCGCCACCACCGCGGTCGGCTGGCCGCGCACCACCTCTGCCGCGAAGCTGGGACCCGAGAGCACGGTCAGGCGCTCGTTCTGGCGTGGCGTGAGCACATCGGCCAGCACCTCGTCCATGCGCCGCAGAGTCGCGATCTCGATTCCCTTGGAGGCCGACACCACCACGGCATCCGGGTCCAGGAAGGGGGCCGCGCTCGCCATCACGGTCCCGACGTGCTGCGCGGGGCTCACCGACAGGACGATCTTCGCACCCGCCGTGGCGCGCTCCATTCGCCCGGTGGCGGCGAGCTCGCGCGGCAGCTCGATGCCGGGAAGGAAGACTCGGTTCTCGTTGCCGTTCCGGATTTGCCGCACGACTTCGGGCTCTCGCGCCCAGAGGTGGACGTCGTGCCCCCGGCGGGCGGCGAGCGCGGCCAGCGCCGTGCCCCAGCTCCCGGCCCCGAGCACCCCCACCTTGAGCGCTGGATCAGCCACGTTCGTCCCGCCGGGCGCGGCGATCATCCCGGATGCGTCCCTCCTCGCCCCTGAGCAGCCGCCCGATGTTGGAGCGGTGCGCCCACACGATGAAACCCCCGGCCAACATCGCGAACCCCGCGACCCAGGGGTCCGCCGGGCCGGCCACGACGTGTTCCACCAACACCGTTGCCGGGAGCGCCACCGCCGCCGCGATCGACGCCAGCGAGACGATGCCCCGCGCCGCGAAGACCCCGACCCAGACGAGGGCGGCGGCGAGCAGGGCGAACGGCGTCAGCGCGAGGAACGCCCCGGCGGCCGTGGCCACGCCCTTTCCGCCCCGGTAGCGCGTCCAGCAAGGGAAGGTGTGGCCGAGGATCGCCGCCGCGCCGTACGCCGCCGCCCATCCGCCGGCCCCGGCGCCATCCACCATGGGAAAGACCCAGGCCGGCACCCAGCCCTTGCCGATGTCGACCAGCGCCACCGGCACGGCGACGCGCAGTCCCATCGTTCGGTAGACGTTGGTGGCGCCCAGGTTTCCGCTTCCCTCCCGCCGCAAGTCGACTCCGCCCGCCGTCCTCCCGGCCAGGTAGCTGGTGGGAATCGATCCGGCGAAGTACGCGGCCAGCACCCACATCCAGGGACTCATCGTCCGTGCGAGCCTCCATCCGCCTTGAAGCGCATGCGCAACGGCGAACCGGTCATCGGCCATCGGTTGCGCAACCCGTTCTCAAGATAGCGCGCGTAGGCCGGCTGGATCTCCCTTGGTAGATTGCTGAAGAGGACGAAGGCCGGGGGGGCGACCCCCACCTGGGTGCCGTAGCGCAGCTTGATGGCGCGTCCGCGCGAGTGGGCCGGCGGATGCCGCGCGACCAGCCGGCCCAACTCCCGGTTGAATTCGGGCGTCGGGATCCGGTGCTCCCGCTGCTCCTGGACCCGGAGCACCAGATCCAGGGTCGCGCGCACCCGCAGACCGGTGAGCGCCGACGTGAACACGAAGGGCACCCACCGGAGAAACGGAGCGCGCGCGCGCGCGTCCCGTTCGATTCCGGCCGCGGTGGAGCTGTTCCTGTCGACCAGGTCCCATTTGTTGACCACCAGGATGACCCCGCGGCCCGATTCCCACGCCGCTTCGGCGACCTTCACGTCCTGCACGTGGATGCCGGAGTGGGCGTCGGTGAGCACGAGGCAGACGTCCGCCTCCCGGATCACGCGCGTCGCGCGCAACCACGCGTAGTACTCGATGGAGTCGTGTATGCGCGCTTGGCGGCGCAGGCCGGCCGTGTCCACGAAGACCAGGTCTCGGCCGTGGTAGCGCATCGTCGAGTCCACCGGGTCGCGGGTGGTGCCCGCGGCCGCGTCGACGACCATGCGTTCCTCCCCAAAGAGCCGATTGACGAAGCTGGACTTCCCCACGTTGGGTTTGCCGATCACCGCCGCGCGCACCGAGTCGGGCTCGGCCGGAATGGCTTCCGGTTCGGGAAGGGCCGCAAGCGCCACGTCCAGCAGGTCCCCGCTCCCCCTCCCCGAGAGCGCGCTCACGGGCACCGGCTCGCCCATGCCCAACGCCCAGAACTCGTGATGGGAGTTGTCGCGCGGAAGGTTGTCCACCTTGTTCGCCACCAGCAGAACCGCTCGTTCGCCGCGCCGCAGCACCGCCGCGAGCTTCTCGTCCAGCGGATGGATGCCGTCCCTGGCGTCGACCACGAACAGGATCAGGTCCGCTTCCCTCACCGCCGCCAGCGCCTGGGCGCGCACCGCCTGGTCCATCGGGCGGTCGCTGTCCTCCACGACGCCGCCGGTGTCGACCAGGAAGAAGTCCCGGCCCGTCCAGTCCGCTCGGGCGAAGTGGCGGTCCCGGGTGACGCCCGGGGTGTCGTCCACGATGGCCTTGCGCCGCCCCAGGATGCGGTTGAACAGGGTGGATTTGCCCACGTTGGGGCGGCCGACCACCGCAACCACCGGGAGCCGGGGGCGGCTCATGGTCGCCGCAGCGTCCGGGTGATCTCGTGGCCGGTGAGCACCGTGGCCGGGGCCAGCTCGCTCGTGAGTCGCGCGAGCGGGTAGTCGTCGACGAACACCCCGTCGGCGTTCAGCGCCTCGGCGGGAAGCAGCACGATGTCCCCCCGCCTACCCTCTCCCAGCCTCGCGCGCATGTCGCGCCCCGCGAGCAGGCCGGCCACGGTTACCCCGGCGCCGAAGTAGTGGTTGGTCACGGGCAGCACCTCCACCTCCGCCCGGGTCCCGGCCGCGAGCTTCCCGGCCCGCGCCTCGATCCAAGGCGCCATCGACCCACCCGTCACCACGCGAATGCGGTGCCCGGAGAGATCGGGTAAGGTGTCCAAGCCCGCGTCCAAGTCGTCCAGAAAGCGCCGCACCGCGCCCACTCCGTTTTCCGTGAGCGACTGGTCGTCGTAGTAGGAGACGTCCGGCACTTCCCTTCCGGCGAGCAGGAACATCTCGTCGGCGGCGTAGGCCCATTGGGTTTCGCGCTTCCCCGGCGTCCGCCGGCGGGCCCGCTCGACCTGCCCTATGGCGGTGGCCGCCTCTCGCGCGGTGAGGCGCCGGACGGGTCGGTTCTCGTTGTAGCGGGTGAGACCCACGGGAACCACCGACAGGGAGCGCACCCCCGGCCCCAGCGACCACAGGTCCTCGATCGTGCGGTCGAGGTGCGCGCCGTCGTTCCACTCCGGACAGAGCACGACCTGGGCGTGCACCTCCAGACCCCCGGACAGCAGAAAGGACAGCTGTTCCATGATCATGCCCGCGCGCCGATTGGCGAGCAGGCGTTCGCGAACCGCCCCCTCGGTTGCGTGCACGCTCACGTACAGCGGCGAAATGCGCTGGTCGACGAGCCGCTGGAGGCCACGCGGCCCCACGTTGGTCAGAGTGACGTAGCTCCCATAGGTGAAGGAGAGCCGGAAGTCGTCGTCGCGCAGCCACAGGCTGCGCCGCGCGTCCTTCGGGTTGCCGTCAATGAAGCAGAAGACGCACTTGTTGGCGCACTCGCGGACCTTGTCGGGTTCGGGAACCAGCCCCACGGGCGTCGCCGGATCCCGCTCGATTTCGTACACGAGGCGCTCGCCCGCGGGAGAGACCGCCTCGACGGCCAGCTCCGGGTCCCCGAGCAGGAAGGCGAAGTCGATGCCGTCGCGCACCCGCTGGCCGTTGATGCGCACGATTCGGGTTCCGATCTCGAGGCGCAGCTCGTCCGCGATGCTGCCGCTCTCCACTGCGGCGATCCGCACCATCGCCGTGGGCTCCCGCTCCCGGGGCCGCCCTTCAGCGGCCGCCCGGCGCCCCTTCCATCGCCGGGCTCTTCAACTGAACGACGATCACCTCCACCGGCTCGAGTCCCTCGTTCACGTCGCCGTGCAGTTCGCCCGGAGGGTCGGCCTCCAGCCAGTAGGCGTTCCCGGTCTCCCAAGTCATGTCGCGTCGGTCGCCGGCGTCGTTCACGACCGTCAGGGTTCCGCCCCTTAGCGCGATGATGGCGCGGGGATGGTCGTGCCGGTGCATTTCCAGCGGCTGGTTGGGCACGATCACGCTCTTCCACACCTCCACGTACTCGTTCTCGAACTGGGGCGTGCGTCCGGTCGATTGCGCGACCTCCTCCGAGGGCTCGGGCCCCGAAGCGCAAGCGACCATGAGAAGTGCCAGCGCGAAGGGTGCGGGCCGTGCGATGGTCATGATGCTGGTCTCCTGTTCCGGTCGGGTCGGCGCGTCCAATCGGATGCCATGCCGGCCGCCGCGAAGGGCGCGCGGCCAATAGGGTTTTCCGCGAAGAAAACCAGCGACGTCCGGGCGGCCCGGGGTGATGGTGGCTCGTCGGACGGCCGTCCCGGCCGGTCCGAACCCCCCTCGGCGCCGGAACGCGCGCGCCGCCCCGGCGGTTATGGATGGAAGCGGGCGACCGGGCTCGAACCGGCGACCCTCAGCTTGGGAAGCTGATGCTCTACCAACTGAGCTACGCCCGCGGGCGGACCCGACCGTTCGGCCTCCGGGGCGGTGCCACGCGCCCCGCCCCGGAGATCCGTCTCAGGCCCAACGACGCCTTCCTAGGAAATCACCTCGTATCGATAGGCCACCACATCCTGGTCGGTGTCGATTTCCGCTCGGAAGAACTCCCTCATCTCGGCCGCCGGCACCGGCACCGAGACGTCCTCGGTTCCGATCTCCATCCCGTCCGATCCGTAGAAGAAGACGCGGATCTCGATGGAACCCCCTTCGGCCAGCGAGTGGTTGACCAGCTCCCCGTTGACGACTCCGCCCCCGCCGCCGAACGGCTGCAGGTTGGTTCCGTCGATCTCGAAGGGGAGGGCCGCCATTTCCTCCTCCAGAACGCGCGCCGCCTCCGCCGTGTCCCCCTGGGCCATCAGCCCCTGCGCCAGCAGTCGGTAGACGTTGTTGTTGTGCGGATCCATCTCCGCGAGGGCGACCGCCGCCGGATAGAGCTCATCCAACTCTCCAGCGAGGTAGAGAGCCTGGGCGTAGTTGTACAGCGCGTCCCTGCTCTCGGGAATGAGTTCGTAGGATCGGCCGAACGCCTGCGCCGCCATCGAGTAGTTTTCGGCGTTGTACAGGCCGATGCCGGTCACGTAGTAGTCGCGCGAATCCAGATCGGTGCGCGCCAGAAGTCCCTGATAGATTTCGGCGGCTTCGTCGTTCCGGTCCATGGACATCAGGACCACCGCGAGATTGCTCAGGGCGGTGACGTTGTCGGGGCTACGCTCCAGGTAGGTGCGATAGGCGACCTCGGCCTCCTCGTTGCGACCGCTGTTGGCCAGGATCTGAGCCAGGTTGAAGGCCGCGATCTCCTCGTTGTCGGACCAAGTCGCCTGGACGTCCTCAGGCTGCGCCTCGCGCTCGGGACCTCGCAGCAGCTCGAGCGAGGTCCTGTACCACCGGACGGCTTCGTCGTCGTTGCCGAGCTGCGCGTGCAGCGAGCCCAGATTGAGCATCGCCTCCGGCCGTCCCTTGTAGATGGTGTGCGCCGCTTCCAGCATGGGAACGGCCGCATCCATCTGTCCCGCCTGGATCTGGTTGACGGCCTGGTTGTACTGGTTCACCCACTGCTGTTCGCGCAGGGGGTTCAGGTCGAAGGAGTACAACGGGTACAGGTCCTCCGCGCGGGTCCACATGGAGTCGGCCCCGGTGAAGTCGTTCAGTCCCACGTAGGCCTCCCCGGCCTGGCGGTACGACTGAGGGTTGTTGGGTTGGTTGACGATGCCGTCCAAGGCGGCCTGCAGCGCCTCCTCGTAGCGCGATCGGCGCTCGCCGGGATCCGCGTTCTGCATCGCCTGCGACAACGCCAACGCGGCCGTGCGCGTGAACATGTTGTCGCGTGGCGGGACTCCCTCCTCGACGTCCGATGGCGCGGGCGCGCCGCCGCCACCGCCACCGCCGCCACCGCTCGAACCGGCGGCGCAGCCGCCCGCCACAATCACCAGGCTCGCGGCCAGCACGACACCAAGCTGGAACTTCATCCGGCTTCCTCCTCTCGATGGATGCGCGCCCGAGCCACAGGCTCCACACGCCGTTTCGGAGCATTCGACGAACGTACCCGTAGAACGTGACAGTATCACATGAAGGGGGACTCTCGTCAAACCCGGAGGAGGCGGGGTGGGCGGGCCGGGGAGCTCGGCGTCAGTCCCCCGGCGGCCGCTTCGGGAGCGCCCCGGAGATGCGCCGGAGCGTCTCGTCGCGACCGTAGACCTCCAGGACCCGTCCCAGATCGGGGCCACTCGTCCGCCCGGTGACCGCCCTGCGGACCGGGTGGAAGAGCGCCGGCCCCCGCGCACCCGCCTCCCCGCCCGCCGTTCGGATCGACCGCCCGATCGCGGGAGCGTCCCACGTGGGAAGGGCGTTGAGACCATGCGCCACCGCGCGCAGGACCGCGCCCGCGCCGCCGTCGCGCCGGAGCGCGGCGTGGATGGCCTCGAGCTCCGGTCCGCGGGCGACCAGGAACAGCGCGAGAAGGTCGTTGATCTCCGCGAGGGTCGTCATGCGGTCCCGAATCACGTCGACCGCCCGCACCAGATCGTCGTGATCCGCGGGACCGCGCGCCGGGTCGACGAACGGCGCGACCGCGCGCGCCAGCTCGGGAAGCGGCATGCGCGCGATATGCCTTGCCGAAACCCAGCGCAGCTTGGCCGGATCGTACACGGTGTTGCCGGTGCCGATGCGGTCGAGCCCAACATCGCGGACCAGCTCGGTGGGCGTGAGAATTTCTTCCCCACCCGGCGCCGACCACCCCAACAGCGACAGGTAGTTCATGACCGCGGAGGCCGGATACCCCTTCTCCCGCAGGAGCGCGAGCGAGGACGCGCCCTCGCGCTTCGACAGCTTGCGGCGGTCCGTGCCCAGCACCATTGGGAGGTGGGCGAACATGGGTCGGGAGGCCCCCAGCGCGTCGAACAGCACGGCCTGTCTGGGCGTGTTGGACAGGTGACCCACCCCCCGAATGACGTGGGTGATGCGCATGGCGATGTCGTCCACGACGACCGCGAAGTTGTAGGTCGGGCGCCCGTCCGCGCGGACGATCACGAAGTCGCCGAACTCGTCGGGCGGAAAGGAGACTGCGCCAAGGACCTCGTCCCGAACCACGATCTCCCCGGCGGGGACGCGAAAGCGGGTCACCGGGCGCGCTCCCTCCCGCTCCCGCCGAAGTCGCATCGCCCGGGTCAGCGTCCGGCAGGTGCCGGGATACCGGAACCCGGGCTCCCGCGCCTTCCCGGGATCGCAGTAGCAGGGGTAGGCCAGACCGGCGTCCGCGAGGCGTCGGGCGGCCCGAGCGTAGCTTGGCTTGCGTTCGCTCTGCCGGTAGGGGCCGAACTTCCCGCCCACCTCCGGGCCCTCGTCCCACGGCACGCCGAGCCAGCGCAGATCCTCCAGGATGGTGTCGAGCGAGCGCGCCACGTTGCGCTCGGTGTCGGTGTCCTCCACGCGAAGGACGAAGGTGCCTCCGTGGTGGCGCGCGAATGCCCAGTTGAAGACCGCGACGCGCGCGTTCCCCGCGTGCAGTCGGCCCGTGGGACTGGGAGCGAAGCGCGTGCGAACGGTCATGTGGGCCGATCCTCGTTGGGTTCGGGTGCGGCTACTTGCCGAGATAGGTGCGCACGCGCGTGGCCAGGACGTCGCTGAAGCCCGGCAGGCGCGCGATTTCCGCCCGGCTGGCGGAACGCACCCCGCGCACCGATCCGAAGCGGGCCAGGAGCGCCCGTCGCCGCTTGTCGCCGATCCCGGGAATGCGCTCGAGCTCGCTGGTCAGCGTTCGCGCGCGTCTGAGCGTGCGGGTATAGGAAATCGCGAAGCGGTGGGCTTCGTCGCGCATGCGCTGCAGGAGGTGAAGGGCCCGGTCCGCGCGCGCCATGCGCACCGGCCGGGTCCCGCCGGGCAGGAACACCTCCTCTTCCCGTTTCGCGAGCGACGCCACCGCCGTCTCTCCGAGCCCCGCCGAGCGCAAGGCGTCGCGCGCCGCCGACAGCTGACCCCTGCCGCCATCCACGAGCACCAGATCCGGAACCGGGGCCTCCTCCCTCACGAGCCGTTTCGCATAGCGGGACACGGCTTCGGCCATGGAGCGGTAGTCGTCGTTGCCCCAGTCCCCCCGGATGCGCATGCGCCGGTAGTCGGCCTTGCGGGGCTCGCCGTTGCGGAAGACCACGACGCTCGCCACGGCATCCGCGCCCTGGGTGTGGGAGACGTCGAAGCAGGCCATCAGGCGCGGGACGACCTTGAGGGCGAGGCGGTTCTGGAGGTCGTACAGCACCTCGTCGGCGCGGTCGGCGGCGTACTCGAGCGCGGTGACGCGGTCCTCCATGGCGTGGCGCGCGTTGGCGCCGGCCAGCTCGACGAGCCGCACCTTGGCGCCCCGCCTCGGCCGGTGAACCACCACCTTGCGCCCCGCCGCGCGGCTAAGGATGCCCTCGAGCAACGCCTGGTCGTCGAATTCGGCCGGGATGAGCACCTCGCTCGGGAGCTCCGCCCGCGCCTCCCTTCCCGAACCCAAGTAGAAGCGGGCGGCCACGGCGCTCAGGAGCGCGCCGTCATCCTCGTCGGACAGGCCCGAGAGCCTCCGGGTCTCGCGGCCCAGCAGAAGACCGCCTCGAATGCGCAGCACCACCGCGGTGCCCAGGGCACCGTCGCGGGCCAACCCGATCACATCCTGATCGCCACCTCCCAGGCGGTAGGCCCGCTGGCGGCGGCTCAGCGCATCCAGTCCCCGAAGTACATCGCGGTGCCTGGCGGCGGCCTCGAAGTCCAGCGCCTCCGCGGCCGCGCCCATGCGCGCCTCCACTCGCGCTCGCACGCCTTCGGTGTCGCCCCCGAGCACGCGCAGGATCTCGTCGATCATCTCGCGGTAGCTCCGCCGGCTCTGCAGGCCCACGCAGGGGGCTTGGCAACGCCCGATGTGGTGGTCCAGGCATGGGCGCCTGGGAGCCTCCCCGGGCAACCGGTAGCGGCAGGAGCGGACCGTGTAGAGCCGCTTGACCACCTCGAGGGACTGGCGCATCACGCCCACCGAGGCGTAGGGCCCGAAGTATCGCGATCCGTCCTCGCGCAGTCGACGGGTCACGAAGACGCGCGGAAACGGCTCGCCCACGGTCACCTTGATGTGTGGATAGCTCTTGTCGTCGCGCAGCTGGATGTTGAAGCGCGGGCGGTACTCCTTGATGAGGTTGGCCTCCAGGATCAGAGCCTCGGCTCCCGAGCCCACGACGATGGTCTCGACGGTGGCGGCGCGGCGCGCCAGCTCGCGCGTTCTCGGCGAGCGCGCGCGGTCGCCGCGGAAGTGGCTGCGCACTCGGGCGCGCAGCGCGTTGGCCTTTCCGATGTAGAGCACTTCCCCGTCGCTCGCCTTCAGCATGTACACTCCCGGGAGGACCGGGAGGCGGCCGAGGTCCCCGAGCGCGATGTTCACGTTCCACCGCCCCAACGAAGCCCGAGCAGGCGGGTGGCGGCCAGATAGGCGGCCCCAAAGGGCAATAGGGTGCCCATGGCCGCGGCGACGGGAGGCAGGTCGCCCACGAGCGATTCGGCCCCATACCCCGCGGCGATGGCGAACAGCCCCGCCGCCAGGAGACGCGGCAGCCGCCCGCGCGCAATGCCATGCGGGCCCAGCGCCCGCCGGAGCTTCCTGCGGAGGAGGCCGTACTCCATCCAAGCCGCGAGCGACGCGCCCAGGCCGAGCCCCACCGCCCCCAGGCGCAACGAACCCACCTGGAGGGCGTCGAAGGGGAACATGAGCGCTCCACCCACCACCAGCGAGACCGCCACGCGCACTCCCGCCACGCGGGCCGGCGCGCGCGCGTCGCGCACCGCGTAGAAGGCCGACGAGAGCATGCGCGAGCTGGCCGACGCGAACATCCCCGCGCTGTAGGCCGCCAGAACCGCGTAGGTCGCCGTGGTGTCCACGGGGCCGAACGCGCCACGCTGGTAGATCGCGGCCGCGATCACGTCGCCGAAGAGCAGGTAGGCCAAGGCGGACGGGATCACGAAGTACGCCACGCGTTCGAGCGCCGTGGACACGTGCCCGGCCAGGACCTCCCGGGCCTGCGCGCGCTGGCGGGAGAGCTCCGGCAGCTCGGCGGCCGCCACGGCGAGGCCGAACAGCGAAATTGGAAGGAGGTGGAGCGTCTGCGCGTAGCCCAGAATCGCCACGGCTCCGGCGGCGAGAAGGCTGGCCAGCTGCAGCTCGACCAGCGCGCTCACCTGGACCACGCCCCGCGCCGACACCACGGGAACGAAATTGCGGAGCGCCTCCCGGATGCCGGGGGCCTCGCGATCGAGCGAGGGTCGAAAACGGGGCAGCCTTCCGACGAGAAAGGGGAGCTGAACGCCGAACTGCAGTATCCCTCCGACAAGCGCGCCCCACCCCAGCGCGACGATCAAGTGGTCCGTTTCGAAGACCCGGATCCAACCGAACGCGACCATGGTCGCGATCATGGCCAGGTTCCAGAGCACGGGCGCCACGTAGGACACGAAGAAGCGCCGATGGCTGTTGAGGATGCCGAGCGCCCACGCCGAAAGCACCAGCACTCCGGTCATGGGAAAGAGGATGCGCACCAGCCGTACGGTGAGCTCCCGGGTCTGCCCGTCGAACCCCGGCGCCAACACCGTGACCACCAGCGGGGCCAAGGCGGCCCCGAGCAGGGCGAGCAGCCCCGCGACCGCGGCTAGAATCCCGAACGCCGCCCCGGCGAATCGTCCCGCCCGCTCGACTTCTCCGCGTTCCAGCATCTCCGCGTAGATGGGGACGAGGGATGCGCTCAACGTGCCTTCGCCCAGCAGGTTCTGCAGCACGTTGGGAATGCGGAGCGCCGCCCTCCACGCCTCCGCGAAGACGCTGTTGCCGAAGAAGAAGGCGAAGAGAACCTCGCGGCCGAGGCCGGCCACGCGGCTCGCCAGAATGCCCGCCGCCACCCAGGCCGCGGAGTGGCGTCCGTCCCTCCGGGCCGAGGTTCCCGGTCCCGTCAACGCCGGCGAACGTGATGCGGTCCCCGTCGCGCGTTCGTCTCTCGCGGCTGACTCTCCCGACTCAGAGTTCCCGGTCACCGGAGGGACGATCACTGGAGGGCGTGCGCTCCGTGAGAAGTCGGTGGAGGAACCTGCTTTCCTCCGACAACCGATCGATCTCCGACCCGAGCCGCTCGGTTTCGTTCTCCAGTAGGGCGATGCGCTCGTCGGCGATGCGCTCTCCGTCGCCGAGCCCTCGACGTTCCAAACGGGTCGCGAGCGCCTTTCCGACCTGGGAGTCCAGCACGATGGAGAGAATCGGGATCAGCAGGACGAGAAGGACGAGCCAGAGCAACATGGTCGGAAACTAGCAGTCCGTGGATGAATCCGCCCGAGCACCGAGAGCGGCGGGGCGCCGGGCTGGCAAGGCGCCTTGAAGTCTCGGTAGCAGCGCTACCGGGACGAAGGGCAACGCCGAGCGTAGCGGTCCAGCGTGGATGCAACGCCGCTCGAATGCCGGGGGGGGTTCGTCCGCGGGCTGCCCCGAGTCCGTGGATGAATCCGCCCGAGCACCGAGAGTGGCGAGGCGCCGGGCTGGCAAGGCGCCTTGAGGGCCCAATAGTAGAGCTATTGGGACGAAAGGCAACGCGGAGCGCGAGCGTCCAGCGTGGATGCAACGCCGCTCGAATGCCGGGGGGAGTCTGTCCACGGTCTGCTAGGTTTGGGGGAGCCCGTCTGACAACGCTCCGTCGCCCCGGCGCCGGGGCGATCCGGCGCCCGCGCCTTGGGGGGAGTGGGATCCCGCACCCTCCAGTTTGACGGTGAAGCGGTCGTGGAGCGCGTCCAGGAATCCGCGTCCGTAGCGCATGAGGTAGTAGCAGGCGTTCAGTGATCGTTCCTGCGGCCCTCCCATGGGGTACAGGTGCACCTGAGCCTTCGCGAGCTGCCGTAGACGGGTCTTCTTCTCGCGCTTCAGGCTGTGGATGACCTTGCGGCGCATCTGCTCGATCGCGTCGAAGGCGACCGTGCGCACGTGTTGGGCGGGACCCTTCAAGGTCGGATCCAGTTCGGCCGCCGCGCGGCTCAGCGCCTCCACGCCTCCTCCGATACCCCCGCGCAAGTCCTCAAGTGCCTCGCGCACGCCGTCGGGAACGTCCTCCCGCACGAGTCGTCCGGCGAGTTCGTCGAAGGGTCGGGCGAGGTCCTCGATGGGCAGATCCAGCTTGTCGAGCACCTTGCGAATCTTGGCTTCCACCACCGTAACCGAGAACCGGGGGTGCACCACCGGCATCCGCACCTCGCAGCGCCCGAACAGGTCCCGGAGTTGCGCGAAGTAGGCGATCTCTCCCGGTCCCGCGACGTAGGAGACAACCGGAAGAACCGCGGCCTCAACTATGGGTCGGAGCAGAACGTTGGGGCTGAGGACGCGCGGGTCGGAATCGAACGCGCCGAGGATGCGGCGGCGGCTCAGGCGCTCGCCCGAGTGTCTGAGCCGGAAGTCGCGCCCGCTCCGATAGACGCGCTCTCGCCCGGAGCCGCCCTCGAAGAACAGATTGACGCCGCCGGCGAGGATGGGGACCTGCACGTGGTAGCCGGCCCGGCGCAAACGCTCCGCGGTTCGGCCCAGCAGCGCCTCCTGATCGGCGGCGCCGTCCAGCACCGTTTCGAAGAGCGTCCGGGACGCGCGCTTCAACGGAAGCGAGGAGGCGTCGACGAACGCCATCCCCAACGGTCCCAACCATTCGGAGAGTACGTGGATGAAGGCCTCGCCCAGGGAGTTGCCGGGCGCGTAGGCGGAGCGCAGCAGCCGGGCGTGGCCCGGTTTGAAGTCGTTGTCCGGAAAGTGGGCGAGGAACTTGTCCAGAACCTGGATGATCGAATCGTCCATGGGGACGCGATGGACGGGACGGTCCCCGCGCGTTGCGGCGGCGGCGAGTTCGACCCGTCGCAGCTCGTTCGACACGCTCACCGTGTGGGTGTGGTCCACCTCCCTCCAGTCGTGATCTTCGGACGCCACCCAGAAGAGAGGGATCACGGGTCTGCCCAGGCGGTCCTCGAGGGTGTTCGCCAGCCTCACGGCGGTCAGGGCCTTGTAGATGCTGTACAGGGGTCCGGTGAAGAGGGCGGGTTGCTGGCCCGTGGTCACGAAGAACCCTCCCTCCTCGACCAGGCGATCCAGTCGCGCCCGCAGCTCCGGCGTCGGGGCCAAGACGCACTCGGCGGCCCGGGCGCGGGCGGCGCGATCGAAGCGAGGGGCCACCGCGTCGGCGGCGGCGGCGTAGCTGGCCGCAAGCGTGGGGTCGCCGTGGAAGAAGGCCAGGGCGGAGGGGCGCCGCCCCACGTAGTCGGTCACCAGCGGAGACCCGGCGGGAAGACCCACGCGCAGCTCCAGGTTCACCGGGTGGCCCTCCCGCGCGGACCTGCCGGGGGGCGCCCACCGTGCGCGCCGGGCCCACCCGTCGCCGAACCGTCATCGTGGTCGGGGCGGTGGGTGGCCGAGGGCGACGGGTTGACCGACGGGTGACCGGCGGGCGCGCGCCCGCCCGACGGCGCCCGTCCCGGACTCTGCGCCAGCGCGGTCTCCTTCAGCGCGCCGAGCGCCCTCTCCAGCCACCGCCCGCCCTCCTCCACCACCACCTCCAGGTGGGGAACGCGCGCGTCCACCCCCAACGCGCACAATCGCCGCAGCTTCACGGCGTCCTTGGCGGTCGTCACGACCAAGCGCCCGCGCGCGCGACGCGCGACGGCGGCGAGGTCCGCCGCCGAGTAGGCGTGGTGGTCGCCGAAGATCATCGACTCGAACTCCATTTCGGGGACTTCCCTCCGCAGCAAGCCGTGAAACTCCCACGGCCGGGCGATTCCCGACAGGGCCAGCGCCCTGCCCGCGGGCGGGGACGCGGGAGCACCCGCGAGATCGCTCCAGCGCGCAAGCTCCAGGCGCACTAGGGCGCAGCGCGGCCCGTGCGTCGCCTTGATCGCCCGGGCTCGGCGACGAGCCGTGCCAAAACTAGCGATTCGCCGCGTTACGACCACACCCCCGGCGCGCGCCAAGGCGTTTTCGGGCTCCCGGTAGGGCCCGCGCGGGAGAAGTCGCGCCCGAACCGGGTGTTCCGCCGCGATCAGCACCAGGTCGAGGTCGCGAGCGAGCATCCGATGTTGGAAGCCGTCGTCCAGGATCACCACCCGCGCACCTTCGGCGATGACCGCGGCGGCGGCCGCCGCACGGTGACGGTCGTTGGCGACGCGTGCCCCGGGGTTCCACCGCCGGTGCAGCAGCGCCTCGTCGGGAGCGTGACCGTTGGTCACGATGCCCGGGGTTGCGCCGCGCCGCAGGAACCAGGCCGCGAGCCAGGCCGCCATGGGTGTCTTGCCGCTTCCCCCCACGACCAGGTTGCCCACCGAGACCACCGGGACTCCCGCCGACCGAACTTCCGCCCGTCCCGTGTCGTAGCGACGGTTGCGCGCGGCCACGGCCGCCGCGAACGCCATCTCGAGCGGCGCGAGCGCCAGCCCGGCCGCGACGGCCGCCGGTGTGGACGCCCTCCACACCCGCTCCAGTCCCGCCTCGACGCTCCCCCTCAGGGCCCCCGCCAACGACCGTCTCATCGCTGGCAGTCCGTGGATGAATCCGCCCGAGCACCGAGAGCGGCGGGGCGCCGGGCTGGCAAGGCGCCTTGAAGGCTCGGGTGCAGCGCTACCGGGACGAAAGGCAACGCGGAGCGCAGCGGCCCAGCGCGGATGCAACGCCGCTCGAATGCCGGGGGGAGTTCGTCCACGGGCAGTTAGGCTGCTTGGGAGGGCCGGAGCAGCAGCGATTCGGCGATCCCGGCAACGCGCCGGGCCGCCCCGGGCGTTCCGAGCGCCCGGCGGACCTCGCCCAGGCCGGCGACCACGGTGCGCCGCGCTTCCGTGTCGTCGAGGAGCGGGAGCAGCGCGCGCGCGAGCCGCGTCGGGCTCGCCTCGTGCTGGACCAGCTCGTGCACCACCCGGCGTCCCGCGATCAGGTTCGCCATGGCGATGTGATCCACCCGAACCAGGCGGCGCGCGAGCGCGAACGTGAGTGGGTGCGTCCGGTACGCGGTCGCGAAGGGTACGCCGGCGAGCGCGGCCTCCACGGTCGCGGTGCCCGACTTGACCAACGCGGCGCGCGCGTGGTGAAGCAGATTCCGTCCGTCGTCGACCACGGTGGCGGACACGCCCTGGTAGGCGCGCGCGGGCAGGCCGGGAGCGCGCGCGACCGCCACCTGCAGTCCGGGGCGCGCCCGCATCAGACGGCGCGCCGTCGCGAGAAACGGCTCCAGATGACGGTCGAGTTCCTGAAGGCGCGATCCCGGAAAGAGCGCCAGCAGCGGCCGCGCCGGGTCGAAGCCGTGGGTGCGGCAGTACTCCGCGCGCGCGGGAACGGGGCTCCGAAGTTCCAGCAGCGGGTGCCCGACGAACGTCGCACGGGCCCCGGCCCCGCCCAGGACATCGACCTCGAACGGAAGAATAACGGCAACGTGGTCGGTGTCGCGCGCAAGGTGTCGGGCGCGCGCGGGTCGCCACGCCCAAACCTGGGGCGCAATGTAGTACAGGACGGGGATCCCCCTCGCGCGTGCGTGCCTCGCGACCCGCAGGTTGAATCCCGGATAGTCGATCGGGACGACCAGGTCCACGCCTTGGTCGTCCATGGCGTCGCGGACCCGGCGCATGAGCCGACGAAAGAAACCGAGGTGTCGCAACACCTCCGCGAAGCCCATGACCGCGAGCCGGTCGAGCCCGGCCATGCACTCGACGCCCGCGGCCGCCATGCGCTCGCCGCCCAGCCCGAGCAGCCTCGCGCACGGCCACTTCTCGAGCAGCGCGCGCGCGAGGGCGGCGCCGTGGAGATCACCGGAGGGTTCCCCGGCGAGCATGAGGATCACCGGGTCGCGCGCCATCCGTCAGAACCGGAATCCCAGATACCAGATCACCACGAGCACCGCCACCAGCAGCGCGATGAGCTTCGCGGGGGGCTTTCCCCGCTTGGCGTCGATCCAGTCCTTCTTGCGGTTACGCCGTACGCGAATCAGCGACATGGTCCAGAATCCTCTTCTCGATGCACAGGGCGATCTCCAGTGCCGCCCGACCCTCCTCGCCCGAGACGGCCGGGTCCGCCCGCCCGAGCGCCGCGTCCCGGAACCGTTCGAGCTCGATCCGCAAAGGCTCCTCCGGGAAGCCTTCGAAGGGGATGCGCTCGGCGATGTTCTCAAGCTCCGGAGCTCGCCCGCGGGCCGATCCTCCGCTTCCCTCCTCCACCCTGGCCGCGCCGGCGTCCCCAAGCAAGGCGGGCAGGTCCCGGCGGAGGCGCAGAAACTCACCTCGCCCCCGCGCCAAATCGACGCGCAGGTATCCCGAACGCTGGAAGACGCGCAGCATGCGTCGGCCCTCGCTCGACACCCGACTCGCGGTCAGGTTGGCCACGGCTCCGTTCGCGAAGGCGAGGCGCGCGTTGGCGATGTCCACCGACGGGGTCAGCACCGGAATGCCGGCGGCGGCGATTTCGGCCAGTGGCGCCCCGACCAGCATGCGCACCAGGTCCACGTCGTGAATCATCAAGTCGAGCACGACGGCGACGTCCGTACCCCGGGGACGGAAGGGCGCCAGGCGCTGCGATTCGATGAAGAGCGGAGCGTCGATGTACGGGGCCGCCGCCCGAAGCGCGCCGTTGAACCGCTCCACGTGTCCCGTCTGCACCACGACGCCCCCCCGGCGGGCCGCGTCCAAAATGCGATCCGCGGCGTCGAGCGAGGGTGCGATGGGTTTCTCGATCAGCATGTGGACGCCTTGGGCCGCCGCCGCCAACGCCACCTCCTCGTGGAGGGAGGTGGGCACCGCCACGACCAACGCGTCGACCTCCGACAACAGCTCGGGCAGACCGCGGGCCGGCTCGATCCCAAGCTCCCGCGACACGAACTTGGTCCGGCGCGCGTCCACGTCGAAGAACCCCGTCAGCCTCGTCTCCGCCAGGTCGCGCAGAATCCTGGCGTGATGAAAGCCCAGGCTACCGACGCCGGCGACCCCCATGCGGATCGGGGTGCGGACGGGACTCATCCGAGGGAGATGCCGCGTTCGCTGTCGCGTATGAAATCGAGAAGGTGGCGAACCTCCGGAATCGGCTCGATGTCGGTCTCGACGCGGGCCATGGCCTGGGACACGTTGAGACCCGACTGAAACAGGATGCGGTATGCTTGCCTGAGGTGCCGGCGGGTCTCCGCCGTGAACCCGCGCCGTTCCAGTCCGACCGTGTTGATGCCGTAGAGGCGCGGACGCCCTCCCGCGGCGCGGCAGTAGGGCGGGATGTCCTGCGAGACGCGCGCGCCGCCGCCCACGAAGGCGTGGGTGCCAATGCGCACGTGCTGGTGGATCCCGACCAGGCCTCCCACGACCACCCAGTCGTCGATGGTGACGTGGCCCGCCATGTTGACCGCGTTGGAGAGGACGACATGGTTGCCCAGTCGGCAGTCGTGGGCCACGTGGGCGTAGGCCATGAGGAGGCAGTCGCCGCCCACCACGGTGCGTCCGGACGCGGCCGTGCCGCGATTCAGGGTCGCGTACTCGCGCACCACGGTACGGTCGCCGACCATCAGCTCGGATCGCTCGCCCTCGTACTTGAGGTCCTGCGGATCGGTGCCCAGCACCGCCCCCTGACCGATGCGGCACCCTTCGCCAAGGGACGTGTCCCGTTCGATGAGGACGTGCGGCCCGATTCGGCTTCCCGCTCCCACGCGCACGCCCGGACCAATGATCGCGTAGGGGCCCACGACGACGCCCGCGCCAAGCACGGCCCGCCCATCCACGATCGCCGTGGGATGCACCTCCGCCGTGCGATGGACATCGGGTTGAGCCGTCCGTGACGCATCCGGCCGGAGATGACCCATTCAGTCCACAACCCTCGCCATGAATTCAGCTTCCGCCACCAGCACCCCGTCCACGTACCCCTCGCCCTTCATCTTGCAGGTTCCGCGCCGGAAACGCAGAAGCTCGACCTCGCAGACCAGTCGGTCGCCGGGGAGCACGGGACGCCGGAAGCGCGCCTTCTGTATGGACATGAGATAGACTTGCTTGTCGCGCGGGTTGCCCACCGAGTCAAGGAGCATCAGCCCGCCCATCTGCGCCATCGCCTCGACGATGAGCACGCCCGGCATGATGGCCCTCTCGGGGAAATGTCCCTGGAAGAAGGGTTCGTTGATGGTGACGTTCTTGATGCCCGTGATGTGGCGACCACCCTCGACGCTCTCGATCCGATCGACCAGCAGCATGGGGTACCTGTGCGGCAGGTAGCTCCGAATGCGCTCGACGTCGAATGCGGGTGGAGCGTGCGCGCGGTTCAGCCTCTCCTCGATCAGGCGTCCGAATTCGACGTTCCCGCCGTGACTCGGTCGCTCCGCCACCAAGTGACCCCGCAACCGGGTCCCCAGCAGCGTCAGGTCGCCCAGCAGATCACCGACCTTGTGGCGCAGGAACTCGTCGGGGAACCGGAGCCCGTCGTTGGCCACGCCTTGCTCGTCCAGCACCACCGTGTTGTCCAGCGATGCGCCCCGGGCGAGGCCGCGCGCGCGCAAGTCGTCCGCGTCCGCGCGGAATCCGAAGGTGCGCGCCGGGCCGATGTCGGCGCGGAACTCGCGGCCCAGGGCGTCGAACGATCCGGTTTGGCGCCCGATCGCCGGGTGTTCGAAGTCTATGGTGGCCGTGATGCGAAATCCCGTGCCCGGGGCGAGGATGTAGGATTGGCCCTGCTCGCCGCCGAGCACCACGGGTTCGTCGAGCTCGGCCACGCGCGCGGGCGCGCCCTGCTCCACCACTCCCGCCGAATCCAAGGCGTCCAGAAAGTCCTGGAAGCTGCCGTCGCGGATGGGAATCTCGGGTCCGGAGACATCCACGCGCAGGTTGTCGACGCCGCTCGCGCCCAGCGCCGCCATGAGGTGCTCCACGGTGAGAATCCGCGCCTCGCCCCGCCCTATCGTGGTCCCGAGCTCGGTTCCCACGACATGATCCAGGGTCGCGGGGACCGCGGGCGTTCCGGGCAGGTCGGTTCGCCGGAACACGATGCCGGCGCCCGGTTCGGCCGGATGCAACGACACGGTCGCGTGCTCTCCCGAGTGAATGCCGATGCCTTCCAGGCCCACCTCCCGCCCGATCGTGCGCTGGCGGTTCCCCGTCATGGACGCTCCTCTCCACCGGTCACGAGTCGACCGCCCTCTCCAAGTCGGACAGCCGCTTCTCCAGCTCCCTCACCCGCGCTCTCAACGCCGGGAGTTTGCGCGTCGCCGCGAGGGTCTTCCAGAACTCGCCGCGCGGACGTCCCGGGAACCCGACCACGCTGGCTCCGGCCGGCACATCCTTGATCACCCCCGTCTGAACCGCCACCCGCGCCCCGTCGCCGATCTCCAAGTGACCGGTCGCGCCCGACTGCCCCGCCATCACGACGCCCCGTCCGAGCGTGGTCGACCCGGAGATGCCCACCTGGGCGATGAGGAGGGAGTGTTCGCCCACGGTCACGTTGTGCGCCACGTGCACCAAGTTGTCCGTCTTGGTGCCGGCGCCGATCACGGTGTCCCCGATGGATCCCCGGTCGACGCAGCAGTGGGCGCCCATCTCCACGTCGTCGCCGATGATGCAGCCACCCACCTGCCGGATCTTCGCGTGGCCGTCCTGGTGCATGACGTACCCGAAGCCGTCGGAGCCCACGGTGGTTCCGGCGTGAAGTACGACCCGCCGGCCCAGCTGGCTGCCCGGATAGAGCACCACGTGCGGGTGCAGCCGCGAGTCTTCGCCGATGCGCGCTCCCTCGCCCACCGACGCGTGGGCGCCGATGTGCGCCCGGTCGCCGACCTCGACGTTGGCCTCCAACACGGCGTAGGCATCGATGCGCAAGTCCGCTCCGAGTCGGACGCCTCGTCCCAGCACGGCCGTGGGATGGATTCCGGGCGTCACCGAGGGTGGCGGATGGAGTTCGTCGAGCAGCTGCGCCAGGGCGCGGCGCGGCTGGCTCGAGATCAGCAGGTTCGGCACGCGGGCGCGAACCGATCCGGACAGGTCCTCCGACACCAGCACGGCCTCGGCGCAACCCGAGTCCAAGTGCTTCAGATAGCGCCGGTCGGCGAGGAATCCGAGTCGTCCGCGTCCGGCCTGACCCACCGGCACCACGCGATCAAACGCCCAGTCGGACCGGCCCTCCAAGCGCGCGCCCGTGACGGCGGCGGCTCCCGCAAGGTCCATGGTGGCAGCCACTCAACCCGTGGATGAATCCGTCCGAGCGCCCAGAGTGGCGTGGCGCCGGGCTGGCGAGGCGACGGGCTCCGGCAACCAGGGCGGCGCCCTCACCGGCCGCCCGTGGGCGCACTCCCCGTGAGCCGGTCAATCACCTGCTGGGTCAGGTTGAGCTCGGGCGCCGCGGAGACGATGGCTTGCCCGGACAGGTCGAAGATGATCGCGTAACCGCCCTCGGTGCGGATCTCGTCGATCGCCGCCGTGACCTGATCCATAATGGGCTGCACCAGCTCGGCCTGGCGTCTGCCGGCCTCTCCCTCCAGCTCCGCGGCCCGCTGGTTGTACTCTTCCTGCTTCGCTTGGATGGCCTGCGTTTGGGTGTCCCGCGCCTGAGGCGAAAGCGTGAGCTGCTGCTGCTCGAACTGCTGGATCATCGTCTGCAGCTCCTCCCCCATCTGGTCCAGCTCCGCCCGGTACCGGGCCATGTCGCGCTCAAACTGATCCTGGGCTTCGGTGGCTCCGGGGGCCTGCGCCAGGATCGCCTGCGAATCGATGTACCCCAGTCTCAGCGGTCCCTGGGCGGCGGCGTCGCCGGCCGCCAACATGGAGCCAGCCGCGAGAACTACTGCTATTGCACGCATATTCCGAGCCTCCCCGAACGCGCGGTCGTGATGGAATCCCTTGTGCCTCAAGAAACAGCCTGCCCCGTCCGAAGACCGAAGCCCGTCCCATCCGGGCATACCCCGGTCCGCCTTCTCGGAAAACCGACAGCCTGAAAGGATGTCTTCACGAGCAGGGCAACCGCAAGCCCTTGGTGCGGTGGACGCGCGCGGATCAGAATCCCGGCCCCATCCTGAAGTGCAGCTGCCACCCCGGATTGATCTTGTCGAAACCGTACGCGTAGTCCAAGCCCAGGGGGCCGAAGGGCGTGACGAGCTGGGCTCCGACCCCCGCGCCCCTGAACAGGCGCGTGGGCGTGAACTCGGCCGCGCTCACCCAAACGTTGCCGGCGTCGTAGAAGAAGCCGAGCGACAGGTTGTCGTTGAAGCGGATATCGTATTCGACGGTGAGCGAAAGGAACGCGTTCCCCAGCCGCTCGCCCTCCAGGATCCCCGATGCCGACCCGCGGTCGAAGAACCCGGCCGGAGTGATGGTGGTTTCGTCGTAGCCGCGCAGTCTCTCACCGAACTGGACGCCTCCCATCCAGTAGCGGTCGAAGGGGAACCGTTCCGCGTTGCCGATGATCGCGCCGGCGCGCAGGCTGAGCCCGAGCGTGGTCCGGATCGGGCGCGCGCCGCTCCCGATCTGGCCCACCGGAGTGAACCAGGTTCCCTCGACGCCGTACTTCATGAAGTCGCCGTCCCCACCCAGAAGGCCCCCGTTCATCTCCGCGGACAGCACCTGCCTCGATCCCTGGGTGGGAAACAGGTTGTGGTTGAGCGTCTGTCTCTGGAGGCTGACCGAAAGGGTGCTCAGCAAACCGGGATCCCTGCCGAACAGCGACGTGTCGTCGGACCGGGAGAAGAGCTCGTATTTGGTGCGCGACAGCGAGTATCCGAGGAAGAGTCGGGTGCGCAGGGAGCCCGGCATTGGGAGCCCGAAGCGCAGGGACCCTCCCTGCAGGCGGCGTTGCCCGGTGGTGAACTGGAAGAATCGATCGCGCGTGTAGAACGCCGAGACCGTGCCGCTCACGCGCGAGCGTCGGAGCGACGGGTCCGTGTACGACAAGGTGAAGTTGTTGATGTAGCGGCCAAAGTCCCAACGAACGCTCCCCGCCTTGGCCTGTCCGAAGAGATTGGGCTGGTCGTACCCCAGAAACCCCGAAAGCCCGTAGCCCCCCCCCATCGCGGTCCCGAAGTTGACGGTGCCGGTCTGCCGCTCCGTGACCCGGAAGACGATGTCGACGTTTCCGCTTCCGTCGTCGGCCGGCTGGAGGCTGGGAAGCTCCATCGGGGTCTCGAAGTAGCCGAGGGCCGAGATGGCCTGATAGCTCTGGATGAGCCGCTCTTCGGAGTAGATGTCTCCCGGCAGGGTGAATAGTTGGTCGCGGATGACCCGCTCGTGGGTGTAGTCGTTGCCCTCCACCTCGACCCGCCGGATATAGGCGGGCGGCCCTTCCTGAATGCGCCATCCCACCAGGAGGGTCGGGTCGCCCTCGCCGTTCGCTTCGTCGAGTTCGTAGAACGGCTCGACGCTGGCTCCCAGGTAGCCGTTGTTTCGGTACAGGGTACCCACCGCGGTCGCGGCCGCGTCGAAGGCGCTGGCGTTGAAGACGGGATTCTCGTCATCGTCGCCGCCGATCCCGAAGCTGCTGAGCAGTCCTCCCTGTTCGGGTCGGTAGTACTGCTCGATCTGCTCGGTCGGAAAACGGCTGTTCCCCTCCACCACGAAGTCGCGCACCCGGTACCTGGGACCCTCCTCGACGGTCACCTCGAGTCGCGATTTGCCCGTCTCGGGATCGATGATCAGGGTGTCCCCCAGGACCTCGAAGTCGAGGTATCCCCGCGAACGGTACAGTTCGGGCAGGCGCGCGAGCAGGTCCTCCTCGAGCGTGCTCTCTTGGTACGAGCCCTGGCGGAACCACCAGAACGCCTCCGGCTTGGTGTCGACGGCGCCGCGAAGCTGATCGGATGGGAGGTTCTCGTTGCCCACGAACTCCACCTCCGCGATGGTCACGCGCTGGCCCTCGGTGACGTCAAGGGTCAGGCGCACGTGTCCGGGCTTGTCGGGGACCGCATCCAGCCGCTCCTCGATGCGCGCGAAGGGAATGCCGTCGTCGGCGAGTTCGTTGCGGATGAAGTCGCGCGCGATGGCGAGCTTCTGCGGCGAATAGGGCTCACCGGAGCGGAGGTCGGCCGTGTCGCGAACCGACCCCTGGCTCACCCGCTCGAGTCCCAGAATGGTCACGGCGTCCATGATGTCCTGCTCGTCGACGTCGAGAACCAGCACCACCGGCTCGCCCTGGCCTCCCACCGCGCTAATGGTGAAATCCCGGTACTGCCCGGTGGCCCAGAGCTCCTTGAGGGCGGCCTGAATGTCGCGGAAGGAAATCGTGGTGCGGGGTTGAAGCGTCAGTTGGGCGAGTACTTCCTCGGCGGTCAGGCGGACGTTGCCCCGCACGGTGATGGAATCGACGAAGGTGCCGGCGGCGGGGTCCGCCTGTTGCGCGACCAGGAGCGCGGGCGCCAGCCAAGCGGCGAGCAATGGGCCCGCGATTCCTCCAACGCGCGCGGCAGCGCGCGGGCCGGGGCGTCCGCTCACGTCTTGGTCGCGGACGTGGCCCGCAGGGAAAGACCGTCCTCCGCCTCGTTGAGGTCCGCGTGGATCTCGTCGCCGGTCCCGAATTCCGCCGTCAGAATCATTTCCGAGAGCGGATCCTCCAGATGGCGCTGGAGGGTCCGGCGCAGGGGACGCGCCCCGTACTTCTCGCTGTAGCCCTGTTCGGCGAGGAATCCGACCGCGGCCTCGCTCAGCGTGAGGGTGAGCTCCTCCTCGGCCAGACGCTCGTGGATCTCCCTGAGCAGGATGTGCACGATCTGCCCGATATCCTCCCGACTCAGCGCGTGGAAGACGATCGCGTCGTCCACGCGGTTGAGGAATTCCGGGTTGAAGGTGCGCTCGATCTCCGTCTGCACCTTGCCGCGCATGAGCTCGTATCCCGAGCGGGCATCCTCTTCGTGGAACCCGAGGGTGCCGCCCTTGGAGATGTCCCGCGCCCCCAGGTTGCAGGTCATGACGATGAGCGTGTTCTTGAAGTCGATGGTTCTCCCGTAATTGTCCGTCAGGTGGCCTTCGTCCAGCACCTGCAGCAGGATGTTGAACACATCGGGGTGCGCCTTCTCGATTTCGTCAAGGAGGACCACCGAATACGGACGCCGCCGCACGGCCTTGGTCAAGGCTCCGGATTCGTGGTAGCCCACGTATCCGGGCGGGGCGCCGATGAGTCGCGAGACCGAGAACCGCTCCATGTACTCGCTCATGTCAACGCGGATCAGCGCGTCGCGGTCGGCGAACATGAACTCGGCCAGGGCGCGCGCCAGCTCGGTCTTGCCCACCCCGGTCGGGCCCGAGAAGATGAACGACCCGATGGGTCGACGCGGATCCTTGAGCCCGGCCCGGCCGCGCCGGATGGCGCGCGAAATGGCCTGAATGGCCGCGTCCTGTCCGACCACCCGTTTGTGCAGCTCGTCCTCCATGTTGATGAGCCGCCGGGTCTCGGCCTGCCTCATCCGCTGAACGGGGATCCCGGTCCAGCGGCTGACGATGAAGGCGACGTCGTCGACGCTCACCTCCGGGCGATGGTGCCTGCGCGCTTCCCGCCACTCCTTCCTGCGGTCGCGAATGCGGCGCTGAAGTTCGCGCTCCTCGTCCCTCAACTCCGCCGCGCGCTCGAAGTCCTGGTTGCGGATGGCTAGCTCCTTCTTCCCCGCCAGCTCCGCGAGCTCCTCCTTGAGTTCCTCGACCTCCGGGGACGGCACCTGGCTGGCGATCCGCGCCCGCGACCCGGCCTCGTCGATCACGTCGATGGCCTTGTCGGGCAGAAAACGGTCCGTGATGTAGCGGTCGGAGAGCTTCGTCGCAGCCTCCAGCGAGTTGTCGGAAAGCGTGACCTTGTGATGTTCCTCGTAGTGGCCCCGCAGGCCCTTCAGGATGTCGACGGTTTCGGCGAGGGTCGGTTGATCCACGATCACGGGCTGGAACCGGCGCTCCAGCGCCCCGTCCTTCTCGATGTACTTGCGATATTCGCTGAGCGTCGAGGCTCCGATGCACTGGAGCTCTCCGCGGGCGAGGGCCGGCTTGAACATGTTGGACGCGTCAATGGCGCCCTCGGCGGCCCCGGCGCCCACCAAGGTATGCAGCTCGTCGATGAAGAGGATGACGTTGCCGCCCTGGGAAATCTCGTTCATGACCGCTTTGAGGCGTTCCTCGAACTGGCCGCGATACTTGGTTCCCGCGATGACGGCGGCCATGTCCAGCGCCAGCAGTCGATGGTCCCTGAGCGCCTCGGTGATCTCGCCCGCCGCGATGATCTGCGCCAGCCCCTCGACGATGGCGGTCTTCCCGACGCCCGGCTCGCCGATCAGCACCGGGTTGTTCTTCTTGCGTCGGCAGAGGATCTCCACGATGCGCTCGATTTCCGCGCCGCGGCCGATGGTCGGATCGAGTTTGCCGTCGCGAGCCAGATTGGTGAGGTCGCGACAGAAATGGTCGAGCGCCGGCGTCTTGGACTTCCTGTCCGGCTTCCCTCCCGCGGGCACGGCCGATCCACCGCCCACGTCCGAGCTCATCTCCGAGCCCAGCACCCGGAGGCATTCCGCGCGCGCCTTGTCGAGGCGCACGTTCATGGCGTTGAGCACCTGCGCGGCGATGCCCTTCTCCTCCCGAAGCAGTCCGAGCAGCAGGTGCTCCGTGCCCACGTAGGAGTGGTTGAGCTCGCGGGCCTCCGCCAAGGCGAACTCCAGCACCTTCTTGGCGCGCGACGTGTAGGGCAGCTCACCCAGCGCGATGGTCGCCTTGCCCTTGCGGACGGCCTCCTCCACTCGCTGGCGCAGCTGGTCGAGCTCCGCACCCAGGTTGGTCAGCACGGTCGCGGCGACGCCCTCTCGTTCGCGGACTAGCCCGAGCAGCACGTGTTCGGTGCCCACATAGTCGTGTTGCAGCCTGATGGCCTCGTCCCTGGCCATCGCGAGCACCTTGCGAACCCGATCCGTGAAATTGTAGTTCATCTGCCTTGCGTGCCCGCGCGGGTCGTCAGGAGTCGGGGCCGGAACCGCGCTCCGGAGGTTCCGTGTCCGAAATCACCACACCCTCGGTAGCCAGGATGCGGCGCACATAGGTAGCTCGGTGCGCATCGCGCTCACCGGGATGGAGCACTCGCCCGGCCGCGTCCTCCAAATGGGCGGATTGCGTGAAGATCATGATCTTGTTGAGCGAGTATACACGGAGTCCCGGGAGAAGTTTCAGGGCCGCGCCGAGCCGAACGCCCGACAACAGGTTCATCATCTCCTCAAAAGTAAGGGATCGGGCGTAGCGTAATAAACCATAGGCGCGCCATATTTTATCTTCGGTGACTTGATAAGCGTCTCGAAGCAGCACACGGCGCGCTCGCCTCTCGTACTCGATGACTTGGCGCACGATGCGGTCCAAATGGTCGACCAAATCCTCCTCGGTCTTCCCGAGCGTGGTCTGGTTGGAAACTTGGAAAAAGTTGCCGACGACCTCGGATCCCTCTCCGTAGAGCCCGCGAAACGTCAGTCCGACTTGGCTCAATCCTTGGAGCACGCGGCCGATCTCCTTGGTGAGCACGAGCCCCGGAAGATGGATCAGGACCGACGCCCTGAGGCCGGTGCCGACGTTCGTGGGGCAGCTGGTGAGATACCCCAGCTCGTGATCGAAGGCGTAGGGAAGTTCCCGGCCCAGGTCCTCGTCCAGTCCGTCGAGCACGCTCCAGGCACCTTCCAGGGCCAGGCCGGAGACCAGCACCTGCAGGCGCAGATGGTCCTCCTCGTTGACCATCACGCTGACGGGTTCGCGGGCCGAGAGGACCACCGCGGCGGCCCGTTCGGCAAGCTCGGAATCCGATGGCTCGCCGATGAGATCCTGCGAGATCAGGCGTCGCTCCAAGAGGATGCGCCGGGTGCCGTCGTCCAGTTCGGCGAGCGGATGAACGCTTGCCTCGGCGAGCAGGTCGACCGCCTCCGCCGTTCGACGCACGCGCGCCAGCACGGCCCGACGATCATTGACCCGCGACTGGGGACCGAACGCGTACCCCTGCAGGTTGCGGGCGAGGCGGACGCGCGTGGAAAGCACGATGTCCGAGTTCGGACCACTCGCGTCGAGCCACCCCAAGCCGCGATCGAAGATCGTCGACAGGTGATCCATCGGTCTTCCTATCGGGTCACCGGCTCGAGGGAACGGATCTGGTCCCGCAGCTGCGCCGCCCGTTCGAAATCCTCCGCGCCGATGGCGTAATTGAGCTTGCGGCGCAGGCCCTCGAGGCGTTGTTCACGCTCGGAAACAGTGGGATCCGGAGGGAGATACACCTTGCCGACATGCTGGACGCCCCCGTGGATGCGGCGAAGCAGGTTCTTCAGATAGGAGGCGAAGGTGGTATAGCAGTGCGGACATCCCAAGCGTCCGTTCTCGCGAAATCCCGCGAAGGTCAAACCGCAGAAGGTACAGGTTCCGTCCTGGGTGCCGACCGAGTCCCGCTCCCCATCCGTCATCTGCGACAGGAAGTCGGTGAGGGGCGACGTTGTGGGGGCCGTGGGTTGGTCGACCCCGCGGGCCGCCGCGCACTTCTGGCACAAATGAAGCACGCGGGCGACGTCGTCGACGATCTGGGTCAAGTGGACGACGGCCTCCGCCGCCTCGCACTCGCCGCAAACCCGGGGATCTTCGCTCATGGGGATTCGCCTTCCTCCTCCAGGATCCCGCCATCCAGCCTCAGGACACGGTCGGCCCGCGCCGCCAACGCGCGATTGTGGGTCACCAGCACCATGGCCAGGTCGTGCTCGTCCTTCAGCCGCAGGAGAAGGTCGTGGAGCTGTTCGCTGGTGCGATGATCGAGGTTGCCGCTGGGCTCGTCCGCGAGGAGCACCACCGGATCGTTGGCGAGTGCCCGGGCCACGGCCACCCGCTGCTGCTCCCCGCCCGAGAGCTGCCAAGGCCTGTGTTCCAAGCGTTGGCCGAGTCCCACCGAGTCGAGAAGCCGGCGCGCGCCATGCTCGGATTCCCTTCGCGGGTGGCCGGCAATGAGTCGGGGCATCATCACGTTCTCGAGTGCGGTGAAGTCGCGAAGCAGATGGTGGAACTGAAACACGAAACCGACGTGATGGTTTCGGATTCCGCAAATGGCCTCGTCCTCGAGCCCGGACAATGGCGTTCCGTCGACCAGGACTTCCCCCGAGGTGGGCCGATCAAGCGCCCCCAACAGGTGGAGCAACGTGCTCTTTCCGGCACCGCTCGCGCCCGTGACCGAGACCGCCTCGCCCATGTGAACGCGCAGGTCTACCCCTCGTAGAACGCGGAGTTCACTTCCGTTGCCACCCACGAAGGTGCGCGTCAGCGACCGGGCCTCGAGGGGCGGTGGCGAGGGGCTCCGGGCGGCCACGGCATCCGGGTGGGCTCCGTTCCCGAACCCCGCGCCGGCCGGTTTACGTCCCTCACTCATGGCGAATCGCCCTGACCGGCCGCAGCCCGGCCGCGCGCGCCGCCGGATAGAGCGTGGCCAGGAAGGTGATCGCCATGCTCGCCACCACGATGCTCGCGATGTCCAGTCCGTCCACGGCCACGGGTAGGCGATCCAGGTAGTAGAGATCGGCCGGAATCGAGATGAACTGGTACCGGTCGAGCGTCCAGGTCATCGTCAGCCCCAGCGCCACCCCCAACGAAGTCCCAATCATGCCGATCCAGAGACCCTGCAGGCGAAAGATCCGCAACACCGTGCGGTCGGTCATGCCCATGGACTTCAGGATCCCGATCTCCCGTGTCCGATCCACCACGACCATGACCAGCGTGCTCACGATGTTGAAGGCGGCCACGACGATGATCAGGCCAAGGATGACGCTCATCGCCAGCTCCTCCAGCTTCAGCGCGGAGAAGAACGACCGGTTGGTCGTCATCCAGCTTTCGATGAAGTGGCCCGGACCCACGGCGGCGCGGATTTCCCGGCCCACCGCGTCCGCTTCCCACAAGTCCTCCACGCGGACGGCGATTCCACCGACTTGGTTCGCCGCCGCGATCCCGAGCAGATCCTGGGCCGCCGTTAGCGTCGTGTAGATGTTGCGCAGATCGTACTCGTACATCCCGGTCGTGAACGACCCGGCCATTTCGAACAGGCGCACCGTCGGGTACAGATCGCCGAGCGGACCCGTGTTGATGTTCTCGAGCGACACCAGCACGAGCGTGTCGCCCTTGAAGAGCTGCATGCGCTGCGCCAGCAGGCTCCCGATCAGCACGGGCGGGTAGCCCGATTCGGTGGGGCCGAGGGAATGCGTGCCCGCCTGCAGGTCGCGTTCGAAGTCGGTTACCGGCACGCCCTCCGGTTCCGGACGGACCCCGTACAGGTCGGCGGTCTGCGCGTATCCCGCGCGCTGGATGCCGACGCTGGTGACGACGAAGGGTGCGGCTCCCTCGACCGCTTCGACCGAGCGCACGCGCTCGAGCACCTCCTCCCATCCGTCCATGCGCAGCGAGGTGCCGGTCTGGAGCACCAGCACATGGGGATTGGATCCGAGGATTTTTGCCCGCAGCTCCTCCTGCATCCCGTTCATGACCGATATGACGACCACCAGGGCCATCACGCCGAGCGTCACGCCGCCCAACGCGATCCAGGTGATGAGGGACAGCAGGCGTCCGCCACTGCGCCCCGACAAATACCGCCGGGCGATGTACCAGTCCAGCCGCGTCAAGCGTCCCTCCCGTTCATTCGGGCCTCAGGATGGGGAAGAGAATCACGTCTCGTATGGAGGGCTGGTCGGTGAGCAGCATCGTCAGGCGGTCGATGCCAACGCCCACGCCGCCGGTTGGCGGCATCCCGTACTCGAGGGCGCGGATGTAGTCCTCGTCGACCTGGTGGGCCTCGTCGTCGCCCTGCGCCCCCAAACGGGCCTGATCCTCGAAGCGGGCCCGCTGGTCGATGGGATCGTTGAGTTCGGAGAAGGCGTTGGCGATCTCGGTGCCAAGCACGAACAGTTCGAAGCGCTCGGTGAGGCGCGCGTCGCCGCGCTTGGCCTTCGCCAGCGGGGAGAGCTCCCGCGGATGGTCCAGAACGAAGGTCGGCGACCGCAGGTTCCCGCGCACCAGCACGTCGAACAATTTGTCGATCAGCTTTCCCCGCCCCGCCGCCTCGACGTCGTGGAGTCCCAACGCCCTCGCCCGGGCTCGCAGTTCCTCGTCATCCATGGCCAGCGGGTCCTGGCCCAACGCGTCGCCGAGGGCCTCCGCGAGACGGATGCGCTCGAAGGGTGGAGCCAGCGAGATGCGTTCGCCCTGGTAGGTGATCGCGGGCTTGCCCGCCACCGACGCCGCCACCTCCGAGACGAGCTCCTCGACCAAATCCATCATGTCGTGATAGTCCGCGAACGCCTGGTAGAACTCGAGCATGGTGAACTCGGGATTGTGGAACCGGCTCAGCCCCTCGTTGCGGAAGTCCTTGGCGATCTCGTAGACGCGCTCGAAGCCGCCCACGATCAGCCGCTTCAGGTAGAGTTCGTCGGCGATGCGCAGGTAGAGTCGGCTGTCGAGGGAGTGGTGGTGGGTCACGAACGGGCGGGCCGTGGCTCCGCCATACAGGGGCTGAAGCACCGGCGTCTCCACCTCCAGAAAGCCGTGCGCGTCCAGGACGCCGCGAACCGCGGCGACGAGCCGCGCGCGGGCTCGAAACACCTCTCGCACTTCGGCGTTCACCGCCAAGTCGGCGTAGCGCTGGCGATATCGGGATTCTGTGTCGGCGAAGCCGCCGTGGACGGTACGTTGGCCGGTTGCCTCATCGACTTCGGTCTTGCCCAGCGGGAGCGGCCGCAGCGCCTTGGTCAGCAGCGTCCACTCCGATACCTGCACGGTGACTTCGCCCATGCGTGTTCGGAAGAGGCGCCCGCGCGCGCCGACCCAGTCCCCCAGATCGACGAGCTCCAGAGCCTCGAAGGCCTCCTCCCCAATCTGGTTGCGCCGGAAGTACACTTGGATGCGGCCGGAGCCGTCCTCCAAATCGGCGAACGCGCTCTTGCCGTGGCTCCGAAAGGCGACCAGGCGCCCGGCCACCCGCACCTCCTCTCCCTGACCGCCGTCGGAGAGCGCACCCGCCGCCTCGGCGGCCTCGAACGCGGTGGCGGCGTCACGCGTCCGATGGGTGCGCGGGTAGTTGTACGCGAAGGGCTCGATGCCGCGCGCGCGCAGGCGCTCGAGCTTCAGCCGGCGAACGCGCATGCTCCGCTCAAGCTCCGCGTCGGCGGTCCGCGTCGGGGATTGGGTTACGGCTTTCGTGGGCTGTGTCATGGCGGGTCCGGGCGTGAAGACCGGTTCATCCGACCCCGGCCGCTCCGAACTGTTTCAGGTAGGCTTCGATGAAGGGGTCGATTTCTCCGTCCATCACCTTCCGGACATCCCCGAGCTTCACGCTTGTGCGGTGGTCGTTGACCATCGTGTAGGGCTGGAAGACGTAGGAGCGGATCTGGTTGGCCCACGCGTTGTCGGATTTGGTGGCCTCCAGGGCCTCGCGCTCGCGCTCGCGCTCCTCCACGGCTCTTCGATGCAGGGCCGCGCGTAGCATCTTCATTGCCGTCGCCCGGTTCTTGTGCTGCGAGCGCTCCTGCTGGCATGACACCACGATGCCGGTGGGTAGGTGGGTGATGCGGATGGCGGAATCGGTCTTGTTGACGTGCTGGCCCCCCGCCCCGGACGCGCGGAACGTGTCCACGCGCAGATCGGCCTCGTCGAGTGCGACCTCGATTTCATCGTCGATCAACGGGTACACGAAGACGCTCGCGAACGAAGTGTGTCGGCGGGACTGCGAGTCGAAGGGGGAAATGCGCACCAGCCGGTGGACCCCGTTTTCCGCCTTCAGGTACCCGTAGGCGTGGTCGCCTTCGATTTCGAGCGCGGCGCTCTTGATGCCGGCCTCGTCCGCCGGTTGCAAGTCGAGCACCTTCAAGCTGCGCCCTCGTCGTTCCGCCCACCGGGTGTACATGCGCACGAGCATCTTGGCCCAGTCCTGGGACTCCAGACCACCGGCTCCGGGATGGATGGTGAGGAGCGCTCCGCGGTGATCGTCCTCGCCCTGAAGCATTGCCCGGAGCTCGAGGTTGCCCACGTCCCCGGCCAGCGATTCGATGTCGGACGTCAACTGCGCCTCGATCTCCTCGTCCTGATCCGCGGCCAGCACGTCCGCCCACTCGTTCAGCTCTTCCGCCGTGGCCGACAATTCGCGCCACGGCGTCACCCAGGTCTTCAGCCTGTTGGAATCGGCGATGAGCTGCCGCGCCTCCTCGGGGTTGGTCCAGAATGTTTCGCTGGACTGGGTGCGCTCCAGCTCCTCCAGTTCCTTTTCCCGGGCGTCGATGTCAAAGGTACCTCCGAAGTTCGGAAATCCTGACCTGGAGGTCGCGCAAGCGTTCGATGGTTTCGTTGTTCATGGTTCCGGTCGGTGAGCGGCGGTGAGCCGCCGGGAAGGCCGTGGACGAGCTCCCGGCATTCGAGCGGCGTGGCATCCGCGCTGGATCGCCCCGCTCCGCGTTGCCTCTCGTCCCGGTGGCGCCGCCACGGGGACGCGGGGGCGCCCTCCCAGCCCGGCGCCCCGCCGCTCTCGGTGCTCGGGCGGATTCGTCCACGGACTGCCGGCTCCGAATGGCGTGCCCTAGTAGAGGCGCTCTCCGCGGGCCAGCGTCGCGTTGAGTTCGTCCTGAAAATAACGACTGCCGTGGGCGATGTCCTCTCCCACCCGCCGGACGTATTCCGACCAGGACCTTCGCACCTCCTCGGCGAAGTCCTCCACCAGCGTCCCCCGCCGAACCGCGCGCTCGTAGCGTTCGCGATGGTATTGAATCATGTCCGAGACGAGCACGCGCGCCAGGCGCGCCGCCCGGTCGGCGGCGTCGGCGGCCGCGAAGGGCTCCGGTTCCACGCCCGGGCGCGGCCGCCTCGCCGAGTCGGCGGACATCGCCGCGGCACGCGCGCGCGGACTTGGCGGTTCCACCAGGAAGACGTTCGAGCACTGGCCGCAGCGCGCGTGGATGCCTCGCTCCGGCACCTTGCCCGAATCGACCGGATAGGACGCCGAGCAGCCCGGGCAGCGGACGCTAAAGACAAGGTGTGCGGTCAAGGGCAGTCTCCTCCGGGCGTGAGCGGCGACGCTGGGCGCTGGATCCGGGGCCGACCGGGCGCGGGTCGTGGTTCCCGGGATGGTCGCCGGGGCGGGGATGCGTCACGGGAGCAGCCGTCCGCCCAGCCACCACCGTCCGCGCGCCTCCGGAACCGCGACCAGGCGCAACTCGGCCGTCGCGTCCACGACGCGCAGGCGAGCCGTGACGAACGCGTCGAAGGCGGCGGCCAGGTGGTTCGCCAGGATGACGCCCACGAGCGTCGTGACTTGGCGCAGGGCCGCGTCGCTTCGCCCGATCAATCCGACGTACTCGGCGCGACTCTCCTCGTCGCCGTTCCAGTCCCATTGGAATTCGGAGGCGATGCTCCGACTCGCGTAGTACTCCTTGGCATGGTCGTACTCCGACGACCCCGGTCCGGGGGTTCCCCCCGACCCGGACACCAGGTAGATGTCCCGGGCCAGCGACCACAGGGCTCCGTTGTACGTGGTGGTATCGGTTTCGGGCTGGATCCCGCCGAGGTATGGATCCTTGTCGAAGGCTCCCGACGCCCGATACTTCCCAAGCGCCTCGTAGTATTCGAAGTCCCCATCCATGCGGTCCCCGAGCGTTCCCCGGCGCGCGACGAACCATGCGAGGTCGCGGTAGCGGGTCCGGAAGTCGTGTCCCGTTCGGCGTCTCTCCCACAGGAACGCCCACCCCGCAAGCTCAACGGCCAGGAACCCGAGCCAGCGGCGCTTGCTCAGGCGCTGTTGACCCCACCCCGGTAGCACCCCCGAGTAGAGGAAGGCCCGGGTGGGGGAAATCGGTGGCGGAGCAAACTGCGGAGCCGGCGCCACCTGGTGTCCGATCCCACTGCCAGCAGTCCGTGGACAAACTCTCCCCGACATTCGAGCGGCGTTGCATCCGCGCTGGACCGCCACGCTCGGCGTTGCCTCTTGGTCCAATGGCCCTACCGTTGGGCCTTCCCGGCGCCCTGCCAGGCTGGCGCCACTCCACGCTCGGCGCTCGGGCGGGCTCATCCACGGACTGCCGGAGAGGGCTCCCGGGTCGGCGATCACGCGGGCCCCGCTCAACTTCGTCGGCATGGGGGGTGTTGGCGCGGCCGGAGTTCCTTCGCGAGGCCAGTGGCCTTGCGCGCTCCCCAGCACGGCTTCCCAGATGGAGGGCGGCGGCCTGTGTGCGGGGACGGGATCCTGCCCCGATAGACTCTCGGGACCACCCATCAGAAGGAGGAACGCCGCCCAGACGTTCCAGTCTCGCGCGGGCCGGGCGCGCCACGCTCGTGGAGGGCCCGTCGCGGAAGCCGACATGTCGCAACCCTGCGCCGTTGGTTCGGGCCGATCTTGCCCGACGCCCATCAGAACACCAAACCGAAGCTGACGTGCACGGGCTCGGATCCGGTCACGAGGGATGTTCGCGCCAGCGATCGGGCAACCCCCAATTCGAAGCGACCGACCCGGAGGCCGAGTCCCAACGCGGCCCCGCCCTCGCCTTCGCGCCCATAGGCGTAGCCCGCCCGGATCGAGAGGACTTCGCTGCCCGTGGTTGCGACCTCGGTTCCCACATGGACCGCCGGAGATCCCAGGTTGCGCCAGCGCTCCTCCAGCTCCACGGTGAACCTGAGGTCGAACGCGGGCTCCTCCTCGAAGTGGTCCAGAATGTCGTAGGCGGCCGCCAAGCGGGCCCGCACCGGCAGGGGATCCGCCTGTTCCGCGTTGACAACCTGCAGATCCGGGCCCAGATGCGCGATCATGAGTCCGATTCGGAGCGGTACGGCGTCGGAGAAGGTTGCTTGGAGGCCGGCGTCCACCGCGTACGTGGTCGCGGTCACGCCCTGATCGAGACACTGTCCCCTGCAGCCGATGCGAAATTGCACGATCTTGAAGTTGGTTCCCACGCTCACCAAGTCGACCAGCTCGGTTGCGAACGACACCACCCCTTGGTAGCCGCGCACGCTCAGGGAACCGAGCTCCTCGCCGGCGGGGCCCGTCATCCTTTGGTCGCCCACGTTCAGCTCCTGGTAGGAGACTCCCAGCGTTCCCACCGATGGTCGGCCCACGAGAAAGGAAAAGGCGGTTGCGCGGCCGGCGAGTTGATCGCCTCGGTACAGGAAGAATCTGCGATCGTGGACTTGGGCCAGGCCGGCCGGGTTCCAGAACGCGCTCTCCTGGGAGGGCAACGCGGTCATCGCCCGCCCCATTGCGATGCCCTGAGCGCCCACCGGGAGGATCAGAAAGAGTGCTCCCTCGGTGGACGGCGTCGCGCGCGCCATGTTGACGGACGCTTCGGCCGTCGCCGGGAATGATTCCGACCCCTGTGCCTTGGCGCGCGCGGACCACGGCTCCCCTAGCAACAGCCAAAGACCAGCGGCCGCGACGGCCCAAGGACGAAGCTTCCGCGGTGTTCGAGCGGTGTCGAACAAACGCGGGTTCGCTGCGCTTCGAGTTGCTTTTCGGGCGAATAGCACGGCCATTCCCTCATCCCAACGCGTTGTCCAGCCCGCGGTTCGCCGCTCTCGGCCTGCGTGCGGGCCTGACCCATGGGCTTGGAATGACCTGAGCCCGTCACGACCTCGAGGGTGCCGTCCAGTCGCCAAGCCGCCACCACCCTCGCCAGCGTCCCGAATGGATGCGTGAGCATCCCGCTCGCGTGATGAGCACGGGAGAAGGGAGGGATGTCCCATCATATCGTCGGGTTCGACGTCTCGAAAGCCCGTCGCGGCGCCTTAGCGGTTGGCACGGGTCGCGCGCGTGCCGGGAAGGGCGAGACCCAATCTCCGAAGGTATCCGCGTTTGCGTCGCCACCCGGCGAGAACCTTCACCCGCAGGTCGAGGTACACCCGCCGGTCGAGGAAGCGCTCGATCTTGATGCGGGAGCGGGAACCGAGTTCACGGATCGCACGTCCGCCGTCCCCGATCAGGATTCCCTTCTGGGACGATCTCTCCACGTGTAGGATCCCCTCAATAAGGACGGGGTCGTCGTCTTCGTGGAACCGCTCGATCGTGCACATGACGGAGTAAGGAATCTCGTCGTGGTACAACTCGAAGACGGTCTCGCGCACGAATTCGGCCGTGAAGAAGCGCACGGGATCGACGGCGATGAAGTCCGGCGGATAAAGGAAGGGGGACCGCGGGAGCTCCGCCCGCAACGCCCGCCGCAACGTGTCGACCCCGGTGCCATCCAAGGCGGAGACGGCGTACACCTTGGTGGCGAGTACGCGCCCCGCTTGCTCAACCAGCGCGGTCACCGTCTTGGTCGCCATCCCATCCGTCTTGTTCAGCGCGGCCATGCACGAACCCGTCGCTCGCCCCAATACCGCCCGGGGGACATCCCAACGGGCCCGCTCCCGCAACGCGACCGCGTCCAACACGACAAGCACGACGTCCGCGTCCGCGATCGCGTGGTCCGCCGCCTCCACCATGCCTCGATGAAACAGGTCACGCGCGGCGAACATGCCCGGCGTGTCCGTCAGAATGACCTGGTGGGTCTTGCTGGAGTGGATTCCGGACACGCGTCGCCACGTCGTCTGCGGCCGAGCGGCAACAATGCTCAGCTCTCCGCCAAGGAGAGCGTTGAACAAGGTGGATTTGCCGGCGTTGGGGGCACCCGCGAGTGCCACCGTGCCGGCCCACGTTTCGTCCATGTGGGATGCGTCCGGAAGTGAAAAAGAACCCCCCGGAGAAGCACTCCGGGGGGCCCATTGAAGTAGCTGGCGACGACGTACTCTCCCACCGGTTTTACCCGGCAGTACCATCCGCGCAGCGGGACTTAACGGCCGTGTTCGGGATGGGAACGGGTGTTTCCCCCGCGCTTTGGTCACCAGCAACAAGTTCACGGGTTTGATGAGAAAGGATCTCGGGCGTCGTCCGGGGTCTCTTGCCTCCCGCAGATGGGAAGGCACAAAAAACATTGGTGAATTTCGACGCGTCCACCGGCTGGCCCGTCGAGCGGGTTGGCCGGGTCCTGCCGCGGGTCCCAACGGGGGTTCCCGCCTTGATGCGAGTCATGCTGGTCAAGCCTCTCGGGCACTTAGTACGGCTCGGCTGCACGTGTTGCCACGCTTCCACCTGCCGCCTATCAACGTACTCGTCTCGTACGGCCCTTCAGAGGGTTCAACACCCTGGGAGTGCTCATCTTGAGGTGGGCTTCCCACTTAGATGCTTTCAGCGGTTATCCCTTCCCGACGTCGCTACCCGGCGATGCCCCTGGCGGGACAACCGGTACACGAGAGGTCAGTCCATCCCGGTCCTCTCGTACTAGGGACAGATCCTCGCAACACTCCAACGCCCACGACGGATACAGACCGAACTGTCTCACGACGTTCTAAACCCAGCTCATGTACCGCTTTAACGGGCGAACAGCCCGACCCTTGGGACCTTCTCCGGCCCCAGGATGCGATAAGCCGACATCGAGGTGCCAAACCGCCCCGTCGATGTGAACTCTCGGGGGCGATAAGCCTGTTATCCCCGGCGTACCTTTTATCCGTTGAGCGACGGCCCTTCCATTCGGAACCGCCGGATCACTAAGGCCTACTTTCGTACCTGCTCGACCCGTCGGTCTCGCAGTCAAGCTCCCTTATGCCTTTACGCTCTTCGCGCGATTGCCGACCGCGCTGAGGGAACCTTTGCGCGCCTCCGTTACTCTTTGGGAGGCGACCGCCCCAGTCAAACTACCCGCCTGCAACTGTTCCCGAGGAGGATTCACTCCCCTGGGTTAGAGCCTCGACAGTGTAAGGGTGGTATTTCACCAATGGCTCCCCATCTCCTGGCGAAGATGGTTCACAGCCTCCCACCTATCCTACACATGCAATGCCAAGACCCAATAGCAGGTTGTAGTAAAGGTGCACGGGGTCTTTTTGTCCTGTCGCGGGTAATCGGTATCCTCACCGATACTCCAATTTCGCCGAGCTCGCGGAGGAGACAGTGTCCAAGTCGTTACGCCATTCGTGCAGGTCGGAACTTACCCGACAAGGAATTTCGCTACCTTAGGACCGTTATAGTTACGGCCGCCGTTTACCGGGGCTTCAGTTTGGAGCTTCGGGACCCGAAGGACCCTAACCCTTCCCTTTAACCTTCCGGCACCGGGCAGGCGTCAGTGCCTATACGTCGTCTATTCGACTTTGCAGACACCTGTGTTTTTACTAAACAGTCGCTTGGACCGCTTCTCTGCGGCCCGCTTCGGCTCCGCACGCAACCATGCTTCACCTACCACGGGCTCCCCTTCTCCCGAAGTTACGGGGACATTTTGCCGAGTTCCTTCTCCGCGGATCACTCGCGCACCTTAGGCTCCTCGCCTCGCCTACGTGTGTCCGTTTACGGTACGGTCGCGCGAAAAACTCCCCCACGAGGCTTTTCTTGGCGGTATGATTACGGACCCTTGGCGGGGACCGAGGTCCCCTTCGGCATCGGCGCTCGGCTATCCAGGTGTTTTAGTTCCCGGAAACGCCTACCACCTTACATCGGAATTCCACCACCCGACGGTCCTTTCACTTCCGCGTCCCCCCTTGGGGTCAAACGTTGCAACGCACGGTACAGGAATATTAACCTGTTGTCCATCGTCTACGCCTCTCGGCCTCGACTTAGGAACCGACTAACCCGGAGCGGATGAACCTGGCTCCGGAAACCTTAGGCTTTCGGTGACAGGGATTCTCACCCTGTTTATCGCGTACTCATTCCGGCATACTCACTTCCCTGCACTCCACCTTTGCCCTTCCGGGAAGGCTTCAGCGCCCAGGGAACGCTCCCCTACCATGTTCGTTCGGTCGTGTGACCGATCTCATCCATTCGTAGCTTCGGTGACAAGCTTGAGTCCCGACCATTATCGGCGCAGACGCACTTGACTAGTGAGCTATTACGCACTCTTTAAAGGAATGGCTGCTTCTAAGCCAACCTCCTAGTTGTCTCTGCAAACCCACATCCTTTCTCACTTAGCTTGTACTTGGGGACCTTAGCTGACGATCTGGGCTCTTTCCCTCTCGCGAACGGACATTATCGCCCGTCCACTGACTCCCAGGATCCCTCTCACAGGTATTCGGAGTTTACTTGGGATCGGTAGCCTGGTAAGGCCCCTTACCCATGCAGTGCTCTACCCCCTGGAGATAACCCCTGAGGCTATACCTAAATATATTTCGGGGAGAACCAGCTATCTCCGAGCTTGATTGGCCTTTCACCCCTATCCACAGCTCATCCGAGTAGTTTTCAACCCACAACGGTTCGGGCCTCCACCAGGCATTACCCCGGCTTCACCCTGGCCATGGATAGATCGCTCGGTTTCGGGTCTGCCCCCACGTACTCAACGCCCGTTTCAGACTCGCTTTCGCTTCGGCTTCGGTCCAGAAGACCTTAACCTCGCACGTGAGGAGCAACTCGCCGGATCATAATCCAAAAGGCACGCCG
>OZ244873.1:0-2757500 GCA_965221265.1 Longimicrobiales bacterium | reverse complement strand
CAAGCGACCAAAGGTAATCCGGTGCCGGATGCGCGTAAACCGTCATCCACGGATCCCGCGCCGGACCTTGGTCCGCCTCGTGGGGAGGCGGACCGGAACCGGGAGACTTGAGCGCTCTCCACCAGCCTTGCGGCCATTGGTGGAGCCAACACGAGGCGCGCCCGCCAGGACTCGAACCTGGGACCTACGGATTAGAAGTCCGTTGCTCTATCCAGCTGAGCTACGGGCGCCTTCCGGAAAGGGGCTCGAAGCCCCTAGAGCTTGACGACGTTCTCCGCCGCGGGGCCCTTCTGGCCCTGGACGATGTCGAATTCGACGCGCTCTCCCTCGGTCAACGAACGATAGCCGTCGACCTGGATGGCCGAGTGGTGTACGAAGCAGTCCCGATCACTCCCTTCGGGCGTTATGAACCCGAAGCCCTTCGCATCATTGAACCACTTCACCGTACCGGTGGTACGCATCCCGCGCTCCTTGCCCGCGTTCACCCGCGGCCCGTTGGGTGTCGGTCGCGAACCGGCACTTCCGGTTCCGCGACGTCCAACTGCAAAATCGCCCCAATCTTACGTGCCCGTCGGGCTCGGTGTCAACGTCCCCGCGGGGCGCGGCGCAGGGAGGCGTCAAACCGGCGGGTCCTGGTTCCGGCCCACGGCGGGGGCCGATGCCGTTCCCGCGCGGCCAACGCACCGGTATTCGAACCCCAGCTCGGCCATCGTCCGCGGCTCGAACAGATTGCGGCCATCCAGGATGACCGGCGTGTTCATGGCCGCGCGCACGCGGTGGAAGTCGGGATGTCGATACGGGTACCATTCGGTGTGGATGAGCAGGGCGTCGGCTCCCTCCAGAGCCTGGTAGTTGTCCGGTGCGTACTCGATGCGGTCGCCGAAGACCGCGCGGGCGTTGGTGAGAGCCTCGGGGTCGTGGGCCACGACCCGGGCGCCGCGCTCCAGAAGACCCTTGATGGTGACGATGCTCGGAGCCTCGCGCATGTCGTCGGTGTTGGGCTTGAACGCGAGACCCCAGACCGCGATGGCGCGCCCACTCAGGTCCTCTCCGAAGCGTTCGACCACGCGGGTCAACAGCAGGCGCTTCTGCCGCTGGTTGACGGACTCGGCGGCATCGAGGATCGACGAATCGACGCCCAGGTCGCCCATCTGGCGCGCGAGCGCCCTGATGTCCTTCGGCAGACAGGAACCCCCGTACCCCACGCCCGGATAGAGGAATCGCCTGCCAATGCGGGAGTCGGATCCGACGCCACGCCGCACGGAACGCACGTCGGCGCCGGTCCGTTCGCACAGGTGCGCGACGGTGTTCATGAGGCTGATGCGCACCGCGAGCATGGCGTTGCACGCGTACTTCGTGATCTCGGCGGAGCGCGCGTCCATGACCAGGAGTGCCCGCCCGGTGCGCACGAACGGGGCGTAGAGGTCGATCAGGGTCTGGGTCGCGTACTCGGAGTCGGAACCGATCACCACTCGGTCCGGTGCCATGAAGTCGCCGACCGCGGCGCCCTCCTTCAGGAATTCGGGGTTGGCGCACACGTGTACCCGATGAGGTGTGCGCGCCTCGATCTCGGTCTGAACGAGCCGCGCGGTGCCCACCGGGACGGTGCTCTTGGTGACCACGATCTTTTCGCCGTTCATGGCCTCGCCGATCAGGCGGGCGGTCGAAACGACCGCGCTCAGGTCGGCGCCGTGATCCTTGCCAGGGGGCGTCCCCACGGCGAGGAAGATCGGGTTGGACGCGCGGATGGCCCGACGGATGTCGGTGGTGAAGCCGAGTCGGCCGGCCGCGATGTTCCTCTGGATCATGGGTCTCAGGCCGGGCTCGACGATGGGTATCTCGCCATGTTTGAGCCCCTTGATCCTGGTCTCGTCGACATCCGCTCCGATGACGTCGTTGCCCGACTCGGCCATGCACGCGGCTACGACCAGTCCGACGTAACCGGATCCGATCACGGTGATGCGCATTCGAGTCCTCCCGCGGGCGGTTGGCGTCCGGACGCGCGGGTGGTGCGGGGAACGGTGTCCATGGTGGTCGAGGTCGCGACGAGCATCCGTTCGGACGCGCGGGGGTGGTGAGGGTGTCCGCGGTGGTTGCGGTTCCGACGGGTGTCCGCGCGGACGGCGCGTGGTTCACCCACGGGCCCGGCCGGGACGCGGGAGTGGTCACCCCGCACCCCCGCACCCCCGCGGAGCCACAGCGATGCCGGTGTTGATGCCGCCAGTCGGGGCGCCCGGATTCGAACCGGGGACCTCCTGCTCCCAAAGCAGGCGCGCTACCGGGCTGCGCCACGCCCCGTCCATGCCGGAAGAATCGGTGATTTCGCCCGCGGGTTCAATCCCTTGGATGAGCTGGATGCGTCGAAGGTCCCTCTTGGCTTCCGACGTGCCGCCCCGGTGCGCGCGGCGGCGATCCCGCCAGCAGCAGTCCGTGGTTGTAATCCGCTCGGGCACCGAGAGTGGCGGGGCGCCGGGCGGGCAAGGCGCCCACGAGGCCCAATCGTGGAGCCACCGGGCCGAGAGGCAACGCCGAGCGTGGCGGTCCGGCGCGGATGCAACGCCGCTGGAAAGCCGCGGAGAGTTCGTCCGCGGGTTCCTAGTAGTGCAGGGTCTCCCGCAGCCTTGCGCCCAGGGCGCGGAAGGCTTGGCCTCGGTGACTGCGGGCGTCCTTCTCCTCCGGATCGAGTTCGGCGAAGGTCTTCCCGGTCTCGGGGTCTTGGAAGTGCGGGTCGTAGCCGAATCCGCCCTCGCCCCTGGGTTCGGGGACCATGACGCCGGGAGCCTCGCCGCGAAACACCATGGGCTCGCCGAGACCGAAATGGAGAACCGCGACGCACACGTAGCGTCCCGTGCGGCGGTGCGGTTTGTGGCTGGCGAGAAGCTTGACCAGGTGCTCGTTGTTGGCGCGATCCCGCTCCTCCCCGGTGAGGTCGGGGACGGGGGCGAAGCGCTTGGAGCGCACCCCGGGTGCCCCATCGAGGACGTCGACCTCCAAGCCGGAGTCGTCCGCGATGGTTGCGGCTCCGCAGAGGCTGTTGAAGTAGGCGGCCTTGGCCTTGGCGTTCTCCTCGAACGTGTCGAAGGCTTCGATCCGGTCCTCGTCGGAGGAGGCGGGGATGCCCGCTTCATCGAGGCTCAGGATGCGCAGGCCGGGGTCCTCGCCCAGAATGCGACGAATCTCGTTCAGTTTGTGCGGGCTGCGGGTGGCGGCGACCAGCGTGAGTGCGTGCGACGGGCTCATTCCGTGTTCCTAAGTGATGGTCGGGTTCGCTGCGCTTGCGCGTCCGTGCTCGTGGGCGGAAGGTGGACGATGGCGAGCCGAGACGACAACTCTCCATGGAGAGACGGGTTCGGCGCAAGGGATGCCGGGTCTGGCCGTGGGCCGGAGGGCCCCGACGGCGAGGCAGCGGTCGCGGAGTCGAGCGCTGGGATTGAATCGGGTCCGGCACCGCATCCGACGTGGATCGGGCGTGAACCGGTGCGGAAGCCGTTGATCGCGTGGGAGATGGTCCGGTGGGGAGCGCCCGGGGGGAGGACGCCATCGCCTGGATGAAGCGCATCATGGATCACGCGGTCGGTGGGATGTCCCGACCGCGGACGCGGCGCACCAGCGCGGTTGTGGATCGTCCCGGGAGGTAGGGGATGACCACCACCTCTCCGCCCGCGGCCTCGACTTCCTCGCGGCCGACCAGCTCCTCGAGGGCGTAGTCGCCGCCCTTGACCAGCACGTCCGGGAGGAGCGCCGCGATGAGGGCGCGGGGCGTGTCGGAGGCGAACGGCGTGATGACGTCGACGCTCGAGAGCGCCGCGAGCACGGCGGCGCGGTCGTCGAGGGGGACGTACGGGCGGTGGGGGCCCTTCAGTCGGGCGACCGAGGCGTCGGTGTTCAGCCCCACCACGAGCAGGTCGCCCAGGGCGCGGGCGGCGGCCAGGTACACCACGTGGCCCCGGTGGACGATGTCGAAACACCCGTTGGTGAACACCAAGCGGCCGTCGCGTGGCCGGCCGTGGCGGGCGAGAAGCTCGTCGGTGGCGAGCACCTTGCGGAGATCCACCTCGGGCGGGGTCATGGCGGTGACGCCGTTGCGGAGGGGGTCGGTACGGCGGCGGGCCACGAGGGGGCGCGCGCGCGGGTGGTCGTCACGTCGGCGGCGGGCTCGGGGCGCGGGCGAGGTCCGCGAGGATCTCGCCCGCGCCCCGGGCCAGAAGCACCGCCGCCAAGTCGGCGGCGAGGCGCTTCGGCTCGGCTTGGTGGCCGGTCCGGTCGGCGCGGACGACTTGGCGCCCATCGGGGCTCAGCACCATCGCCCAGAGCCTCAGGCCACCCGGATAGGGCAGCCCCAACACGCCGACCGGCAGGTGGCAGCCGGCACCCAGCAGGCGCAACAGCTCGCGCTCGGCGCGCACGGCCTGCCGGGTCGCGTGATGGTCGAGTGATTCGGCGAGCGAGCGAGCGCGCGCGTCGTCGCGGCGAACCACCACGGCGAGCGCGCCCTGACCGGCCGCCGGAAGCCACGCCGTGCGCTCCAGAAGCTCGCTCGCGCGGTCGCGGAGTCCCATCCGGTCCAGCCCGGCCGTCGCCAGCAGGAGGGCGTCGCACGCGCCCCGGTCGAGCTTGGCCAGGCGGGTGTCCACGTTGCCGCGCATGGATACCACCGCGCAGTCGGGACGGAAGGCGCGAGCGAGCGCGGCGCGGCGCGGGGAGCCGGTGCCGATGCGGGAGCCGGCGGGAAGGCTGGCCAAGGTGTGGTCATCGCCAAGCGGCAGCACGAGCGCGTCCCTCGGGTCCTCGCGCGGTGGGGTGGCGGCGACGCACAGGCCGGGGGTCAGTCGGGTCGGTAGATCCTTCAGCGAGTGCACGGCCACGTCGACGACTCCGTCGACAAGGGCACGGTCGAGGGCGCTCGTGAAGACGCCATCGCCGCCGATGCGGGCGAGCGTGGCGTTCGCCTGCTCGTCGCCCTTGGTTCGTATGGTGCGCAGCGAGACGCGGGCTCCCGTGCCTCCCTCCAGGGCGGTCGCCACCTGTCGGGTCTGGATCAGGGCGAGTGTGGAGGCGCGCGTCCCCATTCGCAGAGGAGGTGCGTCGGGTCCGACCTGCGAGCGACCTGCGGACACTCCGTGAACCCGGATCAGAATGCCCGGAGGATGAGGAACGCGGCCAGGAGCACGGCGACCCACAGGACCATGCTTCCGGTGGGCCAGGAGCGGGCCAGGGCCCCGTGGGGGCCCGTATGGCGAAAGGCGCCGCCCAGCGCCCGGTTCACGCCTCCCAGCGCCGCGCCCCTCACGGCCGAGTCCGCCCCGCGAATGACCGATCCCAGCCGCCGCACCACCGCGGGCGCCGCCCTCCGGTAGATCCACTCGAAATCGAGGTTCACGGCGCGAATCTCATCCGGATAGATGCGCGCCAGCCGGAAGAGCACCACGGCGCCGATCGCGAAGGCCAGCAGCTGGAGCTGCGTGAGCACGTGCGTGAGGTCGTAGGGGCTGTAGTTCATGTCGTACGGCAGCAGGTCGTAGAGCAGCCACGGCATCGAACCGATGGCAACGCAGGCCACCGCGCCCACGCTCATGGCCGCGAGCATGTTCCAAGGCGGCTCGCGCGTTCGGATTCCGGAGTCGTGGGCGAAGAAGGCGAAGAACGGGATTTTGATGCCGGCGTGCTCGACGACGCCCGCGGAGGCGAACAGCATCGCCAGCCAGACCCAGTAGCGATGCTCCTCGAGCAGCGCGCTCATGATCAGGGCCTTGCTCACGAAGCCGTTGAAGAGCGGAACCGCCGAAATGGAGGCGGCTCCCACGATGCACAGCACCGTGGTCCACTTCATGGTCCTCCAAAGCCCTCCCAGCTCGGAGGCCTTGGTGGTGCCCGTTCGGTGGAGCACCGCGCCCATCGACATGAAGAGCAGGCCCTTGAAGAGCACGTCGTTGAAGGCGTGGGCGACGGCGCCGTTGAGGGCCTTGGCCGTGCCCACCCCCACGCCGCACACCATGAAGCCGATCTGGTTGATCATGCTGTAGGAGAGGACGCGTCTGAGATCGTTCTCGATGACGGCGAAGAAGATGGGGTAGCACGCCATCACCGCGCCCAGGTAGATGAGCAGTTCGGTTTCCGGGAATCCGCGCGCGAGGGCGTACACCGCGACCTTGGTGGTGAATGCGCTCAGGAAGACGGTGCCCGTCGGCGTGCTCTCCGGATACGCGTCGGTGAGCCAGTTGTGCACCATCGGGAAGGCGCCCTTGACCGCGATGGCCAGGAAGATGAGCCAGCCCGACAGGCCCTCCAGACCGATGTGGTCGAAGGCGATGTCCCCCGTTTCGTGGACTCGCGCCATCGCTCCGGCGAGCAGGGCCACCCCGGAGACCACTTGGATCACCAGATAGCGCATGCCCGCCCTTCGCGCCCGCTCCGTGTGGCGCGCGAAGATGAGGAAGACCGAGCTTACCGCGAGCAGCTCCCAGAAGAGGAACAGCGTCACCAGGTCGCCGGCGAACACCGCGCCCAGCCCGCTCCCGGCGTACACCAGGGCCGCCGTGTGCTGTAGGGTGGCGGAGTCCTCCCTCCTCAGGTGCAGCGAGTACAGGATGGCGATGAAGGCGCCGAGGTGGAACAAATAGCCGAAGAGCAGGCTCAGTCGGTCGGCGCGAACCAGGGACAGCTCGTAGCCCAGGATGCCCACGTGGAACTGGAAGCCCTCCGCGAGTCCCGCCACGTTGAGCGCGCCCAGAACCGGGACGGCCAGCAATAGGACGTGGCGTGGCCATCCTCGGACGAACGGCACCAGCAGGGCGCCGACGAGGAAGATCGCGAACGGAGGGAGGTCAGTCGGCATCGTAGTAGTCCTCCGACCGCATCACGATTCGCCTGAGCGCCTTGGCGGCCAGGATCAGGCCCGCCACTCCGCCCAGTCCCCACAGCGGGTAGAACCCCTTGAGGTTCTCCCATGGATGCTCGACGTACCGATCCACGAGAAAGTCGGCGATGGTCAACCCGGCGGCGATCGTGAAGAAGGCGGCCAGGATGACGCGGGTCGCGCCCGGGCCCACGCTCGAGGGTGGGTGCCCGGAGTCGGGCCCGCCGCCATCGCCATGCGCACCGCGGTGGGACGGGTGTCCGGGTCCGGAGCCGTCGACGCGCGTCGGTTCCCGCTCGTTCATGGCTCGGTCCTCCGGTTCATCGCGAGCTTCCCGGCGTTCATGGCCCCGCCACCATCGAGATCAGTCGGAGGAGGGGATCGGGGTGAACGAAGAGCGCGAAGCAGCACAGGCTGGTGATCACGATCGCGATCAGCGAGGGAAGCGGAGCCTCGCGCACTCCTCCGCCCGCGTGGCCGTGGCCGTGCGGGTTCGCCGCCGGGCCGAAGAACGCGCGCACGGGCACGATCATGAGGTATCCGATGGAAAGCAGCGAGCTCACCATCAGCACCGCGACCAGCCCGACCTGGCCCGCGTCCAGCGCGCCCAGCCCGAGAAACCACTTGCTCCACGTGCCCCCCGCCGGCGGCAACCCGATGATCGACAGCGTCCCCACCAGGAAGGCGGCGAAGGTGACGGGCATGGTGCGGCCAAGCCCCCGCATGTCGCTGATCTCGGTCTTGTGCGCCGCCACCATGATCGCACCCGCGCAGAAGAACAGGGTGATCTTGCCGAAGGCGTGCATCACGATGTGCATGCCGCCGCCGATGATCCCCATCGGGTTCGCGAGCATCGCGCCCAGCACCACGTAGGAGAGCTGGCTGATGGTCGAGTAGGCCAGTCTGGCCTTGAGGTTGTCCTTCCGGAAGGCGAACAGCGAAGCCAGGATGATGGTCGCGGCGGCCACCCACATGAGCCAGACGCTCGCGCCCATCCGCGTGAGAAAATCGATGCCGAAGACGTAGACGACGACCTTGAGGATGCTGAACACGCCCGCCTTCACCACGGCCACCGCGTGCAGCAGCGCGCTGACCGGCGTGGGCGCCACCATCGCCGCCGGCAGCCAGCGGTGGAAGGGCATCACCGCCGCCTTGCCGATACCGAAGACGTACAGCGCGAGCAGAATCGCCACGACGCCTTCCCCGGCCCGGCCCGCCAGGATCCCGCCCATCTCGAAGTCGATGGTCCCGGTCAGGAGGTATGTCCAGACGATGGCGAACAGCTGAAGGGCGATGGAGGTGCCGAGCAGGATGCCCAGGTAGACGCGCCCCGCGCGCTTGGCCGCGTCGGTGCCCGCGTGCGTCACCAGCGGAAAGGTGGAGAGGGTGAGAGCCTCGTAGAAGACGAAGAGCGTGAGCAGGTTGCCCGAGAAGGCGACGCCCATCGTGCACGAGATGGCCAAGGCGAAGAAGATGTAGAATCGTGTCTGGTTCCGCTCGTGATGCCCGCGCATGTAGCCGATGGCGTAGAGCGTGGTCACGATCCAGAGGCTGCCCGCCACCAGGGCGAACATCATGCCCAGGGGTTCGACTTCGAGTTCCAGGGGTAGGCCCGGAAGGGGTTCCGCCAGGATGAGGCGGGGGATTTCGCCCGCGCTCACGGCGCGGTGGATCCGAAGTACAACTCCGAGCAGCAGGCCGCCGGTAACGAGCGACGCGGCTTCGCGCAGGTTGGGCCTGGTCCGCAGGAGGCCCACCAGCCCCGCCCCGGCCACGGGGATGACGAGCGCGAGGAGCGCCAGCTGGCCGGGATTCACGGAGCGCCTCCCAACAGGGCGCGGGCCGCTTGGCCGGCGACCGAGGTGGTGAGGGAGGCGTCGATGCCGAAATAGAGGTTGGCGCCGATGAGCGCCCAGGTGGGCACCAGCAGGGACAGCGGAGCCTCCGACACCGGCCGGTCGCGTTCGGGGGCGTCACCGAAGTAGATGGCCTCGACCACTCTCCAGATGTAGACCGCCGCCATGGTCGAGGTGACGAGCACCAGCGCCGCCACCGGCCACATGCCGCGCTCCAGGGCTCCGAGCACCAGGTACCACTTGCTCACGAACCCCACCGTCAACGGCACTCCGATGAGGCTGAGGCCCCCGACGGTGAAGGCGGCCATGGTCCAGGGCATGCGCCGGCCCAGGCCGCGCAGGGCGTCGATGCGCACCGATCCGACCCGATACATGACGCACCCCAGCGCGAGGAAGAGGCCACCCTTCATGAGGGCGTGGTTGAAGAGGTGCAGCGTGGCCGCGGTCAGCCCGGTCACCGAGGCGAAGCTCACGCCCAGCACGATGTAGCCGATCTGGGCGACGCTCGAGTAGGCCAGCATGCGCTTGACGTTGTGTTGGAAGATCGCCACCAGGGACATGGTGAGGATCGCGACCAGGGCGAGCGGCAGCAGCCAGGCGCCCAAGCGGAGATCTCCGAAGGAATACGCCGCCCCGAACACCGTGAAGAAGAAGCGCAGGAGGACGTAGACGGCCACTTTGGTCGCCGTGGCGGCGATGAAGGCCGTTACCGCGGAGGGTGCGAAGGTGTACGCGTTGGGAAGCCAGAGGTGGAGTGGGAAGAGGGCCAGCTTGAGGCTGATGCCGACGGTGAGGAAGGCGAAGGCCACCACGATGGACCGCTCGCCGTGAAGGGCCGGGAGGCGCTCGGCCAGATCGGCCAGGTTCAGGGTTCCGGTCTCGACGTAGAGCAGCCCGATGCCGATCACGATGAAGCTCGCCCCCACGCTGCCCATGATCAGGTAGCGGAAGGCGGACACCAGCGCCCGCCGATCGGACCCCATCGCGATCAGCGCGTACGCCGAGAGCGACGAGATCTCGATGAAGACGAAGATGTTGAAGGCGTCCCCGGTGATGGCGATGCCCAGGAGCCCGCACAGGCACAGCATCCACGCTCCGTAGAATAGCGGGATGCGACGCGCGTCCAGTTCCCGCTCCACGCTGCGCAGCGCGAAGGGCGTCACCACCACGGCGATGCCGGCGACGATCAGCAGCACGAAGGCGTTTACTGCGTCGATTCGGTATTCGATGCCCCAGGGGGCCGCCCATCCGCCAAGGGCGTAGCGGATGCCCTCGCCCTGGCGGACACGGTTCAGGAGCGCGACGGCGGAGAAAAACGCCGAGACCGATCCGGCCATCGCGACGCCCCAGGAGATTCTCCTCCAAGGGATGAGGACACACAACGCGGAGGCCAGCAGGGGCACCACGACCTGGATCGCGGGAAGATGCGCGCCGATCATGCGCGCGCCGCCCCGATGGATTCGTCGGCCAGCACCTGCTCCTGGATCTCGTCCTCCTCGATGGTCCCGTAGGTCTCCCGTATGCGCACCACCAGCGCCAGCGCCATCGCCATGGTCGCGACGCCCACCACGATCGCGGTCAGCATGAGCACGTGGGGGAGCGGGTTGGAGTACAGCACTTGCGCGGAGGCCTCCACTCCCTCCGCCGCCCCGTGGTCATCCTCGATCAGGATGGGGGCGGTACCGTTGACGATCTTGCCGGTGCTGACGTAGAAGATGATCACCGAGGTCTGGAAGATGTTCAGCCCAACCACCTTCTTGACCAGGTTGCCGCGCGAGATGAGGGTGTGGAAGCCCACCATCATCAGGAGGATGACGACCCAATAGTTGAAGAGGCCGAGGAATTCCATCTACTCGGCTCCCCGTCTTCCGGCGAAGCTGTAGAAGAGGGCGACCATGACGCCGGCGACGGTCACGAGAACGCCGAGCTCGACTAGGAGGATGCCGATGTGCTGGGCGTATTCGGGGTCGCGCAGCAGCACCCCGTAGTCGAGGTAGTTGCCGCCCATGAGCATCGCCACCACCCCGACGCCGCCGAAGATCACCACGCCCAGGGTGCCGCACCACGTCGCGACCCCCATGGGCACGGCCGCCCTGGCGTGGTCGAGACCGAAGACGAGGGCGTACAGGACGACCCCCGCCGCGAAGATGACGCCCGCCTGGAAGCCGCCTCCGGGACCGTAATCGCCGTGGAACTGGACGTACAGGGCGAAGAGAAGGATCGGCCCGGTGAGCAGCTTGGCCGTGATGCGCAGAATGATCTGGTCCCTCATGGCGCCGGCCCTCCGGCCTCGTCCGTTCCCGGTGACCCCTCGGCCGACGCGCGCTTCCCCGCCCTCCCGCGTCCACCGGTTCCGGTGAAGAGGAGCAGCACCCCCACCATGGCGGCGAAGACGACCGTCGTCTCGCCCAGGGTGTCGTAGCCGCGATAGCTCGCCAGCACGGTGGTGACGATGTTCGGGATGTGCACCTCGAGCACCCCGCCGGCTTCTCCCGCGAGGGGCACGTGCATGTCCAGGTACTCCGGGGCGACATGCGCGTGGATGGGGTTGTCGGGACGTCCCCACCGGGGGAGGTCGTAGGTCCCGTACACCAGCATGCCGCCCGTGACCAGCACGATCGCGAGCGGAATCAGGGGCGAGCGCGCGTGACGTTTCTGCCGGGTTCCCACCAGCGCCAGCGTTCCCAGCGCCAGGATGGTCGAGACGCCGGCGCCCACCGCCGCCTCGGTGAACGCCACGTCCACCGCGTCGAGCACGACGAACAGCGCGGCCGAAAGGAAGCTGTAGATCCCCATCAGCATCACCACGGCGACGAGGTTGCGCGCGCGCAGGACGCCGAAGGCGGTGACGGCCAACAGACCTAGCAGGACGAGGTCGACGACGGCTTCCATGTCAGTCTCCGCGCTCGTCGTCGTACACGACGGGCTCGACCTTTCCGTGCAGGGCGGCCTTGGCCAGCGCGTGGCTCGCCACCGGGCTGGTGAACCAAAGAAACGCGAGCACCAGAATCAACCGCAGCGCCACCGCGAAGGATCCCGCCTGAAGCATGAGGCCGGTGAGGATGAAGAAGCTTCCCATGGTGTCGGTCAGTCCGGCCGCGTGCATGCGCGTGAACACGTCGGGCATGCGCAGAACCCCGATGCCGCCGACCACCACGAAGAAGCTTCCCAGCAGGAGAAGCGCGCCGCTCAGGTAGTCGACCACCATCTCCATCAGCCCGACTCCGGCTCGACGGCGGGCGGCTCCGAGGCTCCGAGGCTCCCGAACTGGAAGAACTTCAGCACGGCGATGGTGCCGATGAAGTTGAGGAGCCCGTACGCGAGCGCCAGGTCCAGAAACTCCGGCCGTCCCGTGAAGAATCCGATGAGCGCGATGGTGAGAACCGTCTTGGTGCCGAACATGTTGACCGCCAGCACGCGGTCGTAGACGGTTGGACCGAGCAGCGCGCGCGCCATCGCCAAGGCCATGGTGACGAGGACCGCGATGGAGGCGCCGACCACCATCACGACGCCCCCTCCAGGCGGCACACCCGGCGGTCCATCTCGCCCTCCTCGGTTCCGTCCAACGCCGCCTTGGTGAGGGCGTGGATGCGGAACCCGTCGGAGTCGAGGCGCACCGTGATGGTGCCCGGGGTGAGGGTGATGGAGTTGGCGTAGATGAAGCGTCCCAGATCGGTCCTCTGATGCCCGTGGAAGTCCACGATCCGGGGCTGGATGGGCAGCCGGGGCGAGAGGATCACGCGGGCCACGGCGAGGTTCGACTTGAAGACCTCGAGCACGAGCCACGGGAGGTACCCGACGAGCCCCGGGACCATGCGGAACGGCGCCCCCTCGGCGTCGGGCAGCCGCATCCTCAGCACAAGCAGGGTCACGCCCACCACCGAAGCCGCGCCGAGGCTGTTGAGCAGCGTCGTGTAGTGTCCCGACATGAGCAGCCACATGGCGTACCAAAGCAGGCACAAACCGGCCAGGCGGGCGGCGCGACGTTGGGTCAAGTGCGGATGCGGGTGGAGGGTAGCGGTCGACGTGTCGGCGACGGGCAAGCTACCAAGTGGATTGAGCTCCGTCAATTATCAGCTGGGCCAGGCGCTCGATCGCCTCCTCGCGGGCGACCTCCTCGGTCTCGGAGGCTTCCAGGAACTGGCCCTGCGCGCTGAGCGCCCCGTTTTCCCAGAGAATCTCGTTGTTCACCACATCGATCAGCTCGACCCCGAGGCTGATGCTGACCTGACGCTGCAGCACCTCGGGGCCGCCGCCCCGCTCACCCGCGCGAAAGAGCGGGGTGCGGAGGTCGTAGCGGCTGATCGTGCCGCGCAGAATCGCGTCCGCGTTGTCCTCGGCGCCCTGGTTGACGCCAAGACCCCTGGGGACCTCGCGCAGCAGGAACTGGTGGATCTCCTGCGTGATCTCGAAGAGGCCGGTTTCGTTCTCGAAGGGGAGGATCGCCAGGGTTCGAATGTGATCGGGGAAGCTGCCCCCGCGGAAGCTGTAGTTGCATCCAAGCAGCGACACGATGGCCAGAAGGGCGCCGCGCGCCGCGACCCCGAGGAGAAATGGGACGCGAACGGATCCGGCGTGTGCGTCAGGCTGAGACTGGGAGGGGGCCTGGGGACTCACGTCTACTCCCGGGTGCGTGGGAACCAGATGTCGGACGGAAAGCGCTCCACGGATTCGACGGTGTCGAGGGTGAAGGTCAGCTCGCGAAAGTCGATGAGGTTGCGGTACGTCGCACGGGTGGGAAAGCCGTCGCGGGGAGGGAGCGACAGCGAGAGCCGGTCCACGATCTCGCCGTCGCGCAGGAGGGCGAGGGCGGCCACCCGGCCCTCGTCGTCGACCTCGTACAGCAGGTCCGGCCGGCTGCTCGAGTCGTAGGTGAGGTGGCGCGTCCCGTCGTCCGCCTCCGACCCCCGCGCCAAGCGGTAGTCGCCTCCGGGGCGAAAGACGCCCAGGGAGGACCAGAAGAGCGCGGGGGGGGGAACCAGTTCGTCGGACGCGCCCTCGGGGAGCCGGAGATCGTCGCCCACCATGGCCGCGCGCAGGACGGTCTCGCCCCGCCCGGTGAACAGATCGAGCCGCGCCCGGTGGGGAGGCTCCAGTCGGGCGACGCCGCGCCCGCCCGAGCGCAGCCCGGGTTCGCGCACGCTCCAGTCGAAGACGAGGCGCACGGGGGCCGTCAACCGGGTGCGCGCCTCGACCAGCAATGCGAGCTGGTGGTAATCCATGGCCGGCGGGCCGGTGGATGGATCGGGCGCCCTCGGCAGCCAGCAACCCGCGGCAAGCGCGGCGCCTGCGAGGACCAGGGCGCGCGGGTAACGGGAACAGCTCATTGGGAATCGCGGTTTCAAGGCCGATGCGCTTGCCAACGTGGGGACCACCACCACAACGATAATCGATGTCGGACCGGAAGCCGAGACCAACCCCCCTGCCCGCCTACGTGCTGAGCGACGCCCATCTCGGAGCGGAACCGGGCGCGCGCGCGGCCGATCTCGTGGCGTGGCTGCGGCATGTGCGCGGGCGCGCCTCCCAGGTGGTGTTGAACGGCGACGTCTTCGACTTCTGGTTCGAGTACCGGCGGGTGATTCCCCGCGGGCACGTGCGCGTGCTCGGCGCGATCGCGGAAGTGGTGGACGCGGGCGTGCCGGTCACCTTCCTCGGGGGCAACCACGACTGGTGGGGCGGCTCGTGCCTGGCCGAGGAGGTCGGGGTGTCGTTTCATCGCGCTCCCGTGCGCACGACGCTCGCCGGGCGGTGCGCCTACATCGCGCACGGGGATGGGCTGGGCGGCGGGGACCACGGCTATCGTCTGGCGAGCCGCGTCCTCAGGTCGGGCGTGTTCCGGCGCGCGTTTCGCTGGCTCCATCCCGACATTGGCGGCCGGCTCGCCGCCCTGCTCTCCAGGACCGATGACCACGGGGGACGTTCGGATCAAGGAAGCCGCCGGCGCGCCGCCGCGCTGGAGGCGCTCGCGGTTCGCGAGCTGGAGCGCGACGAGGCCCTCGAGATCGTGGTCTTCGGCCATACCCATGTCCCTGCGGTGGTGGATGTTGGAGGTCGCTACTACGTAAACCCCGGCATGTGGATGGGCGCGCGGTCCTATGCGGTCGTGGAAGCCTCCGGATGCCCGCGCATCGAACACTGGAGGGGCGAGCGGTCGTCCGCGTAGCCGTCCGTGGAATCCGTCCGGGCGTGGGGCTGGCAAGGCGGGCCCGAAGCCGAATCGCGGAGCCATTGGGCCGTCGCGCCCGGCGTGGAGGTCCAGCGCGGATGCCGCGCCGCTCGGATGCCGGGGGGGTGTCTGCGGGCTGCTAGTCCCTGCGTCCGCCCCCGAGAAGCTCCGGCGTCCAAGGCAGCGCCACGCCGACCTCGAACGCGGCGCCGGACGGACCGGCCACCGGCTCCACCGTCAGGGGCACCGGGAAGTCGGCCAAGTGGGCCGAGACGAAGGCGTCGGCGCCGCCGAAGAAGACGAAGAACACGAGCAGCGCGACCCAGTCCTCCATCTGTTCGTCGCGCGCGGTGACCAGCAGGCGAATGTCCTCGATGCGCTCGTCGGCGGCGAGCTCCGCCTCCAGCCCTTCCGGTTCGACGCCGCGCCGCAGCAACTCGGCCGTCCTCGCCTCCTCGAGCACCCGCTGTCGTTGCCTCGCGCCGTCGCGCAGGGAATGGGTCTTGTAGGCCATCCAGACGTTCCCCGCCTGGGCGAGAAAGTAGATGGCGGCCCGACCGTGCGCCCCCGAGGCGGCCTGTCCCCAGCCGGGGACCAGCACGCTGCGCAGGAAGGCGCCGCCAGGGGACGGGCGGCCGGTCGATGGTGGCGCCCGCGCGGAGTCCGGCGCTTCGCGCACCGTGTCCGGGGGCGCTTCCTGGGCGTGCGCCCCCGCGGGCGCGGCCAACATGCCGAGGGTGACCGTGGCCGCCCAGAGGGCGCACCACGCGGAGATGGCGCGTGGATTGGGCGGCGGGAGCATCACCCGGAGGGGGGTGCCGACCCGCGAGGACGCGGTGATCGCGTCATCCGTGAGCGCATGCCGTACGCGTATGGAGTGCACCGTGTCGTGGGAGGTATGACGCCTCGTCCCGCAGAACGGACGCGCGGCCCGGAGCCGCGGGCGCCCGCGGCTCCGGGCGAACGTTAATCGTACCCGGCAGCCATCGGGACGTTCTGGCCACCCCTCCCTCCTGCGGCGCCATTTCGCGGCGCCGCGAAGGCCGGTCGCAATCCTACTCCGAGTCGGGCACGGGAGGGAAGGCGCCCGTGCCGAGGAAGTCGACTACCGCCTCGGCGGTGAACCGACTGTTCATCAGGAAGGTGTGGGACCGAGGGATCACGATCCACGGCACGTCCCCGATCCGGGTGTTCTCGACGCCGACCATTCCGTCGTCGGGCCCCGGGATGAGGACCGATCCGATGGGGTTGAGGCTCCGGTTGCCGGCGATGATGCCGACCTCGTAGTCGGGCGGAGGAAGGCGCGCCGCGATCCCGGGTTCTCCGGTGCCCAGATCACGCCCGACGGGTCCCATGAGGTGGCCGAAAGGTTGCTTCGCGAACCAGTCCGCGACTTCGCTGCCTTGGCTGGGCGGCGCGAGCAGCACGACCCTTCCCAGAGCTTCGGGTCGATCGTCCGCCAAGTAGCGGAGGATCACCATGCCTCCGAGTGAATGGCCCACGAAATGAACGCGCCGGGCGGAACAGCAGGCGGACACGGCGGCGGCCAACGTTCCGACATGCTCGGCCAAGGTTCCGCCGCGCGAGTCGTAGTCCACGTTCTCGACATGGTACCCGGCCCGCTCGAGCCGCTCGCCCAGCAGGACCATGGATGCCTTGGTGCGGCCGAGACCGTGCATGAGGACGACGGACTCCCGCTCCTCTGGCGCTCCGGGCCGGTCCGGGGAGGTGTCGCAGGCCGCCAGGACCATTCCGACCGCGACGACGCGCGATGCGTGGGCGAAGCCAGACGGGCGCCCGGAGCGTCGGGGCGTGGCGTGGGCGTGGCGCCTCGAAGGCCCGACGTTGGCGCCGCCGGGCCGGAGGCGTCGGGTGGCGTGCGCGGGGGGCCAACGGAGTCCCATCTCCATCCGCGTCTACCCGTGCAGGGTTTCGATGCGGTCGATCATTTCCGGGGACTCGCTCCGCCCCAACAGGCCTCCGAGCATCATGGCTCCGGCGCTGGCCAACAGGGCCACCACCACCGGCGCAATACCGATGTCGACGACGCCGAACTCCACCAGGATGTAGACGCCCGCGCCGGCGACGACCGCCCCGACCCCACCCGCGACGTTGGCCTTCCTCCACCACAGTCCGGCGATGGTGGGAACGAACAGGCTGGCGCTCAGGACTCCGACCCCCGCCGTGTAGAATTCGGTGATCAGCTCGGGTGGCGACAACGCCCACAGAAGCGCGATGATCCCGATCACCCACGTCGAGCCCACGCGCACGAGGTTCATGGTCCGCGGGCCCGCCCTGTCGCGCAGAACGCGCCCGAGCAGGTCGTGCGAGATGGCCGAGCTGCACGCCAGCAGAAGCGCGTCGGTGGTGGACATGACGGCCGCCAGCACGGCCGCCACCGCGATGCCCCGGACGAGCGGCGGGAACTGGGTTTCCATCACGCGCGGGAAGAGCTGATCCGGGTCCTGGAGTCCGGGAAAGTCGATCCTGCCCACCGGTACGATGGCGAGCACGGCCGCGAGGATCATCGCGCTGTACAGCAGCATCGACAGATTCAGCGAGAGGCGGGCGCTGTCGGCGTCCCTCGCCGTGAAGACCCTCATGACGATGTGGGGGATCACCGGGATGGCCGTGGCCCAGATGATGAAGTACCCGAGGTAGCTCGACACCGGTCGGTCCGCGATCCGCCCCAGCTCGGGCGCCACGGCCGTGGCTTGGCTCATGATCTCGAAGGGCGACCCCACCCGCCACACGATCGCGAGCGCGGTGCCCATGATCACGAAGAGCATGAGGAATCCCTGGACGACATCCGTCCACGTGATGGCGACCATGCCTCCGAACGAGACGTAGATGACGAACACCAGCGTGGCCAAGGCCAACGCTTGGTTGTAGGGGATGCCAAGCAGGGCCTCGGCGGTGACGCCGGCCGCCTTCAGCTGGGCCACGATGTAGATGGTGAAGGCCGCGACGATGAGGATGGGCACCAAGTACCGGACGAGCGCGTGCGGATAGCGGAAGCTCATGAAGTCGGTGATCGTGAACTTGCCGAAGTTGCGAAGCGGCCGGGCGACCAGGATGGACGCCAACGGGAAGCCGACCACCGCGCCCCCGAAGAGCGCCAACGTCGCCGGGATGCCTTGGGCGTAGGCCAGCCCCATGACGCCGATGATCGAGCCTCCGCTGGCGAGTGCCGCCATGATCGCCATCGAGTTGACGACGGTGCCGATGCGGCGTCCCGCGACCCAGTATTCGTCGCGCGAACCCATGACCCGCCTCGACACCCCGATGCCAATCCCGATGCAGGCGGCCAGATAGACTCCAACGAGTACGCGTTCGAGGAGCATCAGGCGCCCGCCTCGTGATCCTCGAGCTCGGCGCCGGATTCGTCCTCGCTCGCCCGCGTGCGCTCTCCGGCCCGGTCGCGCCGCAGGATGGTTGCGAGGGCCACCGCCGGCGAGACGAGCATGAGGGTCGCGATGAGCCAGCCGAACAGGGCCATGCCACCCACTTCGACGGAGCGCCAAGCGGGGATGAACGCGAACGCGGCGAAGGCCACCAGGAAGACGAGGGTCGCGCCCTCCCCGCGCCGCAATGGGAAGAAGGTCTTCATGGACGTTACGGTGCGCGCCTCCGGCCCATGGCGCAACCGCGGCGGGAGCGGGTGGGGCGGCGGCGCGGGGGTGGAAGCCGCGTCGGCCGGGAGCTCAGCGTGGGTGGTTCCCCTCGCAGACGACCCCGTCGCCGTCGCCGTCCCGCATGAACGGATAGGCCGGGTGGCCGCGGCGAACGGGGGCGATGCCGTGCCGGCGCGCCTCGAGGCACGTGATCATCCCGTTGCCGTTGTCGTCCCACAGCCGCAGGGCATCGGGCCACCCGGTCCGGGCGGCGGGAGCCCGAGGGGGACCCGCGGGTTCGCCTTCCCGCTCGCAGACGACGCCGTCGCCATCGCCGTCGCGCATGAGCGGATAGGCCGGGTGGTCGCGCCGAACCGGGGCGATGCCGTGCCGACGCGCCTCGAGGCACGTGATGGCCCCATTTCCGTCGTCGTCCCACAGGCGCAGGGTCTCGGCCCGGTTCACGCCGCCGCGCGCCGCATCGACCCAGTCTCCGCCGTTGACATCCAGCTCGGTGGATTCGCACGTGGATAGAACCGCATCCAGGGCCTCCGCCTCGCGCGCGTCGATGGTGAGGCGCCAGCGCCGCCGGACGGCCACCACGCGTCCCGCGAACCAGCACCGGTTGCGCTGGGGCATCCATTCGGCGGCGTCGCTCGCGCCCTTCAGCCCGCGATTCAAGCCCGGGCTGGCGAGCGTCAGGTTGAGCAGGTCGCGGGAGAACGCGCGCCGGGTTGCGGCGTCGGCGGCGCACAGCCCGGAGTCGTGCGCCTCGCTGCGCGCCACCATGTGCTCGATGTCGGTCTCCCGGGTGGAGGCGAAGCGCTGGCCGGTGTAGGGAGAGAACACGCCACCCAGCTCGCGAACAACGGAGCGCTCCACGGACGGCGGGTAGTCGTAGTCGTCCGCCCGGTACGGCGAGCAGCGCCGCTCGGGCGCCACCACCAACCCCCTCCACATCTGGCCGGAGGCCTCGGTCGCCAACTGTGCGGCGATCAGGAGCAGCAGAGGGAGTGTCCGCGTCATGTGCGCCCCGTGGCCGGGGTTCATCGCCTTGGCCGCGCGCGGGAGCCCGGAGTGGCGGGAGCGTGTGAGAATCGAACTCACCAACCCGGGTTCTAGCCGGGCTAGACGGTTTTGAAGACCGCTGGGGTCACCAGACCCCCCCCGCCCCCGTGGCCGCTCCGGCGCGCGGAACCTCTGTGGAAAGCTAACTCTCGCGCCACGATACGGATAGTCGCCCCGCTCCGGACAGGGGACCGCCCCTTCACCGTCCCTTCTCGGCGCCGACGCGCGCAATTGGGTCGCGAGGTGCGGTCGCACGTCTCCGAGGTGCGGCGCGAACCTGGTTGTGCCGAGACGCCCGCCGCCACCCCCCCATGCCGGTTCCGAAACCGCCCCGGGTGGCAGACGACCCCGCCTCGGGAATAACTTGGAGAATGCCCGCACACATCAGCTCCGCCGGTTCGTCGGTTCTCGCCGACGGGGAGCGGCGACCGCCCGCTCCCCGCGCCCGGCGGAAGCCGCCCGCGGACGGCCTTCCGGGGCCGTCGGACCCGGCGGTGAACTCCGCCCTCGATCCGTGGAATCCGGGCACCCCGCTCGAATTGGACTGGCTGCGCCACGTCGGGGTCAACCGGAGCGCGGCGGAACGGCGCACCCGCTCCCTGCCCGGACGCAGGAGCGTGAAGCGGGAGTGGCAGGCCGCGTGGCTGTTGCGCGCGATCACCTGCATCGACCTGACCACGCTCGCCGGGGACGACACCCCCGGGCGGGTGCGCCGACTGTGCGGCAAAGCCCGGCATCCGGTGCGGACCGACCTGCTGGAGGCCCTCGGCGCGTCCGACCTGCCCATCCAGGTGGCGGCCGCGTGCGTCTACCCGAACAAGGTGGCCACGGCCGTGGAGGCGCTCGCCGGGTCCGGAATCCCGGTGGCCTCGGTGGCGGCGGGCTTTCCGGCCGGCCAGACCCCCTTCCCCGCCCGCTTGGACGAGATCCGGACGGCCGTGGCCGCGGGCGCGTCGGAGATCGACATCGTCATCAGCCGCGAGCACGTGTTGCGCGGCCGCTGGGGCGACCTCCACGACGAGGTGCGGGCCTTCCGCGAGGCGTGTGGCGACGCGCACCTCAAGACCATCCTCGCCACCGGCGAGCTCGCGACCCTCACCAACGTCGCCCGCGCCAGCCTGGTGTGCATGATGGCCGGGGCGGACTTCATCAAGACGTCGACGGGCCGGGAGCACTTGAACGCCACCCCGCCCGTGGGCCTCGTCATGGCGCGGCAGATTCGCGCCTACGGCGAGCGCACCGGGTACCGCGTGGGCTTCAAGCCCGCGGGGGGCATCGGCACGGCCAAGCAGGCGCTGCACTGGTTGGTGCTCATGCGCGAGGAGCTCGGGCCGAGCTGGATGCGGCCCGGCCTCTTCCGCATGGGCGCCAGCTCCTTGCTGGGCGACATCGAACGCCAGCTCGAGCACCACGTCACCGGTCGCTACTCGGCCACCCATCGACATCCCATGGGCTAGCCGGCCGTGGACAAACTCCCCCCGGCATTCGAGCGGCGTTGCGGCCGCGCCGCACGCTAAACGCGATGGCGCAACTCTCCGAGATCTTCGAGACACTCGAGTACGGGCCCGCCCCCGAAAGCGCCGCGCGCGCCAACGCGTGGCTGGAGGAGCACGGGCGCGGTTTCGGCCTGTTCATTGGGGGCCAATGGGTCGAGGGCGCGGACGCGGAACGGTTCGACACCGTCAACCCCGCGGACGGGGCGACCCTCGCGCGCGTCGCGCAGGCGGGGGCTGACGATGTCGATCGGGCCGTGCGCGCCGCCCGCGCGGCTCAGGGGCCATGGTCTCGCTTGAGCGGGCACGGGCGCGCCCGCTTCCTCTACGCGCTGGCGCGCCGCATCCACCGGCACGCGCGCCTGTTCTCCGTTCTTGAGACGCTCGACACCGGCAAACCGGTGCGCGAATCGCGCGACATCGACATCCCCTTGGTGGTGCGCCACTTCCAACACCACGCGGGATGGGCGCAGCTCATGGATTCCGAGCTGCCGGGTCGGGTGCCCGTGGGCGTGGCCGGACAGATCATTCCCTGGAACTTCCCGCTCCTGATGCTGGCCTGGAAGATCGCGCCCGCCCTGGCCACCGGGAACACCGTGGTGCTCAAGCCCGCCGAGTACACCCCGCTCACCGCGCTCCTCTTCGCCGAAATCTGCCGCGAGACCCGGCTCCCGCCCGGGGTGGTCAACGTGGTGACCGGGGACGGCCGCACCGGCGCGGCGCTGGTGGCGCATCCGGGCGTCGACAAGATCGCCTTCACGGGATCCACGGAGGTGGGACGACTCATACGCGTCAGGACCGCGGGCAGCGGCAAGCGTCTCGCGCTCGAGCTGGGAGGCAAGTCGCCCTTCATGGTCTACGAGGACGCCGACTTGGACGGCGTGGTCGAGGGAGTCGTGGACGCCATCTGGTTCAACCAGGGACAGGTGTGCTGCGCGGGGTCGCGCATTCTGGTTCAGGAGGGCGTCGCGGAGGCGTTGGAGCGGAAGCTCAAGGCGCGCATGGAGGCCCTGCGCATGGGTGACCCGCTGGACAAGGCCGTGGACATGGGGGCCATCATCGCGCCGACGCAGCTCGACAAGATCCGTCGCCTGGTCGACGATGGCCGGCGGGACGGCGCGCGCGTCTGGCAGCCGTCGTGGAGCACGCCGGAGGAAGGATGGTTCTACCCGCCGACGCTCTGCACCGGGGTGGCCCCCGCCTCCGCCATCGCGCGGGTGGAGATCTTCGGGCCGGTGGTGGTGATGATGACCTTCCGCACGCCGGAGGAGTCGGTTCGGCTCGCCAACGACACCCGTTACGGCCTCGCGGCCAGCATCTGGACCGAGAACGTCAACCTGGCCTTGGATATCGCGCCGAAGGTCAAGGCCGGCACAGTGTGGGTCAACTGCACCAACGTGTTCGACGCGGCTTCCGGGTTCGGCGGGTACCGGGAGAGCGGCTTCGGGCGCGAGGGTGGCCGTGAAGGGCTCCGCGAGTACCTGCGGCCGGCGTGGCGCGCGCGGGTCGACCCCTCCGACGGGAAGCACGACCAGTCCACCGTGCTCGACCCCGCTCCCGCGGCGCCCGCCGACGCATCCCGTGGTGGCCCGGCCGGGCTCGACGATCCGGTCGCGGGCGACGATGGCCGAGGTCTTGGGGACGGATCCCCCGCATCCGCGCGCCCCGGATCGTTGGACGCTTCCTCCGGCGTGGATCCCGTGCCGGCGAGGGAGGAGGGCCTAGGGCCCGACCCGTCCGTCCTCCCGTCCGTGGACCGCACCACCCGGATGTACATCGGGGGGCGGCAGACGCGGCCCGACGGCGGGTACACGACGTTCGTGCGCGGGGCCTCCGGGGAGACGGTGGGCGAGTTGGGGCGCGGCAACCGCAAGGACATACGCGACGCGGTCGAGGCGGCCCGGCGCGCCGAGGGCTCCTGGGTCGGGCGCACGGCCCACAATCGCGCGCAGATCCTCTACTTCATCGCCGAGAACCTCGCCGCGCGGGCGACCGAGTTCGCGGGGCGCATCCGGCTGTTGACCGGCGAGAGCGCCGCCCGCGCGTCGGATGAGGTCGAGCTCTCGATCCGGCGGCTCTTCACCTACGCGGCCCATGCCGACAAGTGGGAGGGGCGGGTCCACGCCACGCCCTTCCGCAACGTCACCCTGGCCATGCCCGAGAGCCTGGGCGTGGTCGGCGTCGTGTGTCCGGAGCGCAGTCCGCTGTTGGGCTTCGTCTCGCTGGTCGCGCCCGTGATCGCCACCGGCAACGCCGTTGTGGCGGTCCCCTCCGAAGCGTACCCGCTCCCCGCCACGGACTTCTGCCAAGTGCTCGACACCTCCGACCTGCCCGGCGGCGTGGTCAACGTGGTGACCGGCGAGCACGCCGAGCTGGCTCCGGTGTTGGCCGCCCACGACGACGTGGACGCGATCTGGTATTTCGCCGCCCCCGCGGGGGTCGAGGAGGTCGAGCGCCTCTCCGCGGGAAACATGAAGCAGACTTGGGCGGACGCCGGACACGCCCGACGATGGCGTACCCCCGAGGAGGGTGAGGGCCGGGAGTTCCTGCGCCGCGCCACGCAGGTGAAGAACATCTGGATTCCCTACGGCGAGTAGCTCGCGCGGCGAGCCTCGGGCGGACCGACGGCTCTAGCAGGCCGTGGACAAACTCCCCCCGGCATTCGAGCGGCGTGGCATCCGCGCTGGTTCGCCGCGCTCGGCGTTGCTTTTCGGCCCAATGGCTCTGCTATTCGGCCTTCAAAGCGCCTTGCCAGCCCGGCGCCACGCCGCTCTCGGTGCTCGGGCGGATTCATCCACGGCCTGCTAGTTGAACGTGTAGGTGCAGGTCACCTGGGGGTTCACGTCCGTCAGGACCGCCTCCACCGCGCAGATGGCCTCCCCTCGCACGGACAGCTGCATGGTCACCTGCGGCGTCTCCTCCGACTCCTCGGCCCGACCCACGCTCACGAAGATGCGGGCCCCGCTGCCGAGCTCCAAGTCCGCCTCGTACCCGGGGTTCACCACGGATGTGTCCGCGGAGAAGATCTCCTCCCGGCGATTGCCGAAGTTGTCGAAGATGAAGACGAACTGGTTGGACGTCACCAACGTCAACGGGCCGGGGCCGGCGCCACCCACGACGATGCTGGCGCTGGTGGGCACCTCGGTGGGTCCGTCGAGGATGGAGCAGGCCGTGAGGACCGAGAGGACGGCGAATGTCGCCAGCCACCTCGTTCCCATTCGCCTAAGGGCGCGGGTACTCATGGGAGGTCACCTCACTGGAGAGGGAAGCGGGCCGCGGGAGCCGTGTCCGGCACGGGCACGGTACCCCATCGGGCCATCGCGCCTCTGAATGGTGTCGGATTCCGGAACGCGCCGCCAGAGGGAGGCGCGGGTTAGGCGTCCGGCAGGCCCGGCTCGGGGCGCTTTGGGACCAGGCTGGGCCGCGAGGTCGTTGCCTGGCGCGCCGAGTCCGCGCCGGCCACCACCCCGCGAGGCGACGGTCAGCCAATCAGCGCGATGGCGTCGATCTCGACGCTCACGTTCCTTGGCAACGCGCCCGCCTGCACCGTGGAGCGCGCCGGACGATGGTCGCCGAAATGCTCGGCGTAGACCGCGTTCATGGCGGCGAACTCCCCCATGTCGGCCAGGAAGACGGTGGTCTTGACGACCGTGGAGAGGGACGCGCCTCCGGCCTCCAGCACGGCCGCCAGATTGCGCAGGACCCGATCCGTCTGTTCCCGGATGTCCCCCTCGAGCAGCTCGCCCGTGGATGGGATCAGGGGGATCTGCCCGGAGGCGAAGAGAAACCCTCCCGCCGCGATCGCCTGGGAGTAGGGACCGATGGCCTTGGGAGCGCCGTCCGTATGTACCGTGGTGTTGCTCATGGGGTCTTCAGAGTCCGTGGTTGGATGCCGCAAGGATGGATGCCGCAAGGTTGGATTCCGTTTGACTCGGGGGCTCCACCCGCCCCCTGCCCTCGATGGGCCATTCTTCCCAGTTCTCTCCCTCGTGCGCGATGACGCGGTCCTGGAGATTCACCGAGACGCACACGTGGTTCGGCAGCAGTCGCACCACCTCACCCACCCGGGGGCGCCAGCTCGTGGCCTCGAGGTCGAGCACGCCGTGCTCTTCGGAGAGGGCCACCACGCGCACCCCGGGGTGCCCGGCGAGCGCCGCGTATCCGGTGCCGGCGGTGTCGTGCAGCTCCTTCGAAAGGGCCTTCGAGCCCGCGTCCACGACCGCCCGCCCCGGGACCGCCGTGCTCACCACGGTGGCGAGGATCGAGTAGGCGCACTCGCGCTCGCGAGCCACGCCCATGCCGGTCATGTCGAGGTCGTTGTAGATGATGGTGCCCGCGCGGACCTCGGTCAGGGGCGGAAGCAGGTGGCTGTTCCAAAGGGTGGGGCTCGAGCCGCCGCTCACGACCGCGGGCGCCAGCTCCACCTCGGTCAGCGTCTCCACGCAGGCCTCGAGCCATCCTCGCAGCGCGCCAATCGCCCGCTCCTGCTCGTTCACATGGGTGCGGATGTGTCCCGGGTAGAACATGATGCCCCGATACTCCAAGTACTCCGCCTCGCGCGCGAGCCTCCCAAGCCGGGCGGCCTCGCGCGCGCTTCCGACGCCCGTCCTCCCCAGCCCCACGTCCACCTCAACCAGCACGCCGACCGTCCGCCGAGCCGCCCCCGCGGCGCCGGCCAAGCCGGAAAGCGCCACCTCCGAATCCAGCGCCACGGTGAGGGCGACCCTCTCCGGCAGCGCCATCAGGCGCGCGAGCTTTCTCTTCCCCACGGGGGGATAGGCGAGCAGCAGGTCGTCGCAGACGCGGGCCATGACCTCCGCCTCGCGGGGCGTGGCCACGGTGAGCCCGCGCGCGCCCGCCTCCAGCTGGATGCGCGCGAGGGCAAGGCTCTTGTGGGTCTTGACGTGCGGGCGCCAGGCGATCCCGTGGCGCGCCGCGTACGCGGCCACCTTGCCCGCGTTCGCGCGCGCCCTGGTCAAGTCCACGAGGGCGACGGGGGTCTCCGCGTCCGCCAAACCGAGGGGAAGTTCGTTCACCCCAACACGCCCGGGGCGAGTCCGGCCGAGCACCGAGCGCGCGAGGGCGGCCGGGCAAGGGGCTCCGAAGAGGAGGCGTCGGCACGGCTCGTCCCATGCGTCACGCAGGACTCGGGTGTGCGGCCGGTGCGCCGGGGGCCTTGTCCACCGTCCGCCAACGCCGCCTCGAGGGCGTCGAGGAAGTCGCGGTCGTCCTCGGACACCGGGCCGATGCGCGCCAAGCGGATGGTCCCCTCCCGGTCGACCAGGTAGGTGGCCGGGAGGCCGAGAGCCTGGAACGCGTCCATGGAGCGCATTGCGGGGTCGTGCAGGATGGTGTAGGTCACGCCGAACTCGCCGACGAACTCGCGCACCACGTCCTCCAGGCCCGCGTCGTCCACCGAGATGCCGACGATCTCGAAGCCGCGCGCCCGATGCTCCTCGTACAGGCCTTGCAGGAAGGGCGTCTCGAACCGGCAGGGCGCGCACCAGGTGGCCCACAGGTTGACCAGCACCACCTGGCCGCGCAGGTCCGAAAGCGCCATCTCTCCGCCGTCCAGCCTGGACGCGCGCACGTCCGGCACGGGATCTCCCGCCCCCGGAGGTCCGCCGACCGGCGCGCACGCGACGCCGAGCCATAGGACGGCGGCGGCCGTCCGGGCCGCGACGGCGAGCGCTCGTTTCGGGCCGGGCCCGAGGAGGGAGGATTCGATGTCGATGCTCCGGGTTGGCGGGACGTCTCGTGGCGCGATCACGGCCACGCGCGGTAAGTTCGACTCCCGCTCGCGCCACCGCAACGCCCGCCGACGGCCAAGCGCCGCGAATCGAGCGCGGACCTTACCCCCAGGCGCCGTGTACTGACGCCATCGCCCGCCACGCTCGCCCACGCCTCAGTCGGGATCCGGCTGCGCGACGACATCCGCCGAGGTCAGGCCCATGACATCCCACTCCTCGTCCGCCGTCCACACAACCGCCGCCGGACACTCTCCTCCCGGCGCTCGAGGGGCGCGGCAACCGCGCGCCACGCACAGGCCGCGGTCCGTCCTTCGGCTCGACGGCGCCAAGGCGTCTCCGGAGCGTCCGGCCGCACCGAAGCCCCGCCGCTCCGGGCGCCTGGGCGGTCCCCTCCACGGTCGGCCTCGCGTCCGCGCCGGGATCCTTCCGGTCCTCGCCGCGTTGACCGTCCTGCTCCCGGCCGATCCCGTCGAAGCCCAGTACTTCGGGCGAAACAAGGTGCAGTACGACTCCTTCGACTTCCGGGTCATGAAGACCCCGCATTTCGACATCCACTACTACAACGAGGCCGCCGTCGCCATCGAGGACGCGGCCCGCATGTCCGAGCGCTGGTACGAGCGCCTCGCGCGCACGTTTCAACACGAGTTCGAGCGACCCAAGCCGATCATCCTGTACGCCGATCATCCCGACTTCCAGCAGACCAACACCTTGGCTGGTTTCATCGGCGAGGGCACGGGGGGCGTGACCGAATCGTTGAAGAACCGAGTCATCATGCCGCTGGCGGGCACCTATCACGACACCGACCACGTCCTCGGGCACGAGCTGGTGCACGCCTTCCAGTACAACATCGCCCAATCGCGGAGCGGGGGCGGGCTGCGCGGCATGGCCCAGCTGCCGCTCTGGGTCGTGGAGGGCATGGCCGAATACCTCTCGGTTGGCCGCGAAGACCCGCTCACGGGCATGTGGCTGCGCGACGCCCTCCTGCGCGACGATGTGCCGACGCTCGAACAGATGACGCGGGAACGGCGTTTCTTCCCCTATCGCTTCGGTCAGGCGTTCTGGACCTACGTCGGCGGCACCTACGGCGATGAGGCCGTGGTCGAGCTGTACCGCCGTTCCCTCCGGACGGGGTGGGAGAACGCCATCGTGAGCGTGCTGGGCAAGACCCAGGACTCCGTCTCGGCGGAATGGCACCGGGCCATCGAGGACGAGTACCGGCCGCTCATGGCGGGCCGCCTGGCCCCGGGCGAGGTGGGCGCCCTGCTGCTCGCTCCCTCCACGGGCGCGGGGAGCCAGAACGTGGCCCCCTCGGTCAGCCCCGACGGCCGCTACGTGGCCTTCATCTCGGAGAAGGACCTCTTCTCGGTGGACCTGTACATGGCCGACGCGCGCACCGGGAGGATCATCCGCAAGCTGTCCAGCGCCGCCTCGGACGCGCACATGGACGCGCTCCGCTTCCTCGACTCCTCGGGCTCCTGGTCGCCCGATGGGCGGCTGTTCGTCTTCGTGGCCATCGCCGACGGCGACAACCAGCTGGTCATCGTGGACGTCGACAACTCCGACGTGGAACAGCGCATCGACGTGGCGGCCTCCAACATTGGCGCGATCTCCAACCCGGCCTGGTCGCCGGACGGACGCTCGATCGTGTTCGCGGGGCAGTCCGGGGGAATCTCCGACCTGTTCATGATCGACGTCGAGACCGAGCAGGTTTCGCGTCTGACCAACGACAAGCACGGAGACATGCAGCCCGCGTTCTCGCCGGATGGCTCGACGCTCGCCTTCATCTCCGACCGGGGACCGGAGACCGACTTCACCGACCTGGTCTTCAGCCGACCGCGCATCGCGCTGCTCGACATGGAGACCCGCGAAGTGCGCACGCTCGACCTGTTCGACGACGTCAAGCACCTCAACCCGCAGTTCACGCCGGACGGCCAGGGCCTGTACTTCATTTCCGACCAGGACGGGTTCAGCGACATCTATCGCGTGAACCTTCCCACGGGCGAGATCTACCGCGTGACCAACATCGCGACCGCCGTGAGCGGGATCACGAGCGGTTCACCGGCCATGAGCGTCGCCTCCGAGACCGGCACGCTGGTCTATTCGGTGTTCGACGAGTTCGAGTTCCACATCTACTCGCTCTCCTCGCAGGAGGCGGGTGCCGCCCAGGAGCTGGCGAGCGAGTCGGCGGAGGTCGCCGAGGGCCGCCTGATCCCACCCGCGGTGCCCTTGGTGAGAGGCCGGGTGGCGAACTACCTGGCCGATCCGCTCACCGGGTTGCCTCCCGTCGGCACCTACGTGTCGGAGGAGGCGTCCACGTACGACCCGGGTCTGAAGCTCGACTACGTGGGTCAACCCATGATCGGCATCGGAGCGGGCGACATCTACGGGAACAACCTGCAGGGTGGCGCCGCGGCGTTCTTCAGCGACATGCTGGGAGACCGCACCCTGGGGGCCGCCATCCAAGCTCAGGGGACCTTCAAGGACGTGGGCGCGCAGTTCCTCTACCAGAACATGAAGCGGCGCTGGAACTGGGGCGTCTCCGGGGGCCGAATACCCTATCAGCTGCTGTGGGCGAGCTTCGAGCGTTCAGCCAACGGATTGCCCGCCTACCGGGCCCTGCGGGAGCGAATCTACATCGATTCGGCGATCGGGATGCTCGCGTACCCCTTCTCCACGACGCAGCGGGTGGAGAGTCGATTCGGCGTGACCCGCTATTCGTTCGACCTGGAGGAGGAATACCTCTTCTTCGACCCGCTCGGGCGACTGATGGACCGTCGCGTGCGGGAGCTGGAGGACCCGCAGCCACCGCTCAACATGGCGCACGTTTCGATCGCCCTGGTGGGCGACAACTCCTATTCCGCCTTCACTTCCCCGGTGCGTGGCGCGCGCTACCGCTTCGAGTTCGAGAACACGGTCGGCACGGCGGACTTCCAGACGCTGACGGCCGACTACCGGCGCTACTTCAACCCGATGCGCGAGTTGACCGTCGCGTTCAGGGGGCTGCATTTCGGGCGCTACGGGATCACCGACGACGAGCGCCAGTCCGGATTGCGCGAGATCTTCCTGGGGTACGAAAACCTCATCCGCGGCTACGCGAGGGAGAGCTTCGATTTCACCAACTGCGTCCAGGCCGCGGTGTGCGCGGAGTCCGAGAGATACCGTCAGCTGTTCGGTCAGCGCGTGCAGGTGTTCAACATGGAGCTGCGGGTTCCGCTCACGGGCGTGAGCCAGTTCGGCTTGCTCAATCTGCCCTTCCTGCCCATCGAGCTGGTCACGTTCGCCGACATGGGCCTCGCGTGGAACAACTTCGGCGATGTTGACCTGCGCTTCGACCGAACGACGCTGGACCGGGTCCCCGTGTTCAGCACGGGCGTGTCCGCGCGGGCCAACCTGCTCGGGTTCATGATTCTGGAGAGCTACTACGCCTACCCCTTCCAGCGGCCCGACAAGGGTTGGCACTGGGGGTTCACCCTGGCTCCGGGCTGGTAGGGCGTAAGGCGGGGAGAGCGGGCGGGCCCCGGTTCCTCGCGGGACCCGTCTTGCCGGTCACATGTATCCATCCTGTACGATACATGTGGGGTCCGGGAGCCCCCGGGCTTGTGGTGGCCGTCAGAAGATCGAGAGGCTGATGTACCTTCCGGGGTTCTCCCGGATGTCGTCCAATAGCAGCTGAAGACTCGACGCCGCCTCGGTCAGGTTGACGTACAGGGAGTCATCCCGGGACAGCCTGCCCAGGGTGCCCTCCCCGCGCTCCATGCGCGCCAGGATGACACGCAGGTCGGTCACCGCGGGTTCGAGGACGTCCAGGTTCCGGTTGACGGCCGCCAGCGCCGAATCCGCCCGCGCGGCGGCGCGCTCGAGCACGGGCGCCGTGGACGACGCCGTGCCGCCGACCGAACGCGCGGCGTCGTTGAGCGACTGGACGAGTTGGCTGAAGTCGCGCCGCTGCTCGCGCGCGATGACCGCGAGATCGGTGAGCAGGGCTTCCAGCTCGCGGGCGCTCGCGTGAACCGACTCCACCGTGGGCTCGTTCAGCAGACCGGACACGCTCCGGATCATCTCGGTGGCCTCGTCGCCGATTTCCGAAACGATTCCAAAGACGTCGGAGGACACGGTTCCCTGGAGGATGTCGCCGCCTTCCGCCATGACGGGGGACCGGCCCGGCAGAACCTCCACGGTTCGGCCACCGAGCAGCCCGACCCCCACCAGACGAACCCGGGAATCGGCGGGGACCGAGTATTCGCCCTCGATCTCGAGCTCGATGTTCACGCCCGCGGGCGTCATCTCGAAGGTCATCACCCGGCCGATGTTCACGCCGAGCATCTGCACGGGATCGGACCGGCGCAGCCCGCCGGCGTTCTCCACGATGGCGTGGACGGAATACCGTCCCCGGAACATGGACGGATCGGTCATCAGAAAGAGAGCCGCCAGCGCCGCCAGCGCCCCGGCGAGGATGAAGACGCCGACACGGGCTTCGCTCTTCAGCGCCCGTGGTGGAATCGCGTGTGTCAGCTCGGCGTCCGAGGGCCCGGAAGCCGCGTCGCCCCTTCCCGCTTCGTTCATGTCGTCGCCACCAAGTCCACGGCCGCCTCCGCGGCGGCCCTGTCCACGAATGCCCGGACCAGCGGGTCGGTGCTCATCCGAAACGCCGTGGGCGTACCGAGAAACCTCAGATGCCCGCCTTCGAGCATCGCGACCCGATCACACATTTCAAGCCCTCCCTCGATGTCGTGCGTCACGATCACGGAGGTCACGTCCAGCTCACGCGAAAGGCGCCGGATCTGCCGCTGGACGCCGGCGGTGTTCACCGGGTCCAAGCCCGTCGTGGGTTCGTCCCACAGCAGAATGTCCGGGCCGCCCACGATCGCGCGCGCGATACCCACCCGCTTTCTCATCCCTCCCGAGAGCTCGGAGGGAATCTTGTTCATCACCTCGCGAGGGTCCAACAATACCCGTTCCAGCGCTTCCCACACGCGGCGCGCGACGCCAAGGCGACCCATGGAGCGGAGCTTTCGCAGGGGGAGCCCGGTCTCCACGTTCTCGAAGACGTTCAGGGAATCGAAGAGCGCCGCGTGCTGGAACACGTATCCGACCCGGTCGCGAATCCGGCGCAGCGTCCCGGAGCCCGCGAAGAACACCGACCGACCGTCGACCTCCACGTCGCCCCGGTCGGGCACCACGAGACCGATGGTGGTCTTCAGGAGCACGCTCTTGCCCGCGCCCGAAGCCCCGAACAGGCCGAACATCTCTCCGGGGCGGATGCTCAGGTCGATGCCCCGCAGGACGGGCAGGTCGTACGCCTTCCGAACCCCGCGATACCGGATCGCCGCCTCTCCGCTCATCGCTCAGTCCAGCAGCAGCGGTGGGAAGAGCGCGTCCATGATGAGGATCCCGAGCGTCATGAACATGACCGCCTGGGTCGTGGTTCTTCCCACGCCCTCCGCGCCACCCTCGGTGCGCAGCCCCATGTGGATCGCGATGACGGGAATGGTGAACCCGAACACCACCGCCTTCGTGAGCGAGTAGAAGAGATCCCACGAGTTCCAGTACAGGCGGGCTCCGTAGAGGAAGCTGTTGGGACCGAGCCCGACCGTCATCTGGGCGGACACCATGCCCGCGAGTATGCCGACCAGGTTCGCGATCGCCACCAGCGCCGGCAACACGACGACGCCGGCCACCACGCGGGGGGCGGCGAGGATGGGTATGGGGTCGCGACCCACGCTGTGGAAGGCGTCGATCTGCTCGGACACCTTCATGGTCCCCAGTTCGGCGGTGATGCGGGCGCCGACCCGTCCCACCAGGACGATCGCGGTCAGCACCGGTCCCATCTCCAGCACCACCGACTCCGCAACGACGCTGCCCAGGACGTAGAGCGGGATGGCGCCGGTGAACTGGTAGCCGCCCTGTTGGCTGGTGACGATGCCGGCGAGCACCGCCGTCAGGATCACGATCGGGAGGCTCTCGACCCCCATCACGTACATCTGGCGCAGAATCGCGCGGGGTGCGACGCGCAGGGTCGCCAGGGCGACGCCGATGTCGCGCAGGAGAAACGCCAGCTCACCCGCGTGGACGAGGGTGGTGCGACCCGCGCGCGCCACTCCCGCGAGCCAGCGCTCGGCTCGGGAGGACGGAACCTCGGAGGATGCGCGCATGGTTTCGTGAGGGCCTTGCAACGGTGGAACGGGGCGTGCCGTCGGACCGTTGCGACGTTGGCGGCGAGCATCCGCGCACCCCGAGCCCGGCGGCGTGGAAAGCATCTACCATTGTGGCGGCGATGGCAAGGGATCGCGGACCCGGCCACGCTCCGGTGGGTTCACGAACCGGAGGCCGCGGCCCGGGCGGCCCGGTCGGTCACGTCGTTGAGCAGGACCTCGAGCCGCGCCCGCGCCCGCTCGTCCGCGCCCTGGTCGCGGCCTTCCCCGGCAAGCCGATCCGCCTCGAAGCGACGCACGCACACGCGCACCCGGGCGAACGGCTTGGGGATGGTCGTTTGGTCCCAGGAGTTGAGCCGCCAGTGGCGGTCGGATGCGAACCCCATGGCCAGGATGGGCGCGCGGGAGGCGCGGGCGAGCACGAGGAGTCCGCGCTTCAGGCGTCGCGCGGGACCGCGCGGGCCGTCGGGAACCACGATGGGGGAGGAGCCATGGCGCCGGATCGTGTCGCGGAGCCGCCACATCGCCCTCGTTCCGCCGGTGCTCGACGAGCCGCGCACCACGCGCGCGCCCCATCGGCGCATGACCCGGGCCACCAGCTCGCCGTCGCCCGATCGGCTGGTCAGCGCGGTAACGTCGACGCCGCTCGCGCGCGCCAGGTGCGCCCCCGTGAAGTAGGCCCCGGGAACGATTTGGTCGTGCCAGAGGGCGAGGATGGCGGGTGGGCCGCCGGCGCGCAGAGCGTCCAGGTGCTCGCGGCCCTCGGCGACCTCGATGCGCCAGGTGCGGCCCAGGGCCTCGACGAACCAAGCCAGCGGCGCCGTGGCGCCTCCGGTGCGCGCGCGCGCAAGCCGGTTGGCGGTGTCGGTGGGCATGCGGCGCTTCCCCCGTGCGCGGCGTAAAGAGGTCGAGGCGCGCGTCCGATCGGGCGCCTTGGCAGCCCGCGGGCGCCGACGCGGGACGCGCTCCCGCGATGCGGGACCGGCTTGTGGTGGTGCGAGTGCCGGGAGTGGGACTCGAACCCACACGCCCCAAGGGGCAAAGGTTTTTGAGACCTTCGCGTCTACCTGTTCCGCCATCCCGGCAAGGTCGGGCCGACTAAGCTACGAATTCGCATCCCGCCGGCAAATGGCGCGACGACCGGGACCGTACTCCGGCGGGGTGCGCGGAGCGCGGTGGTGGTCCCCGCGGCTTTGGTCACCGCGATCTCCGGGAGCCAGGCTGATCGTGGCCGGAGGTGCGCACCCGCCGCGCCTCGCCGTCGCCCACGGTCGCTCGGGCGATTCCCGACCACCGCGGCGAAACCGCGCGCGCCATCGGCGCGGCGGCATGTTAGGTTACGGACGAGGCGCGCCGCCCAGGGCGCGATCACACCGGATCCAGGACATGGGGACGAGCTCCGTGAAACCATCGACCAAGAACGCCTTCGGCGCGCTCGCCACCCTCAGGCTGAGCGAGGGCGACGCCTCGTTTCACCGGCTGCCGGCGCTCGAGGAGCAGGGCGTCGCCCGCCTCGACCGTCTTCCCTTCTCCATCCGCGTCCTGTTGGAGAACAGCCTCCGAAACGCGGGGGGAGGACACGTGAGCGAGGAGGACGTGCGGGCGGTGGCGGCATGGAGTCCCACCAACGCGGGCGCCAACCTGCCATTCCTGCCCACCCGGGTGGTGCTGCAGGACTTCACCGGCGTCCCCGCCGTGGTCGACCTGGCGGCCATGAGGTCCGGTCTCGCGGCCATGGGCGGCGACCCCGAGCGCATCAACCCGGTGGTGCCCGCCGACCTCGTGATCGACCACTCGGTGCAGGTGGACTACTTCGGATCGGACACGGCGTACCGCAGGAACGTCGAACGCGAGATGGAGCGCAACCGGGAGCGCTACGCCCTGTTGCGCTGGGCCCAGGGCGCGTTCCGCAACTTCCGCGTGGTGCCGCCGGGAACGGGCATCGTGCACCAGGTCAACCTGGAGTACCTCGCCTCGGTGGTGGAGCGGCGCGCCCGGGGCGACGCCTGGGTGGTCTGTCCCGACACCCTGGTGGGAACGGATTCGCACACCACCATGATCAACGGGCTCGGGGTCGTGGGGTGGGGGGTCGGCGGAATCGAGGCGGAGGCGGTGCTGCTGGGGCAGCCCTACCACATGCTCCTGCCCGAGGTGGTCGGGGTGAAGTTCACCGGGGCACTGGGGGAGGGCGCCACGGCCACCGACCTGGTGTTGGCGGTCACCGAGCGGCTGCGCGCGTTCGGCGTGGTGGGCCGCTTCGTCGAGTACTTCGGCCCGGGCCTGTCGAACTTGTCGCTGGCCGACCGCGCCACCATCGCCAACATGTCGCCCGAATACGGAGCCACGATCGGCTTCTTCCCCATTGACGACGGCACGCTCGAGTACCTGCGCGGCACCGGGCGTCCCGGCGCGGTCGTGGAGCGGGTGGAGCGCTACGCCAAGGCCCAGGAGCTCTTCCGCACCGACGAGACTCCGGACCCCGACTACACCGTCCGCCTCGAGATCGATCTCTCCGAGGTGGAGCCCTCGGTGGCGGGGCCGAAGCGGCCACAGGACCGGATCGCGCTCACCGGGCTGAGCACCAGCTTCCGGCGCGACCTGCCGGGTCTGCGTCCCAAGGTTGGGCGCGGGGGTTCCGGCGGCGGCGGGGCGGTCTCCGCGAACGGGGATCGACGCGCGGTCGAGGTGGAGCTCGAAACCGGCTCCGCCCGGATTACGGACGGCACCCTGGTCATCGCCGCCATCACCAGCTGCACCAACACCTCCAATCCATCCGTGATGGTCGGTGCCGGACTCCTGGCCCGGAACGCGGTGGCGCGCGGTCTCCGCGTGCCCCACTGGGTCAAGACCAGCATGGCGCCCGGGTCGAAGGTGGTGAGCGACTACCTGGACGCCGCCGATCTCACCCACCATCTGGACGCGCTGGGCTTCAACGTGGTCGGGTACGGCTGCACCACCTGCATCGGCAACAGCGGACCACTCCCCGAGCCGATCGTCGCGGCGGTGGAGCACCAAGGGCTGGTCGTGACCTCGGCTCTCAGCGGCAATCGCAACTTCGAGGCCCGCATCCACCAACAGATTCGCGGAAACTACCTGGCGTCGCCCATCCTGGTGGTCGCGTTCGCGCTCGCGGGCCGAATCGACATCGACTTCGGGGAGGAGCCCCTCGGCACCGCGGCCGACGGGAAGCCCGTCTTCCTCGCCGACATCTGGCCCGGTCCGGAGGAGATCCGCGACACCGTCCAGAGCGCGCTCCGGCCGGAGATGTACGAGAGCCGCTACGCGGAAGTCTTCGAGGGCGACGACCTGTGGAAGTCGCTCGGGCAGGCCGACTCGAGTGGGCTCTACGACTGGGATCCGGCCTCGACCTACATCCGCGAGCCGCCCTTCTTCGTGGGGATGGGCACGCGACCGTCACCGCTCGCGGACATCGAGGGGGCGCGCGTGCTGGCCGTCCTCGGCGACACCACCACGACCGACCACATTTCGCCGGCCGGGGCCATACCCAAGGACGGCACCGCGGGTCGATTCCTGCGGGAAGCCGGGGTAAGGCCTTGGGAGTTCAATACCTTTGGCGCCCGTCGCGGCAACCACGAAGTGATGATGCGCGGCACTTTCGCCAACGTGCGCATCCGCAATCTGCTGCTCGACGACACCGAGGGCGGGTACACGGTGCATCATCCCACGGGCGAGGTGATGTCGATCTTCGACGCCGCGACGCGATACCGGGAGGACGGGACCCCGCTGGTGGTGCTGGCCGGGAAGGAATACGGCACGGGCAGCTCGCGGGATTGGGCCGCCAAGGGGACCATCCTGCTCGGCGTGCGCGCGGTGATCGCCGAAGGCTACGAGCGCATCCACCGTTCGAATCTCGTGGGCATGGGCGTGCTCCCCCTCCAGTTCCGGGAGGGCGAGGGCGTGGCGGCGCTGGGGCTCACCGGCCGCGAGACCTTCCGCGTGTCGGGCATCGCCGACGGCGTCGACGTGGGCGAGTGGCTCACCGTCACGGCGCGGCGCGAGGACGGCACCGAGGTGTCGTTCGAGGCGGTCGCGCGACTGGATTCCCCGGTGGACGTCGAGTACTACCGGAACGCCGGAATCCTGCACACGGTGCTAAGGCGCATGGCGCGCGGGGAGATGTAGGGCCGCGCCGACCCCCACCCGTCGTCTCCGCCGGGCCCGCGCGGGCCGCCGGACCACCTCTGGCGGTAGCCCGGCGCAACGCCGCTCTCGGTGCTCGGCGGATTCATCCACGGACTGCTAGAGAGACCCGCCGGACGCCAAGTCGGTCACCGGAAGCGCCCGCCCGGACCGCGGGGACGCGACGGGGGCCCCTCCAAGCCGGTCGGATGAGCGTCGGCGGATGAGCGAGCAACCGAGACTGATTCAGCGCGCCTCGCGTCGGTCCGGCGGACGCTCGGCGGCGGGAGCGTCCAGAATCTCCTTGAGGACGAACGCCCGCCGCAACGAATCGCGACCACCGTCCCCGAAGAGCTCGCGGTAGACGTGGTTGCCCCTGCTCCTGGAGGCTGGGCGGGGGTCGCGCTCGCCTGGGGCCGCGGCGGTGGCGGCAGGTTCGAGTCGAGGCCGTTGCCGGAGAGCCGAGTCCCTCGCGGGTGCGGGTTCACGGGCCAGGGGAGCCGGGTGCGAATCGGCCTTCTCCGGGATCGACCGTCGCCGGTCGTCTTCCCGTGGATCGACCCGTGGCGTCCGCCGGCCGGCCTCGCTTCGGCGACGCTCCTGGTCCGCGGTCCGGCGCGCGCGCGCGATTGCCCTGCGCCGGTCGCGGCCGAGCGAGCGTCGCCGTTGCTCGTCCGACGTGGTCGGGTCCGGCGCATGTCCACGGCCAACCCGGTCCTCTCCTCCGAGCGAGGTCCGACGTCGTTGGTCCGCCTTCGACGGTGGGGCGACGGCGAGCTCCTCCGTCGCGTCCGCCTCGTCCGGCGTCGCGCCGGCAACGCCGGGTCCCATCAGCTTCTCGAGATACCCCGGGCCCATGAGCTTCTCCAAGCCCAGAAGCTCGCCGAGGGCCTTGTTCGGCTCCTCTTTCGCGGCCGGGTCCTCCTCGTCCGGAACCGACCCGGGTCGCGCGCGCCACGCCTCCTCGTCCTCGCCCTCGGGGGGAAGCTCCCCCGCTTGTTGGCCGCGGCGCGCCCTCGCGACGCTGTCGATGATGGACAGCGCCATGAAGATCAGAAAGAGAAGGAGCCCCGTGCTCACCCGACCTCACTTCCCTTCGAGCCGCGGCTCATTGGCCGCCTCCCTCCGCGAGCCATCCCTTCAACCGCTTCGAGCGCGCATCGCATCCGCCGTCCCCGCCCGCGCTACGCCAGCGGCTCGCCCGACGAGCCCTCGTCGTCGCCCGCGATGGAGTTGCGCATGGCCGTGTCCGCCTGAACGTTGCGGTACCGCACGTAGTCCATCACGCCCAGATTGCCGTTCCGGAAGGCGTCGGCCATGGCGAGGGGAACCTGCGCCTCGGCCTCCACCAGGTTGGCGCGCATCTCCTGCACCTTGGCGACCATTTCCTGCTCGGAGGCGACCGCCATGGCTCGCCGCTCCTCCGCCCGAGCTTGGGCGACGCGCTTGTCGGCCTCGGCCTGGTCGGTCTGAAGCTCGGCGCCGATGTTCTTGCCCACATCGACGTCCGCGATGTCGATCGAAAGGATTTCGAAGGCGGTCCCCGAGTCGAGACCCTTGGCCAGCACCGCCTTGGATATGCTGTCCGGGTTTTCCAGCACCGCCTGGTGCGTGTCGGACGAGCCAATGCTCGAGACGATGCCCTCCCCGACGCGCGCGACGATGGTTTCCTCGCCGGCGCCACCCACCAGGCGGTTGATGTTGGCGCGCACGGTCACGCGCGCCACGGCGATCAGCTGAATGCCGTCGCGCGCCATCGCGGCCACGCGGGGCGTGGTGATGACCTTGGGATTCACGGAGACCTGCACGGCCTCGAACACGTCGCGGCCCGCCAAGTCGATGGCCGCGGCCTGGTTGAAGGAGAGTTCGATGTTGGCCTTGTCGGCGCTGATGAGCGCCGTCACCACGCGGTCCACCCGTCCTCCGGCGAGGTAGTGGGCCTCGAGGTCCGCGATGCGGATGAGGAGCCCGGCCTTGGTGGCCCAAATGAGCGGCCGCACCACCGCGGGCGGGGGCACCTTGCGCAGTCGCATGCCGATCAGGTAGGTGATGCCCAGTCGAACGCCGGCCGAGATGGCCTCGATCCACAGGCGCACGGGGACCGCCCACAGCACCGTGAGGACCAGGATGACGAGGAGGACGGGGACGATGAATGATGCGAAGGCTTCCATTGGGTGTCATCCGTGTGGGGCGAGGAACGCGGAGGCCGCCGGCGGTCGCGCCGCCGACGCGGGATGGACGAGAGACTCGGGTGCGCGCCGCCAAACCGCGCGGGCCCGCACCCGGACGTTCACGGGTCGGCCTGGGTGGCGTCCGACCGCGCGGTGGGCGCGGGGGCGGGGGAACCACGCTTCCGGACGGGTCTGACCACGCACCTGTAGCCTTCGGCGCTCAGCACGCGGATGGCTTCGCCTTCGGAAATGAACTCCGAGTCGGCGACCACGTCCACCCGCTCGTCGCCGAACAGGCCGGTGCCGGCGGGGCGCAGGTCCGTCAGCGCCACACCTTCGGATCCAATCAGATCCTCGCGTCGGCGCGCGGACTCGAAGCCATGCTCGCGGTCGGTGGCGTCCTGGAGCAGGAGGCCGGAGCGCGCGATGTGGCGGCTGCGCGGCAAACGTCGCAGCAGGGCCCAGGAGGTCACCAGAATGATGACGAGGCTGAGCGAGACGACCGTGCCGGCTTGGGAGAAGTCCGCGGCCGTTGGCAGGCCGCCGAGCATGCTCATGAACACGCCGCCCACGATGGCGGCGATGCCGAGCAGGCCGAAGATGCCGAAGCCGGGGATCAGGAGGGCTTCGACGGCGAGGAGCCCGACGCCGCCTCCAACGATGAGTAGATCGGTCCACCCGGCCAGCCCCACGATGACGTGCGAGCCGAAGTACGCCGACAGGCAGAGGACTCCCACCAGCCCCGGAGCGCCCAAGCCGGGGGATCGGATTTCGATGATGAGCCCGAGGAACCCCAACGAAAGCAGGAAGGGGGCCACCGTCGGGTGCGAGAGGAAGCGCACGAGTCGCTCGGACCAGTTGATCTCGTGCGTGCGGAGCGGAGCGCCAGGCGCTCCGGCGATTTCCAGCACTCCGTCGAGATCCTCCACCTCGCGCGCGTAGCCGAGCGCCACGGCCTCCTCGGTCGTGAGGGTGAGCAGCTGCCCCTCCTCCACGACGCCGGGAATGACGGTGGCTTCGTCGACCATGGCTTCGGCGACCGCCGGATCGAGCTCCGCCGCCTCGGCCAGCGCGCGCATTTCGCTCCGCATGGCCGAAACGATCTTCTCGCTGGCCTTCTCGCCGGTGCCGTCCACGGGGGTCGCGGCGCCGATCACCGATCCGGGACGCATGAAGATCCCGTTGGTGGCGAGGGAAATCAGCGCTCCGGCGGAAAGAGCGCGGCGATTGACGTAGGCGTACACGGGAACGCCGGCGTCGGCGATGGCGTCGCCGATGCGTTCGGCGGCGTCCACGCGCCCCCCCGGAGTGTCGATATCGAGGACCACGGCGAGGGCGCCCTCCGCCTCGGCCTCGCGGATGGCCCGCTCGATGGACGGCGCCAGACCGAGCTCGATGACGCCGGTGACGGGAACAACGACGACCGGCGCGCGGGACTCGGAGTCCTGTGGCGCGTCGCCACCGAGGAAACCGGAACCGGCCCCGACCGCGACGAGGATCCCACCGGCCGCGATACGCGTGGACATCTTCACCAGAATTGGCCCTCCTCCCGTTGCCGTCCTCCGCAACCCGCGCGGTCCTTCGCCTCCCAATGTAATTCCCCCATGGGCGCGCGCCGTTCCCGATGGGAATCCGTGGGCCGAAGACCAACGTCGATCACGACGGTCCGGCGCGGATGCGACGCGACTCGAATGTCGGGGTGAGTTCGTCCACGGACCGCCGGGGCGGCGCGGCTCCCGCGCCGGCGCGATCGGCCGAACTGGGCCTCGACGGCCCCCATCGCAAGGCCGGAGAGGATGATCCACGGGGTCGCGGCTCCGACGGTGCCCAAGGCCAGCGAGAGGTGGGTCGCCAGCCCGAAAGCGAAGCTCGGCGGAGCGAGCGACGGGACGCGCGTCGAACGCTGGGTCATCAATGATCCAGAAAGGGGCCGCTCCACCACGTCCATCACGGACCGTAACGCCAAGTACGGAATGGACCCACCTGGTGGCGCGTCGTCAAGGTGGGAGGAGGCGCGCTCAGGCTCAGCTGCCGTGGCGGATGTTGCGAATCCCGGGTGATGCCCGACAGGTTCCGGTTTCGCTCGGCGCCACTTCCGACGACCTCGCCGACGCCCCGTCCCCGTCCTCCCCGAAAGACGCCATGCCCGACATCGCCCGCACCGTCCGACGCCCGCTCACCCTCCTCGCCCTCCTGGCGTGCGCGCTTCCATACTCGGCCAGCGCCCAAGTCTCCGTCGCCGACGCCTTATCCGACCTTTCCCTGCGGGAGATCGGGCCGGCCGTGGCGGGGGGACGCATCGCCGACATCGAGGTCCACCCCGTCGACCGGTCCGTGTGGTACGTGGCGGTCGGATCCGGCGGGGTGTGGAAGACCACGAACGCCGGGGTCACGTGGACGCCCGTGTTCGACGACCAGCCATCCTACTCCATCGGCGACATCGCCCTCGATCCCGGCAACCCCGAGGTGGTGTGGGTGGGTACCGGAGAAAACGTCAGCGGCCGACACGTGGCGTGGGGCTCCGGGGTGTACCGAAGCCGCGACGGGGGCGGAAGCTGGGAACGGATGGGGCTCCCGGACAGCGAGCACATCGGCAGGATCCTCATCCATCCCGACGACGGGAACACGCTGCTGGTGGCGGCCGAGGGGCCGCTCTGGTCGGCCGGGGGGGAGCGGGGGGTGTTCCGCACCACCGACGGCGGCCAGACGTGGACGCAGGTTCTCGCCATCGACGAACACACCGGCGTCACCGATCTGGAGTTCGCGCCCGACGACCCGGACGTCGTGTACGCCGCCGCCTTCCAGCGCCGACGCCACGTTTGGGGCTACATGGCGGGCGGTCCGTCGTCGGGCATCCACAAGTCCACGGACGGCGGGGCGAGCTGGCGCGAAGTGACGCGCGGGCTCCCGACGGGCGACATGGGCAAGATCGGCCTCGCGGTCACGCCGGCCGATCCGGAAATCGTCTACGCCACCATAGAGGCCAACGACGAGGAGCGCGGATTCTATCGCTCGCGCGACCGGGGCGAGAGCTGGGAGAGGCGCAACTCCTACATTTCCGGCGGCACAGGTCCGCACTACTACCAGGAGATTGAAGCCTCGCCGACGGATGCGGACGTGGTGATCCAGATGGACGTGTTCTTCCAGATCACGCGCGACGGCGGGGCCACGTTCGCGACCTTGGGCACCGGCCGCGAAAAACACTCCGACAACCACGCCCTCTGGTTCGACCCCGACGACACCCGGCACATGCTGGCGGGCAGCGACGCCGGACTTTACGAGACCTTCGACGAAGGGGCCACGTGGCGGCACTTCCCCAACATGCCCATCGCGCAGTTCTACAAGGTCGCCCTCTCCAGCCGCGAGCCCTTCTTCGAGATCCTGGGCGGGGCGCAGGACCTCGGCACGCTCTGGGGGCCCTCGCGCACCACCACCGTCGAGGGCGTGCGCAACTCCGATTGGTACTTCCCAATGGGCGCGGACGGCTACGGCGTGCAGTTCGATCCGTCCGACCCGGACATCCTCTATCTGATGACGCAGGTGGGGAATCTCTACCGGGTCGACCGCCGGAGCGACGAGGCCATCCAGATCCAGCCCCAGCCGGAAGCCGGAGATCCACCGGAGCGCTGGAACTGGGACTCCCCCATCCTGGTGAGCCCCCATGCCTCGAGCCGCCTGTACTTCGCGTCCCAGCGCCTCTGGAGGAGCGACGACCGCGGCGATTCGTGGAGGGCCGTCAGCGGAGACCTGACCACCAACACCAACCGTTACGAGCTGCCGTTCATGGGCCGGGTTTGGGAGCTCGACGCGCTCCACGACAATGGCGCGATGTCGATGTACTCCACCATCACGGCGATCAGCGAGAGTCCCGTGCGCGAGGACGCGCTGTACGTCGGCACCGACGACGGTCTGATCCACTTCAGCTCGGACGCGGGCGGGAGCTGGACCGAGGCGGCGGTGCTACCCGGGGTCCCGGAGCGCTCGTTCATCAACGACGTGGAGGCGAGCCAGCACGATCCCGCCACGGTGTTCGCGGTGGCCGACGCGCACAAGACCGGCGACTACGCGCCCTACGTCTTCCGGAGCGACGACAACGGAGGGAGCTGGTCGTCCATCTCGGGCGACCTCGAGGACGGGACCATCGTGTGGGCGATCCAGCAGGACCACGAGAATGAGGATCTGCTCTTCATCGCCGCCGAGTGGGGGCTCTACTTCTCGCCCAACGGAGGCGCGAACTGGCATCGCCTGCCGGGCGCGCCCACCATCGCCTTTCGCGACCTGAAGCTGCAGCGGCGGGACGGAGACCTCGTGGGCGCCACCTTCGGCCGGGGCTTCTACGTGCTGGACGACTACGACCCGCTGCGCGAGATCGCGGGTGGAGCCTTGGCGTCGGAGGATGGCGCGGGCGTATGGCCGGTGCGGGACGCCTGGTGGTACATCCCCAGCGTTCCCAACCAGGCTCCCGGGCGCCCGACGCTCGGGAGCGACGCCTACGCGGCACCCAACCCACCGTTCGGGGCGACGCTCACCTACCTCCTTCCCGAGGTGCCCCCGACCGCCGAGGTGCGACGCGAAGAGCGCGAGCGCGAGCTGCGCGCCGAGGCGGCCGACGTGCCCTTCCCCGGCTACGAGACCCTGCGCGCCGAGGCCGCCGAGAGCGGACCCAAGGCACTGGTGCGGGTGTCGAACGCCGATGGCGAGCCGGTTCGCTGGGTCGAGGGTCCGGCGCGTGCGGGGCTCCACCGGGTCACGTGGGACCTGCGGCTTCCCGCCCCCGACCCCATCGACCTCTCCACCCCCGGCTTCATCCCCCCGTGGGCTTCCGATCCCGTGGGGCCGTTGGCGCCCCCGGGCACCTATTCGGCGCGGCTGGTGCTCGTGACCGCCGGTGGCGTTCAGGAGGTGGGCCAGGCGCGAAACTTCCGAGTGAAGCCGGTCCCGAGCGCGCCCGCCGGCACCGATTTCGTGGCCGTGGCGGCCTTCCAACGGCGGGTGAGCGAGCTGCGGCGGCGCATCGGGGTCGCCCGCTCCGAGCTGGGGAGGCACGCGGAGCGGCTGGCCTACATGCGCGCCGCCCTGCTACGCACGCCCTCCGCGGGCACGGAACTCTTTGGCCGCATCGACGACGTCGAGCAGGCGTTCGCCGGCATCCGCCTGCGACTTCAGGGCGACGGCCTGCGCGGCTCGCTGAACGAACCGAGCGTACCCTCCGTCTCCAGTCGCGTGGGCAACGTCGCCAGTGGTCACTGGCAGACGCGACAGCCCCCGACCGCGACCCAGCGGCGCAACATCGAGATCGCCGACGCGGATTTGGAGGCGGTGGAGCGGGACTTGGCCGGGATCATCGGCGGGGACCTGGTCGAGCTGGAGGAGGCGCTCGCCGCCGCCGGCGCGCCCTGGACCCCCGGACGTCCGGTCGGGCCGTCGCGTTGAGGAACGGCGGGCCGCGAGCGCGAGTTGCGGCCGGCACCCGCGGTCGCCCCGCCGCGCGCCGACACAGCGGCCTTCGCGAGCGCCGGGGGTGGGACGATGAGGTGCGGGACGACGGGCTTGGCGGACGCGGCGCCGAGCTTCGTCCTCGGTCCTCCGAGCGGATCCGGAAGCCCAGGCGCCCGTGGACGAACTCCCTCGGGCGCATGGGTCCCCGGACCCGGACGGCTACACTATAATGGTGCGTTCGACCGTCCCACCGCATGGGGGTCGGCGCCGAACCCGGTCCATTCCATCACCCAGGCCACCATCCATCACGGAGCAACCCGAATGACCGACCAGACTCTGGTCCACTACGAGGTCCGGAAGGGCGTTTGCATTCTCACCCTCGACGATCCCCCGGCCAACACCTACACCTACGAGATGATGCGCCAGCTCGATGCCTGCATCCTGCGCGCGCGCATGGACGAGGACGCGCACGTCATCGTGCTGACCGGCAAGGGCGAGAAGTTCTTCAGCGCCGGCGCGAGCATCCAGATGCTGAACGAGGTGACGCCGACCTTCAAGTACTTCTTCTGCCTGCACGCCAACGAGACCCTCAACCGCCTCGAGCACACCCCCAAGCTCACCATCGCCGCGCTCAACGGACACACCGTCGGTGGCGGCCTCGAGATCGCGATGGCCTGCGACCTGCGGGTCGCGCGCGCCGGCGGGTCGCGCGTCGGCCTTCCCGAGATCAACCTGGGCGTGTTGCCCGGCACGGGAGGCACCCAGCGGCTCGCGCGCCTGGTCGGCAAGTCGCGTTCCATCGAGATGATGACCACGGGACGGCTCTTCGACTTCGGCGAAGCCGCCGATCACGGCATCGTGAACCGCGTGATCGAGGCGGACTCCGGCGCGGAATTCATGGACAAGGCGCTGGCGTTCGCGCAGGGATTCACTCCGCCCGGCAGGGCGTCCAAGGCCGTGGGGCTCATTAAGCGGTCGGTGCAGACCGGCGCCGAGATCCCCTTCGAGACCGGCCTCGCCGTCGAACGCGAGCTCCAGCAGCAGCTCTTCCAGAGCCGGGACGCGACGGAGGGCATCGCGGCCTACGTCGAAAAGCGGCGCGCCGAATTCCAAGGCAGGTAGGTCGATGCCCAGCAGTCCGTGGATGAATCCGCCCGAGCACCGACAGGGGCGCGGCGCGCTCACCCGTGAACGCGGCTCCCGCCGCCCCGGGGGGGCGTCCGGGCCCGAGGAGGCGGGCTCCGCCGACATCGGAGGGGTCCCATGAGCGACGTCCCCGCGCGCGGTCTCTGGATCGACAACGCGATGGTGCCGTCGGCCTCCGGCGCCACTTTCGCCACCACCAACCCCGCGACCGGCGAACCCCTCGCCGAGGTCGCGGAGGCGGCCGCGGAGGATGTGGGGCGGGCGGTGGAATCGGCGCGCGCGGCGCTCGCGTCGAAGGCGTGGCGGCGCACCGACGCCCACCGGCGCGCGCGGCTGCTCTGGCGACTGGCCGACCTGATCGAGCGCGACGCCCAAGTCATCGCCGAGACCGAGACCCGCGACAATGGCAAACCCATCTTCGAGTCGCGTCACGTGGACGTGCCCAGCGTGGTGGAGAACTTCCGCTACTTCGCGGGGCTGGCCGACAAGATCCAGGGCGAGACCATTCCGGTGAAGGGACCGTTCCTGAACTACACCCTGCGCGAGCCCGTGGGCGTGGTGGGGTGCATCGTGCCGTGGAACTTCCCGCTCTCGCTCGCCACCTGGAAGGTTGCGCCCGCCCTGGCCTGCGGGAACGCCGTGGTGCTCAAACCCGCCATGGAGACGCCCCTCACGGCCCTCCTGCTGGGCGAGCTGGCGGCCGAGGCGGGCTTTCCGCCCGGCATTCTCAACGTCGTGCCGGGCGCGGGCACGCGGGCGGGTGCGGCGCTGGTGCGCCACCCGGACGTCGACGCCATCGCCTTCACGGGTTCGACCGAGGTGGGCAGAACCATCATGCGCGAGGCCGCGGACACGCTGAAGAAGGTCTCGTTGGAGCTGGGCGGCAAGTCGCCCAACATCGTCTTCGCGGACACCGACCTGCCGAGCGCGGTGCGCGGGGCCAACACCGGCATCTTCTACGGCAAGGGCGAGGTGTGCGCCGCGGGGTCGCGCATCCTCGTGCAGGAGGCGGTATACGAGGAATTCCTCGAGGGACTCGCCGCCCGCGCGGCCAAGATGGTGGTGGGCGACCCGATGAGCCCCGGGACGCGCATGGGTGCCATCGTGAGCCGCAGGCAGCGGGACGTGGTGCTCGGCTACATCGAGGCGGGCAAGACCGACGGGGCCCGCTTGGTGGCGGGCGGCGAGGCGGCCACGGTCGACGGCCGGGGCAACTTCGTCGAGGCGACCATCTTCGCCGACGTCACGCCCGAAATGCGCATCGCCCGCGAGGAGATCTTCGGGCCGGTGGCCGCCGTGATTCCCTTCACCGACACGGAGGATGCCATCGAGAAGGCCAACCAGACCATGTACGGCCTCGCGGCCGGCATCTGGACCCGCGACGTGGGCCGGGCCCACCGCATCGCCCGGGAGCTCCGCGCCGGCACGGTCTGGATCAACACCTACAACCAGTACGACTCGGCGTCGCCCTTCGGCGGATACAAGCAGAGCGGTTTTGGTCGCGATCTGGGCTTCCAGGCGGCGCTCGACAAGTACACCCAGGTGAAGAGCGTCTGGGTGGCGCTGGACGCGTGAGGCGGGCGGTCGTCGTCGACGCGGTCCGCACCCCCATCGGGCGGCATGGGGGCGCGCTTGCCGGGGTCCGCCCGGACGACTTGGCGGCCACGGTGATCCGCGCCCTCGTGGACCGCAACGCCTTGGACCCGGCGGGCATCGACGACGTGATCCTCGGATGCGCCAACCAAGCCGGCGAGGACAACCGCAACGTCGCGCGCATGGGGTTGCTGCGGGCGGGCCTCCCGGTCTCGGTGCCCGGCCAGACCGTCAACCGGCTGTGCGGGTCGGGACTCCAGGCGGTCGGAGGCGCGCTCCACGCCATCGTGGCCGGCGAAGGGGACGCGTTCATCGCGGGCGGCGTGGAGAGCATGAGTCGGGCGCCCTACGTGATGCTCAAGCCGGCCACCGGCTACCCGCGCGGAACCCCCGCCGTGGCCGACACCGTGCTGGGCTGGCGGTTCCCCAACCCGGCGTTCTCCCCCGACTGGACCATGGGGCTGGGTCGGACGGCCGAAGTGGTGGCGAGGGAATTCGGAGTGACGCGCGAGGAGCAGGACGCCTTCGCGGCCGAAAGCCAGGCGCGCGCCCAACGCGCCCTCGCCCACGACCGTTTCCGCGACGAGCTGGTGCCGGTCGACGTTCCGCGACCGAAGGGCGGACCCGTGCGCGTGGACGTCGACGAGCATCCGCGCGCCGGCGTCACCACGGAGTCGCTGGCCCGACTCGCTCCCGTCTTCGAGGCGGGGGGGACCGTCACCGCGGGCAATTCCTCCGGCATCAACGACGGCGCCGCCGCGCTGCTGGTGATGGAGGAGGAGCGGGCGCGCGGTCTGGGTCTCGCCCCCATGGTCCACATTCGCGCGAGCGCGGTCGCCGGAGTGGAGCCGCCACGCATGGGCATCGGGCCGGTGCCGGCCACCGAGATCGCCTTCCGGCGCGCCGGCATCGGTTCCGGCGACGTCGAGCTGGCCGAGGTGAACGAGGCGTTCGCCGCCCAGGCCATCCCCTGCCTGCGACTTCTGGGGCTCGACCCGGAGCGGGTCAACGTGAACGGCGGCGCGATCGCGCTCGGACACCCGCTGGGGTGTTCGGGGGCTCGCATTCTGTGCACGCTGGCACACGAGATGGTGCGGCGCGAGAGCGGCGTCGGGCTCGCCACCATGTGCATCGGGGTTGGCCAGGGCATCGCCACCGTGGTCACCGCCCGCTAGGCGCACGATGTCGACCCCTAGGGAGCGCGTCGCCGTCCTCGGTGCCGGAGTCATGGGGCACGGCATCGCCCAAGTGGCGGCCATGGCCGGGCACCGGGTGGCGCTCCACGATCCCGACGAAGGGGCGGCGCGCCACGGGTTGGCGCGCATCCGCGCCAACCTCGACAAGGGGGTCTCGCTCGGGAAGGTGAGCGGGGAGCGTCGGACGGGAACGCTCGACCGCCTCATCCCGGCTCCCTCCCTGGAGGATGCGTGCGCGCGGGCGGACGTGGTGGTGGAGGCGGCGCCGGAGCGCATGGAGCTCAAGCGCGACCTCTTTCGCGACGTGGAGGCCGCCGCGCCAAGGTCGGCGCTGCTCGCCACCAACACGTCGTCTCTGAGCATCGACGCGATCGCCAAGGGGCTGGCCGCGCCCGAACGCTTTCTCGGGCTTCACTTCTTCAACCCGGTGCATCTCATGGCGCTGGTGGAGGTGGTGCGCGGCGGCCGCACCGACCAAGCCACCGTGGAGGCGGGCGTCGCGTTCGCGCGCGGCCTGGGCAAGGAGCCCATCGTCGTTGGCGACGCGCCCGGCTTCGCCTCCTCCCGCCTCGGCGTGGCCCTTGGGCTGGAGGCCATGCGCATGGTGGAGGAGGGCGTGGCCGAGCCCGCCGCGATCGACAAGGCCATGGAGCTGGGCTACCGGCATCCCATGGGCCCGCTCCGCCTCACCGATCTGGTGGGGCTCGACGTGCGCCTGGCCATCGCCGACTATCTGCACCGGAAGCTGGGCGGGGAGCGCTATCGTCCGCCGACCATTCTGCGGCGCATGGTGGAGGAGGGGAAGCTGGGAAGGAAGACGGGAGAGGGGTTTTACCGGTGGGACGAGAGCGAGCGTTGACGAATCGGGCGGCGCCGGAGGGTGGACGTACGGGTCACCCAAACGCGGTTCGAGTGCCGCGGGGGGACGAATGACGGCTCCGGCGAACGGACCGCGCTACCGGACCTTGGAGATCGTGCGCGAGGGCTCGGTCGCCACCGTGCGCGTCAACCGGCCCGACAAGCTGAACGCCCTCAACGCGCGGGTGCGGCGCGAGATCGCCCAGGCCGTGGACCTGCTGGCCGATGACGACGCCGTCCGGGTCGCCATCCTGTGCGGCGCCGGCGAAAAGGCGTTCGTGGCGGGCGCCGACGTCTCCGAGTTCGCGGGGCGCACGGCCGGCGAGCAGAGGGAGGTCTACCGAGGCCGGCGCGTGTACGACGCGGTCGCCGCCTTCCCCAAGCCCCTCATCGCCGCCATCCACGGCTTCTGCCTGGGTGGTGGCGTCGAGCTGGCGCTCGCCTGCGACGTGCGCGTGGCCGACCCGAGCGCCCGCTTCGGCCAGTTCGAAATCCGCCTCGGGCTCATCCCTGGGGCCGGGGGCACCCAACGTCTGGCGCGACTGGTGGGACCGGGACAGGCCGCCCGCATCGCATTGAGCGGCGATGTGGTCGACGCGGAGGAAGCCCACCGCATCGGCTTGGTGGAGATCCTCGCGGAAGAAGGCGAACACCTCGCCAGGGCGCGTGAGCTGGCGGGACGCATGGCGCGCTGGAGTCCCGTCGCGCTGCGTCTGGTCAAGGAATCGCTCAGGGCCGCCCCGGAGACTCGGCTGACCGAGGGGCTCGCGCTGGAGAGGGAGCTCTTCCTCGCCGCGTTCGCGAGCCATGATGGGCGCGAGGGCGTGCGCGCCTTCGTCGAGAAGCGCCGTCCGGAGTTCCGCGGACGATGAGCCGGCGCGGACGATGAGCCGGGTGAAGCTGGTGCGCGCCGCGGCCACCGTCTACTTCCTGCTCTTCCTGATCCTGGTCACTTGGCCGGGATTCGTCGCCTTCAACCGTCCACTCCCGCTGGTGCTGGGCTTGCCCTTCAACATGGCCATGATCGCGCTTTGGGTTGGGTTGGGTGCGGTGGTGCTCCTGGTGCTGGACCGTTCGGAGGAACGGAACCGCGCGCGCGAACGCACACGGGACGTCAGCGACCAGGGCTCCGCGTAGATGGAGCGCTGGCAGCTGATCGCGGGCTTGATCCTGGCCTACTTGGCGGTGACGCTGGGGATCGGCCTGATGGCGGGCCGGCGCGCCTCCCGGAGCGTGACCGGATACGTGGCGGGAGATCGACGCTTCGGGCTGCTCGTGATGTACTTCGTCACCGGGGCGACCGTTTTCTCCGCGTTCGCCTTTCTGGGCGGGCCGGGCTGGGCCTACTCCCGTGGAGCGGCCGCCTTCTACATCCTCTCCTACGGCGCGCTGGGCATCGCTCCCTGGTACTTCATCGGTCCGCGCGCGGCCGCGCTTGGCCGGCGCTTCGGCTACGTCACCCAGGCGCAGCTCCTCACCGGGCGCTTCCCGTCCCGCTCTCTGTCGGCGCTCATGGCGGCGCTCTCGGTGGCCGCGTTCGTGCCCTACGTCACGCTGCAGATGCAGGGGGCGGGGATCGTCATCGAGGCGGTCACCGACGCGCATGTGCCACGCGCCGCGGGAGCCGCCATCGCCTACGGCATCGTGGTGCTGTACGTGTTGGCCAGCGGGGTGGCCGCGGTCGGGTGGACCAACACCTTCCAGGGCGTCTTCATGGTGGCGATCGCGTGGTCCCTGGGCATCTACCTGCCGTACCGGCTGTACGGTGGCGTGGGCGGGATGTTCGAGCGCATCCTGGTCGAGCGTCCGGAAATGCTCTCCGTCCCGGGCCTCACCGCCGCGGGCGATCCATGGAGCTGGGGCGGCTATTCGAGCGCCATCCTGGTCAGCGCGGTCGGGCTCATGATGTGGCCGCATCTGTTCATGAAGGCCTTCACCGCGCGCGATGATCGGACGCTCCGTCGCACGGTGGTCCTCTTCCCCACCTTTCAGCTCTTCCTGATTCCGGTCTTTCTGATCGGCTTCGCGGGCGTGCTGCAGCCGGAGTCTCCCGCCAACCCCGACTTCATCCTCCCCTTCCTCATCCTTCGTTCCGAGCTGCCGGTGCTGGTCGTGGGCCTGTTTTGCGCGGGAGCCCTGTCGGCCTCGATGTCCACCGGAGACGCGCTGCTGCACGCCGCAGCATCGGTGACGGTCGAGGACGGCATCGGCCCGTTTCGCCGGCTGAGCGATGCCGCCCAGCGTGGCCTGATGCGCGCGCTGGTCCTGGTCGTGGGAGTGGTGGCGTACTGGTTCGCGCTGGACGAGGACTCCTCGCTGGTGGTGTTGCTGCTCACCGCCTACGGCATCATCTGCCAGTTCGCGCCCCCCATCTGCGCGGCGCTCTTCTGGCGACGGGCCACCACCCCGGGCATCCTGGCCGGCTTGGTCGCGGGTTCGGCCACGGCGGTCTTCTTCTTCACGACCGGGTATCTGGGGATGGACCTGCGTCCCTTCGACCTGCACGAGGGCGTGCTGGGGCTCATGGTGCACATTCCGGTGCTGGTGGGCGTGAGCCTGGCCACCCCTCCCCAGGACGACGAGCATACGGAGGCCTTCGTGAACCCACGAAGCCCACGGGGCGCCCATCGGGCATGAACGCGCGGCGCGCGGTGGAGGGTCGGGGTGCCCGGATGGACGAGACCGGAGCCACCGCGACGCCGGAGGAGCGACTCGCCCGCAAGCGGCGAGTCATGAGCGAAGTGACCGACCGACTCATCGAGCTGACCGGGACGCGACGCCGGCTCGCCATCGAGATCGGCGAGATCAAGAAGGAGCTGGGTCTGCTGGTCCTCGATCCGGCGCGCGAGGCCCGCGTGGTGCGCAGGGCCGCCGAGCGCGCGCGCGAGCTCGGCGTCGACCCCGAGATGGCGCGCGACATTCTGTGGCGCATCATCGCGTCGGCGCGCGAGGCTCAGGGAGGGCCCCGGCAAGGCTGGCCCGAGCCGCCACCGGCGCAGTCTTCCGACGGCGGCCACGGAGAGGGCGACGCGTCGTGACCTACCCTCGGTGAAGGGGTGCTGAGCGCGCCCGTCGCGCCTACGTCCGCGGGCGGCCCGTGGATTGAGTCCGTTCGGGCCCGAGGACGGCGGGCCCGCTTGAGGGCACGGTCGAGGGACGTGGCGGACGTTTCGCCATCGCCCGCGGCCGATCCCTCGTGACGGCGCCCGTCCCCGAGACCACGCGCCGAGCGGTTTGGTTCAGTTCGGGCTCACCGACACGAAACGGCGGTTTCTGCGCCGCTCGAACTTCACCACCCCGTCGACCAGCGCGAACAGGGTGTCGTCGCCTCCCCTCCCCACGTTGGTCCCGGGATGGAAGCGGGTACCGCGTTGGCGCACGAGGATGTTGCCCGCGGTCACGGGCTGTCCACCGAAGCGCTTCACGCCCAGAAACTTCGGATTCGAATCACGACCGTTTCGGCTCGAGCCGACGCCCTTCTTGTGTGCCATCTCATCCTCCCCCCGGGCTCGTCCCCCCCGGCGACGGCTGGCAGTCCGTGGATGAATCCGCCCCGAAGACCCAGAGCGGCGGGCCGCCGGGCTGGCCGCTAGGTGACGATCTCTTCTATGCGCACTTCGGTGAACTTTTGGCGATGACCCTGCTTCCTGCGGTATCCCTTGCGGCGCTTGCGCTTGAAGATGATGAGCTTCTTGTCCTTTCCATGCGCCAGCACCTCGGCCCGCACCGCCGCACCCTCGACCGTTGGCGTCCCGAACTCCGGAGCGGTATCGCCTCCGCCCGTCATCAACACGCGCTCGAAGGTAACCGTACCGCCCTCCTCGGCGGCAAGCGCGGGAATCCGAAGCCGGAGACCCGGCTCGGCCCTGAACTGCTTTCCGCCGCTCTCGAACACCGCGTACATGGCCGCCCTCGCGTGGGTGAAGGTCGCGCGCGTCAACACGCGGGCACCGCGCCACACGTGTGTGCGGCCGCAGCCCGAAAAAGCTACTGAGTCGCCCGGCTAGGTCAAGGGCGGCGTCCGGACGCGCTTGACGGATTCATCCATGGACCGCTAGACGGTCGCGTATTTTCCAGTCACGTCCACTTGGGCGCGGCCCGACAGCAGTCGAAACTCGTCTTCGCCCATCAGGGGATCGTCGCGAAGACCGATCCGAAGCCCGGTGGCATCCGACAGCCGCTTGCGGAATTCCGGCTCCGAGTCGAGCACGTGCAGCGCGACCTCGGGATGAATGCGCACGGTCAGCGCCCGTTCGTTCCCCGCCGCCGCCGCCCGCTTGAGGCTGCGTTCCACCCTTCGCATCACCGTGTCCGGCGCGAAGATCCGGCCCAAGCCCCCGCAATGTGCGCACGGTTCGGTGATCGACGTGAAGATGGACGGGCGCACGCGTTGGCGCGTCATCTCGATCAACCCGAGCTCGGAGACGGCGAACGCGCGGGTGCGGGCGCGGTCGCGACCCAAGTGGGTGCGGAGCTCGTGCAGCACCCGGTCGCGGTCCTGCTGCGTCTCCATGTCGATGAAGTCGACGACGACGATTCCGCCCACGTCGCGCAGCCGGAGCTGGCGGGCGATCTCGCGCGCCGCCTCCAGGTTGGTCTTCAGAATGAGCGACGCGGGATCGTTCTTCCGCTTGCGGGCGAAGCGCCCGGTGTTCACGTCGATGGAAACGAGCGCCTCGGTGGGTTCGATGACGAGATGGCCACCGGACTTGAGGCCCACCTTGCGCCGGAACGAGCGGTGAATCTCCTCCTCGATGCCATGGGCGTCGAACAGCGGCTCCTGGTCCCGGTGGAGTTTCAAGCGGTCCAGCAGGTCGGGGGCCACGCCACGCACGTAGTCCTGAATTTCCCGGAAGATGGCGGACGAATCCACCGTCAGTGAGTCGAACTTGTCGCTGAACAGGTCCCGAATCACTCCGCTGATCAACCGCGCCTCTCGGCGCACGACCCCGGGCTCCGCCGCGGCGCTCGCGTTGCGCTGGATCTCCAGCCAGCTCTCCCGCAGGCTCGCGAACTCCCGCGCCAAACGCTTCTCGGTCGCCTCCTCCCCGACCGTGCGCACGATCACCCCGCCGGAGTCGGCCGGAATCACCTTGCGGGCGAGGGCGCGCAGTCGCGACCGCTGCCCGCGGTCCTCGATCTTTCGGCTCACGCCGACGCGCGACGAGAACGGGGTGTAGACGAGGAAGCGGCCGGCCAGCGACACCTGGGCGGTAAGGCGCGGTCCCTTGGTGCCGATGGGCTCCTTGGTGACCTGAACGGTGACCCGGTCGCCCTTGCTCAGGAGGTGCTGGATCGAGCCATTCTGGCCGTCTCGGCCGTTCTCGGAGGGTCCACCGTCCTCGTGAACCAAGTCCGAGACGTGCAGGAAGCCGGCCTTCTCGACGCCGATGTCGACGAACGCGGCTTGAATGCCGGGAAGTACCGCTTCGACTCGCCCCAGGAACACATCACCCACCAGCCGTCCCTGGTCGGGGCGGTCGAGCATCAATTCCACGAGCTTGTTGTCTTCCAGGAGCGCCACGCGCGTCTCGCGCGAGGACGCGCCGATGATGATTTCTCTCCTCAATCCCTGGTTTCTCCGCGAGTCGCGGGGGTGGGTCTCGGCGCGAACGCCTCCCTACCCCGTCGTTGGCTCCGCGGCTCTCCCGCCTCCGCCGGCCTCGCGGACCAAGTGGCGAGCGATCAGCAAGCGCTGAATCTCGCTCGTACCCTCCCCGATCTCGCACACTTTCGCGTCGCGAAACATCCGTTCGACCGGGTAATCGCTCGTGTACCCGGCGCCTCCCATGAGCTCGATCGCTTCCGTGGTGGCGCGCATCGACAGCTCCGAGGCGAAGAGCTTCGCCATGGAGGCTTCCTTTGAGAAGGGGCGTTCGTGGTCCTTGAGCCAAGCCGCATGGTACGTCAGATGCTTGGCGGCCTGGATCCCAGTGGCCATGTCGGACAAGCGGAATTGCACCGCCTGATCGTCGTAATTCGCGTTTCCGCAATGCTTCCGTTGCAACGTATACTCCAAGGCGGCGTCAAAAGCTCCCTCGGCGATGCCCAGGGCGAGCGCGGCGATGCCGATGCGCCCGGCGTCGAGCGTGCGCATGAAGTTCACGAAGCCCTCGCCTTCGGCCCCGAGTCGGTTCTCGACCGGGACGAAGACTTCGTCCAGCACCAGCTCCCGGGTATCCGATGCCCGCCATCCCATCTTGTCTTCCCTGCCACCCGCCCGAACGCCCGCGGTGAAGCCGAGCTCCGCGCAGTGACCCACGCCCACGCGGCGCGCGGTTTCCATGTCGCAGGTCGGCTTGGTGACGATGAAGCTGGTGATGCCGCGGGTGCCCCGCGCCGGGTTGGTGAGCGCCGTGATGATGAAGATCTCTCCGACGCCGGCGTGGGTGATGAAGATCTTGGATCCGTTGATGCGGTAGCCGTTGTCCTCCCGCGTGGCGCGCGTGCGCGTACCGGCCGAATCCGAACCCGCGGCCGGCTCGGTGAGCCCGAACCCTCCAAGCACTTGGCCGCTTGCCAGCGGGGGGAGATACCGGCGTTTCTGCGTCTCCGTTCCGAACGTGAGGATGGGGTTCGCGCCCAGCGTGGTGTGCGCGGAGACGGTGATGGCGTGGCTGGCGTCGTGCCGCGCCAGCTCTTCGACGACGAGGATGTAGCTTAGGTAGTCCCGGCCCATGCCGCCGTATTTCGCGGGGATCGGGACGCCCATGAGCCCCATTTCCCCCATCGTGCGCACGTTCTCCCAAGGGAAGGTCCGGGTGCGGTCGATCTCGCCGGCGATGGGCGCGACGTGTTCGAGTGCGAAGGCGCGGACTCGTTGGCGCAGACGAGCGTGCTCGGGATCCAAGTAGGCTTCCATCAGGCGATCCGGAGTTCACGCATAGCGGGAATCAACACATGGTAACACAATCTGTGAAAGCATTTTACCCATATTGCGCCAGAGGTTTCGCGAAGGTGTCCCTCCATGAGAGTGGAACCAACGCGCCGTGTTGCATGCTACACCTTGGCCGTCCATAGGATGCGGTCCGTTGGCCGCGCGCCGCGCGATCCCTTCATGCTTGCGCCGCGTCGCGCGACCCGCCATCGGCTCGCCGGCAGTTGTCGCAGGCACCGCAATGGGCCGAAGCCGGGTCGTCCCCGAAGTAGTTCAGGATTCGGGCGCGTCGGCACCCCCGCGTGCGGGCGTAGCGCTCGACGGTGGCCAGCTTGGCCAGCTCTCCATCGCGGCGCTCGCGCAGTGGGCCCGGTGGAAGCCTCCGGACGTGGGGGCGAAGGTCGACGTGTAGGTGGTCGCCGGGTTGCTCGGGGAGATCGTCCCTCGGACGCGCCACGCGGCAGGCGGCCAACGCGCGGGCCAACGCGCCCACGCTGGTGGGGGTGAGCGGGGTGCCGTCGCGGGCCCGCAGATCGTCGACGCACACCTTCAGCCGGGTGCGGCCGGCGGCTCGGCGCCGCAGCTCGCGCCAGAAGCGCCGCACGGCTCGCGGGGGCGGGTAGCTGTGGTCGATGAAGGCCATTTGGCCCGCGCGGTCGGCCCGGGACCAGAGCGCCACACAATGGGCGGTGTGGCCGTCGCGCCCCGCCCTCCCGGCCTCCTGGTAGTACGCCTCCATGGTGCGCGGGAGCTCGTGATGAAGCACCAGGCGCACGTCGCTCTTGTCGACCCCCATGCCGAAGGCGTTGGTGGCGGCCACGACGGGGGCGTCGCCAGCCATGAAGGCGTCCTGCACGCGGGCGCGCTCGGCCGCCGGCAGCCCCGCGTGGTAGGCCTCGACGGTGTGGCCCAGAGCTGCCAGGTCGTTGCGGACCCGCTCCACTCCCTTGCGGCTGCTCGCGTAGATGAGGGTCACCCCGGGGCGGTTGCGCACCAGCGCCCGCAGCCGCCGCCGTTTGTCCATCCACGACCGGGTCCGCTCCACGCTCCAAACCAGGTTGGGACGGTCGAACCCCCCCACCACGGTGACCGGGTTGGAGAGGCGCAGTCGGGCGACGATCTCGTCGCGCGTTCGCGGGGTGGCGGTGGCGGTGAGCGCGATCATGGGCGCGTCGAAGAGGTCACGCAGGCGGCCGAGGCGCAGGTACGCGGGGCGGAAGTCGTGCCCCCATTCCGAGATGCAATGGGCTTCGTCGATCGCCACCAGGCTCACCCGCAACCGTGGCATCAATTCGCGAAAGGAGCGGCTCTCGAAGCGTTCCGGGGCGACGAGGACCACGCGCAGCGCGCCCTCCACCAACCGCCCTTCCACTTCATCGCGCCGCCGCCGGGAGAGCGTGGAGTTCAGGAAGGCGGCGGGGATGCTGGCTTCCCGGCAGCGCATCGCCTGGTCGGCCATGAGCGAGACCAGGGGGCTGACCACGATGGTGGCGTGGGGGAGCACGGCCGCGGGAACTTGGTAGCACACGCTCTTGCCACCTCCGGTCGGAAGGATGCCGAGCGCGTCACGGCCTTGGAGCACGGCGCGCACCAGAACATCCTGCCCGGGCCGGAAGCCAGGGTAGCCGAAGTGGCGCCCGAGGGCGTCGAGCGCGACGCGGTCCGCCTCAGCTGCGCCGGGAACCGGTTGGGGTGTTGTCGATGGTGCCGCCGGAGTCGCCATTGACCCGAACACTCCGGGCGAGGCCCGGGCGGTGCCATGGCGGAATGGGAGGATCGGGAGGTCGCGGGGAGTACCCGGGCGGTGCGCGCGCGAGGGTGGAGTGGGGTGGGGCTCGTTGACGCCCGGCGGCGTTGGGTGGGCTCGGCGGCGACGGCGCGCCCGGGGTCCCCGTCGCTTGGGACGTGCCGCCCTCGCCGAGCACCGAACACGGCGCGGTCCGACGGCCGGAGTCGGTCCGGGATCCGAGCGCCACGGGGTCCCGATGGTGGCGACTCCGGGGGATGCGGTGCCATGTTGGCGTTGGTTCGATCTCCGCGTCGCATCCTTGGCTCGAGCCTTCCGGCCAAGCGGATCGCGGTGGCCGCCGTCGCCCAGCCTGGAGGTAGCCATGACCCGATGGCCAACATCGTCGCGCGGCGTTCCCGCGCGGCTCGCCGTCCTCTTCATGCTCATTCTCGCCCCGCCCTTGGCGGGCCAGGAGCCCGCGGCTTGGGAGGATGGCCTGGTGTTCAGCACCTTTTCGATCGTTGGCATCGACCCGGAGACGGGCGAGTCGGGGGTCGCGGTGACCACGCGGGTGCCCTGCGTCGGCAACGCGGTCCCGTGGGTGCGGCCCGGGGTGGGCGCGGTCGCCACCCAGGGCGGGACCCGGCTCGAGTACGGCCACGACCTCCTCGACTTGCTGGAACGGGGGATGGTCCCCCGCGAGGCGATGGACCGCGTGGTGGCGGCCGACGAGGGCCGCGAGCGCAGGCAGGTCGGCGTGATCGACATGCGCGGACGGTCGGCCCAGTGGACCGGTTCCGGCCAATACGGGGCCGAGGATCGGGGTGACTGGGTCCGGGAGCGCGCGGGGCTCAACTACGCCGCCCAGGGCAACTCGCTGGTGAGCACCGCCGTGGTGGACTCGGTGGCGGTCGCGTTCGAGAGGACGGAGGGGTCGGGCCGCCACTTGGCGGACCGGCTCATCGAAGCCCTGAACGCGGGGCAGGCGCTGGGTGGGGACGGCCGCCACGGCCGCCGCCAGTCCGCGGCCGTGCTGGTCGCCGACCCGCGCCCGGGCGCGTCGCGCCGCCCGGACGGGGTGACCACCGACATCAACGTGTGCGAACACCCCGAGCCCGTGAGGGAGGTGCGCCGCATCTACGACACCGTCTCGGAGACGCTCGGCTTTCGCGACCTTCAGCAGTTCGCGGGCCGCGACGTGCTGCAGCTCAAGGTGATGCTGCACGCGCTCGGGCACTACCGGCCGGGTTCGCCGTCCCCGTCCGCGGATATGGATGGTGCGCTGCTCTATGATCGCGAGACGGTGGAGGCGGTGGACGCCTTCCGCGCGGCGCAGACCTGGCAGACCTCCGTGCCCGGCTGGGTGGACGGGAACACCATAGCCCGGCTTTGGAGGCGCCTGGAGGAGGCGGGTGTGGCGGACGAGGTGCGCGAGCGGATCCGGGAGATGGTGCGGGTGCGGCGGTAGGACCCTTGGGGCCCCAGCGTTCGGCGCCGCTATATTGGAGCCTTGACGGTGGCCCGCGTTGGACTCGGATTCGAAGATGCGGCGAAACGACATGGATGAGCGCATGACCGAACCACCTTGGGAGAAGGACACGCCCGCCCGCCTGCTCGACTTCCTGTGGGCCCGCCGCGACCGGATGCGCGACCTGCTGGAGCGCTTGGTCGAGCTCGAGTCACCCTCCCTGGTCCCCGCCTCGCAGCGTCCCGTTCAGGCGCTTCTGCGCAAGGCGATGGCCGACATCGGATACCGGACCCGAGTCCTTCCGGCGCACTCGACCGGCGGAACGCTCCACGCCTCGCCGCGCGAACGCCGCCACCCGGCGCCCTACCAGCTCATCGTCGGGCACACGGACACCATCTGGCCGGTGGGTACTTTGGAGACCATGCCCGTGCGCACCGACGGAGGACGCCTGTACGGCCCGGGCGTCTTCGACATGAAGGCGGGTCTGGTCCAGGGCCTCTTCGCGGTGGAGGCGCTCCGGCATTGCGTCGGCGAACCCGACGTCACCCCGGTGTTCGTATACAACTCCGACGAGGAGATCGGTAGCCCGGACTCCCGGGAGCACATTGTTCGGCTGGCCATGCGCGCGGATCGAGCCCTGGTGCTGGAACCCTCCCTGGGTGAGCGTGGCAGACTCAAGACCACGCGCAAGGGAGGCGGCGATTTCGTTGTCCATGTCACCGGCGTGGCGGCGCACGCGGGACTCGAACCGGAGAAGGGCGTCAGCGCGATTCTGGAACTCGCGCACGTGATTCGGAGGCTGCACGCGCTCAATGATCCCCTCCGCGGCGTCAACGTCAACGTGGGGACCGTGAAGGGAGGAATCCGCCCCAACGTCATCGCCCCGGAGGCGAGCGCGGAAGTGGACGTTCGCGTGCCCACGCTTAGCGACGCGCGCAGGGTCGAGCGGGCGATTCACGCCATCGAAGCGGCGACGCCCGGGGCTTCGGTCGAAATCCAAGGCGCGATGGACCGTCCTCCCATGGAGCCGACGCCGGGCAACCGTCATCTCTGGGAGCTGGCGCGGGAGGCCGGAACCCGGCTGGGTCTGGAGATGGAGGAGGCGGGCTCCGGCGGTGGATCCGATGGCAACACCACGAGCCTGTACGCACCCACCCTCGACGGGTTGGGCGCGGTCGGAGCGGGCGCGCACGCGCGGCATGAGCATGTGATGCTGGACCGCATGCACGAGCGAGCCGCGCTGGTGGCGCTGTTGCTCGCCGCGCCGGCGATGAAACCCTACGGGGTCGAGGCGTAAGGGGTCGAGCGGGTCGGCCCGAGAACGCGATCAGAGCGGCCGCGCCCGCTCCTCGTCCCTGCCCGACCGCACCCGCTCCTCGTCATTTCGTTCGCGTTGGCCGCGCGGGCTCCGCAGGATCAGCCCCGCCAGCAACGCGGTCAGCGCAATCCAGATGAGCCATGTGGGGCCCAGCAGCATTCCGCCGAGTCCCAGCCCGGCGCCCACGCACATCAGCGCGACGCGCACACGCAGGTGCCGGTCGTCGCGGGGACGTGAGCGGCTGGCGAAAATGAACAGCACGGTCAGCTCCGGCTTCCGCGCTCGAGGAAACGGCGCACGCCGTCCCGGCAGGCCTTCGTCAGGCGGGCGGCGACGTTGACCTGGGCGGCCCGTCGGATCCCCTCCTCGACGTCGAGACCGTCGAGATCGTACAACAGCGCCTTGGAGAGCGCCACGGATGAGGGCGCGCGTCGGGCCAACTCCCCCGCGTAGGCCGCGACCGACGTCTCGAAGTGGTCCGCCGGGATGATTCGGGTCGCGATGCCCCAGGCGAGCGCGTCGGACGCCGAAAAGCGCTCGCCGAGGGTCGCCAGCTCGAAAGCGCGCGCTTCCGACACTTTGCGCCGGAGCAGGGTCATCACCAAGGCGGGGACGAAGCCGAGGTGAACTTCCGGGTAGCCCATTTCGGCATCCTCGCGCATTAGGACAAGGTCGCAGGCGGTGGCCAGGCCGCAGCCGCCGCCGAGCGCCCGGCCGTGCACCGCCGCCACGACGGGCTTCGTCAACCGGCGCATCCGAACGAAGAGATGCCCCATGCGCAGCGCGTCGGCCTCGATCCTCCGGGCGCCCAACGCGGTGATCCGATCCATCTCGGCGAGGTCCGCGCCCGCACAGAAATCGGGGCCGGATCCCCGGAGAAGCACGACGCGCGTGGACGAGTCGTCGCGGGCTTGGATGAGCGCCTCCTCAAGCGCCTCCACCATGCGCGCATCGAGCGCATTGCGCTTGTGCGGCCGGTTGAGCGTTAGGGTCAGAACCCCTCCCTCGAGCTCGCGAACGAGTCGCTCGCGCCCGCTCATGCGCGGGGCTCGTCGGGGTCCGGGCCGCGGGGCACCCTGCCGCGCCCCCGCACGCGCGCCGCGATCTCGTCGGGCACCTCCACGGCCATGCGCAGGAGGGCCGTCGAGAAGACCTTGCCTTGGGCGTCCACCATCAGCGAAACCGTCCCCCCGCCTCCCAGGGCCCCCGGGAGCACGAAGTTGAGGGCGCGGAGGTGGGGGAGCTCGTAGCGGGTGACCTCCCCCGCCACCATGTCGCCGAAGTGCTCCCGCACGCGCGTGGCGGTCAGCGACTCGACCAGCAGGGGATAGAGGTCGGGCTCGTGGGCGATGACGCCAATGTTGACCACGTTGCCCTTGTCGCCCGAGCGCGCGTGCGCGAGCTCGACCAGCTGTACGGTCGTCATGGCGGATTCCTCCGCGGGATTCCGCGGCTGGCCGCTCCGATCGGGCATGCTACGTTCACGCCTCCTGGATCTCCACGCGCACAAGGGGTTCCACCGCGTCGCGGGCCACCAAGGCGGGCCAGAAGGCGGCCACTTCGCTCACCCGCGGGCGTCCCTCTCCGAAGCCGGTGACGGAGGGCGGGCCGGTGAGCACCAGGGGCGCGATCTCGCGCGTGAAGCGCTCCACCGGACCGCGCCCGCCGCGCACGGCCACCCGCAGCTGCACCTCCGGGAGGTCGCGTGGAGGCGGGCCGGCCAGCGTCCCGTGCGTCGAGTCCCACCCAACCAGATCGGTGCGCACTTCGTCGAAGTTAAGCCCCAGCCGGTCGAGGCGGGCCCGCAGGACGCGGGCGGCCGCGCGCGCCTTGGCGGCCGCGTCCGGCCAAGCGTACACCAGGGTACCCACCGCCCGCCAGCCCGCCGAGTACACGATGGACGCCTTGAGCCATCCGGTGGGTGGGCGGCCGCGCGCGCCCGTCACCCGCACCCGGTCCCTCCCCGCCCCGCCCAGACGGACGGAGGTGAAATCCGCGACCACGTCCGGCGTGGGATAGGCCGCCGGGTCCCCGATCTCGTAGACGATCTGTTCGGTGACGGTGGCCGGGCTCACGCGCCCTCCCGACCCTTCGTGCTTGGTCACCACGAACGCGCCGGAGGGCTCGGCCTCGATGATCGGGAAGCCGACCCGGTCGAGGTCGGGGATGCTCCACCACTCCGCCATGGCGTTGCCGCCCGTGCACTGGGCGCCGCACTCGTTGACGTGGCCCGCCACCACTCCGGCGGCCAGGCGGTCGTGGTCGTCGGGCGCCCACCCGAACTCGTGCAGGAGGGGCGCGAGCGTGAGCGCCGCGTCGACGCAGCGCCCGGTGACCACCACGTCGGCGCCCCGTCCCAGCGCCTCCGCGATGGGGAAGGCGCCCAGGTAGACGTTGGCCCCCGTCACACGGTCGCGAATATTGGCCAGCGGCTCACCCGTCTCCATGTTGCGCAGCTCGTGGCCGTCGCGGAGCAGCTCGTCCAGTCGGGGCATGAGGTCGTCGCCGGTGACCACTCCGAGCCGCACCCGTTCGCGCACCCCGGCGCGGGCGGCGGCCCGCGCCACCTCGCCCGCGCACCCACGGGGATTCACCCCCCCGGCGTTGGCCACCACGCGGACACCGCGCTCCAGGCAGGTCGGCAGGATGCGCTCCATCAACGCCACGAAGTCGCGCGCGTATCCCATATTCGGATCCCGGGCCCGCTGTTTGTGCAGGATCGACATGGTCACCTCGGCGAGGTAGTCCATGACGAGGTAGTTGATCGGTCCACCCTCGACTTGGCGTACCGGCGCGTCCAGGTCGTCGCCCCAGAAGCCACCGGCGCCCGCGATCCGGACGCGGCGGCGGCCCGGCCCCGACGCGCCTTCTCCCGGACGGGAGGCCGGCACGCGCCCGAGCCGGGCCAGGGTCGACTCCCTCATCCTCGCCTCATCCCGCGCCCGCCGGCGGTGGCGGCGCTCCCGCGGGCGACCCCGGATTGTTGAGCGCCGCGGCGAGCAGCAGCGCCAGCGCTCCGCGCAGCTCCTCGGGCAGCACCACCTCGTCCACGAACCCGCGGGCGCCGGCGAAGCGCGCATCCAGCTGGCGGTCGTACTCCTCCCGCACCTCGTCCATGCGCGTGCGCATGTCCTCGCCCGGCGCCTCGCCGCGTTCGCGCAGCTCCTGAAGCTGCCGACCGAAGAGCGCCATGACCGCGCTCTCGCCCTCCATCACTCCCATTCTCCCGGTCGGCAGCGACAGGATGAAGTGGGGATCGAAGCCTTGGCCCGCCATCGCGTAGTAGCCCGCTCCGGAGGCGTGGTTCAGGGTCAGCACCAGCTTCGGCACGGTCGCGGTCGCCATCGCCTCGACGAAGCGCGCACCCGCGCGGATGATCCCCGAGCGCTCCGCCTCGGGCCCCACCATGAAACCGGACACGTCCTGGACGAACAGAAGCGGTCTCCGGCGGCGATTCATGGTTTCGATGAAGCCGGCGGCCTTCTCCGCGCTCTTCGCGTAGACGATTCCCCCGAACCTGGGCGGACCGCCTTGGGCATCGCGCACCATGCCTCGAGCGTTTGCGATCACCGCGATCCGCAATCCATGGATGGCGCCGGTTCCACACATCACTTCAGGAGCGTAGTCGGGCTGGTAGTCCAGCAGCCCCGGATCATCCAGGATGCAGCGCAGCACCTCCCGCATGTCGTAGGGAAGGCGGTGATCGTCGGGGAGAAGGTCGTAGAGGTCCTCCGCGGGCCGCGCCGGGTCGATGCCGGAAGGCGCGCGACGCGCGTCGCGGCCAACGCCGCGCGGGAGCGCCTCCACGAGCGCGCGAACCCTCGCGATGCAGTCCGGATCGTCCTTCGCGAGGTAGTGGGCGACCCCACTGACCGACGTGTGCATGCGCGCGCCCCCCAAGTCCTCCGCCTCCACCGTCCGACCGGTCGCGCCCTTGACGAGGTTGGGTCCCCCGAGCCCCATGAAGCTGGTGCCCTCGACCATGACGATCACGTCAGAGAGCGCCGGCAGGTAGGCGCCTCCCGCGATGCAGGGGCCCATGACGGCGGCGATCTGGGGGATGCCCAGGCGCCGGCGCATGAGGGAGTTGTAATAGAAGATGCGCGCCGCCCCGTATCGTCCCGGGAAGACGCCTCCCTGGTACGGCAGGTTTACCCCCGCCGAATCCACCAGATAGACGATGGGAACGCGGCAGCGCATGGCGATCTCCTGCGCGCGCAGGATCTTCGCGATGGTCTCGGGCCACCAGGCGCCCGCCTTCACCGTCGCGTCGTTGGCGACCACCACCACCTCGCGCCCGTCAATTCGGCCCACGCCGGTCACCACCCCGGCGGCGGGCGCCCCTCCGTCGTAGAGGTCGTGGGCCATCAGCAGCCCGATCTCGACGAAGGTGGCGTTCGGGTCGAGCAGCGCCGCGACCCGCTCGCGGGCGGTCCACTTGCCGCGTTCGTGCTCCCGCTCGATGCGCCGCGGCCCGCCGCCCATGCGCAGCCGCTCGCGCAGCTCGGTCAGTTCACGGGCCAGCCGGCGAACGCGCGCCGGCTGGCCCGCGGTGGCGGCGCGTCCGCTCATGGCGAGGCCCGCCCCGACGACGCGAACCAGTCGCGGATGTAGGCGACCGCGTCGCCCACGCGGGTGCCGGGTCCGAAGAGCCTGCCGATGCCCGCCGAGTGGAGGGCCGCCGCATCCTCCTCGGGAATGATCCCGCCCCCGGTGACCAGCACGTCGTCGAGTCCCGCCTCGTCGAGGAGCGCCTTCACCCGAGGGAGTAGGGTCATGTGCGCGCCGGAGAGGATCGATAGCGCCACCACGTCCACGTCCTCTTGGAGGGCGGCCTCGACGATCGCCTCGGGTGTCTGGTGAAGGCCGGTGTAGACCACCTCGAAGCCCGCGTCCCGGAAGGCGCTCGCGATGACGCGCGCCCCGCGGTCGTGACCATCCAGACCCGGCTTCGCGACCAGGACGCGAATCCTTCGGCGCGCCGTGTTCATCGGTCCCCACCTCCAGCCGGGATCCCCCCCTCAACGAGCAAGCGCCGGGCGGCCTCGTACACCGTCCCGCGCCCGTTGACCACCGTCTTGGCCGCACGGGCGTAGCCTTCACCCCCCCCCAACCGGTCCAAGCGAGCTTCCAGCATCCCCAGCGCGGCAGCTCGAATGCGTGCCTGGGCGCGCCCGACGCGGCGCACCTCGAGCACCCCCGACTCCACGAGGCCGCGCTCGTGACGGTCGATGGCGGCCGCGACCTCCTCGACGCCCTCGCCCGTGGTGGCGACCACGGTCAGCACGGGCGGCCGCCAACGGGCCACGTCAATCTCGCCCGCGACGCCACCGAAAGGCCCGTACGCGGTGGGCGCGCCCTCGAACTCGATCCCCTCGGTCGGCGCGCCACCCCGCCCCGCATCCCTCCCCCGCGCGTCATCCCCGGCCTCCGAGCCCGCCCCACGCCAACCGTCACCACTCCCCCGGCGACCCAGGGCGACGGCGTCGCGCAGGTGCCGGACAAGGGCGCGCGCGCCCGGCCGGTCCGCCTTGTTCACCACGAGGATGTCGGCCACCTCGGCCAGGCCCGCCTTCATTGCCTGCACGGCGTCGCCCGATTCGGGCGTGAGCACGACCACCACCGTGTCGGCCGCGGTGGCCACGCCCAGCTCGGCCTGACCCACCCCCACCGTCTCCAGGAGAATTCGACCATAGCCGCTTCCCTCAACCAGGTCGACCACGTCGTGCGCGGCGTCCGAGAGGCCGCCCCCCGCTCCGCGCGTGGCCATCGAGCGGATGAACACGCCTCCGTCGAGTCGGAGCGGGGCCATGCGCACTCGGTCGCCCAGCAGCGCGCCCCCGGAGTAGGGCGAAGTGGGATCCACGGCCAGGATCGCCACCTCCTGGTCCCCGCCCCTCCAGTGTCCGGCCAGCGCCGCCGCGAGGGTCGATTTTCCGGCTCCGGGCGGCCCGGCGATGCCCGTTCGGCGCGCGCGCCGACCATGCGCGGCCACCCGCGCCAACAGCTCGCGATAGCCCGCGCGCCGGTCCTCGACCAGCGAAATGGCGCGCGCCAACGCCGCCCGCTCCCCCGCGACGCACCGTTCCGCGAGCGAACGGGCTCTCTCGCGGGCGCGCGCCGCCCCACGCCTGTCGCTTCCCGTCGAGTCGGCCACGTCCGTCCGCTCCGTGGCCCCTTCCCGCGGCTCGCGCATTGCCTCCGCCTCCAAGGCGCCCCGGTCGGCTACGGCCGCCATGGTCCCGACCCCAGCCCGCGCGCGTGGCGCAGTGGGTTGTCCAGCAGATGGGCGGGCACCACAAGCACGACCAGGAACAACCCCAACGCCGCGAGCAGCCCGGCGGCGAGGACCCACACGTTGTCGAGGGAGAGGTGGACGATGGCCGAGATGATCGCGGTGGAGGCGGCGAAGATCGACAGTAGAAGGCGACGACCCAGCAGGGTCAGGGAGCGCTCGATGCCCTGGATGTCGCGCGGATGCACGCGCACGCGCAGGTTCTCGCGTTCGGCCCGCACGAGAAGTTCACGGGCGGAGCGAACCAGCCCGCTGGTCTCGGACCAGACATCCTTCGCGATGGCGACCGGTTCCCGGCCGACCGTGCGCAGGATCTCGCTCCGGTGCGCGCCCACCACCCGTCGGAAGACCGCGAACGAGTCGATGCGAGGATCGTAGGCGGCCCCGATGCCCTCGAGCAGGACGAGCGTGCGCAATAGGTATACGAGCTCGCGCGGCAACATCAGCGGCCAAGTGTAGAAGGTGTCCAGCACCTCGCGCACGCTCTCCCGAACGCGTCGGTGGCCGTCGCGCCCGTCCACGCGCGCGTGCTCGAACACGCGCACGATCTCGGCGGCCGCCTCGCGGATCTCGCCGCGCGACACTTCCGGGCCGATCATCCCCAGACGGTACATGGCGCCGATGGCGCCGTCGATGTCCTCGCGCACGACGGCCATCGACAGATTGAGGAGCGCCTGACGGGTCCAGCGCGGCACCTCGATGACGGCACCCCAGTCGAGCACCACCAGCGATCCGTCCTTGCCAACCAGCAGGTTCCCCGGGTGGGGATCGGCGTGCAGAAACCCGTCCCTCACCATCATGCGCAGGTACACGGACGAGAGCCGCTCCATCAGCGCGTTGGCCGACGGACGTCCCCGCTGGACACGCTCGCCCAAACGGTCGATGCGGGTCCCCTCCATGTACTGCATCACCATCACCCGCCGGGTCGTCATGTCGTCGAAAACGCGCGGCGCCCGTACGGCGCGGTCGCCGGCGAAGGCGCGCTGGAACCGTCCGACGTTGTCGGCCTCCACGCGCAGATCCATCTCCTCGCGCACCTTCACCGAGAATTCGCGGATCACGTTCGCCAGTGCCCGCATGTGATGGTTGGGAAAGAGCACGTTCAGCCAGAAGATGATTCGAAAGGCGGTGTCCACGTCCAGCGCGACCCGCTGCTCGACGCGGGGCCGGAGCACCTTGACGGCCACGTCGCGGCCATCGCGCCGGGCCCGGTGCACCTGCCCCAGGCTGGCGGCGGCGATGGGCTCCCGGTCGAAGCTCTCGAATAGGTGTTCGAGCGCGCCATCCAACTCCTTCTCGATCACCCTGACGATCGCGTCCGGAGGGACGGGTGGCACCTGGTCGCGGAGCGTCCCCACCGCCTCGAGATACGGCTCGGGAAGGATATCGGCGCGCGCGGCGAACATCTGCCCCAGTTTGATGAACGCCGGGCCGAGGGCGGCGATGGCCTTGATCAGCCGGTCGGCGCGTCGTTCGTGGTGTCCGGGCCCGCGGGTCGCCGGGGCTCCGGCCAGGATCCAGCGCCGGCGATCGCGCAGGAACGCGATCAGGAACGGCTGCAGACGGAGGAAGACCCACGCAAGCCGTGCGATGCGCCTCATGGTGGAGTCGTGGCCTCTTCGTCGGAGCAAGTGGACGCGTTTGGATCGGGGGTTCCCCGCGTCGAAAAAGGCTGGCCCTTCCCGCCCGCTCCGTCTACCCCCGAACCCGCGCGGAGATCGGGCGGGCCGGTCCCGCGATGCCATCCGTCCGACGCGCGCCCGGCCACCGGTGGACGATCGGGCGGGCGCCGCGCATCTTGTTGTCCGACTCGCGCACCTCGAGAGGGCCGAACACAGGGAGTCCCGCAAGATCATGAAACACAAATCCAGCCACCCGCCGTGCCACCCTCTCATCGGGCCGATTCGCCGCGAAGCCGGCGCGAGCTTGGCAGCCTGCGGACGAACTCCCCCCGGCATTCGAGCGGCGGTGCATCCGCGCTGGACCGCTTCGCTCGGCGTTGCCTCTCGGCCCAATAACTCCGCTATTCGGCCTTCAAGGCGCCTTGCCAGCCCGGCGCCCCGCCGCTCTCGGCGCTCGGGCGGATTCATCCACGGACTGCGGGCAGCCCGCGGACGAACTCCCCCCGGCGTTCGAGCGGCGTGGGGATTGCTGGCCTTGGTTGCCATGGGGGCCTGTGGCGGTGGCGGGGGGAGCGAAGGCATCCCGGTCGACCTCGGTCCCGCGCAGGCCGTCCTGGATCGGGAATTCGCCGTCATCCAGACGGTTCGCGAACTCGCGGACGGGCGGGTGCTGGTGGCCGATCCACTGGGGCAGACGCTGGTTGTGGCGGACATGGAATCGGGCGCCATCGAGACAATCGGTCGCGTGGGCGAGGGGCCGGACGAGTACCGGCAACCGGACGCCGTGTGGCCTCTGCCGAACGGCCGTTCTCTTCTGGTGGATCTCGGCAACGGACGACTAACCGAGATGGGCGCCGATCTCGCTTTCGGGGACACGCGACCCTACATGCTGGGTTCGTTCGAGATGGGTTCGCCCATCACGCTCGCCATCCCACAGGGTGTGGACGAGTCCGGGGGAATCTTCTTCCAGGGCTTTGGGATGACCGCGGGGGGTGAGCCTTCCGATTCCTCCCGCGTCCTCCGCTACGACCTCGAAACCGAGGCCGTGGACACGGTGGCGCGCATCAAGCTAACCGACCGCACCCGGCGCAGCTCGGGTGGAGCGGGCGACCGGAACGTGTCGATCTCGCCCATTCCGCTCTCGCCCGCCGACGCGTGGGGCGTGGCCGCGGACGGCCGGGTGGTGATCGCCCGTTCGGTCCCGGGGTCCCGGGAGTTCTGGGTGGAGTGGGTCGCGCCCGCGGGCGAGGTGACCCGCGGGCCGGCGTACCCCTATGCCCCGGTGCCCATCGGAAGAGCGGAGATGGAGGAGTGGCGCGACGCCCGCGCCGAGACGGGTGGCGGAATGACCATTGAGGTCAGCGCGGTCAACGGCACCATGAGCATGCGCGCGGGTCGCGGCGGGCCTCCGGGCAACGAGGACCTCGACGGCTACGAGTGGCCGGACGGCAAGCCGGCCTTCCACGGACGCGTGCTCGTCGATCCGACCGGGCGCGCCTGGCTGCGCCGGCACGCGGCGGCCGGCGATGCCCCCGTCTACGATCTCTTCGACGGTTCGGGAATGCGCACCGCAACCGTCCGGCTGGCCCTGCGGCGGCGCGTGGTGGCGTTCGGCGAGGGCGTCGTCTACTTGGCGCGCATGGATGAATTCGACCTGCAGTATCTGGAGCGGCACGGGTTGCCCTAGCAGCCCGTGGACAAACTCCCCCCGGCATTCGAGCGGCGTGGCATCCGCGCTGGACCGCTTCCCTCGGCGTCGGCGCTTGGTCGAGTCGCGCCGTTATTCCGCCTTCAAGGTGTCCTGGCGGCCCGCCGTCCCCACGCGCACGGCCGCTCGCCGGGCCGCCGCGCGCACATGCCCGTGGGCTCCGTCGCGGTCCCGGATCCGCTCGAATCCCGCCACGCCCACGTCGACCAGCGGGATGCCCGGGTAGCCCAGCTCCTCGGCGACCAGAATCCCCAGCACCAGGATCGCGTCGGTGGAACCGAGGACGATGGCGGCCGGGGCGACATCGTTGCGCAGCAGCTCGAGCATGATTGCGCTGGAGGAGCTGGAACCGATCGCGCGCTCCATCGCCACGACGCGGCCACGAACGGATTCGCCGGCCTGCGGGTGCCGGGGATCGGACACGCGGCCGGTCCCGGGATCCACGCCGCCCCAGAAGCTGAGCGGGCGCTCCAGCACGAGCAACCGGCCCCTTCCCTCCCCCGCGTGCACGGAAACGCCGGTCAGCTCCACAGGCCCTCGTCGCGAACGACCCGCCCGGTCGCGGCCGAGCGGACGCAATCCTCCAAGCTACCGTAGACGACCTCGTAGCCGGTGGTGGCCGGGGTGTAGTGCGCGAACTTTCCGGAATTGGTCATGAGCACGCCCCCGCGGGCGGGCAGGATGGGCGCGACCACGACGCAGGTGTCGGCCACGATGTCGACCCCCGCCTCCCTGAATCGACCCAGGCGTCCGCTCGCCTCCAGCCGCCGGTACTCCGCCCTCCCCGTGCATACGTAGAAGGGAACGCCCAAGGGTTCCCGCGGGAGCAGCGCCTCGAGCAGCGAGAACTCGTCGAGCGAGAAATGCGGGCTCCCGAGCGCCACGGCGTCGATTTCGCGCGCGCCGACGGTGCTGAGCGCGTCCCGCACCCGGCGGAGGTCGCGCGGGCCCGGAGTGAACACGGCCTCGGGGGCCAGGCCGCGGAGCGCCGTCGCGAGGTCGGGCGCCTCCGGAGTGACCCCTTCGACGTGGAAGAGGCCCACGGCGCCGGACGACGCGGCCGCCGCTCCCATCGCCTTGAGTTGGTCCTCGGTCACGGTGTCGGGAAGTCCCGCAACCACCGCGACCTGTTCGCCGACGGCGGCGCCGAGCCAAGTGCCGAGCACGGGGTAGAACACGTCGCGCCGCTTCAGCGCCGGGCCGATCGCCTCCGCATCCACGACCACGGTGGCCCGGCGGCACTCGTCCAGGTGGAGGCCCGTGCGCGGCGCGCGACCCGACAGCGCGCAGCAGATGTCCATGAAGTCGCCGTATCGGTTGGTGCGCGCGCCCAGCACCGAGTTGGCGAAGGCCACGGCGTTGCTCTCGCCCCAGGCGACGTGCTCCCCGCGCGCGGGCCGGTGTCCCGCCTGATAGGGTGCGCAGGTCCAGGTGGGACGGCAGCCAAGGGCTTCGTAGGCCCGCATCTGTCGGAGCGCCATCGTCCGGCGATGGCCGGTGGAGCGCACCTGGTGCGGGTTGAGCAGGTCGAGCGCCCCGACATTGAGCGTGGTGGGCACGCTCACCCCGCCCGCCAGCGAGACGAGCCGCTCGGCGAACTCCACGCCTCCATCGCCGTGGTGGAGGCAGCCGTCGATGTGCGCCGAAGCCACCGGCACGAGTTCCCGCGCCCGGAGGATGCGGGCCATCCGCACCACGATCCGCAACGCCAGCTGCGCGGCGGGACCGCGCTCGCCGCCGAGGATCGCGCCTTCCTCGCTTGAGAGGGTCAAGTTCATCGCGTGTCCAGGCGCGAGTCGCCTTCGACGACCTGTCGGCCCCGCGCCGCGATTCGGCGGCGGAGGCGCCCGTGCCGATCCGCTCCCGCGCCACCTTGCCCCTCCACCCGCGCGTGCCTAACGTCCTTCGCCGGCGCCGGAGCCCGGCCCGCGCGACGGCGTGTCCCTGGGCCGCCCGGAACCGCGCCGAGCCCCGGCGAAATCAAACTTCCCACGACCATCAGGACCCCATGCCATGCGGATCCGATCCACAGCCCGCCCGCTCCGCGCTCCCATCCTCCTCATCCTGGCGCTGAGCCCAATGGCCTGCGGCGACGGTGGCAACGGACCCGCGGAGGTCGTTCTCCAAGACCCTGCCCAAATCAGCTACGCCTCATCGTTGGGGGTCGACCTCGCCAGCATGCAGCTCCAGTCCTCGGGGCTCTATGTCCGCGATCTGGAGAATGGCGGCGGCGACCCCACGGTCACCGGTGACGTCATGGTGGTGCACTACAGTGGCTGGGTCAACGATGGCACCCTCTTCGACTCCTCCCGCAACCCGGGGCGCGAGCCGTTCACCGTGGTGGCCGGCTCGGACGGGGTCATCGCCGGTTGGCGGGAGGGCTTGGTGGGCATGAGGGTCGGTGGCCTCCGCCAGCTCGTCATCCCCCCGCAGTTGGCCTACGGCACGCAGTCGCCCAGCCCCCTCATCCCAGCGGGCTCGGTCCTGATCTTCGAGGTCGAGCTGTTGGAGGTGAACCCGGGGTCGTAGGCGGACGAGCCGGACCCGGATCGCGCACGAGGGGCGCCGGGGAACGCGCCGTACCTAGCCGTACCTAGGTTTGACGCCGGCACCGAATCCGAGCGCGACTACAGCTTCGGCAGGGTGACCCCTTTCTGGTCTTGGTATTTTCCCTTCCGGTCGGCGTACGCCACGCGCGGCTCCCGGTCGCCCTGCAGGAAGAGCAGCTGGGCGATACCCTCGTTGGCGAAGATCTTCGCGGGCAGGGGCGTCGTGTTGGAGATCTCGAGGGTGAGAAACCCGCGCCACGTCGGCTCGAGCGGGGTCACGTTGACGATGATCCCGCAGCGCGCGTAGGTCGACTTGCCCACGCACACCACGAGCGTGTCGCGCGGAATGCGGAAGTACTCGACGGTGCGCGCCAAGGCGAAGGAGTTGGGCGGGATGATGCACGAATCCTCGCGGATGTTCACGAACGAGCGGTCGTCGAAGCTCTTGGGGTCGACGACGACGTTGTGCACGTTGGTGAACACTTTGAAGTCGGGGGCGACGCGGATGTCGTAGCCGTAGGACGACAGGCCGTAGGAGATGCACCCGTCGCGCACCTGCCCGGCCTCGAACGGCTCGATCATCCCGTGCTCCTCGGCCATCATCTGAATCCAGTGGTCGCTTCGGATGGGCATGCGCGTGCGGAGGGGTGGAGTCGAGGCGGATGCCCGCGGGCGGTCGACGCGCGACCTCCGGCGGGCGATGGCGACGCAACATAGGATGACCGTCGCGGGAATCAAACCCGCGCCACGCGTCCGCCCACCACCGACGAACCGACGCCCGTCCGGCGCGCGCCACCCGCTCGCGCGACGCTCGCGTTGCGAGGCGCGGGGCGTCGCCCATCATCGCCACCCCGAATCGGGCCCGCGCGCCTCCATTGGATGGCCCGCCCCGGCGGGTTATTGTCCCCCATGTATCCGCGATCCAGGTCGTCGCGACCCCGGCTGATCGACGCCGGGTTCGGGGATCCGGGCTTCTTCCAGGGGAGGCAGACATGCGCGCACGGTTCGGAGCCACCATTTCGCTCGCCACGCTCGCCTTCGCGGGCGCCGCCGCTCTCTCCGCCCAGGCCGGTTCGGGCCCGGAGTCGGCCGATCCCGAGGCCCTGGCGTTGGTGGACGAGTGGATCGAGTCCGTCGGGGGCATGGAGGCCTACGCCAACTTCCGCAGCGCCCGCTACACCTTCACCACCGAGCTCTACGACCCCGAGACCGGCCGCATGCGCCGCGCGCGCCCTCGCTACGTCACCATCGCGCGCACCGACCTGGGCGAACTGGCGCGCATCGACCGCTGGGAGGGGAACGACTACATCGAACAGGGCTGGGACGGAGTCACCGACTGGGCCTTACGCAACGGCGAGCCGCTCGAGCCCGGAGATCGCGACCGCGACGAGGTGCGCTACGTCTCCGGCGACGTGAACTATTGGATGGCGCTCCCCTTCAAGCTGCGCGACCCTGGCGTGCACCTCGCCTATCGCGGTCGCGACGCCCAAGGGCGGCACGACGTCATGGTCACCTTCGGCGCGGGCGTCGGCTCCGACGTCTGGCACTACTACTTCGAGGAAGGGCGCACGTGGCCGGTCGAGGTCACCTATCAGACCGGCGGGACGGGCAACGTCGACCACAACCGTTGGCGGGATTTGCGCACCGACGAGGGCTACCCATACGTCGGTCGCCGCGTCCACGTGCGGGAGGGTCGGGTTTGGAAGGTGTTGCGCATGAGCGACGTCGAGATCAACCCAGAGGACCTCGACATGTCGGTGTTCTCGCGCCCATAACTTGTCCGCGGGCCGCCAGCCCGCGCTATCCGCCCAACGCCGCCATGGTCGAGCGCACGTGCTCGGCGCTGTCGTCGAGCATGGCCCGCTCGCCGTCGGAGAGCCGGAGCTCGACCACCTCCATCAAGCCGCCCGCGCCCAGCTTGCACGGCACGCCCAGGAAGATGCCTTGGTGGCCGTACTCGCCCTCCAGGTACGCCGCGCACGGGAGGATGCGCCGCTTGTTCCTCACGATCGCCTCGGCCATCTGCACCGCCGCCGCCGACGGCGCGTAGTAGGCGCTCGCGGTCTTCAGGTGGCCGACGATCTCGGCGCCTCCGTTGCGCGTGCGCTCGATGAGCGCGTCGATGCGCTCGCGCGGCAGCAGTTCCGTCAACGGGATGCCGCTCACCGACGTGTAGTTCACCAGCGGCACCATGGTGTCGCCGTGCCCGCCCAGCACCAACGCCTGGATGTCGGCGACGCTCACGTCGAGCTCCAGCGCCACGAACGAACGGTAGCGAGCCGTGTCCAGGACGCCGGCCATGCCGATCACCCGCTCACGCGGGAAGCCCGTCGTCTCGAGCGCGACGTGGGCCATCACGTCCAGCGGGTTCGAGATCATCATGATGATGGAGTCGGGCGCGACCCGGGCGATCTCCGACGACACCGACGCCACGATTTGGGCGTTGGTGTTGAGAAGGTCGTCGCGCGACATCCCGGGTTTGCGCGCGATGCCGGCCGTGACGATGCAGATGTCGGACCCCGCCGCCGGCTCGTAGTCGTTCGCTCCCACCACCCGGGTGTCGAACCCCTCGATGGGCGCGCTCTCCCATTGGTCCAACGCCTTTCCTTGGGGGATGCCCTCCACGATGTCGATGAGAACGACTTCCTCAGCCAGCTCCTTCTCGGCGAGTCGTTGGGCGCAGCTCGCACCCACATGACCCGCTCCCACCACGGTGATTCTTCGTGTGCTCATGGATTCTCCCGCACGTTTAGCCGCCGGTCTGACTCAGCGCGATCAGCCCTCCGGATCCCTCGCTGCTCCCCCGCACCAGCCAGTGACGCTCCGGCTTGATGCGGAGGGTTTCCTCGACGAGCGGACGGATTTCGTCGCCTCGCCTCAGCGCGCCCCGCAGGTCGGTTTGGATCGAGCCGAACAGGCACGGGCGCAGCTGCCCGTCCGCCGTGAGCCGCATGCGGTTGCAACGGTCGCAGAAGTTGTGGCTCATGGGCGTGATGACCCCGATGGTGCCGGGGGCGCCATCGAACCGGAAGTAGGTGGCCGGACCGTTGCCGAGCGGACCCGCGGCCGGCTTCAGGTCGCCCAGTCCGCGCAACCGCTCGAGCGCCTCGTCGCACGGGATGTAGCCGCCGGCCGACAGTCCGGTGTTCGAACCGGTGGGCATGATCTCGATGAAGCGGACGTGCCAGGGGCGGTCCCGCGTGAGCGCCGCGAAATCCGCGATCTCGTCGTCGTTGGAGTCGCGCATCAGCACGACGTTGATCTTGATGGGCTCGAAGCCGACCGCTTCGGCGGCCGCCAGCCCGCGCAGCACTTTGTCCAGGGTCCCCGGGCGACGGGCGATGGTGTCGGCGCGGTCCGCGCGCAGCGAATCGAGCGATATGTTGACCCGGTCCACTCCCGCGGCCTTTAGGTCGGCCGCCTGCTCCTCGAGCAGCACGGCGTTGGTGGAGAGGGCGATGTTCTCAATGCCGTCGATGGCGGCGAGCATCCGGATCAGGGAGGCGAGGTCGCGGCGCACGAGGGGCTCGCCCCCGGTGATGCGAAGCCGCCTGAGCCCCATCTTCGCCATCACCCGCACGATGCGCGCGATCTCCTCGTAGTCGAGGATTTCGTCGCGCTTCAGCCACGGCAGCCCCTCGGCGGGCATACAGTAGACGCAGCGCAGGTTGCACTTGTCGGTGACCGAAATGCGCAGGTATTCGATGCGGCGCCCGAAGGAGTCGACCATGGAGCGCGCGGCCGCGGCGGCCGGAAGGCTGCGCACCCTCGAAGAAGCCGGCCGGTCTTCAGGCATCATCGCACACTCCCTGATCCGCGGCTCACGCGCCACCCGCCCCGGAATCGGCGGCCGACGCTCCGTCCACGGGAGGAACCGTACCCCTCACCCACTCGGGGGCTCCCTCGACGTAGAGCTCCTTCTTCCACACCGGAAGCCGGCGCTTGATCTCCTCCATCACGTAGCGCGAGGCTCCGTAGGCCTCCGCACGGTGCGGGCTCGACACCGCCACCGCCACGCTGACCTCGCCGATTCCGAGGCGGCCCAAGCGATGCACGACCGCCAAGTTGGGCGTGTCGAAGCGCGCGCTGGCCTCCTCGGCGATGCGGCGCAGCATGCTCAGCGCCATCTCGTGATACCCCTCGTACCGAATCCCCGCAACCGACCGTCCGTCGGCGTGGTTGCGCACCGTGCCCAGGAAGAGGAGCACGGCGCCGTCCTCCGACGAGCCGACCCGATTCAGCGCACGGGTGGGGTCGAGCGGGTCGGAGGTGATTTCGGCGTGGGGCACGGGCTGCTAGCCCCCCGCCACCGGCGGGATGAAGGCCACCTCGTCGCCCTCGCGAAGTTCGGTATCGGCGTGGGCGTACTCGAGGTTCACCGCGACCGCCGGTTTCGACGGCAGCGCGCCGAACGAGGACCCGCGCGCGCGCAGGGCGTCGACCAAGTCGGCCACGGTGGCCCGCTCGGGGAGGTCCACGTCGGCCCGCGAGGCGCCGGTCAGTTCGCGATACGCGGCGAAGAAGCGCGCCTGGACTCGCACGGACCGCCCCCCGCGCTCAAGCGTCCGTGTCGTCGGCCAGACGAACGACCTGCAGGCGGAGCAATCTGGAAGGCTTGAAGACCGGGACCGCGCGGGCGGGTACGCGAACCGGGTCACCCGTGCGCGGGTTGCGCGCCATGCGCGCCTTGCGTCGGCGCACCTTGAAGGTGCCGAAGCCCCTGATCTCGATGTTTTCGCCCGCCGCCACGGCCTGCTTGATGGCGTTCAGAAAGCCATCCACCACCAGAGCGCAATCCTTTCTCGTGACGCCAGGTCCGATGGCGTCCGCCACTTGCTGGACGAGATCCGCTTTGGTCATGCGCAAACCTGTGGGGAATCGGAGACGGATGGGAGAATGGGAATCGCCGGGGACGCCGCCCGGGCGCGAACGCCATTACACGATGTCGGGTTCACGGGTCGCGACGAAGCGGCCAACCCAACCCGGGCGCGGGGATTACGGTACGGGCAATTCCCGGGGGCGTCAAGGTGGAGCCGCCTTCCTCGATGCGGGCGCATTCCTCCACGGATTGCTAGCCGGCGCCCTCCATGAGCGAAACGAAGTCGTCGAACAGGTAGCGGCTGTCGTGCGGGCCGGGCGCCGCCTCCGGATGGTATTGCACGCAAAACACCGGCTTCGACCGGTGGGCCATCCCCTCCACGGTACCGTCGTAGAGGTTGACGTGGGTGAGGCGCAGATCCGGCGCGCCCGGAATGTCGTCGCCGTCTCCTCCCCGAACCGCGAAGCCGTGGTTCTGCGAGGTGATCTCCACCGTGCCCAGGTCCAAATTGCGCACCGGGTGGTTCGCGCCGTGATGCCCGAAGGGCAGCTTGAAGGTCGCCGCCCCGAAGGCGCGCGCGATGAGCTGGTGGCCCAGGCAGATGCCGAACACGGGCACGCCGTCGTGCGCGCAGCGGCGGATGGCGCCGATCGCCGTCTCCACGGCGGCGGGATCCCCCGGACCGTTGGAAACGAACAGTCCATCCGGCCGCTCCCGCGCGATGGCCTCGGTCGAGGTGTTGGCCGGGAGCACGGTCACCTCGCACCCGCGCTCGGCGAGGAGCCGCAGCGAGTTGGCCTTCACCCCCAAGTCCCAGGCGAAGACCCGGAAGCGCGCCGTGCCCGCGGGCTCGACCACGTAGCGCTCGGAGGTCGAGACCCCGCCAGCCAGGTCGAGCCCTTCCATGCGCGGATGCGCGCGGACGCGCTCGAGCAGCGACTTCTCGTCGGTGCGGGCGTCGGCAATGGCCGCGCGCATGGCTCCCGCCGCGCGCACGTGTCGGGTCACGGCGCGCGTGTCCACCGACTGGATGCCCACCACGCCGTGCCGGACGAGGTAGTCCTCCAACCCGGTGGTCGCTCGCCAGGAGCTGGGCGCGCGCGCGACTTCGCGCACCACGAACCCGGCCGCCGCGGGGCGCGCCGATTCCCGGTCGGCGTCGTTGACGCCGTAGTTGCCGATGAGGGGGTAGGTCATCGTCACCAGCTGCCCCGTGTAGGACGGGTCGGTGAGAATCTCCTGGTAGCCGGTCATGGCCGTGTTGAAGACGAGCTCGCCAAGGGCTTCGCCGGGCTGGCCCAGAGAGAATCCGTCGAACCGCCGGCCATCCTCCAGGAGCAGGTAGGCTTCGGCGCGCTGGGGAATCGGGATCAATGGGGGTGAACGGTCGAGGGTCGCCGCGGAGTTCGAATCGGGGGTGGATTCGGGAATGTAGAGGCGACCGCGCGGTCATCCAAGGGTGGGCGCCGGGCTCCGGGAGATGGGTTGCGTTAGGTTACGTCATGGTTCACATCCACGCCGACGAATCCTGCCTCGGGAACCAGTTCAAGGATCGCCAGCGGCCGGGGGGCGCCGCCGGCTTGCTGGAGTTTTGGCGAGACGACGCATGGGTGCGCAGGGATTTTTGGCTGTGCGAGGCCGACACCACGAACAACCGAATGGCGCTCATGAGCGCCATTGCCGGCCTGGGTGCCATTCGGCGGCCCAGCTCCGTGCGTTTCGTGTCCGACAGCCAGTACTTGGTCCGCGGCATGAACGAGTGGGTGCGCGGGTGGCGCGCGCGCGGGTGGCGACGCGCGCGGGGCTCGGTGGAGAACGTCGAGCTCTGGAGGCGGGCGCTCGCGTTGGCGGAAGCGCACGAAGTCCGCTGGGAGTGGGTGCGCGGACACTCGGGAAACCCCAGAAACGAATACGTGCACGCTCTGGCCGTGCGCGCGGCGACGCGACAGCTCGATTCCGGTGGCCCGGTGGACTCGGGATTCGAGGACTGGCTGGCGGAGCAGCGCGAGACGAAGGAGCGCTACTTCGATTTCCTGGAGGGAGCGCCGCCATCGAGCTGAGGGCTTCCGCGCGAATCGTTCCGGCGTTCCGTGGACACCCACGCCCCCCCGCGTTCGCGGCGGGGGTCGCAATCCGCGGGGCGGCATGGAACGCTCGCACGCGGGGCTTGGACGCGCTTAACGAAGCGGCCCCCGGTTCGGCACGCCGAACTCGGGGGCCCTCTTCTCGCTGATGGCACCAGATCCGTCGCTTGAACCCGGCCAACGTGCGGCCGACCGACTCTGGTCCCTTTTCCCCTCGCCACGCAGCGTGTGGCTCAGGTGCCCCTTGGCTCTCGGGGCTACCGGCGAAGGACAGCGACCCCTTCGCTGGCTCACCGGAGTTCAAGTCCCGGCGAACTCCCACCGTAGCGGCGTCCCGCCCAGCGAGCTTCCTCCTCCGAACTGCTCTACAGGGATGGCCATCGCCATCAACTGCGAGCCTGCTGCGTTCGAAGCGTATCGTAACGATACGGCTTCGCCACGGCCGTGTCAAGGGGGGCGGGAGGATCCACCCATCGGGCCTTCAATGCGCCCTGCCGGCTCGGCGCCCCGCCGCTCTCGGTGCTCGGGCGGATTCATCCACGAATTGCCAAGCTACCGGACCCGTCCTCCGATCCGGGCCCAACGCACCTCGCTCATCCACGCGCCCGCCCCGCCGGAGGAGGAATCGAAGGAGTAGTAGACGAACCAGGGCCGGCCTCGCACCGAGTCCCTGTCGACGAACCCCCAGTAGCGCGAGTCCTCGCTGTTGTCCCGGTTGTCGCCGAGGACGAAGTAACGGTCGTCGGGAACTTGGATCGGGCCCCAGTTGTCCCGCGTGGGCCGGTAGGAGACGGCATCCCGGGCTTCCGCCAGATACTCCGTCTGCCACGCCATGTCCGGGTGCACCTCGTCGCGCCTCGGATCCACATGCAGCACGTAGGGCTCGTGGAGCGGCGCATGGTTCAGGTACAGCTGCTTGCCCCGCATCTCGAGCACGTCGCCCGGCACTCCGACCACGCGTTTCACATAGGTCTTGCGGGGATCGTGCGGAGGCGTGAACACGATCACGTCACGCCGTTCGGGCTCCGCGAACGCGGGCAGGTTGAGCGACGTGCCCGGAATCCAGGCTCCGTACGCGGCCTTGTTCACCACCAGAAAATCTCCCACCAACAGAGTGTTCTCCATGGAGGCGGTGGGAATCTTGTAGGCCTCGACCAGAAGCGTCCGGATGACCAGAAAGAGAACGAACGCGATCAGAACCGACCGGCACCACTCCCATCCCCTCCGGGCCGGCGACCTCAACGCCTCCGGCTTCGCGCGCACGCTCCCGGGCCCGTCCCCACCCGTTTCGTCGTTGGCCCGTTCGGCGCCCCTCGTCCTCTCCACGTCCGTCACGCGACGGTCCTCACGATCCACGCTCCAGCCCGTACTTGCTGATCTTCTTGTATAGGTTCGAGCGGGGCATGCCGACGGATCGCGCCGTCTCCGCGACGTTCCAGCCGTGCTTGCGCAGCTTGTGCTCGATGAACGCCTGCTCCGCGCGCTCCTGGAAATCGGCGAGGGAGGGGGCCGCCAGCAACTCCCGGACCACCGTGCCCGAATTCCCCCCCGAGAGGAGGCGCACGTCCGCGGCGCCGATGTCGTCACCCTCCGCGAGAATCAGAAGGCGCTCCACGGCGTTGCGCAGCTGGCGCACGTTCCCCGGCCAGTCCATCGCCTTGAGGTGGCTCAGGGCCGCCTCGGTGAAGTGTCGTCTCGACGCCCGTCCGGTGCGCACCATCTGGGTGGTGAAGTGCCTCACCAGCATGGGAATGTCCTCGCGTCGCTCCCGGAGCGGAGGAAGCTGGATGGGCACGACGTTGAGACGGTAGTACAGGTCCTCCCGGAAGCGGTCGTTGCCGATCTCCCTTTCCAGGTCCTTGTTCGTGGCCGCAATGACCCGCACGTCCACCCGCAACGTCCGGGAACCGCCCACGCGGACCACGACACCCTGCTCGAGGACGCGCAACACCTTCGCCTGGGCCGCGAAGGACATGTCGCCGATTTCGTCCAGGAACAGCGTGCCGCCGTCCGCCTGCTCGAACCTTCCGGCGCGGTCGGCCACGGCTCCCGTGAACGACCCCTTCATGTGGCCGAAGAGCTCCGATTCGATGAGCTCGGAGGGGATCGCGGCGCAGTTCACCTCCACGAAGGGCCGGTTGCGCCGGTCCGAGAGCCGATGCACCGCCCGCGCCACCAGTTCCTTTCCGGTGCCGTTCTCGCCGGTGACGAGCACGCGCGCCCGGGTTGGCGCGACCTTCTCGATGCGCATCAGCACCTCGCGAATCTCGGGGGAGGAACCCACGATTTCGTATCGGCTCTCCACTTCGGTCCGCAGCGTTTCGACGCTGCGCTTGAGCCCGCGCATGTCCAGAGCGTTGCGCAGCGTGACGAAGAGGCGCGCCGTATCCAGCGGCTTCTCCAGGAAGTCGTACGCGCCCCTGCGGGTGGCCTCCACGGCCGTATCGATGTTGCCGTGGCCGCTGATCATGATCACGGGCGTCCGGGCGTCCAGCTTCCTCATCTTCGTGAGCACTTCGAGGCCGTCCATCTCCGGCATCTTCACGTCCAGAAAGACGACGTCCGGGTTGTCATCCACGAGTCGCTCAAGGCCCGCGGGGCCGTTGGCCGCCACGATCACGCGATGCGATTCATACTCGAAGACTTGACGCAGGGCACCGCTGACCGAGGCGTCGTCGTCCACGATGAGGATGTTTGCCATGCGGTCGTGTCAGGACCGGAATCCCGGTACCCGTGCGCTGGTCGTGGTCATGAGGCATGGGGCCGCGCCGATTCGGGGGCCCTGAGCACCCCCGAGGACACGACGCTGTATCGGGCTCCGGTGCGCGCGAGATGACTACGCATGAGCTCCACGGACGTCACCTCGACGCGATGACGGAAGTTCAGCTCGGCCACCCGCGCGTCGAGCCCGCGAAAGGCGCCCGCCCCGGTTTCCGCCTTGGCGCGCCCCACGGTGATGTGGGGATGGAAGGCGCTCGTCTCCAGCTTCACGTCCATCTCCCGCTTGACGCGCTTGGCGAGCTCGTGGAACCCCCACTCGACGTCCTGCTTGAGGCAGCGAAGAGCGAGAACCGGCTCCACTCCCGCCCACAGCGTCCTTGGGCGGCGAATCGTTGGAAACGCCCCGAAGCCGCGGATCTCCATCGAAAAGGAATGACTCTTGCTACCCACCTCCCTGACGACCTCCGACATGCGGGACGTGAGGTCCGGATGTGGGTTTCCCAGGAATTTCAGGGTCAGGTGGTAGGTGTCCGGGTCCAGCCAGCGCACGGGTAGGCCGGCCTCCCTGAGGGGGCGAGCCGCGTCGTACACGCGCTCCTTCGCGCCATCGGGCAGATTCAGCGCGATGAATAGTCGCATGCGGGACTCGGGAAGCGGGGCTGATCCGTGGAATTGCGCCGACGGACGACGATACGGCGACAAATGTACCCGCATCCTCTGGACCGAATCAAGGAAATCACGGTCGGGCCGGGCTCGCGATCAACCCACGACCTATTCCCAAATCACTCCTCGGGGGGAATCTTTCTGGCGAGCCCGCGCGGAGCACCGCGTCGTGGCGCGTCCAATCCCCGCGCGGCGTCCGAAGCCGGCACTCCGAAACCAAGGAATCCTCAGCCGATGACCGATTACGGCCGCAGTACCTCGCTCAAGGTTCGCTCGCCCGTCCCCTCCGACATCAGGATCGCCCAGGAAGCCTCGCCCACCTCGATCGCCTCCCTCGCCGCGCAGCTCGGTCTTCGGGGCGAGGAGCTCGAGGCGCACGGATCGCACAAGGCGAAGGTCCGGCTCTCGGTGCTCGAACGGCTCTCCGAGGTCCCGAACGGCAAGTACATCGACGTGACGGCGATCACCCCCACGCCCCTGGGCGAGGGCAAGACGACCACCACGGTCGGGCTGGCCCAGGCGATGGGCGCGCACCTCGGCAAGCGGACCATCGCGTGCATCCGCCAGCCCAGCCAGGGCCCCACCTTCGGCATCAAGGGGGGAGCGGCGGGTGGGGGTTACAGTCAGGTCATCCCCATGGAGGACTTCAACCTGCACCTCACCGGCGACATCCACGCCATCACCGCCGCCAACAATCTGCTGGCGGCGGCGATCGACATCCGGATGCTGCACGAATCCCGTCAGAGCGACGAGCTGCTCTTCGAACGCCTGTTCCCGTTCCGCAACGGCAAGCGTTTCTTCGCGCGCGGCATGCGCGCGCGCAAGCGCAAGCTCGGCATCGCCACCGACGACCCGGATCGGATGACATCCGAGGAACGCGGCCGCTTCGTTCGCCTCGACATCGATCCCGACACGGTCACGTGGCGCCGCGTGATGGACACCAACGACCGCATGCTGCGCGAGATCACGGTCGGCCAGGGACCGGACGAGTTCGGATTCACCCGCGCCACCGGGTTCGACATCACCGTGGCCAGCGAGATCATGGCGATCCTCGCCCTGACCACCGATCTGGCCGACATGCGGCGCAGGCTCGGAGCCATGGTGGTGGGGTCGACGCGGGACGGCGAACCCGTAACGGCGGAGGACATTGGCGCCGCGGGCGCGCTCGCGGTGCTCATGCGCGACGCCGTGCAACCCACGCTGATGCAGACGCTGGAGGGGACTCCGGTGTTCGTGCACGCCGGACCGTTCGCCAACATCGCCCACGGGAACAGCTCCATCATCGCCGACCGCATCGCCCTCAAGCTCGGTGACTACGTCATCACCGAGTCGGGGTTCGGAGCCGATATCGGCATGGAGAAGTTCTTCAACATCAAGTGCCGGTACTCGGGGCTGGTACCCGACGCGGTGGTCCTGGTGGCCACCATCCGCGCATTGAAGACCCATGGCGGCGGGCCTCCCGTGGTGGCTGGCCGGCCGCTCGACCGGGCCTACACGGAGGAGGACCTGGAGCTGTTGGCCCGGGGTATCGGGAACATGGAGCATCACATCCGAACGGCACGCAAGTTCGGAGTTCCGGTGGTGGTGGCCGTCAACCACTTTGCCACCGACACGGAGGCCGAGGTGGAGCTGGTGATCGAGGCCGCGCGCGCCGCCGGGGCGGAGGACGCGGTGGTCTCCAGGCACTGGGCCGAGGGAGGGGCGGGCGCGGTCGCCCTGGGTCGGGCGGTAATGCGCGCCGCGCGGCGGCCCGCGGACTTCCGGTTCCTCTACCCTCTCGATCTCCCGGTCCGGGAGAAGATCGAGATCATCGCCCGCGAGGTCTACGGGGCGGACGGAGTCGAGTTCGAGCCGCTGGCCGACGAGCGCATCGACCTCTTCACCCGGCAGGGTTTCTCCAACCTGCCCATCTGCATGGCGAAGACCCATCTGAGCATCAGCCACGATCCACGCCGCAAGGGTGTGCCACGGAACTACACGCTCCCGATCCGCGACGTGCGCGCGTCCGTGGGCGCCGGATTCCTTTATCCGCTGGTGGGCGAGATGCGCACCATGCCCGGGCTTCCCACCCGTCCCTCCTTCTACGACGTCGACTTGGATGCCAGCACCGGGCGGGTGATCGGTCTTTTCTAGGAGTCCGCGGATGAGTCCGCCCGAGCGGGAGGGGCGGGGCGCGCCGGGCTGACAATGGGCGCCTCGCGAGCCCAACGGTTGGAGCGATTGGGCCGAGGGACGACGCGGAAGGCGAGCGTCCGGCGCGCGCGGATTCCACGCCGCTCGCGTGCCGGGGGGAGTTCATCCACGAGCTGCCCAGGGTGGCGGCGGAGGCGCTTGACGACAGGTTGCGGTGTCGAGCCACCGACGGGCCGACGCCGCGGCGCGGCGGTACCACATCCGTCGGAAACTTGCATTGCGGGAGGCCACGATGTTGACGAATGGCATGACGACCATCAGGGCGGACGCGACGCGGATTCCCTGTTCGAACCCGAACTCGGGCGCGCGCGTGCGACGCTCGGAGTGGCGGCCATGGACGAGGCCTTGGCGGCCCTCCATCTCGATGCTTGGAGGGGCGCTGCTTGCGGCGACCGCGTTGTCCCCACCCACCCTCCAAGCCCAAGCGCCACCCTTCCGATCCCTGGGTGGCTCCAGCGTCGCGTTCGACGCGCGCGTGCACGCTCAGTACGAGGCGCCCAGCACCGCGGGCGCCGTTTCCTCGTTTTCGATGCGGCGCGCCTGGGTTACGCTGGACGGGCGCTACAACGACTTCGTCGGTGGACGACTTCAGTTCGAGGCGCTCGGAGGTGGAACCGTGCTGGATGCGTGGCTCACGTTGAGTTTCTCGGAATCGTTCGTCCTCAACATGGGTCAGTTCAAGCGCGGCATCTCGTACTTCTGGCTGGTTCCCAACTCGGATCTTCCCCTAATCGAACGCGACGCCAGGGTTTCGGGCGTGAACGATTGTCCGGGAATCGGGGGCGTCTGTTCCTTCGGCAACCTGGCGTTCCGGCTCGGGCTGAACGGCTACGAGCCCGGGTTGCTGATGAGCGGCCGTCTCGGCGCCCGCGCGAGTTACAGAGTCACGCTCACGAACGGGGAAGGCATCGACAACCGTGACGCCAACAACTGGAAGTCGGCCTCCACGCAGCTCTCCCTCGATCTCGGCGACCGCAGCCGGGTCGCGGTCTACGCCGCGTTCGACGACACCCATTTCGACTACGGATCCGCCTGGACGCCGGCCTATGGTGCGGAGTTCGAGGCCGGCACGTGGCGGGACGGAGGTCACCTCCTCGTCGGGGCGATCCGGGGACGCAACTGGAAAGTGGACCGGGATACGCCCTTCACGGCGCTTCAAGCCATGGGGCTCTGGTATGTCCGGCTGCCCGAGGACGCCCGCTTCGAGGCCATCGAGCCCATGCTGCGCGTGAGTTGGGCCAGCACCGCGGATGCCAGCGGCGACGATTTCTCCGGGTTCACGATCACGCCCGGCTTCATGTTGTATGCGTTTGGCAGGAACGGAATCTCGACCAACCTCGACGTGTACCGCTCATCGCTGGAACGCACCGAGTGGTCTCTGAAGGTTCAGGCCTTCACCTATTTCTAGCAGCTTGCGACGGTCCGCCCCGCGACGCGGAGCGCGGATGCGCACCCGGGCCGGGGCGGCCTGCGGCTCCCAACGATACGGGACGCTCGGGAGATTTCGCGCGAGGTGGAGTCGGCCCGCCGGGAGGGGCTGCGTGTGGCCCCGGAAGGGAGTCGGCGGTCCGGTCGCGTGCCCGCTCCGGTCTTGTCTCAGAAGCTCTCGAGCGCCTGCTCCACCGTGTCGCGGACCGTCATGATGCGCGTGAACCCGCTGACCTCGAGCACCTCCCGGACGTGATCCTGGACATGGCACAGCGCCACGCCTCCACCTTGGGCGCGCGTCTTCTTGACGGCGAGGAGGAGAATGCGCAGGCCGGCGCTGCTGATGTACGACAAACCGCCGCAATCCACCACCAAGCGGCTTGAGCCGCCTTCCATGGCCTTGCTCAACTCCTGCTCGAACGAGGTCGCGTTCACCGAATCAACGCGGCCGCTGACGACCGCGACCACGGCGTCCCCGGACTGACTGGCTGTGACTTTCACGGAATTGGATCCCCCGTCCCGCCTACAGCGGCTGTGAGAGGGTGAGGCGATTCTCGTTCTTCTCGCGCCGATAGGATATGTCGTGAACGAGGTTCTTGGCAAGGTGGATCCCGAGCCCACCGATGGGCCGCTCCTCCACCGGCAAAGTCAGGTCCGGCAGCCGCGCGTCGACGAGCGGATTGAAGGAACGTCCGTTGTCGTGGATGCGGACTTCCAGGCGGTCGTCGTCCAACGCGAAATGGACTCGGATCCTCGGGTCGTCGGGCCCCTCCCCGAAACCGTGCGAGACGACGTTGGTGAGGACTTCGTCGAGCGCGAGGCAGAACCTCCGCGCCACGAGGTCGTCGACACCGTTCTCGGTGGCGAACCGCTCGAACGCCTCCACGACCCTGCGAGGCTCGCGTGGGTCCAACCCGACATCAAGTTGAAGCGTGACATCCATGTGGCGATCCGTCGCCGTGCGTCGAACGACCGAGCTCCAAGCGCCCCACCGCCCTCGGTGCTCGAGCGGATCCATCCACCGACTCGGGGCAGCCCGTGGATCCCCCCCGACCTTCGAAGGCGGGTTCATCCACGGACTGCTAGCAACCTATAGCGCAAGAGGGTGATGCGCATCCCCGGGGCGTCGGCGTGCCGCCCTTCGCCAAGCCATCCCGGCCGGCGCGTCGAATCGCGGCATTCGCGGGACGGTCGAGATGCCCGACGGGCGAAGGACCTTGGTTGCCATCGGGCGCTCAACGAGTAGTTTTGGGCGACGCAAAGGCCTGATTGGGCTCCCGTGGCCGGATTGAGGTCCGCGCCTTGCCGCGCATCGCGGTCCCTGCTGCCCGGAGGGGATGTATGAAGAAGATTCTCGTGGTGGACGACGAGCCGGATCTCGAGTTGCTCCTGAGGCAGAAGTTCCGACGCAAAGTGCGACGGCGCGAGATCGAACTCGTCTTCGCCGGCAACGGCGTCGAGGCGCTCGACAAGCTGAACGAGCAGACCGACATCGACATGGTTCTGTCGGACATCAACATGCCGGAAATGGACGGGTTGACGCTCCTCAACCAGATCAACTCGTTGGACTTGGACTTGCGCGCGGTGATCGTCACGGCCTACGGGGACATGGAGAACATCCGCACCGCCATGAATCGCGGCGCCTTCGACTTCCTCACCAAGCCGATCAACTTCGACGATCTCGAGACCACGATCGACAAGACGATCCGCCACATGCACATGATGCGCGAGGCGCTCCGGTCCCGCGACGAGCTCGTCGCGCTGCGTCAGGAGCTGGGCGTTGCCGCGCAGATGCAGGACTCGATCCTGCCCAAGGTCTTTCCGAAACATCCGCGGTACGGACTGTACGCGTGGATGACGCCGGCCAAGGAAGTGGGCGGCGACTTCTACGACTTCTTCCCGGTGGAGGATGACAGGTTCGCCATGGTGGTCGCGGACGTGTCCGGCAAGGGGGTGCCGGCCGCGCTCTTCATGATGGTGAGCCGAACTCTCGTCAAGGGATGCGCGCTTGGTCAACGCGAGCCCGTGAAGTGCATCACCGAGGTCAACCAGCTACTCTACGAGCAGAACACTGAATCGATGTTCGTCACCGTGTTCTACGCGGTTCTCGACCCGGCCAGCGGCCTTCTGCAGTATGTCAACGGAGGACACAACCTCCCGTGTCTGGTGAAGCCTTCCGGCGAGGTGACGTGGCTGGAGGGGGATACCGGCATCGTGCTTGGCGTGATCGACGAATTCCCCTATCGGCAATACTCGACGCGGCTGGAGGAGGGGGACATCGTCTTCTTCTACACCGACGGGGTGACCGAGGCCATGGACGAGGATGGCAACCAGTTCGGAGACGACGCGCTGCTGGAGGTTCTGGGCAAGGCGGCCGGGGCCGACCCGGAGGAGATGACCCGTCAGGTGGTGGACGCCGTGCACCGGCACGCGGACGGAGCACCCCAGTCCGACGACCTGACCTGCTTGGCGCTCCGTTACGGAGCCACTTGATGAGGCGCCCGCGGAGGCGCGGATGGGCCGGCGGTCGAACGTCGGAGGGAGTTCGTCCGCGGACCGCGAGGGCGGCGACCCCCGCCCGAAGGCCCCGCGCCTCCCGAGCCGTGGCCTTGCCGGCGGTGGTTGCCTGCCTACTCTTGGGGTCGCCGCTCGCGGCTCAAACGGAGGCGGAGGGCGTCTTCGCCGATTCCATTGTGTTCGGGCAATCGGCCGCGCTCACCGGGCCGACGAGCGAGCTGGGAACGAACATGAGACTCGGCATTCTCGCGGCGTTCGAACAGGCCAACCGGCGGGGAGGCAGTCAGGGCCGGATGCTGCGGTTACGCTCGCGCGACGACGGATACGAGCCCGAAGCCGCTTCCGACAACACGCACGAGCTCATCGCCCAGGGCGTGTTCGGGCTGGTTGGCGCGGTGGGAACGCCCACCTCGACGGCGGCCGAGCCCGTGGCGAGCGCCGGGGGCGTCCCCTACATCGCGCCGTTCACGGGAGCGGAATTCCTGCGCGAGAATCGCGACTTCGTGGTCAACCTGCGCGCGTCCTACTTCCAGGAAACCGAGGAGATGGTCGAGCGTCTCGCCACCGACCTGGGCGTTACGCGCTTCGCGGTCCTCTACCAGGACGACAACTACGGCAACGCCGGGTTGACCGGAGTCCGCCGGGCTCTCGGGAGGCGCGACATGGTGTTGGTGGCCGAGGGAGCCTACGTTCGCAACACCACCGCCGTTAAGCGGGCCCTTCTCGACATCCGGGAGGGCAATCCCCAGGCCGTCATCATCGTCGGCGCCTACCAGCCCGCGGCCACGTTCATCAAGTGGGCGCGTCGCATTGGCTTGAACGCCGTGTTCGTCAACATCTCGTTCGTGGGCAGCAACGCGCTGCTGAACGCGTTGGGGCCGGCGGGCGAGGGTGTCGTGGTCACGCAGGTGGTCCCCTTCCCCTCGGACGCGTCCCTTCCGGTGGTTGCCCGCTACCACGAGGCGTTGGCGATGGTGGACCCGGATGCGCGTCCGGGCTTCGTTTCGCTGGAGGGCTACCTGGCGGGGCGCCTCATCGTCGAGGCGTTGGACCGCACGGGCTCGGAACCGACCCGGGAGGGCTTCCTCCGGACGCTTCGGGAAGCGGGCCCCATCGATCTGGACGGATTCGAGGTCGAATACGCCGAACGTGACAACCAAGGCTCGGATCGAGTGTTCCTGACCCGGATCCAAGCCGGGCGCTTCCGGGCCGTGTCGCGCCTGTCGCGATGACGCCTCCGGCACGGAGGGGCCTCGATTCCACGATTCACGCCACGTTCGCGTGGATTCTGGAGAGGCTGCCCTCCGGTTGGGGCGACAGGGTCCGCGAAGCCACGGGAAACCGATTCGGGATCGCGAGCCAAATCTGGGTTGGATTGGGTGGGAGCGTTTCCCTCACGCTGGTGGCGAGCCTGCTCGCGCTGGGGCTGATGACGATCGTCAACGCGAGCAATAGGGAGGTGGCGGACACCTATATGCCGGGTATGATCGCCGCGTTCGACGTGGCCCGCAGCAGCTCGGAGCTCGTGCGCGCGTCGCCTCGGCTCATCGCGGCCGATACGCCGGAGGACTTGGCGTTGGTGGACGTCGACGTGGCGCGGGAAGAGCGGTTTCTGCGTACCCGCATGGGAGAGATGGCGGGTGCGGGACTGGAGGGCGAGCTGCAGGACTCGATTGTTCGATTGGCTTCCAGCCTGGTGGAGAGCATCGACCTCATCCGGGAGTCCATGGCCCGGCGCATGAACTACCGAGCCCGGGTGAGAGGCCTCGAACGCCAGGTGCAGGAGGTCACCCTGGGGACCGAACTGCTGCTGGTCACGGCGATCGACGACCAAGGGTTCTTCATGGAGACCGGCTTTCGGGAACTGGATGAGCCACCGGCTCCGGTTTCCGTCAGGAACGCGCCATCCGAACTGGACCAGCTGCGCGGGCTGCTCAACTACCAAGCCACCCAGAACGAAGTCTCGGTGCTCATTCAGCGCGCCCTCGCGCAGGACGATGCCGGTCTGCTGCAGACCAATCGCGAGCGCGTGACGGCCGCGATGAGCGACTTGGAGGACGCGTTGGGGGACCTGCGTCCCGAGACCGCGGCCCGGTTGAACGCGTCCTTCCAAGCCTTGGACGACCTCTACTCGGCCGCCAACGGCATTTATACGATTCGCACCCTCGAGCTGGCCGAACTGGCCGAATCCGAGGAATACCTCGCCCTGAACGAGGCGACCACCAACGGCCTGCTCGCGTTGGTTCAGCCACTGGTGGAGAACGCCGAGACGTCGACCCGGGAGGCGGGCGACCGCTCGGCCATCCTGCTGCGAATCGGCTGGTGGACCATCCTCGCGGTCAACATCCTGGCGGTGCTGGCGGCCGTCTTCGGAGGCTGGAAGTTCTTCGGTGAACGCCTCCTGGTGCGCCTGCGACACCTCTCCGACGTCATGCGTCGCATGTCCAGGGGCGAGCTGGAGGCCAAGTTGGAGATTGAGGGCAACGACGAGGTCACCGACATGGCGGGCGCCCTCGAGGTGTTTCGCCAGCATGCCATTGAAGTGCAACGCCTGAACTTGGTGGAGGCGCTCGCCACCGAGGTCCAGCAAAAGAACGCGGAGCTTGAGACCACGCTCGACGAGCTTCGGCGCACGCAGGAACAAGTGGTCACCCAAGAAAAGCTTGCGTCGCTGGGCGCCCTGACGGCGGGCGTCGCGCACGAGATCCGCAATCCGCTCAACTTCGTCAACAACTTCGCGGCGCTCTCGGTCGAGCTCATCGACGAGCTGCGGGAGGAACTCGGATTTGAGAAGGAGAAGGAGAACGGTGGTGGCGCCGAAGAGCTCGCCACGGCGGCGGACGCGGAGTTGACGGAGATCGTGAACGAGATTCTGGGCGACCTTCAGCTCAACATTTCCAAGGTCAGGGAGCACGGTGATCGCGCCAACCGGATCGTCGACGGCATGCTGGCCCACTCCCGCGACGAGGCGGGGCAGATCGAGTCGGTGGACGTCAACCTGCTGGTTGACGAGTACACCAAGCTCGCCTACCACGGAATGCGCGGCACCGACGCCACCTTCAACGTGGCCATCACGCGCCAACTCGACCCCGACGCGGGCCAAGTCGACGGTATCGCCCGCGATCTGAGCCGGGTCGTTCTGAACCTCGTCACCAACGCGTGTCAGGCCACGCAGCTTCGCGCCAACGCGGACGGAGCGGGGTATTCGCCGACGCTGCTGGTGTCGACCGAAGGGCTGCCGGAGTCGGTGCGCATCAAGGTGCGCGACAACGGCACGGGTATCCCCGAGAGCATCGTTCGCAAGATCTTCGACCCGTTCTTCACCACCAAGGCGGGCACGCAGGGCACCGGACTGGGGCTGTCGATCTCGCACGAGATCGTACGCGAACACGGAGGACGGCTTGTCGTGGACAGCGAGGAGGGGGAGTTCACGGAGTTCACCCTCATCCTGCCGCGGACCAAGCGGGAGTCGTCCGCTCGCGCCCCCGTGGAGGAGGGTTGAAGCCGCCGCCGCGAGCGGCGACCGGTCGTGTCGGCGGTCAGAGCGTCCCATCGATGCCGGTCCTTTCCGCCGACTGGTCCGCCGGGCTCCGGTACTGGATGGCCTCCGCGACGTGCCCGGCCCCCACGCGCGCGCTCCCGCACACGTCGGCGATGGTCCGGGCCACGCGCAGGATGCGGTGGTATCCGCGCGCGGACAGCCCCAGCGCGCGAACGGCCGTGCGCAGCAGTCGCCGACCGTCCGGCCCGGGGACACACCATCTTCGGATCCCGTCCTGACCAAGCCGACTGTTGCACGGCGCGGCGCCCTCGCCACGCCGACGCTGTTGGCGCAGGGCGCTCCCGATCCGCGCGCGCGCCTCCCGGCTCGTCGACCCGGTCCGCCGCCCCTCGAGCTGGTCGATGGGCACGGCCGGCACATGCACGTGGAGGTCCACTCGATCCAGTAGCGGCCCGGACACTCGGTTGCGATAGCGCAGGATCGCGTTCTCGCCGCAGGAGCACCGTCCCGATCCGTCGCCATGGAAGCCGCACGGGCACGGATTCATCGCTGCGATCAGCGTGAAGCGACTGGGGTAGGTCACCGCCCGTCTGGCGCGCGAGATCGTGACCGTGCCGTCCTCGAGGGGCTGCCTCAGGGCTTCGAGGACATGCCGCCGAAACTCCGGAAGCTCGTCGAGAAAGAGGACCCCCTGATGCGCGAGGCTCACCTCGCCGGGTCGCGGCGCGCGCCCACCTCCCACAAGTCCCGCGTCGCTGATGGTGTGGTGGGGAGCGCGGAAGGGACGGCGCGTCAGCAACGCCTCGCCAAAGGGGAGTCGTCCCGCCACGGAATGCACCTTGGTCGCTTCCACGGCCGCCGGCAGGTCGAGGGCCGGCAGGATTCCCGGCAGTCGGCGCGCGAGCATGGTCTTCCCCGATCCGGGCGGACCGGTCAGGAGAACGTTGTGCCCGCCCGCGGCGGCCAGGAGCAGAGCCCGCTTGGCGTGGTCCTGCCCTCGGACATCGGCCAGATCGGGCGCATCCGCGGCCTCGCGGTCGAGCAGGGCGACGCCGTCCACGGTAATGGGAGCAATGGGCTTCTCCCCGGTCAAGTGGTGGACCACTTCCGGCAGGCTGGATGCGCCCACCACCTCGACCGCCCCCGCCACCGCCGCCTCGCGCGCATTCGCGGAAGGGAGCACCAGGCCGTCCATGCCGAGGCTGCCATTCGCGATCGATAGCGCCCCGCGAACCGGGCGCAGCTCGCCATCAAGCCCCAGCTCGCCCACGAACACGCGCCCATTGATCACCCTTTCCGGCAGGTGGCCAGCCACGACCAGGAGCGCGATCGCAATGGGGAGGTCGAAGGCGCTGCCGGTCTTGGGCACGTCCGCCGGCGCCAGGTTGATCGTCAGCCGACGAGGTGGAATGGGGAATCCGGCGCTGGCGAGCGCGGCCGCAACCCGTTCCCGTCCCTCGCGCACGGCGCCGGCCGGCAGGCCGACGATGGAAAACGACGGGAGACCGGATGTCAGGCTCGCCTCGACGCTGACCGGAAAGCTGTCGACTCCGTTCAGGGCGGCGGAACGAACCTGAGTGAACATCGCCCCCCCGCGGCCAGACTTCGCGCCCCACGGCGGGGACCTCCCCCGCGCCGAAACAATGGTGGCGATGGTGCGGGGGCGTCTCCATGGCGCGATGGGATCACTGGGCGGGGCACCGGCCCCTCAAGGCTGACGGTACGTGGACAAGCTCACCCGGCGCTTGAGTGGGCGACGCATCCGCGCTGAGCGCCCCGCTCCGCGTTGCCTCTCGTCCCGTTGGCCCCGCCGATGGAGCGGGGTGGGACGTTCGCCCGGTTGTTGGGGGGATGGGGGGTTGGGTGGAGCCTTCGAGGAGCCGCCCCGCCAGCCCGGCGCCCGTCGTCATCGACTTGAGGGTGCCGCGACGGCGCGAGCCCGGCGGATCGGCTACGGACCCTGACGCACCAAGCCGAACGAGACGCCGAGCCGGAACGAAAGGAAGTTGGTCTCGCCCCGGCGCGGGAACATGTCGATGCCCCCGTCCGGGAGGTCTTCGATGTCGATCTCCGTCAGGTACTCGGCCACCCCGTTGCGATGGAGAAAGGCCGCCACGTCGAGATCCAGGTGGAACTCGCCGCGGACCAATCCCAGGAGGATGCCCCCACCCGCCTGCCAGGCCAGCGACGTATCCTCGAAGTTGGTGGTGTCGCCGAACCCACCCTCGCCGAACTCCTGCTCCCCCTGCACGTACGAGTGCGTGTAGAAGTGGGCGAGTCCCACGTTGCCGGCCAGGTACGGACGCACGGGCCCGCCCGTCAGCACCCACTCGGGGCCGAGGCTCAACAGCAGGATGTCGTTCGCCGTCACCACGTCCAATCGAACCCGACATCCCACCGTGACGCTGAAACACGCGGATTCGGTGTTGGAGCCGTAGCGAATGAAGCCCAAGTCGGCGCGCAGGCCGAACCCCGCCCCTCCGCGCGGATGGAAGCGACCGTTGACGGCCAGACCCGGGGCGATTCCCACGGATTCGGCGAATGCTCCCCGCGGCACGCTGACGATGCCTCCCAAACCCAGAAACCATCGCGGGTCGGGCTCCGCCGGCGCCTGCGCGCGCGCGCTCGCGGCGAGGGCGGCGACCGCCACCAGCGGGACGGGAATGCAGGACATGCGCCACATGTTCACACCTCCACGGGCCGGGATCGCGCGCTCACGCGGGAAGGCCCCGCAGTCGACGCGGGGATCGCGCCGGAGGGGTGGCGCCCGCCCGTCTCAGACCTCCTTGGTCTCGCGCACGAGGTCCACCATCGAACCCTTCGCGTCTCCGAAGAACATCATGGTGTGGTCGAGATAGAAGAGCGGGTTGTCGATTCCGGCGAATCCGGGGCTCAGGCTTCGCTTCATGACGATGACGTGGCGCGCGCGATCAACATCCAGGATGGGCATGCCGGCGATCACGGAGGAGGGATCGCGCGCGTCCGGGTTGACGACATCGTTGGCCCCCACGATCAGGGCCACGTCCGTGGACGCGAATTCCTCGTTGATCTCGTCCAGGTCGAACAGCTGGGTGTAGGGCACGTCCGCCTCGGCGAGGAGCACGTTCATGTGTCCGGGCATGCGCCCCGCCACCGGATGGATGGCGAACTTGACCTGCACTCCCCGCTCCCTCAGCAGGTCCGAGAGCTTGCGAATGTCGTGCTGAGCCTGGGCGACGGCGAGTCCGTACCCGGGGACGATGATCACCGACTGGGCGTAGGCGAGCACCATGGCCGCCTGCTCGGCGTTCACGTCGCGCACGGTCTTGCCCTCTCCGGGCGTGATTCGGCCTCCGGTCGAGTCGGCGGCGCCAAAGGCTCCGAAGGCGACGTTGGCCAGCGAGCGGTTCATCGCCCTGCACATGAGGTTGGTGAGGATCAGCCCGGCGGCCCCCACCAGCGCCCCCGAGATGATCAGGATCATGTTGCCGAGCACGAAACCGGCCGCCGACGCCGCCAGTCCCGAGTACGAGTTCAGCAGCGAGATGACGACCGGCATGTCGGCCCCGCCGATGGGGGTCACCAGCAGGATTCCGAGAAGCAGCGCGAGGCCCGTCAGGACCAGGTACATGGTGACCGTGGCCTCTCCCGTCACCTGCATGCCGGCGATCACCAGGATCGCCAGAAAGAGCATCGCGTTCAGGGTTCGCGAGAAGGGGAAGGTCAGCGGCGCGCCGGAGATGAACCGCTGCAGCTTGCCGAAGGCGATGAAACTCCCGGAGAGCGTGACCGCGCCGATCAGGGTGGACAGGAGAATGGTGATTCCCGCCTCGAGCCCCAGCGATCCGCCACCCAGGCGGAAGAACTCGGCCGCGGCGACCACGCCGGAGGCTCCGCCCCCGAGTCCGTTGAAGACCCCGACCAGCTGGGGCATGTCGGTCATCTTGACCGTGCGCGCCAAAAACGCGCCAATGACCGATCCCAGGACGATGCCCGCCGCGACGAGTTGCCAGCTGAGGATATCCTGCTCGATCAGTGTGGCGACGATCGCGATCAGCATGGCGAGCGCCGCCATCCGGTTCCCCTGTCGGGCCGTGGCGGGTGAACCCATGCGCTTCAGTCCGAACACGAAGAGCGTCGCGGAAAGCAGATAGACGAGTTGCAGCAGGGTATCGGGGTTCACCGTGACTCCTTGGGATTCCAGGTAGGCGGGGAGGTTGGCGGCCGGCGGTCACGCGCGATGCGCGCGGGTGGCCGGCCCGCGACTACTTTTTCCGACCGGGCTTGAACATCTCGAGCATGCGGTCGGTGACCATGAAGCCGCCCACCACGTTGACCATCGCCATGACGATCGCGATCACGCCAAGGACGGCGCCCGTGGTGTCGCCCGCGCGCGCGGCCACGACCAAGGCGCCGATGACGGCGATGCCGGAGATCGCGTTGGCGCCCGACATGAGGGGGGTGTGCAGCGTTGGCGGCACCTTGGTGATCACTTCGAATCCGACCATGACGGCCAGAACGAACACGTAGAGACCGATCATCAACTCACCCATGGGTTCTCCGCTGGGTTGGGGTTGGTGGAGGATGGGCGGTGGGTCGCATCGCGGGTGTGCCGACGCATCCGGTTCGTCAAGCGGCGGAACATGGTCGCGCGCGGGTGTCGGAGGGTCGGGGCCGCGGTCGCGGTCAACGCGACAGACGCTCCAGGGCGCCGGCGTGAACGACGTTCCCGTCGTGGGTCACGCACGAGCCGGACACCACCTCGTCGTCGAAATCGAGCTTGAGCGATCCGTCCTCGACGATGTCCTGAAGAAAGGAGGTCACGTTGCGCGCGTACATCTGGCTGGCGTGGGTGGGCAGGTCGCTGGGGAGGTTTTCCGGCGCGACGATGGTCACCCCTCGGTGAACGACCGTCTTCCCGTTCTCGCTCAGCTCGCAGTTTCCGCCGGATTCCCCCGCCAAGTCGATGATGACGGACCCCGGACGCATGGTCGCCACCATGGCGGAGGTGATCAGCACCGGCGCCCGCGCGCCGGGGATGTTGGCCGTGGTGATGACCGCGTCCATGACGGGCAGTCGTCCGCCGATGAGGTCGAGTTCCTGCTCGTGCTCCTCCTCCGACAGCGCGCGCGCGTATCCGCCCTCGTCCTCGGCCGACTCGTCCAGCTCGGCTTCCAGGAACTTGGCCCCAAGGCTCTCGACTTGTTCCTTCACCGCCGGGCGGACGTCGAAGGCCTCGACCACGGCGCCCAGCCGGCGCGCGGTCGCGATCGCCTGCAGTCCGGCCACGCCGGCGCCGAGAATCAGCACCTTGCCGGGAGGAATGGTCCCCGCCGCGGTCATGAACATCGGGAGGAACCTGCCCAGGTGCGTCGCCGCGAGCAGCGAGGCGCGATACCCCGCCACGGTGGCTTGCGAGGAGAGCGCGTCCATCTTCTGGGCGCGCGTGATGCGGGGCACCTGGTCCATGGCCAGCGTAGTCACGCGGGCCGCCGCGAGTCGCCGCACCAGCTCCAGGTTCGCCACCGGGGAAACGAACGAAATGAGCACGATGCCCTCGGGGAGGGCGGCGACCTCGTCCGCGCCGCCGTTGGCGCCGGTCGAGGGCGGATTGATCCTCACGACCACGTCGCTTCCTTCGAGTGCCTCGGCGGCGCTCCCGCACACGGACGCGCCGGCTTCGCGGAAGGCCTCGTCGGGGAAGGACGCCTCCCCGCCCGCACCGGTCTCCACGGCGACCTCGATGTCCATCTTCGCCAACGCCGCGACTTCGGCGGGAACCAGCGCCACCCGGCGCTCTCCCGCGCGACGCTCCCGCAATACGCAAACCCTCATGCCCCTCTCCGCTGGAATGTCGGAATGTGTTCCTCCAAGTCCGGGCGGCGGGCCCGGATGGCACGCCTCCGAAAAAAACCCCCAATTAGATAACGGGCCCGCGAGATGGCCGCAACGGGCGCGCGACGTGCGCGGCCGGCGGGTTGTGGGGGAACCCGGCCGCGCGCGGAGCGCCGGCTCGGCGACCGTCGGTCCGTGGATGAATCCGTCGAATCACCGAGCGCGGCCGAGCGCCGGACGGGATGGGGGCTAAACGGCCGACTCTTGGAACCAGCCGACCGCTAGCCGGCCCATCGCGCCGCCTCGCGCTGGAGTCTGCGCCACGCCAGCTCCACGTGCTCGCGTCGGGTGCGCAGGTTGCCCACGGAAAGGCGGAGGACGGTGCGCCCATCCAGGACGGTATGCGACAGGAAGACATCTCCCGAGGCGTTGACCGCGTCGAGGATGCCCTCGTTGGCAGAGTTGTTTCGGTCGCGCCCCAACGCCGGGTCGTGGTACCTGAAGACGACAAGCCCCAGCGTCGTCGGGGTCATCAGCCGCCAATGGTCGGAGTCACGCACCCATCCCGCGAATCGGCGTGCCAGCCGACAATGACCGCGAAGTCGGTCCGCGAGCCCGTCCGCCCCGAAATAGCGCAGCACGAACCAGAGTTTGAGTGCGCGGAAGCTCCGTCCGAGCGCCACGCCATAGTTCATGAGGTCGCGTCCCGGGTCGGCCTCGCGCGTGCGCAGGTAGGGCGGGACGAGGGAAAACGCGTCGCCGAGAGCCTTCGGGCGCCGGCAATAGAGGATCGCGCAGTCCATGGGGGTAAACAGCCACTTGTGCGGGTTGAGCACGATGGAGTCGGCTCGCTCCCATCCCGCCAGCAACGGCCTCAGCTCGGGCACGATGGCCGCAACCCCGGCGTAGGCCGCGTCCACGTGCATCCAGATTCCGTACTCCTCGCAGATCGCGCCAATCTCCGGCAGGGGATCGACGCTGGCCGTCGATGTTGTGCCGGCGACCGCGACCACCGCCACCGGGCGAACTCCTTGGGCGAGATCCTCCTCGATCGCGGCGCGCAGGGCCCGCGGCTTCATGCGGTAGTCTCCATCCGCCGGGAGATGACGCACCCCCCGGCGTCCCAATCCGAGGGTAACGACGGCCTTGTCGATGGACGAATGCGCGTGCTCCGAGGCGTAGACCCTTCCACGCGGCAGCGAATGGAGCCCCTGTTCGCCGACTTCCGGAAACGCTCGGTGGCGCGCCGCGGCGAGCGCGTACAGCGAGTTGTGCGAAGCCGTATCGTTGACGAACCCGGCGAAGCGATCGGGGAGCCCGAGCAGTTGTCGAAGCCAGTCGACCGTCAGACCCTCCACCTCGGTTGCGGCGGGCGACGTCTTCCAGATCATGGCGTTCGCGTTGACGGCCGCGGCCAGCAGCTCGGCGAGAATGGCGGGAGAGGAGGAGGTGTTGGCGAAGTACGCCAGAAAGCCGGGTTGATTCCAGTGCGTGAGGCCCGGAACCACGCGCTCGTCGAAATCGCGCAGGATGTGCTCGAAGGCCTCGCCCTCGCGCGGAGGCGAGGGCGCCAGCGAGGCGCGCACCTCGCCCGGCCGCACCCGAGGGAGGACCGGATACCGTTCGCCGGAGTGAAGGTACTCCGAAATCCAATCGAGGATGTGCCGTCCGTGCCTCAGGAATTCCTCCGAAGGCATGTCCGCCGACTCGGAGGCGGGTCGGGTCGACGCGCGGGGTTCGCGGGAGCGCATGGATCTCAGCCTCGGCCGTCCCCCACGATGTCCCGGAACTCCCGCCTGATCGCCCGAAGCTGTTCGGATACCCGGATGAGCAGCTCCTCGTTGACCGATTCCGGAACGCCCGGACCCGCCACCAGCGCGGAAACCAGGCTGTCGGTGTACCCGATGGAGGCATGCGTCACGCCCTGATCCACGAGCCGGTTCAGACGCAGCACTTCCCGCATCCCGGGCACCACGTGGGGAGGCATGAGCGGTTCCGCGTAGAGGACGCGGACGAGGGAAACGCGAAGGACCTGAAACTCCTCGATGACCTCGCCCGCCGCCAGACCGCGCTTGGCCGCCAGTTCGCCGTACAGGTTCGCTGCCTCCTGCCAGACCTGGCGCACGCGCCGGCGATACGGTCCGAGGATTTCGGGGAGGATGCGGACGAAGGTCGCGTAGAAGTCCTCGAGCAGCTCGAGCAGTCGTTCCGGTCGCCGTTCCAGCCGCTTGGTGACTTCGGAGAGCCAGCGGGCCACGATCCTGTCGCTCCCGGCGACCACCCACGCCTGCATCGTGGTCGGATCGAGTCGGGCGAGCGAGGGTCCGGGCTCCCGGGGGCGGTCGGAAGAGCGCAGGATGTCCGTGGCGGAATCTCGGGGGAAGTGTGGTGTGGGGGAGATGGGCTTCGTGGCCGGGCCTTGGTCGCGCAACATTCCCGGGCCACGTCGAGCCGGTCCCGACTCAATCTTGCGTGCCGGGGGGCGCCCGTCCAGTGCCGACGCCGGATGCCCGCGAATCCGTCCCGGGTTGCCACGTCACGAACCGAATGGACATCGTGGTGCCGACCCCGGGGGTGCTCTCGGCCCACACCCGGCCGCCCCAGGAACGCACGAGTCGCTGCACGATCGCGAGGCCGAGACCCGTGCCGGTGGAGCTCGTCGAAAACCTCGGTTCGAATACGCGATCCAGCAGCTCGGGTTCGATCCCGCAGCCGTCGTCGCGGACGTGCAGGCGCACGCTCCCATTCCCGGCGAGGGCCTCGATCCGCACGCTTCCGCCGGGTCCTATGGCCTTCCTGGCGTTCTCCAGCAGGTTGATCACGACTTCCTTGAATTCCGATTCCCGGGCGCGCACCCGGGGTAGACCGGCCGGGAAGCCGGCATCGATCACGATTCCGCGCTCGTCGGTTTGGTACAGGGCGAGAATCTCCTTAACGGCCGCCTCGAGGCGGACACCCTCCAAGGGCAGCTCGCTCGCCCTTCTCGGGGAGCCGTAGCGCGAGAAACTGCGGGCGATGTCGGCCAGCCGATCGATCTCGCGCAGGATCGACTCCACGTTCCGTTCAAGGATTTCCGAGAAGTCGCGCCGGCGGTCGTGCCAAGCTCGACGCACATGCTCGACGCTGAGCTTGATCGGCGTCAGTGGGTTCTTGACTTCGTGGGCCACTTGGCGGGCCATCTCTCCCCAAGCCACGATGCGCTCGCTGCGGAGCTCGTCGGTCACGTCCTCGAGGCTGAGCACCACGCCCCGCGACGGTCCGTCGCGCGTGATCCGCCGCGCCCGAACCCGCACCCTGCGCGTCGACTCCGGCGAGCCGGGCGTACCGGGCGCGCAATCCATTCCCGCCAACTCGAATTCGTGATCGGCGCCCTCGCCTCCGCCGCGATGAAAGCGCTCGACCCAATCCGCCAGGTCGCGCGCGAACCGGGGGTTCGCCGGCAATGGCTCGCCGGGGCCAACCGATGCTCCCAGCAGCGCCTGGGCTTGCGGGTTCACCAGCGTGACCATGCCCGCCTGATCCAGGGCGATCACCCCGGTGGCGGCCTCGTCGACGATCGCCTGCGTGCGCTGGGTGGTGCGCACCAGGGCGCCGCGCGCCCGACGAAGCCTTTGGACCATCCGGTTGAATGCCAGGAAGACGGTGCCGAATTCATCGGTGCGCGTCTCCGGCAGGCGCACCTCGAGGTTCCCCTGCCCCACGCGCCCCGACGCCAACCGGAGGGTGCGAATCGGATCCGCCAGACGGCGGCCCACCAACAGTGCCAGTCCCAGCGAGAACGCGATGCCGGTGACGACCGCGAATGCCAGCAGCAGGATCAGATCGTTTTGCTCGAATGCGGTTGCGCCGGCGTCCAGCGGCGCGACCGAAGCTAGCACCTGACCGGTCTGAAGTCGCCGATATGCCAGTACGTACTCGCCACCCCAGCGACGCGCGTTGGCGTGAGCCAGCACGGCCTCTCCGTCGGCGAGCGACCGATGGACCTCCGACGGCAGCCAGGAGTGTTGCACGCCCAGCTCGAGGAAGGCCGGGCGGGAACTCCGGATCAGCTCTCCGTCTTGATACAGAAGCAGCACCGTCCCCGTTCTGTTTGGCGGCAGTCCGACTTGACCCTGGACCGCCCTAAAGGTCTCGGCCCCATCCGCCAGCGCGCGGTCGGCCAGGGCTTCGGCCGTTCGCGCCACGGCTCTGTCGAGCGTGCGGGAGGCTATGGCCGCGAACGCGAAGGCGGGAATGAGGAAGAACAGGAACAGGGCGAACGTGACCTGGACCCGAAAGCTGCGGCCGGCCCCGCGACCCAGAAGTCGGGTGGGCAGGGGCGGTCGGCCTCCGCCGCTCCACCACCCGACGCTCCAGAGACCGGCCACGACAAGCAGATCGAACAGCAGCACGAGCACGGTTCCCGCCACCAGAACCGCCGTGCCGGGAAGCTCCACCTCGTAGCGGGCGTTGTACCAGCCCTCGGGAAACAGGATGGTCTGCTCGCCGTGCCATCCCTCCGACGTGCGTTCCCAGCGTGGTCCCTCCGCGGCCGGATCCGGGTCGTGCTCGTTCAGCGGCGTGAGGGTTACGGTACCCTCGTCCATCCGGTCGCCCCCGAAGGGCATGCCCGGCGAGAGGGCCGCGCCGAATCCCCGCCTGGGCGGGACGGCAACCGTGATCACCGACTCGTCCGGCAACACGGCGAGGCCGAGATAGTGCACATCCTCCGACTGCAATCGCAGCACCGTCGCGCCGCGAGCCGCCTCGTCGAGATAGTCATCGACGATCGAGGGTCGGGGATCGAAGACACCGATCCGCAACGCGTCGCTCGGCAGCCCACCGGGAGTCCAACGGTCGATCCACGCGGCAACCCCTTCCTGGGCGAGTCCGCTGGCGCGCCACGTACCGTAGAGAAGGCCGGTCCCGCGGGCCCCAATCCGATGTAGCGAATCCGTTCGCTCGGAGAGCCCCTCGAGGAGAAACTGCAGATAGGGGTCAACTTGATTTCCGAGGGTGGAGAGGCGCTCCTCGGCAACTTCCAGCTGCGCCGCGACGCGTCCGCCCCACGTGAACGGAAGGGCCGCGCTCGCGCCCACCACGACCGCGGCCGCCCCGGTGGCCATCGACCCGCGCCAGCTCCCGAAGGGACGCAGGCCGATGCCGATCAGGGCGATCGGTAGCGCCCAGAACGCACCCGCCCAAGCGGGAGCGGGGGGGGAGTTGCCGGACACGGCGTTCGCGAGCAGGCCAAGCGCCAACGCCAGAACGAGGCCGGCGATGACCAGTGACCGCCTCGGTGGCGTCGGAGTCCGGCGGGCGGCGAGTCGAAGGGCCAGCGCGGTCACGAGGACAAGAGCGGATGTTAGGGCGCATTGATAGAGCACCCAATAGCGCGCCCCTCCTCCCAGTTGCGCCGTCGTCGGGGCGAGCGAGAACCAGTGGATCATCGCGGCGAACCCGGCGCCGGCGAGCCCCGCCGCGGCCAATGGGGCACCGCGTCCCAAGGCGTGGCGAGGCAGCAGTCCCGCCATGAAGGCCCCCGCCAACCCGATCGCCAACACGCGGCCGAGGGTTCCCTCCGTGGTGCCCGGGAGAAGGAAGCTGGCCGGAGAAAACAGCCCCGCCACGCCCGGCAGATCGCCGAACGGGAGTGTGGTCGCCAGCAGGGCGAGCGTGGCGGCCGCGAAGGTGGCGTGGCGGGGTGTGGTTCGCAGCCCGATGAGCAGGAGCATCCAGGCGGCGACCGCGAAGCCGGCGACCACCCCGCTCCAGGTCCTGCGAACCGAGTCGAAGGTCTCGCCCTGGGTCAACTCGTCGTAGGAGATGGAGAAGAGCGTTCGTCCCTGCCAGTTGAAGTCGCGAACCGCGGGACCGGTTGCCTGGCCGGCGTCGGTGATCCGGATGGCGCGCCCGACGTCGGACTGGAAGCGGGTCGCAAAGGCGTCCGCCTCGGGGGGAACCTCCGGGGGCACGTCGCTTTGAAGCAGCGCGGCGACCACCGCGGTCGCGCCACTCGCGCCGATGCGTTCGGTGAAGTACAGGTAACTGTAGACCGGGCCTTGCCCAAACACGTACCGGTCCCACCCCGAGCGGGCGTCGAGCGGCACGATCCCCTGGTGGTTTCCCGCCCAGGCGATCAAGTTCGTGCGCGCGTCGAACACCGCGAGCGCCTGCATGTCGGCTTCGCGCCGAACCTCCTCCAGAAAGGCCCAATAGCCGGGCGAGTCCCCATCCAGCTCCCTGCCGGCAACCCGGGAGGCCGCCGCGGTCCCACGGTCGATCACGGCCTCCAGGCGCTGGTCGAGGGTCGCTTCCAGCCGCGTTTCGCGGCCGCCTCGGAAGCGATCCCAGTCGACCGCGACCGACGCGAAGCGCGTGGCTCCGACAACCCCGCTTGCGATCCCCGCCACGAGCACAAGGGCGGCGGTAAGGGTCCAGGGATCGCGTCCGGAGCCGCGCGACGGCGTTCCGAACACGGCCAGGGCAACCGCGAGCCCGCTCGCCAGCAGCCATCCGGGCACGGACCAGCGCGTCCACAGGACCAGCGCGGCCACGCTCAGCCAGAACAGCGCGGGCGCGAAGGATCGTTCAGGTCGGCGTTCGACCCGCAGGAGTCCTCCAAGGCCAAGAGGAATGCCGTTCACCACCCCGCGTCACGCGGCCGGCACCCGTTCCAGCGTTCAATCGACCGGACCCGGAGGCCTCGCGTGGCGGCACCGGTGGTTCATGTCGGTGGCCCGCGAACATCGGCTCGCAGGATCCGTCCCTTGTCTGAAGTGTAGTCGGATGTCGCTTGGATCACCCGCGACGGAGGCTCCGTCCGTGCGACGCATGCTCCCCCATGTACTTCTGGCCACCCTTTTCGGATCCCCTCCGCCGAGCGCCGCCTCCGCCCAGATCGCGGTGCTCGATCGAGGTGAATTCGAGGTTCTGGTCAACGGGCGGGCGACGGGAACCGAGACGTTCTCGATCCGCCGGGTGGGCGCCGGGAACGAGACACGGGTCATCGCCGCGGGCCAGGTTCGGGCGACGTTGCCCGACGGCGCCCACACGATGGACATCCTCATGGAGCTCACCGGGGTCGACTTCATGCCATCCGCCTATCAGAACAAGGTTGGTGGCGAGGGAGCCAGGGAGATCGGCTTGGAGTTGCGCGGCTCGCGCTTCGAGTCGCGCGTCACGTCCGGCATCGGCGAACAGGTCAAGGAATACCGAGCCGCCCCGGGCACGAGGATTCTCGAACGCGGCGTCGCGCATCACTTCCACTTTCTGGGATCCGCCGCGCATTCCGGTTCCGGGGCCGCCGTGCCCGTCATTATCCCGCGCGCGGGAACGCAGACGCGGGCCGAGGTGGTGTTCCTGGGCAACGTGGAGGTTCGCGTTGCCGGGGAGGCGATCCCGGCGCGGCACCATCGGATTCGCGCCGGAGACGCCGTTTGGGACGCATGGCACGACATGGAGGGAAGGGTTCTGCGGGTTGTGGACGACTCGACGGGATACTCCGCCACGCGCGTCGCTCGCCCGTCGTCATGAGGAACCCAGCGCCCACCGGTGTCAGCCGTGAAACCTCTTCCCGAGGGGCTTCGTACGTCGCGCGGCCTCCAGAGCCGGGAACGACCCGTGTACCCAAGGGAGAACGATCCGTGTTGAAGACGATGTCGGTTGTCGGGTGGGTCCTCACGTTGACGCTGTGTTCCGGAGCGTCGTCGGCCCTGCGTGCCCAGCAAGTGCCCTCCCGCCTCACGCTCGATGAGGCGATCCGCATCGCCAGACTGCACAACCCCGCCTTCCAGTCGGTCCGCAACGACTCGCGCGTGGCCGACTGGTCCGTCCGATCCGCATACGGCGACCTGCTGCCCTTCGCCAATCTGAGCTCGAGTCTGTCCTGGCAGGGAAGAGGCGAGCAGCAGTTCGGAAGTCTGACGACCAGCCAACTCGGCTTCGGCGACGAGCCCTCCTACTATTTCTCCAGCTACAGCGCCGGCCTGAGCTACTCCCTCGGGGCCGAATCCCTGTTTCGTCCCAAGAGGGAGAGGGCGGCCCGCAACGCCACCTTCGCGCTCATCGATCAGGCCGGCGTCAACCTCGAGCGCGACGTGACCATCCGCTACCTGGACGTGCTGCGGCAGCAGGAGGGATACCTGCTCGCCGAGCAGGAGTTGGAGCGAGCCCGGTTCAACCTGCGCTTGGCCGAGGGGCAGCTCGAGGTGGGAACCGCGACCCCGCGCGACGTGCGTCAGGCCGAAGTGTCGGTGGGCCGCGCGGAGGTCACCCTCCTCCAGGCCGAGTTCGCCGCGAGCAACGCGCGCATCGCGCTTCTGGTCATGCTCGGAGCGCAGGTCCCGCAGGAGTTCACGGTCGTGAGCGAGTTCGAGGTCCGCGAGCCGATCTGGGCCGAGGAGGAGCTGGTGGCGATGGCGCTCGAGGGCAATCCCGGGCTCAACGCCGAACGCGCCACGGAGACCGTCGCCGCGAGCGACGTGCGAATGGCGCAGTCGTCGTACTATCCGTCCCTTACGGTCAGCGCCGGGCTGAGCGGGTTCACGCGCGAGGCATCCAGCGTGGAGTCGCTGATCAGCCAGTCCAGGGCTCGCAGCATCGGTCAGCAACAGCAGTGTCAGCTCTTGAACGAGGTGTATGGACGGCTCGTCGATCCCCTTCCCCGGCAGGACTGCAGCGGGTTCGTCTTCACGCCGGAGCAGGCGGAAGCCATCACCGCGCAAAACAACGCGTTCCCGTTCGATTTCACGCGCCAGCCGGCCCGAGCCTCGCTCACCGTAAGCGTCCCCGTGTTCCAGGGATTCAGCCGGCAGCTGCGGGTTGAGACCGCTCGCGCGGCCCGGGAGGACGCGCGCCATCGCCTGCGGGGTGCCGAGCTCGACCTGCGGGCGCAGATCGCATCCAGCTTGGCGGCCGTGCGCACCGCCTACGAGACCGAACTGATTGAACAACGCAACCAGGCAGTGGCCGCCGAGCAGCTTCGGCTCGCCACCGAACAATACCGCGTCGGCTCCGCCAGCTTTCTGGATCTCGTCGAGGCGGAGACCGTCATGGCCCAGGCCGACCGGGAACGCGTCGGCGCCATTTATGCCTATCACGACCTACTCGCCAACTTGGAAGCGCTGGTGGGGGCGGGTTTGCGCCCCTGACCGGTGTCGAGCCGCGCGAGGAAGCGACCAAGCGAACGATCGGTCGGTAATCCACAACACACTTTGAACACGACATCAAGATGACGCTTAGAGCCAAGGCCGCCATCGGCGCGCTCGTGGTAACGGTACTTGTGGTCGCCAGCGTGTTGGCCACGCGGCAGTCGCGCAACACGGGCGTCCAAGTACGCACGGAAGCGGTGGAGCGACGCGACTTGGAGGCGATCGTGACCGCGAGCGGCAACATTCGGGCGCGGCGAACCGTCGACATCAGCTCCGACGTCTCGGGCCGCATCGTCGAACTCAACGTCGACGAGGGCGACGACGTCCGGGAGGGACAGGTGCTGCTGCGCATCGACCAAACCCAGTTTCAGGCCTCCGTGGCGCAATCCCGCGCGGCGCTCTCGCAGCGCGAGGCCCAGGCCGCCCAGCAGAACGCCAGCCTGATCCAAGCCACCCGCGAATACGACCGCATGCAGGGTCTCTGGACGCGCGACTCGACGCTCGTGAGCCGGCAACAGGTCGACGACGCGGCGACCCAGGCGGAAGTCGCGCAGGCGTTGCACACGGCGGCCGAACACGGCGTGGACCAGGCGCGCGCCACGCTCGCGGAGGCGGAGGATTTCCTTTCCAAGACGACCATTCGGGCTCCCATTTCGGGCAAGGTCACCCGCTTGAGCATCGAGCTTGGCGAGACCGCCATCGTGGGCACGATGAACAATCCGGGAAGCCTGCTGCTCACCATCAGCGATCTGTCGGTGATCGAAGCGGTCATGCAGGTCGACGAGACCGATGTGCCCGGCATCAGCATTGGCGACAGCGCCGCCATGGAGCTGGACGCGTTCCCCGAGACGCGGTTCGCCGGCACCGTGACCGAGATCGGCAACTCCGCCATCCGGCCTCCGTCGAGCGCGGCGGGCACCGGTCAGACGCCAACCATCGACTTCGAGGTCGTGATCACGCTGGACGACCCGCCCGTCGATTTGCGACCGGATCTGTCGACCACGGCCGACATCGTCACCGAGGTCCGCGAGCAGGCGCTCGCCATCCCGATCATTGCGTTGACGGTGCGGGAACGCTCGAGCTCGGAGGAAGCGACGGACGAGAACGAGCTTGGCGGAGACAACCAGGGGGGCCGGGATTCGGAGCGCGCTCAGGAGGATCCGGACGAGGAATCCGAAGAGGAGGAGGGCGTCTTCGTTGTCCGCGACGGGGAGGCGCACTTCGTTCCGGTCGTCGTGGGAATCGCCGGGCAGGAGTACTTCGAGGTGCTGTCGGGGCTTTCGGCGGGTGACACGGTTGTGAGCGGCCCCTATCAGCGCATCCGCGAACTCGGCGATGGCGACGCAATCCGCATGGACAGCGCTTCGGCGGAGCCGGACGAGCCGGCCACGTGACGCCGCCTCGCCCCCACCCGAGATAGCCGATGCACCTCTGGGAGGGCGTGCGGTTGGCTCTGGGGTACATCCGGAGCGAGAAGCTGAAGAGCTTCTTCAGCCTCTTGGGCGTCATCGTCGGGATCATGTTCCTGATCGTGGTGGTGAGCGTGATCGAGGGCATCGATCGCTATATCCGCGACGACTTCTCGTCCATGATCTTCGGCGTGAACACGGTCTCCCTCCAGCGCAGCCGACCCAACGTCGTCGAGAACGATCCAGCCTCCGTCCGCCGCGCCGCGCGCCGGCCCTGGATCGAGCTGGACGACGCGGTGGCCATCCGCGAGCGATTGACGACGCCCGCGCTGGTCGCGACGGAAACCACCATTGGTGGCGGCGAGGTGGAGGGACCGGGTGGCCGCACGCTGGAGAACGCGCTCCTGATGGCGGCCTCTCCGGAGATCTTCGCCATTCGCGATTTCGAAGTGGAACAGGGTCGTCCGTTTTCCCAAGAGGAGGCGGAGCGGGGCGCGTCGGTCGCGGTGCTGGGCAACGGCACCGCCGATCTCCTGTTCGAGGACGAGGATCCCCTGGGCGCGACCGTGCGCGTCAGGAACGTTCCCTACCGCGTGGTCGGCGTGATCGAGGAGCTGGGATCCATGCTGGGCTTCTCGCGCGACAACATGGTGATCGCGCCCGCCCTCTCCCCGCTGCGACGCATCATTCGGCGACGCGACTTCGTGGGCCAGGTGGTGGTCCAGACCGAGAGCCCGGAGTTGCTTGGGGAGGCGCGGTCGGAGCTCGAGGGCATCATGCGCGCCCGGCACGGTCTTCGCCCAAGCGAACCCAACGATTTCGATTTGGAGACGGCCGAGGAGTCGCTCGAGTTCTGGGACAACATTTCCCGCGTGTTATTCGTGGCGTTCCCCGGTCTGGTCGCCATTTCGTTGGTGGTGGGTGGCATCGTGATCATGAACATCATGCTGGTGTCGGTCATGGAGCGCACGCGCGAAATCGGCGTGCGCAAGGCGATCGGAGCGCGCCGGCGGGACATCCTGTTCCAAGTCCTGGTCGAGACCGCCACCCTGTCCGGGGTCGGAGCCCTGATGGGGATCGGGATCGGAGTTGGGCTCACGTTCCTCGTGCGCGCCATCTCGCCGCTGCCGGCAGCGGTCGCACCACAGTGGATCGCGCTGGGGGTCGCGCTGGGTCTCTCCGTGGGCGTGATCGCCGGCGTCTACCCCGCGGCGCGCGCATCGAAGCTGGATCCCGTGGACGCGCTTAGGTACGAGTGATGAAAGCGAGCTTCAACACGGTGGCGGAAGGCGTCCGCATCGCCCTGAGCGCGGTGCGGGCGAGCAAGGTGCGCGCGAGCCTCACGATTGTGGGGGTGGCCATCGGGGTGGCCGTCGTCGTCACCATGGCGGCGATGATCACAGGAATCCGCGGCAGCATCTTCGAGTCCTTCGAGGCCGCCGGGCCCGAGAACTTCTTCGTCATGCCCTTCGACTTCAGCGAAATCCGTTTGACGGGCGATGGAAGCGGTCGTCCGCCCTGGTGGAACCGTCCGGACCTCACGCATGAGGAGATCCGCAGGATCGAACGCCTGCCCGCCGTGACGGAAGCGACCGTGGACTTCGATTTCAGCGTCGCCATGTCGTTCGACGGCACCCGCGTGTCCGGCATCCAGTCGAGCGGAAACTCGGCCGGCTGGCCCAGCTACACGGCGGGAGACTTCTCCGCGGGGCGCAACTTCGTCCCCAGCGAGGTGCAGCAGGCTCGCGCCGTCGTCGTCCTCTCGCGTCCCTTGGCCGAGGAACTCTTCGGTCAACGCGACCCCATCGGCAGGAGCGTCCGGGTTTCCGCGAGACGACGGGGGGTCAACCCACTCTTCCGGGTGGTCGGCGTCTTCGACCTTCAAGGCAACGTGTTCGCGGAGGTCGTCGACCATTTCGCGATCTTTCCGTGGACCAGCGCCGAAAAGAGACTCAAGGCCAGGAACCCGTTCCAGAACTTCCTCTCCCTCGTGGTCGTGCCCGATCCCGACTTCCCGCGAGAGGTGGCGAAGGACCAGGTCACCACCGTTCTCCGCTCCATGCGCGAACTGGGCCCGGGGGACGACAACAACTTCGCCCTCATCGAATCGGCGCAGATGATCGAGCAGTTCGATCAGCTCACGGCGGTGTTCTTCCTGGTCATGATCGCGCTCTCTTCGGTTGCGCTCCTTGTGGGCGGAATCGGCGTCATCGGCATCATGATGATCTCGGTGACCGAGCGTACCCGGGAGATCGGCATTCGCAAGGCGGTCGGAGCGACCCGAAACGAGATCCTTTGGCAGTTCCTGGTCGAGGCCGCGGTGTTGACCTTCCTGGGAGGCGCGATCGGGTTGGGGCTGGGCGCTCTGGTGGCGAACGGCATCGAGGCGAGGACCCCGGTCCCCGCGGCGATACCGTTGTGGTCGATCATCGCGGCGCTCGTTTCCGCGGTGGTCACCGGCATGGCCTTCGGACTTCTTCCGGCGCTGCGCGGGGCGCGCATGACCCCGGTCAGGGCGTTGCGATTCGAGTAGGCGGGCGACCGGGCCTGCTCCGCGGCCCGGCGAGTCCGGGACGGGATCGCCGGGCCACCCCGTTCCGGCGGCCCGTGGACGAGCCCCTCCGGCACTCGAGGGGCGTCGCATCCGCGCCGGACCGCTTCCCTCCACGTTGCCTCTCGTAGCTGTGGCGCGGCCAACGGGCCTTGGGGACGCCTTGCCAGCCCGGCACCACGCCGCGCTCGGCGCTCGGGTGGATTCATCCCGTCAAAGGGCACCCGAGAATAATCGGGGTCCGAGCGCCGCCTCGCGTGGGGAGCGACTCACCCCTCGCCAACAAGGCAGCGCACGTCGACCACCAGCCGCCGCCAGCTTGGCACCCGGTCATCCCCCACCCGAAGGGCGGTCGCGCTGGATCGTCCACCGGCCCGCAACCAAGGTCCCAGCCAGCCGCCGATTTCGGGAGGCAGGTATCCGATGGGGTCTCCGGCGGGAAGATGCACCCACACCACGCCGGGGCCGCCATTCGACGGATCGGCCACGAGCACCAGCGTGTCGCCGGACCGGAGCGCGTCGAGATGCCGGTCGCGACCCGCGAAGACGGTGCCATGGACGGTTGAACGGAACCGCGTTGGCCGACCCGTGGGAACCCGTATCTGGCTCATGGACGCTTCCCGTCTCGGATGCACACCTTCAATCGAAACCCCGCGACGGCTAAAGTTAGACGCTGAACCCCGTGCCGCCATGAACAGCCGACGTTCGATGGACGCCCCCGCGCTCTATTTCGACCACGCCGCCACCACGCCCCTTCGACCGGAGGCGCTGGACGCCATGCGTCCCTATATGGCCGACGCCTTCGGCAACCCGTCCAGCACGCACCGCTGGGGACGGCGGGCCCGCGCCGCCTTGGAGGACGCGCGGGCGACGTGCGCGCGGGCGCTGGCGGTCGATCCGGCGGAACTCGCCTTCGTGCGCGGCGGCACCGAGGCCGACAACATGGCCGTGCTGGGGCGCGCCGCGGTCGCGCGAGCCGCGGGAGAACGCCCACGGACGATCACGACCACGATCGAACACCCCGCCGTCCGGGAGGCGGTCGACCACGTGGCCACCCAAGGCGGGGAGGTGGCGCGCGTCGACGTCGACCCGACGGGCGAGCTCGACGAGGACGCGCTCGCGAGCGCGCTCGCGAGCGGCGCCTGCCTGCTTTCGGTCATGTGGGTCAACAACGAGGTCGGCACGGTGCTGCCGGTCGCGCGCGTGGCGGCCCAGGCGCGAGCGGCCGGCGTGGTCGTGCATTCCGACGCCGTGCAGGCGGTGGGCAAGGTTCCGGTCAACTTCGGCCAGGCCGGGCTCGACCTGGCTTCCATGAGCGCCCACAAGATCGGAGGGCCGCGGGGAGTGGGGCTGCTCTACCGCCGCCGCGGAGTGGAGCTCGCGCCGCTCCTTTTCGGGGGCGGACAGGAGCGGCGGCTGCGACCGGGAACGGAGGATGTGGCCGGGGCGGTGGGCTTGGCCCGGGCCCTCGCCTTGGCGGCGGAGGAACAGTCCGCCACGGCGGAGCGACTCGCGGCCAATCGCGACCGGTTGCAGGCGGCGGTCGTGGATGCGCTGCCCGATACGCGGGTGTTCGGAGGGGAGGGTGAGCGGGCTCCGCACCTGCTCAACCTCGGGTTTCCCGGATTGGACGCGGCGACCTTGGTGATGGCGTTCGACCTGGCCGGTGTGGCGGTCTCCGGCGGCTCGGCCTGCGCGTCCGGAAGCACCACCGCCAGCCCGGTGCTGCGCGCGCTCTACGGCCAGGAGGTGGACGGGCTCGCGTCCGTCCGCTTCAGCCTGGGTCGCACCACCACGTCGGCGGAGGTGGCGGAGGCATCGCGCCGGACCATCGACATCGTGACCCGCGCCCGCGCGGTCGCCGAAGCCGGACGCCACTGACCATGCCCGGGGAGCGGATCCTGGTGGCCATGTCCGGGGGGGTCGACTCCTCGGTCGCGGCCGCGCTGTTGGCCGAGCGGGGCCATGAGCTCGTCGGCGCGACCATGAAGACGTTCTGCTACCAGGAGGAAGCGGGACCCACGCGCACCTGTTGCGGGCTCGACGGCATCATGGACGCGGGCCGGGTCGCCGGCGCGCTGGGAATACCCCACTACGTCTTCGACGTGGAGGAGGAATTCACCCGCGACGTCATCGACGACTTCGTCTCCGAGTATGCGCGCGGACGCACGCCCAACCCCTGCGTCCGGTGCAATTCGAACACCAAGTTTCGGGATCTGCTCCGGCGCGGCGCGCTGCTCGGTTGCGACGCCGTCGCTTCCGGGCATTACGTGCGGGCCGGCGTCGTGGACGGGGAGCCCGCCCTCTTCCGCGGACGCGACCCCGGGAAGGACCAGTCCTACTTCCTCTGGGGTCTTCCCCGCGCGCTGCTGCCGCGACTCAGGTTTCCGCTGGGCGAGCTCACCAAGCCGGAGGTCCGAGCGCGCGCGCGCGCGATGGGTCTCGTCACCGCGGCCAAGCCCGAATCGCAGGAGATCTGTTTCGTTCCCACCGGCGACTACCGCGACCTGCTGCGCCGACGTCTGGGCGCGGGCCACGACGCGCTCCGGCCGGGCAATCTGGTGGATACCAGGGGCAGGGTCGTGGGGCGCCACCAAGGCTACGCCGCCTTCACCGTGGGCCAGCGCCGCGGCTTGGGCGGAGGCTTCCACCACAGGGTGTACGTTGTGGAGGTCCGTCCGGACACGCGCGAGGTCGTGGTGGGCGGGAGGGAGTCATTGGAGTTCGGCGGGCTGCGGGTGGGCGAGCTCAATTGGCTCACGGCGGAGCCGCCCGCGGACGGGACCGTCGTACACGCGCAGCTCCGCTATCGAGCCGCGGCCGCGGCGGGACGGATCCGCCATGCCGGAGACGCCCTCGACCTCGAGCTGGACGCACCCGCGCTCGCGGTCGCGCCCGGGCAGTCGGCCGTCTTCTTCGACGGGAACGGGCGGATGCTGGGAGGCGGACGCATCGCAACCGCGTGGCCCGCGCGCGCGGGATCGCGTGCGGGCTCACGGACTCACCTGCCCTCCGTGGTCCGCCGCCACCCACCCGCCTTCGGGGAGTCGTCCTTGGATGCGGATGCACGCCGGAGGGAGGAGGCCGCCCAGGGCCGCTAGTCCAGGGGAATGGCCTCGCCCAGCAGCCGGAGCAGTTCCCCGGTGGTGGAGCCCTTGACGAGGGCTTCCGCTCCGGCCTTCCCCGCCGGCACCTCCGCGACCCTTGCGCGCCGGGTGGGATCCGAACAACAGCGGAACATCACCCGTCCCGGGTTCGGAAGACCGTGTCGGCCGGTGGTGGCGAACGCCTCCCATTCGCGAAACGACCCGTTGCGAATCATCCGTCGCACTCGCGCGCTCCCGATCAACCGTTGCGCCCGAACGGACCCGAGTCGGTCCGCGCCCGCCCAACGGTGGTGAAGGACATCCCAGATTCCATGATTGCGTGTCAGTACCCGAGCTCGGCCACTTCCGCGAACTGGCGGATCGCCTCCTGGGCTTCCTCGGAGAGCGCCTCCGGAACCTCGACCTGAATCTCGACGATCTGATCGCCGACGCGCGCGCCCTTGCGGATGCCGTGACCGCGCACGCGAAACCGTGCTCCCGGCTGAGTGCCGGCCGGAATCTTGAGCACCACCCGTTTGCCGTGCACGGTTCGGACCCGAATGCGCGTCCCCATGGTGGCCTGCGCGATGTTCACGGGCACGGTGACGTGAATGTCCCGGCCTTCGCGCCGGAAGAACCGATGCGGCTTCACCTTGAAGGTGATGATCAGGTCGCCCGGCGTCCCTCCCCTGGCGCCCCGCTCGCCTTGGCCGCTCAACCGCACCTTGGAGCCCGTGTCCACGCCACGCGGCACCGTCACCTCGATCTTGCGGTGCTGACGAACCGACCCCGTTCCCTTGCACGCGGCGCACGGATCGGTGGGAATTCGCCCGCGTCCCAAGCACGCCGGGCAGGGTCGCTTCACCGCGAACCCGCCTTGGCCGAAGGAAACCGTGCCCGCTCCCGAGCACTCCGCGCAGCGGTCGGTGGTGGTTCCGGGTCGTGCCCCGTTGCCCCCGCAGGTGGCGCACTCCTCGGTGACGGGCACCGTGATGGTGATCCGCCCGCCCCTCACCGCCACTTCGAAGGCGAGGTCCACCATGTACTCGACGTCGTTGCCCCTGCGACGGTTCGTCGAGCCTTCGCGGGGGCGCTTGCGGCCGCCGCGATCGAATATGGAACCGAAGATGTCCCCGAGGCCGCCCAGGTCGTCGAAGGAGAACCCTTGGGCGCCGCCCGGCGATCCGGCACCCGGCGGTGTCGTTCCCCGGCGGTTGCCTCGCAGGCCGAAGGCGCCCAGGCGCCGCATCTGGTCGTACTGCTTTCGCTTGGCCGAATCGGACAGCACCGCGTGGGCTTCGCTCACCTGCTTGAACCGCTCGGACGCCGAGGCGTCGCCCGGGTTGGCGTCCGGATGGTACCGCTTCGCCAATCGGCGATACGCCTTCCTGATCTCGTCGGAGGTGGCCTTCTCCGAGACGCCCAGGGTCTTGTAGTAGTCCTTGGTCGTGGGCGACATTGTGAGCCTTCGCGCTCCCTGACCGCCGCCTATCCGTGCTTGCGGACGCTGACGCGCGCGGGTCGAACCAAATGGCCCCCCAGCACGTAGCCCCGCTGCATGACCATGTCCACGGTGTCGTCCTCGTCCTCCGACGTGGCGGGCGCCATCATGACGGCCTCCATGACGTTCGGATCGAAGTTCTCGCCAGCCGGGTCGAGCACCTCCAAACCGGCATCCGCCAGCGCCCGCAGGAGCTTCCGTTCCACCAAATCCACACCCTCCACGATGTCGCGCACGGACGCCGTTTGCGGGTCCAGCAGGGCTACCCGCTGAAGGTCGTCGACCGACTCCACCAAGCGGCGCACCAAATCGGCCTGGGCGCGCGCCCAGGTGTCCCGCTGCTCGGCGCGCACCCGCTTGCGATAGTTCTCGAATTCCGCCGCGAGGCGCAGATGGCGGTCGTTGAGCTGGTCGACTTCGCGCTCCAATTCCTCCTTGGTGAGGTTGGAGGCATCCGGGGGGTCGCTCCGGGGCGCCTCGTCGTCGTCAACACGAGCACGCGCGTCGGCTTCGTCTCGCGATCCACTTGGGGCGGGACCGTCGTCGGGGGAGACTTCCCGTTCCCCGTGATCGGATTGCGCGTCGTGTGGCGGGGCGTCCGCGTTTGGCTCCTCGCCCAAGGCCTCGAGATCCGCTTCGGCATCCGGCATCGCCTGCGGGTTGGAAGTGTTGGAGCTCATCTATCTCGCTTTGGACGGTGGCGTTGTCGCGCTTCGGGTCCGCAAGGATACCCCGGTACCGAACGAGATGTCCAGTGGGCCCAGGGAGCCCGGGGACCAACTCGACTCCAAGAGGGTAGATTCCGCCAAGCGGCTCGGCGCGGATGCGACGCGGCTCGAAGGTCGAAGGGGTGGTACGTCCGCGCGCCGTCCGCCCCCGGGACGCCGTCCAAGGGCCCGGGAACACCGGGGCCCCATCAGGGGAGATGGAGCGTGACACGTCGCGTCGGCACCGAGTCGAACGCCGGGCTGAACGAGGTGCGCGGAGGGCCGCGCGGCCCGTGTCGGCGGACGGCGGACGTGGCGCGGCGGACGACGTGACCGACCCGGCGTTGCGCATCGCGATCCTCGGGTTTGGTCGCATGGGCAGATCCATCGACGCCGTCGCGCGGGCGCGGAGCGTGGATGTGGTGGCTCGGCTGACGCGTCTCGATGTGGAGGGGCGGCGAGACTGGGCCCGCGACCAGATCGCGGGAGCGGACGTGGCGCTGGAGTTCACCACGTCGGCTTCGGCCGCCTCGAACATTCGCCTTTGCGTCGAGTCGGGGTGCCCCGTGGTCTCCGGCACGACCGGGTGGGCCGACCACCTTCCCGAAGTCGCCGCATGGGTGAACGAGCGTGGGGGGGCGCTCCTGTGGACGCCCAATTTCTCCCTCGGCGCGGTCGCCCTGCGGCTGTTGGCGCGGCGGGCGGGCGAACTCCTATCCGGCTTCGGCGGCTTCGACGCCCATGTGGTGGAAACCCACCACGCCGGCAAGCGGGACGCCCCTTCGGGCACGGCCATCGCCCTCGAGCGATCCCTTCGCGAGGGGTGGGGGCGGAGCTCGCCCACGACATCGATCCGCACCGGGCATGTGCCCGGCACGCACGAGGTATGGATCGACGGTCCCCGCGAGCGACTGGTCCTGCGCCACGAGGCCCGCGACCGGGGCGTGTTCGCGGAGGGAGCGCTGCGGGCGGCGGCTTGGCTGGTTGGCCGGACGGGCGTCTACGACATGCGCGACCTGCTCGCGGGGGAGGCGGTGTGAGGCGGGCATTGCTCGCGGGATGCGGAACCGCGCTGGTGACGCCGTTCCGGGAGTCCGGCGAGGTGGACGAGGGGGCGCTGCGGTCGCTGGTCGACTGGCAGGTCGAACAAGGCGTCGACTTCCTGGTGCCCGCGGGATCCACCGGGGAGGCGGCCACGCTCTCGGTGGACGAGCACGAGCGGGTCGTGGCGATCACGGTCGAACAGGCCGCCGGTCGCGTTCCCGTCGTGGGTGGCGTCGGGTCCAGCGACACCGCCAGGGCGGTCGCGCTCTCACATAGGATCGGGTCGACCGGCGTCACCCACCTGATGCACGTCGCGCCCCCGTACAATCGCCCGCAGCAGCGCGGCCTGATCGGGCACTTCACCGCCGTGGCCGACGCGGCTCCCCGCCCGGTGGTGCTCTACAACGTCCCGGGGCGCACGGGTGTCAACATCACCGCCTCGACCACACTGGCGCTCGCCGAACACCCCAACATCGTGGGCACCAAGGAAGCCGCGGGCAGCTGCGATCAGGTCGCGGAGATCGCCCGCCACCGACCCGCCGGGTTCGCGCTCCTCTCGGGCGACGATTCGCTCACCGTGCCGTTCATGGCGCTCGGCGCCGATGGCGTCATCTCGGTGGTCGCCAACGCCACTCCGCGCGCCATGGCGGAGCTGGTGAGCGCGATGGCGGGCGGCGAACTGGAACGCGCCCGAGACCTGCACCACCGCCTCGCCGACTGGATGCGGGTGGCGTTCGTGGAGTCGAATCCGGTGCCGGTCAAGGCGGCGCTGGGCATGATGGGGCGCATCCATCCAGGAGTGCGGCTGCCCCTAGCCCCGTTGGCGGAAGCCCATCGCGATGCCGTGGCGAGCGCGGTGCGCCGCGCGGAGATGGCATGAGGTCGGGAGCGCGCGCGCCATGCCCTCCGACCGCGCGGAGTCGACGGGGACCGACGCGACCCACGCCCGTCCGCGGAGGTCGGCCATGAACCGCGACGCGCGCGGTCGTCCGCCCGGAACCACGCTGGAGGAACGCGTCGAGGCGCTCTACCGCCTGCCCGGCGACCAGGCGCTTCCGAAAGCCTCCGACGAGGTGGTGGCCGAGCTGTTGAGTCGCCTTGAGGAGGGGTCGCTGCGTTCGGCGGTGCGGAGGGACGACGGCTCCTGGGCGGCGGTGCCGTGGGTGAAGCGGGGCATTCTGGTGGCGTTCCGTCGCGGTCGCGTGACCCCGGTCGCCGCCCCGGGTGGTGAGTCGGCGCGGTTGGATGGCCCGTCCGCCTTCCTCGACAAGCACAACCTGCCCGTGCGCCAATTCGCCGCCGAGGCGGGCGTTCGCGTGGTGCCCGGAGGTTCGGCCGTGCGCCGCGGAGCCCACCTTGGGCGAGGGGTGGTGTGCATGCCCCCCATGTACGTGAACGTGGGCGCCTGGGTGGGGGCGGGCAGCATGATCGACTCGCACGCGTTGGTGGGCTCGTGCGCCCAGATCGGCCAGCGCGTGCACCTGAGCGCGGCGGCCCAGATCGGCGGGGTTCTGGAGCCCGTGGGGGCGGCTCCCGTGGTCATCGAGGACGACGTGCTGGTGGGAGGCAACGCGGGGGTCTACGAGGGGACGGTGGTCCGGCGGGGGGCGGTCCTGGCCGCCGGCGTCATTCTGACGCGGGGAACCCCGGTCTTCGACTTGGTGCGCGAGAAGGTGTACCGCGCCGGTCCCTCCGAACCGCTCGAGATTCCCGAAGACGCCGTGGTCGTTCCGGGGGGGCGGGCGGTCGCCGGGGAATGGGGCCGGGCGCGGGAGCTGTCGCTGTACGCGCCGGTGATCGTCAAATACCGGGACGCGGGAACCGATTTGGCGACCGCGCTGGAGGGCTGGCTCCGATAACCGATGGGTGGACGCGGCGGGCGTGAGCCCACGCCTTCCGGTGCTTCGAGCGAGGCGCGCGAGCGACCCGGATGCTCATCCGTCGCGCAGCGTCCGGTATAGGAGCGCGAGCGCGGCCTGGGCGGCGCGCTCGCGGACCGCGACGCGCGCGCCCGGAAAGACGCCGCGGCGCGCCAAGGTGTCGCCCGCCATGTGAAGGGCGTACCACACGGTTCCGACGGGTTTTTCGGCGGACCCGCCACCCGGACCCGCCACCCCGGTCACGGCCAGCCCCGCATCCGTGCCAAAAGCCTCCGTCACCCCCCGCGCCATCGCGCGCGCCACCTCCTCCGAGACCGCCCCGTGCCGGGTCAGGAGCTCGCCGGAGACACCCAACCGCGCGCGCTTGACTTCGTCCGCGTAGGCGACCACGCCTCCCACGAAATAGGCCGACGCTCCCGCGCGGTCCGTGATGCGCCGGGCCACCAAACCACCCGTGCAGCTCTCGGCCACCGCGAGCGTGCGCCCGGACGCCGTCATTTCCGCCGCCACGCACTCGACGATGTCTCCGCTCCTCGCGGGGTAGCGGTACGGTCGCAGGATCGGTTCCACCAGCGCCTCCGCCTGGTCGAGGAGGAGGTTGGCGTGGGGGTCATCGGGGGTCGCACGGGCGGTGAGCCGCACATCGACCCCCGTGATCCGCGGCAGAAAGGCGATCGACACCGATCCCGTCCTCCCGGATACGCCCGCGTCGATGCGTTCGGCGAGGGAGGATTCGGCGATTCCGGTGGTGTGGAAGACCCGATGGACCAACGGTGGGAGGCGGTCGCCCAGTTGCTGGCGCAGCAGCGGCTCCACGCTCTCCTCGAAGAGGCCGCGCAGTTCCGCGGGCACGCCGGGGAGGAGCACCACGATCCGATCGTCCGCGTGCCGCAGCACGAGCCCGGGGGCGGTCCCCACCGGGTTGGGAAGAACCAGCGCGCCTTCGGGCACGAGGGCCATGCGCTCATTCCCGGCCGGAAGCGGTGTGCGCCGCCACGTCGCCCATCGAGTCCTGAGCTCGTCCAACAGCGCCTCGTCCGCTCGCAGGGGCCTGCCCAGCGCTTCGGCCACCACTGGCCGCGTGATGTCGTCGCGGGTTGGACCCAAGCCACCGGTGACCAGGACCACGTCGGCGAGCTCCAGAGCGCGCGCGAGCGCCCCTTTGATGGCCGGCGCGTCGTCGCCCACCACGAGCTTGGCCCGCACCGGAAGCCCCAGGCTCGCCGCCCGCCGCCCGAGCCAGGCGCCGTTGGTGTCGACCGTGAAGCCGGCGAGCAGCTCATCGCCCACCGCGACGATGGCGCATGCGGCGGGGGAAGAGGTGGTGTGGGTCAGCTGCCGCTCCCGGCTAGGCCCCGGTTGCGCCAGAAATAGAGACCCATCGAATAGATCGTCAGCACGAGCGCAAGCAGGAGCGTCACGCCAATGAACGCACCGTGGAAGTGAACCCACAGGTTCCAGAGCGTCCCGCTCCAGGTTCCCCGCTCGGCAAAGCGGACCAGGGCGTACCAAAGGAGCACGGCTCCCATGAACAAGTTTTGCAGAAGCGCCTTGTACTTGCCGGATCGGTCCGCCGCGATCACCACCCCGCGCCGCACCGCGAAACCCCGCAGCAGGGTCACCATCAACTCCCGCCCCAGCAGGACGACCAGCACCCAGAAGGGTAGTTCGCCCCACCAGGGGATCTCGCCTCCTCCCGCCGGACGGTGCGAGACGATGTAGATGGGCACCAGGGTGGACACCATCAAGAGCTTGTCGGCGATTGGATCCAACAGCTTGCCGAGATCGCTGATGAGGCCGTGCTTGCGTGCCAAGTGCCCGTCCCACAAGTCGCTTAGGGCGGCGACCAGAAAGAGCGCGAACGTGGCCGCCAGCACGGTTCCGTCCGACGACAGGGCCAGAAGGAAGATCACCGGGCACACCGCGATTCGCGATAGGGTGATGATGTTGGGCAGATTCCTTTGGCTCGCCATGCCGGCCTCAGCGAAGCGATTTCACCACCAGCCTGCTCACCGCGGCGAGTGTCTCGAAGACGCCTTCGCCCTCCGTGGCGACGCTCTCGAAGTCGGGGACGCCGGCGGGGTTCAGGCGCGCGCGCAGCTCCTCCACCGGAAGGATGCCGGGCAGATCGCGCTTGTTGTACTGGATCACGAACGGAAGACGGGAGAAGTCGCGCCCGCGCGCGCCAAGGGTCTCGTGGAGGCTCTGCATCGCCTCGGCGTTGGCCTCGTCGCGATCAATCCGCGAGTCGGCGACGAACACGACTCCGTCCACTCCCCTAAGAAGGAGCCGGCGCCTGCGCTCGAAGTAGGCTTGGCCCGGCACGGTGTAGAGGTGGAAACGGGTCCGGAGTCCCCCCAGGACGCCCACATCGAGCGCGAGGAAGTCGAACAGCAGGGTACTGCCCCGCTTCGTGGTCAGGGAAATGAGCTCGCCCCGGCTTCGTGGATCCACCCGGGCGTGGACGTATTCGATGTTGGTGGTCTTGCCTCCCAGTCCCGGACCGCAGTAGATGATCTTGCAGCTGACCTCGCGGCCGGCGTAGTTCGTCGTCGGCATGGTTCACGCCATCTTCTCGCTCAGCCCGGCGTCCGGCACCACCAGCTCGCGCTCCATGCGCGCCTCTATGGTCCGCGCCCGATCGCGGAGCAGCTTGCGCGGCTCCCACGCCATGTAGTCCCGGAGCAGGTTCACCGTGTCGACGGAGGCGTTCGCGCGCGCCATGTGTCCCAAAGCGGCGAGCCGGCGAAAGACGCGCGGGCTGAAGAGGTCCCTCTGGTGCCGGATCATCTGGTCGTTCGCGACCAGAACCACGATCCCACCGACCGCCACCACCAGCAACGCCACCAGCCCCACCTTCCTCAGCTTGTCGTTCATCCGTTGGCTTCACCCCTGGAGCGGAGATTCCGGTTCCCACATTTCGCGGCGCGCCTCCAGCGCTTGCGCGAGCGTCGTGCCGTCCACGTATTCCAAGTCGCTGCCCACGGGAACGCCCGTGGCCAACCGCGTCACCCTCGGGCCCATGGGCCTCAGCTGACGTTCGATATACACCGCCGTCGCCTCGCCCTCAACCCGCGGGCTGGTGGCGAGAATGACTTCGCGCACGGCGCCCTCCGCCGAGCGGATGCGATCGAGCAGGGAGCGCAGGTTGAGCTCGTCGGGCCCGATCCCATCCAGCGGCGACAGGCGGCCGCCCAGTACGTGGTACACGCCTCCGTACCTTCCGGTGCGCTCCACGGCACCCACGTCGAAGCTTCCCTCGACGACGCAGATCGTGGAGGGGTCGCGGCGCGGGTTGGCGCAGATCGCGCAGAGTCGGTCGTCGCCGAAGTTTCCGCACCTGGCGCAGGGGCGCACTCGCTCCGCCAAGGTCTCGATGGCGCCTGCCAGGCGCCGGGATTCCCCGGGGCCGGTACGGAGCAGATGGTGCACCAACCGGAGCGCCGTCCTGGGGCCGACGCCGGGAAGCCGCGAGAACTCGTCCGTGACCCGTTCGATTACCGACATTGAGGGGTTCCGCGCCGGCCGATCCCGCTCCCGTCCTCGCCCGCGGATTCCCTCACGACCCGCTTAGAACAGTTTGGGAAGCTGCCCCGGCATCGGCATACCACCGGTCATCTTCTTCATTTCGCTTTGGTAGTGCCGCTGCGCCTTGTTCTGCGCCTCGGCCACGGCGGCGAGGACGAGGTCCTCGAGCATTTCGACATCGGCGGGATCAACCGCCGACGGCTCGATCGTGATTCCCCGCACCGTGCCCTTACCGTCCACCACCGCGGTCACCATGCCTCCGCCGGAGGACGCGCTCAGCTCCTTGCGGTCCAGCGTCTCCTGAAGCGCGGTCACGCGGCTTTGCATCTGCTGTCCCAACTGGATGAGCTGTTGGAGATCTTTCATCGAGTGATTCCCGGGGGTGAACGCGCGAGTGACGGGCGCGCGCGGCCGCGCGCGCCGGCACCCTCGAACATCAATCCAGCAATTGGAGATCGAATTCTTCTACCGCCCGTGCCAAGAGTGGTTCCCGCTCCACGAGCTCCTCGAGGCGCTCCTTCCGCACCTGTTGCGACGTCACCGCGCGTGGTCCGGCGGACTCCTCCGAACGGCCCTCCTCCACGTCGATGCTCGGCCTGTAGCCGAGCACTTCCCGGAGCGCGTCGGCCAGGGCTCGGGTGCCACCCGGCTGGCTTAGTCGGTCGAGCGCCGGTCCGGGAGGAACGGTCAGGCGAAGACCCCGCTCGCCCACGCGTTCGTGCGCGGCTCCATGAAGGAGGGAGCGCAGACCGCGCAGGCCGGAGGGGCCTCCGCCCATTCCCAGCAGGCGCTCGAAGGCCGCAACCGGGTTGATCGCGGACGACGTGGAGGGCGGCTCCGGTTTCGGTGCCTTGGGCTCGCGCGGGGTCGCCGGGGGCGTGGCGGCCGCGGTTGGGTCGAGCTCCCGTCGGGCGGTGGGGTCGGGCGGAGCCTGGTCGGCGGAGGGAGCACGGCCGGAATCACCATCTTCCCGACGTGGGGCGCGCGAAGCCGTGCGACGCTTGGCCCCGGTCGGCGGGCGGGACGCGGGTTCGGGGCCACCCGAAGCCGCCGGCTCATTCGTCGCCGGGGGCCTGGGCGCGCCTCCCAGGCTGTCGAGCAGGTCCTCGATGCGAACGGTTCGATCAAGGTGGCTCAGGCGCAGGAGCAGGAGTTCGATCAGGACCCGTGGCTGGCTCACCCGCTTCAGGCTGCCCTGCGATTCCAGATCCGCCGCCATGGCCAGCATGCGCACCAGATCGGCGGCGTCGAAGTCGCGCGCCCGCGCTTCCAGGGCGGCTTGGTGCTCGCGTTCCGCGTCGACGGCTCCTCCGCCATCCAAGCGGACGCACAGGAGTAGGCGCAGGCCTTCCACCAGACCGTGGTAGAACTCCACCAGGTCGTATCCCTCGTCCACGAGGGCCTCCACGAAGGCGAAGATCTCCCGGTGCCGGTGCCCATGGATGATGTCGAAGAGCTCGACGAAGCGGTCCTCCTCGACCACACCCAGCACCTCCCGCACGGATCGGGGCGTGACCACGCCTCCCGTGAACGCCAGGATCTGGTCGAGCAGGGAAAGCGCGTCGCGCATGCCGCCATCGGCCTTCCGGGCGATGATGCGCAGCGCGTCGGGGGAGGCGCGGGCCCCTTCGCTCTCGATGACCTGCTCGAGCCGGGCGACGATGTCGGCCACGCCCAGGCGCCGGAAGTCGAACCTCTGGCAGCGCGACAGGATGGGCGAAGCGGACTGCTGGATGCGCTGGGGCTCGGTGGTGGCGAAGATGAACATCACGCGAGGAGGAGGCTCCTCCAGGATCTTGAGGAGGGCGTTCCACGCCTCGCGCGTGAGCATGTGCGCCTCGTCGACGATGTAGATCTTGAAGCGATGCTCGTCGGAGGGCGCGTACATCGCCCGCTCGCGCAGGCTGCGGGCGTCCTCGACGCCCCGGTTGGAGGCGGCGTCGATTTCGACGACGTCCAGCGATGTGCGGCCGCTCCAGATGAGCGAGCAGCTCTCGCACGCGCCGCAGGGTTCGCCCTCGTCGCCCCGCTCCGGACAGTTCAGGGCCATGGCCAGCACGCGCGCCAACGTGGTCTTGCCAACGCCGCGGGGGCCGCAGAAGAGATAGGCGTGACCCACACGCCCGGTGCTCACGGCCCGCCGCAACGTCTCGGACACGTGTTCCTGGGTGGCCACCTCGGCGAAGCGCCGTGGACGATACTTGCGGGCTAGCGCGGTGTGCGACACGCGGATTGGGATGGAGCGCGGGCAGGCTGGAGAAAGGTGCGGACCCTCGGCGGGGAACGTGTGGGTGAGCCGTCCTCCGCGCTCGGTGCCGAGAGCCTCCCGCATGTGGAGATGGAGGCGCCCCAGGTGACCCGCGGCCACGATCGCCGCACGTACCGCTGCTGCCTGCACGGCCCTGACGGGGTTCGGTGGGTCTTCGCTCCGCGGACCTGGGGCACGGAGGAATGTGGACTCGGAGATGCCCGGGCGTCAAGCCGGGACCTGGGTGCGCTCGGCCCTCGACGCCATGCACCCGAGCCTTCGAGACGCCTTGCCCGCCCGGCGCCCCGCCCCTCTCGGCACTCGGGCGGATTCATCCACGGTCGGCTAGAGTCGCCACGCATCGGCGACGTGCTCGACTCGGGGCGTCGTCGAGGCGCCGCGCCCGGGCCCGAAGCGGACCGCCACCGCATCGAAGCGCAACGACAATCCGCGGAGACCCCCCCGCGCGCGCAGCCACGCTCGGGCAACCTTGGCGATGTCGCCCTTCTTGCGCTCGGTAATGGCGTCCAAGGGATGGCCGAAGCCACTTCCCCGCCTCGTCTTGACCTCCACGAAGGCGACCGTGCGCTCGCGTTCCACGATGAGGTCCACCTCGTGGCGGCCCGCGCGGTAGTTGCGTTCCAACACGGTCCAGCCCGCCTCCTCCAGGTAGCGCGCGGCGATGGCTTCTCCCTCGCGACCCAGCTGCCCCCCTGCCGTCATGGACGAAAGGTGCGGCCACGGTTCGGGCATCGGAATGGATGCATGGGACGGTCCCGCGGAGCGCGCGGGACGTCCATCGTCGGCTACATGAGAAGCGCGGTGGCGAGGCCCAGCAGGAGCACGAAGCCCAGAAAGTCGGTGGTGGTGTGCAGGAACACCGAGGAGGCGACCGCCGGGTCGAACCCCATGCGGTGCAGCAGCATCGGGATGAACGCCCCCCCGAACCCCGCCATCAGCATCGTGCCCCACATCGAGACCAGCACGACCAACCCCAGACGAGGATCGGCACCCGGGACCAACAGGCTCGCCCCGGCCACGACGCCGCCCAACAGGGCTCCGTTCACCAGCCCCACCAGGACTTCCTTGCCCACCACGGTCCGCGGGTCGGCACCCACGTCGTCGCGCAACGCCAGCCTGCGCACGGTCACCGCCAACGCCTGGGATCCGGCGTTGCCGCCCATTCCGGCGATCACCGGCATGAAGACGGCGAGAACGACGACGTTGCGCACCGTGTCGGAGAAATAGTACACGACCAGCGCCGCCGCGGTCGCGGTGACCAGGTTGAGCGCGAGCCAGGGAAGACGGGTTCGCACCGCCGCCCTCCAGTTGGCGCCCAGCGATTCGTCGTCCGATACCCCCCCGAAGCGCAAGATGTCCTCGGTCTGCTCGGCTTCCATGACGTCGAGCACATCGTCGAACGTGACGCGCCCCAACAACCTTCCCGCGGGATCCACGACCGGCACGGTGGGCAGGTGGTAGCGAGCCATCAGGCGGCCCACCTCCTCCTGGTCCTCATCCGGGTTCACCGCGGCCACCACGGGCTCCACGAGGGATGACACCGGGTCTCCCGGCTCGGCCAGGATCAGGTCGTCGAGGGGGACGGTGCCCACCAGCCGTTCGCCCTGATCCACCACGTAGACGGTGTAGAAGTCGTCCACCCCCCTGCCCTGCCGGCGAACCTCCTCGATGGCCTCGGCGGCGGTGACGGTCTCGCGCACCGAGACCAGGGCGGCCGTCATGATGCCGCCCGCGCTCTCCTCCCCGTACGCGAGCAGATCGCGAATCTCGCCGGCCTCCTCGTCGGGCATCTCCGCGAGAATGCGCGCCTGTTCCTCCGGCCGCAATTCGGCCACGAGATCGGTGGCGTCGTCGTCGGGCAGCTCGCTCAGGAGCCTCGCGCCCCGGTTCGGAGCCATCGCCGCGAGCAGGTCCGCCGCTCCCGCGTCATCCTCCATTTCGGCCAGGGTCTCGGAGGCCAACTCGGCCGAGAGCGAGCGCAGAACCAACAAACGGTCGATGTCCGAAAGGGATTCCAGAACATCGGCCATGTCCGACGGATGAAGTCGCGTCAGGAGATCCTTGACATCCGCGATCCTCCCATGGGTGATCGCGGTCAGCAAGACCTCCTTGCGGCGTGCGGGGGACTCGTGCGACGACACGTGATTGGTCCTGAGCTCCAAGGGGGTTCGGTCAGGGGCCCGAATCCTCGCGCGACCCGCCTTCGGCTGCAAGCACCCGCCTCACGAGCGCCTCCTGGCGGCGGAAGAACGCGCTCGCGAAGCGATCATGGGCGGGGTGGTCGTGGCCTAGGGCGTGCAGGGTTCCGTGGATCGCGAGCCGAACCAGCTCCTCGCGCGCCGCCAGGCCACGCGCGGCCGCTTGGCGCAGCGCCTGCGGGTACCCGATGTAGATGTCGCCGGCGAGGGGTTCGACCGGACCATTGAGCGCGAAGGAAATCACGTCGGTGACGCGATCGTGGCCCAGGTGAACGCGATTCAGCGCGCGGATGTGGTCGTCGTCCACGAGGGTAAGCGAGATCTCCGCGTTGCCGACACCCTCGTCGGCGAGCGTCGCCCGCACGGCGCGGGCGAGCGTCGCGTGGATGCGTTGGAGCGAGGCCGCCTCGGTCGCCGAAGGCAGGTCGTTGTCCACGAGGACGAGCGGACCGGTCATGGTCGCGGCGCCCGGGGTGGAGCCGAGGAGGGGGAGGCCGCGGATTGGGCGTCGCCGTCCGGCGCCGCGGTCTCCCGTGTGGCGGCATCGGAGGCGGGAGCGTCGTCGGCGGCGTCGTTGCCCGCGCCTTCCTCCGGTGTGGAATCGGCGCTGGAGGCGGTGTTCCGGGTCTCGGGGCCGGGCGCGTCGACGTCCTCGGGCGCGCTGCTGATGTGCGCCGTTTCGGGGTAGTCGATGCGCCGATGGTACATCGCCTCCAGCACGGTCGCGAACTGCTCCTTGACGAGCGAGATCTCGGCGAACGTGAGTGGGGTCTCGTCCAGCTGGCCGTCGGCGACGCGGCTGTCCACGATGGCGTCGATCATGGCCCGAATCCGTTCCGGGGTCGGATCGCGCAGGGTGCGCGCGGCCGATTCGACCGGGTCGGCCAGGAGGAGCACGGCGGTTTCCTTGGACTGTGGCTTGGGTCCGGAGTAGTGGAATTCGGTTGCGTCCACGTCGTCTTCGCCGGCCTGCTCCAGCGCCTTGGCGTGGAAGTAGCCGATGCGCTGAGTGCCGTGGTGTTCGGCGATGAAGGCGGAGATGACCTCGGGCAGCTTCTCCTGGCGGGCGAGCCGGAGCCCCTCCGTGACGTGGCGACGCAGGATGGCGGCGGAGATGGCCGGCTCCAGTCGGTCGTGCGGGTTCACGCCCCCGTGCTGATTCTCGATGAAGTACTGTGGCTCGAGCACCTTGCCGACGTCGTGGTAGTACGTGCCCACCCGGCACAGCAGACCGTTGGCGCCGATGGCCGTGCCCGCCGTTTCGGCCAGGTTGGCGACGTTGATGGTGTGGGCGTACGTCCCCGGAGCCTCCATCGACAGGCGCTTCAGTAGCCTGCGGCTGGGATCCGCGAACTCGAGCAGGGTCTGGTCGGTGGTGACGCCGGCGAACCACTCCAGGGCGGGCACGAAGAGGAGCGCCAGGCCGGCGCTCACGATGGCGTTTCCGGTGGTCCAGCCGAGGGACGACAGCACGCCCGCGGTGGGTTGGACGCGGCTGAGCCAGAGCGAGAGGATGACCGTGGCGTACGACGCCGCGATGATGGCGATGAACGTCCAGCTCTGGGAGCGCCGGCGCACCACGCGCACGCTGAGCGCCGCCGCTCCCCCGCCGACCATGGTGGTCACCAGCACGTCCACGCCTTGGAATGGCGTGAGCGACGCGGTGACGGCCGCCAGCACCAACGCGAGGACGAGCGCGAGCCGACCGTCCCACACCACCGCCACCGACAGCGTCACGAAGGTGATGGGAAGCAACTCGGGCGGGAACATCGCGACCCGCGAGATGACGATCGCCGATCCGAAGTAGGTGGCGAGCAGCAGCGCCAACAGCAGCATCCAACGGAAATTGACGTACACTTCCCGGCGATACGCCCAGAGCACGATCCAGAGCATCCCCAGGAGCAGCAGCTGGAGCAGGTACACCCCCAGGGATGGCAGGAACCCAATGGTGCCGGCGCCGAGCAACCCGAGCGTGCGAAGCTGCTCCTCGTACGCCCGCAGACGGACGAGGTCCTCCTCGGTGACCCGTTGATTGGCGCGTAGGATGGCCTCTCCGGGGAGCACGTTGGCGCGGGTGACCGCAACCGATTGACGAGCGGCCGCCCTCCGCGCCGCCGTGGCCTCGCGGGCGGGCACGTAGCTGAACTCGCGGAAGCGGATGAGCAGCAGGCGCAGGATTTCGGTCGCCTCCGGCGAGGCGTCCGCGGGGAGCAGCTCGACGGAGCGGTTGTAGAGGTCGGTGGCCGTCAGCAGCCCCCGGGCGGACACGAAGCGTTCGCCGCCCTCTCCGAGCACCGTGATGCGGTCCCCGAGATAGTCTCGGGTCGTCGCGTCGACCACTCCGCCGGGGATGAGCTCGCGGGCCGCGCGCAGCGCCGCCCGGTGCACGGCCTCGCGGACCGCGGGGTCCCTCAGCGTTTCCCGCAACGCCGGCGTGGCGGCGATGTTCTCGCTCGCCAGCACGGAATCGAGCGCGGCGGGTGAGCGCGCCAAGGCTTCCTCCACCACGCCGAAGAACGCGTTGAGGGCGTCCGCGGTGACGTCCCCCGCCTCGGGACGGTGGCGGTAGATCATTGGGACGGCGGCGACCGCGGCCGCCCGGTCGCGCTCCAGCTCGGTCTCCGACTTGGGAACCGCGAACTCGACCTCGGCGATCAGGTCGTCCGTGGCGACCACGCCCGCCTCGTACCCGCTCACGTCGGCGACGCGCGGGTTGGGCGGGAAGCCGGCGGCCACCATGAGGGCGAGGCCGGCCAACAGCACGACGCGCGCGCCGTGGTGCGCGACCGCGTCCGGCCAGAGGCGCCGGGGTGGGTTCGACAGGACGCGCCCGAGCCTCACCCGGATTCCCCTTCCCCGGCCCCTTCCCCGGCCTGTTTCTCGTAGGCGTGGATGATGTGCTTCACCAGGCGGTGGCGGATGACGTCCACCGTGTCCAGGTGAACGAGCGCGATGCCCTTCACGTCGCGAAGGATCCGCTCCACCTGGAGCAGACCGGAATCGGCCCGGCTCGGAAGGTCGATCTGGGTCTTGTCGCCGGTGATCACCACTCGCGAGTTCAGGCCCAGGCGGGTCAGGAACATCTTCATTTGGGCGCGCGTCGCGTTCTGGGCCTCGTCCAGAATGACGAAGGCGTCCGACAGGGTTCGCCCGCGCATGTAGGCGAGCGGGGCGATCTCGATGGTGCGGTCATCGAGGGCCCGGCGCATGCGCTCCGGGGGCATCATGTCCTCCAGCGCGTCGTAGAGGGGGCGCAGGTAGGGGTCGACCTTCTCCTGCAGGTCGCCGGGGAGAAAGCCCAGGTTCTCTCCCGCCTCCACCGCCGGGCGCGCCAGCACGATGCGCCGCACCCGCCTGCGGTGAAGCGCCTCCACCGCCTTCGCCACGGCCAGGTAGGTCTTGCCGGTTCCCGCGGGGCCGATGGAAATGACGATCTCGAAGTCGTCGATGGCCTCGACGTAGCGACGCTGCCCCTCCGAGCGCGGGCTGATGACGCGACGCGACCCTGGCAGCGCGATGCGGGACGGCTGGCCCGCGTCGGTGGACGGAAGCGCGCCGGCCGAGCGCTCCTCGGCGAAGCGGGCGATGTCGGCCGAGTCGAAGGCGACCCGCATGCGCGCGAGCTCGATGAGGTGGCGCACCACGGGGACGGCGCGCTCAACGCCCTCCAGCGCGCCCGAGAGGAGCAGTCGGTCGCCCCGCAGAATCACTCGGATGCCGAAGACGCGCGCCACCTCCCGCATGTTGGCGTCGTTGACCCCGGCCAACAGGAGCGGGTCGGCTCCCTCGGTGTCGAGGCGGTGCTCCACCATGGTTTGCGTCATGCCAGCCCCAGCGCCTCCAGTTCCACCCGCCCCGGGCGTCCGGGCGCGGCTTCGAAGAGCGCTCTGGCCGCGGTCGTCTTCGGGAAGGCGATGACGTCCCTGAGGCTGGCGGCGCCCGCGAAACGCTGCACGATGCGGTCCATCCCCAATGCGATGCCTCCGTGCGGGGGAGCTCCCGAGCGCAGCGCCTTGAGCAGGAAGCCGAAGCGCTCCTCGATCAGCCGGTCGTCCAGGCCGAGGACCCGCAACACCCGCTCCTGCATTTCGGCGTCGTGGATGCGCAGGCTGCCCGACCCGAGCTCCGAGCCGTTGTACACCAGGTCGTACGCGCGCGCCCCACACGACAACGGATCCGACTCCAAGCGAGGGAGGCTCTCCTCCGCCGGCATCACGAAGGGATGATGGTTGAAGGTGACGCCAGCCCCGTCCGGAAGCGGGTCGAAGAGCGGGAAGTCGACGATCCACGCCCACGCGTGCTCCCGGTCGCGCGGGACGCCCGCGATCTCGGCCGCGCGCGGGCGCGTCGCCGCGAGCGCCGGAGAGGTCACGGAGTCCGCGCCCGCGGCCGCGAGCATGAGATCGCCCTCACGCATGCGCAGGGCGTCGTAGTGCCCGCCGGAAAGAAAGCGGGCCAGCGGACCCGACCCACCCTCCGCGGTCCGCTTCGCCCAGAGCAGCCCGGGCGCCCCGGCCCCGCGGGCGGCCGATTCGATCATGTCCACTTGCCTGCGGGACAGGGCGGCGCCTCCCGGCACGCGCACGCCGCGCACGCGCCCACCATCCTCCAGGGCCGCCCGCGTGATGCGGAAGTCCACATCCGCGAACGCCTCCGACCAGTCCTCGATCTCCAACCCGAAACGGAGGTCGGGGCGGTCGGAGCCGTAGCGTTCGAGCGCGTGCGCGTGGGCGAGGCGCGGGAAGGGCGCCGGCGTGCCCAGGCCCGCCACCTCCGAAAGGCGAACCATGAGGCCCTCGATCCATCCCAGCAGATCCTCCTGCGTGATGAAGGAGGCCTCGACGTCGATCTGGGTGAACTCGGGCTGCCGGTCGGTGCGCTGATCCTCGTCGCGGAAACAGCGCGCGATCTGGAAATAGCGGTCGAAGCCCGCCGTCATGAGGACCTGCTTGTAGATTTGCGGGCTCTGTGGCAGGGCGTAGAACTCTCCGCGGTGGACCCGGCTGGGCACCAGAAAGTCGCGCGCTCCCTCCGGCATCGGCTTGGTCAGGATCGGGGTCTCGATCTCGAGAAAACCGAGGCGGTCGAGGTGGTTGCGGGTCTCGAGCACGAGCCGGTGACGCAGCTCCAGCGCGGCCCGCATGGGTGCGCGGCGCAGATCCAGGTGGCGATGCAGAAGCCGCAGCTCCTCCGCGGGTGGCTCCTCGCCCGGGTTCCGGCGCACGGGTATCGCGGGCGTTTCCGCCTTTCCGAGCAGCTCGAGGCTCGCCGCGCGCAGCTCCACCGCTCCCGTCGCCATTTCGGGGTTGCGCGCCTCCGGAGGACGCCGCACCACTTCGCCCCGCACCGCGATGACGTCCTCCGCGCCGAGTTTTCCGGCCGCCGCGAACGAGCGTGGTTCGGTCCAATCGGGGCCGAAGGAGACCTGCGCGATCCCGGATCGGTCGCGAAGGTCGATGAACACCATGCCCCCCAGGTCGCGGCGGCGATGGACCCAGCCGGCGAGTCGGTGGGTGCGACCCTCGTCCCGTCCGCGCAGGTTGCCTCCCATGCGCGACCGCAGGGATGTGCGCTCCAGCTTGGGATCAGTCATGTGGCCGTGTCTTGAGGGTGAGGACGAGCCGACGGAATGGCTCGTGCGGGAAAACGCTCGGGCGTTTCGCGAGCGGTGATGCGCGGGGCGGCGAAGGCCTCTTTCGGCAAATCGCGCTAAGTTAGTCGGCGTGCGCCCCTTGCTCAAGCAAACGCCGTTGTTCCGCGGTGTCCGTTCGGGACGGAGGGCGTGAATCGGGCGTGGGAAGACTGCCACCGGGACGGCCATGGTGCGAAAAGAACGGGATGGCGAACGCCCCAACCTGCTGGGGCTGGTGCCGACGGAGCTGCGCGAAGCTCTGCGCGGGCACTTCCGCGCGCGCGGACAGCCGGAGTTCCGCGCCGGCCAGGCGGAGCGTTGGGTGTTCGACAACGACGCCCGCGACTTCGGGGAGATGAACGACCTGCCCCTGGGCGAACGGGACGCGCTGGCCGCGGCCTTTCGCCTGGAGGAACCGGTCACGGCCAACGTTTCGGTCTCGCGCGACGGCACCGTGAAGCACCTGTGGCGGATGCGGGACGCCGAGCTGGTCGAATCGGTGCTGATTCCGACGCGCTCCCGCCTCACGCTCTGCATCTCGTCGCAGGCGGGGTGTCCGCTGGGGTGCACCTTCTGCGCGACCGGCTGGTCCGGCTTCCGGCGCCAGCTGAGCGCGGGCGAGATCGTGGGCCAGTATCGCGCCTCGCGGCGCCATGCGCGCGGCCACGGCATGGGCGAGATCTCCAACATCGTGTACATGGGGATGGGCGAACCGCTGGCCAACCCGCGCGCGGTACTTCCCTCCCTGACCATCCTGAACGCGGGCTACGGCGTTGGCGCGCGCAGGATCACGGTGTCGACCGTGGGCGTGGTCCCCGGCATACGCTCGCTGGCCGAGCGCCCGGAGCAGTTCGGCCTCGCGCTCTCGCTTCACGCCCCCGACTCCGAATTGCGCCGCCAGCTGATTCCGCTGGAGAAGCGCTATCCGCTCGAGGAGGTTAAGGCGGCCCTCGAGCGGTTCCGCCGCGTGCGTGGCCGGCGCATCACCCTCGAGTACACGATGATCCGCGGAGTGAACGACCACTTGGAGCTCATCCCCGCCCTCGCCGGCATCGCGCGCGAAACGCGCGCCTTCGTCAACCTGATCCCCTTCAACCCCATTCCCCATCGGCCCGACTGGCGTCCAAGCACACCCGCCCGGGTTGGGACCTTCCGCACCAGGCTGGAGGAGAGCGGCGTGGCGGTGCGGGTGCGCCAACCCCGCGGGCGCGACATCGACGCGGCATGCGGCCAACTGCGCGCCAGCCGGCTGTCGGCGCTCGCCGGGGAGAGTTTGTCCACGGACCGCTAGCGGTCCCCGCCTCATCCTCGTTGGCCGCCCGGCTCAGCGGATGCGGTCTCCGATTCGGTCCCAGCGAATGCGGCGGATCCAGGGGAAGGGCGTCATGGCGCCGCGTTCGTACGAGTAGTAGATGAACATGGCGCGCCCCTCCAGACGCCAGCCCTCGAGCAGGCCCCAGTAGCGCGAGTCCTGGCTGTCCTCGCGGTTGTCTCCCAGCATGAAGTAGTTGTCCGGCGGGATGACGATGGGTCCCCAGTGGTCGCGGGTGGGGCGGTAGGAGTCCGCATCCTCGCCGGGCGCGAGGAACGGCGTCTGCCAGGTCATGCGAATGTCGGAATGGTCCGGGCTCGCCGCGTCGTGGCGCGCGTAGGGCTCCGGTACCGCCGACCCGTTGATGTAGAGGGTCTTGTCGCGCATCTCCAGCGTGTCGCCGGGCAGTCCGACCAGTCGCTTCACCAACATCATGTTCTCCTCGTGCGGCGGATCGAACACGAGGATGTCGAAGCGTTTGGGGCTCGAATACCCGGGGATGCGGAGCGAGGTGCCGGGGATGGGCGAGCCGATGGCGGCCCGGTTCACCGCCACGAAGTCTCCCAGCAGGAGCGTGTCCCGCATCGAACCGGAAATGATGACGAAATTCTGCAGGACGAAGAACCGGATCAGGAGGAAAAGGCCGCCCCAGACGAGGAGAACGCGCAGCCACTCGCCCAGCGTGCCCTCGGCCTTGTCGGCCGGCCGCTTGGATGTCGTGCCCGTGGGTCGCCCTTTCGCGCTCATGGCCTGCCCGTCCGGTTCAGATCCTCCGCCCATCGCGCCAAGCGCGACAGGGCCCCCCGCCAACCGCCCTCGGTTCCCGATGTGGCGGTCGCGGCCCACCGCGCCGAATCCCGCGCGGCCACCATGGACGGGTGCCAGTCGCTGCCGAGCAGCACCGTCACGTCCCAGTAGACCTCGGCCGAATCGGGTTCGAATCGATACGACGGGATGGCCAAGGCGTCCGCCACCCTCCTTCCCCACTCGAGCTCTCCCCTACGGACCAGAACGACCGAGGCTTCGCGGTCGTAGGGCATCAGGTTTCCGGGGTCGACGACGTCGAAGCCGGCCCGCGCCTCGATCAGGATCCCCCTGGCCGCGGCCGCCATGCCGGATACCCCTCCGTTGTTGAGCACTTGCACTTCGATGGTGTCGACCGGCGCGAACTCCGGCGGGTTGGCGACGGCATCGGCCGTCATGGGGACCATCTCGGGAGGTTCCCACCACTGAAGCACCGCCGATCCCGCCAGAACCGCCAGCCCTCCGAGCACGGCGACCAGGGCGAGCCCGCGGAGCAACCTACCCATGGGCCCTCACGCCCAACAGCTCCAGGAAGGCGGTGGTTTCGGTCCGGACGGAACCACCCATCCGGCGCAGGTGGCCGGCGCGCGCGCTGGCAACCTCGAACGCGACCTCGTCCAGTTGGTCGGGCATGCGCCGGCGGAGCGACGCCCGCCAATCCGCCCGCGACGCGCGCCCGGGCTCGAGGAAGTCCGCCGCGTAGAGCGCCACGCCGGCGGTGTCCAACTCGGGGTGGCCGAGCGTGTGAAAGGCAACCGCGCGCAGCAGATCATCGTCGTCGACCCCCTCGTGCGCCAGGCGGGCGGCGGCGGCGGGGCCGTGCAGCAGCCTCCCGGGGAGCTCGGCGAACTCGCCGTCCACCATCGTCCTCAGCTCCGCGGGATCGCCATCCCTCAGGACATCGTGGAGATGTCCCAACGCCGCCCATCGTTCGGCTTCGTCCTCGCGTTCCGCGCGTACTACCGCCCATTCGCGCATAAGGTTCGACACCCGCTTCATGTGCCGGCGCCGGGCGTCGCCCGCTCGCGCCCAGGAGGGAAGAAGCCCGGCGGCGGCGCGAGCGACGACGGGATGGTTGCCGAGAGCGCTCATCATGGAAATGAACACGCATCGAGTCGGGGAATCAAGGCGGACGGGGAACCCGTCGAGAAACTCAGTCCGGCATGGCGCGTCGCCTTCCGGTTGTCGATAGCTTTCCCCCATGCAATGGGACAGTCTGCTGGTGGCGGCCACGGCCCGCGAGCTTGCGCGCGAGCTGCGCGCGGGACGGACGCGCGCCCTCCACTTGGATCGCGGAGCGGGGCGCGCCGCGCTCCATTTGCGCGGTCGGACGGTGGTGTTCGGACTCCATCCCGCCTCCACCGGACTGTCCCTGGCGGAGGAGTCGGCGCCCCCCGCGGGCGCGGTCCCGTTGGCGGGGATCGTGCGCGACGTATCCGCACCCGCGGACGAGCGAGCCATCGTGGTGGACGTCGTCCGCCTGCGGGGCCGGACGCGCCGCTGCCGGCTCGTGCTGGAGCTGTCGCCGGGGCGGTGGAACGCGATCCTCACCGAAGGCGCCGACGACCGCATCCGCAGCGTGCTCCGGCCACGCCGGTCCGAGCAGCGGGCACTGCTTCCGGGCGCGGCCTACGAAGTTCCGCGCCCGTCGAAACGCCAGGGAGCCACCCGCCCGATGGCGCTGGCGTCGTGGCTCGCGCTGCTCGACGGGGTGGAGCCCGAACGTCGGGTCGCCACCCTGGTCCGCAACGTCGCGTACACCTCGCGCATGAACGCGCGCGCCTTTCTGGAGGGGGAGGAGGCGGGATGGAGACGCTGGCGGGCGTGGCGCGACCTCAGGGATCCCGATCCCCGAGTGCTGAAATCGAAGGACGGACCTCAGCCCTATCCCTACCCCCTTCCGGACATGGAGGGCGACGCCCGTGAGACGCTGCTCGCCGCGCTCGGCGAGGCGTCGGCGCCCCTCGCGCGAGCGGGCCTGGTGCCGTCGGCCGTGTTGGCGGTCCTGGAGCGACGCACGAGCGCGGCCGAGCGTCGGCTGCTTCGGCTCCGGGAGCAGTTCGCCCGGCTCGAGGACCCGGCGCGCACGCGCGGCGTCGGGGACTTGATCCTGGCCCGGATGAAGTCGATCCCGCGCGGTGCGGCCCGTGTTACGATCGAGGACTTCGAGGGCGGGCCAATGCGCGTGTCACTCGACCCGACCCTGGCGCCACACGAGAACGCGGCGCGCTACTACGCTCGCGCCGCGCGCGCGGAGCGGGCGGCCGCCACGCTCCCGGCCGAGATCGAGGAGGCGGGTGGCCGGCTGGAGGCGTGGTACGCGCTTTCGGAGCAGGTGGCGGCGGGAACGGTGAGCGCCTCGGAACTGGAACGGCGGCTTGGACCGTCGACCCCCGCCGCCCGCTCGCGCAGGGCTCCGGCTCGTCCACCCTACCACCGCTTCCGCAGCTCCGGCGGTACCGAAATCCGCGTGGGCCGCACGGCGGACGGCAATCACGCGCTGACCTTCCACCACTCCGATCCGGACGACATCTGGCTGCACGCCCGTCACGCCTCCGGCGCGCACGTGATCCTTCGTTGGCGCGGCGAGGGCAACCCGCCCCCCCGCGAACTCGAGGAGGCCGCCGTCCTGGCCGCGGTGCATTCGAAGGGCCGCACGTCCGCCACCGTCCCCGTGGATTGGACCCGCCGCAAGTACGTCCGCAAGCCGAGGGGCGCCCCGCCCGGCACGGTCACCTTCGAGCGCGGAACGACGGTGTTCGTTGCGCCCGATGCGGAGTTGGCGAGGAGACTGCGGGTGGATCCGGACGCGGCCGCGCTTCCCCGGACGCGATCATCGCGGCCGGGCCCCGCTCCCATGAATTGACGGCGTGCCCGTCGGCCGGCGCGCCCCGATCAGGGGGTCGACAACCCGACTCCCGGCCACTGCGGCCGACTATTCGGTGCGATGGGAGTCCTTCCGCTCCATCGCCCCCGCGAGGGCCGCGACGAACCGCTCAACCCCTTCCGCGCCCGCACGCTCGAAGCGCTCGATGAGGGCGCTGCCCACCACGACCCCGTCCGCCACCGCGGCCACGTCCGACGCCTGTTCGGGGGTCGAGATCCCGAAGCCCACCGCGACCGGGAGGTTTCCGGCCCGCCGCTGAACCGCCTCGATCTCGCGCGCCAGCGCCCGTCGCAGCCGAGCGCGCGCGCCGGTGATCCCCGTGCGCGATATGTAGTACAGGAAGCCCGAGCCCGCGCCCGCGATCGTCCCGACCCGCTCGGGGGAAGTGGTCGGGGCGACCAGGCGGATCAGGTCGAGACCATGGGCCGCCAGGCGCTCCTCCAGCGCCGGGTCCGCCCCGGCGGGCACGTCGGTCAGCAGCAGTCCCTGGGCGCCGGCCTCGGCGGCCGCCCGGGCGAAGTCGTCGACCCCGTAGCGCAGGATGGGGTTGAGGTAGCCGAAGAGGACGACCGGCGTGTCGTGGCCGGCTCGGAACGCGCGCAGGAGCCCGAGGGTGCCCTCGGTGGTCATGCCGCCCTCGAGCGCCCGGAAGGAGGAGCGCTGAATGGTGGGCCCGTCCGCAAGCGGATCGCTGAACGGGATGCCGAGCTCGATGACGTCGGCGCCCGCCCGCGCCATCGCGCGCAGCAGCTCCAACGACCGCGGCCCGTCGGGATAGCCGCACGTCAGGAACGGGATGAGCGCGGCGCGGCCCTCGGCCCGACAGCGCGCGAAGCATTGAGCGAGGGGAACGCCGGTCATCGTTCCTCCCCTTGCGGATGGCGTCCGCGCGACCCCCGTCGACCACGGCCCGAACCCCGCCGGAAGCGGGTGCGAACACCCCCGTCGGGATGCCGGTCACTCATCCGACGCGACTCCCGACAAGCGCGCCACGTGCGCGACATCCTTGTCCCCGCGGCCGCTCAGGCAGACCACGACCGGCCCGTGGCGCGCCAGCTCCGCCCCCGCCTCGAAGACGTGGGCCAACGCGTGGGCGCTCTCGAGCGCGGGGAGGAGCCCCTCCAGACGCGAGAGCCGGTGGAAGGCGGCCAGCGCCCGATCGTCGGTCACGGTCACGTATTCCGCCCGACCCTGGTCGAGTAGCCACGCGTGCTCCGGCCCCACGCCGGGGTAGTCCAGCCCGGCCGAGATCGAGTGGGCCGGAGCCACCTGTCCGTCCGCGTCCTGGAGCAGGTAGCTCAGCGACCCGTGCAGCACCCCCGGCGCGCCCGCGGCCAGGGGCGCCGAGTGCCGCCCGCCGTCGAGGCCCTCGCCCGCCGCCTCGACCCCGATCAGGCGAACATCCCCATGGGGAACGAAGGCGTGAAAGATGCCCATGGCGTTGGATCCTCCGCCCACGCACGCGACCACCGCCCCCGGGAGCCGACCCTCGGCGGCCTCCAGCTGGGCGCGCGTCTCGTCTCCGATGACGGCTTGGAAGTCGCGCACCATGCGGGGAAAGGGATCCGGTCCCACCACGGAGCCGATGATGTAGTGGGTGCCGCGCACGTTGGTCACCCAGTCGCGGATGGCCTCGTTGGTGGCGTCCTTGAGCGTGCGCGAACCCGAGTCCACGGGGCGCACTTCGGCCCCCAGCAGCTCCATGCGATAGACGTTGAGCGCCTGACGCTCGATGTCCTCCGTGCCCATGTAGACCACGCACTCGAGACCGAAGAGCGCGCACACGGTCGCCGTGGCCACCCCGTGTTGCCCCGCCCCGGTCTCGGCGATGACGCGACGCTTACCCATCCAGCGCGCCAGCAGCGCCTGCCCCAAGGTGTTGTTGATCTTGTGCGCGCCGGTGTGGTTGAGATCCTCGCGCTTCAGGTAGACGGGGCCGGCGCCGATGGCCTCCTCCACCCGCGTCGCGCGGTAAAGGGGCGAGGGGCGGCCCGCGTAGTCCTCGAGCAGGGCGCGCAGTTCGGCGGCGAAGGCGGGATCCGACGACGCGTCCCGATGGGCCATCGCGAGTTCGTCGAGCGCGGCGATGAGGGTCTCGGGCACGTAGCGCCCCCCATACGGGCCGAAACGGTCCGTGGCCGCGGACGCCCCGGAGGTCAGGAGTCGCCTCCGTTGCCGCGGGCGGCGCGCACGAACCCGCGCACCTTGGCCGGATCCTTGACGCGCACGCGCGCCTCCACTCCGGAGCTGGCGTCGACGACGTCCGGCCGCAGGATGGAGATGGCCTCCGTCACGTTGTCGGCGTTGAGGCCGCCCGCGACCACGAGTCGCTGGCCGGGGACGAGGCGTTCGCGGACGTCGGCCAGGCTGGTCCAGGGAAAGCGGGTGCCGGTGCCGCCTGGCAGCTTGCCGTGCCAGCCGTCGAAGAGGAGGCCGTCGGCCGCGGCTCCGTACCGGTCGAGCGCCGCGGCCGCGTCCGCCGCGTCGCGTACGGGCGTGGCCTTCCACACGGCCCACGAACCGCGCGCGCGCACGCCGGAGACGATCTCGGGGTCCTCGCGTCCGTGCAGTTGAACGACGGCCGCCCCGGTCTCGCGCGCCGCCAGCACCGCCTCGTCGAGGGTGGGATCGACCAGGAGGATCACCAACGGGATGTCCGCGGCCTCCGCCACCGCCCGCGCGGTCGGGATGTCCACGCTACGCGCGAAACCGGGGGTGAGCACGGTTCCCACGTAGGTCGCCCCCGCGCGCGCGGCGACCCGGCCGTCCTCCGGGCGGGTAATGCCGCAGATCTTCACTTCGGGCATCGGGGAGGGGGCGATGGGGAGGACGGGTGCTGTGTGGCCGACGGCGGTCGCGGGGGAGCCGGGTCGGGTGGGGTGGGGGCGCTCCGCGTTCAACGGCGGTCGGGGGTCGCGGGTGCGCGCGGGCCGTCTGGACGATGCCGGTCGGGTCGTGGCGGCGGCCGAGGTGGGGGTGGGCGGGGTGGCGGGGCGGCGCGCGGCGGCCGTGGACGAGTCGGGCGGGCCGAGGGGAGGGCGCGTGGCGGCCGTGGGCGGCGGGTGCGCGCGGGCCGTGCCGGCGGCGCGCGGCGCGCACGGGACACCCGTCAGGGCGGCCACGGCGTCGCCCGGGCGCGGACTCCGCAGGAGCGCCTCGCCCATCAGGACGGCGTCCGCGCCCGCCCCGCCCACGGCGGCCAGGTCATCCCGGGTGGCCAGTCCGCTTTCCGAAACGACCACGACATCCGAGGGAATGCGGCGCACCAGATCGAGCGTGACGGCCACGCTGGAACGGAAGGTGCCCAAGTCGCGGTTGTTGATGCCCACGATGTCGGCGCCCGCCTCGAGCGCGCGATCCAGTTCGGCGCCGTCGTGGACCTCCACCAGCGCGGCCATCCCCAGCGCGCGGGCACCGCGCAGAAGCTCCTCCAGGAGCTGATCGGTCAGGATGCGCACGATGAGCAACACCGCGTCCGCGCCCTCCGCGCGCGATTCGGCCAGCTGAACCGGATCCACCAGGAAGTCCTTGCGCAGGACGGGGCGCTCGACGCGCGCGCGCACCCGGCGCAGGTCCTCGAGACCGCCTCCGAAGTAGGTGCGATCGGTGAGCACGCTGATGGCCGACGCCCCCGAGGCCGCGTAGTCCGCCGCCAGCTCCGAGGGATCGAGGTCCTCGCGAATGGGTCCGGCTCCGGGAGAGCGCCGCTTGACCTCCGCCACGATCGCCACCTCGCTCGACCCTCCCAGCGCGGAGCGGAAGTCGCGGGGCGGAGGGGCCGAACGCGCGAGCCGCGCCAACTCCGCGTGCCTCGGTCCGAGTTCCCGCACCTCCCGGTGCTTGGTGCGGACGATTCGGTCCAGGATGTTCACGGGCGCGGGTACCGGCATCGGCCGCCGAGGGCGGATTCCGTTCTCGGTGCGTGGGGACACATCTTGCGCTTCGGGAAACCTTTGGGTATGATGTTCGGGTCCTGTTCGGTCACCACTCTCGCGGAGCACCTCCCCGATGCCTCTGACCAAGCGACAGAAACAGATTCTGGACTTCATCGAGGGCTACTTGGACGAGCACGGCTACGCGCCCAACTTCGAGGAAATCGCACATGCCTTCGGATACGCCTCGCTCGCCACCGTCCACGAACACCTGAGCAATCTGGAGCGCAAGGGCTACATACGGAAGACCTACAACCAAAGCCGGTCCATCGAGATGGTGGGTCCGGAGAGGGAGACGGGCGTCTTCGCGCTGCCACTCCTGGGAGCCGTCGCCGCGGGACTGCCCATCGAGGCCATCCAACACACGGAAACCCTGTCCGTGCCCCAGGACATGGTTCCGAGCGGCGCGGAGAGCTTCGTCCTGAGGGTCGAGGGCGACTCGATGATCGACGAACAGATTCGCGATGGCGACTACATCGTGGTGAGCGCCCGCCAAGTCGCCCATGAGGGCGAGACCGTGGTCGCCCTGGTGGGTGGAGACTCGGCCACCGTCAAGAAGTTCTATCGCGGCCGCGGCTCGCGGATCCGGCTGCAGCCGGCCAACGAGACGATGGAGCCGATGATCGTCGACGCCGCCGACGTCCGCATCCAGGGCGTCGTGGTGGGCGTGATCCGAAAGTACTGATGCCCGACTATTGATGCTCGACAACTGGATCGGTCCCGGACCGGCTCGCTCGGAATCGGTGCGATGATCGATCCCTTGGCCGGCGGCGGCCGGAGGGAGGCGGGAGTGAACATTCCTTTTGCGGTGGGAAGACTGAAGGGCGATTTCACGGAGATCGTGCTGGTGGGAGAGGATGGGGGACCCGTGGAAGCCTCCTTCATTCGCGAGGGGCGCATGGCGCGCACGCCCGGCCGGTACCGTCCCCGACCCCGTCGAAGCGCGACCCGGCCGGCTTGACTTGAACCAAGCCGCACATGGCGATGACGCTCGTGCATGGGCGGGTGGGAAAGCGCGGAGCGGCGCACGTCCGCGCGCCGTGGCGGATGGCGGTCGAACGCGCGTCAGGCGCCCCGGGCGTTGCTGGCTTCGCGCAGCTCGGCAAGTTTGCGGATGGCGAGCCCGCGGTCGATAGCCTCGCCCGCCATGGCAACGCCTTCCGGAAGGGATTCGGCCAAGCCGGCGACGTAGACGGCCGCGCCCGCGTTGGCGAGAACGAACGAGCGCGCCGAATCACGGCGCCGGCCTTCCAGCACATCCACGATCACGGCGGCGTTGTCGGCGGGGCTTCCGCCCGCGAGCGCCTCCACGTCGCCGGCCTCCAAGCCCAGATCGTCGGGAGCCACCCGCCGGGTCGTGATCTCGCCGTCGCGAAGATCGGACACGGTGGTGGTACCCGCCGGGCTGACCTCGTCCATCCCCGGCTCGCCGTGGACCACCAAGGCCCGACGGTGCCCGAGCTCACGCAGGGCGGACGCGATCAGGTGCAGCCAGGAAGGGTCCGAAACCCCGACCAGCTGCCGGGTCACGCGAGCCGGGTTGGTGAGCGGCCCCAGCAGATTCATGATCGTGGGGACGCCCAACTCGGCGCGCACGGGGCCGACGTGGCGCATCGCGGGATGCAGGAGCGGCGCGAACATGAAGACAATTCCCGTTTCCTTCAGAACGCGGCCCATTTCGTCGGGCGTCAGCTCGATGCGCACGCCCAACGCTTCCAGGACGTCGGCGCTGCCGCTTCGCGACGTGAACGAGCGGTTGCCGTGCTTGGCGACCCGCACGCCCACGGCGGCGGCGGTCACGGCGGCCGCCGTGGAGGCGTTGAAAGTGCGCACGGTGCCGCCGCCGGTGCCACAGGTGTCCACCAGCTCGTGCGTCCGACGCGACTCGACCGGGCGCATCGCCCCGCGCAGCGCCCGCACGCCGCCGGCGACCTCGGAGGGAACCACGCCCTTGGTGCGTAGCGCGATCAGGAACGCCGCCATCGCCACCGGGGTCGCCTCCCCCGACATGATGGTGGCGAAGGCGCCCTCCGCCTCCGTGGCGGTCAGGTTGGCGCCCTCCGACACGCGGGCGATCAGGGGAGCGAGTTCGGGTTGCGCTTCGAGGGGCATGGCGGCACTTGGGGCATTGGGGGCACGAGCGGGGCCGGGGCGATGGTACCCAACGCCCCACCGACGGTCAACGCGCCCGTGGGCGACCGACCCACGCGTCGATCGTCACGGGCCGCCCATGCCAGGACGGAAGACTCCAAGGTCGAGCGGGGTTTCGGCGGCGACGTGGACGGAAGCGGGAATCCCGGAGGGTCGAGCGGGGCTGGGTGGGGCCGTGGACGGGAGTGCTGGAAGGCCCTTGGTGGGAACCGCCGAGGGGTGCGGCGGGAGAGGGTCGGTCGGAGCCCATGGTGGCGGAGGAGGGGCGGGATGTTGAGGTGCGCCGACGGAGAACCTAGGTTCCCGGCGTGATGGCCCGGGGAGAACGCCGTTTTCGGCTCACGCTGCACTACGACGGGACCCGTTTCTTCGGCTGGCAGCTGCAGCCGAAGGAGCGCACGGTGCAGGGAGAGCTCCAGAGCACGCTCGAGCGGCTTACCGGTGCCCGTCGCACGGTGATCGCCGCCGGCAGAACCGACCGCGGCGTGCACGCCACCGGTCAGGTGGTCGCCGTCGATCTGCCGCGGCGGTGGACCGCCGCGACCCTTCATCGAGCGCTCAACGCCACGCTGCCTCGGGACATCTGGGTTGCGGAGGCTCACGCCGCCCCCCCCACCTTCCACCCCCGCCACGACGCGAGCGCGCGCGAATACGGATACCGGCTGGGTTTGTCCGCCGCGTCCGGCTCGCCGTTCCACCGCGCTTGGTGCTGGCCCCTCGCGCGCTCGACCCGCGACGCCGTGGCGAAAGCCACCGACCTGGACGTCGCGGCGCTGCATGCGGCGGCCGCCCTGCTGCCAGGCGAGAAATCGTTCGTCGCCTTCGCGCGCGCCGGTCAGGAGGAGCGTGGGGATCGCTGCGACGTGACGGCGGCGCGCTGGGGCCCCTGGCCGCTGGGGATGGAGTTCACGGTGGTCGCCAACCGGTTTCTGCACCGCATGGTGCGCTACCTGGTCGGCACCATGGTCGACGTCGCACTCGGACGCAGGCCGATGGACGACATGCGCGCGATGCTGGAGGGCGAGGTCGACCATCCCGTCACGTCGCCGCCGGCTCCCGCGGCCGGCCTCTTCCTGCGCCGCGTGAGCTATCCCGCCGGGGTGCTGTCCCGGCGGGCGCCAATGTCCGACGGTTTGGCGACCGGAGCGGTCGAGGCCCCGACCTCCACCGAAGCCACCGGCCGTTCAAACCGTCCCGTTCGCGGCCACCGCCCTGTTAGATTCCCCGACACCGAACACCCACGCGCCGGGAGCGCCAACCACTCATGAAGATCTTCCTCGACACGGCCGACCTGGGCGAAATCCGGCGGGCGGCCGCCGCCGGCCTCATCGATGGCGTCACGACCAACCCGTCCCTGTTGGCCAAGGTGGCCGGCGACCGAGATCCGATGGAGATCTTCCTGGAGATCTGCGAGGCCATCGACGGCCCGGTGAGCGCCGAGGTCGTCGGCGTGGATGCCGGGACCATGGTGGAGGAGGGGTGCCGGCTGGCGGCGATCCACCCCAACATCGCGGTCAAGGTGCCCCTGACCGAAGCCGGCCTGGTGGCCTGCCGGGAGCTCAGCTCGCGCGACATTCCGGTCAACGTGACGTTGTGCTTCTCGGCTCCACAGGCGCTGCTCGCGGCCAAGGCGGGGGCCGCGTACATCTCGCCCTTCATTGGGCGGTTGGACGACATCTCCCACGACGGGATGGAGCTGATCCGCCAGATCCGCGTCATTTTCGACAACTACGGCATGCACACCGAGATTCTGGCCGCCTCCCTCAGACACCCGCGCCACGTGGTCGAGTCGCTGGAGGTGGGCGCCGACGTCGCAACCCTGCCACCGGACGTGCTTCACAAGCTGATTCGACACCCGCTTACCGACTTGGGACTGGCCGCCTTCCTGGCCGACTGGGAGAAGCTGGGACGTGACCTCTAGCGACCCGGACCGGGCGCCCGCCGGAGGCTCCAGCAAAGGGCGGTCCGCCGGGCACGGTTACGCGCATCCCCTCTCGGGACGTTACGCCTCGCGCGATATGCGGCGCGTGTTCTCGCAGGCGCGCAAGTTCGCCACGTGGCGCCGACTGTGGATCGCGCTGGCCGAATCGCAGCGCGAGCTGGGGTTGGACATTTCCCGCCAGGCGCTACGCCAGATGCGCGCCGCGGTCGACGACCTCGACCTGGAGCGGGCCGCGCTGCTGGAGCGCCGATTCCGCCACGACGTGATGGCGCACATCCACCTCTTCGGCGAGGTCGCGCCCGCCGCGCGGGGCATCATCCATCTCGGCGCCACCAGCGCGTTCGTGACCGACAACGCCGACCTGATCCTGCACCGGGAGGCGCTTTCCCTGATCCGCGACCGCTTGGTGCGGTGCGTCGAGGCGCTCGCGGACTTCGCGGGCCGTTACCGATCCCTCCCCACTCTGGCCTACACCCACTTCCAACCGGCCCAACCCACCACGGTCGGCAAACGGGCGACCCTCTGGATCCAGGACCTGCTCCTCGACCTCGAGGAGATCGAGTTCCGCCTCGACTCGCTCCGGTTCAGGGGCGTGCGCGGCACCACCGGCAGCCAGGCGTCCTTCCTCGACCTGTTCGACGGCGACTCCGAGAAGGTCGACGCCCTCGACGACGCCGTGGCGCGACGCATGCGCTTCGAGCGCCGCTACCCCGTGAGCGGTCAGACCTATCCGCGCAAGGTGGACGCGGCTCTTCTCGCCACGCTCGCGGGAACCGCCGCATCCACCTCCAAAATGGGGCACGACCTTCGTCTGCTTGCGCATCTGGGGGAAGTCGAGGAACCCTTCGAGGATACCCAGGTTGGCTCGTCGGCCATGCCCTACAAACGCAATCCAATGCGCGCGGAGCGGATTTGCGCCCTGTCGCGCCACGTCATCACCCTGTTTCACGATGGCGCGTTCACGGCCGCCACCCAGTGGCTGGAGCGGAGCCTCGACGATTCCGCGAACCGGCGCGTCAGCATTCCCGACGCCTTCCTCACCCTCGACGGCGTATTGGTGTTGGTCGAGAACGTGTCCACTGGGTTGGTGGTGAACGAGGCCGTCATCCGCCGCTCGCTCGACGCGCAACTCCCCTTCATGGCCACCGAGACCATCCTCATGCGCGCGACCCGGAACGGAGGCGACCGCCAGGAGCTGCACGAGCGCATTCGCCGCCACGCCCACGCGGCCACCCGCAGAGCGCGCGAGGAAGGGGGGACGCCCGACCTCATCGCGCGCATCGCGGGCGACCCGGCGTTCGGCCTCGGCACGACCGAGCTGGTCGACCTGCTTCGCGGAGAGCGGTTCATCGGACGCGCGCCCGAGCAGGTGGAGCGCTTCCTCGGCGAGGTCGCGGGTCCGGTCATCGACCGCCTTGGCCCGGCGGCCCGTGCGCGCCTGGAAGCCCCCAACCTTCGCGTGTGACCCCCACCCCGGACCACGGAGCCGAAGACAACGTGACCACCATCGTGGATTCCGCCCTTCCCCTCCCTCTTCTCCACCGCGGCAAGGTGCGGGACGTATACGAGGCGGGCCCGGACACCCTGCTCATGGTCGCGAGCGACCGGGTGAGCGCCTTCGACGTGGTGTTGCCCCAACCGGTGCCCCACAAGGGCGAGGTGCTCACGCAGCTGACCGCCTGGTGGCTGGCGCGATTCTCCGCCCGTTCGCCCGTGCCCGGGACCGAGGGGGGGATCGACCACCACCTCATCGCGGTGCGGCGCGACGAGATCATCGCCCGAGTGCCCGAGCTGGCCGACAGCGTCGACCGCTGGGGGCGCCGCGCCATGCTGGTTCGCCGCACCCGGCCCATTTTGGTCGAATGCGTGGTGCGCGGCTACATCACGGGGTCGGCGTGGCGCGAATACCGCCGCGGCGGCACGCTCGCGGGGGAGCCCCTCGCACCCGGCATGGTCGAGAGCGACCGCATCGAGCCGCCCATCTTCTCGCCGTCGACCAAGGCACACGAAGGCCACGACGAGAACATCACCTACGAACAGGTGACGGAGCTGCTGGGCGCACCCATGGCCGAGACCCTGCGCGACCTCTCGCTTGGCATCTACCGCGCGGGATCGGAGGTCGCGCGCGAGCGGGGGATCATCCTCGCGGACACGAAGTTCGAGTTCGGGCTGGACGCCGGTGGCCGACTCCTGCTCATCGACGAGGTGCTGACCCCCGACTCCTCGCGTTTCTGGCCAGCCGAACACTACGCGCCCGGCCGGGGGCAGCCCTCCCTCGACAAGCAGCCCGTGCGCGACCACCTCGCCCGCGAGACCGACTGGAACCGGACACCGCCGCCCCCCGACCTCCCCGACCACGTCGTGGAGGAGTCGACGGCGCGCTACCTGGACATCTTCCAACGGCTCGTTGGTGTGCCTCTGGGCGAGTACAGGGGCCCCGGTTTCGGATGAGGTGACCTCGTGATCCGCAAGGCCTCGCGCCGGAGGCGGCTGCGGAGGGGCATCATCATCATCCCCTCCGCCTTTACCTTGGGCAACGTCTTCTTCGGGGTGTTCGCCATGGTGATGGCGTCACGGGGCGCGTACGAGTGGGCCGCCTGGTTCATTGTGTTCGCGGGCGTACTCGACACCGTCGACGGCGGCATGGCGCGCTTCACGCGCACGGGCTCCCGCTTCGGCGCCGAACTCGACTCGCTGGCCGACGCGGTCAGCTTCGGCGTGGCTCCGGCGATGGTGATGTACCAGCTCTACTGGGCCGACGGCTCATGGAGCTGGCTGCTCTCCTATCTGTTCGTGACCGCGGTGGTGGTGCGCCTGGCCCGCTTCAACGTGGAACAGGGAGGAGGGGCGAAACGCTCGTTCCACGGACTTCCGTCGCCGGCCGCGGGGATGATGCTGGCGACCTCCCACCCCTTCACCCAAACGACCTTCTTCGAGACGTATCTCGGCACGCTGCCCTGGGCTCAGATCATGGGCATCCTGATGGTGCTGCTGTCCGCGCTCATGCTGAGCCACATCCCCTACGCGCGCCTACCCCGAGTCGGGTGGCGCACACCCGGGGCGCGCATCAACGGCGCCATCATCGGGGCCGCCATCGTCGCGGCGATCGTCGCGCCCCGCCACTATTTCTTTCCGGTCCTGTTCGGGTACGCCGTCTGGGGATTCCTGAAGTCGGTGGCGATCGGGTTTCTGGACCGGCTACCCGAACGCGATCCTCTGCTCGAAGTCGACGAGGACGAGGATGACGATGAACCCGACGACGACGAGGGAGCCCGGCCGCTCGATTACGGCGGCCTGGGACCCCGCCACGGCGCCCGCGGACGCCATGAACTTGTCCGGCGCCAACGGATCCCACGGGCCGACGTCGGCGGCACGGAAGACATGACTTGAGCTTGTGGAGGACATGACTTGAACCTGTATGTTGTCCAAATCCGCGTGACCCCCCGCCGCGGTCTGCTCGACCCGCAGGGCAAGGCCATCCGGCACGCGCTTCATTCGCTGGATTTCGCGGAGGTGCGCGAGGTGCGCGCGGGCAGGCTTCTGGTGATGGAGGTGGAGGCGGATTCCCGGGAGGAGGCCGCGAGCCGCGCCAGGACGATGTGCCGGAAGTTGCTCGCGAACCCGGTGACCGAGGACTTCACCATCGAGATCGAGCGTGCCGCTCCCCAAACCGAGGCCGTGACGTGAGGGCGGTGGTCGTGACTTTCCCGGGCTCCAACTGCGACCACGACTGCGTACACGTGCTGCGCGAGGTGGTGGGCGTCGAGGCGCGGCTCGTCTGGCACCGCGAAGCGGAGCTCGGCGACGCCGACCTGGTGGTACTTCCGGGCGGCTTCTCCTACGGGGACTACCTGCGCCCGGGGGCCATCGCGCGCTTCAGCCCCATCGTGGAGGCGGTGGTGCGCCACGCGGCTCGCGGCGGACTCGTGCTTGGGATCTGCAACGGCTTCCAGATCCTGTGCGAGGCCGGAATGCTCCCGGGCGCGCTCAGGCGCAACGACTCCCTCAAGTTCCAAAGCCACGACGCGCACGTACGGGTCGAGACCACGGACACGGCGTTCACGCGCGCGTATCGCCCGGGCCAGGTCCTGCGTGTTCCGATCGCGCACGCCGAGGGCAACTACATCGCCGACCCGACCACCCTCGAGCGCCTCGAGGGCCATGGGCGCGTCGTCTTCCGGTACACAACGCGCGAGGGAGCGCGCGGGCGAGGGGGCAACCCGAACGGTTCCGTCAACGACATTGCCGGAATCGTGAACACGGCCGGGAACGTGCTCGGGCTCATGCCTCATCCGGAGCGGGCCGCCGAGGGCGTGCTGGGCTCCACCGACGGGCTCGGAATGTTCGAGTCACTGGTCGCGCACTTCGCGCGCGAGAGGGTGGCGTGATCGCGTCCGCGCGCGGCGGCGACGGCGGCGGAACGGTCCCGCCGGAGCCACGTCCCGGGGACCCCGAGATTACCCCGGAGCTGATCGCCGACCACGGTCTTTCGCCGGAGGAGTACGACAGGATCGTTGGCCATCTCGGACGCGTCCCGACCTTCACGGAGCTCGGCGTCTTTTCGGCCATGTGGTCCGAGCACTGCGGCTACAAGAACTCGAAGCGCCTGCTTCGGCTGCTGCCCACCGAGGCTCCGTGGGTCATCCAGGGTCCGGGCGAGAACGCGGGCGTGATCGACATCGGCGACGGATACGCGCTCGCCTTCAAGATCGAGTCGCACAATCACCCGTCCGCGGTGGAGCCCTACCAAGGCGCGGCGACCGGCATCGGTGGCATCCTGCGCGACGTCTTCACCATGGGCGCGCGCCCGGTGGCGGTGCTGGACTCGCTGCATTTCGGCGACCTCGACTCGCGCCGGGTGCGCTACCTCTTCGACGGCGTCGTGCGCGGAGCCGGCGACTACGGCAACTGCGTGGGGATCCCCAACCTTGGCGGCGAGGCGTTCTTCGACCGTGGCTACGAGGGCAATCCCATCATCAACGTCATGTGCCTGGGCATCCTCAGACACGACCAGCTGATCCGGGGCGAGGCGCACGGAGACGGCAACACCCTGATGGCGGTGGGCGCGCGCACGGGGCGCGACGGTATCCACGGAGCCACGTTCGCAAGCGAACAGCTTGACGAAAATTCCGACGCCAAACGGCCTCAGGTGCAGGTGGGCGATCCATTCACGGAGAAGCTCCTGCTCGAGGCCAGCCTTGAGCTGATCCGCAGCGGCAACATCGTGGGCATTCAGGACATGGGCGCCGCGGGCATCACCTCGAGCGCCTCGGAGATGGCGGGCCGTTCCGGAAGCGGGGTCGTGATCGACACCGCGCTGGCGCCCGTGCGCGAGCCGGGCATGACCCCGTACGAGATCCTGCTCTCCGAGAGCCAGGAGCGCATGATGGTGGTCGTTCACAAGGGTCGGGAGGAGGAGGTCCGGCGGATCCTCGCGAAGTGGGAGCTCGAGGCGGCGGAGGTGGGTCGCGTCACCTCGGATGGGCGCTTCCGCGTTCTGGAGGACGGCCGTCCGGTGGCCGACATCCCCGCCCTGCCGCTGACCGAGGGGTGCCCGACCTACGAGCGCGAGGGCATCGAGGGCGAGGAGGCGCGCGCGCTCAGGGAGATGGACCTGTCCCCCTATGCGGGCGGCGAGGGCGACCGGACCGCCGACTTCCTCCGACTGCTGTCGTCGCCCAACCTCGCCTCGCGCCGCTGGATCCACGACCAGTACGACACCACCGTGCGCGCGGCGAGCGTGGTGCGGCCCGGAGGGGACGCGGGCGTGCTGCGGGTGCGCGGTACCCGGCGCGGGATCGCGGTCACCACGGACTGCAGTGGCCGCTACACCTACCTCGAACCCGGAACGGGCGCGCGCGCGGCCGTGGCCGAGGCCGCCCGCAACCTCGCGTGCGTCGGGGCGCTCCCCATGGCGGTCACCAACAACCTCAACTTCGGCAACCCCCTCAAACCGCACATCTACCACCAAATGCGGGAAGCCGTGGCGGGAATGGCCGAAGCCTGCGCGCTGTTCGAAACCCCGGTGACCGGCGGCAACGTGTCGCTCTACAACGAGACCAGCGGCACCCCCATCTACCCGACGCCCGTGATTGGCATGGTCGGCGTCATCGAGGACGTGGCGCGCGTCACCCGGCACGCGTTCCGCGGCGAGGGCGACGTGATCGTGCTGCTCGGCCGCAACACCGACGAGCTGGGCGCCTCGGAATACCTGTACGCCCTGCACGGCGTGGTGGGCGGGCATCCGCCGCGCGTGGATCTGCTGGCGGAACGCGCGCTCCAACAGGCGCTGTTGGCCATGATCGGACGTGGGTTGCTCCGGTCGGCGCACGACTGCTCGGAGGGCGGGTTGGCGTGCGCGCTCGCGGAAAGCGCGCTCGGCGAGGGCGAGGATCCGGTCGGGATACGCGTGCGGCTGATGGACCCTCTGCCTTCGACGGCGCTATTCTTTGGAGAGGCGCAGGGTCGCGTGGTGGTTTCGTGCGAGCCCGCCCACCTCGACCGGGTGCGGCGGCTGGCCGATGACTACGGCGTGCCCTGCGCCGAGATCGGCACGGTCGGGTCAATTGGCGGCCGTTTCTCCGTCGAGAGCGCGAGCGCGCGGATCGATGCGGACATCATGGACGTGAGTTCGGTCTTTTTCGGAGCCCTTCCCGCGCGCATGGACGCGCATCGCGGAAAGGCGTAGCGGCTCGTGGACGAAGCGTTCGTGGCGATCGGGCGGCGACGCATTCGGGTCGAACGGTCGAGCTCCGCGTGGCGCTTGGCGCGCACGGCAACCCAATTCACCCTTCAGGGGGCCCGACCGAGCCCGCGTCACTCCGCTCTTGGCTCATCCATGGACGACCCGCGTCACGGAGGCGGCGGATGAATCGGACACCGCAGGAGCTTCCCCTCGCCGCCGGGAGTGAGGCCCGGTCGAGTCGGTCGGGCCCGATGGACATCCCCGGCGCCCTCCTGGACCGCCCGCGCGAGGAGTGCGGCGTCTTCGCCGTGAGCGGCATCGACAACGCCGCGGAGCTGGTCTTCCTCGGGCTCTACGCGCTCCAGCACCGGGGACAGGAGTCCGCCGGCATCTACTCGATCGACCGGGCCGGGCGCGCGCGCGTGACCAAGGGGCTCGGACTGGTCTCCGACGTCTTCGACGCGGAACGGCTGCGTGCCCTTCCGGGCGGCACCTCGGTCGGCCACGTGCGCTATTCCACCGCCGGCGGCAGTCGTCGGGAGAACGCCCAGCCCATCGTCGCGAAGTACGCGAACGGCTCACTCGCCATCGCCCACAACGGCAATCTCACCAACGCTCTGGAGCTCAAGGACCACCTCGTGAAGGAGGGCGCGCTGTTCCAGACGTCGAGCGACTCCGAGGTCATCGTGCACCTCATGGCGCGCTCGCGCCACCGCGACGTGGAGCAGCAGGTGGACGACGCCCTGGCGCATTTGGAGGGCGCCTTCTCGCTGGTGATCGCGGTTGGAGATGCCCTGTACGCCGTGCGCGATCCCCGCGGATTCCGCCCACTCCTGCTCGGGCGCAAGGACGGTGGCCACGTGTTGGCGTCCGAGTCGTGCGCGTTCGACATCGTCAACGCCGAATACGTGCGCGACGTGGAACCCGGCGAGCTGCTGCGCATCCGCGGTGGAAGGGTCGAGAAGCTGCGTAGTCTGCGCGCCGCTCCCCGCATCTCGCCGTGCATTTTCGAGCTGGTCTATTTCGCCCGCCCCGACTCGCGCATCTGGGGCGCCAGCGTGGACGGATCCCGGCGCGCTTTCGGGCGTCAACTGGCGCGCGAGCACCCGGTGGACGCGGACGCCGTCGTGGCCGTCCCGGACAGCGCGAACTCGGCCGCTCTGGGATACTCCGAGGAGACCGGCGTGCCCTTCGAGTTGGGCCTCCTGCGCAACCACTACGTGGGCCGCACCTTCATTCGCCCCTCCCAGGCGGATCGCGATTTCGGGGCGCGCATCAAGTACAATCCGGTACGCGAGGTGCTGGCGGGACGCCGCATCGTCCTGGTCGACGACTCGATCGTGCGCGGCACCACCAGCCGGAGTCTGGTGCGCTTCGTGCGGGGCGCGGGAGCCGCCGAGGTGCATCTGCGCATCGCCAGCCCCCCGGTTCGCAACCCCTGCTTCTACGGTATCGACATGCCAAGCAGGGAGGAGCTGATGGGGTTCGGGCACTCGGTGGAGGAAATCCGAGAGGAACTCGGGCTGGACTCGCTGGGATACCTTTCGCTCGAGGGAATGACGCGGGCCGTGGAGGAGTTCGGTCCGTTCTGCGACGCCTGTTTTTCCGGGAATTACACGGCTCCATTGGTCGACCTCGAACGCCAGCTTGACAATTCGCTGCTCGCAGTCCGTGGATGAATCCGCCCGAGCACCGAGAGTGGCGGGGCGCCGGGCTGGCAAGGCGCCTTGAAGGCCCGGTGGCAGCGCCACCGGGACGAAAGGCAACGCGGAGCGCGAGCGTCCAGCGCGGATGCAACGCCGCTCGAATGCCGGGGGGAGTTCGTCCGCGGGCTGCCCGAGTCCGTGGATGAATCCGCCCGAGCACCGAGAGTGGCGGGGCGCCGGGCTGGCAAGGCGCCTTGAAGGCCCGGTGGCAGCGCCACCGGGACGAAAGGCAACGCGGAGCGCGAGCGTCCAGCGCGGATGCAACGCCGCTCGAATGCCGGGGGGAGTTCGTCCGCGGGCTGCCCGAGTCCGTGGATGAATCCGCCCGAGCACCGAGAGTGGCGGGGCGCCGGGCTGGCAAGGCGCCTTGAAGGTGGCCGCGTCACACCGCCGGAAGGGTCCGGTCGGTCCGGTCAGCCGCCGGGCGGCACCACGACCTCCGTCGTGTAGATGAGGTCCCCCAAGGGTGAGTTGTCGCCGTTGGCGGAGTTGCCGCTCACGTGGAACACGACCGGCGATGGTTCCTCGGGCGCCACCCACTCGAAGCTCCAGCTGGCGATGTCGCCGGCGCCGAGTTCGCTCCCTTCGACCGTGTGGTTGATGTAGTCGACGCCGCCGGCACCGCGCACCACCGTGCGCCCGTCGAGGGGGGCGAGGCGCCCCGCCGGCCGACCCGACCGCTCACCCTGGTGGAAGCGCGAGGCGGCCTGGAAGCCGGCCCGCCCCATTCCCTCCCCCTCCACGAGCACGGTGACCACGTAGGTCGCGCCCGGCGTGAACGAAGCGGGCACGCCCTCCAGCAGGAGCGCGCCGCCGGGGGCGTTCAGCGCGAGGTCCAGATGGCACTCGACGCAGCTGTGTTCGCCGAATCCCCCGGTGCGCGCCAAGGGCGGGCCGTCAGCGTGGGGAACGCGGGGCGGGCGGGCGGCAACGTGGGCGCCGCGGCCGTTGACGTCCGAGGCCGGCGCTCCGGTGGACGTGTCATCGTGCGGCCCCCTCTCCGCCGGAGTGATGGCGCGGCCCGCTTCGGGCACCCGAGGGCCGGCCCGCATCCGGGGAGGCGCGGAGACACCCAAGTCGTCCGGGGGAGCCCCGCCGGCGCCGGCACCTCCGACCCCGGCCACCGCCAAGACGACGAGCCACGGGTTCGGGACACGCAACCCACGCACGCGACCCCCCTCGAACGCCCGGGAGAGTTCGTCCAGGGGCTCCTCTAGAAGCTGACGGGCCTCGAGGGCGGCAGCACCGCCCGGCCGATGGTGTTGGTGTCCGCTCCGAACCAGACCACGTTGGTGTTGGCGTCGTAGTACATGTGACGGATGGTTCCCCCGCCGCTTTCGACCGCCACCGAGCTGATGTACTCCTCCGTGCGGGTGTCGAACCCCACGAACATGTTGGGCTGCACGCCCGTCTCGACGAACCAAACGCGGTCGTCGTCGTCGATGGCGACGCCATACGGGCGCGCGTCCCCCCCGCTCGGGTTGGCCCACTCGGTGACCTCGCCCGTCGCCGGGTCGACCCGCCCCAGGAAACCGCGCGCGTAGTCCACGTACCAGACGACGTCGTTCGAGTCGATGACCAAGCGCCTGGGACGGGCGCCCTCCGGGAGCTCGAAGTAGGTGGGCGCGAAGCTCTCCGGATCCACCATCACCAGCTGGTTGGTGCCGAATAGGCTCGCCCAGGGCCGATCCCGCGAATCCATCTTGAGCCCGTACGGCCGTGTCGATCCACCGCGCGCGCCAGGGTTGGCGGGCATCTCGACGAGTCGCACTTCCCCCGTCTCCTTCCAAAACTTGCCCACGAAGTTGCCCCCCTGAACGGTGAACCAGAGGTCGCCGGCGGCGTCGAAGGCGAAGGTGTGCGGGTCGCGCGCGCGCTCGTCGGGCATGGGGAAGACCTCGATCTCGCCCGACTCGGGGTCGAGGCGGCCCAGGTTCCCCACCAGGTTGCCGGTGTACCACACCATGCCGTCGTCGGCCACCACCACGGTGTGCGGCCCAGCGCCGTCGGGCAGGTCGTACTTCCGCATTTCGCCGGTCGCGGGATCGAGGACTGCGGCGTAGTGGGAACGCTGGCCGGCGAACCAAACGCGGCCGTCGGGAGCCACGTACGGATCACGGGGCCGGCTCTGCTCCCAAGGCACCTCCCACTCCTCCAAGGTCGGGTCGTTCTGTTGCGCGAATCCGTTGACGGGAGCCACCAGCGACGCCAAGGACACCGCTACCATCGCACAGCACAGGGATTTCATCACTCGGCCCTCCCGCCGGACAAGACTGGAGCGTTCCACGGGCTGCGGAATGCTCTGGACAACACTGGAATCGAAGGCGTGGACGCGGGCGTGGCAAGCCCGCCGGGCAAACGTGCAGGCGGGTCGACGTTGAAGGGGGTCGAAGGCGTTTCTATCTTGGGGGGATGGAGGGGTGGCAGAGCGGTTCAATGCACCGGTCTTGAAAACCGGCGGGCCTTGGCCCACGTGGGTTCGAATCCCACCCCCTCCGTTCGCGGGCGATGCCCGCGCCGGTGGGGGTGGCCTCCGAACCCAGGGTTGAAGGTCCGGTGCTTCGCATCCTCCCTTCGCCTTCGGCCCGCCAGAGGCGGCCCTCGGCCGCAAATCCCACCCCCTCCGTTCGCGGGCGATGCCCGCGCCGGTGGGGGTGGCCTCCGAACCCAGGGTTGAAGGTCCGGTGCTTCGCATCCTCCCTTCGCCTTCGGCCCGCCAGAGGCGGCCCTCGGCCGCAAATCCCACCCCCTCCGTTCGCGGGCGATGCCCGCGCCGGTGGGGGTGGCCTCCGAACCCAGGGTTGAAGGTCCGGTGCTTCGCATCCTCCCTTCGCCTTCGGCCCGCCAGAGGCGGCCCTCGGCCGCAAATCCCACCCCCTCCGTTCGCGGGCGATGCCCGCATCGGCGGGCGTGGCCTCCGAACCAGCAGTCCGTGGATGAATCCGCCCGAGCACCGAGAGTGGCGTGGCGCCGGGCTGGCAAGGCGCCTTGAAGGCCCGGTAGCAGCGCTACCGGGACGAAAGGCAACGCCGAGCGCAGCGGTCCAGCGCGGATGCCACGCCGCTCGAATGCCGGGGGGAGTTCGTCCGCGGGCTGCCAACGGGTTGAAGGTCCGGTGCTTCGCATCCTCCCTTCGCCTTCGGCCCGCCAGAGGCGGCCCTCGGCCGCGAATCCCACCCCCTCCGCTCGCGGGCGGCCCTCTATCCCTGCATGGGAACGCTCTGCGTGCGCACGATCAGCTCGATGTCCCAGATGGCCTCGGCGACGGTTCGTCCGATGAGCTCCATCCGGCGCACGTCGCTGATCCGCGAACGGACGTTCTTCAGCTCGCGTTTGGAGAGCAGCCACTTGAAGATGCCGCAGGCGTCCGCCAAGGCGATGATGACGATGTCCCGGGGATCGGGGATCATGTCGCTGAACAGCACCTCCATGATGCGCAGCTTCACCTCGCGCTCGGCCTTCCCGTCCACCACCGGATAGCGCCGCGAGTGGAACACCCACAGGAAGCGCTCGTCCCGCCGCGCCAGAATGCCCTTCGAGACGAGCCGCTCGAGCGCGGTCTCGCGGATTTCGGAAGCGCGGCCCGCGGCATGTTCCACCCAGTGGCGCGCGTCGTGGGTGCCCCTGGCCTGGGCGATCTCCTCGAGCATCGGATCGAGTAGGTCGTCTCCGACCGGCGTCGCATCGACCAGGAAGAGCTTCTCCGGATCGGTGTCGATGCGGTTCTCCAGCGCCAAATCCATGAGCACGCCACCGCCGAGGGCGTAGTTCAACGACCAGCTGGGGACGGGCGCGAACGTGCCGTTCTCGTCGTCGAGCAACAGCAGCAGAATCTCCTCCGGGAATCTCAGCACGACGACTCCTCCCCTGGGGTCCATTGACGCCGAACAGGTAACCGCGGTCCGTGCGCCCCGTCTCGGCTCAACGGGACCCCTCCCCATGGGTGGAACCCGGTTCTCACGTCTCCGGGGTACCCCGTTCCGACTCCATAGATCGCAGCCCTTCCAGAAACCCCTCCGACAACCGACCCCGCGCAACCGCCCGCACCGGTCCCCGGAGCACGACCTCGAGCTCGCGGGACACGGCCACGCGAAGCCGCCCCCCCTCCATCCGCACCTCCACCTCGCCATAGTCCACCGCCCCGCGCCGGGCGGCCGCGACCGCCGCCGCGCAGGAGCTGGTCCCGGATGCGCGGGTCCGCCCAACCCCGCGCTCCCAAATGGCGATCTCGATGCGGTCGTGCGCGACCGGACGGACGAGCTGCACGTTCACGCCCGCCGGAAAGGCCTCGTGCGCCGCCAGGAAAGGGCCCAGTCGGTTGAGCGCCGCCTCCGACAGGTCGTCGGTGAACACAACGCAGTGGGGGTTGCCGACACGCACCAGCGCGCAGTCCAAGACCCCGACGGCCGGGTGCTCCAGCGGCTTACCCTCCCACTCGGGTGCGAGCCCCGCGTCGGCCGGGTCCAGCGAGGCGCGTCCCATCTCGACCGAGATGTCGTGTACACCCTCGCCCAGCAGCCCCTCCACGCGCATGCGAACCCGCTCCCCTCCGACCTCCACCGTGAAGCCGTCGCGCCCGACCCAGTTCCGCAAGGCCGCGTGCGCCGCGAAGACGCGCAGGCCATTGCCGCTGCGCTCGAACTCGGAGCCGTCCGAGTTGAACATCCTCAGGCGCCAGGGACGCTCGCTCGGCGGCGAGTGCAGGACGATGCCATCGGAACCCACGCCCAGCCATCGGTCGCAGACGGCGCGCACGGCCTCCGGCGACACGGTCCATCGATCCCCGAACGGGAAGACGAGATAGTCGTTGCCCAGGCCGTGGCCCAGGAAAAAGCCGGCTCCCGCCCGCGGGCCGCGCCTCCGCGTCAAGGGTACAGCCTCCGGCTACTCCAGCCGTCGCCCTCGCGCCGAAAGACAAGTCGATCATGGAGCCGGTCCGCGCGACCCTGCCAGAACTCGATGCGCCGCGGGTTCAGCCGGAACCCGCCCCAGAAATCGGGCAAAGGCACGTCCCCGCCCTCGAACCTCTTCTCGAGCTCGCGCACGCGCCGCTGCAGCACGTCGCGGGCCGAGAGGGGTTGGCTTTGGCGCGACGCCCAGGCGCCAATGCGGCTACCGCGAGGGCGGGTGCGGAAGTAGTCCGCGGATGTTCGCCGGCTCAGCTGAACGACGTCGCCCTCCACGCGCACCTGCCGCTGGAGAACGCCCCAGTGAAAACAGAGGGCGGCCCGGGGGTTGGCGGTAAGCTCGCGCGCCTTGCGGCTGCCCAGGTTGGTGTAGAATTCGAACCCGTCCGCTCCGAAGCCCTTGAGCAGCACCATGCGCGCGCTGGGAGCGCCGTCGGCCGACGCGGTCGCCAGGGTCGTCGCTTCGGGAAGCAGGAGGCCGGCGTCGCGCGCGACGTCGAACCACCGCTCGAACAAATGGATGGGATCGAGGCCCGGATCGGCGTCCGGGAGCCCACGGGTCAGGCCCCGTCCCAGCGAGAAGAGCAAGCGCAGTTTGGACTTGATCGACATCGTGCCTCTTGGACGGCTGGAGGGTCGGGATGTAGGGGACGAAGAGCAACGTCGAGCTCAACGACCCGCGCGGATGGGGATGTCGGACGCGCAATGGTGCCTCGGAGGCTCGATGGCGAAGCCACCGGGACGAACCGGCAACGCCGAGCGCGGCGGTCCAGCGCCGATGGAACGCCGTCCCAGTGCCGGGTGGATTTTGTCCACGCGCTGCTAGTCCCCCGCGTGGCGGCGGGGGCGAGCGTGGATCCGGACGGCGGCGCGCCCCGCTCGGAAGCGGGAGGGGGAAAGGGGCGCCAAGCGCGGGTCGCGCACACCCGCAACCTGGTTGGCGACCATTTCGCCGGTTACGGCCGAGAGGGTGAGGCCCAGATTGCCGTGCCCGACCGCCACCACGAGCCCGCCCACGCCGCCGAGGGGACCCACGAAGGGCAGCCCGTCGGGTGACATGGGCCGCAGGCCGCACCATTCCGCCACCGGCGGCGCGTCCCCCAAGGCGGGAAGCCAGGTCCGGGGCTTGAGGGTGAGCTGTTCGAGCCGGACGCGATCCAAGTCCAAGTCGTGGCCGGCGAACTCCATCGTGCCCACGAAGCGCACCCGCCCCTTCATCGGCGTGCAAATGATGCCGGTATCGCGGTTGGTGCAGGCGAGACGCATGGGAGGCGCGCCACCCGGGCCGACGGCCACCTCGCGGTGGTATCCCTTTCCAGGTTGAATGGGGAGACGGCACCCTACCCGCGCGGCGAGCGCGAGGCTGAACGGACCGGTCGCGAGTACGACCGCGTCGACCGCGACCCGCTCGCCATCGGTGGTCTCGACGCCGCGCACCATCCCGCCCGCGACCGTCAGACGCCGCGCCGCCACGCCTTCGCGGATGCGGACGCCCCTGCGTCGGGCGCGGTCCGCCAGACCGAGAAGGAAACGGTGGGGATCCAGAACCCGGGTCTCGGGAAACAGGACTCCGCCCAACACGCTCGGACCGAGCGCCGGCTCCAGCTCGCGAGCCTGAGCACCGTCGAGCACCTCGGGCTGGTAACCGCGGGCTCGCAGCAACGCGGCGTCGCGCCGCGCGTGCTCCATGGCCTCGACGTCGACGCAAACCTCCAGGTAGCCCCCGCGCCGGTATTCGCAGGCGATCTCCTCGCCGTCGACGATGGCGTCGAAACAGGCCAACGTATCCCGCCCCAGCGCGGCCAGCGTCTCCAAGCAGTGTGTTTGGTGCCGGCGGGTGCAGTGCATCGCGAACTTCGCCAACCAACGCCAGAGGTCCGGATCACGCCGCGGCCGCACGCAAAACGGACTCCGGGCGTCGAAGAGACGCGGCAGCGCCCGGCGCAACGTGCCCGGCCGGTTCAGTGGAGGATGTCCGGCGGCCACGATGCCGGCGTTGCCCCGGGAGGCGCCGGCGCCCAGCTCGGCGCGCTCGAGCACGACGACCTCCATCCCCCGCCGCGCCAGGTACCAGGCCGAGCAAAGGCCGACCACGCCTCCACCTACGACAACGACGCGGAACGTGGGCATGGCGAACGCCGAACATGTTCGGGTTGGGGACGGACCCGGCGATCGAGCCGGACGGGCTTCACGAAGTGCGCCGGGACGGGGCCCGAGTCTCGTCGACCGGCCGCCGCGGCTCCGTGGATGAATCCGCCCGAGCGGCGAGATTGGCGTGGCGCCCTGCCGGGAGGCCGACGCCTCGATGGCTCTGTGGCGGCGCGACCGGGCCGAAAGGCAACGTCGAACGAGGCGGTCCAGCCCGGATGCCGCGCCGCTCGAATGCCGGGGGAAGTATGTCCACGGACTCCTCTAGCGTTTTGCGGGCGCGAGGTGTCAGGATGTTGGGCGCGCTCCGGTCCCCAAGGCCGGCGCGCGCGGAGACCGGACAGCTGGCCTCCCCCCTTAACCCACGCACCGAACGGGGGATCCTTCCCCACTTCACGCAACCTCCACCAAGGAGACGCCACGTGCCTCAAGCGTCCCGTCGGACCGGGGCGTCCTCCGCGGCGATGGCAGCCCTTCTGCTCGTCGGCCCACCCGCGATTCCCGCCACGGCGCAGCTTGCGACGCCCGGGCGCGGAGCCGAGCTGGCCGACGCCCCGGGACGGGAGATCTACGCCGCCTCGTGCGCCAACTGCCACGGCCTCGACGGAACCGGACTGGACCGATCGCTGGTCGCCTTCGAGGAGGAACTGCCGGACTTCACCGATTGCGATTTCGCCGCCCGCGAACCCGACGCCGACTGGATCGCGGTGGCCCACGAGGGCGGCCCCGTGCGTGGCTTCAGCGAAATGATGCCCGCCTTCCGGGGCGCGCTCACCACCGAGCAGCTGGGTCGGGTCATGAGCTACATCCGCACGCTGTGCGCCGACGCCGGCTGGCCTCGGGGCGAGCTGAACCTGCCGCGCCCCCTCCTCACCGAGAAGGCCTACCCGGAGGACGAGTGGGTCGTCGAGGCCGACGGCGACGTTGAGAACGGCGCGGCCATGACCGGCGCCTTCGTCTACGAGTACCGCTTCGGGCCCCGGAGCCAAGTCGAGGTGGTCATCCCCTACGGATGGCGACGGGGAGCGGGTGGAGCGGGCACGGAGCAGGGCGAAGCCGAGGACGACCGCGGACCCGGAGGCCACGGCCTCGGCGACGTGGCTTTGGCGCTCAAGCACGCGCTGTTCCACAGCATCGATTCCGGAACGATCTTCTCCGTCGGAGGAGAGGTCATCCTTCCCACGGGAGAGGCCGGAGCGAACCTTGGCGCACCGGGTGGCGCGTTGGAACCGTTTCTGGCGTTCGGGCGGATTCTCCCCTGGGACACGTTCGTGCAGGGGCAGGCGGGGGCGGAAGTGCCCTTGTACGAGGGCGGAGATTCGGAGGGCTTCGCGCGCCTTGTGCTGGGCGCGACCCGGACCTCGGGCCCTTGGGGGCGCGCGTGGTCGCCGATGCTCGAGTTCCAAGCCAAACGCGGGTTCGGCACGGGGACCGAAACGCTCTTCGACGTCGTCCCGCAACTTCAGGTGTCGCTGAACACCCGCCAGCACGTGCTCGCCAACGTCGGGGTGCTGGTCCCGGTCGGTGAGGAGCCCGGGGCCGAGCGCCCGGTGCGCCTGCTGGCCTATGTTCTGCTGGATTGGTTCGACGGCGGCTTCTTCGAGGGGTGGTGACGATGCGACACGCGGAAACCGTGGTTCTGGGACTGCTCGTCGGGGGATTGGTGCTGGCGGGTGGCCGGGACGCGCCGCGAGCCGGGATGCCGCATGAGGCGCCCGCGCCGGTCGTCGAGCCGCCCGCCGACGCCGAGCACCTGTTTCGCACCTCGGATCGGTGCATCGGCTGCCACAAGGATGTCGCCACCCCGCAAGGCACCGACGTCTCCATCGGTTTCGACTGGCGTGCGTCCATGATGGCCAACGCCGCCCGCGACCCGTACTTCCAGGCCGCCGTGCGGCGCGAAATCATGGACCACCCCGCGGCGGCGGCCGAAATCGAGAGCGAGTGCTCCCGCTGCCACATGCCCATGGCGACGGTCGCCGCGATGCTGGATGGAGGTCGGGGCGAGGTCTTCGCCAACCTGCCCATCGGAGGCGGCCAGGGCCCGTACGCCGACTTGGCGGCCGACGGCGTGTCGTGCCTGCTCTGCCACCAGATCCAACCCGAGGGCCTTGGCGGCGAGGAGAGCTTCACCGCCCGGTTCCACATCGCGTCGGAGACCCCGTCCGAAGGACGCTCCGTCTTTGGGCCCTTCGCTCCCGACGAGGGTGGCGCGGGGATCATGCACTCGGCCACGGGATTTCGGCCGAGCGAGGGAACGCACATCTCCTCCTCGGGACTGTGCGCCTCATGTCACACCGTCCTGACCCACTCCGTGCGCGCGGACGGGGCGCGGGGAGAGATCTTTCCCGAGCAGGCGCCCTATCTGGAATGGCGCGCGAGCAGCTACGCGGACGGGGCGGAGGGGGCGCGAAGCTGCCAGGACTGCCACATGCCCGAGGTCGCCGCCGAGGTTCCGGTCACCCGGGTGTTGGGCCGGGCGCGCCCGGAGGTCTCCCGACACGTCTTTCGGGGCGGCAACTTCTTCATGTTGCGCATGCTCAACCGCTACCGGGACGAGCTGGGCGTAGTCGCGCTGCCGCAGGAGCTCGAACTGGCCGCCCAGCGCACGGCCGAACACCTGCGCGACGCGACCGCCACCGTCGAGGTCGGTCCGCCGCTTCTGAACGGTGACCGCCTCGAGGCCTTGGTGACCGTGCGCAACCACGCGGGTCACAAGTTCCCGACCGCATATCCGTCGCGACGGGCGTGGCTGCGGGTCGGGGTCACCGACGCGGACGGGCGGCTCGTGTTCGAGTCGGGTGCCCTCGCGCCCGACGGCCGCGTCGTGGGCGACGACCACGACGCCGACGGCTCCCGCCACGAGCCTCACTACGCCACCATCGTCTCGCCCGACCAGGTGCAGATCTACCAGGCCGTCATGGTGGACGGCGACGGGAGTGTGACCACGGGGCTCATGTCGGCGGAGCGTTGGGTCAAGGACAACCGCATCCTGCCCGACGGCTTCGACGCCGCGACCGCCGACGCGCGCGTGCGGCCAGCGGGCGGCGCGACCTCCGATGCGGACTTCGTGGCGGGGAGCGACCGGGTTCGCTACTCGGTGGAGGTGGACCCGGCCGCCGGTCCCTTCGTGCTCGAGGCCGAACTCTGGTTTCAGCCCATCGGCTACAGGTGGGCCGAGAACCTGGCCGCCTACGACGCCCCGGAGACGCGCCGTTTCGTCGACTACTACCGCGAAATGGCCGGATCCTCCGCACTATTGCTCGCGCGTGGTCGCGCGGTGACGGCTCCTTGACGCCGTCGGACCATCGGAACCACATTCCGACCCGACCGGAATGAAAATGAGTCTCATTCCGATCCCCCTGTGGAGGAAGTGTGTTGGTGGACGACACCGGGAAGACACGGTCCGGTCCCACGCGGACTCCCGCTTGGCGCCGGTTGGCGCTCGCCCTGTTCCTGTTCGGCGAGGCGGGCGTGCTCATCGAGCTGTGGCTGCTGGGCCACCACGAGGACGCCTGGCAATGGACGCCGCTGGCGCTGCTGTCCGCGGGCCTACTCGCCGGCGCGTGGATCGCCGGCCGCCCCGGGCCGGTTTCGCTTCGAGTCTTCGGGTGGCTGATGGGGGGACATGTCGCGGCTGGCGGGGCCGGGCTCTTCCTCCACATCAAGGCCAACGTCGAATTCGAGCTCGAACTCCACCCGGACGCCACCGGGTGGCCGCTTCTGTGGGAGACGCTGACCGGAGCGATTCCAGCTCTCGCTCCCGGCACCATGTTTCAGCTGGGACTTCTGGGTATGTTGGTGTATTGGCGTCATCCGGCGCGAGGTTCGGGAGGAGCGCCGGAACGCCGTTGAACCGCGGCTGAATCGAGAGGCGGGCCAACCTCCTTCGACGAGGGACTCGGACCGCGGTGAGGATGGAGCGTGGCACCGGCGGGCCGCGGGGGCCGCCGCCATGGATGAACTTCCCCCGCAAGGAGTGATGAAGGATGCGAAATGGAATAGGAACTTGGATGATTGCGATGCTCGCGGGCATGGCGCTCTCCGTAACGGCGTGCGCTCCGGAACAGGCCGCCGACGACCCGCCGGAAACGCCCATGGACGCGCCGACCGAGATGGAGTCCGCCGCCGGCGGACTCCTCAACCCCAACGAGGCCACGGCCGAGCAGCTGGTTTCCATCGCCGGTCAGGCCGTCGCCGACGCCATCCTGGCGGCCCGGCCCTTCGGAGGCGTGGCCGAGCTTCACGCCGTGGTCTCGACGCACGCCATGGGCGACGCCCTCGACGACGTCTACGCGGCGCTGTGGATCCCAATCGACGTCAACACCGCCTCGGCCGAGGACATCCTCCTCATTCCCGGAGTCGGCGACCGCATGCTGCACGAGTTCGAGGAGTACCGCCCCTACGCCTCCATGGCGCAGTTCCGACGCGAGATCGGGAAGTACGTGGACGACGAGGAGCTCGAACGGCTGGCGCGGTACGTGGTGGTGCGCTGAGATGGCGGGCCTCCGTGGTTGCGGCCGCTTTCCCCCCTTGGTCGGGCGACGCCCGGTCGGGGGGCTCGTCCGGCTGTCGGCGGTCTTGCTGCTGGGAGCCTGCTCCCCATCCGCCGCCTCCACGCCGCGGGACGGGACATCCGGGCCTGGATCCGCGGCGGGGAGCTCGGACCAGGTCGCGCACCAGGTGGTGACGGTCGTCGACGACCTGAGCAACCCGTGGGCGGTCGCCTGGCTTCCAAACGGGGACATGCTGGTGACGGAACGGCCGGGACGTCTGCGCATCGTGCGCGACGGAGCACTCCTTCGCGATCCCGTTCCCGGGGTGCCGGAAGTGCGGGCGCGCGGCCAGGGCGGCCTGCTGGACGTGGTCCCGCACCCCGACTTCGAGAACAACAGGCTGCTCTACCTGAGCTACGCGCGACCGCGCGAGGACGGCGGCGCCAGCACGGGCGTCGTGCGCGGCCGCTTCGAGAACGACGCGCTCGTGGATGTGGAGCGGATCTGGGTCGCGCAATCCCAGGGTGGCGGCCACTACGGGTCGCGCCTGGCCTTCGACGCGAGCCACCACCTCTACATCACCGCCGGCGACCGGCAGGTCTCGCCGCGCGGCGGGCTGGCCGAGCTGTCGCGCCATCCGGCGCAGGATCTCTCTACCCACCACGGCGTGGTCGTGCGCCTGCACGACGACGGACGCGTCCCGGCCGACAATCCGTTCGTCGGCCAAGCCGGCGCGCTCGAGGACATCTACAGCTACGGACATCGCAACGCCCAGGGCATGGCCTTCCACCCGGAAACCGGGGACTTGTGGCTGAACGAGCACGGTCCGCAGGGGGGAGACGAGGTCAACCTGATCCTTCCGGGCCGCAACTACGGCTGGCCCGTGGTTGGACACGGCGTCAACTACGGAAGCGGGTCGAGGATCCACGTGGGCACCCACCGCGAGGGAATGGAGCCGCCCGCGCACCACTGGGTGCCGTCCATCGCCACGTCGGGACTAATGATCTATTCGGGCGACCGCTTTCCGGCGTGGCGCGGCTCGATGTTCGTGGGCGGTCTGGCCGGCCAGCAGCTGGCCCGCCTCACGCTGGAGGGACGCACCGTGACCGCCGAGGAGACCCTGGTCCGTGGCCAGGGCCGCATCCGCGACGTGCGCCAAGGTCCGGACGGGCTCATCTACCTGGTCTTCGACCGGCCCGGGAGGGTGGCCCGTCTGGAACCGACGGCGACTCCATCCGCGGACCGCCGGGGCTGAACCCCGACATCCATGGCCGAACATCACGGGCACGCCAGCCCGCGCGCTCGCGCGATCGGGTTCTGGCTCGGCCTGGGCAGCCTTCTCCTGCTGCTCGTCTTCCCCGTGGACGCGACGAACCCGGCCGCGAGCCGCCTCGCGGCCACGGCCAGCCTCATGGCCATCTGGTGGGTGACCACGGCGCTGCCGCTCTTCGCGACCGCCCTCCTACCGCTGGTGCTCTTCCCCCTGCTCGGCATCATGCCGGGCGGGGATGTCGCGCCCATCTACTTCAACAGCACGATCATCCTCTTCCTGGGCGGCTTCCTGATCGCCCTCACCATGGAACGGTGGAACCTTCACAAGCGCATCGCGCTCGCCATCATTCACCACGTGGGGGGCGGGCCCAACCGCATCATTTTGGGATTCATGCTGGCGGCCGCCTTTCTCTCGATGTGGATTTCCAACACGGCCACGGCGGTGATGATGGTACCCATCGGGCTCGCGATGGTGCTCCAGGTGGAGGAGAACGCGGGCGTCGCGCGGTCTCGCACATTCACCGTCGCCGTCATGCTGGGCATCGCCTACGGCTGCTCGATGGGGGGCCTGACCACCTTGGTGGGAACGCCGCCCAACCTGTCCTTCCAACGCATCTTCCAGATCATCTTCCCCGAAGCGCCTCCGATCGACTTCGGCACCTGGGTCGTGCTCGGACTCCCGATCGGAGTCTTGATGATCGCGCTGGGCTGGCTCGTTCTGACCCGCGTCCTCTATCGTCCGTCGCCAGAAGTCCGGATTCCCGAGGAGGTGCTCGCGCGCGAGCGCGCCGGCCTCGGGCCGATATCGTTCGAGGAGCGTTCCGTTCTGACCGTGTTCGTTCTGACGGCGTTGCTGTGGGTGTTCCGGAGGGATCTCGAGGTCGGGTTCGCCACCATTCCCGGTTGGTCGCGGCTGCTGCCCCACCCCGGGATGATCGACGACGGAACCGTGGCCATCGCCATGGCGTCGGTGCTCTTCCTGATTCCGGCCCGCGACCACGCGCCACGAACGACGGGCGCCACGGACGTGTTCGCGAAGCTACCCGGCCCCCTGCGCCGCGCCGCCCGCTTCGGAGCCGCCGATCGCCTGATGGGGCTCGAGGTCATCCCGCGCCTCCCCTGGAACATCGTGCTTCTGTTCGGTGGAGGCTTCTGCCTCGCGGCCGGGTTTCAGGAGACGGGTTTGGCGCACATCATCGGCGACCAGTTCCGGGGTCTGGGGGGATTGCCGGACTTCGTGGTCATCCTCATGGTGTGCCTCACGCTCACCTTCCTCACCGAGCTGACCAGCAACCTGGCCACCACCGAGATGATCCTCCCCATCCTCGCCTCGGTGGCCGTTGTGACCGGCATGAACCCGCTCATGCTCATGGTGCCCGCCACGCTGTCGGCGTCGTGCGCCTTTATGATGCCGGTCGCGACGCCGCCCAACGCCATCGTGTTCGGAAGCGACCGCCTCTCGGTGGGGGAAATGGCGCGCGCGGGCATCATCCTGAACCTCGTCGGGGCGCTCGTGATCGCAACCTTGACGCTCACGCTGGGCGCGATGGTGTTCGACATCCAGTCCGGGACGATGCCCGATTGGGTGACGGATGGGTAACCGGTGCGGTCGCGCCGGAGGCCGGTGGGTGGCTTGGGCGTGGCCGCCGGCGCGGGAAGGGTTGGTGGTCTAGCAAGCCGTGGACAAACTCCCCCGGCCTCGAGGCGCCGCGCCGGCCCGGTTGTCCACCACCTACTTGGCGCGAGAAAGGTCAGTTGCGCCGTCCCGCCATGACCGGGTGGACCTCTTCAGCGGATCGGAATTGGGTGCTTGGCGCGCAAGTGGTCAGTCGCGCCGCCCCCTCCGCCCGGCGACGGCGCCGCGGAGGGCTTCCTCGAGACGCATGGGGTGGTCGCTGCCCACGTAGAGCCTCCGACCCTCCTTGAGCCCGATGACCACGGCGCGATCCCCGCGGGCGGTCCACGCCTGCTTCCTGCCCATGCCGCGAACCCCCCAGCCTCCGAACTCCACCAGCGGCCGGTAGCGCACGCTCTCCAGGGAGACGATCTCGTCGAGCGGCACCACCTTGCGCACGAGCCTGACCGACCCCAGGTGCACCACGACGCGGGTCTCCTGCACGAGCACGGTCAGCCCGCCCAGCACGCCGCGCAGCCCCCACCCCGAGGCGAGGACGGCTCCGGCCGCGGCGACCCGGAGGAGCGTGCTCCCACCCGAAGTGGCCAACACCGAGTACGCGCACGCCAGGATGGCTCCCCCGTAGATGAAATCCACCCACGGCGCCCAAGGGGTGCGCTCGCGGTACCGGGTCGGCTCATCGGTCTTCACTTGGCGCTCCGGTTTGGATGCGGGACGGGGTTGTGCTCCTCGGTGGCCCTTGCGCGCCCGCTCCATCCCCGTCGCCCGCCGTCGGCCAAGGCCGCGCCAACCGGCCGCGCAGGAAGCGCCGGAGAATGCGGTACGTGAGCCCCCACACGGGGTGGCCCGAGACCCGGTAGCAGGGGAAGTCGCGCCGCCCCGCGGGCGTGTCGACCTCCACCTCGGAGCGTGCGCCGCGGACGGTCAGGGCCGCGACCGGAACCCAATATACCGCCGCGATCTCGGTGCTCGCCACACGCGCGTCGACGCCACCGGCCAGGAGAAACACGAAGGGCGCGATCACCAGGCGGGGGATCGCGCGCGAGGCTGGTTCCAGCTTGGGAAGACGGCCCAGGAGCGCGCCCGAGCGGTCGAGGTCGATCCCGACCTCCTCAAGGGTTTCGCGCACGGCGGTCGCGCGCAGGTCGGGGTCCTCCGGGTCCCTGCGTCCACCCGGGAGCGCCATCTGCCCGGACCACGGATCGCGCGGCGAGCGCGCGCGGCGAACCAGAAGCAGCGCGGGTTCCGGCTCCCGGCGCAGTACGAGCGCCACCGCCGCCTGTGGGACCGGCCCCCCCCCGGTCGCCGGGCGACCGCTCACTCGAAGGGACGCCGAGTCCATCGCGGACGCCACGGCCGGCTCCCTCGGTCCGTGACCGGGATGGACGAGCGTTCGAGGTGGTGGGGAGGTCGCCCGCTCAGCTCACCACCCTCTTCCTCGTCCCGGATCCGTCCTTCTGCTCCAGGTACGGGACCCCCTTGGTAATCCAGTCCGGCGCCGGTTCGCCCTTCAGGTAGTGGCCGAACCATTCCAGAATGCGTGCCTGGTAGTCCCGCTGGTTGGCCTCCTCGGCCAGCCCGTGGTTCTCGCCTTCGTACACCAGCAGCACCATGTGCTTGCCCGCGCGGCGCGCCGCGTTGTAGAACTCGACCCCCTGGTTGAACTCCACCGCCCCGTCCTCGGTCCCGAACTCCATGAGCAGCGGCGTGTTCAGGTTCTCGATGTGATGGATGGGCGAGTTGTTGAAGTAGGCGTCCCAGTCCTCCCACCACGGCACCTGCATGCGGCCCTGGCTGATTTCGAAGATGCGCGCGTCGGTCCCGCCGCTGTTCCAGTAGAACGACAGGTACATGCTCATGAGGTTGGTCAGGGGCGCCCCCGCCACCGCGCTCGCGAACAGGTCGTCCTGGGTGACGAAGAAGGTCGTCTGGTAGCCGCCCCAGGAGTGTCCGATCAGCCCGACCCGCTCCGGATCGACCCGCCCCGTCTCCAGGACCGCGGCCACCGCCGGGCGCAGCGTCTCGACGTTCGACTGTCCCGGCCTGCGGTTCCGGTACACGATGTCCGGGCGAAAGACGAAGTATCCCTCCTGGCTCCAGATCTGGATGTTGTAGTAGCGGGTTGGATCCGGCACCTGGTACTGGTGGAGGGTTTGCGACAACAGCTCGTAATGATGGACGATCATCGGGTATTGCTCGCCCTCCCGATAGTCGGCCGGGTAGATCAGCGCTCCCTGCAGGCGCCGTCCCCATTCGTTCTCGTAGTCCACCAGCTCCGCGCGTCCCCAGGCGTACTCGTCCTGGAAGGGATTGGTGCGGGTCACTTGGCGCGGCTCGTCAAGCGTGGGACCGGCCGCGAAGAAGTCCGGAGAGTCGTCGAACCGCTCGCGACGGAACACGAACACGTCGGCGTCCCGGGCCTTCGTCAGCGCGGCGCGCCCGGTGCCGTAGGAGGCCTCGTCCCAAACCAGCGCCTCGGGATCGCGGCCCGGGCGGGCGCGGGAGAAGCCGGCCCGTTTGGTCCACGCGCCGTAGGTGGAGTAGTAGATGGGCGCTCCGGCGTCGAAGGCCTCCGCCTCGCGATCGACCTGAACCACCCGGTGGCGCACCTCATCCTCGGCGCCTCGGGTCAGGCGGCGACCGCCCGAACCGTCCGCCCGCACCTCCCAGACGTCCCAGCGGTCGTTGATGAGCACGGCGCGGTCGTTCCCGGTCCAGCCCGCCACCCCGAACGCGGGCATCTGCTCGCGGGTCGGCGTCAGGTCGAGGTTGATGAAGGTGCCACCCAAGTCCGCGGTGATGTTGCGGGTCTCCCCGTCGGCGAGGTCGTGGCTCCACCAGTCCTCGCCTTCGAACCAGATCGCGTAGCGACCCTCCGGGCTCCCCTGCGCCGGCAGCGTGAGTCGCTCGCGGACCAGCGACTCGCGCCCGGATCCCGCGTCCACCGCGTACAGGTCGTAGAACTGCTGGTTGAACATGGCGTCCACGTCGTACGGGGTCTCGTCGCGGTTGAGGACGTGGCGGCCTCCCTCCACCAACGACGTTTGGTCCGCCCGTTCGCCCCCCAGCATCAGGAAGCGTCCATCATCCAAGTGCCACGCCCCGATGTGGTTGTGTTCCCGCAGCCGACGCTCGCGCACCCGTTGCTGCGGCACCGGATCGACGTCGAGCGAGTGCCAAATCTCGACGCCGGCGCGCTCCTCCTCCTCGTCGTCCGTCCCCGTGGCATCCTCGTCCTCGTCATCCTCCCGGTTCTCGTTGCCCACTCCCTCGTCGCGCGCCGCCGGAACCCGCGCCTGGTAGCCCAGGAAGAGGATGGAACCGTCGTCGGACCAGACCGGGGCCCGGTACTCGACGATGCGCTGGCCCGCGAGGAGCTCCGGCGCCGCGCGCGGATCGAGCGTGAGCGCCTCGCCGTCGCCCTCGTCCAACCCCCTCCACGCCAGCACGACGTGCGCCGTGTCCTCGTGCTCGTCGTCGGTGTACGTCTTGAGCACGGCCAGGTCCGGGGCCCCTTCGCGCCACGAGAGCCGCCGGTAGTCGGCCTCGCCGGCGTCCAGCGAGCGAATGCGACCCGACGCGGGATCGTAGAGGCGCACCCCGTTGCCGACCCTGTCCTCCGCGTCCACGGTCATCGCCAGAAGATGTCCATCGTCCCGCCACGCGAGCGCGGCGACGTTGCCGAAGCCAATCGAGGCGCCCGTGGCCAGATCGCGCACGATGACGTCCGCGCCCGCGCGCTCCCGCTCCTCGGGCGGGTAGCGCCGCAACGCCACATGGTGGCCGTCACCCGAGAAGGAGAACGACGAAACGTCCTCGACCGTCTCCCGCTCGCCCGTGCGCAGGTTGAGCAGGCCCACGTCGTTGCGCACCGGATCGCCGCGCTCCCGGAGCGCGTCCCGCTCGTCGGGAGAGACGCCAACCGTCCACGCGAGCCAAGCCCCGTCCTCGCTGAACTCCGGGCCTGCGCCGAAGGGAATCACCACGACGGAGTCGGAGTCCGTGCGGTGAACGCGCAGCTCGTCCTGCCCGTCGACGCGGTCAATGGCGACGGCCAGCCACTTCCCATCGGGAGAGAGTACCGCCTGGCCCGGGGTTTCCCATTGGCCGTAGTCGTCGGCCGTGAGGGTGGGTGCGCGTTGCGCGAGGGCATCGGAAGCCCAGCCGGCGCCGATGACCAGGAGGAGCGGGAGACGATGGTGGAACGCGGGGTTCATACGGAAGCCTCCTTCGAGGTCCAGTCGGCGCGCGACGAAGGGTGCGCGCGCCGAGGTCGACACTTTGCGCGGCGCTACGCCACACCGCCCCCCGTGAGCGCCTTCACCAGCCGGTACAGGAACTCCTGACCCTCGAAGAAGCTCTCGACGCCAATGCGCTCGTCGCGTCCGTGCGCGCGCACGTCGTCCATGTCCACGAAGAGGCCGCTCACCCCGTAGACCGGGATGCCGGCGTTGCGCAGATACAGCGCGTCGGTGGCGCCGGTGGACATGACCGGCAGCACCAGCACGCCCGGCCACATCTCGTCGGTGACGCGCTCGATGGGGCCCAGGATTTCCTCGTTGAGGGGCGAGGGTGGACTCGGAGTCGGGTTCCCGCGTGGTTCGACGGTGACATCGAACGGGGCGGCCAAGTCCGAGAGGGTGGCGTGCACGTCGGCGGGATCGTGCCCCGGGAAGATGCGACAGTTCACGTTGGCGCGCGCCAACTGGGGAAGCGCGTTCTGGGCGTGACCCCCCTCCAGCATGGTCGCGACGCAGGTGGTGCGCAGACGGGAGTTGTAGCCGGTTTCGGCCGACAGCGCGCGGGCGGCCTCCGCGTCATCGGCATTGGCCAGGAGGCGCCGCATCGCCTCGCCCATTTCGCCCCCGACGAGGCCCGCCGAACGACCGAAGAACTCCTCGGTGATTTCGTTGAACATGACGGGAAAGTCGTGGCTTCCCACCGCGAGGAGCGCGTTGGAGAGGTCGTAGATGGCGTTCTTGCGCACTGGTAGCGAGGAATGTCCACCCGGATTGGTGGCGGTGAGGAAGAAGGAGAGATAGAGCTTCTCCGCGGCCTGCACGGTGTTGGAGAGCCGCTGGCCGTTGCGCGACATCCCGCCCCCGCCCTCGTTCAGCGCGTAGGCCGCGTCGATCAGCTCTCGATGCTCCTCCAGGAGATAGGCGACGCCGTTGCGCGGCCCTCCCTCCTCGTCCGCGGTGAGCGCGACGATGATGTCGCGGTTGGGGACGAATCCCTCGCGCTTCATGCGGATGAGGTTGACGGTGTGGATGGCCGCCTCGTCCTTGTCGTCGGAGACGCCCCGCCCGTAGAAGAATCCGTCGCGCTCGATGAACTCGAAGGGCGGAAGATCGGGACTCCAGTCTTCCGGCAGCGCTTCGACGACATCGATGTGCGCAAGCAGGAGGATGGGCTCGAGTCCGGCGTCGCGGCCCCTGAGCCGAGCCACGAGGTTGCCCTTGGTGGGCGCGTCGTCGGGGACGAGGACGTGAACATCCTCCGCCGGGAAACCGGCATCCAGCAGAACCCGCGCCGCCGCGCGCGCGGCGAGCGTGTTGTTGCCACGCTCGGTATTGGTGGTGTTGATCTCGACCAGCTCCTCCAGGAGCGACCGGGCCATTTCCCTGTATTCGGGCGGCGAGGTGCTCTGGGCGGCGACCGGGGCCGAGTGAAGGGTCATCGCCCCGCTGACCGAGAGGGCCGCGAGGAACGCGGCGACGACGAAGGAATTCTTCATGTGGGTAAGGCTCCGGTTGCGGCGGTGGCGGCGGCTCTGCGGCGCCCGGGATCCGGCGTGCCGGGATCCCAGCGGTCCGTGGATGAATCCGCCCGAGCACCGAGAGCGGCGTGGCGCCGTGCTGGCAAGGCGTTTTGAAGGCCTAATGGCAGAGCCATTGGGCCGAAAAGCAACGCCGAGCGCAGCGAACCAGCGCGGATGCGACGCCGTTCGAATGCCGGGGAGCGTTTGTCCACGGCCCGCTCTAGGGTGGAAGGTGTCCGCGGGGACGGCGTCGGGCAAGCGGAGCGTCGGGGCGACCACGCCAACGCCGACCGACCACGCGCGTCCGGTGTTTGAGGAGGCGCGCGCGATGAGGGGGTGGAGTCTGGCCGCGGGCGCGCGCACGCCTGCCGGACCCACCCCGTCCGGCATCGGCCTGCGGCACCGACCCCTATCCTCCCGGCACCAGCCGGCGGTGCTCGAACCCCTCGCTCGTGTGGGCGACGAGCTCCAGTCGGCCGTCCAGCAGGTCGTGCATGAGGCGGGTGGTCAGCGGAACCGAACGGGTGACCCGGGTCACGTCCGGTCCGGCCAGGCGGAGCACGACCACCCCGCTCCCCGCCCCGCCCGGCTCCGGGGTCCGCCGCAGCACCACCCCCAGCGCGTCGTCGGGTTCGACCCCCGCGAGCTGGACCCGGTACGACAGCGTTCCGGTCGGCAAGTCCAGCAGGAACGCACCCTCCACGCCACCCCGCGGCGGGTCGAGCGCCACCGGCACGGGATCCGGCGGACGCCCTCCGCCCAGCGGCGGGGTGCGCAGCGGCGCCCGACGCTTCGGGCTGGCCGTCTCGAACGCGTAGGCGAAGCCGACCAACAACGCGTCGTCGAGCGCGCGACCGAGGAGCTCGAGCCCGGCCGGGACCTCCGCGTCCGTGAACCCGGCCGGCACCGTGAGCGCCGGCAGCCCCGTGTTGGCGCTGAGCGAACAGGTGGAACCGACCGGGGCCGCCCCGATGAGCGCGGTCTCCCGGCGCATGGTCGGGTAGGCCAGCGCGTCGAGCCGCTCCGCGTCCATGAAGGCGACCACCGCTTCCCGCAGCGCGCTCCGACGGGCCCGGACCTCCGCGTATTCGTCGGCGGGCTGATCGGCGCGGGCGATGCGCCGACGGAAGGTGGCGTCCAACGCCTCGTGGTGGAGGCCGGCGTCGACGATCTCCTCTAGGGTCGAAACGGGCGGGTTCGGGATCCCGTCCAGGTAGTCCGCCAAGTCGAACTTGAACTCGAGGTCGATCAGGCCGGTGTTGGCCATCAGGTCGTCCAGGTCGGGGATGGTCACGTCCACGACCTCGGCCCCCAGCGAGTCCATTTCGGCCAAGGCGGCGCGCACCACTTCCGTGATCGCCCCTCCGTCCCCGCCCTCCTCGAACCAGTCGACGAGGACGCCGATGCGGGCGCCCTCCAGGGCCTCGGGATCGAGGGCGGCCCGAAAGGCGGGCGTGGGGCGTCCCTCGAGCACCGCCGTGGCCGGGTCGGCCGGGTCGGCCCCGACCGTCGCGTCCAACGCGAGCGCCAAGTCGGTCACCGTGCGCGCCAGCGGGCCTCCGGTATCCTGGGAGTGCGAGAGCGGAAGGATGCCGTCAATGCTCGACAGCCCCTTCGTGGGCCGAAGACCGAAGAGGTTGTGCACGGCCGCCGGGATGCGGATCGAACCGCAGGTGTCGCTGCCCCACCCCACCGCCGCGAGGCTCGCCGCCACCGCCGCCCCCGTCCCCCCCGAGCTCCCGCCCGGGTTGCGCGCGGGCTCGTAGGCGTTGCGGCTCTGCCCGCCCAGGGAGCTGACGGTTGTGATCCCGGCGGCGAGCTCGTGCAGGTTGGTCTTTCCCAACACGACCGCGCCCGCCTCCCGCAGCCGCGCCACCTGGAAGGCGTCGTTGGGCGGCCGCAGGCCCGAGAGCGCCAAGCTCGATCCCGTGGTGGGCATGCCGGCCACGTCGTAGTTGTCCTTCATGAGCACCGGAATGCCGTGCAGCGGCCCGCGCACGACCCCCTCCGCCCGCTCCCGGTCCAGCGCGTCGGCCTGCTCGCCCGCCCGCGGATTCAACCGCGTGATGGTGTTCAGCCCGGGCCCGGCGCGGTCGTAGGCCGCGATGCGGTCGAGATAGAGCTCGACCAACCCCCGCGAAGTCACCCGACCCTCCTCCAGCGCGCGCCGCAGCTCGGGAATGGAGGCCTCGGCGACCTCGAAACCGGCCTCCGCGCTCCCGGCGCCACCGCATCCCGCAACCGCGAGTGCGGCCAGCATCGCCGGCGAGCGTCCGAGAATCCCGCGCATGTCAGCCCCCCTTGGTTGAACCCCGCGATGAGTCGTGTGGATGGCGTCGGCCGCGCGCGGCCGGTGAACGCGCCGGACCCACTCCTACGCCCCGGGCGCCCCTCCCGGCTTCCTCAGCATGGCCCCCTTGCCACCCACGCGAACGAACGGCAAGCCGTGCCGCTCGATGAACTCCCGATAGGCCTGAAGCGCGCCGTCGCACCAGGCGGGCTCCACGCAGTCGTCGAGCACGATGCCGCCACCGGGCACGATCCGGGGCCAGAGCGCCTCGAGCGTCACGGCCGTGGGCAGGTAGAGATCGACATCCAGAAACACCGCGCCGATGGGACCGATCTCCTCCCAGTCCACCTTGGAGCAGTCGCCTTCGATGATGCGGTAGTTGGTGTAGCCGAGGCGGGCGAGGCCGTGGTTGAACACCCGCGCGCTGCCGTAGGAATAGTCGGAGAGCTCGGTGGCGCGCTTCCGCCGGTTGGCGACCTCGTAGTCGATGCTCTCCCGGGTGAACCCCTCGAAGGTGTCGACCAACACGAGGCCCCGCTCGTCGCCGGTGGTTCTCAGATGCTCGAGCAGGAACACCGAGGTGTCGCCCCGCGCCACGCCGATCTCGACGATCGCCCCGCCGGTGCCCCGGGTGGCGTCGATCAGCCCGACCATGGCGGACAGCTCGCCCGGATCCACCCAGTAGCGGTATTCGGGGAGCATCACGTTGCGGAGTCCGGGAACCCGGTACACGATGCGCTTGATCAAGGTCATGAGCCCGCGCGCCCGCCGGTTCAGGACGCGCGCCAAGGAAATCGAGGCGCCGACGCCCGGGCTTCGGGGGGTGCGTGGCGCCATTGGCGTGGGAGAGGACGGCATGGTCCGGTGCTCTGAGGTGGAGGCCCGCGCGCTCGCGTCGCGACGATGCGCCTTCCATCATTGCAGGAAAGGCCGGAACGGAAAAGGCATGACCCGAACGGAGATCCGGCGTGAGTCCGTGGACGGGATCGCGGCCGACGCCCGGGAGCCGCGTCCGGGCGGGTTGGCGCGTCCGAAGCGATTTCGAAGGCGCCTTCGAAGACGCCGACGCTCGGGGCCTTGGCCCGAGCGGCCGCGGACCGGAGCGGCTCGCTTCACTGGCGCGACCCGGCGGCGCGCGCCACACTCCCCCTGGGAGCCCGTGGACGAACTCCCCCCGGCATTCGGGCGGCGTTGCATCCGCGCCGGACCGCTTCTCTCGGCGTTGCCTTTCGTCCCGGTGGCGCCGCACCCGAGCCTTCAAGACGCCTTGCCAGCCCCGGCGCCCCGCCGCTCTCGGTGCTCGGGCGGATTCATCCGCGGACTGCTGGAGCCTCCAACCCCTCTTCCCCACCGAGCCACATGAACAACACCCACGCCCCCCGGTCCGAAGCGGGACCCGACGCCGAACTCGAAGGTCGCGCGCCCGACGACCGCCGCTCCCTGAACCGCCGCGACTTCCTGAGGGCCGGCGCGCTCGGCGTGGCCGCGGGCGCCGCGGCGGGATGCGGCGAGCCCGGCGCCGGGGCGGCCGATGCGCGCGCCCAGGCCGTCGCGGGACCCGCACCCACCCCACGGGGACTTCCCGCCCCCCCGGCCCAACCCCTCGCCGCCCCTCCCGCCGACCCCGTGCGCATCGGGTTCGTGGGCGTGGGCGGGATGGGCACCGCCCACGTGCGCAACCTCGTGCGCATCGAAGGCTGCGCGATCACGGCCGTCTGCGACGTGCGCCCCGAACACGCCGAGCGGGCCGCCGCCCTCATCGAGGAGGCCGGGCACCCCCGCCCGACCCTCTACACCCGCGGGGAGCGCGACTTCGAGCGCCTGTGCGCCGAGGAGGACCTCGACCTCGTGTACACCGCGACGCCATGGCGCTGGCACGTCCCGGTCTGCGTCGCCGCCATGGAGCACGGCAAACACGCCGCCACCGAAGTGCCGGCCGCCTACACCCTCGACGACTGCTGGCGGCTGGTGGAGACCGCCGAACGCACGGGTCGCCACTGCGTGATGATGGAGAACGTGAACTACGGCCGCGCCGAGCTCCTGTGCCTCAACCTGGTGCGCCAAGGGCTGCTTGGCGAAGTCCTGCACGCCGAGTGCGGCTACCTGCACGACCTGCGCGCGATCAAGTTCGCCGACGAGGGCGAAGGGCTCTGGCGGCGCGCCCACTCCCGGACCCGCAACGGCAACCTCTACCCCACGCACGGCCTGGGCCCGGTGGCCAACTGCATGGACGTCAACCGGGGCGACCGTTTCGCGTCCCTCGTGTCGATGAGCGGCCCCTCGCGCGGCCTGCAGGAGTGGGCGGCAACCCATTACGGGGCCGGACACCCCAAGCGCGCCGAGACCTTCGTCCTGGGCGACGTCAACGCGAGCCTCATCCGGACGGCCCTCGGCCGCACCATTTACGTGGTTCACGACACCAACCTGCCCCGCCCCTACGACCGCATCAACAAGGTCCAGGGCACGCGCGGCATCTTCCAAGGCTACCCGGACCGGGTGTACATCGAAGGCCGCAGCCCGTCGCACGCGTGGGAGGAGGCGGAACGCTATCGGGACGAATTCGAGCACCCGTTGTGGAGGGCGCTACGGGACGCCTCCATCGGGGCGGGCCACGGCGGCATGGACTTCATGGAGGACTATCGGCTGGTCAAGTGCCTGCGCGAGGGCCTCCCCACCGACATGAACGTCTACGACGCCGCGGCGTTGAGTGCGGTGTGCGAGCTGTCCGAAACGAGCGTCGCCCAGGGAAGCGCGCCCGTCGCCTTCCCCGACTTCACGCGCGGGAAGTGGCGCGATTGGCGGCCCTGGCCCATCGTGACCGCGTAGCGCGGCCTTCGCGCGCCACGCCGCCCTCGGGAGCTCGGGCGGATTTGTCCACGGCCCACCGGCCGGCGGCTTCGGGGGCTGGCGCTTCCCCGTCCCTTTGGCCCATCGTGACGTATTGGAACCGCCCGGTCCGCAAACGAAGGAATCCATCCATGACCCTCCGACTCGTTCTTCCCGGCGCCGCCGCGCTCTTGCTCGCCGCGCCCCTTCCCGCCCAGACCTTCCCCTCCGACGATCCCGTCATCCAGGCGATGTGGGAGGAGGGCATGGGAGCCGGAAGTCAGACCTTCGACTTGGCGCAGGCGCTCCTCGACTCCATCGGGCCGCGGTTGATGGGCTCTCCCGCCTACGCGCACGCCGCCGACTGGCTCATCTCCAACTACGAACGCTGGGGCATCGAGGCGGAGCGCCAGGAATACGGCACGTGGATCGGATGGGATCGCGGGTTCACGCACATCGACATGTTGGAGCCGCGCCAACGCTCGCTGGAGGGCACCCTGCTCGCGTGGAGCCCGGGCACCGACGGGCCCGTCGAGGGCGAGGTGGTCGCGCTGCCCAACTTCGCCGACCTCGCGGAGATGAACGCCTGGCTCCCGTCCGCCGAGGGCAAGTTCGTGGCCGTCTCCTTCGCCGAACCCACCTGCCGCGAGGACCAGTCGTGGCTGGACCACGCCACCCCGGAATCCTTCCGCCGCATGAGCGAGGCCCGGGCCGCCGCGCGGGACGAATGGCGGGCCAACTATCAGCTGACGTTCACCCCCAACGCCGGTCCCCGGCGGCTGGAGGACGCGGGCGCCCTCGGGCTGATCACCGGCAACTGGTCCCAGGGCTGGGGCGTGGACAAGATCTTCGCCTCCTCCACCCGCGAGATCCCGTCCCTGCACCTGGCCTGCGAGGACTACTCCCTCCTCCACCGACTCGCGTCGCGGGGCCAGGGACCGCGCATTCGGCTGAATGCGGACGCGGAGTTTCTGGGCGACGTGCCCGCCTTCAACGTGGTGGCCACCATCCCCGGAACCGAGCTGCCCGACGAGTACGTGTTGCTGAGCGCGCACCTGGACTCGTGGGACGGCGCCTCGGGAGCCACCGACAACGGCTCCGGCACCATCATGATGCACGAGGCCATGCGGATTCTGAGGGCGACCTACCCCAACCCGCGCCGCACCATCATGGTCGGGCACTGGGGCGGCGAGGAACAAGGCCTGATCGGCTCCAACGCGTTCGCCACCGACAATCCCGAGGTCGTGGACGGGCTGCAGGCCTCCTTCAACCAGGACAACGGCACCTGGCGCATCGACTTCATCCGCATGCAGGGCTTTCTGGGCGCCGGCGAGCACTTCGCGCGCTGGTTCGAGCGCATCCCGCCCGAGATCACCGGGCACATAGAGCTGGACGTCCCGGGCGTGCCCGAAACCGGCGGTTCGGACCACATGTCCTTCATCTGCCGGCCCGCGCCAGGCTTCCGGCTCCAGTCCAACTATCCCGACTATCGCCAGTACACGTGGCACACCAATCGCGACACGTTCGACAAGATCGTGTTCGACGACCTGCGCAACAACGCGACCCTGGCCGCCATGCTCACCTACATGGCGTCCGAGGACCCGGAGCGGATGGACGTGACGCAGCGGGTGCTGCCGGTGGATGGGGACACCGGTCGACGCGGGACGTGGCCCCGCTGCAGGCCGCCGCGCAGGAGCTTCGGGGGTGGCGGAGGGTAGGAGTCCGTGGATGATGACGATGCCGCCGGGAAGGCACCTTCTCTCCGCGGGCGCGGTCGTCGTGGCGTGCGCCGGTTCGGTCGTGGCCCGGGACGCGCGCGGCACGCCCGGCGGCGCCCACGAATTGCGAAACACCCGCCACCGGCCGAGCGCCCCGGTCGGCGCCGCCACCAAGCGCGACACCGTCCCCGTGCGCTCCCTGCTCCTGTGGGGTGGCATTGACGCCGAGGGCGCGCCCCGCTTGGATCCGGTCTTCGTGATCGACGCGCCACCCACGCCTCCGCGCGCGTCCGGCGCGTACCGGCTCGCGGGGCGAAGCCGCGATGGCGACACGCTCTTTTCCCTCGCGTTCGAGATGCCGGTGGTGGCGGACGCCGACGGCGCCTCCAGCTTTCTCTTCATGCTTCCGGTCGAGCCGGATTGGGAGGGTCGGCTGGCCAGCGTCACCCTCACCGGACCCGGTGGCGCGACCACCCTGGACGAGAACTCGCATCGACCGATGGCGATCGTCCGCGATGCGCGCACCGGCAGGATCCAAGCCATTCTGCGCGACCTTCCGCCGACCGTTCGCACCCAGGCGATCGCCGACACGGCCGTGGCGCGGACTCCCACGCAGGAGGTCCTGTTCAGCCGCGGAATTCCCGGCCCGGCCGCATGGCGCCGTTGAGGGCGGCGGCGAAACGCTCCCGCCCGCGGGTCGCGCGCGGGCGCGTGGCGGCCAACGCCTCCGTCGACGGGAGACCGGTGGGCCTTCAAGGCGCCTCGCCGGCGCGCCGGCCCGCCCCCCTCGGTGCGCGGGCGGATTCACCCACGGACGGGTAGCGATGGCGTTTCTCGATCATCGGAGGAGCCGCGACGAGGCGCCGGCGCGCCCGGGCAGCTCCGCGCGCCAGCCTTCCGAGGCGGGTCACGGCTTCGGAACCGCGCCCGTCTTCCTCGCGTCCATCAGCACGATCCTGGGCGCGATCCTCTTTCTCCGGTTCGGGTACGCGGTCGGACACGTGGGCCTCTGGGGCACGATGGTGATCATCGTCGTGGGCCACATGGTCACGATCCCCACCGTGCTGGCCGTTTCCGAGATCGCGACCAATCGCCGCGTCGCGGGGGGCGGCGCGTATTTCATCATCAGCCGTTCGTTCGGCACCACGATCGGGGGCTCCATCGGCATCGCCCTCTACCTGTCCCAAGCGATCTCGGTGGCCTTCTACCTTGTGGCGTTCGCGGAGGCCTTCCAGCCGCTGCTTCAATGGATTGGGGAGCGGTTGGGCGTCGTCCCCAGTCTCCGCTGGGTGAGCGTTCCCGGCTTGGCCGCGCTGGTGATCCTCATGCTGTCCAAGGGCGCGGACCAGGGGGTGCGGGTGCTGTGGGTCGTGTGCGGCATCCTGGCGGCGGTGATCGGAGCCTTTCTGCTTGGCACGGGGCCCGAGGAGATCCGACCCGATGGCCTCAACCTTACCTCGACGATCACCAACCCCGATGGGTTCGGCGTCGTCTTCGCCACCTGCTTCCCCGCCTTCACGGGCATGATCGCGGGCCTTGGGCTGTCGGGCGATCTCAGGAACCCCATGCGGTCCATCCCGCTGGGCACGATCGGAGCGACGCTTGCGGGGATGGCCGTCTACGCGCTGGTCGCGATCAAGCTGGCGCAGAGCGCGACGCCGGAGGCATTGGCCGACGACCAATTCATTATGGCCCGCATCGCGCTCTGGGGTCCGTCCATCTACATCGGATTGGCCGCCGCGGCCTTCTCGTCGGCCCTCGGTTCCGTGATGGTGGCGCCCCGCACCCTGCAGGCGCTGGCTCGCGACCGCGTCTTCCCGGTCGCCGGAGTGAACACGCTCCTCGCGACGGGGCGGGGCGACGCCGGTGAACCCATCAACGCCACCTACGTATCGGTCGCCCTGGCGGCCGTGTTCGTGGCCCTCGGGGACATCGACTTCATCGCGCAAATCCTGAGCATGTTCTTCATGGTGACCTACGGCACCCTCTGTTCGGTTGCGTTCCTGGAGTACTTCGCGGGCAACCCGTCGTACCGCCCGACTTTTCGCTCCCGCTGGTACATATCGCTGATCGGCGCGGTGATGTGCGTGCTCATGATGATCCAGATGAGCGCCGTGTACGCGCTGCTGGCCATGGCGATCATGCTCTTGATCTACGTGGGGCTCAGGCGCTCGCGGCGGGGGGAGCGCGATCTGGCCGCGATTCTCCAGGGAGCGATGTTCCAGCTGGTCCGCAGGCTCCAGATCATGCTGCAGAAGAACCAGAGTGCGCAGCAGGACGGCGGTTGGCGCCCGTCGTTCGTGGCGCTCACCCAGTTCGGCGACCGCCGCGTGGCCCAGTTCGACCTGCTGCGTTGGATCTCCCACCGCCATGGATTCGGTCATTTCGTGCAGCATATGAAGGGCGAGTATTCCCTGGAAACGGAGATCCAGGCCCGCGCCCAACTCGGCAAGCTGGTGAGGCGCTCCGACCTGAGCCGGGCGGGGACGTTCGTCGACACGCTGATCGCGCCCTCGTTCGAGAACGCGGTCACCCAAGCGCTCCAGTACCCCGGGATTTCGGGCCTTCCCAACAACAGCATCCTTCTGGAGTTCGACCAGGATCACCCCGAGGAGATCCCGAGGCTGGAGCGCGCGATGCGCCTGGCGGCATCGTCCGGGTTCAACGCGGTTGTCCTGCGCTCCACCACCTTCCGCTTCGGCTACCGCGCCTCAATCCATGTTTGGCTGACCCCGGAGACTCTCCCCAACGCCGCGATGATGCTGATGCTGGCCTACATCATCGTCGGCCACCCGGAATGGAGAACCGCCGACATACGCGTCTTTGCCTGCATCGGCGCGGACGGAGGCGAACGCGAGGCCGACCAGCTGTCGGTGCTTGTCGACCAGGGACGCCTCCCCATCGGCAGGAAGAACGTCGAGATGCTCCCCGTGGAATCCCAAGCCGGGATCGAGGCGGAAGTGGAGCGTCGGTCCTCCGATGCGGATCTGGTGATCGCCGGAATCTCGGCCGATCAGATGAAGACCGAAAACCTCACCGACGTGCTCCGAAGTCACAGGGCCGCCAACGACATCGTGTTCGTGCACGCCGTGGAGAGGATCGTGATCGACTGACCCGGATTGCGCGGCCCACGCGGGTTGACGCGGGAGTGGAGCGTGACGATCCGCCCCCCTCACCGCGTTTGCGGCGCGTTCATTTGCAGCGGAATGATGTCGACGTTCCAGCGCGTGTCGCCCAGCAGGTGCTTCACGAAGTACTCGGCGCGCAGCCAGAACCAATAGTCGCTCATGTCGCCGAAGCCGTGGCGCTGCCCGGGGAAGATGAAGAAGTCGAAGCGCTTGTTGGCGCGAATGAGCGCCTCGGCCATGCGGAAGGTGCCGGCGTGGTGGACGTTGTTGTCGTTGTCGCCGGTGGTGAGCAGCAGGTGTCCCTTCAGGTTGGCGGCGAGGTCGGAGTTGCGCTCGATGTCGTACTCGAAGGTCACGTTGCCCTCGTCGTCCACGACCTCCTTCACGCCGTGGTGGGTCTCCGACCAGGAACGGTTGTACACGTCGTTGTTGTGGTTCCCGGCCGAGGAGACCGCCACCTTGAAGAAATCGGGATAGACCAGCATGGCGGCGGTCGACATGAAGCCGCCTCCGGAATGGCCGTATATGCCGACCTTCTCCCGGTCGATGAAGTCGTGTCGGTCCGCCAATTGCTCGATCACGGCCTTCTTGTCCGCCAACCCGTAGTCGCGAAGGTCGCCGTACCCATAGTTGTGGTACCATTTCGAGCGGTCCGGATGGCCGCCACGGTTGCCCATGGTCACCACGATCATGCCGAACTGCGCCAGCGCCTGCTCGTACGGGTTCGCCGACCACGACTTCGAGACCGATTCGGTCTGCGGCCCCGGATACACGTACGCCACGATGGGATAGCTCTTCGAGGGATCGAAGTCGTAGGGCTTGTACATCACGCCGTAGATGTCGGTCACCCCGTCCGCCGCCTCGACCCGGTACGGCTCCGGGTACTGGTAGCCGGCGGACTCGAGGGCGCTGAAATCGGCCTCGCCCAGGTCCATGACGCGACGACCGGAGGCGTCGTGGAGGGCCGATGAGGGCAGGGTGTTCACGCGCGAGTAGTTGTTCACGAAGAACCGGTTCGACTCGCTCATCTCGAATTGATGGTCGTAGTCCCCCGGGTTCAGGAGCGTCAGCCCGGTGCCGTCCAGGTTCACACGGTAGAGGTGGGCGTAGTAGGGATCCTCTCCCTCCTCCCGTCCCTGTCCGGTGAGGAACACGAACCCACGCGCCTCGTCCACGCCCACGATCCCGTCCACATGCCATGGACCCTCGGTGAGCCGCCCCTTCTCCGCCCCGTCGGGTCCATGGAGATACAGGTGCGCCCAGCCGTCCCGCTCCGACCACCACAGCATGTCGCCATTGTCGAGCATTTCGATGGGTCGCGTTTCGATGTAGGTGTTCAGGCTGTCCACGAAGAGCATGCGCGCGTCCCCGGTGGCGGCGTCCGCGACCATGACCGCCGCCCGGTGCCGGTCCCGGCTGAGGCGCACGAAGTGGAGTTCCTCGGAACCGTCCGAGATCCAGAGCGAGCGTTCCGGCTCCTCGGAATCCGGGTAGTCGAACCGGCGGTCCGTCGTGATGCGCAAGTCCTCGTCCTTCCAAGGCTCGTGGGAGACCGTCACCCCCGCGCGCGACGCCAGGTCGTAGACGATGATCTCCTCCTGCGTGACCGACTCCTCTCCGGCCATCTCGTAGGAGTAGGTCTCGAGTTCCGGCCGCGCGTTTCCCTTCCCCACCACGTGCACGACCCATAGCTCGCCCACCTCGCGGTTGTCGCGCCGGATCAGCGCGAAGCGGCGCGAGTCCTTCGCCCATGAGATCGACACCGCCTTGCGGTCGTCCATCTTCTCCTCGAGCGTGACGTTGGTCTCGCCGCGCCCGGTGTAGTTGGCTTCGTAGGTGTGGTATTGCTCGCCGTCGGTGGTGAGCTGGGTCTCGGCGACCTCAACTTCGTCCTCGGCGTCGTCGGCCTTGTCGCCCGACTTGCCCCTGCGGGCCTCGAGAATGCGCTGGTAGTCGTCGCCACCCATCATGAACAGGTTGTGGTTCCGCGCGAAGACCACGGTCTCGCCGTCCGGCGACACGCTGGCCCAGTCGGGATGATTGTCGGGCGCCTCGTAGTCCTCGAGCTCCCGCAGAGCGCGGGTCGAGACCGTGTACTCGAAGTGGTGGACGCGCTTGCGGGTCGAGCGGCCCGAGTCGTCGTCCTCCTCGTCCTGATCCTCCTCCACCTCCTCGTCCTCCTCCTCCACCTCCTCGTCCTGCGAGGATTCCACCTCGAAGTGCAACACGTCGTCGCCGATGAAGCGGATGTTGCGGATGGGAAGGTTCTGACCGTCCCAGGGATCGCGCGTGATGCGCGTCAATTCCGCGGCGATGCGGTCGTTGTCGAAGAGGAGCGTGCGCGATCCGGCCCCCGGATCGACGATGTAGTGGAAGGTGCCGTCGGAGTTCTCCCACTCGTACCAGAACTTGTCGGTGCCTTCGATCCACCGCGGATCGACCGAGGTCGAACGCACCATTTCGCTGATTCGGTAGGGGGCGAAGCGCGCGGCCAGCTCGTAGTTGGCGGGGCCCGCCCGGTCATTCGACTCCTGGGGCGCCGGGACGATGGTCGCACCCCCGGCGGCCGGCGTGAGCGCGACGAGGACGAGGGGCGGGAACGCGCTCCGCGCGGACAGCTTCGAGCGGACGAGAAACCTGACGATGGCGCTCATGGTAGGGCTCTCTTCGGATGGAGGGACGACGGGGGGACGCTCCCGGAACGGAGAGTGCACAAGTGAATCCGTCGCCGATGGCGGGGCAAGAGCCCGGCGCCGGGGTTGATGCCTTCCCCGGCGGGGCGGCGGAACCAACCCGGGCCTTCGCGCGAAGAACGATTCTCGCGCGGGTGCTCCGGGACGGCGCCGGCACCGGGTTTCCTCGAAGAGGGCGACAGGCATGGAACCGGAGATCCTGATCGTGCTGGCATCCGTCTTCGTCACCGGCGGCATGATCGGCGCGGCCGGCATCCTGCTCGCCCAATTCTTCATGCGCCGCATTCCCGGGGTGAGCGCGACCGGGGCCCCCACCCGCGCCGAGCTGGAGGGAATCCGCCGGGACGTCACCGAGATCGCCTACCATCTGGGGTCCGTGGAGGAGCGGCTCGACTTCGCCGAGCAACTGCTGGGCGGAGCGACCCCGACCGAGGTGCCCAAGGCGATGGCGAGGAAGACGGTGGAGGGGAAGTAGGAGGGGGCGCGGCGCGGCTGGGCTCTCAGGTCGCGTTGGCAGCCCGGCGCCCCCACGCTCTCGGCGTTCGGGCGGATTCCTCCACGGACGTGGGGGGCCCTACCGCCGCCGCGCCCGACGCTCCGCCGCCATCTCCACCAGGCGGCGCAGCTCCGCGATGGGCTCCTCGTGGTCGTCCACCTGAAGGCGCAGCACGACGTCGTTGTTGAGCCACACGCCCCCGTCCTCCTTGACGATCAGCAGGGCCGCGGACTGCATGCCGCGGGTGTCGCCGCCGGCCGCCTGGCCGGCCTCCAGGGCCGCCACCAGCCTGAGGGAGAGGTGTCCGGAGGTGTTCTCGAAGGCGGTGACCATGTCGTCCACCACGGCGGGACCGGCCAGAATGTTGCCCTGAGCGGAGGTGTGGCGGCCGATGCGGTGCCCCGCCCACTCGCTGGCGGCCGGGCCGGTGTGGGTGGCCACCTCGCCACGCGCGTTCATGACCGAGAACTGGCGACCCTCGATGGACCAGCGCTCGGGGTCGGGATTCGGATCGGCCGCCAACACCCGTTCCACCACGTCGGCCGGTGGGTGACCCGCCCGCAGCAGAGCAAGCGCCTGTGGACCGTAGCTCACGTCCACCACGGCCTGGGTGGCCACCACCCCCACCCCCGCCTCGCCCCAGACGACGCCGTTGCCGACGCTGAACACGCGCGACTGAACCGCCACCCCGACCTCCCCGGTCTCCGGGTCGTAGCCGACGATGGAGAAGGTCGCGACGGTGTCCCGGTGGGTGTTCCCGGCGGTCGTGGCCGCACCCGTCGCCTGGTGTCGGTTGGCCGCCGCGTCCCGCGCGACCCGCCCGCCCGCCGTCGCCCCGGCCACGAGCGCGGTTCCGGACCCAATCAACACCAACGCCAGCGCGAGCCTCATCCACCATCTTCCGCCACGACCCGTCATCGAATCCCCTCCAGCGTTTCGGTCCACGTCTCCCTCACCGCCCCACAGCCCTCGGCGCTCCGGCCAACTCGCCCAGGGACCTGGGCCGCTAAGCCTCCGCGGTCCGTCGTTCGCTCGCGTGCAGGAAGTTGGTGAAGCCTTCGTCGTAATCCGACAATCCATTCTGGCCCGTGAGCCTCATGCGTTCATCGTAGAGGCGGCGCAGGAGGTTCGCCAGCACTCCCTCGGCTCGCCCGTCCTCGGGATGCAGCGCCAGAAAGTCCGTCCGCAGCGCTCCGCGCAGCGCTCTCTCCTCGATCAACGTCCGGTAGCGCCCGGGGTCGCGGTCCGCCAGCACCCAGAGATTGCGGTGCAACCGCTCGCAGCGCGCCGACTGCGCCAGCACCGCCTCGCCCGAGCCCGCCATCGCGAGGTATCCCAGCACCTGCGCGTGCAGCTCCTTGAAATACCCCTTCCGGTGCGCGAACTCATGCGCGATGATGTGCGGTTCGAAGACGCCCGCGTCCCGGAGGATGGATACGTCGCCCGAGAAGATGTCGCAGGTCCCGAGCGCGAAGGGAAAGACGAGTCCCGCGAGCGAGAACCGGCGTAGTTCCGAGCTGGTCTCGACGCGCTGCCCGGTGATGTTCGCGATGAAGTCGGTCAGGTGCCGATTGATCAGGCGGGCGAGCTCCGGGCGCGGCACGCGCTCGGCGGTGTATTCGTCGTTCACGCGTTCGGCGAGCCACTCGGCCTCCCGCTCACGCTCCTCCCGGGACATCGGAACGAGATGCCTCACATCGGCGCCGAAGGTGTTCGGGAAGTCGATGGCGCGCACGTTGCGCCGGGCGAACCAATCGAGCGCCACGCTGCCGGCGTACGCGCCCAGCGCCGCGGCCTGGAGCGCCCGCCCCGGAGGGGTCGCGCCCAGAAGGAGGCGCGAAGCCAAAGGCGCCGCGATCATTAGGTCGGTCAGCGAGATGGGCGAGTAGGTCGCCTGATTGGGAATGCGCACGGTTTCCATGATCCTCTCCCGGGACGCGGGCGCGCCCTCCCAAAGGAGTCCGTGGACGAACTCCCCCCCGCATTCGAACGGCGGATTCATCCACGGAATCCTAGTATACTGACGCCATGACCCACTCCGCACGCTCCCCGGCATCCGCCTCGTCCGCGTCCCCCCGGCGCGCGGCGGCGCTCGCCCATGCCCTGAGGGAGCGCATCATGGTGCTCGACGGGGCCATGGGCACGATGCTCCAGCGATACCGACTAACGGAGGAGGACTTTCGCGGGACCCGATTCGCGGATCATCCCGTCCCCCTCAAGGGCGCCAACGACGTGCTCTCGCTCACGCGGCCCGAGGTCGTCCGGGAGATCCACGAGGGATACCTGGCCGCGGGCGCCGACATCATCGAGACCAACACCTTCAACGCCACCTCGGTCGCGATGGCCGACTATGGCCTCGAAGCCGCGGTCTACGACCTCAACGTGGCCTCCGCGCGCCTCGCCCGCGCCGCGGCCGACGCCTTCACCGCGCGCGACGCCTCGCGGCCGCGCTTCGTGGCCGGCGTTCTGGGGCCCACCAACCGCACGGCCTCGATTTCGCCGGACGTGAACGATCCGGCGTTCCGCAACATAACCTTCGACCCGCTCGCGGCCGCGTACGGCGAGCAGGCGCGCGGCCTGTTGGACGGCGGCGCCGACGTGCTCATGGTCGAGACCGTCTTCGACACGCTCAACGCCAAGGCCGCCCTGTTCGCGATCCGCTCGCTGCTCGACCGGCGCGGGTTGGAGGTGCCGGTGATGGTGTCGGGCACGGTGGTGGACGCGAGCGGCCGCACCCTCTCCGGCCAGACCGTCGAGGCGTTCCTGAACTCCGTCCGCCACGCGGACCCGCTCGCCATCGGGCTCAACTGCGCGCTCGGGGCCGCCGCCCTGCGTCCACACGTGGAGGAGCTCGCCGCCCGCGCCGACCTGGCGGTGAGCTGCCATCCCAACGCCGGCCTGCCCAACGAGCTCGGCGAGTACGACGAGACCCCCGAGTCGATGGCCGGGCACATGGGCGAGTTCGCGCGCGCCGGCTTCCTGAACATCGCGGGAGGATGCTGCGGCACCACTCCGGCGCACATCCAAGCCATCGCCGACGCGGTGGCGGGGCTGCCCCCGCGTCGCCGGCCGCGCATTGAGCGGCGCACCCGGCTCTCCGGGCTCGAACCGCTGAACCTGGGCCCCGACTCGCTCTTCGCCAACATCGGCGAGCGCACCAACGTCACCGGTTCGGCCCGCTTTCGGAGGCTCATCCGGGACGGAGACTTCGACGCGGGGCTCGAGGTGGCGCGGCAACAGGTCGAGAACGGCGCGCAGCTCATCGACGTGAACATGGACGAGGGGCTGCTGGATTCCGAGGCGGCCATGGTGCGGTTCCTGTCGCTCATCGCGTCCGAGCCGGACATCTCGCGCGTGCCCATCGTGGTCGACTCCTCGAAGTGGAGCATCCTCGAGGCCGGCCTCAAGTGCCTCCAGGGCAAGGGGATCGTCAACTCCCTATCGCTGAAGGAGGGCGAGGACGTCTTCCGCGACCAGGCGCGCACGGTGCGTCGCCACGGGGCGGCCGTGATCGTGATGGCCTTCGACGAGGAGGGGCAGGCCGACACCGTCCGGCGCAAGGTGGAGATCTGCCGGCGCGCCCACCGCATCCTCACCCGGGACATCGGGTTCCCGCCCGAGGACATCATCTTCGACCCGAACATCTTCGCGGTGGCCACGGGCATCGAGGAGCACGACCGCTACGCCGTCGCATTCATCGAGGCGTGCCGCGCCATCAAGCGCGAGCTGCCGGGCTGCAGGGTGAGCGGAGGCGTGAGCAACCTCTCGTTCTCGTTCCGCGGCTCGGACGCCGTGCGCGACGCCATGCACTCCGCGTTCCTCTACCACGCCATCGAGGCCGGGATGGACATGGGGATCGTCAACGCGGGCGCCCTACCGGTCTACGACCAGATCCCCGCCGAGCTGCTGGAGCCCGTGGAGGACGTGATCCTCGCGCGCGATCCCGAGGCGACCGAGCGGCTGATCGCTCTGGCGGCCCGTTATCGAGGGGCCGCGCCACGGACCAGCGCGACGGACGACCGATGGCGGGACGCGCCGGTTGGGGCGCGCCTCGCGCACGCGCTCGTGAAGGGAATCTCCGAGCACATCGTCGAGGACACCGAGGAGGCGCGACGGGAGTGCGCGCGGGCGCTCGAGGTCATCGAGGGACCGCTGATGGACGGCATGAACGAGGTGGGCACCCTGTTCGGCGCGGGACGCATGTTCCTGCCGCAGGTGGTCAAGAGCGCGCGCGTGATGAAGAAGGCGGTGGCGTACCTGGTGCCCTTCCTGGAGGCGGAGAAGGCGGGCGGCGGGCAGGCGGGCGGCGCGGGTCGGGTCGTGCTCGCCACCGTCAAGGGCGACGTGCACGACATCGGCAAGAACATCGTCGGGGTGGTGCTCCAGTGCAACAACTACACGGTGGTGGACCTCGGCGTGATGGTGCCGGCGGAGCGCATCCTGGAAACCGCCCGCCGGGAGCAGGCCGACGCCATCGGCCTGTCCGGTCTGATCACGCCATCGCTCGAAGAGATGGTCCACGTGGCTTCGGAAATGGAGCGGCTCGACTTCCGGCTGCCCCTTCTGATTGGTGGGGCGACCACCTCGCGCACGCACACGGCGGTCAAGATCGAACCCCGCTACTCGGGGCCCGCGGTTCACGTGCGCGACGCGTCGCGCGCGGTGAGCGTCATGAGCCAGCTTCTGAACGAGCGTCGGGCGCCCGCATTCCTGAAGCGCACCCGCGCGAGCCATGCGGAGCTGCGCGCCAGACACGCGCAAAAACGGGCTCGGGCCCGCATGCTACCGCTGGCCGAGGCCCGCGCCCGGAAGCTCGCCATCGACTGGGCTTCGGAGCCACCGGTGGCGCCGCGGGCCCTCGGGGTCCACGTGTTCGCCCCCTTCCCTCTGGCCGACCTGGTCCCCTACATCGACTGGACGCCCTTCTTTCGGGCGTGGGAGATGGCGGGCGCATTCCCGGAGATCCTGGACGACGCCGTGGTCGGCGAGCAGGCTCGAGCGCTCCACCGGGACGCCCACGCGCTGCTTGACGAGATCGTGCGCGAAGGGCTGTTGGAGGCACGGGGCGTGGCCGGGATCTTTCCGGCCAACGCGGTGGGCGACGATGTGGAGGTCTACGCCGACGAGGGGCGCGGCGCGACGCTTGTGGTCGCGCACGGCGTGCGCCAGCAATTCGAGAAGGGGGCGGGACGCCCCAATTCGTGCCTGAGCGACTTCGTGGCGCCGCGCGAGATCGGGATCGCGGACCACGTCGGCGCGTTCGCGGTGACCGCCGGGATCGGTCTGGACGAGCTGAGCGAACGCTTCGAGCGCGCCCACGACGACTATTCGAGCATTCTCGCGAAGGCATTGGCCGACCGGCTGGCGGAGGCCTTCGCCGAGCGGCTGCACGAGCGGGTGCGCAGGACCATTTGGGGATACGCGCCGGGCGAGGATCTGAATGCCGACGAGCTCATCACGGAGGCGTACACGGGCATCCGTCCCGCGCCCGGGTACCCGGCGTGTCCGGACCACACCGGCAAGCGGACCCTGTTCCGGCTGCTGGACGCCACCGGGCGCGCGGGCATCCGGCTCACCGAGAGCTGCGCCATGACCCCGGCGGCCAGCGTCGCGGGGTGGTACTTCGCGCACCCCAGGGCGCACTACTTCGGCGTGGGGCGCATCGGCCGCGACCAGGTGGAGGACTACGCGCGACGGCGGTCCATGGAGGTCCGGGAGGTGGAGCGATGGCTGGCCCCCAACCTGGCGTACGACCCATGACGGCGCCATCGCGCGGGCGGGGCGGGGGCCATCGAGCGGAGCCACTTCCGCGCCGCTCTCGGTGTTCGGGCGGGTTCGTCCTCGGATCGTCGGAGTTCCACTCGTGAGCGCTACCCTGCGCGACCTGGTCGCCGATGGGCGCGCCCACGTGATGGACGGCGCCATGGGCACGATGCTCTACGGGCGCGGCGTCTTCGTGAACGTATGCTACGACGCGCTCAACCTGGAGCAGCCGGACTTCGTGCGGGAGGTGCACGAGGAATACGCGCACGCCGGTGCCGAGATCCTCGAGACCAACACGTTCGGCGCCAATCCGGTCAAGCTCTCGGGCTTCGGGCTGGAGGCGCGCACGGAGGCGATCAACCGAGCCGGCGGCGAGCTGGCGCGGGAGGCGGCGGCGGACCGAACCAGCGTCGTGGGCGCGGTGGGTCCGCTCGGCATCCGCATTGAACCCTGGGGCGCGACGGCATTCGAGGAGGCGGTGGAGCTCTTCCAGCGACAGGTGCGGGGCCTGCTGGAGGGAGGCGTGGACGGGTTCTGCCTTGAAACCTTCAGCGACCTGCGGGAGCTGGAGGCGGCCTTCCGGGCGGTGCGCTCGCTCACCGACCTGCCGGTGCTGGCCCAGGTCACCATCGGCGAGAACGGCGCCACGCCGGGGGGCACGACCATGGAGGCCGCCGGCCGCGCGATGGCGGAGTGGGGGGTGGACGTCGCGGGCATCAACTGCTCGGTCGGGCCGGCGATCATGCTGGACGCGGTGGAGCGCCTGGTCGCGAGCTCGGGACTGCCCGCGGCCGCCCAGCCCAACGCCGGGCTCCCTCGAGTGGTCGAGAACCGCCAGATCTACATGGCCAGCCCGGAGTACATGGGCCAGTACGCTCGCCGCCTGATCGCCGCCGGGGCGCGCTTCGTGGGCGGGTGCTGCGGCACCACCCCCGCGCACGTGCGCAGGATTCGCGACCACGTGGCGAGCGTGCAGCCGACCCGTCTCCGGGTGGCCGCGCGCGCCGAGCCCACCGAGCCGACCGGGCGCCCCGCGGTGCCGCTCGCGCAGCGCTCCGCGTGGGGGCGCGGGCTCGCCACGGGACGGTTCGTCACCGCCGTCCAAATCACGGCTCCGCGCGGATGGCGCATGGACGAGACCATCCGCCGCGCGCGCGCGCTGGCCCGCGACGGGGTGCACGCGCTGTTCGTGGTGGAGGGCGCGCGCGGACAAGCGCACATGGACGCGCTGACCACGGCGGCGTTGCTGGGCGAGCGGGCGGGGATCGAGCCGCTCGTGCGCTACACCTGTCGCGATCGCGACATGCACGGCATGATCGGCGACCTGCTGGGCGCGTCCGCCGCGGGGATCCGCAACCTCCTGATCGTGAGTGGTGAATCCACCAGCCTCGGTCCCTACGCCGACGCCACCGCCATCTCGGACATCGATTCGATCGGTCTGGTCAACGTGGTGCGGCGTCTGAACCGCGGCTTGGACTCCGGGGGCAACGACATCGGCGCTCCCACCGAGCTGGTGGCGGGCGTGGGACTCGACCACGCGGCGGCCGACCGGACGCTCGAGCTCAACCGCCTCGCCTGGAAGGTCGACGCGGGCGCCGATTTCGCGGTCACGCGGCCGCTCTTCGACCCGGAGCGCCTGGAGGATTTCCTGGCGCGCGCCGACACCAGGCTCCCGGTGATCGCGACCCTGCTCCCCCTCGCCTCCCTGCGCGACGCCGAGTTCATGGCCAACGAGGTGCCGGGCGTGGAGGTGCCGGACGAGATCGTGCGGCGCATGGGGGTGGCCGAGCGGCGGAGCCCGGCTCACGCCCGCGCGGAGGGCGTCGCCATTGCCCGCGAGATGTTCGCCGGCGTGCGCGACCTTGTGCGCGGCGTGCGCATTCGACTCCCCGACGACGACCTTGCCCGAGCGTCCGAGCTGCTGGCCTCCCTCGACGCGCCGCGCGGGTAGGCGGAGGGCCGTCGTGGAGTTCGCCAGCGCGTCAAGCCGCCCGCCCACGACGGTCAAGGGCGCCGGGACCGACGGTGGCAGCGCGCGCCGGGCAGTCGACCGACTTCGACATTACATTGGGTCGGCGGTTTGCGAGGCCGGCCGACACCATCCGGGGCCGGTTGCTTCCGAGGGGACGCGGTGACGGTTCAGGAACGCCACATGGGGTTGTTCGGCGCCACCACCCTGGGGGTGGGCGCCATCGTCGGCGGCGGCATTCTCGCGCTCGCGGGCACGGCCTTTTCGGTCGCGGGGCCGGGCGCGATGATCGCCTTCGCCCTGAACGGCGGCATCGCCCTGCTCACCGCGGCCAGCTTCGCCCGCCTGGCCCGGCGCTTCCCCGAGTCGGGCGGCACCTACACCTACGCCAAGAACGTCTTCTCCATCGAGCTGGCCTTCGTGGTCGGCTGGGTGGTGTGGTTCGCCTCGATCGTGGCCGGAGTGCTCTACGCGCTCGGGTTCGCGGCGTTCTTCATGGAGGGGCTCCTGCGCGCCCTTCCCCAGCTGGCCGAGACCCGTCTGGGCACCGACGCCGCCCGGCTGGCCGCGGCCGCGGTCGCGATCGGCGCGTACATGCTCGCGCTGGTCCGCCGCGCGGCGGGGGGCGGCACGGCCGAAACCATCGGCAAGGTGGCGGTGTTCGCCGTGGTGATCGGGGGCGGGGCGTGGGCGTGGGCCACCGGGTCGCCGGGCGAACTGCTCGACCGCCTCAGCCCGTTCTTCACCGACGGAGCGGGCGGGGTGGTGCGGGCCATGGGCTACACCTTCATCGCGCTTCAGGGGTTCGACCTGATCGCGGCCGTGGGAGGGGAGGTGCGCGAACCGCAACGGAACCTCCCGCGCGCCATGTATCTCTCGCTCGGCATCGCGCTCGCGCTCTACCTGCCCATGCTCTTTCTGTTCGCGACGGTGGGCACGCCGGCGGGGGTGGGCGGGGTGGGGGCGTTGGCGGCCTCCTCCCCCGAGGGACTGGTGGCGATCGCGGTCGAGGAGTACATGGGCGTGGCGGGGTACTGGCTCGTCATCGGCGCGGGCATCCTCTCGATGCTGTCGGCGCTCCAAGCCAACTTGCTGGGCGCCTCGCGGGTGGCGTTCGCCATGGCGCGGGACCGCACCCTTCCCCGCCGTCTGGCGCGCATGCGCGGCGCGAGCGGCACGCCGGGGACGGCCGTGGTGGTCACCGGAACGGTCATCACGGTCATCGCGCTCGCCGTGGGGGAGGTCCCGGCCGCCGGAGCGGCCTCGAGCCTCATCTTCCTCATCTCCTTCGCCATGGTGCATGTGGCGACGGTTCTGGTCGAATACCGGTCGGCCTCGCGACGGCTCCCCTTCCTGCCCATCCTGGGCGGCGTGTGCTGCGCGTCGCTCGCGGCCTTCCAGATCTTCGCGGTGCCCTTCGCGGGCAGCATCGTGATGACCTGGATCGCGATCGGCACCGCGTTGTACCTCACCCTCCTGGCGCCGGCCGCGCGCCTGAGCGACGTCTCCGCGGAAGCCACGCATCCGCATCTCACCCTTCTTCGGGGGCGGAGCCCGCTCGTACTCGCCCCCATCGCCAACCCGGCCAACGCCGCGAGCCTGGTGGACATCGCCGGCACCATGCGCGCGCCGGGCTCGGGCCGCGTCCTCCTGCTCACGGTGCTCGCGCCGCCCGATCCGGAGTCCGCGGCGGAATCCCGGGTCATCGACGCCCAGGCGGTGCTGGGCAAGTCCATGGTCCACAGCCTGGAACACTCGCTGATCGCGGAGATCCTCTTCACCATCGCTCGCGACCCTTGGACCGAAATCGCCCGGGTCGCGGAGGAACACCGCTGCGAGACCGTGCTGCTGGGACTGCCCAACCTCTCCGATCCACTGGTCGAGTCGGCGCTTGAGCGACGCATTGCCGGAATCGGCTGCGACGTCGTGGTCGCGCGCACCCCCTCCGGTTGGAGCATGGACCAGGTCGAACGGGTGCTGGTGCCCCTAGGAGGACGACGGAGCCACAGCCGCCCCAGGGTCCGCCTGCTCGCCAGCCTGGCACGCACCCGGGGACGGTCCATCACCTACCTGTCCACCATGCTTCCTTCGGCGTCGAGGGACGAACGACGCCGTTTCGAGCGCGAGATCCACAACATGGTGCGCGACGAAGCCACGGGGTCGTACGAAGTGGTCGTGGAAACGGCCGCGTATCCGGAGGACACCATCATTCGGCGCGCCCGGGCCTCGGACCTCATCGTCATGGGCATGCGCACGGAAGCCAACGGCCAGCGAAGCCTCCGCGGCGTCCCGCACGACGTCGCCGTGGGATCCAACAAGCCCCTCATTCTGATCGGCGGCGCCCCGCCCTCCGCCCTGTTGCGCACGGGCAAGGACCTGCTGTCCGGTTCGAGAAGGAGAGGGAATCGGCCGAGGGGAGCGGGCGGACGCGACCCCAAGGCCGGTGCGCCGTAGCAACGTGGCGCGACCGTCGGCGACCCCCACCCGCGCGTCCCGAAGGGGAATCTCCTCGCCCAATCCCGCCGCCCGGCCGCCCGATTCGGCGACTCCGCGCCCCCCCTCCCCACCGCACCGCTCCGACGCGCCGAAGGTGCGCGGGTCCGCGCGCACGCCGGCCCTGCGCGTCAGGCGATGCAACGACGCACCCGCGGCTCCCGGAGGCGCGTTCGTCCTCTACTGGATGATCGGCGCGCGCAGGACGCGCTGGAACTTCGGGCTTCAACACGCCGCCGAGCTGAGCCTCGACCACGGGCTCCCGCTCCTGGTGTTGGAGCCCCTTCGCGCCGGGTATCGTTGGGCATCCGCCCGCTTCCATCGGTTCGTCATCGATGGCATGATCGACAACCGGGCCCGTCTCGAGGGCCGCGACGTGGCCTACTACCCCTATGTCGAGCCGCGGGATGGGGCCGGCAAGGGACTTCTGGCGGCGCTCGCGAGGCATGCGGCCGTCATCGCGACCGACGACTTCCCCGCGTTCTTCCTGCCCCGCATGGTGAACGCGGCCGCGCGGGCGGTGTCACTCCGGGTCGATGCCACGGACGGCAACGGCTTGCTCCCGATGCGGGCCACGGACGCCCCATTCGCAACGGCCCACGCCTTTCGGCGGTTCCTGCAGCGCGAACTTCCCGCCCACCTGGGCGAGCCACCGCGTCCCGACCCATTGGACATCCCGCGCCCCCCCGGCCAACTCGGCGGCGTTGCGCGCACCGCGGGCGCCGCCCTCCAGGACCCCGCCGCGCCGGCGGGCGGGCCTCGGACCTCCGCGAGTGCCACCTCCGCGAGCCGCGCCCTCGACGCCTTGGTCCCCCCCGGCATTCTCGAACGGTGGCCCCCGGCCGACCTGACCGACCCGGAGGACCTCGTCCGGGGCCTCCCCATCGATCACGGCGTCGCCCCGATCGACCTGCGCGGCGGTTCGGAGGCCGCGACGGCCCGACTCTCCGCCTTTGTCGACGGCGGGCTCGAGCGGTACGCCTCCGACCGCAACCACCCCGAGCGCGACGCGACCAGCGGACTCTCTCCCTACCTGCACTTCGGCCACCTCTCCGCACACGAGGTGTTCCACCGCATCGCCCAGCGGGAAGAATGGACGCCCGCCCGACTGTCCGGCGACGCGCGGGGAGCCCGATCCGGCTGGTGGGGCATGAGCGAGAGCGCGGAAGCCATCCTCGACCAAGTCGTCACCTGGCGTGAGCTCGGATTCGTCCGGTGCCTGCACGTGGACCGTCACAAGGAGTACGAAGCCCTGCCGGACTGGGCCCGAACGACGCTGGCGGAGCACGCCGCCGACCCCCGCGATCACGTCTACGATCTCGATGAATGGGAGAACGCCCGCACCCACGACCCCTTGTGGAACGCGGCCCAGAACCAGCTGCGGCGGGAGGGCCGCATCCACAACTATCTGCGCATGCTCTGGGGCAAGAAGATTCTGGAGTGGACGGAGACGCCGCGCGAGGCCCTGCGCATCATGATCGAGTTGAACGACAAGTACGCGCTCGACGGGCGGGACCCGAACTCGTACACCGGAATCCTGTGGATCCTCGGCCTTCACGACCGCGCCTGGGGCCCAGAGCGACCGGTGTTCGGCAAGATCCGCTACATGAGCTCGGCGAACACCGCGCGAAAGTACCGGGTCCGAGGGTACATCGAGAAGTACGCGGGCTGACGCCGACGGGAGCGGCGGGAACGACGCGATCGGTTCTCCCATTCACTTCCTCGCCATGGATGCGCGCCTTCCCGGTCGACCCGAACGGCGGGCGCCCGCCACGGCGCGCGTCGAGTTCCGCGCGGCGCGCATCCGCGCCGGACCGCTACGCTCGGCGTTGCCTTTCGTCCCGGTGGCGCCGCACCCGAGCCTTCAAGGCGCCTTGGCAGCGCGGCGCGCACGCCGCTCTCGGTGCTCGGGCGGATTCATCCACGGACCCCCAGCGCGCGCATGATGGCGCGATGACGCCGCTCCACGCCCCGGAACCCCAGGTTCGCCAAGTAGATGTTGCGAACCCCGGCCCCCAGGAGCGCCCGGATGCTGCGCGCGCAGATCTCCGCGGCACTCGCGCCGTCGGCGAACTCCCGCGCGATCCGCTCGGCCGGAACCGGAAGAAAACGGCCGAGGCGCCGCAGCGTGGTCGGATTCGCGCTGCGGTAGAAGAACACGCCGAAAATGGCGGGCACGCGGACGCCCCGGCGGTCCAGCGCCTCCAGAAAGCGCTCGACCGCGGGCAGCGAGTGGTGGGAAACCACCTGGGTCAGAAAGAAGTCGGCTTCGAAGTCGCCGCGCGCAACGAAATCCACCTGCTCGGCCACGTCCGCGTGAGGGTTCGCCCAGCCCCCCAGCGTGAGCGCGGGGCACGCGCGGCGGATGAGGCGGCGCAGCTGGTAGCCGTGTTCGACGCAACGCGCGGGCGGACCGGTCGCGTCCCCACCCACCACGGCGAGCGCCTCGCACCCGTTGGAAACCGCCCGCCGCGCGAACATCATGCAGTAGTCCAGCGAGTGCTTGGCGGTCAGGAAGGGGATGATGCGCGAAGCCGGCACGCCGCGAGCCAGGTTGGCGGCGACGTGGCCGAGGCTCTCCTCCTCGGCGGCCCCGACCGCGTTGTCGGTGAGGAAGATGTGGCGATCGTCGCGGGCCAGCCGCTCCAGCGTGTGGTACATGTCGATCCAGGCGCCCATGCCGGCGGCGTAGGAGAGGCCGCTGCGGGGCGGTCGCAGCTCGACGGTGATCGTCGGCTCCGGCGCGCGCAGCCGCGCCAGAAGATCTCCCCCGCTCACGTCGCGCGCCCTCCCGCGGGCGCGACGCGAAGGCGGGGCCGCCTGCGCCAACCACGGGCCGCCCGGACGGGCCGCCCGACCCCGTTCCGCCTCATCGAGCCCCAACCATCGCCTCCACGGCGCCCACCTCCGTCGGCAAGTCCGCGGTGAGGTTCACCACCCCCGTGGCCGTCACCAGCACGTCGTCCTCGATGCGGACGCCCATGCCGGCGAAACGGGCCGCCGGACCATCGGCGTCCTCGTGGAAGTAGAGACCCGGTTCGACCGTGAACACCATCCCCTCCTCGAGCTTCCGGGAGGCGCCGTCCACGGTGTAGTCGCCCACGTCGTGGGTGTCGAGACCAATCCAGTGCGACGTCTGGTGCGGGAAGTACCGGCGCAGCGCCGCGCGCTCCAACCCGCCTCCGTCCCCGCCCCGGACGCCGAGCGACGCGAGCCCGTCGGCCAGCACGGCGCACGCCGCCTCGTGCACCGAGGCCACCGCCACCCCCGGCGCGGCGGCGGCGATGGCGGCGGCGCGCGCCGCGTCCACGATCTGGTGGACGTCCCGCTGCTCCGCGCTGAAACGCCCATCCACCGGATAGGTGCGGGTCACGTCGGCGCAGTAGTGTCCGAGCTCGGCCGCCGCGTCCACCAACACCAGCTCGCCCGCCCGCGCGCGGCGCCGGTTCGCGGCGTAGTGGAGCACGCACGCGTTGGCACCGGACGCGATGATGGACGGATAGGCGGGAGTCGCGCCCCCCCGGCGGCGAAACACCCCCTCGATGGCGGCCTGCAGCCGCCACTCCCCCTCACCGGGCGCGAGCGCTCCGGCGAGGGCCCGGTGTCCGGCCATCGTGAGCGCGGCCGCCCGGCGCAGCGCCTCCACTTCCGTGGCGTCCTTGCGCAGTCGCATCTCGTCCAGAACCGCGCCCGGATCAATGACGCCGCGGGGACCCGCGCCCCGGCGCGCGCCGCGGGCGCGGGCATGCGCCAACGCGCCCCGCACCAGCCGGTCCACCCAGGGATCCGACCCCAATCGGAAGAAGACGTGGCTCGCCCCTTCGAGCAGGACGCCCAGCTCCCGCTCGAGCGCGTCCAAGGGATGGGCGGCATCCACGCCCAGCCGCTCCGAAGCCGACTCGGGGCCGAGTCGCCGGCCGCCCCAGAGCTCCGCGGTCGGGTCGCGCGGGCGCAGGAAGAGCACCGAGCGCCTGGAGTCCGCGAATCCGCGCAGGAGGAGGACGCTCCCCGGCTCGGTGAAGCCGGTTAGATAGAAGAACTCGGAGTCCGGGCGGTACGGGGACGGGTCGGCGCCTCGCCGGCACGCGTCCGCCGCGGCCGGGAGGACCATGGCCGCGCGTTCCAGCCCGTCGAGCACCCGGGCCCGGCGCGCGCGGAAGACGTCGGCCGTTGGCTCGACCGTGTCGGCCGGCGGGTCCGACCCAACGCCCGCGCACCCGGGAGCGCCGGTCGCCATCATGCGCCCCGATGCGCGGCGACCGTCTCCAGGCCGGCCTCCACAAGCGCCCACTGCAGCCTCATCTGGTGTTCGACGGGCATGGGCCGAAGCCCGAGGCGCGCGCCCGAGCGGGTCACCTCCGCGGGCGAGCGCCGCCCGGCCTTCAGATTCGCCCGCCACTTCTCGATGCGGACCTTCCACCGCTCCGCGACCGGATCGGGAGGACCCAAGGTCACGCCGGCGCCCGGCGTCAGAAACAACGGCATCTCCGTCACCAGGGTGAGCGTGTCGCCTCCCAGCGAGCGCACCGCCTCCATCGAGCTGGGGCGGAAACGCCCCGCCGTGACCTCGTCGCCCAGCGCGAGGAAGTGCGCGCGCATGGCGTGGTGGCTCGGACGCGTGCAGAAGCCGGGCGCGATGCGCGTGAAGCCCTTCTCACCCTCCCGCTCCACGTCGTGCGGACGGTATCCCAAGTCGCGCGCCATCCGCGCGCAACGCGTGCGCAGCCGGCGCGTGCGGTCGATCCAGTGGGGGTCGATGAGGAACCAGGGTCCCGACGAGAACCCCATCCCGTGCAGCGAGACGTGCAGGTCGAAGGCGCCGCCGGCGCCCCTCCACCACTCGAAGACCGCCCGGTTCTCGGGTCTGGCCCCGACATCGTCCGCGTCGACGGGGAATCCGAACTCGATGTCGTCGCCGGGAAGCTCGCGCACCACGTGCGCAAGGTATTCCCCCAACTCGAAGTCGAGCCCGTCGCTCCGCCACGCCCGGTTGCGCTCCGCCCCGTCGGGATTCACGTGCGGCACGATCCACCACTCGAAGCGCGCGAGCATCGGATGGCCCGGAGCCAGCCCCTCCAGCCACCCGCACAACCTCGCGAGCAGCGCCGGTCCCACGGGCTCGTCGGCGTGGCACCCCCCGAGCAGGCTCACGCGCAGGGGTCCGGCGCCGAACCGGAAGCCGTGGATGGGACGCCCATCCCTCGAGACGCCGATGCGCCGCCCGTCGTTGGCCCGTGCGGGAGGCGCCCCGAGGATGCGCGCGGGATCGGCCCATGCGCCGGCAGCGGGTGCGGGCGGGCCGGGATCATGTTCGCCCTCGCCCCCCGGAGACGGCGGCCCCACGCCCCCGGCGTCGCCACCGCATGCCACTCCGCCTTCGAACACGCTCATTCCCTGCCCGGCTTCGGCGATCGGGCCATGCCCTTCGGAGGCTACCGGCGCTGGCTGGTCACGGTCTCGCCCTCCTCGATCAGCCAGTGCACCATCCAGCTGCGGATGCGCTCCAACCGGTCCACCAGCAACCAAGGCTCTCCCGTGCGCGAGAGACCGTGGCTGGAACGGGGATAACGGACCAGCTCCACCGGAACGCGCAGCTTCCTGAGCGACATGAACCACTGTTCGGCGTCGGGCATCGGCGTGCGCCAGTCGTACTCGGAGTGAATGAGCAGGGTGGGCGCGGTCACGTTCTCGACATAGGAGATGGGGGACAGGCGACGGTACAGATCCCGTTCCTCCCACGGGGTCCCCCCGAACTCGAACTCCGTGAGCCCCTGGGCGTCCGAGGTGCCCCACCAGCTTTCCCAGTTGGTGATCGAACGGCTCGAGGCGGAGGCGGCGAAGCGATCGGTGGTGGCCGTGAGCCAGTTCGACATGAACCCCCCGTAGCTCCCGCCCGAAACGCCCAGGCGTTGCGGATCGATGGCGGGATAGGCCGCCAGCGCGGCGTCCACGCCGGCCAGGTAGTCCTCGCGGTCGAGGATGCCCCATTGACCGAGCGTGGCGTACTGGAAGGCGTGCCCGTACCCGGAGGAACCGCGCGGGTTGGTGTAGAGGACGTAGAAGCCGGCGGCGGAGAGCGCGTGGAAGGTCGGGAAGAAGGTGTTCCCGTACGCGCTGTGTGGCCCACCGTGGATCTTGAGCACCATCGGGTAGCCGCGACCCGGAACCTCGTCGACCGGGCGCACCACCCAGCCCTCGACCTCGACGCCGTCCTCCATCGTCCACGCGATGCGCTCCGCGGGCATGAGGGTGACGCGCGAGAGCCAGTCATCGTTGAATCCGGTCGCCTTCTGTTCCGTGGAGCCGTCGCCGGCGGCCACGTAGAGCTCCGCCGGCGTCACCGCGTCCGTGGCGGTGAAGGCCACCACCTGGTCGTCGGACGTGAACGAGAACCCCGCCAGCCGGCGATCGCCCGCCGTAACCTGCCGGATCCCACCCCCCGCCGCCGGGACGGCGAACAGGTGGGAATTGCCGCCGATACCGGCGGAGAAGCGGATCTCGCGGCCATCCCGCGACCATGTGGGCGCGCCGGGGCGCAGGTCCCAACCCGCGGTGAGGTTCACGGGCGGGCCCCGCATGCTGCCATCCGACCCCACCTCCCGCACCATGATGTCGGACTGCTCCCCGCGCGCGGGGTTCGACAGAAAGGCGATGGAGCCGCCGTCCGGCGACAGCGCCGGCGCCGACTCGCCACCGGGGTTGGTGGTGAGGCGGCGAACCGACCCGCCCTCCACCGCCACCGACCAGATGTCGCCGGTGTTGTCGACGTTGTACTCGTCGTCCTCCCGTTCATCGCCCGTGAAGTAGATGCGCCGGCCATCCGCCGACCAGGCGATGCCGCCCACGTCGAACGGAAGGTCGGTCATGCGGCGCGCGGTGCCGCCTTCGGCCGACACCACGAACAGCTGGGTCTTGTCGCGCAGGGAGGGGTGCGGAAGCAGCGGATGCACGCCGTCGCGCTTGTAGCGCATGGCGGTGATGACATGGCCGTCGAAGCGCTCGGCGTCCAGCGTGGTCGTGACCGCGTCGGGCGCGATCCCGCGGTTCGCGTCGTCCGCCTCCCCGTCGGACTCGGGCGCGCGCGTGAAGGCGATGCTGCCGCCGTCCGGCGACCACACCGGCGCGCCCTCCACGCCCTCGATGTGGAAGGCCTCGCCACCCGGCCCATCCACCCGCAGGAACCAGATCGGGTTCGGGTCGTCGCCCCGACGGGAGCGGAACGAGAGCAGGCGGCCGTCCGGCGACCAGCGCGGATCGCTCGCCTCCGAGGTCGGGTCGGAAAAGCGGATCGCCGCGCCGTCGGGTCTGCCGTCGGAGAGAGGCTGCAGCCACACCTCCCGGTGGCGCCGGTTCTCCTCCTCGACCACGCGCGTGACCGTGAAGGCGACGTACGCGCCCGTGGGCGACATGGCCGGCTCCGAAACACCCACGATGTCGTAGTAGTCGGTGGGCTGGAAGCCGCGTTGCTGCGCCGCGAGCGGCGACGCGCACACGGCCGCGGCGGCCAGCAACAGGGCCGGCGGCCCCACGGAGTGGACGCGTGGGGAGCCATGGCGTAACGATGCATGGGGCGGGCCGAACATCCGGGACCTCCTGCGCTCAGCGAAACAACGGGCGAATTGAGTGAATATAGGGAGAGGGACCGGGTCGCGGTAACGCGTCGCGGGAAGCCCCGCGGACACGGGGTCCACCACCGGAACCGTCTTGGTGGCCACCGTTTCAGCGACCGCGAACGCCGCGCAATCCGCCAGGAGGATGTCCACCATGACGGCACACCAACGGTACCCGGTCGGCGCGCCGACCGCTCCGAGCCCGCGGCGGGGCCACTCGGGGCGCAACCGCTCCAGCCCATCGCGTCGCCGCCCTCGATGGACGGGGGGCCGCGTCCACGGCATTGCGCTGACCGCCTGGTTGGTGGTCGTCTGGGCCGCGGCCGCTCCCCCGGCCAGCGCGCAGATCGTGCGCGGACGCGTGGTGGAGGAGGGCGCCGGCACGCCCCTGCCCGGTGCGATGATCGTGCTGGTCGACGCGGACGGCGGCCAAGCGGGGCGCATCCTCACCAACGACCTTGGCGCCTTCACCCTGCGCGCGCCCCGAGCCGGCGTCTACACCCTGCGCGCCGACCGCATCGGGTACGCCAGCACGACCTCCCCGCCACTGGAGCTGGCTCCCGGAGCCGCCGTGTTCCACGACATGGTGGTTCCCGTGCGGGCGATCACGCTCACCAACATCACCGTCGAGGGCGAGCGCCGCTGCGTGCTGCGCCCGGAGGGCGGGCTCGACGTCTCGCGGGTGTGGGAGGAGGCGCGCAAGGCGCTCGCGGCGGCGGCCTTCACCGACGAGACGTCCGTCTTCCGCTACGTCACCATGAGGTACGAGCGGGATCTGGACACCGACGCCCGCACCGTGCGGAACGAGCGGCGCAACTTCAGCGATCTCATGCAACGCCAGACCTTCGTGTCGCGGCCCGTCGAGGAGCTGATGGCGAACGGCTTCGTTCAGGAGGAGGACGAGGGCACCATGTACTACGCCCCCGACGCCAACGTGATGCTCTCGGACGCCTTCCTCGACAGACACTGCCTGCGCGTGCGCGAGGGCGAGGATGAATCCGATGGCCTCATCGGCCTGGCGTTCGAACCCGTGGATGGACGGCGCGGGCGCGTCGACATCCGGGGCGTCATGTGGCTGGAGCCGGAGTCCTCGGAGCTGCAGTGGCTGGAGTACGCCTACGCGGATCTGGACGCCGACCTGCGTTCGCGCCATCTCGGTGGCAGGGTCGTGTTCGCGGGACTCCCCAACGGGACCTGGGTGGTGCGCGAGTGGTACATCCGCATGCCCCGCCCCGGCATGCGACCCAATCCCTTCACCAACATCCCGGAGCGCTTCCTGGCGGGCATCCGCGAGACGGGCGCGGTGGTCATGCGCATCCTGACCCCGCGGGGAGAGACCTTGGTCGAGGCCGAGACCGGGACCATCGAGGGATCGGTGCTGGATTCCCTGCACACCCGCGGGCTCGAAGGGGCGCGGGTGTTCGCCGACGGCACCGAACACTCCGCCGTCACCGACTCCGATGGCCGCTACCGGCTCACCGGCCTGACCGAGGGCGTGTACCGGATCGCGTACCACCACCCCGCGCTCGACGAGGTGGGCTTCGCACCCGAGCCCGTGGACGTGGAGGTGCGCCGCGGCGAAATCGCCGCGCTGCGGTTGCTCGCTCCATCCCGGCGCGAGGTGCTGCGCGACGCCTGCGCGGACGCGGAGGCGGTGGAGGGGACGGCCGTGCTCGCCGGCCGGCTGTTGGACGGCGCAACCTCGGCGCCCGTGGAAGGGGCCACCGTGACCGCCACTTGGAGCGGCTGGGACATCCACACCTCCGGCCCGAGCAGCACCGGCTCCCCGCGCGGCGGTGGCGACCCGGCGGCGGGCCTGGTGGGCATCGAGGAGCAGGTGGGCGAATACGAGGCGGTCACCGGCTCCGATGGCCGCTTCCTCTTCTGCCGGGTGCCGGTGGGGCCCACCGTCTCGGTCGAAGCGGCGACGCCGAACGGGGTGACCGGGCGCGAAACCCTCGTCTTGGAGGAAGCCGGCCACGCCGTGTTCCTGACGGTGTACATCCAAAGCTGAGGTGATATCATTACCGGCGAATCGCGGATCGCGCGCCAGCCTCGAGGAGCCCGTGGACAAACTCCCCGCGAACATCGGCGGGCCCCGCGCCCGCACCGCCTTGCCGGCCCACACGACGCCGCCCCTCCCCACCCGAGCGCCTCCCCGATGAGACACGCAGTCGATCTCCCTCCCACGACGAACGCGCGCGCCCACACCCTCGACGCATCCAGCGGAGGGCGCGGAAATCGGACGACGCCGCGCGGGTTCGCTTCGCTCGGCGTCGCCCTCCGGCCCGATCCCTCCACCACCGGGCCGGGGGGGCGCGTTGCCGACCCGGCGCCACGCCGCCCTCGGAGCACGGGCGGATTCGCCCGGGGAGTCCCCATGCTGCCGCTGATGGTGCTCGCGGCGTTGCGCGCCCCGGCGCCACTCGCCGCCCAGGAGCCCGACTCGGCCGCGGTGATTCCCCTCGACTCGATCGAGGTCTCGGTGCTGCGCACCCCCATCCTGCTGGGCGAGGTCCCCTTCGCGGTCTCCGTGCTGGGCGAATCGGCGCTCACGCGCGGGAAGGCGGGTCTCTCCATCGAGGAGGCGCTCGCGGGGTTGCCCGGCGTGCAGGTGCAGAACCGCTACAACTCGGCGGTGGGCGAGCGCATCTCCATCCGCGGTTTCGGCGCCCGCTCCCAGTTCGGAGTGCGCGGGGTGACGGTGCTGGTGGACGGGATTCCCGCCACCCTGCCGGACGGCCAATCGACCCTCGACCACCTCGACCTTGGCACCCTTGGTCGGGTGGAGGCGCTGCGCGGACCGGGCTCGTCCGCCTACGGCAACGGCGCGGGCGGCGTGCTGCGCTTCGAGACCCGGCGCGCGGCCGACCAGCCCTTCCGCCAGGATTTCTCGACCATCGTCGGGAGCAACGGCATGAGCCGGCTCCAAGCCACCGCCAACGGGGTCTCGGGCGACCGCGAATACCTCCTGAGCGTGTCCCGGTTCAACTACGACGGCTTTCGCGTCAACCCCATCGCCGACGACGGCTCCCTGTATGGAGGCGCGCGCCGCCTGCACCTGAACGGCCAACTGCGCTCGGCCGTGGCGGACGGCGAGATGGTGGTCACGGCCAACCTCGCCAATCTGGACGGCGAGAACCCCGGCTCGCTCAACGATTCGCTGATGGCGATCGGCGACCGGCGCTCGCATACGGGTAGCATCTTCCAGCAAACCCACAAGAAGGTCACCCAAGGACAGCTTGGGCTCACGTGGACCGGACCGGCCGGCGGCGGCGAGGCGGACGTCTCCGCGTGGGGTCTCTTCCGCAACCTCGACAACCCCATTCCCTCCGCGGTCATCGACCTCAAGCGCACCGCGGCGGGCGCCCGCGCCGCGCTCCAAGGACAGGCCGGGGCATCGGGGCAGCTCGCTTGGAACCTGGGCGGCGAACTCGCCCTCCAGCGCGACGACCGGCGGAACCACGGCAACGACGGAGGCGAGCGCTCCGACCTGAGGCTCGACCAGCTCGAGAACGTCCGCACCCTCGCCTTCTTCGGCCAGGGCAATCTGCGGATGGGCGGACGGGCGCGGCTGGTCGGCGGCGTGCGGTACGACCGGCTGTCCTTTTCCGTGGACGACGGCTTCCCGTCCAACGGCGACGACTCCGGAAACCGCTTGATGGACGCCATTAGCCCGTCCATCGGGCTGCATGTGGCGGCCGCCCCGCCCGTGGGCCTGTTCGCGACCGTCGGCACCTCCTTCGAGAGCCCCACCACCACCGAGCTGGCCAACGATCCCAGCGGACGGGGGGGCTTCAACCCGGAGCTGAATCCGCAGCGCAGCGTGAGCGTGGAGGTGGGCGCGCGCGGCGTGATCGGGAGCTCGTTCGCCCACGAGCTGAGCGTCTTCCGCACCGGCGTCACGGATGCCTTGGTGCCCATCGAAGTGCCCGACATCGACCGCACCTTCTACGCGAACGCCGGCTCCGCCACGCACCAGGGGTTCGAGATCGCCCTCACCCTCGCACTGGGGGGCGGGGCATCCCTGCGGGCGACCCACAGCTACACCGACGCCGTCTTCGACGATTACGTGGTGGATGGCAACGACTACGGCGGCAACAGAATCCCGGGGCTCGCCCCCCACCGCACGGAAGCCATCGCCTCCCTGGACCGGCCGGGCTGGTTCGCCGAGCTGCGCATGACGCGCGTGGCGGCCATCCCCGTCAACGACGTCAACACCGCCGAAACCAACGCCTACCAGCTCCTGGACGCGCGGTTCGAGCTCGATCCGGTGCGCGTCGGAGCGCTCGAGGTGGCACCGGTGGCGGGCGTCGCCAACGTCTTCGACCGGCTCTACACCGCGTCGGTGGTGGTGAACGCGTTCGGGCGCCGCTACAACGAGCCCGGCCCCGGGCGGAGCTTCCACGTGGGGTTGCGCGCCGGTCTACCGTGATCCGAACCGCCGCCGGCCCGGCGCCCCGCCGCTTCCGGTGCTCGGGCGGATTCACGCTGCTCGCGGCACTGGTGCCGGCGGGGTTCGCCGTCGTCGCGCCCGGCGCGCTGCTCGCGCGGGTTCCGGCTCCCGAGGCCGGTGTGGTGGACGCACCCTTGGCCGCCGACCAGGTGGGAACCGGTTCGACCGAGGAGCCCCCGACCTACCGCTACGGCCTCACCCTGGGCGGCAGCGCCTTCATCTCCCTGGTCTTCGAATACGAGTCCGGCAACCGAGCGGTGGAGCTGGCGCTCGGGACCTTCTCGGGACGCGACCTCTCGGTGGCGGTCACCGGGAAGCAATACCTAGGCGGCGGCGACCTGCGCGGCTTCGCCGGCGCCGGGCTGTGGGGCGTCGCCGCCTTCCCCGCCGATCAGCGGGCCGGGTTCGCCCTGATCGCGCGGGCACCGGCGGGCGTGGACTGGCGCGCGCTCGACCGCCATGCCACCGGAGTCGAGCTCAACCTCAACCGCGCGCTCGCCATGCGCCGCCCCGACCCACTGGACGAACGCCCGCCGCGCACGCGCATCGTTCCCCTGCCCGCCCTCTACTACCGCTTCGCGAATGCGCGTTGAGGGTGCGTCCGCGCATCCTTCCACGAACCGAATCGCGCCGCCCCCGAGGCTCAACCGCCTGGGACGGGAACCGACCGATGGCTCGACCCCACGGACCCGCGTCGGCGCCGAAGCGTCGACTCGCCCGCGTCCCGCATGCCATTGGGTTCACCCGGACACCACGGGGCCGCCGCCCACGTACTTCAACCCGCTTCCGGTATTGAAGAGAACCGTCTCGTCGTCTTCGGAGAGCAACCCCATGCGCATCAGCTCGGGCACGGCGGCCAGCACGGCTCCCCCCTCGGGGCACGCGAAGATCCCCGTGCATTCCCCCATGACCCGCACCGACTCCGCCATCGCCGCGTCCTCGATCGCCACCGCCCCACCCCCCGAATCGCGGATCGCGCGCAGCATCAGGAAGTCGCCGACGGCCGCCGGCACCCGCAGCCCGGCCGCGTACGTCTTGGCGTCGTCCCAGTGTCGGGCCGCCTCCGCGCCCTCCCGCCAAGCCCGCACCACCGGCGCGCAGCCGGTGGCCTGAACCGAAAACATCTTCGGGCGCTCGCTCCCGATCCAACCCATCCGCTCCATCTCCTCGAACGCCTTCCACATGCCGATCAGCCCCGTGCCTCCGCCCGTGGGGTAGATGACCGCGTCGGGCAACCGGAACCCGAGCTGTTCGAAGAGCTCGTAGCCCATGGTCTTCTTGCCTTCGACGCGATACGGCTCCTTGAGGGTCGAGAGGTCCCACCATCCCCGCTGTTCGGCCCCCTCCCGCACCACGCGCCCGCAGTCGGTGATGAGGCCATCCATCAACACCAGGTCGGCGCCAAGCCCCCGGATCTCCTCGACGATGGGCGCGGGCGTGTCGCGCGGCGCCACGACGTGCACCGGGAGTCCCGCGGCGGCGCCGTAGGCGGCGGCGGCGCTGCCCGCGTTGCCCGCGGAGGGAATCGCCAGCTCCTTCGCGCCCAGCTCCTTGGCGCGCGACACCGCCAGCGACAACCCGCGGTCCTTGAAGCTGCCCGTGGGGTTCAACCCCTCGTTCTTCACCCAGAGGCGCCTCACGCCGTGGCGTTTGGCCAGCCTCGGCGCGTCCGTGAGCGGCGTCCAGCCCTCGCCGAGCGACAGCCGACACTCGGGCGCGCGCACGGGCAGCACCTCCTCGTAGCGCCACAGGTCCGGACGCCGTCCGGCCAGGTCCCCCGGGCGGAAGTGGCGCCGGATGACATCCAGGTCGTAGCGCGCGAACAGGGGCTTGCCGGCGGGCGACAGGCCCATCAGCTGTTCGCCGTCAAAGGTCGCGCCGGTCCAAGTGCACTCCAGATGACTGGCGCCCCGCGCCCTCCACGGAATCGCGTTCAATGTGCTGGGTCCTTAGGATTGAGGGAACATTGGCGCCGGTCTCCGAGCCGCGCGGGCGCTCGCGGACATCGACCCCGCCTCCGCGCCGCCCGGATGCGCGATCGGTCCGCCGCCCATCGCCGTCGATGGGCGCTCCCAGGCATCGCGCGCGTTCCGATGCGCGCGCAAGCATACAGGCAACCAACCGAGGCGGCAACACGTCCAACGTTTGTGGTTCGGGACGCCGGAACAGGTCTGGGTACAACCCGAATGAACCGATCACAGAAGATGTTCGCGCTTCGCGACGAGCGGGTGCCGACGGACGGGGGGATGGACGAATCCCACGTGATCCGCAGGGCGAGCGAGGGCGACGCTCGGGCGGTGCGGTCGCTGTATGACCGCTACAGCCCTCGCGTGTACGCCGTGGTGCGCCGAATCGCCGGGGACGACCATACCGCCCAGGACTACGCCCAGGAGACCTGGGTGCGCGCCATCCGCGCGCTTCCGACCTTCCGTGGCGAATCCAGGTTCTCGACCTGGCTTCATCGCATCGCGGTCAACGCGGCGCTCCAGGCGAGGCGCCGGGAGGGCACCCGGCAGGATCGGGAGGTGCCGATTCCGGACGCGGTGCCGGCGCGCTCCCCGCCTGGCGACCCGCTGTTGGCGCAGCGGCTGGAGGAGGCGCTGGACCGGCTGCCGGAGCGAATGCGGCGCGTGTTGATCCTGCACGACGTGGAGGGCTACACGCATCGGGACATCGGTGAGATGATGGGCGTGACCGCGGGCACCTCCAAGTCGCAGCTCTTCAAGGCGCGGGCGAAAATGAGACAATGGCTGGGGTCGGTTCACGAACCCGGACATGAACAGGAGCGGAAAGCATGGAGCACCTGAGTTTGGAGGCGCTGGCCCGCCTGGTGGACGAAACACCCTCCCGAAGCGAGCGGCGGCATCTGACGGATTGCCCGGAGTGCGCCCGGGAGCTGGAGCTGCTGCGCGAGCAGACGGAGGCCTTGGGTTCGCTGCCTGACCTGCGGCCCGCGCCCGGGGACTGGCCGGCCCTGAAGGCGCGGCTGGAACGGGAGAAGCTTCTGCTCGGAGCCGTTCCGGCGGATGCGGCCATCCGCCTAATCGACGGCCGGCGCGGCTGGATGCGCGCCGCGGCCGCGGTCGTGCTCTTCCTTGCCGGCGGACTGTCGGGCGCGGTGTTGGCGCCGGCGGAATGGGGCGCGCGGTCCCGTGACGCACGGGACGCGACGGGCGAAGCGCCGCTCGGCGACCTGTCCCCGGCGGCGCTCGTTATCGAGGAGGGCACGACCCTCGAGGAGGCGGCGCAAGTCGTGCGCTTGACCGAACAGCAGTACCGGGACGCCGTGCTGCGCTACCGGTCGCTGACCCGCGGTCCGGAAACCGACGCGTCCATGGACCCCCGCCGGCTGGCGGTCCTCGACGCGATGCTGGCCATGGGTCAGGCGGCGGTCCAGGAGGCGCCCGACGATCCGTTCCTGAACGGATTCCTGGTGAGCGCGGTGGCGGAGCGCGAGGCGGCGCTGAACGCGCTCTTCGCCTCGACCGGCGGATTCTAGTCTGGTCATGTCGCGTTTGCGTTTCGCCCCGGTCGCGCCGCTCATGCTTGCGCTTCTTCCCCTGGGAATGGAGGCGCAGGTCGATGTGCCGCCGGAGGAAGTCGGCTGGATTGGCATACAGGTCGAAGGGCGCGCGCTGCCCGACGGTTCCACCCGCGTGATGATCGTGAGGGTGGATCGCGGTAGCCCCGCCCAACGGGCGGGCGTGCGTCCGTTCGACGTCCTTCTCCGCTTGGACGGCGTGGACGTCTCGACGGACGCCTTCATCGAGTTGGGCGAACGCCTCCGTCCCGGACTCCCCGTCGAGCTCGGCGTGCTGCGCGGGGACCGGGAACGAACCCTGCGCGTGATCGCCGGCACGCGGCCCGGACCCATGGACTCCGCGACCATGGAGGAGTTCACGGCGCGCGTCGATTCGGTGCGCTCCCAGATCCTCGGCATGGTGGATTCGCTCTTGTCGGCCGCCACCTGGCCCGACACCGCGTGGAGCCACGCCACCTGGTCGCGTGGGACCTTGGAGGCCGCGCGGCGGGCGCTCGACCGGAACGCCGCGACGGCGGGTGGGCGGGAGGCGCGCGCCGAGGCGATGGAGCGCGCGCGCGAAGCCGTGGAGCGCTCACGCGAGGTCATGGAACGGTCGCGCGAAGTGGTGGAACGGACCCGCGAGGCGATGCGCGCCCAGCGCTTCGGCCCCCGACCGCCATCGGGTCCGCCCCCGGATCGCGTCGGGGATTCGGTCGGCGAGGCGGGGATTGAGCGCGGAGGCCGCCCCAGGCCACCCGGGCGCCCACGGGTCGTGGTCGACGGAAGGGGCGGTGAACGGGGAGGTCCGGGGCGCCCCCCTCCGGGCGTTCGTTTCCGGTCGCCCCACCTGCTGGGTGGCCGCTTCGTGGCGGGAGCCGAGCTGGAGGAAATGGCACCGGACTCGACGAGCGGCTCCCGCGGCGAGGAGGTTGGACGACTGCGCGTCGTTCAGGTCGTGGAGGGAAGCCCCGCCAGCCGGGCCGGCCTCGCCCCCGGCGACGTGATCGTCGACGTCGGGGGCGAGCCGGTCGGCGACCTGAGGGCATTCCGCGTCCGGCTGGGCCGCCTTGTCCGCCGTGGCCGCCCGGAGATGCGGGTCGTGCGCGGCGACACCACCCTGGTGATCACGCTGCCCCGACCGTAGCGGCACGGCGGCGCGCGGAACTCCCGCCCGCGTTGGCCTACTCGTACCTGAGCGAGTCGATCGGGTCGAGCAACGCGGCCCGGCGCGCGGGCCAGATCCCGAAGAACAGGCCGATCGCGGCCGAGAAGAGCAGCGCCACCGCAACCGCCGAGGGCGCGATGGCCGTCTCCCAGCCCGCCGTGTTCGAGAGCAGCTCGGCGCTGCCGACGCCCGCGGCCACGCCCAGCATCCCGCCCAGCGTGCACAGCACGAGCGATTCGATGATGAACTGCAGCAGGATGTTCAATCGGGTGGCTCCCATGGCCTTGCGGATCCCGATCTCGCGGGTGCGTTCGGTGACGCTCACCAGCATGATGTTCATGATGCCGATCCCCCCCACCAGCAGGCTGATCGCCGCGATGCCGCCCAGCAGGTAGGTGAAGGTCTGCTGGGTCTCGCTGAACGACTCGAGCAGCTGCGCGGAATTGCGGATCGAGAAGTCGGCGTCCTCGCCCGGCGGGATCCGGTGCTCGCGTCGCAGAATGCGGTCGATGTCGGCGTAGGCCGCATCCATGGCGCCCTCGTCCACGACCTTGACGCTGATGGAGTTGAGCCGGTCGCGCCCCCCGAAGACCCGGTACTGGGCCGTGCTCAGGGGGATGTAGACGCGCTCGTCCGGCTGCGACCAGGGACTCGACTCGCCCTGCTCCTCGAGCACGCCGATGACCTCGAAGGGGATCCCGCGGATCTGAACCGTGCGCCCCACCAGCAGAGCGGCGGGCGTCTCCAGCTCGTTGGGGATCTCCGACCCCACCACGGCGACCCGACGACGACCCTGCACCTCCCCCTCGTCGAACATTCTGCCCAGCGCGAGCTCGATGTTCTGAACCTCCAGATACTCGGGCCAAGTGCCCAGAACCTCGTTGCTCGAGTTCCACCTCAGGTAGGAAATCTGTTGACGCTGTTGGATTTCCGGGGCGATGAGAAGCGATCCCGTCGTTTGGGCGCGCAGCGCCTCGGCGTCGTCGTCGTAGAGACGGGCGCGCGCGCCTCCGTCGCGAATACCCCCGAACATGCTCTGTCCGGGGCGGATGGTGAGCACGTTGGTGCCCATCGACTGGATCTGCTCCTCCACCCTCCGTTGCGCGCCCTCCCCGAGGGACACCATGGCGATCACCGCCGCCACGCCGATGATGATGCCCAGCGTGGTGAGGAAGGAGCGCAGCGCGTTCACCCTGATGGCCTGCATGGCGACGACGACGATTTCCTTGATCAGCATTTTGGATCTCCGGGCCGCCTCAACGGCGACCGCCACGGGGCGCACCGCCTCCAAACGGGCTTCCACCCATCCGCTCGCGTATGCGGTTGACGAACTCCTGCTGCTGCGCCTGAAGCTGCGCCGCACCGATCAACGCGACCTCCTCCCCCTCCTCGAGCCCGGCCAACACCTCGGTGTTGTCCCAGTCGTTGACGCCGATCAGGATGGGGCGCGGCTCTATGGAGCCGTCGGCGGACACCACGAACGTGATCGCCGGCCGAGGGGCGCCCTCCCGTTCCGCGCGGCCTTCGGGCGACCCCATGCCGGCACCCATGCCATCCATCCCGCCCTGACCGGTTTCCATGCCCATCCCGGCGCCTCTCCCGGCACCCGCGCCCATGCTCATTCCGGCGCCGTCGGGGCCCGCTCCCATGCTCATTCCGGCGCTGTCGGAGCCCGCTCCCATGCGTCCCATGCGCGCGCGTCCCCCTCCGGCGGCTCCATCCGGCCCACGCCCAGGGGTGCCGGCACCCATTCCGGGGGGGGCGCCCATCCCCGTACCCGCGCCCCCACCGCTCCCGGTCCGCGCCCCCATCATCCGCTCGCGCATCTCATCCCGCGAGATCTCGCCGCTCGCCAGCTGCTCGCGAAGCGCCCGCATGCGGGCGCTTCCGTTGCCCCCGGCCATTGGCCCTTGGCCGGGAGTCATCCCACCCTCGGGCCCGCCACCGGGGGCCGCGGCCATTCCACCCGACGCTTCGAGCCCACCTCCGGGCAACGAGGCGCGCAGTTCCGCGAACACCGACCGGTCCATTTCGATCGCGTCGGGCTCCATCCCGAGCACCATGGCCGCGGGCGCCATCTCCTGGAATTGCACGAGCGCGTTGTTGGGAATGAGCAGCGCGTTCGGGCGCTCGGCGACCAGAATCTCGACCTCCGCGTTCATGCCGGGCTTGAGCAGGCCACCCCGGTTGTCGATCGTCACGATCACCGCGAACATGGTCACGTTCTGCTGGACCTCCGCCTGCGGTTCGATCTTGTCGACGGTTCCCTGGAAGGTCTGTCCCGGGAAGGCTTCGACCGTCACCGTGGCGCTCAAACCGTCCGAGATCTGCCCGACATCGGTCTCGTCCACCAACGTGCGCACCTGCATCTCGTCCAAGTTCGCCATCATGAAGAGGGTGGTGCCGCCCGAGACGTTCTGCGACGCCGACTGGATGACCTGACCCTCCTCCACGTTCTTCTGGATGATCGTGCCGGCCATCGGCGCGCGGATGGTCACGTCGCTCAGGCGCAGCTCGGCCAACTCCTTGCTGGTGGTGGCCTTGACCAGGTTCGCCCGCGCGTTCGCGAAGTCCAGGTTGGCCGACTCGTGTTCCTGCTCGGTAATGACTCCGGCTTCGCGGAGCAGGCGGGAGCGCTCCAGCTGGGCGTTGGAGATCTCAACGCGTGCCTGGGCCACGTTGAGGTCGGCCTCGGTCTGGTTGAAGTCGTTGCGCACGTCGCGCGGGTCGATCTCCGCCAGCAGCGCCCCGGGCTCGAGCTCGTCGCCCGTGTCGACGTGCAGGCGCAGAATCTCGCCGGAGGCCTTGGACTTCACCTCCACCGTGCGCACGGGCTCCATGAGCCCCGTGGCCTCGGCCACCAGACGCAGGTCGGCGCGCAGGGCGGGCATGGTCGTGACGCCAGGCGTCTCTTCCGACGGGTCGGCGCCGTTGCAGGCAACCAACAGCAGCAACGCCGTCAAACTCCTGCCTCCGTACTTCAGTGCTCTCGTACTCACGTTCATTTCCTCTCCGCGGAATCCGGCGTCACGGGCATTGGGGTCGTCGGTCAGACGGTTGCGGCCATCAGGCGCTCGTTCAGGAAGTCGCGCTCGACCCGCCCGTCGCGCAGGTGAATCTGACGCTGGGCGTATTGGGCGATGTCGCGCTCGTGGGTTACCAGAATGATGGTCTGCCCCTGTCGGTGCAGCTCTTCGAAGACCGACATGATCTCCTCGCTGGTGGTGGAGTCCAAGTTGCCCGTGGGCTCGTCGGCGAGCAGGATGGCGGGCTCGTTCACCAGCGCGCGCGCGACCGCGACGCGTTGCCGCTGACCGCCCGAGAGCTCCGGCGGACGGTGGTCGATGCGCGACGCGAGGCCCACGGTCTCCAGGGCTCCGCGGGCTCGTTCCCGCCGGTCTCGCGCGGACACGCCGGCGTAGATGAGCGGAAGCTCCACGTTGTGCAGCGCGGTGGCGCGGGGCAGCAGGTTGAAGGTCTGGAAGACGAACCCGATCTCGCGGTTGCGGACGTGGGCGAGTTGATCGTCGCTCAGCTCGCTCACCAGCTGCTCGTTCAGCCAGTACTGCCCGCGCGTCGGCGTGTCCAGGCAGCCGATCAGGTTCATGAAGGTGGATTTGCCGCTGCCCGAGGGTCCCATGATCGCGACGAACTCTCCCCGTTCGATCTCGACGTCGACGCGGTGCAGGGCACGGACGGTTTCCGCCCCAAGGACGTAGTGCTTGGTCAGCTCCAACGTTTGAATGACAGGTCGGCTCACAGTTCGCTCCCCAGAATCGCCTCCAGTTGCGCACGCGCGACCGCGTAGTCGTATCGCGCCGTAACCAGACCGGACTCGGCCTCCACGAGGGCGATCTGACTCGTAATCAGGTCGAGAATCGTCGCAACCGAAAGGTCGAAGCGCTGCTGCACGACGCGGAGATCCTCCCCGGCCACGTCTCTCGCCTCGATGGCGAGGGCGATGGCCCGCTCCGAGGTCCGCAACGCGAACAGGGCTCCGTCCAGCTGGGCGCGCGCGCCCCGTCTGGCATCCTCCTCCTGTACGAAGGCGACGCGTTCCTGATTCTCGGCGCGCGCGATGTTCTGGTCGCGGTTGAAGCCGTCGAACAGGTTGTAGCTGCCCGAGACGCGAACATTCCACGAGGTCGTGCCGCCGGCGAACGCCGCTTCCCGATTCGCCCAGCTGTACCCGGACGAGAGGCGAAGCGACGGAAACCGGGAACTCCTCGACGCGCCGGCGGCGGCCGAGGCGGCCCGGGCCGAGGCGCGGGCGCTGCGCACGGCCGGAGAGCGCTCCTCGGCGAGGAGGAACATCTCCTCCTCGGTGAACGCCAGAGGGCTTGGGTCGAGATCGTCCGGGAGTTCCGGCATCACCGGCTCCGCCAGCCCCACCTGTCGGCCGAGGGCGAAGCGCGCGGCGCGGGTGGCCGCCTCCGCCTGGAGCACGGACTGCAGGGCGTTGGCCACCTCCAACCGCGCCCGCAAGGTGTCGGAGCGGGTACCGGATCCCAATTCGGCGCGGCGGCGCGTGTTGGCCAGGCTCTCCTCGGCGCGCTCCACGCTCGCCCGAGCCACTTCCAACAGGTCGGCCTGGCGCAGCGCGCCGAAGTACAAGTCCTTGGTCTGCAGGATCACGCCGAAGCGCTGGTTCTCCAAATCCGCCTCGGCCACCGCGATGTCCGCCCTCGCGCGATCCATGTCGGCGAAGCGCTGACCCCCGGCGAAGATGTTGTAGCCCAGCGAGAATCCCGCGTTGTAGCTCTGGCTCGCACCCACGACGGTCCGCTGCGTGGCCTGGTCGAACCGCTCGCTACTGTTGGTCGAGGCCCCGGAGCTGAGGCTGAGGGTCGGAAGAAACCCACCCCAGGCGGCCCGGTGCGCCACGCCCGCGTTATCCAAGCCGGCGCGCGACTGCGCCATGGACGGGTGCACCCGGAGGGACCTCGCGATCGCCTCGTCCAGAGTCAGGGGTTGCTGCGCCGAGAGCGCGCCCACCCAGACAAGCAGGGCGGCGCAGGGTCCGAGGACCCGTCCACCGTTTCTCAGAAGTTGTATGACCATGTTGCGCGGCCCCCTCCTCTCCCGTCGTCGTCCCGGTTGTCGCGCGCGCCGCCTTCACGGCCGCCGCGCTCGCGCGCCTCCGATGGCGCCCCCTCCCTGCCCCGTTCCGCCTCCTCGGCCCGACGGCGGTCGAAGTCGGAGAGCAGTGCGTCGTACTCGGCGGCCTGTTCCGGTGTGAGCACGGCCTTGATGGAGGCCCGCGCGGACTCGATCAGCTCACCGTACCCCGCCCGGTAGTCGGCGCGCAGCTGCCGCATCATGGCGCGGGAATGGCTCACCACGGAGTCCACCCGAACCTTCTGATCGGCGCTGAGTCCCACGCGTTCCACGATCAATCCGCGGCGCCGGGCCTCCCTTCCGCCGTCCTCCTCCGCCTCCTCCGCCGCCTCCAAGGCCGCGGGGTCGGTGGGCTCCGCCCGCACGGCCGAGGTCCTGGACCAAACGAGGCCGAGCAGGAACCCGGCCCCGAGCATCAGGAATAGGACGCCGCCCGCCGCCGCGCGGGTATTGCCGCGCGCGGTCATCTCAAGGCCCCCTCGATCGCGACCAGGAACGCCACCTCGTCCACTTGGTCGGCCACCAGCACGGCCGGCAGCGGATCATCGTCGAAACCCTCCACCAGGGCCTCCTCTATGGCGATCTCCGCACCTGGGGCGACCTCGCCCCGCGTGAGGAGCGAAGCCATCACGGCGGCCGCCACGACCGACGCGGGAACCAGCAACCTCCACCAGGATGCCAGCACGTCGCCCACCGTCAGCTGGGGCGCCGCGCGTCGCCGGGCCAGCTCCGGGCCCGCCAACGCCATGACCCGGGCTTGGAACCGGGCCCAGTGGCCCGGATCGGCGCACTCCGGATCGAGTGGTTCGAGGGGGATTCCTTCGTTGTCGACCATGTCCACATGCCCGCCTGTTGCGCTTCGATTGCTCATCGGTCCGATTCGTCCGTCTCGCTACCCGTTGGTGTCGGCGGCCCGGGTGACGCGCGATTCCCCCGCGTCACGTCCCCGGTGCGAGGATCCCGCGCAACGCCTTGCGCGCGTAGTGAAGGTGCGAGCGCACCGTGCCCGCGGGGATCCCCAGTCGCCGTGCGATTTCTCGATGCTTCCATCCCTCCAGGTCGTGCAGCAGCACGATCTCCCTTTGTACCTCCGGCAGCGCGCCGAGAGCGCGCGCGAGCACGTCGCGCAACTCCGACAACTCCGCCTCCCTCTCCGGCGTCGGGGTGTCGGAACGGGCGCTGAACGGAATCGGGTCCGTCACCCGCAACGCCTCCCGGCGCACGAGGTTGTTCGACCGGTTGCGGACGATGGTCATCAACCAGCCTCCGAACCGGCTCGGGCTGCGACAATCGTCCAAGCGCTCGAGCGCGACCAGGAACGCCTCCTGAGCCGCGTCCTCCGCGTCCTCCGGTCGACCGATCACCGAGAGCGCCACCAAGTATGCCGCTCTGCGATAGCGGGTTACGAGTTGCCCGAAGGCGTCTCCGTCTCCCAACCGGGCCCGTGCGACCAGTGTGGCGTCATCCAAGCGATCATCGCCTCAACGAGAATGACACGTGGACATCGAGCGATGTTGACCGCTACCGCGGATGTCGGCGTCCCCTCCGCCGCCGTCGCTCGCCCTTGTCGGTTTCCAACCGCTCGCGGGTGGCCTCCTCCAGAAGCTCCCGCCACTCGTCGGGGAAGAGCTCCGCGAGATCCCGAGTCACCGTCATGAGCTCGCCGCGCGCCTCCTCCGACCCATCCCCGGCACGATGGAACCGCACCAACATGAGCTCGGCGCCGGAATGGGCGATCACGCCGCCGCGCGCGGTGCCCGCCACCCGGGCGATCCAAGCCGCGCCCTTCGCGTCGGAAAACTCCCATTCCGTGGACGCGGGCGGCGACCGGAGGGTTGCCCCGTCGGAATCGCCCCCACCGCCCTTGGCCTGCGCGCGCGGCCGGAGCGGTGGCCGAACCGGGCCGGTGGGCCCGAGGCGCGCGGGCGGGGGGGACGATGTGTTGGCGCCGGGCGAGGCCGGTGGACGGGGATGCGGGCGGTCGCGCTTCGGGCGGGGCGCGCCGGAGGACCGCGGCTTGCCGGCGGGGGTGGGCCGCGGGGGCGGGGGCGGCGATGGCCGGGCCGGCGGCGGGGACGTCCGCGGGCGCGGAGCGGTTGGGGCCTCCGGCCGCGGGGGGTCCGGTCGAGCGGACGGTGGAGGGGCGGGACGCGCGGGAGCCGGAGGAGCGGGACGCGCCGCCGGGGGGGGAGGCGGTGTGCGCGCGCCCTCGTCGCCCGACGAGGGCGCCGCTCGGTCGGAGCGGTGCGGACGGGGGTGGCGGTCCGATCCTTCCCGGGCGGGATCCCCGGACGGGGACGGGGGACTCACGCGTCGTCGGCCGCCGGAGCGCTCGACGGCGCGAGCGCCTTCAGGACTTCGTCTCCGTAGAACATGCGCACGTACTTGGCTTGGACCGGGGTGACGCTGCGCACCGCCCAGACCAGATGGACGTGGTTGGGCTCGGCGGGAATCGAGCGCAGGCGCATGCCGGCCTCGGCGGGCGTGTGGTCGCCCTTGCGGTTGTTGCAGGGCGAGCACGCCGACACCACGTTCGTCCACTGGTTGCTTCCGCCACGGGAAATCGGAAGGACATGGTCGCGGGTCAGGAACTCGCGCGTCCGCAGCCGATCGCGGTGACGGCCGCAGTACTGGCAGCGGTAGTCGTCGCGCGCGAACAGGAAGGTGTTGGTGACCTGCCGACGGAAGCGTCGCGGCACCTGCACGAAGCGAACGAGGCGGATGACCGCCGGAAACGGGACGTGGCGGTGCTCGGAGCGAAAGGCGCGCGCCTCCTCCGCCTCGAGGATCTCCGCCTTTGAATCCAGCACCAGCCGCACCGCGCGCCGGGCCGGGACAATGGTCAACGGCTCGTAGGAGGCGTTCAGCGCGAGACAGCTCATTGCGATTCCGTTCCTTTGGACCATCCCCGCCGACGGGTCGGCTTCGAGACCGCCCGGGACTCGCGCGGCCGCTCCACCACGGACGCGTGGGCCGCCCTTTGCGCGCCCAAGCCGATCAGCGGCGCAAACTACCGGGGATCCCGGAGCGGAGCAACCGTGCGACCCGGCGCGGGGCGCCGGGCCGGCAAGGCGCTCCCGAGACCGAATGGCGGAGCCACCGGGCCGAAAGGCGACGCCGAGCGTGGCGGTCCAGCGCGGATGCCACACCGCTCGAGTGCCCGGGGATTCAACCACGGACGGCTACAACAGTGCCATCGGATCCCGGTCGATGAGGACTCGCGCGTCGGAAGAGGGCCGAAAGCTCGTCGAGAACGCCCGGGTGAGGGTGCCCAGGGCGCGCGCGGAGCGGCTGCTCAGGAGGAAGTGCCACCGCCACCGACTTCGGAGGCGCTCGATGGGCGCGGGAGCCGGGCCGATGAGCCGAACCGGCGCGCGGCGCAGTCGGCGCTCCACCCAGGCGGCCGCCTCCTCGGCGACGGTCGCGGCGGTCTTGGGATGGGGGCTGTCCACGACCACGTTCACCAGGCGCGCGTGGGGTGGGTAGCCGGGACCGGCGCGCTCGCTCAGCTCGCGCTCGGCGAACGCCTCGTAGTCGTGACCGCGCGCCGTCCGAACGGCGTAGTGGGCGGGCATGCGGGTCTGAATCAGGACTTCGCCGCCCAGCGCGCCACGACCCGCCCGCCCCGCGACCTGGCTAAGCAGCTGGAAGGTCCGCTCGCTGGCGCGAAAGTCCGGGAGGTGCAGGCCCACGTCGGCGTCCACCACCCCGACCAGCGTGACCCGCGGGTAGTCGAGCCCCTTGGCGATCATCTGCGTCCCGAGCAGGATGTCGACCTCCCCCCGGCCCACGCGTCCCAGGATCTCGCTGTGCGCCCACTTGCGCGCGGTGGTGTCGACATCCATGCGCGCAACCCGAGCCTCCGGAAATGCTTCCGTGACCACGCGCTCCACCTGTTCCGTGCCCAGGCCGCGCCGCGAGAGCGCGCCCGAGCCACAGCGGCGGCAGCGGTCGGGCGCGGCTTCCTCGTACCGGCAATGATGGCAGAGCAGCCGCCCGGTCGACCGGTGGAAGGTGAGCGACACCGAGCAGGCGTCGCACGCCGGCACCTCCCCGCACTCCCGGCACTGGAGAAACGTCGCGTAGCCGCGGCGGTTGAGCAGCAGGATGGACTGCTCGCGGCGCCGCAGACGGGCTTGGACGGCGGCGGTCAGCTCGGACGAGAGCACCGTGCGGCCAACGGCCGAGGAGCGCGCGGGCGGCCCCCCGTTGCGCGGACGGGCGGTGGCGGCCGACGGCTCGCGCAGGTCCAGCACCCGAACGGCCGGCAACGCGGCGCCGGTGGCCCGCTCGGGAAGTCGCAGCAGCTCGTACTTGCCACCGGCCTGGTTCGACCAGCTCTCGAGCGACGGGGTCGCGCTGCCCAACAGGCAGAGCGCGCCCTCCTGGCGGGCCCGCACGATGGCCACGTCGCGGGCGTTGTACCGGGGCGCGTCGGACTGCTTGTAGCTGGCTTCGTGCTCCTCGTCCACGATGATGGCGCCGAGACGGGAGAGGGGCGCGAAGATGGCCGAGCGCGCGCCGATGGCGACGCGCCGCGCCCCCGAGCGCAGCTGCCGCCAAGCGTCGTGGCGCTCTCCGTCCGAGAGCCCGGAATGTAGCACGGCGACGAGGTCGCCGAAGTGGGCGCGGAAGCGCGTGACGGTCTGGGGCGTGAGCGAGATTTCCGGCACCAGCACGATCGCCGACTGGCCGCGCGCGTCCACGACCTCCTTCAGAAGTTCGATGTAGACGAGTGTCTTTCCGGACGCGGTGACGCCGTGGAGCAGGAAGGGCCGCGGCGCGGGTGTGTCGAGGGCGGAGACGAGCCGCCTCACCGCGGCCGCCTGGGCCGGATTGGGCGTCAGCGCGGGCGGTGGCTGCGAACCGGCGCGGGCGAAGGGGTCGCGCACCACCTCCTGGTTGCGGAGGTCGACGATGCCCTTCTCCTCCAACGCCTTGACCACGCCCCGGCCGATGCCCTGGTCGAGCAGCGAGGCGAGCGGAATCGATCCGGCGGCCCGCTCCAGCGCTTCGTAGGCGGCCCGCTGGCGCGGGGCGCGCGCGAACGCGGCATCCCGTTCGGCGAGCGACTCCAGCCAGCGCGCGATGTGCGCGACCTTCCGCGTGCGCGCGGTCGTCCCCGGTCCCTCGCCCGGCATGGTGAGCGCGGCGGGGAGCGCGGCGCGCAGGACGAGACCCAGCGGGACGATGTAGTACTCCGCCATCCAACGCCCGAGCTCCAGCAGCGCGGCCGGCAGCGACGGCTCCGTCTCGAGGACTCTGGAGACGCGTCGCAGGCGGAGCTCCTCCGACCCGGGGCGGCCGGGGCCCAACACCCATCCCACGCGCCGCCTCCGGTGAAAGGGAACCAGCACGCGCGTGCCCGGCTTCGGCCGCGGTTCGTCCGGCCCCAGGGCGTAGGCGAAGGTCTGGTCGACGGCGAGCGGAAGCGCGACTTCGACGCGGACGGGCGCCGCGGACGACGCGGGGAGCTCCGCGCCCGTCAGCGCTCGAGCAGGAGGAAGACCTCCTCCTGTGGATCGGGCGTGGTGACCTCGGGTCCGTTCGCGCCGAGATGGACGTCGACCTCGCTGCGCACGCCGATCTCGCCGGGCACGTAGATGCCCGGCTCCACGGAGAAACCGATGCCGGGAAGCAGCAGGCGCGTGTCGCGCGTCTCCAAGTTGTCGATGTTGGGGCCGCTGCCGTGGAGTTCGACATCGATGGAGTGCCCGGTGCGGTGCACGAAATGGCGTCCATGGCCGCGTTCGCGGATGAGTTTGCGGCAGACGTCGTCGACTTCGTAGCCACGCACCTCCCCACCCGCCGCCAGCCGCTCTCCGAGGAAGTCGATCGCGGCGTTGCGGGCGTCGCGCACCGCCTCCCAGATCCCGCGCGCGCGGCGGGGAAGGCGGGCGCCCAGGTAGCCCATCCACGTCTGGTCCGCAGGGACGTCGCCGGCGGTCGGCTTGCCCCAGAGGTCGATGAGCAGCAGCTCGCCGCGCCCGATTGGCTCGCCCTCGCCCACGGGTGAGTAGTGGGGATCGGAGGCGCGCGGACCGATGGCCACGATGCAGTCCACGCCCTCGGCGAGGCCTTCGGTGTTCAAGCGGGCGCGGATCCAGTCGGAAAGCGCGCCCTCGGTGATGGGCCGCCCGGTCTCGACGGCGGCGGCGGCGCGTTCGAACGCCTCGCGCGCGACGCGGGCGGTCACGGCGGCGGAGTGGCGGTGGGTGTCGAGCTGGTCGTCCGTCCAGCGCGAGTGGAAGAGCGACACCAGGTCGCCCGAGCCAACGGGATCCACGCCCACCGCCCGCAGGAGCTCCATCATCCCCGCGGGAACCCGATCCAGGTAGGGGATCGCGGAGCCCGGCGAGGTTTCGACCGCGAGGCGCGGGCGGCCACGCACGAGGTCCGCCAGCGCCGACTCCATCTCCCGCCATGAGGAATAGACGCGCCTGCGCCAGGGCCAGTGCCGCCACGACGAGCCCTCGATGGCGTGAATCAGCGCCACCGGTTCGCCGCGGTCGGGCACCAGGGTGAAGGAGCGGCGCGTGTTCCACCCGAGACCAACCATGGAGGCGGCGATCGGGTTCTGGCCGTGGAACTCGAAGAGCAGCCAGCCGTGCAGTCCCATCTGGGCGAGCGCCGCCTGCACCTGTTCGACGCCCTCGCGGGTCAGAAGGGGACTGTCGGTCACGAGGCGCTCCTGGCGCGGGTTGCATCGAGGCGCGGAATCGTCCCCGCGAGCGGATGGCGCCCGGAGGGATCCGCGGGCCGCGAATAGTAGGGGCCGCGCGCGGGGCGTTCAACAAACGGCGGCGGGGTCCGGCCTCGCCCCGCGTGCCCCTGGCGCGTGATACCATGCGCGTGGGCATGATGATACCACTGGGGATTCATCGTGATATCACGCGGACGGCCACGCCCGCCCACGCCGGGTGCCCGACCCGGGTCGGGCCGCTCGCGGTTCCGAATCGCGGATCCCCGGGTCCAGTCCCCGGGAGGCTCACGCGGGGCCATGCATCTCCATTCCGGCGAGCGCCTGGATGACGGCCACCGCCCCCTCGGCCGTGCGGGCCGGATGGTACCCTCCCTCGAGCAGCGCCACGACCCGACCCTTGGCGTGCTTCTCCGCCAGATCCACGACCCGTCGCGTCATGCGATGGTAGTCCTCGGGCTCGAGCAGCATCCCACCCAGCGGATCGCCGGCCATGGCGTCGAAACCGGACGAGATCAACACGAAGTCGGGGGCGAACCTGGTCGCGACCTCCGCGAGTGCCTGGTCGAACACCTCGTGCCACGTCTCCGGGGGCGTGCCCGCGGGCAGGGGCCGGTTGAGCGTGGCGCCGAGCCCGGGCCCACCGCCACGCTCGTGGCGGGCCCCCGTGCCCGGATAGTGGGGCGACTGGTGCAGCGACAGGTAGAACACCGTCCCGTCGTCGTGGAAGATGTCCTGGGTGCCGTTTCCGTGGTGGACGTCCCAGTCGACGATCAGCACGCGTTCGGCGAGCCCGAGGGCCTGCAGGTGGCGGGCCGCCACCGCCACGTGGTTGAACAGGCAGAAGCCCATGGCCTGGTCGGCGGTGGCGTGATGGCCGGGCGGTCGGCTGGCCACGAAGGCGGTCCGGGCGGTGCCGGCGGCAACCGCCTCGGCCGCCGACATCACCGCGCCCGCGCTTCCGGCCGCCGCGCCCCACGAGGCGGACGAGACCACCGTGTCCGCGTCCAGCCGCGCCAGTCCCTCCGCGCGCGCGCGCGCCACCGCGCGCCGGATCCGCTCGACATGGGCGGCCGTGTGCGCCCGGAGCAGTTCCTCCTCGGTGGCCAGGCGCGCGTCGCGCTGTTCCACCCGGTCGTGGAGGGTGAGCAGGTTGCGCCCGACCGTGGAGGCGAGGGCGCGCAGGCGGCCCTGGTGCTCGGGGTGACCCCATCCCGTGTCGTGCAGGGGCGCGTCGGGGTGGAGGTAGAAGGCGGTGGGCGGGCGGTCGGCCATCATCCGGCTGGATCCCGGGTGGCCATCGCCGGACGGTCCCGGCCGGCGGGCGGCGGGACGGTCCCGTCGCCGCCGTCCACCAGCGCCAGGCGGTCCTGCAGGCTCCGCACCTCAAGTGGGCGCGACCGGAGCGCGATGACTGCGTCGCACGCCGCCGTCATCGCCGACATGGTGGTGAGGTAGGGAACGCCGCTGGTGATGGCGGCGCGCCGCATCTTGAAATCGTCGTACTGCGACTTCTTGCCCAGCGGAGTGTTCACCAGCAGCTGGGCCCGGCCGCTCACGATCATGTCGACGATGTCCGGACGGCCCTCGTTCACCTTGAAGACGCGCTCCGCGGGCACGCCCAGCCGATTCAGCCACGCGCACGTGCCCGCCGTGGCCAGGATGCGGAACCCCAGGTCGTGGAAGCGGCGCGCGATCGGGGTCACGGTCGGCTTGTCGGAGTCGTTGACGGTGACGATCAGCGTGCCCCCGGCCTCGGGCAGTTGGTTTCCCGCGGCCGTCTGCGCCTTGGCGAAGGCCATCCCGAACGAGTCGTCGAAGCCCATGACCTCCCCGGTGGAGCGCATCTCGGGCCCGAGGAGGACGTCGACGTGGAAGCGGTTGAAGGGGAACACGGCCTCCTTCACGGCGACTCCGGGAACGACGGCTTCCCCGGGAAGATCGAGGTCGGCGAGCCGCTCGCCCGCCATGACGCGGGCGGCCAGCCGGGCGAGCGGGATTCCCGTGGCCTTGCCGACGAACGGCAGCGTGCGCGAGGCGCGCGGGTTGACCTCCAGCACGTGAACCCGGCCGCCGCGGATGGCGTACTGAACGTTCATGACCCCGACCACGCCGAGCTCGAGGGCGAAGCGGCGGGTCAGCTCCCGGATTTCGCCGAGCTCGGCGCCCGTCAGCAGGTACGGGGGCAGCACGCAGGCGGAGTCCCCGGAGTGGATGCCGGCCTCCTCGATGTGCTGCATCACGCCGCCGATCACGACGTCGACCCCGTCGGAAAGCGCGTCCACGTCCGCCTCGAAGGCATCCTCCAGAAAGCGGTCGATCAGCACCGGGTGCCCGGGGGCCGCATCCACGGCCCGTCCGAAGTAGCCGCGCAGCGAGGCCTCGTCGTACGCGATGTGCATGGCCCGCCCCCCCAGCACATAGCTCGGCCGCACCAGCACCGGGTACCCGACCCGGCTTCCGACCGCCACCGCCTCGTCGACGGTGGCGGCCACCCCGTTGGGCGGCACGGCCGCGCCGATCCGGCGGCACAGGCGCTCGAAGCGCTCGCGGTCCTCGGCGCGGTCGATGGCATCCACCGACGTGCCCAGGATGGGCGCGCCCGCCTCGCTCAGTCCCCGCGCCAACGAGAGCGGGGTCTGGCCACCGAGCTGCACCACCACGCCCACCGGATTCTCGCGCTCCACGATCTCCAGCACGTCCTCCAGCGTCAGCGGCTCGAAGTAGAGCTTGTCCGAGACGTCGAAGTCCGTGGAGACGGTTTCCGGGTTGGAGTTGACCATGATGGTCTCGTAGCCGGCCTCGCGCAGGGCAAGGACGGCCTGGACGCAGCAGTAGTCGAACTCGATTCCTTGCCCGATGCGGTTGGGGCCGCTCCCGAGAATGAGGATCTTGTCGCGATCGGACGGGTCGGACTCGTCCTCGGCCTCGTAGGAGGAGTAGTAGTAGGGCGTCGCGGCCGGGAACTCGCCGGCGCAGGTGTCCACCACGTTGTAGGTGGGTCGGATGTCCCAGGCGTGCCTGCGCGCCCGCACCCGCGCCTCCGTTTCGCCGCGAAGGGCGGCCAACTGCCGGTCCGAGAAGCCCTCGCGCTTCATCGCGCGCAGGAGGGCGGGCGTGATCTCGGCGGCCTCGGCGTACGCGCACTCGGCCTCGATCATTCGCAGAAGCTGGTCGAGGAACCACGGGTCGATGCCGGTGGCGCGATGGACGTCGTCGAGGGTGAGGCGCGCATTCGGCCCGGCCGCCCCCGCCGCGCCGGCCATCGGCTCCGCCCTGGGTGGCGCCCCGTCCGACCGGACCCCGGCCGGGGTGGCCCGCCCGGACTCCGGCGGTTCGGCCCCGTTCCCCCCCACGGCCTCTCCCCCGCCCCGCAGGACCGCGTCGAGCGCGCGCCTCAGCTGGAATGGACGCTGCGCGGTGGGAATGCGCAGCGCCGCCAACAGGCTCGCGCGGTCGTCGTTCTCCAGTCCGTCGTCGGACGGGGATTCGCCCGCGGTCCACCCGGGACGTCCGACCTCGAGGCCCCGCAACCCCTTCTGCCACGACGCCCCGAAGGTGCGCCCGATGGCCATGGTCTCGCCCACGGCCTGCATCTGGACCCCGAGCACGCCATCCGTCTCCGGGAACTTCTCGAAGGCGAAGCGCGGGAACTTGGTCACCACGTAGTCCAACACCGGTTCGAAGGAGGCGGGGGTGGTGCGGGTGATGTCGTTGGGCAGCTCCGAGAGCAGGAAGCCGACCGCCAGCTTGGCCCCCACCCGCGCGATGGGAAAACCGGTCGCCTTGGAGGCGAGCGCGGAGGAACGCGAGACGCGCGGGTTCATCTCCACCACCAACAGCTCGCCATCCCTTGGATTCACCGCGAACTGAATGTTGCAGCCGCCGGCCTCCACACCCACTTCGCGGATGATGGCGATGGCCGCGTCGCGCATCGCCTGGTACTCGAAGTCGCTGAGGGTCTGGGCGGGCGCCACGGTGATCGAGTCGCCGGTGTGGATGCCCATCGGGTCGAAGTTCTCGATGGAGCACACGATGATGACGTTGTCGGAGGCGTCGCGCACCACCTCCAGCTCGAACTCCTTCCACCCGATCACGCTGCGGTCGATGAGCACCTGGGTGATGGGCGAGGCGTCGAGCCCGCGACCCACCAGGTCCTCGAACTCCTCGGCGTTGTAGGCGATGCCGCCCCCGGTTCCACCCAAGGTGAAGCTGGGTCGGATGATCGCCGGATAGCCCGTCTCCGCCACCAGCTCGCGCGCGCGCTCCATGGAGCCCGCCACTCCCCCGGCGGGCACGCGCAGCCCAATGCGACGCATCGCCAACGTGAACTCCTCGCGGTCCTCGCACATGGAGATGGACCGGGCATTGGCGCCGATCAGCTCGACCCCGTGGTGATCGAGGACGCCGTCGCGCTCCAGCTCCATCGCGACGTTGATCGCGGTCTGGCCGCCCATGGTGGGGAGCAGGGCGTCCGGACGCTCGCGCTTGATGACCCGCTCCACCCAATCGGCGGTGAGGGGCTCGATATAGGTGCGGTCGGCCAACTCCGGGTCGGTCATGATGGTCGCCGGATTGGAGTTGACCAGCACGACCCGGTAGCCCTCCTCCCTCAGGGCGCGCACCGCCTGGGTGCCCGAGTAATCGAATTCGCAGGCCTGGCCGATGATGATCGGCCCGGATCCCAGGATGAGGATGTCTTGGAGGTCGGTCCGCTTAGGCACGTTCGGCTTACGACTTCTCCGATTCCGTGCGCACGGCCTTGGACAGCACCAAGGCGAAACCGCCCCAAACGAACGCGCCGATCACGATCATCGTGACCCAGGTAGCCGTCGTCAAAGAATGGGCTCCAGCGAGAGGGTGGGGAGGGGGTTGGACGCACTCAATACTGACCGCGCGCCCAAGCGGAGGCAACCCGGCGACCGTGGGCGGCGCGGACGGAGACGGACGCGCGCCCGGCACGCGCGCCGGAGGAGGAGGGCCGTCCCCGGACCGGTCGGCAACGCGGGGGCGGCGGGAGGGAACCGCCGGCAACCCAACCGGTTACCGGCTGGCCGCCCGGCGCGCCGCGAGGTCCTCCCCGCGCACCTCCAGAACGTCGGCCACCGTCCTCATGGCGTCGATGACGTTCTGGATGTGCTCGGGCCGAGGAATCCCGATAAGCTCGATCCCGCGCGCCACCTCCCCGCGGTGGACGCCGGCGGCGAAGGACTTGTCCCTGAGCTTCTTGGCCACGGACTTGGGCTTCAGGTCGTCGATCCCGTTGGGCCTCACCAGACAACACGCGTAGACCAGTCCGCTCAGCTCGTCGCAGGCGCACAACACCTTGTCGAGGTCGCGTTCCGGCGGGACGTCGGTGAGGTCGGGATACCCGTGCGCCAGGACGGCGCGGACGACCTCCTCCGGGTACCCGTCCTCGCGCAGGCGCGCGACCCCCCGGTGTGGATGCTCGTCCGGGTACTTCTCCCAGTCGAGGTCGTGCAGGAGGCCCGCCAAGCCCCAAGTCTCCTCGTCGGCTCCGTACTTGCGGGCGTAGAAGCGCACCGCGGCCTCGACCGCGTACATGTGCTTCCTGAGCCCCTCGTTGTCGACCCATTCGTGCAGCAGGGCGAGCGCGTCCTGGCGGCTCGGCATTGGGCGTCTTCCTTGGTTGGATGGAACGATCGGCATCGTCCCCGGCGCGCCGCCCGGGTGCGGGCGGTGCCCGGTCGGGCGGCGCGTTACGCGCTCGAGGACGGGCAGAGGCGCGAGAGCGCGCATTCGCCGCAGCGGGGCGAACGGGCCACGCACACCCGACGTCCGTGAAAGATCAGGAGATGGGCGAGCAGTGTCCACTGGTCGCGCGGAAAGAGCTTCACGAGGTCGCGCTCGATGCGGACCGGATCGGGGTGGCGGGTCAGGCGCATTCGGTTCGCGAGCCGCTTCACGTGCGTGTCCACGACCACTCCGGCGTTGATGCCGAAGGCGTTTCCGAGAATCACGTTGGCGGTCTTGCGGCCGATCCCCGGCAGCGCGACGAGGTCCTCCATGGTGCGCGGCAGTTCGTTTCCGTGCACCTCCGCCACGACCGTCGCCATGCCAATCAGGTTCTTCGCCTTGTTGCGGAAGAAGCCGGTGGAGTGGATGAGCTCCTCCAGCTCGCTCGGGCGCGCTCCGGCCAGATCCGGAGGCTCGGGATAGCGCTCGAAGAGGGCGGGCGTGACCATGTTCACCCGCTCATCGGTGCACTGCGCGGAGAGAATGGTCGCGACCGCGAGCTCGTAGGGGTTGCGGTGGTGAAGGGCGCAGTGGGCGTCCGGGTGGCACGCCGCCAACAGCTCGTAGATGCGCGCGGCCCGCTCCCTCCTGGCCTTGGCCGACTCCCTCATGGCATCCTCGTCAATGGCGGTCGCGCGCGGACGCAACGCGGCTCCAGGCCGGTGGCGGTTCGTCCACGGGCCGACGGCGCCCGCTCACGGCGCGTCCACGGTCGTGATGGGCCGCCAAGGCAATGTGCTCGCGCGAGGCGCGTGACCGGACGCGGCGGGCTCGTCGCCCCCGGTCGGCGCGGCGGACCCCGCGTCGGCGCCCCTGGTGGGTTCGCCGGCCCGCAGCATCCCCCGGTCGAGCTGCAGAAAGATGCGCCCCGCCAGCTTCACCACCTCGCCGAGCGTCTCGACCGAGCACAGTTCCTCCCCACCCGGCAAGGTGCTCGCGAAGTCGTCGCCCCGTTCGCGCACGGTGGCGTCGGCCCACCGGCACGCCTCCTCGCCCGCGATCTCCGGAACGGGCATCACCCCGAGCCCGGGCCGGTCCGCGCGCATCCCGCTCGCCACCAGGAGGTGCAGGCGGTGTGCGGGCGTCAACACCCAAAAGAAACCGTCAAGGGCCTCCGCGGGACCGTCCGTCTCCGGGCGCGCCCAGAACAGGTATCGCGGCAGCTGCAGATAGCCGGTCGGGGAGGGGGCCACCAGCACCGGGTTCGGCGGCGTGGCCGGCGCGCGGGCGCGCGTGACCCGATGGGCCGCCTCGCTTCCCAACAGGTACAGGTGGTGTCCCCCGCTCCAGAAGTGGAACGCGTGGAAGAGGATGACGCCGTACTGCACGAAGGGAACGTTCGTCTCGTCCTCGACGCGGATGTCGGCGATCAAGCGCCGGACCTGGTCGAGCATGCTGAACGCGCCTGGATCCCATGGGTCCACGCCCCCGCGCTCCGCCTCCTCCCGGATGCGCTCGAAGCGTCGATCCGCGAAGGCGCGGCCGGGGAGCGCCAGCTCGTACGGCGTCACGCGCGCATGCCGGTCGTGTATTCTCATCGCGGCCCCCCGGACGCCCCGGACTCCGGGCGCACCGGGTTCGCGCGGCGCTCGCGTTCGCCCGCGACCCTCGTCCCGCGCGCGGCCCTCCCCACGGAGTCGGCTCCCTCCCGGCGCGCCACCGCCTCGGATTCCCATAGTTCCGTCGCCGGCCGCTTCACGAACGCCTCCCACCACTTCCGCTTCCGCGTCAACACCAGCTGGAGTTCGCCCGGTCCGGCGTCAACCCCGTCGATCCACACGAAGTGCGCGTCCCCCAAGCGCTCCGGCGCGTCGATTCGATACCGCTCGCCCCGCCATTGGAAGGACACCTCGTCGGCGCGCGCGAGCCGTTCGGCGCTCCACTCCTGCTCGATGAAGAAGTCGGTCTCGACGCGGAACACGCCGGGCGCGATCTCGTCTCCCGATTGATAGTAGCACGGATCGAAGTCGAGCCCCTCCCCGCGCTTGAACGACTCCTCCATGGCGTAGTCGACGCCGCCGAGCTCGTCTCGATCCGCGAGCGACTCGAGGTGGTGGCGCACCTCGTGCGTGAGGGTTTCCCACAGCTCGCGCTCCCAGTCGAACGCCGGATCGAGCCGCGCCAGCTCGCGAAAGGAGCCGTGGTAGAGGACCACCACCGAGCGCGTGGTCTCGGGCCCCTGCCAGTCCGAGGGATACGACTCGGTGGAGCACATGCCCAGCGTGTGGATGTCCGGGAAGACGGGATGCGGGAGCGCCTCGTTGCGCACCGAGAGCCCGTCCAGGCCGGCCGTGTACTCCTCGGGGATTTCGCGAAAGGCGCGTCGCGCGGCTCTCTCGAACTCGCGAAAGGTCATGACCGCATCAACCGGAGGTGCCGCCGCCTCCGCCCAGTGTCGCCCGCGTGATCCTCTTGTTGAGCAGCAACAGGACGGCGATCGCCACCGCCGCCTGGATGATCACGCTTCCCGCGTTGTAGGGGCTGAACAGCGTCCAGGTCTCCGCGAACGTCTCGCCACGGGCGCTCCACAGGAACCACGCCATCAGCACCACGGCCTCGACCATCACCAGCCGGATGGCCCAGTCCCACCACGCCCCGATGTGGATGTCGGAATCGCCCGTGTTGATGAACTTGCGGCGCCACTCCGCGACCCCGTGGCGCACGACGGCGAAGGCGAAGAAGAAGCCCGAAAGCATGAGCCCCACGCCCCACACCCAGTCCTGGTTGTGGAAGAAGTCCATGTTGAGCGCGCTTGGGATCCCGCACAGCAGCGCCGCGACGCCGACGATGCCAACGGCGCGACCGCGCTCGACGCCCGCGTCGCGCAGGACGCGGCTGGCGAGCTCGATCATGGCCACCAGGCTGGTCCACGCCGCGAACACCAGCGCCATGAAGAAGAGGATCATGAAGAACTGGCCGCCGGGCATGCGCGCGAACAGCTGCGGTACCCAAATGAAGGTGATGCCCTCGTTCCCCGCCCCAACGATCTGGTTGGCCGCGTCCGGCATCACCGAAAAGACCGTGCACAGCACCATGATGCCGGCCAGCAGCGACATCGAGTTGTTGCCGAACCCGATCACGAACGCGTTGAGCGCGGTGTCCTCCCGCCTTCGCATGTAGATGGCGTAGGTCAGCACCAGTCCCCAGCCGGCCCCCGTGTCCCACGCGTTCTGGGTCAGGGCCTCGAGCCAGATGCGGTAGTCGGCCAGCTCGCCGAAGTTGGGGGTGAAGAGGAAGGCGAGGCCGGCGGAGGCGCCCGGAAGCGTGAGGGCGCGAACGGCCAGGACGACCACCAGCACGATCAGGCTGGGGATCAGGAAGCGGGCGGCGGTCTCGATGCCCTTCACTCCGCGCGACACCACGAACACGCCCATGGCCAGGGCGATGGCGTGCGTGATCATCGCGGAGGGCGTGGCGGCGAACGAGTTCCAGAACGCGTCGGGCACCTCGGTGGGAATCTCGCGCGTGATCGAAGCCCACAGGAAGCGCAGCGTCCACCCCATGACCACGCTGTAGTAGAACGTGATCGCGGTCGCCACCCAGGCGACCCACGCGCCCATCCAGCCGAACTTCGGACCCAGCGTGGTCGCGAACGCCCCCACCGGTCCCCTGCGCACGGCCTTCCCCATCCCGAACTCGAGGATGAGCAGCGGTATGGACCAGAGGAGGAGGAAGCAAACCCACGCCACCAGGAAGTTGCCGCCGCCGTTGGAGGCCGCGATGCGCGGGAAGCGCCAGATGTTTCCGGTGCCCACCGCCATGCCGAGCATCGCCAGCAGCATGCCCCAGCGCGAGCTGAATACCTCCGACCTGGATGCCATCCCCGTCCCCCGTGTTGGGTGGTGGTCCGCCGCTTCGCGCGCCCCGCGACGCCCGTCGGCTCAGCCCGCGAGCCGCTCCCGCACGTAGTCTATCACCCCGTCCGCGTTCACGCGCACCTGCTCCAGGCTGTCGCGTTCGCGCACGGTCACGGTTTCGTCGTCGAGGGTCTGGCCGTCCACGGTGACGCACCAGGGCGTGCCCGCTTCGTCCTGACGGCGGTAGCGGCGTCCGATGGATCCGGCGGCGTCATGGAAGCTGGGTACGGCGGCGGCCTTGAAGGCGTCGTGCAGCCGGTTCGCGAACTCGGGCATGCCGTCCTTGCGCACCAGCGGAAAGATCGCCGCCTTGACGGGAGCCAGCGCGGGATGGATGCCCAGCACGGTGCGCTCCTGGCCTCCGACCCGCTCCTCGCGGTAGGCGTCGCACAGGACCATCAGCAGCATACGGTCGACGCCCGCGGCGGTCTCCACGACGTACGGGAGATAGCGGTCCCCGCCCCCGGGCTCCACGTAGCGCAGCTTCTTGCCCGAGTACTCCTGGTGCCGCGCGAGGTCGAAGTCGCCGCGATTGTGGATGCCCTCCAGCTCCTTCCAGCCGAAGGGAAACTCGTACTGGATGTCGACCGCGCGCCTCGCGTAGTGCGCGAGCTCGTCGGGTCCATGCTCGCTGAAGCGGAGCGATGCCCCGCGGATCCCCAGCGTCTCGCGGTGGAACGCCATGCGCGCCTCGCGCCAGTGCTCGAACCATTCCTCGTCGGTGCCCGGCGCGACGAAGAACTGCATCTCGGCCTGCTCGAACTCCCGTGTGCGGAAGATGAAGTTGCCGGGCGTGATCTCGTTTCGAAACGCCTTGCCGATCTGCGCCACGCCGAAGGGAATCCTCCGGCGGGCCGTGGTCTTCACGTTGAGGAAGTTGACGTACGACCCCTGCGCCGTCTCGGGACGGAGATAGACGGTGGCCGCGGCTTCCTCCACCGGGCCCATGAAGGTCTTGAACATGAGGTTGAAGCGCCTGGGCTCGCCGAGCTGGCACGCCTTGAACGCGCCCGGCGCCAAGCTCGGCTTCCTGCCACAGGCGGCGCCCTCCAGCTCGTCCGCGCGGTAGCGCTTCCGGCAGGTCCCGCACTCCACCAGCGGATCGGTGAATCCCTCGACGTGCCCGGACGCCTCCCACACGCGCGGGTGCATGAGGATGGCCGCGTCGAGCCCCTCGACGTCGTCGCGCCGGTGCACCATCGCGCTCCACCACGCCTCCTTGATGTTGCGCTTGAGCTCGATGCCCAGCGGCCCGTAGTCCCACACCGATCCGGTGCCGCCGTAGATTTCGGAGGACTGAAAGACGTACCCGCGCCTCTTCGTCAACGAGACCAGCTTGTTCATGCGATCCGCATCAGGCATGACGGGTTGTTCCCCTCGGGACCATGTTGTTCCAAAGACGACCGTTCCGGGCTCGCCGGAAGGTGCGCCCGCAACGGCGCGGCGAAGTGGGCCGGAATATCGGCAAGGCGCCGCGGACCAGCAACCGACGGGACTGTTGCTTCCGCCGGAACCCGGGCCATATTTCGGGGTTGGCCGCGGGATGCCCGGACACGACGGGCCCGCGCGGGGTTCGTCCGGACGCGTCGCGTTCGGGAGGCGCGGCCGTTTCACTTGGGGAAGGCGATCCCTCCCGCCTGGGGAATCGGGAGCCGCGCGTCCCCGCACGCCAAGGATGTCGAACACGATGCTGACCTTCACGGAAAAAGCGCGCGAAATGGTGATCTCCTTCATGGGCGACGAACCCGACGGAGCGCAGGCTTTGCGGGTGAGGATGGAGGGCAGTCCCGTCGCGCCGAGCTTCGAGCTGACGCTGGTGGGCAGCGCCGACCGCGCCGACGACGACGTCGCGCTGGACGGTGGAGGGTTCACGGTGTACGTCGACGGCGCCAGCGCCCCCCGGCTGAAGGGCGCCACCGTCGACTTCATCGACGAACTCAACCAGAGCGGCTTCGAGGTCAAGACCGCGCCCGACGCCGACGGCGGAGGTCCCGGGGCACCGGAGGGCCCGCTCGCCGAACGCGTGACCGAGCTCCTCGACCGGCAGGTGAATCCCTCCATCGCGGCCCACGGCGGCGAAATCCGCCTCGCTGGCGTTGAGGGCACGGAGATCTATCTCGAGATGATGGGCGGGTGCCAGGGATGCGCGATGTCGCGCCTCACGTTGCGTCAGGGCGTGGAGCGGATGATCCAACAGTCGGTTCCCGAGGTCACGGCCATCCACGACGTCACCGACCACCAAGCCGGGGAAAACCCGTTCTTCTCGTAGGGACATCCATGGCACCCGGTTTCCGGCGGAGGCTCCCGGGTCGCGGCTCGGTAGCACTCTCGTTGGCGGCGCCCCTCCTCCTCCTCGCGGCGTGCGCGGTCGATTCGGAGGAACCGGAGCGGCTGCGCTTCGCGGTCGCGTCCCTCCAGCACGAGACGTGCACCTTTTGCCCCGGCGGCGACACGGAAATCGAGGACTGGCTGCGCGTGTCCGATCCGGTCTCGGGCGAGGCGCTGCTGGCGTCCGGCGACTACCTCCGAGGCTTCGCCAAACGGGCGCGCGAGTTCGGAGACGTGGATCTGGTGACGCTCTCCTCGCCCCTCGGCGTGTTCGGCGGGTCGTCCCGTAGCTGGAACACGAAGGAGACCTTCGACCACTTCGCGAACATCATGCTCGCCGAGCTGCGGGAGCAGCTGCCGGTGGACGCCGTCTACCTCGCGCTTCACGGGGCGATGGCGGTGCGCGACGTGCCCCGCCCGGAGGCCGAGCTGGCGCGTCGCTTCCGGGAGGTGGTCGGACCGGGCGTGCCCATCGCCGCCAGCTTCGACCTGCACGGCAACGAGGACGCCGAGTTCCTCGAGCACGCCGACTTCGCCTTCGTGACGAAGCGCTATCCCCACTACGACGCCCACATCCAGGGGGAACGAGCCGCGCGGGCGCTGAGGCTGGCGGCCTTGGGCGCGTACACCCCGACCTCGGCGACCCGAAAGCCCGGGATCATCACGGCGACCGTGCTGCAGTGGACCGGCCAGTCGCCCTCCATGGACATCATGGAGCGGGCGCGGCGCTGGGAGGCGCGCGAGAGCGACGCCTACGTGAGCGTGTTCTTCGGTTATCCCTGGTCGGACGTCCCCGACGTGGGCGCCACCGTGCACGTGACGACCAACGGCGATCGGGCTCTGGCGGACGAGATCGCCGACGACATGGACGACTTCATGTGGCGGGTGCGGGAGGACTTCGCCCAGGGTGCCTACCCGGTGCCGTCCGAGGCCGCCTCGATCGTGGCGGACGCGGTGGCGCGAGGGGAGGTCCCCGTGGCCGTGGGCGACCACAGCGACCGCCCGGGCGACGCGACCCACATCCTCGCCGCCTTCGAAGCCGCGGGAATCGGCGGGGTGCTCTACGGAACCATCACCTCGCCCGCCGCCCTGGATGCGCTCGCGGCGACCGGGGCGCGGGCCGGCGACCCCTTCGACATGGAGATCGGAGGGTTCACGCCTTCGGGGGGCACGCCCCATCGGGTCACCGGGACCCTTCGGTACGTGGGTCGGGGATTCGGCCACGACTTGGTCGCGGCCGTCTCCTTCGGGGACGGCAACCTCGTCTTCCTCACCCCGGCGTACGAGCAGGTGCTCCGCCCGGAGGACTTCCGCCACGGCGACATCGACCCCGCCGACTACGACGTGTTCGTCGTCAAGTCGCGGGTGCACTTCAGGCGCGGCTTCGACGAGACCGGCTACGCGCGCACCATTGTGGTGGTCGAGGCGCCGGAGCCCTTCGTGGGAACCACCTTCCTGGACGCGCTCCCCTACCGGAACGCGGACCTCGGCGCGCTCTATCCCTACGGCGTTCCGGCCCACCGGCGGTAGCCCGCGCGAGGACGCCGTCCCGATTCATCGTCGCGCGGCGGCGGCTCCCCAATTTGGGCCGGGCAGCGGTGCGATCTCAACCCGCGCCTCGTCCACGGCCAACGCCGCCATGGCGCCCTCCGAGCAGGGCACGCCCCCGACGTGCCACCCGGCGGGGTCCTCCGGCAGCTCCTCCACGTGCAGGAGTCCCCGCGCCACGCCCGGAGTGGGGTCCACCGAAAAGGACCGCAGCGGGTGCGCGAGTCCCACCCCCAACGCCTTCAGGAACGCTTCCTTGCGCGTCCAGATGCGGAAGAATAGCGACTGTCGCTCACCTGACCCGGCCGCGCGCATCCGCGCCGCCTCGCTCGGCGCGAAGTGCTTGTCGGAGATGCCGAGCATGCGCCGCACCGGGCGCAGCTCCTCGATGTCGATCCCCAGTCGGCCGGACGCCGCCACGGCGATCATGAGCCGCTCTCCGGAGTGCGACTGGTTGAACGACGGGCCTCCCGGAAGATGCGGCTTCCCCTTCCTTCCGTATTGGAAGCGGAGGGATGCGGGCGGGGCGCCGGTCAGCCGCCCCAGCGCCCGTCGCAGGTGTCCCTGGGCCACCGTGTAGCGACGGCGGTGGCGGTCGTACGCAAAGCGGTCGGCGCGCGCGCGCTCGTCGGCGGAGAGCAGCCTCCGGGCCGCGGCCACCGCCCTCGGCGAGACATCGAGTCGGCCCTCCCGGACGAAGACGACGCCGCTCGGGAGCGAGGTGGCTTCCGTGGTCATGGGTTCGTTCGCGGGCGTGGGGATCCGATCGTGCCGGGGGTGCCGGCCCGGTGATCGAGGGGGACGGGGCGGAGGACGAATCTGCCCGGACGGGCCGTCCCGGGAAAGATGGGGGCGCGTCCCACTTCGCGGCGTATGGCGCGAAGCGCGCCGGCCGCCGAGAATGGACCACAACCCCGGTGGAGACCGCCCACGCTCGCGGGACCTGAACCCAACCGCCAATCGAGGAGCCATCCCGATGTTCGACACGCCGACGCCACGCTCGTTCGCGCCCCTCGCGGCCCTCGCCGTCCTCGTCGCGCTCCTCCCGGTCTCGTGCCGGCCCGTCCCCGGCGAGCAGACGGGTCGGGAGCGGCCGGCGGCCGGGACGTCAACCCCGACACCGACGCCCGACTACACGCTCGGCTCCGAGAACACGCACAACCGTTGGAGCGCCACCATCCCGCCGCGGCTGACGGTACCGTCCGGAGCGGTCGTCGAGGTGTTCACCAAGGAAGCCTCCGACGGTCAGATCACCGAATCCACGACCGCCGAGGACCTGCTCGACGTCAACTTCGACGTCATCCACGCCCTAACCGGTCCCATCTACGTGGAAGGCGCGAGCCCGGGCGACGTGTTGGCCGTGACGCTGCATGAAATCGAAGTGCGCGGCTGGGGATGGGCGGGCATCTTCCCCGGGTTCGGCTTCCTGTCGGACGAGATCTCCGGACCATGGATCCGAGGCTTCCCCATGGAGCCCGGGGCCACGGAAGTACCCTTCAACGACGACATCACCATTCCGGTCGCGCCTTTCGCGGGCGTGATGGGCGTCGCGCCCGCCACCGACTCCATGCTCGTGACCATCCCGCCGCGCGCCAACGGCGGCAACATGGACAATCGCCACATGATCGCCGGAACGACCGTCTACTTCCCGGTGCAGGTCGAGGGGGCTCTCTTCTCGATCGGCGACGCGCACGCCGCCCAGGGCGACGGCGAAGTGTCCGGTTCGGCCATCGAGGCGCCCATGCGCATCGTCTTCGAAGTGGAGGTGTTGGAGAACACGCGCGGAATGGTCGAGCCACAATACGAGAGCGACGACTACTACGCCGTGACCGGATTCGCCACCACCATCGACGAGGCGGCGAGGAAGGCGACCCGCCACATGATCGACTACTTGGTCGCGGAGCACGGCCTGACGCGGGAGGAGGCCTACGTGCTGTGCTCGATCGCGGGCGACATGAAGATCTCGGAGACGGTGGACGTGCCGCACATGCTGGTCAGCATGCACATGCCGAAGTCGATCTTCGGGGGGTCGTGATCGCCACCGCTCCGGCTCCGGGTCGGCGCGAGGCCACGTCGCCGGTCGTCATCGAAGCGCCCGCCGGCCCGGCGCGCCGCCGCTCTCCGCGCACCGGCGGATTCATCCACGGCCTGCTAGAAGCGCCAACCGATCCCGAAGGACACCCCCCGCCCCACCGCCCAGAACCCGTCCTCGGGTATGGCGGGCTGGTCCGAACCCTCGGGTGGCGGCAGAAGGGGACGGTCGGTGCGCAGAAAGCCGCGCGGCGTGTTGACCTTCCAATAGGTCACGATGCCCTCCACCCGCACGGAGATCCGCTCGACGGGGAACAGTTTGATGCCCGCGCCGAAACTGCCCAGAAAGGAGGGACCGAACGAATAGCGGTCGTCCTCCTCCAGCACCATGTCGATGTCCTGGTCCGGAGCCAAGTCCATCGCGATGCCCCCGCCCGCGAACACATGGGGCGCCAGCCGCCGCCAGGTCCTTGGCCCCGTGAGGGTGAACTGGAGGCGCGCGTCGGCCGTTCCCATCGTCACGTCCGCCTCTCCGATCCCGCGGTCGCCGGCGTCCCGACGTGGGTCGACGACGTCCCGGGTGGTGGACATGTAGCCGAGGTTGCCCTGCAGGGAGAACGGCCCACCGACGCGCACCTGGTAGTGGGACACCATCATCCGGCCGCCCTTGGGCCCGAACCCGAAGACGCCCGCCCGGGGCGCGACCGTCAAGAGCGAGGCGCCCGCCTCCTGCGCGCTCTCGATGAAGCGGTACACCGAAGGGATGCGCTGGGCGGCCAAGTGCGCGGGACTCGCCGCGGCGACCAGCGCGCCCGCCGGAACGAGCGCGACGAGGAGGGGCGGCCGCAGCCTTTGCCAGACGGCCGACGATACCCGAGATTGCGCGCGTGCGTGCGTCCGAACCATGTACTTGAGATATCCGCACCTTTCAGGAACGTTGCCATGAGCGTGACCGAAGATACCCAATCGGCCCGTCCGTCTCCACACTCGCCGCGTGGAGGTTGGTGGATCCGCGCCCGTCGCGGTTCCGGCGCGCGCTTCCGCGCCGGGCCGCCCTCCCTCCGCGGATCGCTGCTCGCCGCCACCCTGCTCGCGGCCGGCCTCTGGGTCGCACCCCCCGCGGAAGCGCAGGAGTCGCGCCGCCGCTGGGAGCGCATGTGCCAGATCCGTGCCGAGAAGTTCGACTTGGTCCTGCCCAAAGCGATGCGGGACAACGACCTCGACATGTGGATCGTGGTCATGCGCGAGGGGCTGCTGGACCCCCTCTGGGAGGCGCTGGGCCGCGGCTACGTGGGTGACTGGGCGTACTACGTTTTCGCCCACCCCGGCGATGGCGGGCGCGTCGAGCGCGCGGCGCTGGGCGTGGGCGGGTACATGCTCGAGCGTTGCGGCGTCTACGACCACTTCGGCTCGGCGGCGTCGCTCGCGGACTTCGTGGCGACGCGCGACCCGGCCCGCATCGGCGTGAACATGGCCGCCTCCATCGGGGGCGCCGACGGCCTCTCCCACACCTCGTACCTGCATCTGCGGGAGACACTGGGCCCGACGTACGGCGCGCGCCTGGTCTCGGCGGAACGGTTCGTGTCCGACTTCCGCGCCACCCGCACCGCCATGGAGATCGCCACCTTCGCCGAGGCCGGGGAGATCAGCCGCGAGATCGCCGAGCGAGCCTTCTCCAACGAAGTCATCGAGCCGGGCGTGACCGCTCTGGAGGACGTGGCCTGGTGGATCTGGGACCGACTGCTCGAACGCGGCCTCGAGTCGTCGTTCGACATGCCCTCCATCTACATCACCGGCCCCGAGGGCATCGAGGCCACGTCGTCGGAGCGCATCATCCAGCGGGGCGACCTGCTGATGATCGACTGGGGCGTCGGCTACCTCGATTTCTACACCGACATGAAGCGCATCGCCTACGTGCTGCGCGAGGGCGAGACCGAAGCACCCCCCGGGCTGCGGCGCGCCTTCGACCGGGGCGTGGAGGTGCGCGACGTGATGAAGGCCGCCATCAAGCCCGCGGCCACGGCCCGGGAGGCGCTCGAAGCCACCTGGGCGGCGATCGAGGCCGCCGGCTTCAACCGCATCGAGTTCAACCAGCCCTCGGACGATCCGGCGGTCACCGACGTCGTGATCGGACCGCACTCGGTGGGGAACTGGGGCCACGGAATTGGCCCCTCGCTGGCCTTCTTCAACCCGACCCGGCTCGGTTACGAGCTGCGTCCCGGCACGCTTATTTCGGTGGAGCTGTTCGCGTACACGGCCAACCCAGAGTGGAACAACGCCAAGGTGCGCATTCCGCTGGAGGACGACGCCGTGGTGACCGAGCGCGGGGTGGAATGGCTCTATCCGGTGAACAACCGGATCCTGCTGGTTCGATAGCGGTCCGGCGGGGCCGCTCGACCGGGACGGCTCGGGCTCCCACGTGGTGTCGGAGCTCCGTTGCTCGGAACCCGGGGCATTATATTCAAGGATGAGGGCCGTCCTCGCCGAGCTTCCGCACGCGAACGCAAATCGGTTGCGGAGGGATCGCGCGAACCCGCGCCGGTCGACGCGTCGTACGAACCCGTCGGATCCATCATCGGAGGACGCATGGCCAAACCTCTCCGCTGTTCCACCTGCGGGGCCGTCGTGGAGGGCTTCGCGCGGCAGTGTGGAACATGTGGAGCCCAGGATCCCGTTGGCCGCCCCATGACCTGGGCCAAGTCGTGTCCACGGTGCGGGCACCAAGGGTACGGGGACCACTACTTCTCGAAAGCCCAGCACATCGCCCTGCTCGTGGTCCTGGGTTTGGCCACCTCCGGCCTGGGTGCGCTGATCTACTGGCTCGTGCGCTTCCAACACCGGCTCTGTCCGCGCTGCGGTCTCAACTGGCGGCACGCGTCCTACCGCCCGCTCCCGTTTCCGGATGCGGACCTGGGTCCCGGCGCCGGCGAGACGACTCCGATCCGGTACCGGGAACCCCCCAACGCAACCATGTTCGCGCCTCCCGAGGATCGTTCCGCCGAGGGTTGGGTGCGAATCGGCGGCGGCGCCCTCCTGGGCTTCGCCGGCGCAAGCATGGTCTCCTCGTCCCTAATCGTTTCGGCTCCGGTGGCCTTCGCAATGCTTGGGGCCGGCGTGGTGGTCGGCGGCGCCGCGCTGATCTGGTCGGGAATCGCGAGATTGCGCGGGCGGAGGGGGTCCCCCGGTCGGCTGCGGCGGAACATCCTCCGTTTGGCCAGCCAGCGCGGCGGCCGTCTGACCGCGAGCGAGGTGGCGGCGTACCTGGACCTTTCCCCGGACGCCGCCAAGAGGCTCCTCGACGGCATGGAGGTCGAGAACAGTCGGTGGGTGTCCTCGGATGTGACCGACGAAGGGAGGGTGTCCCAGGAATAGTTGGAGGTTCTCCGAAGGGGAAAAGAGGTCGTGGTGGCTCCCGGGGGCCTGATTCCGGTTAGAATCAGGCGAGCAATCAACCCCAACGGGAGACCACCACGATGAGGAAAAGGTACGAAGGAAGGGGCGGGGCCGACAAGCGGGCGGCCCGGGAGCTGCTGGCGAGGGAAGGGCGGCATCTGCTGCCGCTGGCGGATGTGTTCGTGCGGGCGGGAGACGCGCTGGACACGATCATCGACGTCATCGGGCGGGCGGCGATCGAGGCGGTGCTGGAGATTGGCGCGTCGGACGTGGCCGGGCCGAAGCAGCCGGGCAGGCGGCGCGGCGGCGGGGTGGCCTACCACGGCCGGCAGAAGGGCCGTGTGTACCTGTCCGACAGAGCCGTCCGGGTCGAGAAGCCGCGGCTGAGGCGCAAGGGCGGGGGCGAGGTCGCGATCCCGGCCTATGAGATGCTGCGGCGTCCGGAGGGGCTCGGGGACCGGATGCTGGAGCTGCTGATGCGCGGGGTGAGCACGCGGGCGTACGGGAAGGCGATCGGGGAGATGGCGGAGACGGCGGGGGTGAGCAGGTCGTCGGTGAGCCGGCGGGCGGCCGAGGCGGCGGGCGAGCGGTTGAGGGAGCTGGCCGAGCGGCGGCTGGACGACCGGGACGTTGTGGTCGTGTACCTCGACGGCGTCCAGTTCGCGGGCCACCACGTGCTGGTGGCGCTTGGCGTGGACGCGGAGGGGAACAAGCGGATTCTCGGCATCCGGGAGGGTGCGAGCGAGAACGCGGCGGTCGCGCTGGCCCTGCTCGAGGAGCTCGTCGAGCGCGGCTTGGACCCGAGGCGGGGGCGGTTGTTCGTCATCGACGGCTCGAGGGCGCTGCGTAAGGCGGTCGACCAGGTCTTCGGGAAGGCCTGCAAGGTGCAGCGCTGCCGGAACCACAAGATGCGCAATGTGCTGGGGCACTTGCCGAAGACGCTGCACGACCAGGCGCGCGCGGTGCTGCGGGCGGCTTGGAAGCTGGACGGAACGGATGGGAGGGCGAGGATCGAGCAATTCGCGTCATGGGTCGACAGGGAGCATCCGGCGGCCGCGCGGAGCCTGCGCGAGGGGCTGGACGAACTCTTCACCGTAAGCGAGCTCGGGCTCACGGCTCCGCTGCGCCGCTGCCTGGGCACGACGAACCTGATCGACAACGCCCACTCCGGCATGCGCCAGCGGATGCGGCGCGTCACGCGCTGGCGGGACGGGTCGATGGTGGTCCGTTGGGCGGCCGCCTCGTTCATGGACGCGGAGCGGAGCTACCGCAGGATCATGGGCTACCGGGATCTGTGGATCCTCAAGGCGCACTTGGACGAACTCACGGCCCCGGTTGCCGAGAACGAGGCCGCATCCGTAGCATGAAACTCACGGGAGCCACCGCAACCTCCAACTACGGTTGGGACAGCCTCGACGAAGGAGTTATCGTATACGAGTTTCCCGAGCTGCTGCCAAGGCCGGGACAACCATGGGACATGGACCCGACGAAGGGCGACGAGACATGAGGACGTTCCAGGACGACAACGGGCGAAACTGGGTCGCGACCGTCCGGGAGCGGCCGGGGCACGACTACAAGGGCCGCTACTCGTTCGTGTTCGCTCCGGCGGACCAGGAGGACGGCGAGTCGGTCGAGCTGGCGGACGTGCGCTGGAATTCGCTCAAGACCGCGCGACGGACGCTCGCGACCACGTCGGAGGTGGAGTTGCGCCGGCGCCTGCGTTCGGCGCGGGGTCGGGCGTCCACACACGTCCTTCCCTAGCAGTCCGTGGATGAATCCGCCCGAGCGCCGGCGTGGCGCCGGAGGGATTGGGTCCGCGGACCGCTATAGTCCGAACGCCAACAGCGCCGCCCCCTCGCGGGCACCCGTCGCGATCACCACGAGCTGCCGCCCATCGCGCGTCTCGAACGTCATTGGGTTGGCGTAACCGCGCGCGGGCAGCCGACCCTCCCACAGAACCTCCCCATTCGCCGCGTCGAAGGCGTACAGAACGTCCGAACCGCCGGTCAGGAACACCAGACCGCCGGCGGTCGCGAACGGGCCCGGCGCCCCCACCACCCCCAGCCGAGCCGGTAGGTCGAGCCCGACCAGCGCGGGGTGACCCGCGATCTCGGGGCGTTCGCCGACCGCCTCCCGCCAGAGGATCGCGCCGCCGTTCATGTCGATGGCCGTGAGCGTCCCGTAGGGTGGGTTGGAGATGGGCAGCCCATCCACCGCCAAGGTTCGGGACGAGGTCCGGTCGATGGCGTAATCGGCCACCGTGGTGGCCGGGTTGGCGGGAGCGATCTTGAGCAGGCTGGGTTCCTCCGAGGACTTCACGAACAGGACGGCGCGCGCCGGGTCCACCGCCACCCCGCCCCAGTTGCCCCCGCCGAGGATGCCCGGCATGGCGATGGTGCCCTCCATGGAGGGTGGCTGGTAGAGGGGACCGAATCGGTGGCCCGCGGTGAGTTCCTCCGCGCGGCGACGCAGCTCGGGCGTGAGGTCGATGAGGTCGTCGGGGGTGAACCCCTGGCGAGCGAAGGGCGGCGGAGCGGTGGGGAACGGCTGGGTCGCGGCGGCGACCTCGCCGGGAACGTCGCTCGGCGGCACCGGCCGCTCCTCGATGGGCCACACGGGCTCGCCGGTTTCCCGGTCGAAGGTGTAGACGAAGCCGGTCTTTCCGGCCACGGCGACCGCATCGATCTCCCGGCCATCCACGGTCACGGTGAGCAGCGCCGGCGCCCCCGGCAGGTCGAAGTCCCAGAGCCCGTGGCGCACGGTCTGGAAGTGCCACGCCAGCTCGCCCGTGCGGGCGACCAGGGCCACCAGCGACTCGGCGTAGAGGTTGTCGCCCGGGCGGTGGCCACCATAGTAGTCGTTGGACGGCGTGCCGATGCCCGCGAACAGGAGCCCCCGCTCCTCGTCCACCACCATGGGCGCCCACGCGTTGGTGTGTCCGGTGCGGTCCCAGCTGCCGTCCCTCCACGTCTCGTTGCCGGGCTCGCCTGGCTGCGGGATGAGGTTGAACGACCACGCCAGCTCCCCCGTGCGCACATCGAAGGCCTGCACGTTGCCGGGCGGATCGCGCGGGTACACGAAGCCGTCCCATACGCCGTTGCCCACGATCACGAGGTCCTCGAAGACCACCGGCGGCGAGGTTTGCGTGTAGTGCAGGCGATTGGTCGGCCAGAGCAGCCGCTCGGTCAAGTCGATCTCGCCCCGGTGTCCGAACGACTCCACGGGCTCGCCGGTGGCGGCGTCGAGCGCGATCAGACGCCAGCGCGTGTTGAGGAAGACGCGCCGCTCGCCCGACCCGCTCCACACCGCCACTCCGCGGTGCACGAATCCGGTTCCGTTGGGCGGCTGACCCCACTCCACCGTGCGCGGATCGTACTCCCAAAGGGACCTGCCGGTGCTGCCGTCGAGCGCGATGACCCGGTTGTACGCCGTCGTGAGGAAGAGGGTGTCGTTGAAGGCGAGCGGAGTGGTCTCGAAGTTCCCGGGTCGGACCTCTTGGCCGCGGATGGGCGAGAAGGGCCCGGGAATCGGCTTCTCGCCCGTCTCCCAACTCCACGCGAGCTTGAGCTCACTCACGTTTTCGGTCGTGATCTGGTCGAGGGGCGAGTACTTCGACCCTCCCGCGTCGCGGCCGTACGCGACCCAATTCCCGTCGTCGACGGGAGGAGACGCCGGGGCGGCGTCCCCGCAGGCGCAAAGCACCACCGCCACGGAGCCGGCGAAGCGCCGCGTCGAAGGGAAGCCGCTCGGGAACCGGACCGCGCGGGCAATGGAGGAAGATCGGTCGCTGCGGGTACGGCGTGCTGCGGCGGGATGATGTCTCATGGCGGTGGGGGTTTGCGGGGCTTTGGCTCCGGCGTACCCGGGGCCGAGCCTCAATCTTCGCCGGGCCGCTTGGGAAGGAAAGGAACCGAGTCGCCGCGCGCCACCCGCCACTGCTCGAACTTCTGATACCGCTGCCAGAAGCTGTCGGGTGGAGATCTGCGCCAGAAGACCCCCTCGATGGGAAGCAGGTAGGAGGCCTGGGGGTCGTCCGCGAGCGGACCGAACACGGCGCGACCGCCCGCGTGCTCGACCGGTTCGGGGGTGCGGAAGAGCCATTGGGCCATCGTGATCGTCGTGTCCGCGCCGATCCGCAGCGTGCCCTCCATGGACGGATGGTCGTCGTCGCGCGCGCAGAACACGAGCGTCACGGACCCATCGCCGTCCGGATCGTCGGTCCTGTCGAACCGGAAGCGATGACGGTCGCCGAACAGCTCTCCCGCGAAGTGCGTGGCGAAATCCGCCTCCAGCGGAGGGTAGACCCAGGAGGCGTACGACTGCTCGGGCGTGGACCGACGAATCTGGAAGGCGTACCCCTCGCGCTCGATGCGACGCCGCCAACTGAACCGGAGCAGGGAGGAGGAACCGCGCTGCGCGACGGCGTCGCCCGCCGCCTGCACGGTCCCCACCTCGCCCTCCGGCAGGATCGACTCCACGGACGCCAGATAGGTGGCCACCCCCAGCGTGTCCAGCCCCTGGCTGTAACGCCGGGCGGCGTGCTCCCAGAGTCGTCGCGCGGCGCGCTCTTCCCCGCCCGCGCAGCGGTCGCGAGCCGCGTCCACAACCAATTCCGGAAGCGGAATGGGCTCCCGGGTGAGGCGGATCTCGTAGGCGTCGACGCCGTCCTCGATTTGGACGACCTCGGGATGGTACCCGAGCTGCCCCGCGTACAGGGCGCGGATTCGCCCCGTCATGTCGGCGGGGAAGAGGAACCAGCCGTCCCCATCGGCCAGCCGACCCCCGATCTTGCGGTCCGCGGCCCATGCCTCCACGGCCGCACCGGGGACCGGGTCTCCCTCCTCGTTCAGCACGTACCCCGTGATCTGGGCGTCCACGGTGGACGCGCCCAGGAGGGCCGACCCCAGCAGCGCGCCGATCCAGCGCGGATGCCACGCCGCTCGAATGGATGGCGGGAGAAGCGCGGGACGGTTCGCGATCACGGGCTCGTTTCCTACAGGTGACAGACTTGGCTTCCTCTGTGTTAGCGAATCGGAACGCGCCAGGTTCCGACGGCCGCGCACCCGTCGGCCTCAGTCGTCCGGAGCGTTTCGCGCGCGCCGCCGGACCTCGGCCAGGATCGCCACGGCAAACGCCACTCCGCCACCGACCACCGCGAGCGCCGGCGTGTCGGCACCCCGCTCGCCGAGCGCGACATTGAGCGCGCCGCCGGCCAGCATGCCGATCAGCACCACGGGAACGACCTTGGCGACGACGCGCGCGCGGGATTGAGGTGCCTCATGCATGATGCGCCCGTCTCCTTGTCCGTCATCCCGCGAGTCCTCCATACCCTCTCGCGATGGCTTGACCGAACCGTTACCGTCCTTCGGCAACGACCCGTGGGCACGACCTCGCGCCGGCTTCCCCATTGCGGCGGCGCGGCCCAACGACGCGTCCTCCCTGCACGCTCCATCGCGTGGGCGAATGGAGCGAAGATGCGACCCCCGATGTCGGAACGAAATAGCCGGTTCGCCGATGGCGCGGGCGGACACGCACACGAGGCGTCCAAACCCGACGCATGGATGACGGGCCGATGACTCGTCGCGCCCGCCCCCGGGCGACGCGATTCGAGTCCCGCGCGGCCGACTGGCTCTCCGGCACCGAGGCCTTGGCGAGGGTGATGGCGGGCGCTCGACCCTGTCCGGCGGTCCGGGTGCCGGTGGAGGAAGCGGAGGGGATGGCGCTCGCGCGGCCGGTCGAGAGCCCCCTCACCCTGCCTCCCTGGGACAACTCGGCCATGGACGGCTACGCGGTGCGCGGCGACTCCATCGCGGGCGCATCGCCTTCGACCCCGCGCGCGCTCCGCGTGACCGCGGTTCTGCGCGCGGGAGAGGTGGGCGGGGTGGTGGTGGGCGCCGGCGAGGCGGTGCGCATCATGACCGGGACTCCGGTCCCGCCCGGCGCCGACTGCGTGGTCCGGGTCGAGGACACCGACGCCGAGCGTGACCCCGGAAGAGTGGCGATCTTCTCGGAGCGGGACCGACACCGCAACGTGCGGCGGGCCGGGCAGGACATGCGGGCGGGCGAAGGCGTGCTCCCGCGTGGGACCACGCTGGGTCCCGGCCAAATCGGCGTACTGGCCGCGTGCGGGCTCACCTCGGTGGAGGTGCACCGGCGGCCGGTGGTCGCCGTGCTGGCGAGCGGCGACGAGATCGCTTCGGCCGAACGGTTCGCCGACGTCGTCGCGGGACGCGCCGTCCCGGACACCAACGGACCCATGCTGGCCGCCGCCGTCGCGGAGGCGGGGGGACGGGGCATGCGTCCGGGAATCGCGCGCGACACCGAGGAGAGCGTGCGCGAACACCTGCTGCGGGGCACGGCGCGCGCGGACGCGCTGATCACCATCGGAGGCGCCTCGATGGGCGAGGGCGACCTCTTCAAGCGCGTACTCGACGACTTGGGGTACGAGCCCGACTTTTGGCGCGTGCGCATCCGCCCGGGCAGCCCGTTCGGCTTCGGCCACCTGCCCCTGGCCGGACGGAAGCCCATTCCGGTGTTCGGGCTACCGGGCAACCCCGCTTCGGCCTTCGTCACCTTCCACCTTTTCGCGCGGCCCTTCATCGGCGCGCTGGCGGGTCACCGCCACCCCTTCCCTCCCGTCCTGCGGGCGCGCGCCGGCGCCGTGATGGGTGGCCCCAAGGGACTCGCCATCCACCCTCGCGTGCGCCTGCGGCGCGACTCCGCGGGCGGGTGGACGGCCGTGCCTTCCGGGAACCAGAGTTCGGCCCTGGTCGCGCCCACGGGCCGAGCCCACGGATTGGCGGTGATTCCGGAGGGCGTTGAGCGCCTCGCCGAAGGGGACGAGGTCGACGTGTTGCTGTTCGGCCGCCCGGGCTGGCTCCCCGGCGAGGACGCGCCCGAACCCTGATGGCCTCGCCCAAACACTCGCCGCGACTGGCCCGCAGCCGGATGGGCGAACTCGACCTTCTGGCCCTCGTCGCCATCTGGGGAGTCAACTTCTCGGTGGTGAAGGTGGTCCTGCGGGAGGTCGAGCCGCTGGCCTTCAACGCGCTGCGCTTCCCCTTCGCGGCGCTAACGGTGTGGATCCTCCTCCGGGCGCTGGGAAGGCGCCAAACGCCACGTCCGAGAGACCGCGCCAGAGTTGCCTGGCTCTCCGTTCTCGGGCATGTCGCGTACCAGATCTTTTTCATCTTCGGGCTCTCGCTGACCCTGGCCGGGAATGCCTCGCTCATGTTGGCGACGGTCCCGATGTGGGTCGCCATCCTTTCGCCCGCGCTGGGCCACGAGCGCTTCAGTTGGACGATTCTGGGCGGGGTGTCCATCACGATGGCGGGAATGGCGTTCGTCGTCCTTGGAGGCTCGCGGGGCCTGGCCATGGGGGGAGAGACGCTGTGGGGAGATCTGCTGATGTTGGGCGCCGCCGTGGCGTGGGCGCTGTACACCGTGCTGGGGAGGCGTGCCGTGAGACGAAACGGGGCACTCGAGATGACCGCGTGGACCCTCTGGTACGGCACTCCCGCACTCGTTCTGATTGGGCTCCCAAGTCTGTTTCGCACCGACTTCGGGGCGCTCTCCGCAGGAGCGTGGGTGGGCATCGTCTACGCGGGCGTGCTGGCGATCGGGCTCGCATACTTCATTTGGTACCGGGGTGTCCGCCGGCTCGGCAGCAGCCGCACGGCCGCCTACTCCAACCTGGTCCCGGTGACCGCCCTCATCACCGCCTGGCTCTGGATCGGCGAAACCCCGGGCGCGCTGCAAGTGCTTGGTGCGGGCGTCATCCTCGCGGGCATCGCGGTCGTGCGCCTCGCGCCTCCGGCGAGGGCGGGAGACCGGGCGCGTCGTCGTGCGCTCCGGGCGCGCCGCCGCACCAACAAATCGGCTGGCTCCGGAAGGAGGACATCATGAACCGCCAACCCCTGGCAGCCGGCGGACGAACGCCCCCCGGAGTTCGCGCGGCGTCGCATCCGTGGTGGACCACCGCGCTCCGCGTTGCCGTTCGTCCCGGCGGCGCCGCCACCGAGTCCACCAAGACCTCCCGCGCGCGGCGGCCGCGCGCCACGCCCCGACGCGCCTTGCCGAGCCGGGTCACCTTGGTTCTTGTCGCGCGCGTGTTCGGCGCGACCGTGCCCCTATGGCTCGGAGGCGCGCCGCTAAGCGCCCAGCAGGCTCCCTCCGACTACATCGCGGCCATCGAGGGCGTCCAGAGTCCCAACCGCCAGGGGCTGGACGCGCTCACGCTGGCGGAAGTCATGGAGCGGTTCGGCGTGCCCGGAATGAGCGTCGCCGTCATCCACGACTTCGAGGTGCACTGGGCGAAGGGGTACGGGGTGGCCGATGTGGTGACCGGCGCCCCGGTGGACACCGAAACCCTCTTCCAGGCCGCGTCCATCTCGAAGCCGGTCACGGCCATGGCGGCGATGACGGCCGTCCAGGACGGCTTGTTCGCGCTCGACGACGACATCAACTCGATCCTACGCTCGTGGCGGCTGCCGGGCCGGGGCCTCACCCAGGACCGACCCGTCACCCCGCGGCTGCTCTTCAGTCACACCGCCGGGCTGGGCGATGGTCACGGGTTTCCGGGCTACGCCCCCGACGCCCCCCGCCCCACCCCCGCGCAGATCCTCGAAGGCCATGCGCCGTCCAACGTGGGACCGGTCGAGCTCGTGCGCCCGCCCCTCACCGCCATGCACTATTCGGGAGGGGGCACCACCATCATGCAGCTCGCCCTCACCGACGTGCGCGGCGAATCCTTCCCCGACCTCATGCGCCGAACGGTTCTGGAGCCCGTGGGGATGACGCACAGCACCTTCGAGCATCCCCTACCGCCGGCCCGGGACCGGAACGCGGCCCGTGGCCACAGGGGCGACGGGCTGCCGATGGGCACCGACAAGTGGCACGCGTACGCCGCGCTCGCCGCGGCCGGATTGTGGACCACGCCCACCGATCTGGCGCGCTTCGCGATCGAGGTGCAGCGGGCGTCCGGCGGCGACCCCAACCGGGTTCTGTCTCGCGCGAGCGCTCGGGAAATGCTGAGTCCGGTGGGCGTGGGTTCCTACGGCGTCGGCTTCCACATCGAACGGCGCGGCCAAGGCTGGTACTTCAGCCACTCCGGGGGCAACTGGGGCTTCGTCTGTCAATTGACGGCCCACAAAGCCAAGGGATACGGCGTGGTGGTGATGACCAACTCCTCCGGCGGGGGCGCGCTCCAACGGGAGGTGGTGGAGCGGATCGAGCGAGCCTACGGCTGGGATTCCCTAGCAGTCCGTGGATGAATCCGCCCGAGCACCGAGAGCGGCGTGGCGCCGGGCTGGCAAGGCGCTTTGAAGGCCGAATAGCAGAGCTATTGGGCCGAAAAGCAACGCCGAGCGTAGCGAACCAGCACGGATGCAACGCCGCTCGAATGCCGGGGGGAGTTTGTCCACGGACTGCTAGACAAGCCGGTGTTGCGGTAGCGGGACCCTGCCGACGCTACTCGCTCCTCAGCCGCCGAATCTCCGCGGCCAAGGCGGGCGCGACCTCGAAGACGTCTCCGACGATGCCATAGTCCGCCACGCCGAAGATGGGCGCGTCGGCGTCCTTGTTCACCGCCACTATGGTGCGCGCGGTGCGCATTCCGGCCAAGTGCTGGATGGCCCCGGAGATGCCGAGCGCGAAGTAGAGCTTGGGCGCGATCGTCTTTCCGGTCTGACCCACCTGTTCGGCGTGGGGGCGCCAGCCCGCGTCCACCACCGCGCGCGAGGCCCCCAGGGCCGCGGTCGGTCCCAGCGCCTGGCGCACTTCCTCGAGCACGCCCCAGTTCTCCGGGTCGCGCAGGCCCCGCCCCCCCGAGACCACGATGTCGGCCTCCGCCACGTCGACGCTCGCACCCGAGGCGGCCCGGAACTCCACCCGCCTCCCCGCCGGCCCCCCTTCCGCCGCCGGGGTGACCGCCTCCACCCGACCGGCGGCCGGGTGGTCGCCCGGGGAAAACACGTGCGGGCGAAGCGACGCCACGGCCGGGCCGGCGTCGAACGCGACGCGCGCGAACGCCTTGCCGCCGAACACCGGGCGGGTCACGACCAGCGCGCCGTCCACGACCTCGAGGGCGGTGGCGTCCGAGGCGAGCGGCACGTCGAGGAGCGCGGCCACCCTTGGCGCAAGGTCGGCCCCGAGCGCGCTGGCCGGGAACAGCACGGCGCGGTACCCGCCGGCCGCCACCATGTCATGCACGATGCGCGCGTACCGCTCGGCCTGGTACTCCGCCAGCTCGTCGCTCTCGGCCACCCGAATCACTTCCGCCCCGCCCGCCCCCAGCGACGCGCACGCGGCACCCAGGCCGGGGCCGCCCACGGCCAGCGCGTGGGCGCTTCCACCCAGCTCGCGCGCCAACCTGGCGGCCGCCCCGACCACTTCGTGGGCGGTGGCGCGGATGCCGCCGTCCCGTTGCTCCGCGAACGCGGCCACCACACCCGCACCGGTCTCCATCTCCCCCTCCATCGCGTATTCGAACCCCTTAACCGCCTCCGTCGACACCGCGGCGGCGCTCACAGGGCCCCCGCCTCCTCCCGCAACAGCCGCACCAGCTCGGGAACCGCATCGGCGCCCTCGCCCACGATCCGCCCCGGCGGCCGGGGAGCCGGTGGCTCAAGCCCGAGCACGCGCAGACGCGCGGGCGGAAGTTGGGCCGTCCGTCGCTCCAAGGGCTTGCGGCGCGCCGCCATGATGCCTTTGAGGGTGGCGTAACGGGGCTCGTAGGTGCCCTTGGTGATGGTCGCCACGCACGGCAACGGCAGATCCACCACCTCGGTTCCTCCCTCCACCTCGCGGTGGCAGCGAACGCCGTCGTCCCGCGCCTCCAGACGGGTCACGGCGGTGGCGCACGCCCGTCCCAGCAGCGTGGCGAGCATGGGGCCCACCTGTTGCTGGTCGTCGTCCGCCGCCTTCACGCCGAGCAGGATGAGCGGAGCGTCGGCTTCCGCGAGCTCCGCCGCCAGAGCCTTCGCCGTCGCGAGGCCATCCATCGTCACCTCGCCCTCCAGCAGCAGCGCCCGGTGCGCGCCCATCGCCAAGCCGTTCCTGAGGCTTTCGGCGGCGTTCGCGTCGCCCACCGTCACCACCGTGACCTCGCCCACCCCCAAGCCTTCCACAACCCGCAGCCCCGCCTCCAGGGCGAACTCGTCGTAGGGACTCACGATGTACTTCACGCCGCTGGTGTCGATGGAGGTGCCGTCGCCTCCGACGCGGATGCGCGTCTCGGTGTCGGGCACCCGGCGGATGCAGACGCTCACGTTCACTGCCAAGTCGCTCCGGTTGCGGGGATCGGGACACGGGAACCGCCGGCGGGCGCGCCGCTCGCGGGCAGCCACGGACAGCCCACGGAAGGTACACCGGAAGGCGTCCGAGGGAATGGCTTCAGAGCGTTGCCCCCAGCACCGCGAAGCAGATCGTGGCCACCCCTCCGGCCAGCAGCGCGTACGGCAGCTGGGTGCGCACGTGGTCGATGTGGTCGGTGGCCGCCGCCATGGACGAGATGATGGTCGTGTCGCTGATGGGCGAGGAATGGTCGCCGAAGATCCCGCCGGAGAGCGCCGCCGCCACGAACGGAGCCAGCGGCAGGCCCAGCGTCTCGGCGACGGGCACCGCGATGGGCAGCATGATGGCGAAGGTGCCCCAGCTTGAACCGATCGAGAAGGCGATCCCGCCCGCGACCAGGAACACGAGGGGCAGGAAGAACACCGGGGGCAACACGCCCTCGGTGACTTGCGCGACGTACTCGCCGGCCCCCAGCGTGCGGGCGACCGACCCCAGTGCCAGCGCCAGCAGGAGGATGAGCGCGAGCGGCATCAACCCTCCCGCGCCCTTGAGACCGGTGCGGGTGAGCTCGTCGAGGCTCGCGCCCCTCTGCGCCAGGAGGAGCAACCAAGCCGAACCCAAGCCGGCCAGCACCGCCCACAGCACGCTCGTCGAACCGGACCCCTCGAGCATCGATCCACCGCCGGTCACGTACAGACCCACGGGCATCGTGAGCACCATCACCCCGATGGGGACCAGCATGTTGCGCGCGCGCGGCGCGATGCGGCCCACGGGCGCGGGCGAGAGCACGGTTTCGTCCACCATCGGCTGGGCGTTGGGCCACAGCACCCGCCCCTCCGCCGTCCGCTTCCCGGCCCGCTTCATGGGACCGATGTCGATGTTCCACACGATCGACGCGCCCGCGAGCAGGAAGGCGACGAGCGCGTAGAAGTTGACCGGAATCGAGGCGATGAACACGCCGAGCGCGTCCTCCACGCCCAGCTCGTTCAGGATCCCCAGGTTGAGGGCACCCCACGCGTTGAGCGGGATGAGAATGCAGATGGGCGCCGAGGTGGAGTCGACGATGTAGGCGAGTCGCTCGCGCGAAATGCGGAAGCGGTCGAACAGCGGCCGCGACACGGCTCCGGCCACGAGCACGGTGATGTTCGACTCGATGAAGATCACCATGCCGATGATCCACGCCAGGAACTGGGCGCGGCGTCCGTCGGTGACCCAGCGGTTGCCCTCGATCCAGCGCACGAAGCCGCGCACTCCGCCCGCGGCCTCCAAGGTCGCGATCATCGCGCCGATGACCAGGGTGAAGAGGATCACCTTGGCGTTGTCGGGGTCGCCCAGCACCGCCACGGTCTGTTCGATGGCCGTGGCGAGCCCGGTCAACGGGTTCCAACCCTCCAGGATGGTCCAACCGATCCAGATGCCCGCCGCGAGCGACACGTAGACCTGCCGGCTCCAGATGGCCAACACGATGGCGAGGACGGTGGGCAGCAGCGCAATCCAGCTGGGGTCGTTCATCTTGTCCCTGTGCGCGTGGAAACGTGCGGATTGTCCCGGAGAAAGAAGCGCAGCTCGCGGTCGCGCGCCCGACTTACCCCGATGCGCGGCGAACGTGCGACGCGCTCGGCCGGAACCGGCTCCCGGGGAATGAGGCGCAGCGGCGCGCGATCAAGCGGGTGCCCGTCGAGCGCTCCGGTGACGCCCAGCGCCTGGCAGAGGCGCCCCGGCCCCGAACACAGGTCGCGGGTTCGGCCCCGGCGCGCCGCCATGGTGGCTTCGCCCGCGACCGGCTCGAGCGCGCGCAGCAGCACGGCGGCCGGGACCTCCTCCCGGTCGGTCACGACGTTCAGGCACCAGTGCATGCCGTAGATCAGGTAGACGTAGGCGATTCCGGGAGGACCGAACATGGACGCGTTGCGGCGCGTGCGACCGATGCGTTCGGCGGCGTGCGACGCCGGGTCGTGAGGTCCGGTGTAGGCCTCCACTTCCACGATGCGGCCCGCCGTGCGCACGCCCCCCGCGGTGGACTCCACCTCCCAGCCGAGCAGGCCGGGGGCGACCACGCGCGTTCGCCCGGACAGGCGGCCGGCCAGGGTTCCGTTCGGGACGACCCCACCCGCCGACGCCACCCGGCTCGACCGAAGCCGCCGCTCAGGAGGATCCGCCGCGCGGTCCCAGACGGGTTCGCCGGACCGTGGCGACCACCTGCCCGCCGGGGTTTCCTTCCGGTGCCGCCGCCTTCGAACGACGGGCGAAGTCCTCCTCCCAGGCCTCGACCAGTTTGGCGACCCGATTGGGCGGCAGCACATCCTCCACCCTGCCCCGGGAATCGTGCAGCACGTGAAACACGCGGTCGCCAAAGGCCTCGATGAGGCGTTCCGCGGTCTTCCTGCCCACACCGCCGTAGCGGTTGGCAAGGTACCGCTCCACCGCCCTGGCATCGGTCGGAAGCCCGAGAAGGGCGGGATCGAACGCGGGGGCCGGATCCGCCCGCCCCTCCTCGCCGACGCGTTCGCGGGCACGCTGGCTCTGGCGCCACATGCGTTGGCGGGGCGAACGCGGCGCGCGACGTCCTCCCGTGGGGGCCTGCGCCGAATTGGATTCCGCCGATTCCACCTCCGCGGCCGCCGCCGGCTCGGCATCGGCCTTTTCCGCGTCGGGAACCGATCCCTTCGATTGGGCCGCAACCGCCGGCTTCCCGGCGGACGCGCGTTCGACCCGCTCGATGGGCGCTCCCCGCACCCTGGCGGATTCGCTCGAGGCGGCGCCATCGGTCCGGGCCCGGTCGGAGCGCGGCAGCCGCACGACGAAATTGCCCGCTTCGTTGCGGCGAATGCGCGCGGCTTCGTGCTCATGGGCCTGGGTGAGGAACTTGCTGAACTTGCCGAAGCCGAGCGCGGCCTCGTCGAAGCTCCCATCAAGGTCCAACATGCGACGCTTCACATCGGAGTCGCGGGTCCAGCGGTTGTCGGGGCTGATTTCCCGCAGCGCCCTGCGCAGAAGCGCGTACGCGCGCTTCAACGGGTCGGCATCCACCGCCTCGGTGCCGGCCCGACCCTCCTGGCGCGAGCCGCTCTCGCGCCGCTCGGTTCCCTGGCGAGCCGCGCCCGCCCGCTCGCGCCGGGGACCCTTCTCGGACTCGGCCGCGGGGCCGCGGGCCCTTGGGCGCGCCGAGGGAACGCCGGCCGCGTCGTCCCGCGGACGGGCACCCGGCGGAAGCACCTCGTGCTGACCATTCTCCAGCTTGCGCAGGCGCACGAGCCCGCGCGAGGCCGCCTCGGCGAGGAATCTGCCGAACTTGCTGAAGCCGTACTTCGACTCCGCGAAGTTGGGGCTGATTTCCAGCATCACCTGCTTCAAACGGTCCGAGCGCATCACGTCCCCGCGCTCGACCATCCGCTTCGACGCCTCGCTGACGAGACGCCAAGGGTCCGCGGACTTGCCCTTGTCGCCCACGGACGCCATTTGAAGTCCGGTGATCGATGAGTACGAGTAGTATTCGTCGCAGTTCTGGACGAGGATGTCGGAACTGGATTCCTGGATCCCCACCCCGATCACGTACTTTCCGTACTCCTTCAATTTCAGAACCAAGCTGGAAAAGTCGCTGTCGCCGGTGAGGAGAATATAGGTTCCGATTTCTGGACGAATGAAGACCAGCTCCATGCCGTCGATGGCCATGCGGATGTCGGTGGCGTTCTTCTTGGAGCTGCCGTAGGCGGGCGCGAAGATCAGGTCAACCGAGGCTTCCGACAGCGGCACGATGTACTGGGGATAACGCCGCCAGTCGGCGTAGGCTCGCTGGACGGTGACCTTGCCCTTGATGATGTCGGAGTTGAGGAGCGTCTTGATCTCCTTGGAGAGATCGCTCCGGATGCCCATCGTGACGTTGTCGAAATCGATGAGCAGCGCCGCATTGGGCGCGGAGGACGGGATGGGTCGCGCCCCCTCGACGTGGGGCGCGCGCGCGAAGTGATTGGTCATTGTTCCATGCTCTCGCAACCGAAGGTTTCGGCCGCCGAGCCTCCCTCGCCGGTCCACCCGCTTCGCGGCGACGCACGCCGCGAGCGGTCGTGAAGCGGGGTTGGGAAGCCACGGACGCTAGCCGTGCGGGCGCAGGATCTCGGCTCGCAAAAGGCGAGCGAGCTCTCCGCGCCCAACCGTCCCGGCCGCCGTCTCCGGCAGCTCCGGGAACTCGTCAAAAAAGTGAATCCGATCCGGGATCTTGTAGGTGGCCAGCGAGGGACGGCACCACTCCCTCAACTCCTCCCCGGAGACCATGGCACCCTCAACCATGTGCACGCAGGCGCACACGGCCTCGCCCAGGAGGTCGTCCGGCAAGCCCACCACCACAGCATCCCGTACCGCCGGGTGGGTCGCGATCCTGTTCTCGACTTCCCGGGGGTACACATCAAATCCAGCCACAACTATAACGTCGCCCTGGCGGCCCACCAAGTGCAGGTAGCCGTCCTCGTCCACGATGCCCATGTCGCCGGTCCGCAGGAACCCGTCGGCGTCGAAGTGCCGCCGGGTGCTGTCCGGCTGCCTGTGGTAGCCGCGCATCACTCCCGGACCCCGAACCCGGATCTCCCCCAGGCTCTCGACCGGCAGCCGCGATCCGTCGCCGTCGCACACCCGCACGGTCACGCCCGCGAGGGGGCGCCCCACGGTGAAGCGCCGCTTCTCGGGCGGATCGGCGGTGCGGGTCATCGAAAGGGTGGACCCCGCCTCGGTGAGCGAATACGCCACGTTGAGGTTCGGGCACAGCTCCTCGCGCACATGGCGCAGGGGAAGGTCGCCCATGAGGCCGCCGGTGACGATCCCGGTTCTCAGGGTGGCGAGGTCGCGCGGCCGGCGCCGCTGGGCACTCAGCTCCGTGAGGAAGTGCGTGGGCACGCCGTAGTGCACGGTCGCGCGATGTCGTTCGATGAGGTCCAGGGCCTCCTCGCCGTCGAAGCGCTCCTGCAGCACGATCGAAGCGCCCGCGCTGGCCGCGCCGAGAATGGCGGGACCAAGCGAAAAGGCGTGGAAGATGTCGGTGACGCCGATCACGCGGTCCGCCGACTCGACCTCCAACGCCTCGACGGTCCGGCGCGCGGGCACCACGAGGTTGCCGTGGGTGAGCTCCACCCCCTTGGGCTTCCCCGTGGTTCCCGCCGTGTAGAGCAGCGCGAAGAGGTCGTCGGGTTCCAGGGTCGGCCGCGGATACCGCTTGCCCCGTCCCGCCGAGACCAGATCCTCGAAGGGATGGATCTGGTCGTCGTACCAGAGGTCCTCCTCGCCCACCGTGATGACGTGGCCCAGCTCCGGCAACTCCTCCAGCACCTCCTCGGCGAACTGCAGGTAGTCGATTCCCTCGAAGACCTCGGGCGTCACCGCGGCCGCCGCCTTGGAGTGGCGTAGGCGATAGCGCAGCTCCAGCGGCGGAAGCCGGGGATTCAGGGGCACCACCACGACGCCCAACCGGGCCGCGGCGAAGACGGCCACGATGAACTCCGGGCAACCGGGGAGCAGGATGGCGAGTCGCTCACCGCGCTCGATGCCCAGGCGACGCAGCGATGCCGCCAGGTCGCGGGCCTGACGTTCCACCCGCCCGTAGGTCATCGTCCGTTCCCCGTGGAGAAGGAACGGCCGGTCGGGACCGGCGGCGGCCGTGGTCGCCAACACGGCGGGGACGGTGTCGGGCGCCGGAGCGTGGGCGGCGCCGGTGTGGTCGGGCGCGCGGTCCATTCGGGAGATGCCCGCCGGGTGGGTCATGCCGCCTCCCGGAGCACGGCCATCACGTCCGCGTCGGGCACGGCGCGCGTCCATCCGCCGGTGCCGTCGACCCGCCCGATCCGGTCGAGCAGGACGTAGGAGGGCGACCCGGCGCGCGTTTTCTTGTCCGTGCGGGTGCGCGCCAGCACGGCGGCCGCGTTGGTGCCCGGGGGAAGGATCGTCGGCAGTCCACAGGCGTCAAGCGCCTCCCGCAGGCGCTCGGCGGTACCCGGGGCGGTGCGCCCGACGCGTTCGCCCACGCGCGCCTCGAGGATCATGCCCAGGGAGACGGCGGAACCATGCGGAAGCGCGTATCCCGACTCCGCCTCGAGCGCGTGCCCGAGGGTGTGTCCGAAATTGAGAAGTTGGCGGAGCCCGCCCTCCCGTTCATCCTCGTCCACCACGCTGGCCTTGAGCTGCACCGAGCGGCGCACGACCGTCTCCAAGGCGGCGCTCTCTCCCGCCAACACGGCCGCGGCGGAGCGCGCGACCTCTCCGAAGTATCCCTCGTCCAGGATCGCCCCGTGCTTGACCGCCTCGGCCAGCCCCTGGGCGCGCTCCGCCGTGGGCAGCGTGCCGAGGTAGTCGGGGTCGGCGACCACCACCCGCGGGGGATGGAAGGCACCGATCAGGTTCTTGCCGGCCCGGGTGTCCACCCCCGTCTTCCCCCCGACCGATGCGTCCACCATGGCGACCAGGCTGGTCGGAACCTGCACCACCGGGATGCCCCGCAGCAGGGTCGCGGCCACGAACCCGCCCAAGTCGCCGGTCACCCCGCCGCCAAACGCGACCACGCAGCCGTCGCGACCCAATCCGGCCTCCAGCAGCTCGTCCGAAAGCCGCGACCAATTCCGTCGGACCTTGTTCTCCTCACCCGCCGGAAACGTGAACAGGCTCGCCCGCGCCCCGCCCGCGGCCAGGTGGTCCAGCAGGCGCTCACCGTGCAAGCCCGCCACGTTCGCGTCCGCGATCACGGCGTAGCGGTGGGCGGGGGCGTAATCGGCCAGCAAGTCCGGAATCCTCCGACGGAGGCCGCGGCGCACGAGCACCGGGTACGCGCGACCTCCCTCCGTGCGCACCCGCGCCGCGAGCGCCGCGGTGGTGCCTGAGCTCACCCGCCCCCCACGATCCTCACCCGCGGCCGGGTTGCCACGGCCCCCACCGTCGGCACGGCGGCGGGCCGACCATCCACCGCGTCCGGCTCCATGGTCGCGTCGCCCGGCGCGGCGCGTCCCGCCCTCATTCCCGCCGCTCGCGGTGGCCCGCGCGCCCGTAGCGATCCTCGATCCGGACCACATCGTCCAGTTCGGGCGTCGACGCCTCCAGGATGTCCACATCCGTGACCGCTTCCATGCGGTGCACGGTCCCGGGCACGATGCGCACGGCATCCCCCTCCCTCATCATCCGCTCGTCCAGCTCACCCTCCAACGTGCCCAGCCACATCCTCATGGACCCGGTCAGGAGGTACAGCGTTTCATCCTTCTCGCGATGGTACTGAAGCGACAGCGCCTCGCCGGCGTTCACATGCAGGATCTTCCCCGCGTAGCGATCGGTGTGCGCCCAGATGAGCTCGTAGCCCCAAGGCTTTTCGACGCGACGGGCATGCATCGTCATCCTCCGGACTCCGGCGCTACGCCCATGGGCGGGAGTCCATCGTCCGCGGGCCGACGCCCGGCGCGGACACCCGCTCGAGCAGCCCCGACAACCCGTCCGCCAGCGACGCGCTAACCTCCGAAGAACTCCTTGAACTTGTTCTTGTAGTCGTCGCTCTGCTGGACCCACATGTCGGTGATCGACGAAATGCCGTCCGGCTCCAGCACCAGCAGATAGTGGGTGAACGAGGCGAAATCGCCGACCTCGGCCGCCTCCAGTCGATCCGTCGCGTTGCCGCGGGCATCCAGCGTGATGAGGTTGCCGCGTGACGAAGTGCCGACGCCGGTGGCCGAGACGGCGGCCAGGTAACTCTGGTAGTGCAGTCCCGGAGGCGGCGCGGGCAGCCGGTTCAGGTTCACCAGCAACGAGTTCTCGTAGAAGGACGCCGAACCGGAGCCACCGGTGAGGAACGGCTCGACTTCCCCACCCGCTCCCATGCCACCGAAGGTCATGGCCCCCTCGCGCATGAGGTTGTCGGAAGTCAGGTATCGCTGGTGAAGGAACGCCCCCGCGGTCGGAGCGCTCGCCTGTCCGGACTCGGCGCTCACCGCGACGTGCGTGAACTCGCCGAAGTTCTGATCCATCGACAGTTCCATCCGCGCGTGGTACACGTCCTCCGACGAGGCTGGCGAGAAGGTCGCGCCCGTGGTCGTCATTTCCATGTTGGCCGCCGGGTAGAACGTGGCGTCCGCGGCGACGTACGAACCGGAGCCCTCGTTGTGCAGCCAGAGCTGGTAGGTTCCCCCGGAGAGGGGCGAGAACCCCGCCAGAGTCACGTCGATCTGTCCGGGCGCGGCGAAGGCGTTGGCGCCCCCGGGCAACTCCGGCGCGTTGGGAACGGGGCCGGTGGGAAACGGGCCCATGGCGTTGTTGATGACGTTGCCGGAGGCGTCGATGTCGGGACCCAGCTGCATGCGTGCCGTGGGGGCGCCCGCCAAGGTCTCGGCGCTCGGCGCGCCTTGGTACAGAAGCATGTAGTTGAACTGTCCCGGGCCGACGGCGACTCCGGGCTCGTTCGAGCCGAAGGGAGCGTTGGCGGCGGTGAAGTCGGCGGCGGTGGCGGCGTCGGCGCCCTCCGCGGGTACCGGCCACATTTCGGCCGGGGTCGCATCCACGAGGCAGTCGATGGCGGCGGCACCCGAGGCGTTCGTCTCGAAGAAGCCAAGCCCCACGGGGTTCATGGCCGGAGTCACGGGAACGACGGCGCTGTAATTGCAGTTGACTTCCGGATAGATGGCCATCTCGCCCGGAAGGAGCGACAGCGCGTCGGGTTCGTCCACCGCGTTGCCGGTAAGCACCTGGTTCTGGTCCAGCGCGCCGTTCACCTGGAGCGCCATGCGGGCCAGCACGACCGTGTACACGGTGGAGGGCTCAAGCCCCTGCACCTCCCCCCAGAAGTCCCATCGGCCCGGTGGGTGGGCGCTCGAGGTGATGGGATCCAACTCGAACACGCCAAAGAATCCGCCCACGGCCGCCGAGCTCTCCACGAGAGCGGGAAGCCTGGGATCCTGCGCGGAATTGCGCACGGTTCCGCCGATATCCACGGCCGGGGCCGTGAATCCTCCGCTGGCCTCGACCGGCCGGAACAGTCCGCCGGCCCCCGTCCCTCGGCCAAACCCGTCCGAAACCGAGAGATCGAAGCCGGACACGACCGCCTTCGAGAGCGCGACCGAGCCGGCGGGGTACACCGCGTCCCCCGGCGCGATCACCATCTTGAGCACCGGCCGGTCCGCCGTCACGTCGGTGACGTTGTCGGTTTCGCAGGCGGCCACGACGAGCGCGCCAAGCAGCGCAACCCGCGCCACGCCCCCATTTCGCATGCGTACTGGATTCATCGTATCGCCTCCTGCCCGCTAGCGGTTGAGTCCGGGAATGTACGTCAACCCGATCGACAGGCGGATGTTGTGGATCATGTCCTGCTTGTCCGGGAGGTCGGTGCGCTCGGCGTCCGGGAAGCGACAGCTGCCATCGCTCCCGCAGTTGCGCAGCCGCTCCTCGACCGGGTTCAGGATGTCGCGGTCGAAGTCGCGGTAGATCACGTCGCGCACGTCCAGCTGGATTCCTGCGGTCTCGGAGACCGTGTAGCGCAAACCGGCGCCCCCCAGCACCATCTGATGGGTTACGCGCCGGAAGTTGTCGTTCGCCTGCGTGTCCAGGTACAGCGTGGCTCCGCCCCCGCCCACGACCACGTACGGGTCCAGCGCGCCTCCGGGCATCAGGCTGATGTGCGCGTTCAAGCCGTAGTGCAGCGCGCTCAACGTCTGGCCGACCTGGAACACGCGCGTGCTGTCGGCGCCGAAGTCGATGGCGGCGACGAAGAAGCTCCCGTCGGTGTCGGCGCGGTGGAACTGGATCGCGGGACCCAGGGCAATCCGCGGCGTGAGCTGATACAACGCCTCCAGAGCCAACATGGGGCTGTTCGTGAGCGCGCTCGACGGGGCGTACATCTGAGTTCCCGCCGACACCTCCACGCTCCAGGCGCCCTGTTCGGACTGAGCGCGCGCGGAAGAGGGCAGCGCCATCAACAGCCCGGCAAGCGCCAACCGGTAAAGTACTCTCATCAGTCTATTTCCTCCCGTTGCATCCACGGGTCGCACGGCCAGTCTCCGTCTTCAACTCGGCACCGCGTCAAAACTGCAGCTGAAAGCTGAAGACCTGCATGTTCTCGAGCTGTTCCATCGACGTGTAGGCGTAATCCACGCTCAGCGTCCCCAGTTCCCCAACCGGCAGTCGCAGGCCTCCACCCGCGGCGGCCGCGTGCATGAAGCCATGGTCGATCTGGTCCTCGTTCGCGAAGCGCTTGCCGGCCCGCACGAACGCCAGCCCCCGGAAGCCGTACTCGAGGCCGAGGGCCGTCTCCTGGGGAGCGTCCACGGGGTCGTTGATGTCGGCCATCAGGCGCAGCGACTGGTCGGCGGCGGGAGACAGGATCGCGTCCGCCCCCCCGATCAGGTCGAGCAACACGCTGAAGCGGAACGACGTGGGCAACTCAAGGTCGTCGGTCGCCGCGGACAGCTCCATCACCCGAATGAAGTCGTTGATCTGCGACTCCGAGAACGACGTGTTGACCCGACTCTGGAGGAGCTGCCCCTCGAACCGACCCGATGTCCCGAGGTTGACGAGCGACGCGCCCAGCGTGACCCCGTAGAGGCCGGTGCGGAACACGGTGCTCATGTCGACGCCCACGTAGCTCGCCGCCGCGTTGGTGATTCCCTCCTCGACCACCTTGGCCGCCAGACCCACCGTCAGCCGGTCGGTGATGGGCTGGGCGAAGTGCAGACCGATGGCCGTTCCCGTCCAGCTGAACGCGGCGGCGGTCGGATCCTGCTCGCCTCCGTATCCGGCGTTGGGCCAGTACTCGCTCTGCCAAGGCATCTCCCCGGAATCGAGGGTGTTGACGCTGATGCCGAGGCGGGTGAAGCCGAACGGCATCACAACGCCCACGAAGGTGTGCTGGATGTCGAGGTCGGCGAAGAGCCGCGCCGTCGTCATCCCCGCGGAAAAGCCATCGATGCGCGACATGGCGGCGCTGTTCCAGTAGAGCGACGTCACGTCGTCCGCCGCGGCCCCGAAGGCGCCCCCCAGCGCCTGCCCCCGGGCGCCAACGCCCAGCGCGAGAAACGCCGCGCCCCGGGTGCCGACCCGGGTGACGATTTGCTCCGGCGTCGAGGTCAGGGTTTCCTGAGCCTCCAGCGTCTCCGCCGTCGCCACGAGCGTGAGCGCCAGCGTCGGCGCAAGCAGCAGTGCACGGTTCATTGATCTATCTCCTTGGCCGGTGGCTCAGCGAATGACGACGAACTTGCCCATCTTCTTCTGGCCGCCGGACTCGAGCACGAAGATGTACAGCCCCGCTCCCAGGTTGGTGCGCTCGCGGGTCTGCATGTCCCAGTTCAGGTCGCCCCCGCAGTCGCCGGCGCCGCAGTAGGCGGTGATCCCCTGAAGGTCCTCGGGGCCGTACACGAGCTCCTGAATGAACCGTCCCGCCACGTCGAAGATGCGGATGGTTCCTTCCTGGGGCAGGTTGGTGAACTTCAGGACCCGCGCGTCGGTGGCGCGTTCGAACGCGCTTCCGTACAGGTAGGGGTTGGGCACCACGTGGACGTCATCCAGCGAAACCGAACCGCCCGCGGCCGCCTCGGCGGCCGTGATCGCCCTCTGGATGTCCACCACCACCTCGTCGCCCGACGCGAGCGGCACCAGCCAGGCGACGGTCAGGGTGGTCTGCTCGGTCACCGGGATGTAGCCGGAGTTGGTCGCGCCTCCCGTGGTCGGATCGCAGGACGGACGAGGAGCGTCGCAGCCCAAGGTCACGTCGAAGGTGACCACCGTGGCCGTCTCGGTCACGGGCCGCCCACCCTCGTCGAGGACGGTGTTGCCCTGATCGTCGACGACCTCGTTGGTCACCGTCTCCACGAAGTAGAGCTGGTCGCCGGGCACCCACACGCCCGCGGGCACCTCCACCCGGGCCGTGTCGATCCCCTGGCCCACGAGCACGGTCTCCTGGTGGCCGACCACCGCGATGCGCACGTCGCGCCCGTAGGTGTTGTTGCGCACCGAGAACGGAAGCGCGTACGACTCCAAGGCCTCGACGTCGGCATCGACCGCCTGAACGGCCGCGAGGACGTCCTCATCGGTGCTCGAGGTCGAAGCGGCGGGCCGGCCCGAGAGCGACGCGGCCACCGTGGCCTCGATGGCCGCATCCGGCAGCTGGAAGGGAGCGCCGGCCCCCCAGGAGTCGGCGTTCCAGACGATCGCGTACTCCCCGTACTCGCTCCCGCCCACGTATCCCGAGGGGCCCGTGAGCCACCACACGGTGGGCTGCACGCGCGCCGCCACGGTGTCGGCGCCCTCGGTGGTGAACGTCCTGGAGTCCAACGTGCCCCCCTGGCCCGCGTCCACCGACACCTGGAAGAAGGGGAAGTCCTCACGGCTGAAGAACGAGCCGGGCGTGGCCGCGGCTCCCTCCAAGGTTGTTGAGGCGAGCAGGGGCGTGGATCCGGCGGCGACCACCATGCCGAAGCCTCCCTCGAACACCGTGGTGCGCTGCATCGAGCCCTGCATCGCGCTGTCGACCGGCACCTCCTCCAGCCCGGACAGGGTCACCGTGCCGGACCGGTTGAAGTCCACGCTGGCGACCACGACCTCCTCGGCCTCCCCCTCCGCGCCGGTGACGGTGCGCACCGTCTGGGCGGCCACCGTGGTCTGCGTGGAAACCGGCGAGCCCGTCTCATCCAGGTTTTCCACCTGGTTGACGACCAGCTTGTCGCCGAAGACGACCCGGTACTGCCCGGAGACCGGAGAAGTCCCGGACACCAGGACTTCCACCGGAACCGTGGAGTGCCCGCTGCGCGACACCTCGGTCAGCTCGGCTCTGCTGGCGCCGGCGGCCAGGTTGATGGGCGCGTAGACCACCGCCACGTTGGGGTTGGTGCCCGAAGCCGAGACGGGCCCGATCAGCTCGGGCGCGAACACGACCTCCTCGGCCACCAGCGAATCGACGTGGGTTCCCCGCACCACGTTGAAGGTGGCGCCGCGGGTCTCCGTGACGATGGAGTAGGTGTAGGTCACGCCCGGAATGAGCGCGAAATCGTTGAAGACGTTGGGCAGGGTGCCGTCGTCGTCGGCTTCGAAGGTGAAGTAGGGCTGCCACCCGAAGTTGTTCCACTTGGAGCTCGCGTCGTTCACCGGATCGCCGTCGCAGTCCCCGTCCTGGGTCCAGGTGGAGCCTCCGTCGCACGACTTGAAGATGTGGAGGGCCGCGACGTTGTTGGAGGCGCGCGCCGCGACCGAGTCGGCCAGCCAGTAGTTGCGCGCCGCGTCGGCGCTCACGTCGAGGGTCGCGAGGTACGGATCGACCCACTCCTCCGAGGAGTCGTCGAAGAAGAGCGAGATGCGGTTCCCCTCTACCTCTCCCGTGGAGGCGGCCTGACCGCCCACCACGTCCACCGCGGCGATCACCGGCGGCGGTGCCGTCTCGGGCCCCAGGTACATCTGCTGGTAGAAGCCGATCGCGTTGTCGAGGGCCGATTCCATGGAGAGGGAGTCGGGGGCGCCCACCAAAGCCACGACGAAGGGGACGGTGTCGCCGGGCGCCATGCGCACGGGACCCACGGCGAGGTCGGAAATGTTGCCGTAGCTGTTGGTGTAACCGGAGGGCAGCGTGTCCGCCCACAGCGCGACGCAGCCGCGACTGCCGCAGGCGTCGGCGTAGATGGTGTCCGGCTGCCCGTCGTGGTTCCAATCCCACATGGGCGCGCCGGCCTCACCCTCGCCGGGAACGTACTTGTTGTACACGCCGGTGCGCTCCGGCCAAGCCTCGGGTCGGAAGGTGCGGTGGTAGGTTCTTTCGTCCAAATCGCCGGGCGTCTCCCCGTCCAGCGTGTACTCCCCGATCGAGGCGAAATGCCCGAAGTGGGCGCGCTGGCTCCGGCCCCACGTGCGGGGAATGCAGTCACCGAACCCGCATTGGCGCTGGTGCTGGAACATGATGGTGTCGCCCGCGCGCGGGTGCGCGGGGTTGTAGAAGTCGCTGGATGGGTCGCTGAACAGCTTGTAGCGAGCGTCGCCGATGGGCGTCTTGAGGAACACGATGCCGGCACCCGCCGCCCCGGAAGCCCAGTCGTCGGAGCCGCTCCGGTTGCACGCCGAACCCGACGGATCGATCGCGTCCACGCACCGGCTGCCGGTTTCCTTCCAAAGCATCGCGCTGCGCGTGGGGTCGAAGTAGTGCGCGTCATCCTGGCCCTGCAGCAGCGGGTCGACGTTGATGCCGATGTAGACCGAGTCGTAGCTCACGCCCACGCCGTACACCTTCTCGGACTCGTTGACGATGATGGACTGAAAATAGGCAACGTTGCCCACCGTGGGCAGCCCGAAGTAGAAGACGTCGTAAAACTGGGTCAGCCCGAGGGGCCAGCCCGCGTAGCTCGGCGACCCCGCCCCGCCGGGCAGGACGGTGCCGTAGCGCTCCAAGGCGTTTCGGTAGTGGTCGCTCAGCTCCCCGTAGGTCTGCCAGTCTCCGAGGAACTTGTCGGTGCTCCGCATCTCCTCGGGGACCCGCCAGAAGGCGAACGGATCATAGGCGTTCGGGGTCGCCGGGTCGTACATGGCCCCGAACTCGGGCGCCGACGCCTGAAGCGTCAGGTACGACTCGGCGGGTATGGGGTGGCTCCCCTGCCACCCGGCGGCGGGATGGGTGGCTTCGCAGTCGGAGGTCGGCGTGAGCTGGTACCCCGAGAACATAAAGCCGTCCCGCGCGGCCGAGTGGTTGGTGCAGGTGGCGTCCTCGGTGGTCTTGGCCGCCAAGTTCAACAGGTCCACCGGGCTGCGGTCGGAGGCCCAAAGCTTGTCGCCCCCACCTTGGACGGCCCCCCCGATGATGAGGGTGGTCATGTTGACGGTGTAGCCTCCCCCGCCGAGACCGCTGGTGGCCGGATCGATCACCTCGGGCAGGTCGCTCGCGGGCGCGCCCCACTTCATCCCCATGTCGAAGATGGCCGAGGTGTAGCCGCCCGTGATCGTGCGCACATACCAGCCGGTGGCACACCCGAAATTGAAGCGGTTCGAGAACCCGACGATGTTCTGCGTGCACCAAATGTTGGATCCGTTGGAACGAACCCCGGCGGCGCCCTCGTCGCCGAACGCCCTCAGCTGGAAGAGGTTCGGGCGGGTCGGAACCACGAGGTCGGGGCCGGCGCCGCCCGCGTCGATGACCGTGACCTCCTCCTGCGCCCGCGCCCGGTCGGGCGTCCCCAGCGGAATCAGGATCAGCCCCGCGGCGAGGAGGCGTCCCCTAAGCGAAAGAACTGTCTTCATGAGAGCTCCGATTGGACAAGTTGGTCATCTCGTATCGTCTACCCGCGCACGGAGGGTCGCCCCGGCAACCTTAGAAGGTGACCCTCATGCCGGCCGTGATCGTCCTGCGCTGCCCGATGAACTGCGGCCGGTCGAAAAAGGTGGAATCGGTGTTGTTGCCGACCGTGTTCCCGGCGCGGCGTCGGCTCTGGTCCTCGGCCCCGTCGGTGCACTTCCCGGTCGACTCGTAGACCTGAATGCAGTTCAGGCGGTCCGTGAGGTTGTTCACGTTAACGAAGAACCCGTAGCGGACGTTGTTGATGGTCCAGTCCTTGCGCGCCTGCAGGTTGAACGTCATGAGCATGGGCGCGCGCCCGCTGTAGCGGTCGAACTGGTTGAGCTCGCCGAAGCCGGCGAAGGAAAGCGTGGGCGTGTAGGGCAATCCGCTGGCCCCGGAGAAGATGAGCGACAGGTTGGTGTTGGCGAGCACGTCGCCAAAGGGGATGTCGGGCACGTCGTCGCGCACCGCGAGCCGGAAGACGCCGGTGATCTTGTGGGGCTGGTCGATCTCGCAGGGGATCTCGTCGCGAATGAAGGGATCGCCCTCCTCGGTCTGGACTTCGAACTCCCGCTCCGGGTCGGCGGCGTTGGTGCGGCACGCCGAGAGGCCGTAGTTCACGTCGAAGCCCCAGTAGTTCTCGACTCGGCGGCGCAGGCCAATCTCAATGCCCCGGGTGGTCGCGAAGTCCTGGTTGGTCAGGATGGCGTAGTTGGGCGCCGAGAAGCCGTAGGTGGCGCCGGGGTCGATGACGGTGTAGGGCGGCTGACCGACGCGCGACACGCCGGTGAGGCCGCTCTGGTCCTTCGAGAAGATCGTGGCCCGGAGCGCGTACTGACCGTCGATCTCCTGAGCGTATCCGATCTCGTAGGTCGTGGCCTGCTCCGTGACGAGGTGCGGGTTGCCCAGGAAGGGCGTCGTGCCCGCGGAGGCGTTCACGAAGATCGCCGGCCCGTCGATGGTCCCCTCGCGCGGCGTGCCGATGCCCGAGTTCCTGTAGGTGTTGATCAGAATCGGGTTCTGGGAGAGGCGCTGGAAGTTGAGGAAGAGGCTCGAGCTTTCGGTAACCGGGAAGCTCACGCCGATCCGGGGCGAGAACTGGGCGCGCGTGTCGGCCTCCGAGAAGTCGTCGGAGGAGGCAATGCGCGCGGCCTCGTCGCGGACGTCGAAGGTGCAGCCGGCCAGCGTCCAGCTCGGGTCGGCCGAAACCGTGGCCGTGCTCACGGTCTCCGTCGCGGGGTCGTACTCGCGAACCGTGACGTTCTGCCACTGCGACGGATTGCTGCACACATCGAGCGCGGTGGTGCCGTTGGTCGGGTCGATGGGGTTGGCGAAGAAGAGCCCGCTCGCCCTCCCGTAGTCGAAGCGAACGCCCAGCTTGAGCGTCAGGAAGTCGTACTCGATCTGATCCTGGAGGTAGACGGCGCCGTCCCAGGGCTGGGCCTCGAAGAGCTGGTGCAGCTTGACCACGTCGTTCACGCCCACGTCCTCCCACTCATCGTAGGTCACGTCGTGGCTTTGGTAGAACACGCCGCCCGAGATGTTGTGGTGGTCGGAAACCTGCGACTGGAAGTCGAAGCGCCCGGTCGTGGTCAGGATGCCTTCGCCGCCCCAGTAGCGGTCGGTCCCCGCAGTGGGCGTGTTGTTGTACACGGCTGGCCCCGGAGCCACGAACCCTCCGTTGAAGTTCGGATCCTCGTAGTGGTTCTCGAGGCAGACGCCGCTCATCACGTTGCAGGTCTCGCGGCTCTGGTCGAAGCGCCCGAGCGTGATCTTGTACGCCGAGCGTCCGAAGGTGTGGTCCCAGCGCGCGATCAACAGGTTGCGGTCCAAGCGGAGCGAGTTCTGCACCAGGTTCTGGTAGTCCAGCGTCCTGGGGCGCGCGAGGTAGTAGGCGCTGTCGGTGGCGGTGGTCATGTATTCCAGCGGGTTGACCGCGAGGGTCCAGTCGAAGTCGAACGGCTTGTACTCGCGCTCGTATCCCGCCCACGAGACGTTCAGCTTGGCGGCCGGCGTCGCGTAGTAGGTGAGCTTGGCGTAGCCGTCCCGAATCTCATTGAACCCGGTGGCCCGCCAGCCGGGGATGACGTCGTTGGCGTCGGGCGTGTTGAACCCGGTGGACGGGTTCGAGGGGTCGAAGACGTCGTCGTCGAACTCGTAGGCCCGGGCCGCCCCGTACCTCTGCCTGCCGGCGATGAGGAAGCGCAGGTTGTCGCCCGTCATCGGGATGGGCCCCGAGATCACCCCCTCGAACATGTCGAAACCGCGGGTCTGATCGTACTGGTTGCCCAGCCAGCCGCCGACCTCGGAGGAGCGGAATTCCAGCTCGCCCTGCAGCTCGTCGCCGCCCTCGGGCGTGGCGTAGTTGATGACTCCGGAGAGGGCGTTCCCGTACTGGACGTCCATTTGGCCCGTGAAGAGCACAACCTGCTCGATGGCCTTGTTTGTGATGTCGAAGGCTGGGCCGCCAAGCGCGAAGTTGTTGATCGGAATGCCGTCGATCATGACCGTCGTCTCGGCCCCGCGCCCACCTCTAATGCGTAGTGGGGTGACGCCCTGCCTCTGCTGAGCGTAACCGACCACCGTGGTGTTGTCTTCCGGAACCTGCAGGAAGCCCTGCTCCAGCTCGAGCACGCCCATGATGTCGGTCACCGGGAGAGCGTCGATCTCGTCCCTCGAGATCATCTCGAGCGAACCGGTCTGGCCCTCCACCACCAGCGGGGTGCGGCTGGTGGACACCACGACCTCCCCCAACGCGATGGCCTCGGTGGCCAGCTGGAAGTTCTGCTGCACCGTGACGTCGATGGAAACGGCCACGTTCTCGCGCCGCTCGGCGGCGTAGCCGATGAGCTCGGCCACCAGAGTGTAGCTGCCGGGAGGGACGTTGATGATGAAGTAGCGGCCGTTCTCCTGGGTGAGCGACCCGCGCCCGGTCCCGTCGATGAAGACCGAGACGTTGGCGAGGGGCTCGCCGGTGGTCTGGTCGGTCACCACCCCGGTCACCTTTCCGGTTTGGGCGGCCGCGGGCGCGGCGGAGAACAGAATCGTCGCGACGGCGACCCCGAGCAGTGCCGGGATCGTGGAGCGAAAACGTGTCATGATCGCCTCCTTTGGACAGCGAAAAGCGGACACACCCGCAGGGGCGCGCCCGCTCTCGAAGCACCGACGCGGCCAATGGGCGGTCGCGCCGGAGCGTTTGGTGTTCGTCGTGGGGTTGTGTGTTGCTGTGGGGCGGACAATGGATCGTTTCACAAGCGGCCTCGATGGAGCGGTGTGCGCTCGGAACCCCTTCCGAGAAATGTCGACGAGTCGGGTGGCTCGTGACCGACCCGCACCCCGCGTTCGGTACGTGGGACGCGAAGTCGGCCGGCCTCTGAAACTCCCCCCCGGTCTTCCCGTATGGAGCATCTTAACACCGGCGTCATCCATTGCAAAGGGGCGGACCCGGGACGGATTGACGGGGGTATTGCGGCTGGGTGGCGCCGGACGGTCGGCGACGCCTCGTTACGCATGGGTGACCGAAACCTTACCGGACCGTGACATGCGCCCCCACACGACCCTCGTCGCAACGTGAACGCCCTGATTTCGGCCACTCGAGCCCTCTTCGCCGTCCCGGCGGTGACGTGGAGCCTGCTGGGGTTGGCCGCGCTCGCTGCCGGTTTCGTTTGGGGATCCTGGCACAACCTGTGCCGAGACTGTCCCTCCATCGCCCAGATTCACAACTGGGAGCCCCGACAGACCTCGAAGCTGCTCGCCCGCGACGGCCGCGTCATTTCGGAGTTCGGCATCCAGGTGCGCACGCCCGTGGCCATCGGCGCCCTCCCCGCCTACGTGCCCGGGGCCTTCGTCGCGGTGGAGGACAAGCGCTTCTACGCGCACGGCGGCGTGGACCCGATCGGAATCGCGCGCGCGGCCCGCGACCTGATCCTCACCCAGTCCCTGGAGCACGGCGGGGGCAGCACGCTCACGCAGCAGTTGGCGCGCAACATCTGGGAGGAGAACATCGGCTTCGAGAAACGGTTGGTGCGCAAGCTCAAGGAGGCCCAGGTGGCGCTGGAGCTGGAGCGGGCCTACACCAAGGACCAGATTCTCGAAGCCTACATGAACCAGGTGAACTACGACGGCGTGTACGGCATCGAGGCGGCCGCGCGCAAGTACTTCGGCAAGCCGGCCACGCGGCTCAATCCGGCGGAGGCGGCGTTGTTGGCGGCCATCCCCAACCGCCCGCGCCGCTACAACCCCTTCCTCAACCCGGAAGAGGCCCAATCGCGACGCGACCTCGTGTTGCGACGGATGGCCGAGCAGGGGATCATCGGCCCCGCCGAGCTGGACCGGTGGTCCGCGGTTCCACTCCCGACGCCCGGCACCCGCGGCGACGGACCGGTGGCGCCCTACTTCGAGGAGTGGATTCGACAGATCCTCGACGACCGCTACGGCAGCCAGCTGTACACCGCGGGCCTTGAGATCCAAACCACCCTCGACCTCGACATGCAGTTCCTGGCCGAACGGGCCATGGAGTGGGGGTTCGGGCGCATCGAGGAGCGGCCCGGGTTCGAGCATCCGCGGTACGCGGAGTTCGCGGAGGCCACGGAGGCCTTCGAGACCCCGTATGTGCAAGGGGCGATGATCGTCCTGGAACCCTCGACCGGCGAAGTGCTGGCGATGGTCGGGGGGCGCGATTTCGTCCACTCCAAGTTCAACCGCGCCACCCAGGCGTTGCGGCAGCCGGGCTCCTCGTTCAAACCCTTCGTGTACGCGGCGGCGGTGGAGAGCGGGATCCCGCCCTCGCACGTCGTCGTGGACGCTCCCTTCGCCTACATGCAGGTGAGCGGCGAGCCTTGGCTGCCACAGAACTTCGACGAGACCTTCAAGGGGAGCATGACCATCCGTCAAGGGCTGCGGGAGTCGCGCAACATGATCGCGATCCGGCTCGGATGGGATGACGTGGGCATCGAGTCCGTGGTCCAGATGGCCACCCGACTCGGGTTGGGCACCGAGATCCCGCGCTTTCCGTCGACCACGATCGGGGCGTCGGAGGTTCTTCCCATCGACATGGCCAAGGCGTACGCGTCCTTCGCGACCCTGGGCACGCGGGTCGAGCCGCATGGCATTCTGCGCGTGGAGAACGCCGAGGGTGAGGCGCTCTGGGAGCCGCAACCGGAACGGACCCCCGTCATGGACAGCCTGGAGGCGCGGGTCGTCGTGCACATGCTGGAGGACGTGGTCTCGAACGGCACGGGATACACGGCCATCCGCATCATCGCCGGGCTCCCGTGGGAGGTGCCGGCGGCGGGCAAGACCGGGACCACCAACAACTCGACGGACGCGTGGTTCAACGGGTTCACCCCGGACCTGCACGCGCTCGTCTGGTTCGGGATGGACCAACCCAGCGAGATCCGTCCCCTGTCCACCGGCGGAGGGGACGCGGCTCCGGTGTGGGGCAGCTTCATGCGCAGCGTCTATTTTGGATGGGAGGGGGACGAAACGCACCCCGCCATGCCACCGCTGCGGGAAATCCCCGAACGCTGGGCGCTTCCCGAGACCCTGCTCCGGCTCGAGGTGGACAACAAGACCGGGCTGCTGGCGTCGGAGTGGTGCCCGGAGGTCCAGCGCTACGAGGAGATCTTCATTCCCGGCACCGAGCCGACCGAACCCTGCGACGCCTCGCGGATCTTCGGGGGCCTGCCGCCGGAGCCTCGCTGACGCCGGGTCGCGCAACCGCGCCCGTTTGGCCCCGTGCGGAGGCCGGGACCGCTACCCAAGGAACTCCACTCGGGTGGCGGTGACGCGGTGGGACACCAGGGGCGACGGCTTCGGAGGGGCCTCCGCGCCGATCCGGATCGCTCGGAGGACGGTTTGGCACCCCCGCTCGGCGTCCGCCGATGTGGCCGCGTGGACGACCGCCAGGGTGCGGCCGGTCGTCACCTCGTCTCCGGGTCCCACGTGCAGCGTGAACCCGACGCCACGGTCGATGGTCGCGCCCAGCCGCGCCCGGCCGCCCCCCAGCTCGATGACCCCGTGGCCCAGGGGGCGCGGTTCGATGGCGGTCACGAAGCCGGCCGATCGGGCCCGCACGGGGCGGCGCACGCGCGCGGAGGGCAGCCGTCGGGGACGGTCGACCGCGCGGGGGTCGCCTCCCTGCAGCGCCACGACGCGCGCGAAGCGTTCCAGCGGTCGACCGGAGTCCAAGGTGGTCGACGCGCGCGAGCGAGCGCTCTCGCCATCGGGCGCGAGCCCGCCCACGACCATCATCTGGGCCGCCAAGGCAAGGGTAACCTCCCGGAGATCGGCGGGACCCGCGCCGGCCAGGCACTCCAGGGCCTCGGCCACCTCCAGGGCGTTGCCGATGGCACGCCCGAGCGGACGATCCATGGCGGTCACCAAGGCGACCGTGTCGACTCCGGCGCGGGTGCCCAGGGCGACCATGGTGCGCGCCAGCTCGAGCGCCTGGTCCACCTCGGGCAGGAAGGCCCCGGAGCCGGCCTTCACGTCGAGCACCAGCCCGGTCAATCCCTCGGCGAGCTTCTTGCTCATGATGCTGGTCGCGATCAGGGGAATCGACGGCACCGTGGCGGTCACCGAGCGAAGGTCGTAGAGCCGCCGGTCCAGAGGCGCGATCTCCGGGGTTTGACCGATCATCGCGAACCGCTCGCGCTCCACGATCGACACGAAATCGTCGAGCGCGATGTCGGTGCGGAAGCCGGGAATCGATTCGAGCTTGTCGAGGGTGCCGCCCGAGTGGCCGAGAGCCCGGCCCGACATCATGGGAACGTACAGCCCCAGCTCCGCGGCCAGGGGAGCCAACACCAGCGACACCTTGTCGCCGACACCGCCGGTGGAGTGCTTGTCCACCCGGGGGCCGTCGAGGTGGGAGAGGTCGAGGGAGGCACCGGAGGCGATCATGGTGCGCAGAACGGCGTCCAGCTCGGCGCCCGACAGGCCCCGGAACCGGACGGCCATCAGGAAGGCCGCCATCTGGTAGTCGGGCACCTCGCCCCGCAGGTAGCCCCGCAGGAAGCGCTCGAGCTCTCCCGCCTCAAGGGCATGGCCGGCGCTCTTGCGCTCGATGACGCGAAGCGCGTTCATCGGCACGCCAGGCGGTCGACGGCGACGGGATCGGTGTGCGATGTTACGATCATGTCGTACGTGGGCGGAGACGATTGCACGGAATGGAGCCGCGGGATCGGGAGGATGACACGTCGCGTGCGCGCGCTCGGGATCGATTATGGCGAACGGCGAATCGGCGTCGCAATCAGCGACCCGACCGGCACCTTCGCCACGCCCCTCCCCACCCTGACCCGGAGGCGCGGGAAACGGGCGCCCGTCGGGGCGCTTCGATCGCTCGCGCGGGAGCACGACGCCGCCGCCCTGGTGGTGGGACTCCCGCTCGCCGCCGACGGAACCGAAACCGACTGGTGCGCCGAGGTGCGACGGTTCGGAGGTCGCTTGGGGGACGGGCTGGGGATCGACGTGCACTATGTGGACGAACGCATGACCTCCGCCGGGGCCGAGAGGGCGGTGCGCTCGTTGGCGCTGCCGCGAGGCAAGCGGGAGCAGAAGGGTCGCGTGGACGCGGCGGCGGCGGCGCTGATTCTGCAGCGATGGTTGGACGCCGGGGGCGGGGGCGCCTCGGGTGACTGACCGTCCGCGGAGGGATCGGTCCGGGGGCCGGGGGCGACGGGAGGCCGCGCGAGGGAGGCGCCCTGGGAGCCGAATCGCGGGGCTGTTGGGTCGGAGAGAGGCGCGGGGCGCGGCGGGCCCGGGGGCGCGGGGCGCCGCTCGAGTGCCGCGAGGGATTCGTTCACGGATCGCCGGCGTGGTGCCACCGGCCGCCAAGTGGGCGCGGCTCCTCCGCGCGGCCATCGTGAATTGGGTGCGGAGGATCCGTCGTCGGGGGGACGCCGGAGGGGCGCGGGCAGGGAGCCTCCCGGCGGCCGTCGCGCACCGCTTGGTAACGAGCTCGCGACGAGCCGGGGGCGTCGCCGCGACGGCCGTCGCGAAGTTGGGCCGGTTGGCGGCCGCGGCCGGCGCCGCCACCCGCGCGGCCATCCGGCGGGTCGCGGAGCCGGGCCGGTCGAGGTTGGCGGGGTGGGCCGCGGCGGGGGTGATCCTGCTCGCCGTCGCGCTGGGGGCGCTTTGGTTGGCGACACCGGTCGAGAAGCGGGGCGAACCACCGGCCGACGGCGAGACCGTGCTGTTCACGGTCGCGCCCGGCGCCTCCTTCGGGCAGATCACCGACACGCTGGCGGCCCGCGGGCTGATCCGGCGCCCCCTGCTCTTCCGCCTCTACGGCCGGTTGCGGCGGGACCAGGGCAATGTTCGCGCGGGCAACTACGCGCTGGCCGCCGGAACCGGCTGGTCGAGCCTTCTCGACGCCCTGGTCGAAGGTCGGGTGAGGATGGTGCCCCTCACCATTCCCGAAGGGTTCACGCTGCCCCGGATCGCCTCCCGAATCGCGGACATCACCGAGCTGCCCGTCGACACGGTCGACGCGCGGCTGGCCCGGGAGGAGGCCCACGTCCGCTGGAACGTGCCGGGACCGGGACTTGAGGGCTACCTGTTCCCGGACACCTATCACTTCGCGGAGGGGATCCCGCTCGACGCCGTGGTCGAGACGATGAGCGAGCGCTACCGGCGCTTCTGGACCGCCGAGCGGAGGGCTCGGGCGGCGGAACTGGAGCTGTCGGAACGGGAAGTGGCGACGCTGGCCTCGATCATTCAGGCGGAGGCTCGCCTGCCCGACGAGATGTCCGAGATTTCCGCGGTCTACCACAACCGACTCCGCACGGGCATGCCCCTGCAGGCCGATCCCACCGTCCTGTACGCGCTGGGCGGCCACCGCCCCCGCCTGCTCTTCGCGGCCATGGATTCGGTGGCCGACAACCCCTACAACACCTACACCCGGCGGGGGCTGCCCCCCGGCCCCATCGGCGCGCCGGGAGCCGCCGCGCTGGACGCCGCGCTCCATCCGGCGGACGTGGACTACCTGTACTTCGTCGCCAACGCCGACGGCTCGCACACCTTCTCGCGCACCCTCGCGGAGCACAACCGGGCGGTGGCGCGGTCGCGCAGGGCGGCCGCCGCGAGGGGTTCGGGCCGGCCATGACCGTCGTTCCCGACGCCGAAGCGCCGGAGCCACCACGCGCGCGCCCCCACCCAAGACGGCTTCGGCGCGCGCTCCGACTGATGGTCGTCACCCACCCGCGGCCGGGCGCCGGGCGGCCGCTCGAGGAGGTCGTGGGGGAGGTGGTGGCGGCCGGCGCGGGCGCCGTTCAGCTGCGCGACAAGGACGCGCCCCCGCGCGAGCTCCTCGACCTGGCCCGGCGCCTGCGCGCCGTCACCGCCCGCCGCGGGGCCCTCCTGATCGTCAACGACCGGCTCGACATCGCCTTGGCCGTCGGCGCGGACGGCGTTCACCTGGGCCCCGACGACGTGCCCGTGGCGGCCGCCCGCCGCGCGGTCCCCGACGGCTTCCTGGTGGGTCACTCGACCGACGACCCCGCGAAGGCCCGCCGCGCGGAGGCGGGGGGCGCCGACTACCTCGGGTGCGGGACCGTGTTCGCCACCACCAGCAAGCGGGACGCGGGCGCGGTCATCGGGGTCGACGGGCTCACCGCGGTGGCGCGCTCGGTGCGCATCCCGGTGCTCGCCATCGGCGGCGTGACCGCCGAGCGGGTCCCGCTCCTGGACGGGAGCGGGGCGATCGGGGTGGCGGTCATTTCGGCGGTCATGGCGGCCGCCCGGCCGGCCGGCGCGGCACGACGGCTGCTGGAGGCGGTGGGGGGGTGGGGGTGAGGCCGCGCCCTCTCCCGCGCTACATTCCTCCGGCTTCCAGGAACCCGGCCACTTCGTCCCCGAAGACGCAGAACTCGCCCAGCGTCCCCGAGTCGGGACCGTGCCAATCCGAGCCACCGGTCGCCAGCAGGTTCCACGCCCGCGCGATCCGCTCCAGGGAGAGGATGCGCTCCGGCGACGTGCGGGGCCGGTAGACCTCGATCCCCCTCAGACCCGCCAGCTTGAGCTCGGGGATGAGCCGTTCCAGCAGGTCGTGGGGAGGATGGGCCCAGACCGGAATCCCCCCCGCCTCCAGGATGATCCGTATGGCCTTCTCGGTCGAAACGAAGGCGGTGGGAACGTAGGCGGGGTGACGGTTGCCGATGAGCCGATGGAACGCGTCGGGAACGCTGTTCGCGTATCCCTCCCGCTGCAGCGCGCGCGCCAGATGGGGGCGACCCAGGCTGCGGCGCGACGGCCCGGCGATCTCCAACACGGCTTCGTACCCGACGTGGACCCCGCCCGCGGCGAGACGGTCGATCATCTCGCGCATGCGCTCTTCGCGCCGGTGCCCCGCGCGTGCCTCGTACGCGCGCAGGCCCCGCGCCGAGGGATCCACGAAGTAGCCCAGAATGTGGAGCCCCCGGCCGCCGTGGACGGTACTGACCTCGATGGCGGGAACCACCTCGATCTGGGCTTGGGCGGCTTCCGCGCGGGCGTCCTCGAGACCTTGGGTGGTGTCGTGGTCGGTGAGCGCGATTACGTCCAACCGCCCGGCGGCCGCGGCGCGAACGACCGCGGACGGTGGCTCGGAACCATCCGAGGCCTGGGAGTGCACGTGAAGGTCAAGGCGCACCGGGTCAGCCGGCGGTGGTGACGGGAGCCGATTCCGTCAGTACGATCACCTCGTCGGCGAGCACCTTGAGCACGCCGCCCGAAACCGGGTACCGGGCGCTGCCTCCACCCACCAGGTCCACATCCAGGTCGCCCTTCCCGAGCAGGGTCAGGAAGGGGGCGTGACTGGGGAGGATCCCCACCTCGCCGTCCCACGCGGGCGCGACCAGCGATGCGGCCCGACCCTCGAAGAGGACCCGCTCCGGGGTTACCACCCTGAGGTTCAGCGCAGCCACGCTACTCGCCCTCCAGCTCCTCGCCGGCGGCGATCACCTCCTCGATTCCGCCCTTCATGTAGAAGGCCTGCTCCGGGAGGTGGTCGAACTCGCCGGCCACCACGCGCTCGAACGACTCGATGGTGTCGCCCAGCTTGACGTACCTGCCGGGGATGCCGGTGAACTGCTCGGCGACGAAGAACGGCTGCGAGAGGAAGCGCTGGAGCCTGCGCGCCCGGTTGACGATGATCTTGTCCTCCTCGGTCAGCTCGTCCATGCCCAGGATCGCGATGATGTCCTGGAGGTCCTTGTAGCGCTGGAGGATGCGCTGGACTCCGGTCGCGACTTCGTAGTGCCGCGCGCCCAGGAACTGGGGATCGAGGATGCGCGACGTGGAGTCCAGGGGATCGACGGCGGGATAGATGCCCAGCTCCGCGATCGAGCGGGACAGCACGGTGGTGGCGTCCAGATGGGCGAAGGCGGCGGCGGGCGCGGGATCGGTCAAGTCGTCCGCGGGCACGTAGATCGCCTGAACCGACGTGATGGAACCGTCCCGCGTGGACGTGATGCGCTCCTGCAGCTCTCCCATTTCGGTCCCCAGGGTGGGCTGGTACCCCACCGCCGAGGGCATGCGCCCCAAGAGCGCCGACACCTCGGACCCCGCCTGGGTGAACCGGAAGATGTTGTCGATGAACAGGAGGACGTCCTGCTTCTCGACATCGCGGAAGTACTCGGCGATGGTCAGCCCCGAGAGACCCACCCTGAGGCGCGCGCCCGGAGGCTCGTTCATCTGCCCGTAGCAGAGCGCCGTCGATTCCAGAACGCCCGACTCCTTCATCTCCAGCCAGAGGTCGTTCCCTTCGCGGGTGCGCTCGCCCACGCCGGAGAACACCGAGCGACCGCCGTGCTCCATGGCGATGTTGTTGATGAGCTCCATGATGATGACGGTCTTGCCCACCCCGGCCCCTCCGAACAGGCCCGTCTTGCCCCCCTTGACGTAGGGCGCGAGCAGGTCGACCACCTTGATCCCGGTCTCGAAGATCTCGGTCTTGGGCTCGAGCGCGTCGAACCGCGGCGCCTCCCGGTGGATGGGCCAGCGCTCGGGCGTGGACCCGTCCTTGCCCCGCACCGGGCCCATCTCGTCCACGGGCTCGCCGACCACGTTCAGGATGCGCCCCAGGGCCGCCTCGCCCACGGGCACGGTGATGGGTTGTCCGGTGTCCATGACCTCCATCCCGCGGGTCACGCCGTCGGTGGACGACATGGAGACGGCGCGCACCTGACTCCGGCCAATGTGTTGTTGCACCTCGGCGACTAAAGAGACCTCGCGGTCCTCCCCGGTGCTCGCCCGCAGGCTCAGGGCGCTATGGATTTCGGGAAGATGGCCCGCCTCGAACTCGACGTCGAGAACGGGGCCGATCACCTGCACGACTCGTCCGGCAACTGTCTGGGACATGGGTCTGGGTCGTCCTGTCTGTTCTGGTCTTCTCGTACTCGTGGTTCGTGCGTGGTGCGCCGTTGGCGGGCGGGACCCCGCCGCGACGTCGGGGCTACCCCACTCCCTCCGCGCCGCCCACGATCTCGGCGATCTCCTGGGTGATCTGCGCCTGCCGCGCCCGGTTGTAGGTGCGGGTGAGGTGCTCGATCATGTCGCCCGCGTTGTCGGTGGCGTTCTTCATGGCCGTGCGCCGGGCGCCCTGCTCGGCGGCCGCGTTCTCCACCAGCGCCCGGTACACCATGTTGCGCAGGTGGAGGGGAACGAGGTCGCGCAACACCCCGATCGCCGTGGGCGACAGGATGAAGGCCTCGGCCGAGAGGGCTCCCTCGGAAGGTTGAAGGGGCAGCAGCCGAAGCGTCCGGGGGGGCGTCGACATGGCGGAACGGAACTCCGACGAGATCATGTAGACGGCGTCGATTTCGCCCGCTTCGAACGCTTCGCGCAGAGACCCGCACAGTTCCTCGGCGTCGGCGACGGTCGGGTCGTCGCCGATGTCCGTCCGGCTCGAGGCGATCGGCTCGCGTCGGAACCGGAAGTAGGCCAGCCCCTTGCGGCCAACCACGTGCAGGTCGACCTCCACCCCGTCGCCGCGCAGCTTCTCGAGCAGCCCACGTCCCTCGCGAATCAGGTTGGCGTTGAAGGCTCCCGCCAGTCCCCGGTTGGCGGTCGCGAGCAGGAGGGCGGCGCGGCGCACCCGCTCCGGTCGGCGAAGCACGGGCAGGGCCTCCGCGAACTCCGGCGCGTGCAGGCTCGATACGATGTCGCCGAGGGCTTCGCTGTAGGGCCGCGCCGCGTTGACCCGGTCGGTGGCCCGCTTCAGCTTGGACGTGGCCACCAGTTCCATGGTCCGCGTGATCTGGCGCGTGTTCTCGACCGAACGAATCCGGCGCTTGACGTCGCGGGCTCCGGCCATGTCAGCTTGCGCCGCCCTCGCCAGGGGCGTCGGCGTCGGCCAGGTACATGCCGGAATAGGCCTGGATGGCGTCCACCAGGCGCGCCTCGATGTCCTCGGTGAGCGTTCCCCGCTCGCGCAACTCGCTCAGCACATCCTTGCCCGAGGTGGCGAGGAACTCGTGGAAGCCGCGTTCCCACTTGCGCACCTCCGCGACGGGAATCGCGTCGAGGTGGCCGTTGGTTACGGCGTAGATGGTGGCAATCTGGTTCTCAACCGGCATCGGCTGGTACTGGGGCTGCTTGAGCACCTCCACGGTGCGCTCGCCGAGCGCCAGCTGCTTCTGCGTGGCCGCGTCCAGATCCGAGCCGAACTGCGCAAACGCCTCCAACTCGCGGTACTGCGCCAAATCGAGCCGCAGGCGCCCCGCGACCTTCTTCATGGCCTTGATCTGCGCGTTGCCGCCCACCCGCGACACCGAAATGCCCACGTTCACGGCGGGACGCACGCCCGAGTAGAACAGGTCCGGCTCCAGGAAGATCTGGCCGTCGGTGATCGAGATCACGTTGGTGGGAATGTAGGCGGAAACGTCACCACCCTGGGTCTCGATGATGGGCAGCGCGGTAAGCGATCCCCCGCCCTGCTCGTCGGAGAGCTTGGCCGCCCGTTCGAGCAGCCGCGAATGCAGGTAGAACACATCACCCGGATACGCTTCGCGGCCGGGCGGGCGCCGCAGCACCAGCGAGAGCTGACGATAGGCCTGGGCCTGCTTGGACAGGTCGTCGTAGACCACCAGGGTGGCCATCCCCCGCCACATGAAGTGCTCCGCCAGCGCGCACGCGGCGTAGGGCGCGATGTACTGCATGGGTGCGGGATCGGAGGCGTTGGCCGCCACCACGATGGTGTAGTCCATCGCCCCGTGCTCGCGGAAGGTTTCGACAACCGAGGCGACCTTCCCGGCCCGCTGGCCCACCGCGCAGTAGATGCAGATGACGTTGGTGCGTGCCTGGTTGATGATCGTGTCGACCGCGATGGCGGTCTTGCCGGTGCCGCGATCGCCGATGATCAGCTCGCGTTGGCCGCGGCCGATGGGGATCATGGAGTCGATCGCCTTGAGCCCGGTCTGAAGCGGCTCCTTGACCGGTTGGCGCAGCACGATGCCGGGCGCGACCACGTCGATCTGGCGGCTGCCCTCGATGGGGGTGACGGGACCCTTGCCGTCCAGCGGGTTGCCGAGCGCGTCCACGATGCGGCCGATGTACCCGGACCCGACCTGAATGTCGAGCACGCGTCCGGTGCGGCGCACCTCGTCGCCCTCGTGGAGCAGGGTCCAGTCGCCCATGACGACGGCGCCGATGTTGTCTTCCTCGAGGTTGAGCGCCAGTCCGGTGACGGTTTCGCCGGTGTCGCCCGAGGTGATGTCCAGCATTTCGCTGGCCATCGCGTTGGTCAGCCCGTAGATGCGCGCGATGCCGTCCTTGACCTCGAGGACCTCGCCGACCTCCTCGGCGTGCAGTTTGTCCTCGTAGCCCTCGATTTCGGCAAGCAGAACATCCTTGATCTCGCTGGCCCGCAGTTGGGAATCAGTATGAGCCATACCCAGTCCTATGGTGACCCGAAGGCGTCAGCCTCCGCCGTTGTTGGTTGCGCTGGCGTCGAGCGACGTCGTCAGCAGCGCGTGGCGCATGCCCGCCAAGCGGCGTCGCAGGGAACCGTCGTACACCGTGTCGCCCGTCCGCACCACCACTCCGCCCAGGATTTCCGGGTGAACCCGGAAGTGGGGGATCGCGGTCCGTCCCAGCAGCCGGGACAGGCGGTCGGCGACCGCTTTCCGCGCCGCGTCGTCGAGCGCGCGCGCGACCGTCACCTCGACGTGGACGCGCTTGCGGTGTTCGTCCACAAGCTGGTTGTACCCAAGCGCGATCCGCTCGAGCAGCGCCTGTCGGCGCTTGTCGACGGCGACCAGCACGAAATTCAGGAAATGCCCGGGCACCCGGCCCTCCAAGGCGGACCCGAGCACCCGTTTCTTGTCGGCGGCCGCGATGCGCGGCGTCGCCAGAAAGGTGCGCAGACGGGGGCGCTCCGCGAGGATTCCGACCAATGTCGCGAGCGCCTCCTGGTACGCGTCGACCCCCTCGTGCCGCCCCGCCAACTCGAAGAGGGCTTCCGCGTAGTTCCTGGCGACGGTCTCCTCCCTCACGCGTCGCGTCCCTCCCCGGGGCCGGACAGCGAGGACAGGTAGTCGCGCACGAGCTCACGGTCCGCCGACGCGTCCAGACGCCGCTCGACCAGCCTAGAGGCCGCCGCCAGGGCGAGGCCCACCGTCTCTTGGCGGATGGCCTCCAGCACGGCGTCGCGCTCCACTTCGATCTCGCGCCGCGCGCGCTGCACGATGGCCGCGCTCTCCTCGCGCGCCTTCGCCTCCATTTCGCTCCCGAGGCGGGTCGCGGCCTCCTTCGCCTCGGCGATGATGCGCCGCGCCTCGTCACGGGCCCCGCGCAGCCGCATCCTGTGTTCATCGAGCGCGTCGGAGGCCTCCTTGCGCAGCCTGGCGGCGTCGTCGATGGAGCCCTGGATGGCGCGCTCCCGGGACTCGAGCGCCTTGAGGATCGGTCCCCAGGCGAACTTGGCAAGCAACCCGAACAGGAGCAGGAAGACGATCAGCGCCCAAAGGCTGAGGCCGGTGTTGATGTCGAAGAGCCCCGGGCCTTCCTGGGCCAGGAGGGATGTCGGAGCGGCGTGCGTTGCCGCCAGTGCCACAACCGCCGGCAATGCTCTCATGATCGCGGCACCCCTACAGCACCTTGTACAGGAGCGCGAGCACGAGGCCGAAGAGGGCGGCTCCCTCGATCATGGCCGCGAGGATGATGCCGACGTTGAAGATCCGGCCAGCGGCCTCCGGCTGACGCGCGATGCCCTCCGCCGCGCTCTTGCCGATGAGCCCGATGCCGATGCCCGCTCCGAGCACCGAGAAGCCGAACCCAATGCCGGCGCCCAGTAGGCTCAGGTAGTTCTTGGCCGACTCGATGTCCATGGCGGCCTCTTGGACCGCGGTCAGCGTCGCGTAAAGCATGGTAGGTCGTCTCGTTCCGTGGTTGGGTGGGAAGTCGTCGTGGGGCGGAGCGCGTCCGCCCGTTAGTGGGGGTGGCGGATCAGGCCGATGAACACGGCCGTGAGCATGGTGAAGATGTAGGCCTGCACGAAGGCCACGAACAACTCCAGGACCATCACCAACGTGGTGGCCGTGACCGAGGCGCCCGCGACCACCCATTTGCCGAAGGTGAGCTGGGCGAAGACGAAGATGAGGCCGAGGAGCGAGAAGACGAGCGTGTGTCCCGCCGTCATGTTGGCGAAGAGGCGGACGGCGAGGGCGAACGGCTTGGTCAGCTTGCTCACGACCTCCACCGGGACCATGACCACCAACATGATCGGCTTCATCCACCCGGGTATGCCCTGGGGGACGAGGAAGATGGTGCGCGCGTAGCCGGCGGGGCCGAGGGCGCGGAATCCGGACACTTCGACCACCAGGAAGGTGAGGATCGCCAAGGCGGCGGTGACGGAGAGGTTGCCGGTTGCGGACGCCCCCCAGGGCACCAGCCCCAGGAGGTTCATGGTCAGGATGAAGAAGAAGAGGGTCAGGATGTAGGACGTGTATCGGTCCGCGCCCTCTCCGATGTTCTTGCGCACCACCTCGTCCCGGAAGTAGAGCACCAGCGCCTCGATCGCGTTGGCGAACCCCGAAGGCGCGTCGTGGGCGGCCCGTCGCCGCGCCGCGCGCCCAACCCACAGGAACACCGCCGCGCACAGCAGGGCCGCGAAGAGAAGGAACACGACGTGCTTGGTGGGGGAAACGTCGATCACCAGGGGACCCAGGCGCAAGGGATCCCACGCGGGCAAGGGCAATTCCGCGCCAAACGGACCCTCGATGTAGTGGGCATCGACGATGTGGTGCATCAGGGTGCCGCCGAGGTCGGACTCTCCCCCCCCGGCCCCGTGCCCACCGTGCCCTTCCTGCGGCGTGGCCGCGATCATGTGGCGGGTGCTCCCATTAGGTGGCTTCCGCGGACCGCGCGCGCGCCGCGAGGAAGACCGGCTCGAGCATCAGGAGCACGAAGAAGAACCCGGCGCAGCCCAGAAGCGTGGTGACGGGAGAAAGACTCGGAAAGAGCGTCACCGCCAACCCCACGGCGATCACGGCGGCCATGCGGACGACGGCCGCCCCGATCCACGCGACCAAGCCGAGCGCGGGTCGGAGCGCGTGCCTGCACAGCAGGGCGAAGGCCGCGACCTGAACCGGCAGGGCGATGGCGGCCGCGACCAGAAGACCGGCCCTACCGGGGCCGTCGAGCCAGGGGAACATCGCGCCATTCGCCGCGGCCAGGATGGCGAGGGCCGCCCCCGCGTACTTGAGCGTCATCGCTCGCGTTCTTCTCGTTCTCTCTGCCGACGTGGTTCCAGGACGACGTGATGGTACAGGCTGTACAAGCCCGCGGCTGCTCCGACGAAGGCGCCCAGGACGGTGAACACGAAGACCGTCCCAAGCCGGCCATCCAACCACCAGCCACCCCAAAGGAAGAGCCCGGTCGCGAGTGCCAGGGTCAGGCCCCGACCCGCAACGCGGGCTGCGTCCGCCCGAGGACTCCACGAATCCTCCGCGGGAGATCGCGAGGGCTTTTCGTCGCCCACGTCGTCAACCTCCCCCGGTTCGATTCCACCCCGGAAACAGCCGACCGAAGCTAGAAGGTTGCCGCATCCGACGCAACCTCCGAAACGAGGCTGCTCCGTCGAAGAGGCGCAACGGCGCGGAGGGCGCGGGGCCGCGTCGCGCGTGGCTGGCGTGGAGGGGGCCCGTGCGCCTACCTTCGGCATCCTCGACGCGGGAACCCTGTTCCGAATAGCGGTTTATCCGTGCCAGGCATCCGTCGGTCCGCCATCGCGCGGACGCGCTCGGAGGTGCCGCCCGTTTCTGGATTCGAACCCGAGCCGCAGGCCGACATGGAAACGCTCGAAAGCGTGAGGGTGGAGGACCGTGACCTGATGCTGCTGGATCGCGTCGGGACGGTCACGCGGACGCTGCGCGCCGAGGTGGCGAAGCGCATCGTGGGTCAGGAACGGGTCGTGGACGGACTCCTCACGGCCCTGCTCGCCAACGGGCACGTGCTCCTGGTGGGCGTCCCGGGACTTGCCAAGACGCTTCTGGTGTCGACCCTGGCCGACGCCCTCGACCTGGAGTTCGGCCGCGTGCAGTTCACGCCCGACCTGATGCCCACGGACATCACCGGCACCGAGGTCATCGAGGAGGACCGCACGTCCGGGAGACGGGTGTTTCGCTTCGTGCGCGGGCCGATCTTCGCCAACGTGGTGCTGGCCGACGAGATCAACCGGGCACCGCCCAAGACCCAGGCCGCCCTCCTGCAGGCGATGCAGGAACGGGCCGTGACCGTCTCCGGGGAAACCCTGCCCCTCGCACCCCCGTTCTTCGTGCTGGCGACCCAGAACCCCATTGAGCAGGAGGGCACCTATCCCCTTCCCGAGGCGCAGCTCGACCGCTTCATGATGGAGTTGCGCATCGGGTACCCGGACCAGGGGGAGGAGGAGGAGATCGCCATGAGGACCACCGGCGCGGCCGACGGCGACGTGTCGCCCGCGCTCGCCGCGGGTGACCTGATCGAGCTCCAGAACCTGGTGCGGCGCATCCCCGCCTCGCCGGCCGTGGTCTCCTTCGCGGTCCGCCTGGCGCGCGCCACCCGCCCCGCCCCGGATGCGCCCGGCGTGACGAGGAGGTACGTGAGCTGGGGAGCGGGCCCGCGGGCCTCCCAGTTCCTCGTGCTGGGCGCCAAGGCGCGCGCCGCAATGAACGGCGAGGCCATGCCCTCGATCGACGACGTGAGCGCCGTGGCCGCCGATGTGCTGGCGCATCGCCTGGTGCTCAACTTCGAGGCGGAGGCGGACGCCCGGAGCACCCAGGGAATCGTTCGCGAGCTGCTGGAGGAAAGCCGCCAATGGAGGTAGACCCCAGCAGTACCGGCGCTTCCCAACCTCCGTCAGGCCGGCGCATCCGGCCCGCGCGGATCGCGTTGGCGGGGGGTGGTCCGCGTGCCGGAGCCCTCGCGTGACCACGATCCTGCTGGGGCTCGGCCTGCTCCTCCTGGCCGCGTCGGCGTTGTTGACCGCGGCGCAGACCGCGTGCGTCACGGTGGGCGACGCGCGCATCCGCACGCTCGTGGACGAGGGCTTCCAGGAGGCCGACAAGCTGTCGCGGGTGCGGGAGGACCCGGTACGGTACCTCGACTCCTACGCGCTCTTCGACACGGTGTTCAACGCGGGCGCCGCCGGGCTGTGGATCGGCGCCTCCGCCAGGATCGGACCCGGCTCGGTGGTGATCGCCGCGGTCGTGGCCATCGCCCTGGTGCTGGTAGCGGGCGAACTGCTGCCCCGGGCGATCGCGCGGACACGGCCCGTTCGACTGGCGCTCGTCGGCGCGCCCGCGTTGTTGCGGCTCGAGCGGCTGTCGCGGCCGCTCCTGTACCCGGCCCGGCGCTTCGCGCGCTACTGGACCCGGCGGGTCGGCGACGAGGGGCGCTCGGTCGAGGAGCGGGAGGTGAGCGAGCTGGCCGAGCTGGGTCGGGAGGAGGGCGTCGTGATGCCCGAGGAGCACGAGCTGGCCGAGCGGGCCTTCCGCTTGGACGAAACCACCGCCGGAGACGTGATGACGCCCCGGGTCTCCATCTTCGCGTGGAGCGACTCGCTTCGGCTTGCCGACATCATCGACGAGCTGCCCGGGGTGCCCTATTCGCGGGTGCCGGTGTTCGGCGAATCGATCGACGACGTCACCGGCATCCTCTATGTGCGCGCGGCCTACGCGGCCCACTCCGGCGGCCGAGCGCACGCCCGGTTGTCGGAGCTTTCCCGGGAGCCCTTCTTCGTCCCCGGCTCCCTACCCCTCACGCGCCTCCTGCGGGACTTTCAGAGCCGGCGCATTCACATGGGCATCGTGGCCGACGAGTTCGGCGGCACCGACGGTCTGGTCACGCTGGAGGACATCCTGGAGGAACTGGTGGGCGAGATCGTGGACGAAACCGATCCCGCCTCCGAGCCCATCGTGCGGGTCTCGCGCACGGAGGCGATCATCGAGGGGTCCACGGAGCTGCGGGAGATCAACTACGCGATGAACGTCTCCCTACCCTACCTGGAGCACCGCTCGCTGAACGGGTTTCTGGTGGAACGACTGGGCCACGTTCCCGCCGTCGGCGAGGAGGTGGAGGTCGCGGGCGTGGACTTCCGCATCGTCGCCGCGTCCGAAACCCAGATTCTGCGCGCCCGGTTGCGGAAACCACCCGCTCCCGGGGGCGTGGGCGGGTAGCGGCAATGGCGCTGATTCTGCCCTTCGACGGGCGCGCCCCCAAGGTGGCGGAGAGCGCCTTCCTGGCTCCAACGGCCGTGCTGGTCGGCGATGTGACGGTGGGCGAGGAGGCGAGCATCTGGTTCGGCGCGGTGGTGCGCGGCGACAACCCGGAGCACGGCATCGTCATCGGCGCGCGCAGCAACATTCAGGAAAACTGCGTGGCGCACGTGGGGCATTGGGGGCCCACGGTGGTGGGCCGGGACGTCACCGTGGGGCACGGCGCGAAGTTCGAGAGCTGCGTGATTGGCGACCGCACCATCGTGGGGATGAACGCCGTCGTCCTACAGGGAGCGCGGGTGGGCGCAGGCTGTGTGCTGGCGGCGGGGACGGTGGTGCTCGAGGGCGCCGACATCCCGCCGCACAGCTTGGTGGCGGGCGTGCCGGGGCGCGTCAGGAAGACCCTTGAGGGGGCGTCGGCGGAGTGGGTGAAGGGCGGTGGGAGCCACTACGTGCGCCTGTCTCGACGGTACATGGACGCGCTGGGCGGCGGACTCGACGGGGAGGTCGTGCGGAGCCCCAAGGAGATCGAGCCCAGGTAGCGCGGACCCCGAGGCGGGGTCGCGCCGATGCCCGGCCGCGTCTCGGCTTCACGGTTCATCCGAGCAGCCCGTCAACGCCCCCCCCGGGCATTCGAGCGGCGTGGCATACGCGCTGGACGGCTTCGCTCCGCGTTGCCTTGCCAGCCCGGCTCCACGCCGCCCTCGGGCGCTCGGGCGGAGTCATCCACGGACCGCCGGCGCCGGAAACGGCGAGCGCCCGGATGGCGGGGCCCATGGGTCGTCAGGACAGGCCGGACCATCGCAGATACCCGTCGAGCAGCGCTCTTCCCCACCAGAGGGTGATCGCGGCGCCCACCGCGAGGAACACGCCCAGGGGCACCAGGTGCCGGGTGCCGAGCAGCAGCCTGAGCTTGAGGTAGGCCAGGAGCCCGACCAGGGCCCCGAGGAATACCGTGAGCACCACGCCCCAGGGACCCGTGAACGCGCCCACCATGGCCATCATCTTGACGTCGCCACCCCCCAGAACCGTCATCGGGACGCCGGGTGGGGGAGCCACGTCGTCCGGGCGCGGCGTGGTCGCGGGTGGAGCCGGGGCGGCGGATGAGTCGGTGGAGGGAACGGCGGCGTGGGGAGACGCCTTGGATGGGTGGCCGTGCCCCTCGTCCGGCGCGGAAGCCGCCGCTTCGCGCGGCCCCGAATCGTCCCCCCGCCCCAACCCCTCCACCCAGGCGACCAGTACCGCGAGCCCGAACGCGCCGGCCGCCACCGCCGCGGCAACGCCGACCGACCCGAACCACCACCCCGCCACCAGTACGGCGGGCGGGATGGGCGCGCCCGCCACCAGCTGGCCGCGCGGCCCCGACAGGAAGCGCACGCCGCGCGCGTCGCGCGCCCGGCGGCGCGCCCGTTCGTGTGCGCGGCCCGCCTCGGCCAACCGGTGTGGGCGGGCGCGCGCAAGCACCCAGGTCCCCACCGTCCCCACCAGCCACATGCCCCCGAATCCCAGAGCCGCCCCGGCGACGGCGCTTGACGGGGTGACGCCTCCGGGCGCGAGCGACAGGGCAAGGCCGGCCACCGCCCCGCCGAGCGAGAACTCGTCCGGGATGAGGTACTCGCGCGCGTCGGTGAGGGCGATCCCCAGCAGGGTGAGTAGGAGGACGGCGGCGCCGGCCGCCTCAAGGCCCACCCCTCGGGTCAACACCGCGAGCACGCAGATCGCGGCGCCCGCGACCTCCACCAGCGGGTAGCGGAGCGAAATGCGCGCCGCGCACCGCCGACAGCGGCCACGCAGGAGGAGCCAGCTCGCGACCGGGATCTGATCGTGCCAGGCGACGGATGCCGAGCAGGCCGGGCACGCCGAACGCGGGCGCGCCACCGAGCCGCCCCGCGGCCACCGCGCCACGCACACATTCAGGAAGGAACCCAGCGCCAAGCCGACCAGACCGGCGAGGAAGAGCACCACCGGATCGGTCATGCCGGCCCGATCACCTTGGCAACCCGCGGACGAACTCCGCCGGGCATTCGGGTGGGGTGGCATCCACGCTGGACGCTCGCGCTCCGGGTCGTCCGTCGTCCCGGTGGCGCCTCGCCCGCGCCCTCAAGGCCGCTTGCCAGCCCACCGCCCCGCCCCCCTCGGTGCCCGGGCGGATTCATCCACGGACCGCCAACACCACCGCACCCAGTGCGCCCGGGCCGGTCCGAAGCACGCCGGTGCCACCCGTGCCTCCGTGGACGAGCCTCCCCCGCCCGGGCCGGTCGCCGGGCCCAACCCGGCGCGCGCGCGCGCCACCGTTGGGAACACACGCCCCGCGCGGTCCGCTCGGTCTCCGTCACGCGCGCTCGCGTGTCGCGCACCGGCGCGTGAGCGCGTGCATGATGATCGCGCCCGCCACCGCCGCGTTGAGGGAATCGGCCGCCCCGGGCATGGGCACGGCCGCGCGCGCGCTGGCCACCTCGCGGATCGCCGCGCGCACGCCCGCCCCCTCGCTCCCGACCACCAGCATCCAGGGGGGCGCGACCGACAGGGTGGCCACGTCCCGCCCGGCGGGGTCGGCCACCACCACCCGCACCCCGGCCGCCCGGCGACGCACTTCGCTCCACGGGGCGCGCATCACCGGGATGCGGAACACGCCGCCGGCGGAGGCGCGAACCGCCCGGGCGTTCCACGGATCCACGGTACCGTCGAGGGCAATCACGGCCGTGAGATCGAACGCGCGCGCCGTGCGCACCAGAGTACCCAGGTTGCCCGGGTCTTGGATGCCGTCCAACGCCAGGAAGCGCGCGTTGGCGGCAAGCTCCGGCGCATCCGGTGACAGCGTCGAAGCCACCGGAGGGGAGGGCGGCTCCTCGCACACGAGCAGGATTCCCTGGGGGCTGACCGTGGCGGACACGGCCGCCATCTCGCGCCCTCCCACCCATTCCGGCGCCACCCCCCTGGCCTCCAAGACCTCCAGCAGCGCCGCCCCGGCGGGCGCGCGCGTGAGGGCGGGCGAGCAAACCGCGAAGCGCGGGACCGCGCCGGACGCGAGCGCCTCCGCGGCCGCGCGCACGCCCTCCACGAGCACGCGGCCTTCGCGCACGCGACCCCGACCACTCCCGAGGCGCGCGAGCAGCCGCGATCTGCGCTTGCTCAGCACCCCGCCGGCGGAACCGTTCACGCCACCGCCACGACCGGGCGCGCACCGATCACGCGACCGCTCATCCCGCTCGTCCGTCCAATGCGAGTATCTTTCCCGCATGTCGACGCAAACACCATCCGGACCCGGCGCGCCGCCGGTCGCGCTCACCATCGCCGGAAGCGATTCCGGTGGCGGCGCGGGCATCCAAGCGGACCTCAAGACCTTCCACGCGTTCGGCGTGTTCGGCACCTCGGCGGTCACCGCGATCACGGCCCAGAACACCTTGGGGGTGAGCGCGATCCATCCGGTTCCGCCGGAGGTCGTGCGCGCGCAGATCGACGCGGTCGACGCGGACCTCGGGCCGCGCGCCCTCAAGACCGGCATGCTCGCGAACGCCGCCGTGGCCGAGGCGGTGGCCGAGGCCATCGCGGCGCGCCGACCGCGGGCCTACGTGATGGATCCCGTCATGGTCGCCGCCAGCGGCCACCGACTGCTGGAACGCGACGCCGAGGCCACGCTGGCGCACCGGCTGCTCCCGCTGGCCACGCTGGTCACGCCCAACCTGCGCGAGGCCGCGCTGCTCACCGGTGCCCGGGTCGACTCGCTCGAGACCATGAAGGCCGCGGCCCGCGACTTGGTCGGCATGGGGGCGGGAGCGGCTCTGGTGAAGGGCGGCCATCTGCCTTCCGGGGAGGTGGCGGACGTCCTCCGGGACGGGAACGAGGAGCTCGTATGGCGCCGCCCGCGCATCGCCACCCGTCACGTGCACGGAACCGGATGCACGCTCTCCGCGGCGGTCGTGGCGAACCTGGCGCGCGGCAGGCGCCTCGCCGAGGCGGTGGCTCTGGCCGTCGACTTCGTCGCCCGCGCCATCGCGTCCGCGCCGGGCCTCGGGGCCGGGGGCGGTCCCGTCAACCATTTCGCGGGCGCCCGGTCGGACGCCCCCTGAGCCACGTCCCGGTCAACCACGCGGCGACGCGCGCGCCGCGGGCTCCGTGTCCGGGCGCCAAAGCCGTCACCCGTACTCTCCTCCGAACGCGCCCCCCACCAGCATCCCCCGAATCACGCGCTCCAGCACCCGCCCCGCCCCCTCCGCAACCGTTAGCACATCCTGGTGCGAGATGGGGTCGGCGGCGCCCGAGCCCGGCGCGGTCCCCACGCCACACGCCATGTTGGTGACCATGGCGAACGCCAGCACCCGCACCCCCCGCGCGCGCAGGGTGAGCACCTCGGGCACGACCGACATCCCGACCACATCCCCCCCCATCCGTTCGACCATCCGCACCTCCGCCGGGGTCTCGAAGCTGGGTCCGAGCAGCGACGCGTAGGTGCCCGTGGCCAAACGAACGCCCAACCGGGCGGCCTGCCCGAGCGCGGCCCGCCGCAGCTCGCGGTCGTACGGCGCGCTCATGTCCGGAAACGGGTTCGCGTCCCCGGCCCGGGCGGGTGGCGGCAGCGGCGTGCGCGCCAGCAGGTTGATATGGTCGTCGATCACGACCAGGTCGCCCGGGCGCAGCCGCCGGTTCACGCCGCCCACCGCGGCCGTGATCACGGCGCTCGACGCCCCCAGCGCGGCCGCCAGGCGGGCCGGAGCGGAGATCACCCACGGCGGGTGGCCCTCGTAGAAGTGCAGGCGCCCGCACTGCGCGAGCACCGGCACCCCCTCGCAGCGCCCGAATACGAAGTGACCCGCGTGGCCCTCCACCCCGGCCGACGGCAGGCCGGGGATCTCGCCGAAGGGCACCTTCTCCTCCACCTCGACCACGCGTTCGAGCCCGCCCAACCCCGAACCGAGCAGGAGGTGCGCGCGCGGCGGCCTCCGAATGCGCGCCCGCAGCGACGCCACCAAGGCGTTGAAGTCGTCCTCCGGTCCCACCCCCGGCTTCAAGAGGCCATGGCTCCGGCCGCGGGCCCGCGTCTCCGGCCACTCGGAGGCCGGCGCTCCTGTGGCGCCGCCATTCGGTCTCCGGGGCGCCTCGCCAGCCCGGCGCCCCGCCGCCCTCGGTGGTCGGGCGGATGCGTCCACGTACTCGGGGCGCCTGGGCCTGGCCGCATCGACCGCTTCGCCCCGCTCACAGGATCATCCCGGCCACGGTGGCCGTCATGAAGGCGGCCAGCGTGCCCCCGACCATCGCCCGCAAACCGATGCGCGACAGGTCGCGGCGGCGCGACGGCGCGATCCCTCCGATGCCGCCGAGCTGGATGGCGATGGAGGAGAAGTTGGCGAAGCCGCACAGCGCGTAGGTGGCGATCACCACCGACCGCGGGTGCAGCGTGGAGTCCGCCCCGAGCATGCCGGCCAACTCGACGTACGCGACGAACTCGTTGAGCGCCGTCTTGACGCCCATCAACGAACCCACCTGCGCCGCGTCGGCCCAGGGAACGCCCATGAGCCACGCCAACGGGGCCAGCGCCACGCCCAGAACCGACTGGAGCGTGAGGTTGGGCAAACCGACGAATCCCCCGAGCCACCCCATCAACCCGTTGACCAGGTAGACCAGAGCCACGAAGGCGAGCAGCATGGCGCCCACGTTGAGCGCCAGCCGGAGTCCGTCGCCCGCCCCGCGCGCCGCCGCGTCGATGACGTTGACGTCGGGCTTCTCGACCTCCGTGACCAGGCGGCCCGCCGTCACCGGCCGCCCGTCCTCCGGATACATGAGCTTGGCCATCATCAGGGCGGCGGGCGCGGACATGACCGACGCCGCCATCAGGTGCCCGGCGATGTCCGGGAAGTACGACACGAGGAACCCGACGTACGCCGCCATCACCCCGCCCGCGACCGTCGCGAAGCCCGCGGTCATCACCGCGTTGAGCTCCGACATGGTCATTCGCTCCACGAAGGGCTTGATGAGGAGGGGCGCCTCGGTCTGGCCCACGAAGATGTTGCCGGCCGCGGAGAGGGTCTCGGCCCCCGACGTGCGCATCGTGCGCTGCATCACCCAGGCCATGGCGCGCACCACGTACTGCATCGCGCCCAAGTGATAGAGCACCGTCATCAGCGAGGCCAGGAAGATGATGGTCGGGAGAACCGCGAAGGCCACGTAGGCGCCCGGGCTGGCGACCTGGCCCGGTATCGGGTTGAAGTCGCCGTTGCCCGGCTCGCCCGTGCCGATGGGGATTTGGTTGTCGACCAGGTTGCCGAAGATGAAGCGCGCCCCCTCGAGGGTGTACCCCAGGAGCCCCACGACCACGGTGTTGGCGCCTTGGAAGACGGCCAGCCCGACGGCCGTCTTGAGGATGAAGAAGGCGAAAACCAGTTGGAGCGAGACGCCCCACGCCACCACCCGCCAAGGTACGGCGTTCCGGTTGACGCTGAACGCCCAGGCGAGCGCGCCGAGCGCCAGCATGCCGAGCAGCGAGCGCAGCCGCTCGGGAACCGAGGTGTCCAACCCCTCGGCGGCGATCGAGATGCCCAGTCCCGGACCCTGCTGGACCGGAGCCGCCTCCGTCGGCGCCGTCGCGTCCCCGGCCCCGGCGGCCAGCGGGGAAGCCAGTGCGCCGGCACCGACCAGCAGAGCGCACACCACGCACGCACGCCGAAGCGCGGGAGGCCACGCGAACACCCGGCTCACGGCGTCACTCCGGCGTTGGGCCCCATCCCCGGGCCGGAGGGATCCGGAGGAGGGGGGTTCGAAGGCGTGGAAGGCATGTCGAATCCTGTTTCGATGGACGAACGGGATGGCGCGCCATGCGACTCGCTTCGAGCCGGGGCCCGGAAGGGCATCCCACCCCGGCCGAAGCCGAGGGATCGGTGGATCGTCGCGCCGCGCCAGGCGCGCAAGAATCCATCGTAGGCCAACATAACCGGGGCGGCGGGAAAGCGCCCTGCCAGCCCGGCCGCTCCCTTGGCCGCGACCCTCGACGGCCACGGACGCCACCGCGACCACAAACCCCCCGCAATCTGCCATTTTGGCAGACCATGGCGTCTTCCGACCCAAATTGGGCGCAAGGGTCTGCCATTTTGGCAGTCTGGTCGCCGCCGACACGGCACGAACCTTGCTAATGGCCCTCGTTCCGGAAGCCCGGAACTCCGGGCGCCGACACCCAGCCGGCTGGACGGCAAAACCACTAAAGGGGAGAACAGATGAGCAAGGTCATCGGCATCGACCTGGGAACGACCAACTCGGTGGTCGCGGTCATGGAGGGCGGCGAACCGGTCGTCATTCCCAGCGCGGAGGGCGGTCGCACGACGCCCTCGGTGGTGGCGTTCACCAAGGACGGCGAGCGTCTGGTCGGCCAGGTGGCCCGCCGGCAGGCCATCACCAACCCGCGCAACACCATCTTCTCCATCAAGCGCTTCATGGGCCGCAAGTCCTCCGAGGTGGGCGAGGAGCGCAAGCTGGTGCCGTACGAGGTCACCAGCGACGCGGGCGGACGGGTGCAGGTGCGGATCCCCAACGCCGACAAGACCTTCAACCCACCCGAGATCTCCGCGCTCATCCTCCAAAAGATGAAGCAGACCGCGGAGGACTACCTGGGCCAAAAGGTCGGTCAGGCGGTCATCACCGTCCCCGCCTACTTCAACGACGCGCAGCGCCAGGCCACCAAGGACGCCGGCAGGATCGCCGGGCTGGAGGTGCTGCGGATCATCAACGAACCGACCGCGGCGGCGCTGGCCTACGGGTTGGACAAGAAGAAGGACGAGAAGATCGCGGTCTTCGACCTGGGCGGCGGAACCTACGACATTTCGATTCTCGAGCTGGGCGACGGCGTCTTCGAGGTGAAGGCCACCAACGGCGACACGCACCTGGGCGGCGACGACATCGACCAGGTGATCATCGACTGGCTGGTGACGGAGTTCAAGAAGGAACAGGGTATTGATCTCTCGAAGGACGCCATGGCGCTGCAGCGGCTCAAGGAGGCCGCCGAAAAGGCCAAGATGGAGCTTTCCTCCACGATGCAGTCGGACATCAACCTGCCGTTCATCACGGCGACCCAGGAGGGTCCCAAACACCTCAACTATTCGCTCACGCGCGCGCGCTTCGAGCAGCTTGCGGACGCTCTGCTGCAGCGTACCATCCCACCCATGAAGGCCGCCCTGAAGGACGCCGGGCTCACCCCCGACGACATCGATGAGGTCATTTTGGTGGGCGGCTCGACGCGCATTCCGAAGATCCAGGAGATCGCGCGCGAGTTCTTCGGCAAGGAGCCGCACCGGGGCGTCAACCCGGACGAGGTGGTGGGCATCGGCGCGTGCATCCAAGGGGGCGTTCTGGCCGGCGAGGTCAAGGACGTGCTGCTGCTGGACGTCATTCCCCTGTCGCTCGGGATTGAGACGCTGGGCGGGGTCATGACTCCGCTGATCGAGCGCAACACCACGATTCCCACCCGCAAGTCGGAGGTCTTCTCGACGGCGCAGGACAACCAGACCACGGTGGAGATCCACGTGCTTCAGGGCGAGCGCAAGATGGCGGTCGCCAACAAGACCATCGGCAAGTTCCAGCTCACCGGCATCCCCCCGGCGCCGCGCGGCATGCCGCAGGTGGAGGTGACGTTCGACATCGACGCCAACGGCATCCTCAACGTGTCGGCCAAGGACCGCGCCACGGGCAAGGAGCAGAAGATCCGCATCGAGGCCTCCAGCGGCCTCTCCGACGCGGAGATCGACCGCATGGTGCGCGACGCGGAGAAGCACGCCCGCGAGGACGAGGAACAGAAGGAGAAGGTGGAGGCGCGCAACCACCTCGACTCCCTGGTCTACCAAGTGGAGAAGGACACGGGCGAGTGGGGCGACAAGGTCGGCGAGGACACGCGCGCGCGACTCGACGACGCGTTGGGCAAGGCCAAGGAGGCGCTCAAGGGCGACGATCTGGCGACCCTGAACTCGGCCCGCGACGCGCTCATGCAGGCCTTCAGCGCGGCCGGCCAGGAGATGTACCAGGCGCAGGCCGCCGAATCCGGCGCGGCCGACGACGACGGCCAGGAGGATGCCGGGGATGGAGGCGGCAACGGGGCGGCCGAGGACGAGGAGGTGATGGAGGCCGACTACGAGATCGTCGGCGAGGAGAACGAGGAGAAGTAGGGATCCCCCCGGCGGCGCGCGCCGCACTCCGACGTCGAGTCGCGCGCGGACAACTCGGGCGCCGCTTGGCGCGTCCCAGAGGGCGTGTGATGATGGGAGAAACCGGTGGCGCGGGGATGGGTAGCAGCAGTCGGCATCCCACGCCCGGGCTGCGGCAACGAAAGAGGAGGCCAAGGATGTTCGATCCCCTGAGAACCAAGATGAAAGTGCTCTCGTACGTCGCGCTCGCCTTCCTGATCGGCGTGGGTGTCGCCTCGGGCCTGGGCTGGACGCGGGACGCGGTCGCGACGCCCGCGATCACGGAGGCTCCCCAGGTCCCGGAGGAAGCGGTTCGGCCCGCGCGCGACCTGAGTGATTCGTTCGTCCGGGTGGCCGAGGTGGTCACGCCCGCGGTCGTGAGCATCACGACCCGCCGCATGGTGCGCGCCACCACCAACGACCCCTTCCGCAGCTGGTTCGGCACGCCCGACCCAGAGCCGCGCGGTGGCAGCGGGAGTGGGTTCCTGATCTCGAGCGACGGCTACATCCTGACCAACAACCACGTCGTGGAGGACGCCACCTCCATCTCGGTGCAGCTGGAGGACCGGCGCACCTTCGAGGCGACCCTGGTCGGGGGCGACCCCACCACCGACGTCGCGGTGATCAAGGTGGAGGGAAGCGACCTGCCAACCCTGAGCCTGGGCGACTCCGACGACGTGCGCGTGGGCGAGTGGGTGCTGGCGGTGGGCAACCCCGGCTTCGGGTCGGCCGGCATGACCACCTCGTTCAACCACACCGTGACCGCCGGCATCGTCAGCTTCAAGGGTCGACCGCTGGGCATCATCGGGAGCGAGATGCGCAACGACCCCGAGTCGGAACGCGACGCCCAGTACGCCATCGAGGACTTCATCCAGACCGACGCGGTCATCAACCCCGGAAACTCCGGTGGACCCATGGTCAACCTGGAGGGACGGGTGATCGGAATCAACTCCGCGATCGCCAGCCAGTCCGGCTTCTACCAGGGATACGGCTTCGCGATTCCGATCAGCCTCGCGCGCCGGGTCATGGAGGACTTGATCGAGTACCGCGAGGTGCGGCGCGCCTTCCTGGGCGTGGGGATCGGAGCGGTGGCGCCGGAGGCGGCCGAGGTGTATGGGCTGCCCGAGGTGAGCGGCGCGCTCGTGCAGGAAGTCAACGAGAACACGCCGGCCGAGGAGGCCGGGTTGCGCCTGGAGGACGTCATCGTTGCCATCGACGACGATCCCGTCGCCTATTCGAGCCAGCTGCAGCAGCTGATCGCCCGCAAGAGGCCCGGTGATCGGGTGCGGATCACGTACTACCGCGACGGCGAGCGCCGGGAGACCGAGGCCCGACTGGGCGAATCGCCGATGGGCGGCGAGGAGGTCGTCGCGGCCGAGCCGGAGCCGGCGACGCGCGCGGAGGAGCGGCTCGGAATCGAGATCGTGGACAACAGCCCGCAGCTGGCGCGACAGTATCGGTTCCGCACCGACGAGGGCGTGCTGATCAGCGAGGTGACGCGCTCCGGGCCCGCCGGCCTGCAGGGCGTGCGCGCCGGAGAGCTGATCATCGCCGTCAACCGGCGCCGGGTCGAGTCGACCGACCAGGTCACCGATCTTCTGGGCGCGGTCGATCCCGGCGAGATCGTGACGCTGCTGCTCGCCAACCCCGTGACGGGAAGGCAGCGCCTGGCGTACATCCGCATGCCCTAGGGCAGCCCATGGACGAACTCCCCCCGGCATTCGAACGGCCCAGAGCAGCCCGTGGACGAACTCCCGCAGCCATGAGCAACCTCGACCCTTGACCCTCGATCCGAAGCGCCTGCGCGTGTCCGTAACCGAAGGCGAACGGTGGCGGCGCGACCTCTCCATCACCGTTCCCGCCGACATCGTGGCGCGCGAACGCGCGCGCTTGATGGGCGACGTTTCCGGACGGGCGCGCATGTCGGGCTTCCGCAAGGGCAAGGTTCCGGCAAGCGTGCTCGAGCGGCGCTACGGAGCCGTCGTCGAGCGGGAGACGGTGGAGACACTCCTTAACGATGCGACCCGGGCCGCCATCCGGAGCGAGGGGTTGCGCCCCATCAGCGATCCCGAGGTGGGCGCGGTGCGCAACGAACCGGGTGAGGACTTCTTCTTCGAGGTCTCGTTCGACGTCGAGCCCCGGATCGACATCGAGCGCAGCGGCGGATTCGTGGTCGAGCGGCCGGCCGCGGAGGTCGGTGAGACGGACGTGGACGCGGTCGTGCTCCGCCTGCGCCGGGAGAACGGCACTTGGCGACCCATCGAGGACGGAACCCCGGAAACGGGCAACGCGGTTTCGCTGAGCATCCTTCGACTGAACGAGGAGGACGCCGAGGCCAGGGACTACGAGTTCATCCTGGGCGAGGGCGACGCCATTCCGGATGTGGAGCGGGCCGTGGAGCGGTTGGAGGTGGGCGCCGAGGGCGATTTCGTGGTCCGGTTCCCCGACGACTTCCCCAACGAGGAGCGCCGGGGCGACGAGGAGCACCTCCGCATTCGCCTCCTCGGCCGCAAGGTTCTCGATCTGCCGGAACTCGACGACGACTTCGCCGTCAGCCTGGACTTCGAGAGCCTCGACGACCTTGGCGCCAAGATCCGGGCGGATCTGGAGCGGGTCGCGGCCGGCCAGGCGGAACGGGTGGTGCGCGCGCGCCTCATGGAGCTTGTGCTCGAGGCGAACTCCTTCGATGCTCCGGAATCGATGGTGGACCGATACTTGGACGCGGTGGCCGGGGAGCGACCCGAGGGCGCGCCGCCGGAGAAGGTGGAGGAGATGAAGGTCGCCGTCCGACCGCGGGCGGAGGAGGCGGTGCGCACCATGCTGGCGGTCGAGAGCCTGGCCCGGGCGAACGATCTGGTCGCGACCTCGCGCGAGGTGTCGGAGCGGGTCGAGGGAATCGCGCGCCGGAACGCCGTGGAGCCGGAGGTCATCGAGGCCGAGCTGCGCAGAAGCGGGCGCATGGACGCCTTTGAGCGGGAGATCACCGAGGAGAAGGTGTTCGAGTTCCTGAAGCAGCAATCCGAGATCATCCCGGCCGACTGAGCCGCACCCACGGAGAACGCAACCCGATGCCTGTTTTCCCTCCGTACGTCATTGAGCGAACGAGCCGCGGAGAGCGAAGTTACGACATCTTCAGCCGTCTGCTGATGGACCGCATCGTCTTCCTCGGCTCGCACATCGACGACAACGTGGCCAATGTGATCCTGGCTCAGCTGCTCTTCCTGGACGCCGAGGATCCCGAACGCGACATCTATCTGTACATCAACTCGCCCGGCGGCAGCGTGTACGCCGGGCTGGCCATTTTCGACACCATGCAGCACCTGCGCGCGCCGGTTTCCACCTACTGCGTGGGCATGGCGGCTTCGATGGCGGCCATCCTGGTGGCCGCGGGCGCACCCGGCAAGCGCAGCGCGCTACCCAACTCGCGCATCATGATCCACCAGCCGTCCACCGGGGCCCAAGGGACCGCGGCCGACATCGAGATCGCCGCCCGCGAGGTGCTCGACATCCGCGCGCGGCTCAACCAAATCCTCGCGGACTGCACGGGGCAGACCATCAAGAAGATCGCGCGGGACGTGGACCGCGACCGGTTCATGAGCCCCGACGAGGCGCGCGCGTACGGTCTGATCGACCGGGTGCTGGTGGGCCGGGAGGAGGAGGACGCCAAAGCCGTGCGCCTTGAGGAGTAGCGTCGCCGCCGCATCCTGAACACCCGCTTCGCCGAGCAGACACGTGCCCACCACCAGCGACAGGTTCCCCCGCTGCAGCTTCTGCGGAAAGACCAAGGACTCGGTCAAGAAGTTCATCTCCGGGCCCTCGGTCTACATCTGCAACGAGTGCGTCTCGCTCTGCAACGAGATCCTCGCCGAGGAGGAGCAACGCGACGAGGTGTCCGCGGTTGTGCCCACCATGGCGCCCGCGGAAATCAAGGCGACCCTCGACGAATACGTCATCGGGCAGGAGGAGGCCAAACGGGCCTTGGCGGTCGCGGTGTACAACCACTACAAGCGCGTCAACCATCAGGGTCGGATCGACGACGTCGAGATCGACAAGGCGAACATCGTGCTGGTGGGCCCCACGGGCGTCGGCAAGACCCTGCTGGCGCAGACGCTCGCCCGCATCCTCAACGTGCCCTTCACCATCGCCGACGCGACCACCCTGACCGAAGCGGGCTATGTGGGCGAGGACGTGGAGAACATCCTGGTGCGCCTGCTCCAAGCCAGCGACTTCAACGTGACCGCCTGCGAGCGCGGGATCATCTACGTCGACGAGCTGGACAAGATCGCGCGCAAGTCGGAGAACCCGTCGATCACCCGGGACGTGTCGGGCGAGGGCGTGCAGCAGGCGCTGCTCAAGATTCTGGAGGGCACCGTCGCCAGCGTGCCTCCCCAGGGCGGCCGCAAGCATCCGCAACAGGAGTACCTGCAGATCGACACCCGCAACATCCTCTTCATTTGCGGAGGCGCCTTCGACGGGCTGGACGCGATCGTGGAGGAGCGAATCGGACAGCGGCGCATCGGGTTCGGAAAGCGCACCCCCGAAGACGCCGGCGATGATCGCAAGCGCGACGACCTCGTCGGGTTGGTCGAGCCCGAGGATCTGCAGCGCTACGGGCTGATTCCCGAGCTGGTGGGACGGCTCCCCGTCTCCGTGGGCCTTTCCGAGCTCGACGAGGACGACTTGGTGCGCATCCTCCAGGAACCCAGGAACGCGCTGGTCAAGCAGTACGCCAAGATGTTCGAGCTGGAGGACGTGGGCATCGTCTTCGATCCCCAGGCCCTGCGCGAGGTGGCCAGGAAGGCGTTCAGCCGGGGCACGGGAGCGCGGGGGTTGAGGGCGGTGCTGGAGGACGTCATGCGGGACGTGATGTTCGAGGTGCCGTCGCGGGACGACGTGCGCGAGATCGTGGTCACCGTCGAGTCGGTCACGTCCGGGGCGCCCCCGCTGCTGGTGCTCGAGGGCCAACAGCGGCGGCAGAAGGAAGCCTAGCAGCCCGTGGACAAACTCCCCCCGGCATTCGAGCGGCGTGGCATCCGCGCTGGACGGCTGCGCTCTGCGTTGCCTTTCGTCCCAATAGCCCTACTATTGGGCCTTCAAGGCGCCTTGCCAGCCCGGCGCCCCGCCCCTCTCGGTGCTCGGGCGGATTCATCCACGGACTGCTAGCGGCCCATGGACGGCAGGGCGCCCGACGGCGGGGTGGCGTCCCGTCGCGGGGATGGTCGCGGGCGACGCGACGGGCGCGAGCCCATGATCATTCGCAGCGTCGAGTTCGCGGGCAGCCACGTGCGACCCGGCGTGTCGGTCGCGCCGGAGCTTCCCCACGTCGCCTTCTGGGGCCGCTCCAACGTGGGCAAGTCGTCGCTCATCAACGTCGTCCTGCGGCGCACGCGCACCAAGGCGGCGCGGGTCTCCGCGCGTCCGGGCAAGACCCAGACCCTCAACTTCTACATCGTCAACGGCCGCTTCGTGCTGGTCGACCTGCCCGGCTTCGGTTACGCGAAGGTGCCGCGCGCGTTGCGGGACGACTGGCAACGGCTGGTGCGCAACCACCTGAAGCGCAGTCGCGCGCTGGCCGGGGTGGCGCTGCTGATCGACGCCCGCCGCGATCCGACCCCCGGCGACCTGGCCGCGGTCGAGCTGCTGGGCGAGATCGGCTTGCCCGCGCTGATCGTGGTGACCAAAATCGACAAGGTGGGCAAGAGCGCCCGGGAGGGACGGATCGCGCGCCTGCGCGAGCAACTCGCCGTGTCGCGCGACCAGGTGCTGGTGTCGTCGGCGCGGACGGGGGAGGGACGGAGCGACCTCCTCGACGCGATCGCCGACCTGCTGGACGCCGCGGGGCAGGCTCGGGCGTAGCGGACGATCCCTTGGCGTGGCCGATGAACCGCAGGCCGGGAGGACAACCCATGAACAACCAGAATCCGGAACCGGCGGCCCGCGCGCGGCGGCTCTTGCCGGTCCTGACGTGGCTCGTGGCCCTTGGGCCGATGACCGGGATGGCGGCGCCGGTCTCCGCCCAGCAACCGGAGGACGAGGACCTCGTCCCGGCCGGGTTCGGCACCCTGCTGCAGGACGAGGTCTCGCTCTCGCTCCGGTCCGCGGATCTGCTCATCAAGGCCACGCCGCTGGCCGAGGCGGTGACGCGACTGACGGCACCCGACACCCACGCCCGCCTCTCCGCTCTGGCGGCGGCGCACCGCGAGGCGCTTGAGTTCCAGACCCGGTCCAGCGATCCGGTGCTCTTTCTGGTGTCGGTGTTCAGCTACCAGCCCGACGTCGCCTACCAGCCCGAGGACATCAACATCGTAAACCAGGGGATCCGCGAGCGCCCACTGGCCATTCAGGCGATCACCCCCGGGTGGGGGGCGCAGCGCCTGGATCAGCAGGAGACGCAGATGGCGATCTACGCCTTCAGCCCGTTCGTCAACCTCGAGATGGACCTTGAGATCGAGTACCGGGACGCGCGCAACGCCGGCTGGCAACGGATTCTGACGGTGCTGGAGGCCGAGCGGGCGAAGGTGCGGGCGCGGGCGCCCCAACCGTTCTGAGGAAAGCAATCGCGCGCGCGGCGTCACTCGAGGCCGTAGCGGCGGATTCTCCGGTACAGGGTGCGTTCGGCGATTCCGAGCGCGCGCGCCGCGTGCCGGCGGCTGCCGTCGGCCTCCGCGAGGGCGGCCAGGATGGCCTCCCGTTCGATGTCCTCCAAGGTCATGCCCGGCCGAAGCACGACGCCGTCCGGCGGGGGCTCCGGTCGCGGCGGGTGGCTGGCCGCTTCCCCTTCGTCGGCGGCGGCGGGTGGGGGTGAGTCGGTGGGTGGGGGTGAGTCGGGGGGAGGCTCCCCGGCCGGGGGCGGGGCCGCGGTGACGAAGGGGACGGCCTCGTTGTGGTCGGCGGCGTCGTCGGAGGACGCGACCGGCCGGCCTTCGGAGGCTTGGCCGGCGTCGGCCGAAGCGGGCGGCCCGGAACCGGCGTCGACCGGAGGCGGCGGCTCGAGGCCGGCGTCGGGGAGTTGGGCGTGGGGCGCGAGGATCTCCACCCGGCCGGCGTCGTCGGGGAGCAGCGCCTCGTCAAGACGGTTCTTGCGACGGTAGGCTTCGAATTCCCGGCGCAGGTGGTCCATGTCGACGCGCAGCTCGACCAACGTGCGGAACACGAACTCGAGCTGGGGGTGAAGCTCGGCGGCCTCTCCCTCCCCCGACCTTGGTCCGGGAGCGGGGACGGGGAGCAGGGGGGACGATCCCGGGGAGCGCACTTGGTCCGGGATGTCGTCGGGGCCGATCTCCCGGCCCGGAGAGAGCACCACCATGCTCTCGACCAGGTTGCGCAGCTCGCGCACGTTGCCCGGCCAGGCGTACGCGCACAGAATGCGCATGGCGTTTGCGTCGATGCCCGCGAAGCGGCGGTCGTTGCGGGCGCTCACCTCGTCGACGAACGCCTTTACCAGCCGCGGGATGTCGTCGGGACGCTCGCGCAGCGGGGGCAGCTCGATGTGCAGGACGTTGATGCGGTAGTAGAGGTCGCGGCGGAACCGTCCGGCCGCCACCTCCTGGCGCAGATCCTGGTTGGTCGCGGCGATCACGCGCGCGTCGACGCGGATGGGCGCCTCGCCCCCGACCCGCAGGAACTCCTGCTGCTCCAGCACGCGCAGCAGCTTGGTCTGGATGCCGGGCGGAATCTCGCCGATCTCGTCCAGAAAGACGGTACCGTTGTGCGCCAGCTCGAAGAGGCCCCGGCGCGAGTCGATGGCCCCCGTGAAGGCGCCCTTCTCGTGGCCGAACAGCTCGCTCTCGAGCACGGTCGGGGAGAGGGCCGCCACGTTGACGGCGATGAAGGCCTTGTGGCGGCGGGGCGAGAGGGCGTGCACGCCGCGCGCGAACAACTCCTTGCCGGTCCCCGATTCGCCGGTGATGAGCACCGTCGAGTCGACCGGCGCGATCTGCACGACCCGCTCCAGCGCCTCCCGAATGGCGTCGGTCTCGCCCACGATGCCGGTCAACCGCTGCAGGCGGCGGCGCTCCAGGAGGGTGTGGGCGAGGAGCAGCACCTCGTCCGGGTCGGGGTGGGGGGCGAACGTCTCCGCCAGACCAAGGGCGCCGAGCTCGCGCTCGCGGCCGGGCGCCGCCACTCCGAACACGGGGATCCGCAGCCGGTCGCGCGCCTGGGTGGCCAACGCCTCGGACGATTCGGCCAGGGCGTCGGTGAGCACCAGCAGCACGCCGACGCTCGGGTCCAGCTCCTCGCGCGGGGTGACCAGCTCCACCCGGTAGCCGGACGACTTGAACGCGCCCCGGAGCGCACCCGCCGTGGGCAGGTGGTGCGTGCTGATCAGTACCGTGTCCATTACTAGCCCGCCGGGACGCGGGGCGCGTGCGAGACCGCAGTGCCGCGCGAAAGCTCGACGGCGTGGTCGAGAACGGGGTCGAGGACCTCGAGTCCGTCGCGCACGCCCCCGGTGCTTCCCGGGAAGTTGACGATCACGGTGTTCCCCCGGAACCCCGCGACGCCCCGCGAAAGGTTGGCGTAGGGGGTCTTGAGCGCGCCCCGGGCGCGCAGCGCCTCGGCGAGACCGGGCGCGGCGCCGTCCAGCACCGCGCGGGTGGCTTCGGGGGTGACGTCGCGGGCTGTGAAGCCGGTTCCCCCGGTGGTGAGGATCACGTCCGCGCCCAGGCGGTCGGACCAGTCGAGAAGCGCCGGCACGATGGCGGCGGTCTCGTCGGGGACCACGGTGCGCGCGATCACGCGGTACCCGCGCGCCCGGCACCACGAGGCGATGGCGTCGCCGCTGGTGTCGGCGCGCTCGCCCCGCGCGCCGAGGTCGCTGGCCGTCAGGATCGCGACCGTCACGGGGCGGGGGGTCGTGCGGCCTGGGGTCATGAATGGGGCTCCGGCGTCGTCAGCGTCGGATCGAGCCATGCCGGTGGAAGGGGGTGCGGACCACCCGGGCGGGCACGTCGGTTGCGCGGATGCGCACCGCCACGCGCGTTCCGGGGGCGGCGAGGGGGGTGGGGAGGTAGCCCATCGCGATCCCCTCCCCCAGCGACGGGCTCACCGTCCCGCTGGTGAGCGTTCCCGCGACCTCGCCCTCCGCCACGATGGGGTACCCCGGGCGCGGGAACCCGCGTTCCGTCAGGCGCAGCCCCACCAGGCGGCGCGGGATGCCCCGGGCCTTCTGGCGCACCAGCGCCTCGCGGCCCGAAAAGTCGCCCTTGCCCGGGCGCACCACCCACCCCAGCCCGGACTCGAGCGCGGTGTGCTCCTCGTCGAGGTCGTTCCCGTAGAGGGCGTAGCCCATCTCGAGTCGCAGCGTGTCGCGCGCGCCCAGTCCCGCGGGCTCCAACCCCAACGGAACACCGACCTCGAGCAGCGCGCGCCAGACGCCCGCCGCGTCGCCCGCGTCCAGGTACAGCTCGAAGCCGTCCTCGCCGGTGTACCCCGTGCGTGCCACCATCGCCGGCGCGCCGGCCACCTCGCCGGTGGTGAAGCGATAGTAGCCCACGGCCTCCAGGTCGACGGCCACCAGCTCGGCGAGAATGCCCGCGCTCTCGGGACCCTGCAGCGCCAGGAGCGCCGTGCGGTCGGAGACGTCGCGCACCGCGCAGTCGAAGCGCGACGCGTGCCGCGTCACCCACGCCCAGTCCTTGGCGCGGTTGGCCGCGTTGACCACCAGCAGAAAGCGGTCCTCCAGGCGATAGACCAACAGGTCGTCCAGCACGCACCCGCGCTCGTCGCACAATGCCGAGTACTGCGCCTGCCCCACCTCGATTCGGCCGGCGTCGTTGGTGGTCAGCCACTGCGTCAGCTCGAGGGCCTCGGCGCCCCGCACCTCGAATTCGCCCATGTGCGAGACGTCGAAGAGGCCCGCGCGCTCACGCACCGCGTGGTGTTCGGCCCGAATGCCGCCCCGGTACTGGACGGGCATCTCGAACCCCGCGAAGGGAACCATCCGTCCGCCGGCACGCAGGTGCTCCTCGTGGAGCGGCGTGCGCGCGAGCCCGGTGTTCACGAGCCCCCCGCGATTCGGCGTTCGGAGCGGGCGGCGAGCGTGGCGCCCGGCCGCTCCCGGTGCGTGGACGGATTCGGCCACCGTCCGCCGGCCCCGCCCGCCGGTTTCCATCTCCGCTCAATCATCGGCTCCGTCCTTCCCCAACAAGGCGATCAAGAGCGCCTTCTGGGTGTGCAATCGGTTCTCCGCCTCCCGGAACACGCGCGAACGGGGACCCTCCAGCACCTCCTCCGCGACCTCCTCGCCGCGGTGGGCGGGAAGGCAGTGAAGAAAGATGGCCCGCGCGGACGCCCGCGCCATCAGCGCCTCGTCCACGGCGTAGCCCGCAAAGGCCCGCCGGCGCGCGTCCGCCTCGTCCTCCCGACCCATCGACGCCCACACGTCGGTGGTGACCACGTCGGCGTGTTCGACGGCCTCGCGCGGCGATCGGGAGAGGCGCACGGGCGCCGTCGCGCGGGCGCGCGTCAACATCTCCGGGTCCGGGTCGAAGCCGGGAGGACAGGCCAGCGCCAGCTCGAAGCCGAGCAGGGACGCGGCGTTCAGCCAGGAGTTGGCCATGTTGTTGCCGTCCCCGATCCAAGCGACCCGGATCCCCTCCAGCTCCGGTCCGAACTCCTCGCGCACGGTCATGAGATCGGCGAGCAGCTGACATGGGTGCAGGAGGTCGGTGAGGCCGTTTATGACCGGGACCGGCGCCCAGCGGGCCAGCTCTTCGACCTCCCGCTGGTCGAAGGTGCGGACCATGATGCCGTCCACGTAGCGCCCCAGCACGCGCGCGGTGTCGGCGAGCGGCTCGCCGCGACCAACCTGGGTGTCCGTGGCGGAGAGGAAGAGCGCGCGTCCGCCCAGCTGGGCCATGCCCACCTCGAACGCCACGCGGGTGCGCGTCGAGCTCTTTCGGAAGATCATCGCGAGGGACTTGTCCCGAAGCGGGGCGCCCCCGTCCTCTCCCGCCTTCAGTCGCCGCGCGTGCTCGAGCAGCGCGGTCAGCTCGCCCGGGGAGAGGTCGCGAAGCGACAGAAAGTCCTTGTTGCGGGCTCGGGTCATGGATGCGGGAACGCCGTGGTTGGAGTGGGCCGGGGGGACATGATGCGGGGGCGTCGGTCTGCCATTTTGGCAGACTCGCCTACGAAACTACCACGAACGGGGGGTGGTGGGAAGGCGTTTGGGGGGCTTCGTCTGCCATTTTGGCAGACCAACAAGAGGGTCACCGCTGGGACCAACCATCGCACATGGAGACGACGACGGTACTGACGAATGAGCGGCGGGTGCGCTCCGCGCGCCTGGCATCGAACGGTGCGTGTTCCTCGTCGTCGGTCGCGCCGAGGGACGAGGGACCGGAACATCCATGAGGGAATCCAAGGGACCGGGGAAGGCCATCGGAACGCACGGACGGTGCTCGCGTTCCTACAGGATGTACCGGCGCAGGTCCTCGTCCTCCGCGATCTCCTCCAGGTGCGTGCGCACGAACTCGCGGTCCACCACCAGCGGAGCCTCCATCTCCTCGTTGGGAAGCTCGAAGAGCACTTCCTCCAGAAGGGTCGTCATGACGGTCTGCAGGCGTCGGGCGCCGATGTTCTCCATCCGCTCGTTCAGCTGCGCCGCGATGCGCGCGATCTCGTCGACGCCGTCGGAGGTGAACTCGGCCTCGGCTCCCTCGGTTTGGACGAGCGCGCGATACTGAACCAGCAGGGCGTTCTTCGGCTCCCGCAGGATGCGCTGGAAGTGTCCCTCGTCGAGGCTGTGCAGCTCCACGCGGATGGGGAACCGGCCTTGGAGCTCCGGGATGAGGTCGCTGGGCTTGGAGACGTGGAAGGCTCCGGCGGCGATGAAGAGGATGTGGTCGGTGCGCACCAGGCCGTACTTGGTCTGCACGTTGCAGCCCTCGACCACCGGGAGGAGGTCGCGCTGGACCCCTCCGCGGCTCACGTCGGGGCCGTATCCCCCGCGATCGCCCGCGATCTTGTCGATCTCGTCGAGGAAGATCATGCCCATGTCCTCGGCCCGGATCAGCGCCTCGTTGACCACCTCGTCCATGTCCACGAGCCGGTCCAGCTCGTCCTGAATGAGGATGCGGCGCGCCTCCGCGACGGTGACGACGCGCCGCTTGGTGCGTTTGGGAAGCATCTCCTGAAGCATTTCGGAGAAGTTGTGCTCCATCCCCTCCATGCCACCCATGGGCACCATCATGCCGTCGATGACCGGCGCCTGGCTCACCTCGACCTCGACCTCGCGCTCCTCCAGCGCTCCGTCCCGCAGCAGGCCGCGAAGCTTCTCGCGGGTGCGCCGCCGCCGCATGATCCGGCGCTCGTCCTCCTCGCTCAGCTCTTCGCCGGACGCATGCTCGCGCACGCCCTGGGGGCCCGCCACGAAGACCTTGGGAACACCGTCGGCGACCACCACGGGTCCGGGGGGGGAGGTGCGCCTGTCCGTCGGGGGCAGCAGGAGATCCAGGAGCTGCTCCTCGACCCGACGCTCCGCCTCCTCCTGGACGCCGTCCTCGCGCTCGGCGCGCACCATGTTCACCGACGTGTCGACCAGGTCGCGGATCATCGATTCGACATCCCGGCCGACGTACCCCACCTCGGTGAACTTGGACGCCTCGACCTTGACGAAGGGCGCGCCGGTGAGCCGGGCCAGCCGGCGCGCGATCTCCGTCTTGCCGACGCCGGTGGTGCCCATGAGGATGAGGTTGTTGGGCAGGATTTCGTCTCTCAGCTCGTCGTCGACGCGCTGACGGCGCCACCGGTTTCGCATCGCGATGGCCACGGCGCGCTTGGCCGCCTCCTGGCCCACGATGTACTTGTCCAGCTCGGCGACGATCTGGCGGGGCGTGAGCTGCTCGAGCCAGTCGGGTGCGGGCTCGTCCTCGGCCCCGGCCACGGAAGGCGCCGCCGACTCCGTCGTTGAAACCACCATCGGTAACCTCTGGCTGCTTTGCTCTCTTAGGAGTCGAGCTCCAGAACCGTGATCTCTTCGTTGCTGTACACGCAGATCTCGCCGGCGATCGTCAGGCTGGCGCGCACGATTTCGGCGGCCCCCAGCGGGGAATGCGCCGTGAGGGCGCGGGCCGCGGAGAGGGCGTAGGCGCCTCCGGAGCCGATCGCCACCACCGCGTCGTCGGGTTCGATGACGTTGCCGTCTCCTCCGATTAGGAAGAGGTGGTCGGCGTCGGCCACCACCAACAGGGCATCCAGGCGGCGCAGCGCGCGGTCCGTGCGCCAATCCTTCGCCATCTCGACGCACGCGCGCGTCAGGTTGGAGGGAAACTGCTCCAGCTTGGCTTCCAGGGTCTCGAAGAGCGTGAAGGCGTCGGCGACCGCCCCCGCGAACCCGGCCAGGAAGCGGCCGTCCTTGAGCGTGCGCACCTTGCGGGCCGCGGTCTTCACGATTGTGTCGCCCATCGTTACCTGACCGTCGGCCCCCATGGCGACGCGGCCCTCCTTGCGGACCGCAAGCACCGTGGTGCCGTGGATGCTCTGTTGGCGCATGCGTTCTCGGATCCCGGTGAAGGACGGACGGCGCCTCGCCCTCCCGTGCGCGCGAGGGGAGGGCCGGCCGGCGAAAGATGCACGGAGTGACCCGCGGAGTACACCCGGAGGCCGGGAGGCGTTCGGTCGATGGCGCCCGGCGACCCCTCCGGGGACTCCGACGGACGGGTCAGGCGCGGGGGTGCGCGGCGCCGTGGACGCGCTTGAGACGTTCCTTGGAGGTGTGCGTGTAGATCTGCGTCGTGGTCAGCGAAATATGGCCCAGCAGCTCCTTGACCGACAACAAGTCGGCGCCGGAGTCGAGGAGGTGGGTCGCGAAGCTGTGCCGCAGGGAGTGCGCCGAAAGCCCTTCCGCCTCGGCGCCGCGCTCCAGCGCGTCGCGCACGACGTACTGGATGGAGCGGCGCGAGAGGCGGCGGCCGTGGCGGCTCACGATGGCGGCGCGACGGTCGCCGTCGCTCAGGTCCACCACGCGTTCCCGGTGCGGTTCGTAGCGCCGAAGCGCCCGCACGGCGGCGCGGGTCAGGGGGACGATGCGTTCCTTGCGTCCCTTCCCCATGACGCGCGCGCGGTCGGCGATCAGGTCGACCCGGTCCCGGTCGAGGCCGTGGAGCTCCGCCAGACGCACGCCGCTGCCGTACAGGATCTCGAGGATGGCCAGGTTGCGGGTGCCGACCAGCGTGTTTTCGGCGGAGCGCGCCTCCGCGACGTTGAAGACGGCCTCGACGTCCGCGTGCGACAGGTGTCCGGGCAACCGCCGTTCGGCGCGGGGCGCGCGGAGGGCGCGCGCCGGGTTGGTCTCGACGTGCCCCTCCAGGTGCAGGAAGCGGAACAGGGAGCGGAGCGCCGAGAGCTTGCGCGCCGAGGTGCGGCTCGAGAGGCGGCGCCGGCGGCAATGGCCCAGAAAGCCGCGCAGGGCGAGCCGGTCGACGTCGGTCCAGCTCCAGCCGGAATGCCCGGTGTAGTCGCCGAGAAAGCCTTCGAAGTCCTTGATGTCGCGCCGGTAGGCCGAGACCGTCCTCGGGGAGAGCTGGCGTTCGCCGGCGAGGGAACGCAGGAAGGCGCCGGCCTCGGGGCTCACGCCCATGCCTGGTCGGCGGATGCGGGACGAAGGGCGACGCCGAGCGAAGCGGTCCGGCGCGGACGCCACGCAGCTCGAATGCCGGGGGGAGCCTGTCCCCGGACTGCCGGACGCGGCGGGGACGGCGTCGCGGGGCCGGCCGGCCTCGTGGAGCGCGAGGGTCCGGCCGGGACGCGCCGCCGCACGACCGTGGCGGGAAGCTCGTCCGCCGGCCGCCACGCCCGGCGGGACGTCATCGCCGCTTGCGCGGACGGGTGGTTCGGGGGCGGCGCGACCCTTTGCGGGCGGCCTTGCGCGCGGCGGCCCGCGCCAGCAGCTCCAACGCCTCGTCCACCCCGACGGACTCGGGGTCGCGCCCCTTGGGGATGCTCGCGTTCACCTTGCCGTCGGTGACATAGGGCCCGTAGCGCCCCTTGTGGACGTTGAGCGGCGCGCCGGTCTCGGGGTGCTCGCCGACGACGGCGAGCACGGCCTTGGTCGGCTTGGCTTCCAGGAGCGCGAGCGCCTCCTCCAAGGTGACCTCGAAGGCCCGCTCCACCGACTCGAGGTTGCGGTAGGTCTTGGCGCGGTTGACGTACGGTCCGTAGCGGCCCATGCCCGCGGTCACCGGCTGGCCGGTCGCGGGGTCCTCGCCGAGGATGCGGGGAAGGGACAGAAGCCGCAGGGCGAACTCGAGATCAACGCCCTCGGGCGACATCCCGGGGGGGAGGCTGACCCGCCGGGGCTCCGCATCGTCCTCGCCCAGCTGGGCGTAGGGGCCGAATGGGCCGGTGCGGACGTAGACGTTGAGCCCGCCTTCGGCGTCGCGACCGAGCGGGCTTTGGCCGCGCATCCGCGATTCGATCAACTCCGAGGCCTTGGCCGGCGTCAGCTCGTCGATGAGGAGGTCGACGGGCAGCGCGGCTCTCGGGCCGTCCTTGCCCTCGCCCCGCTGCAGAAAGGCCTGCCGCTTGCCGATGCGCACGCGGAGGGGCTCGCCGGTCGCGGGATCGTCCCCCACGCGCAGGGCGGGATAGTCGATGCGCGGCAGCTCGTTCTCGATGCGCCGCTTCAGGCCGGGGGCGTCGTCGCCGTCGCCGAGGAAGAAGTCGGAAAGGAAGCGAACGTGATCCTCCGACCCGCCGGCGATGCGGTCGAGGGCGTCCTCCATTCCCGCCGTGAACCCGAGGTCAACGTAATGGGGGAAGTGGTCGCGCAGCAGCTTGGTGACGCACAGGCCCAGGTAGGTTGGGACCAGCACCCCCTTCTTGCGCACGGCGTAATCGCGCTCGCGCAGCTTGGCCAGCGTGGGCTCGTAGGTGGAGGGACGCCCGATCCCCTCCTCCTCCAGTTTGCGCACCAGAGTGGCTTCGGAGTAGCGGGGGCGCGGCTGGGTCCACCGTCCGAGGGGTTCGACGCCCACGATCTCGATCGGGACGGGACCACGAGGGTCCGGGTCGGCCCCGGGAACGGCGGAGGCGTCCGGAGCTCCCTCGCGCGGGGTCGCGGGGCCGCCGTCCGCGCCGATCCGCTGGCCTTCGACCAGGCGCGGCAGGATGACGTCCTCGCGACGGGTGCCCCAGACGCGTTGGTAGCCCGGGAAGCGCACCACCGAACCGGCGGCGCGGAAGACGTGCGCGGACTCGTCGGCGTCGACCACCAGCTCGAGGGTGGTGCGGGCAATGCGCGCGTCGGCCATCTGGGAGGCGATCGCCCGCCGCCAGATCAGCTCGTAGAGCCGCAGCTGATCGCGGTCCAAGGTCTTGCGCAGCGATTCGGGGGTCCGATCCATCTGGGTCGGGCGGATGGCCTCGTGCGCCTCCTGGGCGTTGCGCGACCGGGTCGCGTACGGACGCGCGCCCTGGTGGTACTCCTCCCCGTAGCGCCGCCGGATGAAGCGGGCGGCGTCGGAAAGCGCCTTCCGGCTGAGGCTCACCGAGTCGGTGCGCATGTAGGTGATGAGCCCCTCTCGGCCGCCTTCGCCGCCGCCCCCGCCAAGCTCGATGCCCTCGTACAGCTGCTGGGCGAGCGCCATGGTGCGCCGCGGGGTCATGCGCAGCATCGAGCTCGCGAGCTGCTGCAGGGTGGAGGTGGTGAACGGGGGAGCGGGGCGGCGGGTGGCATCCTTCTCCTCCACGCGCCGAACCCGCCAGGGGCGCGTCTCCATCGCTTCCCGGGCGATTCGGGACGCGGCGCTCCGGTCGAGCACCACGACCTTGCCCGCGAGACGCGGCGCGCCCGTCCTGGAATCGAAGTTCCTCGCGGTGGCGACGGACTTGCCTCCGGTCTCGACCAGGTCGGCGGTGAACCCGTTCTCCTCGGCGTCATCCCGGGGCCGGAGCGACGCCTTGACCCCCCAGTACTCCGTGGACGCGAACCTGCGCCGCTCCTCCTCCCGTTCCACGAGCAGACGCAGGGCCACGCTCTGAACGCGGCCCGCGCTCAGCTTGCCCCGCACCTTCCTCCAGAGCACCGGGGAGAGGGAGTAGCCAAACAGGCGATCGAGCACGCGGCGGGTCTCCTGGGCGCGAACCAGGCGTTGATCCACGCCGCGCGGCTTGGCGAGGGCCGCCTGGATGGCGGTGCGGGTGATCTCGTGGAAGGCGATGCGCCGCACGGGAACGTCGGGCTTCAGGACTTCGAGCAGGTGCCAGCTGATGGACTCGCCCTCGCGGTCCTCGTCCGTCGCGAGAATGAGCTCCTCCGCCTTGCGCGCCTTCCGTCGCAGCGCGGTGATGTGCTTCCTGGATTCGGGCGGGATCACGTAGACGGGTTCGAAGTTCCCGTCGACGTCGACGCCCAGCCGCCCCCACGGGGTCGAGCGCAGGCGCGCCGGGATTTCCTTCGCGGAGCGGGGCAGATCGCGGATGTGCCCGAAGCTCGCCGCGACTTCGTAGTCGTGGGTCAGGAAACGCTTGATGGTCGCGGCCTTCGCGGGCGACTCGACGATGACGAGCTTCATGGTTGGGACGCCGTTGCCATGCTGGATGTGGTCGGTTCGACACCTTGGCGGGCGAGACGCGCGATTCGTTCGGCGAGCGCGGGTACGGAGGACCGCTCGCCGTCCAAGGTGAGGCGCGCGAGACGGTAGTACGACTCGCGCCGGGCAAGCAAGCGCTCGGCGCGCCGGACCGGTCGGGCGACGTTGAGGAGGGGGCGATCCCGGCCCTGCGCCCGCGCGCGCGCCACCGCCGTCGCCGCCGTGACGTTGAGCCAGACGGACAGGGTGTCGTCGGCCAGTCCCTCCATATGGCCGGGCTGGGCGGCCCAACCGCCCCCCGACGCCAGCACGATCCGATCGCGGCGCAACAGAGGGCGCGCCACGCGCGCCTCGATCGTTCGGAACGCCGCCTCGCCGTCCCGTTCGAAGATGTCCGCGATCCGGCGTTCGGTCCGGCGCCGGACCTCCTCGTCGAAGTCGGCGAACCGCCAACCGAGCAGTCGCGCCACTTCGCGACCCACGGCCGACTTCCCGCTGGCCATGAAGCCGACCAGAAGGATGCGCGCGGGCGGTGGCGGAGCCTGCTCGCCACGGGCGGGGTCACTCATGACGCGCACGGCGTTCGCGCAGATGGTCGGCGTAGCCCTCGAAGTTGCGGCGCATCTCCGAGAGGCTGTCGCCCCCGAACTTCTCGATCAGCGCGTCGGCCACCACGAGGGCGGCCATGGCCTCGCCCACCACCGCGGCGGCGGGCACGGAGCACACGTCGCTCCGCTCGGCGGCGGCGTCGGCCACGGAGCCGTCCCTCAGGTCGACGCTGGGCAGCCGCTTGCGCAGCGTGGAGATGGGCTTCATGGCCGCGCGGATGACCAGCGGCTCCCCGGTGGTGACGCCACCCTCGAGGCCGCCGGCGCGGTTGGACGGGCGCGCGTATCCGCTGGGTGGCCGGTCGCCCGGGGCGGGGTGGATGGGGTCGTGCACGCGCGACCCCAATCGTCGGGCGCCCTCGAATCCCAAGCCAAGCTCGACGCCCTTGATGGCGTGAATGGACATCATCGCGCCGGCCAGGCGACCGTCCAGCTTGGTGTCCCACGACACGTAGCTCCCCAAGCCCACCGGCACTTGCCGGACGACCACCTCGAAGACGCCTCCGAGCGTGTCGCCCTCCTCCTTGGCTCGATCGATGGATGCGATCATGCGGGCCCCCGCATCCGGATCGAGCGTTCGCACCGGGGAGGCGTCGGCGGCCGCGTTGAGGTCGACGGGAAGCTCATCCGGCAGGCTGGCTTGGACGTCCCCGATCGAGACCACGTGCGACCCCACGGTGATGCCGAACTGACGAAGCAGGGTCGTGGCCACGGCGCCGCACGCCACCCGGGCCGCCGTCTCGCGCGCGCTGGCCCGCTCGATGACGTCGCGGGTGTCCCGTCGGTCGTACTTGAGCACGCCCACCAGGTCGGCGTGTCCCGGGCGCGGCCAATGCATGCGGCGCAGGGCCTTGGGGTTGCCCTCGGGATCCGGCGGGTCGTGGCTCATGGCCGTGGTCCAGTTCCTCCAGTCGCGGTTCCAGAGCAGCATTCCGATGGGCGACCCGAGCGTTTCCCCGAAGCGCACGCCGGAGATCAGCTCGATGCGGTCGGCTTCGATCTGCATGCGGCGGCCGCGGCCGTATCCGCCCTGACGGCGCTTCATCTCCGGATCGACATCGCGCTCGATCGAGAGCGGCATTCCGGCCGGCATCCCCTCCAGAATCGCCAGCAGACCCCGTCCGTGGGACTCGCCGGCCGTCCGAAAACTGATTCGCCTCATGTGGTTGAAATCTCCCGGTGGGGGTTGGCGGACTCATAGCCAACCGACGCTCGGGCGTCAACCCGCCGCGCCTTGTTCGCCCACGGGGCCGCCCGCGGCCACGTGCGGGGCGGCCGACCGGGCGAGCGAACCACGACGGCCACGCGGGCCACCCAAGTCCGTGGACGGAGTCGCCCGAGCACCGAGAGGGCGGCCGGACGCCGGGGTGGCGGGGTGCCCCGAGCCCCGGGTGCGGCGCTACCGGGAGGAAAGGGCAACGCCGAGCGAAGAGGTCCAGCGCGGATGCCACGCCGCTCGAATGCCGGGGAGCGTGCTCACCCACCGCGAGCGCCGACCCATCGGCTCAGGTCTCGATGTACGGCGTCACCAGGATCACCAGATCACGCTGGATCTTCTGTCGACGGTCGACCCGAAACAGCGCCCCGAGCACCGGGATCCTCATCAGCCACGGAATCCCCGAGCGACTCTCGATCTCCTCGGTCACCGTCAATCCCCCGATCGCCACCGTCTCGCCGTCCCGCACGAGCACGCGGGAGGACGCTTCCTGGGTGTGGAAGACGACGCCCGCGTCGGAGACGGCGGGGGTGAATTCCGCGAACGAACGTTCGGCGTGAAGATCGAGCAGGACGTTGCCGCCGTCGGTGACGCGGGGAGTGACCTCGAAGACGATGCCGGTTTCCTGGATGTCCACCGCGGCGGTCGGCGCCACGGCCGACTGCGCGCCAGCCGCGCCGACCGCACCCGCGTCCAACACCCTGATGGGGGTTCGCTCGCCCACCAGGATCCGCGCGGTCTGGTTGTTTAGCACCGAGATGTACGGGGCCGCCTCCATGCGCGACAGGTTCAGCGTCTCGAGCGCATCCAGGAAGGCGAGCAGCGTGTGTCGACCCAGCAGCAGCGAGGTCACCACCGACAGCGCGGCGTCCGGGACGCTGACGCTCGCGTTGCCCAAGGCGGAGATGGAGTTGCCATCCAGGAGCACCACGTCCTGGTTGAGGGGTTGACCGGATGGCTCGCCATCGGCGGGCTCGCCGACCGCGCTCCGCGCCCCTTCCCGGTCGGATTCGGTTCCATCGGCCGGGAACAGCTCCTGACCGCGGGAGTCCCGTAGGTCGTAGGCGACCCCCAACTCCTCAAGGCCCGTCCGGTTCACGAACACGATGCGGGCGGAGATGGTGATCTGGGGCGCGCGGATGTCCAGCTCCCGGAGCAGCGCCTCGACTTGCACCAGTACCCGGTCGACATCCATCACGACGACGCTGTTGGCGCCGAGGGAAAGCGATGCGCCGCCCCGGTCGCTCAAGAGCGACTGCACGGATGGAAGTACGTCGGAGGCCGTGGCGTGGCTCAGGCGAAACACTTCGGTCGCCAAGGGCTCCATGCCCTCGCGCCGGCTCAGGCTCTCGATGTTGTCGACCCTCAGAATGCCGCTCTCCAACCCACGCGCGGCAAGCCCGTGGGCATCGAGGATCACGCGCAGGGCTTCTTCCCAGGGTTGGTCGCGGATGTCGGCCGAAACGATGCCGGCGACGTCCGCTCCGGGGACGATGGAGATGCCCGCGAACTCGGAGAACGCGAAGAGCACGTCCCGGAGCGGAGCGGCGACGAAGGTCGCGGTGATGCGCGACTCCCCCGGGGGCGGTTGTGGGACCTGCGGAGCGCCGACCGCCAGGGGGACCCCATGGGCCGGGCGACCTCCATCCGCGAGGCCGGACCCCGCTCGCAACTCCGCGCCGTGGAGGGACGGACCGCCCGTCCACCCGAACCCCAGGCTCATCCCGGTGGCCAACACCCATCCCATCGCGCGTCGCACGGGTCGGCCCGGAGGCCATCGAGGCCGCCCGCGGCGCATCCCGGTCGTCAGCACCCGTTTCATCGCACCTCCCTGCCACGTTGTCGGTTCAGACACACCTCGCGTCGCTCGCCGAGGTCCGGTCGGCCGAGCTCGACCACCACCAGGCACTCCCGCTCCACGCGCACGATCCGCATCGCACCGAGGAGCATGTCCTCACGGAGGCGGAGGGTCCGCTCGCCCCCGCCGCGCAAGGGATCGCCGTTCTCCCACCCCGCGCGCACCAGCGCAACGCTTTCCCCGCGGTCGGCGGCGAGAATTACGCCGAGGAGGTGGATGTCATCGAACCCGAGCCCCCCCGCGTCGCCGGGCGGCGGGGGACCAAACGGGTCGCGGCGGTCGCCTCCCGGGTAGTGGAAGACCTCCCGCTCGAGGCTCGGCTCGCCCGGTGCGCTCCCGGCGACGACACCCGCCTGGCCGGGAGAGGCACCCACGGAACCGGGGGACACCGGCGTCTGCCCGGAGAGCGCCCCAACCCACAACGCCGCGACCGCGAGCGGCAGCAGCAGCAGCAGCAGTCCGTGGACGAATCCGCCCGAGCACCGAGAGCGGCGGGGCGCCGGGCTGGCAAGGCGCCTTGAAGGCCCGGTGGCGGCGCTACCGGGACGAAAGGCAACGCGGAGCGCGGCGGTCCAGCGCGGATGCCACGCCGCTCGAATGCCGGGGGGAGTTCGTCCGCGGGCTGCTCCAAGTCCGTGGACGAATCCGCCCGAGCACCGAGAGCGGCGGGGCGCCGGGCTGGCAAGGCGCCTTGAAGGCCCGGTGGCGGCGCTACCGGGACGAAAGGCAACGCCGAGCGCAGCGGTCCAGCGCGGATGCCACGCCACTCGAATGCCGGGAGGAGTTCGTCCGCGGGCTCCGAGGGAGGGTGCGAGGAGTCGCGCCGCGCTCATCGCCCGCGCTCCGCCGGCGTCCCCGTCGGCCCAGTGGAGGCGGTGTCGGCCGCACCCGGCGGACGCACGTAGGTCCCAATGCGAACGTGGGCCCGCACCGCCGGGTTCGGGTCCACGGCCTGTCCGACCATCGCGGTCATCTCCAGCTCCATCGGCGCAACAATGCGTGGCAGCGACGCGATGGCCGTCAGGAAGCGGGCGACTTGGTGGTAGCCTCCCTCGACGGAAATCTCATAGTTACGCCGTGTGTAGAACGGATTCGACTCCGCCTCCGCGGGGCGAATCAGGGTCAGGTCTCCCAACCCCGAGTCTCGGGCCTCGGCCGCCAGCGCCTCCAGGAGCGCCGGAACCTCTTCGCTGCGGGGAATCAGTTGTTCCAAACGTGCGATGCGGTCGGCGTGGCGCTTCAGGCGGCGTTCCAGCTCCGCCGTGCCGTCCGGCGCCAGTCCGCGCGCATGCTCGTTCCCGGCCACCAGCTGCTCCAAGCGGCGTTCCATCCGCCGAATCTCGACACTTCGTCCCCGATGCTCGCGGTGGAGGAGCACCGCCGCCAATGTCGTCAACACCGCGGCCAACAGCGCCGCGCGCGGACTTGGTGCGCCAATCATCATGTGGGATCCTCCGGCGAACGCCCGTTCGTGTTGACCTCGCTCGACACGGGTCCCGACGGCGACTCGGGGGGAGGTCCGTAGGTGGCCGAGAGCACGAACGAACTGAGTACCCGGTCGCCACCCTCCGGCATTCGCTCCGCCACTTGCTCGGTGCCGGCCAGGCTGACCGAACTCAGAAACGGCGAGGCCTCCAGTCGGTTCATGAAGCGCGTGAGAGACAGGGTGTTGATGGTTCGACCCTCGATTTCGACACGCAGCGGATCGCCGGTCGTCGCCCGATCGTAGGCGCCGACCCGTCCGATTCGAGTCAGCCAAGTGGACTCCGGCACGGCCGCCGCCACATCGTCCAGGATGTGGGACCAGACGTAGCGCCCGCGGTCGAGCTCCTCGATGACCCGCATCCGCGCGGCCACCGAATCGCGTCCGGCACGAAGCTGCTCCGTCGCGGAGATGAGGGCGGCGAGCTCGGTGGAATCCCGCAGCGCCTCGGCGAGTCGACCCTCAACCACGCGCTGGCGGTCCCGGGCACGTGGATGAAGGAGGGCCAGAGCCAGGAGGCCGGCGAGACCTGGAACGCTGGCGGCCAGATGCCACGGAGACGCCCTTCCCGAAGGCGACCCGCCGGGCGTGGATCGCGAACCACGAGCCCCGCCGGAACCCCGCGGTGCCAGGTTGATCTCGATCATCGCCCGTGCCTCCCGGAGGATGACCGCAACGCCAGGCCCACGGGCAGTAGCAGCATGGGCGCGACGTGCTCCAGATCGACGTCGACGCAGGCGTCGGGGCGGACCGGGATCCGCTCGAACGGGTTCGCCACATGGGTTTCGACGGCGAGGATGCGGCCCAAGGCATCGGACAAGCCCGGCAACCGGGCTCCCCCGCCGCCCAGGTACACGCGCCCGAGACCCAGGTCGGCGGGCCTCGTCTTGAGGAAGGCCGATGCTCTCTCCAACCCCACGGCCAGTTCCTCGGCGGCCAAATCGATGGTCGCCCGCAGCTCGGACGACGTCCGTCGGCCGCGAACCATCGCCTCGACGGCCCGCGTGTCCAAGCCGGTCTCCCGTCGAGCGGCCTCGCACAGGGAACGCACCCCGAAGTGCAGGTCGCGCGTGGCCGCGGGGGTCCCCTCCACGGCCACCACGACCGTTGTGGACTCCCAGCCGATGTCGGCGACCAGAACAACGCCCTCGGCCGCCGACGGGTGATTGTGCATGAGGGCATTGTGGAGCGCGAACCCTTCCACATCCACCACGGTGGCCGTCAGCCCGGCGGCGTGCGCGGTCGCAATGGCGCCCTTGACTCGGTCGCGCTTGGCCGCCACCAGGAGCACCTCCATGGGGTCGCCGCGGGTGAGGACTTGGAAGTCGAGCTCGACGCTGGCCGTGTCGAAGGGAAGATGTCGTTCCGCCTCCCAAGGGATCACGTCCCTCAGCTCGGACTCCCTCATGCGCCGCACCTCGATGCGCTTGACGATGACATCGTGACCACCCACGCCGGTCACGACCTCGCGGCTCTTCAGCCCGGCGTCGCGGAACAGCTCGACGACCGTTTCCGAGACGGCGGCTTCCGGCCGCGCGGGACCGCCCTCACCGGTCCACGGGCGCATGGCGACTCGGGAGACCTCGGGCGCATGCCCGGCGTGGCTCATGCGCACCACCTTTGCGTATCGGCTCCCCACATCGAGCCCCACCGACGCCCGCCCCCGCCCGAACCAACCCATGCCCCGCGGACTCCCTAGCCGTCCGTGGATGAATCCGCCCGCGCGCCGCGAGCGGCGTAACGTCCGGACCGCAAGGCGCCGCGACACCGAGCTCGCGGGGCCGACAAACCAGGAGGCCATGCCGCGCCGGGGCGTTCGGCGCACCCGCAACGCCGCTCGACGACCATGGGGAGTTCGTCGACGAACATCAGACGGGCTCGATCCAAGAGCCGGCGGGCACCGCCCGCATCGACCGCAGTGCGGCGTGGGCGAGCGCCCTCAGTCCGGCGCACGCGGACGCGACCACGCGCGCCCGGTCCTCCAGAACCACTTGCTCGCCCGAGCGGATCCAACCCGCGACGCGGGCGTCGTCGGCAAGGCGGACGGCTCCCGCCGCCAGCACCAGTCCCGCGTAGGTCGCGTTCGCTGAGAAGCTCACGCCGCCGTTCACGACGAGCACCCCCTGTCCCTCGCCACCGGTGACCTCCAGCGATCCCCGCACGACGACCAGGGGAAGGTGGACTCCGCAGCGCCCCGCCGGGTCCAAGGGCGTGCCCCAGCCTCCCGCCACGGTCGCCGGACAACCGCTGCCCAGGTGGATGCGCGCACTGCCGCTCGGCTCGCCCACCGTGAGGTCGGCCAACTCCGCCAAGTCCCGCAGGGAGAGCACTCCGAGGTCCAGCGACGGGGGATCGAGGTCGAGCGGCAAGTGCCGACGTCGAGCCGGCTCGAGGGTCGGCGCCGGGGGGGCCCAAACCGCGCTCGCGGTCACCAGACCATTCGGAAAAAGCGAGTCCGCCAGAGGTTGGTGAGGCGCGCACTCGGTCGCGCTCCACGCCAAGGGCGCGTCGGTCACGCGGTCGCCCGCGACGCGGGCCGAGTCCGCGACCACCAAGGCGGCCGGCGCCGCGACCGCGGCCGGCAAGGCGGCCAGCCGGGCCCCGGGGTCGAGCGCCCAGGTCAACCGGCCCGTTCTCGCGCGCGACACGCCGTCGACCCTTCCCTCCCCCGCGAGCAGATACAGCTCGCGCGTGAGGCGATGCGCCGCCACGCGATACGTGACCCGCGGGCCGTGGACGCGCTCCACAACCGTGCTGTCGCCCACCCGGGTGGCGGCCGCGAGCGCCTGCCCGCCCGAGCCCACCACCCGCACGCCTCCCTCCGCGGCGAGCCGCGCGACGAGCAGGTCGCGTTCCGCGCCGGCGACCGTCAACTCCTGCCGCGCCAGATAATGCAGGAGCTGCCCGAACGCGGTCACGGCAAGGAGCACCAGGAGAATCAGCGGGATCGCAAACCCCCGCTCACCCGCGTTGCTCGAACGGGCGGCGCGGCTCACGGCCAGTTCTCCCGGGGCAGGATGCGCACGGAGTCGATGGTGGGTTCTCCACCGGGCGGGTCGAACGCCAGCCGAAGGTCGAGCCCGGCACCGCGGCCCACTAGTTGGGAGGCGGCGCCGGCGCCCGTGGCCATCACCTGAGCCGTGAGCGGCTGGCGTCCCCCCCGGCCCGGCCGGTACCGGAAGGCTCCGGCGGCGACGTGGTAGCCGCCCCGCTCGAAGACGCGCCCCACGACCGCCCCGGGAACGTCCGGATCCAGCTCCCACACCTCTCCGGCACCGCCTTGGCCGCACGCCGCGGGCCGTGTTCGGGCTCGGACGAGCTTCACGACCCGCCACGCCCCGTCGGTGCCCCAGACGAGCACGGAGTCCTTGGCGGGATCGGGCCGTCGCAGTCCGGCGTAGCGCACGGCCCACATGGGCGATGGCGCGTCACCACACCGGACGCCCGTTCCCCGAAACGCCCTCAGGGCGACGGAGTCTCCGGCGCCCACCACCCAGTCGACGCCGGCGATCCCGGTCGCGAGGTCCCGCGCGAGGGTGTGCCGGGCGATCCTTGTGGTCTCTCGCGACCGCGCATCCTCGGTCAGGGAGGCCACGGCGTGGCGAAGGGTCGCGAGCGACCGCAGCGCCGCCGAGGCGACCGCGAGCAGAAGCAGCAGGGCGGTCAGCGCCTCCACGATCGAGGAGCCGCGTCGGGAGGCGGGCACCGGCGGATGGGGCGCACGCATGATCAGCGCGCCGGCACGGTGGCCGTGACGCGAAGCAGCTCGACCCTCGTCGAGTCGCGCGGGTTGGCCCGGATCACCACACGCGCGAGCCGTCCACCCGTCGGAACCGGATCATCCCACGCGAGCGCACCCCACGGATACGGACGAGTGCCACCGGCCGACGCTCCGAAGAGCCCGAGGGAGTCGGCGAGCTCACCCGCCGCCGCCACCGCCGCAGTCAGCTCTCCGGCGCGTCGCCACGACCGAAGCGAGGCGGTGCCCAGCGCGGCGGTCGCCAACAGACCCGTGGAGAGGAGCACGATGGCCACCATGGCCTCCACGATCGTGAAGCCCGCGCGCTCCAGCCCCGCGGAGGGCGAACCGCCCGCCCCGCTCACCGGCGCGACACCCGCCCATAGGTGGAGATCACCAACGAAGCGGACGCCGCGCCCCGCTCGAAGCGAATCGTGCGCGCGGACATCCGGCCAAGTCCGAGCGAATTGAACTCGATGGCCGCGAGCGTGTCGTTCCCCGAAATGGCGAGCGACACCCCGTAGCGCCCCCCCAAGTCGACGCGCTCCCGCGTGGCGCCCCCGAGGCCGCGCTCGATGCTCCCGCGGCCGGGAACGATCGTGACCGTCGAGGCTCCCAACCCCAACGCGTCCACCCGGGCGCGCGCAAGCAGCGCCGCGCTGGCTTCCCGCGCCCGCAGGACGGCCCAGCGATTGCGGTGCTGCTGCAGGGCGGGAAGCCCTAGCGCGATCCCGATGCCGACGATGGCCAGCACCACCAGGCACTCGAAAAGTGTGAATCCCCCGTTCATGCCATGAAAGATGGCATCGTGGGATACCGCCGGGGATGGTGCCTCGGGACTACGGAATGATGAATGCGGGACAACCCGGACTTCGTGACCGCCCGGCCCGCCGCCGCGACCGCACCAGAGGTGCCGCTACCGCTACCGGGTCGGAATGGTCAGCACCTGACCCGGGTAGATCCGGCTGCCCCTGAGATTGTTGTTCGACTGGCGGAGCGCCGCGATGGTCGTGCCGTGCGCCCGCGCGATGTCCCAGAGGGAATCGCCGCGCTGAACCCGGTAGCTCAGAAGGGCGGCTTGGGGCGCGCCGGCGCCACCCGCCGGGATGGTCAGCACCTGACCCGGGTGGATCCGGCTGCCCAGCAGGTTGTTCGACTGCTGAATCGCCGCGATCGTCGTGCCGTGCGCCCGCGCGATGTCCCACAGCGCGTCTCCGCGACGCACCCGATAGCTGCCGGAGGTGGCGGCGCCGGGCGCGTGTGCCGCTCCAAGGGCACGGATGTTGGGGCGCAGGCTGGGGATGTTGAGGAGCTGGCCGGGGTAGATCCGGCTGCCGCTCAGGTTGTTCGACTCCCGGATCGCCGCGATGGTCGTGCCGTGCGCACGCGCGATGTCCCACAGCGCGTCTCCGGACCGCACCCGATACCGTGGGCCGTTGGCGCCGACGGGATCGGTCGTCTCGACCGCGGCCGCCACCCGGGTCTCCGTCCGGGCGGTGCGGTTGGTCAAGGCGTCCACGTAGCGGGCGTACGGCTCGGGATAGAGCGCGATGTGGTAGTGGGGCGGTCGGGATTCGCGGGTGGCCTCAAGGACGCCGTTGGCTTCCAGGGAGAGGAGCACATCCTCCAGCCATGCGCGGCAAGGACGATGGTTCGACCGGCGCAGGTCGACCGCCATGCCCGTGGGGTGGACGGAGCGGCTGGAGGCGTTGCGGGGCTGCCGGTTGAGGGGGCGGGTCAGGCTGGTGACGACCATCACCTCCCCGCACGCCCTGCGATACTGACCCGCCAGCCGTTCGATGAAGGTGCGAACCTGGGGACGACCGTAGGGGAAACTGACCTCGTCGTCCATCTGGTAGTCGCGGTTGCCCCGCAGGGGCACCAGATAGCCGAGCTCCACGAACCGCCGCACGTGCTCGGGAGTTCGCAGGTAGGTGAAGTCGTGAGCCCGCGCCTGTCGGTTCTGGACGGTCAGCGAGCGGGACGAGCCGCGCAGACTCTGCGCGGCGGACGAGGAGGGCGCCACGCCCGCGAGAACGGCGAACGCGAGCATGGCGAGCGCGACCATCGCGTTCCGATTGCGGTTCCGCCCCATCATCTTCCCCCGGAATCCAAGCTGGAACGGGGAGGTGACCGGGTTCAGCCGACCCCCTCCGGATTCATTTGTTTGGAGCAAGCAGCGGATATCTTAATAGATCGAGCGCCCGGCGTCCGCAAGGGGGAATGAGGTGTAATCGCGAGCCTGAAACCGGTACCGCGCGGCCCGCGCCGATGCGGCTCGGTCCGGCGGAGGCAACCGCGGCCCGGTTACCCGGCCGCGGCGAAGTTGGCGGCGGCGACGTCCCAGTTCACCGTGTTCCACCACGCCGTCAAGTAGTCGGGGCGGCGGTTCTGGTAGCGCAGATAGTAGGCGTGCTCCCACACGTCCACGCCCAGAATGGGGGTCTGCCCGTCCATGAGCGGGCTGTCCTGGTTCGCCGTGGAGCGCACCGCCAGACCCGCATCGGTGGCGACCAACCAACCCCAACCGGAGCCGAAGCGGGTGATGGCCGCGGCGTTGACGCGGCTCTTCAGCTCTTCGACGGAACCGAAGGCGGCCTCGATGGCGGCGGCCAGCTGACCACTGGGGGCCACGGCGCCGCCGGGCGTCATGAGGCGCCAGAAGAGCGCGTGGTTGACGTATCCGCCACCGTTGTTGCGCACGGCGCCTCGGATGGCCTCGGGAACGTCGGCCATGTTGCGCAGTAGGTCCTCCACGCCGTGGTGCTGGAGGCCGGGATGGGACTCGAGGGCGGCGTTCAGGTTCGCGGTGTAGGCGGCGTGGTGTCTCGAATGGTGAATCTCCATCGTGCGCGCGTCGATGTGCGGCTCGAGGGCGTCGTAGTCGTATCCGAGGTCCGGAAGAGCGTGGGGGAAGGCCATGGTCCGAGGCTCCGTTGTCGTTGAGGGGACGGTATCCCGCAGCGCGTCGCCGGGGGCGTGGCGTGGCATCTCGGGGAATCGGCATCGTATCTTACAGGCAACCGCCCCCGAGTTCCACCATCGACCACGGGAGTGACGGGAAGCTGAAGACGAACCCGCCGCGCATCCTTCTTGTCGACTGCGACAGCTTCTTCGTCCAAGTGGCGCGCCTCGAGGATCCCGATGGCGCGGGACGCCGGCGGCTGCTCATCGTCGGAGGGACGCCCGAGGGTCGGGGGGTCGTGGCGTCGGCTTCCTACGAGGCGCGCCGGCACGGGGTCCGCTCGGCGATGCCCACGGCGAAGGCGCTCCGCCTCTGTCCCGAAGCCACGGTGGTCTCCGTGGCGAGAGCCGCGTGCGTTCGGCGCAGCCGCGAGGTTCGCCGCGTGTTGGAGGAGCTTGCCCCCGTGGTGCGGCCGGCGTCCATCGACGAATTCCATTTGGATCTGTCCGGCACCGAGCGCATGCTGGCCGGAGAGTCCTTCCGGGACACCGCGCGACGCATCCGCGACACGGTCTTGGCGCGCACCGGGATCTCGGTTTCGGCGGGCGGAGGCACGCGGCGCCTCATCGCCAAGCTCGCCACGGCGCTCGCCAAGCCCGCGGGCGTCCACATCGTGCCGGCGGGGGAGGAGGCCGAGTTCATGCGCAGGTTCGACTTGGAGGACATTCCGGGCATCGGTCCGGCGTTCCTCGCCGAGCTCGAGCGACGGTCGCTGCGGTCGGTGCCCGACGTCCTGCGGGTACAGCCGGAGTGGCTCGAGCGCTGGTTCGGCGCCCGTCGCGCGCGCTGGCTCGGTGACCGGGTGCGGGGACGGGACGGGGAGGGCCCGCCGCCGGCCCGCCAGCGAAAGTCGGTGAGCGTGGAGCGGACCTTCGCCACCGACCTCTCCGACGACGATGAGCTGAACGGCGTGCTGGCGCGGCAGGTCGGCTCGGTCGCGCGCCGGGTGCGCCGGCTGGCCGGAGGAGCCCGCACCATCACCGTCAAGATCCGGGACCGGGACTTCGCGACCCGTCAGCGCTCCCGCACCCTCCGCCGGCCGGTGGAGTCGGACCAGGCGATGCTACGGGTGGCTCGCCAGCTGCTGGCCGAGCTGCGGTCCCGGCGCCGCACTCCGGCGCGGCTCCTGGGGGTCGCCGCGAGCGGATTCCCGGATGAGGAGGGCGACACGCAACTCACGTTCCTCGCGGAGTGCGACGACGCCGATTCGGACCGCGCCAAGCGCATTTCGCGGGTGATGGACCTCGCCCGGGACCGATTCGGCGAAGACGCCCTGGGAATCCGTGGATGAGTCCGCCCGAACACCGAGCGCGGCGTGGCATCGGGCTGGCGGGGCGCACCGCTCTCGTTGGGTGCCCCGACCCGGGGATGCGCCGCGTGGCGCCGGCTTCCGCCTACTCCCGCGACGCTCCCGGCTGCCGGAGCCACGGCTTGCGGGCGAAGTAGTCGTTGGCCTCCGCGGCCACTTTCGGGGCGAGCATGACGAGCGCGATCAGGTTGGGGACGATGACGATCGCGAGGAAGATGTCGCCAAGGTTCCAGATCACCGTCAGCGGCAGCACCGCTCCAATGAAGTGCATGACCACGAACGCCAGCTTGTACGGCAGCACGGCGCCCGCCCCCAACAGGTAGTAGGCGCAGCGGTCCCCGTAGTAGCTCCATGAGATGGCGGTCGAGATCGCGAAGAGGAGCACCGAGACGACCACGATCATGTGTCCCCAGTCTCCCACGCCGCTCAGCCCCCGCCGGAAGCCCTCCATGGTGAGGGGCGCGCCGCTCTCGAAGGCTCCGCCGTGGAGGGACGCGTGGGTCTGGCCGTCGTCCGCGCGGGCGACTCCCTCCGCCGGAACCACGGTGCCGGTGAATCGGGTCGTCTGCGCCTCGTCCACGTACAGCACGTCGACGAAGGCGTCGTGCCAGGCGATCCGCACGCCACCCGGATCCGCGGGCACGCCGTCCTCGTAGCGGATTTGGGCCGGTGCCGCCGCGCTCTGGTTGTTGCCCATGTCATCGACCGTGACGTACCCCAGATCGCCGCCCGCGAGGGTGATTTCCGTCGGGATGCGCGCGTTCCACACGCCCGTGGTGATGATGACCAGTCCCGTCATCGAGCAGATCACGATCGTGTCGAGAAACGGCTCGAGGAGGGCGACCACGCCCTCCGACACCGGCTCGTCGGTCTTGGCCGCGGCGTGCGCGATGGGAGCGGAACCCTGTCCGGCCTCGTTCGAGAAGAGACCCCGCCGGACGCCCCACATCAGCGTGACCAGGAAGGCGCCCACGCCCGTGCCGGCCACGCCCGCGGTCGGGTTGAAGGCTTCGCGGAAGATGAGGCCGAGGGCGGGAACGATGTCGCCCGCGTGAAAGATCAGGATGACCAGGGCACCCAGGCAGTAGACGGCGGCCATGAGCGGCGCGAGGATGCCGGTGACCCGCCCGATTCGGGTGATGCCCCCGAGGATGACCAGGGCGACGACGCCGGAGGTCACCAGGCCGCTCACGGTGGCCGGGATGCCGAAGATGGTGCGCATCGAATCGGAGACCGTGTTGGCCTGAATGGCGTTGCCGGTCAGGAAGGCGGTCAGCCCCAGCATGATGGCGAAGAAGACCGCCATCCACTTCCAGCGCGCGCCCAGTCCGCGCTCGATGTAGTACATGGGACCGCCGCTCACCGTCCCTTCCCACCGGTGCGCGTCGTGGTCGGGGGCTTCCACCTGACGGTACTTCTGGGCGAGGGTCACCTCGGTGAACTTGGTGGCCATCCCCAGCGCGGCCGTGACCCACATCCAGAACAGCGCACCCGGGCCGCCCCAGTGGATCGCGATGGCGACCCCGGCGATGTTGCCGATGCCTACCGTCGCCGACAGCGCGGTGGTCAACGCCTGGAAGTGCGAGACGTCGCCCGGCTCGTTGGGGTCGTCGTATTTGCCGGAGGTGACGGCGAACCCGTGGCCCAGCCTGCGCACCTGCACGAAACCGAGGCGCAGGGTGAGGAAGACGCCGGCGCCCAGCAGCAGGATCACCATGAAGGGAACCGTCTCGTCGCCTACCGAGACGCCAAGTTCCACGATGTAGCGGTTCCCCAAGTCGGACAACGTCTGAAAGAACTCCACGGAGGCTCCTCGGCTGCGGGGCGAGTCGGGTGTTGGCGTCGGGTAGGATGCCCCGTGAAGGGACGGTGGTCAATGTTGGCCGTCGCGGGAGGGGAGGAGCGGGGAGCACCCGGGCGCTCGGAGCGTGCGGCGAGGCGGGCGGCGGAGCACGCCCCAACGCAGGTGGGATCGGTCGGCGCCACGGCCGCGCGAGCGCCATGCGACGGGTGGCCCGCGCCAGCCTCGTCGACCTCCGGTTGGGCGGGTCAGCGCGACGGCCGCGCGAGCGCCTCCCCGAGGCGGATTTCCCTCCCGGGCGCGAGCCCGGGCGCCCATTCGTGGCTTCCGGGCTCCAGCAGCACGATCACGCACGACCCCATGTGGAAGGCCATGACCTCCTCGCCGCGTGCGATCGGGAGTGGCGGGCGGTAGACCCGGCGGCGCTCGGGCGGGGGACGGCGGTTGGTCACCCACCCCCCCGCCCCGCCACTCCAAGCGGGATCGAACGCCGTCGAGATGCGCCCCACGTTGTACGCCCCGACCGCCACCAGCGCGATCCGCCCGGCGTCGGTCTCGATCGAGCAGACGACGCGTTCGTTGGTGGCGAGCAGGTCCGGGATTTCGGCGACCGCGGCCGCGTTCACCGGGAAGAGGGCACCCGGCGCGTGCGACGCCGAGCGGAGCCGACCCGCCACCGGGGCGTGAATGCGGTGGTAGTGCCGGGGCGCGAGGTAGATGGTCGCGTACAGTCCGCCGTCGAAGCGCGCCCCGGCCTCCTCGCTGGCGAGCAGGGCGGCCGCCGAGTAGCGCCGGCCCTTGGCTTGCACGAGCCGACCGTCCTCCACGGTGCCCAGGCGGGTGAGCACGCCGTCAACGGGCGACGCCAGCGCGCGCGGGTCCGACGGCCACGCCCGGACGTCGGGCGCCAACCGCCGCGCGAAGAAGGCGTTCAGGCTCGGGTACTCGGCGGGCGGGCGGGCGGACTCGTCCACGCGCGCCCCGACCACCCGCGCGAAGCCTCCGATGACCGCCGCCCGCAGGGGGCGGGGAATCCGCGCGTCGGCCAGCCGGCCGAAGCCGCGACTGGCGAGCGCGCGCGGGATCCGCGACAGGAGCGCGAGCAGGAGGCGCCCGCCCCACGAGGCTCGCGATCGTCCCTCCCGTCCAGAAGCGTTCACTCGTCGCGCGTCACCGGATGACGTTGATCATGTCGAAGACCGGAAGGTACATGGACACGATCATTCCTCCCACCACGATGCCCAGAAGGGTGACCATCGCCGGCTCGAACGCGGCCAGCAGGGCATCCACCGCACGCCCCACCTCATCGTCGTAGAAGTCGGCGATCTTCGCCAGCATCGCGTCCAGTCCGCCCGTCTGCTCGCCGACGTGGATCATCTCGAGCACCATGGGCGGAAAGACCCCGGACGCCCGGAGGGGCGCGGCGATGGTGTCGCCCCCCGCGATCGAGGCGCGGGAGCTCATGACCGCGTCCCGCACCACGCGGTTGCCCACGCCGGCGGCGGTGATCTCCAGCGCCTCCAGAATGGTCACCCCGGAGGCGACCAAGGTTCCCAGGGTGCGGGCGAATCGGGCCATCACCATCTTGCGGCACAGCCGGCCGACGACCGGGAGCGCCAACGCGGCGCGGTCCAACGCCAACCGGCCGCGCGGGCTGGCGCCCGCCCGCGCCAGCGCGACCCACCCGCCACCGGCGAGCACGGGGGCGAGCCACCAGTAGGTCCGCACCCCCTCCGACAGACCGATGACCATCCGGGTGGGCAGCGGCAACGGAAGATCCGACGCGGCGAACATCTCCTGAAAGGTCGGGATCACGAACTCGAGCAGCACCAGCAGGGCACTCACCGCCACCAGCAGCACCACGGCCGGGTACATCAGGGCGCCGCGCACCTTGCGCGAAAGGCGGTCGGTCCGTTCGAGCGCGTCCGCCAGACGGGCCAGCACGGTGTCCAGCACGCCCCCCACCTCTCCCGCGGCCACCATGCCGACGAACAGCCCGTTGAACACGGCGGGATGCTCGCCCAGGGCGCCCGCGAGCGAACGGCCCGCCTCCACGTCGTGGCGCACCTCGCGCAGCACGGCCGCCAACCTCCCGTCTCCCGCCTGTTGCGCGAGCACGCCGAGACTGGGCGCCAGGGACAGGCCGGACTCGATCATGGTGGCGAACTGCCGGGCGAACACCGCGACATCGCGCGACCGCGGACGACCTCCCAGTCGCGACCGGATCCGCCGCCATCCTCCCCACGCCGGCGGGCGCCGACGGGATACGAGCCCTTCGCGAGCCATGCCGTGCCCGGCCTAGCAGGCCGTGGATGAATCCGCCCGAGCACCGAGAGCGGCGGGGCGCCGGGCTGGCAAGGCGCTTTGAAGGCCTAATCGCAGAGCTATTGGGCCGAAAAGCAACGCCGAGCGCAGCGAACCAGCGCGGATGCCACGCCGCTCGAATGCCGGGGGGAGTTTGTCCACGGCCTGCTACTGTGCCCGCGGGTCGCCGAGCGACCGGAGCAGTTCCGCGGGTTCGGGGGAGCACCGGATGGCCGCCGCCGTCGAGACTTCGTCGCGCATGCGAAGTCGTCGCAACGCGTCGTTCATGGTTCGCATGCCGTGCCTGCCTCCCGCCTGCATCATCGAGGGAATCTGGTGGACCTTGCCGTCGCGGATGGCGGCGCGCACGGCCGGCGTGCAGATCAACACCTCGCAGGCCGGGACCCGCCCCCGCGCTCGCGCGCGGGGCAGCAGGTCCTGGGTCAGCACGCCCTCCAGCACCAGGGCCAGCTGGGCGCGCACCTGGACTTGCCGCCCCGACCCGAAGACGTCGATGATGCGGTGGACGGAGGCCGCCGCCGAATTGGTGTGCAGGGTCGCCAACACCAAGTGACCGGTTTCCGCGATGGTCAGCGCCGCCGAAATGGTCTCGGGATCCCTCATCTCGCCGATGAGGATGACATCCGGATCCTGTCGGGTGGCCGACCTGAGCGCGGCCGCGAAACTCCTCGTGTCCGAACCCACTTCCCGCTGGCTCACCACGCAACCTCGGGAGGGATGGACGAACTCCACCGGGTCCTCAATGGTCACGATGTGGCCCCTCCGCGTCTCGTTGATGCGGTTGAGCATGGCGGCCAAGGTCGTCGACTTCCCGGAACCGGTGGGCCCCGTGACCAGCACCAGGCCGCGAGGTCGCTCCACCAGGCGGCCCACCACGTCCGGAAGGCCCAGGTCCTCAAGCGGGCGGATCTCGTGGGGGATGCGACGCAGGGCCATGGCCGGGTGTCCGCGTCGGCGAAAGCAGCTGCAGCGAAAGCGGGCGAGGCCCGCCAGGTCGAGCGCGAAGTCGACCTCGCGCGCGGCCGCCAGCCGTTCCCGTTGTTCGGCGGAGAGCACCGAACGCACCAGCCGGGCGGCCATCCGCGGAGTGAGCGCGCCTCCGTCGCGGGCGTCGGAGAGCGAGCCATCGATGCGAAACCGGGGAGGAATCCCCGCTGTGAGGTGCAGATCGGACGCGTCGCGCTCGACCATCTCCTCCAGAAGCGCGAGGAGCGAGGGCGCGAGGGACGCGCCCCCACCGGCGTCGGGAGCGCCTCGCGGGCGTGCGGGAGCTTCTTCGCTCATGGCCGCACGAACAGGTGGACGCGCATGGCCTCGAGCGTCACCGGACCAATTCCACGCACCTCGATCAGGTCGTCGACCCGCCGGAACCCGCCGATCCGCTCGCGGTGCGCGACGATCCGCGCCGCGAGCGCGGGACCGATGCCACGCACCCGCTCGAGCGCGTCCACGGTGGCCCGGTTGAGGTCGACGGGGCCTTGCGACCGCCGGCGCCCGGACGCGGCCTCGCCGGCCGACCGGGACGCCGCCGCCGCGCGCGCCGGGGAACCACCAACACGGCCGGGTGCGAGGGTCAGGTGTGGCGCGAGTCGTTCGACCGTCACCGGCCCGATCCCCCGGACCCGCGCGAGGGAAGCGACGTCCGCGAAGGGACCCTCCGCGGTCCGCGACTCCACGATGGCCCGCGCCGCGGCGGGTCCGATGCCGGGCAGGCGATCCAGCTCCTCCTCGCTCGCCGCGTTCGGGTCGAGGCGCTCACCCGGCGCGAGCGGAGCCGACCGCCGCTCCCGCTCGTCGACCATCTCCCGCGAGTCCTCGGCCAGCGCGCGCGCCGAGACCGTGTCGGCCTCCAAGGCGACCGGAGACCGGACCGCCTCCAGCCCGGCCCGCGCGACCCCCGCCAGAAGGAGGACGCCGGCCGTGATCGCCAGGGTGCGTGACTCGTCGCGTGTCATGCACCCACGATCATCCGATGGCGGGGGCGACGGAATGGTGGTTTGGGGCGTTCCGCCCCCCTCCTCGCGCTCCGGCACCCCGAACCATACGCCCTCGGCGCGGAGTCGGGAGACCATCGCGCCAACGACGGCGGACCGTGGCCCTCCGCCCGCGCGGCCGCGCCCGTCCTCAGGGAAGTCCCGCGAACGCCCCGGCGTTGTAGACGAATTGGCCCCAGAAGCCGATCTGGAACTGGGTCGAACCCAATCGCTGCCCGATCATGGACCTTCGGTCCGTGTAGCTGGCCTGAAACCCGACCTGCAACTCGGACACGACCGTGTCCAGCGTCAGGTTGAAGGACGTGTTGCTCTGATCCACGAAGGGCACGCACTCGTCGCTGCCGGAGGTGAGCCGGCAGTCGCTCTGCCCCGCGCGATTGTAGCGCAGCGACGCCTGAATCGGGCGTTCCAGGCGCGCTCCCAACTCCCCCGGAGGCGTGAAGCTGCCGCTCATGGTGAACACGTGGGTGTTGCGACGCCGGCGCGTGTCTCCGGTGGGGTCCGTGCCCTCGCCCCGGGTGACGGTGGTGCGGTAACTCGACGAGAATCCGCCTCCCCAGCGCACCGACACGTCGAACGGGACGGTGGCGTCCCTCTGCAGCCGGCGCTGCTGGGCTCCGGTGCCGAAGGAAAGTCGCCGGCTGTCGACGCGATATCCCCAGTTCACGGTGAGACGCTCCACGGCGGGCCGCACGAAGGGCGGCAACGGAATGGACGACGCCCTCACGACGATGTTGGGCCAACTTCGGGTGTTGGACGCGCGATCACTGCGCGTGTCGAAGGTCGCGATGTCGGTGTCCGCGTAGTCGACGTTGGCGGTGATTCCCGGAAGCAGCGCGACCCCGGAGCCCATCGCCCAGCCACTCCGGTCGACCAGGGTGGCGGCCGTGGCCCCGCCCACCACCCGAAACCCCTCCAAGTCGCTCAACCCGAACTGATACCGGACATCCGGGTCCAGCACCTCGCGATTGAAGCGCGAAGTGATGCCGTCCTGCCAGTTGACCGTGAAGGGCGAGAGCGTCCCGGCGAGACGACGAAGGGTCCCCCGGGACGGTGGATCGCTCGCTCCCGACCCTGGCGGTTGGCCCCGGACGAGCGTCCCCGGGTCGAAGGTGAGGGAGGCGCTCGCGCTGCGCTGCCCACCCACGTTGCGCTGCAGGTCGCGCAGCGTGTCGGCGTCCACCACCTGGCGTCGCACCAGGGTGGCGCCGCGGTCGGAGCTGAAGCTCGTCGTCCAGGTCAGCGTCCACTGCAGCCAGTCGGCGGGCCGCGGGCCCCAGCGCATGTTGGTGCGCAGACGGCGGCTCGTCTCCCAGCCCAGATCCACGCCCGCCGGCGACCATCGCTCCCGCGCCAGAAGGGGCCGCACGGCCGGATCCCGGACCGCGAGCTCCGGCGCCAGAAGGTCGCGGGCGGAGTTGAAGTCGGTGCTCGCGGTGACGGACGCGAAGGGGCGGAAGACGATGCGCGCGTCCGTGTCCACGCCTCGCCTTGGAGATCGGTTGCGGGTCGCGCCGGAGTCGCCGGGCAGGCGCAGGATCTGTTCGTAGCGCAGCGTCTGGTTGCGTTGGTTGGCGTAGGAGGCTCCGAACCCGATCCGCTCCGGGCTCCAGCGCAGGCGGCTCGACAGCACCCGCTCCTCGAGCGATTCCGGAAGCAGGAGACGCACCACGTCTCCGAGGAAGCCGGGGAAGACGGGTAGCGTGCGCGGCTCCAACGCCCGGTCGTACCCCACGCGCGCGTCCACGACCCGGGAGTCCGACTCCGAGGTCGCGGTCGCCGACCGCGACGACGAGTAGCCGGCGCGCGCGCTCAGGCCGTCCAGGAGGATCGCCACCCAGGGATTGGCGGACGGCGTTCGTTTGCGAAACGAAAGACCCACGCGCGTGCGGTCGAAGGCGACCTTGCGCAACCCCTCGAGCTGGTCCGCGCGAATGTCGCTCCTCGCCAGGAAGGTGGGATCCTGCCCGGAGGTGGTGTGCGACACGGTCAGGGGAAGGTCGATGCCCCACGAGGCGGGGGCGAAGCGGCTCAGGCGCACCGTGGAGTTCGCCGTCCACTGCCGATCGCGCTGGTAGCTGGGATCGCCCTCCAGCTGGCGGAACAGCGCGCTCCGGTCGGAGACGGCGACGCGCGTGGTCATGAAATCGGAGGCGTTCAGGTCCAAGGTCAGGTGACTGGCGAGTCCGCGGTCGGTCACGGCCTTGGAGAGACGGAAGTCGTTGACCCACACCTCCCCGTCCTCCGGGAAATCGCCCTCGTTCCAAACGCCCAGCGTGAGCTCGCGCACCTGCGACAGGTTGGGGGCGCGCGCCCGGTCCTGAAGCACCACCGCGTACGTCGAATCGGCGCTCCAAACCACCAGCGCCGCCCCACCGGCGGGCGGAGGTTCGGCGATCAAGCGCCGCTCCGCCTCGCTGCGAAGCTCCAGCCAGCGGTCGAAGTCCACCAGGATCTCGGGAAGCCAGTCCTCGGCCCGAATCCCCTCGGGATCCACGGCCGGAGCCAAACGCGTCCGGTAGAGATAGAAGTTGTCCTCGTCGCTCCCGACCTTCAGGTAGAAGTGGGTGGGACGGTCCACGCCCCAGTCGCCTCGACGCGCCAGCGCCCAGATGCGCGCCTGCCGGTAGGTGAGGAAGTTCCGGGGCCGCTGGGGGAAGCGATGGTAGATCTCCGCCCTCTCCCCGGAGGGAAGCCCCCGGTAGGTGATGCCGAGCGCCTTCTCGCTGAACTCCACGCCCTGAGCCCCGAGCGCGCTGGTGGGATCGTCGAGCTGTTCGACCACGCCGGGCGGTGGATGGTAGGCGGCCCCAACCTCCACCGCGCCCACCGGGCTCACCTCCAAGGCGCCCCCGGTTCCCGGCTGGTTGCCCGCGATGCCCGCGAGCACCCCGTCCACGCCGCGCTTCACCCATCGCGACCCCACCAGGCGCATGCGGGTCAGCACGGCCGCCCCCTCGGCGCTCCCGGTGACGGTGAGCCGCAGGTGCCGCACGGCGCGGAAGTCCCCGTCGGTGAACATCGCCCCCGGATTGATCGCGTGGGGCCCGCGCAGGGGGATGCGGTACAGGCGAAAGAGCGTCCCCGTCTCGATGGTGTCGCGGACCAGGTAGGGGGAGGACCCGTCGAGCTCCACCACGTAGCGCATGTAGCGCTCGTCGATGTCCAGATTGCCGTCCCCGTCCAGGTCCTCGGAGTCCGGCCGACCATTGCCGCGGGTGCAGTTGACCCTGGGATCGCCAATGCGATACACCACGGCTCGGGTCGCCTGGCACGCCTCGCCCCACAACCCGCGCTGGTCGAGCTCGTCGTTCCAGATTTCGCCCTTGCGCGGGTCGGCCTCCTGGTCGAGCGCGCCCAGCCCCCAGGCGTCCCCCCCCTCCCGCGTGCCACCCACCAGACCGTTCGCGTCCACGAACAACGCATCCTCGCTCACCGTCCCCAGATCGAAGACGAGCGCCAGCTCCTCGCCTCCCGCGATGTAGAGATCGAGAAACTCGGTGCGCGTCAGGTCCAGACCGGTGCTCGCCAGGTTGCTCGTGATCGAGCGCCAGCGCCGACGGTCGAAACGTCCGCCCGCGCCTCCCTCGCCCACCCCGAACGTGAGCAGAAGGCCGGGTTCGCGGAACTCGTTGCCGGCCACGTTGATCTGCCGGTCGATGTCGTTGCGCGGCAGAAAGCCCTCGAAGACGCCCGTGCTGTCCCCACCCGAGCCCTCGATGATCCAGGTGTGCTGCCACTGGAGCGAGGCGACGTCGCCTGGCCCCAGCTCCGGCGGGAGCGCCTCGAGCGCGCCGTCGCGGAACTGCGGGGCGCTCCCCAGACGCCAGCCCGTGCTCAGATTGGAGAGCGGCAGGTCGCTCGTGGAATCGAAGTCGTGCAGGTAGACGTCCCCCTCGAGGTTCGGGCTCGGGAGCGAGAGCGCCACCTCCCCGTTCAGACGCAGGCGGGAGGTCCCCGAATGGGTGAGCCCGGGAAGGAGGTCCAGCGCCCGGTCCAGCGCGGGCAGCGCCATGTCCATGCGACCGTTCAGCCCGCCCAGGAGGATCGACGCGGGTTCCACGCCCAGTTGCGGCCGACGCAGGAGCCCCCGCTCGCGCTGGTAGAGGCCCAGGAAGTTGAGTTCTCCGGCGTCTCCCAAGGCGTAGCCGGCGTTCATGCCGAAGACCGAGGTCGGAGCGATCTGGAAGAGCGCCTGCTGCTCCCACGTCGCCCGCAGGTCCGCCTGCGGGTCGGTGGCGAAGAGGTTCTCCGCGTCGAGCAGCGTCACCTGCCCCATGTCGTAGTCGATGACGTAGTCCGTGCGCGCCTCCAGGGCGCGGTCGCCGAAGAAGAGACGCTCGCTTCCGTCGCGGATGCCGAGCGCGCCCAGCGAGAAGGCGGACACGATGCCCTCGCTGCGCACGCGGAAGGGAATGGTGAGCCAGTAGAGCCCCGCGTTCTCGCGCTCGTAGGGGTCGACCTCGTCATAGATCTCGGCGTTCGCGTCTCCCGCCAGGATTTCGGAGGTCTCCTCGGCCGTGAGCCCGAGGGAGGGGATCGGGGGAGGCTCGGCGAAGGGTCGCAGGGTCGGGAAGACGATGAAGGTGCCCGAGACCGCAGGCTGCTCCTCGAAGCTGTCGGAGGCGGGCTTGTAGACGTAGGCGCGGTCCACGACGTCGACCGGGGCCTCCTCGTCCAGCCCGAGCAGTTTCAGGTAGGTGATGTCCTCCCCGGCAAGGCCGCGCGTGAAGGTCCGTCCGGCGCTGAGCTCGCCGACGGAGATCTCGAGCGAGACCGATGGGATCTCCACGTCGTTCGAGCCCGACACCCTGTAGATCTGGCGCATCTCCAGATCCCAGGTTGGCCGGCCCGGCTGGTGGTTGGGTTCCGAGGCGCGCAGCAGCGAGAGGCGCGGTCGGCCGCCCTGGTTGTGGATGCGCTCGGGATTGTAGTCGCCAATGGTGTCGCCGGCGGCGGTGATGTAGGTGGCCGCCAGCATCTCGTCGCGGCGCAGTGGGCTGCGCAGGGCGATCCACAGGCCGCTCGGGTGCACGGAGTAGTCGACCCCCGCCCGCAGATAGCGGAACCACCCCGATTCGGTCACGGTGTCGTCCCCGAACGTGGCCGAGGCGTCGGCCTGGATGTAGCCCTCCACCTGCTGGCGAATGACGGGATCGTTCTCGAAGCGGTAGAGCTGAATCGGTTCCGCGCCGGGAATGGCGGAGGAGGGCACGGTTCCGGGATCGGCCCCCAGAATGTCGATGTGCGGGTAGTCGAAGAGGTTGCGCGGGTCGGCGAGGAAGAAGAACTGTCCGCGCGCGTAGTCGGCGTTGTCGACCACGATGGTGTCCTCCTGCACGAAGGCGCGGTCGGTGCCCGCCCCCGCCAGGCGGAACTCGCGCGAGGACAGGTCGCCCCGTTGCTGCGCGAACACGGTCTCGAAGTCCACCGGGCCCAGCTGTCCGGTGGCGCGCAGCCCGAAGTTGCCGGCCGGAATGCCCTCGGTGAGGAAGCGCGATTCGGGCAGCCCGAACGTCACGTCGCCAACCTCGAAGCCCTGCAGAATCTCGTCCTCGACCCCTTGGTAGAAGACGTTGATGTTGTTGGTGGCGGAAAACTCGCGCGTCTGGTCGTAGTCCACGTTCACCACGATCCGATCCGAGATGGTGCCGCCCATCTGGACCCCGAACTGCAGCTCGGGGACGAGCCGCGGCAGCAGTCCCGGCTGGCATCCCAGCTGGACGCCGGCGTCGCACGGGCGGAAGCGGGTCCAGTCGCCGCCGAACTCGGCCCGGCCCCGAATGCGCGCGTCCAAATCCCGGAACTCGATGGGACCGGCCCCGGGGATGACGGCGGGCTCGGGTTCCGGAGGGAGGGCGGGCAGGAAACCGGGCGGGCCGGCCTCCGGCGCGTCCCGCTCCGGGGTGGGACGCGCAATTCGGCGCGCGAGCGCGGCGCCCGGGCGGAGGAGCGATGTCGGACCCGGACCCGGCGGCCCGAGCACGGCGGGCCGCAACCAGGGCGAATCGGCGCCGGGCGCGGGTTCGAAGGCGACCGGGAAGAGGAGGGGTGCGCGCGCGAGGCCCAGCCGGACCCGCACGGGCGGCGGAGGCGGCGCGGAGGCGAGCGGAGGGGGAGGGGGGAAGAGGCCCCGCCACCGCACCGCGTCCGCATCGGAGGGGGCTTGGGCCATGGCCGCCGCCGGGGCGAGGAGCCCGACCGCCAACAGCGCCGCGCCAACCGACCGCGCCCCTCCACGGGGACCGCGGCCACGCGGCCGGTGTACGGTGCGGGTCGAGGCGAGGTCGCTCAACGCGCAACCCGCAACCCGTTACGGATGAACATTCTCACGCGCTATCTCATTCGCGCGCACGTTGCGCCGTTCTTCTTCTCGCTGACCGTGCTCACCGCCCTCTTCTTCCTCAACCTGGTCGCCCTGCGGATGGGCGCACTGATGGGCAAGGGCCTGCCGTGGCGCGTCTATGCCGAGTTCATGATGCTCTCGCTTCCGCACACGCTCGCGCTCACCATTCCCATGTCGGTGCTGGTCGCCGTCCTCTACGCCTTCTCCGAGCTCGCGGAGGCGAGCGAGATCACCGCGATGTCCGCCGGCGGCGTGCGCCCCGCCCGCATCCTGGCGCCCATGCTCGCCGTTGGCGCCATCGCCGCCGCCCTGGTCTTCCTGCTGCACGACCGGATACTCCCGGAGTCCAATCATCGTCTCAAGAACCTCATGGTCGATGTCCAGGGAAAGAGTCCCACATTCCGGCTGCGCGAGCGGGTGATCAACGAAATCCAGGTCGTCAACGGCGCCACCCGCTACTTTCTGCAGGCCGCCAGCATCGACCCGCTCACCAACGAACTCGAGGACGTCACCATCTTCGACGTTAGCGAATACGACCAGTATCGCACCATCTACGCCAACCGGGGGACGATGGCCTTCGACCCGAGCGGCACCGACCTCTTCCTGACCCTCTTCGACGGCCACGCCTACGAGGTGAGCGACATGCGCCCCTCGGGATTCCGGCAGCTTGCCTTCGCCCGGCAGATCATCCCCATGCGCGGCGTCGCGGACGTGCTGGAACGCAGCGACAGCGAACAGCGCGGCGACCGGGAGATGTCCACGGCCATGCTGGCGGAGGAGGTGCGCCAGACCCGGGAGGAGCTGGGCGAGGTGCGGCGCGCGAGCCTGGCGCGCTCCCGTGGCGCGCTGCGGGAGGCTCTGGGGCTCGAGCCGGTGGAGGGAGAAACCATCGACGACCTCCTGCCCCCGGGAGCGCTGGAGCGCCAGCGACGCATCATCGACGACCTGGACCTGATCCCGCCGGACCAGCTCACGGAGGCGGTCACCGCGAACCTGCGCGCCAACGCCGTGCGCGAGGAGGGCCTGCTGCTCAACGAGAACCGGTATCGCGTGGAGTACCACAAAAAGTGGGCGATCGCCACCGCCTGCTTCATCTTCGTGCTCGTGGGCGCCCCGCTCGCGATCCGCTTTCCGCGAGGCGGTCTCGGTACCGTGATCGTCCTGTCCGGCGCCATATTCGCCATCTACTGGACCACCCTCATCGGGGGCGAGTCGCTCGCCGACCGTGGTCGCCTGGAGCCCAACGTCGCGATGTGGATCGCCAACGTCATACTCCTCGCCGCGGGCATCCAGCTGGCCTCGCGCATGGGACGCGCCGTCGCCGCGCCGCGCGATTCGGGCCCGGGCGTCATCCGGTGGCTGCTCGGGCGAAGGCCGGGGCGTCCGAGGGCCAACAAGTCGGTGGTCGCGCACGCCCGCGCGCACCCGGTTCCCGCGCTGGATGGGCGCTTCGGCGACGGAGACCGGACCGCGGCGGACGGCGGTCCCGGCCACGTCGAGAACGGAAATGCGGCGGCGGACGGCGATCCCGGCCTGGCGGGCGCCGACGCCGGGCACGAGGAGCGGGCGGAAGCGTGAGGCTGCTCGACCGGCTGGTCGCGGCCGGGTTCCTGCGCATCTTCGCGGCCTTCGTGGCCGCCGTTCCGCTCCTGTTCGTGGTGGGCGACCTGACCGAGAACATCGACGAGTACCTCGACCGCGGGCTCTCCATGGCGGAGGTCCTGCGGGCCTACGGATTCCAGATCCTCCAGTTCGTGTTCTGGTCGTTCCCGATGGCGACCCTCATCGCCGCGGTGTTCACCGTCCACTCCATGACCACGCACCGCGAGATCGTGGCGGCCAAGGCGGGCGGCATCTCGTTCCACCGGCTGACGGCGCCGGTGCTCCTGCTGGGCGCCGCGCTCTCCGCGGTGTGCCTCCACATCAGCGACGTCGTCCCGCGCACCAACCGCGCCGCCTTCGACATCCTCCAGGAACGCGACTTCGGCAGGGACTGGCGCATCAACTTCGTGTACCAGACCGAGGAGGGGCACAGCCTCTCGGTGCGCCGCCTGACCGTCATGGCGGGAGAACTGCAGGAGGTGGTGTTGGAGCACCGTCCGGCCAACGCGGAACCCGGCGCGGGTCCCTCCCTGCACGCGGTCGCCGACCGCGCCCACTTCGACGACGAGTCGGGCTGGACCTTCAGCGACGGCTATCTGCGACGGCTGCTCCCGGACGACCGGGAACGGACGTATCGCTTCGCGAGCATGAAGACGCGCGGATTCTCGGAGCGGCCCGACGAGCTGCTCGAGGCGTCGCGCACCGGCAACCGCATGACCGACGCCCAAAACGACCGCCTGGCCCAGATGACGCGCGCGGAAATCGATCGCCAGGTGGGGATCATCGAGCGCAGCGGGGGCAGCGCCGCCGAATACCTCGTCGAGCGCGAACAGCGGACGGCTCTCGCCCTGGCCACCTTCATCATGGTCCTCTTCGGGCTGCCCCTGGGAACCTCGTCCCGGCGCGGGAGCGCGGCCTACGGGATCGGCGTGTCGATCGCCTCCATCACCCTGTACCTCATCCTCTTCCGCGTGCTGGGCGCGGCCGCGGGCGCGGGCGTCCTCTCGCCCACCCTCGCGGCGTGGACCCCGAACGCGGTGTTCCTGGCCATCGGCGCGGCGCTCATGGCTCGCGTGCGCACCTAGCAGCCCGCGGACGAACTCCCCCCGGCATTCGAGCGGCGTTGCATCCGCGCTGGGCCGCTCCGGGCCGGCGGGAACCCGGCCGACTTCAGCTGACCGGACGCTCCCTTGGGAGGATCTTGACCGACCAGAGACCCGAGTTGATGTCGGCGAAGAAGATGTTGCCCTTCCAAGGCATCACGCCCCACGCGGCCGGCGAGTTGGGAATGTAGCCGAGCGGATCGTGCGCCTTGAAGACGGCGATCTCGCGCCCCTGGGTGTAGAGGTTCCCCGCCAAGTCGCCGGAAAGGTCCACCATCCGCAGGCCGCCCTCGTAGTACGCCTCGTAGAGGATGTCGTCCTCGACCCACATGTTGTGGGTGCCGTACTCGGAGACCTCGTAGCGGGCCACCATCTCGGGCGACTCGGGGTCGGTGAAGTCGACGATCTGGATGTAGCCGGAGGTCGCGCGCGGGTACCCGCCCCTGCCCGTCTCGGGATCATACTGGATTCGGTGATCGGGGCCGGTGCCCTCCCAGGCCAGCCCTTCGCGGCTCACGATCTCGTCGCCGGCGATGAGATAGAACTTGCCCGTCGACTCCTGCAGATACGGGAACACCGCGTGCGTCTGTCCGGAGGGGAGGGGGATGTTGGTCACGAACACCGGGTTCTCCGGCGAGCCGCCCCAGCGTCCGTTTCCGACGTCCACCACCACGATGCCGTTCTCCCACTCAGCCGAATAGGCGATGCCGTCGTGCACCCAGACGTCGTGCACCCGGCTGTCCGGATGATCGTACTCCCCCACGTAGCGCGGGTTGTAGATGTCGGCCATGTCGAGGATCACGTACTTGTCGCCCGCGGATAGCACGAAGAGGTGCTCGTTGGTGGCGAACATGTTGTGCACGCCACCGGTGACGCCCTCGTCCCACGTGGAGGCGATGGTGGGGTGCGCCGGGTTGGCGAGGTCGAGGATGACCACGCCGTTGCGGCGGTTGGAGGCGCCTTCGCGCGAGATGACGCCGTAGCGGCCGTCCGGCGACGCCTTGACGTCGTTGGTGGTGCGCGCGTCGACCAGAACCGAATCGGTCTTGACGATGTTGGCGGGGTCGGTGACGTCCCACACGAAGGTGACGCCGTTCCCCATTTTGGAGCCCGTGAGGGCGTAATCGCGCCCGTCCACGCCCTCGAAGACCCACAGATCGGTCGTGAAGACGCGCGACTCGCGCCCCTGCCCCACGATCTCGAGCTTGCGCACCGCGGCCCGCCGGCCAACCCGCACCGACGCCCGCGCCGAGAGGTGGCCGGCGGTCGCGACCACCGTGTACAGCCCCGGCCAGTCCGCCACGAAGCGCCCGTCGTCGACCTGCCCCGGCCCGGCGGGCGCCACGATGCTGTCGTCGGGCGCGTAGGCGAGCGACCAGGTCACCGGTGCGCCCGGGACCTCGTTGCCGGCGTCGTCCAGCACGGCGGCGGCGAACTCGACCACGTCGCCGGTGAGAAGCTCGCCCCCGCCCCCGGTGAGCTCGATGGCCGTGGCCGGGAAGGCCTCCACGGCCTGCTCCACCGCGCCCCTCACCCCCTCCACCATCGCGGTCACGGTGACCGGGCCGGGGCGGTGGGCGGTGACGTTCCCGAACGCGTCGACGGTGGCGACCTCCGGGTCGGACACCGACCACGCCACCTCGGCGGTCGCGCGCGGCGAGCCGTCGGCGTGGCGGGCCACCGCGCCGAAGCGCACCGTCGACCCCGCGTACAGCACGTGGTCGCCGGCGTCCACCTCGACGACCGCCACCTCCGGCCAGTCCACCACCACCGGAATGGTGAGCTCGGCCACGGGCGCTCCGCTGGCGGGCATCACCACCATGGCGCGCACGTCGAACTGGCCGGCCTCGAAGGCCTCGATGTTCCCGTCCCGAACGCGGAGCGCCCTCCGGGGGGCGCTCACCCGCACGGGAATGTCCACCACGGTCCCGCCGGCGTCGTAGGCGGTCACCGTCAGGGGCACGACGTCCCCGACCCGGAGGGACAACTCGGCCGGTTGGGCCTCCAGTCGGACCACGGTCGCGGGATCGGGTTCGGGCGTCTGGGCGGCGGCCGGGCCGAACATCGCGGGCGGGACGGCGGCGGCCACCAAGACCGCCGGGAAGAGCCGGAACGAACGCATGGAGACCTCCTTGCTGCGGACACGAGCGGAGCTCGGTGGTGAGAATAGCGCTTTGGGGGGAGGTGCGGAAAGTGCGGCGCGCCCGGCCATTTCGCCCGACGGCGAGCGTGACCTCCGGCCGCGGCAACTCCCCATGGCGTTCGGGCGCGGCGCCCTGGCCGCGCCGGGTTGCCTTCGTTTCCCATCCCGAGCGCGAACCGGCACCCCGCGCGCCGACCATCGCTCACGAGACCCGCACGGGCGCGTTGACTCCGACGGCGCTTCGCTTCCGCGGGACTTGAGTGAGGCGGTACCGGGAGTTGCGGGCATCGGCGCATGGCATTATGCGTTGTTTGGGATGTTCCATGGCTCTTCAGGTCATGTTTCACGGATTCCTTGGCATGTTGCGAACAACCAACCGGCGCGAAAGCCGTGCGGCGCTTGTCGCCCTCTCGACGTTCGTGTTCGCGTATGCCGGGGCTCCGGTGCTTCAGCCCGAATGCCTGGCCCATGGATTCGGCGACGGCTCGATGGCTCACGCCGCCGAGGTCGGCCTTGGCGACGCTTCCGGGCACGAATCCCGGCACGCCGAACACCCGTCGCACCAGGGCGGTCACTCCTCGCAGTCCTCCGATGGCTGCCTCTGCTTCAACGTGTGCCTTTGCGAATACGCGAAGGCCGCGCCCGGTGTTCAATCCCACGGGGGGCCCGTGGCCACCCCCGGCGCGACCCCCGACTGGCCGCCTCCGCGGTCGGCGCCGCGCTCCCGGCCCTCATTCTGGATTCCTCCCGCCACCGGACCGCCTCACGCCAGTTGACCGGGGAACGTCGCGGCCGCCCGGCCGTGGCCGCGGTGCGCCCGCGCGTTTCCCACCAGGTCGAGGCGGCCATTGCTTTGCGTGGCCGCCTTGTGGCGACATGAGATCCAGGTCCAATGGCAAGGGAGGCCATACCCATGGGAAGCACCCTCGCAGCCCCGCCGGAGAACCGGCACGCGCGCATCTTCAGGCTCACCAAAGCCCCAAGCGTCGGACACGCCGACGCTCCCGTTTCCACCGTCGTCGCCGCGAAGCCCCGTGACGACCGTTTCCGCAAGCCCGCCAGCCCGCCCGCTCGAGGTGGCCATCGAGGTCCACGAGCACGAGAGGGGAGCCTGGCGGGGAGTGGTCGATTCCCCGGCCGCGCGCTCAACCAAGTGGTGGTCGCAGCGCTACCTCGACTGGGCTTGCTCCTGCTCTCGCTCCTGGCGCCGTGGGCCGCGGGCGGAGCGTCCCACCTCCACGCGCAACAGGTGACGGGGCGCGTGGTCGACGACGCCGACAACGCTCCGGTTCCCGTCGCCGAGGTCCGTGTTCTCGGCGCGGACACGTGGACCACCAGCAACCAATCCGGGATGTTTTCGCTGACCCTCCACCCCGGAACCCATACGGTGGAGGCGCGCGCCCTCGGCTACCGGACGGCGACCGTCCAAGTCGTCGTCGACCCGGATCAACCGGCAATGCTGGAGCTTCGGCTGGCAAGGCGCCCGTTGGCCATGGAGGGAATCACCGTGTCCGCGCTGCGCCCCGACCTGATGCCGCGGGCCGAGATGGAGGGCAGGCAGGTCGACGAGGCCAATCCGAAGGACTCGGGCGAGCTGCTGCGGGCGGTGGAGGGCGTGGAGGCCGTCCGCAGGGGGCCTCTGGGGCTCGACCCCGTCGTGCGTGGCCTGAGGGAGACCGAAATCGGCACGTACATGGATGGGGCGCGCATGTTTCCGGCCGGCCCGGCCCGGATGGACTCGCCGCTCACGCACGTGGACCCCAGCGCCGTCCGGTCCATCGAAGTGGTCAAGGGCCCCTACGCGCTCACGTGGGGAGCGGGCAACCTGAGCGCGATTCGGGTGGAGACGCAGCCGCTCCCGGACGCGGCGACGGCGGCGCGCGGCAGCTTCGCGACCGGGTTCGACTCCAACGTTCAGGCGACCGAGGCGACGGGCAAACTCTACGGCAAGAACGGCGGCGTCGCGTACTTCCTTCACGGCGCCTTCCGGGAGGGCGACGACTACCAGCCGGGCGGCGGGGGCGATCTGGTTCAGGGTGACTTCAGGTCATGGGAAGCCCGCGGCAAGCTCGGGTTCGACGTGGGGAGCGAGGGCAGGCTCGTACTGTCCGGCGGCTATCAGGAGCAAGGTCCGATCGACTACCCCGGGCGACTGCTCAGCGCCGAATTCTTCGAGTCGACGAACCTCATGGCGACGTTCGATTGGTCGGGCGAAGGGCTCGTGCGCGGATTCCACGCCCAGGCGTACCACAATCGGGTCGACCACGGCATGGACAACATCGACAAGCCCACCCGCATGGCCATGCCCAACCGGATGCCGCCGTTCGCGCTGGACGTGACCGTCGACTCGCACATGGCGGTCAGCGGCGGGAGGATGAGCCTGGACCTACACCTCGACGACGCGTGGTCCGGCGAGGTTGGAGGCGACGTCTATCTCTCCAACCGAGACGCCCAACGGAGCATCGCCCGTCTCGAGACGGGCATGGTGATGTTCGAGGACTTGATGTGGCCCGACGCCGACATCAACGACTCCGGCGTGTTCGGACGCCTCTCCCACAGCCGGGGCAACCTCCGGTTCGCGGGAACGGTGCGCGCCGACTTCGTGCAGGCCTCGGCCGCCAGGGCGAGCGAGTTCTTCCTCGCCAACGTGGGCCCCGACCTGGACGCGACCGAGCGCAACGTGAGCGGCGCGATGACGCTGTCGGTGGATGTGGGCGGCAACTGGACCATGACGGGAGGCGTTGGCTCCGCGGTCCGCACGGCGGACGCGAACGAGCGCTACTCGGACCGCATCCCCGCGTCCAAGGCGCAGATGTCGGCCGAGTTCATGGGGAACCCCCACCTCGCCCCCGAACGCTCCCTTCAGGGAGACCTCTGGATCGACGGCCGATTCGAGCGCCTCACGGTTCATTTTGGCGCGTTTGGACGGAAGATGTTCGACTACATCACGATCGAGGCCACCGACCTGCCCAAGCGCCTCCCCCTGTCACCCAACACGGTCTTCCGGTACGTGAACGGCGAGGCCACCTTCAGGGGTCTCGAGACCTCCCTCACCGTGGCGCTGAGCGACGCGTGGACGGCGGACGGCGGCGTCGCCTACCTGCACGGGCGCGACGACGCGGTCGACGAACCCGCGATCGGCGTCTCCCCGCTGCGCGCCTCCCTGGGACTCCGCTACGAGGATCCCACGGGACGGTTCTACACCGAGGGACGGGCCCACATCGTTGGCGCGCAGGACCAGGTCGCCAGCTCCCGCGGCGAACTCGCCACGCCGAGCTACCGGACCGCCGACGTGCGGGCCGGCTACGGCCTGATGAACGGCGTGACCCTGCGCGGTGGCGTCCTGAACATTTGGGATGAGCACTACGCGGACCACTTGAACGCGAAGAACCCGTTCACCGGAATTCCCGTGCCCGAGCCGGGGCGCATGTTCTTCATCGATGTCGCGTGGAGTTTCTGAGGGGGATGGTGACCAGGCTCGGGGGCGCGGCCGTCCTCCTCACCAGATGTCGCCCACCGTGAACCCCTCCGGAAAGGGATCGGCGTCGTCGACCACGTATTGCGCGATGCCCGTGATCCACGCCGCGCCCTCGAGGGTGGACACGACCCCGGGCACGCCGCCCACGTCGGTCTCCTCCACCAGCTCGCCGGTCCAGACCGAGCCGACGATGCTCTCGTGCCGGAACTTCTCGCCCAGTCCGAGCGCCCCCTTCGCGTGCAGCACGGCCATCTTCGCGCAGGTGCCGGTCCCACACGGAGAGCGGTCGAGGCAACCCCGCCAGCTCTCGGGCCGATCCCAGCTCGGGCGCCCGGTCGAGACCGTGACGGCGTTGCGCCGGTGGGCGTTCCCGCGCGGAGGTCCGGACAGCTGCGAGATGGACACGCCCGAGATGTCCGGGTTGAGGGGATGGACGCACGGCAGCTGCTCGGCCGCGGCGACCCGCAGCATCTCGCCCACGCGCGTGATGCGGCCACCGTTCTCGGGCACCAGCTCGATGCCGAATTGGGCCGCGTCGGCGATGACGTGGAACATGCCGCCGTAGCCGACGTCCACCGTCACCTCGCCGAGCTCGGGAATGTCGAGGACGGCGTCCAGATGGACGGCGAAGGCGGGCACGTTGCGGAAGGTGACGCTCGTGACCTTGCCGCCCTCGACTCTGGCGCGCACGCGGATGAGCCCGGCGGGCGCCTCCAGCACCAGCTCGGTGACGGGCTCGCGGGAAGACACCATGCCGGTCTCGATGAGGACGGTGGCCACGCAGATGGTGTTGCTGCCGGACATGGGCGGATACTCGGTGTGCTCCATGATGACGTAGCCGGCGTCCGCCTCCGGGCGGGTTGGTGGAAGGATCAGGTTGCAGCAGAGCGCCGGGTACCCCCGGGGCTCGCGCAGCATGCGCCGCCGCAGGTCGTCGCCGTGGCGTTCGAGCCACAGCTTCTTCGCGAACATGGTGTCGCCGGGGACGTCCATGACGCCGCCCACGATGACCCTGCCGGGCTCTCCCCCCGCGTGGGCATCGATGGCCGTGACCATCCTGGATACGCGCATCGGCTGCTCCTTGGTGGCCCGCGGCCAACCTACGAGCGGCGGGCGTTGGGCATGTAGGGCCGGGTCGCGCTCTCGGGCGGCGGAGGCGTGAGCAGGCTGACCACCACCATCAGGAACGCCGAGACCAAAAAGCCCGGAAGCACCGGGTCGACCACGTCGGCCGGCCCCCACCCCTCCCAGGCGAGCGCGGTGGTCACGCCCCCGACCATGGCGGCGGCCGCCCCTTCCCGGGTCGCCCGCCGCCAGTACACCCCGACCACGACCGGGATGAAGAAGCTGGACGCCATGAGCGCGGTGAAGAGCAGCACGATGAACTGGACCAGCTCGCCCTCCCCCACCCCGCTCAGGAGCAGCACCACCGGGATGGTCCCCACCACCAGGATGCCCAGCCGGTCCACCCACGGCCGCCGACCGGGCGGAGCGTCGGGTCGCAGGAGTCCCTGGTAGATGTCGTACGAGAGCGCGGATCCCGCCACCAGCAGGAGCGAGTCCACCGTCGACATCATGGCCGCCGTGATCGCGGCCAGCAGGATGGCGCCCAGGGTCGCCGGGAGCACGGCGGTGGCGAGCATGGGCATGGCCAGGTCGCCGGTGGGCAGGTTGGGGAAGAGCACCACCGCCGCCAGCGCGAGCACGAACACCAGCAGGTTCAGGGTGGTGACGGCGATGATGGTGAGCAGGATACCCCGCCGGATGGTGCGCATGTCGCGCATGGCGTAGAGGCGGATCAGCTTCTCGGGGGTCGCCACCCCGCCGAGCAGGAACGAGAGCCCCATGGTGAAGAGCAGCGTGGCCGGCATGGCCTCCCAGCTGAACGTGAGCGGGTTGACGGCCTCCACGTAGGTGAAGAGCGGTTCCACCCCGCCCACCTGCCGAATCGCCAACGGCACCGCGCAGATGGCGCCCAGCACCATGATGACCAGCTGCAGCAGGTCCGTGTACGCCACCGCGATCATGCCGCCGATCACCGTGTAGGCCAGCAGGATCGCGGTGAAGCCCACCATTCCCCAGCTGACCGGCACGCCGAACACGATGTTGGCGATCAGCCCCCCCGCCACGATCTGCGCCTGCACGTAGACCACCGTGGCGATGAGGATGATGACGGCCGCCAGGGCGCGCACCCCCTTGGAGTAGTAGCGGGTCTCGATGAAGGCGGGCAGGGTGAGTTGCTTCACGCGGGTGAAGCGCGGCGCCAGCACGGCCGCCATGAACCAGTAGGCCAGCGGCAGCGCCAGCACGAGCCACCCGAACGACCACCCCGCCACGTACATCACGCCGATGGTGCCCACGAAGGTCCCGGCGCTGGTGTGGGTGGCGGCCATGGTGGCGCCGCCCACCAGCCAGCCCAGCTTCCCTCCCGCGATCCAGTAGTCGGCTTCGCTGCGGGTGGCGCGGAGGGCGTACCATCCGATGGCGAACACCACCACGAAGTAGAGCAGGAAGGTGGAGAGCTGGACGCTCACCGCTTCCCCTCCTTCCCGTCCTCCCGGCGCATCCACGCCAGGTACGCCAGCACGATGAGCGCCGACGCCAGAAAGAGCCCCCAGAAGACGAAACCGGCGTCCAGCACGGCCCTCACGGGACCCTCCCACCGCCTGCGGGGCGCGGCCGCCCCCATCGGAAACGCCCGCCGTCGAGCCCTCCTCCGACCCGCGGGGTCGCGCCGAGACCGAGCCGCCCCCGACGCGCCCCGCTCACCCCGCCCTCCGCACCCGCCGCAACCCCGCCATCCCACAGGCGATCACGACCACCAACACCAGCAGCTCGAGGGCCCCGGGGAGCGAGAGCGCGAGGCTCCCCTCCGGCCGAGCGCGCACCCGCACCACGGCGGGCACCACCTGAAGGGTCGCCCGCGCCATGCCCGGCGCCGTCCCGCCGGTCGGCGTCACGGGGAAGATCTCGCGCGCCTCCATGCCCTCGGGAAGCGTCACGTCCGCCTGGAACACGCCGGGACGCGCCTCCTCGGGAGCCCAGTCGACCGCCAGCATGGGCAACGTCACCCGCACGCCCTCCCCCTCCGCAACCACGGCGTTCAACACCCGGTATTCCAAGTCCAGCGATACCGGTCCACCGGCCGAGAGATCCGCCGGGAGCTCGATCCCGCCCTCCATTCGGGGCTCTCCGGTCGGCGGCGGGCGCACCGGGAGCGCCTCGCCCCCCACGCGCGCGGAGATCCGGTCCACGGTCGTGGGCGCGAACAGCAGCCCGGTGAACGGGATCACGCGCGTCCCGGGCTCCACCCGCAGTCGATAGGTCATGGAGACCGCGACGGCTCCCGTCTCCGGCGCCCGCGCCGACACGGCCACCCGGACGACTCGCCCACCCGGGTCGTCCACCCCGGTCTCCTGGACCCCTCCGGGCGCGTCCCGCCCGGGCATCGAGGCGCCCGCCGAGTGCGCGGACCCCACACCGTCCCGTTCGTGAATGGCGACGCCCGTCGAGGGCTCGCACCCCGCTCGGTCCCATGCGGCCATCGGGACGCCCGCCGAGCGCGCGGGAGCCGCACGGTCCCATCCGTCATTCGAAGCGCCCGCCGAGTGTTCACGCCTCGCACGGTCCCGCCTGGCCATCACCACGCCCACAGAGCGCGCGGATCTCGCAGCATCCCCTTTGTCGAGCGCGGCGCCCGCCGGATCCCCGCGCGTCGCACCGTCCCATGCGGCCACCGGCGTCGCGGCGGCAACCAAGGCGGCGGTCGCCACCCCCCCCATGGCCACCGCCATCCAAGCCGTCCGGCGCGGATGCCAAGCCGCTCGCATGCCCCGGAGGGCCGCCCCAAGTCCGTGGATGAATCCGCGCGCGCACCGAGAGGGGCGGGACGCGGGGCTGGCGAGGCGCCTCGAAGGGGCCGCTCGAGTGCCGGGCGTCCTTTCGCGGGCCGTCAGGGCCATACCTCCCTCAGCACGCGCAGCGTGTTGCCCCCCATCACCTTGCCGATGTCCTCGTCCGAGTACCCCGCCCGCACCAGCCAGCGCAGAATGTTGTGCGACGCCTCGGTTGGGTTCTCCATCCCCTTCACGTACTCGACCTCCTCGTGGGGCGGGTTCGCGCGCGGACCCTCCCGGGCCGCCGCCGAGCGCGACTCCTTGATGGACAGGTTGGCCGCGTACACGCGGTGCAACCCCACATGGTCCCCGTAGACCGAGTCGGGACCGAAGCTCACATGGTCGATCCCCACGAGGGCGCGGACGTACTCGAAATGCTCCATGAACGCCTCGATCCCGTGCACGGTGTTGGCGCGGGTGAGGGTGGTGTGCGGCGCCGCCTCGATTCCGATCACGCCCCCCTTGGCGGCGCACGCCTCGAGCACCGCGTCCGGCGCCAGCCGATTCGATTCCCACAGGGCGCGCGCGCCGATGTGCGAGAGCACGATGGGGTGCTCGCTCCACTCGATGGCGTCGAGCGTCGTCCGGTCGCCGCAGTGGGAGCAGTCGATCAGCATGCCCAACTTGTTCATACGCCCGACCGCGCGCCGTCCGAACATGGTCAGTCCGCCGTCGCGCGGTTCCTTCAGCCCCGACCCCAGCGCGTTGGCCTCGCTGTAGGTGATCCCGAGCGCGCGCACGCCGAACCCGAACAGCAGGTCGATCCGGTCCAGCTCGTTCTCGATCATGGCCGCGCCCTCCATCGACGCGACCCACGCCAGCCCGCCCTCGCGGTGGGCGCGCAGGATGTCGTCCACGCCGAGGCCGTGGATGACGAAGTCCTGGTGCGCCAGGTCGCAAAGCCGCATGCCGAGGTCGTGCAGCACGTCGTCCCACTTCCAGCCCCCGTGGGACTGGATGGTGCAGATGCCGTCCAGCAGGTTGTCGAAGACCGCGTCCCAGCACGAATGCCTCAACCCCTCGAACGCCGTCGCCATGCGGCCCGCGCGCACGTACGCGGGCGTCTCGCGCACGTCCCGGGGGAACACGCCCGCGTGCTCGTGCAGCGAAATCATGACCAGCTCGCGGGCCAACCGCGCGGCCCGCGCCTCGTCCGCGCGCGACAAGGGCACCCGATACGGATCGACGCGCCCAACCTGCGCCGCCAGCTCGAAGGGAGCGTAGTCGAGCCCGGGTTCCAGGTAGGAGAAGGACTGGTATCCGTCGTGATTCTTGTCGGCGCCCATGACGTGCTCCGCGGGGAAGGGCCCGTGCCGTGAAGCCCCAACGATCCGTGGACGCCCCGCCGACACTCGAACGGCGGTGCGTCCGCGCTGGACGCTCCAACATGGAGTCTCGGGTCGCGGCGGGCCAGCAATTCGCGGGGGACCGCGACCGGGCGGCTATTGCCAACGCGGTTCCGGGGAGGTATTTCAAGCGCGGCCCAATCGCGCGGGAACCCGCCAACCCCCCCACCCCTCCACCACCGGAATCCCTCCGAATTGACTCGTTGGACCCGCCTCTCCCGCGCCATCGACCGGGTGAACAACCGCATCGGCCGGTGGACCTCGTGGCTCTGCCTGCTGATGGTGCTGGTCACCGCGTACAACACGGCCGTCCGCTATCTCGGCGGCTATTTCGGCTTCAGGCTGAGCTCCAACCTCTATCTGGAGCTCCAGTGGTACCTGTTCAGCCTGCTCTTTCTGCTCGCTTCCGCGTCCGCGCTGTGCAAGGGCGAGCACGTGCGGGTGGACATCCTCTACACCCGTCTGTCGACGCGCGCCCGCGCCTGGATCGACCTGCTCGGCACCTTGTTGCTGACCATCCCGTTCTCGGTGGTGACGCTCTGGCTGTCCTGGCCCGCGGTGCGCAACTCCTGGGCGGTGCGGGAGATCTCCTCCGACCCCGGGGGGCTGCCCCGCTACCCGCTCAGGACCTTCATCCTCGTCTGTTTTCTGCTCCTCATCCTCCAAGGCGCGTCGGAGATCATCAAGCGGATTCGGATCCTGCGCGGAGGGGACACGGGCCACAACGGTCCCGCGATGGATGACCACGACGCCGGACCCAAGGCGAGCGGAGGCGTCGCGTAATGGAGAACCTCCTCGCGCCGCTCATGTTCATCGGCGTCTTCGCGATGATCTTCCTGGGCTACCCGGTGGCCTTCGCGCTGGGGGGAACCTCGCTGATCTTCGCGCTCATCGGCATCGCGACCGGCCTCTTCGACTGGGCGCTCCTGTACGCGCTCCCGCAGCGCATCTTCGGCGTGATGTCCAACCTGGTGTTGGTGGCGATCCCCTTCTTCATCTTCATGGGGGTGGTGCTGGAGAAGTCGAAGCTGGCCGAGGACCTCCTCACCACCATCGGCAAGCTCTTCGGAACCGTGCGCGGGGGGTTGGCGTGGGCGGTCGTGTTCGTGGGGGCGATGCTGGCGGCGGCCACCGGCGTGGTGGGCGCGTCGGTGGTTGCGATGGGGCTCATCTCCCTCCCCATCATGCTGCGCTACGGCTACTCCAAGACCCTTTCGACCGGGGTGATCCTGGCGTCGGGCACCCTCGGACAGATCATCCCGCCCAGCGTCGTGCTCATCGTGCTGGCCGACCAGCTGGGCATCTCGGTGGGCGATCTCTTCCTGGGGGCGCTCATTCCCGGGCTCTCGCTGGCGGGCATGTACGCCATCTACGTGGGGATCGTCGCCAAGGTGAGCCCCGCCTCGGCGCCCGCGCTCCCGCCCGAGGTGCGCGACGCGGCGGGGTGGAAGCTCGCGCGCCAGGTGGCCACCGTGCTGATGCCGCCCTTGGTGCTCATCCTGCTCGTGCTGGGCAGCATCTTCGCGGGGATCGCCACGCCCACGGAGGCGGGGGCGGTGGGGGCGGTGGGCGCCATCGGGCTGGCCGCCGCCAACAAGCGCCTCTCATGGAGGGTGCTCAGGGAGGCCAGCGAGTACACCACCTCGCTCACCGCCATGGTCATGTTCATTTTGGTGGGTTCCACGGCCTTCGCGCTGGTCTTCCGCGGCCTGAACGGAGACCTCTGGATCGAACACCTGCTCACGACCCTCCCGGGCGGACGCATCGGCCTGCTGGTGGTGGCCAACCTGGCCATCTTCGTGCTGGGCTTCTTTCTCGACTTCTTCGAGATCGCCTTCATCATCATCCCGCTGCTGGCCCCGGCCGCCGCGCTGTTGGGCATCGACCTGGTATGGTTCGGGGTGATGATCGGGATGAACATCCAGACGTCCTTCCTGACCCCGCCCTTCGGGTTCGCCCTCTTCTACCTGAGAGGCGTGGCGCCACCCGACGTGCGCACGTCGGAGATGTACCGGGCGGTCATCCCCTTCATCGTGATCCAGCTGATCGGGCTGGTGCTGATCATGGTCTTCCCGGAGCTGGTCACGGGGCTGGTGGACTAGCCCTCCCGAGCACCGAGAGCTCGCGGCCGAGCACCGAGAGCGGCGGGACGCCACGCTGGCAAGGCCACCTTGAAGGCCCGATCGTGGAGCCACCGGGCCGAAGGGCAACGCCGAGCGAAGCGGTCCGACGCGGATGTCACGCCGCTCGAACGAGCGAGGTTACGCGCCCTGCCCGAACGCCGCGCTCGCGTACGACCACTCCGCGCGGCTGAACCACTCGAACACCTCCCCGCGGAACGCCGACCAGTGCTCGTACACGCGTCGGTAGCTGGCGTCCGTGGCCGCCCGTTCCTCCAGAATCTCCCGGGAGGCCTCGCGCGACACCGCCATGATCTCGGGAGAGAAGGCGCGCAGCTCGACCCCGCCCTCGACGAGGCGGCGCAGGGCGGCCGGGTTGCGGGCGTCGTAGGTGGTCTCGACGCCGTGCGCGGCCGCGCGCACCGCCACCCGGAAGGCCTCCTGGTAGGTGGACGGCAGCGAATCCCACGCGTCCCGGTTGACCTGGAAGGTGGTCGAGGGTCCCGGCTCCCACCAACCGGGGTAGTAGTAGAAGCGGGCGGCGTTCTGGAAGCCCAGCTTCTCGTCGTCGTAGGGTCCGACCCACTCGGTGGCGTCGATGGCGCCGCGCTCCAGCGCCGGATAGATCTCCTGCGCGGCCAGGTTCTGGACGGTCACGCCCAAGCGGTCCATGACTTCGGCGCCCAGCCCGGGAATGCGCATCTTGAGCCCGTTCAGGTCCTCCGGGGTGTCGATCTCGCGCCGGAACCAGCCGCCCATCTGCGCGCCGGTGTTGCCCGCCGGAATGGGGAGGATGTTGAAGTCCGAAAAGACCTCGCTGATGAGCTCCAGCCCGCCCGCGTCGTACAGCCAGGCGTGCTGCTGGCGGGAGGTGAGGCCGAAGGGCACGCAGGTGTCGAAGGCGAGCACCGGCGCCTTGCCCGTGTAGTAGTAGCTCGGGCTGTGCCCCACCTGGACCGTGCCCTGCTGCACCGCGTCCATGACCTCGAACGCCGGCACCAGCTCGTTCCCCTCGTACACGCGCAGCTGAAAGCGTCCGTCCGTCATCGCGTCGAGCGACGCGGCGGCGCGGGTGGCGGTGTCGAAAATGGCGTCGACGGTGCGCGGGTAGCTGGACGCGAGCCGCCAGCGCACGTTCGGGTTCGTGACCACCGCCGGCGCGCCACCTCCCGCGCCCGCGCCCTCCGCCTCCCCCTCCGAGCCGCCGCACGCCGCGGCCAGCACGCCGGCCGCGGCGGCTCCCGCGGCCGCCTTGCCGAGGAACGCCCTTCGCTCGATGGCCGCCTCCGGCCGCGCGTGCCCGGTCCGGCTCGCGTCGGTATGGTCGGAGGACTCCGTCGCTCCGCTCGTTCGGCCAGCCTCGGCTCTCGGGTCGCGGGAGTCGTTGTCCATGGGTCGTCGATCCTGGTTGGGGTCCGTGTTGCCCGCCGTCGCGCGCCTCGGGCGGCAATCCGCCGCGGGGCGCACGCCAATCCTAACCGGAAGCCGGGTGGGGCGCACCGCCGCTCCCGTGTCGGAGGTCGTCGGCCGCCGCCTCAGCGACGCTCCTCCGCCACCACCGACGACGCGATCACCATGCCCAGGAACTCGTCGATGGCGCCGCCCTGGATCCAGCGCGCCACCACCACCAGGTCGTTGTCGCGATCGACGTACACCAGGTTGGTGCCCGCCCCGCGGTGGCTGAACGACGACTCGGGCGTGCTCGGGTAGGAGCGCTGGTCGGTGTTCAGGAAGAAATTCATGAAGCCGTACATCTCGTTGACGGCGCCCGGGGTCTCGGCCATGTCCAGCCACGCCTCGGAGAGCAGCTGTTCGCCGTCCCAATTGCCCTTGTGGAGGGTGAAGTAGCCGAAGCGGGCCTGGTCCTCGGCGCTCAGGTTCATCCCCCCGCCCCAGTGGGTGCCGCCGCTCACCGACTGCATCATTTCGCCGTCGACGTTCACCCACGAGTTCCCGTAGCCGTACCAGCGCCAAGTGTTGGAGGCGCCGATGGGATCCATGATGTGCTCCCGCAACACCTGCGGCAGGGGCCGGCGCCACACTTGAAGCGCCGCCAACGCGAGCAGGTTCACGCGCACGTCGTTGTACTTGTAGGCGGTGCCCGGCGGGTTGCGCGGACGGTTGCGGTTGGCGGCCACGTCGCGCCCCGGCCGGTCGCCCCAGTCGGGCTTGCCCCACAGGGTGCCCTCCCAGTCGCTGGTCTGCCGGAGCAGATGGTCCCAGGTGATCCCGCGGTTGTGCTCGGAGTCGAAGAGCGACACGGGGGTGGGCACGCCCCGCCCGTCGGCCTCCGCGCCGGGTTCGCCGTCGCCGATGGGCAGAATCAGCGGGGGCATGTACTCGCGCACCGCGTCGTTCACGTCGCGGATGAGCCCCCGGTCCCACGCCAGCCCGACGGTGGAGGAGAGAAAGCTCTTGGCGACGCTGAAGGTGGGGTCGACCCGCTTGGTCTCTCCCCATTCGGCGACGATGTAGCCGTCCTTCACGACGATGCCGCTCTGCGGACCCCGCACCTTGAGCGGGCCGATGGCCTCGTCGAAGGGCTCGGTGTTCCAGCTGAGCGCGTGCGCCACCTCCAGGTCCCGCGGGGCCGTGCTCTCGCTGGCGATCGCGAAGTCGACCGCCGCCCGAAGCAGCTCCGGGTTCATGCCCATCGACTCCGGAGACCGGCGCTCCCAGTCGCCGGGCGGGGGGAAGTAGGCGTTCTGCGCCCGCAGCCCGGACGCGCCCAGCAGAACGGCCGCGACGGCCAGTAGGGACGGGAGCGCGACGGAGACGGGACGGGGCCGCATGGCTGGCTTCATGGGATTCACCTCGTTATTCGGGGCCGAAGGATCGGCGGCTCGCCAAGGGCGCGCGCGCCACCGCGCCGCATCGCACATGATAAGCCCCGGCGCGCGCCCCGCGACAGATGACCCGGTCACCGGGACCTCCGGGGGAGCGGCGCGGGTGGCTTCGGCGCGACGGTTCGCGCGACGTCCACGACCCCGGGGCGGGCTCTCCCGGACGGTGGTTGGCGACGTGTTCGCGCGTCACGGAGGAACGCCCAGGGAACGCTCACGCGACCTCGCCCACGTCGTGGCCCAGCTCCCGCAGCTCCGCCACGATCTCCGCGACGTGCGCGCGCCCACGGGTCTCGATCTCCATCTCGATGCCCACGTGGCCCACCGAGATGTCGCCGAAGGCGCGCGTGTGCTCGATGTGGAGCACGTTGGCCCCGGCGACGGCGACCACCGCCGTGACCTCGTTCAGGTAGCCCGGCCGGTCCCGCACCACCACCGAGAGGCGGGCCAGGCGCCCGTCCGCCCACAACCCCCGGTCGATGATCTTCGAGGCCACGTTCATGTCGATGTTGCCGCCGGAGAGGACGCACACGGTGACGTCGGCGGGGTCCGGGCGGATCTTCTCCGCCAGAAGCGCCGCCACCCCCACCGCCCCCGCCCCCTCGACCACCATCCGCTCCGACTCCATGAGGAAGAAGATCGCCCGCACGATCTCTTCCTCGTCCACCACGACCACGTCGTCCACCAGCGCCTGAATGTGCGGAAAGGCGAGGTCGCCGACGCGCTTCACCGCGATCCCGTCGGCCAAGGTGTCGGAGCGCTCCAAGTGGACCGGCCGCCCCGCCGCCAGGGAGGTCGCCGCCCCCGGCGAGGCCGCCGCCTCCACCCCGATCACGCGCGCGTCCGGCCGTTGCGCCCGCACCGCCGTGGCGACCCCGGAGATCATGCCGCCCCCGCCGATGGGCACCACCAGCGTCGTGACGTCGGGCACCCGCTCCAGCATCTCGAGCGCCATGGTCCCCTGCCCCGCCATCACCGCGGGGTCGTCGAAGGCGTGGACCAGGACCAGGCCCTCCCGCTCGACCAGCCGCTCGACGCGCGCCATGCCGTCCGTGATCGTCGCGCCGGTCTGGACGACGCGGGCGCCGTAGCCGCGCGTCCGCGTCACCTTGACGAGGGGCGCGGCCTCGGGCATGACGATGGTGCACGGGATCCCCAGGCGCGCCGAGTGATGGGCGAGCGCCTGGGCGTGGTTGCCGGCGCTGGCCGCGACCACCCCGGCCTCGCGCTCCGCCGCATCCAGCAGAAGCAGGCGGTTGAGCGAGCCGCGATCCTTGAAGGAGCCCGTCCGCTGCCGGAATTCGGCCTTGAAGTGCACGCGCCCGAACCGGTTCGGGGCAAGCCCCAGGGAGCGTGGGCAGCTCGTCTCCACGATCCCGCCCCGGATCCGCGCGCGGGCCGCGACGATGTCTTCGTAGGAAAGCATGGTGTCAAACCTGTGGCGCGCCGCCGGCAACGCCAAGGCCCGCCGCCCCGTCGCACTCGGTTCCCGGATTCGTTAACTTTCCGGCGAACAATTTCCCGGCGAGACGCCGCCGAGCGCTCCACGCCACCCTCGGGCAAGACGCGGGATTCCAGCGGAGGCTACCAAACGTGACCAGCATCGAATGGATCATTCCGTTCGCACTCTATCCCACCTTGGCCGCGCTCTACTACGGCGGCGCGCCCATCCGTTTCGAGGGCCCCGACGGCGCGCGCCAGCTCCTGGGCGTGGTTCTCGGAATGGTCGTGTTCGTGGCCGTGTGGGGCCTGCTCAAGACGGTGGTTCAGTCCTTTACCGGGCCCATGGCGGGCCTCGCGATCGCGTCCGTCCTCGCGGCGCTCGCGCTCCGGCCCGGCTGCAGGCTGGGATGTCGCCTGGTGGGTGTGCGCATCGTCGACGACCAGTAGCCGCGGTTAGTCCAGCTGCCAGACGACAAGTAGCTGCAGCGTCCGCTCGTCGCGGGTCGTTCCCAGCTTGTTGGTCCAGAGCTGGTACTCCACCCCGGCGTGGAGAACGTTCGCCGCATCGCTCAGCGCCCGCCCGACGTCCCATCTGAGCTGCGGCTGGGCGAGGATGCCGCCCGGGTATTCCTCGCCCACCTCGTTGACGACGCCGCTCATGTATTCGGCGTGCCCCGTGAACGAGAACGACTGACCGCCCAGCTGGAAGACGGCCAGCCAGCTGACGTCGAGATTCCAGCCGTCTTCCGTGGCGGGCGCGCCCCCGCTCTCGAGCCCGCCGCTGGCGTCGACGAGGGCCCCCAGCATGGTGTTCACGAACACGAACCCGGGCACCTCCCACGCCAGTTCCACGCCGGGCACGTACTTGAGCACCTTCGACTGTATGCCGAGGTTGACCCCCGCGACCAACCGGAAATCGCGCACCGGCCCCACGCCCACGCCGCGCCGAGCCAGCGAACCCAGGCTCAGCGTCGGGTACCACTCCCCGTAGAGGTCGCGGTCGTTGAAGCCGTCCGCCACGTCGTCGACGAGGTAGTCGAGGAAGAAGAACGAGCCACCGGCGCGCCACCCGCCGGCGTGTTGCAGCGTGAAGATGCTGGTCGGCCCGGAGGTCGCGGTCAACGGGTTCAGGATGTTCCCGCGCTGGTAGTGGACCTCCAGCTGGGACGACGCGGGCGAGGCGACGAAACCGAACGCGAGCATCGCAAGCGCCGGCAGGGCGCGGAGCGCCCACCTCCCGGACCCCGGGGGCCGGGCCGCGACCCCCGCGGGCGCCCCCGGGAGTCGCGCCAATGCGCGAAAGCGACGGTTCATTCGATGGCATCCTCGACGGGACTCGGCGCCGGCTCGGCTCCACCCGGCCTGACGACGCCAATCGTCGCCCTCGCGACGGGTTGGCGCCAGCCCCGCTCCGAGAGGCGCGACGAAGGAGGCGACTCGCGGACATGCCGTCGCCGGCTTCGATGCCTTGCCAGCCCGGAGCCTCGCCGCTCTCGGTGCTCCGGCGGATTCATCCCCCGACCGCAAGCCTTGGGGGGTGACGCGGACACGCGGCCCCGACCCACCAAGCGCACCGAGCCACGAGGTCGTATCCTGAATGGAGCGGACCACACCCCCGGACCGTGCTCCGGCGAATCCGACACCCACGGCGGATCGGCCACCATGGACCATCCATGTCCCCCGCCTCGCGGCGGAACGAAGATCGCGGCGGGTCGCGACCCGGCCACGCGCCCGGCGCAACGCCGCTACCGGTACTCGGGCGGACGCATCCACGGACTTGGAGCGGCGCTCGCCATCCACTGCGCCCCGCTCGCCATCCCCCTCGCCCTGCTGGCCACCGTGGCGAGCTGCGACGGCCAAGCCGTCACCGAGCCCCCGGATGTCACGCGTCCCGAGCCCGATCCGCCCATCCCGCCCATCCAGGTCCTCGCCCAGGGAACGGCCGGCACGCTCGACGTCGCCACGTGGAACCTCCTCTACTTCGGCGCCACCAATCAGGGCCCCAATGACGAGCCCCTGCAATTGGCGCGCGTGCGCGACGTGATTCTGGGAACCGACGCCGACCTTTGGGGCGTGCAGGAAGTGACCGACGCGGAGGCCTTCTCGGCCTTGCTGGACGAGCTGCCGGGGTACGACGGATTCATCGCCAGCGACGCATCGGTGTCCGGCGGAGCCGCCAACTACGACCGCGGGGAACTCAAGGTCGGTCTCATCTTCAAGACCTCCGTCGCCGAGGTCTCCGGCGCCCGCGTCATCCTGAGCGAGCTGGACCACGCCTTCGCGGGCCGTCCTCCGCTGGAGGTTCGGGTGCGCGTGACGATCGGTGGCGGGAGCCGCGACGTCGTCCTGATCGTCCTGCACGCCAAGGCCGTCGCAGACGAGGCGTCATGGGAGCGGCGCATGGCGGCGGGGGAGGGCCTGCGGGCGTATCTGGACGCCAACTGGCCGGACCACCCGGTGCTGGTGCCCGGGGACTGGAACGACGACGTGGACGAGTCGATCACCCTGGGGAGGGACACGCCCTACCGCGCCTTCGTGGACGCGGCTCCGCAATGGGTGTTCGCCACGGCCGGCCTGAGCGCCGCGGGGGCGCGCTCGATGCCGCGCCACACCGAGGTGGTGGACCACATCCTCGCGTCGGACGAGGCGATGGCGTGGTACGTGGAGGGATCGGCGATGGTCTACGAAGTGGACCAGTTCATCGACGGGTACCTGAACACCACCAGCGACCATCTGCCGGTGTTGGCGCGATTCGCCCCGGGAGGATGAGCGGGCGTCGAGCCGATGCCGGGGGAGTTATTGGGAGGGAAGGCAACGCCGAGCGTAGCCGTCCAGCGCGGACGCAACGCCGCTCGAATGCCGGGGGGCGTTGGTTCGCGGGCTGCTGGTGGGTCGGGGCGGCTACTCGTCGATCAGCCGGCGGTTGCGCACGTCGCTCGCGCCCATATGGATGCCGCTGCCCACGCCCGCACCCACCACGAGTCCGGCGCCGAAGCCCACCAACGGCAGCCACGACACCGCGATCGCGGTTACGACGCCAGCGAGGATCCCGAGGCCGCGCTTCTCCACCCAGGAGGTGTAGCGAAGCCGCCGACGCACGAAACGCCGCGATTTCAGGTGTGCGTAGATCCCGACCGCGGCCGCGATTCCCAATCCGATCAACTCGAACATCCCGACGCTCCTTTGGTGGACACCCCCGCCCCGGCGCGACGCGCGCGCCGGGCGCGAGCCGTGGATCGGGTCTCGCGCCCGGGACGGGTTCGAATATGTAGGGTACGGGGTGCGGCAAGTACAGGGTTCGGCGCGCGGCGCGCGCGGTCGATTCCGACCGGGCACCCCGAGGCGGGACCCGCCGCGCGGTCGTTGACATCGGCGCGCGAGGGGGCTACATCGCATGCTACGATATCTTTCGTGATACGGCGCCGGCACACCCCACCACCACGACGAAGGGCGCGCGACATGAGACATCGACCCATTCGGAGACCCGGTTTGACGCCCCTCGCCTTCGGTCTGGGCCTCGGGCTGCTCGCGTGCGCCCCGGACGACGCCGCGACGCCCGCCTCGAGCGTCCCCCGGTACGTGCTCGGCGAACCCGAGGCGGTCTCCGGCGAGTTCGCATCCGTGAGCCGCATCCGGGTGCGTGCCGACGGCAGCCTGCTGGTCGCCGACATGACGGGCGGGGAGCTCGTGCTCCTGGACCTGGACGGCGGGACCAGGACGGTGGTGGGCAGCCGCGGGGAGGGCCCGGGCGAGTACCAGACGCCGGTGGGCATCTGGCCCCTGCCCGGCGATTCGACGCTGCTGCTGGACATGGGCAACAACCGAGTCACCGTCCTGGCGCCCGATCTGGCCTTCGGCGCCACCCGGCCGATGATCGAGATGCACCCGGAGCGCGGGATCCTGATCCTCAACCCGCAGGCGGTGGATGGCGCAGGGCGCATGTACACCACCAGCAGCTTCTCGATGAACCCCGCCGATGCGGGCGCGGGCGGCGAATCCGGTTCCGATTCCATCGCGGTGGTGCGGGCGACGCTCGACGACCCAACCGGCGAGCCGGTGGCCAGACTCGCACCCACGTCCCGCCCGCGGGTGTCGGTGAGGGGGGCGCGGGGCGACCGGGTGGTGATGCGCCAACAAACTCCGTTCCAACCCACCGACAGCTGGGGCGTCGCGCCCGATGGAAGCGTCGTGGTCGCGCGGGCGGCGGACTATCGCCTGGAGTGGAGCTCGCCCGACGGATCATCCGTCCGGAGCGGGGCTCCGGTCGCATGGGATCCGGTCCCGGTGGGCCAGGCCGAGCGGGAGGGGTGGATCCGGGAGCGGAGTGGCCGATCGGCCCGCACCATGTTCGTGGGCGGGAGTGGGGGCGGCTCCCCTTCGGGTTCCCTGATCGACGGCGCGGGCGGCCGAGGCATGTCCCTCGGGAGGGAAAGCGAAGACGTCGACGACTACGAGTGGCCGGAGACGCTCCCGCCCTTCACGGGGCGCATCCTTGTCGACCCCGAGGGGCGCGCCTGGTTGCGCCGCCACCAACCCGTCGGCGCACCCTTCCTGTACGACATCTTCACGGCCGACGCCGAACACGCCGGCATGGTCGAGCTGGCCGAGGGACACACCGTCATCGGGTTCGGCGACGGCGTTCTCTACGCGAGTTTCCGAGACGAGGTCGACCTCGCGTACATCGCGCGGTATCCGCTTCCGGGCATGTAGCGGGACGGGGACGAACCCTCCCCGACATTCGAGCGCCGTCGCATCCGCGCGGGTCCGCCGCACTCCGCGTTGCCTCTCGTCCAATTAGCTCCACCGTTCGGCCTTCAAAGCGCCTTGCCAGCCCGGCGCCACGCCGCTCTCGATGCTCGGGCGGATTCATCCACGGCCTGCTAGCGGCAAACGCCCCGGGGAGACCGGGGCCTCACTCGGGAGGTACGACATGAAGCACGGGAACGGAAGGGTGCGACGGGTCCTGACGCGGCGCGAGGCGCTGGCCGCAATGGGCGTGGGAGGTGGGGCGCTGGCCGCGGGCCGATGGGCGCCCGGCATGGGTGCGGGTGCGGAGGCGGGACCTGGCGTCCCGGGGGGCGGCGACGCCACCGCCCCGCCGGCGTGCGTGGTGCGTCCGGAGCAGACCGAGGGACCCTTCTTCGTCGACGCGCGGCTTGATCGCTCCGACATCCGGTCGGATCCGTCGACCGGCGCGGTGAGCGAGGGTGTGCCGCTGACGCTCAGGTTCAACGTGTCGCGGATCCTGGCCGGCTCATGCTCGGCGCTTGCCGGTGCCCTGGTGGACGTGTGGCAGTGCGACGCGGACGGCGTGTACTCGGGCGTCGAGGACGACGGGGCCCCCGCTTCGGCGAGGAACGCGAAGTTCCTGCGGGGCCACCGGCGCACGGACTCGAACGGCGTGGCGCGCTTCACCACGATCTTTCCGGGTTGGTACCGCGGACGGGCGGTCCATGTGCACTTCAAGGTGCGGACCGAGGTCGAAGGGCGGCCATACGAGTACACGTCGCAGATCTACTTCGACGAGGCCCTCATCGACCGAGTGCACGCGCGGGCGCCGTATGCGGCCCGTGGACGGCGCGCCACGACCAACGCCGAGGACCGCATCTTCCGCAACGGCGGAGCGCGGCTGCTGGCCCAAGTGACCGAGGTCGAGGAAGGTTACGCCGCCACTTTCGATCTGGGGCTCGATCTCACCGACTCCGAGGTGGGCCGACCCGACGGCGGGAGGCGGGCGCGCGGCCCCGGGCGCGCGCGAGCGACCGCGATGGAGGGAGGGCGCATGGCCACGCCCAGGACGGGTGCTGGCCCCTCGGCCCCCGTGCGCGATGCGGCAAGCGGTTCATGAGTGCCAAGTGGCCGGCGGCGACGCGACGCGGCCGGTGGTGGCTCCGCGCGGCTGGGCTGCCGCTGGTCCTCGCGGCGACCTCGATGGGAGCCGCGCGGGAAGGCGTGTCCCAGGTGGACCCGGCCGACGCCCTCCTTCGCGTCTTTCTGGACTGCGAGCCGTGGATCTGCGACTTCGATCACTTCCGCCGGGAAGTCGCGTTCGTGAACTACGTGCGGGACCGCGCGGACGCGCAGCTGCACGTGCTCGTGACATCCCAGGAGACGGCGTCCGGCGGCGAGGCCTACGAAATGTACTTCATGAGGCTGGACGAGGGAGCCGCAGCACCGGACACGCTTCGCTTCATCTCGCGCGAGAGCGACTCGGACGATGAGGAACGGGCCGGCTTGACGGGCATCTTCAAGCTCGGTCTCGTGCGACATGTGGCGTCCACCTCCGCGGGTCCCCTGCTCGACATCCGCTATTCGGCTCCCACGGATGCCCGACTACGGCCCACCACCGAAACCGATCCATGGAACCTGTGGGTGTTCGGCGTACGGGCCGGCGCCGAACTCGACGGGGAGAGCCGCCAGAGCTCGCGGGCCTTCGACGGGTCGTTCTCGGCCAGCCGCACAACCGAGAATCTCAAGGTCGACATCGGGTCGTACGCCGAATTCGAAGAGGAACGGTTCGAGTTGAACAGCGGCGAGGTTCTAGTGAGCACGTCGCGCAACATCAATCACGAGGGGCTCATCGTGTGGAGTCTGGGGCCGCACTGGTCCGCCGGCGCGCGCGCCTCCGCGCTGACCTCGACCCGAGTGAATCAGGACCTGACCCTTCGAGTGGCTCCCGCGCTGCAGTACAGCCTCTTCCCCTACGCGGAGTCGACGCGCAGGCAGATCACGCTCCTATACTCGCTCGGGCTCGCGTACTTCGATTACGAGAAGGTGACCCTCTTCGACAAGACCCGGGAGGGTCACGCGGAGCAGCGACTGGAGATCGCCGCGGAGTTTCGGCAGCCGTGGGGCGACGTCAACAGCGGATTGGAAGCCTCCATGTTCCTGCGGGATCCCTCGCTACACCGCGTTGACCTCTTCGCGCGCGTGGAGTATCGCATCTTCCGGGGCCTGAGCCTGGACCTGGAGGGCGGCGTCGCCCGGGTCAAGGACCAGATCTACGTGAGCCGCGAGGACGTTTCGGACGAGGACATTCTGCTCGAGCGTCGCCAGCTGGGCACCGATTTCGAGTACGAGCTGGAGCTCGGCTTCAGCTTCACGTTCGGGTCGGTCTTCAACAACGTGGTCAACCCGCGCATGGGATCGAACCGGGGACGCAGATTCTTCTAGGATCCCGCCTCATGGGCGCCTTGCCGGCCCCGGCGCCACGATGTGAACCCAAGACAAGAGGGCCCGACCATGAGCATCCGCGCAATGCTCGACTACCGTCGAACGGGCCGGCCGGCGCGCGCGCCCTCCACGTACATCCCGCGCTCGATGGTGAGCACGCCGTTCACGAACACGTACTCGATGCCTCCCGAGGGCACGGCCGCGTTCGTGTAGTCGCCACGGTCGATCACGGTTCGGGGGTCGAAGACGGTGACGTCGGCGTCGGCGCCCACCCGGATGCGCCCCTTGTTCGCCATCATGGGCACGTAGCGCTCGAGGCGCCGCGCCGGCTCGATGGTCATCTTGCGGAGCGCCTCCATCAGGCTCAGGACGCCGTCCTCGCGAACGTACTTGCCGAGCACCTTCGAGAACGACCCGGTCGACCGGGGATGGCTCACCTGGGCCCCCCCGTCGCTCGCCACCATGGTGAGCGGACTCGCCACCGCCGTGAGCGTCATCGCCTCCGTGCGCACGTGGCTGATCACGCTTCCCCCTCGCTCCCGGAAGCGGGCGAAGCTCTCGCGCGTCAGCCGCTCGCCGGTGGCGCCCCACTGGAAGACGCCGAAGCGTTCGTCCTCCCACTCCTCCCAGTCGTCGTAGAGCGCCGACTCGATGCGGCTTTGGCTGGCTCCGTAGGGATACGCCTCGGTGGTGACGTCCTGGCCGGCGTCGACCGCCTCGCGCACGACCGCCAGGAACTCCGCCGTGCGGGCGCCACCGGTGGAGTTGGCGTGCACAAGGTGAAGCGGCGCGCCCGCCCGCGCGGCCAGATCGATGGCGTAGCGCGCTCCGTCCGGGCCGCCATGAGTGTGCACGTGCGCCGACGCGCCCACCTCGCCCGCGACCGTCATCGCCGCGAGAAGCTCGTCGTCGGTGGCCGCCGGCGTGTAGGGAAACCCGAATCCCACCGCCGGGGCGCCTTGGTCGAGTCCCTCCCGGATGCGGCGCACGATTTCCCCGACCTGCCCGGGCGTGCCCGGATCGTCCTTGCCGGCGTCCGCGGGCAGGAAATCGCCCTGGTCGCCCATGACGCGCATTCGCACGGGGATGTGGCCGATGCTGGCGCCGTAGTTCACGGGTTGGCCGCCCTCGCGCTCGGCGTAGAATGCCGCGACGTCGCCGGTGCCCACCTCGAGCTCCAGCCCGGTCGTGACCCCGTCGTGGGCCATGAAGCGGTAGGTCTCGTCGGTCTGGCCGTGCTGATGCAGATCGACGAAGCCCGGCGCGACCACCAAGCCGGAGACATCGATCACGCGCGTCCCGCTCAGCGGCTCGGCCGAGATCGCCTCAATGCGGCCGCCCACGATGCCGATGTCGAGAACCGCGTCCGTGCCGGACTCGGGGTCCATGACCCGGCCTCCGCGAAGCACCACGTCATGAACGGGAGCCACGTTGACGCACGCCGCCGCCCCCAGGACCAAGGCCAACCAGCGCGGACGCCACGCCGCCCAAATGCCGGGCGGAGTTCGTCCGTGGGCGGTTCGGGCGCGGGGCGCGCCCGGTGGGTGGATCTCACGAGCGCGCGCGAGTGGGCGCCGTGGGTCATGGAAGCGTGGGGGCGGTCCGTCCGGCATGGGCGCCCAACCGGCTGGCGATCGTTGGTGTGTGCCTGCGCGCATTGCTCTCGCCTCCTCGGGGCCCGGCGTTCGGGAAGCTGCGCGGCGACGGATCGCGCGTGGCGTCGGCGGCCGCGCCCTGCCGGCAATCTCATACCCCGGCGAGGACAAGGCCAGCGTGCGAACCCGGGAGCGGCGCGCGGACGGGCACGGGCGCGCACCGGATCACCCGGCCACGCGGCCGGGAATCGTCGCGCACTTTGACGCGACGTGCCCGGCCAAGCACTATCCCGGGTGGATCACGCGCCCACCCCGAGGAGTCGAGATGAGAGCACCGCCCCCCTTCGCCACCTTCGCGTCGCTGCTGTGCGTGGTCGCAGTGGCCGTCGCGTGCGCCGAGCCGACCTCGGACGCGACCGCGCGCGTCGACGAGATCTTCGCCCAATGGAACTCGCCCGCGAGCCCGGGTTGCGCCCTGTCCGTGTCCCAAGCCGGCACCGCCCTGCTCTCGCGGGCGTGGGGCATGGCGGACCTGGAGCACGGCATTCCCAACACGCCCGCCACCATCTTCGAGGGCGGGTCGCTCGCCAAGCAGTTCACCGCCGCGGCCGTGGTGCTGCTGGCGCTCGACGGCAAGCTCACCCTCGACGACGACGTGCGCGCGCACATCCCCGAAGTGCCCGACCATGGATCGCCCGTCACCCTGCGCCACCTCATGACCCACACCAGCGGGATGCGCGACTGGGGCTCGGTCGCCGCCATTTCCGGATGGGGTCGGGGGGAGCGCTCGCACCGGCACGCCCACGTGCTCGACATCGTGAGCCGACAGAGCGCCCTCAACTTCGAGCCCGGCCACGAGTACTCGTACAGCAACACGGGCTACAACCTGCTCGCGATGGTGGTGGACCGCGTGAGCGGCATGTCCTTCGCCCGGTTTTCCCGCGAACGCATCTTCGAGCCCCTTGGGATGGCCGACACCCAGTGGCGGGACGACTACCGCCGCGTCGTCCCGGGCCGGAGCACCGCCTATTCGGCCGCCGACGACGGGTTTCTCATCAACCGCCCCATCGAGTACGTGCACGGGAACGGCGGCATCCTGAGCACGGTGGACGACCTCCAGACTTGGAACGCGGCGCTCACGGACGGCCGTCTGGGCGGGGAGGAGTTCGTGCGCATGATGCATGATCGGGCCGTCCTGAACGACGGCCGTAGGATCGCCTACGCGGGCGGGCTCCAGATCCGCGACTTCGCGGGGGTGCCCTCGATCACGCACACCGGGTCGACCGCGGGCTACCGGGGCTTCATTGGCCGGTATCCCGACCAACAACTTTCGATCGCCATCCTATGCAACGTGGGCAACGCCAACCCGGGAGCGCTGGGTGGACGGGTGGCGCGCGTGTTCCTGGGCGACGCGGCCTCGCCCGACCCGGAACCCGACGCCGGGGTGTCGATCGCGACCGCCGAGCTGGAGGCCAAGGCCGGGCTCTACCGCGAAGTGGACACCGGCGACCCGCTGCGCGTCGTTTTGGAGGACGGCGCGCTGAGGGTCGGCGGGCAGCGGCTGGTGGCGCGCTCGCCCACCGAATTCCGCGTCGGCGCGGGCGAGCGGCGACTGGTTTTCGCGGCCGCCGCGGACGGGGGACGGCCGAGCATCGACGAATTCACCGGGACGTATCACGACAACACCTACGAACCCGTCGACGACTTCGCGCCGACCGCCGGGCGGCTGCATGCGTACGTGGGCACCTTCCACAGCGACGACGCCGAGACGACCTTGGTGGTGGCGGTCGAGAACGACCGCTTGGTGGCCAAACGCCGACCCGATGCCGCGTTCGAGCTGGAACCGGTGTACCCGGACGCCTTCAACGCCGGCGGGCTCGGGCGCATCCGTTTCGACATGGGCGTCGACGGGCGCGCGCGCGCGTTCGGGATCCGTCAGGGCCGCGTATACGACATGCGATTCCAACGAGTCGCCGACTCCGGAGAATGATGATGGATGGAAGCGGAAGGTTGTTCGGACGTCAGGAACGGCGTCCCCGGGTGGTGCCGGCCGCGGCCGCCGCGGGCGAGGAGGTGGTGGTGTCGATGGACGGGATTCCCTACGTCGCCGTGTACGTGGGGTTCGGCGCGCTGGGCGGCAACCATCAGCTGCTCACCCAGGAGGAAACCGACGCGGACGGCGGGGTTTCGGCGACGGTGCGCCTGCCGGACTGGGCCACCCCCAACCTCAAGCACTTCTTCTTCCTGGCCGGCTTCGACCAACGTCCCTTCGTGACCTCGCACGAGTTTCACGTGGCCGACGAGGAGGGCGTGTTCCGGGTCGAGGGCGAGATTACCGACGAGGGCCTGGCCTGCCCCACCCTGCGCAACGGGGATGGCCGGCTCTACACCCTGGAGGGCAACGCCGACGGGCTCGCGGTGGGCGCGCGCGCGGTGTTGCGCGCCACCCTGGCCTCCGAGCCGGCGTGCGACCAGGGACTCGCGATCGAGGTGCTCGATGCGCGCGTCCGGTAGCGTGGGGACCAAGCCCACCGGCGCCGGGCCGCCCGCGCGCGCGGACGAGGCCGCCAAGGGGCCGGTCGGGGACGGGACGGGCGCGCGCGCCGCCGATTCCGCAAGGTCGGGTCGGGGGGACGCCGGGAGGGTCGCCGGGCCGGCGCTCGTCGGGGTCGCGCTTCTCGCGGCCGGCTGCGCCCCCGCGGAAACCGCCCCGGGGCGCGAGGAAGCCCCCGACATCGACGTCGTCGAGCTCACGGCCGAGCGGATCCAAGCGGACTACGCCCGGGGCCGCTACACCGCCGTCCAGCTGACGCGCGCCTTCCTCGCGCGCATCGAGCGCCACGAGGACCTCTACAACGCGTTCATCTCCATGAACCCGGAGGCGCTGGAGACCGCCGCCGCCATGGACCGCGAATACGCCGCCACCGGGCCGCGCGGCCCGCTGCACGGGGTGCCGGTGGTCATCAAGGACAACATCGACCAGGCGGGTCGGGTCACCACGGCCGGATACGATGGCTTCAGCGCGGCCAGCGGGGGCGTGGACATGATCCCCGACGACGACGCGGCCGTCGTGACCCGCCTGCGCGAGGCGGGCGCCGTCATCCTCGGCAAGACCAACCTGCCCGACTTCGCGGGACACGGCACCCGCACCGAGAGCTCGGTGGCGGGCGTGACCCTCAACGCCTACGACGTCACCCGCGTCCCCGGGGGTTCGAGCGGCGGCACCGCCACGGCGGTCAACGGCAGCTTCGCCGTGCTTGGGCTCGGCACCGAGACGGGCGGATCGATCCAGAACCCGTCCGCGGCGCAGGCGCTGGTGGGGGTGAAGCCCACCTACGGGCTGGTGCCGCTCGAGGGGGTGGTGCCGCTCAACGGCAGCTACGCGGACGTGGTCGGGCCGATGGCGAAGACCGTGTACGACGCGGCCGTCGCCCTGGACGTGCTCGCGGGACCGACCCCGGAGGACCTCGCCACCTACGCCGCGTCGGGCAACATGCCCGAGGGCGGTTACGCGGCCGCGCTCGACCCCAACGCCCTGGCGGGCCGACGCTTCGGGCTGGTGGGCCCCGGTTGGCGCGACACCTGGCTCCCGCTCGCCGAGGAAACCGAGACGATCTACCGGGAAGCCGTCGCCACGCTGCGGGCGCGCGGGGCGGAAGCGTTGGAGGACCCGTTCGCGGGCACCGGCTTCGTCGCGCTGTACGAGGAGCGCCCACGGGTTCCCTCGGCGGGCTCCCACGACCTGCTCAACTATCTCCGCGGGCTGGGCCCCGGGGCCGCGTTCCACAGCGTCGAGGAATGGGAGGCTCTGTCCGGGAGGGCGTTCCGCGACCGCGGGGAGGACGCCGAGCGCCCGCCCCCGGCGCGCCCGAGCGCCACGGAGGAGGGGGACGCCTTCCAAGGCTGGCGCGCGGACATCCGCGCGCTCTTTCGCGGCGTGCTGGAGGAACACGACCTGGACGGCCTGTTCTTCCCCCAAGCCGGCGCGCCCATCGGCGATCTGGTCGAGGACCCGGAACGTCCCGACCACAACCCCAACAATCACCCCGAACTACCCAGCAATATCATCAACGATATTGGACTACCCGTGGTGACCGTGCCCTTCGGGTATTATCCGGACGGGACGCCCTTCGTGCTCGCCTTCATCGGAGATCTGTGGACCGAGGCGGCGCTCCTCGCTTACGCGTACGATCTGGAGCAAGCCACCAAGGCCAGGATTCCACCCGAACTATGGTAGGGACGGCAGGAGGGTGCGGGCGCGCGCGACGGACCGGCACGCCGCGCTCGACTCACCGGACCCATTCGGCCCGGCGGCGAGGAGACGACCCCGCCGTTCCGTTCGCAGAATGACATCGTCGGAGTCGCGCTCGCAAAGCAACTCGATCAGATCAGCCTATATCCTCATTCGTCTCTCCATGATACCGGGTTGGTGGTCAGATGCACCTCGTCGCCGACCACCCTCATCGCCAGAACGGGCGGGCCATCGCTTTCCCCGTACGAGTCCTTCCACATCAGGGTATTCCACTTCACGGGGAACTGCCCCCCCGTGTAGCCCTCGTGAATCATGCCTACATCGAACAGGTATTGTCTCACGGGTTTCCCCAGAGGGTCCGTGTCAAGATACAACATGTCGTCGTTTCCACGCCACGAGCCCACGTCGGTCACCATCTCGCCGTCGAGGAACAGCTTCCCGCCCCCTTTCATGGCGAACCACACGTCCTCCGCCGTGGGTCGGCCCCACGGTGCCGCGTTGAACCTCCAGATAAGGTGCTCCACCCAGACGGTCATCTTGGGTCGGCTCCACGGTGCCGCGTTCAAAATCAGGATAAGGCGGTGCACCCAAGCGGCCACCTGTCCCAACAGAAACAAAACAATCAGTATCACGGGCGTAAAGACGGCCAACCAGACTAGGAACGGCCAAATCTCGTCCCAACCGACGTGTTGTTGGTTCACGGCGTCCTCCCCCGCGACCCACCGGACCCATTCGGCAAGGCGGCGAGGAAACGCTCCCGCCGTTCGCCACGGGCGACTTTGGCGGGCGACGCCGAAGCCGGACTCGGGTCGCCCGGCCCTCAGGCTCCCCGGGTGGGCACCTCGCGGAACGGCAGGGACGGCGAACCAAAGGTGATCTCCCGCACCGCCTTCACGCTGCGGCCTCCGTAGCGGAACGGGATGACCAGGCGGAACGGAGCGCCGTTCACGGGAGGAAGCGGCTCGTCGTTGAGCATCCACACCAGCATCGTTTGACGATGCCGCATGGTGGGCACCTCCTCGTCCGTGTAGTAGCCGTCGTGGGAGATCACGCGGCAGTAGTGCGCCGTGGGGGCTAGGCCGATCATGTCCAGCACGTCGTTGAACCGGACGCCGGTCCACTTGGCGATGCCCGTGGGCCGGGGCGCGCCGCACTGGAGCAGGGTCGTCATGGAGTGACCGGGAAGGTCCGCCAGGTCCGCGTGGCGCAGAGTGCCGTGGAGGCGGGAGAGCCTGCTCGCGGCGATGCGGATGCTCGCGGTGCGGTAGTCCAGGTCGGTGTCGGGCGCCTCGCCCCCCGTGTAGCGGTAGATGACGCCGTCGATGGGACCGGCGGCTCCCGGGGGATGCTCGGGCGCCGAACCGTCGGCGTTGAGTGGCAGGTCGGCGCGCGTCCGGATCTCGCCCTCGACGAGCTGATCGGGAAACTCCTGGGCCTCCTGGGCCAGCACCCGGTCGGGGTTCACGACCCCCATGGACAGGCCGGCGACGGCCGTTCCGGATACCTTGATCGCGTCGCGTCGCGTGAGCTTCATGTCGTGCCTCCCGATGTGGTGGTGCGCGCCGGTCACGCGGGCAACGTAGGTGGGGCTCGGGTGGATCCACAAGCGCGGCCGCGGCCGCGTGCCAGCGCGGCATCTCGGCCCACCGGCCCGGGGACTACGGCCGGGAAGGAGGTCGAGCCTACCGGCGCGGGCCCCGACCGCCCGCCGGACGGCCCGCCAGTTCCGCCGCCAGGGCCCGAGCCCGCGCGAACCGACCCGCCAGACCCGGTCGGCTCTCCCAGTTGGCGGTCACGTGCACGCCGGCCGGCAACCGGAGCCCCCGGAGCGCCGACCACGACGTGTCCCACGCGGGCATGACCGGGCGCGCCACGGCCAGCGGCTCCGCCGCGTGGCCGGTACACCGCTGGAATTCGCGGACGGCGAGATCGGCGAGGGCGTCGTCGTCCAATCCGGCGGCCCCGAGGTACGCCGTGTACACGCCCGTGCGATCCGCGCGTCCCGCCTCGCCACCGAAGAGGCAGTGGGCGAAGGTCACGCCGCGCAGGGCGCGCCGCTCCGCCAGCGACACCTGGAAGCCGATGCCGCGAAGCGTGGTCTCGGCACGCAGGTGCGCCACCGCGAGCCTGTTGTGGCGAAGGCCGCCGATTCGGGACGAGGCTTCCGGCGCGACGCCTTCGAGCAGCCGGGCCGCCACCGGGGCGGGCACCGCGAGCACCACCTGCTCCGCCGGCAACGCCTCCCCGTCCACCACCACCGACCAGCCGCGGGGTCGGGGCTTGAGCGCGCGCACCGGAGCGTTCAGGCGCACCCGCCCGCCCAGGGCGCGAGCCAGAGCGCGCGGGAGGCTCTCCAACCCCTCCGCGAAGGAGCAGGCGGGGGATGGACGCGCGCGCCGGCGGCGAAGGCGGGCGAGAAGGAGGCTCCGGCCGACGCCCAGGTCGCGCAGGAGGCGGCCCAACGACAGATCGACCACCATGTCGGCGGGGTCGGTCCCGTAGATGCCCCCGTAGAGCGGGCCCACCACGTGCTCGTACAGCTCGCGCCCCAGCTTGCGGGAGAGGAACGCGGCCACCCGCTCGTCGTCGCGGGGTCCGGGCGTGAGAGGCTCCAGCAGCGCGCGAAGCTTGCCGCGCCAGCTCACGACGTCCGACGCCAGGAGACCGCGCGCGGAGAGCGGCACGCGCCGCAACCGGCCCTCGCGGTAGACGTGGAAGTCGAGGTCGGTGGGCGCGAGAATGAGCGACGGGGCGAGGCCCAGCTCGTCCACCAGCGCGGCGAACGGCTCGGTGAGGCGAACGCGCTGGGGTCCGTGCTCGAGCAGCAGCCCGCGCGCCCGCGCGCTCCGCACCACGCCGCCGGGGCGCCCGTTGGCCTCCAGCACGACGCATTCGCACCCCCGCCGGACCAACTCCCGGCCCAGGGCGAGGCCGCTCATGCCACCGCCGACGATGGCGATCAACGAGAGGGGTCGGCGCGGGATTCGGGTCGGGAGTCGGGATCGCCGGTGGAAGCCGTGGGCCCGTCCGAGTCGGGATGGCGGCGGTCACCCGGGTGGCGCGCGCGGGCGGAGCCCGACTTCACGTATGGGCTCGGGTCGAGGTCGCGCGCGCCGTTCGTGCACCAGGTGCCCGGCACGGGTCGGCAGCGGCAGGGAGCCAGCGCCACGTCCCGGGCAATCGACCCGTCCAACGCCGACTCCCCGGCCGAGGATCGGCCCAGCGCGCCGCTCACGAGGTCGGCGAGCACGTGGGCGAAGCGGGGATGGTCGTGCGGCACCGGCACCCGGTGCATCTCCCTTCCCATCGCCTCCACCGCCGCGCGCAGCTCGCGGTCCAGCTCGTCGAGGGTCTCGGACTGTTCGTGCATGAAGCTGACCGCGTCCACCACCAGGCGCCGTTCCGCGAGCGTCTCGATGCGCTCCTCGTTGTCCGGCCACGTCCAGGCGATGCGCCGGTTGGTGTGGTTCTGGAAGCCCACGGCGAAGCGTTCGCCCACACCCAGCGCGCGCGCGATGTCCCGGCAGTGCTCCTCGACGTAGCGGTCGTAGCGGTTCCCCTCCAGGATGTACTTCACGGGCGTCCCGTGGGCGGAGAAATAGAGGATCGTGTCCGGATCCGAGAGGTCGAGCGCGTTGTCGCGGACGAAGGCGCGAATGTGTTCGGCGCGGAGCTCGAGGTAGCCCGGATGCCGGTGCCAGCCGCCGACGCCCAGGAAGGGCACGTCCCAACCGAGCTCGTCGAGCGCGGCGCGGACCGAATCGAGGCCGGCCACGGTCGTGGAATGGCCGCACAGAGGGTAGGCCGGCAGCCCCACGAGCACATCCGCGCGCCCTTCGCGCGCCCTGGCCACCCCCTCCCGAATGAAGGGCGCCGTGAACTGGAAGACGGCCTCCGCGCGCGCATCCATTCCGCGCGCGACCAGCACCTCGCCCAGCGCCTCGGCCTGGGCCCGAGCCTGGGCGTCCAGTGGCGAGCCGCCGATGGCCCGGTAGGCCTCCACCAAGTGGGGCGCGCGGTCCGCGGCGAGCTGGGCGGCGCGGGCGCGCGCCGAGCGATCCCGCTCCAAGTTGGCGTTCTGCAGGAAGATGCGCTCAAGAAACGGCGTCACCTCCTCCAGCACCGGCTCGGACGGTTCGCCGAAGTTGATCAGAAGGACGGCGATTCTCAGGGGGTCACCTCCCGCCGCGCTCATGGACGTGGTCGACGAGGTGGGCGACCTGGTCGGGGTCGGTGCGCCGGTCGATTCCGTGTCCGAGGCTGAAGATGTGCCCCGCGAGGCTCTCCGCCTCGGAGAGGACGGCGTCCGCCGCGCGCGCGAGCGCCTTCGGCGACTGGAAGAGCTCGGCGGGATCGAGGTTGCCCTGGAGGGCGCGTCCACCCCCCAGCAGGGCGTCGGCGCGCGAGAGCGGGAGGGTCCAGTCGATGGCCACGACGTCCACGTCGAGCTCCCGCATCGAGCGCAGCAGCGCCCCTCCCCGGTTGGGGAAGTAGATGACGGGGCGGTCCGTCCCGGCCCGGATCGCGGCGAACGCCCGCCGCAGCACGGGGTGGACGAAGCGCATGTAGCTGTCCGGGCCCAGCATGCCGATCCAGGAGTCGAAGAGCATGACCGCGTTCGCGCCGGCCTCCGCCTGGGCCACCAGGTAGCGCGCCATCGAGCGACCCAGCGTGTCGAGAAGGGCCCGCGAGGCCTCCGGATGCCGGCGCAGGAAGCCGCGCGCGGTCATGAAGTCCTTGGAGCCGCTTCCCTCCACCAGGTAGCAGAAGAGGGTGAACGGAGCGCCGGCGAAGCCGATCAGCGCCGCCTCGGAGCGCAGCTCGGAGCGCACCGCGCGGATCGCGTCCAACACGAAGGGGACGCCTTCCCCGGGGTCCAGCTCGCGCACCGCGCGCGCGGCTTCGGGCGTGCGCACCGGGTCGGGCAGCACCGGACCGGGCGCGAAGTTCACCTCGACCCCCATCGGGTCCAGCGGGGTCATGATGTCGCTGAAGAGGATGGCGGCGTCCAGGTCGAAGCGCCGCATCGGTTGCAGCGTGATGCGGGCCGCGATGTCCGGCGTGCGGGTCGCCGTGACGAAATCGACCGTTCGGCGCAGGCTGCGGTACTCCGGGAGGTATCGCCCCGCCTGACGCATGATCCAGATGGGCGTGTGCGGCACGGGTTGGCGCCGAGCGGCGCGTTCGAAGACGGTCGCGTCGGGGGATGGGTCGTTGGGCGCCGGCGTCATGGTCTCATGGGGGAGGTGCGGCGGATGGGCGGGGGTCGCCGGAGGCCGCCGAGCACTCGCATGCGTCAGCCGTCCATGCGATGGGTGATGCGGGCGGCGGCGTCCAGGGTGCGGGCGATCTCGGCCTCCGTGTGCGCCGCCGACCAGAACCAGGCCTCGAAGGAGCTGGGGGGCAGGTAGACTCCCTGATCGAGCATCCCGTGGAACAACCGGTTGAACCGCTCGCTCGACGACGCCTCGGAGGTGGGCCAGTCCACGACCGGCGACTCGGAGAAGAAGAGGGACCCCATCGCGCCGACGCGGTTCCAGCGCATCGGGACCGGAGCGCTCACGGCGATCTCGGCGAAGCCGTCGTCCAACAGGCGGCCCAGGTGCTCCGTGTGCTCGTAGACTTCCGGGTGAGCCGCGAGGTATCGCAGGGCCGCAAGTCCCGCGGCCATGGCCAAGGGGTTCCCGGAGAGGGTGCCGGCCTGATACACGGGACCGTCGGGAGCGATCTCGCGCATGAGCTCCTCGCGGCCACCGTACGCGCCCACGGGGAGTCCCCCGCCGATGACCTTCCCGAGCGCGGTGAGGTCCGGAACGACCCCATAGCGCGCCTGCGCGCCGCCGAGACCCACGCGGAAGCCGGTCATGACCTCGTCGAAGATGAGCAGGGCGCCACGACGCGCGCACAGCTCGCGCAGGCCGGGCAGGAATCCGTCGGCGGGGGGGACGCACCCCATGTTGCCCGCGACCGGTTCCACGATGACGGCCGCGACATCGTCCTCCGAGGCGGAGAAGCAGGCCTCCACGGAGGCGAGGTCGTTGAATTCGGCGATGGCGGTCTGCCGGGCGGTCGCCGCGGGCACGCCCGGGCTGGAGGGAACGCCCAGCGTGGCCGCCCCCGACCCCGCCGCCACCAGGAAGGCGTCCGCATGACCGTGGTAGCCGCCCCTGAACTTCACGATCCGGGTGCGGCCGGTGACCGCGCGCGCCAACCGCACGGCGCTCATGGTTGCTTCGGTGCCCGAGTTGACGAAGCGCACCACGTCGATGCCGGGCACGAGCTGGGCGACGAGCTCGGCGATCTCGACCTCGTCGGCGGAGGGTGCCCCGAAGGACGTGCCCCGCGCGAGGGCGCGCGCGGCCGCCTCGCGCACCACCGGGTGGTCGTGTCCCAGGATCGCCACCCCCCACGACCCCATGAAGTCGAGATGGCGGTTCCCGTCGGCGTCGTCGAGGTAGGCACCCCGCGCGGAACGGATGAAGCGCGGCACCCCCCCCACCGATTTGAACGCGCGCACGGGACTGTTCACCCCGCCGGGCAGCACCTTGCGCGCGCGACCGAACAGCTCCTCGCTGCGCGCGGTCACGGGCGGCCTCGCGGGGCGGGGGCGGCCCCCAGCGGGTCGGTGGAAGGGCGCCCGGCCTCGGGTCTCACCATCACCGCCGCCCGCGACGGTGCCCGGCCCGGACTCACATCAAGCGGCCCGGCCTCGCCGGAGGGGACCACGGTCCGCGACCGGACGCGGTTGAGCGGTCGTGCGCCAACCGCTCCAACCCCGCGCAGGAATCCGCCCGGGAATCGGGAGCGGCGTGGCGTCGTGCTGGCCGCGCGCGCCACCGTTCGTGACGCCGCACCTCCCGGACTGGCATCCTCCCGCCCGGCCCCACGCACCCCGGCCGGCTCGCCCGCGTCCGCCCCCGCGTTCGACCGCCCGCCCCCGCCTCCCCCGAACAGCTCCACCAGCGCGTCCACCATGCCCGCCAAGGTGGCCGTGGGCGCCACCCGCACCCCCGCGACCCCCCGGCGCTCCAGCGCCGCCGCGGTGGTGGGACCGATGCACACCACCGCGACCCCGGTGAGCGCGCGCGCCAGACCCCCGGCCGCGGCCGGGTCGGCGCAACCGCCCGCCGTGCGATCCCGCCCGGCCGCTTGGGCGAGACGCGCGGGGGCGTCGGCCTCCGCCTCGAGGGGACCGCCCAACGCGCGATCCCGCCCGGCCGTTTGGGAGGCACGCTCGAGGGCGTCCGCCCCCGCCTCAAGGCGACCGCCCGGCCCCCGACCCCGGCCGTCCGCGTGGGAGAGACGCGCGGAGGCGTCAACCTCCGCCTCCAAGGGACCGTCCGATCCCGCATCCCGCCGGTCCGCAACGCCCCTGGTCGTCGCCTGGCCGCCCCGGCCGCCGTCCGCTTCGCCCGGCGCGCGCTCCCCCGCCCCACCCAGCGCGCGATCCACGGCCCGCACGGCCGACGGGCTGGCGAAGGTCACGGCGTCCACCCCGGCGGCCAGGTCGGCGCGCACCCGCCCGGTCGGGGGGGGCGTCACCACCGTTTGGTACGCCTCCACCCGGGTGACGCGCGCGCCGAGCGCGGTGAACTCGTCCTCCACGGTCGAGGCGGCCCCCGAGGCGGCCGGGTAGAGCACGCGCGCGCCCGCGAGCGGGAAGGCCGCGCCCACCTGGGCGGCCAGGCCGCCCGCGCCCGGCCCGCGCCCCTCCACGGCGACCACCCAACCCGCCTCGGTGGCGGCGCGGGCGGTGGTCGGTCCCACCACGGCGACCCGGGGGGAGGGGGGTGGGCGGGTTGCGCGCGCGGGCCCGCCCGGCCGGGCCGCCGACCGGATATCGCGCTCCCCCACCGTACCGGTCGCTTCCGGCACCGGCCGGCCCGTCTCGGACGTCGGTACCCCGGCGGACCGCGATGGCGGGTCGCCGGCCGTCTCCCCCGCCCACTTCCCAGCGGCCCCGGCAGCCAAGTCGGACCCCTCCCCCCCCATCGCCGCCACCGAGCGCGCGCTCGTGCACACCACCCAGTCGAAGCGGTCGAGGCGCGCGAGCGCCGCCTCCAGCGGCCCGGCGTCGCCGGGGGGCGGATACTCCGAGGTCGGCCACGCCAGCACGCGCGCGCCCGCCGCCGTCAACAACGCGCGCAGTCGCCCACCACCCGACGCGCCGCGCGTCGTCACCACCCGCACGCCCGCGAGCGGCCGCGCGCCCGGGCCCGGGTGGCCCACGCCCTCCATCGCCCCCGCCCCGCAGTCGCGACTCACGCTATCCAAGCGTGTCCAGCCATTCGTCGGGGCTCATCAGGACGCCCGTGTGCAGCGGCGCGTCGCTCGCCGTGTAGCGCCTGCCCTCGGTGCTCCGCAGCTCGTGCACGAGCCGGGAGAAGAGCCGCAGATCGTCCATCTCGTACACCACCACGAAGTCCTGATCCTGAATCCCGAACGAATAGAGGAGCAGCTGCTTGATGTGCCGAAACTGCTTCCCGATGCGGATGTGCTCGTTCATCATGCCCTGTCGGGTCTCGCGCCCAAGCAGGTACCAGTCCGCGGTCTTGGTGAACGGATAGACCACCAGATACCGCCGGCGCTCCTCCGCGAAGGAATCGACCTCCTGGGCGGAGCGCGCCTTGCTGTACTCGGAGGGACGGGTGTAGCCCCAAAGGGTCGTCACCGGCTCGACGATGTCGCGGTGCCGGCCCTCCGCCGCGGCCCGACGAAGGAAAAAGCGGGCGCCCGCCTCGTCCTCCTCCGCGCGCACGGAGCTCCAAACCAGCACGTCGGCCTCGGCGTGGAGGCCCCGCAGCAGATAGGGATGGGCCACGTCGGCGGCGCCCCCCAGGTCGTCCAGCCAAGCGCGGGCGCGGGCCCGCCGAGCGGCTCCGTCCATCTCCCAAAACCGCGCCGTGAAACGGTGGTTGGCGAAGTGTCCGAGCACGGTCGGACGCGTCGCGCCGGTCTTCTCGCGCTCGCTCACGTTTCCCTCCTCGCTCACGTCTGTTTCGGGTGTTCAGGTTGCGATCGCCCCACACCGCCATCGCATCGTCGGCCCCCGCCCCATATCGGTCGCGCATCGTCGACCCATGTCACGCACCAACATCGCATCGTCGGCCAACACGTCTTGCGCCCACCCCCACCCCGGTGCCGCCTACGACTTCGGAATCCGCTTGGCGGGATCGACGAAGGGCTTGGGCACCACCGTCGCGTCGCGCTCGCCGTCCGGGGTGGCGACGCCGAGGCGCGTGCCCGGCGTTCCGAACCGCGCCGGCACCATGGCGTAGCCGATGTTCCGATCGAGGCGGGGCGAATACACCGCGGAGGTCAGGAAGCCGACCCGCGCGCCGTCCCGACGCACGGGCCAGCGGGTCGTGTTCAGGTCGAGCGGGTCGCCCGCGATCTCGACCCCCGCCAGCAGCCGCGCGGGCCCCTCGGCGGCGATGCGGGCCAGCGCCGCGCGCCCGATGAAGTCGCCCTCCTGGTCGTGGTCCACCTGCCATCCCAAGCCGACTTCGTAGGGATTGTTCTCCAGCGTCATGTCCACGCCGTAGTTGAGGATGCCGGCCTCGATGCGGCGAATGTCGGAGGGGCCCGTGGCGGCGATGTCCAGATCGCGTCCGGCGTCCATCACGCGGTCCCAGAGCTCCATCCCCCGGCTGCCGTCGCGCAGGTAGATTTCGTAGCCGACCTCGCCGCTCCAGCCCGTGCGCGTCACGACCACGGGAATGCCGTCCACGTCGGTTTCGGCGAACCAATAGTAACGCAATCCGCTCACCTCGTCCCCGAAGAGCCTGCGGATGACCTCCTTCGACTTCGGACCCTGCACCTGCATGGGCGACACGTCCGGTTCGCGCAGCTCGACGTCGAGCCCGGAGTTGAGGGCCACGCCCTTCGCCCACAGCAGGACATCGCTGTCGGCCAGCGCCAACCAGAAGTGGTTCTCGCCCAGCCGCAGCAGCACCGGGTCGTTGACGATGCCCCCGTCCCCGGCCGTGATGAGGACGTACTTCCCCTGGCCGACCGCGCACCGGGAGAGGTCGCGCGGGGTGAGCAGGTTGGTGAACGCGAAGGCGTCCGGGCCGGTGATCTCCACCTGCCGCTCGACGCTCACGTCCCACACGGTGACCCCGGTCCGCAGCCTCTCGTACTCCGCGTGCGGGTCGTCGTAGCGGATGGGGAGGAACATGTGGTTGTAGACCGTATAGCCCAGACACCCCGCGCGCCGCGTGGACTCGAAGAAGGGCGAGCGGCGCAGTCGGGCGCCGCGCTGGACGAGGGCCATGTCGAAGCGGTGAGGCGTGTCGGGAATCGGGGCCATGGGGTCGCTCCTGGGAGGGATGGATGGGGATGGGTTAGCTCGATCCGGCCAAACGCGAGCCGCCGCCGCCCTCGCGCAGGATCTCGCGGGCCGCGAGCCGGCCCGGCGCGCCCGTGACTCCGCCCCCGGGGTGGGTGCCCGCGCCACACAGGAACAGTCCCTCCACGGGGGTCCGGTACCGGGCCCATCCGGGCACCGGCCGCATGAACAGAACCTGGTCGAGGGTCATCTGCCCGTGGTATTCGTCGCCGCCGGTCAGCCCCAGGTCGGTCTCGAGGTCGAGCGGGGTGAGCAGGCGGTGGTCGACGATGCGCTCGCGCACGCCCGGAAGAAACTCGTCGAGCGCGTCCAGCGCGCCCGAGAGCAGCGCGTCGCGTACGGCGCCATCGTCCCAACCGCCGGCGCGCGGCCGGTGGGGAGCGTGGCGAATCTGAATGGACGCCACGTGACGTCCCTCGGGCGCCAGGGCGGGGTCGTGCAGCGTGGGCACCACCATGTCCAGGTGCGGGCGCGCCGACCCGCGGCCGTACTTGGCGTCGGCGGCGGCCCGCTCCAGGTAGTCCAGGTCCGGAGCCACCAGGGTGTGCCCGGACAGCCGTTCGGCCGGGTCGGGACGGGACGGGAGTCCGTCCAGCAGCAGGTGCAGGGTCGCCGTGGTCCCGTGAAGCGGGATGTGGGTCACCTTGCGGTTGAACTCGGGGCCCAGGCGGGGCGCCCCCACCAGCTCGAGGAAGGTGCGGCGCGGATCGACGCCCGACACCACCCGACGCGCGCGAACTTCTTCGCCATCGGCGAGCACCACGCCGACCGCGACCCCGTCCTCCACCAGAACGCCCGACACCCGGGCCCCGGTGCGCACCTCCGCTCCGTGTCCGCGCGCCGCACCCAGCAAAGCCTCGGACAGCGCGCCCACCCCACCCCGCACGAAGGCGGAGGAGCGGAAGCCGTGCGCCTCCTCGCCTGCGGCGTGGTAGAACATGCGGAAGGCGCCGCCCATGGCGCTGGGCCCGTGGCGGGCGCCCAGGAGGCCGTTGGCGCCCAGCAACCCCTTGAGCGCGGCGTCGGCGAACCACTCGTCGAGCAGGTCGCGCGTCGACAGAGGCAGCGCACGCAGCAGCTCCACCACGGTGCGCTTGCCGAACCGGCCGGCCCGGAGCAGGGAACGGAGCAGGCGCAGCCGTTCCCGCGCGGATGCGTCGTGGAGGGCCGGCGCGGGGTGCTCAAGCGCCACCCGAAGCACGCGCGCCATCGAGCGCAGGTAGTCCGCCCAGCCACCAAAACGCTCGGCGTCCGCCGGGTTGCGGCGCGCGATCTCGTCGCGGGTGCGCCCGGCGTCGCGCCAGAGGGTGAGCGTCTCCCCGCCACCGATGAGCGAGGTGGCCAGCGCGGGCGGACGCACCCATTCGAGCGCGCGGGCGTCGAGACCGACCTCCGAGGCGATGTCCCGGTGGAAGAGCCCGGCGTCCTGGGCGGCCACGTTGACCCGGCAGCCCGGGAACAGCTCCTCGGTGGCGGCCGCGCCGCCCACCACCTCGCGACGTTCGAGCACCAGCACGCTCCACCCGGCGCGGGCGAGCAGCGCGGCCGCGACCAAGGCGTTGTGTCCCGCCCCCACCACCACCGCGTCGTGGCGGTTCACGCCCCGGACTCCGCGCCCGTCCCCCGGCGGCGCCACTTCAGGTCCGCGAGCACCCTGCCGGCCGCCAGCTTCCCGGGCGCGCCCATGATTCCGCCGCCGGGATGGGTTCCCGAGCCGCACTGGTAGTAGCCGCGCACGGGCGTGCTGTACCCCGCCCACCCCGCCACCGGGCGCAGGAAGAAGAGCTGTGACGGGCTCAGCTCGCCTTGGAAGATGTTCCCCTCCGAGAGCCCGGTCGCGCGCTCGATGTCCAGCGGGGTGAGCACCTGACGGTGCAGGATGATGTCCCTCAGGTTGGGGATGTGGCCGGCGAGCGTGTCGACCACGACGTCGCCGAAGGCTTCGCGCCGCTCGTCCCAGTTGCCCTCGCGCAGCCTGTGGGGGGCGTACTGCACGAAGCACGACATGACGTGCTTGCCGGGGGGCGCCATTCCGGGATCGATCGCCGAGGGGATGACGATGTCGATGTAGGGCTCCCGGGAGAACGACCCGTACTTGGCGTCGTCGTAGGCGCGCTCCAGGTAGTCGATCGAGGGGCTGATGGAGATCGCGCCCCTCAGGTGCGGGCCGTCGCCGGGCATGCAGGAGAAGTCGGGGGCGGCGTCGAGCGCCAGGTTGACCTTGGCCGACGATCCGCGGAACCGGAAGGCGCCGACGGCGCGGAGCAGCTCCGGGGGCAGGTGGCGCTCGTCGAGCAGGTCGAGGAAGGTGCGCCGCGGATCGAGGCTGGACGACACCACCTTGGCGCGCACCTCGTCGCCGTTGGCCAGCACGGCGCCGGTGACGCGCCCGTCGCGCACCGTCACCCTGGCCACCGGCGCGTCGGTGCGGATCTCCGCCCCCGCCTCGCGCGCCGCCGACGCGATCGCCTCGGCCACGGCCCCGGTGCCGCCCCGGGGAAAGCCCCACGCCCGGAAGTGCCCGTCGATCTCCCCCATGTAGTGGTGGAGCAGGACGTACGCCGTCCCCGGCGAGCGCGGACCCAGGAAGGTGCCAATGATGCCGCTGGCCGAGAGGGTGGCCTTGAGCGCGTCGGTCTCGAACCACTCCTCCAGGAAGTCCGCCGCGCTCATCGTCATCAGCTTGACGAGGAGGTGCAGCTGTTCGGGGTCCAACCCGAGGAAGCGCCGGGCCAGTCCGAGCAGGCCGGAGATGTCGCGGGGCCCCAACCGAACCGGGTCGGGCGGAGCGATGTCGAGTAGATGTTTCACCGCGCGCGCCATGAAGAAGAGCGACCGGCCATAGTCGTCGTAGGCCTCGGCGTCGCGCGTCGAGAAGCGCGCGATCTCGCGCCAGGTGCGGTGATGGTCGCCGTCGCGGTAGAGGCGGTCGCCGTTGGGGAGCGGGGTGAGGGTGCTCTCGAGCGGCAGGATGGCGAGGCCGTGGCGGGGAAGATCCAGCTCGCGGATGATCTCCGGCCGCATCAGGCTGACCACGTACGAGAAGACGCTGTGGCGAAAGCCCGGGAAGACCTCCTCGGTGAGCGTGGCGCCGCCAAGCACCGGTCGGGCCTCCAGCACGCACACGTCCAGCCCCGCGCGCGCCAGGTAGGCCGCGTGCACCAGACCGTTGTGTCCGCCGCCAATGACGATGGCGTCGTGGGTGCGGGGCATCGGCCTCTAGTCGCGCTTGCGCGCCGGGTCGAAGAAGGGCGTCCCGACCACCGTGGCCGGCACCTCGTGGCGCACGTACTCCACGGTGAGCTCGAAATCCACCCGTTCGCCGGGCCGGGCGAAGTCGCGCCGCAGGGTCGCGAGCGCGAGGTACTTCTTGAGGATGGGCGAAAAGGTGGAGCTGGTCGCGAACCCGACCTGGGCGCCGGCGACGAATATGGGCACCGCCTCGCGCGACGCGCGGCCCGCGACCAGGGGAGGCAATCCGACCGAGGCGAACCGACGCTCGACGCGCGGCCAGTCCACCTCGAGCCCCGCGAAGGCCCACTCGGAGGGTTGGGCCGCCTCGCGCTCGAGCGCCCGCCCGCCCACGAAGTCGCGCCCGGGACGGGGTCGCACCGCCCACCCCAGCCCGGCCTCGTAGGGCGAGGACTTGCGCGACTCGATGAGCGCCGTCCACGCCGACACGTAGTCCACCTCCTTGAGCAGGAGCCCGGCCTCGATGCGGGCCACGTCGAGCGCGTCGAGCCCGGCGGGGGCGAGCCCGTACCCCCGCCCCGTCTCCATGAGGGCGTCCCAGACGGCCAGGGCGTGCTCGGGGCGCACCCAGAGCTCGTACCCCAAGTCGCCCGTGTACCCCGTCCGCGTGACGGTGACCGGAGCCGATCCCACCCGCCCCTCGACCATGCCGAACCAAGGGACCGAGGCGATGTCCGCGCCGGTCACCAGCCCCGCCAGGATGTCGCGCGAGGTGGGCCCCTGGATGGCGAGCGCCGCGAGCTCCCCGGAGACGTCGCGCACCGTGGCGTCCATGCCCAGGGCGCAGTCCTGGAACCAGCGCAGGCACGGATCCGCGGCGGTGACGCGGAAGGCGTCGGCGGCCATGCGCTGCACGGTGCCGTCGTCGATCAGCTTGCCCGCCTCGTCGCACCAGGGGCTGTAGATCACGCGACCCACGGGACAGTCGGCCACGCCGCGGGTGACAATGCGGTCCACCAGCGCGGCCGCTTCGGGTCCCGTGATCTCGTACTTGCGCAGGGGCGAGATGTCGAAGAGCGCCGCCGCGCCGCGCACCGCATGGTACTCGTACTCGTGGCTGGGCTCGTAGCTCAGCGCGACGGCGTATCCGGACCAGTTGCGCCAGCGGCGGTGGCGACAGAGCGCGGAGGTGCGCGGGTGGAAGGGGGTCTCGAGGAGCATGCGCCAAGCTGGCTTCGATTCAGTAGCGCAGCAAGGTGGTGACCACGGGCCGTCCCGGATGGATGACGATGACGTAGAGCCGGTCGTACTCCATCTCGCCGATGGGGCCGTGGGACTCGCCCCCGAGCGCCTCCGCCAGCAGCGGGGTGGTGTTGCTGTGTCCCGACACCAGGTGACGCCCGGGGGTCGCGCGAATCGTCCGCGCAAGCTCCTCCAGCGCGCCGGGGCCGTAGATGCCCACCTCGACGCCGTCGTCGGCGGCGATGGGACGCGCGGTGTCGAGCGTGCGCGCGAGGTTGGTGGAGTGAACGTGGGTGAAGTCCACGTCCGCCAGCAGCGCGCGCAGCCTCTCGACCCGCGCCCGGCCCACGTCGTTGAGGGGCGAGTTCGGGCTGCCGTCCAGGCGTTCGGCGTGCCGGACCAGGACGACGGTCACGGCGTCGCCGGCGACCGGGGTGGTGGCCTGCGCGCCCAGCCAGGCGGGGGTCGCGGCAAAGCCGCACGCCCAGAGCAGCAGGGCCAGCGCGGACCGACGGTCGGGACCCAAAGCCACGTCGATTCCCCCCGCTAGCAGGCCGTGGATGAATCCGCCCGAGCACCGAGAGCGGCGTGGCGCCGGGCTGGCAAGGCGCTTTGAAGGCCGATTGGCAGAGCCATTGGGCCGAAAAGCAACGCCGAGCGCAGCGAACCAGCGCGGATGCCACGCCGCTCGAATGCCGGGGGGAGTTTGTCCACGGCCTGCTAGACCCGCATGGCCGAAAACACCGCCCGGTGCGCGGCCAGAATGCGCTCCAGCGCCTCCGGGTCGGGCTCGAGCGACCAGACGCCCCGCTCGGAGGTCCCGCCCAGCACGATGCCGTCGCTGCGCGGCTGCATGTGGATGCCGAGGCCGCCGCCCGTGGTCGCGGGGGCGCCCCCGAAGGTGCCGTAGTTCACCTCGGGCTGGGGCACCAGCACGGTGAGCTGTCCCTTGAGGGGGACCATGGTGCGGTCGCCAAACAGGTCGCGCGCGCCCAGCCCGGCGCAGTTGACCACGACCGGCTCGTCCAGCGCCGCCAGCTCCCTCGGCTCGGTGAACGCGCGGATCTCGATGCGGCCCCCATGGTCGATGAAGTCCCGCACCAGGGCCTCCAAGTAGATGGAGGGCTCGATGCGCATCTGGGTGCGCTGGCTGGCGTAGCGCGTGGGAAACGGATGTTCACCGGGACCGAGCAGCCGCGTGCCGGTGCGCAGGTGCGCGGGCAGAAGCGGATCGCGGTCGCCGCCGCCGCCCCGGGAGCGCGGTTCGGCGTCGCCGAGCGCGTAGGCGTGAATCCACGACACGCCGTATCCGCGCCCCACGAGGAGCTGCAGCTGCCGGTAGGAGATCTCCGCGGCCTCGCGGAAGCGCGCGTCCCACGCGGGCGTGCGCAGGTCGCCGTCGACGAGGCCGGAGGTGGGCGTGAACCCCGCGTACGACATGTTGGAAGTGGTGTTGGGGGGCACGTCCCGGGCGTGGATGGTCACGTCGAACCCGCGCCGCTGCAGCTGCCGGGCGCAGGTAAGCCCCACCACGCCGCACCCGATCACCGCCGCGCGGCGGCTCTGGTGGGCGAGCGCCATCTCGGCGGCGAGGGCGCCCGTGCCCCAGGAGAGCGACATGCCCGCCCCGCCGTGGCCGTAGTTGTGGATCACCGTGGTCTCGTCGAGCCGCTCGGCGCTCAGCCGGAACCCCGCCGGCCGATGGGGTCGAAGGCCCACCGTGGTGCGGATGACGCGATCCGAATCGACGCGCACGGGCGCCAGGCGCAGGGGGGAGCGGCCCGGCGACGAGGAGCGCGTCGCGCACGCGCCAAGCCCGTTCGCGAGCAGCCCCGCGCCTCCCATCCTGAGCAGCGTTCGTCGGTCCATCATCGCCTCCGGCCCTTCTCCCGTGGGGGCGTCCTCCTCGACGCACCATCTTGTACCGCCCGCCCGCCGGGGGCAACCGCGTCGGCGGCGCGCGCCGGCCTCCGCCAAGCCCGCGGGGCGGCATCCGGTAATGATCGCGCGGAACGGAATGATCGCGCGGAACGGGCGTTGGTGGTGCCCGGCGACGCCTCACCGCGCGTCCGCCCCGCTCGATCAGCGGGGCAGGACGAAGCTCACCGCCCGCGTCAGGTCGCGGATGTCGACCACCGCCCCGTCCCTGAAGTCGATCACGATGCGCCACGGCCGCGCGCCGCCCTCCCCCGCGATCGGCTCCAGCCACACGCGCTCGATCCAGCGCACCCGCAGCAGCGCGTCCTCCAGCGCCGCCACCTGCAGGTCGGTCTCGGGACCCGGTTCGATGTAGTAGTTGACGGGCTCCACGTCGAAGGGATGGTTGATGCGCCAGCGATTGAGCGCCAGGTTCACGTCCACCCAGTCCGCGCCGGTGTCGATGAGGTGCTGGGCGTGGAAGCGGAGCAGCATGTCGTTGTGCTTGGGAGCCCGCTCCAGCGCCTCCTCCAGAAGGCGCTCGTACGCGTCGACGTCGCCGGCGGCCAGCGCCTGCATGCCCCGCAGGAACTCGGTGTCGGCCTCCTCCGGGGTGGCCTGAACCAGCACCTCGGTGAGCGCGCGCCCCTCATCGCTGAACCAACCCGGCGGCTCGGCGCCGCGCGCAAGCCACCACTCGCGCCCGCCCACCAGCAGGCAGACCCCGTAGATGACCAGCAGCAGACGGTACTTCCGGTGCCAAGGCATGTGGCTACAACCCCTTCCGCATGGTCACAACCCCTTCTGCACGGTCTTGTCGCGCACCTTCCAGATGAAGGAATCCACGTAGTAGTGGGTGAGCGCGTACGCGGCGATCAGCGTCTCGGCGAAGAGCGCGTAGCTCGCCTCGTAGTCGAGCCCGGCGATGTTGAAGTTCCGGATGGCGGCGTAGGGCGCGAAGTTGACCACGCCGAACCCGAATTCGTCCAAGGGACGGTTGATCATCAGCTGCACCACGATGGCGTAGGCGCCCCCGCCCAACAGGAACCACTTGAGCCGGCCCTTGCCCGCCAGCCGACTCCACAGTCCCGGCTTCGACACCCTCGAATCCGCCTTGCGGCGCATGAACGCGTACACCATGACCATGTACTGCACGCCGTGCATGATCCGGTGGGCCACGTTGTAGACGAGGATCGAGTTGGTGTGCCAGGCGGTGAAGTACCAGAGGAAGTAGCTGGCGGCGATGAAGACGTACTTGATGGGGTTGATGCGTCCGCCGTTGGCCGCGTGCCGCCAGAGGTGCGCCACGTAGCACGCCAGGTAGATGCCCAGGGCGAGCCACGCGACCTGCTGCAGCACCTCGACGAACCCCGCGGAGACCGGGATGCGCATGCGGTGCAGCTCCCGGATCCACAAGTGCCTGAACATGGGGGCCTGGATGAACATGTTCAGGTACAGGCTCCAGTGCAGCGCCAGGTCCCAGCGCCCGGTGGAGGGCGTTCCCGCGCCCGCCTTGAAGTCGTAGATGCGGCTGAAGCCGTGCTGCTGCATGATGCTGTGCTGATGGTCCCAGGCGGTGACCATGAGCAGCAGCGTGATCGGAGCCCAGGTGAGCCCCGCGGCGGTGAGCCCGAAGATGACGACCGGCCCGATGATGAGCCGATCCTTGAAGCGCGCCCACTCCTCGGGCATGCCATAGCTGCGCACCCAGCCCGCGTAGTGGTGCGGCACCGTGATCCAGAGGTTCACCGAGGCGACCACCACGTAGGGAAGCCACGCCTGGAAGCCCAGCGCGATCGCGACCGCCAGGAAGGGCAGCCCCAGGAACCACACCAGATCGAGGCGGGGATTCAGGATGTAGCCGGTGCGGAACGGCGATTCCCGTAACCGATGACTCTGTCGTGGCATACTTGGCCTGCACGGCGTGTGGGACGGGGGCGATTCGTCGCCGTGTGCCGCCGCCAAGCGGCGTCGCCGGTCAACATCGCGCGCCCACGGGACCGAGGTCAAGGCGGGACCGGGGGCGAGGCGGGATCGGGGGCGAGGGGCGTCGGGGCGAGGGGCCACGGTGTCCTCAGTCGTCGGGCGGGCTCGGGCGGGATCCGCCGAATGTAATGTTGACATAACTAAATGTTACTTGCGCATTACATTCAGAGGCCCTAGGCTCTCCCTCGGCCCCTCGTTGGTGTTGGCGGTCCGTCGACAGGCTCCCTCGGTGCTCGGCGGATTCGCCCACGCGCCGCCGGGGGCGCAACCGGCCTCGAACGACTTCCCGGAGGGACGCGAAATGACCGAAACGCGGCTTCGCAACGACGTGCGCCGGCGCCGCCGGGACCTGGGGCTCTCGCAGGAGGCCTTGGGAGACCGGGTCGGAGTGAGCCGGCACGCGATCATGAGGGTCGAGCGAGGACGCCAGGTCCCGTCGACCACGCTGGCGCTCCGGCTGGCGGACGTCTTCGGGTGCGCGGTCAAGGACGTCTTCCGCCTGGAGCGCGTGCCCGAGCTGGAGGTGCGCCTCCCCCTTCCCCACCCAGCCGCGACCACCTCCACGCCCGCCCCCTCCTCCCGCGTGGCCGTCGGCCGCGTGGACGGCCGCTGGGCCGCCCACCCCCTCCCCGCGCACGCGACCGGAGCGGCCGACGCGATCGTGGTGGAACCGGTCGCCGGGCCTCCCGACGCCCCCGTTGGTGGCGGGAACGATCCGCGCGGGGCCGGCCCGTCCGACCCGGGGGAAGCCGCGCCGGCGGCTGGCACGCGCCCGCCGGACGCGGCCGACGCGACCCGGGCGGCGACGTCGTCGGGTGGGCCGGCGAACCGGGACGCCCGCCGCTCCCCGGGCGCGATTTCGTCGTCCGACCCGGGCACGGCCAACGGCTCCGGCGCGCCACCCGGCGCTTCCGGTGCGGTGGCGGCCCACGGCCCGTCCGGGTCGCGCCCCGCCCGGGTGCGCCCCGTGCGCGGGATGCGCCAACTGGAGGGCAACGTGCTGGTCGCCGGGTGCGCGCCCCTGCTGGCCAACCTGGCGCACCGGGTGGGCGAAAGCTCCCGCGCCGCGCGCGCCACGTGGATCTCCGCCGGCAGCCGCCGCGCGTTGGACCTGCTGGCCGCGGGAATGGTGCACGTGGCCGGCGTGCACCTGTCGGGCGGCGAGTCGCGCGCGGCCAACGTGCGGGCGGTGCGGCGCCGCTTTCCCGGTACGCGCATGCTGGTGGTGAACCTGACCCGCTGGCGCCAGGGGTTCGTGGTGGCCGCGCGCAACCCGCTCGGCATCCGGGCCGCCGCCGACCTGTTGCGGCCGGACGTGCGCGTGGTGGGGCGCGAACCCGGCACCGGGGCCGACGATCTGTTCGCGCGGCTGCTCGCCGACGAGGGCGGCGAACGCCCCGACTTCTCCGGGCCGGTGGCGGACGGCCACCTCGACGTGGCCCGGCGCGTGCACTGCGGCGCGGCGGACGCCGGGGTCGCCATCGAGGGCGCGGCGCTGGCCTGGGGACTCGGGTTCGTGCCCTTGGTGGAGGAGCACTTCGACCTCGTGGTGCGCGCCGACGTCGCCGAGGCCTTGCCCGCGTCGCGCTTCCTCGATGCCTTGGACGACCCCGGTTTTCGCGCCGAGGCGGCCTCGCTGCCGGGATACGACACGTCCATCAGCGGGCACGCGAGCACGCTGGAGGTCGGGAGCCCGGACGCGTCGCGATGATGGGCGGGCGAAATCGACGGCCGCGTGATCGGCGAGGGCCGGAGCCGCATGCTTGGCGAGGGCCGGGGCCACATGCTTGGCGAGGATCGGAGCCGCGTGATCGGCGAGGGCCGGGGCCGCATGCTTGGCGAGGGCCGCGGCCGCATGCTTGGCGAGGAGCGGAGCCGCGCGTTCGGCGAGGGCCGTGGCCGCGTGTGATGCTCGTGGCTCTGGTGGGGACCCTGCTCCAAGGCTGCGCGCCGGCCGAGGCCGCCCGCACCCTTCAGGTGTACGCCGCGTCCTCGCTCGCCGAGAGCTTCGCGGCGATGGAGCGCGCGTTCGAGGCGGCGCATCCGGACACCGACGTGGTGCTGGCGTTCGCGGGCAGCCAGGTGCTGCGCCTTCAGATCGAGGAGGGCGCGCCCGCGGACGTGTTCGCCTCGGCGGATCCCGCGCACATGAGCGCGCTGGCGCGCGGCGGCCGCGTCCGTGGCGCGCGCGTCTTCGCGCGAAACCGGTTGGTGCTGATCGTGCCCCCCGGGAACCCCGCCGGAATCGAGTCCTTCGCCGACCTTCCACGCGCCCGCCGGCTGGTGATCGGCACGGCGAGCGTACCCGTGGGCCGCTACGCGCGTGAGGCGCTGCGCCGCGCCGAGGCCGCGGGCGCGCGCGGATTCGCGGCGTCGGTGTTGGCGCGCGTGGCCTCCGAGGAGAGCAACGCGCGCCTGGTGCGGGCCAAGGTGGAGCTCGGCGAGGCCGACGCCGCCATCGTCTACCGGAGCGACACGGTCGCGACAGAGCGGGTGCGCGACATAGAGATCCCGCCCGACCTGAACGTGAGCGCCGAGTACTCCATCGGCGTCGTGGAGGGAAGCGCGAACACCGATGTGGCCGACGCGTGGCTCGCGTTCGTGCTCTCCCCGGAAGGTCGCGCGCTCATGGCCCGGCACGGGTTCGCGGCGGAGTAGCCACCGGTGAACCGGAGATCGCACCGCCCGCTGGCCCTGGACGCGGGGCGATGGCCGTCGCTGGTGGCGGCGGCGCCCATGCTCGTGCTGCTCGCGCTGCCGGTCGTGGCCCTGGGGGTGGCCTCGTCGCCGGCGGAGCTGGCCGCGGGCGCGCGCCACCCGCTCTTTCTTCCGGCGCTCGGGCTGACGGCGCGCACGACCGTGGTCAGCCTGGCGGTCGTGTTGGTGGCGGGCACGCCGCTCGCGTGGTGGCTGGCGACCTCGTCGGGCGGGTGGTCGCGCGGCGTCGAGCAGCTGGTGAACCTGCCCATCGTGCTGCCTCCGGCGGTGCTGGGCATCGCCCTGCTGCGGACGTTCGGGCGCAATGGTCTGCTGGGCGGCGCGCTGGATGTGCTCGGGCTCCAGGTGCCGTTCACCACGGCCGCGGTGGTGCTGACCCAAGTGGTGGTGGCTTCCCCGTTCTACGTTCAGGCGGCCGCGGCCGCCTTCCGCCGCGTCGACCCCGACCTGCTGATCGTGGCGCGCACGCTGGGCCGGTCGCCCGCGGGCGCCTTCTTCGGGGTGGCGGTCCCGGTGGCGCTCCCGGGGCTGGTGAGCGGGGCGGCGCTCGCGTGGGCGCGCGCGATCGGTGAGTTCGGGGCGACCCTGCTCTTCGCGGGCAACCTGCCGGGTCGCACCCAGACCGCCCCGCTGGCCATTTACGCGGCGCTCGAGTCGGACGTGGGAGCCGCGGTGGCGCTGTCGCTCGTGCTCGCGGCGGTGGCGGTGTTGCTGCTGCTCGGGTTGCGCGCGCTCCCGGGTGGTCGCCTGGGACGGGCGGTGGGGGTGGTGGCGGCGGGGGCGGGACGGCGGTGAGCGCGACTTGGCGCGTCGAGCTGCGCATGCGGGTGGGCCGGCTCGACTTGGACGTGCGGCTGGAAGGCGGGCCGCGGGCGGTCGCCCTGGTGGGCCCCAACGGCGCCGGCAAGACGACCGTGCTGCGCACCATCGCGGGCGCCCACCGGCCCGCGCGTGGGGCCATCCGGGTCGGCGACCAGGTTCTGTTCGACTCCCGTCGCGGCACCAACCTCCCGCCCGAAGAGCGGAGGGTGGGCTACGTGCCCCAAGGCTACGGCCTGTTCCCCCATCTGCGCGTTCTGGACAACGTCCGGTTCGGCCTGTCGGGTGCGGGCGGGCGCGGGAACGGCGACCGAGCCACGGCGCTCGCGATGCTCGAACGAATGGGTGCCGACCACCTGGCGCGGCGCTGGCCGGCGACGCTCTCCGGCGGCGAGCGCCAACGGGTCGCCCTGGCGCGCGCCCTCGTCACCGAACCGCGCATCCTGCTGCTGGACGAACCGCTGGCCGCGCTGGACGCCGCCGCGCGCCGGACCCTGCGGCGACGTCTCGCGGAACGCCTCCTGGAGCGCGCCGTGCCGGCCCTCGTGGTGACCCACGACATCCACGACATCGTGGCCCTCGACGCCGACGTGTGCGTGATCGAAGCGGGGCGAATCGTCCAACGCGGTTCCGCCGCGGCGCTCGCCGCCCGCCCGGCGACCGAGTTCGTGGCCGAGGTCTTCGGGCCCCCACCGCTGGCGCCGCGCGAGGTTTGAGAGGGGGTTCGGGCGTGGCACGGCCGTCCGCAGGCACTCCCGGCATTCGAGCGGCGTGGCCACCGCCATACATTGTCGCGACAGACCCTCCGTACGGTGTTGCATTTCGGATAATGCAACAAGATGTTGCTTTTCCGAATTTGCAACGCCCTGCCGAGGGGTCGCGATGAGGTAGGTCTTCGGGCCACCCCCACTGGCGCCGGGCAAAGCCCGAGAAAGCGTTCGGGGCCGCGGCGTCGCAGCCGCCATCCCGCTACCGGCTCGTCCCACCTCCCGCCCGCCGCAACGTGATCGGCGGCCCCGCGCCAAACCGCACCTCCGCCCCGGGCTCGATCCTGTGCGGCGTGAACGGAGCCAGCCTCTCGCCGTCGACCCACGTTCCCTCGCGCGAGTCGAGGTCCTCGATGAAGAACCGCCCGCCCTTGCGGACCACCCGCGCGTGACGTCGGGAAACCGCCGGGTCGGCGACGATCCCATCGGCCAGATCCGACGCGCGACCGATCACGAACCCGCCGTCGGCGGCTCGGAGGCCACGACCGTCCACGCGAATGTCAATGGGCGCGGAGTCGGGGCCGGAGGGGTCGCGCACGAAGCGGAGGTCGGGGAGCGCGGCCTCGGCACGCCCGCGGGCCCATCCACGACCCGGAGCGAAGTACCTGAACGGCAGGTAGAGCCCGGACGCCCGATTCGCGCCCCGGTCGCGGGCCTTGTTCGACGCGCGCTCCACGACGCGGACCACTTCCCGGCGCGGCTCGCGCATGGTCAGGAGCGCGATGGCCGGAAAGAGGACGGCCCCCATGCCCAGCGTGATCCACAGGGCCAGGGCGACCCGGTCCTCGGTCGCCTCGATGCGCCGTTCGGCCGCCTCCACCGCCGATCCCGCCGCCTCGGCGGCCGCGCTGGCCGCCACTTCCCGCGCCTCGGTCACCGCGCCCGCGGCCACCCGCGCGGCCTCGGCCGCCGCACCCGCCGCCGCTTCCGCCGCCTCGCGCGCGGCGGTGGCCTCGTCCTCGGCGCACCGCGCGTCGGCCGTGGCAACGGAAAGGCCCAACGCCCTGAGCTCGGGCACGGCCTCGGTGATCCGGGAGGCCAGAAAGATGCCCTGCGAGGCCCGGGCGCCGCCGGTGTTCACCCCCACCACCATGCCGCAGTCGGAGATCAGAGGTCCTCCGCTGTTGCCCGGGTTGATGGCCGCGTCGTGCTGGATCTTGTCCAGCGCCCTTCCTCCGCGCGCGACATCCCAAGGGGACCGGTACAGCCGCCCGATGACGCCCCGGGTCAGGGTCGTCCGCAGCGACATGTTGCCCGTGAGCGCATCGGCGACGCCGGGAAAACCCACCGCCCAGACGGGCTCGCCGGTACGCAGCGGCATCGTCCCGAGCAGCATGTGCGGCAGCTCCAAGCCATCCACCTGGAGCACGGCCAGGTCCAGCTCGGGGGATGTCCACCGCACCCGGGCATCCCGCATCCCCCCGGTGTGTGCCGACACCACCTGATGGCGCGCGCCGCCATCCACGACGTGATGGTTGGTGAGCACGTGGCCCTCGGCGACCACCGACCCGCTGCCGGTGCCGACGCCGCCGGGAAGGTGGGTGACGACCCGCACCACCCCCCGATCGGCCTCCCGGATCCGGTCGACGGCGGTGCTCGACTGGCCCGCCACACCCCTCGGCGCCGCAACCCAAAGGACCGCGATCGGGAGGACCCAATACCTCCATGCCCCGACCCATCCCGCACCCGCGCCGGCTCGGCTGGACATGGACTCCCTCCCCCGTCCGCGTGGATTCCCATGGCCGTGATACACTCCGCGGTGACGCAGGTACCTCCGCGCCCCGCCGCCGGGATTGGTCGAGCTCATCGCGCGGCGCCACGGGAATTGGGCGGCCTCCAGCGGCCCCGGCGGGAAGGGCGGACGTAACTCGCCGCCCTTGTTGGGGGCGTCAACACCTGACTCGGACGACGTTGCGGCTGCGCGGCGCGCGGCGCGGTCGGAACTCACCGCCCCAGTGGAGGCGTGAACGGCGGCGGGCGGCGGTGTCGCGTCGCCTGCTCGTAGGCGTGGGCGACGCCGATGAGGGTGGGCTCGTCGAAGGGTCGGCCCAGCAGCTGAAGCCCCGCCGGAAGCCTTCCGAACGAGTATCCCATGGGCACGTTGAAGGCGGGAAATCCCGTCGGGGGCGAGAGAATGGAGCTGTTCGCGCCGTACGTGGTGTTCTCGTCGCCGATCAGGCGGGGCGGATAGTTGTACGTGGGATAGACGAGGACATCGACCTCATGCTCCTCCATCGCGGCGAGCACGGCGTCGCGCAGACGCTCCCGCGTCTCCAGATACCGCGGATAGTCCTCGTGCTCCTCGGGCACGTAGTCGACCTCGCGGTTGCGCTCCAGGCTGGCGCGCAGGAACGGGTGGTAGTCCCCCGACTCCACCACCTCGTCGAGCGTCTTGAACTTGAGTTCGGGACGGGTCGCGAGGTACTTCTCGAAGTCGTGCCTGAGGCGGCTGATGCTCGGGAACGCGCCCCGGAGGCTGTCCAGGTCCGGGATCTCGACGGGGTCCACGATGATGGCGCCGGCGGCGCGCATGTCGTCAAGCGCCCCCTCCATCAAGCGCAGCACCTCGGGGTGGATGGTGGTGGGTTCGTCCGCGGGCTCATCGTCCGCCGGCCCCACCTCGTCCCCCTGGCCCTCCTCCTCCACCCGCCCATCCCCCGCCGAAGGCTCGTCCCCCCCACGCTCTCCCTCTCCCCCTCGCTCTACGTCCCCTTCAGACTCTCCGTCCCCCGCACCCTCCTCCTCGCCGGGGACCACGACCCCGCTCCCGGGCGCGCGCGGATCGTCGTAGTCGCGCGCCTCCTCGAACAGCTGCCGCAACACCCCGATGCGCGCCCCGCGAAGCGCGTCGGCGTCCAGGAACCGGCGGTAGTCGTCGGGAATGCGTCCCTCGCTCTCGAAGGTGACCGGGTCCGCGGGGTCCGGCCCCGCGATCACCTCCAGGACCGCGACCGCGTCCGCGACCGTGCGGGTCATGGGGCCGCCCACGTCGCGCGCGGCGCTCAGGGGCGCGATGCCGTCCCGGCTGGTGAGCCCCATGGTGGTGCGAAACCCCACCAACGCCTGGTGGGAGGCGGGCCCGCGGATGGAGCTGCCGGTGTCCGATCCCAAACCCACGGCGCCGAAGTTGGCGGCCACCGCGGCCCCGGTGCCCCCGCTCGACCCCGCCGTCACCCGGGTCGGGTCGTAGGGGTTGCGCGAGTAGCCGGGGAGCACCGAGCTGAGGGTGAACGCCCCGCTGGAGGCGAACTCGGCCAGGTTCGATTTGGCCAGGATGATGGCGCCCGCCTCGCGCAGCCTGCGCACCTGGAACGCGTCGTCGGGCGGGATGGCGCCGCGGAAGGCGAGGGTGCCGTTGGTGGTGGGCAGGTCGTGGGTGTCGTAGTTGTCCTTGACGATCACCGGGATGCCGTGCAGCGGGCCGGTGAAGCCGGACTCGGCGAAGGCGGCGTCCAGCTCGCGCGCCCGCCCGAGCGCGAACTCGCTCACGGTGATGATGGAGTTGAGATGCGGCCCGCGCCGGTCGTAGGCCTCGATGCGGTCGAGGTAGCTCCGCACCAGCTCCTCGGCGGTGAGGCGTCCCTCCTCCATCGCGCGATGGATGTCGGCGATGGTGGCCTCCTCGACTTGGAAGGGGGGCGCGCAGGCCGCGAAGATCCAGAGGGTCGAGAGGATGTGGCGGCCCAGGCTTCGGCGGCGGGGATTGGGACGTGGGGAAGATCTTCGTGTCCGGCTCATGCCATTCGTGCCCCGCTCGTGTCGGATCCTGACGCACCCCGCTCGATGGACGCCGCGCGAACCACCCACTCGCCGGCCGCCGGGGATGAGACTAGCATTGAGGTCGGTCGTGGGCCAGCGTGGGCGAGGCGCGGGCCGGCGTCGCTTGCCGCATACGGGAGATGAGGAGTGCGCGACTCCACCGCGGGTCTCCAACACCAAGGTTTCGACGCGCTCTTCCGTGCGGCCTTCGGTGGGGGGGAGGGGGAATCGCCCTACGCCTGGCAGCGGGCGTTCGCGGAGGGCGAGTGGCCGGAGGTGTTGGTCGCGCCCACGGGATCGGGAAAGACGGCGGGGGTGGCGCTGGGGTGGCTGCATGGGAGGCTCCGTGGCCGATGAGATCGAACACCACGAGTATGATCAATCGACGGCATTTCCCATGGGCAAAGCAGGATCAGGCCACCGGGGTCACCCACCACCTCGAGCACCACTCCGCAGATGTCGCGGCATGCTTCGAGGCGCTGCTGGCGGAGCCCGTGGTCCGCGCTCGCTTCGACCGCGCGGCTGAGTCCGGCGGTCTCGACGAATTGACGCTTGCACGACTTGTCGTCCTCGCGTTCCTGCACGACTTCGGCAAGATCTCCACGAACTTCCAGTTCCAGACCAGACCCAAGGGTCATCTCAAGGCCGCGTTCTGGGCCTGCAACCGCCCCGAGGTCCGTCGAGGAATCGGCTTGGAACAGGCTCTCGTTAGCTGGGGACCCGGGGTGGACCAGCTCCTGCGTGCCGCGCTCGCCCATCATGGTCGTCCCGTCTCGGGGTACGAGCTGGAAGGTCCGGGGCCGGAGCGAGTCTGGAAGCCCCTTGACGGATACGATCCGATCACGGCGGGACGCGACCTCTTGAAGCGCGCTCGCGAGTGGTATCCGCAGGCCTTTCGTCACGGCCCCCCACTCCCTGAATCCCCCCAGCTCGCACACCTGTTCGCCGGGATGGTGGTGTTCGCCGATCAGGTTGGTTCCAACGAGGAGCTCTTTTGCCCGGTACCCGAGCGTGATCCCGGCTACCTCGCGCATGCTCGCAAGCAGGCCGCGAGGGCCGTGACCGCCCTCTCACTTGGACGCTCGGGCTGGAAAGCCGGACAAGTACGGGTGGGGTTTCAGGACCTCTTTGGCAGCACTTGGAAGCCGAGGCCCCTTCAGGCCACGGTTGCCAACGCACCGCTCGATTGTCCACTGCTGGTCCTCGAGAGCGAGACGGGTTCCGGCAAGACCGAAGCGGCGATCTGGCGCTTTGCGAAACTGTGGAAGGCGGGCCGGGTGGATGGCCTGTACTTCGCCCTTCCCACGCGCGCGGCCGCTGTTCAGCTCCATGCGCGGGTCGATGACGCGTTGAAGCGAGTGTTTCCGAGGGAGGCTCGCTGCGGTACTGTGCTGGCTGTGCCGGGCTACATCCAAGCCGGAGAAGCCCATGGCCAGCGCCAAGCTGGCTGGGAGGTGACTTGGGGCGACGATCCGAGGGAGGCGGAGCGGTTGGCCCGATGGTCCGCCGAGAGCGCCCGCAAGTTTCTGAGCGCTCCGGCCGCGGTCGGTACGGTCGACCAAGCCCTGCTCTCGGCGTTGCAGGTGAAGTGGTCGCACTTCCGCGGGTCGGCGCTTGCGCGCAGCCTCTTGGTGGTCGACGAGGTCCATGCCAGCGACGCATACATGACCGAGATACTTGAGGCGGTGCTGCGTGGCCATTTGGAGATTGGGGGCCACGCCATGCTGATGTCCGCCACATTGGGCTCCGAGGCACGCGACGGGTTGGAAGTCCCGTGGGCCAGCCGTCGCGGGCGGAAACGCACACCACTGAGCGATGCCTGCGGGGTGCCCTACCCGGTCCTGACGGTTTCGGACCTGCGGGGAGCCCCCCGCCGGGAGCGAATCGAGCGGGGAAGCTATCGGCGCACCGTAGCCATGGCGTCCGAGCCGATCCTTGAAAACCCGGCCCGCATTGCCGAGCACGCGATCGGAGAGGCCCGCCGGGGGGCGAGGGTCCTAGTGATTCGCAACACCGTGGGGCAGGCGCAAGCCGTCTTTCGGGAGGGTTGCGACCAGCGCGGCCAAGATCTCCTTCTGCAGCTCGCCGGCGGCCCAGCGCTTCATCACAGCCGTTTCGCGGCGGAAGACAGACTGCTCTTGGATCGAGCCGTGACCGAGGCGCTCGGAACGGAGAGCACCAGCGGGGGCTGCATCGTGATCGGCACGCAAACGCTGGAACAGTCGCTCGACATCGACGCGGACCTGCTGGTCACGGACCTCTGCCCGGTCGATGTGCTTCTACAGCGGATCGGTCGGTTGCATCGGCACGCTTCCAGGGAGCGACCCAGCGGTTTCGAGCAGCCACGCTGCGTGACGCTGGTCCCTCAGACCCCCTTGGCGAGGGGCGGGCTGTTGCGGTACGGTCTCGGCATGTCACGCTCCGGAGGAGTCTATCGCGACCTTCGGGTACTGGAGCTCACCCGGCGGTTGGTGGCGGAGCATGGCAACTGGGAGATTCCCGCGATGAACCGGATGCTGGTGGAGGAAGGGACGCACCGGGACAGGCTGGCCGCCCTCGAGGAGGAATCCGAGGACTGGAAGGGTGGAGCCCTCGATGTGGAGGGGAAGACGGCGGCGGAACGCAAGGTGGCTCAAGGCCATGCCCTAGACCGAAGAAAGTCGTTCTCCGAGGTCACCTTTCCGGATGCTGATGACCGGGTTCGCACGCGCCTTGGCGACGATGGGCCTCGGATCCGGCTCATGGAGGCTATTGCGGGGCCATTCGGCAAGCCAGTGAAAACGTTTAACCTTCCGGCACATCTGTTTCTGGGGAAGGGCGGGAAGGGCGGATGGCCGACGCGGGAGGAGATCGAGAACGCGCGCGCGATATCGAGCCAAGCAGCAGGCGCGCGGCGTGAGGAGCGAGGCCTGGTCTTGACGGTGGGGGGGCACAGCTTCTGGTACGGACGACTGGGAATCCAGAGGGCCGGTGGGCGGGGGGGTTGACGGCACGAAGCACCTTTCTTACAATTCATCATGTGCTACGGGTTGATCGCAATGTTTGAGACTCATGACCGACACACGAGGGAGGACATGAACCACCGATTGATTCGCTTGCCCCGATTGGGATTCGGGGATTGTCCGTCATCTTCGGCGACGGGGTGCGAAGGCGAAGGGCGCTTCCCCGCAACGGCGGGGTGTGGAGCGGCTGGGCCACAGCCATGAACAGTCTCCTCTCCGATCCGGTCATCCGGGTAGACCGCGACGATGGCTCTCGGCCCTGGTGCTCGCTCCCCCAGGTCTACGAAGCCATGATGGCCGACGAGGTGGTCGGGTTCCCTGCACTACGTCCCCATCAGCGACACGCGTGGCACGCCTTCCTGGCGCAGCTCGGAGCGATAGCGCTCCACCAAGCGGGGCGCGAAGAGCTTCCCGAGGACGGCGAGACTTGGCGCGAGCTGCTCCGGGCGCTAACGCCAGATTTCCCAGATGACGAGCCTTGGTCGTTGGTCGTGGCGGATTCGTCGAAGCCCGCCTTCATGCAGTGCCCCGCGCCTGCCGGCATCGCCGACTACAAGAAGGACATTCGCACGCCTGACGATCTGGACGTACTCGTCGTGTCCAAGAACCACGACGTGAAGGCGTCCGTGGGCTCGAGCAACCGGCTCGACGACTGGATCTTCGCGCTGATTTGCCTCCAGACCATGGGCGGCTACGGCGGTGCGGGAAACCACGGCATCGCTCGCATGAACGGCGGGTACTCGTCACGGCCCTGTATCGGCCTCGCGCCGTTTGCCTCCGGACCAGGTGGACACCTGAAGCACGACATCGGGACCATGCTGTCGCACCGGAGTGCCCTCCTTCAGGGAGAGCAGGGATACCCCGACTACTTCCGGCCAGACGATGGTATCGCCTTGGTGTGGACGGAGCCATGGGATGGAACGACGCCGATAGCGCTAACGCGGGGCGAGCTTGATCCCTACTTCATCGAAATCTGTCGGCGCGTGCGCCTGTTCAGGTTGCCGAACGGTCGCATGGCGAGTCGCAGCGCAACGTCCAAGGCTGCTCGAATAGCAGCCAAGGCCGCCCACGGCAATGTCGGGGATCACTGGACGCCCGTGTCAAGTGCGGACCGGAAGGCGCTCTCGATCTCTCGGGTCGGTTTCCGCTATGACCGCCTCGCCGAGATGCTCTTGGATGACGCGAAGTACCGCCACTCGGCCGCGATGAAGATTCCCCGTAGCGGCAACGCGAATTGGCGGCTCGTCGCCCGTGGGGTCGCGAGCGGGCAGGGCAAGACGGAAGGCTACCACGAACGGTCCGACATCGTGTTCGGCAATAGGGCTGCGGGAGCGCTGTTGTTCGGCTCCCGACGGGACGAGCTCAAGAGTCTAGCCCGCGATCAACTGGCCGAAGTGGCGGACATCGCCAAGGCCCTCCGATTCGCGGTCGCGATCCTTGCAAGCGGCGGAAAGGACGCAAGCGACCTGGGCAAGGCCGACCGCGAGAAGGCGTACCCATTCTCGCGACGCTTCGACCACGCCGTTGACGTCCACTTCTTCACGGCTCTACAGGAGCGGTTCGACTGCCGTGAGTCGGAGAGACCGGAATACAAGCGGCGGTTTACCAAGATGCTGGTCGGCCGCGCGAGGGAACTACTGAAGGAAGCACACGGCAGCGTTCCTTGTGCCAAGATTCACATGCACCGGGCAAGAGCTCGTGCGGAGAGCGGGTTCTGGGGAATCCTGAACAAGTCCAGCTTCATCGACTTGGACGGGCTGTTCGGAGAGACCCGCGGAGAGGAAGACCATGGCGACTAGAACTGGACACCAACCACCCGCGACGGACAGACGCCGTGACATCGTACCCGTCGTCCTTTCCATCGCGGGGCAGATCAGCCGGCTGGATCCGGGCTCGGCTGCGGCCCTGAGACGCGACCCGTTGGCCGGATCCGGGGCTGCTCCGTTTTGGGACCTGCTCGCTCGCAACTCAATCGACGAGACCGGCGAAGGCTTCAAGCGATGGGCCGCGCTGATTCAGGCGATCGCAATCTTGACGCCCAAAGGCCGAGACGCGGACAAGAGTTGGGCTCATGACGGTGCGGTCCCGATGGGTGAGGCGCTCCAGCAGTCCGGCATCAGTGAGCTCAGGCTTGCAAGGCTTCTCGCCGCCAAGGGAGAGATGCGCCGCGACCTGATGATCCGAACGTGCCGGCGCCTAGCGGCGGGTGGACCGATCCGCTTTGACCTGCGCACTCTGGCGAGGTTCGTCCTCTACGAGCACGAATCCCAAGACCAGCTCGTCGCACGCAAGTACTATACGCGCGCCGCAAGAGCGGCCAAGTCACTTAAGGAGGAACGAACCTCATGACCGATGCACGCTTTCTTCAAGTCCACAGCCTGCACGGCTATCCCGCAGTGCTGCTCAACCGGGACGACTCCGGGTTGGCCAAGCGCATTCTCTACGGAGGGCACATGCGAACCCGCATTTCGTCGCAATGCCTGAAGAGGCATTGGCGGGTGGCGGACAGCGTCGACTCGCTTGTCCGGATCGACGGTGCCACAACCGCAATCCGTTCACGCGAAATCGTGACGCTCAGGGTGATGGGTCCCCTGCGGGAGTCTGGCCTCGACGAGGAACTCATGGCCGTGATCGAGGAGACGTTCCAGAAGGCGGTGTACGGAGACAAGGGAGACACGAAGAGCAATCGCCAGCCGCTGCTCCTTGGAGAGCCGGAGATCGCCTGGCTGGCCGCGGAAGCGCGGCGGTTCGCCGAGATGTCGCTACCGGAGGCCAAGGAGGCACTCAAGGCGTGGACGAAATCGTCCAAGGCGAACATGAAGGCCATGCGCGAACAAACGACGCTACCGGGCGGACTCGCGGCCGCGCTCTTCGGACGGATGGTCACCGCCGACGTGGAAGCCAACATCGATGCGGCCCTGCATGTGGCCCACGCCTTCACCGTGCACAGCGAGGAAAGCGAGAGCGACTACTTCACCGTGGTGGACGACCTGAGGCGGGCAGAAGACGATCCCGGTGCCGACCACATCGGGGAAACCGAGCTCACCTCCGGGCTATTCTACGGCTACGTCGTGGTGGATCGAGAGACTCTCCTGCGGAATCTTGGTGGCGACGACATGGCGGACATGGCTGGGGAGATCTGCCGCAGGCTCGTTCATCTCATCGCGACCGTCACGCCCGGTGCCAAGCTGGGGTCGACCGCGCCCTACGGATACGCGAGCTGGATGCTGGTCGAAGCTGGCGACCGCCAGCCTCGCAGCCTTGGAGAAGCGTTCCGAAGGCCCTGCGAACAGGGATCTACCGAAGCTGCGGAATCAGCCTTGCATCAACACATGGAGAGGCTCGACGATGCCTACGGAAGTGGAGAGGCCAGAAGGGTCATGACGCTCAGTGGGGCAGCGATGCCAGGCGCGGTCAGGTTGTCGTTGCCAGACTTGGCGAACTGGGCGGGCGATGCCCTGCGCGAGGGTGCGGTCAGGTGACGCGCTGGATGCACATGCGCTTCGAGGCCCCTCTCGCTTCGTTTGGGGGCGAAGCCATAGACGCCCACGGGGTGACATGGGATTTTCCGTCCCGTTCCATGCTCACCGGAATGCTGGCCAACGCGCTGGGGTGGACGCGGGCGATGCGATCTCAACACCAGGATCTCCAACAACGAATCGTGTTCGGGGCCGTCCACGACGCCGACCCCTCGCTGCGTCGGTTCACCGACTACCAGACTGCTAAGCTTGCGAAGGCTGACAAGGCTTGGAGCACGCGAGGAAGGCCCATCGGTCGTGCTGGTGGGGCCAACACATACGGAGGATCTCATCAGCGCTGGCGCGACTACCACGCCGACCTCCGTCTCTCGGTGGTCCTTCGGCTCGAGCCGGAGCACGCCGAACCCACACTGGACGACCTCGCATCCGCGCTCCGACGGCCGGCCCGCCCCCTGTTCATCGGGCGCAAGCCGTGTCTTCCCACGACGGCCATCTTTCGGGGTTGGGTCGTCGATCAACCCCTCGTGGACGCGCTCTGCAGCATCGCCCCGGAAGGCATGCAGTGCGAGGCCGTGTGGCCCTTGTCCGAGGGAACCGACCAATCCGACGTCACTCTGGCGATCACCGACGAACGAAACTGGGATAGCGGCCTGCATGGCGGGGCACGCCGAGTTTGTCGAGGCAGGCTCCTAGGAGAAGGGAGGGTCCGCCCATGACCACTCGAATGGTGTATCTCCCCATCGACTGGACGGCGTTCGCGCGCTGGGCGGGGAGTCGTCAACTCATTCGGCGGGGCGCGTTCGACGAAGGCTATGCGCTTCACATTCTCCTTTCCGGTGTGTTCGGGCAGCGAGTCCTGCAGCCCTTTCGGTTGATCAGGTCCGCACGCGCAAGGAAAGGAACCCTCTATGCCTATTGCGATCAGGACGAACGGCAACTGATCGACGTCGCGCGGGCCGTGGGAACCCCGGACTCTCTCGACGTTCTCGGCCTTGACGACCTTGCCACCAAGGCAATGCCCCATCGCTTCCGAGTTGGGCAGCGGCTCGGCTTCGACGTGCGCATCCGTCCCATTCGCCGACTTGGACGCGACGTCCGCGACTCCCAGTCGGGTGGCGTGCTGCGCAAAGGGAGTGAGATCGACGCCTTTAGGCACGAGCTGTTGCGCCGCTCACCCGACGGCTGGCATCCAAACAATGAGAGCGCGAAGGGAATCTCCAGGGAAGCGGTGTATGCCCGGTGGCTTGATGAGAGACTAGCCGACGTGGCCGAAGTGAATGCGCGTAGCTGCCGTCTGGCGAACTTTCGACGCTCACGCGCGGTCCGTGGAGACAACAGGGGGCCTGAGGGCCCCGATGCCACCATGCATGGAGAATTCGTGGTGCAGGATCCGGCTGAGTTTGTGGACAGGCTGCGGCGAGGTGTGGGTAGGCACCGTGCATATGGGTACGGGATGCTGATCCTGCGACCGCCGGGCACGGCACCTCGGACGTCCTAACCTCATGCTGTCCGGACGACTCGGCCTTGATTCCGCTCGCATTCCCCATGCGGACAGGCACGGGCTCCTCTGGCTCTCTCGGGGTGCGCTTACCGTCAGAGACGGCACTCTGTCCTTCGCGAGGGAGGTGGGTGCCGCGCGAAACGATCCGCTTGCAGAAGGCCGTTACACCATTCCGTTCCAGACCGTGTCAATGATTCTCCTCGGCCCGGGATCAACCGTAAGTCAAGATGCCCTGAGGCTACTCGCACGTCACGGTACGGCGATGGCGGCAGTGGGGGAAGACGGCGTTCGCCTGTACACCGCACCGCCGCTCATGTCGGGACGCTCGGGTCTCGCCCGCCGGCAAGCCCGGAGTTGGGCGGACCCAGACAAGCGGCTGGACGTAGCTCGGCGCATGTACGCTTGGCGGTTGGGAGAGTCGTTGCCACACCGAGATATCGCCGCGCTGCGCGGTATCGAGGGTGCCCGAATGCGAGAAACATACCGACTCGCCGCCCAGCAAGTCGGCATCGAGTGGCGGGGACGTCGTTATGATCGTACTGCTCCGAACGCTGCGGATTTGCCCAACCAGGCTCTGAACCACGCGTCCAGCGCCGTGGAAGCTGCGGCTGCGGTTGCGGTCGCGGCCACCGCCACGATTCCCCAGCTCGGATTCGTTCACGAGGACCCGAGCCAGTCCTTCGTCCTGGACATCGCCGATCTCTTTCGTGACTCGGTGCTGGTTCCCTGCGCGTTCCGAGCTGTCAAGGAGGTCATGAAGAGACCGCATGAGGACATCGAGCGCCAGACGAGACGGCGGACGGGAGCAACGCTCCGAGCGGAACGCACCATTCCCAAGATGATCGCCAAGATCAAGGTCCTCTTCGAGGACTCAGAGGGAACCTGATGGCCATGACCGTGGTCGTGACACGTGGCGTGGAGGGACGATACCGAGGCTTTCTCGCATCCACGATGCTGGAAGTGTCGCCGGGAGTCTATCTCTCGCCCGACTTGCCGAAGGGTGTTCGTGCGAGGGTGTGGTCGGTCTTGGCGCGATGGCACGCTTCTCTCGGGAGGGGCCGAATCGTGATGATCCACAGGGACCTCTCGGCGTCAGGGCACCTGCGCCTGCGTCACCTTGGGACACCGCCAAGGCAGATTGCGGATGCGGAGGGCGTGCTGCTTGTAAGGACCCTATCCGGTGAGCCCGAACAACCTAACGACTTCACCGTCCCGCAATGGGGTGACGAGGATCTTCCCTTCTGACTCGACCCCCATCTCAAGCTCACCTTGTGAGGATACTTAACCTTAAATATATAGTCGATTCTTTCTCCTTCCACAAGAGGCTCCCCCGCGTGCGCGGGGATAGACCGTCGTTGAGTCGCGAACCACGATCTCCGAGTCAGGCTCCCCCGCGTGCGCGGGGATAGACCCGAGGAATGCGATCCAAACCGCCATCCACGACGGGCTCCCCCGCGTGCGCGGGGATAGACCGTCATTTCCGCCGATCCGGCGACGCTCGCGAGAGGCTCCCCCGCGTGCGCGGGGATAGACCCGTCGCGAAGGGCGCGTACGGGACCGCGCGCGAGGCTCCCCCGCGTGCGCGGGGATAGACCGGGAGCACGACATGACGCACGCCACCGTAGCCAGGCTCCCCCGCGTGCGCGGGGATAGACCTTCACGAAGACGCTGGGGCGGTACGGCGGGTTCGGCTCCCCCGCGTGCGCGGGGATAGACCGTGCCAGTTCGAGGAGTTCACCGCCGGCTTCCAGGCTCCCCCGCGTGCGCGGGGATAGACCCTTGACAGGCGCGCCGCGCGCGAGCACGCGCCCGGCTCCCCCGCGTGCGCGGGGATAGACCCAAGCCGTCGGACTCGGAGATCGGCGACATCGCGGCTCCCCCGCGTGCGCGGGGATAGACCCGCGACGAACAGCGCGTGGAACGCCCACCACGGGGCTCCCCCGCGTGCGCGGGGATAGACCGTCCCTCAGGCTCGCCTCGACCTGATCGAGCGTGGCTCCCCCGCGTGCGCGGGGATAGACCGCGGTGAATACGTGAATCCCCATTGGCCAGTCGGGCTCCCCCGCGTGCGCGGGGATAGACCCGTCCAGGCGCTCAAGCAGCACATGCCGGGGCCGGCTCCCCCGCGTGCGCGGGGATAGACCCGACCGGTACTCGTCCTCCTGCGCCGAGATCAGGGCTCCCCCGCGTGCGCGGGGATAGACCCCGGCGAATGGACGTGGACGTGCCGGCCTTGCGGGCTCCCCCGCGTGCGCGGGGATAGACCGCCATGTCGCGGGGTGGAGCAGTCCGGTAGCTCGGCTCCCCCGCGTGCGCGGGGATAGACCGCCCACTGGTCCCAGAGGTGCGCTGGCCAGCTTGGCTCCCCCGCGTGCGCGGGGATAGACCGCTGTGGCCTACGCTGATCGCCTAGACGCATGGGGCTCCCCCGCGTGCGCGGGGATAGACCTGGGATATCAATACCAGCGCTGTAACTACGAAGGGCTCCCCCGCGTGCGCGGGGATAGACCCACCACGGGCGAGAAGGGCTCCGCATGATCGTGGGCTCCCCCGCGTGCGCGGGGATAGACCCCCGAGTAGGGGGGGGGGACAAATGTCGCAAGGGGCTCCCCCGCGTGCGCGGGGATAGACCCTGGACTTGCCCTCGATGTGGCTCAGCGTGACCGGCTCCCCCGCGTGCGCGGGGATAGACCGCCGTCACGAGCGACGATGGCCGGCTCAACGGGGGCTCCCCCGCGTGCGCGGGGATAGACCCGACCGCGTTGCCCCGGCCCTAGCTACCGTAGGGGCTCCCCCGCGTGCGCGGGGATAGACCTTCGTCGTACAGGGGCTCTTGGCGGACGGGAAGGGCTCCCCCGCGTGCGCGGGGATAGACCGCACGTCTGGTCCCAGGACGCGCGATTTAAGGTGGCTCCCCCGCGTGCGCGGGGATAGACCCCTCAGGAGGTGATGATGACCACGACACCGACAGGCTCCCCCGCGTGCGCGGGGATAGACCGCTCCACGACAGCCCGTGCCGCGTCATGATCGGGGCTCCCCCGCGTGCGCGGGGATAGACCGACGCCACCCGGTACACCATCACCGTGCGGGGCGGCTCCCCCGCGTGCGCGGGGATAGACCCCTGAGATTCGCCTACCGGGACGGGACGTGGGTGGCTCCCCCGCGTGCGCGGGGATAGACCGCCGTGGCCTACGCCGCGCGTGTGGACGCGTGGGGCTCCCCCGCGTGCGCGGGGATAGACCCGCCCGGGTTGATCGTAGAGCCAGTACCACAGTGGCTCCCCCGCGTGCGCGGGGATAGACCGCTGGGTTCGAACCAGCTGTGGGAGCTCGAGCCGGCTCCCCCGCGTGCGCGGGGATAGACCCGTCTTCTGCCCGAGTACGAGGTTCGGGACCGCGGCTCCCCCGCGTGCGCGGGGATAGACCGTCTCGCGGCATCACTTCCGCGCCGTCCGGCTTGGCTCCCCCGCGTGCGCGGGGATAGACCCATGAAGATCCTCGACGCGCCGCCGTTGATCGAGGCTCCCCCGCGTGCGCGGGGATAGACCGGGCTGGTGGGGCCACGCCAAGTGTCAATGGGCATCGAAAATGTCAGGGTCTTGGGCATGGAAAATGTCAGGGTCCAAGCGCTGCCCCGCGTAGGGAGCGACGCGACCGGAGCGGGGCAGCGGGCCGGGAGCCGAGTGGCACTCATGACCCGGGCTCCTCGCCCGGGGAATTGGGGTTTGTTCGGGTTCCGGCAAGGGGGTGGATGGCCTTCGAGAGCTCGGCGTGGTGCCGCATGCGGTAGCTGTTGCCCCGGATGTTGACGATGTGGCAGCGGTGCAGGAGGCGGTCGAGCAGGGCGGCGGCCATGACTTCGTCGCCGAGGATGCGACCCCACTCCTCGAAGCCCTTGTTCGAGGTAAGGACCGTCGAGGCGCGCTCATAGCGGCGATTGATCAGTTGGAAGAAGAGAATGGCGCCACTCTGGGTCACCGGCAGGTATCCGATTTCGTCGACGACGAGGAGCGCCGGGTGGGTCAGGGTCTTGAGTCGGCGTTCGAGTCGACCCGCGGCCTTCGCCTCCTCGAGCGAGTTCACCAGGTCCGTGAGCGACCCGAAGTAGATCTTGCGTCCGCGTTCGGCCGCGGCGATCGCCAGGCTGATGGCCAGGTGCGTCTTGCCGACCCCGGGCGGGCCGAGGAAGACGACGTTCTCCCTCCGTTCCACGAAGCCGAGTTCGTGGAGCGCGTCGATCTGCTCGCGCTTGATCGATGGCTGGAAGGAGAAGTCGAAGTCCGCCACGGTTCTCACGTACGGCAGTCGACTGGACCGCATGGCCGCCTCGAGGCGGCGGCCGTTGCGCAGCCCGATCTGGGCGGCCAGAAGCCGCTCGATGGCCTCGCCCGCGGTCGCACTCCCTCCGTCGACCCCGGCAAGCACACCGTCCAGCGCCTCCAGCGCGCCGGGCATCTTGAGGTCGGCGAGTTGAGCCGCGATCCGCTCCCTGCGCGACGGCCGGCTCACCCCCCACCCTCCGTCATCCGAGCGTACTCGGCCAGCGGACGACGCTCGACGTCGAATCGCGGCGGCAGCGCCGCCGCCTCGGGCCGCCGCCGTCCCGGCCCCGTAGACCGGGGGATCACCCGGCGGTAGGGCCAACGGGCCAAGGGCGTCAGATGCGGCCGCTCGGTCTCGTAGCGGTCCACCGGCCGCTCCCTCAGCGTCCCGTGGATGCGCACGTTGGCTTCGGTGTCGAGCCACCGCAGCGCCCGGGCGTTGAGATCGGCGTCCGAGACGAAGTCGCGACCGTAGAAGAAGTTCCCGCGGATGTAGCTCACCGGCCGTTCCACCTTGCCCTTCGTCTGGGCCCGGTACGGCCGACACGCCCGGATCCGGAAGCCCCAGTGGACCGCGAAGCGCACGAACTCCGGGTTCTCGACCAGCCGTCCCCCGCGGTTCCGGTCGTCTTCCACGATGACGGCCTTCATCTGGTCGAACAGGAGTTCGGAGGGCACGCCCCGGAAGTACCGGAAGGCCGACTCCAAGCCCTCCATCACCACCGCCATCGTCTGCCGCTCGTAGTACTGGAGCCACATCAGCCGCGAGTACCCGAGGACCACGATCAGCGCGTGTCGCTTGCCCCACGGGGTGCGGAACTCCGCGAAGTCCACTTGGCCCTGGTGGCCCGGAGGGGTCTCGAATCGCCGCACCGGCTCCTCCGGAGGCCGCGGCCGAACCTCGCGCACGTGTCGCTTCACTTGGTCGTAGCCGCCCCCGTAGCCCGCCGCCCGGACCTCCTTGTACAGGCGCACGGCGCTCAGTTCCGGATACTCGGCCAGCCGCGCCCCGATGATCTCCTTGTACGGATCAAGCTTCGAGGGCCGCCGCCGCCTGGGTCCGTACTCCACCGGACTCTCGTCCATCTCCCGATCCAGCTGGCCCGCCGCGATCCAGCGGTACACCGTCCGCTCGCTGATGCCGAACCGCCGCGCCACCGCGGCCCTGCTCATCCCCTGTTCCAGGTAGTGTCGCAACAGCACCCGCGTCTCTCTCCCGAGCATCACGCCTCCTTCGTTCGATGGAGACGCGATGGTAGCCAACCCTCGCCTGATCCCTACCAGCCCTCCCACACCACCCCACGGCCAACCTCCGGGCACGAGCCTCAAGCCTGACATTTTCCATGCCCGCCTTCCTGCAATTTTGTATGCCCGGTAACACCAAGTTCCTGCTCGGGGCTCCCCCGCGTGCGCGGGGATAGACCGCGACGTCCTGCAGCAGAACGATTCCATTTCGGGGCTCCCCCGCGTGCGCGGGGATAGACCTCGCTATGCCGGCGCTGTCAATCGAATTGCCGGGGCTCCCCCGCGTGCGCGGGGATAGACCCGATTACTGGGAGGAAGTTACTTCCGACCAGATGGCTCCCCCGCGTGCGCGGGGATAGACCGGAGCGACACCATGGGAGCCGCAGCCTACCGAAGGCTCCCCCGCGTGCGCGGGGATAGACCGCCCGTCCGCTACGCTGATCGCCTAGACGCGTGGGGCTCCCCCGCGTGCGCGGGGATAGACCGGACGCGGACAAGACCGCGCTGATCGAGGCTCCCCCGCGTCTCCGTCGTCGTCGTCCAACCCGCCCGCGGCTCCCCCCGCGTGCGCGGGGATAGACCCACCACGAGCACCTCCGCGTGCCGCGCGTTTGCGGCTCCCGCGTGCGCGGGGATAGACCCTGATGGATGGCGCTGACCAAGGGGCTGGACTCGGCTCCCCCGCGTGCGCGGGGATAGACCGAACCCCAGCGCCGCGAAGAACAGGATGTTCCAGGCTCCCCCGCGTGCGCGGGGATAGACCGTTCGCGGACCTGCCCATCGCGTCGGGTCAGGGGGCTCCCCCGCGTGCGCGGGGATAGAACGGCATTCCCCCGGAGTGGGGCCAGTCCCACAGCGGCTCCCCCGCGTGCGCGGGGATAGAACCGCCGCCGACGATGGAGGAGTGGTCGACCCGGATGGCTCCCCCGCGTGCGCGGGGATAGACCCATCAGGCGAAACGCGATGTAGTCGTACTGGTCGGCTCCCCCGCGTGCGCGGGGATAGACCCAACGAGGGCCGAAGGCCGCGTTGCCCGGCGCCGGCTCCCCCGCGTGCGCGGGGATAGACCGTACCTCAACTCGCGGGTCTGCGGGCTCTGGGAGGCTCCCCCGCGTGCGCGGGGATAGACCGCCCTTGGCCCGGTCCGACTGGACGGGCTTCATGGCTCCCCCGCGTGCGCGGGGATAGACCGCACTGGGGTTGACACGTCGCCACCCGGTCGCCGGCTCCCCCGCGTGCGCGGGGATAGACCCTCGGCGTTGAGGTTCGCGGCGAGCGCCGGGAAGGCTCCCCCGCGTGCGCGGGGATAGACCGCATTTTCATTACTGGCTTACTCGTCTCGCGAGGGCTCCCCCGCGTGCGCGGGGATAGACCCGCTGCCGTTGAGGCGCGAGATCTCCGAGGGATGGCTCCCCCGCGTGCGCGGGGATAGACCCGTCTGGAAGCCGTGGTACGGCCACTTCATCCGGGCTCCCCCGCGTGCGCGGGGATAGACCCCCCATCGCGCGCAGGGCGGCCACGTATTTGGCGGGCTCCCCCGCGTGCGCGGGGATAGACCCCGGCCGACGATCCGGCGTTGCCGCTCTACGTAGCTCCCCCGCGTGCGCGGGGATCCCCCCCCTGCTCGGAGCGCATGGCCTTCAGCGCCTCAAGCTCCCCCGCGTGCGCGGGGATCCCCCTCCCGCAATCTGCCGGACGGTGTACCCGGCGGAAGCTCCCCCGCGTGCGCATCCATCCCCCACAGGGCCCCGCCGCGGATCTTCCCCTTGCTCAGCATCGCTCGTACGTTTGCTCATCATGTTGAGTAACCCGCCGTACATGCGTCCACAGGGCGATGAGTTGCTCCGCCGGTTGGCCGAGCCTCGCCGGTTCATCCAGATCGCGACCGGAGCACGGCAGGTCGGCAAGACCACCGTCATCGGCCAAGTCGCCGAACACGCGGGCCTTCCGCACCGCTACGCCAGCGCCGACGAACCCACGCTGCGGGGTCCCGCCTGGATTGCCCAGCAATGGGACGCGGCGAGAGTGCTGGCCAAGCGAACGCCTCGGAGCGGGGCGTTGCTCGTACTCGACGAGGTCCAGAAGGCCCCCAACTGGGCCGAGTCGGTCAAACGCCTGTGGGACGAGGACACGCGCGACGGACTCCCGCTCCAAGTGGTGCTCTCCGGATCGGCGCAGCTCCTGATCGGACGGGCGCTCACCGAGAGCCTCGCCGGGCGCTTCGAGATCGTCCACATGCCGCACTGGAGCTACGGCGAGATGAAGCGGGTGTTCGGTTGGTCCCTCGAACAGTACCTGTACTACGGTGCCTACCCTGCGTCCGCGCCGCTGATTGCCCAGCCCCACCGCTGGAAGCGCTACATTCGCGACTCGCTCATCGAGACCGCGATCTCGCGCGACGTCCTGCTGCTCTCGCGCGTTGACAAGCCGGCCCTCCTTCGCCGCCTATTTGGGCTGGGGTGCGAGTACTCCGGCCAGGTTCTTTCCTACACCAAGATGCTCGGCCAGCTGCACCAAGCGGGGAACACCACCACCCTCGCCCACTACCTCGACCTGCTTGCGGGAGCAGGCATGTTGAGCGGACTTCAGAAGTACTCCACGGCGCCCGTGCGACGGCGCGGCTCAAGTCCGAAGCTCCAAGTACACAACACCGCCCTGATGACGGCCCTGGCAGGCCACACCCTCGAGCAGGCCCGAGAGGACCGCGCCTTCTGGGGACGACTGGTCGAATCCGCCGTCGGCGCCCACTTGACGCATGCGGCGTCCGAAGGCGCGGTCACGGTCTTCTATTGGCGCAACCGAAACCACGAGGTTGACTTCGTGGTGCGGGCAGGTCGCCGCGTCACGGCGATCGAGGTCAAGAGCGGCCGCGGCGGGCAGACTCTGCCCGGCATGGCCGCGTTCGCGGCCACCTTCAAGCCGGACCGCACGCTGCTGGTCGGCGGCGACGGCATACCGCTGGAGGAATTCATGTCGCACGGGGTGGAGGAGTGGGTGGCGGGATGACATCCGCCCCCGGGCGCACGCTGCCCATCGGCATCCGGAGCTTCCGCGAAATCCGGGAGGGCGGGTACTACTACGTCGACAAGACGGCCTACCTGTGGCGGCTCTTGGACGAGGGCAAGCACTACGTTCTCTCACGGCCCCGCCTCTTCGGCAAGAGCCTGCTCGTGGACACCTGCAAGGAGCTTCTGGAGGGGAACGAGGCGCTGTTTCGAGGCTTGGAGGTGCACCGCCGGTGGGATTGGTCGGTGCGGCACCCCGTCGTGCGGCTGAGCTTCGGGAGCGGCGGTCTTCAAGATCCCGGCTCGCTGAGTGCGAGCGTCGAGGCGCAGCTGGAGGCCGCCGAACGACGGTGGCACGCGCCCGTCGCACGGGATCGCGGCGCCCAGCGGCTCGCCGCGCTGGTGGAGTCCATCCACCGCGGCACCGGCCACCGCGTCGCCGTCCTCGTCGACGACTACGACCGCCCCATTCTCGACGCGCTTGCGACGCCGGAAGTAGCGCGGACGCATCGCGACTGGCTCGGCGGCCTCTACGCCGTCGTCAAGGACGCCGACGCACACATCCGCTTCAGCTTCTTCACGGGTGTCGGCAGGTTCTCGAAGGGCACTCTGTTCTCCGGCCTGAACAACGTGATCGACATCACGCTGGAGCCCGCGTTTTCGGCCATCTGCGGCTTCACGGACCAAGACCTCGACACCGTGTTCGCCCCGGAGATGGAGGGACTCGACCGCGAAGAGGTCCGTGATCGGTACCACGGCTACCGTTGGCTCGGCGCGGAGGTGTACAACCCGGTCGACATCCTTCTCCTGCTCCACCGTCGTGAATTCGGACCCTACTGGTTCGAAACGGGCCCGCCGACCTTCCTCGTGCGGACGCTCGTCGAGCGCGGCGTGGGCTCCGCCGAGATCGGCAAGCTGATGGGCGGAGCGGAGCTGCTCTCCGCATTCGACGTCGACGCAATGGCCGTCGAGGCGGTGCTCTTTCAGACCGGCTACCTAACCATAGTCGACCAGTTCGATCTGGGCGGCAAACCCATGTACCGTCTGGGCTATCCCAACCGCGAGGTGCGCCGAAGCCTCAACGACCTTCTGCGGCGGTTGGAGGAGGGGTGAAGGTGGACGGTTACCGCAGGTGGTGCATGATGTGTCCACATGCGCAATATTGTTGTGCCACCAGCACCCACGCCCCGGAGCTCACCGGCTTCCTCAGTAGGCGGGCGGCTTCCCGCCCCGGTGCGGCCCGGACCCAAGAAGCTCCCCGATCACCCGCTGCCGGTACGCAAAGATGCGCCGCACGTCCGGTCGCACGATCAGGGGATCGGTCAGGGCTCCGCAGACGACGGCGTAGGTCACATGGTCGTCGATGCGCGTGCCGCCGCGCTCGGCCCGAAAGGTGTGCCGGTGCACCCATTGCCGATATGGCCCCTTGAGCTGCACGTCGACGAAGCCGTGCGGCGGGTCCCACTCAGTGATCTCGGTGCGCCAGCCAAACGGGACTCCGCGCAGACGCAACCGATAGTCGATCAGCGTGCCGGGACGCATGGCGATCGGCGGTGGCGTGATGACGCGGAAGCGGAGGAAGGGCGGCGTGATGCGCTCCAGATTGAAGGCGTCGGCAAAGAACGCGAAGGTCTCGTCGAGGGGCGACGGCACCCATTGGGCGGCCGTGATTCGCGACTTCCCGGCTTGGGAGTCCAAGCTGAGTTCAGGTGCGAAGCGGCTTCCCCGCTCAGGGTCGTGTGTCACGAGAGTCCGGGGCTCAACCCTCCAGCACCCGCCGAAGGAACTCCTCGGCGGTCGGGCACTCGATCACGGCGTCCGCAATGGCCTCCATGTCCTCCGGAAGGGGGAGCCCCTCCAGCAAGGGCGCGACCCGCTCGGCCGTGGCTGCCCCGAATCTGCGCTCCACCAGCCGACGCACCAAACGGCACTCCTGCTCGATGCCCCAACGGATGCCCCGCTTCATCCCCTCCTCAAGCCACAGCTGGTCGCGCTCCTCGCCCCACTTCCGCGCCCGCTCGATCAACGTGCTCAAGTCTTCCCCCAAGTTTGCTTCCCCGCTTCCGTTCCAGTCTCCGACGCTCAACACTCCACCGCTCCTCCAACACCTGCCTGATCCAAACCCCAAAGGCTTCCGCAAGCCCCGGCTCCCCGACCGACCCCAGCCAGCCCGTGAGCGAGATCACCAGCTACTCCAGCGCTTCCGCCGTGGGCGCCCGCTCCAACTTCGCGATCATCCCCAGCACGTTGTCCGAAGTCAGGGAGCCGGGCCTCAGAGATCGGACTTGGACGAGAAGATACCCGAGCGTGGGCCGGTATCCAAACGGCACCCCAGGCCCGACGTCGATCAGGTCGCCGATGTCGGTCGGCGCCGTCCAGTTCCGCTCGCCGCTGTAGGGTGCGGTGGGGCAAGCCCCCTCCACGACACGAGACCCCTTGGAGCTTGTCCACCGTGGCAGGTTTGTGTATCTTTCATGTGTACGCCCATTACTCAAGCACATTTCCATACGGCCAATGCCCCGAATCCACCTCGTCGTGTCGGAACCCGACCGCACCCGCTACGCCGCCGCGGCTCATCAGGAGGGTCTCACCTTGAGCGCGTGGCTGCGCGCCGCCGCAGGCGACCGCCTTGACCGCCGGGCGCGCGCCGAACCGTTCCGCACGGCGGACGACGTGTGGCGATTCTTCGCGGACCGCGACGCCGAGATGGGGTCCGGCGCCGAGCCCGACTGGGAGCGGCACCTCGAAGTCATCCGCGCGTCCCGGAGCCGGGGCGCGGCCGGCTCGTGACGTCGACGCGCGCGATGATCTTCGTCGACACCAGCGTCCTGATGTTCGCGGTGGGAAGGGATCACCCGCTCCGCGATCCGGCCCGTCGGTTCTTCGCCGCCGCCACAACCCACCAACAGCCGCTCGCCACGTCGTCCGAAGTCCTTCAGGAGCTGGCCCACGCGTATCTGCCGGTCGAGCGCACGGCGACCCTCGCCGCCGCACTCCGCCTCGTCGACCGAACCCACATGGAGGTCTGGCCCCTGGAGCGCGATGACGTTATCCTCGGGATCGAGCTCGCCGCCCGGCACCCCGGACTCGGCGCCCGCGATCTGTGTCATCTCGCCAGCTGCCAGCGACGGGGCGTCACCCGGATCCAGACGTTCGACCGGACCCTGAAGGCGGCTGCGGACTCACTGGGCTGACTGTCCGCAGAGGGCACTCCCCCGGGCGCCAAGCGACGTTGCATCCGCGCTGGAACGCCACGCTCGGCGTTGCCTTTCGGCCCAACAGCTCCGCTAGTCGGCTCGGGGCGCTTTGCCAGCCCAGCGCCGCGCCGCTCCGCGCCCTCGCCGGAGTTGCCGGAGGCCCGGTGCTCGGACGGATCCATCCACGGCCCGCTAGAACAAATCCGACGGATCCGGCTCCGCTCCCGTGTTCTCGTAGCGATTGGCGATGAAGTCGCCCGTGACCATGTCCCGGTAGGAAAGTCCCGGACCGACCATCGGATACACGTGCGCCTCCGGGTCGATGACCACCTCCAGGAAGGCGGGGCCGGGGAAGCCCAGAAACTCCTTCAGCACCCCGGGCACGTCCCGTTTCTGGTCCAGCCGCTTGGCGTATTCAAAGCCGTCGGCCTTGGCGGCCAGCACGAAGTCCTTCTTGCGCAGGGACTTGTCGCTGGCCGAAAGCCGCCCCTTGAAGAACAGTCGTTGCCACTGCATGACCATGCCGTCGCCGTAGTTGTTGAGCACCATCACCTTTACCGGAAGGTTGTAGGTGGTGGCGGTCTCGAACTCGCCCAGGTTCATGCGGATGCTGGCGTCGCCGTCGACGTCGATCACCAGCGTGTCGGGGCGGGCGAACTGCGCCCCGATGGCCGCCGGAAGCCCGAACCCCATGGTCCCCATGCTCCCGGACGTCAGCCAAAGGCGGGGCTCGCTGAAGTCGCAGTACTGCGCGGCCCACATCTGGTGCTGTCCCACGCCCGTGGAGATGATCGCCCGTCCTCGCGTGATGCGGTTCATCTCCTCCATGACGTAGTACGGTTGGATGAGCGCGCTGTCGCGGTCGTAGTCCAGGGCGTAGTCGCGCTTGAGCGCGGCCACCTCGGCGTGCCACTCGGAGAAGTCGGCCCCAAACCCGATGGAATGCCCGTACTCCACCAAGGCGTCGAGCGCTTCGGCCATCCGCCCGGTGTGGTGCCAGTCCGCCTGCTTGACCTTGTGGATCTCCGACGGGTCGATGTCCAGGTGGACGACCCGGCGCGCCTTGGCCGCGAACCGCGACGGCACCCCGGCCACGCGGTCGTCGAAGCGGGCCCCGACGGCGATGAGCAGGTCGCAGTCGTCCACCGCGTAGTTGGCGAACGCGGTGCCGTGCATGCCCAGCATGTGCAGGCACAGGGGGGCCGTGGTGTCGAAGCTGCCCAGCCCCATGAGGGTGGTGACGCCCGGGATTCCGAAGTCCTCCGCGAGCTTGCGCAGGGGCCCCGAGGCGTTGGCGTTCACCACCCCGCCTCCCGCGTAGATGAGCGGACGCCGGCTTTCGCCCAGCATCTCGAAGAACTCGCGGCACTGGTCCCGGCTCAGAGTGCGGGCGTTCAGGGCGTCGAGGCGGCGACGGTATCCGGGAATGGCCAGCCGTCCCTCGCCCTGGAAGGGTCCCGTCCAATTCTGCACGTCCTTGGGCACGTCGATGACCACCGGACCCGGGCGGCCCGTGCGCGCGATCTCGAAGGCGGTGCGCACCGTCGCCTCGAGCTGCTCGGGCTTGGTCACCAGAAAGACGTGCTTGGCCACCGGGCCCATGATCGCGGTGACCGGGGCCTCCTGGAAGGCGTCGGTGCCGATCGCGGCGGTGGGCACCTGACCGCAAATGACCACGATGGGCACCGAGTCGGCCATGCAGTCGCGCACGGGGGTGACGCAGTTGGTCGCGCCGGGTCCCGAGGTCACCAGCACGCAGCCCACCTTGCCGGTGGCGCGGGCGTACCCGGCCGCCATGAAGCCGGCGCCCTGTTCGTTGGCGGGAACAATGAGCGGCATCGGCTCGACCCCGTCGCGCCCGTTTTCCTGGTTGTAGCGGAAGACGGCGTCGTAGGTGGGCAGAATCGCCCCCCCGCTGTAGCCGAAGATGAGGTCGACGCCCTCGTCGCCCAGCACCTGAACGATCATCTCGGCTCCGCTCATGGTCCGGCCGGAGAGCGGATGGGCCGGGGTCTCCCGAAGGGTCGCGCTGGTTGTCATGGAACGCCTCCCGTGGCTTCCGGGGATTTCGGTGGAGCGCCGCGGGTGAATAGTCGATGAACGGAAGCCGAATGGCAAAGGGTACCCAACGCCGGCCCATGCCACCGAACCCGCTCGCACGCCACGTCTCTCGCGCGCCCGCGTGCGGCCCCGCCCCCGAGCTCGGCCCGTCTTGCCATGCCCCCGGCGTCCGGCAACCTTAGGCCATGCGACACACCATCTCCATCCTGCTGCAAAACGAGGCGGGCGCGCTCTCGCGCGTCACCGACCTGTTTTCGACCCGGGGCTTCAACATCGAGAGCCTCAACGTCGCTCCGACCAAGAACTACGAGGTGTCGCGGCTGACCCTCGTCACCAACGGGTCGGACGCCACCCTGGAGCAGGTGATGAAGCAGCTGAGCAAGCTGGTCGACGTGGTCGATCTGCGGAACATGACCACGCGCGACCACATCGTGCGCGAGCTGGCGCTCTTCAAGCTGCGCCTCACCACCGGCACCCCCGCCCAGCTTCAGGAGATGGTGGCCGAGTTCGGCGGCTCCATCCTCGACGAGCACGAGGGGCACTACACGGTGGAGGTCACCAGCAGCGGTCCCAAGATCGACCGCTTCCTGGAGTCCGCCGCCGGCATCGCCGAGACCGACGCCCTGGTGCGCAGCGGCGCCATGGCGGTGTCGCGCGGCGCACCCATGACCTGGCGGAGCTGACCCCTCGCGGAGCCTTCCGGTCGCGGAGCACCCTTCGAACGACTTGGGCGGCGTTCCCCGGGGCGACCCGCCGCCCCTCCCGCGGCGCCATCACTTCGGCCACTTGGTTCCGTGGTCGCCGAACGTGAATCCGAGGGATTTTCGAAGGACGGGCGACGCGTTCACGGGGGTGGAGGCGGGGACGTACACGGTGACGATCAGCGGCTACCCGTCGGACGCGACGTTCGCGCAGGTGACGCAGTCGGCGACGATCGCGACGGACGGGGAGACGGTGCAGCTCGCGTTCGCGGGCGAGTACGCGCGCTCCTCGGCGGTGGTGGGCGCGGTGGTCGCGGCGGATCCGGCGGCGGGCGACGACGGTCGCGCCGAGACGCTGGCGGGCGTGACGGTCGCGCTCGAGGGCGCGCACGCGAGCGAGACGGCGGAGACGGACGCGGACGGCGGGTTCGGGTTCCAAGGCCTGCGGGCGGGCACGTACGCGGTGACGATCTCGGGCTACGCGGAGGAGGTGGCGTTCGCGACGGAGAGCGTCGAGGTCGAGGTGGGAGTGGGGGAGGTGGGCAACGCGGACTTCACGGGCGAGTTCCTGCGCACGTCGGCGGTGGAGGGTCGGGTGACGGTGGAGGGCGAGGGTCTGGCGGCGGTGACGGTGACGTTGTCGGGCGGACCGGCGGAGGAGAGCCACACGACGGCGACGGACGCGGACGGCGCGTACCGGTTCGAGGCGCTGCGCCCGGGCGACTACGCGGTGGCGATTTCGGACTTCGAGGCGCGCGACTACGCGTTCGAGGCGACGTCGCGCGAGGTGAGCGTGGGCCTTGGCGAGACGGTCGAGGCGTCGTTCATGGGGGTGCTGCTGCGCACGTCGGGCATCAGCGGGCGCGTGAGCGTGGAGGGCGAGGGTCTGGGCGACGTGGCGGTGACGCTGTCGGGCGTGGAGGAGCGCGCGACGACGACGGACGCGGCCGGGCAGTACTCGTTCGCGGGTCTGGCGGCGGGCGACTACGCGGTGACGATCGCGATCGAGGGCAACGCGTACGTGTTCGACGTGACGAGCCGGGAGGTGGATCTGGGCGACGACGCGTCGGAGATCGTGAACTTCGACGGCGCGCACGCGCGCACGGCGAGCGTGAGCGGTTTCGCGTTCGTGGACGAGGCGACCAGGAACGATGAGTTCGACGAGGGCGAGGGCGTGCTGGCGCGGGCGGGGATCCCGGTGACCTTGGTGGGTCCGACGGTGTCCGAGCAGGAGAGCGGGATGACGGACGCGGAGGGCCGCTTCTCGTTCGAGGGCCTGAAGGCGGGCCCGTACGAGCTGGTGGTGCCGGTGAACGCGACGGTCGCGGCGGATCTGGCGGCGGCCGGCGTGGCGTACGGGGGCGGGCTGTCGTACCCGGTCACGCTGGGGGTGGGCGAGCCGGCGACGGTGGCGCTGCCGTTCGACATCACGCACACGACGGTGCACTTCGCGGTGTCGCTGAGGCGCGGCGAGGAGCTGGGCGACGCGCTCCCGGGCGCGGCGGTCGCGCTGTACGCGGACGCGGCCGGCGAGAACGAGCTCGGGCGCGGCGAAACGGACGACGACGGCATGGTGTCGATCCGGGTCGCGCGCGCCGGCGTGGCGGAGCACACGGTGCACGCGGCGGTGACGGCGCAGGCCTACCACGTGGCCGAGGGCGTGACGCCGGTGACGTGGGACCCGCGCGAGTTCTCGGTGGAGGGCGCGAACGCCAACGACATCGTGAACCTGCGGGTGGACGTGACGGTCTCGGGCGCGACGGTGTCGCGGGGCGAGTACGGCGGCGGCGCGCCGCTGGCGGGCTGGACGTTCACGGTCGCGTCGGGCGAGGGGGCGGACGCGGAGGCGGCGCAGGGCCGGCTGGACGAGGACGGCGCGGCCGAGTTCGGGGCGCTGGTCGAGCCCGGCGACCTGCCGGCGAGCTTCGCGTTCGCGGTGGCGGAGGACCAGGACGACGCGCTGGACGGCGGCGAGGCCTACGAGGCCACGGCGGTCGAGCACGCGCACACCGGGCTCCGACTGGCGCGGCGCGTGGACGCGGGCGCGATGGAGGCGCGCTACACGACGCAGACGCTGAGGGTGTACGTGCACCACGAGCTCGACCAGGTGCGCGGCTACACGGGCAACCTTCTGGGCGGCGACGTGCGCGACGGGAACGGGGACGCGCGGCGGATCGCGGTGGGCCTCCGTCACATCGACGGGTCGGGCCGCTCGCGTCCGCTGTCGGACTGGAACGCGGCGGCCAACACGAAGTACGCGGACGGCGCGTGGACGTTCTCGCGCCTTCCGGCGGAGGCGAACGTGATCGTGCAGGCCTCGGTGGTCGGGGAAGCGGGCGTGATGATCCTCGGGGCGGACGAGCTCGCGGCGTACCGGGACCGCGAGGCGAACGGAATCGAGGACGGCGCGTTCGGGGCGAACGGCGGCTCGAGCCACACGGTCTCGCTGTGTCCGCTGCGGGCGAAGGCGCCGCAGGACCACGACGAGTGCTCGTCGTTCGCGTACGTGACGTCGCACACGGTGCGTGGGCGGGTGTGGAAGACCGGGGTGGGGCGGGATCCGACGAGCGACGGCTTCATCGTCGGGTCGCCGGACATGCCGACGTTCGTGGCGGGCGTGAGGGTCTCGCTGTCGCCGGTGGAGGGCAGGAACCTCGCGGGCGAGGACCGGAGCGAGACGACCGGGGAGAGCGACGACGACGGGACGCCGCGCGACGAACGGACGGAGTTCAGCTTCGGGGGTCTGGCGTCGGGGGCGTACGCGCTCGGCGTGTCGGACGGCTGGCGGGCGCGGATGGGCGGTCGGGGGAGCGAGGCGTCGCTGGGCAACGCGCTGAACCCGCTGGTCGCGGACCTCGAGCTGGACGTGACGCCGTCGACGGGCGTGGTGTACGGTCGGGTGACGGGCGAGGACGGCTTCGCGGTGGAGGGGGTGACGGTGCGGGCGAACGGGCGGACGGACGCGAGCGACGCGCTGGGCCGCTACGTGATCGACGGGTTCGGCGCGGAGACGCGGACGATCGGCGACGACACGCACATGGACAAGGTCTTCGTGGAGACGGCGCACCCGGCGCACGGGGAGACGCGCCACATCGTGGACTTCGCGGCGAACGCGCCGCGGGAGGTGAACATCGACCTCGCGGGCGCCGCGAAGACGGCGCAGGTGAGCGGGGTGGTCCGGCTCTCGGGCACGAACGCGCCGGTCGAGGGCGTGGAGATCACGGTGGACGGCGAGGCTCCTCCGGGCGGCAGGCTGGTGACGGGCGCCGACGGGTCCTACACGGCGGTGTTCGGAGCCAAGGGCGCCGGCGGCCGCGTGACGGTGCGCGCGTCGAAGGCGGGGTTGTCCTTCGTGCCCGCGTCGGTCGAGGTCCCGGCGCACACCGGCGCGGCCGCGTCGGGCATCGACTTCACCGCGTTCGCGAACGCGACCATCTCGGGCCAGGTGGCGGCCGGGCAGGGTGGCCCGCGGGCGGGCGTGATCGTCTCGGCGACGTCGACGACCGACTCGACCGTGGTGGTGAGCGACACCACGGGCGTGACCGGCACCTACGCGCTGAGCGTACCGTTCGGCGCCTACACCATGTCGGCGGCGATGGCCGACACGTCGCTCGCGAGCATCACCGTCTTCACCTACCCGCCGACCGGCCGGGGCGTGAACGTCGCCCCCGCGCAGAGCGTGACCTACGGGGTCATCACGGCGTCCACGAACTCGATCTCGGGCAGCGTGGTCACCACCGGGGGCGCCGCGCAGGAGGGCGTGGTGTTCTCGGCGACGTCGACGACCGACGCGACCGCGGTCTTCACCGACACCACCGACGCGAACGGCGCCTACCTGGTCATCGTTCCAGCCGGCGACTACACCGTGTCGGCGGCGATGGCCGACACGACGCTCGCGAGCATCATCGCCCTCACCTATCCGGAGAGCGGGCGGGACGTGAGCGTCGCCCTCGGCGAAAGCGTGACCTACGGCAACATCACGGCGGTCGCGACCAACATTTCGGGCCGGGTCGTCCGTTCCGGCCAAGGCGTCGCGGGCGTGGTGGTCTCGGCGACCTCGACGACCGACGCGACCGTGGTCTTCACCGACACCACGGACGCGAACGGCGCCTACGCCTTCAACGTCCGGCTTGGCGGCTACACCATGTCGGCATCGGCGGCGGGGTACACCTTCACCTACCCGGCCGACGGCCGGACCGTGACCCTGACCCTCGGGCAGAGCCTGAACTACGGCAACATCACGGCCGCAAACGTGTCCGGAAGGAGCATCGGCACGAGCCGCCTGACGCTTATGGATCCACACGAGTCGTTCACCATGCACACGGGCCGTACCGAGGTGACGTGGACGGCGGACCCGGTGTCGGCGGGCCACACCGTCACCTACACGATTCAGGTCCAGAAGAAGGACACCGTTCGGACCGGTGACGGTGGCTTGTCCGACTGGAGCGACTGGCAGGATGTGGACCTGAAGGACGCCGCCGCGGATCGGGGGATGTCGCCCGACACGATCTTCGACTTCTCCACCGACTCGGGCTGGGGCGAGGGCTGGCGCCAGTTCCTGATCCGGGTCGTGACCGCGAGCGACAACGGAACCCCGGACGACGACACCGACGACTGGACGGTGGCGTCCGCCCCCGATACCGTCGCGGAATCCGAGAGCAAGATAAGAGTGTGGCGCTACCGGGCGTCGGATGTAGATCGGATTCGGGTGGTGTATGGTCCCCTCAAGCGCACCAACGCGAACTACAAGATTAGTTTTCGAGTATCGCACGGTAATGACCGGACATGGGGTACCCAAACCGACACACTCCCATCGGACGACAATTGGAGCTACCAAATTGCCAGCGGCAATGTTCGGCTTGTCAACTCCTACAGTTGGAAGTGGGTTGGACTGGAGAACAAACGGAAGGAAATGCCCATCCGTATCGACTATAGGGATGGCGACATTTCCCGCTCCGTCTTGGACGGGTATACGCTCGGTACGGACGATTACGTTCTCGTCGAGGCAAAGCGTTAACTCCCCGCGGTGTCGTCAGCCCCGGCCAACGGCCATCGCGCACAAGCCGCCCCGCCCCCTCCCGGACAAGCCCGGGAGGGGGCGGGGCGCTTCCGTACGGGGTACCCCCGGGCCACGCCACCCGTTTGACAGGGTACCGCGCCGGACGTACCTGTGAAGTCGAGGTCCCACCACAACCCCGGAGGACAGCATGCGCGATGATCGGATGGTTGCCACGCTCCTGCTCGTGGCGATGCCGCTGCTCCCGTTGGCGCTTCCGGCGCCGGCGTCGGCCCAGGACGCCCCGGACATCGCCGAGCCCTTCAAGGTCGGCACCTTCGAGATCGACGGCGCGCCCACCGTGTCGCTCGTCCTGCGCGACCGGCTCATCGTCGACATCGGCGCCGCCAACGACGCCCTCCAGCGCGATCCCTACCACGCCCGCGTCCATCCCCCGGCGGACATGCTGGAGCTGATCGAGCGCTACGACTACGGCCTCAAGCGTCGCCTGTACGAGCTCGTCAACCACTTGGTGGAACGCGACATGCTGGGCGCCGACCGCCCCGCCTACGTGCACGACCTCGCGGACGTGCGCACCCTGCCGCCCATCCTCTACCCGGGCAAGATCCTGAACGCGGCGGTCAACTTCTACAGCCACGTGAACGAGACCGGCACCGAGGAGGAGCGCGCCGAGGCGCGGCGCCAGCGGCGCGAGAACCGGGGCGTGCCCTACCTCTTCCTCAAACCCAGCAAGGGCGCCGTGATCGGCGACGGCGGCGAGGTGGTGCTTCCCCACGGGCGCGACCGCATCGACTGGGAGGTGGAGCTGGGCGCGGTCATCGGCCGTTCGGCCAAGTACGTGTCGGCCAACGACGCCGAGGCACACGTCTTCGGGTACATGGTGTCGCTGGACATCTCCGACCGCGGCGGGCGTCCCCCCGGCGGCAACCCCATGACCTCGGACTGGTTCGTGGGCAAGGGCCACGACACCTTCGCGCCCCAGGGTCCCTGGATCGTGCCCAAGGAGTTCTACGGCAACCCCATGGAGATCCTGCGCCAGACCCTCGACGTCGGCGACGAGCGCATGCAGGAGGCCACGGCGGGCGACATGATCCACTCGCTCTGGGAGCTCATCGAGTACGGGTCCTCCATCTCCACGCTGTACCCCGGCGACGTCGTCAACAACGGCACGTCGGGCGGCACCGGCATGGGCACGGCCTACCGGGGCGCGCAGCGCTTCCTGCAGCCGGGCGAGCGGATCACCGCGTCCATCGACGGCATCGGCACGCTGACCCTCTCGGTGGTGAGCGAACCCGAACCGACCGGGCTCACGGGGGCGCACCTACCCCCCGTGCGCACCTACCGCGGCCCACCTCCCGGAGGAAGCTGACTCGGTCCGGCGGGTGGCGGTCCAGCGCGGATGCGACGCCCCTCGAGTGGCCGGGTGAGTGCGTCCGCCGGTTGCCGCTACGGCTCCAGGATGGGGTCCTTCTCGCCCGTCATCTCCCAGCGCGTCAGCACGATGGGGATGACGCCGGCCCCGTAGAAGGCGTCGAAGAAGCGCTTCACGGTGAAGTCGTCGCCCTCCTGGATGGCGTACTCCGACAGCAGCTCCTCGATCTGGATCTTGCCGGTGACGTAGCTGGTGCCGTATCCGGGCTGCCGCAGGTAGAGGCTTTGCTCGCCGCGCACCAGGTCGCCCTCGGTGAGCCATCCGCGCGGGGTCCAGGTCATGGCGTGCTCAACCGCCTCCTCCATGTCGAAGACGTTGCCGTGCAGGTTTAGGCCGCTCAGGGCGCGGGCCGCCCGCTGCGCCAGCATGATCCACACCAGCTCGCGGGCCCGGGGGGAGGAGTCGTCGAGGAGCCCCAGGTGCATGAACATCTCCTCGACGCCGGTCGCCAGCCCCTCCGAGCGCGAGTCGAAGATGTTGTAGAGCGAGGGCACGGCCCGGATGGGGCTCGGGTGCGGGTCCTCGCGCATGCGCGCCAGCTCGATCCAGTGGTGCATGTGCGGGCGGAAGGCGTCCGGATCCCGGTAGATGACCTCCGAGAAGAAGTTGCGCAGCTCGCCCGGCTCGACGGGACTGAAGCTCCCGTTGACCGCCCTCAGCGCGGGATCCATGTAGTCGGCCAAGGTCTCGATCTCCTCCTCCTCCAGGAAGCGCATGTAGCGGTCCACCGACTCGTTCAGGCGCCGGTCGTACTCCTCCGCGGAGGAGATGCGCTCGAGTTCCGGAAGATCGCGGTTGCGGTTCTCCTCCAGCCGCATCGAGGCGTGCGAGCGGGCCAGCTCGCGGCGCATGAGGGTCACCTGCTCCTCCCACGAATACGGGACGAGATGCACGTTGCGCATGTACCACGTGTAGTTCTCGGCCCCGACCCCGGACGGCCCGGTGCGGGAAGGGGCTCCCTCCTCCAGCCAGGCGCGGAAGGCGTCGGAGGCGGCGCGCGCGTCGGCGATGGCGCGGTCCAGATCGGCGCTGGTCCCCGCCACCCGCCCGGCGTAGGCGTCCAGGTCGCGGGCCTGAGCCGCGAAGTCGCGGATGCCGGCGAGCCAGAGGTCGCGCGCGTTGGCGTCGGCGAGGTTGGCGCGGGCCTGTTCCAGCAAGGCCGGTATGGCGCCGATCCGCTCCGCCAGCTCGGCCGCGTCGGCGTCCGACAGGGGGTACGCGTACGTCCAGGTGTCGACCCAGCCGTGGATGACCGGGCCTTCATGGGCCGGGACGTCGCTCTCCGCCAGGAAGAGGGTCACGTAGAAGGCCGGGTCGCGCGCCCACGGGCGCCGGACGCGGTGGTCGAAGTCGAGCCCGTTCATCTCCGCGCGCACCAGGTGCCAGTCGATCTGCTCCGCCACGGACCAGCCCTCGGGCGCCAACGCGTCCAGCCGCGCCCGCCAGCGCGGGAGCTCGGCCCGTTGGCGCGCCATGGCGGCGGCGGTGTAGTCGGGCACGCCGTCGACGAAGTCGGGCATCTCGAAGGCGCGCCATTCCTCGAAGAGCCGCACCAGGTCGGCGTGCGACCCGGGACCGTCGGCCACCACCGCGTCGGTGGCCTCCGGGGTCCGGCACGCGACGAGGAACCCGAGCGCGATGAGGGAGAGTCGGGCGAGCGGGACGGCGGGAAGAAGCGAGGTGCGGGACATGGCGGCCTCCTGTCGGTCCGTGGATGAATCCGCCCCGCGGTCCACGGAGGGCCGGGCGCCACGCTGGCGGGATTGCGGGGAACGAATCGGTCGTCCACAACCTCGTGCCGGTGCCCGCGGCGGACCTTGGGCGCTTGTATGCGATATGCCGCCTACCGGGGGCCGGCGTCAAACCGGTCCGACCATGTCCCCCGACCCATCGAACCGAACGCGTAGGGCCCGGAGCAGGGCGAATTGTAGCGTGAACACGACATCATGTAATGTTCTCGTCACATTTCGGAGGCGTGGCGCGCCACGCCCGCCCGGACGCGACCCCGCTCGAATGCCGGGCGAGGCTCGTGGGTTCGCTGCTACGCCCCGCCCGCCTCCTCGCCCAGCGCGCGCTCCAACGCCGCCCGGCCGCCCACCACGGGGAGGTCGAGGGCGGTGCCCGCCAAGTCGACGGTGAGCCGGGTCCCGGGCTCGGGGTGGAGCGTGAAGTCGGCGTCGCTGGCGAAGATCATGAGCCCGATGCGCTGGCCCGCGGGGATGATCTGGTCGTCGGGCTGCAGATCGAAGGCGAGATCGACGAACTCGCCCGGGACGAGGGGCGCGCTCTCGCGGAGCGAGGCCGCGTTCTGCGGGTCGGCCCAGCCGCGCGTGATCAGGTTGTCGTTCAGGGGGGCGCCCTCCGTCCAGGGAAGCGACACCAGCCAAACCGACAGGTTGGCGGCGGCGCGGTCCGAGGCGAGCCGGAGCGACACCCGGGCGACGCCCGACAGGTGCACGTCGCCCGCGAGCGGCGGGCTCGCGTAGAGCAGGCGGTGGTCGGAGGCTTCGGCCGCCGCCAGATCGGCCCCGGAGAAGCCGACGTCGTCGGTGAGCGACTGCCGGCCCGCGGCGGGGTCGGGCGCGAGCGCGAGCAGCCCTCGGGACGCTCCCTCGCGGGAGGGATGCAGACGCGCGGGCTCCGCGTCGGGATTGGGGTAGGCGGGGTACGGCGTGGGGCTCATGCGGTCGTCGTCCCCGCGCACGATCCATGCCCCGGGGTCGTTCTCCACCCCGTTCTCCACCCCGTACAGGTACCGGGAGAACCAGCGGTTCATGAGCCGCAGCGGCGGCTCGCCCCCGTGCCCGCCCTGGTGGTAGTAGACCTGCACCGGCACGTCGCGCTCGCGCAGCGCGGCCACGATCCGGTGGCTGTGCTCGGGCATCACGTTCCAGTCGTTGAAGCCGTGCGCCATGAGGGTGGGCGCGCGCACGCCGTCGATTTGGTTCAGGTAGTCGCGGCCGGCCCAGAAGTCGTTGTAGTCGCCGGAGGCGCGGTCGAGTCGCGCCTGCATGAGCTCGCCGCGCACGGTCCGGTTGCAGTAGTCGCGGCGCTCCGGCGGGCCGCTGTTGATGAAGTCGTACAGGACGTCGATGTCCTCGCCGGGATAGCCGCCCGGCGACCGCACCAGCCCGTGCGAGCGATAGTAGTGGTAGTACGAGGTGTTGGGCGCCACCGGGATGATGGCCTCCAGCCCCTCCACCCCCGTGGTGGCCGCGGCGAGCGGCAGGGTGCCGTTGTAGGACGTCCCGATCATGCCCACCGCGCCGGTGGACCAGTAGGCGCTCACCTCCTCGCCGCCCTCGACCGTGGTGAAGCCGCGCGCCCGCCCGTTCAGCCAGTCGATGACCGCCTTCGGGGCGAGCGATTCGTTCGCGCCCCCCACGGTGGGGCAGCCCTGCGACTGACCGGTCCCGGGCGACTGCGAGTGCACCACCGCGAACCCGCGCGGCACCCAGGTGGCCACGTGCGCGTTGGAAATCACCGGCTGCTCCTCGATGTGGTCGATGGGCGGCATGGCCGTGCGCGGCGGCGGCGGCGCGCCCACCTCCTGGCGGATGTCCCAGAAGTAGCGGAAGTCGAGTCCGCCGACGCCGGAATAGTAGGGGCTGGTCTCGTAGACGACGGCGACCCCGAGCCCGGCCTCGGTCGCGGCCGGGCGGGTCACGGCCACGTGCACCCGGTCCGGCGCGCCATCGCCGTCGGAGTCGAACTCGGTTTCGACCCAGAGATGGTGGCGCACCCAGGTGGCGGAATCGGCGAACTCCGGCACGACCTGCGCGGCTCCGTCCTCGAAGACGGGCCGGGGGCCGTCGTAGCACGCGGAGGCGGCCAAGAGGACCAAGGCGGCGGGAGAGGCGAGCGCGCGGGCGGCGCGGGGGAGCGTGCGGGAGGTCGCGTGGGTGGCGCGGGCGAGCGCGCGGGAGGCGCGGGGCGGACGCGGTCGGGAGGGGGGCGGGATTCTGTGCATGGGCTCGGAGTCTCGGGGTCGAGGCGGACCCACGGTCCGGGTCCGGGGAATGGAGCCAGCCGGAATCGAACCGGCGACCTCCTGCGTGCAAAGCAGGCGCTCTCCCAACTGAGCTATGGCCCCGTACCGGAGCTGGTGGTGCGCGTGGAACGTCGGATGCCCCGGATCGCGGCCACGGACCTCCGCCTCACCGTTCCACGGGCCGCGCCCCGGCGCGTCGAACATCAATGTCCCGGCCCCCGCTCCCAACCTCGGATTGACCGGGAGACAGGCGGGAATGTAGGAACGCGCGCCGATCCGTTCCAGTAGCGCGCATTGAGCGGGCCCTCGGGCGGGGCTGCCCACGGCGTCGCGGGCGCGGTATACTGTCGCATCATGCGCGCCGCCCCCACACCCCTCGCGGGAGCCGTCTTCCTCGACCTCTACGGCACCGTCGCCCACGAGGTGGGCTACGTCAACCATCCCGACCGCCTCCGCCTGTACGACTTCGCGGGCGAAGCCATCCGCCTGCTCAACCGGGCCGGCCACCGGGTCTTCGTGGCCACCAACCAGTCCGGCATCGCGCGCGGGTACTTCACCGACGACGTGCTGAACGAGGTGCGTCGCCGCCTGGTCGAGGGTCTGGCGCGCGCGGGGGCGCGGGTGGAGGCGGTGTACCATTGCCCGCATCTTCCGGCGGAGGGGCGGCCGGCCGTGTGCGACTGCCGCAAGCCACTCCCGGGGATGCTGCGCCGGGCGGCCCGCGAACACGGGGTGGAGTTGGGCTCGTCGTGGATGGTGGGGGACATGATCACGGACGTGGAGACCGGGCACGCGGCGGGCGCGCGCGGGATCATGCTGCGCACCGGGTACGGGCGTGGCCAGATCGCGTACCGGCGCCACCTCTGGCGGGTCGAGCCCGACCTGATCTGCGACGACCTGCTCGAGGCCGCGCGCGCGATCGTGGCCGCCCTTCCGACGCAGCCCGAATAGCGGCCCGTGCACGCACTCCCCCCGGCGATCGAGCGGCGCGACCTCCGCGCCGGGGCGCCGCGCTCGGCGTTGCCATGCGTTCGGGTCGCGCCGCACCCGGGCCTTCAAGGCGGCTTGCCAGCCCGACGTCACCACGCTCCGGGTGCTCGGGCAGATGCATCCACGGACGGTTAGCGCGACATGGCGACCGACCCATTGGCGCGCGCCCGCCGGGAAGCGCTGGAGGTACTGGGCGCCCTCGCCGGACGCCGCGTCCTGGTGGCGGGCGACGTGCTGCTCGACCGCTACGTCGTGGGCCGCACCACGCGCCTCTCGCGTGAGGCGCCCGTGGTCGTCATCGAGCAGGAGCGCGACCACGTGAACCTGGGGGGCGCGGGCAACGCCATCCGCAACGTGCGCGCCCTGGGCGGGGAGCCCATCCCGCTGGGCCTGGTGGGAGGAGACCGGGAGGGCGAGCGGGTGCTCGCGCTGCTGCGCGCGGCCGGGGTCGACGCGCGGGGCATGCTTCGCGACCCGGAGCACCCCACCGTCACCAAGACGCGCGTCCTCGCGGGCGCCGCCAACACCGCCAGGCAGCAGGTGCTGCGGATCGACCGGGGCGAGCCCTACGGCGCCGACCAGGCCGACCGACTGGCGCGGCGCGCGCGCGCCCTCGTTGCCGAGGTGGACGCCGTGCTCCTCTCCGACTACGGGTACGCGACGCTGGCTCCCCCGGTGCGCTCCGGCCTGATCGAGGAGGCGCGCGCGCGCGGAATCCCCTCCTGCGCGGACTCCCGTTATCGGCTGACCGAGTTCCGGGGGGTTACGGTGGCCACCCCGAACCTGGAGGAGCTGGAGGGCGCGCGCGGGCGCGTCCTCGGCGATGACGCGGAGGTGGAGATGGCCGGCGGGGAGCTTCTGCGCGACCTGGAGGCGCGGGCGCTGGTGGTCACCCGCGGGAGCCGGGGCATGAGCGTCATCGAGGGCACCGGGGCTTGCCGCCACATCCCGCCGACCCGCGAAGGCGAAGTCGCCGACGTGACCGGCGCGGGCGACACGGTGGCGAGCGCGCTGACGCTGGCGCTGGCGGCCGGCTGCGACGTGCTGGGCGCGGCGGTGCTGGCCAATGCGGCCGCCTCGGTGGTGGTGGGGCGGCGGGGGGCGGCCACGGCCAGCGTGGACGAGGTGGCTCGGGCGCTCGGGCGGTAAGCCCGGCGGCGGCCGCGCCTCCTCGAAAGATGTCCGCATTCACCCTAGGCGTCGACCTCCACCGCCCGGGCCGCGCGCAGCAGCGTGGCCTCGTCCCACGGTTTCGCCACCAGCTGCGCGGCGAGCGGCACGCCGTGCTCATCGACCCCGCAGGGCACGCACACCGCCGGCCAGCCGAGCGCGTTGAAGACGTTCGTGAGATCCGTCGAGCCGGACGTGTCCAACGGTGGCGCCACGCCGGGCTGGCAGGGCAGGCTCAGCAAGTCCACCCGGCGGCAGGCGGCATCCCACCCGACCCGGAGCGCGCGCCTGAGCCGCTGGGCACCCAGGAAGTCCTGTGCCGAGAAGGTGAAGGCGGCCACCAGACGGCGGCGACAGAACGCGCCGTAGTCGTCGTAGCGGGTCCTCAGCAGGGGCGCGTGCCGCGCCGCGGCTTCGACCCCCAGGGTGAGTGCGGCCACTTGGCGCAGAAGGCGGATCTGGTCGAGGTCGACCTCGACCAGGGTGGCGCCCGCCCGCTCTAGCGCGCGGTTGGCGCGCGCCCACGAAGCCGCGACCGCATCGGCCAGCGGCGCGCCGAGGTGTAGGTCCCGCGGCACGCCCACGCGCGCGCCGGGCAGGCGGGGACGCCCACGGGACCCGCCCTCGCCCGGGCCGGCCGGCACCTCCGCCATGGCGAAGGGCGGGGCGTGACGGGTGCGCGGGTCGCGCGCGTCCGGGCCGGCGATGGCGGCCAGCACGAGCGCGGCGTCCCCGACCCCGCGCGCCAGCGGGCCCACGTGGTCGAGCGACCACGCCAGCGGCGCGCATCCGTGCAGGCTCGCCCGCCCGAAGGTGGGCTTGAGCCCCACCACCCCGCACAGGGCCGCCGGAATCCGGATCGAGCCGCCCGTGTCCGTCCCCAGGGCCGCCCACACCATGCCGCGCGCCACGGCCGCCGCCGACCCGCTGCTCGATCCGCCCGCGTCGCGGGTGGGGTCGCGGGGGTTGGGGGTGGGTCCGTAATGGGGGTTGCTCGACCCCGGCCAGTACGCGAACTCCGAGAGCCGCGTCTTGCCCACGATGACGGCTCCCGCCGCGCGCAGGCGCTCCACCGCGGCCGCGTCGCGGCGGGTGACGTGGCGGGCGAGGATCTTCGATCCCGACGTGGTGACCGTGCCCCTCATGGCCAACAGGTCCTTCACCGCGACCGGAATCCCGTGCAGCGGCCCGCGCCACTCCCCGCGCGCCACCTCGGCCTCGGCCCGCCGCGCGGCCGCCCGCGCCTCGTCCTTCAGAACCAACTGAAAGGCGTTCGCCCGTCCATCGTCCTCCTCGATGCGGGCCAACGCCTCTTCGGTGAGCTCCACCGGCGAGACCGCGCCGGCGCGCACCAGCGGCGCCAGCTCCGCGATGGTCGAGGGTCGGGCGTGGGTGCCGGCGTCCCGCGCGGGTGAGGCAATCCGGCGCCCTTTCGCCCCATCGCCCATCCCCTCGTCCCCGGCCTCACCGCGCTCCCGCGTGGCTTCGGACCGTCCTCGCGCGTCGGCGCTCGCTCGCGCTCCGTCGCCCCTCGCCTCACCGCGGGCCGGGGTCGCCTCGGAGCGACCGGCCGCAGGCCACGCGCCCGCGGTGACACCCGCCGCGGATTCCCCTTCCCCATCCGCCCCCGACCCCACCGGCTCCAATCCCGACAGATAGTCCGGCACGCCGTCGTCCCGCGCCGCGATTAGGGCGCGAAACGCCACCGCCCGGTCCGCGACGCCCTCGGCCACCACCCGGTCGATGTCCCGTTCCCGGGCGGGAATCCCCGCCGCGCGCAGGTTCGCCCGCAGACCCTGGACGGCGAGGTCACGGGCCGTTGGCCGACGACCCGCCCCCGACCCGCGCGCGGATCCATCCACGACGGGCTATCGCGCGAAGACGCTGCGCACGACGAACCCAAGGTTCGCGGGCCGCTCCGCCAACCGACGCATGTACCACGGGTACCAGCGCCGCCCGTAGCTGATGAGCACCCGCACGGGGATTCCCCGCCGACTCAGCGCCAGCTGCTCGCGCGCCCTTATCCCGTACAGCATTTGCACTTCGAACGCGTCCCGGGGCAGCCCCATCGCCCGCGCCTCGTCGACGATGCGGCCCAGCAGGGTGGTGTCGTGGGTCGCGATACCGTGGGGGGCGGCGGGATTCGCGCGCTCGAGCATGAGCCGGGTGAGCGCCATGAAGTTCCGGTCCACATCCGCCTTCCGGGCCCACGCCACGTCGGCCGGCTCCTGGTAGGCGCCCTTCACCAGGCGCAGGCGGGCACCCAGGGCGAGGAGCCGCTCGACGTCCGCGGCCGTGCGGAACAGGTAGGCCTGCACGCACAGGCCCAAGTTGGGATGTCGGGCCAGCGCCGCCGTGAAGATGTCCAAGGTCTCGTCGACGTACGGCGACGCCTCCATGTCGACCCACACCACGTTGGCGTGCTCCGCGGCCTTGGCCGCCAACCGCTCCAGGTTGGCCTGCGCCACCTCCTGGCCCACGTCCTGGCCGAGCTGGGTGAGCTTGATCGAGATCTGGCCGCTCACCCCATCCGACGCGACGCGCTCGAGCAATTCCTCGTAATGCCACACCGCCGCTTCGATCTGGTCGCGGTCGGTGAGCGCCTCGCCCAGCTGGGTGAACACCGTTGAGAGGCCCTGTTCGCCGAGTTCTCGGGCCGCCTCCAGCGCCGCGTCGGCGGTCTCGCCGGGCATGAAGCGCGAGACGGCCCGGCGCGCGAAGGCGCGACGTCGCATCTGGCGTTCGATCCATCCGTTTTCGGACGCCCAAAGGAGCGCCTGACGCAGCATGGCCGGTCCTCCTATGCGGGGCGCGCGGGGCGAGGTGGCGGGTGGGGATCGGCTTGGTCGGGCATCGTGCTCCCTTCTCGCGCGGCGCTGGGGTGACGCAGTATATGCGGGGCCGGGCGGGCGGCCAAGGTCGGCGCGCGCGGTCTCCCGGCGCGCCCGCTGGCGGCGCGCCCCGACGCCGTCGCCGGTCGTCCGCTCCGCGCTCGCTGGAGGCGTGCCCCGCCACCGCGTAGGTTGGAAGCCATGCGCGCCACCCTGCTCCTCGAAGAGATGACCTGGCCCGAAGTGGAGGCGGCCCTCGCCGACGGGTTCACGACCATCGTCGTGGCCGTGGACCCTCGCGGGATGAGCCGCGAAATCGGAGAGCGGTGCATCGCCCGCACCGCGGAGGGGATCGCGGCGTCGCTGCGGGACGGCGGGTGAAGCCGGTCGCACCCATCGCCTTGGCCGACATCCGGGCCGCGCGCGAGCGCATTGCCGGCACCGTCGCGCACACGCCGCTGGTGCGCCTGGAGGCCCCCGGGACGCCGGCCGAGGTGTGGCTCAAGCTCGAGTGCCTGCAGCCCACGGGGTCGTTCAAGATCCGGGGAGCGGCCAACGCCATGGCGCTCGCGGATCCCGCCCGGCTGGCGCGCGGGGTGTACACCGGTAGCGCGGGCAACATGGCCCAGGGGGTCGCGCACGAGGCCCGCCGACGCGGAATTCCCTGCCGGGCGATCGTCCCGAACACCGCCCCGACGGCCAAGCTGGACGCCATCGCCCGGCTGGGGGCGACCGCCGTGCGGGTTCCGTTCGCCGAGTGGTGGCGCGTGCTGCGCGACCACGACCGTCCCGGCGAGGAGGGGGTGTTCGTGCACCCGGTCAGCGACCCGGAGGTGATGGCCGGCAACGGCACCATCGGGCTGGAGATCGTGGAGGCCGTGCCGGACGTGCGCGCGGTGGTGGCGCCCTTCGGAGGAGGCGGCCTCGCGTGCGGGATCGCCTCGGCCCTGCGGGAGCTGCGCCCGGAGGCGCGCGTGGTCGCCGCCGAGGTGGAGACCGCGGCCCCGCTGGCGGCGTCGCTGCGGGCGGGGCGGCCGGTTGAGGTGCGGCACCGGCGGTCGTTCGTGGACGGGATCGGGGCCGCCGGCCTGCTCCCCGAAATGTGGCCGCTGGCGCGGGCCCTCCTCGCCGGCTCGCGGGTCGTGTCGCTCGCGGACGCGCGCGCGGCCATTCGGTTGCTCGCCGGTCGCGCGCGCGTGGTCGCGGAGGGGGCGGGCGGGGCGGCGGTGGCGGCGGGGCTGGGGGAGCTCGCCGAAGGAGAGGAGGGACCGGTGGTCGTGGTGGTGTCGGGGGGCAACATCGACCTGGGCGTTCTCGCCGCCATCCTGGGGGGCCGGAGTCCCTGACGGGGGCGCGCGGAAGGGCCCGGAGACCGCCGTTTGGGCCGTTGGGGGCGACGCGTCGGTGGCTCGATTCGTCGACGCCCGGTGCGTCGGGAACCTGTCGTCTCCCGCCGACGTACCTACCCGGCATGAGCCCCCGGACGAAACGACGCCTCGCCTTCCTAGCCGGCTTCGCCCTCTATTTCGGGGCGATCTGGTTCGCGTGGGATACCGCCATCGTCTACCCGTTGAAGGTCTTCGTGGTGCTGCTGCACGAGATCAGCCACGGAATCGCGGCGCTCGCCACCGGGGGGACCATAGAGGGCATCGAGCTCGATCCGGCGCAGGGGGGCGTGTGCTACTGCCCGGGCGGCAACGCCTTCCTGACCCTGTCCGCGGGGTACCTCGGAAGCTTGGGATGGGGGGTGCTGCTGCTCATGGGCGCGCGCTCCGGCCCCAGGCCATCACGCTGGGTCGTCGGGGGGATGGGCGTGTTGGTGATCGCGCTGACCCTGTTGTTCATGCGCAACGCGTTCGGGTTCGGATTCGGCCTGCTGTTCGGGCTCGCGCTCTTCGCCTCCGGGGCGCGGCTCCCGGCGCGGGCCAACCGCATCCTGCTCACCGTCCTCGGGCTCACCAGCTGCCTGTACGCCATCCTCGACATCAAGAGCGACATCATCGACCGGCCCGAGCTTCGGTCCGACGCGCGCATGCTCGCCGAACTCATCGGCGTTCCCACCATGGTTTGGGGATTCCTGTGGATCGGGATCGCCATCGCCGTCGTGCTCATCCTCTTCCGCAAGGCGTTCCGGGAGGCGTAGGTCGGCCACCGGCGGAAACAAATGAATCCGAGCCGCCGCGCCCTTGCTTGCCGCCCGCGTCGCGGCCTTGTACTTTCGTCTGATCGTTCCCGATGGGGGAGCGGTGGGGCCGCTGGAGAGTCGCCCAGATGGCGTTCTCCGACGGACCGCGGGCATGGGCCCGCCGGTGTTCGGCCCGATGTCGACCCTGGAAAAGGAGGTGATCAATTGTCTAGTCCAAGTACCCCGTTCAGCCTGGCATGGGCAAGCGATCGCCGTTAGCCGAGTGATCGTACCTGTTCCGGCCAGCGGCCATCGTGCCGGGCTGAGCGGAACACACGCTGGGAGAAAGCGCCGTCGGACTGGTTCCGGCGGCGCTTTCCGCTGTTGGGGCGTCGGCGCTCGCCGCGGGCGCCCACTCGTTCACCTCCAACCTCACCCACACTCACGGGAGGACACGCCTCATGCACCCCGTCAACCTGCTCGCGGTGCTGGTCGCCGGAATCGTCCCGATGATCATCGGCATGCTCTGGTACGGCCCGCTCTTCGGCAAGCGCTGGATGGCCCTGATGGAGACGACGCCGGAGGAGATCCGCGAGGGCTTCAGTCCCCTGCGGACGTACGGCGTCAGCTTCCTGCTCTCGCTGGTCACCGCCTTCGCCCTGGCCCAGCTGATCGCGGAAATCGCCCCCGGGAGCGCCTCCTACCCGGGAGGGCGCTCGGCCATGGTCGGCGCGCACGTGGGCCTGATGGCGCTGATCGCGTTCGTCCTGCCGGTCGCGCACCAGGGGGTCGCCTTCGAGGCCCGCAAGGCCGGTCTCGCGTGGCTCAACGTGGGCTACAACGGGGTGGCGCTCATCGGCCAGGCGGTGGTCCTCGCCATGTGGGGCTAGCAGTCCGTGGATGAATCCACCCGAGCACCGAGAGCGGCGGGGCGCCGGGCTGGCAAGGCGCCTTGAAGGCCCGGTAGCAGGGCTACCGGGACGAAAGGCAACGCAGAGCGCAGCGGTCCAGCGCGGATGCAACGCCGCTCGAATGCCGGGGGGAGTTCGTCCGCGGGCTTCCAGAACCCGTCCGAAGCGGCCGCGTCGTCGCGACCCGTTTGCGAGGCGCCGACGCCGACGGCATGATGGGTGTGGTTGCCGTCCCGCCCCCGGAAGGTCGCGCGCGCCGGTGGTGCGTGCGACCGAACCAGGGATGGCTCGCGAACGCGCTCGGACGGGGAGAGGTCGGCGATGGCGGCGGCCCGGTCGGCACGGGCGCGCGCGGCGGCGGGCGACCGGCAGGCCGGCGGGCGGGCCAACTCCCATCCACTGAAGGGGGTCGTTATGCGAATCCGGGTCTGGTGCGCGCTCGCGCTCGCAGTGGTGACGGCATGCGGGGACGGCTCGGTCGAGCCCCCCGTTCCCGCCGCGTTGCGTCTCGCCCCGGCCGAGGCGACCCTGGGGGCCCTCGGCGACACAGTCCGGTTCGCCGCCTCGGTGGTCGACGACGCCGGGCAAACCATGCCGAACGCGACCGTCCAGTGGACCACGCTCGATCCGGCGGTGGCGGTCGTGGACGCGGATGGGGTCGTGGCCGCGGTGGGCAACGGCACGACCGTGGTGTCGGCCACCTCCGCCGGCCTTTCCGCGACGGCCGCGGTCACGGTGGCGCAGGTGGTCGCCCGGGTGTCCGTCGAACCGGGTACGGTCACGCTGGAGGCCCTGGGCGACACCATCCGCATGACCGCCCGGGCCGAGGACCGCAACGGCCATCCGGTCGAGGGCGCGACCTTCGCATGGAGCTCGAGCGACGCCTCGGCGGTGGACGTCGACGACACCGGGCTCGCGACGGCCATCGGCAACGGCACGGCGGACATCGCGGTCGCGGCCGGGGAGGCGTCCGCAATGGCGGCGGTCACCGTGGCGCAGGTGGTCGCCCAGGTGTTCGTCGAACCCGGCGCGGTCACCTTGGAGGCCCTGGGCGACACCATCCGCATGACCGCCCGGGCCGAGGACCGCAACGGCCATCCGGTCGAGGGCGCGACCTTCGCATGGAGCTCGAGCGACGCCTCGGCGGTGGACGTCGACGGCACAGGCCTCGCGACGGCCATCGGCAACGGCACGGCGGACATCGCGGCGGAGGCCGGGGAGGCGTCCGCAATGGCGGCGGTCACCGTGGCGCAGGTGGTCGCCCAGGTGTTCGTCGAACCGGGTACGGTCACCTTGGAGGCCCTGGGCGACACCATCCGCATGACCGCCCGGGCCGAGGACCGCAACGGCCATCCGGTTGAGGGCGCGACCTTCGCATGGAGCTCGAGCGACGCCTCGGCCGTGCACGTCGACGACACCGGGCTCGCGACGGCCGTCGGCAACGGGTCGGCGGACATCGCGGCGGAGGCCGCCGAAGTGTCCGCGACGGCCACGGTCACGGTTCGGCAGGCCCCAGCGGCGCTGAAGGTGGTCGCGGGATCGGGCCAGCGCGCCCGGGTGAGGCAGACCCTTGGCGAAACGGTGACCGTGGCGGTGGAGGATGGGGGAGGCTCGCCCGTCGCCGGCGTCGAGGTCGCCTTCAGCCCCGGGGACGCCGGCCACGGCTCGGTGGACCCCTCCACCGCCGTGAGCGACTCCGCGGGCCGCGCGAGCACCATCTGGACGCTGGGAGACGAAACCGGGGTTCAGACGCTGGTGGCGCGGGTGGGGGACGTGGCCGAACGGGTTTCGGCGGAGGCCCTTCCGCCTCTCCCCGTGGTCGCGTTCGCAAATGGTGCGGCGTCGGCCCCCGAGGGCGGCACGGCCGTGCTCACGGTGGTGGCGTCACCCCCTCCACCGGCGCCCATCACGGTGCGGTACGAGCTGGTCGCCGACGAGGACCCCGCCACGGCGGACGCCGACGCCGACGACCACGCGGCCCCGTCGAGCGGCACGCTGCGGTTCGGCGCCACCGACACGACCGCCGTGGTCGAGATTGCCATCCGCGACGACGACCGGATCGAACCGCCGCGCGAGGTCCTTCTGGTGCGGCTGCTGCCTTCGGAGGACGCATACGAGCTGGGGGCGTCGTCGGCCGTTGTGGAGATCGACGAGGGCGTGTGCGACCGGACGCCGGAGATCGCCGACGCCATCGTTGGCGCGGTTGATCGGAGGGCATGCTCCGGCGTGACCGGGCAGGACCTGGCGAACATCCTCGAGCTCCGCGTTGCAATCACCTGGTCCCCGGAACGGGGTCACCACGGCGGCGTGACCAGCTTGATGGCGGGCGATTTCGATGGCCTGTCCAAGCTTCGCACATTGATTATGAACCATCATGCTGGTTTGAAGCAACGCGGCGATCCCGGGCTCACGGAATTGCCTGTCGGCGTGTTCGACGGCTTGACCAGCCTGCAATTGCTTCGGCTGGCCGAACACAGTTTGACCGACCTTCCACCGGGTACGTGGTCCGACTTGCGCAACCTTACCAACCTCGACCTTGCGAGGAACGACTTCGGCGAGATCCCCGCGAACATGTTCGCGGGACTCGATGCCCTCGAAGGGCTTGCGCTATGGGGGGCGAAGAACTACTTGCACCTTTCGGAGGCAAGCTTGAAGGCCTTGGACGAAGACGCCTTCGCCGGGCTCTCCGGCCTTCGCCGACTAGTACTCGGCCACAACGCACTCACCAAGCTTCCGCGGGGCGTGTTCCGGCACCTCCAGAACCTCCAATCCCTTGACTTGGGGGGCAATGATCTGCGCGCGCTACCGGGGGACCTCTTCGCGGGCCTGTCCCACCTTGAGAACCTCAACCTCGGTGCGAATCAGTTGTCGGAGCTGCCAAGCGGCATCTTTGGAGGACTCCATTCGCTTGAGACATTCAGCTTGGCCGAGAACCCCGGCGCCCCGTTCGAGCTGACGCTGCGACTCGCGCGCGTTGATACGACGGACAGGCTTGCAGCCGGACCCGCCACCGTCGCGGTGACCCTTGAGGAGGGAGCTCCACTCCCCGTGGCCGTGCCGCTGTTGGTGAGCAACGGCACGGCGGCGGACACCGTCTTGGCGCTCGCGCCGGGGGAGACGACGGGCCAAGGGCTGCGCGTGCGCCCATCCGCGGACGCGGGGCGCGCCACGTTCCTTGGTCTGGGTGCGGTGCCAACGCACCTGGCTCCCGAGCTGGGCGTTACGCTGACCACCGGCGATCCCCTCGTGTTGTTCTCGGACACCCGAAACAGAGCCCCGACATTGGTGGAGCCGGTCAAGTCGCATATCCTGCAGGCCGGCGGACCGAGGGCGACCGTGAACCTCTCATCCCATTTTTCGGATCCCGATGGCGACCGACTGACCTACACGGCGAGAGGTGAGGCCGCGCTGCTCGACGCATGGGTCACCGGAGACCGGGTCAGGCTGGTTCCCCACGGCGAGGGCGAGGCAACACTCCTGCTCACGGCGCGCGATTCGGAGGGATTCATCGCCACCCAGCGCGTGCGGGTCGTGGTGCTCCCGGCGCCGGATCCGAATGCGTTCAACATAGACTTCGTCTTCGTGGGACATCGTTCCGGGTATGCGGAGCGCATGGTGACCGAGGCGGCCGAACGCTGGATGGAACTCGTCACGGGCGATCTTCCCGGTGTCTCGGTTGCGGGAGACATCAGCCCGCCCGGGCGGTCCTGCTACGTCGAGAGGAGGGAGTACGAGTTCCACGGAGTGATCGATGATCTGCTCGTGTTCGTTGGGATCGAAGATCCCATGGGGGCGGCCGGGAGAGGGGGACCCTGCCTTCTGCGCGAATCCTCGCTCCTTCCCTACGTCGGGGGCATCACCATCAGCCCGAGGTTCATTTCGGAGGGAACCGCGGGCAGGACGATCGCGGCTCACGAGTTTGGCCACGCTCTCGGGTTCGGCACCATCTGGAATCAGAAGGGCCTGCTCAAGAATCCGACGTGGCGCGAGGGACTGGGCGCCGACACGCACTTCAGCGGTCCCTTGGCCATCGAGGCTTTCAATGCCGCCGGAGGCACGGACTTCACCGGATCGAAGGTGCCCGTGGAGAACTGGTTCAGCGTCGACGCGCACTGGCACAGTTCCAATCCATACAACGATCCACATCGCCGGGCGAGCATACTCAATGAGGAGCTGATGGAAGGATTCGGAGGTGAGATCCTCAGCGCCATCACCGTTCAGTCCCTCGCCGACCTCGGCTACGAGGTCGACCCAACCAAGGCGGAACCGTACAGGCTCTACAATCAGCCCGTGGACGGTGCGGTCACCGCAATGGATGTCGCGGGTGCGGGGGAAGCCGAGCAGGCGGGCATCGGGGACCCCGACCCGCTGGACCTCACCGACGACATCCACATGGGCTTCCTGGCGGTCGCCGACGAGAACGGCAGGATCGTGCGGATCCTCAGGCGGTAGGGGGCCGCCCCGCACCGCTCACGCGCCGAATCAACCGGGCTCGTTCCCCGGCTTCCACTTGATGTTGCAGCCCACGCTCGCGCGCTGAGCGGTCGGCGGCGCCCGGCCCTCGAGCACCGCGTCGGCCGCCGCCCGCAGATCCTCCCCGGTCACGGCCGTCCCGTCGCCCGGGCGCGAGCCGTCGAACTGGCCTCGGTACACCAGCCTGCGCGCGCCGTCGTACAGGAAGAAGTCGGGAGTGCACGCGGCCCCGTAGGCCCGGGCCACCTTCTGGGACTCGTCGAACAGGTACGGGAAGGTGTAGCCCACCTCCCGGATCTCCTCCTCCATGCGCTCGGGGGAATCGGCCGGATGGGTGGCCACGTCGTTGGCGTTGATGGCCACCACCCCCAGTCCCCGCGCCTGGTACTCGCGCCCGAACTCGGCCAGCTCGTGGCGCAGGTGTTTCACGAACGGGCAGTGGTTGCAGATGAAGGCGACCAGGAAGCCGCCCTCGGCGGCCACGTCGGCCAGCGTCCACTCCCGTCCCGACGGATCGGGCAGGCGGAATTCGGGCGCGCGCGTTCCCAGCGCGACCATGGTCGAGGGTGTCAGCACCATTTGCGGTTCTCCGTGGATGAGCGCGTCGGCCCCGATTTGGCCCCTACGCCAGCCCCATCTGTTGCGGCAACGTCTCCAGCGCGACGATCTCGTAGCGGCGGGCTCCGCTCGGAAGCCTCACCTCCACCTCCTCCCCCCGGCGCGCGCCCATGAGGCCGCGTCCGATCGCCGAGGCCATCGACACGTGACCCGCCTCGATGTCGATGTAGTCGCCGGCCGCGATCGTGTAGGTCGCCTCGATCTCGCGCTCGCAGTCGCGAACCGTGACCCGCGAACCGAAACCCACCCGGTCGGCGGGCATCCCGTCGACGTCGATGCGGGAGAGCTCCGACACGCGCTGGGTCAGGTGCCCGATGCGCGCGTTCACGAACTGCTGCCGCTCCAGCGCCGACTTGTACTCGGAGTTCTCGCGCAGGTCGCCGAGCTCGACGGCCATGCGAATGCGCTCGGGAAGCTCGAACTGAAGCTCGCGCGAGAGCGCCTCGATCTCGTCTTCGATCTTCTGCCTGATTTCGTCCAGCATGTTGCCCCTCCGCGACGACGCGGGAAGAGGGACCGGGCCGCCCTCAGGCGCGCGGGTCCGATGTGGCCAGCACGACCTCGCGACGGGCGCGCCGGTCCGCCTTGACCGCCTCCCGGAATCCCGGGTCCGCCACGCCGAGGATCTGGGTGGCCAGAATGGCGGCGTTCACCGCTCCGGCCTTTCCGATGGCCAGCGTCGCCACCGGGACCCCACCCGGCATCTGCACCGTGGAGAGAAGCGAATCGAGACCGTCCAGCGCCGAGCTCATGGGCACCCCCAACACGGGCAGCGCCGTGCTCGAGGCCACCACGCCCGCCAAGTGCGCCGCGCCTCCGGCGGCCGCGATGATCACGCCCAACCCCCGCTCCTCCGCCGTGCGCGAGTATTCGAGCACGACCTCCGGGGTGCGATGGGCGGACATCACCCGCACTTCGTGGGGGACGCCGAGCGATTCGAGGGTGGCCGAGGCGTGCGTCATCACGGGCCAGTCGCTCTTCGAGCCCATGATCACGCCGACTTTGGGGGTTGGGTTGGATTGCATGCTCGCGAGACCGATCAGGTTGGGAAACGATTCAGGTTGGGAGAGCCCACGATGCGGAACCCTCGCGACAGGGTCAAGGGTTGAACTGGAGCGGAGCCCGGAGTTACTCTCTTCCGGCGCGTTCGCGAACGTACCCGAACATCACCGCAGGGCGAAGAGGGGAAGCCACATGAACATCAGGGTCACGCTCCGTTGGCTGAAGGTGCTCGACAAGCTCGAACCGTGGTACAAGGACAAGGGCGAGTTCGTCTTCTGGACCCGGGTCACGAGCGGATCGCGCACCGAGGAGCGCCGGTTCCCCCGACAGGGGCACTACCCCATCTCCGATCACCCCCGCTGGAACCGGCTCGACCACCTGAACAAGGTGATGTACGAAGGCGAGGCCGGGGACTCGCTCCTCATCGAGGTGCGGGGCGTGGAGACGGACAAGTTCTCCGCGGATGACGAGCTTCAGCGGTACTCGCGCGAGTTCTCGGGACCGGTGGAGGCTTGGGTCGGTCGCCATCAGCCCGGAGACGAGGGCCCGCCCGATCCCGAGACGTTGAGCGACTGGCGGATCTGCTACGACGTGGAGATCGTCTGAGCGATTGGGGGCCTCACGCGTCCCCGACCCGGATTAGGCGATAGCGCCTCCTGCCCCGGCGCAGCACCACGAACGTTCCGTGCAGCGTGTCGTTCTGCGTCACCCGCGCGCCGACGTCCCCGACCCGTCGGTTGTTGAGATAGGCGCCCCCGCCCTCGATGGCGCGACGGGCGTCGCTCTTCGACGTGGCGAGGCCGGAGGCGTTTAGCAGATCCACCACGGCGATCCCCCGCCCGCCCACGTCGTCGCGCGCGATTCGGCTGGACGGCGCGTCCGCGAAGACGTCCGCGATCTCGCTCGCGTCCAGCCCTTCGATTTCGCCTCCGAAGAGCACGTGGCTGGCCCGGCGCGCGCGGCCCAGGCCGTCCTCCCCGTGGAGACGGCGGGTCACGTCCGCGGCCAGCGCCTTCTGCGCGCGTCGTCGGTGCGGTTCGGCCTCCACGGACGCCTCCAGCTCGTCGATCTCATCGCGCGACAGCAGCGTGAACAGGCGAAGATAGGCCCCGACGTCGGCGTCCGCGGCGTTCATCCAGAACTGGTAGAACCGGTAGGGCGTGGTGCGCGCCGGGTCCAGCCAGACCGTTCCGCTCTCCGTCTTGCCGAACTTGGTGCCGGAAGAGGTGGTCAGGAGCGGAACGGTGACCCCGTACGCGCGGGCCCCGCGCACGCGACGGATCAGCTCGATGCCCGCCGTGATGTTCCCCCACTGATCGCTGCCGCCCATCTGAACCGTGCACCCCAGTCGCTCATGCAGCTGGAGGAAGTCGTAGGCCTGTAGCAACACGTAGCTGAACTCGGTGAAGGAGATGGTCGCGCGCGGATCCTCCACCCGCCTGCGGATCGAGTCCTTGCCGAGGAGGGCGTTGATGGAGAAGTGCTTGCCCACGTCCCGCAGGAAGTCGACCATCCCGACCCGGCCCAGCCACTCCAGGTTGTTGGCCATGCGCGCCGGGTTCCCCTTCACCTCGAAGTCGAGGAAGTGGGCCAGCTGGGCGTGGATGCCGGCGGCGTTGGCCTCCGCCTCCTCCTTGGACAGCAGCGCCCGCTCCGCGGCCTTTTCGGAGGGGTCGCCGATGAGGCCGGTGCCTCCGCCCACCAGCGCGACCGGCGTGTGCCCCGCGCGCTGCAGGTGCACCAGGGCCATGATGGGCAACAGGCTGCCGACGTGCAGGCTGGAGGCGGTGGGATCGAAGCCGATGTAGGCCACCCGGGGTTCGGCGGCGAACGCCCGCGCGGCACCCTCGGTGGCGTCGTGGAGCAGGCCGCGCCATGTGTATTCGTCGAGCAGGCTCATGGGTCGATGGGTTGCCGGGACGGCGCCGAGTCGGGGATGAACGGTTGCGGACGGCGAGGTGGTGGCGGCCACCGGGCCGCGGCTGGGTGATCGCGGGCGGTTGGGCGGCGGCGGCCCCTCGGACCGGGACGGGGATCATCCGGCCGGCCAATACTACTGGGTTGGTTGGGGTTCCACCAAGGTTGCGGGGGATGCCGGGCGCGGTCTGGGGGGGTCGCACCGATCACGGGGGTGGCGCCGGTCGGGGGCGCGAGCCGGTCGGGGGCGGGTTGGCGCCGGTCGGGGGAGATGCGGGCCGGCTGTGGAGCGTGCGGGGCGGTCGCGGGGGATTTACATCGGTCGCGGGGGTGCGCGCCGGTCGGGGGCGCGTTCACGTCTCGGTCGCGGGAGATTCACCGCCGGTGGGGACGGGTTCGCGTCTGGGTCGCGGGGGGTTCACCTCGGTCGCGGGGGGTGCGCGCCGGTCGGGGGCGCGTTCACGTCTCGGTTGCGGGCGAGTGCGCGCCGGTCGCGGGGGCGTCGTCCGCCTCCGGTGGGAAGCGAAGACGGCCGTGGTCGACCTTGCCGTTGAGGTTGCGCGGCAGCGCGTCCAGCACGCTGAACACGCGCGGACGGGCGGGCGGGCCGAGCAACGCTCCACAGTGCCGTTGGAGCGCGGCCACGCCGATGTCGTGGCCCGCGGCGGGTACGACCGCGGCCGCCACGCGTTCGCCCCACTCCGGGTCGGGCACCCCCACCACCGCCGCCTCCGCCACCCCGGGATGCGCGGCCAGCACCCCCTCGACCTCGGCCGGGTCGACGTTGACCCCGCCGCTCACGATCCGGCGCGCCTTGCGGCCGGTCACCCACAGGTGGCCGTCGCCGTCGAGGTGGCCCAGGTCGCCGGTGCGGTGCCAGCCGTCCGGGTCGGCAATGGGGTCGCCCCGGTGGTGGGCGCGCGCCACCATGGGGCCGCGCACCTCGATCTCGCCGTCCGGGCGGATGCGCGCCTCGACCCCATCGAGGGGGGCGCCGACCGTTCCGGGTTTGGCGCGCACCAGGGCGGGTGGGGCGGTGGCGACCTGCGAACAGGTCTCGGTCATGCCGTAGGTGAGCGCCACCGGCAGCCCGGCCGACAGCGCGCGCTCCACCAGGGCGGGCGGGGCGCCCGCCCCTCCCACCAGCACGCAGCGCAGGGAGGCGAAGGCGGGGTGGACGGGGTGGGCGTCGAGCAGGCGAGCGAGCATGGTGGGCACCAGCGACGCGTGGGTGAGGGCGCCCGCCTCGAGCAGCTCGACCAGCGTCCGCGGCCGCCATGCGCCCCGCACCACCACCCGGCCGCCGGTCGCCAGCGCCCGGTCGACCAGCGCCAGCCCGCCGATGTGCGCCAGCGAGAGGGAGGCGTACCAGACGTCGTCGGGACCGAGCCCGAGGCGCGCGCGCACGGCGCGCGCGCTGGCCGCGAAATTGCGCCGGGTGAGCGCGACGGCGCGTGCCCGCCCGCCGGTGCCGGAGGTGCGCAGGATGGCGAGGGTGTCGTCGAGGCCCGAACCCGGCGGAGGGGCGGCCGAGGGCTCCACCCGGTGGATGTCCGCCGTCGCCCGGTCGGCCCGGGACCCCGCGCGCCGGGCGGGGCGCGACCCCTCGCGACCGGTCGACCGGCCCGCCACGGGGAGGCCGCCATCCCCCAACACGAACACCCGCGCGTCGGCCCTCCCGCCCACCGCCCCGACCTCCTCGCGCGCCATCTCCACATGGGCCGGCGCGCACAGCACCAAGGCCGGACGCGCGTCCGCGAGGGCGTCGGCGAGCTCGCGCGCGGCGAGACCCGGGTGAAGAGGGGCCAGAGCCGCCCCCGCCCGCGAGGCCGCGTACAGGGCGGTCACGGCCGCGGGCCCGGTCGGCGCGAGCATCGCCACCACGTCGCCCGGGCGCACGCCCGCCGACGCCAGCCGTCGGGCGAGCAGGTCGGCCGCGGCGTCCAACCCGCGGTAGCTCACGCCTCCACGCCCGTCGTCGAGGGCGACCCGGTCGGGGTGCGCGCGCGCGACCCTAGCGACCGCGTCTCCCCTTGCGTCCCCGTGGCCCGAGCCCACGCCTCCTACCCTCCCCGCCGGCGGGAACCGCGTCGACCGGTTCGGTCCCGCACCCGGGGCGCGCGCCGTCGCCCCGCCCATCAGCCCAGCGCGAACCCGAGGCTCATCAGGACCCCGAAGAGCCCCACGAACCGGGCGGTGCCGGCCAGCGCTTGGTTGAGGGAGGCCGGTTCCCGGTAGGTGAGCACCAGCCGGAGCGACCCCGCCACCGCCGGAAGCGCGCCCAGCGAGAGCAGCACCCAGGGGCTCCACTGGTGCAGCGCCATCCCGGCCGGGGGCACGGCCGCGGTCAGCGCCAGCAGCGCCACGTACTGCGCCCGCGTCCACCCCGCGCCCACGCGCACGGCCAAGGTGCGCTTGCCCGCGCGCGCGTCCGTCTCGATGTCGCGCAGGTTGTTGACCACCAGGATGGCGGTGCTGCAGGCCCCGAGGGCGACCCCCGCGGTCAGGGAATCGGGACGGAACTCGAGGACCTGCACGTAGCAGGTGCCCGCAACCGCAACCAAGCCGAAGAAGACGAACACGAACAGATCGCCGAGCCCGTGATACCCCAACGGGCGGGGCCCCGCCGTGTAGGCGACGCCCGAGGCGATGGAGGCCACGCCCATGGCGACGACGGGCCACCCCGCCACCGCCACGAGGTAGACCCCCGCCCCCGTGGCGAGGGCGAACGCCAAGGCCGCGCCCCGCAGCACGGCCCGTCCCTCGATCAGTCCGGCCTGGACGACGCGCACGGGACCCAGACGCCCCTCGGCGTCCCCACCCTTCTGGAAGTCGTAGTAGTCGTTGACCAGGTTGGTCCCGATCTGGATCAGCACCGCCGCCGTCAACGCCGCGAGCGCGGGTCCGAGCACGAACCCTCCGTGCATGTGCGCGAGCCCGCATCCGGCCACGACCGGCGCGACGCCCGCCGCGAGGGTGCGGGGCCGGCAGGCCATGACCCAGGCCCGCGCCCGCGAGACGCCCCCGGCGGTCACGTCCCGGCCCGCCCCGGCGCCGATCCCGGCATCGCGGCGCCTCCGCTCCCGCGGCGGTCGTGGCGCCCCAAGCGACCGGATCCGGCGTCTACGGGAGCCACGGATACTTGCGGAAGTCCGGTTTGCGCTTCTCGAGGTAGGCGTTGCGGCCCTCCTGTCCCTGCTCGGTCATGTAGAAGAGCAGGGTCGCGTTGCCGGCCAGCTCCTGAAGCCCGGTCTGCCCATCCACGTCGGCGTTGAAGGCGGCCTTCAGGCAGCGGATCGCCAGCGGACTCTTGTCCAATATCTCCTGCGCCCAGCGCCAGCCCTCCATCTCCAACTCCCCGACGGGCACGACCTTGTTGACCAGCCCCATCTCCAGCGCCTCGGCGGCGTCGTACTGGCGGCACAGGTACCAGATCTCGCGCGCCTTCTTCTGCCCCACGATGCGCGCCAGGTACGAGGAGCCGTAGCCCCCGTCGAAGCTCCCCACGATGGGGCCGGTCTGGCCGAAGACGGCGTTGTCGGCCGCGATCGTCAAGTCGGCCACCACGTGCAGCACGTGGCCGCCCCCGATGGCGTATCCGGCCACCAGGGCGATGACCGGTTTGGGCATGGTGCGCATGTAGCGCTGCAGCTCGAGCACGTTGAGCCTCGGCACGCCGTCGCCGCCCACGTAGCCGGCGTCCCCGCGCACGCGCTGGTCACCTCCCGAGGAGAACGCGTAGGTGCCGTCCTTGGCGGGGCCGTTGCCGGTGAACAGGACGACGCCGATGTCGGTGTCCTCGCCGGCGTCGCGGAAGGCCTCCTGCAGCTCGAACAGGGTCTCGGGGCGGAAGGCGTTGCGCACTTCGGGCCGGTTGAAGGCGATGCGCGCCACGCCCCCGCAGGTGTGGTAGGTGATGTCCCGGTAGGGACGGACCCGCTTCCAGTTCGGCTGCTCCGTGCGCTCCATTCGCGATCTCCCAATGTGGTCCGGGCTTCCCCGCCCTCCGCCCGCCAATGCTCAGGGAGAGGACCGTCCCGGATGGGCCGCACCCGCTCCCAGAGCCGCGCACACCGCGTCGCGCACGGCTTGGCGGGCGCGCCGGTTCCCCTCGCGTTCGGTCCTCACCTCGATGATCCCGCTCCCTCCCCGCGCCACCGCCCGCTCCAGCGAGGGCCCGAGCCGCGCCGGCGGCCGAACCCGTTCGTGCGGCAACCCGTGCAGGGCCGCCGCGTGGGCGAAGTCCAGCCCGTGCGGGGTGGCGAAGTACCGGGTGAACTCCGGCTCGTGGTCCCGGATGGGGAGGAAATGGAAGATACCGCCCCCGTCGTTGTTGACCAGCACGAAGATGACCTCGGCGTGGTCGCGGGCGCTCAGGAGGCCGTTCATGTCGTGGATGAAGGCCACGTCGCCGACGATGGCCAGCACCGGACCCTCTCCGCCGGCGGCCACCCCCGCGGCCGACGACAGAATGCCGTCGATGCCGCTGGCTCCGCGGTTGCCGTGCACGAGGAGGGGCTTCCGGCGGGGGAAGGCGAAGGCGTCCAAGTCGCGCACCGGCATGCTCGACGACACGAAGATGGTGCTCCCGGGAGGGGCGGCGCGCACCACCTCGGCGCACACGGCGCCCTCGAAGAGTTCGCCCCGCGAGCGGGACGCGACCGCGCGCGCCGTCACGTCCCCCGCCCGGCGCCAACGCCCGCGCCACTCCTCCCGAGCCGCGTCTCCCGCGCCCGTGGGCCCGGAGCGCGACGCCTTCTCGGCGGACGCCCCGCGGCCACGCCCGGATCCCGCCGCCACCGCCGCGCGCAGCGCCTCGGTGAAGTTGGCGACGTCGGCGCGCACATAGTGGTTGGCGACGTTGAGGTGGTCCTTCCAGCGAACCCCGCCGTCCACGACCCACTGCTCGCCCCCCGCCTCCTCCAGAAACGACCGCAGTCGCGCCGAGGTGGGACTCGCGCCCAACCGAAGCGTCAGCTCGGGCCGCAGAGCCCGCCGCGTGGGGGCGTGCTCGAGGAAGAGGTCGTATCCGCCGATCGGCGGCGCCCCCTCGTCATCCCCGAAGCGCGCCCCGGAGAGGGCGTCGGCGAGGAGCGGATAGCCCGTGATGGCGGCGAGCGCCTTCGCGGCGGGCCCGTCGCGCTCTGGCTCGGCCGAGGGGCCGGCCACCACGAGCCCGCGCTCGACCTCGCGCACGCGGGCGGCCAGCTCGTCCACGTCGGCCGCGGCGGGGCCCGACCGCCGCACCGGGATGCGCGTGAACGGCGCGCCGGCCGCTCGGCCGCGCACCGCCAGCGGATGCGCGCCGGCGTGACCGGGCTGGACCTCGCCGGAAGCGGGCGTGGGCGCGAGCGGTTCGTCGAAGGGAAGGTTCAGGTGCACGGGGCCGGCGGGGCGACCCAGCGCGGAGGCCACCGCGCGCGCCGCCACCGCGCGCAGATGCGCGAGCGCCGCCGTCCCGGCCTCCGGCGGGGCGACCTCCACGAAGTCGCGCACGTGCGGTCCGAACATGCCGACCTGGTCGATCGCCTGGTTCGCGTCCGCGCCCCTCAGCCGGTGCGGGCGGTCGGCGGTCAGCAACAGGAGCGGCGTCTCGCTGTACGACGCCTCCACCACGGCGGGAAGCAGGTTGGCGACCGCCGTCCCCGAGGTCGTGACGACCGCCACCGGGCGCCGGGCGCGCTTGCCCAGCCCGAGCGCGAAGAAGGCCGCCGACCGTTCGTCCAGGTGGGTCAGGACGCGCAGCCGCGAGTCCGCCGCGGCGGCCATGACCAGCGGCGCCGACCGGTAGCCGGGCGCCAGCGCCACCTCGCGCACCCCGGCGCGCGCCAACTCGTCCAGCAGGACGCCGGCCCAGAGCAGGTTCCGGTTGGGGTCGGTCACCGTCGGTTGGCGCTCACCGAACGCCGTGGGCGCCGGCCGCGTCCAGCGCGCGCAGCACCGGCTCGAACTTGATCGCGGTCTCGGCCCACTCCCCGTCGGGATCCGAACCGGGCACGATCCCCGCGCCGGCGAAGAGACGCCACGTGGTGGAGCGCGCCACGGCGGTGCGCAACGCCGGCACGAACACGCCGTCGCCGCGCGTGTCGAACCACCCCACCGGACCCGCGTACCAGCCGCGCTCGAAGGGCTCCTTGCTGGCGAGCAGGTCGAGCGCGCCATCGCGGGGCAGCCCGCACACCGCGGGCGTCGGGTGGAGGGCGGCCACCAAATCCAGCACGCAGGCGCCCGGCGCCAGGACCGCCTTGATGCGCGTTTCCAGGTGCTGGATGCGGGCGAGGGTGAGCACGTGCGGCTCGGGCGCGGCCTCGACCGAGCGCGCCAGCGGCTCCAGGCGCGCGACCATGTCCTTCACGGTGAAGGCGTGCTCCACTCGATCCTTCGCGCTGGTCAGGAGCTGGCGGGCGAGCGCGCGCTGCTCCCCGCCGGTGTCGCCGCGGGCCACCGAACCGGCCACGGCGGTCGCGCGGAAGCGGTCGCCCCGAACGGAGGCGAGCGCTTCGGGGGTGGCGCCCACCATGGGCGAGCCGGCCGCCGGTTCGAACAGGAACACGTGGGCGTCGGCGTTCTCCCGGCGCAGGTGCTCGAGCACGTCCACCGGGTCGATGGCGCCCGTGGTGGTCACGTCGAGGATGCGCGCGAGGACCGCCTTCTCCATGCGTCCGTCCCGGATGGCGTCCAGAATCTCCTCGACCGCCCGCTGCCAGCTCCGCCGCCCCGATCGCAGGCGGGCCGCGGGACGCGGGGTCGCGCTCCGGCACCGCCCGGCCTCCGCGATCGCCGGCAGGGCCGAGTCCAACACGCCACGCAGCCCGGCGCGCGCCGCGACCGGGTCCTCCCCGGGAGCGACCAGCGCCTGGGCGGTGAGGCGCGCGACCTCTCCGTCGTGTCGCAGCTCGAGGTCGGGGAGCACGAAGCACGCGCTCGGATACGCCGCCCAGAAATCGCGGGGCACGTGATCGTCGCGGAAGGAGAAGCCGCCGTAGAAGCGCGGGGCGGGCTCCCGCCCCCGCGCGCCCCATCCCTTGGCGGGCTCGCGTCGCGCGAATCGGGCGGCGCGCTCCCGGATCTCAAGGAAGCGATTCCGCGACCCGGATCCGGAACGAACCACGAGCCGGTCGAGCGCTCCGACGTGGGCCAGCCATCCCCGACCCCGGGCCCAAAAACCCCGGGGGCGGCCTCGACCCCATCTCAGGAACGCACCGGGATCGAGGCGGCTCGGTTCGACGGTCTCGCGAACCAGCGCGAAGCGCGGGGGTGCCTGTAGTCTCATGTATCCCGTACGCGGCCTCCGTGGCCTGCGCGGGGGCGCTCCCGCGCAAGGCCGTGTTCCCGTCCGCGGCGATGGTGGCCACACCGGGGCCACGGCGCCGCAAAACGTTCACAACGCGCGCGATGACGTGCAAGGGGCGCGGGGCCCCGCGTCATCCTCGTTCGCCTCCCGCAACCGCTGGCGGTCGCGTTGCCCCGGGCCCGGCGCGCGCCTATCATCAGCGGGCTCGCGCCACCACCACTCCCGCCACCGGCATGACGACACCAATGGATCGCATACCGGCCGCCCACGCCTCCAACGCCGGGGTCGGCCACCCGTGACCGATCACCTTGACGCACGCGGCGCGGCGGCGTCCCCGGGGGCCGAAGCGCCCGAGCTCGACGCCCCGCACGCGCATCCGCGCCCGGGCGGCCCCACGCGGGCGTTCCCCACCTTCCTCCAGGCCCTCGGGCTCATGGCGCTCGTCCTGGTGCTGCAGGTCGTGGTCGCGGTGGCCATGGAGCTGGCGGCCGGCGAGCTGGCCCGCCACCCGCTCGCGCTCGGACTCGGCAATCTGATCGCGTTCGGCGCCGTGATCCTGCTGGCCGTCCGGTGGAGCGGCGTCGGCCTGCGCGCGGCGTGCCCGCTCGCCCCGGTTGCGGGTCGCGTCCACGCGCTCACCGCCCTCCTCATCCTGGGCACCGTCATCCTGCTCTCCGACGTCGACAACCTCACGCGCTCCATCTTCCCTCCCCCGGAGATTCTGGCCGAGTTGTTCGAGGAACTTCTGAACACGGGCGAGCGTCCCCTGAGCAGCTTCCTCCTGCTCGTGGTGATCGCCCCCCTGACCGAGGAGGTGCTGTTCCGGGGTCTCATGCTGCGGGGCTTCCTGGCGAACTACTCCAAACGTCGCGCCATCCTGCTCTCCGCGCTGCTCTTCGCGCTGATGCACACGAACCCCTGGCAGTTCATCCCCACCTTCGTCGCCGGAGTGGTGCTGGGCTGGCTGCTGGTCGAGACCGGGTCGCTGCTGCCCTGCCTGCTCGCGCACGCCGTGGCCAACGGCGCGGCGTACCTGGCGGGGCTGCTGCCGGTGGAAGTCCCCGGATTCACCAACGGAATGGGCGATGCCGTGCAGTTTCAGCCGGTGTGGCTGAACGTGCTGGGCGCGGCGCTGGTCGTGGGCGGCTACCTGGCGCTCCGGCGCACACTCCGGAGTGGGGCGCGCCCGCCCGACGACGTGTACCAACGCCCGGGGGCGACCCCCTGACCCCCCCGCGCCGCGCGACGAGCCGCCGATGACCTCTCCGCCATCCGTCCAAGCGGGGTACTGGGCCACCAACCTGCGCTACCTGGCCATCCTCCTCTCGATCTGGTTCCTGGTGTCGTTCGGCTGCGGCATCCTGCTCGCGGACGCGCTGAACGGCCTCCGGATTCCCGGCACGGGATTCAAGGTCGGGTTCTGGTTCGCCCAACAGGGCGCCATCTACGCCTTTCTGGCGCTCATCTTCGTCTACGTCCGTTTGATGAACCGCCTGGACCGCGAACACGGAGTGGAGGAGGAATGAACGTTCAGGCCTGGACGTTCACCCTGGTGGCGATCTCCTTCGCGCTCTACATCGGGGTGGCGGTGTGGTCGCGGGCGAACTCGACGCGCGACTTCTACGTGGCCGGCAAGGGCGTGCCTCCGCTGGCCAACGGCATGGCGACGGCCGCCGACTGGATGTCGGCCGCGTCGTTCATTTCGATGGCGGGACTGATCGCCTTCCTGGGGTACGACGGCTCGGTGTACCTCATGGGATGGACCGGCGGGTACGTGCTGCTGGCGCTTCTGCTCGCCCCCTACCTGCGCAAGTTCGGACGCTACACCGTGCCCGACTTCGTGGGCGAACGCTACTACTCGAGCACGGCCCGGGTGGTGGCGGTGGTGTGCGCCATTTTCGTTTCGTTCACCTACGTGGCCGGCCAGATGCGCGGGGTGGGCATCGTCTTCAGCCGCTTCCTCGAGGTGCCCATCTGGCTGGGCGTGGTGATCGGCATGGGCATCGTCTTCTTCTACGCGGTGCTCGGGGGGATGAAGGGCATCACCTACACCCAGGTGGCCCAGTACTGCGTGCTCATCTTCGCGTACATGGTGCCGGCCATCTTCCTGTCGATCCTCATCACCGGGAATCCGGTGCCGCAGGTGGGGCTGGGGGGCGCCGACCTGGTCAGCGGCGAGTTCCTGCTCGACCGGCTCGACGGACTCCACGAACAGCTGGGCTTCGCGGCCTACACGGACGGCTCCAAGTCGACGCTGGACGTGTTCGCGATCACGGCGGCGCTCATGGTGGGCACCGCCGGGCTGCCCCACGTGATCATCCGCTTCTACACGGTGCCGCGCGTGCGCGACGCCCGGGTGTCGGCCGGGTGGGCCCTGCTCTTCATCGCCATCCTGTACACGACGGCGCCGGCGGTGGCCGTGTTCGCCCGCACCAACCTGCTCAACACCGTGTCGGAGCAGCCCTACGAGACCGTCCCGGAGTGGTTCACCACCTGGGAGCGCACCGAGCTCATCAGCTACGAGGACCACAACGGCGACGGGTTGATCCAGTACGTGGGACCGGACGCGGTGGACGCCTCCGGCCGGCCGGTGTCGAACGAGCTCACCATCGACCGCGACATCATGGTGCTCGCCAACCCGGAGATCGCCGGACTGCCCGGCTGGGTGGTCGGGCTGGTCGCGGCGGGCGGGCTGGCGGCGGCGCTCTCCACCGCGGCCGGGCTCCTCCTGGTGGTCTCGTCGGCCATCAGCCACGACCTCCTCAAGGGGGTGTTCCGGCCGGACATCTCCGAGCGCGCGGAGCTGCTGTGGGCGCGCGTCGCCGCGGCCTTCGCGGTCGTCCTGGCCGGCTATCTGGGCATCAACCCGCCCGGCTTCGTGGCCCAGGTGGTGGCGTTCGCCTTCGGACTGGCCGCGGCGTCGTTCTTCCCGGCCATCATTCTGGGCATCTTCTCGCGCCGCATGAACCGGGAGGGCGCCATCGCCGGAATGATCTCGGGAATCGGGTTCACCGCCGCCTACATCATCTACTTCCACTATGTGAATCCCGCCGCCAACACGCCCGACAACTGGTTCCTCGGCATCTCCCCGGAGGGCATCGGGTTCGTGGGCATGCTCATCAACTTCGCGGTGGCCGGCATCGTGTCGCGCGCGGGCGCCGCGCCCCCCGGGGAGGTGGTCGAGCTCGTGGAACGCATCCGCGTGCCCAAGGGATCGGGGCCCGCGCACGAGGTGTCGGCGTGAACGGCGCGCGACGGGGCGTGCGCGCGGCGCTGTGGGCGGGCGCGCTCGCGGCGGGCTGCGCCGGCGACCCGGACGGATTCGACGTCCTCATCCGCGGCGGCACCGTCTACGACGGTTCGGGCGCGACTCCGGTCGTGACCGACGTCGGCATCCGGGGGGACCGGATCGCGGCGCTCGGCGACCTCTCCGAAGCGGACGCGACGCGGGTGCTCGACGCCTCGGGCATGGCGGTGTCGCCGGGCTTCGTCAACATGCTCAGCTGGGCCACCGAATCGCTCCTCGTGGATGGGCGCTCCCTCGGCGACATCCGCCAGGGCGTGACGCTGGAGGTCTTCGGCGAGGGCACGTCGATGGGACCGGCCAACGACGCCATGAAGGCCGACTTCCTCGAGGACTTCGTGTCGTGGGTGGGCGGCGAGGAGGCCGCCGCCCGCGCCCTGGGCCTGCCGCCGGGCGCCCCGCTGGAGGTGCCGTGGACCACGCTGGGCGAATACCTGGGCTTCCTGGAGCGGAAGGGAGTCGCCACCAACGTGGCCTCGTTCATCGGCGCCACCACCGCGAGGATCCACGAGATCGGCCATGACGACCGCCCGCCCACCGCGGAGGAGCTGGAGCGCATGCGCGCCCTGGTGCGCACCGCCATGGAGGAGGGCGCCATGGGGGTGGGCTCGTCGCTCATCTACACGCCCGGCTTCTTCGCCGACACCGACGAGCTGATCGCCCTCTCGGAGGTCGCCGCCGAGTACGACGGGATGTACATCTCGCACATGCGAAGCGAGGGCGCGCGACTGCTCGAGTCGGTCGAGGAGCTCATGACCATCGCGCGCGAGGCCGGCGTCCGCGCCCAGATCTACCACCTCAAGGCGGCCGGGCGCGAGAACTGGCACAAGCTGGACGAGGTGATCGCGCGCGTGGAGCGGGCGCGCGCCGAGGGGCTCGCCATCACGGCCGACATGTACACGTACACCGCCGGCTCGACCGGGCTCGACGCGGCCATGCCGCCCTGGGTGCAGGAGGGCGGCTACGACGCCTGGGCGGAACGCCTGCGCGATCCGCTCGTCCGCGCGCGCGTGGCGGAGGAAATGCGCACCCCAACCGACGAGTGGGAGAACCTCCTCCTCGCGTCGGGACCGGAGGGCGCGCTGCTGGTGGGGTTCCGCAACGAGGCCCTGCGCCGCTACCAGGGCATGACCCTGGCCGAGGTGGCGGAGGAGCGCGGCGCGCCGCCGGAGGAGACGGCCATCGATCTCGTGATCGAGGACGGCACGCGGGTGCAGGTGGTCTACTTCCTCATGTCGGAGGAGAACGTGCGTCGCCAGATCGCGCTGCCGTGGGTTTCCTTCGACTCCGACGCGGCGTCCATGGCGCCCGAGGGCATCTTCCTACGCAACGGCACCCACCCGCGCGCCTACGGCAACTTCGCCCGTCTGCTGGGCAGGTACGTGCGCGAGGAGGGGGTGATCCCGCTGGAGGAGGCGGTGCGCAAGCTCACGTCGCTGCCGGCCGCCAACCTGGGCATCCCCGAGCGCGGGCGGCTCGCGGAGGGCTACTTCGCCGATGTCGTGGTCTTCGATCCGGCCACCGTCATCGACCACGCCACCTACGAGGACCCCCACCGGCTCGCCACCGGCGTGAGCCACGTCCTCGTCAACGGGGTGATGGTGCTCGCCGACGCGGAGCCCACCGGCGCGATGCCCGGCCGCTTCGTGCGCGGTCCGGGCTGGACGGGCCGCCAAGGAACCTGACCAAGTAACCTGACCAGCAGTCCGTGGGTGAATCCGCCCGAGCACCGAGGGCGGCGGGGCGCTCGCTGGGCTGGCAGGGTTCGAGGCCGGCCTCACCCGGGCACGAACGCCACGATCCGCAGCGGTCCTCCGCTGCCCCCGGCGATCTTCATGGGCAGCGCCACGACGAAGGCGCCCCACTCGGGGAGCTCCGCCATGGAGGCCACGTTCTCGTAGCCCGGGATGTTCTCCTCGTAGAGGATGCGGTGGCTCTCGAAGCCGCTCGACTGCCCATAGTCGATGCTGGGGGTATCGAGGCCCACCGCCGCGATGTCGCGGTTGTCGACGAGCCACCGGGCGGCCTCGGGGTCCAGCCCGGGGAAGTGGAGCTCCGCAACCGCCTCCTCGCCCCGCAGCGCGGATCCGAGGTAGCGGACGGGATCGGGCCAGCGACCCGCCCAGCCCGTGTCCAGCAGGAGGATGGTGCCCGGGGGGATGGGACCATGGCGCGCTTCCCACGCCGAGAGCGCATCCACCCCCACCTGGTGGTCCGGATTGTCCCCGGCCGGGTCGCGGATGACGGCCACCGGGCCGATGAGCGCGGAGAGCGGAATCCCCTCGGTGGAGATCCGGCCCTCGGCGAAGTGGATGGGCGCGTCGATGTGGGTGCCGCCGTGTTCGGACGAGGCGAAGTTGAAGGCGGCGTAGAAGTACCCGCCCTCGGTCATGCCGTGGGCCACCGTGTCCAGCACGAACGGATCGGCGGTCGGCCAGAAGACGGCGTCGGCGGAGACGTCGTGGGTCAGGTCGATCCAACGCCCACCCGAGCCGTCGAACACGGCGGAGTGGTCGGGGGCGGCGGGCGCGCATCCGAACGTCAGCGCGAGCAGTCCGACGATGAATCCGCCCGAGCGGCGAGAGCGCCCGGGCGCCGGGCCGACAAGGCGCCTTGAGGGCGCGGGTGCGGCGCCACCGGGACGAAGGGCAACGCCGAGCGCGGCGGTCCGGCGCGGTTGCCACGCCGCTCGAACACCGGGGAGGGTTCGACCGCGGGCTGCTGGAACGGCAACGGTTGTGTGCTTCATGGAACCCTCCGGCTGGGGGACTTCGTTGGCTCGGATCAACCTCCGCGTGGCCCGGCCTCGGCGCATCGCGCGACGCGCGCCTCCCTCTCCTCCGGGGCGCCTCCGTGCGCGCCCGCGCGATGAAGACGGGCGACTGCGACGTGGAGGAAGAACAATCTGGGAGGAGGAGATGCGAGGGGAAACCTGAGCCCGCCGGGCAGGTCCGTGAGCGAGGTGTCCATGGGATCGGCGGTCGGGCGCGGGGGTCGGCGCGGAGGGGGTCCGCGTCCGTGGGCTGGCGGCGGGCGCGGGGGCCGGCTCGGAGGGAGTCCGCGTCCGTGGGCTGGCGCCGCTCCGGGGGCCGCTCCATCATCCATGGCGTTGCCCCGAACACCGCTTGGAGGGACGCCCATGTCCGGATGCGAACAACACCCCACGGCCCACACCGCCCCGCCAACCCGCCGACCCGGGTCCCCCGGCCACGCGCGCCGCCGCGTCGGCGGAGCGAACAGGTTCGTCCCCGCGTTGCCGGCGCTCGCGGCGTTGGCGACGGCCGTCTGCGGCCCGGCGGCACCCTCGGGTCGGGATGCGGACTTGAACGCGGATCTGCTGGCCGCCGCGGTGCGCACGCACATTTCGGCGGCGTCGCTCGAACCGCACGCGCGCGCGATCGTCGAGCACGATCGGCTCTCGGGGAGCGCGGGCGAGAACGCGGCGATCGACTACGTGGTCGAGACGCTGGAGGCGGCCGGCGTGCCGGTCGAGGTGCACGCCTTCGAGACCTACGTGTCGGACCCGATCTCCGCCTCCGTGGCGGTGCCGGACGGACCCGTCCTCCCCGCCATCACCTCCTCGTTCTCCGCGTCCGTCCGTTCGCTGCGGGCCCCGCTCGTCGACCTCGGGTCGCAGGCGCGCCTTCCCGCCGTGGAGGTGGGGACCGGCGAACGCATCGTCCTCCGCGGGGAGGGTATGGCGGGGGCCACGGCGAACGGCCGCCCCGACGTCGCCGGCGCCATCGTGCTGGTGGACGGCCAGCCCAGGAACCTCCCCGTCGTCGTGCTCGAACGGATGGGCGCGGCCGGCGTGATCTTCGCCCACCCGGAGGAGCGGGTCAACGACCTGATCGTGACCTCCACCTGGGGCACGCCCTCGCTGCTCAACTACCACCGCCTTCCCAACCTGCCGGTCGCCCACATCGCGCGCGGGGACGCCGAACGGCTGCGCGCGCTGCTCGACCTTGGCCCGCTGGAGGTGGCGCTCTCCACTGAAACCCGAACCGGGTGGAAGGAGCTGCGCCTCGCGGTCGCCCGCATTCCCGGACCGGAGCCGGAGAGTCCCTACGTCCTGTTTGGCGGTCACATCGACGGATGGCATCACGCGGCGACCGACGAGGGGGCGTCCAACGCGGCGATGCTCGACCTGGCGCTCGCCTTCCACGCCGAGCGCGACCGTCTGCGGCGGGGTCTGGTGGTGGCGTGGTGGCCGGGGCACTCAAACGCCCGCTACGGCGGCTCGACCTGGTTCGCCGACCACTTCTTCGAGGAGCTGCGCGACCGCGCCGTGGCCCACGTCAACGTGGACGGGATCGGGCAGATGGGGGCGCGCCTGTTCGCGGCCGCGACCACCGCCTCGCTGGCCGAGGTGGCGCGCTTCGCGATGCGGCGCGGGGAGGACGCCGACGTCGAGCCCACGCGGCCGGGACGCAACTCCGACCAGTCGTTCAACGGGGTCGGCGTGCCGCTCCTGCAGCTCTACCGCAACCGCGCGGAGGAGGACGGCGGCTACTGGTGGTGGCATACCCCCGAGGACACCTTCGACAAGATCGACTTCGACATTCTGGAGGGCGACACCCACCTGTACGTGATCGCCCTGGCGGCGCTGCTCGGCCGCGAGGTGCCGCCGCTGGATCCAGTGGGCCAGGTCGAGGCCCTGGGCGCGGCCATCGCCGCCCGCTCCGAAGCCGGTGGCGGTCGGTTCGATCTCTCCCGGGCCTCCGAGGCCCAGGCGGAGCTGCTCGCGCTGGCCGGGCGGCTGAACGCGGCGCTCCCGGACGCGACCGGGTCGGCATCGCTCGACATGGCGCTCGTGGACGTGCTGCGCCCGCTGCACCGGGTGTTGTACGTGCCCCAGACCCCCCACCACCCGGACGCGGGCGCGGTCCCGGGTCCCTTGCCCGGCCTCGCCCCGACGGCGACCCTCGCGCAGGCCGCGCCCGGCGGCGATCGCCACCGCTTCGCCATGGCCACGCTGGTGCGCGAGCGCAACCGCCTGCTGGAGGCCATCGCCGAGTCGAGCCGCCGGGCCGCCGCGCTGCTGGCAGCGCTCGAGCCGGAGTAGCGACGCGCGGCGGGGGCGACGTGGGCGGATCCACGGGGGGGTGGGAGTTGCGCATTGCGTCGCGGACCCCCGCGGGCGGGCTACGCCCGGAAGAGCACCGACTCGCGGCCGTACAGTCGAATCGAGCACCAGGTCAGGAGCGCGAAGCCGGAGGCGTTGCCACCGGCCAGGAGCGCGAGCGCCAGCCAGTCGATCCGTCCCTGAATGACCTCCCGCATCGCCAGCGCGTTGCCGAGGATGGGCACCGCGTACGTCGACGCCCCGAACGAGGCGGGGGCGAGCGCGAAGATGGCCAGGAAGACCGAGAGAAACACCAGCGGCGCCGTGTACATGCCCGCCTCGCGCTGCGAGCGCGCCCAGGTGCCGATCAACATGACCAGCGCCGACACCAGCAGGGCGAGCGCCGCCAGGTTCACGGCCAACGCCGCCACCTGCGCGGGGCCCAGCGATAGCGCGCCCGGCCCGGCGAAGTCCTCCGGAGCGAGCCCCAGGCGCGCCGCCATCATCATCCCCACGATGAGCAGGAGCGACGCCGCCACCGCGAAGGTCATGATGGCCAAGCTCTTTCCGATCACGATGGCCGGGCGCGGCACGGTGGACACCAGCAGCGCCGCGAGCGTGTTCTTTTCCTTCTCGCCGACCGCGACGTAGAGCGCGCGCGCCGCGTTGGTGACCAGCAGAATCACCGCCATGTAGGGAATCAGCAGGCTGAGCGCCCCGCCAAGGCCGCTGGTCGTGTCGATCAACACGACCTCGAAGGGTCGCAGGTCGCGGATGCGCAGGCCGCGCTCCGCAAGCCGGTCCTCGACCGCGCGCTGTTGCACGGCCTCCAAGTCCCGGCGCACCGACATCGCCGCCGCCCAGACGGCGCGCTCGGCGGACCCGGCCCGGATCCGGTACGCCGTCCCCTCCCGCAGCACGCTCACGTGGGTCTCGTCGCCCTCGGCCACCTCGTCCAGCGTCGCGATGCGCGTCAGCGGGTTGGCGTCGAGCAGCCGGCGCAGGACGTCGTCGGCCCCGGGCGCCACCACCGGCACGGGCCCGGGCTCCTCCCCGCCGAGCCGGTCCAGGTTGGCGGCCAGCCCCATCAGCAGGGGGAAGAAGACGAGCGCGCTCGCCACCATGCCCCCGATGAGCCGGACATCGCGGCGCAGGACCCGCATCTCCTTGCCGTAGATCAGCAACGCCTTGCGCACCATCAGCCGCGCGCCGCCTCCGGGTCGGCGCCCACCAGGGAGAAGAAGATGTCCTCCAGATCGCCGAGCCCGGTGCGCGCCCTCAGCGACTCCAGAGTGCCCTCGGACCGGAGCCGGCCGCGATGGATGATTCCGATCCGGTCGGCCAGCTTCTCCGCCTCCCACAGGATGTGCGTGGAGAACAGGACGGTCTTCCCCTCCGTCTTCAGCATGCGGATGTAGTCGACGACCTTCCGCGCGGTCAGGACGTCGAGCCCGGAGGTGGGTTCGTCCCAGATGAGAATGCGCGGGTTGGTCACCAGGGCGCGCATCAGCACGGTCTTCTGCTTCATACCGGTCGAGAAGGCGTCGGTGCGCTCGTCGGCGAAGCCGGACATGTCCAGAAGATCGAAAATATAGGCGAGGTTGTCGTCGATGGCGGCCGGGGTCATGTCGTTGAGACGGCCGAAGAAGTGGCCGATCTCGCGCGGCGTGAGGCGCTCGTACACGCGGGTCTCGTACGACACGAAGCCGATGAGGGAGCGAATGGCGGCCTTCTCCCGTCGCACCGAGTGCCCCCGCACCCAAGCCTCGCCGGAGGTGGGGTCCATGAGCGTGCTCAGGATGCGCAGCACCGTGGTCTTGCCGGCGCCGTTCGGCCCGAGGAGGGCGTAGATCTGCCCCGGGTCGCAGCTGAGGTCCAAGCCATCGACGGCGCGCACGCGCGTGCCCCGGCGCAACCGGAATTCCTTGCCCAGCGCCTCGGTGCGGATCATGTCGCTCTCCCTCGACGCTCGAGGTGCTCGAGCGGGCTCATCCACGGAATCCTGGGTGATTCGGGGGCGTCCGCCCGCCCATGGTCGCCCACGCGGCGCGCCATCCCTACCTTGTCCGTACGAGGACGCGGAGGTGCCGCGATCGGCGGCGGACGACCCGGAGAAGCTACATGCGCGCATGGCTTTCCGCGATATTGCCGGTCGCCTTGGCGTGCGACGGCGCCACCGCGCCCTCCCCACCCGCCCGCGTCATGGTGTCGCCGGAGGTGAAGCTGCTGACCGAGCGGGGCGCGACCTTCCGCTTCGAGGCCCGGGTGACCGACGCGCGGGGCTCGGTCATCGACGGCGCCGAGGTGGCCTGGTCGGTCTCCGATCCCTCGGTCGCGACCGTCGACGCCACCGGCCAGGCCGCCGCCGTCGCCACGGGCACGACGGAGGTTCGAGCCGCGGCGGGGGACGCGTGGGGCGCGGCGACGCTGGAAGTCCACGCCCCCGAACCTGTCGCCGTGTACGAACCCGGCCTCACCTACTTCGGCCGCAACCGCTACGTCGAGTACATCGCCGGCGACCTCCCCCTGGTGGTGAGCGCCGGGCACGGGGGCGGCGAGGAGCCGGACGAGATTCCGCGGCGCGCCTACGGGACGCTCGCGCGCGACTCGTGGACCCAGGAAACGACGCGCGCGCTGCGCGACTCCATCATCGCGCACTTCGGGGGCGGCCAACCGCACATCGTCATCAGCCGGCTGCGGCGCACCCGCCTCGACCCCAACCGGGAGATCGTGGAAGCCGCCCAGGGCAGCGAGTTCGCGGAACAGGCGTGGCGCGAGTACCACCGCTTCGTCGGCGTGGCTCGCGCGCGAATCGCGGAGGACCACGGCCGCGGGCTCTACGTCGATCTGCACGGCCACTCGCACCGCACGCCCCGGGTCGAGCTGGGGTACCTGCTCACCGGGAGCGACCTGAGCCGCTCCGACGCCCAGCTGAACGCCCCGCGCTTCCCGGAGCAATCCAGCATCCGCGCGCTCGCCCGGCGGGTGGACCACCCCTTCGCGGACATCGTGCGCGGCCGCGGGAGCCTGGGAGCGCTCCTCCACCGCGAGCGCGTCGCGACGGTCCCCAGTCCGTTGATCCCCGACCCGGGCGGCGAGCCCTTCTTCAGCGGTGGCTACAGCACCCGCCGACATGGATCACGGGGCGGCGGCGTGATCGATGCGGTCCAGATCGAGCTGCATGGCCCCGGCATCCGCGACACCGACCGCAATCGCCGGCGCTTCGCGGGCGCCCTGTCCCGGTCGCTCAGGCTCTTCCTCGAAACCCACTACGGGTTCGCGTGGGAGGGGGGCGCCGATCCGGGCCGAGACGGCTCGCGGACCAACTCGCCCGGCCTTCGAGCGGCGCGGGCACCCACGGAGCGCTAAACGGGCAGACCCCACCCGGCGATGAGCGCGGTCACGATGGCCGTGACCCAACCCATGACGACGTCCCCCGGATAGTGGACGCCCAGGTAGACGCGCGACACGCCGATGGCCAACCCCAGGCCGAGCACGAGGAAGGCGGCCAGCGGGGCCAGCGCGAAGTAGAGCGGGATGGCCACCGACAACCCGGCGGTGGCGTGGCCGGAGGGGAAGCTGAAGCGGTCGGGGGGTTCCATGACCCAGAGCCCCGTTGGACGCAGCTTCGGCCGCGGTCGATTGATGGTCCGCTTCATGAGCTGCACCAGCAGGTGCGACCCCGTGAGCACCGTCAGGCACTGAAGCCCCACCCTGCGCAGCCCCGACGGGAAGCCGAAGCTCAGGGTCAGCGCGATGCCCACCATGGAAGGCCAGTCGCCCACATGGGTAATGCCCCGCATGAAGATGTCGAGCCACCGCTTGCGGCAGGCGGCGATCACATCCAGCATGCGCTCGTCGTATGCCCTCAGCGATGCCATCATGGGTAGATTCCGCTCCTTGGGGCGCGCGCGCCGCCCAAGACTTCCGCGTATTCCCGGAGAAGCCCGTCGATCGCCATGGGCCAAGTCCGCGTCTCGGCGAGCGCGCGTGCCGCGCCTCCCAGTTTACGCGGACGGGACCGGTCGGCAAAGGCCACGAGCGTCGCATCGGCACCCGCCGGCGGGTGGGCGGAACCGACCGTGGCGTTCCGCGTCTCCCCGGGCTGGTGGATCCAGGTAGCGAACGTGTGGCGAGTTCGACCCTCAACGTACGGCAATTCGGAGATGTTTCGCGTACGCGCACCCCGTCCACCTCGAGGTCCCACCCGCGCATCACCCGAAGTGACGCGCGCGTTGAGGGAGGCCGTTCGGCGGACCCGAGGCATCCAGCCGTGGCGGCGCGTCGTTCACGCCGGCTGCGGCCTCGGGTTGGTCGGGTTCATCCAGTTGGGCGTGCTGCCGCCCCCGGCCCTCGCGGTCGCGCTCGGGGCGATCGTCGCCATGGCCGTGGCGACGGATGTCCTGCGTCTCCGGCGGCCGGACCTCAACCTGAAGTTCTTCCGCGTGTTCCGGCACCTCGCCTCGCCCCGGGAGGCCGGTCGGTGGGCGTCGTCCACGTGGTACGTGATCGGGGCGGCCACCGTGATGCTCCTGTTTCCCAACCGGGTGTGGATCCCCACCATCCTGGTGGTCGCGCTGGCCGACCCGTGCGCCAGCGTGTGCGGCCAGCTGTGGGGCCGCGCCGCGCCGGGGCGTCCCTCGTGGGTCGGGTCCGGCGTGTTCTGGATGGTCGCGACGCTGTGCCTGGCGCCGTTCGTCGACCTTGGCGCGGCGGTGGTGGCGGGTTTGGTGGCCGCGGCCACCGAGCGCGCGTCCATTCCGGTGGACGACAACGTGACCGTGGCGCTGGTCACCGCGGCCGCGCTCACCGTGCTCGCCGCGTAGGGTCGGCCGGCGGATCGGGGCCACCCGGGCGGACGCGCGCCGGGGCCTCGCGGGGGGTGGCGGCCCGCCGGTGGAACGGGAGAACGCGCGCGGGCATGAACGAGGCCGCCCACCACGACTTCCGTGCTTGGACCGCTTCCGGCCCCGGCGGCGGCCCTCGCGCGCCAACCCGGGCGCCGCGTCAGGGCACTTGGTTCTCGGGGTAGAGGACCACCTTCACGAACCGGTCGTCGCGCAGGTAGCGGCGCGCGGCATCCCGCACCTGCTCAACGGTCCACCCTTCGATGAGGGCGTACGAGGTCGCCTCTCGGTAGTCCACGCCGAGCCGATCCAGGCGCTGAAGGCGGGTCAGCCAGTAGCGGTTTCGCTCCAGCTGCGTCTCCTTGGCGCGCCGCTGGGCCTCGCGCACCTTCTCCGCCGTCTCGGCGTCGGGACCCTCGCGCCGAATCCGGTCGATCTCCTCGAAGACCACGGCCGCCAGCTCCTCGGCGCGTTCCGGCGCCGAACCGAAGCTGATGCGCACGGAATACTCCTGGTCGGGACGATTCGAGAGGGAGCCGCTCACGCCCACGCCGTAGGTGCCGCCCAAGTCCTCGCGCAGCAGCTCGCGCAGGCGAATGTCGAGCACGTCGGCGAGCGAGGAGATGGCCATCTCCTCCTCCCGCGAGAACTCCGCGTCCCCCGCGAAGACGATCCGGGTCTGGCTCTGAGGCTCAAGCCCCTTGCGCACTTCCCTCTCGATGACGCCTTCGGGGGGATCGATGCCGACGTCCCTCCACGTCTCCACCCGCCCGAGGTTCGGGAGCCCGCCAAGCCAGGTCTCCACCAGCGGGCGCATCTCCTCCGGCTCGAACGCGCCCACGAAATAGAAGACGAAGTCGCTCGCGTCGGCGAATCGGTCCTGGTAGAAGGCGAAGGAGGCGTCCAGGTCCAGCTGCTCGATCACCTCGTCGTTCGGGGGGCTCACCCGGGGATGCCCCCGCGTCAGGATGAGCGAAAGGGTGTCGCCCAGCGCCGCGGCGGGACTGGCGTCCCGGTTGGCGAAGATCCCGGAGAGGAGGGTCTTGTAGGCGGCGAACGCGGTCTCGTCCCTCCTCGGCGCCATGAAGCGCTGATGGATGAGCTGAAACGCGGTCTCGATGTCGCGCGGGGACGCGCTGCCGCCAATGCTCTCCGACAACGCGCCCACGCTCGCGGTCACGCGCACGTCCTGGCCCGCCAGCTTCTTGTCCAGCGCCAGCTTGTCGAATTCGCCGACCCCGCCCTCCACCACCACCGCCGAAGCCATGCGGACGGCCGCGAACTCCTCGTCCGGCACAAGCGAGCTGCCGCCGGGACTGGTCGCCGCGAAGAGGACCTCGTCGTCCCTGAAGTCCGTCGGCTTGAGCACCACGCGCACCCCGTTCGCGAGGGTCCACACGGTCACCCCAACCTCCTCCACGCGCTCCTCGCGCACCACGGGCGATCCATCGGGCACCTCGGCCACCAGCGGCGCGTCGACCGCGACGTCCACGTAGGGCTCGATCTCCCGCGCCACCACCGACGCGAACACGCCGTGGACGGCCTCCTCGGTGGGCGCCTCCAAGTCGGCCTTCTCCGGCGCGTTGACCATGACGACGCGTCCCCGTTCCTCCAGCCACGCGCCGGCCAGGCCGTTGACCTCCTCCAAGGTGATCGACGGGAGCAGCGCGTTCGCCAGCTCCAGCTCGTCCTCGGGACTGGAGAAGGCGGAGCCGGTGAGGAACGCCTGCACGTAACGGCCGGCCAGGCTGGCCGACTCCTGGTTCTCGCGCTCGGCGAATCGGCGCTCGAAGGAGCGCGCCACCTCGGCCTTGCGGCGCTCCAACTCGGTGGCGGTGAAGCCGTGACGGCGAACGCGTTCGGCCTCCGTGAGCAGCGCGTCCAACCCGCGCTCGAGCCCGCCGTCCGGCACCAGCGCGAGCAGCTGGTAGGTGTCCAGCGCGCGCACGATGGCTCCGCTGGCGGGGAAGGCGACGAGGAAGGGCGGGTCGGCGTGCCGCGTCAGCTCCTCGAGGCGCGCCGCCATCATCCCCTCGTACAGGTTCTCGGTGATGCCGCGGCGGAAGGCGGCCACCGTGCCCCGGGGGGCCGCCGGCCTCTTGTACAGCACCGACACCTGAGACTGCAGCGCCTCGACGTCGGTCGCGATGGCCACCCGCGGCGGGTGGTCGAAGGGCACGTCCACGGTCTCGCGCGGGCGGGGGTTCACCGGAGACGGGATGCCCTCGAACCGGCTTCGGATCATATCCTCTATGGCTTCCCCGTCGAAGTCGCCCACGGCGACCACGGCCATCAGGTCGGGCCGGTACCAGTCCCGGTAGAAACGCTGGAGCACCGAGGCGGAGGCCGTTTCCAGCACCTCGGTCCGGCCGATGGGAAGGCGGTCCGCATACAGCGAGCCCTCGAAGAGGATGGGCAGCTGGGCGTCGAACATGCGGGCCTGCGCCCCTCGCCCGAGCCGCCACTCCTCGATCACCACCCCGCGCTCCCCATCCACCTCCTCCGGGTCGAAGAGCAAGCCACGAGCCCAGTCCTGGAGGATCTGGAACGCCGTCTCCAGCACTTCCGGGTCGTCCATGGGGACCCGCAGCATGTACACGGTTTCGTCGAAGCTGGTGTAGGCGTTGAGGTGGGGACCGAACCGCATCCCGATCGACTCCAGGTAGTCGACCAGCTCCTGCTTCTCGAAGTTCTCGGTGCCGTTGAAGGCCATGTGCTCGGTGAAATGGGCCAAACCGAGCTGGTCCTCGTCCTCCAGGATGGAGCCGGCGTTCACGACCAGCCGAAACTCCGCGCGGTTCTCGGGAGTGCCGTTCTCGCGCACGTAGTATCGGAGCCCGTTCTCGAGCTCGCCCACGGTGACCGCGGGATCGAGCGGGAGGAGGCGGTCCGGCGCCGGTGCCTGCGCGTGAAGCACCGTCGGAGCCAGGAGCGTCCCGATCACGACGAGGGCCAGGGGGACGGGGCCCGGGCGGGCGCCGGAGGGACGGATCGATGCGGTTCTGGCGAGGCTGCTCATGCTCGTTTCCGTGGATGGGTCGGGGCGGCAACCGGGAACGCGCCGGCCGCGAGTTCCCGTGTCCCCGTGGACGCGCGAACTTCAATATTCGTCGCCCGCCCCCGTCGCTCAAGCGGCGCGCGCATGACGGTTGCCGCGGACGCGAGTCGGGAGCAAGGATCGGGTCGATTTCGCGGCGCGGTTCCACCAGCTTGCGGCGTACGGGCAGCCCCGGCTTGAAGCGCACGGGCGGCCACCACCCTCACCGGAGCGTCACGTGAACACGACCGACTACGACCGCGTCGAGTCCGCCATCCGCTACCTCGACGGCCACCGCGCGCGCCAGCCCGACCTGGCCGAGTTGGCCGGGCACATCGGCCTGAGCCCGGGCCACATGCATCGCCTGTTCTCCCGGTGGGCCGGGGTCACGCCCAAGCGCTTCCTGGAGTTCCTGACCGTTCGTCACGCCAGGAGGCTGCTCGACAACGCCGAATCGGTGCTTTCGGCGGCATACGGAAGCGGATTGTCCGGCCCGGGCAGGCTGCACGACCATTTCGTGGCCGTCGAGGCCGCAACCCCGGGAGAGTACCGAAGTCGGGGCGCCGGCGTGCGGCTTGGCTTTGGCACCGCCGATTCCCCGTTCGGGCCCGTGTTCGTGGCGTGGACGGCGCGCGGCGTGTGCCGAGTCTCGTTCGCCGGGGCCCGGGACGTGGACGCCGAGCTGAACGCGCTTCGGCGCGCGTGGGGGCGGGCCCTGCCGGAGCGCGACGAGGCGCGGGCCAACACGCTGGCGCGCGCCATCTTCTCGGCGCCCTTCGACCCGGACGCCGGTCCGCTGACCGTGCACGTGCGCGGAACCAACTTCCAACTCGCCGTGTGGCGCGCCCTGCTGCGCGTGCCCGCCGGCGCGGTCACGACCTATGGCCGCCTCGCCGCCGAGATTGGCCGTCCCCGAGCGGCGCGCGCGACGGGCAACGCGGTGGGCGACAACCCGGTCTCGTTCCTGATCCCCTGCCACCGCGTCATTCGGGCCACGGGCGAGTCGGGGCACTATGGCGGGGGCCGGGCGCGCAAGCGCTGCATGTTGGGATGGGAGGCGAGCCGCCGCACGGCGGGAGGCGATTTGGTTCCATGACGTCGGGGCGTGGGGCTACGGCGGGAGGGTTGATCCGGCACAGCCGGGATCGCCCATCGGACACGACCCGATGAGCCGGCGCACGCTCTTCATGGCTTGGCGGGACAAGGCCGACTCCCGCCTGTGGTTTCCGGTGGCCCGGCTGGATGCGGACATCGCGAAGCCGTTGTACCGCTTCCGCTATATTGAAGGCGCCAAGCGGGCGATGCAGGAGGCCGGCTTCCCTCTCCTGATGGAGTTCCCGGAAGTCGAAGGGGACTACCAGTCGGCGCAGCTGTTCCCCGTCTTCCAGAACCGGGTGCTAAACCCCCGCAGGCCGGAACGCGCACAGGACTTGCTTGGCATGGATCTTGACCCCGACGCCGATCCGATCACGATCCTGGCGACGAGCGGCGGCCACCGAATGACCGATGCCTACGAGGTGTTCCCGAAGCTCCCCAAGGACCCGGACGGATCCTTCTCCTGCCGCTTCTTCCTGCACGGATGGAGGCACGTCAACCCTTCGGCCCAAGCGCGTCTGGACGCGCTCAACAAGGGTGAGGATCTGTACGTCGCGCTGGAGCTCACGAACCCGCGCGACGGGTTGGCCGTCCAGCTCCAGACGACCGACTACCACATGATCGGTTGGGCGCCGAGGTATCTCGTGGACGATCTCGTGGCGGCCATGGATAAGCCGCGTGCGTACGCCGCCAAGGTGGTCCGGGTGAACCGTCCGGAAGCGTCGCGCTTCCCCGTGTTCCCGAACGAGCGCGTCCTAATTGAGATGCGCGGCAACTGGAAGAGCCACGAGCCGATGTCGGCAGGGGATTACCGGCTGGTTGCGGAAGGGGTGTGAACCAGCTCACCAGCTCGCCCTATGGAGATGTGATTGGATCACGGGCAGTTCCGGCGGTGCGACCCAGCCTTGTTCCGTGGAGAATGCCCCGGAATACCCACCGCTGGCGCCGATCAGATGCGGCCCGTGCCTCGGAGGCGGAGGGTGGACGGGTGACCGTGCCGAATAGACTGCTCACGAACGGCGTGGCGCGACACTTCGGCGATCGGAAAGTCGATCTCGGCCAGTCGCTTACACTCGCGGGGGATCACGCGCTGGATCCCTCGCCGGAGGGTCTTCCTTGTGGAGCTGCACCCGACGCTCGCCCGACAAGCCTAGTTCGCGTGCGCTCGATTTCCGCGGCGAGTAGCTCCTCGTCCGGCAGGGTGGTCCGGTACTCGGCCGCCATGACTTTGCTCGGCAGACCATCCAACGCATACCGCGCCACAGCGTCATCCTTCTGAGCGCAGAGGATCAACCCGACCGGTGGATTTTCGTCCCTGCGAACCCAATGCTCCCGAGCGTAGTTGAGGTAGAGATGCATCTGCCCGGCATCCGCGTGCGTGAACTTGCCGATCTTCAGGTCAATGACCACGAGGCACCGCAGTCGACGGTGAAAGAAGAGGAGATCGACTCGGTACCATTCGTCGCCAATGCGCAGGCGCCTTTGCCGGGCAATGAAACAGAAGTCCCCTCCCAGCTCCAGCAGAAAGGCCTCAAGATGGCCGACCAACGCCTGTTCGAAGTCGCTCTCGGAGTACTCGTCCTTCAGATCAAGAAACTCGAGCACGAACGGGTCCTTGATCTCCTCTTCCGGGATAGCGCGGTCTTGGGCTCCCGGCTTGCCACCCTCGCCGAGTAGGGCGGCCTTGTCTCTGGAAAGCGCGGTTCGCTCGTAGAACTGGCTGTTGATCTGGCGGTCCAGCTGGCGAACGGTCCAGCCCCCCCGAAGTGCTTCGGTCTCGTAGAAGGTTCGCGCACGCTCGTTTCGAACCGAGAGCAGGCGCACATAGGCGGACCACGGGAGAGGAAAGCGTGACCGAATGGCGTCCAGTAGAGATTCTGCAGACGCTGTCTGCACAATCTTGCCATCTCCCGATTCCACGGGTGTTGCCTGCGTGACCGGCCATCCCAGGTAGAACGCGCGCATGAGCCAGACGTTGCGGACGGAAAAGCCCCGGCCGTAACGCGCCGAGAGGTCGGCCGCAAGCCGTTGGACGGTCTCCCTGCCGTACTCCGCCACCCGACTCCCTTCCTGTTCCAGCTCGGCGACTCGCTGCCCAATCAGCCAGTACGCGGCGGTCATCGCGGCGTTGACGGAGCGGGCCGCCGACAGCCGCGCGGCTTCCACGATCTGCGATACTTGGTCGAAGACCGTCTCGTATTGGGCCTTCTCGTCGCTTGAGCGCGCCGACGTAGTCACCCCTCCCTCAGCGTCCGGACGCTCAAGTGGTAGTGCTGCACCCTCCTCACCTCGTCCCACGGGAACCGCGCCGGGTCCCGAATCAGCTCCTCCAGCATGGGCTCCTCCGCGCAATTGGTGACCACGTACAGCCAGTAGCAGTCGCGGCGATCCTCGGCGACGCGCCGTTCGTTCGGCGTCAGCAGGATGCTCCCGTTGGGGCGGGCCAACCCCTTGACCTCGATCAGTCGCAGCTCGCCGGTCCGGAGATCCAAGCTGGTTAGATCATAGCCCAGATTCTCCGGGTGCACATCGTAGACCTTGCGGCCCTCTGCCTCTTCGTGCTCCGTCGCCACCCGCATGGGCGCGCCGACGATCCATCGCTTCCCGTATCGATTTCACGTCGCCGTAGGCGTCCTGATCGAGTCGGTGACGGTCAACCCGGAGAGCTCCTCCGCCGTCAGCGTCACCCTGTGGAACTGCTCGGAACGCTGACCGACCAAGCCAATCGCCCACACTCCGCTTCCGTTCGGGCGAACGGTCTCCACCAGCATCGGTTCGTTGAAGGAAGCACCGGTCAGGATTTGGCCTTCGCGGGGTTCAACGTCGTGTGCCAACGGCGGTCGCTCCTCGTTTGGTCGCGCGTCTTGACGGTCTCGCGCGCGAGCGGTCGACCTCCACGCTCGCCGACATCCTCCAATCCCGTCGCGATGCTCCCACCACGCCACGCACCAACCTAGTTCAACAGGCGTGCCGAGACACGGGGTGATCAGCGGCGGCCCGCCGCCGTCGCCACCCATTCCATGAATCCAATACTTGCAAATCAGGATCGTCACACCGATATTGCAACCATGACGACACCCATGATCCCCCGCCTCCTGGGCGCGCCGGTCGCGGACCACCTGCGCATCTTCCCGGTCGTCGCGCTGCTGGGGCCGCGGCAGGTAGGCAAGACGACGCTTGCGCGCGCGCTCGTCGATGCCACGGGCGACGCGAGCGGAGGCCGCCCCGGTCTCTACCTCGATCTGGAAGATCCAACGCACCGGGCCAGACTGTCGGACCCGGCGAGCTATTTCCGCGCCACCGCCGACCGTTTGGTCGTCCTCGATGAAGTGCACCGCGTGCCGGAGCTGTTTCGGGTCCTCAGGGGTGTGGTCGACGAGCGGATCCGGGCCGGAGCTCCGACGGGCCACTTCCTGGTGCTGGGATCGGCCTCCATGGAGCTCATGCGTCAGTCGGGCGAGAGCCTCGCGGGACGGATCGGGTACTTGGAGCTCGATCCGCTCGACGTTCGCGAGATCGCCCCGGCCGGCGGACCCTCCCCCGACATGCTGACGCGCTTGTGGCTGAGAGGCGGGCTGCCCCCGAGCTTCCTCGCACCGAGCGACGAAGCCAGCGCCGTTTGGCGCAGCCAGTTCATCCGCACCTATCTGGAGCGCGACATCCCCATGCTTGGCCCCCGCATCGCGGCCGAGACGCTCCGGCGCTTCTGGATGATGCTCGCCCACTCGCAGGGCGGGCCGTGGAACGCCGCGAAGCTGGCCCGAAGTCTCGGGGTGGACGGGAAGACGGTCATGCGCTACCTGGACCTACTGGTCGACCTGCTGCTGGTGCGACGCCTTCCGCCGCTGCACGCCAACGTGCGCAAGCGTCTCGTCAAGGCCCCGAAGACGTACATCCGCGACAGCGGACTGGTGCACGCGCTGCTTCGGCTCGACGAAATGGACGCGGTGCTGGGACACCCGGTCGCGGGAGGAAGCTGGGAGGGGTTCGTGATCGAGACCCTGATTCGCGCCGCCCCGGATCGAACCCAAGCCAGCCACTACCGCACGGCCACCGGCGTCGAGATCGATCTGGTGCTGGATCTGCCCGGAGGCCAGGTCTGGGCCGTCGAGATCAAGCGAGGGTCGGCGGCGACGCCAACCAAGGGGCTCGCGACCGCGCTGAACGACGTGCAACCGGATGCGGCCTTCGTCGTGCACGGCGGCGAGGAGCGCTATCCGCTGGGAGACGGCGTGGACGCGACGGGCGTGTGGCAACTGGCGACGGAGCTGGCCGCGCAAGGCCGGTGAAGCCCGCCGCGTTCGGCTCGACCTTGGAACGCTCGGAAGCCCTGCGGGATGGCGGGTTGCCGAGATCGTGAGCCGGGCGCGCAACCCTGCGAACCGGAACGCGCGTGGCATCCGCGCGGCAATGGGCTCGGGCCCGACGCCATTTCGGTGGCGATGGGCCAAGGCCCCGTGAACGGCCAGCCGGCCGAGCCGGTACCGCTGGCCCCTGCGGGCCATCGCGCCCCGCGGACTTCCGGTGCGACCCAGGCCGGAACCCGCTATGTTCGCCCCCCAAAAGCCGTCGCCCTCCCGGAAAGCCGTCGCCCTCCAAAAACCAAACCGCCCCCCCGCGTCACCACCTCCCCGCCCGAGCCCCGGCCACCGGGCTCCGCCAACCCCGCGAACCCAACACCCCGCCCCATGAAGATCGCCACCTGGAACGTCAACTCCATCCACGCCCGCCGCGAACGGGTGCTGACGTGGCTGCGCCTGCACCAGCCCGACGTGCTGTGCCTGCAGGAGCTCAAGGTGACGGACGACGCCTTTCCCTTCGAGGCCGTCGAGGAGCTCGGCTACCACGCCGCGGTGCACGGCCAGCCCACCTACAACGGCGTGGCCATCCTGAGCCGCTCGCCCGTCCATGACGTCGAGGTGGGCATGGGCCCAACCGATCGCGACCCGCAGGCCCGGCTGGTGGCGGCCACCGTGGACGGGATCCGGGTACTCTCGGCGTACGTCCCCAACGGCGCCCGCGTCGGGACCGACAAGTACGGCTACAAGCTGGACTGGCTGCGGCGGCTCCTGGAACATCTGGAGCGCACCGCTTCGCCTTCGGATGCGCTCGTGCTGGCGGGCGACTTCAACGTCGCGCCCCGGGACGAGGACGTGAACCAGCTGGACGACTGGAAGGAGAGCGTCCTGTGTCACTACGCGGCGCGGGAGGCCCTCGCGCGCATTCGCGAGTGGGGGCTTGCCGATGTCTTCGAGATGCATCGCCCGGAGGGGGCCATCTACACCTGGTGGGCGTACCAGAGGCTCGCCTTCCCGCGCAACAACGGGCTGCGCATCGATCACGTCTACGCCACCGAGCGCCTCGCCGCCCGCTCGACCGACGCCTTCGTGGACCGCGAGGCGCGCAAGAAGGGACCCTTCTCGGAGAAGCCCTCCGACCACGCTCCGGTGGTTGCGGAATTCGACGTCTGACGGCGGCCCTCCACGCCCGCGCGCTGTGAACGCGCGTGGCGCACCGGGCGGGCTGTGCCTCGCGACGGGCACCCACACCGGCCTCCACGCCCGTGAGCAGTGCACCGGGGTCCGGACGATGACAAGCGTGCTTAGCTAATTTCAGTTAGTCGACTTAGTCCATTGGACTAAGCTAAGCGACTCGCGCACGTCACGCACCCACCACCAGCCTCCACGTCTGGGCCACCAGGAAGCACACCACGAACCCGATCGCCAGCGGCGCCAGCGCCGAGACCGTGGTCCACTTGAGGCTGCCGGTTTCCTTGTAGATGGTGTACAGCGTCGTCGAACAAGGATTGTGCAGCAGGCTGAACAGCATGAGGCACACGCCCGTCAGCAGCGTCCATCCGCCCGCCGTCAACAGGGTCGCCACGTCCGTCGCGGAACTCAGCTCGAACATGACCCCCGCCCCCTCTCCCGCGCCCGCGATGCCCGCGGTGAGCACGGTGAGCATCAGGATGGTGGGGATGACGATCTCGTTGGCCGGGATCGCGACCAAGTAGGCCAGCAGGATCACGCCGTTCAGCCCGAGTAGCACACCCAGCGGATTCGACCAGGTCACGAAGTGCTCCGCCAAGCTTGCCTCGCCCACGACGATGTTCGACACGAGCCAGATCACCGCCCCGGCGGGCATGGCGAACACCACGGCGCGCCAGAGCACGATGAGGGTCCGGTCGACGAGGGAGGTGTGGAGCGTCCGCAGGATGCGCGGGGGCCGGTAGGGGGGAAGCTCGAGGCTGAAGGTGGAGGCCTCGCCGCGCAGCAGGGTCCGCGAGAGCAGCCACGAGGTGGCGAACATGAACAGGATGCCCAGTACGGCCACCCCCACCACGGCGCTCGCCGACACCAGTCCCGCCAAGTGCGCGGGCGCGACCGCGCCGATGAAGATGGTCGCGATCAGGATCTGCGTGGGCCAGCGGCCGTTGCACAGCGAGAAGTTGTTGGTGACGATGGCGAGCAGACGCTCGCGCGGGCTGTCGATGATGCGCGCGGCCACCACGCCCGCGGCGTTGCAGCCGAACCCCATGCTCATGGTGAGCGCTTGTTTGCCGTGCGCCCCCACCCGGCGGAAGAGGCCGTCGAGGTTGAAGGCCACGCGCGGCAGGTAGCCGAAGTCCTCCAACAGCGTGAAGAGCGGGAAGAAGATGGCCATGGGCGGGAGCATGACGCTCACCACCCAAGCGGTGGCCAGGTACACGCCGTCGAAGAGGAACCCCGAGAGCCACCACGGCATGGAGATGGCGGAGCCCGCGCCCACCAGCCAGGGATGGACCTGGTCGACCAAGAGGGTGGCGAGCAGCGAGGAGGGGACGTTGGCCCCCGCGATGGTGAGCCAGAACACCACCGTGAGGATGAGGAGCATGACGGGGAAACCGGTCCAGCGGCTGGTCAGGGCGCGGTCGAGCGCGCGGTCCAGGTCCAGCCCCACCCGCCCCGGCCCCCGGACCTCCGCGACCCTCGCGATGCGTTCGGATTCGCGGTGCAGGGCGGTCGCCAGGGAGTCGTGGAAGTCCGTCGGGAGCTCCCATCGCAGGCGCGACGCCAGCTCGATGACCTGCTCGCGCGCGGGGTCGGCGTCGGCCGACGGGCGATCCGTCGGGGTGCCCGCCCGTCCCACCGCGCCAAGGTCCCCGACGCGCACCGCCTCCCGCACGCGCTCATCCGCGTTGAGCAGCCGCAACGCCACCCAGCGCGCGTTTGGGAGTCCCGGGAAGGCCGCCTCGATGGAGGGCGCGAGCGAGGCGACCGCCTTCTCCACGGCGGGCGCGTGCGCGACCCTCCGCGGCGGACGCGTCACCGTCCTCCCGGTGGCCACGTCGTGGACCGCGCGCATCAGCTCGTCGATGCCCTCCCCCCGCCTGGCCACCGTGGCGACCACGGGCACCCCGAGCTCGCGGGCCAGCTTCCTCTCGTCGATGGCGATGCCGTGCCGGCGGGCCTCGTCGACGAGGTTGAGGCACACCACCACCCGCGAGGTGATCTCCAGGATCTGCTGGGCCAGGCTGAGGTTGCGTTCGAGGCGGGTCGCGTCCACCACGACCACGGTCACGTCCGGGCGCCCGAACAGGATGAAGTCGCGCGCCACCTCCTCGTCGGTGCTGCCGGCCTGCAGGGAGTAGGTCCCGGGAAGGTCGACCACCTTGACCCGGTGCTCGCCGTGCGCGAAGGCGCCCTCCGAGCGCGCGACCGTCTTCCCCGGCCAGTTGCCGGTGTGTTGGCGAAGCCCGGTGAGCGCGTTGAACACGGTGCTCTTGCCCGTGTTGGGGTTGCCGGCCAACGCCACCAGGTAGTCCCACCGGCCCGGATGGATGCCCAGCCTCACCAACCGGGGCTCGCGGGCCGCGCCACACCCCCTTCCTCCCGCGGCCGGCGCGATCACGGCGACGTGGCAGCGCGGTCGCCGGGCGGGGCGGGCGCCTCGGGCGGCGGTCCCGGGGCGGACATTTCGGGGGACGCTCCCGGGGCGGGCGGGCTCGTCGGGTGGGGCGCGGCTCCCGGGGCGGGCACCTCGGGCGCGGCTCCCGGGGCGGGCGGGTTCGACGGCGGCCGCGACCGGTCCTCCCGGCCGACCTCGGGCGCGATCTCCACCTTGGTCGCCTGCTCCCTCCTGAGCGCGATGGTCGCGCCCCGGATCTCGTAGGCGGTGGGGTCGCCGCCCGCACCGCGCAGGGTCGCGCGCACGGGCGTGCCGGGCACCACGCCCAGGTCGAGCAGTCGACGCCGCGCCGGACCCTGGCAGGTGGGCGCGATGCGCTCCACGACGCCGGTCTCGCCGAGCGCCAACCCGGCCAGCGTCGCGGGCGGCTCGGCCGGAACCACCATGTCCTCCGCCGACTCCACGGTCACGCCCGCCGCCGCGACCGGATCGAGAAGGTGCTCCCTTCCCCGCGACAGGAACCGCACCCCCGTTGGCGAGACGTCCAGGATCCGGATCTCCATGCCCGGCGAGAGTCCCTCCGCCAGCGCCTCCAGATAGATCTCTCGCGGTTCGTCCTCCAAGTGGACGACGCGGGCGCCCATCCCCGCGCGCAGCTGGGTCAGGGCGACTCCGGTGCGGGGCGGCACCTCCCCCCGGGCGGTCGGAATGGGATCGCCATGCGGATCGAATCGGGGGTGCCCCAAACGCGCCGCCAAGGCGTCGGTCTCCGCCTCCGACAAGCGGTGCTCCCGCACTTCGGCCTGCGCGTGCCAGTCGGCCTCCGCCACCCCGGTGCGGTCCGCCAGGTAGCGCTCCCACAACCTGTGTGTGCGCACCACCCGGAGGGCGTAGGACCTGCCCGATTCGGTCAGGGAGAGGGCCGTTCCCCGCGCCTCCGCCAACCCCAGCTCGCACAGCCGGGCCACCAGACGTCCGGCGCGCCCACGACGCATTCCTAGCCCTCCGGCCAGACTCTCGAGCGTGGACGGAAGAGCCAGGTACTCGCAGTTGAAGAGGTGCTTGAGCGCATCCTCGATCCGAACCCGCTCCGTCATGCGCGCGGCTTGGAGAACCCGCGCCAGGAGCCCCGTACGCGGCCACAGCAACGCGGCCGCGCACGCCACCACCACGGCGAAGACGAGGAGCGCGGATCCGGGGTCGATCATGTGGGGAGCGGCGGCGAAGGGGAGCGGTGAACCCGGTTATTGGCCGGCCCGGTGAACTGGGGCGGGGCCACCTCGACGCGCGTCGCGCGGGTCGGCTCAACGCGCGTGTAGGCGTGCCTAATGATTAAGTTAGGCGTGCCTAAACTTCAAGCGCGAGCGGCCCGGGAGGCCATCATCCACCGCCTTGCCGCCAGAGATGGCGCAGGAACCGCCCGGGAGCGTTCAGGAAGTCGCGGGTGAGGTTCACGGCCTCGATCTCCTCGTAGGTCGTTTCGCGCGCGGGTCGGCCATCGAAGTCGAGGATGCGCGCGCCGGGAATCGCCATGAGGATGGGGGAGTGGGTGGCGATCAGGAACTGCGAACCCTGGTCGACCATGTCGCGCATCATGGTCATGAACCCCAGCTGACTCTGGGGCGAGAGCGCGGCCTCCGGCTCGTCCAACAGATGGAGCCCCCGGGGCACGAAGCGCTCCTGGAAGAGCTTCAGGAAGCCCTCCCCGTGGGAGTTGGCGTCCAAGTTCTCCCCATACCTGCGCTCGATGGCCGCAATGGAACCGGCGGCGGGACCGCGCGCGAGCGTGCGCGCCAGCGGGGAGTGCTCGCGGAATCGCTCGTCCACCTCCTCGAGTTCGCGCTGAAACTCCGTCCTCAGCCGGGCCATGCGCTTCGCGAAGCCGAAGAAGTCCTCGGCGCGCAGGAAGAACCCGCGGTGGGTGCGCGTGCTCCACACGAGCCTCAGCGTCCTGGCCAGGCGGCGCTGCGGCTCGAGCGTGGGGTCGCGATCCGCGCTCCTGCTGCCGACGGTGGGCAGCCCGGTCGCGGCCGCCAGCGCCTCGAGCACGGTCGACTTTCCGGAGCCGTTCTCTCCCACCAGCAGCGTTACGGGTCCGGCGACGTGCATGACTTCGAGGCCCCGAAGGGCCGGGATGTTGAACGGAAACTCGTCCGCCCGTCCATCCGCGTCCGGGAAATGGATGCGCTCTAACACCCCGCCGTGTCTCCTTCCAACATCGCGGTGTCCCCTTCCAACGTCCCGGTGTCTCCCTTCAACATCCCGATGTCTCCCTCCAACATCCCGGCATCTCCCTCAAATAGCCCGATGTCTCCCTCCAATGGCCCGGCGTCTCCCCCCAATAGCCCGTCGCCCGTCCTCAACCCGCGTCCGGCGTTCGAATCGCCTCCAGCTCCTCAAGCGTGCGCGGCCAGTCGTCGCGCAGGAGCCTGGAGAGCGCCCGGTCGGCCAACACCCTGCCGCCCGTCTGGCACGTGGGGCAATAGTTGGTCTCGCGGCTGGCGTAGACGATGCGCTGAATCGGGGTGCCGCATCGGGGGCACGGCCTCCCGAACTTCCCGTGGGCGGCCATGGCCGGATGGAACGCGGTGACCTTCCTCGGAAACGCCCCGCCCGCTTCGGCTCGAAGGCGGTCGATCCATTCGCGGAGGGAGGTGCGCGTGGCGTCGTACAGGCGGCGGAGTTGGTCGGTCGACAGCCGGCGCGTCAGGCTCACGGGCGAAAGACGCGCCGCCAGCAGGATTTCGTCGGAGTGGGCGTTGCCGATGCCGCTCAGAACGCGCGGATCGGTGAGCGCACGCTTGAGGGTGCGGTTCCGGCGCACGAGCGCCGCCGCGAAACCGGCGAAATCCACCGCCAAGGGCTCCACGCCGCCAGGATCGAGCCGACGGAGAGCCTCGTCCCCGCGCACCACCCACATCGCCATCCTCTTCTTCGTGCTCGCCTCGGTCAGGAGCAGCGTGCCATTGGGGAAGTCCAAGGCGCCGGCCGCGCGCTTGCGTGGGATGGGAGCGCCGGGATCCCGCCACTGGAGCCGCCCCGCGATCATGAGGTGGATCACCGCGTGGAGGTCGTGTTCCAAGTGAAGCGCGACGCGCTTGCCGATGCGCCCGATGTTCCGCACGCGTTTGCCCACGAGGGCCGTGGCCGGAGGGTCGAAGGTCTTGAGCAGCGAGGGCGAACGAATCCGCACGCGCTCCACCGGCTGCCCGACGATGCGGGCTTCGAGCGCGCTCACGTACAGGGCAACCTCCGGAAGTTCGGACATGCCGAAAGATCCACCCCCTCACCGGCGGGGCGCCAGTGGGAGGATGCGCGCCGGCGGGCCGTGAGCGCCCATCGTCTGGGCGGCGCGGGCCCACGGGGTCCGTCCTCAAGCCCGCCTCAAAGGCCACGCGGGATTGCCCCGGGGCCCACCACCCACCCGCGGCGTGGGCCCCGCTTGGGTGGTCCACGGAACCCACGCCGGACGGCATGGTTGCCCCGGATTCCGCCACCGGAATAACTTGGACGGGTTCCCGGCCACGCGCGGGGCACCCCGGGATCACCCAGTCATGGCCCGACCGGAGACGAGGAATGGTACGTGTAAGTCTGTTGATGGCGCTCGTGATCATGGCCTCCGGCTGCGCGCGCTGGGTTCCGGCACGGCTCGGCGAGGTGCCGGTCGGCACGGATGTCCGCCTGCGGTTGTCGGAGGCCGGCGCGGCGCGCATGGAGGAGCTGACCGGGGCGAGCCAGACCGAGGTCTCCGGACAGCTGCTGCGGTGGGACGAGGAGGTGATGGTCTCGGCCGCCCTGCGCAACGCCGGCGCGGGAGCGAACGCCAGTGGCCTGCGCCAGCGCTTCGTGGTCGAGCGGGACAACATCGTCGCGGTGGACGTTCGGGAGCTCGACCGGACCCGCACCGGCCTCTTCGTCGGCGGGGTCGCCGTGGTGGCGGGCTCGGCCATCGTGTGGGTGGTCTCGCAGCTATCCGGGGGCGGCACGGCGGCCCCGACCGATCCCCCAGCTCCGGGACCGAGCGAGCCGTTCGCGCGGATTCGGATTCCGTAGGAGCCACCATGACACGTGCCGCCCCGACCCCGGCAGCCCGCGGACGAACCCCCTCCGGCATTCGAGGCGGATTCATCCACGGACTGCTCCTCGCCCTCCTGTTGACGACCGCCGGTTGCGCCCGATGGGTGCCGGCCCAGCTGGGAACGGTCCCGCCCGGCACCGACGTCCGCCTGCGTCTATCCGAGGAGGGTGCCGCGGAGCTGGAGGGAATGACCGGCGCGCGGGCCACCGAGGTCTCGGGCGAGCTGCTCCAGTGGGAGCCCGAGGTCCTCTTGTCCGCGGCCCTCTCGCCCGCCGGCGCCCGCGTCGACCCAAGGCTGCGCCAGCGACTGGTGATGAGCCCCGAGAACGTCGTTGCCATCGATGTGCGCGAGGTGGACCGCACGCGCACCGGCCTGTTGGTGGGGGGCGTCGTGGCGGTCGCGGGATCGGCGGTCGCCTGGGCGGTGGTCAACCTCCTTCGGGGCAGCGCGGGCACGCCGGAGACTCCGCCCACCGACGTCCCGAGCGAGCCGTTCGTGCGGTTTCGCGTTCCCTGAGGGGGTTGCGACGAGGCCGAGGGGCTACCGCTTGATTCGTGGATGCATCTGATTCACGGCAGCCGCGGTCCAACATCCCGCGCAGCGGGTAGCCCCCCGACGACGACCCGTGGGTCGCCGCCGGGGGATTGGCGGCAGGCACTACCCGTGATCAGCTACCGCCCTGGTAGTGCGGGTTGCCGGCGAGCTCCTCGGAGGAGACCGGCCAGCGGCGGTTGGTTCCCAGCTGCTTGGTCACCTCGTCCCACTGCCACGGCTTGATGTCGTAGAAGCGGTGGTCCTGGAGCCTGCGGCCCTCGACCATGAACTCGAGCCTGCGCTCGTGAATGAGCTGCTCCTGGATCTCGCTTGCGTCCATGCTCGCGAAGGGGGCGAGGTCCCAGGCGGCGCGCACCATGTTGATCTGGTTGACCGCCTCCTGAAGGTTGCCCGACAGGAGGTGCGCCTCCGCCAGGATGAGTCGCGCCTCCTGCCAGCGACTGGCGGGCAGATCCGCGTCCAAGCCCGGGTACTTGAAGAACCGGTGCACGGCGCCCGTGTGGGGCGGCGGCGCAATCTCTTCGGGAGGCCCGACGCGCGTGCCAACCCGCGGATCCACCATGCCGGTCACCGGGTCCTCGATGGCCACGTTGCGCGGATCGAGGATAACGCCCGCGACTGACTGATGGTACGTGTTGAGGGCGTTCAGGGAGCCGGGATGCTGGTAGCGGCACGCGAAGTAGAAATCGGACTTGACCGCGAGCGCCGCCTCGGCCGCCTGCATGGCCGACGCCATCTGGCCCATGTCCCGGCCGCGCTCGAAGTAGAGCGCCCGATGGACCCGAGCCTTGGTGGCCAGCGCCGCCGCCCGCAGATCCGGGTTGGCCGCCTGCGCCACCTGGTCCAGCGCCGACAGCGTCTGCTCGAGCACCACGTCCGGTGCCAGCGGAGCCTCGCCGTTGAAGGGGATCTCCTTGAAGTGATCGGCCAGGCCGATGCGCGCGAAGGCCTCCCAGAAAATGCCGCGCACGATGGCGGTGTCTCCGGGCGTTGACTCCTGCAGCCTCCTCACCGCCTCCTCGGCGATCCACCGGGCGGACGACAGGGAGTTCCAGACGGCGTTCTGGGTGGTGTTGAACCCCTCCATGTGACCCCACATGTGGAGCTCGGTGAACGTGAAACTCGAAATGAAGGTGACGTCGTCGGACTGTAGCGCGTTGGCCGCGACGGTGCCGTCCCAGGCGTCGCACACCACGCCCTCGGGCGTGGCGGCCAGGGCCGGCACCAAGTCGGGCTCGTCCAAGTCGGAAACCGTGAGGCTTCCAGGGTTGTCAACGGTGAACAGGTCGCCACATCCCGCCGCGACCATCGCGGCGAGCGACAGGGCGCCCAATCTCAATCCAAATTTCGGGACATGCCTTCCCGGGGCGCGTGATCCCCTGGCATGCATCCACCAACTACGCGTTCCCTCTGTATGCTCTCGCATGGCTGTATCTCCACTTCGGTCGGAATTCCGTTTCGCCTTGCCCATGAGGCTCGGTGCACGTCGCATGATCGCCCCTCTCTAGAAGGTCGCCTGGAAGCGCAGGCCGTAGCGTCGGGGGCTGGGCGGCTGACCGTAGTCGGAGTTCATGCCGAACGCGTTGTAGGGTCCACCGGACCGCGCGTCGGGAATTCCGTGGTAGGGGGTCAGAGGATCGGACATGCAGACCTCCACCGGGCACTTGTTCCACAGGAACAGGTTGTTCGCCGACAATCTCACCACCAGCGAATTCATGCCCGCGAGCGAGGTCAGGAACCGCTCCGGCACGTTGTAGTTGAGGGAGAGATCCGCGAAGCGAAGGAAGTCGGCCTCGAAGAGATAGCTGGAGATCATCGAGGGATGCTGGTTGCCGAAGTCGTCCGCGATCCGCTGGCGTTCCTCCACCGAGGTGTTGGGGTCGTCCAGGAGGGCCTCGAACCTGGCCACGCGCTCCGAATTCCGGGTGGCGGCGTCCTGAATGACAGACACCTCGGAGAACATGTGATAGTCGTACGCGCCGGTGAAGGTGGCGTTGACGCTCAGGCCGCCGGGCAGGTCGAGCGAGGTCAGGAAGCTCCCGGTCCAGAGCGGAATGGGACGCCCCACGTACTCCAGCGAGTCGCCGCCCGCGGCGTTCTTGAGCTTGTTGGGCGTGATCTGGTTCAGCCTCGTGAGCTGATCGATGGGCACGGCCACCGTGTAGGGGTTGTTGGGATCCGGAACCGGAGCGATCCACGCGCCGGGCGTGAACCCTTCCTTCATGGTGGGATAGTACCGGCCGGCGCTGGTCCCTCCCTGAATGTGCACCCGGTAGGAGGGCACGCCGCCCATGTCCAGGATCTTGGAGTCGTTGAGGGCGACCTGGAAGGTGGTCGACCACCGCAGGCTGGGACGCCGGACCCAGGTCACGTCCAGCGAGGACTCGAACCCTTGGTTGCGAATCTTGCCAACGTTGGAAATGACGGGCTGGAGGAACCCCGTGGAGGAGGCGGACGGCACCGGCAGGAGCGCGTCGCTGGTGGTGGCGTTGTAGTACACCAGGTCCAACCCGACACGGCCATCCAGGAAGCCGAACTCGGTCCCGAATTCCCACTCCAGGGTGCGCTCGGGCTTCAGATCCGCGTTGCCGGGGTTGCCGGTGCGGACGATGGAAAGGTTGTTCACGGCGATGCCGGGCAACCAAGTCTGGGTGGCGTCGAAGGCGCCGGGCTGCAGCCCCGCCGCCCCTAGGGCCGCCCGCACCCGGAACTGGTCCCAAGCTTGGAAGGGCCAGAAGTCATGCTCCGAAAGGACCCAGGAGGCGCCGCCCTTGGGGTACACCTGGAAGGCGAAGTTCTCGCCGAAGGCCGAGTTGCCGTCCACGCGCAGGCCGGCGTTCAGGAAGAGCCGGTTCCAAAGGCCGATCTCCTCCTGCGCGTACACCCCCGCGTTGATGACCTCCTGGAAGCGCTCGTTGGGTGGCAGCAGCTGCGATCCGGCCGGCAGGGTCTCGAGCTGACGCAGCGGGAAGTCCCGAACCCCGAGCGTCCGGAACCACTCCTCCTCCCAGAAGCTTTGGCCACCCACCAGCAGGGTGGAGGTGAGGTTCTCGCTGAAGTCCCGGCTCCAGGAGGTCTTGAAGTCGAGCGTGGTGGCCGTGCGCTCGGAGGTGCGCACCAGGCGCTCGCCCTGTTCGTGGTAGATGTTCAGGCCCTTGGCGACGTGCTCGATGTACTCCTCGGTCATCCGGTCGCGGCCCATGATGAGCTCCGAGCGGATGCCGCCGCCCCAGTCGTAGTTCATGGCGCCGCTGAGCGTCACCCGCTGCTCGTCCTGGTTGGAGGTCACGCTCGCGATGGGCTCGCTGTCCAGCGGCAGGAAGTGCTCGCTGGGGGAGAGGGGGCCGCTGTACCCGTGCGGCGGCGGCCACGCCACCTCGTAGGCGTTGACGCCGTAGCGCCCGCCGTAGGGGAAGCGCGGCGCCGGGTTCCTGGGCGTCGCCAGGAAGAAGCCCCAGAGGTAGCCGCTGCCCCAGTTGAGCCCGTTCTGACCGGGCTGGCGCCGGTCGCTGAACACCGTGTTCATGTCCACGCGAACGCCGAGCCGCTCGGTGGCCTGCACCGTGAGGTTGGCGCGCAGGTTGGCGTCCAGGGTGCCCTGGAAGTCCCTGTATTCGCGGCCCATCTGGCCGACCTCGTCGCGGAGGCGGCCGGAGGCGAAGTACTGCACGGTCGAGGTTCCGCCGCGCACGTCGGCGTTGAAGTCCATGGTCGAACCCCAACCGCCGATGTAGTCGAGCACGGGCTTGCCCAGGTCCTGCAGCTGACGGGTGTCGAAGTTGTAGCCCCAGACTCCCTTGAGGCGGGCGGAGGGGATCTTGGTGCCGTCGAAGCCGGTCCCGAAGGTCCACACCGGGTCGCCCGCGCTCCCCCGCTTGGTGATGATCTGGATGACGCCGCTCGAGGCTTCGGTGCCGTACAGGGTCGCGGCCGCCGCGCCCTTGATGACCTCGACGCGCTCGATGTCGTTGGGGTTGAGGCGGTCCAGCGAGGTGGCCTGGCGGGCGCCGCCTACCTTGCTGTAGTTGGAGTCGATGCGAACCCCGTCGACGTAGATGAGCGGGGCGCTCCGCTGCGTGAGGCTGACGGCCCCGCGCAGGAGGATCTGGCTCGAGGTTCCCACGTTGGGGGCGATCCCGGGCACCATCCCGGCGACGCGCCCCGCGAGGGCCTCGGTGATGTTGGAAACCGGCGCGGTGTTGATGGTCTCGGCTCCGAGCGTCTCCACCGTCGCGCCCAGCCGCCGCCGTTCGGTGACCACGCCCGTGCCGGTCACGATCACCTCGTCCAGGGCGATCGCCTCCGACTCCATCTGGATGTCCACGTTGACCGTCTGCTCCGCGACCACGGCCACATCCACCGTCTGCGTGCCGTACCCGATGTAGCGCACCTCGAGCACGTGGTTGCCGGCCGGAATCCCCAGAAGAACGAAGCGGCCGTTGGCGTTGGTAACGTTGCCGACCCCTTCCGCGGCGATGCTGACCTGCGCGCCCGCGAGAGGCAGACCGGTGCCCACCTCCTGGACCGAACCGGCGACGGTGCCCGTCTGCGCGGACAAGGGAACGGCCACGACCATGGCGATGGCGCAGGCCAATCCGGTTCGTGTGATGATCCGACGAAGGAACTCCATGCTGTCACCTCCTGCTTGGGGGGAACGACGGCGATCCCGCTTCCGGGAATCCTCTTCGGGACTCACCGGGCCCTTCGGGGGGTCGGACGCGCGGCCCTTGCCCCCCGCCAACACTAACACATCGCGCAGTTGTCGTTGTTGATGGCGCCCAGCCGCTCGAGGAGCGCGATGGTCGCCGGAAACGGCCGAACATTGTAGCTGGGGCTGTTGGCCATGTCGACCGCGGTCTGGCCGAGCCGGGTGACCGCGTGCACGTCGGCGCCCCGCTCGATCAGGTAGAGCACGACCTCGTTGTCCCCGCGCGAGGCCGCGTTGTGCAGCGGCGTGCGGGCATCCAGATCGCGGGCGTTGACGTCGGCGCCCAGCTCCTCGACCAGATACCGAACGGCCGGGAGCCAGCCGCCCGGCACGTACCGATGCTCGTTGGCGGCGCGCTGATCGTAGCCCACTCCGGTGGCCGCGTGGATGGGGTACATGGCGGCGCCCCCGGCGGGGACCGGCGGGATGCCGCTCGCGTCGCGCGTGGGCGAATAGTCGGCGGCCACCGGGGCGGCCTCCGCGCCGACCGGCTTGCGGCTGGGAATGTCGGGGTCCGCTCCGTAGGCGACCAACAGCTTCATCGCGGCCACGTCGACGCCGAGCGCGGCCCGAAAGAACGGCGTGGTCCCCTCCAGGTTGGCGCTGACCAACCGCTGATGGGCCCACCACAGGTCCTTGCTCAGGCGCGCGTCGGGATCCGCCCCGGCGCGGAGCAGCGCCTCCATGACCTGGAGGTGGTTCGCCCGCTGCTCGTCGTGGGCGCGCGGCTGCGGGTAGAACGACGTGCCGGCCCACTGCACGTTGATGACGGCGTACAGGGGCGTCGCGCCCGACTCGCTGGCGACGTTGGGGTCGGCGCCCCGTTCCAAGAGGTGCAACCCCAGGTCGAAGCGCCCGTTGAGCATGGCGATGAGGAGGGGGCTGGTTCCGTCGCCGCTGGTGCGGTCGATGTCGGCGCCTCCCTCCAACAGGGCGTCCACGGCCTGCCGGTGTCCGGCGCGGGCGGCGTGCAGCAGGGGGGTGAGCCCGCCCCACTTGCCCACGAGCGCCGGCTGCCGGGGATCGGGATTGGTGGAGATGGGCGAGATGCCCTGCACCTCCCCGTCCAGGACCAGCACCTCGCCCTTGCGCTGCACTTCGCGCGCGGCCTCGATGGCCACCGCGACCTGGCCGGGCGTCGGGCGCTCGCCCTCGTCGACCGGCCCCCACGGATCCTCGCGCGGATCGTTCGCGAGCCACTCCGGACGGAATTGGGCCAGCACTTCGTACAGCCGGTGTTGCGCGGCGACATCCACGGCCGCCCGCCGATCCACGTCCTCGATCACGGTTTCCGCGAGGGACGCGTCCGCGCCCAGCTCCAGCAGCGCGCGGATGGCGTCCGGGCGGTTGTGGGCGGCCGCGAAGATCAGGGGCGTCTGGGCCCATTCGCGTTCGCGCGCGTCGACGTCCGCGCCGGCGGCGGCCAGCAGCCTTATCGCCCGCGAGCTTCCCGACTCGGCGGCCAGGTGGAGGGGCGTCACCCCGCTGTTGGTGGTCGCCGCGCGCGCGTCCGCGCCGGACGCGAGCAATGCCTCCACCACCGGCGCGCTGCCCGCTCGGCTCGCGAGGTGGAGGGGCGTGTAGCGCCCGATCCGGGTCCCCGCCTCCACGTTCGCCCCCGCGGTGACGAGCAGCCGCGTCATCTCCGCGTCGCCCCGGCGCGCCGCCCAGTGCAGGGCGGTCATCCCGTCGCCCTGGGCCTCGTTGACGTCGACGCCCGATTCCAGCAGCGCGCGCACGGCCGCGAGGTCGCCGCGCATGGCGGCGTCGGCCACCGGTCCGGCCGCGGCGGGACCCGCCAGCGACAGGGCGATCAGGGCCAGGGCGGTCGTCGGGATCATGCGCGGATCCGTCAGGGGCTCGACGACTGCGCCGCCGCCACCGCGGCCGCGGGAGCGCCCAGCGCGAACTCGCCCGTGCTGTCGCCGAAGCTGTCCATGTCGTCGTGCCCCAGCCGGTGCAGCAGGCTCAGGAAGACGTTGGCCATGGGGGTTCCGTCCGGCGCCTTGAGGTGAAGGTTGCCCTCGAGCAGCCCGTTGCCGTGGCCGAGCAGGATGAGCGGGCAGCGGCGGTGGTTGTGCACGTTGCCGTCCGCCATTGGAGAACCCCAGACGATGACCGACTTGTCCAGCAGGCTCGCGTCGCCCTCCATGGTCGCGCGCAGCTTCTCCAGGAAGTACGGCAGCGAGCTCATGCGGTAGCGCGCGATCATGTTGAAGTCCAGAATGGCCTCTTCGCTGTTGCCATGGTGCGAGGCCGGGTGGAACGGCGTGGTGGTGCCGCTCTCCGGGTGGATCCGGTTCGAGGCGTCGCGCCCCATCTTGAACGACACCACGCGGGTCATGTCGGTCTGGAAGGCCAGCACCTGCAGGTCGAACATCAGCTCCATGTGCTCGGCGAACGAGTCGGGCACGCCGGCGGGCGCCTCCGGCAGCTCCCTCCGCTCGCCGCTCGAGTTGAACTCCTCCACCTTCTGAATGCGGCGCTCCACTTCGCGCACGTTCTCCAAGTACCGGTCCAAGCGGTTCCGGTCCTCGGCGCCCACCCTGGCCCGGAGGGTCGCCACCTCCTCGACGATCCAGTCGAGGATGCTCTGGTTGGTGCGTCGGCGGACGGCCCGCTCCTCGTTGCTGCCGCCCGCGCCGAACAACAGGTCGAAGGCGGCGCGCGGGTCGCGGATCATGGGCAGCGGCTCGGTCGGAGACGCCCAGCTGATCGCGTCCGTGTACGCGCAGTGGTAGTTGTACCAGCAGCCTCCCCCCTGTCCCAGGTTCTCGATGCAGAGCTGCAGCGAGGGGAGCGCGGTGTCCTGCCCGAACCGGCGCGCCTGCAGCTGGTCGAGCGAGACGCCGACGTAGATGTCCGAGCCCTGGGTCTGCTTGGGATGGCACTGGGTCAGGAAGACCGCGGTCGACCGGAAGTGGTCGCCGCCGATCTCGTTGGGCTCGTAGGCCTCCGCCATGCGAACATCGGTGTTGCTCACGATGGTGAGGTGGTCCTGGAAGGGCTCGAGCGGCTTGAGGACGCTCGCGTCGGCCATGCGGAAGCCGCGCCCCGTCTTCTCGGGTGCGAACAGGTTCTGGCTCGCGCCCCACTCGCTGCATCCGGGAACCCCGTGCACCTCCTCGATGCACACCAGGCGGACGCCCTCCTCGAGCGCCGCCGCGGCCCGGCCCCAGCGACGCGGCCCGGCCGGGATCATGGCGTCGAGGAGGGGCAGCCCCACCGCGGCTCCCATCCCGCGAACGAAGGTGCGGCGGGGAATGTGCGCGCCCGTGATGAAGCTCGTGGTCATCGTCGTGCCTCCCTACTCATGGTTGCGGCCCGGGGGCGCCGGCCTCGAAGCCCGTCCGCGCGCCCGGCGCGTCGTCGATTCCGTCCTCGAACCCGTCCGCCGTGGCGGCGTCGTCGCGCCTGGCGCGGAAGGCGTCGCTCCGCACCACGCCCAGGACGAAGGACGAGATCGCATAGTCGTTCGCCTCCGCCTCCCGCGCGATGGCGCGTATGGTGGGCCCGTCGTAGTACTCGACGCGGCGCCCCAGGGCGTAGGCCAGCAGGTTCACGGTGAAGGTGCGCACCAGCGGAATCGGACGCTCCAGCAGGGCGTCCGCGAGCTCCACCGCGTTGGTGAGCCGGGTGCCGTCGTAGAGCTGGCCCCCGGCGTCCAGGGGGGATCCACCCTCGCGAATGCGCCATTCCCCGGTGACGCCGAAGTTCTCGAGCGCCACGCCGATGGGGTCCATGAACTGATGGCAGGCGGCGCACACCGGATTCCGCCGATGGATCTCCAGGCGCTCGCGCGTGGTGAGCAGCCGGCCCTCGCCAACGCCCTCGGTCTCCTCCAGGGCGGGCACGTCGGGCGGCGGCGGCGGGGGCGGCGCGTCCAGCAGCACCTCCATTACCCACTTGCCGCGCAGCACCGGGGAGGTGCGCGTGCCCATGGACGTGGACATCAGCACGCTGCCGTGCCCCAACAGCCCCTGGCGCGCCATACCGTCCGGGTAGCGCACGCGGCGGAACTCCTCCCCGATCACGCCCTGGATGCCGTAGTGCTCGGCCAGGCGCTGGTTCATGAAGCTGTAGTTGGCGCCGTAGAGCTCCAACAGGCTCCGGTCCTCGCGCACCAAGTGGTCGAAGAACAGCTCGGTCTCGCGCCGCATGGCGGACTTCAGCTGCTCGTTGAAGTGCGGGAACCAGAAGGCGTCCGGCTGCACGCCGTCGAGATCCTGGAGCCTCAGCCACTGGCTGGCGAAGCGGGTGGCCAGGCTCCGGGAACGCGGGTCGGCGAGCATGCGGCGGACCTGCCGCTCCAGGACGTCGGGGTCCGACAGCCGCTCGCGACTTGCCAACGCCACCAGCTCCTCGTCCGGCTGGGTTCCCCATAGGAAGTACGAGAGCCTGGAAGCCAAGGCGAGGTCGCCGATCTCGTAGCTCGCTCCCGCCGCCACGCCACGCTCGGGGGCCTCTTCGATCCGAAACACGAAATGGGGGCTGGCCAGGATGGCTTCGAGGACGGTGCGCACTCCGGTCTCGAACCCGCCCTCCGCGGCTCCCACGTCGTAGAACGACATCAGGCCCTCGAGGTCGGCGTCGGTGAGTGGCCGACGATAGGCTTGGCGGGCGAGCCTGGCGGCGATCCGGCGCGCGCATGGACGTTCGGCCTCCGGGGTCGTGGGCCGGCAGTCGAAGACGCGCCGCCGGCTGGGCGTCTCGGACACCCCCTGGGCGGCCAAGGGCCCCCGGATGGTGAGGTCGCGCAGGTGGGTCAGCACCACGAACCCCGTCCCGATGCGGAAGCGGACCCCGGCGTTGGACCACGCGAAGGGTTCCTGCAGATCCGCGTAGGGACCGTCCTGCTTCCTGATGAACGCGGCCGCGACCCGACGCTGGCCCGCGCGCACGAAGACGGGTTCGGTGAACTGGTTCCAGTTCGGGCCCAAGTCCGCGTCGCGACGCAGCTCCTCCACGGGAATGAGAGCCACGCGCTCCCCGTCGATGGAGATGTCCATCTCCGCAAAGCGCTCATGGTCCCCCGCCCAGAACGACATCTCGAAGACGTACTCGCCGTCGGCGGGGAAATGGTGGTCCACCACGATGCCGCCGCGGGTGCCGTAGGGCGCGCCCTCCACGTGGTCCCACTCGTGCTGGGACTGGTAGGTGGAGACGAGGTAGGTCTTGGAGTCGGAGGTCGCGCCGGCGTGGCCCAGCACGAGGCGGCTGACTTCGTTGGCGGCGTTCAGGTACGCGTTCAGGAGCGTCGGCGACAGGGGCTGCGAGACCGCCATGTGGTCGAAGTTTCCGAGATAGAGATCCGGGGGAAGCCACTGGCCGGCGTCAACGTCGATTCCGAACAAGTCCTGGACGGCCCTCCCGTACTCGGCCCGGTTGAGTCGCTGGAAACTCCGGTTGCCCGGGTTGGGATTGGTGGCGGCGTACCCGTCGATCGTGCGCTCGAGGGTTTCGACCAGGGCGCGCAGCGTGTCTCCCGCGGGGCGGGGCATGCCGGGCGGAGGCATCATGCCCGAGCGCAACTTGGCGATCATGCGCTCGGCGGTCTCCCAGTGCTCCCACGCGGCGGTCACGTCGAACCCCTGCACCGACATGTTGCCGGTCATCATCGCGTCGTTGTGGCAGACTTGGCAGTACTGGCGAACGACGGCGTTCAGCTCTTCGGAGGGGACGGCGCCGGCGGCGGGAGCGCGCCCGGCGTCCAAGCCGGGGCTGGTCGCGGCCGGGGGAGCGGGACCGAGGGTGGGTGGCGCGAACTCGGGCGCCCTCCCCTGCTCTTGGCCCAGCAGGAGCGTCAAGCCGAGGAGCGGGATGCCCGGAAGAAATGATCTCACCAACACCTCCGCCCTTGGGACCGCGGCGCGGGACAGGTTGGCCCCGCCGGCAGCCTACGCGGCCCGAGTCCCAAGTCGGGCCACGGGTCGTCGGCACGGCACGTCCTCAAAGTACGCCCGTGGCGCTCGCGCGGGCAAGCACGACCGAGGTTCCGGGGCAGCGCCGCCGGGACGGGAAAGCAACGCCCAGCGAGGCGAATCCCGCGCGAACGCCACGCCGCTCGAATGCGGAGGGGAGTCCGCCGGCGGGCCGCTCCTTGGTGCGAGCCCTTCCTTCCACACCATGGCGTGGAGTCGACCCCTACCTGGGAATGATCGGCAGCGTGATGTGGGAAGGGTAACGGGCGTTGTGGTGGACAGTCTGATTGGCCGTCCGCACCTCGGTCTCGAGATGCACCGGACCGCCCGTGTTCGGGTTGCGGTCGTATTTGGGGAAGTTGCTGCTCGAGATCTCGACCCGAATCTGGTGGCCCTCCCGGAACAGGTTGCTGGTCGCCCACAGGTCGATGTTGAACTCGTAGACCGTGCCGGGTTCCAGCAGCTCGAAGTCCGTGAAGTCCGGGCTGTCGTGGTACCGCCCGCGCAGGATGCCGTCCGCGACGTTGATGGCCTTGCCGTCGGGATGGACGTCGACCAGCATGGCCGTGAAATCGGTGTCGGGGGCGGTCGTCGAGGCGTACAGGGTGACCGTGATCGGGCCGGTGACCTCCACGGCCTGCGCCAAGGGCGGCGTGCTGAACACCAGAATGTCGTCTCGCTCCGCGATGTCCGCCCGGTCGAAGGGGCCGGGGGGGGTGGGCGCGAACATGAGGTTGCCGCCCCGGGTGGGGACCGGGTCCATCGGGTCGTACGCGAACTCGCTGACCGCGTCGGCCGCCCCCGGCATGTCCGCGCTCAGGGTGCCGTCGCCCGACGAGCCGTTCGCGTCGCCGTCGCTGTGGAAGTAGTAGTTGGTGTACTGGGTGCGGGCGATGGGCCACTCGTTCTCGGAGCGCCAGACGTTCTCGCCCATGACGAAGATGCGCACCGGCGGCTCGTCCAAGTAGCCGTTGTCGACGCCCTTCAGCAGCGCGTCGAACCACTTCACGTGCAGGCTGTCGAAGTCGACGGTGGCGTCCGGGCCGAAGTCGATTCCGTCGTAGACGAAGTTGGGCACGCTGGCGTGGGGCCAGGGGCCGATGAGCAGCTTCTGGTTCTCGCGGGCGAACTCGGTGCGTCCCTTCTCCACCATGCCCGTGTAGCTCACCAGGGTGCCGTCCAGAAAGACGTCGTACCAACCACCGATGTTCAGGGAGGCGGCGGCGAACTCCTCAAGCCGCGCCTCGGAGTCCAGCACTTCCCAGTAGGCGTCGTAGGTGGGGTGCGACACGAAGTCGCGCCACCACGGATTGTCCTGACCCGTGGCCGCGCCCATCTCCAGCAGCGGCATCGTCCACAGCACCCGATCCCAGTCGGGATTGCCCGCCTGCCCGGTGCGGCCACCCATGCCCGACGCCCATCCGATGCGCGAACCCAGGGCGAGCGCCCCGCCCGGGTAGGCCGTGTCGAAGTAGTAGTTGAAGGGCGTAACCCGCGGGGCCATCGCCCTCAGGTGGGGCGACCGGAACTCGGCCCCCTTCCACTGGGTGGTGGCGAGATAGGAGTTGCCGTGCGTGCCGACCTGCCCGTCGGACCACTCCTGGCGGCCGATCCAGTTCTGGGTGTCGTGGCTGTCGTTGGCCTCGGCCAGATAGGGATACCAGCTTCCCTCGGAGTCGAAGCGCCCACGCACGTTCTGGTGCACGTACACGTATCCCCGCTCCGCCCAGCGCAGGCCCTCCTCCCACGATGCCGCGTCGGAGCCGTTGTCGTAGGGGTCGCGGATCAGGAGCGCGGGATAACGCCCGGGCGCGGCGGGCCGGTAGACGTCCGTCGACAGGAGCGTGCCGTCCCGCATGGGGACCATCAAGTTGTGCTGCACGATGGCGGTCTCGCCCGCCCGGAACTCTCCCGAATGGAGCTCCTGCGCCCCCAGCGGCGCGTCCGGGGCGAGCATCAACGCGATGCCGGTGGCGGCGGCGAGTAGGGTGACGGTGCGCGACTCCATTGACGATCTCCTCCGTGGGTGTGGTGCTCCCGCCCGCCTCATCGACGAACGCGTGTCTTGGGGGTGCCGGCTCGGGCGCGACCCGAGTCCGCCGGTCTCAGCGGCCGCCCATCTCTCCGGTGGCCTGGTGGATGGCCGCGACGGTGACGTCGGCGATCCAGTCCACGAGCTCGCGCCCGAGGGCCATGGTGCGGGGTATCGGGGCCAGATCGACGCCGTTGATGGAGAAGTGGCCGGCGCGGATGCGCTGCTCCATGCGCACCGTGGTCGGGTCGGTGAGCATCATGATGGAAGTGGCGCTGAACTCGTCGTGCAGCCCGGGGTCCTGCATCACCTCGTTGATGCCCCGTTCGCGCAGCCACTCCTGCCGTTCGACCCAGTTGTAGTACTCGGGCACGTGATGCACGCTCGTCCTGCCGTCGGTCCACTTGGCGGAGAGCGCCTGGGCGACCTCCAGCTGCGGCCGCTGGTTGCCCCCGCTGTCGCCGATCAGGACGATGTGCCGGAACCCGTTCGCCCTCAGGGCGGTGGAGACGTCGGTCAACACGCTCTTGAAGGTCTCCACGGTGACCCCGATGGTGCCCGGGTACCGGATGGTGCCCGGCTCGAGGTCGATCTCCCCCTCGGGGACGTACTTCACGATGGGCGCGATCAGCGCGTTGCCCAACTTGCGGGCGACCGCCTCGGCCGTCTGCTGCAGGATGTAGTTGTGCTTGCCGCCCGCCAGGTAGGGACCGTTCTCCTCCACCCCTCCGGTGGGCACGATCACGGTGGTCTTGCCGGAGCGGATCGCGTCGCGCACCTCCATGAAGGTGAGCTCCTCGATCCACACCGATTCGAGCGCGTCGATCGGCCTGGGGGCGTCGGGATCGATCGGGTTGCCCCCGCTCCCGGGGCGGGGCGCCTGCTGCGCGGCCAACGCGGTCGGGAGGAGGAGCGGGGCGAGGACGGAGAGCTTCACGAACCGGTTCATCAATGCCTCCGGGAGTGCGGAACCCCGGTCGGAAGGTGACCGGGGCGTACGTACCGGGACCGTAACCGGGCGCCCGACGCCACGCAAGCAACGACCGGCCGGCGAATCGACGTGGCGCCCGACGGGCGAATTCGAGCGAACGGAGCGTGCGGGCCTCACCCGTGACCGGCAGTCCGTGGATGAATCCGCCCGCGCACCGAGACGGACGTGGCGCCGGACTGGCAAGGCGCCTCGAGGGCCGAGGAGCAGAGTCCGTCCACGGACTGCTACCCCGATCTCCGGCGCCAAGCCGCGAGCACCTCGGCCTCGCGGTCGGGGTCGAGGCCCGCGTTCATGGTGGTCCGCTCCGCCTCGGGGAGTCCCTTCCACCATTCCAGGGTCTCCGCGGCCGTCACCGCGAGCGGTCGGTAGCGCAGGCCGGCGGCGATGGCACGGGCTCGGCTCATGCGCGCGAAGCCCGCGGTCGGGCCTAAGGGCGGCTGCCACACCGGCAGGTCGCTCCAGGGGCGGACGCCCTGTTCCCGCAGGAAGTCGAGGGGCACGAAGGTGAGGCTCGAAGGGGTCGAGGTCACCGCCTTGATTCCGTGGAGGAACTCCGCCATGCGCAGATCCCCCTCCGGACCGATCACGTTGAAGACCCCGCGGGTCGGTTGTTCCAGCAGGTGCACCATGAATTCGGCCAGGTCCCGCACGTCGATGTACTGAACCGGGTCGACGGGGGTGTTGGGGGCGAGCACTTCCCCGCCCCGCTCCATGCGGGCGCACCAGTAGGTGAAGCGATCGCTCCGGTCGCCCGGACCCGCCACCAGACCGGGTCGGACGATGGTGCAACGATCTCCGAAGACGCCTTGCAGCTCCTGTTCCGCGAGCGCCTTCATCGGTCCGTAGCCTTCCCACTCCTCCATGGGCAGGTCCGCCTGTCCCACGGGCGCGGACTCGTCGATGCCGTTCTCCACCCGGGACATGTAGGCGGCCTGGGTGGAGATGAAGAGGTATTGGTCCGTTCGGTCCGCCAACAGCCGGGCCGTGGCGCGAACCTGGTCGGGCGTGTAGCCGGAGTTGTCGATGACCACGTCCCAGGTGCGCCCGCCCTCCAGCGCGGAAAGGTCGCCGTCGCGGTCGCCGATCAGGTTTTCCAGCCCGGCGAACCGGTCCTGGAACATGCGCGGCTGGCTGCGGCCCCGGTTGAAGAGCGTGAGCTGGTGGCCACGCGACAGAATGCGGTCGACCTGCCAGGGGCCGATGAACCCGGTGCCCCCGAGGAGGAGAATGCTGGAGGCCTGCCGCGGGGGTCGAGGCGCCACGGGCCCATGTCCGTTCAGGGAATCCGGCAGGGCCAGGCCCAGGCCGAGGCCGCCCCCGGCCAAGGCCGAAAGGCGCACGAAGTCGCGTCGGTTGGTCGTCACTTCCTCATCTCCCATCGCATGATCAGCGTCCCCAAGGGGTCCGCCGGCGACCCGCCCGGCGGCCTCCCGCTCCTATTTCGTGGGCTCCCGGAGGAGTCCGCGTAGTGAATCCGCCCGGGCACCGAGCGCGACGTGGCGCCGGGTTGGTAGGGGGCCTCTCGGCTCCTAATCCGTGGTCGGACGCCTCGCGCCGCGCCCGTCCCGCTTGTGTACCACGCCATCCTTCATGACGAAGTCGACGTCGCGCAGCAGGTCGATGTCCTCCAGCGGGTTCCCGCGCACCGCCACCAAGTCCGCCATCTTGCCGCTTTCCACGCTCCCGAGCTCGTTCGCGCGACCCAGCACGATCGCCGCCTCGCGGGTGGCCGCCAGAATCGCCTGTTGCGGCGACAGGCCCGCATCCACCAGCAGGCGGAACTCCCCCGCGTTCTCACCGTGGGCGAAGACGCCGGCGTCGGTGCCGAAGGCGATCTTCACGCCCTCCCGCACGGCCAACGCGATGGATTCGCGGAAGTACGGGTAGATCTCGAGCGCCTTCCGGCCCGGCAGCCCACCGAGCGTGCCGGCCAGCGCCCGCTCGCGCACGTCCTCGAACGCCATCATGGTGGGCACCAAGTAGGTGCCGTGCTCCGCCATCAGCCGGACGGTCTCGTCGTCCAGCATGGAGCCGTGCTCAATGGAGGTCACGCCGGCCCGAACGGCCGCCTTGATGCCCTCCAAGCCGTGGGCGTGGGCCGCCACCGTGCGCTCGGCCATGTTGGCGGTCCGCACCAGGACGACCATCTCTTCTTCGGTGTATTGCTGGACGCCCACCCCGTCGCCCTCGGAGAGGACGCCGCCCGTCGCGCAGAACTTGATGACGTCGGCACCGTACTTCATCTGGTAGTTGACGGCTTCCCTCACCCGTTCGACGCCCTGGGCGATGCCGTCCTCGATGCCCGGCTCCGCGAAGAGGTCGGGGCGGTATCCGTTGCTGTCGCAGTGTCCGCCCGTGATGCCCAGGGAATGCGCGGCCGTGAAGACGCGCGGCCCCGGCACCAGGCCCGCGTTGATGGCGTCGCGGAGCGCCACGTCGGCGAACTCGTCGGCGCCCAGGTTGCGCACCGTGGTGAAGCCCGCCTCGAGGGTGATGCGGGCGTTCACGACGCCCACGATGGCCTGGTGTCCGGGCCAGCGCCGCAGGCCGCTCTCCCCGCCCCCTCCTCCGGGGTCGCTGGTGATGTGCGTGTGCAGGTCGATGAGGCCGGGCATGACGGTGTGGTCGGGGAGGTCGATGCGGCTGGCGCCCGCCGGAACCGGAATGCCCTCGCCGACCGCCTCCACGCGGGTGCCGCGCACCACGATGGTGACGTTCTCGCGCACGCCTCCGTCCACCCCGTCGATGAGGCGACCCGCCACGACCGCGGTCACCTGGGTGCTGTCGGGCAGGGTGACGCGCTGGGCGTAGAGGTGGGAGGGAGCCATGCCCCACGCCACGGCCGGGAGGAGCGGGAACCAAGCGCCCATGCGGGTCGCCGCCGTCGACCGACGGCCGTGGTTCGATGGCCGCGGCACCCGCGCGCGGGTCGGGGTTCTTGGTTGCGCCACGCGACGCTCCCGGATCGCCCTCGCCACCCGCGTCCCCCATGTCCTCGTCATGCCGTTCCTCCCTCGGAATGGTCCCGTGTCCGCTGGCGATCAACCGCGCGGCACGACCCGCCACGTCACGACCGCGCGCACACCCTTCAGGGAGCGTCATCCTCCCGCAAGGCCGTGATTCCGGCATCGCCCCCGGTCCCGCGCGACCCGGGCGCCCGCGAGCACCCGGAACGCCCATCTCCAACCTAGCGAGCGTGGACGAGGCGGGAACAGGGCCTCCGCAAACCCAAACCCGGCTCGGCACCCAGGGTGCGCGCGAACATGTCGCGCTCCAACCGGAGACACGCCGCGCGTCACTCACCCACGGCGACGATCCCGGAGTGGCGGAAGCCCCCCCTCGTTCGCCGCGTCCGCAGGCCCCGACGCCCGGTACCGCCCGGCCCGCGAGCCGCGCCCCCTTGCGCGTCACGCATCGCAAGGTTACCGAATAAACACCGAATGTCAACCCATCACCCCGGATCCCGGCACGCGCGGCAGGTCTCCGACCATGATGGACCCACACCCCCCCACGCGACTGCCCGTCCGAGGCCGCGGAGCCTCGCACGACCCCGCCAACCGCTTCGAGCGGCTTCACATCGAGCCGGAGGCCGAGGCGGAGTTCGCGGCACGGGAGGGGCGCCCCCGGAGCACCCGATTCCTCATCGACCGGTCCCAAAGCGTCATCGCACGCAACTCAAGCCCGGACCTGGGCTTCTCGGTCAGCCTGAACCCCTACCGGGGCTGCGAGCACGGATGCGTCTACTGCTACGCGAGGCCCACGCACGAGTACCTGGGCTTCTCCGCGGGGCTCGACTTCGAGACCCGCATCATGGTCAAGCCCGATGCCCCCAACCTCTTGAGGAAGGCGCTGTCGGCACCGACCTGGAAGCCCCGGACGCTCGCGCTCAGCGGTGTCACCGACCCCTACCAGCCCGTCGAACGCCGATTGCGGATCACGCGCGCCTGCCTGGAGGTGCTGCTCGAGTGCCGCCATCCCGTGTCGATCATCACCAAGAACCACTTGGTGACGCGGGACGTCGACATCCTGTCGCGCATGGCGGGGCACGGCACGGCGATGGTGACGCTGTCGATCACGACGCTGCGCCCGGAGCTCCGGCGGGTGATGGAACCGAGGACGTCGATTCCCGCCCGCAGGCTGGCGGCCGTGCGCGCGCTGGCGGACGCGGGCGTGCCGGTCGGGGTCAACGTCGCTCCGCTGATCCCGGGGCTGAACGACCACGAGCTTCCCGAGATCTTGGCGGCGGCGCGCGCGGCGGGCGCGTCCCACGCCCGGATGATGCTGCTGCGACTACCGTTCGGGGTGAGGGAGCTGTTCGCGGAGTGGCTGGACCAGCACGCTCCCGAACGGCGCGACAAGGTGTTGGGGCGGCTTCGGGAGACCCACGGTGGCCGGCTCTACGACCCCCGGTTCGGCAGGCGGGGGCGTGGAACGGGCCCCTTCGCCGAGCATCTGTGGAGCCTCTTCCGGGTCAGCTGCCGCAAGCTGGGGCTCAAGCGGCGATCGCACGATCTGGCCACGGAGGGCTTCCGAAGGCCAGAGCGCGACGGCCAGATGCGCCTGTTCAACGCGAATGGCTGAGCCGCGTTCGGCGGTCGGGCGGGCGCGGACCGCGCATCCGCCGGACCTCGCACCTGGCACCGACGCCACATCCCGCGGGCGACGGCCGCCCGGCTCCGGTCCTCGCGGATGCGGAACCCCCGATCCTTCAGCGAAGCGCGGCCAGCAACTCCACAAGCAGTTCCTGGCCGGCCGCGCCGAGGCTCGCCTCGCCTTGGTTGTAGTTGCGCAACAACACCACGCCCAGCCCGGACGCCGGCTCGAAGAGCATGTAGGCGTTGTAGCCGGCCACCGATCCGGAATGCCCGATCAGCCGGGCGCCGTCGGGGGTGGTGCGGATCATCACCCCCAGCCCGTAGCCGTTGTCGGGGTCCTCGGGCGTGTGCACCCGGCTCAATTCCGCAACGCTATGGTCCGACAGAATGGCGGGCGTGGCCCTCCCTTGGAGCGCCCCCATGAAGCGGGCCAGGTCGCCCACGGTGGAGTACACGCCTCCGTTGGGCACCTTGTAGCCGCGCCCGGCGTGTTCGCGCGCGGGCTGCGCGGGGTCCGGGTCTCCATCCCGGTTCACGTAGCCAACGGCCAGCCGGGGCGCGAGGTCGGATCCGATGACGAAGGTGGAGCTGGTCATGCCCAGCGGCTTGAAGACATCGTCCCGGACGAGCTCCATGAAGGGCCTGCCCACGGCCCGGGCAACGGCGAGACCAAGGGTGCCGTACCCGATGTTGGAATAGGCGTACTCCACGCCCGGCGCGTTCCGGAAGCGGCTCAGCGGAATCGATTCGACGATGCGCTCCCGCCAGATCCCGATCGGCCCGGAGGCGGCGCTGTCCCAGGCGGGCTCGCGCACCAACCCGGAGGTGTGGCTGGCGAACTGACGCACGGTCGGCGCCGGCGCGCCCTCCCTCGCCCCGGGAAAGCGGGCGGCGGGCGGAAACACGTCGCTCAACGGCTGGTCGAGGTCCATTTGGCCGCGCTCCACCGCCCGCATCATCGCCACGGCGGTGATCGTCTTGGAAATGGAGCCCACCCTGTAGATGGAGCCCACTCCGGCGGGGACTTGGCGGTCGCGGTCGGCCCAGCCGAATCCCCGCGCCCACACCACCTCGCCGCCCCTCGCGACCGCGGCGCTGACCCCTCCGACGTCGTCGGCCGCCACCTGCGCCTCCATCCCGCGCTCGAAGCGGGAAATCGCGGCGCGCCACGCATCGGCGTCGACGCTCTGGGCAAGTCCCGGGCGCGCGATTGGCCCCGTCGCGAACAGCGCCCCCGCGAGAAGCGTGGCGGTCGCGCGAACCCGGATCATCGCCCACGCTCTCTTTCCCATCCCCGGCGTATTCCTCTCCATCCCCCGCGTATTCCTTTGCATACCCTGCATATTCCTTTCCATACCGGTTCCCCGGCTCACCCGCGATCAGTTCCCCAGCTCATCCGCGATCTCCTCCAACCGCCTCCGGATCTCGTCCTCGGGAAGCCAGCGGCCCCGGAACATGACGCCGGCGCGGTCGGCCACGTTGGCGAGGTCCGAAAGGGGATTGCCGTTCAGCAGCAGGAGATCGGCGCGCCGACCGACCGCCACCGTGCCGAACGAATCCCTCCCCTGGAAGTACTCGCCCACATTGCGGGTCCCGCTGACCAGAACCTGCCAGTTGGACATCCCGGCGTCGGCCATCGCCCGCATCTCGCGATGGATCGAGAATCCCGGCACGCTGAAGATCTGGGGGGAGTCGGTGCCCAGAAGAATCCCCGCGCCGCCATCCGACAACGCCTTCAGCACCCGATTGCGGTTCGCCGCCCACCGCGCCGCCCGCCCCGGGCTGGTTCGGGACGCCGCCGCCCTCTGCTGATTTCCCCACCCCCACACTCCGCCGGGGGGCCAGTAGCGCATCTCCGGGTAGCGCGCCATCTCGTCGGCGTCGCCCAGCCCGATGATGCCGACCTCCCAGAGGACCATGGTGGGCACCACCCAAGCGCCCGCGTCGCGGGTCAGGCGCACGATGTGGCGGAGCCGTTCCTCGTCCACCGCGCCCTCGAAGGCGTCCAGGTACTCGATGTAGCCGTCGAGGTGGTCGAAGGTCTCCTGGCCCATGAGGATGGCGTGCTCGAGCCCGACCTCCGCGGGCACGTGGCCGGCGAAACGGATCCCCACCTCGTGGGCGGTCACCGCCATGGCGTCGTACTCCTCGCGCGTCGGTCCCGGATGGATCTTGAGCAGATCCCATCCCTCGCGCTTCTGGCGACGCACCAGACCCTCCGCCTCCTCGGGCGAGTTGACGCTGCCGTCGTTGAAGCTGGGGCCGGCCATGTAGAGCGTCGGGGCCACGATCCCGCCCGCGTTCGCCCGCGCGCGCAGCGCCAGGTGGCCGTCCCGCCCCAGCATGCCGCGCACCGTGGTGACGCCGTTGGCCACGTAGAGGAACATCACCGTCTCCTCCAGGTCGCCGCCGGGCATGTGCCCGTGCATTTCGGCCAATCCGGGCATCAGGTACTTGCCCTCCGCGTCGACGACCAGGGCGTCGGCGGGAGGGTCGAGCGAGGCCGACGGGCCCAGGGCGACGATGCGGCCCCCGGAGACCACCACCGTGTGGCGGGCGAGCACGCCCTCGCGGTCCATGGGCACCACGTTGGCGTTGACGAAGGCGGTGGTGCGCTGCGGCGGCACTTGCGCGTGGGCGTGACGCGGATGTACCGAGGCCACGATGGCCAGCCACGACGCGGCGACGATGGCGTGGGCCACCCGCCGACGAATTCGGCCCGGCGCGCGCCCGGCGTCGCGTCCGCGCGGGTCGGCTTCGCCCGACTGCGCTTCCCGGCCCAGGGGCGCGGCCATTCGGCCTTCTTGGCGCCCCACGGGACCGGGGCCTCGACGCTCTCGGTGCACGGAAGCATTCATCGACGGACTCCAAGGTGGATTCACACGGGGATTTCGGGGAGCGGAAGCACGCATGTCGAAACCTCCTCCGGCGATGCGAGGGACGCGCGTCGACCCGGGGGACGCGCACTGAGCCGAGGGATGCCGCGCGCACCGGGCGCCGCGCCAAGGTCGTTTTCGCCCACGGGGGCCGCTGGGTCAAAAAGGTCGCGGGGGCGACCGCGTGTCAAACGGGAGCCGGCCGGGGCGGGCGCGGGGCCGCCGCGCCGCGTCCGGCCGTTGCGCGCCGAACCGCCCATCCCGCATGGTTTCGTGGCAGCCCGCGGACGAACTCACTCCGGCATTCCAGCGGCGTGGCATCCGAGTCGGACCGCCGCGCTCGGCGTTTCCCTTCGACCCAAGTGGCTCTGCCATGCGGCCTTGAAGGCGCCTCGCCAGCCCGGCGCCCCGCCGCTCCCGATGCTCGGGCGGATTCATCCATGGGCCGCCGGGCGGCATCGTCGAAGTTCGTCCGAGCGGCCGCCCAGACCCGGCCTTCCATCCCCAACCGCCCGTGAACGTCCACCTCATCGACGGCACCTACGAGCTCTTCCGCCACTTCCACGCGCTTCCGCCGCGCGCCGACCGACAAGGTCGCGAAGTGGGCGCCCTGCTGGGCGTGCTGCACTCCCTGCTGGGGATGTTGGAGGCGGGGGTCACCCACCTCGGGGTGGCCACCGACCACGTCATCGAGTCCTTCCGCAACAGTCTGTGGCCGGGCTACAAGAGCTCGGCGGGCATCGATCCGGCGCTCCACGCCCAGTTTCATCCGCTGGAGGGCGCCCTGGCGGCCATGGGCGTGGTCGTGTGGCCGATGGTCGAGCTGGAGGCCGACGACGGGCTCGCCTCGGCGGCCCGGCTCGCGGGCGCGCACCCGGACGTGGAGCGCGTCCACATCTGCACGCCCGACAAGGACCTTGGCCAGTGCGTGTCGGGGACGCGCATCGTTCAATTCGACCGGCGCCTGCGCGCCTTGCGCGACGAGACGGGGGTGGTGGAGCGGTTCGGGGTTCGACCCGCGTCGATTCCGGACTACCTGGCGCTGGTGGGCGACAGCGCCGACGGGTTCCCGGGAATCCCCGGCTGGGGCGCGAAGTCGAGCTCAACGGTGCTGGCGCTCTACGGGCATCTGGAGGAGATTCCCCTCCAAGGCCCTCCCTGGGCGGTGAACGTGCGGGGCGAGGCGCGCCTGCGGCGGAACCTCCACGCCGGATGGTCCGACGCCCTGCTGTTTCGGGACTTGGCCACGCTCCGCGACGACGCCCCGCTGTTCGATGACGTCGAGGAGCTTCGCTGGACGGGAGCGACCCCCGGATTCGAGCGCGTCGCGGAGGCCCTGGGCGACGCTCGGCTGGCGGGACGGGTCGAGCGCGCCGCTTCGGAGCGGGGCCGATAGCGGGAACCCCACGGGCGCCCCGTGGACAACGCCCCGGCAGGCGAGCGAGCTCGCGGCCGCGCGGGATGGCCGACGCTCCGGGCCGCCGCCCGCCCCAACCGGTCCACGGTTCGGCTCTCCGGGGTCGCGCGGGCACGCGTGTCGCCGCTCCCGGCGCTCGGGCGAATTCGTCGGCGAACCGCTAGATTGTCGGCGCCGCCATCGCATCCTTCCAAGAGGACTCACATGAAGAACGTCGTCACGTTGCTGCTCGCCGTTTCGATCCTTTCGTTCGTGTTCCCGGAGGCGCCGGCCGAGGCGCAGTCCGCCGGATCCGAGTCGCGCGCTTCCGTCAACCCGGCCCTCTTCGACGGCATGCGCTACCGCACCGTGGGGCCGTCCCGGGGGGGACGCGTCACCACCGTCGCGGGCCATCCCAGCCACCCCGCCACCTTCTACATGGGGGCGGTCGGCGGCGGAATCTGGAAGACCGACGACTACGGGCAGTCGTGGCGGCCCATCTCGGACGGCTACCTGGCCACCGGCTCGATGGGGGCGATCCGGGTGGCGCCCTCCGACCCGCGCATCGTCTACGCGGGAACCGGATCGGACGGCATCCGCAGCAACGTGATCACGGGCAAGGGCATCTACCGGTCCGACGACGCGGGCGAGAGCTGGCGCTTCATCGGCCTGCCGGACGCCGGCCAGATCGGCGCCGTGGAGGTGCACCCCGACGACCCCGACCTGGTCTACGTGGCGGCGATGGGGAACACCTTCAAGCCCAATCCCGAGCGGGGCGTGTACCGCAGCCGCGACGGAGGCGCCAACTGGGAGCGGGTCCTGTTCGTTTCCGACTCGACCGGCGCGGTGGACCTCGAGCTCGCCCCCGACAACCCGGACGAGATCTACGTCGGCATGTACCGGGGCGAGCGCAAGCCCTGGACCATCATCAGCGGCGCCCTCGAGGGGGGTCTCTTCAAGTCGTCCGACGGCGGCGACAGCTGGACACGGCTGGAGGATGGCCTGCCCGGCGGGCTCTTCGGCAAGAGCGACCTGGCGGTGTCGCCCGCGGATCCGGACCGGGTGTACGCGCTCATCGAGGCTCCGGAGCCGGAGGACGGCCTGTATCGGTCCGACGACCGGGGCGCCACCTGGCGTCAGGTGTCGAGCTACAACCCCATCCTCAACCGTCCCTTCTACTACACCGGAGTGGACGCCGACCCCACCAACGCGGACATCGTCTACGTCAACAACGAGGGGTTCTACAAGTCCACCAACGGCGGGGCGGACTGGGAGCGCCGCCCCACCCCCCACGGCGACAACCACGACATGTGGATCAACCCGGACGACCCCGACCTGTACATCCAGTCCAACGACGGCGGGGCGAACGTCACCCGCGACGGCGGTCTGACCTGGTCCACCCAGCACAACCAGCCCACGGCCGAGCTCTACCAGGTCGACATCGACGACCGCTTTCCGTACTGGCTGTACGCGGGCCAGCAGGACAACTCGACCATCGCGGTGCCCAGTCGCCCGCCCCACGGGGTGCCCGGGGGCCACACCGCCCACTGGCGCGCCGTGGGAGGCTGCGAGACTGGTCCGGTGGTGCCCAAGCCGGGCAATCCGGACATCGTCTACGCCAACTGCAAGGGCCGTTTCGGCCGCTACAGCTGGAGCACCGACCAGGAGAAGCAGTACTACGTGGGGGCCTGGGACCTGTACGGCCGCAACCCGGCCGATCTTCCCTACCGCTTCCAGCGCGTGGCGCCCATCCACGTGTCGCCCAACGACCCCAACGTCGTGTACCACACCTCCCAGTACGTGCACCGCACCACCGACGAGGGCATGACCTGGGAGACCATCTCCCCGGACCTGACCGCCTTCGAGCCCGAGACCCAGATGGTGTCCGGGGCGCCCATCACCCGCGACGTCACCGGAGAGGAGCACTACAGCGTGCTCTACGACATTCAGGAATCCCCGCACGACGCCAACGTCATTTGGACCGGCGCCAACGACGGGCCCATCCACGTCACCCTGGACGGGGGCGCGAACTGGACCGACGTCACCCCGGACATGCCCGGTCGCGGGCGGGTGCAGAACATCGAGGTGTCGCCGCACGACCCGGCCAAGGCCTACGCCGCCATCCTGCGCTACCAGCTCGGCGACTTCGAGCCGTACGCGTACCGAACGGAGGACTACGGCCAGTCGTGGACCCGAATCACCACCGGCGACAACGGGATTCCCGGCGATCATCCGGTGCGCGTGGTGCGCGAGGATCCCGCCCGCGAGGGGCTGCTTTACGCCGGCACCGAGTTCGGGATGTTCATCTCGTTCGACGACGGCGGCAGCTGGCAGTCGTTCAAGCGGAACATGCCCACCACCCCCATCACCGACGTCAAGGTGCACTTGGGCGACCTGGTTCTGTCCACCATGGGACGGGGGTTCTGGATCCTGGACAACCTGGGCCCGCTCCACGAGCTGAACGCCGAGGTCGCGGCCGCGGAGGCCCACCTCTTCACGCCGCGCCCCGCCCACCGCGCCTTCAGCTCCGGTTTCGGAGGAGGCTTCGACCCGGCGGCGCCCGAGTATCCACGCCCCGGCGTGACCATCGACTACCACCTGGCGAACGCGGGCGGCGAGGTCACGCTCGACATCCTGGATTCCAACGGCGATCTCGTGCGCTCGTTCTCGAGCGACGCCATGGGGGAGCGGATGGTGCCCCCGGCCGAACCGGGCATGCGCGCGCCCACCATGGAGCGCGTGGGCACGCCCCGCCTGCCCAACTCCGCCGGCATGCACCGCTTCACCTGGGACTTCCGCTACCCGGGCCCGTGGGACGCCAATCCCGGGCGCGCGGGGCGGGGCGGGCCGGTGGCGGTGCCGGGCACCTACCAAGTGCGCCTGAACGTGGGCGATTGGAGCGCCACCGCGAGCGCCGAGGTGCTCATGGACCCGCGCGTCGCCGCCGACGGCGTCACCATGGAACACCTGCGCGAGCAGTTCACGCTGGCGATGCAGGTGCGCGACGCGCTCAGCCAGGCGCGCATGGCGGCGGCGAGGATCGCCGAGGTCACGCCCGGCCTGGAGGACCGCGACGAGATGCAAGAGGCGCTGGAGGAGCTGCGGGCAATCGAGAGCGCGCTGGTGAACGAGAGCGACAACGGGATCCGCTATCCCGAGCGCATGCTGCTGAGCCAGATGAACTACCTCTACTCGATGCTCAACCGCGCCGACCAGATGCCGGGCCGGGACGCGCGCGTCCGCTACGAGGAGCTGCGGGAAGAGTTGGATGCGCACATCCGCAACCTGGAGCGCCTGCTGAGAGCCACCATCACCGCGGCCGACTGAGGCGCGATTCGGGGAGGCGCGATTGAGCTTTGGCTATCACGTCACCCCCGCCGACGTGTTGTTGGTTCTGGAGGCGCACGGCGCCGCGGAATCCGAGGAGGACGACGCCGTCCTGGACGCGCTCCATCTCGTCAACGAATGGGAGGGGCGCGTCGCCGAGGTGGCGCTGGAGCGCGACGGCGTCCACGAGGTCCGGCTCGCCGTCTGGCACGAAATCGAGGCCATACTCGTCGAGGAGGGCTACCTGGAGGGGCCGCCCAGGCTGTAGGAGTCCGTGGACAAACTCCCCCGTGGCCCCGTGAACCAAACCTCGGAAGCGCTCAACTACGCGCGCTATCTGAAGCTCGACGAGCTCCTCGGGCTGCAGAGGCCGCGGGACGACGTGGAGCACGACGAGATGTTGTTCATCGTGATCCACCAGGTCTACGAGCTGTGGTTCAAGGTGATCCTGCACGAGATCGACCACTGCCGCCGATCACTCGCCGGGGGAGACGCGCCCCGAACCCGGCACACGCTCAAGCGCATCCTCACCATCCTCAAGGTGCTGGTCGCCCAGCTCGACATCCTCGAGACCATGAGCCCGGTCGAGTTCCTGACCTTTCGCGACCGCCTCGACAAGGCCAGCGGCTTCCAGTCCGACCAGTTCCGCGCCGTGGAGTTCTGCCTGGGCTGGAAGGACCGAGCCGCCCTGGCCCGCTTCGAACCCGGGAGCCGGGCGCGGAGGGAGCTCGAGCGCCGCTGGAGCGCGCCGACTCTGTGGGACTGCTTCCTGCGCTATCTGGCCCGCGAGGGATACGACATTCCCCGCGCCAGCCTCGAGCGGGACGTGACGCGGCCCATCGCCGTCGACGAGGCCGTGCACGAGATCCTGATCGGGATCTATCGCGGCGACGCCCGCAACGCCCAGCTGTGCGAGCGGCTCGTGGACCTGGACGAGGGGCTTCAGGAGTGGCGCTACCGCCACATGAAGATGGTGGAGCGCACCATCGGCCATGAGCGCGGAACGGGCGGATCCGCGGGGTCCCGCCATCTGGCCACGACGCTCAACCGTCCGGTGTTTCCGGACCTCTGGGAGATCCGCTCCCGGTTGTGAGGGCGGTTGGGCGGTTGAGCGCGCGAGCCGGGCGTTGTAGATTGAGTTAGATACCCGCCGGCAGCGTGCTGTCGGCTCAAGGGCTGCTCTTCGGAGCGGCCCTTGCTTTTTTGGGGCAGCCCATGCGGACTCGAGTCTACGTTGACGGATTCAACCTATACTACGGGGCCCTCAAGGAGACGCCCTTCAAGTGGCTCGATCTCGTCGCGCTGGCCAAGCAATTGCTCCCGGATCGCTACATCGTCGAGAAGCTGAGGTACTTCACTGCCCGCGTGACCGGTGGCAGGGACCGGAACGCACCCGCCCGGCAGCAGACCTACTTGAGTGCGCTTGAGACCTTCCCCGAGGTCGAAATCCACTATGGGCGTTTCCTCCCCAAGACGATTTGGCGCCCACTCGTAAACCTGCCCGTGGCATCCAGGCGGATCGCCCTTCCCAATCCCGTTACCATGCCCGAGGGCGACTACGTGGTCGACGGCTCACGAACCCAGAGATTGTCCGTGGGCGCGTACCCGAGGCCCGACACGCCTGCGAAGAAGAGACGAAAGCGAAGCCGGCCTCTTCCAGACGCGGTGGTGGCCGAGGTGCACACGACGGAGGAGAAGGGCTCCGATGTCAACCTCGCGGCGCATCTCCTGAATGACGCTTGGAAGAACCGGTTCGATGCCGCCGCCGTCTTCACAAACGACACCGACCTCATCACACCGATTCGAATGGTATCCGCCGAACGCGGCAAACCGGTGTTCGTCGTTTGTCCGGCGGGAAAACGAATGGCGCAGGGATTGGCTGATGTGGCCAGCCACAAGAGGCACATTCGGCGAGCGATGTTGCGAGCGGCGCAGCTTCCGAATCCTATCCCGGGAACATCCATCTCGAAGCCGCCCACCTGGTAGGCGTCTTCGACGAGGCCATCCCCCAGCTAGATCCGCGCCTGCACCGTGTAGAGCTCGTGGTAGCGGCCCCGGCGCGCGATCAGCTCGTCGTGGCGTCCCCGCTCGACGATCCGGCCCTCCTCCAGCACCAGAATGAGGTCGGCGCGGCGAATGGTGGACAGCCGGTGGGCGATCACGAGCGTGGTGCGTCCGCGTAGGAGCTGCGCGAAGGACGCCTGGATGAGCGCCTCGCTCTCGGTGTCCAGGCTCGAGGTCGCCTCATCCAGGAAGAGAATGCGCGGGTCGGCGAGGATGGCGCGCGCGATGGTGACCCGCTGGCGCTGGCCACCCGAGAGCTTCACCCCGCGCTCGCCGATGACGGTGTCGAGCCCGTCGGGGAAGCGGTCGCTGAACTCGGTGACGTAGGCTTGGCGGGCGGCCTGCTCCACCTCGTGCGCGCTCGCCGCCGGACGCGCGAACAACAGGTTCTCGCTGATGGTGCCGTCGAAGAGGAAGTCGTCCTGAAGCACCAGGCCCAGCTGGGTGCGGTAGCTCGCCAGCCTCACCTCGCTCAGGTCGATGTCGTCCACCAGGACCCGACCCTCGTCCGGGGTGAGGAACGAGGCGGCCAGGCTGGCGAGCGTCGACTTGCCCGATCCCGAACTGCCCACCAGCGCCACGACCGTTCCGGGTTCGACCTGGAAGTCGATGCCCCGCAGAACCGGTTTGTCGTCCTCGTACCTGAAGTGGACGTCCTCGAAGCTCAACCGTCCCTGGATGGGCGGCATTTCGACCACGCGCCGGGGATCGTCGTCCTCGGTGGGCCACGAGAGGAGCTCGGCGGTCCGGTCGAGGCCCGCGAAGGCCTCGGTCATCTGGGTGCCGATGTTCGCCATCTGGATCACGGGCGCGATCAGAAAGCCCAGCAGGAAGGTGAACGAGAACAGCTCGCCCACCGTCATCTCGCCCCGAACGATCAGCCATCCGCCGTAGCCCATGACGAGCACCCCGGCGAGCCCCATGAAAAAGGTGCCGGAACTGGTGACCAGGCTGGACGTGGTCAGCGTCTTCTTGATGTTGGCGAAGATGCGCATCACCCCGGCCCGGAAGACGACCCCCTCCTCCCTCACGGCGTGAAATCCCTTGATCACGCGGATGCCGCCGAGCGATTCGGTGAGTCGGCCGGTCACGTCCGCGCGGATCTTCCCCCGCTCGCGAAACGCGGGCCGCAGGGTGCGAAAGGCCTTCGTCGAAACGAACGCGAACGCCCCGAGCGGTCCGAGCGTCAGCAGGGTCATCATGGGAGAGATGCTGAGCAGGTACCCGAACCCCACCATCGCCGTGATGACCCCGCCGACCAGCTGCACCAGACCGGTGCCGACCAGGTTGCGCACGCCCCGGACGTCGTCCATGATGCGCGACACCAGGTCGCCCGAACGGGTGTTGTCGAAGACCCGCACGGGAAGACGCAGGACGTGCCGCTGCACCTGCGTGCGCAGCTCGGCGATCAGGTTCTGGGCCTCCACGCTGAGCATCATGGTCAGCGCGTACGACGTGACCGCCTGGACCACCACGGCGACCGCGACCGCCGCGAGCAGCCGGTACAGCCCCGGCAGGTCGCCACCCGCGATCACGTCGTCGATGAGGGGGCGCGTGGCGATGGGGAGGACGAGTCCGGCCAACCGGTTCATCAGGATGAGCACGAGGCCGAGCAGCACCAGCTTGCGCCGCGGCCAGATGATCTCGACGAACGCGTGCCGGAGGCTGGCGCCCGAGATCCTTTTCCTACCCTTTTCGTCCGCCACCAGTCCCGCCCCCGGACTCGCGTCCCCTCGGGTGATGTTGCATCTTGCCGGGCGAAACATGGTGGCAAGGGCGAACGAGCGGAAGCCATCGGGCCGCCGGGACGCGCGGTCGTCGCGACGCCGACCCGCTCAACGCAACGCCACTCGAATACCGAGGGGAGATGATCCACGGGCCGCCACGCGCCGGCCCGATTCCATGGAGGCCGCGGGATGATCCTGCGCGTTCAGCACATCGGGGTGGTGGTGCGCGACCTGGAGGACGCGTGCGCGCGATTCGAACGCGTGCTCGGGCTCAAGGCGCGCGACTTCCGGGACGATCAGGGACAGGGCATGCAGCTCGACGCCCGCATCCTGCTGGGCAACGAGTGCTGGCTGCACCTGGTGGAGAACTGGAACCCGGAGTCGCGCGTGAACCGATTCCTGAGGGAGCGGGGCGAGGGACTGGAGCACATCTGCCTCGAAACCGACGACATCGAAGCCGACGTCGCCCATCTGCGCGAAATCGGGGTGGGCGTTTGGGAGGACCGCATTCTCGACGCCAACGACGGCTACGAGGCCTTCGTCTACCCGGACCAGCTGCCGGGCCTGACCGTCGAGCTCATTCAGTCGCACGAGCGGAGCTGGTACTACCCGCCCGACGCCGTGGGCGAACCCGTCAGCGACTCGATGAACCTCGTGCGCCTGCGGGACATCGGTCTCCGCGTGAACAACCTGGCGGACGCCTGCGCGCGCTTCGACCGCTTCTTCGGGCTCGTGGCCGAGGACGTGCGCGACGACCTTGGGGCGGAGGAGCGGCCGAACGCGCGCATCCCGTTCCCCAACCAATGCCGGCTTCATCTGGTCGAGAACCGGAACGCGGAATCGTCCACGCCCCGTTTCCCGCACCTTCGCGGCGAGGGCATGGACCAGATCGCGCTCGAGACCACGGACGTCGAGGCCGACGTCGCGACGTTGCGGGAGCACGGGATCCTCCTGCTTGGGGACGCCATCCACGACGCCCGCGACGGCCGCCGGGCGCGGGTCCATCCCGACCAGCTCCCCGGCATGACGGCCGAGCTGATCCAACCACACGCCAACGGCGGCGGTTTCGGGCCGTAGCCGCCCGGCCCCGGGGAGCCTCGCCATTACCTATCGCTTGGACGAACGGGTCGCGGTGCGGCGGTTTCGCGAACCCTCCGTGCGCCGATTCGCCGAGGACGTGCTGCGGGCGCTGGGGGCGAGCGCGGAGGAGGCGCGCATCAACGCCGATGGGGTCGTGACGGCGTCCCTCTGGTGGCATCCGGGACAGCACCAGGGGCTGGAGAAGCTGTTTCGCTACGCGAGGCGGATGCGCAACGGAGGCATCGTGCCCGACGCGTCCATGACGTGGGTCAGGGAGCGGCCCGCCGCGGCGCTTCTCGATGCGGGCAAGGGGCTCGGGTACGTCGCCGCGCGACGGGCCATGGACCGCGCCTTGGAGATGGCGGGGCGCGTGGGCGTGGCCATGGTCGGGGTGCGGCACAGCAACCACTTCGGCATCGCCGGCTTTCACGCCAAGCGTGCGGCCGACGCCGGCCTGATCGGAGTCGCCATGACGAACGCGGGCGCGGAGATGGCGCCCTGGGGCGCGACCCGACCCGTGCTGGGCACCAATCCCTGGGGCGTGGCGGTGCCGCGGCCGGAAGGGCGCGACCCGATCGTGCTGGACATGGCGCTGACCCAGTCCGGCAAGGGGATGATGCGTTGGTTCCGGCGGGCCGGGCTGCCGATGCCGGACCATTGGGCGCTCACGCCCGGGGGCGAGCGCACCACCGATCCGGACGCGGCCATGGAGGGCCCGCTCCTCCCCATCGGCGACTACAAGGGCTACGGCCTCAGCCTCGTCACCGACGTCCTCACCGGCGTGCTGACGGGATCGCTGTTCGGCACGCGCGTGTTCCAGGACGACGGGAACTACGACGTGGCGCACACCATGATCGCCGTCGACATCGAGGCGTTCATGCCGTTCGGGGAATTCGGGGCGAGGCTGGAACGCCTGGTCGCGGAGGTGGTGGAGGCGCCGCCGATCGACCCGGCCCAGCCGGTTCGGCTGCCCGGGCAGGCGGAGCAGGAGCGCGCCCGTCAGCGGTTGAGGCGCGGGATCCCCATCGACGCGCGGACGGTGACGCGGCTTCGGACGCTCGCCGAGGAGCTGGGGGTGGGGTTCTCAATGGTGCCCGTGGCGTGAGGCGGCCCAAAGAGCGATAATACATGTCTAATACATGATGGAGGCGGGCTACGCACATGACGGATGACGTGTTGGTGATCGGGAGCGCGAAGGCGCCGCCCGGAACGATGACCCGGGGCGCGATTCCGGTGGGAGCCGACGTGGCCGCGCGGGCGCGCGAGATCCCCGTACTGGTGTGCCGGGGCGCGTCCGAGGGCCCGATCCTCTGGATCAACGGGGCCACCCACGGAGACGAACCGGAGGGCGCGCTGTCGATCTTCAAGTTGTTCGAGACCCTCGACCCCGGCCGGATGAGGGGGACGGTGGTCGGAGTTCCCGCGATGAACGTGCCCGCGTTCGAGGCGGGCAAGCGCGGCGATCCGCTGGACACCTTCTCCCACGACATGAACCGCATTTACCCGGGCCGGGCGGATGGTTACCCGACCGAGCGGGCGGCGTGGGCCCACTGGCGGGCCATGAGGGACGCCTGCGACCTCCAGATCGCGGTTCATTCGGGCGGCGAGCACTCCTACCTCGCGCACATGATCTTCGCGGCCGACAACCGGCCCAGCTTCGAGCTGGCGGCCGCGATGGGTCCGCGCTGGGATCTGGTCTTCCGCGGCGGGGTGGGTGGCGCCAACCCCTCCTCGAAGATCGCGGAGCTGGGCAAGGGGGGGATCACCGTCGAGCTCGGGGGCAACTGCCGCACCCTCACCTCCGACTTCCACGCCGTGGCCGAGGACTTGGCGGACAGCTACCGCAACGTCCTGCGCCACTACGGGATGATGGAGGGGGCGGCGCGCCACGCGTCCGAATGGCGCATGGGACACCAGCGGGCGTTGCTGGCTCCCGCCTCCGGCATGTGGGTGGGGGAACCGGACGTGCCCTTCGAGACCCCGGTGGCGGCCGGGACCCCGCTGGGCAGGGTGCTCGACCTGTACGGGGAAGTGCGGGGCACGGTGGTGGCCCCCGAGGACGGCGTGGTGTTCGGGCTGCGCTCGCGCCCGGCCGTGATCGAGGGCGAATGGTGCTGCTTCTACGGCATCATCGACGAGGTGCGGGACGACCTCCTCCCGGGGTAGGCGGTCCGCCCGCGGGGCCGCCCGGGAGAATCCGCCCGAGCACCGGATCGGCGTGGCGCCGAGCTGGCGGCGCGGATGCAACGCCGCTCGAAAGGCGGGAGGGGTTGGTCAACGGGCTCACAAGACCCGCCGCTCGGTCACGCCGTCTCCCGAAGCGCCCGCGCGAACACGTCCACCTCGTCGGACGTGTTGTAGAAGTGCGGGCTGGCCCGGACCACGCCCGGCCGGGCGTCGACGATGACGCCGCGCTGCGCGAGCCGCGCGACCGCGTCCGCGGGCGCGGGATGCCGCACCGGGACGATCGCCGACCGCTCGTCCGGGCCGCCCGCCACCCGGGGGGAGAACCCGACGGCCCGGCACCGCTCGATCAGTCGTTCGGTCAGCGCCGCGTTGCGCGCCCGAATCGCGTCGACCCCCACCTCGTCCACGATGTCCTGACCCCCGAGCGCGGTGTGGACCGTGGCCAGGGCGGGGGTCCCGAGCTCGAAACGGCGCGCGTCCTCCCGGTAGCGAAACTCGGTGGGGTTGAAGCCGAACGGGTCCTCGGCCGCGAACCAGCTGGTGATTCTCGGTTCGAGGCGCTGGATGCGGTCTTCGCGCACGTAGAGGTACGCGAGGCCCGGGCCTCCGCACAGCCACTTGAGCGGCCCGGCGGTATAGAAGTCCACGCCGGTGGCCGGGAGGTCGACGGGGAGCTGGCCGGCGGCCTGGTAGCCGTCTACGACGCACCAGGCGCCGACCCGGTGCGCGATCCCGGCGACGGCCTCCAGGTCGAGGATGGCGCCGGTGGTGAAGAAGACGTGGCTGGTGGCGATGGCCAGCGTTCGCTCGTCGACGGCGTCCTCGAACTGTTGCGGGTCGACCCGGACGCCGTCCGGGCTCTCCAGCACGACCATCTCCACCCCGGGACGCACCTTCCACTGGTGCAGCAGCGTGGGGAAATCCAGCTCGGTGGTGACGACCCGGTTGCGCCTCGACCAGTCCGCGCTCGCCGAGATGACCGAGAGGCAGGCGGAGGTGGAGGGCATGAGCGCCACCGTCCCCGCGGGCGCCGAGAAGAAGTCCGCGACCCGCCGCCGCAGCTCGGCCAGGAGCCCCCACCAGTGCTCGTACCAGGCGGAGGCGCCCATGTCGTGCCAGCGGTCCAGAAAGTCCCGCAGGCGCTCCTCGGCCCGCGTCGACAGGGCGCCCAGCGAGCAGGAGTTCAGGTAGGTGCGACGCCCGAGGATGGGAAAGGCCGCGCGCACCTCTTCGAGGTTCACGAGGTCGGGCGCCCTGGGCCCGCAGCCCGTGGACAGGCTCCGCCCGGCATTCGAGCACCGTGCCGAATGGGCGTGGGACTCCCGCACGACCCATGCATCGGGGTCGGCCCGCTCACGGCAGCGCCGACGGGTCGATGGGCCCACGCCGGGCGCGGCGCCCCCTGCCCCGCTCCGCGACCGGTCGGCCCCGGTCCACGATGATCTCGCCGCGCGAGAGGGTCCACGTGGGGAATCCCCGCACGCGCATCCCCTGGAAGGGGTTGTAGTCCACGGCGGAGTGGAGTCGGGCGGCGTCGATTTCGGTCTCCGCCTCCGGGTCCACGACGATGACGTCGGCGTCGGCCCCCACGTCCAGCGTGCCCTTGCGCGGGTGGAGGCCGAAGATGCGCGCCGGATGGGTCGCGGTGAGCTCCACGAACCGGGAGGGCGAAAACCGCCCGGTCGCAACGCCACCGGTGAACACGAGGGGGAGGCGGGTCTCGATTCCCGGCAGGCCGTTGGGGATGCGCGTGAAATCGTCGCGCCCGGTGGTCTTCTGGTCGTGGTAGCGAAAGGGGGCGTGGTCGGAGGAAACCTGCTGGATGGTGCCCGCCGCCAAGGCCCTCCAGAGCGCGTCGCGGTGCTCGGCGGCGCGCATGGGTGGACTGCACACGTACTTGGCGACCTCGAATCCTCCGTCCGGGTCGTAGACGCCCTCGTCGAGCACCAGGTACTGCGGACAGGTCTCGGCCACCACCGGCTCCCCGCGCTGGCGGGCGTCGGCCACCTGGCGGGCCGCCCCGGCCGAAGTCACGTGCGCGACGCACAGGGGCGCGTTCACCACCCCGGCCAGCATGATGGCGCGGTGGGTCGCCTCCGCCTCCACCGCCGGTGGGCGGCTGGGGGCGTGGAAGGCGGGGCCGGTCTTCCCCTCGCGGATGTGCCGATTGATCAGGTGGGTGACGGCGCAGTCGTTCTCGCAGTGCGCGTAGACGAGTCCTCCGTGGGCGCCGGTCGCCTCCAACAGGCGCAACAGCCCGTCGTCGTCGACGACCTTGTCGCCGTACGTCATGTAGACCTTGAACGACGGAAAACCTCCCTCGATCAACCGCGGCACCTCGTCGAGCACGTCATCGCGGACATCCGTCACGATGGTGTGGAAGCCGTAGTCGACGATCGCGTCCGGTTCGATCTCGGCCAGGCGCCGGTCCCGCGCGAGGGCCAGCGTTTCGCCCCGGCGCTGGAGCGAGAAGTCGATGATGGTGGTGACGCCCCCGCACGCCGCCGCGACGGTGCCGCTGTGGAAATCGTCGGCCGTGGTGATCCCCAGGCGGTCGATGGGGTGGGCCAGATGGGTGTGGGTGTCGATGCCTCCCGGCATGACCCAGTGGCCGCCCGCGTCCAAGGTGTCGCCCTCCGTTGCGAGGCCCGGCCCCACCTCGGCGACCCGTCCGTCGCGGATCAGGACGTCGCCCGGCTCCATGCCCTCGGCCGTCACCACCGTGCCCCCCGCGATCAGCAGCTCCCTCACGGCCATTCCCCCATCTGCCGGCGACCTCCGCGCCCGCGCGGGCCGGTGAACGTCATCCGCGACCGTCCCGGAGCGCGCTACTCGGGCTGCGGAACGATTCGGATGTAGGGCAGCGGCTGCTCCCAGCCCTCCGGGTACTTCGCGCGCGCGTCGTCGTCGGACACGGTGGGCAGGATGATCACGTCCCCGCCGTGCTCCCAGTTGGCGGGGGTCGCCACCTGCTTCGCGGCGGTGAGCTGGCAGGAGTCCAACAACCGCAGGATCTCGGCGAAGTTCCGGCCGGTGCTCATGGGATAGGTCAGCGTCGCCTTGATCTTCCTGTCGGGGCCGATGATGAAGACGGACCGGGCGGTGGCGTTGTCGGCCGGGGTGCGCCCTTGGCAGGTGTCGCCCGCGTCGGCCGGCAGCATGTCGTAGAGCTTCACCACCTCCAGCTTCGGGTCGCCCACCAACGGGTAGTTGATGGCGTGCCCACCGAAGGACGCGATGTCCTCCGACCAGGCGCGATGGTCGCCGACCCCGTCCACGCTGATGCCCATGATCTTGCAGTTGCGGCGGGCGAACTCGTCCTTGAGCGCTGCCACGGTGCCCAGCTCGGTGGTGCACACGGGGGTGAAGTCCTTCGGGTGGGAGAAGAGGATGGCCCATCCATCCCCGATCCAGTCGTGGAATCGGATCGTGCCCTCGGTGGTCTCGGCGGTGAAATCGGGTGCGTCGTCGTTGATGCGCAGGGTCATGGCTTCCCTCCGGGCTCGGGTTCGGATGCGGGCGTTGGCGGGTCTTCCTGCGGCAACCGGCTGGATCCGGAGCGCGAAGCGGCGGACTCCGGAGCGTTAGCCGGCGGGTCGGCGGACGTGGCCGTCGAACCCGGAACTACGCCGCTCGCGGTCGCCGGTTCCCCGTCGCTCCCGTTGCTCGGGCGGATTCACGCACGGACGGCTACAGGGTGCGGACGAACGTGCGAACCCGGTCCATCGCCTCGCGGATGCGCGGCTCCGGGCACAGGAGCGACACCCGCACCCAACCGCGCCACCGCGCGCCGAAGGAGGCCCCGGGGAACATGAGCACGCCCGCCTCGTCGAGGAGGCGGTAGCAGAAGGTCTCGGCGTCCATCCCGAAGCGCGACACGTCGGCCCACATGAACAAGCCTCCCCCGTGTGGACCGTGCGGGATCCCCAGGTCGGCGAAACCTTCGATCAGCGCCCGGCGGCGGCGGCGGTACCGCGCCAGGTACTCGGGACGCGGATCCGGGTCGGCCTCGAGCGCCGCGACGGCGGTGTGTTGCGAGAACGCCGGGCACGGACCCGAGGTCGTGCTCTTGATGGCCTCCACCGCGTCGATGAAGGTGGGCGGCCCGATGAGGTGGCCGACCCGGAAGCCGGTCATCGCGTACGCCTTGGAGAATCCCGAAAGGACGACCCCGCGCCCCCGGGCGCCCTCCGCGGCGAGCAGCGAGAGAAAGGGGCGGTCGCGAAACACCACGTCCTCGTAGATCTCGTCGGCCAGCACCACGAGGTCGAGCTCCCGCGCGGCCCGCGCCAGGTCGCGCACGCCCCGCCGGCCCACGCACGAGCCGGTCGGGTTCGATGGATTAACGAACACGAGCAGCTTGCACCCCCGCGCGTGCCGCCGGAGCTCGTCGGCGCCGAGCTCGAAGGGTCGGTCGCCTCCGGTGGGGATGGGCACGATGTCGCCGCCCGCCGTGCCGATGGCCTGGTCGTAGGAGCTGTAGCGGGGATCCTGGCAGGCGACCCGATCACCCGGGTCGACGAGCGCCAGCATGGCCAGGAACAGCCCCTCCTGGGCTCCGTTGGTGATGGCGATCTCGGTGGCCGGGTCGACGTCGACGCCCTTCTCGTCGGCGTAGCGGCGGGCGATGCCCTCGCGCAGCCGGGCGAGGCCGCGCACCGGTCCATCCCACGCGGACATCCCGCCGCCCCCGGCGCGCGCGGAATCGGCGGCCCCCGCCGCGCTTCGCCGCCCTCGCCGCGCGTCGTCCGTCGCGCGCGCGAAGCGGGCCAGACCATCCTCGACGATCGCGGGCCGCGTGTGCAGGTCGGGGTCGCCCCGGCCCAGCGAGATGACGTTCTCCCGCTCGCGCGCGAGCGCCATCATCCTGTAGCGGAGCGAGGTCGCCGCCTCTCCCTCGCGCACGGAGTCGGAGCCGGCGCGCTCCCGCGACTTCCCCGGCGCGCTCATGGCCGCACCCCCAACGCCCACAGGGCGGCGCGTTGGGAAGGAGCAGGCGAACAGATCGACGACGCCTGCTTCCACTTGGCGATGCGCGGCCGCACCTCCACCGGAGCGGCGACGAAGCCCAGCGAGAAGGGGCGCATGCCCGCGAGGCCGTCCAACGAGCCGATGACGATGTCGTCGGCGAGGTCGGCGGAGGGGCCCGTCGCGCGTTCCGGGGCGGCCGCGCGCGCGCGGTAGGCGTCGGCGAAGAGCAGGTCACCGATGGCGTGCACGCGGGGGATACCGGGCGCGCCGGGCGAAGCCCCATCCTCCGTGATCACCGCCCCCGCCTCGTGTTCGATGAGGTGAAACGCCGCTCCGGACGCGGCCTCGGCGCCGGGTTCGACCAAGCGCACGCCCATCCAGTCGAGCAGGCGGCCATGGCGACCGCCGGCCCGCGCGACGACGACCGCCCCCTCGCCCCCGCCAAGACCGAGCAGGGTCGCGAAGAGGGACTCCCCCTCCCCCTGGGTGATGAGCACGCCATCCGGCTCGCGCGCGGGTAAGCCGACCCCCGGAAGGGCCGCGCCCACCCGTCGGCGCAGCTCCCCCATGCCGGGACGGTCCGGATAGTGGGTCTCTCCGGCCAGGAGGTGATGGCGCAGGGAGTCGAGCAGACCCTCGCCCGGGCCCGGGCCCGCGGGGGCGGACCACCGCGCCCGATCATCGCCCGACAAGGACCGCGTGGCGATTCTGGCGCGCCGCGACACGGCCGCCTCGACGGCGTTTCCCGCGCCTCCCGGGCGCGCGCTTCCCTTGCTCGTTCCGGTCATCCAACGGCCTCCGGCGTGTATTCGGCGATTTCGTGAACGCGGCGCATCACCTCCCGCGCGCCCCGACGGTCCAGCTCGCGGGTCAGGGCCCACGCGTCGAAGCGGCAGCCGCTGACCTGCCCCCGGAGTCCGGCGAGAAACAGGAAGGCGGGACCCAGTCGGGCGGGATCCCGCCACCGGGCGCGCTGGCCCGCGTCCACGCGCTCCGCGTCGCGCCGGGTCAGGGAGGTGGGCTTGAGTGGCAGGCCCGGCGTGACCGTGTTGGCGCTCACGGGCGACCCCGCCAGCTCCAGGGCGAGGCACCGGGTGAACGCCTCGATCCCGAACTTGGACGCGCAATACGCCGTCTGACGGGCGAACGCCTCGGTCCCGGCGCGCGACGAGACGTTGATCACGGATCCGCCCTCCTCGGCGAGGAGCGGCAGGAGATCGCGGGTCAGGAAGACGGGAGCCTCCAGATTCACGGTCATGACCCGCCGCCAGTGGTCGGTGTCCAGCGAAGCGACGGGCTCACGCTCCAGCACGCCGGCGTTGTTGACGATCACGCGCAGCTTGGGGGCCTTCCGGCGCAGGGTGCGCGCCAGCCCGGTTCGTTCATCCTCGCGCCCGAGGTCGGCGACCAGAACGCGGGCCTCCCCCCCGGCCGCGCGGATGTCGGACGCGGTCCACTCGAGCTCCTCCCGCACCTCGGCAACCAGCCACACGCGCGCACCCGCCGCGGCCATCGCGCGCGCTACGCCGCGACCCAGACCCCGGCCGGATCCGGTCACGAACACGTCGACGCCCTCGACGCCGACCGGACCCTCCCCCAAGCCGGTCAGACGATCATCCCTCGCCCGCATGCCCGGACGGGCGCCCGGATGCGCCACCCGGGACGCGACACCGGCCCTAACCGACGAGCGCGTTGACCCATCGGGCGCAGGCGTAGCCAAGGTAGTTTCCGAGCGCGTATCCGAATATGCCCACGATCACCGCGGGGGCGACCAGCTTGTGCCACTTCATGGCCATGCCGATGGCGAGGGCCGATCCGGGCCCGCCGATCGCGGCCTGGCTCGCGATCGAAACCGTGGCCAGGTCGATGCGACAGAGCCACCCGATCCCGTACGCGACCACCACGTGGACGCCCATGATCACGATCATGAAGGAGAAGATGGGCACGCCGGCGTCGACGATGGTCCCCAGATCGGAGGCCGCCCCCAGCGCGATGAAGAAGATGTGGAGCGCGAAATACGACAGCACCTCCGCCCCGCGCAACTTTCTCACCCAAGGCAGCTGCGCCACGATGAGCGCGATGGTCGTGAGCCAAAGGACGTCCGGGACGTCCGTCAGGAAGGTGACCAACCCGTGGAGCGGCGAGGCTTCCGCGATGGATGGAAGCGCTTCGGCGAAGGCCCCGCGGATGAGGCGCGCCAGCCAGAGGGCGGCCAAGGGCAGGCCGCCCAGGATGGCGAAGTCGGTGATGCTGATGTCGGTGTCGGTCCAGCGACGGCGCATCGCCTCCTCGCGCGCCTCCTGGTCTCTCTTGGCCTCGGCGTCGGAGGCTGGCGCATCGACCGGCCCCGGACCGCTTCGGCGCAGGAACAGCATGGCAAGGGCGCCCGCCAGCCATATTTGGAACAGCAGGTAGGGCACGGTCGACATATTGTCGGCCAGGGCCGCGGCGGCGAAGGTGCTCGGCTCGATGTCGAGCCCCTGCCCCAAGGCCATGAAGTTCATCCCTCCGCCGGCGAAGGCGGCCGAAAACGCCCCGGAGAGCTTCCACGTCTCCGGTCCGACCCACTCGGCCATGGTTGCGCCCGCCACCACCCCACCCATGAGGCTGCCCCCGCACGCGGCGAGGTACGCGATGAGGAGCGGCCGTCCGGCGTTGGCCAGTTCCTTCATGGGTGTGCCCAGGATAACGAGCACGATCGCGTAGGGAATCGCGAAGGTGGACACGGCCTCTTGCGCCGGCCCGGCGTGCCCGATGACGCCGACGTTGGCCAGCACGATGCCGAGCAGGGTGCAAACCACCGCGGAGCTGACCTTGCGAATGACCTCGTGGCGCTCCTCGAGCCAGCGCGTGAAGGCCACCAGGGCCAGCATGAAGGCGACGACCAGAATCGGATCTCTCAGCATGGGGGCTCCGGGCTAGGTGGGTCGATTTGCGTGGGTGGTTGGCGCCACCAGCCCCTCAACCTCCCCGCCCTCGGCCACCGCGACCAGGTTCCGGACCAAGTCGTCGACCATGCCGCGTTGACCGCCGCCGGTTCCGCCCCCCACGTGGGGGGACAGGAGCACGTTGGGGGCTTCGGCGAGCGGGCTGTCCGCGGGCAGCGGCTCGTGCACGAAGGCATCCAGCCCCGCCCCGGCGATCCGGCCCTCCCGAAGCGCCTCGGCGAGCGCGTTCTCGTCGACCAGCCCCCCGCGCGCGGTGTTCACCAGGATGGCGGTGGGCTTCATGAGCGCGAGCGCCGCGGCGTCGATCATGCGCTCGGTCCGGCGAGTGTGGGGGGCGTGCAGGCTGACCACGTCGCTCTCGGCGAGGAGGTCCGGAAGGGGCCGATAGCGCGCGCCGACCATCTCCTCGTGTTCCGGCGGCAGGGGCGTACGCTTGTGGTACACGACGCTCATGTCGAAGGCGCGCGCGCGCCGAACCACCTCCAGCGCGATGTCGCCCAACCCGACCAGCCCGAGGGCTTCGCCGTGAAGTTGCCGGATGTCCGGGTGGCGCAGCCAGTTGAAGGCGATCCTGCGCTCCGTGGTGCGCACGGGCTCGACGCCAAGGCTCCGGTACGTCGCGTCGCGGGTGCCCTCGTGCCCAGGCACCAGCTTGCGGTGGAGCCCCAGCATCAGCGCTATGGTCTGCTCGGCGACGGCGATCGCGCCTCGGTGCGGGAGCACCGACACCGGCACTCCGGCCTCGGCCGCGGCGGCGCGATGGACCGCCCACGGCGCCCGCCCCTGGACTTGGATCAGACGAAGGTCGGGGGAAGCGTGGATCAGGTTGGCGTCGATGGGACGTTTCGCGGTCACCAGCGCATCGACGCCGGCGGCGACCGCGCGCAATTCCCGTTCGTTCATGCCGCCGCCCCACACGACCTCGACCCCGGCCGCCTCCGCGGCCTGCCGGAAGATGCCTTGGATCCAGTCGGCGAGGGGTTCGATGTGGAGTGCCCGCACGGCGGAGTCCCGTTTGCTGTTTTGCCCGCGAAGGAGGGGACGGCGGGGCGGGCGACGGCGCGCATGCGTCGCCCACACCGGAACGCGCGGGGATCACAATGGGGGGAGGGGCGGCGCATTTCAAGCGAAGGGGAGTCGCGCGGGTGCGGTTTGGGGCGGGGGTGTTGGCTTCATCGGCCGGCCCCCTCGGTGTCGTGTTGCAAAACCGGGATTGCAACGAACTGTTGCATACGACCGTTCGCAACACGTGCCGGAGGCGGGGATCCACGCCCATAAGCGCATCAACGCGCCCGCGCCCGGTTCTCCGGTGGCTGACGAGATGGGTGGCCCCGGGAGCAGTGGCCGGGGCCACCGTTCCCTTGGCGAGGGCGGGGTGAGGTGCTTCGGTGGCGGTCGGCAGGCCGCCGCGCCCGGGAGCGTGACGGTCGCCCCAAGGTCGCATCTGCCATTTTGGCGGACTCCGGGTCCACCAAGGCCCGCCGCCCATCCATGTTCCCCGAGACCTGACAGAATGGCAGACCGAGCCGGCACGCGCTCCCGGGCCTACCGACGAGGTGACATGCGGTCCCTCCACCAAGCACGTCCGTCTGCCATTTTGGCGGACTCCGGGTCCGCCGGTGGCACGGTCGCCCTATCGCATCTGCCATTTTGGCAGACTTGCGGCATTGCAACGGTGGCACGAGGGACCCATCGGCCGGGGACCCCGTCCACAGCCGACGTGTGGTTCCCATCGCCGCGTGCTATGGTAGGTCACAACGGCGGCGGCCATCTCGAGCGGGCGGCGAGAATCAATGTCCATCCATCTTCCTCGAAGGCGGTGTTCCTCACCGCGACCAAGTGCGTCGAGGCGCGTCGCCTTGGTCCGTCTTGGCCTTGCGGGCGCACTCGCCCTGGCCGGCTCGTGCACGGAGGACACGCCCACCGTGCCGCAGCCGTTCGCCATGACGGTCGTGGCACCATCGCCCCTCCTGCTGCTGGACGCTCTGGGCGACACGGTGCGGCTGACCGCGGAGGTGCGCGACCAAGCTGGCGTAGCCATGCGATACGCGTCGGTGGAATGGTCGTCCAGCGACGAGAGGGTCGCGACGGTGGACTCTACCGGCCTGGTGACGGCCGTGGGCAATGGGACCGCGACCGTGACGGCGGCGAGCGGGGCGGTGGCGGGGAGCGCGGCGGTGACGGTTGTGCAGGTGGTGGCGGAGGTGCGGGTGGAGCCCGGTTCGGTGACGCTGTTCTCGGCCGGCGACACGGTGCGGCTGGCGGCCCAAGTGGTGGACGCGAACGGTCGCATTGTGAACGGCGCCGGGATTGAGTGGTCGAGCGACAACGCCGCTGTGCGCGTGGACGGGTCTGGCCTCGTCACGGCGGTGAACGAGGGGCGCGCGGTGGTGAGTGCCGTGGCGGGTGGAGCGTCCGCGAGCGCGACCATAGGGGTGACCTTCCAGACGGGTCCCGCCAAGGACCGCGCGATACTGAACGCGTTTTTCGAGGCGACCGGCGGTCCTCGGTGGAGCAACCGCACCAACTGGTTGACGGCCGTGCCCTTGGACGACTGGCACGGCGTGCGCGCCGATGGCGAGGGCCGGGTCGTGGCCCTCAGCCTCGTTGGCAACAACTTGGAGGGCGTCATTCCGGCGGAATTGGGCAGGCTTGACCGGCTCATCGAGCTGAACCTCAACGGCGGCTGGGCCTACGGCGCCCGTTGTTCAAGCCCTCCCCCGCCGAACTCGGCCGGTGTCGGCCGGAGCGGGTCCGCGACCGGGGCGGGCACCCACTACCCAGCGTGGACGGTTACACACAGCGATTGGCATCCTCCGGCCAATGCCGACATTGCGACCGACGTGTCGGCGCGTGCTCCGCCCGGGTGGAGCGTTCATGCAAGCGGTGGCGGTAATCGGCTGAGGGGTCGCATCCCTGCGGAGCTTGGCGGTCTCACCAATCTTGAAATGCTGGGCCTCGGCCTAAACGAACTGTCTGGACCGCTGCCGCCGGAACTCGGCAGGCTGGTCAACTTGAAGGTGCTCTGGCTGCCTGGAAATCGGCTGACCGGCCCACTCCCACCGGAACTGGGCAACCTGATCCGTCTTGAACGGCTAGTTCTCACGGTCAGCACCGGTTCGGACATACCCCCAAGCTCGCGCTACTTTCTGTCGGGATCGCTTCCCCCCGAACTGGGAAAGCTGTCCAATCTGCGCGAGTTGAACCTCTTTGGGCACCGATTCACCGGCGGGATTCCGCCGGAGTTCGGGAACCTGACGCGACTACGACACCTGAGTTTGGCCTGCAATCGCGTTGGGGGGCCGCTCCCGTCGGAGCTGCGGCAACTCCGCGACTTGCGTCACCTAGACCTTTTGGGAGCTCGCCTACGGGGGAGGTTTCCCGCGTGGCTCGGCGAACTGTCCCACCTCACGTTCATTGGCTTCTCAGGCAACTCCCTAGCGGGACCGATTCCGCCTCGCCTCGGCGAACTAGCCCAATTGGAGAAAGCCTACCTCTACGGCATCGGTCTCTCGGGCCCCATCCCGCCTGAAGTCGGCGGGATGTCGAGCTTGGCGCTTCTTAGTCTGGGTCGCAACGAACTCACCGGTCCGCTTCCGCGCGAGCTGAGAAATCTGCCCGGCCTACGGGTTATGGAGCTCCAGGAAAACCGCTTATCGGGTCGGGTCCCTCCGGAACTGGGTCATATGAGCAGGCTCACGAACTTGTTGCTAGGGGGCAACCAACACCTCAACGGATCCCTCCCGCTGGAGCTGATGGCTATTCCGTTGCGCGATTTCGATTGGTCCGGTACCGGCCTCTGCTCTCCCCGCGACCGCGAGTTCCAGGACTGGTTGGCTGACATTGCGAGGCACGCTGGCGAGGAATCCTGCAAGCTGTTGCCGCGCAAGACGCTCGCGGCCTTCTTCGACGCCACCGGCGGCGCGGGCTGGGCGGTTAACACCAATTGGATGACGGACGCGCCGTTGTCCTCGTGGCACGGGATCACCGTCGAGGACAGCCTTGTGGTCGCGCTGGAGCTCCCGGACAATGGGCTCGAGGGCGCGCTGCCGCCCGCGATTGGCGACTTCACGGACTTGGAGCGCTTGGACGTGAGTGGCAACCGACTGTCGGGGGGCCTCCCCGACGATCTGGTCGCGCTGGACAGCCTTGCAGCGCTCGACCTGTCGGACAACCAATTCGAGGGCGCGCTGCCGGGCCGCCTCGCCGACGTGGGGGCGCTACGGGAACTAGACTGGGCGAACAGCGGAGTCTGCGCCCCCGAGGCGGGGTGGTTTCAGTCGTGGCTCGGGCGCCTCTCGCACCGGTCGGGGCCGGACTGCGGAGGACCCTTCGCGCTCGAGTTCGCCACGGGTGCCGTGACGCAGGCCGCCAACAGCACTGACGATCCGATTCCGCTGATCGCGGGGCGGGCGGCGGTGGTGCCGGTGTTCGCCGCGGCGGACCGGGCCAACCAACTTCGGCCGATCGTGCGACTTACGATCCATTCCGGGGCGGGGAGCGCGCACGTCGAGGAGGCGGTGCTGGGATCGCACCGCGGGATCCCCACGACCTTGGGCGCCCCGCGCTTGGACTTGAGTACGCCGGTGGTGATTCCGGAAGGCGAGCTGGCTCCGGGGACGGAGTTGGTGGTCGAAATGGACCCCGACGCCACGGTTCCGCGACCGCCGGGAATCCCGCTGCGATACCCCCGCGAGGGACGGCTGGAACTGGACGTGCGCGAGATGCCGCCCATGGAGCTCACCATCGTCCCCGTACTGGTCGAACCAAGCCGCGACAGCAGCGTCCTGAGCTGGGTCCGGGACGCGGGCGCCGCACCGGTCGAGTTCATGCGCGCCGTGCTTCCGGTGGGTGAGCTGGCTGTGGCGGTGCGGGAGCCGCTGGTCGTCACGGGCGAGCCGGAGGGCGGCACGGCATGGGAGAACCTGCTCCAGGACATCGACCTGCTCCGGACCACCGAGGACGACACCGGCTACTGGTACGGAGTCGTGGCCAAGGAGGAACCGACGGGCATCGTAGGTATCGCCTACATCGGTGGCCGCGGGACGAGCGTCGGGATCCCCGACGCCGAGGTGTTCGCGCACGAGATCGGACACAACATGGGACTGCGTCACGCCCCGTGCGGCGGCCCGGCCGGAGTCGACCCGGACTACCCGTACGGCGACGGCAGCATCGGCGTGTGGGGCTGGGACTCCCGCACGGGCGAGTTCCGACCTCCCCAAACGCCCGAGCTCATGTCTTACTGCGGGGGCGGTTTTCGCCAAGGGCCGCCACAGTGGATCAGCGACTACCACTTCGGGAAGGCCATGGAGTACCGGTTGTCGGCGGAGGCGTCGGCCTCGTCCTCCACCACCACCGTGGCTGGCGCCCGCGGCCCCCGCCTGCTCCTCCGTGGCGGCGTGAGCCTGGAGGGCGAGTTGCGGCTCGACCCGGCGTTCGTGCTCGACGCGCCCGCGCGGACGCCCGGCGGCGGAGGTCCCTACCGCGTTAGCGGACGCGCGCACGACGGCCGCGAGCTCTTCGCGCTTGACTTCGACATGACGCGCGACTCCCAAGGCGGTGGCGGCTTCCTCTTCCTGCTCCCGTTCGAGGTGGATCGGCTCGCCAGCCTTTCGCGCATCGAGCTCACCGGGCCCGAGGGTGCCGTCGCGCTCGACGGGCGCACACCGGTCGATCCGGTGGCGATGGTGATCGACCGGGCGACCGGGCGGATCCGCTCGATCCTGCGGGGGGAGGCGGCCGAGCGGGCCGCCGCGGTGACGGCCACCGCCCGGTCGGCCCGGGGAGCGGCGGCCGTCGGGGCCACCATCACCTTGGTGAGCACCGGGGTGCCCGAGCTGCCTCGGTAGCGAACGGGCGGCCTGCGGCCACGCCCAGGAGCGTGACGGTCACCGCCAAGCCGTGTCTGCCATTTTGGCAGACTCCGGGCAGGTCGGGCCCCAGCCGCCCATCGCATCTGCCATTTTGGCAGACGCCCCAAACCACCGCCCCGCCCCCCATCCCCACTTCCCGAACCCCACCCCGAACGGCGCCCCGTGCTGGATATGCCGGAAGCCCCCGCGTAGGTTGCGACGAGGCCACGCCACCAAGCGTGGGACGAACCCCGGCCCGGCCGCGGGCGACGCCCAGCCACCCGCGCATCGCGCCCACCTCGCGCCACCACCAACGGGAGCCCCGATCCCCATGACCATGAACCGCCGACAGTTCGCCACCACCGCCGGCGCGAGCGCGCTGACGCTGGCTTGGGCGCAGGCCTGCGCCGAGGTTGCCGAGACCGGGGAGGTCTCGACCGCGACCGCCAACACGCTGCTCGACCATCAGGGGTCCAGGGGCATCTACGAGAACGCGGCCGAGCTGGAGCGGTTGAAGGCGGCCATCGCGAACATGGTTGAGGTGCAGCGGACGCTGCGCGACTTCCCGCTCGACCCCGACGAGCCGCCCCTTCTCATCTTCCGGAGGGGCTGAGCCATGCAGGAATCAACCTTTTTTCTGACGGTGCGCGAGCTGGCCGACCTCCTGGCCGACGGCTCCATCACCTCGGTGGAGCTGACCGAGGCCTACCTCGACCGGGCCGAGCAGCTGGACGTCCCGCCCTTCGAGCTGCCCAGCGAGCCCCGCGCCGACCACAACGGCAAGCTGGCCACCATGGTCACCATCGCGCGCGACCACGCCCTCCGGGCCGCCGAGCAAGCCGACCGCGAGCTCGCCGCCGGGAATCGCCGCGGCATCCTGCACGGCATCCCCTACGGGGTGAAGGATCTGCTGGACACGCGCGGCGTCCGCACCACTTGGGGCTCCGGCATCTTCAGGGACCGGGTGCCCGAGCGCAACGCGACCGTTATCGACCATCTGGAACGCGCGGGCGCCGTGCTCATGGCCAAGAACTCGCTGGGGGAGTTCGCGGGCGGCAACACCAGCTCCGCGCTCAACCCGTGGAAGCTGGACCGTACCAGCTTCGGCTCCTCGAGCGGCACGGTGTCGGCGGCGGTGGCCGGGCTGATCGGCTTCGGCATCGGCACGGAGACGGGCGGCTCCATTGTGTTTCCGGCCTCCGCGGTGGGCGCCTCGGGGCTCCGGCCCAGTTTCGGGCGGGTGAGCCGCTTCGGGTGCATGGCGCTCTCCTGGAGCCTCGACAAGATTGGGCCCGTGGGGCGTTCGGCCGAGGATTGCGGTCACGTGCTGGAGTGGATCGCGGGGCACGACCCGCGCGACAACTCCACCGTCGACCGGCCCTTCGTTTTCCGGGCGGATCCCGGGGCCATGCGCGGACGGCGCCTGGGCGTGCATCGTCCCGAATTCGAGCTGTCGGGTTCGGAGACCACCCGGCGCGTCTTCCGCGAGGCGCTCGACGTCTTCGCGCGGATGGGCGTGGTGCTGGAGGACGTCGCGCTGCCGCTGCGGCCCACGGGCGCGCTCTTCACCACCATCGTCACGGTGGAGAGCGGCACCAACTTCAAGGCGCTCTTCGACGACGGCAGCGCGGCCAACATGTTCTCGTTCAACGAGGACCGGCGCGCGGGCTGGATGGCGGGGCGCATGTTGCCCGCGGCCGACTATCTCACGGCCCAGCGCATCCGCAACCAGCTGGTGCGCGAAACCGACGAAATCCTCGCGCGCTACGACGCGGTCATCGCCCCCACGTGGCCCAACGGCGCGGCCATGCGCGAGGTGAGCGAGGGCTGGCCCATCCCCGCGCGCAACGAGTGGGAGCCCCCCGACGACGTGAGCGCGCGCACGCCGCGCCTCAACTACATCGCCAACCTGGTGGGGCTTCCGGGACTCGCCATCCCCTGCGGATTCGACGAGGACGGGCTTCCGCTCTCGCTGCAGATCGTGGGCTCCGCGATGGACGATCAGGCGGTTCTGGATCTGGGGATGGGGTACCAGCGCGAGACCGACTGGCATCGGCGGCGGCCGCCGTATCCGTGGAGGGAGTAGGGCAACGACGCAGTCACCCGCGACCAGCCCGGAGCCAAGCCGAGCTAGTTCCAGGCGAGGCCGCGCATCCCCTCCACGTCCAGGTTGCCGCCGCTCAGCACGCAGACCGTCCGGGTCCCCTCCGGCGCATCCACGAGCCCTTGCAGGAGGGCGCCCACGGGGGCCGCCGCGGCCCCCTCCGCCACGACCTTGGCGCGGGCCATCAGCCACAGCACGGCGTCGAAGATGCGCGGGTCGGGCAGGGTTACGATCTCGTCGACGAAGCGGGACACCACCGAACGGGTGTGCTCGCCCACGCGCTTGACCCGCAGCCCGTCGGCGCGACAGTCGACCCGATCGAGCTCGACGCACCGCCCCGCGTCCACGCTCCGCTTCATGGCGGGCGCGCCGGAGGACTCGACGCCCACGATCCGGGTCGCCGGGTTGACCGACTTGACGGCCATCGCCACGCCCGAAATGAGACCGCCGCCACCAATGGGAACGACCAGGAGCTCGGTCTCGGGGAACTGCTCCATGATCTCGAGTCCCAGAGTTCCCTGCCCCGCGATCAGATCCGGATCGTCGAACGGGTGGATGTAGGTCAGGCCATCGGACTCCACGAGCTCCAGCGCCTTCTCGTTCGCCTCGTCCCAGATGGTGCCGTGGAGCACGACGCGGGCCCCGTACCCCTCCGTCGCGGCGATCTTGGAGGGGGTGGCGTTCCGGGCCATGACCACCACCGCCCGCACTCCGTACTGACGCGCCGCGAGGGCGACGCCCTGGGAGTGGTTGCCCGCCGAGGAGCAAATGACGCCGCGCGCCCGCTCCCGCTCGCTCAACCGGGCGATCTTGTTGAGCGGACCGCGCAGCTTGTACGAGCCGCCGCGCTGGAAGAGCTCCGCCTTGAGCCGCACGTCGAACCCGGTGGCCTCGCTGAGCGAACGGCTGGTGAGCATGGGCGTGCGGTGGACGTACGGCGCGATGTTCCGATGGGCGGACTCGAAGTCGGCCCGCCCGAGGGTCAGCTCCGCCCCGTTCTTGGCGGCGGAGCGGGTCGCGGGATCGTCATCCTCGTTCATGCGGCACCTCCGCGCGGGCGATGGGCGGTGGGCCGAGCCGGCACCTCGGGCTCGTCGGTGTTCGGGCGGATGGGTCGCATGGGCATGAGCTCGGAGGTGGAGTGGATTCGGGGTGCGTGGATGAGCCACGCCCTTCGGCGGCGCTTGATCCCACCGGCCGGGGAGACGGGTTCCGCGGGGGTGGCGGAGCCGGAGGCGGCTCTGGCGCGGATGCGCGGCGCGGTGGCCAACGCAGCGAGCCTCCGCCCGCTGGCTCCCGGAGGGGCTTCAGTCACGATTTCGCGAAATCCGCCCGCCACAGGTGCGCCGCTCGTCGCGCAAGGTGTTGCTGACGCTCGTCCAGAAAGGCCAATGTCCACTCCTCGGGGGCGATCGTCGTGATCGCCTTGGTGATCGCGTACTTGCTCTTGCCGTACTCGGCCAGCTTGCGCTCGTAGTTCTGGTTGCCGATGGCGCGGTTGAGGTTGGCTTCCAGGAGGGTGAGGTTGCCAATCCGGTTGGCGGCTCCCGGCCGGGTGGCGTGCGGAAACTCCTCTTCCCATTCGGAGCCCGGGTTCTCGGGGAGTACGTGCTCGATGGTCCCGGGGTCGCGTTCGGCATCGCACCGCTTGCCCGACGCATCCTCCTCCAACCGTGCCAAGATGTGCTTGACCAATCGCTTGCGAGGACCCCTGGCTGGAATGGTCAAGTACGTGAACGCATTGACCATTTGCTCGTCGGGGACATAGATCGGCCGGAGTTCCTCGAAGAGCTCCCGCGGCCCGGTGGCCGTCCCGTCCGCCACCGCCTTGCTCGCCCGGTGGTATGCCGGCTCCAACTCGTTTGGATTCAACCTGCTCACGACCGTGTACCGAAACGCCACCACCGATACGAGCTTCAAGGTCCGCACGAAATCCTCACGCGACCAATTCTCCCAAACCACGAACAGGAGCGGCATCATCTGAGTAACGCGAAACAACTTGAGTTCCGTCACCCACGGCCGTGCGTTGGCGGCATCCATCCAGTATTCGTGCGATGGGTCGAGCATCGCCGAGAACAACTCCGCGCGCCGTTCCAGAACCCTCAACAGGTCCAACACCTTGCGGGGAGACGTGTACCGTTCGCGCACCAACTTGAACAAGCGGCGGCGGCGCACGTGTGGTTCCTCGCAAAGCAGGTGGTATCGAAGGAGATCCGGCACGCGCCGCATGCCGACCGTATCCGCCATGCGTTGCCACCGTCGCAACATGCCGGGGCGGTCCACCTCCGATGCGGTGGCGAAGATGTGGTTCTTGAGGAGGTCCGTCGTGGTCAGCTCAAGGCCACGCGCGTTCAGCGTCTCAAATACGGTGTAGGCATTCAGCGCATCATCAACGGTAATCAGAATGAACACCAAGCGTCGGGCCACCGTCTCCGACATCAGACTGGCGAGTACTTGTCCATCGTGTCTGGCGTCCTCCAGATCCTGGATCCGCCTGCCAAAGAACCGGAAGCATTCCCAGAGTAGGTTGCTGGATGGGGGCAAACCTCGCGGATTGCTCGGCTCCACCAGCTGAACCAAGTAGTCCTGATAGAAGCCGTTGTCGGTATCGTTCAAGTTGAGTCGGCTTGATTCCACGAGTGATGCCGGATCTCTCTCGCCAATGAATCGGTTGCGTAACTCACGCGCGCGCGCTTCGTTTTCCTTCGGTTCGACGCCGGAGGAGGTGAGCTTGAGCAGAGCGTCGATTATCGCCAGGGCGAGTGAGCTCAGGGTGGCGAGACGCTGTTGGCCATCAATGACCACGAACTTGCGATCCGACCGCGCTTCGACGACCAACGCACCCATGTAGTGCGGGCCGCTGGTCGACGAACGCGTGTCCACGATGTCGTTCCACAGGTCCTCCCACTGCTCTTTGCGCCACGAATAGTCGCGCTGGTAAGGAGGAACGAAGTACGCCCTTCCGTTACCAATCAACTCCTGATAGTTGACGGTGCGCGTATCCAACAGCGTGGTTCTGGCCATCCGGACTCCCTCACCCTCAATAGGGCAGGAGGAAGAGCGCCGTCGCGAGGAAGGGGATCAGAAGGATCATCATCGTGATGGCGTAGCCGAACATGTCGCGCGCGCGCAGCCCGGTGATGGCGAGCAACGGGAGGGCCCAAAACGGGTTGAACAGGTTGGTGTGCGCGTCGCCCACGGCGTAGGCCGCGATGGTTTGGCCGTGCGGCACGCCCAGCTCCGCCCCCGCGAGCATCATCGGGCCCCCCACGATGGCCCATTCGCTTCCCGCCGACGGCACGAAGACGTTCATGATGCCGCCCGTGATCCACGTCACGACCGGGAAGTTGCCGGGGCTGGACATCGAGAGCAGGCCGTCGGTCATCGTCTGCACGAGCCCGGTCCCGGTCATGATGCCCACGATCCCCGCGTAGAACGGAAACTGGAGGATGATCCCGGCACTCCCCTTCACCGCGTCGGTGAACTCGTCCTGATACTTGGAGGGGCTGATGAACAGGAGCATTCCGATCATCAGGAACCCGAAGTTGAAGACGTTGAGATCGAGGGCTCCCATCGGGTCCAGGAAGAATTCGCGGCCCAGCATCACGACGCCCGTCAATGCGATGATTCCGCCCAGGATGCGGCTGTGGTTGATGCGGTCGGCGGGACTCTCCATGGGGACCGCGGGAGCGGGAGGGCGAGCGTCCTCCTCGTCGGCAACGTCGGGAAGGTAGCGCGCGATGCCCCGGCAATTCCGGTCCGGCGGGGCGAGGAGATGGAGCATCAGCGACCCGTACGCCAGCGCGAGCGCCGTCAGCAGCAGCGGATAAGGGTGGAAGACCCACTCGCTGGCCGGAATCACACGGTCGACGATGCCCATCTGCATGAAGGCGTTGTCGTCCGTGGCCTGAAGAAGGCCCGCCGAGCTGGACATGCCCCATCCCCACGTCAGGCTCATGCCCATGTATCCCGCCACCGCCAGCAGCGGATAGTGGACGGCCATGCCCCGGCGATGCGCCTCCTTGCCCATCTCGCGCGCGAGGATCGCGCCAAAGATGAGCCCGAGCCCCCAGGAGATCCATCCCGCCAGCATCGAGCCCAACCCCACCAGCACCACGGCCTGGCGTCCGTTGCGGGGAAGCCGAGCCAACCAGAGGATGCCCTGCTTCACCCGCGGATGGTACGCGACCACGAACCCGGTCACCAGGATGATGACCATCTGCATGGCGAAGGTGAGCAGCACCCAGAAACCGTCGTACCACGCGACCGCGATCTCGGCCGGGCTCGACCCCTCCGAGAACCAAGCCGCCAAGGCCGCGACATAGGTGAGGATGATGGCGAACAGGAACGGGTTCGGCATCCAACGTTCGACGAAGTCGGCGACGACCTCGCCGAACTTCTGCACGGGCGTGAGTCTGGGCTCTCCGGCGGGGGTCTGGGTCAAGATGCTCCCTCCCTGGGGCGTCATCGGAGTTCAACGCTTCCGCGCGGTCCCGCCCGCGGAGCGGCGACCCGGCAACATACGGAGACGCCCGCTTCGGGAACAGTCGCGGGCGCGGGTGGGGTACCGACGCGCCCGGGCCCGTCCGGTGGCGGCGCGCACGCGCACCCGCGGGCCGCGCCATCCATTCGGGGACGCGGAGGCCCTTGCCCGGCAACCCGCGCGCAACCCACGATGGAGAGGGCTCCGGCCCGTAATCCGGCCGCCCGGGAATCCCGACGATTCGGCAACTCCGGCGGTCCCGAAGCCCGCTTCTTCCAGCCAGGTGGTCCCCATGTTCGTGCTCGAATCCGGAGCTCCCGGACGATTCCGTGGGGCTCGTCTCGCGGCTATGGCCTTGGCCGCACCGGGCGCGCTCGCGGCCCAGGCGACGCCCGCCTCGCCGGAGCTCGACCGGGTGCTCGCGTTTCCGCCCGCGGTGGCCGAGGAGCGACTCGACCCGGATCGGGGCGCGATGGGAGCGTGGCAGCGTATTCTCAAGCTGCGCACGACCGCGAGCCTGCTTCACGTCACGGCCCATCCCGACGACGAGCACGCCGGAATGCTCACGCTGGCCAGCCGTGGCTGGGGCGCGCGCACGGCCCTCCTGAGCCTGAATCGAGGCGAGGCCGGGGCAAACGCGATCGGGCCCGAGCTCTTCGACGGCCTCGGTCTCATTCGCACGCGCGAGCTGGTGCTGGCGGGCCGCTACTACGGGCTGGACGACCTGTACTTCACCAACGCCGTCGACTACGGCTACTCCAAGTCGGTGGAGGAGGCGTTCCGCAGCTGGAACCGGGATGCGGTGCTGGAGGACATGGTGCGCGTCATCCGCCTGAATCGGCCATGGGTGGTGGTGGCCCGCTTCCATGGTTCGCCCAGGGATGGACACGGGCATCACCACGCGGCGGGACTGCTCGCGCCGGAGGCGGTGGAGGCGGCCGCGGACCCGACCCGGTTTCCGCACCAGATCGAACGGGAGGGGCTCCGGCCGTGGCGCGCGCGGCGCACCTACCGCGGTGGCGTGCGCGTGGACGAACCCTTCCATGTGCGGGTGGACGCCCGCGAGGAGAGTCCCTGGCTCGGTGCCCGCGTCCAACGGTGGGCGAGTCGCGGGCTGAGCCTTCAGCGTTCGCAGACGGCCGGGCGCGTGCGCGAGGGAGGCGGGCTGTATCGATATGAGCTGCGGGATTGGGTCGAGGGCGGGGGCGGGCGAGTCGACGCGACCGTGCCCGCCGGGCGGGCCGCGAGTTCCTTCTTCGCCGGCCTGGACACGTCGCTGGCCGGGCTGCCCGACCTGCTGGGCGAAGCGGCGGACCCCGGGACCCGCGCGTTGCTGGCGCGGCTTCAGAGTTTGGTCGACCAAGTCGTCGCCGAGTTCGATTTCCGCGCGCCGAGCCGGTCGGTGCCCGATTTGGCGCGAGGTCTGGGTCTGGCGCGCTCGGCGATCGCGGCCTCCGCGTCGTCGCCCGAGGTCCGGTTCCACCTGCGACTGAAGGAGCGGCAGCTCCGGGACGCCATCGCCGCCGCGAGCGGCCTTGGCGTGAAGGCCCAACCGGCGGAGGGAACCGCCAGCGCCGTGGTCGTGCCCGGCCAGACACTGGAGGTCGGAATCACGGTCGAGGGGTCCGAGGCGGTGGGGTTCGAGGTGGCGGAGATCCGAATCGTGGATCGAACCGGGGTCGTGCTGGGCCGGACGGCGAGCGTCGTGGAGACGAACGAGGGATTCGCCGCCCGCATGGAGGTGCGCGTGCCCGGGAGGGACGGCGACGCCACCGAGGCCGGGCCGTACTTCGCGCGCGAGGGGTTGGCGCGCAACCACTACGAGGTGACGGACTCAGCGGCCCTGCACCTGCCATGGCGGCGCCCCGCCCTGTCGGTGGCCGCCGACCTCGTGGTGGGCGGAACAACGTTGACCCACACCGCCCCCCTCACCGCCCCGGTGCCGCGGCTGCCGGAGGGTTCGGTGACGCGCCCGATCGAGGTGCTGCCCGCCCTGTCGGTGGTGGTGGAACCGAACGTGCGGGTGGTTCCCGTGGCGCAAGCGGGCGCGCCCCCCGGCGACCCGCGGCCGGGTGGACCCACGGGCACATCCGAGCGCCCCGCGCCCGAAGTGGACGACCCGCCCGACCGTCCCGCCGCCACATCCCACCGCCCGACGACCGCGACGGTTACCGCAGTGGGCGGTCCCGCCCCCGCATCCGAGCGCGCGACCACCGCGCTGAGCCGCTCTGGCACCTGGGTGAACGCCCAACCCGACCGTCCCGCCCCCGCATCCGGGCGCCCGGCCACCCCAATGAACGCCCCGGCCACCGCGGTGGTCCCGCAAGCGGGCGGTCCCACCCAGGCCGCCCCCATCCCCGTGCGCGCGCGCCTCACCGCCAACACCGCCCCCCTGGCCGCCGAGACCCGCCTGGAGGTGCCCGCCGGATGGACGGCCACGCCCGCCACCGTGGCGCACGACTTCGCGCGCGCGGGCGAGGTCGCCGAAGTGGCCTTCCAGGTCGTCCCGCCCGCGGGGTGGCGGGGGGCGGCCACGCTCCATGCGGTGTCCAGGGCGGACGGGCGCGAATACCGGACCGGGTACCGCACCATCGAACACCGCGACCTTCGGCTGGCGCGGCTGCGGCGCCCCGCCACCACGACCGTGCGCGCGGTGCCGGTCGCCCGCCTGGACGGCGCGCGCGTCGGCTACGTCATGGGGGTCGGCGACGAGGTGCCGGCCGCCATCGAAGCGCTCGGCGCCCGCGTGGAACCGCTCGACGCCGCCACCCTCGCCGACCCCGGGTCGCTCGGCGCGCTGGACGCGATCGTGGTCGGCACGCGGGCGTACGCCGTGCGCGACGACCTGCTCGAGCACAACCAGCGGCTCATCGAGTACGCGCGCGCCGGCGGCAACCTGGTCATCCTCTACCAGACGCAGGAGTTCGTGCCCGAAGTGATGGCCCCCCACCCCGCCTCCCTGCCGCCGGGCGCGGAGGAGGTGTCGGAGGAGGACGCCCCCGTGCGCCTGCTCCGCCCGGCCCATCCGGTTCTGGCCGCGCCCAACCGCATCACCGAAGCCGACTTCGAGGGATGGGTCGAGCAGCGCGGCTCCAAGTTCCTCACCGATTGGGACGCGGCCTACACCCCGCTGGTGGAGACCCACGACCGGGGACAGGCCCCCCAGCAAGGCATCTGGCTCACGGCGGAGGTCGGCGCGGGCCACTACACCTACCTCGCCCTGGCGCTGCACCGTCAGCTGCCCCATGGCGTCCCGGGCGCCTTCCGCATCCTCTCGAACGTGCTCTCCCGGGGCACGCGCCCCTGACCGCCGACCTGACCGCCGACCCTTGGCCCTGACCTCGCTCGACTGGCTCGTCGTCGCCCTGTACGGCGGAGTCGTCCTCACCATCGGCTTCGGCATGGCTCGGCGCGCGGGCGGAAGCGTCGAGGACTACTTCGTCGCCGGCCGCTCCCTCCCCTGGTGGCTCGCGGGCACGTCCATCGCGGCCACCTGGTTCGCGAGCGACGCGCCCCTCGCCACGGCCGCGCTCGTGCGCCAGCAGGGCGTTTTCGGCAACTGGCTGTGGTGGTACGAGGCGGCCGGCATCCTCATGCTGACCTTCTTCTACGCCCGCCTGTGGCGACGCGCCCGCGTGCTCACCGACGCCGAGCTCATCGAGATCAGGTACGGCGGGGCTCCCGCGCGCATCCTGCGCGGCTTCTCGGCCATCTACCAAGGCCTGGTCCGCAACGCCGTGGTCATGGGCTGGGTCATGCTGGCGATGGTGAAGTTCAGCGGCGTGCTGCTCGGATGGGACCCCGCCCTCACCCTCACGGTCTGCGTCGGGTTGGCGCTGGCGTACACCGTGGCGTCGGGCCTGTGGGGCGTGGTGGTCACCGATCTCATCCAGTTCATCGCCGGCATGCTCGGGGCGGCCACGCTCGCGGGCATCGTGCTGGCCCGATTCGGCGGGCCCGCCTCCATGGCGGAGGCCATCCGCAATGTCCCGGAGGCGCCCCCCGGCGCCCTCGACCTGGTGCCGACCGCGGCCAACGCCTCGTCGGTGGAGCTGGTCTCGTTCCTGTGCCTCATCCTCATCCTCTGGCTGAGGAGCGGACAGGGCGACGGCTACGTGGCGCAACGCCTGTTCGCCACCCGGGACGAGCGCCAGGCCGTCAAGGCGTCGCTGTGGTTCGCCTTCGCCGGAACCGTGCTGCTTACGTGGCCCTGGATCGTCGTCGGTCTGGGGTCGCTCCTGGTCTTCCCCCCGGCGACCATGGACGCCGCGTTGGCGGCCGACCCCGAGCTCGCCTACCCGATGATGATCCGCGAGCTGATGCCCGCCGGGCTGCGCGGCCTGATGGTCGCGACCTTCCTGGCGGCCTTCATGAGCACGATGGACACGCATCTGTGCTGGGGCGCCTCCTACATGGTGAACGACGTCTACCGACGGTTCGTGCGCCCGGGCCGCTCGGAGCGCCACTACGTGGCCGCCTCCCGGATCGCGGTGGTGCTGCTGGCCGGCGTGGCGGCCCTGGTGGCGTGGCGGATGGATTCCATTCAGCGTGGGTGGATCTACGTCATCGAGCTGACCGCGGGGATCGCGCTGGTGTGGCTGCTCCGATGGTACTGGTGGCGGGTCAACGCCTGGGCCGAGATCGCCGCCATGGCCGGGTCGGTGGTGCTGGCCAACACGCGCGTGATGGTGGGACTCGCCGGCCCCCTGGTCCCGGACGCGGTGCTCCGGGGCGTCGAAGCCATGTACGCGCCGGGCATGGACTTCGTGCGCGGCGTGATCATCCTGGTCGTCTGCACGGTGCTCTGGCTCGCGGTCGCCCTCGCCACGCGTCCCGAGTCGGACGAGGTGTTGGACCGCTTCCACCGGCGCGTGCGTCCCGGAGGATGGTGGGCGCCGGTGGCGCGCCGCACGCGCGTGGAGTCGTCCGACCCCTCGGCGAGCCGCATGTGGCTGGGCTTCCTGCTCGGGGCGCTGTTCGTCTACGCCAGCCTCCTCGGTCTCGGTTATCTTCTGACCGGTAGGGCGGTCGCGGGCACGCTGCTGGTGTTGGTCTCGCTGGGCGCGGGGACCCTGGCGGCGCGAAGCGCTCGAACCAACGCGGGAGAGACGCCTCGAAGCGTCGCGTGAGCCATCCAACGCGGATGCCCGGAGCATGCATCGTGGTCGGCACCGGTCCGACCTTCCCTCGGGAGAGCACGGGAGCGGCAAAATGAAGATCGTTCTGGTCGGGGCCGGAAGTCGCGAGTTCGGGCCCGCCTCCATCCGCGACTTGCTTCTGAGCGACGCGCTGTGCGACGGCGGACTCGAGATCGCGCTCATGGACCTGGACGCCTCGGAGCTGCCCCGCATGAAGGCGTACGCGGAGGCGGTGGCCGAGCGCTTGGGACGCCGGCCCCGGGTGTCGGTCACGAAGCGCCTCCCCGACGCGCTTCCCGGGGCCAACGCGGTGGTGATGGCCATCGAGCTGGACCGCTACCACTACTGGGCGCAGGACTTCCACATTCCCCGCATCTTCGGCTTTCCCCAGATCTACGGCGAGAACGGCGGACCGGGCGGGCTCTTTCACGCGCTGCGCAACATGGGCCCCTGCGTGGAGGTGGCGCGCGCGATGGAGGAACACTGCCCCGACGCGTGGCTCCTCAACTACACCAACCCGCTCACCAAGCTGTGCGAGGCCCAGTCCCGGCTCACCGACGTGCGCGTGGTGGGGCTCTGTCACGGGGTTTTTCACGGCATCGAGCAGATGGCGCGCATTCTGGGCCTCCCGGTCGGGCGGTTGGACGCCCGCGCCAGCGGCATCAACCACTTCACGTGGTTCGAATCCGTGCGCGATCGCGAGACCGGCGAGGACCTCTATCCCCGCCTGAGGCGGCGCGAGCGCGAGGCCCACCTGCTGCATGACTGGGACGAGATCGCCCTGAGCCGCATCCTCTTCCGGGTCTTCGGGCGATTCCCCAGCCCGGGCGCCAACCACATCGGCGAGTACCTGGGATGGGGGCAGGAGTTTCTGGGAAGCAGCGCGCTCCAGTTCTTCTACGACCCCGCGGAGGGCGCGCCGTGGGAGACGGGCGAGGTGCCCACCTGGATCTACAACCTGGGCGACCACCCCACCGACGTGCCGGCGTTTCCGGACGGGCCCGTCCCCCGCCTGAAGCCGACCCGGGAGCAGCGGGCGGCCGCCGCGGAGGCGCGGGCGGCGCGGACGGAGGCGGGGGCCACGAACTTGGACGAAGCCGCCGCGGGGGCGCGCGAACCATCCCGCGCATCGACTTCGACGGGGGACCTGGACTTCCCCGGCCCCCTGGCGCCCTCCGGCGAACTCGCGGTCCCGCTGCTCGAGGGCGTGCTCCGCGGCGTCGACGCGTATCTCGACGCGGTCAACGTGCCCAACGAGGGCCATGTCCCGGGGCTTCCGGAGGGCTCGGTGGTGGAGGTGCCGGCGCGCGTGGACGCGAACGGACTCCACCCCCGGCGCATGCGGCCGCTCCCCGAGGGAATTCTGGCGCTGCTGCGCACCCAGACCAGCATCCATCAGCTCCTTGTGGAGGCCTTCGACACGCGCTCGCGGAGATCGCTGCTTCAGGCGCTCATGCTCGATCCCACGACCCATTCCTACCGCGCCGCGGTCAACCTCGTCAACGAGATGTTCCGCGTGCAGGGCGACGTGCTGCCGGAGATGGAGTGGTAGGGCGACGCATCCCCTTCCGACGGAACCCGCATCACGACGTCGCCGTGGCGCGCACCTACGGTTACCGGCACGAGGGGGAGGTGGCGCGCGCCATCCTCGACGCCGCGGGCATCCCCTGCATGCTTCAGGTGGACGACTCGGGCGGTTCCGAGATCGGCATGGCGTTCGCAAACCCCGCCCGGCTGTTGGTGAGGGTCAAGGACCTGGACCGGGTGGAGGATCTGCTGGAGTAGGGCCCGCGGCGGGCAGGTTAGTCCGGTTAGTCTAGTTTAGTTAGTCCACTCGTGGGACCGGCTCACGGAGCGTTGCGCCCGCCGCCGGGGGCGGTCCGATGCCCATTGGATGCCCGGGCGAAACCGCGCGCCGACATCCCCACGCCCACGCCCACCACCGTCAGCGCCCCGATCACGTTGTGCCAAAGGAACGAGACCTCGGGCGCGCCGAAGGTCACGAGGGCCACGGCGCCCATCCCCGCGAGCAGCCCGACGAACGCGCCGGCCGCGTTCGCCCGCGGCACCATCGCCAGCAGAAAGACGCCCAGGATCGAGCCGTAGAAGAACGACCCGAAGCGGTTCACCACCTCGATCAGCGAGCCCAGGCCGACGGCGTAAAGGGCGACCACGCAGGCGAACAGGCCCCAGAACGCCGTCGCCGCCTTCGAGACCGTCAAGTAGTGGGCGTCGCTCGCGTCCGGTCGGAACCAGCGCCGGTAGAAGTCCATGATGCTGGTGGTCGACAGGGAGTTCAGCTCCGAGGAGATGCTCGACATCGCGGCCGCGATGATCGCCGCGATGAAGATGCCCGCGAGTCCGATCGGCAGCTCGTCGAGGACGAAGCGGGGGATGATGTAGTTGACGTCGCGCGACGCCTCGCCCGTGACCTCCTCGGCCAAGGCGAGCGCTTCGGCGCGGAGCTCCTCGACTGTGGCGTCGCGGTCGAGGAATTCGTCGAGGGCGGCCGCGCCGCCGGCGTCCCCGGCAACCCCGGCGGCGAGCCCCGCCGCGCGCCGCGCGGCGTCCTCCCTCGTCGCCAACGCCTCCCCGTACAGCTCCCGCAGCGCGGCGTACTCCTCGCCCCGCACCTCCTCCACCGCGTTCTCGTGGGCCGGATTGTACAGCAGCGGCGGCGGCTGGAACTGGTAGTAGACGAAGACCATCACGCCGACCAGAAGCACGAGCGCCTGCAGCGGGATCTTCCAATACGCGCTCATCAGGAGCGAGGTGCGCGCGGCGCCGATCGATTTCGCGGCCAGATAGCGCTGCACCTGGGACTGGTCCGTGCCGAAATAGGACAGCATCAGGAAGGTGCCGCCAATCAAACCCGACCAGAAGGTGTAGGTCTCGCCGATGTTGAACGAGAAGTCGAAGACCCGCAGACGGCCCGTCGCGCCCGCGATGCGCAGGGCCTCGCCCGGCGAGACCGGCATCTGGACGACGAGCACCACCATCAGCGCCACAAGCGCGAACACGATCAGAATGATCTGCTTCACGTCGGTCCAAGTGACCGCCTGAATGCCGCCCAGCATGGTGTACGCGACGGCCGGGACGCCGATGAGCGCGACGCACCACAGGAGGGGCCATCCGAACACCGCCGAGAAGACGACCGCGGGCGCCGCGATGATCACGCCGCACGACATCCCACGCGACATCAGGAAGAGGAAGGCGGTGAGCGCGCGCGTTCGCGGACCGAAGCGGCGCTCCAGGTACTCGTAGGCGGTGTAGACCCCGGCGCCGCGCAGGAACGGCACCAGCGTGACGCCCAGAAGCACCATCGCCAGCGGAAGCCCGAAGTAGAACTGGACGAAGCGCAGCCCGTCCGTGGCCCCCTGCCCGGTGGTGCCGATCATGGTCACGGCCGACAGCTGCGTCGCCATCACCGAAAGCCCGACCGCCCACCAGGGCAGCGTGCGGTTGGCGAGGAAGTAGCCCTCGACTTCCCTGGTGCCGCGCGACCGCCGGACGCCGTCCACCAGGACGTAGGCGACGTAGGCGCCGACGATCAGCCAGTTGATGGGATGCATGGGCGGGTCGTTGGAGGGTTACGCCACGCTATTGGTGGTAGGTCGCCTGCAGGAGCCAGAGCAGGGCCAGGGCGACGACCTGGACCAACAGGACCTTGAGCAGCGTCGGGAAAAAGAGGGCCTCCCGCTCCCGGTCGACGGTCGGGGCGCCGACCGGGGACGCGGGTTCGGCCGCCGGGTCGGGGTGCCGCGCACGTTCGTCGGGCCGGGCGGTGCCGCGTGGGCGGGCGCGCGCGTCATCCGTCATGGCCGCGTCCCTCCACGGGGTGGGGTGGGTCGTGTCGCGGCGGGGCAACGACGACGTTCCCTCGGCCGGTGCGCGCTCAGGGCCAAAACGACGACACCGCGGTGGCCACCGCCACCTGCGCCGCATAGCCGCCAAGCGCCCCGAGAACATCGGACTCGGTCTCGCTCAGCACCGCCAAGCCGGCTCCAAGCCCCATGAGGGAGCTCGTGACGGCGCGGCCCGGCTCAACGCCGGTTCGGCGCAGGCCCTCGGCCGGCCCCGCCAGCGCCGCGCCGACCGCGACCACCGCCGTGACGAGCCCGGCCGTGCCTTGGAATTCTCCCGCGTCCTCCTCGCACACCCAGCTGCACACGCCCCACATGCCGACGGCCACCAAGTCCCCCGCCGCCGCCCCGATCGCGGCGTGGCTCAGACGCGTCCCGACGGGGGATGTCTGCGGCATCGCGTCCAACGCGACGTCCCAACCCCCAGCCTCGCGAGCGTCGCGGTGGGCCTCGCTCCCGGCACCCCGCCACGGATGGGGGCGGGCGATCGACAAGGCGCGCGCCGACCAGAGCGGTGGCCCGGCCACCGGCTGCGGCCGGACGTCGAATGCGGGAGCCGCGCGGGACTGGGCCCGCAAGCCGTCGACCGGTGCGAGAACGTGCGGAGCCGCCAGCAGCATCGCGGCGAACGCCAGCGTCCCACGCGGATGCAACGCCGCCCGAATGCCAGGCGGGGTTCGTCTCCGGGCTGCCGGAACCGGTCCGGCCGCCGGGCGGCCTCTCCGGCCACGCCGACGCCGACCCGCACCCAGCCGGCCCAACCCCGGTCCCTCACGGCCCGCCCTGTTTCGATCCATGATGTCCCACCTCGCTCGTGGCCTTCGGCGTGGCGAGACGCTCCCTTCGGTCCACCCGTCGTCTCGACGCCGTTGACGCGGACATGTGCCACTCCAGACCACGGATATCGTACCAGTCGATCCCCCGGTCGGGAAGCCCATCCCGATCATCCGGACCGACGGGCCGGTCGACCAGGACCGCGAGCGTCGGGCTCCTCACGTCGAACCATTCCACCCCGAAGCACGCGGAATCAACGGATGGGCACCCGGATCGACACTTGATGGGTCATCACGGTGGCGTCCTGGAGCGTCAGCGGACCGCTGGGCGCCGCGATGAAGTCGCGGGCCGCCTCGGGAACCATCGCGTCCCCTCCGCGGGTCCAGTCGACACCCGGGAAGCCCGTGCCCGACGTGACCCGGGTGCTGAAGCGGAGGTCGATGTCCTGGAGGCGGAAGTGGGCTCCGAGGGTCGGCGTCCACTCCGTCCACGCCTCGTCCTGATCGCGCGACGTGCCCTCGACATGATCGTCCTGCACGAGGTGGTAGGCGTGGGAGCGCGCCTCCAAGCCCAGCTGCAGGCCGAACATCCCGAACCGGTGGGCCACGCCGGAGCGCAACACGACGTTCGAGAAGTCGAAACGGTTCTCGATCGTCCTGTCTCCGATTTCGAGGACGCCCCGGGGCGTCTCCATGCGACGATCGGCCTCCTGCCACGTGTGCGTCCAGATGGGCTGGTACGCGATGTCGATGCCGAAGGCGGTGGCGTCGCGGCTCCGGCCGATGCCGAAGCCCATCTCGTAGGCCCAGGTCGTGCCGGGGTCGCGGGGAATGTTCTGCAGCTCGTAATTCGGGATCTTGGGGTGGGACTTGTGGTTCGCGGTCAGGGTCGCGCCGATGCGCCATCCATCCGCGCCCACCTGGCGGTCCCACTCGAAGTGCCCGCCGAGGGTGCGGGTCCGGTCCTCGTTGAGCTCCTCGCGGAACTCGAACGTCGGCTCGAACGTGATCGTGTCCCAGGCGACGATGTCGGTGTAGTGCACCTCGTGCTCCATCGAGACGTGGTTGTGGATGAGCGTGAACCCGAGGCGATCACGCTCGCCGTCACGGAAGATCCCCGCGCGCAGATCGGTGACCGAGCCCCGCTGGTCGATGCGGTCCGCCCCGGCGTACAACAGGTCCACGCCGGTCATGGCGTTCAAGCCGGCGCGCGAGGCGGCGAACCCGACCGACCAGCCTCGTTCGCCCACCTTCCGTCCCAAGGCGACGCGGCCGTAGAGGTTGCGCGCCGATCGCTCCGACAGCCGGGTGATCGGACCCGGCCAGAAATCGATGATCGGCCCGAAGCGGCCCCGCCCGCTGCCGTCGACCTGTTGGAGCGCCACCGACGCGCCGCCGAACCACGCGCCGTCCCGCAGGAGACCGGTGAAGGGGAAGGTCTTGCCCGCCCCGCCGTCCTCGGAGATGCCGTAGAAGGTCGGGGCCCCCAGAATGGCGGACTCCTCGATGAAGATCCCCTTGGCGGGATTCGACCACACGTCCGCGAGCGAGTCGTCCACCGCGATGCGGGTGCCGCCCATGCCCAGCGTGGCCGAGGGCACCGTGAGGAACTGGTCGCCGCTGGCGACGGGGATGGTGCGAATGGGAATGAGCTGGGCGCCGAGCGGAGAGTGCGCCAGGAGGGAAGCGATCAGGATCGCGGCGGGCGTCGCAAACGTGTGTCGGAACATTGTTGGAATCACCTTGTCTCGTGGGTTGGATGGATCCGCGGCCAAGCCGCGCCGCACACTCGGGGACCGAACGGGAGCCCGGATTTGTGACTGTGCGGGACCGGGGTTCGTGCTCGGCCCGCGTAGTCGAGGCGCCGAGGCGGAGGGATGCGACGGCGCGTCAGAAGGCGACCGCGACCCCGAGAACGGGCAGGAAGGGCCGTTGCGCCAGCGGCGTCAGCGAGTCGCCGCGCCAGGGCTGGAAGGCGTAGAAGAGGGCGTCGCGCCGCCTCAGGGCGTTGAGCACGCGCAGGTAGGGACGCAGCTCCCAGGCGCGTCCGCGCCACCGGGGCGTGAAGCGGGCGTGAAGCTCCAGGTCCACCCGCAAAAAGTCGTCGTCGAGCCCCTCGAGCAAGGGTGAGTCGAGGGAGGAACGGGCGGGAGCCTCGGGAAGATCGGGGGGCGTCGGTTCGGCCGCCGGAACGTTCTCCGCGCGGTCAAGGGCGCGGAAGGGGATGGCCGTGTACGGGAGACCCGCGCCGTAGGCGATGCGGAACTCCCCGCGCAGCGCGCCCCACACGTCGCCCGAAGCGCCCGCGCTCAGGAGGTGGCGCCCGGCGAAGTCGCGGCTGTACCCCGAGAGGTCCCGGTCGGACCAGAACCAGGAGAGACCGTAGCCGATCCAGATCACCTCGCGCTCGCCCGCGCCGCTCAGACGAAGATCGATCCCCGAGCTGCGAATGGTTTCGCCGCCGCCGGCCGCCGCGGCCAACCCCTGGTAGCCCTTCCAGAAGCCGTGCAGGCCGAGCCGGACGCGGCCGGAGAAGAGCTGGTCCAGGGAGACCACGACGTGGTCGGCCCGGGCGACGGGAAGGAGCTGGGGCGCCGACAGCTCGGACGTCACCACCTCCTGCAGGGTGCGCTCGACCTCGACGTCGGGCGTGCGCGTGGGCTGATGGTAGCGCCCGACCGCGATGCTCAGCAGCGCGCGCGGGTCGAACGCCCAGGACAGGCGGGCGCGGGGCGCGATGGCCACGTCGCCGCCGGAGAAGAGATCGGCCCGCGCGCCCGCGCGCACCGTGACTTCGGGCGCGAGCAGGCGCACGGCGTCGACGTGGAGTCCGGTGGTCGCGTGGGTGGCGTTCGCGCTTGTGGCCACGCCGGCGCGCGGATCGAGCGCGCCGTAGTCCACCTCGATGTGGTTGTGCGACACGCCCACGACGGTCCGGGCCGAGGGCCGACCCCATTCCAGCTCGGCGAGGAGGCGGGCGCGCCGGTTGGCGCCGGTCGCGAGCAGCGCGACCGGTGGGGACGCGGAATCGGTCGCGGACGGGCCGGGGGACGCGGGTCGCAGCGGAAGCGCGGCCTCGTAGTCGCCGAGGGCGGCCAGCGCGCGGACGCGCCGCGTCCCTCCCACGCCGCCCTCGTAGGCCAGGGAGAGCGCCCGGTTCGCCCAGGTCGCGTCGTCGGGGGCGGCGCGATAGTCGAGCCGCACCGCCTCCGAGTTGCCGAAGGCGGTGACCCCGATGCGGTGGCCGGCGCCCGGTTCGTACTCGGCCGCGAGCAGGGCGTCCGCGTATCCGTAGGGCCCATCGCCGCCCAGAGGTCCCGCTCCGACATCGTGGAGCCCGCGAGCCGAGGCGAGGAACCCGCCCCGCCCACCCAACGGCCCCTCCACGGCGGCCGACGCGGTGAGCAGATCGATCGCCCCCGAGGCGCGCAGCCGGTCGCGACGGGGGGCGCGCGTGCGCAGGTCGAGGATGTGGGTCAGGCCGCCGTCGTAGCGGGCCGGCGCCCCGCCCCGGTGAAGCGCGGCCGCTCCGAGCAGCGCCGGCTCGAACCCCGGCATCAACCCGGCCACGTGGAACGGGGTGTACACGGGCGCGCCGTCGAGCAGCACCACCTTGAGGTCGGCGGTGGAGCCCCTCAGGTAGAGCACGTCGGTGGCGCTGGCGGGGTCGTTGCCGGGCAGGGCGCGCACGGCGGCCGCGAGGGCCGGGTCGCCCACCCCGGGCGTGAGGTCGAGCGCCTGGACCTCGAGTTCCGGTATCGGCCGGGCCCGCCCGGGCTCGTCCTCGACGGCACCGCCGCCGGGCAACGGCTCCGCGCGCACCTCGACCGGGTCGAGCCGCAGCGGCCGCCCGGTCAGCCGGAGGTCGACGCGCACGGACGCGCCCGCCGCCAAGGTGACGTCGACCGCGATGGCCCCGTAGCCCGGGTGGCGGACGCGCACGGCCACGACCCCGGGCGCGAGGCCATCCAGGAAATAGCGGCCGCTCTCGTCCGCCTGGATCCACCGGCGCTCCGCCTCCGTCTCCACAACCAGGAGGGCGTGCGCGAGCGCGCCCGCCCGGTCGCGGAAGACGCCCGTCACGGTTCCGTGTATGGAGGCGCCGGCGGTGTCGGCGGGCGCCTGGGCGACGGGAAGGGAGGGGAGCGGCCCTGCGGGGGTGGCCGCCGCCGGCTTCCCGCCGAGGGCGCACGCCGCCACGACGCAGACGGTCGCCGCGAGGCGACCCGAAGGCCCGGGTGCGGCGCTACCGGGACGAAAGGCAACGCGGAGCGAAGCGGTCCAGCGCGGATGCCACGCCGCTCGAATGCCGGGGGGAGTTCGTCCGCGGGCTGCCCCAAGCCCGTGGACGAATACGCCCGAGCACCGAGAGCGGCGGGGCGCCGGGCTGGCAAGGCGCCCTGAAGGCCCGGTAGCGGCGCTCCTTCGTCCCATGTCGTTCACGGCGCCCTCCTCAATCCGGCACCCGGAAGGTGGCGAGGTTCCCCGCGCCGGAGTCCGCGCGCGGCCCCCGAACATCCATCCCCGCGGCGTCCACCACCAAGTACGTCGCCCCGTTGACCACGAGCGTGGCCGACTCGAGCCCTTCCGGCAACTCGACGGTCACCGGTCCGGCGGCGACGGTGGCGCGCACCTCCCCGCTGGCGTAGGCAAACGCGCTCCCGGTCCCCGCCAGCACCCCCACGGTGGAGCCGTCGACCCGACGCACGTCGATGCGCGTGCCGGACGGGACCCCGTCGAGGCGCACCACCACGGGTCCGTCGCCGGTCGCCATGCGCCCCCCGACCTCCACCCCCGAGGGAGCCACCGCGGGGGTCGGGGCCTGGCTCGGCTCCCCGCCGGCGAACACCCGCGGGATCCACCCGTGGAAGGGACCGGGCAGTGCGGACGCCGCCCCCGCGCCGACGACCACCAGCGCGGCCGCGCGCCCAAGCCATCGCAAGGTCCACGCTCGGCCGGGCGCGCGCGCGTCCACCGCCCAGGGGCGCGGCCCGCGACCCGGCGGTAACGACCCGGGCACCCACCCTCGCCCGCCATCGATGGGGGTCACCACGGCGGCGGCGCGCTCGTCCCCCTCTCCGCCCCGCGCGTCGTCACCGGACACCACCGGGACCTCCAACGACCCGGGCCGCCCGCCCGCCGGAAGGGGCGCCATCAACGCCGACAGCGCCCGTTCGACCGCTTCGGCCCGCTCGCGGGCCTCCTCCAGCGCGCGCCGGCATGCGGCACACTCGTCCAAATGCGCCCGCGCCCCGGCATCGACCGGCTCGCCATCGCGCACCCCGAGGATCGTCTCTTCCTTCAAATGGGTCATCGCATCGTGTCCTCCGCCACCGTCCCGCATCCTCCTCCGACGGGCTCGGCGGCCTCCAACAGTTTCACGAACCGGCGCTCCGCCCGCGCCAGCAGCGTTCCCACCGACCCGGGCGCCACGCCGACCTCGCGGGCGATCTCGTGGTAGCGGAACCCCGAGTAGCGCAGCATCAGGATCTCGCGGCCCCGCTCGGGCATGCGACGCAGCACATCGCGCACCCGGTCCCTCCGCTCCGCGCGCACCAAGGCCCGGTCGGGCGGCTCCGGCTCACGCTCGTCAAGTGGATTCTCGGCAAGCAGCCGGCGGCGGTTCCGCGCCACCTTGTCACCGTCCAAGACGAGACGCCGCGCTGTCGTCAAGAGCCACCCGGCGGGGTCGTCGGGCGGTTGGTCGGCTTCGCGCCGCCACAGGCGCACCATCGCCTCCTGAACAACGTCCTCCGCCGTGTCCAGGTCTCCGCACCGGTAGGCGCAGTAGCGCAGCAGCCGTGGCCTCAACTCATCGTAGACGCGGCCAAACGCCTCAGGATCCACTCGAACCGCTCTCCGTTGTCAAGTCTGTTCGTGCGGGGAACGACCGGGACGCGGAAAATGTGACAAACGCGCCGCCTCCGTCGGGCGGTTCCGCCCGCGGCAACCCCGGCACGGCTTCCAATGGTTGCGAAAACCCCGCGGAGGATCGAGCGTTGAGCCACCCCCGCGTGGCCACCGGGCGGTGGGCCCCGCGCGGGTGTCGGGCGGGGATGCGCGAACAACTACGATACGGCAAGCCATGGCTTTCGCTCCAATCCCTGGCCCCGACCCGCACGCACGCTACGCATGGCGCCGGCTCGTCCGCGGCCGTCGCCGCGCGGTGGCCGCGCCGGGGCGCCCCTCGGTGGCCGTACGCCGTGCCGAGCCCGGGCACTTGGCCGGCCCACCCTCTCCCCGCTCCCGGCGCGCGCCCGGGTTCGTCCACGGTCTGTTGGCGGCCGTCTCCGTCGCGGGCGGCCACGTCGCCCAACCGCTCCTCGGCCAGAACCCTCCCGTCGCGCCCGCGCCCGAAACGGGCGACGCTCGCACCATCCCCATCCCGCTTCCGCGCATCTCGGGTCCCATCGAGCTGGACGGCATCGTCGACGAACCGGCATGGGACGACATCGAACCCCTGCCCATCACCGTGTTCGGCCCCGACTACGGGGCGCCGCCCACCGAGATCACCGACGTGCGGGTCGCCCACGACGACCGCTTCGTGTACGTGGGCGGCCGGCTGTACGACTCCGAGCCCGAGGCGGTGCGCACCAACACCTACTACCGCGACCGCTACAGCGGCGACGACGCCCTGGCCATCATCTTCGACAGCTACAACGACTACGAAACCGCGGTCTGGTTCGTCACCAACCCGGCCGGCAACCGCACCGACCGCACGATCTTCAACGACGCGCAGATGACGCCGCGCGCGGGGATGCCCTCCAACGCGGACTGGAACGCGTACTGGGACGTGGCCACCAGCCGGAGCGACGAGGGCTGGTTCGCCGAATTCCGCATCCCCTTCTCCACCCTCGGCTTCCAGGTGCGGGGCGACGAAGTGACGATGGGGATGATCATGTACCGCATCATCGCCCGCAAGAACGAACGGCACACCTTCCCCGACCTCGATCCGCGCTGGGGCGGGATCGCGTTCGCCAAACCGTCGCAGGCCCAGCGCGTGACCCTCCGCGGCGTGAGTCGGTCCACGCCCGTTCACATCACCCCCTACGTGCTCGGAGGCGTGCGCCAAACCCCGGAGCTCGTGGACGACGGGGTCGCCAACGCGGCCTGGAGGACGGAGCGGGAGCAGTCCCGCGAAGTCGGTCTCGACGTCAAGTACACGCCCACGTCCAACTTGGCGCTGAACGTCACCATCAACACGGACTTCGCGCAGGTCGAGGCGGACAGCGCGCAGGTAAACCTCGAGCGCTTCGCGTTGTTCATCCCCGAGAAGCGCCAGTTCTTCCAAGAGCGCTCGGCCACCTTCGACTTCAACACCGGCGGCCCCTTCAACCGCCTCTTCCACAGTCGGCGCATCGGGTTCGACGACAACGAGCTCACGCCCATCCAGGGGGGCGTGCGCGCCGTGGGACGGGTCGGAGGCACCGACTACGGGCTCCTCGCCATGCGCACCGGAGCCCATGGAGCGCGCTCGGCGGAGAACATGGGCGTGCTCAGGCTGCGCCAGCAGGTGCTGAACCCCTATTCGAACGTGGGCGCCATGGTCACCAGCCGACTTGGCGGTCACGGAGGGGACAACATCGCGTACGGCCTCGACGCCTCCATTCGTCCGGTCGGGGACGAGTACCTCCAGCTGCAATGGGCGCAAACCTTCGACGAGGCCCTGAACGAGGCCGGCGCGCTGGACGCGGGCTTGGTGCGCGCCAACTGGCAACGGCGGCGCGACGTGGGATTCACCTACCGCGTGGACTTCGCGCGGGTGGGAAGGGACTATGAGCCCGGTCTTGGCTTTCAGCGGCGCAAGGCGTACACCTACAACGCCGTGGAGGGCGCCTACGGCCAGTTCATGGACGCCCGCTCGATATTTCAATCCAGAGGGGTCCGAATGACGGCCCGGCAGTTCCTGCGAAATTCGGACCGCACGCCCGAATCGCGGGAGCTGTATCCCAGACTCGAGTTCCAGTTCAAGGACGGCGCAAGCCTCGATGTGGGCGCCCGCGCGCAGTTCGAGAGCATCCGCGTCCCCTTCTCGATCGCCGACGTGGAGGTCCCGGTGGGCGACTACTGGTTCCACGAGGCCACGGCCAACTTCAGCTTGTCGCGCAGCGACACCTTCCGAGGCAACTTCACGGCCAACGCGGGAACGTTCTACGATGGCGACCGCCTGGGTCTCACGCTGGGTCCGGTCTGGAACGCGTCGCGCCACCTCGAGCTCGCGGTCTCGTATTCCGTCAACAAGATCGACTTCCCCGAGCGCGACACGGCCACCACGACCCACCTCGCGCAGGTGAAGGCCGACGTGGCGTTCGACACGCATCTGTCGTTCAGCGTCTACGCCCAGTACAACGGCGTCGACGACCTGGCCAGCATCAACGCGCGCATGCGCTACCACTTCAGCGAAGGCACCGACCTCTGGATCGTGTACAACGAGGGGCTGAACAGCGCGCGGGACCGGAACCTGATCCCGCGGGAGCCACTCTCGGCGGGGCGCGCGTTGTCGGTGAAGTACTCGAGGACGCTTACGAGGTAGGGGCGATTGGTCGTGTTCAAGCCGCTCGCCGACACAGGATTCAGGGGCCGTGCGTGCCCTGCTAGCAGTATCCACGGACTCCTAGGGACGATAGCGCCTGATCGCGTCCGCATCGAGCTGTTCGGCCGGAACCAGCCGGTAATGGCGCTCCTCCACAACCTTGATCTCGCCCGACTGCAACGTTAGCTCAAGTAGCACGACCGCACCATCCTCGAGGAACTGCGCCGCAATGGCCCGGCAACGCATGCCCGGGAACTTCTGTTCGGCGAACCGAATATCTTGGGTAGATTGCACGATCCCGATATGATCTCTCGCACCCTTCGCCTGCACGGGAATCACATAATGACAGCCCAATTTATCGATGCCAACGTATAGTTCATCGATTTCGATCTGCCCCACGCCCTTGACCGTGGTCCGGAGATGGTTCTGCAGGCTGTAGGCGGTAATGCCCAAGAACGTGTCGATCAGACGATTGTAGCGGATCATCGCCAACAAGGCCTGCTCGTCATCGAGTTTGTGAGCTCGGATTAGCTCCGGCGTTGCATCGGGTATGTCGACCACAACCAGATCGCTCCGAGGGATGATGCGGCTTTCCCCCACCAACTTGAACCTGTATCGACCTACGCCGGCTCCTTCAATGATCCATTCCCGCCCCTCGGGCTGGGTCGCCAGAATGTTTTCGGGGAGGGGATTCCGGTAGCGAAAGGAGTACGTCACATCACCCAGATTCTTGACGCGCGCAACACCCAGCGCCTCAGCGGCGTCATCGAGTTCGTCGCGCTCGAACACGAACTCGGTGGTCCCTTCGGAATAGTGTTCGAAGAATACCTTCGCGATGAGCGATTGGTACCTGTTCATCCTCTCAGACACGTGTCCCTTCAGACACGTGCCGCTCGTCCTCCGAGACGCTCCCGTTCAATGTCGATCTGCCTGCGTTTCCTGGCGCCGCTCTTCCTGTCGCGACGGCTGGGCGGCGGCTTGACTCCAAAATGCAGGGCGGCTCCGGAGATATTGAGCGAGAGAAGCGCGGGATCTCCCAGCGGTACGGTGGCGTCGGGTCGGATGGGAGTCGCGCCCAACGCCTTCATCACTTCTCCCGCGATCACTCTTGCCAGCGGAGGAGGGACGGAGTTGCCAATCTGCCGGGCGCCATGCCACTTGGTGACGTTCAATCGGAACCAATCGGGGAACCCGTGCAGGCGCGCCATTTCCCGGACCGTTATGCACCGGTCATGGCGATAGTGGATGGGGCGAGGACTGGTGAATGCCCCGCGTGCTCCGTCGGTACCTGCGCGAAGGGTATTGGACACGCCAAGCGCCGGGAGCTTGAAGAATCGACTAATGGGTTCCACGGTACCGGGAGCAGTCGCACGGAATCGGCGACGCGAAATCGCCGTATGCTCGGTGCGGGCGCTCGACGTAAGCACGGCGGGATTCCACTCCCGCACGTAGCCATGGTGCCAAGCGTCTTCGGAAAGGCATCGCAACTGTGCCGCATAGGGTGACGGCTCGCCTAGTTTCGCCGCACGGGTGGAATCGGAGGCGATCAACTCCTCTGAATCATCGACATCGGGCAGGTCTCCGAGCGCATCCGAACAAGTCGGTCCCGTCGGCAAACCCACGATGCGTCGCTGCGGGCTGGCGATTTCGGTCGAGGGAGCCGGATAGCCGGGCAGCCGCTGACCCTCCCGAGCCCCCATTAGAAATAGACGTTCGCGACTCTGCGGGGTTCCGAAGTGGGCGGCATTGAGTACTCGCCACGGGACGCGGACAACGTATCCGTTGCGCGAGAACTCCTCGATCAGTTGGTCGAGGAACTCCCGGTGCCGACCGATGGTGAGCCCCTTTACGTTTTCGAAGACAAAGGTGCGGGGCCTTATCTCGGTGATGATGCGAACGAAATCTCGAACGAGGCCGTTCCGAGGGTCATCGAGCACTCGATGGCCAATGAGGGAAAACCCTTGGCAGGGGGCACCCCCAAACACGCAGTCGACTTGGCGACCGGCAATACCGGCGGCCTTCAGAATATCGGCACCGGACAGCGTTTCGATCTTGTGCGGGATTGTGGTCGTGAGGGGAAAGTTGAACTTGTGGACGGCACAATGTACCGGGTCCGACTCAATGGCCGCGGCCACGTCAAAGCCGGCCTGCTCGAAACCCAAGCTGAGGCCGCCGGCGCCCGCGAACAGGTCAATCCCAATGGGTCGTCGGCCTCGCACCGCCATGTCACCAGCCCCCTCCATCCCATCCCGCGAAACCCGTGCTCTCCATTCTCCGTCCCGCGTTCTCGCTGCCCGCTTTCATCAATCGACGCTGCTCCGGAGTGCGCGTGTGTCCGCCGCCAAGTCCACCGATCACTCGTTGGGCTCCCACCTGAAGATAACGCCCTTGCGACGAGGCGACACGAGGTGGCCCGTCCGTGGCAGATGCCAACCGCTTAGCCCCACACACCCTCCCGCCCCGGGTGCTCAGCCAACCCCCGCGCCCAAAGCCCGCGCCAACACCACCGCCGCGTGCACCGCCTCGCGGCCGCTCCCGTGGGCAATCTGGCTTCGGCAGCTCGTCCCGTCGGCGACCAGCAGCGCCTCCCGGGGCGCGGCGCGCACCGCGGGCAGCAGATCCAGCTCCGCCATCCTCATGGACAGCGCGTAGTGCTCCGCCTCGTAGCCGAACGACCCCGCCATGCCGCAGCAGCCGGACTCGATGACGGTGGGCGCGAGGCCCGGAACCCAGGTCAGAACCCTTGGCGTCGCGTCGAAGACTCCGAACGCCTTTTGGTGGCAGTGGCCGTGGACGAACGCCGAATCCGTCGGGGCTGGCCGGAGGTGCAAGCGCGGACGAACCCGCTCCTCGTCGCGCAGCAACAGCTCCTCCAAGAGTAGAGCGCGCTCGGCGACCCGCTCCGCGGCCCGACCCGGAAGCATGGCGGGAATCTCGTCGCGCAGGGTCAGAAGGCACGAGGGCTCCAGGCCGGCGATGGTCGCGTGCCGAACCCGGGTCGCGGTCAAGGCGTCCACCAGACGCCGCGCCTCGGCGCGCGCCTCCTCCACCAACCCGGCGTTCAGGTAGGTGCGACCGCAGCAGAGCGGACGAGAGAGGTTGCGCGCCTCGGCGCCGGCCACCTCCACCCGATACCCCGCCGCGGTCAACACGTCCAACGCCGCGCGCGCGTTGTCCGGCTCGAAGTACCGGCTGAAGGTGTCGACCAGCAGGAGCACCTCGGGGTGTTCGGTGAGCGCGGGGGGATTCCGGAAGGGTCGGTTCGACCATCCGGGCAGCTCGCGGCGGCGGGTGATCCCCGTGAGACGCTCGCCCACGCGGCGCAGCAGTCGGCTCCCGCCCACCGCGTTGACGACGGGCGCCAAGCGCGACGCCCCGCGCGCCAGCCGAGGCAGGTGGGCGAACGCCAAGTCCCGAGCGCCGGGTCGATGCTCCCTACGGTGGTGGCGCAGAAACTCGACCTTCATGCGCGCCACGTCCACGCGCGCGGGGCACTCCCGCCGGCACGCCTTGCACCCGACGCACAGGTCGAAGACCTCCTTCATCTCCGGCGAGCGCATCGCGTCCGCACCCAGCTGCCCGGTCAGCGCCAGCCGCAGCGCGTTCGCGCGCCCCCGGGTGACGTGCCTCTCGTCGCCGGTCACGCGGTAGGAGGGGCACATGGTGCCCGGACCCGCCTTCCGGCATGCGCCGTTGTTGTTGCACATCTCGGCGGCGCCGGCCAAGCCGCCCCACCGACTCCAGTCGAGGGCGGTCTCGAAGGGTTGGTGGGCGTACCCGGGCGGGTAGCGCATGAGATCGCGCTCGTCCATGCGCGGCGGATCGACGATCTTGCCCGGGTTCATGAACCCGCCCGGGTCGAAGGCCCGCTTCACCTCTCCGAACGCGGTCGCGAGGCGGCGCCCCATCAGCCCCTCGATGAACTCCGAGCGCACCAAGCCATCGCCGTGTTCCCCGGAGTGCGAACCGCCCAGATCGAGCACGATCTCGTGCACCTCGGAGGCGATGGCGCGCATGCGGCCCACGTCGGGCGCGCGCTTCAGGTTGAGGGACGGGCGCACGTGCAGGCACCCCACGGAGGCGTGCGCGTACCATGTCCCGTCGACCCCGTGGCGGTCGAACACGGCGTTCACGCGCGCGGCGTACTCGGCGAGTCGGGGCAGCGGCACGGCGCAGTCCTCGATGAACGAGACCGGCTTCAGGTCCCCCGGGGACGACATGACGATTCCGAGCCCGGCCTTGCGCACACCCCACACCTCGGCCTGGGCCTCGGGCGCGACGGCGCGCCGGACGGGGTGGTGGCTCCCGAGATCGCCCATCATCTCGTCGAGTCGATCCAGCCCGGCATGCGCGGCCGCCGCCTCGAACGCGGAGAACTCGACCACCAGCACCGCGCCCGGATCTCCGGCGAAGACCCGCTCGACCACGGGTCGGAAGGCCGGGTTGGCGCGCGCCAGCCGGATCACGTGGGCGTCGATGAGCTCGACCGCCGTGGGGTCGAGGGTGACGATGCGCCGTACCGAATCGAGGGCGCGCTCCAAGCTGGGGAACGGGCAGATGCCCAGCACGCGATGCGTCGGAAGCCGGGCCAAGTCGAGATCGAGCGAGGTGAAGAAGGCGAGGGTGCCCTCCGAACCCACGAGCAGCGGCGCCAAGTTCAGCCCGGGACGTCGCAGCCGGTGCAGGTTGTAGCCGGCGACGTGCCGGAGCACCTTCGGGACCCGCCGCGCCAGCTCGTCCGCCTCGCGCGCGCGGATCTCCCACATGCGACGGGCGAGCGCGCGGTGGTCGCGCGCGTCCTCCCGGCCCCGGGGCTGCCCGTCCGTCGTCGACCCGCCCGCCCGCGCATCCGCCACCCCCGACGCCCCCCCACGCGTCCCCTCCCCCGTCCCCGCTTCCTCCAACCACCCCTCCGGCACCACCCCAAAGTGGTGCGCGCCGCCATCCGGGAGCACCGCGTCGATGGCGCGCACGCGATCGGCCATGATGCCGTAGCGGATGGACCGCGCCCCGGAGCTGTTGTTCCCGGCCATGCCGCCCAGAGTGGCCCGGCTGGAGGTCGCCACGTCGACCGGGAAGAACAGGCCGTGGGGCGCGAGCCGGCGGTTCAGGTCGTCGAGCACCACGCCGGGCTCGACCCGCACCGTCCGCGCCTCCGCGTCCAGGCGGGAAATGGCGCCCAGGTGCTTGCTGGTGTCGACCACCAAGGCCCGTCCCACCGCCTGCCCACCCTGCGAGGTCCCCGCTCCCCGGGGCAGCACCGGCACCCCCGCCCCCACCGCGATCTCGATCGCCGTCCTCACGTCCTGGACGGTGCGCGGGACCACCACCCCCACCGGCTCCACCTGGTAGATGGAGGCGTCGGTCGCGTAGAGCCCGCGGCTGACCGCATCGAAGAGCACCTCGCCCTCCAGCTCCCGCCGCAACCGGGCGGCGAGGGAGAGGTCGCCGACGCGGGGGCGGCGGTCAGGCATGGGGAGACCTGAACGGTCGGCGGACCGAGTGGCCGGCACACCGGGATCGCGGGCCGCGTGGGGGCGCGGCCGACCCGCCCGGAGCAGTGGACGGCACATGGGCGGTGCGGGCGCGCGGGCGGCCGCCAAATGGACTTCGACGCATGGGCGATCCGATGGCTAGCCGAGTCGGTGGTCAGGCATGGGCGCGCTCCTTAGGTTGCGTGCACGATCCGTCGCCGGGCGGTCGCCGCATTGTAGTCCGCGGGCCGCCTCACGTCACCCGAGGGCGCGCATGACCACACGCAGCGGCCGGCACTTCCTCCAGCTCCCCGGCCCCACCAACGTACCCGAGCGGGTCCGGCGCGCCATGGACCGGGCGGTCATCGACCACCGCGGTCCGGATTTCGCCGAGCTCACCCTGGCCGTCTTGGAGGACCTCAAATCGGTCTTCAAGACCAAGGGCACCGTGTTCGTCTTCCCCTCCTCCGCCACCGGCGCGTGGGAGGCGGCCCTCGCGAACACGCTCTCCCCGGGCGACGGCGTGCTCGCCTTCGACCACGGCTTCTTCGCCGGCAAGTGGGCGGAGGTGGCCGCGCGCCTCGGGCTGGACGTGGACCTGGTGTCGGGCGACTGGCGCGCCGGCGTCGAACCGCAGCGGGTCGAGGACAAGCTCCGCGGCGACCGGCGCGGCCGCATCCGCGCCGTGATGGTCGTGCACAACGAGACCTCCACCGGCGTGACCACCCACATCCCCGACATCCGGGCCGCCATCGACGCCGCCGGACATCCCGCGCTCCTCATGGTCGACACGGTGTCCTCGCTCGCGTCCCTCGACTTCCGCCACGACGAATGGGGCGTCGACGTGACCGTCACGGGATCCCAGAAAGGGCTCATGCTTCCACCCGGCCTCGGCTTCACGGCCGCCGGCGCGCGCGTCCTCGCCACGCGCCCGACCACGCGCCCGACGCACGCCTACTTCAGCTGGGACGACCATCTCGCGGCCAACGCGAGTGGCTTCTTTCCCTACACCCCCGCCACCACCCTGCTCTTCGGCCTGCGCGAGTCGCTGGCCATGCTCGCCGAGGAGGGACTCGACCACGTGTTCGCGCGCCACCGGCGCTTCGCCAACGCCACCCGCGCCGCGGTCGCCGCGTGGGAACTCGAATGCCACGCCCTCCACCCACGCGAGCGATCCAACTCGCTGACCGCGGTGCTCCTCCCCGAGGGCCACGACGCCAACGCCTTGCGCACGGTCATCCTCGAACGCTTCGACATGTCGCTTGGCACCGGGCTCGGCAAGCTCGACGGGCGCGTCTTCCGAATCGGCCATCTGGGCGACCTGAACGAGCTCACCCTGGCCGGGGCACTCGCGGGCGTCGAGATGGGGTTGCGCCTCGCCGGAGTGCCCCATCGCCGCGGCGGCGTCGAAGCCGCGCTCGAGCATCTCGCCAACACCGCCCACGCATCCGGAGAGGGATGATGTCAACCCGCGCACCCAATCGCCCAACGACCCTCGCGGCAACCGTCCTGGCCACCCTCGCGTGGACCGCCTGCGCCCCCGTCGGGGACGCGGGCCCCATCGAGATCCGGTTGGGGCACGTGGGCGCTCCCGAGTCCCTGTACGACATCACGGCGAACGAATTCGCCCGCCGCGCCAACCAGCGCCTGGGCGACGCCGGGCGGGTCGTGGTGTACGGTTCGAGCCAGCTCGGGGGCGACGACGTGCTTCTGCAGAAGCTCAAGCTGGGCACGGTCGAGATGTCGCTCCCCTCCACGGTCATGTCGTCGGTCATCGACGGTTTCGGGCTCTTCGAGATGCCCTACCTGGTGCGGGACCGGGAACACATGAAGCGCATCGAGGAGGAGGTCTTCTGGGAACACCTGGCCCCGCTCGCGGAAGCGGAGGGCTACCGCATTCTCGCGGTGTGGGAGAACGGCTTCCGCCACATCACCAACAACGCGCGCCCGATTCGCGAACCCGAGGATCTCGCGGGCATCAAGCTGCGCACCCCGCGCGGAGTCTGGCGCGTCAAGCTCTTCCAGGCCTACGGCGCCAACCCGACCCCCATGCCCTTGGCCGAGGTCTTCGTCGCCCTCCAGACCGGGGTGATGGACGGACAGGAGAACCCGCTGGCGCAGATCGCCTCGGCCAAGCTGCACGAGGTGCAGTCGTTCCTGTCGCTGACCGGACACGTGTACTCGCCCGCCTTCGTCACGGTCGGCGAGGCGCGCTGGCGACGCCTGCCCGAGGAGGTGCGCGTCGTACTCGAGGAGACCGCGCGCGAGATGCAGTCGTTCGTCCACGAGGAGGCCGCGCGCATGGACGCCGAGCTGCTGGACGAGCTGCGCGCCGCCGGCATCGAGGTGAACGAGGCCGACCGCGGACGCTTCCGCGCGGCCAGCGACGCCATCTACGACGAGTTCGCCGAGGACGTCGACGGCGGCCGGGAGCTGGTGCGGCGGGTGGGCGATTTGGCGGGTTAGCGTGGATTCATTATCCTGAATCATGAATTACGCTCATGACAATTCATCCAAGCGACGCGTCGCGGAACCCGTCCAAGTGTATCTGCGCCCGTGCGAGAGGGAGCGCCTCGAGCGACTGACGGCGGAGCTCGACACCACCAAGTCCGATGTCCTGCGGCGGGGTCTGGAGGCCTTGGAGGTCCAGATCTCGGATCCGGAGCATCATCCCGCGCTTAGGATCATCGGCATGGTGCGCGCAACCGATGACCCGGGCATTGATGTCGCGCGCGAGCACGACGAGTATCTCGCCACCACCGAAATCGCTTCCTGGCAGTCCGTGGACGAATCCGCCCGAGCGGCGGGGCGCCGGGCTGGGGAGCCCACGGACCGCCCGGCCCGTCATCCGCGGAAGTCGGGCGAATCGGACGCCGGGTGAAGAGTCTGTTCGTCGACACCAGCGCGTGGTACCCTCTCGCCGACGAACGAACTCCCGGTCACGGGGCCTTGGCCGACGGTCTGCGCGGCCGGGTCCGGCAGGGCGCGCGAATCGTGACCACCAACCTGGTGGTGGCCGAAACCCACGCGCTCATACTGCGTCGCGCCGGCCTCCGTGCCGCTTCCGTCTTTCTGAGCACGGTCCGCGAAGCTCCGACCCGCGTCGAGTACATCACCCGAGAACGCGAGGAGGCCGCGATCGACAACTGGATCGAACGCTTCCGCGATCAACCCTTCTCCCTCGCCGACGCCACCAGCTTCGTGGTAATGACCGAACTGGGCATACGCGAAGCACTGACCCTCGACCACCACTTCCTGGTGGCGGGGTTCGTCACCCTTCCGGCCCGCGCGCGACGGTAGCAGGCCCTAGATGAATCCGCCCGAGCACCGAGAGCGGCGGGGCGCCGGGCTGGCGAGGCGCCTTGAAGGCCGAGTGGCAGAGCCATTTGGGCCCAAAAAGCAACGCCGAGCGCGGCGAACCAGCGTGGATGCCACGCCGCTCGAAAACGTCGGGGGGAGTTTGTCCACGGCCCGCTAGATCGTCGGGTCGGCCGCGGCCCGAACGCGCCGCGCGCCATTCTGTGCCAGAGGCTGCATCGCTCGGTACCCGAAGCTGCCCTGACGTGGCCGGGGTCGGCGGTCGCGATCACTCCCGTCGGGTTGCCGGCATCCGCGACCACGTGCCGGGGTGCCGCCGCACGCCGTGGCGGGTTCGTTGACGACTCCGGGGCGAAGATCCGAGGGCCACCGGAATGGGACGCTACGTCGGCCGGCGTCGGCGGTGCTCATCGTCCAATCGGATCCACGCGATTCCGTCCACATGCTCGAAGTGCCCATCCGCCGAAACGAGGTCGGCACCCGTTTCCATGGCGTGGGCGGCGATCCAGACATCGTTCGTGGGAATGGGACGGCCCTTCGCGCGCAGCGACGCGGCGATCCTCGAGTATCGGTCGGCGGTGGTCGCTCCGACGGGAACGACGGAAACGTAGGGGTTGTCCAGAAAGGCGCGCATGCCGTCGATGTTGCGCTCGTAGAGGGAGCCGTACCTGAACCCGTAGAGAAGCTCGCCGAGCACGACCGTCGACAGGAGCACCTCCTCGGCTCCCCGGACGATTCGGCTCACCTGCTCCCGTCCTCGCATGAGCTGTGCGTACGCGTTCGAGTCAAGGAGGACCCTCATTCCCACATGGCCTCGTCAATGCGCTCAAAATGTCGCAACGCACACTCGACGACCTTCGCGTCCGCATCGCTCCAGCTGCCGATCAGGTGATCCAGCGACACTCCAACCACATGCGCTCCCTCATCGAATCCCGCCCCTCTGCGCAACAGCGTAATGGCCGCCCGGTTGAGCGACGTCCCGTCGCGGTTGGCCATGCGCCGAATCGCTCCCCCCAACTCATCGCCCAAACCACGAATGGTGAGCTGCTTCATGCTCCGCTCCCGTAAGACTCATAATATGCCTCATTACGCATCATATTATGAGTCGCCCATGCGTGCGCGTCAACCGTCTCTCGCGGCGCCGCGGAGGGAGCTTAGCGACCGGAGCGGGTGGTTGCCCCGGCATCGACGGACCCTCAAGACCCGGCCACCGGATCTGGCGCATCGGCGCCCATTCGGGTTCCCATGGGGTGGATGGCGAGTAACGCGGACCAGAATATCATTGCAGCGACTCCTCCATCGCCTCCCGGGCCGCCGCCTCGATCCGCCACGGGATCTCCGAATCCCGGTAGAGCGCGGCCCCATTGGAAAGGACGGCGCGCTCGTCCCGGGCCGTCGCCCCGCTCACCTCGGGTTGCGCCGTCCTGGGGTCTTCCGTCGTGGGCTCGCGCAGCGCATCCGCCGCTTCCGTGGCTTCCGGCCCCTCCTCCGCCGGCCCTCGCGACCCATCCGCCGCCGGCCTCATCCCGGTTTGCTGCGTCCTCGAACCTGCCGCCGCGAGCCCGTCGGTCCCATTCCCGGAACCTCGTTCCGCGGGCCTTGCGGGCGCGTCGACCAGGATCCTCCCGCCCGGCGTGACGAAGAGGACGGTCCCGTCGGCGTTGACCGACACCTTCACCCGTCCCTCGTGCACGGCGCGGTGGTGCCGCCGGCAGAGCAGCAGCGTGTTGCGGAGGCTGGTCGCGCCCCCGTCGGCCCAGTGCCGCACGTGATGCGCCTCGGTGAACCGGCACGCGCACCCGGGAAAGCGGCATCCCCGGTCCCGCTCATCGAGCGCCCGTCGGATGTGCGGCGGGATCGTGCGCGTCCGGCGGCCCACGCTGAGCACCGAGCCGTCCCGGGCGTGGACCATCGCGACGACCGCCGCGTCGCACGCCATGCGCCGCGACGTTTCCGCGGAAACGCGCACGCCGTCCAGATCCGAGCGTCCCGGCTCGCCGTCCGCCGCGAGGGTCGCCGCGTCGCAGTGGACCACGACCTGGTAGCGCTCGGCGCGGGTGCCGGATCGGATGTCCGGCGGGGCGGGGGCGGGGGGTTGGTGCGTGGATTTGGGCCGGTCAAGGGGTTGGGTCGGTGGCTCGGTGCCGGATCGAGGCTGGGCGCGGGAGAGGTGGCGGGATTGGGGTGGGTTCGTGGGTTTGGGCCCGCCGCTGGATCGGGTCGGCGGGTCGTCGTCGGTGCCGCGGTCCGGCCGGGCGTCCGTGTCCCCGCCTGGCAGGCCATGCAGGTCGTGGTCCGAGGGGGCGCGCGGGTCGTGGCCCGTGGGATGGCGCGCGTCGCGGGACCGGATGTCGTCCACCTCGTGGTGCCGGGGGTTGTCCGCGTCGCGACCCGGCGGACCATGCGCGTCTCCGCCTGATCGGACCTCGTCGACTCCGTGCTCGTCGAGGTGGCCCGGGTGGCTGCGGGGAGTGGCGTTCGGCTGGTGGCCCGGCGGCGCAACCGCGTCGCGGTCGGATCGCGAGCCATCCCCCTCCCCGAACCCGGCCGCCAGCGCCCGCTCCGCCAGCAGACCCACGGCGTCCGCCCGGCGCCGCCCCGACCTCCGTCGCGCGTCGGCCTCGGTCGCGGGTGGCGCGTCCGGCCCATGATGGGGCTCGCGCCGGAAGAGCGCGTCCGACGCCGCCTCCACCGCCCGCATCAGCACGGCCCCGGCCTCCGGCTCGAGCCGCCCCCGCACCACGTACATCCCCTCGCCGTCCACGAAGACCGAGAAGGCGCGGGCGCGGTGGCGGGCCCGCTCGGCGGTCAGCTCCCCCTCGCGCGACAGCCTCCGCCACGTGCGCACCGTCCGCTCCAGCTTCGCGGCCGATCCGGCGCGCGCGAACTCGAGCAGCTCCGCCTCGCGCTCGGGCGTCGCGACGCGGGTGAGCGCGCGCACCTTGGCGTAGGAGACGCTTCCGCGCCGCAGGGCCTCCGCGGTTTGCGGCAGACGCTCGAGCGCCCGCGCCGTGCGGACCCGCTCGCGCGCCGATCCGATCTTGACGCCGGTCCTCCACGCGAGCCACTCGGCGCAGGATCCGAAGCCGTCCCTCCAGCCGCCGCGCCGGTCGAAGTCGGCGATGAGGGTCATCATCCGCGCCTCCGCGGAGTTGATGCGCGCGGCGAGCTCGGCGATGCGCTCGCCCAGCTCGAAGAGCTCGTCGGCGTCCCGGGAGGGGTCGGGGCTGGGTGCGGGCTCGGGGTCAACGGATGCGGAATCGGGGGATGCGGGTTTCGCGGACTTGGAGTCGGTGGATGCCGGTGTGGCGGACGCGGGCTTGGCGGATGCAAGCTCGGGCTTGGTGGATGCCCCATTTGCGGATTCGGGCTCGGCGGACACGGAATCGGGGGACGCGGGCGTGACGGTTGCGGGGTCGGGGGAAACGGGCCTGGCGGACGCGGGCTTGCTGGACACGGGCGTGCCGGAATTGGGCTCGACGGATGCGGGTTCGGCGGACACGAGGTCGGGGGCCGCAGGCGTGGCGGACGCGGCCTCGGCGGCGGGTCGGGCGTCGGCCGGTCTCCGCGCCGTCGCGGGCTGCCGCGGCGGGGTCCGCCGAGGGTCGTGGAGCAGGTCGGGATGGGCGATCACGAATTCCTCCAACGTGAAATGGTGCAATTGGTTACATACAAATATAACGCCACCCGAAACGGCCTTCCGTGCTGCCCGCCGAGGGTCGTGGCGGGGTCGGGAGGACGTCGGAGGAGGATGCCGCCCGCGAACGCCTCCAGCGCGTCCGTCAGCCCCGCCAACGGGCGGGAGAACACGGGGTCCCGGACTGCTTCGGTCGGCGGCTCCCAAATCCGTCAATGGCGAAATGGGACGACCGCATGTGAATTCGGGACGCTGTTGCCCGCCCCACCCGCACTTCGGCCATCTTGCGGACCAGACGCGGCCAGCCGCCGTGCGGAGGCGTGGCCGGGAACCCATCAATGGCGAAATGGGACGACCGCATGTGAATTCGGGACGGACTGTCAATGGGCATCGAAAATGTCAGGGTCTTGGGCATGGAAAATGTCAGGGTCCCAGCGCTGCCCCGCGTAGGGAGCGACGCGACCGGAGCGGGTACGACACCTCTACGAGCGAGGAGCTAAGGTGGTGAACCCCGCTCGGCTCCCGCTCCGATGCTCGTGTCGCTGGTCCCACGCCCGTCCCCCCTCGCGGCGTGGCCGATTGTGAGCGTTTGTCCCGATGCGGGGTGCAGGACCCGCGACCCAGCAGCATTCCCCCCGGTCTCCGAATCCCGCTCAACCGCCCTGCCGCATTCACGACCGTCAATGGCTCGACCGGACTGTCCAATGTGCCAACTGCCCCAATGTGAATCGGGACGCCAGAACCCAATCCCGCCGGCAACCTCGCGGCACTGCCGGTCCACGCCCACTGGTCGTCCAGAGCGCTGGGGGCGATGTGCGCATGACGGCGGAATCCACCCAAGTGAGCCGCTATTGCGATTCGCTACCGGCAAGTGTGCGGGTCACGAACCTGCGGGACTTCGTACTGGTGAGCGCGGACGACGCGGGCGATCCAGTCAAGCCGGAAGTCTTCCGTTCGGCCCGGGACGCGGAAGCCACTCGGTTCGCCGTGGAGTACGCGCGCAGGCTGGGGCAGGCAGCGACCTGTTGCGATTCCCCGTCGAAGTACGATGGATCGGCATCCCAACCGGTTGCTTCCGCGCGCGATTGGATTCTCCCAATCAAGACGTACACACAAACTGCTTCCGCACCTCCCCACTTCCGACGAACTGCGACAACAGACGATAGTTGTTGCGCTCGAAGCGCACCCTCCCGGCCACAACGGCCGGGTGAACACCGATTTCGTCGGCGAAGTGGATCACGTTCAGGGCGGTGGGCTTGGCACGCACACCACTCGCATGCCACGCATCTCCGGGGACCAGCGCCTCCTCCGCCCACTCGTCGGCCTCGGCCTCCCGCGGGTCTTCGCCGACCACACCCGCGCGGCGCAGCGACTGGTCGTCCAGAAACGCCTGTGGATGGTCGCCATCCATGTGACGCCCCACATGGGCGAGCTCGTGCAGCAGGCAGAACCAGAAATTGTCCACGCGGTCGTGCCGCAGCGTCAGGGCCACAACGGGACGTCCGTCAATGAGTTGGAGTGCGGCCCCATCCAGATACGTTCGCGGCAGATGCGGCAGCGCCACGAACCCAATCCCCAAGTCGCGCAGCGAGCTCGCGGCTCGACGGGGACCGTCCCGGAGGCGGCTGAGCCGGGTGATCCGGCGCAGGGTGTCCGGGGTGAGGGAACCGGAGACGTAGTCCGCTCCGGGCACGTCCTCGTTGGCGAGCGCCATGACCTGCCAGCACCATGCCTGCAGCGCATACGCATCCGTCTTCGCATTCGCCCGAAGGCCCGTGCGCCGGAACATCGCGGCGCTGTCGGGCCCCGCCCCCGCGCGATCAAGGAGTCCCTCCATCAGTTCCTTGGCGTGTCCCGGAAGGCCGGGGATTCTGGGGATCCACCCTCGATTGGCCATCGCGCGCAGAGGAAAACGACGCCAATGATCGTCGTCCCACGAGTCCGGAGCCCGCGGCTCCCGCAGCAGGACCGCCGCCGGAATCCCCAAGTGCTTGTTCAAGGCCCGGGCCATGGGTAGCGTCAACGAGCGCTTTCTGGCCAGGATCTCCGACACCCTCGATGGGCTCCCGATGTGGGGCGCGAGGTCCCTCGGCGTCAGCCCGCGCTCCTCCATGCGGAGCTCCAGCGCGTCCACCGGATCCAGCTCGCCCAGCGAGTAGTGCTTGCGCTCGTAGAGCTCCACCAAGTCCGCCAGAATGTCGAGTTCCCGTCCCTCCGGGGACGCCGGATCGGCCCCCATGAGGCGTTCGACTCGGGCAAGCGCCCGCTCGTAGGCTCGCTCCGAACGAATCGGCTCCACCTTGCGCATCTAGATCGTCTCCGCGTTGACCTTCGAGTACTCTCCGTGGGTTCCCGCGAACCGGACCTGCACCACCGAGTTGGCGTAGTCAATGGCGACGATGACTCGGTACCGATTCCCTCGGATCCTGAAAACCGCCCGGTTGCCGGGAAGAATGCTGGGATTCCACCGGCCCGCTTTCACATCGGCCGGTCGCCCGCTGGCCGGACTCCGCCGCCGAGGCGGGTGTCGATGCCCGCTCCATCGGCAAGGCTCATCGCCTCGGCCCGACCTGACCGCGGCGCGGTGAAGCGCCGCCGAGCTCGTCCGCTGCCCGAAGCAGCCGCGCGCGCACCGACTCCGGCACCCTGTGCAGATCGCCGTCGCCGAAGTCGGTGAGGGCCCCGAGCGCGCGGGGCGCGTCGAATCGCTCGCCGAACACCGCGGCCGCCGCGCCCAACGCCCGCTCCAGGTCGATGCCGCCCAGCCGAAGGAGGGCGTCGAGGTCGAGGCGGTCACGCGCGCGCGAGCCGGTCTGGACGGCCCACACCGTGGTGGCCGTCAAGTCGGCCAGCGACGCGACCGCAATGCCGGGCGGCTGCGCGCGCTCCGGTTCCCCCAAGCGGCGCGGGGCCACGTCGCCGGCGAACGAGACGCGCACCAACCCGCCGCGGTCCACGACGCACGCGAGCATGTTTCGGCCCCGGCGCATGAGCTCGGCGTCCCGAAGGTACGGGACGCGGTCCAGGAGCTGGACGGGGTCGAACGGCTCCGCCGACACGAACCCGAACTCCTCCGGCCGGCGATGGGCCAGCCGGAGCGCCAGGGCGGCGCCCCCGTGAAGCGCGAACCCGCGCGGCGTCGTCCCAAGCTCAGCGAGCAGGCGCCGCTGATGGTGGGAGAGCGTGTCCGGGCGAGGCTCAAACAGGGCGGACTCCTTCCGGCTGGTTGATCGAGGATGGACGGCCGCCATCCGCAACATGCAGGCTGCCCCGACCCGGGCCGCGGCACAAGCCGTGACCCAATTCGCAGCCCATCCCGCGACGCAATCCGGAACGGGTCGCCCCGCGGCATCCTGACGGTCCGTGGACCAACTCTCCCTGGCATTCGAGCGGCGACGCATCCGCGCTGGACCCGCTTCGCTCCGGGTAGCCTCTTCGTCCCATTGGCTCCGCCATTCGGCCTTGGGGAAGCCTTGCCAGCCCGGGCGCCTCGCCGCTCTCGGTGCTCGCCCGGATTCCCCCACGGTCCCGGAGCGCCACGCCCGACTTGCCCGGCACACCGGTTTCGCGGATTCTGGCGGGACGATGGCGGCCAACCGCCCCCCGCCCCTTCCCGCCCACCCCGCCCATGACCGCCTTGCGCACCCGCTTCGAACGTCTGCTGGAGACGATCGTGCTCGTGTTGGTGGCCGCGCTGGCCGTGGTCGTGGTCATGGGCGTCGGGTTCCGCAAGTTCGGGGCGGCGCTGGTGTGGTACGACGAGGTGGCGTCCATTCTGCTGGCCTGGCTCACGTGGTACGGGGCGGCGCTGGCGGCGCTGAAGCGGGCGCACATCGGCTTCCCCAACCTGGTGCGCCGGCTGCGGCGGCCATGGCGGATTCCGGTCGTGGTCGCGGGAGAGGCGGTGGTGGTCGCCTTCTTTTTGGTGACCGCGTGGGCGGGGTGGCGGGTGCTGGTCGTTCTCGAGGGCTCGGGCATGGTGAGCCTGCCCTGGGTGCCCACCCGGCTGACCCAGTCGGTCATCCCCATCGGGAGCGCGCTCTTCGTCGCGGCGCAGCTGCTGAGCCTGCCGGAGACCTTGCGGGCCGGCGCGGGCGGGAGGGCGGCTACGGGTTCGGACGGGGCGAGCCCGGGCGGGGCCAGGAGCACCGGACCGGGCGGGTCCACGGACGCCGAACCCGCCGGATCCACGAGCGCCCGACCGGACGGGTCCACCGGCGCCGCGTCGGGCCCGGAGCGCGGGTCCACGGCGGACGGGACCGACCCGGAGGCGGGCGCCCAGTGACCCTCTTGTTGATGTTCCTGGGCATGATCGCGCTGGTGGCGATCAACGTGCCCATCGCGGTCGCGCTCGGGGTCATCGCGCTCATCGCGATGGTGGCGAGCGCCGGAGCCGCGGCGATTCCCAACGCCGGCCTCGTGCTCTTCACGGGCGCCACCTCCTTCCCGCTCATCGCCATCCCGCTCTTCATCCTGGCGGGCGCGATCATGAACGCGACCGGCATCTCGCGCCGCCTGATCGCCTTCGCCTCCGCGCTCTTCGGCGCCATCCGCGGCGGGCTGGCGATGGTCTCCATCTCCGCCTCGCTCTTCTTCGCCGAAATCTCCGGCTCGGCCGTGGCGGACGTCGCCGCGTTGGGGTCGATCCTCATCCCGGCCATGAGGAAGCGCGGCTACTCGACGCCCTTCGCGGCCGCCGTTACCTCCTCCTCGGCGACGCTCGCGGTCATCATCCCGCCCTCCATCCCCATGATCATCTACGGCGTGATGTCGGAGAGCTCGATCGTCGAGCTGTTCGTGGCCGGCGTGGTCCCCGGCGTCGTCGGCGGCATCCTCCTGATGGTGGTGGCGTACGCGCTCGCGCTGCGCAACGGCTTTCCCGTCGAGCACGCCTTCCAGCTGCGCCGGGTGTGGACCACCTTCCGCGACGCCGGCTGGGCGCTTCTGCTCCCGGTCATCATTCTGGGCGGCATCTTCACCGGGTGGGTCACCGCCACCGAGGGAGCGGGGCTGGCGGTGGTGGCCGCCCTGGTGGTGGGCGGGCTCATCTACCGGGAAATCGACCTGGCCGCGCTGCGACGGGCGGCCCTCGACGGCGGCGTGCAGACCGCCGTGGTCATGCTGCTGGTGGCCGCGTCGGCCCTTCTGGGCGACCACCTCACCGAGGCCCGCGTGCCCCAGCGGGTGGCCGACGGCATCATCGGCCTCACCGAGTCGCGTTGGGCCATCCTCGCGCTCCTCAACGTCTTCTTCCTGGCGATCGGGCTCTTCCTGCACTCGGCGGCGGCCATCATCCTCGTGGTTCCGGTGGTGATGCCCCTGGTGCACGCGGCCGGCATCGACCCCGTGCACTTCGGCCTCGTGGTCACCCTCAACCTGGGCATCGGGCAGCAGACGCCCCCGGTGGCCAGCGTGCTGGTCACGGCGTGCTCGGTGGCCAAGGCCGACATCTGGGAGGTGAGCAAGGTGAACGTCTACTTCGTCGCGGTCCTGCTCGCGGTCCTGGTCATGGTCACCTACGTCCCCGCCGTGCCCATGAGCCTGGTGGAGCTCTTCTACCGGTAGCGGAGGCCCCACGTCTGCCATTTTGGCAGACTACGGATCGGGATGTCTGCCAAAATGGCAGACGACCTCAGAGCGCGTGCTCGCGCACGATGCGCCGCACCCCCTCCTCCAGTCGCGCCAGATAGTCGTCCAGGTGCTCGGCGGCGATGGGGTTGCCGTGGATGGGCGCCACCCACGACACCTCGCGCTCCGCGAGCAGCCTCCGCAGCGCCGTCATCAGCACCGCCGGATCCGCGTAGCGGAGCCAGACCAAGGTGTCGCGGTGGAAGCCGTGGATCTCGTCGCTCCGGAAACCGTCCGGCAGCTGGCGCGACGTCAGCCCGGTCTCGTCGTCGGCGTGGTGGTAGCCGAAGCCGTCCGCGACGAAGAGCACGCCCGAGGCCCGGTCGTGGATCCAGGAGGTGTGGGAGCGGTCCGCGAGCGGGGGGTCCAGAAAGTCGATGCGCCGTCCGGCCACGTCCAGGCTCCCGCCGATCCGGCTGCGGCGGGCGTACGGAAGCCCTTGGATCTCGGGTTCGCCCGAGGAGGCCACGATCTCGAAATCGCCCCACAGTCGCCGGAAGGCGGGGATGTTGCCCGAGTGCGGATAGTCGGAGTGCGAAAGCACCAGCGAATGGATGCCCCGCCCGGCGGTGGCGGCGGAGATGCGGCGCGCGAGGCTCTCGCGATGGTGGAAGGACCCCGAGTCGATGAGGATGTGCCGGTCCCCCGCGCGAATCAGGAACACGCTCACGTGCACGTTGCGGCCCGCGCCGAGCGGGTAGCTCTCGGCGATCCACGACACGTCGCTCGTGAGCGCCACGGGCGCGTCGGGCGCACGCCCCCGCTCCGCCGACCCCGCCGCGCCCGTCACAGCACCCCCGTGCGGCCACCCCGCGCCACCCGCTCCACCACCTCCTTCATCATCTCGAAGTAGTGGGGAACATCGGCCCGAATCACGGGCCCGTGCGCGGAGGCGACCATCGTCGGACGATGGCGCTCCAGCACCAGATCGACCTCCCGCCGCGTGCGCGCCACATCCACGTAGCGCAACCAGAACATGACCCGCCCATGGAATTCCGCGTAGCGGTCCACGTCGACGGGGGAGCGGAACTCGTCCGCGAACAGGAGTCCCTCCCCGTCCATGAGGGGCAGCCCCATCCAGTCGACGGGCAGCAGCATCTCCGAGTTCTCCTCGGTCATCCACATCGACATGGCCGCGTCCAGGAACGCGGCCTCGTGGAAGTGGAGGCGCTTCCCTCCCAAGTCGATGGCGTCCCCCGGGCCCACCTTCAGCGCGTCCTCCAGGTGATAGAGCTCGTGCGTCCGCCCGAAGCGCGGCGCGACCAACCTCGCGCCGGGGTGGCGCTCGAGGATGCGGAAGGTGTTGCCCGCGTGGGGCACGTCCGGGTGCGACAGCGCCAGATAGTCGAGCGGACGGCCCTCCAACACGGCATCGAGTTCCGCCAGAACGTGGTCGGTTGCCGCCGGCGACAGGGTGTCGAAGAGGAGGGTCCGTTCCCCGCCGAAGAGGAAGGCGTTCTGGGGCACGTGGATCTCGCGCCCCGGAGCGTACCAGTGGGCTCCGCGATCGACGAGGGACTTGGCGATCCCCGGCCGGTCCGGCCCGAACTCCTGAATCCAGTGAATCCCGGGATGTATCTCTCTGGCCATGGCGCGTCGCGTGGGGGCATGGCGCCTCTCACGCGAGAGGCGTCCGCGAAGGTGCGGGGTTCGGGGCGGCCGCACCAGAGGGGCGCCGGGCCGCGCGAGGGTCAGGCCAGAGTGTTCCCCCGCCCGCGCAGGATGGCCGTGACCACCAGCGCGCAGTAGGTCAGCAGAACGAGCGCGGTGGCGGTCGGGAGTCCGACCTCCTCCGCCTCGACGACGGGGGCGGCGGGCTCGAAGGCGGGCACCCGCTCCCAGTCCACCGCGGCGATCGGCGCGGCCGCGAACAGGGCCGGCTGGAAGTGGACCTTCAGGCGCTCGTGATACCGCCGGACCGCGTCCTGGTAGGCGAGCTGGGCGCCGAGATCGGTCGAGGCGATTCGGTCGAGCGCGATCCGGGTCGCGACCGGGGGCGCGAGGAGGGACCACCGACCGGCCCACGCGTCCCGCCGCGCCAGCACGGCGCGGTAGGCGCGCGAGGCGTCCCGCGCCGCCTGGTCGCCCCGGTGATTCATCGCGTAGTACCACGCCCACGTGAACTCCTCCTCCGGAACGGTCCAGTCGCTCCACCGCGGATAGTCCTCGAAGAACGACTCCATCGTCTCGGCCTGGGGCAGATCCCACGCCTCGTGGTAGCCCTGGCGTTGACGCACGGTCAGCTCCAAGGCCTCGGGCGCGGGGTGCAGGATCGTGTTGGCCAGATTGAGGACCGCCGGAGCCAGAAAGGTGAACGCCACCCAAACGCCCACCAGGATCATCGCGTTCGCGGTCGAGGAGAGCCGCCCGGCCCCGACGCCCATGCAGAGCGCGAACCAGAACAGCGTGTGCGCGCCAATCAGCGCGGCCGCCCAACCCGCGCGGGCATCCACCTCGACTCCCGTCAGGAACGCCCCGATCAAGGCCAGCGACGCGACCAGGCCGCCCACGAGGATCGCACGCGCGGTGAATTTGGCGTCGATCAGCCTCGATGGTGGGGCGAACAGGCGCGCCATCGCCCACGTCCCGCGCTCGCGCTCGCCCGAAACGATGTCGTGGGTGACGGCAATGACGAAGAGCGGGATCAGGGCGACGAGAACAAAGGCCAGATCGAGGCGCCCCGCCGCCGCGAGGCGCGGATTCAGCGTCTCCTGCTCGTAGAGTTGTCCCTCGAGCGCCAGCAGCCGGATGCGCAGGTTGGCCGACTCGACCTCCGTCCTGCCGCGCGCGAGCGCCGACAGCCGCGAGGGTGGCTGGGACGCGGGAACGGCCAGGTAGTACAGCAGCTCGCCCGCCTCGGTCGCCGGCGGATAGTAGGACACGAGATGCGCGAGCTGATCGCGGTAGGCGGTCCGGGCCGCCGCGGCCGCCTCCTCCGCCGCCTGGACGCCGCGTTTCCCGTCCCATGCGGCGTAAACCCCGACCGCGAGCAGCAGGGCCCCCGCGACGACGACGCCCCCCGAGCGGACCAGCCGGGCGAGCTCAAGCCGGATCAGACGCGCCCAGGCCCTCATCTGCCCGGGCGGTCCACGCCCACGCGCGGCAGCCGCCTACGGCTCAAGCCAAGGCCCGCCAATGGAATGGCGATCCACAGCCCCAGCGCGGCCAAGGCAAGCGGGCGATCGGCCAGTGCCCGACGAAGCGACGGCAAGGTGGGCTGAAAGACCGGGAACTCCGTCCAGTGTTGGCGCGCAAGGCGTTGGGCGCGGTCGTTCTCGTAGTGGATCTCTTGGATGTGGAGCTCGTTGAGTCGTTGGATGATGGCGTAGCGGTGGGCCTCGGCCTGAGCGCGGAACGCCTCCATCGCCTCCGGTCCGGTCCCCGCGGCCGCCATCGACAGGTCCCGCGCGGCCATGTGGGGAGAGAGAAGCCCCAGCCACGCCATGATCCGGTTCTGCCGGCGCTGAACGGCGACCAAGTCCTGCTGGTGCTCCTCGTTGACCCTGCTGGAGGCCGCTTCTCCCTCGCGGCTGACGACGCCCGCCCAGTTGATGGGAAGCTGGTCGACCGACGCCACCTGGTAGCGCTCGAGGTATTCGTCGCGCAAGGCGGCGAAGAAGGGATCGTCCGTATTGTGGCTGTCCCCCACCCGCCTCTGCGCCTCCTCCACCCGCGCGGTGAACTCCGCCCGCGAGGGCGCGGGGTGAAGCGCGGCCGCCACGGAGGCGCCGAGGCGCGGCGCGGCGACGCACAGAACGACCCAGATGGCCACCAGCCGCACGAGGGCGCCGCGCGAAGCGGAGCTGCGCGACGAGACCCAGACGGTCAACAGCACCCAGCCGGCGAGATACGCCCCGTAGATGGCGGCGAGCGCCCCCATCCGCCCGATCGGGGGGGGCTCTCCGCCGCCGGTCGCGACGAACGCGGCCGCGACCAACCCGATGGGAAGCGCCGCCAAGGCGGCCACCGCCCCAATGCCCAACACCTTGCCCGCCATGATCTGGGCGGGGGTCGCGCCCTGGGCCAGCAGAAGCGGCAGGGTCCCCCTCTCCCGCTCTCCACTCACCGACGCGAACCCCGCGGCCACCAACAACAACGGCAGGAGCAGCCCCAGGACGGCGGCCGGCGTGAGACGCCCGAACCCCAGCAGCGCCGTCGCGTGCCGGGCGTCGCCGAAGCTGGCGGAGTTCTGTCGGTGCCCCTCCAGGAAGAGCGACGTCCCCGCGTAGGCGCCGACCCCCGGGTCGAAGAACGCCAGGGGCGCCTCGTCGCGAAATACCAGGAACCCATAGTGGATCACCCGGTGTGGATGACGGTCCGGCTGCTCCGCCCACTGGCGCTCGACCATCTCCCGGTAGCGGGACCGCTGCTCCAGCTCGCCGTCGGCGTGATGCCGGGCTCCGAGGACGGAGACCACGCCCAGAGCGACCACGAGCCCCAGGAGGAACACGACGTGTCGATCCTCGCGCATCGCGCCCAATTGTCGACGCGCCACGAGCAGCGCGCCGCGCCAATCCGCCCGTCGAAATTCCATTCCCCGGCTCACGATCAGGCCGTTCCCCGCACCCGGCCGAGCCCGACCCCCGCGCCCGCGCCCACCAGCGCGAGGAGTCCCACGAGGACCGTGAACGGAACCAGCGCGCGGCGCGCGACGTCGGCGGCCCGCTCGCCCGCGGGACGGAAGCTGGGCAGGTTGGGCAGGACGCTCGCGTCCATCTGTTCGCCGGCCAGGATCGCGGGCACGAAGAACTCCCGCCATTGCTCGGCGAACGCCCGCACCTGCGACTGGAAGGACGCAAAGCGCGCGTCGCCCGTCCCGGCGGCGTCGATCAGCACCTCCTGCGCCAAGAGGGCGGGTGACAGGAACCGATAGCGGCGCACCAGGGCGATCTGCTCGGCCCGGCGCGCGTCGTGTTCGCCCGTGACCTCCTCCAGGCGGCGGTTCACCTCGTCCGTGGCCGCCCAGGCCAGGGCCCCCAGACCCGGCTCTTCGGCCACGACGCCCCCGGCCATCTCCGGATGGTCCTCCAGATAGCGGGCGAGGAGCTCGCTGCGGCGGTTGACGGCGTCGTTCGAGGCCTCCCGCTGGACGGTCACCATCTGGACCCGGGACGGCAGAGGGTGCAGCAGACCCGACGCGATGTTGATGGCGGCCGGCAGCACCACGACCAGCACCAGCCACGCGCCCACCAGCACGGTGGCGTTCCATGCGGAGGACCGCCCTAGGCTGTTCACCCACGCCGCGAGGCCGAACCAGAAGAGCGTGTACGCGACCAACGTGGCGCACCAGAGCAACACTTGGCCGGGCGCGCCGAACCCTCCCGTGGCCACGGCGCCGAGCAGCGACGCCGCCAGCGCCATGCCCAGCACCAGCAGCGCCCGGAAGGCCAGCTTGGCGGTCACGACGCCGCGGGCCGACACGGGCTGCGAGAGCGTCAGGGCCAGGGTTCCCTGCTCGCGCTCCTCGGACAGGACGTTGAAGCTGAGAGCCAGAACCAGGAGCGGCAGGAGGTGGATCAACACGAAGGCCAGGTCGAAGCGCCCGACCATGAGGTTGAGCGGATTCTCGACCTCGCCGTTCTGGTGGAACGACGACTCGTTGGTGTAGATGTTGACGTCGTAGTAGTAGGGCAGCAGATCACTCTGACCGACGGCCAGCGCCGTCAGCGGACCCGGCTCGAGCACGGCGGTGTGGCGTCCGCGCGCACCACCCAGCACGTTCGGGGCGCGCGGATCGGAGAAGCGCGAAGCTGGCTCGGCGCCGCCCGCGATGGCGGCCAGCTCCTGCTCGATGGCGCTGGCGCGCTCGAGGTTGGCGGCCCGCACCGCCTCCACGGTGCGTTCCTGGAAGCGCATCCAGACGATGCCGTTGGCCAGGGCGTAGACGAGGAGCACGGCGAACAGCCCGAGCACGACGCGGAGCCCCCGGTCGGCCATGAGCAGACGCCACTCGTTGCGGAGGACGGTGCGCGCGGCCATGCTACCCCACCTCCGCGCGACGGACCCGCGCGATGGCGGCCATGATCGTCCCGGCCAGCCACATCCCCAGCACCAGCATCGACAGGACGCGGTTGCCCAGCACCCAGCCCAGCGTCGGGGCGGCGTAGCTCAGCGGCGGCGTCTCCTCCCATAGTTCGGGACCCGCCAGGTAGGTGTCGCCGGAGCGGGAGTTCTCCGCCAAATCACCGTTCATGCGCCGCATCAGGTCCCGGCGGTAGACCTCCGCCGCGGTCGCGAAGTGCCGGTGCTGCTCAACGTCGGTGCCCGCCAGTCCCATCGACAGCGCGCGCACCGCAAGCACGGGCGCGACCACCGCGAGCGTCTCGTGAACCACGCCCTGGCGCTCGAAGGCGTCCCACAGGGCGCCGTAGTTGCGGTCGAAGATCCGGTTGCCGAACTCCTCGCTCTCCTGCAGGTAGACGCCCACCTCGTTGACGGGCAGGTCCTCGACCCGCTCCACGCCGTGCTCCGCCAGCAGACGCTCGGTCGACGCGGCCCGGTCCGGGCGCGGAATTCCCTCCACGCCCGAGGCCATCTCGCGTTCGATGTTGCGGGCGAACTCGAGCGCCGACGGGGTCGGGTGCAGCCACTTCGACAGATCCACCGCCACGCGCGGCGCAACCAGCCCGTTCACCACCCAAACGCCCAGCAGAACCACCAACGCCGTGCGCGCCGAGCGGGCCCACGCGGACACGGCCAGGGAAAGGGCCAGGAAGGCCGTGAAGTAGGCCAGGTACACGCCGGTGAGAACGACGCCGCGGGCCAGCGGGGACGCCGCCGGACCGGGACTGCCAACCACCAGGGCGGCCGCCCCCACCACCGCGGCCGGCACCAGGAGCAGGGCCAGCGCCCCGGCGATGCCCAGCGCCTTCCCCAAGGCCAGCTCCCGCCGGCCGACGCCGGTCGCCAGCAGCTGGCGCAGGGTCCCCCGCTCCCGCTCCCCGGCGAGCGCGCCGAAGGTCAGCAGAATGATGAGGAGAGGCACCAGATGCTGCAGCACCTGCGCCGCCGTCAGGGCCCCGATGCGCTGGGCCGCGGTCGCGTCCTGGGCGGGACGCAGAAGGAAGTCGTTCTGCCGGTGCGCCTCGAGCCACACGGACGTGCCCGTGTACGGATCCACGCCCTCGTCGACGAACGAGAGCGCCAAGCGGGGCTTGAACGCGTAGATGCCGTAGTGGGCGGCCGAATGGGGATTCTTCTCACCCTGCGACTCCCAGTGGTCGCGCGCCGTGGCCTGCGCGGCCGCGTGTTCCCGCTGCGCGCCCCGCGCCTGAACCCACCCGTGGCCCAGGGACACCAGGAGGAGCGCGCCCACCAGAATCGAGCACCAGCGGAAGCGTCCATCTCGAATCACGTCGGTGAATTCCTTGCGTACTATGTGCCTCATCGTCCTTTCCTCCTAGTCGTGCATGTGCTTCAGATAGATGCGCTCGAGATCCGCGTGACCGATCTCCTCCGTGCTCAGCTCGGTGACCAGACGTCCGTAGCGCATGATGCCCACGCGCGTCCCGGTCTCCTTGGCGCGAAACAGGTCGTGGGTCGCCATGAGCACGGCGACGCCGTCGTCCCGCAGTTGTTCGATCAGCCCGGAGAACTCGTTCGAGGCTTGGGGATCGAGACCGGATGTCGGCTCGTCCAGGAGCAGCGCGTCGGCCTCCTTGGCCATGGCGATGGCGATGCCGACCTTCTGCCGCATGCCCTTGGAGTACTCGGCGACACGCTGATGGACCGCCGCGCGCTCCAAACCCGCCTCGACCAAAATGTCGGCGAGCCGCCCCCGCGCGAGGGAGCCCCGCCCGCCCAGCGCGGCGAAGTACTCGAGGTTCTCCAAACCGGTCAGGTTGCGGTAGAGCATGACCTGCTCGGGGATGTAGGCGATCCGCCGCTTGGTCTCGCGGTCGTGCGTGGACACGTCGAGCCCGGCGATCATCGCCTGCCCGGCCGTGGGCGCCACGAACCCGAGGAAGAGGTTGATGGTGGTGGTCTTGCCCGCCCCGTTGGGACCGAGGAGGCAGTAGACCTCTCCCGGTGCGATGGCGAGGTCCAGGGAGTCGAGGGCCCGCGTGACGCCATAGCTCTTGCTGAGCGCGCGGGCCTCGAGAAGGGGCTCGCGCCCATTCCGCGTTTCGGAGGCATGCCGAGATTCGGGCGAATGCATGTGTTCCATCTCTCGTGGTTGGGCGCGCCATGGAGGACGCGCCACGGACGGGGATCGGCCGACCGGACGGGTCGGCCGAGGGGCTCCGCTACCGAGAGACGGGGAGGGGTGGGGCGCGGCTTTGGTGAGGGGCGGGATGGATGGTCCCGGGGTTGGACCGGGGCCGGGGGGGCGCGGAAAGACGCCGCACACTCGAAGGAGCGACGTGGAGGGGACCCGAAACGATGGTCGATCCGGGATTGTGGACGACCTGGCACACGGAACACGCGCCAGGCGGGTCGGACCCTTCCTCGTGCGCGTGGGCGCTCTCCGTCGCTTGGACGAGGAGGAGCGAGAGGGCGACGGCCATTCCGACCACCGCGCGCGTGGCACTCCGCGATCCCGCAAGATCGAACAGATGCGCCATCGCTCGCTCCTCCGCTTCAACGGAATCTCGACCGTACCCGATCTCGAGATCGCCGCCTTCGTGCCCGAGATCCACCTCGCGGTACCCTTCGCCCAAGTCGGGTGGCCTCCGGGAGGACCGGCCCGGCGAGCGGCAACGGTAGCCGCGAGGAGAAATCATGTCAACAATGCTCCCGCCCCGGGGCGCGGCCTGCCGGAACCCGCTACATTGAAGGGTGTCGCGGGGTTCCACTCAACCCGCATGTTCACTCGTCCGGACACCGGCCACGGCCAACCCGATTCACTCCGAACACAGGAAGACCATGACCGCCGCCGCCGCCATTCTGCTCGCCGCCTCCGCCCTGCACGCGCACGGGGCGAGCCAGGAGACCCTCTCCACCGGTCCCACCCACGAGGGGTACACGGACGCCGTAACCATGCGGCACTCGCACGACGGACCCCACGGCGAGGACCTGCTCCGCATCGAGCGGATGATCCGCTGCACGTGCGGCTGCAACCTGGACACCCACATCTGCCAGTACCAAATGCAGTGCGGCGAAGCCCCAGTCTTCACCCAACGCATCCTGGCCGCGCTCGAGGCGGGCCAGAGCGAGGAGGTGATCCTGGCCGGTTTCGTCGCCGACTTCGGTACCGACATCATCAGCTCCCCTCCCATGGAGGGCTTCAACCGCGTGGGCTACTTCACGCCCGCCGTGGCGATCCTCCTCTCCGGCCTGCTCATCGGGCTTTTCCTGCGCCGCAACGTCGCCGGCCGGCCGAAGCGGGCGCCCGCGGCGTCCCCGAACGTCTCGGACGCCGACTGGGAGCGGTTGCGCGAGGAGATGAAGGAGCTGGAGAAGACCGACTGGTAGGCACGCGAAGCGGCCGGGCGGGAGCACGGCGCCCGGGTGCCGGCCGTCACGAAGCCCCTAGGCTTCCACGGACGTCTTCCATCCCGGACCCAACGACCGAACCCGGAGCCCCATGACCGAGCCCCAGAACTACGAGAACCACGTCACCCGCCCGCCGAGGCTGGCCCTGATCGTCTGGTTGGCCGTGACGGCCGCCGCGGCGGTTCTGCTTTTCCGCCTCCTCACCGACTTCGACATCGACACCCTGCTTCTGTTCATCACCGCGGCGGGAACCGCGACCGGCATCCCCATGGCGCGCCGGGCCGCCCTGCGCGTGCAGGACCGGGTGATCCGGCTGGAGGAGCGCATCCGCCTGGAGAGGCTGCTGCCCGACGACGCCAAGGGTCGCATCGAGGACCTCACCACCGACCAGCTGATCGGCCTGCGCTTCGCTTCGGACGCCGAGCTGCCCGGACTGACGCGGCGGGTTCTGGACGGAGAGCTCGCGGATCGCAAGGCGATCAAGCAGGCCGTGCGGGACTGGCGCGCCGACCACGAGCGCGTCTGATCCGCGAATCGTCGTGCGCTGTTGCCAGTGTCGCGGCCTCGAACGCCAGTTCGACGACGCGCACGCGCGCCGCAACCTGCGCCGGTTCCACCGCAAGGGTCCGGCCGCGGCCACGCGGCGGCTGCTCGCGGCCGTCGGCGAGGATGGGGTGGAGGGACGCACCTTCCTCGACATCGGTGGGGGCATCGGAGCCATTCAGCACGAGCTGATGGCGCGGGGCGCGGCCGGGGGAACCCACTCGGACGCGGCGCCGGCCTTCCTGCGCGCGGCGCGCTACGAGGCCGAGGCGCGCGGGTACGCCGACCGCGTTCGCTACGTGGACGGCGACTTCGTCGAACGGGCGCGCGACCTCCCGCCGGCGGACATCGTCACGCTCGACCGCGTGGTGTGCTGCTACCCGGACATGGCGGCCCTGCTGGGCGCGGCGGCCCCCCTGGCGCGGCGGACGCTGGGCCTCGTGCTGCCGCGCGGAAGGGCGTGGATCCGGCTCGGAATCCGGCTGGCGAACCTCATCCAGCGTCTCAGGCGGCATCCGTTTCGGGTTTTCGCCCACGACCCGGCGGAGGTGGAGGCCGTGGTGGAGCGCCACGGGCTCGCCAAACGATTCGAGCGCGACGGCTTCGCATGGCGCGTGCTGGTCTTCACCAGGCCAGAGGCCGGTCGGACCTGAGCCGCAGACGCAGGCTGTTCAGCACCACGCTCACGCTGGAGAAGGCCATCGCCAGCGCCGCCAGAACCGGGTGCAGCATGCTGACGGCGGCCACGGGAATGAGCGCCACGTTGTAACCGAACGCCCAGTAGAGGTTCTGGCGAACGGTCCGCATGGTGGCGCGCGACAGGTGGATGGCGTCGTTCACGCCCGCCAGGTCGCCGCCCATGAGCGCGACGTCGGCGCTCTCGATGGCCACGTCGGTGCCGGTGCCGATGGCGATGCCGACGTCCGCCCGGGCCAACGCGGGGGCGTCGTTGGTGCCGTCCCCCACCATGGCCACCGGCGCCCCCGTCTCCCGCTGGAGGGCGCTTACCATGTCGGCCTTCCCGCGCGGCGGGACCTCGGCGCGCACCTCCTGGATGCCGACCTCCTCGGCGATGGCCGCGGCGGTGGCCGCGTTGTCCCCGGTGAGCATCACCACCCGCACGCGCGCCCGCAGCGCCTCGATCGCGTCGCGGGCGCCCGGTTTGAGCTGGTCGGCGAGGGCGATGAGCCCGATCGCGCGGTCGTCGACCGTCACCCAAACCACCGTGCGCGCCTCCGCCTCCAGGCGCTCCGCCCGCGCGGCCAAGTCCTGCCCGCGACTGCCGTGGATGCCCGCGAACCGCCGCTTCCCCACCACCACCCGATGGTAGTCGACGGTGGCCGCCACGCCGTGCCCGGCGACCGCCTCGAAGTCGCGCGGGCGCTCCAGCTCGATTCCGCGCGCCAACGCCTCCCGCACCACCGCGCGGGCCAGCGGATGTTCGCTGCCCCACTCCGCCGAGCCGGCCATGCGGAGGACCCTGTCCGGGTCGTTGCCCACCACCGCGCGCACGGCCGGTTGGCCCCGCGTGATCGTGCCGGTCTTGTCGAGCACGACCACCCGCAGCCGCCGGGCGAGCTCGAGCGCCTCGACGTTCCTGAACAGGACCCCCCTCCCCGCCCCCACCCCCATCCCGACCATGACGGCCGTGGGGGTCGCCAGACCCAGCGCGCACGGGCAGGCGATGACGAGCACCGCCACCATGCGGATCAGCGCGTCCGGAAAACCCGCGCCCGCGACCATCCACCAAACCAGGAAGGTGCCCACGGCGATCACGATCACGATCGGCACGAAGATCCCCGCCACCCGGTCGACCAAGCGCTGCACGGGAGCCTTGCCCCCCTGGGCCTCGCGAACCAGGCGTGCGATCCCCGCCAGGGCGGTGTCGGCGCCCACCCGCGACGCGCGCACCCGCATGAGCCCCTCGTGGTTGAGGGTACCACCCGTAACCTCCGCGCCCGCCTCCTTTTCCACCGGCATGCTCTCGCCCGTGAAGGCGCTCTCGTCCACCGAGGAGCGTCCCTCCAGAACCACGCCGTCCACGGGGATCCGCTCGCCGGGCCGCACCAGCACGACGTCGTCCACGCGCACCTCGTCGACGGGCACCTCCCGTTCCCCTCCGTCGCCGAGAAGGGTCGCGGTGCGGGGGCGGAGGGCCATCATGCGGCGAATGGCGTCGCCGGTCTCGCCCTTGGCCCGCACCTCGAGCCACTTGCCCAGCTTGATGAGGGTGATGATCGCCGCGGCGGTCTCGAAGTAGACGTGTTGCCCCAGCGTCGTCACGCCGAGGGTGAGCGCCACCGTCACCGCCACGCTGTGGAGGAAGGCCGCCGAGGACCCCAGCGCCACCAGCACGTCCATGTTGGCGCCCCGATTGCGCAGCGCCTTGACGGAGCCCGCGTAGAAGCTCCAACCAACGTGGAACTGGACCGGAGTGGCGAGCGCCAGGAACGCCCAGTTCACCCACGGCGCGTGGGCCCAAGCGCCCACCAGCCCGAAGTCGCGGGCCATGCTGACCACGAAGAGCGGAAGGGTGAGGGCGAGCCCGGTGCGGAACTCGCGGCGGTGTCGCGCCACCTCCCGCGCCCGCGCGGCGGCCTCGGCGTCCTCCAAGGTCGCCCCGGAGGCCTCGTCCCCGTCCCCCGTCGGCTCGGTCACGACACCGTAGCCCGCCTCCTCGATGACCCGCGCCACATCGGCCGGAGCGACCTCGTCGGGCAGGTACTGGATGGTCGCGCGCCCGGACGCGAAGCTCACGTCGGCGCCCACCACCCCGGGAACGCCCGCGCGCAGCACGTTCTCGATGGTGGCCGCGCACGCCGTGCACGACATGCCCGTGACGGGAACCTCCATCCGCATGGCCGCGGGCTCCCTCGCGCCTTCGCCGGGTCCGCGCCTCCCCCCGTCGACGGGTTGGGGCGGGGGGTCGGTGGAGCCGACGACCGGCAACGGCGTCCTCGCGTTCGGGGTCGTATCCATCTCGCTTCCAAGCCGGGGTTGCGCATGCGGCCGCGCTGGCGCGACGCGCGACCACCGGAGAGGTTCTTGTAACGTCGTCGTCCGAATCCGGTCAAGCGGATCCGGCCATCCACATCCATACCCCGATCACGCCGATATGTCCTTCACGACGCTGGTAACCTCGGACGAACTGTTCGCGCGCCTCGACGATCCCGACTGGGTGGTCCTCGACTGCCGCTTTTCCCTGACCGACGGGGAGCACGGTCGGCGCGCTTACCGGGAGGGACACGTTCCGGGCGCCATGTACGCCCATCTGGAGGAGGACCTGTCCGGCCCCATACGCCCGGGCGCGACCGGCCGCCACCCTCTTCCCGAGGTGGACGACTTCGCGCGCACCCTGGGGGCCTGGGGCATCGACGAGCGGGTTCAGGTGGTGGTCTACGACGACATGGGAGGCGCGATGGCGGGGCGGCTCTGGTGGATGCTCGGGTGGCTCGGACACGACGCCGTCGCCCTGCTCGACGGCGGCTGGCGGCGGTGGCGCACCGAGGGGCGCCCGGTCGGTCGGCGGGGGGCGGCCCGGCCGGCGCGGGTCTTTTCGCCCGCTCCGCGGCCCGAGCGGCTCGTCTCCGCGGCCGAGGTGCGCGCCCGTCTCGGCGACGCCTCCACCCCCCTCGTCGACGCGCGCTCCGGCGAGCGCCACCGCGGCGAGGTCGAACCGCTCGACCCGGTGGCGGGCCACATTCCGGGGGCGGTGTGCGCGGCCTTCGAGGAAAACCTCGCTCCGGACGGGACCTTCAAGTCCCCCGACGTGCTGAGACGGCGCTTCCGGGGCATTCTCGGCGGCGCGCCCCCGGGGCAATCCGTGTCGTATTGCGGCTCCGGCGTCACCGCCTGCCACAACCTGCTCGCGATGGAGCACGCCGGGCTTGGCCGAGGGCGCCTCTACGCGGGCTCGTGGAGCCACTGGATCACCGATCCCGACCGCCCGGTGGCCCGCGGCTGAACGGTCGGGCGGGCCGGCGGGTCGGCGGCACCGTCCGGGCGGGGACGGGCGCTTCTACCCGGGCCCCAGCAGGCCGGCCACCCGGTGGGCCATCCGGATCGGCGACGCCCGCACCGCCTCGACCCAACGTCCCGCCCGGGAGGCGCCCCCACCGTCGAACCGCCGCGAGGCCCTCAGGTCCGGCTCCAACACCCGGCGGCGGAAGGCTTCCACCACCTCGGGCGCGCGCAACACGGCCACGACCTCGGCCAAAAACCCGTTGTAGCTCATCAGGTCGAAGTTGGAGGACCCGGTGACCAGCACGGCGTCGTCGATCAGCATGCACTTCATGTGGATCATGCCCCGCTCGAACAGCCACACCTCGAAGCCGGCCCGCGCCGCCACGGCGAGCAGGTGGTTCCGCAGATAGGCCTTGTTGTTGCTTCTCGGGGTCACGATCCGGACGCGCACGCCGCGCGCCGCGGCCGCTGCCAGGTGGTCCGTGAAGGGCGGGCTCAGGTAGGGGCTGATGACGTCGACCGAGCGCTCCGCGCCGTCGAGGAGCCCCAGCAGGCCGCGATAGGCGTCCCGGTTGCCCTCCCCCGGCAGCAGATGCAGCTCCAGCCGAAGATCGTCGAAGGAGACGTGGGCGCGCCGCGACCGCCCCCGCCAGGAGGCCTCGAAATCGCGTCCGAGAAAGCGCGCGACCTCGGCGTCCTCGATCCGCACCATCAAGTCGTGCCACGCGAAGTTGTGCTCCGAGAAGTTGACGCCGCCGACGTAGGACACGCGGTCGTCGAAGAGGATGAGCTTCTTGTGGTCGCGGTTCAGGAAGCGCCGCCCGAGGAACCCGAAGGGACGCCCGAAGCGGACGCCCACGCCGCGCGCCCGCAGCCGGCGCACGAGCCGCCCGGTGTTGCGCACCTCGGCGCGAAACCCGCGATCGAAGAGCGTGCCGGGCAGCGCGATCCAGCGGTCGTTCTGGTTGGCGCGGGTGTAGGAGTCCACCAGCAGCCGGCGGTCCGGGGCGCGCGCTTCGAGCAACTCTCGGGAAAGGGCTTCGCCGACGCGGTCTCCCTCGAACGAGTAGGTCTGGATCAGGGCGCTGTCGCGCGCGACGGCCAAGTCGGCCCGGACCGCCGCCCACACGGCTTCGGAATCGACCAGGAGCCGGACGCGCGCCCGAGCCCCCGAAGAGGACTCGCCGTGGTCGGCCATCGAGGCGTTGTCGGCCATCGGATTGCTAGAAGAGCCCTCCCAGCCAGAGCGCCACGAACGCGCCGTAGAACACCGCCACCCCGACCAGCGCGACCCTGCGCCACATCGGCGGCCGTATCTCCGCGGGCAGGAAGCGGGTGTTGATGTGAAGGAGATGGAGCGAGGAGATGACGAAGACGATGCCCGCCATGTTGGCGCCCAGCTGCAGCAGCACGATCGGCTGCGCCAGTCCCAGGCCGACGATGCCCCATCCGGCGATCGCGATCAGCACCGTGTAGTAGACGAAGCGGACGTCGCCCCCGCGCCAGCGGCGCACGCGCCGGGAACCGGTCCACAGGATGTCGGTGATGGCGCGCGTCATGCCGTCGACGATGTCCAGCTGGGTCTTGAACAGGACCCAGACGCCCATGAGGGCGATGACGCCCCCGGCCAGCGCGCCCGCCCGGGTGGCCATGGCGTCGGCCAGCGCCGCCGCCACCGAGAGACCGCGGATGTCGGTGCCGGCCTCGATGAAGGTCACGTAGAGCACGCCCGGCAGGATCATGCCCAGCAGCGCGCCCGTGAAATAGACGCCCCACTGGTCGGCGCGCACGATGCGCCACCACCCCCGCCACCGCCCCATCGCCTCCGGGGTGGGGTCGAAGGTGTGGCCGGTGGGGGCGAGCCGCACCCGCTCGCCACCGAAGGCGGCCGGAATGTAGCCCACCACGGAGCCCATCCCGTACCCCTTGTCGCGCGCCCAGTTGGACAGGGTGAGGTTGGTCATGCCGCCCGCGCCCGAGTAGGCCGCGAAGGCACCGATCAGGAAGAAGTCCGCGCCCGCCGGGATGAAACGGAACGCCCCCCGCGCGGGATCGTATCCGACCAGCCCCGCGGCCCCCGCGACCCAGGTCTCCGGGGCCACGAACATGAGCGCCAGCACCAGGAAGGTCCCGAGGATCGCCACCACCAGAATCCAGTTCAGGATCTCCAGGGTGCGCTCGATGCGCCGTCCGAAGAGCAGGATGGCGACGCACAGAACGAACGTCCCCACCCCGAAGGCGTGCACCAGCCCCGCGTTCTCCGGCCCGGCGAGGTCGCGGAACACCAGAAAGAACACCGCCCCCGCGGCCGTGCCCGCCCAAGCCGGCCAGCCCAGCTGCAGGAAGTACAGCAGCCCGTAGATCACCGCCCAGAACCATGCCGCCGGGCGCGTCCGCATGAAGCCGGTGAAGACGGGCTCGCCGGTGGCGATGGTCCAGCGCATGAGCTCGGTGTTGAACACCGTCTGCAGGAAGGTGGCGACCAGCGTCACCCACAGCAGCACCAGCCCGTAGCGCACGAACGCGGAGGGACCCAGCAGGAATTCCCCGCCCCCGATGGAGGCGCCCAGCACGATCACGCCGGGCCCGACGACGCCGACCCACGCCAACCCCCGGGGACGGGGCGGAGCCGGCAGCTCGGCGCGGCTCAGGGGCGCAAGGCCGGTCCGGGACTCGATGGGTTTCGTTTCTGGCACGGCGGGTCGCTCCCTTGGGCCCACGTCCTCGACGGAATCCGGCCGCGCGCGGGGCGGCGCGGGCGCGCCCATGTGATCTTGCCATGGGCGGCGTTCTCGTACATCATTGGGAACCTTGGGGTCCGACGCGACCCCCAGCGCCAACGGGGCCACTCGCCCAGCTCAACGGGGTCGTACCCGGTTCAGCACTCGCCTTGACTACCTTCCGGCCCCCGCCCGTACTTGCCGCGCCCGCGTCCGCCGGTGCGTCCGCTCCGCCCGGCCCGGCGCGCGCGACTCGTCCCGCCGTCCCGTAGACTCAGCCCTTGGCCAACATGCAACCCACGGACGTCAGCAACCCCGACTACTACCACAAGGTCGTGGACTGCCAGTGGGCCTGTCCGGCCCACACCAACGTTCCCGAGTACATCCGGCTCATCGCCAACGGCCGCTATACGGACTCGTTCTGGCTGAACCGGTCGTCCAACGTCTTCCCCGGCATTCTGGGCCGTACCTGCGACCGTCCCTGCGAGCCCGCCTGCCGGCGCACCCGCGTGGACGGCAAGCCGGTCGCCATCTGCCGGCTCAAGCGGGTCGCGGCCGACCTGCGCGACCCCACCGACAACCGCCTCCCCGAGATCCCCGTCGTCAAGAACGGCAAGCGCATCGCCCTGGTCGGAGCCGGGCCCGCGTCGCTCACCGTGTGCAACGACCTTATGCCGCTCGGCTACGAGTGCACCATCTTCGAGGCGCTCGACCGCCCCGGCGGCCTCATGCGCACCAACATCCCCGCCTTCCGGCTCCCCGTCGAGGTGCTCGACGAGGAGATCGACATGATCCTCGACATGGGGGTCGAGATCCGCTACAACGCGCGCGTCGACTCGATGAAGGCGCTGCTGGAGGAGGGCTACGACGCCGTCTTCGTGGGCACCGGAGCCCCCAAGGGCAAGGAGCTGAACATCCCGGGACGCCAGGAGGCCGCCGCCAACATCCACATCGGCATCGAGTGGCTGGAGTCGGTGCACTTCGGCCACATCGACTCCATCGGCGAGCGCGTGCTGGTGATCGGGGTCGGCAACACGGCCATGGACTGCTGCCGCACGTCGAAGCGCCTGGGGGGCGTCGACATCAAGGTGATGGCGCGCAAGTCGCGGCCCTACTTCAAGGCCTCGCCCTGGGAGCTGGAGGACGCCGAGGAGGAGCTGGTCGAGATCGTCGAGAACTACTCGCCGAAGCGCTTCGTGCTGGAGAAGGGCAGGCTCGTGGGAATGGAGTTCGAGCGGGTGAGCTGGCACGAGGACAAGGAAAGCGGGCGTCTCAAGGCGAAGGTGCACGGCACGGAGATCCTTCCCTGCGACGACGTCATTCTCGCGATCGGCCAGGACAACGCCTTCCCGTGGATCGAGCGCGACATCGGCATCGAGTTCAACCACTGGGACATGCCCGAGGTGGACCGCACCACCTTCATGACCACCCGGGAGGGGGTCTTCGCGGGCGGCGACGCGGCGTGGGGGCCCGAAAACATCATCTGGGCCGTGGAGCACGGCCACCAGGCGGCCATCTCCATCCACAACCACTGTCAGGGGCTGTCCCTCACCGAAGACCGCCCGCCCCCGACCCACAACCTGATCTCGGCCAAGATGGGGATCCACGAGTGGGCCTACTCCAACGACTACAACCCGTCGCCGCGCCAGAAGATGCAACACGTCGAGCTGGTGCGCCGCTTCGAGGAGCTGTCCATCGAAGTGGAGATGGGCTTCGACGCGGAACAGACCGCGCGCGAGGTGGAGCGGTGCCTCAACTGCGACATCCAGACCCACTTCGAGGCCAAACTGTGCATCGAATGCGACGCCTGCATCGACATCTGCCCCGTCCACTGCCTCACCATCACGGTGAACGGCGACGAGGCGGACCTGCGCACCCGCCTCACGGCCCCCGCCGAGAACCTCACCCAGGATCTGATGGTTTCGGAGGGACTGCCCCAGACCGGGCGCGTGATGGTGAAGGACGAGGACCTTTGCGTTCACTGCGGACTGTGCGCGGAACGCTGTCCCACGGCGGCCTGGGACATGCGCAAGTTCGAACTGATGATCCCCTACGCGGGGCAGGAAGCGGCATGCCCGACCCACGTCTAGAGCAGATCGACCGGACCAACGACTTCGCGTTCAGGATCGGGACCGTCAACGGGACGGGCTCGGCGAGCGCGAACAGCCTGATCATGCAGGCCATATTCCGCATGGGAATCCCCTGCACCGGCAAGAACGTCTTCCCCTCCAACATCCAGGGACTCCCCACCTGGTACGAGATCCGGGTGAGCGGGGACGGATACTCGGCGCGCAACCCCGACTTCGACCTGATCGTGGCGATGAACCCGGCCACCTACGCGCGCGACGTCGCCGACGTGCGGCCGGGCGGCTACCTGCTGCACGACTCCTCCTGGCCGATGGACCCGCGGCTCCTGCGCGACGACATCACCTTTCTGGGGGTGCCCCTCGGGGAGATGTGCGTGCGCGAGTTCACGGGGGCGCGGGTGCGCATCCTGATGAAGAACATCGCCTACGCGGGAGCGCTGGCGGCGCTCCTGTCGATGGACCTGGAGGTCATCCGGGGCATGATCCGGGAGAAGTTCGCGGCCAAACCCAAGCTCATCGACTCCAACTACAAGGCGATCGAGCTGGGCCACGACTACGCCACGGAACACTTCGACTGTCCGCTGCCGATCCGGCTCGAGGCCATGGACGAGACTTCGAACCATGTGCTCATGGACGGCAACACCGCGGCGGCGCTCGGCTGCGTGTTCGCCGGGGCCACCGTGGGGGCCTGGTACCCGATCACGCCCTCAACCTCGCTCATGGACGCCTTCCAGCGCTTCTGCGAGCGCTTCCGCAAGGACCCGGAGACGGGCGAGCGCAGGTTCCTCGTTGCCCAGGCGGAGGACGAGCTGGCGGCGGCCGGCGTGGTGGTGGGCGCGGGGTGGGCGGGCGCGCGCGCGTTCACGCCCACCAGCGGGCCGGGCATCTCGCTCATGAGCGAGTTCATCGGGCTGGCCTACTACGCGGAGGTGCCGTCCGTGTTCGTGGACGTGCAGCGGGTGGGCCCCTCGACCGGCATGCCCACGCGCACGCAACAGGGGGACATCGCCGCGGTCGCCTACGCCTCGCACGGCGACACCAAGCACATCGCGCTCTTCCCGGCCGATCCGGAGGAGTCGTTCCACATGGCGGTCGAGGCCTTCGACCTGGCCGAGCGCTTCCAGACCCCGGTCTTCCTGGTTCAGGACCTCGACATCGGCATGAACGACTGGATGATCCCCAAGCTGAGCTGGGACGACGGCTTCGTACCCGACCGGGGGAAGGTGCTGGGGGCCGCGGAGCTGGAGAAGATGGACGCCTTCCACCGGTACATGGACGTGGATGGCGACGGCATCCCCTACCGCACGCTGCCTGGAGCGCACCCCAAGGGGGCGTACTTCACGCGCGGTTCGGGGCACACCAGCCGCGGGACCTACACCGAGGACGCCGACGAGTACGCCGAGGTCATGGACCGACTGGGCCGCAAGATCGACTCGGCCGCCAGCGAGGTGCCCGCGCCGGTGGTGCGCATGCGCGAGGGCGCGACCATGGCGCTGGTGACCCTGGGTTCGTGCGACGCGGCCGTGCGCGAGGCGGCCGACGTCCTCGAACGGCAGGGTCTGCCCGTCAACTACATGCGCGTGCGCGGCTTCCCCTTCGACGACCTCGTGCGCGAGTTCCTGGACGCCCACGAGCTCAACTTCGTGGTGGAACAGAACCGCGACGCCCAGCTCAGAAGGTTGCTGCTGAGCGAGACCGAGGTCGACCCGGCGCGCCTGTCCTCCGTGCTCGACTACGGGGGCTTCCCCCTGAGCGCGGCCTTCGTGGCCGGCGAAGTGAACCAGCACCTGCGCCGGGCCCCCGCCGAGACCCGGGCGCGACCGGCGGTGGAGCGGCCGGAGGGGGCGGTGGCATGACCCATATCGCCAAACCCGAGGTCCGGCACCCCGGCCTGGGCACCAACGACCTCGGCCTCCACCTGCGCGACTACGAGGGCGCCATCTCGACCCTGTGCGCCGGGTGCGGCCACGATTCGGTCACGGCCGCGATCGTCCAGGCCTTCCACGAGCTCTCCATCCCCCCGCATCGCATCGCCAAGCTGAGCGGAATCGGCTGCTCGGCCAAGACACCCGCGTACTTCGTCGACGAGGCGCACGGGTTCAACGGCGTGCATGGCCGCATGCCGGCCCTCGCCACGGGGGCCAACGCGGCCAACCGGGACCTCCACTACATCGGCATTTCCGGCGACGGCGACTCGCTCTCCATCGGCCTGGGCCAGTTCTGCCACGCCATCCGCCGCAACGTCAACATGCTGTACGTGTTGGAGAACAACGGCGTCTACGGGCTCACCAAGGGTCAGTTCTCCGCCTCGGCCGACGTCGGTTCCCGCTCCAAGCGGGGGGTGCCCAACCGCAGCGAACCCATCGACCCGGTGGCCTTGGCGCTCACCCTGGGCGCCACGTTCGTGGCCCGAGGCTTTTCGGGCGACAAGGGGCAGCTGGTCCCCCTGCTCAAGGCGGGGCTCCGGCACAAGGGCTTCGCCTTCCTCGACGTGATCTCGCCGTGCGTCACCTTCAACGACCACGTGGGATCCACCAAGAGCTACCTCTACACCCGCGACCACGGGCACGAGCTCGCGCCCGTGGACTTCGTGCCCATCCGCTCCGAGATCACGGCCTCCCAGGAGGAGGGGAGCCGCACCGCCATCACCATGCACGACGGTAGTTTGGTGCGCTTCCGCAGAGTCCCCGAGGACTACGATCCCACCGACCGCCTGTCCGCCTACCGGCACTACCGCACCCTGCAGCGGCGGGGCGAGGTGGTGACGGGCCTCCTCTTCCTGGACCCCGCCGGCGAGGACATGCACGACGACAACGCGACCACGTCGACGCCGCTCGCCGAACTGGCCCACGACGATCTCTGCCCGGGAAGCGAGCGGCTGGACGCGCTGATGGAGGAGTTTCGGTAGGAGGGCGGGCACTCCCGCGCTCCAGGCGTCTCCCCGTCACTCCTCCCCGTACACGAACCGCTCCACCTCGCCGTGCACCCGCTCGACGGTCTCGGCCGAGGGCGGCGCGGTGACGGCCGACACGGCCACGGCCACCGCGAAGTTGGCGGCGAGTCCCCAGAGGCCCCCGTGGATGCCCATCGGGTTCGGATCGACGAGGAGGGACCACCACAGGGTGGCCACCCCCGCCCCCAGGCCCGCCAACACGCCCGCCCTGCTCAGCGAGCGGCCGCCCGGGAAGCAGATTCCGAGGATGGCCGGCAGCAGCTGAAGCGCGCCCGAGCCCGACAGGTTGATGATGCTCACCAGCAGCGCGCCCTCCTGCAGCGACAGCCAGTAGGCCACCCCCAGAAGCACAAGCACGATCGCCTGTCCGACGCGCACGTAGTGCTTCTGGCCGCGGTCGCGCACCAGGTAGCGCTGGTACACGTCGCGGGTCAGCACGGTCATGTTGGCGTGGAGGATGGAATCCAGGGTGGACATGGCGGCGGCGGCCGCCCCCGCGAGGATGAGGCCGGTCAGCCAAGGGGGCGCGAAGGAGAAGAGGAGCTCGGGGAAGATGCGGTCCGCCTGGGCGAGATCGGGGAGCACGAGGGCGCCGCCCAGGCCGACCAGCGCGGCCGGAATGTAGAGCGTCATCAGGTAGATGGGCGTGGTGGCCCCCAGCAGCTTGAGCGTCCGGCCATCCACCGCCGTGTAGTAGCGGATCATCATGTGGGGCTGCAGGACGATGCCGAAGGAGAGGGTGATCACCATCCCCACCCAGATTCCCGGCGTGAAGAGGCCCTCCGGTCCGGGCAGGGTGAGCAGCTCGGGGCGCTGGTCCGCCACGGCGCGCCAGAGTTCGACCGGCCCTCCGAACAGCTCGAAGGAGAGCACCAGCGCGCCCGCCCAGACCGCCACGTACATCCAGACGCCCTGCATGACGTCCGTCCAGTAGACGGCGCGCAGCCCACCGATCGCCAAGTGCGCGGCCGCCACCGCGAGCATCGCGAACACCCCCACCTCGAACGAAATGCGCCCGTCCGAGGCGACCTCCACGATGTAGCCCAGCGCGAGCGCCTGAACCTGGATGTAGAGAATGGTGAACAGGACCGAGAAGAGCGCGATGGCCACCCGCACCGCCTCGGATTCGTAGAAGTCGGCCAGCATGTCGGCCGGGGTGATGTAGCCGAACGCCTTGCCCAACGCCCAGATGCGGGTGCCCACCACGTACGTGATGGCGCCCACCAGCACCGTCCACGCCCCTGCCGCCCAGAAGCCGACGCCGTGGGTGTAGAAGAAGCCGCCCGAGCCCAGGAACGCGAACGCCGAGTGGAAGGTCGCGACCACCGTCAGGTAGAGGACGACGAAGCCCGTGCGCCGACCCGCCAGGAGAAAATCCTCCAAGTCGACCGACATGTGGCGGTTGGCCACGACCGCGACGCCGAGGGTGACCAGCAGGTAGATGAAGATGAGGCTGGTGGCGACGACCCAGGGTTCCATCAGCGGTGGGCCTCGGCGCGACGCCGCGACCGGTCGCGGTGGACGGGACGGGTCCGCGCGCCGCTCCGGGTTCGCCTACCGCGCCGCTCGAACGCGGGGGGCGGCTCGTCCACGGGCGGTTCGTTCACGGGTTGCAAGCAGTCCGTGGATGAATCCGCCCAAGCACCGAGAGGGGCGGGGCGCCGGGCTGGCAAGGCGCCTTGAAGGCCCAATGGTAGAGCTATTGGGCCGAAGAGCAACGCGGAGCGCAGCCGTCCAGCGCGGATGCCACGCCGCTCGAATGCCGGGGGGAGTTTGTCCACGGGCTGCTAGAGGCCCCGCCGGTAGGCCCACGCCAGCACGCCGATGAGCGCCGCGTAGACCACGAAGAGCGCGACGTAGAGGAACGGCATCCCCGCGAGGGTCGGCTCGATGCGGTTCAGCACCGAGTGCGTCACCGGCGGCATGGCGAGCATGAAGAGCGCGACGAACGCGACCACGGCGATGCGCCCGTCACGGGTGCGCGGGAGGAAGCGGAAGCGGGATGGGGCCGGGTTGGACATGGCCGGCAAGATGTGCGCGGGGACGGGGGCGGGGCAAGCGGGGGAGCGTCGCTTCCGCCTCAGCGCGGCAGCACGGGCTGCCCCAGCAGCCGGCTCGGATCCGCGCCCGGCCGGGGCACGAACTTCTGCACGTGCCCGCCGTTGTAGGAGGCGACGTACAGGTTGCCCTCCTGGTCCACGGCCGCCTGGTGGGGCAGCACCAACCCGCCCGGCCACGGCGGACGACCAATGGCGCCGGCCTCGCCGTACGCCCCCCAGACGTCCAGCAACCTCCCCTGACGGTCGTACTTGAGCAGCCGGTTCAGTGTGGCGTCCAGCACCCAGACGGCGTGGCTCTCGTCAATGTGGATGTTCACCGGGTCGAGAATGCCCGGCCACTCCTCGATGAACCCCCCGTCCTCGGTGAACACCTGAATGCGGCTGTTGCGGCGATCGGCCACGTAGACGCGCCGGTCCGCGTCCACGGCGATGCTATGTAGCAGGTTGAACTCCCCGGGACCGTCGCCCGGGCTGCCCCACTCCATCAGGTACTCGCCTTCGGCGCTGAACTTGACCACGCGCGTCTTCCAGTAGCCGTCCGCCACGTAGAAGCTCCCGTCGGGCAGGAAGGCGATGTCGGCTTGGCGCCCGAACGCGTAGGGTTCGTCGTTGGCGCGCGCCTCCTCCAGGGTCGTGGGCGGGTTCGGGTCCCCCAGCTCCATCACCAGCTCGCGGCCGTCGTTGGTGAACTTGAAGATCCGCATGCGACGGTTGTCGATCACCCACACGTGGCGCTCCGGATCGTAGGGGCTGATGTAGACCGTGTGCGGCTCGCGCAGGATGGAGTTCCACTGGCTCCAGTTCTCAATGATGTTGCCGTCGCGGTCGACCACGACGATGAAGTTGCCCGGGCGCGCCTGCTCCGCCCAGGGACGGTCGTCGTCGAAGTTCACCGGCAGGTCGCCCCGGGTCACCACGATGATGCGGTCCGGGTTGTCCACCGCCACGCCCGCGACCCGCCCCCATGTCCATTCCGGGTCGTGGCTGGCCGCCGGCTTCCACCACCCCTCCACCACTTGGTAGTGGCCGGTCCGGTCGTCACCCCCCTTGGCGCCGCCGTCCACGTTCGAGGCGGGGACTTCCCCGGGGGCCCGCGCACAACCAACCATCGACAACGACGCGGCGAGCGCCGCACACCAACGCGTCCACGCCGACACCCGCGCACGGCCCATGGCTGGAGGCGGGAACATGTTCACGACGTCCTCCCCGGGATGCGGTGTCCCACCGACCCGTCCGACGTGACGTTGACCGCGGGAACCGGCTCGGACGAACATGGCTCGGGCGCCCACCCCCCAAGGCGCGCCCGAGCCATGTCGCCGGACTCCCTGGCTGGCAGCCCGTGGACCAACTCCCCCCGGCATTCGAGCGGCGTGGCATCCGCGCTGGACCGCTGCGCTCCGCGTTGCTCTTCGGCCCAATAGCTCTGCCATTCGGCCTTCAAAGCGCCTTGCCAGCCCGGCGCCACGCCCCTCTCGGTGCTCGGGCGGATTCATCCACGGACTGCTAGAAGTTCACGGGCCGGGTCGCCGGATCGCAGAGCGTGCCGCGATCGGCAATGGTCAGGTTGTCGTTCAGGTGGTACTCGTTCTCGGGCATGAGAAAGCGAACCCCGCCCTGAAGCTGATGCCCGCCGCGCAGCGTGGCTCCGTCGTCCCTCGGGAACCACAGCAGGTCCGGGTTCCGCAGCTTGGTCATGAAATAGCGGGCCTCGAGGAAGAGCGCCCGGCGGCGCTCCTCGATGATCATGTTCCGGATCTCCTCCGCGTCCCCCGCATTGGCGTAGGTCACCCGCGGCAGCCCGTCGGCCGCCCGAATCTCGTTGACCCGGTCGATCGCCCCCTGACCCCCCTCCACCTCGGCACGGATCAGCACCATCTCCTTCCAGTTGACGAGAGGAATGTCGGCACCCTCCCCGTCGTACTTGGCGTTGACCTGCGATTCCACGCCGACCCCTTGGATTTCCGCCCGCATGTGACGCACGCGCGTATCGGGCACCGCGTCGTCCTCGTCCATCGTACGGTACTCGCCCGCGGTTCGGATCGGGATGCCGTCGGCGCGGATCGCCCGTCCATCGGGCAGGATCCCCAAGTTGAGATAACCGGTGAAGGGGATCACGTCGGGCCAGGACTGGCCGGTCACCGGGTTGGGCGCTCCCTCCCACCAGTCGATGACGCCGTACAGCTCGCCGTAGTGAATGAAGGTGCCCGCGTAGAAGGGTTTGTTGCGCCGCACCGGGTCGCCCGCATCCCGGGTTACGTACGCGGTGAACCCCTGGGGCACCTGCTGGGCGTCGGCCAGCGCGCCCGAGCCGTCCCCGGCCATCCAGCGCGCCTGCGCCCGCAGCCCGTACGCCATGGCTTGGGCGCTGGAGGCGATGTCGAAGGGCATCTCGAAGTCGCCCGAACCGCCGATCTCGCCCAGCGCGCGCGTCAGCCGGTCCTCGGCCATGGCCAGCGTCTCCGCGGGCGACATCAACGGTCCGCCGTCCACGGAGACCTCGCACATCGTCGAGCCCATCAGGTTGAACACGGCCCCCTCGTAGAGGGACGCGATGGCCAGATACCGGGCCCGATTCGGGACCTGGTCCGCCGTCCACTCGCTCTCGAGCTTTTCGTGCAGGCTCGCCGCGAAACGGCGCGCGGTCATGAAATCGAGGTATCCGAACTCATAGTTGTACTGGAAGTGGCCACAGTCGGTCCCGCCGCTGCACAGGTAGACCTCGCCGCCATCCTCGCGGCCGTGAATCTCCCAGACGTAGTCGTTGTAGGTGTTTTGAAAGTGCGTGATGATGGTGTTGATCTGGGTCTCGGCCCCGGCCGGGTCGGTCAGCGCGTCGTCCGTAAGCTGGGCGGGCAGGTCCACCTCCAGCACGTCGCCGCACGCGCCCAGAGCCGCGAGCGGGAGGGCGGTCGCCAAGATGGCGAGCGTTCGCCGCGTCCAGCGCGCTCGGCGCGCGTCCTCGGGAAAGCTGTTCGTATGCATTCATCCTCCGACGGAATTCGTTCGGGACATGACTCAGAAGGTGACCCGCAGCTCGAGGTGCATGCTGGTGAGCGGCGCCATGAGTCGGTGGTTGGCGCTGCCGAAATCGGACGTCCCCATTTCGGGATCGAGAACCGGAAGACCGGGATTCCCCGCCTGCGTGCCGAGGAAGTTCCCCACCTCCTTCTGTCGCTGCCAGATCGTGAGGAGCTCACGGCCCGAGAAGGACAGCGACGCGCGCGAAGCTCCGATGGAGTTCGCCATGGCTTCCGAGAAGTTGTAGCGCACGCCCACCTCGCGCAGCTTCCAGAAGTCGGCGTCGAAGTATCCCCACGTGGCCTGGGACCGATACCGGTCGCCCGCCACCCAGACCGGGTCGCATTCGCAGCGGGAGTCGTAGCTGTTGTTGTACCGGTGTCCCCACTCCTGGGCGCCGTCCAACCCCACCTTGCCATAACCGCCGTCGGCAAGGACGTGGATGGAGACGGTATTGTCGAACAGGCTGACGCTGGGGTTGATGGAGAAGCGGTACGGGAAGAAGGCCGGGCCCGCCATGATGTTGTACCCGGCGTCCTCGCACGGCACGATCGGTCCCCCCAGGATCACGCCGTATTGGTCGGTCGGCCCGGTGCCCGAGGGAACGGTCGCCGGAGTCCCGTCGGGACCGATGATCACGCCCGCGTCGCACATCGCGCTGACGTTCTCGTCGTACGCGTTGCGGATGGGACCGTTGGGGTCGAACTGCGCCGACATCACGTAGTACCTGGGCTCGGAGTAGTTCGGATACGGAAGCCCGATCCGGATCTCGCGGGTCCCCGCGAAGCTGCCCAGGTCCTTGATCTGGTTCATGACGTACGAGCCGGTCAGCCCCAGATGGATGGACATGCCGGGGCGCTCGTATAGGCGGGTGTTCACGGAGGCCTCCCAGCCCCAGTTGTCGATGCGTCCCAGGTTCCGCTGCGTGACCCCGCCGAAACCAAGGCTGGGCGGAAGAGGCACCGCCAGGAGCGCGTCCTCGTTCTTCTGGTCGAAGTAGGTGAACTCGGCGGAAACGCGGTCGCCCAGCAGAGCCACGTCGAACCCGACCTCCAGCTCCGTGCTGCGCTCCGGACCCACGGCGGGGTTCCCCGGATTGGAGGGGTCGAGGGCGGTGGTGCCGCCCGCGCCCGGGATCACGCTGTATTGGTTGGTGCCGGCGAAGGCGTCCGGCTGACGCCCCGCCCGGCCCCACGCCCCCCGCAGGCGGAAGGAGTTGACCATGTCGAAGTTCCAGAAGCTCTCCTCGGACATGACCCAGGTGGCCGACATCTTCGGGTAGATTCCGGGCTCGAAGTCCGTGCCGAAGGCGGAGTTGTCGTCCAGACGCACGGCGCCGGTGAGGAAGATTCGGTCGTTGTGGCTGAGCTCCTCCTGCACGTAGAAGCCGATCGACTTGTTTTCGACGAAATCGAAGTTGAGATCGGCGCTCGCCGGCGGCGTTTGGTTGACCGTGCGCGAGAAGGGAGAGGCGAATCCGCGCCCGGTGGTGCCGAGCATGGAGAGCCGCTCGAAGTAGTACTGGGCACCCACCGAGGTCGCGGTGCCCCAGGAGTCGGTCAGGGGAATCCGCGCGGTGGCGGCCCAGTCCGCGGTGAAGTTGGTGGTCACCGGCCGTTCGAGCACGACCAGTCCCGACGCGGTCTCCTCGTAGACCGGGGAGAGCTGCACCTCGAGGGGCCAGAGCACGTTGTTCTCGTCCCAGCCCTTGTCGAGGCCCACCACCACCCGCGACGACAGCCATTCCCCACCGGTGAAGTTGAGCGTGCCGCTGCCCGTGAACCGGCTGAACTCGCGCGTCGCCTCCAGTTTGGCCACGTCCGAGGGCAGGTGCTCCTGGAAGCCCATCAAGCGAGAGCACGCGTCGCGCCCGTTGATGCGCGGATAGCAGAAGCCGTTGCCCCACGCCAAGTCCTCCCAAATGCCGCCGTCGCCATCGGCCGGCGACAGGAACCGGGTCTTGCCGTCCACGAAGCCCGTGGAGACGTCGAGCGAGAAGTTCTCCGAGAAGACGACGCCCACGTTGGCGCGCAGGCGCAACGCCTTGTTCCAGTTGTAGTAGGTGATGCCCTCGTCGTTGTCGTAATTCCCCGAGAGGAAGTAGCGGTAGTTCTGGGTTCCCCCGCGCACGCCCAGGTTGTAGCTCTGGCTGAGGCCGTTCTGGAAGAGCGCGTCCTGCGGCCACGGGAAGGCCCCCTGTTCGATCAGGATGTTCGATTCCTCGTACGCGTTGTAGGGCACGAGTCCCTCGCCCTCGCGGCAAGGCGGATCGAAGCTGTCCTGACACGTCCATTTGGTGCCGATCCGCGCCGCGGGATCACGCAAGTAGTTCGTTCCCATGCGGATGGAGGCGTCGAACTGGGCATCGCCATCGGCGCCGCGCTTGGTGATGATCTGGATCACTCCGGCGGATGCCTCCGTCCCGTAGAGGGTGGCCGCCGCGGGCCCCTTGATGATCTCGATGCTCTCGATGTCCTGCGGATTGAAGTCGTTGAGGACGTTGACCTCCCGCTCGTTGCCCAGATCGGGCCCGGCCTGGGAGTTGTTGTTGACGCGCACGCCATCCACGTAGATGAGGGGGTTGGAGCCCAGGTTGAAGCTCCCCGTGCCCCGAACCTCGATGGCCGAGCCCGTCCCGACGTTTCCGGTTGCCCGGGCGAACTGGACGCCGGGCGTCCGGGCGGTCAGCAGGTCCTGCATGTTGAGGACGGCGATCTCCTGCGTGACCTGGGCCGCCTCCAGCGTGGCCACCGCGTTGCCGATGGCCCGTCTCTGCGTGCCGCCGGGCGTGCCGGTCACGATGATCTCGTCGAGCCCAAGGGCTTCCTCGGTGAGCTGGAAGTCCAACAGGGTGGTCTCGTCGGCCGAAACCGTCACCGCGAGGGTCGCGGAGGCGTACCCGATGCGTTGAGCCGTCACCGAGTGGGTGCCGACGGGAACGCCCGCCAGCAGATAGCGCCCGTTCTGCTGAGTGAGGGCGCCGATGCTGGGCTCCGCGATGAAGACTTGGACGGCGGCGAGAGGTTCGCCGGTTTGCCGGTCGGTTACCGTTCCCGTCAGGGTTGCCTGCTGCGCCCGAACCCCCGGCACAAGCGTGGCGAAGGCCACCGCGAACAGGGGAATGAGACAAAGTGGTCGATGCATGGCTCCTCCAAGGTGGGGATGGCGGGACGCCACGCCGAGACGGAGCTCGATGCGGCGGCCGAGTGGGAAGCGGGCACGGGACTGGTGCTCGGCAAGGGGGTCGCGCGGGACACGCTGCGGGCGATTGGCAAGCGAGGCAGCGTACCCATCCCGGCGACGCCGGCAGCGGATTTCCTCCGGCATTCCGCAATCGCGATCGGTGAGCATGATCACCCTCCTGACTGATACGGAGGGCGGTTCGCCGTGTCAAACACGCGTTTGGAACGCGACGGCCGGCCGCGTGAACCAGTCCGCGCGCTCATCCGGACCCGGATCGGGTTTCGATATGGATGGAGCCGTCCGCGGAGCCGTCGAGAAGGGTCGAGGCCGGCCCGCGCCGCACTCGGATGTTCCTGACGTCCCCCGCGGGGATCTGGCTCAGCACCTCCATGGCCGGGCCGAAGGTTCCGATTCGGACGCCGTCGAGAAACACGGCCGGTTCGCCACCGGACCCAAAGGTTCGGGTGCCGCGCAACCGCACCGGGTTGGTGTTCAGGCCCAGGTTCCCGGTGTTCGGGTTCATGTCCAGGATCTCCCGGGCCACCAGTTCGGCTGCGGTTCTGGCCTGGCCGGCGTCGGCCGGCGGAGTCGCCAGGCGTCCCAGGAGGGCGTCGGCGCGAGGCATCATGACCTGCATGTAGAGCACCACGTCGCGAGCCACCTCGACCTGCTCCACCAGCGCGGGATAGCCGGGTGCCTCAATGCGCACGGCAAGCGAGCCGATGGGCACGCCGTCGAACGAAAAGGTGCCGTCCCCTCCGGTGACCGCCTCGAGCTCGGTGCCAACCACCGTCACGCGCGCGGAATCGATGAGGGAGAGCGTGGCCTGATCGGCGACCACCCCGTGCAGGGGACGCTGGGCGGTGGCGGGGTCGGTCGCGAGGACGCCGCCCGCGACAAGTGTCAGCAAAGGTCCCGTCAGCGAAGATCCGCGCAGGCGCGACCTCGCGCGCGGGCGGCGGCCCGGATTGCGGCGTCTCGTACCCGAAAGCGAGCTCATGGGACCTCCACCGGTCCGTGTGGCCTATCAGGACCCAACCTGGGCACACGCGTTCAGTATACTCGATCCCGAAGCGTCGCGCCCAGCTCGCGTCCGAACGGGGCCGGCATCCACCGGAAGACCCGGCGGGCGTGGGCACGTCCGGAGGTAGGGCCATGCCGAAAGCAAGCCACACGAGATCGCCTCCGCCGTCAAGCGCGCGCGGTTTCCCCCGCGGAACGCCGGCGGCCGGTGGAATCGTCGCCGGGCTGCTCCTCCCGCTGGCGGCCTTGGCCGGATGCGCCTCCGCCCGGAGCGAGCCCCCCCCGTCCTCGGGTCGCGCGGAGGCCATCTCGGTGGAGGTTCGCAACCAAAGCCGGAACGCGGTCACCATCTACGTGTGGAGCGATGCCTACCAGAACCGGCTGGGCATGGTGGAGGCGCTCAACCGCGACACGTTCAGCTTCCGATGGAACCTGATGGGCCGGGTGTACTTCCTGATGGACTTCCTCGCCCAGGGGTGCGTCTTGTCGGAGCCCATCGATGTCGTCGACGGTGACGAGTTGATCCTCACCGTCCAACCGATCGACCACCGGCGCGCCTCCCGCGCCGCCTGCCGCCGGCCCTGAGGGGTCGACGCCGAGGCGGCGAAGCGCTCCCCCCCCACGGGCCGGGCCGCTTCGAGCTCGTACCGGTAGCCAAGACCGCGTCCGTCAATGAAGACCTGGAACTCGGAGCTGGCCCCCGGGGCCGGGGCCGCGACCTCCAACGACCGCTCTCCCAGCACCCCGGCGTTGTCGTGGAACGTGAAGCGCAACCGCACCGGAGCTCCCTCCGGCAGCGCGTTCCCAACGATCCGTCCCCGTACCACGGTTCCCTCGTCGGTCACGCGCAGCCTCAACCCATCGACGTGGACCGGCAGACTGTCGGCACGGGCCACCCCGGCGCGCGCGCCGGCTTCGTCTCCAACCTCCAACCGCGCCCGCGCCGTGATGAGGTGCGCCGCCTCGCTCAGCGGATCGACCGCCAGAAGGCGATGACCGACGGCGGCCAGCTCCGTCCACGATTCGGCCGCGAACAGCGCGTTCGCGTAGTTGAACCAAGCGTCCCGCGAGTCGGGCTGCTTCTCCGTGAGCAGCTCGAACGCCCGCCCCGCCCGCTCGTAGCGCGAGGACCGGAAGAGCGCGATCCCCAGGTTGAACAGGTCGGCGGCCGCCAGCGACTCGTCGGTCAGGAGGGCGGCGTAGACCTCGGCCGCCTCCTCGGCGCGTCCCAGCGCCTCCAAGGTTCCCGCGAGATCGCTGCGGGCTCGAATGTTCCCGGGATCCCGGACCAGCCGCCGCCTGAGCAGCGGTTCGGCGTCGCCGAAGCGCCCGGAGGCGAGGAGGAGCGGCACCAGACGGTCCTCCGTGTCCGCGCGCAACATCTCCCGTTCGCGCGCCTCGGCCTCCTCCAGCACGCGCGTGGCGGGGCGCCGCTCCAAGCCCGCGAGCGCATCCTCGTACACGCGGATCGCCTCGGCTTCGCGCCCCAGCTCCACCAGGAGGCTGGCCAGGTTGCGATGGGCCGCGGGCCGCAGGTCGTAGATCGTCGTGGCCTCGACCCAGTGCTCGGCGGCCGCCTCCAACGCTCCGGCCGCGTACGCCTCCAAGCCCGCGTTGAAGGCCCTGGCCCAAGCGGCTTCCCGCTCCGGCTCGATGTCGAGCTCGTACGCGGGGTAGATGCGCTCGGCCTCGAGGAACCACTGGTCGGCTTCCCGGTAATCGCCGAGCCTGGCCCCGGCCACCCCCGCGAGAAAGTAGTGGATCGAGTTGCCCGGATCGACGTCGATGCCCTCGAGGGCCTGCGCGAGCGCGGCGCGCTCCTCGCCGTTGATGTTGAGGTACAGGGTGGCCGTCTGGGAAAACCGGGTCTCGACGGGTGGCGCTCCCGGAGGATAGACGATGCCGGTCGGAGACCGCACCGGCCCGGAGGGCCCGCGGCCGGCCGCGCAGCCCCAGAGCAGCAGTCCCGCCAGCACGACGGCGCCAGCCCGACGCGGACGCCTCATGTCCATGGGAAGGGAATGCTGAAGACCGCGGACCGCGCCACCGGCATGCCGCCCTCCCTGGCGGGCCGAAACGAAATCACCTCGTTGACGAGCTCGAGCGCGATCTCGTCGACGCGCCCGTCTCCGCTGGAATCCATGATCTCGGACCACTCCACCGATCCCGTGCGGTCAATCCAAAGCGTCACCCGCACCGTCCGGAAGTCGTCCTCGGCCAAGCCCGCCCTCGCCGCGGATCGACGCATGAACTCCATCACCTCATCGGGATTGCGCACCAGAACCCACGCCGAGAGTGACGTCAGCGAAAGTGCGGGTTCGAGCACGGCGAGTCGGTCCAGATCCAGCTCGCCGGGGTCCCCCGGAGATTCGGGCGAGGCCGTGGAGGCCGTGCCCTCGATGGACAGGGCGTCCTCGTTGGGGGTGGCGTCGTCCCGTGGATCGACGCGGGCCTCGCGCTCCGCGAGATCCAGCTCCGGTTCGGCGACGACCGGCCGGGGGGCGGAGCGCCCGCGCAGACGATTCCGCAGGCTGGCCGCGCGACCCGCGCGGCCGGCATCCGCAACGCCGGCGGCCCGCAAGTCGGGCGTCGGATCGTCCCGCTCGACCGCCGCGTCCGCCGCCGAGTCCCCGCCCGCGGCCGAGAGGACCGCCGTCGGAACGGGCTCGACGCCCGGAGCCCGGCCGGGAGGCTGGAGCACGATCCAATCGATACCTTGGGCACCGAAGGCGGACTCGGGCGCCAAGTCGCGGAGACGCCATCCCGGAAGCAAGGCGAACCCGGCCACGTGGACGAACACGGCGACCATGATCGACCAAGCCAGTCGATCTCCCCACCGCGCCTTGAAGCGATCATTGGCGTTGGGTGCGAACATGAGTCACACTAGGAGGGTGCCGGCGGAACGAACAAGCCCGCCCGTCGGCCCCTGCCGTTCCGCGACGCCCGGGGGCAACGGGTTGCGGACGAATCGGGCGTCGAGGATGGGCGGGCGGTTCGCGTTCGCGTACGATTCCTTGGCGGGCGCCAAGTCCACGTCCTGCGCGAATCGCCCCGGAGCCCAACGCCATGAAGATGTCCCTACCCCGGTTGGCGGCGACGTCCGCCGTGTGCGGCTTCATGGTCTGGCTGTCCCTGGCGCAACCCGAGGGCGAGGACGAGGGGGGGCCGCTCACGCGGCCGACCTACGCCGACTCCGACTGGGTCGACCTCCCGACGGAGGGATCGGCCATGCCCTGCCAAATCCCTCTTGGCTGGCGCCTCGCGCGCCTGGATGCGGAGTTCGGACTCGATTCGGCCGGGGCGGAGTTGGCGTTGACGGAGGCCGCCGGAATGTGGGAGGTCGCGGTCGGTCGGCCGCTCTTCCGCCACGATCCGGCGGCGGGCATGCCCGTCCGCTTCATCTACGACGAGCGGCAGGCCCGCACCGACGAGCGGCGGCGAATCGAGGCGGAGCTGGAGCGCGTCCGCCCGATGCTCGAAGCGGCCGAGTTCGACGCCCGCGCCCGCGCGCTCTCCGCGATCCCGCCACCCGACACGGCGGAAGCGGCCGTCTACCGCGAGGCCGTGGTGCGCGACGGCGTGGGCGGGGTGACGGTCGGCCGCGAACTCCGCATTCACCGCTTCGTCGATGCCGCCGACCTGCGCCGCGTCGCCGCGCACGAGTTGGGACACGCGCTCGGGCTCGGTCACGCGTCCACTCCGGGTTCGATCATGAGCCCGGGTCCGGAGGGCCCCGATCCGGCGACCGCGCGTGTCGGGCGCGAGGAACTCGACCGCCTCCGGGCGCTGTGTCCCGACCTTCGCGACGGTGGCCGAAGATGATCCCCACCTTTGCCCCGGTTGGCCGCCCGTCTTATACTAGAGCACAGGCTCCCAAACAAGGGATTGGGGCTCCCACGGAGCAGAGCTCCCAAAGCGACTTCAGGCGGAGACCATGAGGACACTCGCCATCGTTACGTCCCTGGGCGTCGCGCTCGCGTTCATCGGCGACCCCCCGTCCCTTCCCTCCGCGGCATCCCGTGAGGATCCGGCGCGGGCCCCGGCCGCCAAGCCCGCGGCGTCCATCGAATCCCCGGTGCTGACGCGCGTCGTGACCCAGTATTGCCAAGTCTGTCACAACGACGCTCTGCTGACCGGCAACCTCTCCCTTCAGGGATTCGACGTGGAGCGAGCCCCGGAGCGGGCGGAGACGGCCGAACGCATGATCCGCAAGCTGCGCGCGGGCATGATGCCCCCCCCCGGGATCCCGCGCCCGGCGGGCGACACGCTCGAAGTGCTGGCCTCGACCTTGGAGCATTTGGTCGACGAGGCCGCGGCCCACCGGCCCGACCCCGGAAACCGCCGCTTCCAGAGACTCAGCCGCGCGGAGTACGAGCGCGTCGTGCGCGACATGCTCGCGCTCGACATCGACGCCGGCCGCTGGCTCCCGGCGGACGTGCTGCTGGGCAGCTTCGACAATCTGTCCGCGGCCCAAGGGCTGTCGACGACTCTGCTGGCCTCCTACATGCGTGCCGCCACCGAAGTTAGCCGCCTCGCGGTGGGCAACGCGGCGGCGGTCTCGGCCTCGGCGAAGTACACCAACCCCATCGAGGTCTCGCAGCACGCGTGGGACCACATCGAGGGAACCCCGTTCGGCACCCGCGGCGGGATGGTGGTCACCCACGACTTCCCGGCCGACGGCGAATACGTCTTCACGGTGGAGACCCTGTTCGGCCAGGGCACCGGCTTCGAGGATCTGGATCTCTCCATCGACGGCCAGGGGGTGGCGGTCATTCCGATCCCGCACAACGGCGAGGGCGGCGTGCCGCTCGAGACCGAACCCATCTTCGTGCGCGCGGGCCAGCGGCAGGTGGCGGCGGCCTTCGTGCGTCGCATGGACGGCCCCTACGACGACCGCTTCAGCCCCTTCGACTGGTCGTTCGTGGGAGGGGAGGACGCCCAGCAGTGGGCCAACTACGGCATCACCGCGCTCCCGCACCTCGCCAACCTGATGATCACCGGCCCGGACAACATCACCGGCGTGTCCGACACGCCCAGCCGGAGCAGGATCTTCTCGTGTCGGCCCGCCTCCGGGACGGAGGAGCGCCCCTGCGCCGAGTCGATCGTCGCGAGTTTGGCGGAGCAGGCCTACCGGCGCCCCGTCACGGACGAGGACATGGCGGGGCTGATGGCGTTCTACGACCAGGGATCCGAGGAGGGCGGGTTCGAGATCGGGGTGCGAACGGCGCTCCAGGCGATGCTCGCGAGCCCCTCCTTCGTCTTCCGCCTGGAGCGGGAGCCATCCGGGACCGAGGCCGGCGAGACCTACGCCCTGACCGGTTTGGACCTGGCGTCCCGGCTCTCCTTCCTGCTCTGGGCCTCGGCGCCGGACCAGGAGCTGATCGAGGTCGCGGCGAGCGGGCGACTCTCCGACGACGCCGTGCTCGAGGCGCAGGTGCGGCGCATGCTGGCCGATCCCCGCTCCGAGGCGCTGGGAAGCCGCTTCGCCCATCAGTGGCTGCGCCTGCAGGACGCCGCCAAGAACAACCCCGAGCCCTATCTCTACCCCGACTTCACGGGTCAGCTGAGCGACGACCTGGTGCGGGAGACCGAGCTCTTCTTCAACCACTTGGTTCGGGAGGACCGCGGCCTGCTCGAGTTCTTCAGCGCCGACTACACCTTCCTGAACGAGCGCGTCGCCCGCCACTACGGCATCGAAGGCGTCACCGGCGGCGACTTCCGCCGGGTCACCTATCCCGACGACCGGCGGCGCGGCATTCTCGGCCACGGCAGCGTTCTGCTGCTCACCTCGATGTCCGCGCGCACCTCGCCGGTTCTGCGCGGGAAGTGGGTGATGGAAGTGTTGATGGGCACGCCGCCCCCGCACCCCCCACCCAACGTTCCCGCCTTCGACCAGACGGCCGGAGTGGCCGACGGCCGCCGCCTCACGACCCGCGAGCGGATGGAGCGGCACCGGGCCAACCCGACCTGCAACGCCTGCCACCGCTTCATGGACCCCATCGGGCTCGCGCTCGACAACTACGACGTGACCGGACGCTGGCGGCTCCGCGAGAACATGGTGGCGCTGGACACGCGCGGCGACTTCTACGACGGCACCCCCATCACCACCCCGGCGGAGCTGACCCAGGCGATCCTGAAGCGACCCATCCCGCTCGTGCGCAACTTCACCGCGCACCTGCTGGCGTACGCGATTGGCCGCCCCGTCGAGTACTTCGATCAACCCACCATTCGAGCCATCGCGAACAACGCGGAGGCCGAGGGATACAGGATGTCCGCCTTCGTCCTGGGGGTCGTGAAGAGCGATCCCTTCCGGATGAGACGAACCGAGGCCACCGTGGACACGGAAGCCAACACCAGGGAGGTTGAGCAGCGATGAACTTCATCACCGGAAAGCACCTTACCCGCCGTACGTTCCTCCGGGGCGCGGGCGCCTCCGTTGCCCTTCCGCTGCTCGACGCCATGGTCCCCGCGGGGAGGATCTGGCGCGACCGCGCGGCGACCGACTTCACCCGGCTGGTCGCCATCGAGGAGTCCATGGGGTGCGCGGGCGGAAGCGACTGGGGAGACCAGCAGTTCCTGTTCGCGCCCGAGAAGGTGGGGCGCGACTTCGAGTTCCTGCCGACCAGCCAGCTCAAGCCGCTCGAGCCGTACCGCGAGTACCTGACGGTGATCAGCAACACCGACTCGCGCATGGCCGAGGCGTACCGGGCCGAGGAGATCGGCGGCGACCATGATCGCACGACGGCGGTCTTCCTGACCCAGGCCCATCCCAAGCAGACCCAGGGGTCGGACGTCTATCTCGGCACGTCCCTCGACCAGCTGCATGCGCGCCGTTTCGGTCAGGACACCGCCCTGCCCTCCCTGGAGCTCACCACCGAGTCCATCGACCGAGGGGGCGGGTGCGCCTACAACTACCACTGCGCCTACACGACCTCCGTGGCGTGGGCTTCCCCCACCCAGCCGCTTCCGGCCATTCGCGAGCCGCGCGCGGTCTTCGAGCAGCTCTTCGGCGCGGGTGACTCGGCGGCCGATCGCGCGGCCCGCCGTCGCACCGACCGCAGCGTCATCGACTGGATCGCCGCCGAGGTGGCGCGGCTCAGGCGGGAGCTGGGCGCGGTCGACCGCCGGGCGATGGACGAGTACCTGACGCACATTCGCGAGCTGGAGCGCCGCATCGAGCTGGTCGAGGAGCGCAACACCAGCGGCGAGGCGCGCGAGATGCCCGAGGCTCCGTCGGGGGTTCCCGACTCCTGGGAGGAGCACATGGAGCTGATGTTCGACCTTCAGCTGCTGGCGCTCCAGACGGACATGACCCGGGTCATCACCTTCAAGGTCGGGTTCGACCAGTCCAACCGCACCTTCCCGTCGAGCGGCACCAACAAGTCGTTCCACGGGGCCTCGCACCACGGCAACGTTCCCGCCGACATCATGGATTTCAACCTCATCAACACCCACAGGCTGAGCCTCATGGGCTACTTCCTGGAGAAGATGAGGAACACGATGGAGGGCGAAGCCTCCCTGCTGGACAAGACCGCGATCGTATGGGGTTCGTCGATGGGCGATCCCAACCTGCACAACCACCGCCGCTGCCCGCTCATCCTCATGGGACGCGCCAACGGCGCGCTGGAGGGCAACCTGCACCTGCGCGCCCCCAAGGGCACGCCGATGGCCGACGTGTTCGTGAGCCTCATGCAGGGGATCGGACACGACGACATGGCCTCCTTCGGCGACAGCGCCGGGACGTTCCCGCTCACCTTCCCGAGGGGCGGCATCGCCGACGCGCTGCGCGAGGCCGGATCGTGAGGGCCGCGAGCCGAGCGGCGCGACGCCGCATGGGACGGCTCGGCGCGACCGTGCTGCTGATCTCGGCGGCCAGTGCCGCGGAAGCCCAGGACGGTGGGCTGATGAGTGCGGCCCGCCAGGGCGACGCGGAGGCGGTGCAGGCGTTCTTGGCGGGTGGCGCCGACCCGAGCCGCGCCCAGGGCGACGGCATGACCGCGTTGCACGCAGCCGCGCTCGAGGGCCATGGCGACGTTGTGGACGCGTTGCTGGCGGCGGGCGCCGAAGTGGGCGCGACGACCCGAATCGGGGCGTACACGCCCCTCCACCTGGCCAGTCAGGGCGGACACGGCGCGGTGGTGCGCCGGCTGCTGGCGGCGGGCGCGGACGCGACGCTGGCGACCACCAACAGCGCAACCACGCCGCTCCACCTAGCCGCGCGCGCCATGGGTGGCGAGGACGCGGTCGACGCGTTGTTGGAGCACGGCGCCGATCCCAACGCCCGCGAGGGCTCCTCGGGCCAAACGCCCCTGATGTTCGCGGCCTCGGCCAACCGTGCGCCGGCGATCGAGGTACTCCTCCGGCACGGAGCCGACCCGAACGCGGCGACCAAGGTCGTCGACGTGCTGCGCAACGTGGCCCTCGACCGAGAGGCGAGCCAGCTCCTGCGCGAGCGCATCGAGGGACTTCGCTTCGAAGCCGAGCCGGGCAGCGAGCCCGAGTTGACGCCCGCCCAGGTGCGGGAGGCGATCGCGGCCCAACGGGAGTTCCTGCGCGCCGACCACGCCCGGCGGGACTTCGACCCCGACGATCTCATCCAGTATCGACCCGACTACCCCGGCGGCCCCGCGCTGGCGCGCCCGCCCTACCGGGAGACGCTGGTGGGCATGGTGGGCGGCATGACGGCCCTCCTGCACGCCGCGCGCGAGGGACACGCGGAGGCGGCGCTGGCCCTGCTCGACGGGGGCGCCGACATCGACCAGGGCAGCGGCGACGGCACCAGCCCGCTGTTGATGACCATCCTCAACGGCCAGTTCGACCTGGCCATGGAGCTGGTTGAGCGTGGGGCAGACCCCGACCGCGCCGCCGACACCGACGGCATGTCGCCGCTCTTCGCGGTGCTGCAGACGCACTGGGCGCCCAAGTCGAACTACCCGCAGCCGCGCGCGCACGACAACGAGCGCACCGAGTACATGGAGCTCCTGGCGGCGCTCCTCGGCGCGGGCGCCGACCCGAACGTCCAGCTCAACACGCACCTGTGGTACTGGGAGTTCGGCCTTACCAAGATGGGCATCAACCTAGAGGGCGCGACGCCCTTCTACCGGGCCGCCTTCGCGCAGGACATTGAAGCGATGAAGCTGCTCGCCGCCCACGGCGCCGACCCCGACATCCCCACGCGCTGGCCCGCGGTGGGCATGCGCGAACGCCGCCAGCAGGACGGGCGGCAGCAGGAGGACTCGGGCCTTCCCTGGATTCCCGAAGGCTCGTTCAACGCCTATCCCATTCACGCGGCGGCCGGCGGCGGCTGGCAGGGGCTGGGCGCCTTCAGCGTGCGCAGCGTCCCCAACAACTTCCTCAACACCGTCAAGTACCTGGTCGAGGAGCATGGCGCGGACGTGAACCTGGCCGACTCCTGGTTGTACCGGCCGCTCCACTACGCCGCCGCGCGGGGCGACAACGAGCTCATCAACTACTTGGTGGAAAAGGGCGCCGACGTGACCGCCATCACCCGGCTGGGACAGTCGACGGCGGACATGGCGAGAGGCGGCCGCTCCGGGTTCTTCGTGCGCGTCGCGTATCCCGAGACCGAGGAGCTCCTGCTCAGCCTGGGCGCTACCCGCGAGTGCGAGCACACCCACTTCCTCGACACCGGCGACTTCTGCGAAGGCCTCGGAGTCAACGACCCGTGGAAGGAGAAGGGGATCCCGCAGAACACGGCGACACCGCCTCCGGGAGGAAATCGGAGGTAGAGCGGAGGAGCCCGCCACGGCGCGTTCGTGCCGCGCGCCGTGGCGTGGGAGTCCAGCCGACCGCCCCCGGGGGACGGCTCCGGGGAGCAACCCGCGGATGGCACTCGAGCCGCCGAAACGGCCGGGAACGCGGTGCGGCGGTCCGGCGGGCGACCACCTGAGTGATCGGGGCGGATCGGCGTCAGCTTCGTGCGTCCGCTCCGTGATCGTCGTCCGCGTCAGTCCTCCCAGCGCACCGCATCCCCGACGCGGATTCGGGCGTCGTCCAACACCGTGCAGAAGACCCCCCCGCGCCAATCCGGGTCGAGGGCGTCGCGCAGGCCGGTGAGCTGCTCCTCCATGAGGGTGCAGGGCCGGGTCTCGCCCCGCACCTGAAGCACGCAGTCGCCGATGCGGAGCTTGCGGTCTCGCGACTCGGCCAGGCGCACGCCGCTCACCATCAGGTTGGCGCGCCTCAGCGCCGGATCGACGGGCGCGCCCAGCTCGCCCTCGAGGGCGTCGAACACCTCCTTCTCGATGAGCGTGACCTGACGCCGGGCTCGCCCGAAGTTCGCGTCGCCCTCCAGACCGCCCGCCGCCCGCGCTGTGACCTCGCGGACGGGGCTCATCTCGCCGCCGCGTTCCCGCTTGAGCCAGATCGCCTCCAACTTTGCGCTCATCCGTTCCGCTCCCGTGGGTGGCATTCCGATGGCCGAATGCATGGTCGCGCTCCAAGCATACAACATCGGGTTTCCCGGAGCGAGAACCCGTCCACGGACCGCTCGAAGGCGGCTCCGCGGGTTCGATGACGACGCTCAGCTCGCGGGCACCGCCTCCATCAGCAGCCGGAGCGCCTCGTCGAGAGCGCGGCCACCGGGCCCGGATCCGCTGTAGTGCCCCAACCGCACCACCACCATGTCGTGCGTGGGGACGATGATCGTGCTCTGCCCTCCCGCCCCCGCCATGCGGAAGGCGCTCTCCGGGACGGGAAGCCCGCCATCTCCGTTCACCCAGAAGAAGGCGCCTCCGTAGACCGGGCGCCCGTCGGCCACCCAGGCGGGCGCGAGGGTGGACGCGTACTCGACGTACCCCTCGGGGAGGATGCGCTCGCCGTCGACGACACCGTCCCGCAGGTAGAGGCTGGCCAACCGGGCCCAGTCGCGTCCGCTGGCGAACCCGTACCCTTGGAGCAGGAAGTTGCCGTACGGGTCGGTCATCGCGTGGAAGTTGCGGATGCCCAGCTTGTCGAAGAGATGCCGCTGCGGGAACTGATGGTAGTTCTCGCCCAGCTGCTCCTCGACGCCCAGACGCACCAGGTAGTTGGTCAGGACGGGGTCGCAGTTGCGGTACCGTCCCACCGTATTGGGCTCCCACTGAAGGTGTTTGCCGGCCGCCCACTCGAACGAGTTGACGGTGCCCGTATAGAGGTACAGGTGGTCGGGGTACCCGATGTCCGGGTCGTCGCCGGGGTCGCCCAGGTTGCGACACCGCAGCCCGGAGGACATCCGCATGATGTCGCCGATGCGGATCGCCTGGCGCGGGTCGCCCTCGGCGCGCCATTCCGGAACCGGCGCGGACTGCCACAGGTCGTAGACCCCCTTCTGGATCAGGATGCCCATGAGCGTGCCGGTCAGGCTCTTGTTCATGGACCAGCTCTCCAGCGGCGTGTCGTGGCCGATGCCTTCCCGGTAGCGCTCCGCCAGGAGACGTCCCCGGTGGGTGACCACGAAGGCGGCGGTGAGCGCCTCGGGGGGCGCGAAGGCCGCCTCCACCGCCTGCGTGACCTTGTCCATGTCGACGTCGGCCGGGAAGGGCTCGTCCGGGAGCAGGTCGCCAAGCGGCCATGGCGTGCTCTCGGCCGGGGGGAGGGTGGAGACCACCTCGACCGGCTCGTAGTAGGGTTCGTCCTCGCCGACGGGAAGGGCCAGACAGCCCTGATCGCCGTGCAGCTTGGCCGACCGCACCATGCCGTCCGGCAGGGTCAGGTGCACTCGTTGGTTCTCGTGGTCGATCACCCGGTCGACCACGGCGCCGCGGTACTCGGCGGGCGCGCTGAAGAAGCCGGTGTGCTCGGCGGCGAAGTCCGGGTCCAATCCGGAAAGGAAGACGTTCGAGCACAGGATGGCGGCGAACCCCGCCGTCGAATGAACCAGCGCGTCTCCCGGCGGAAGCACGTACTCGCCGGGCAGCTCGAGCTCCGCGGCGCGCGCGAGAAGCCGCGTCCGGGCGTCGGCGGCGGCCGAGTCGGGGGCGTCCTCGGCCGGAGCGCAGCCAACGACGAGGGCGATCAGGGCGAGCGGGAAACGGATCGGGCGATGGGGCATCGTCAGGACTCCGCGTACGGGGAGACGAACAGGGGCAGTACCTACCATAGCAGGCCGTGGATGAATCCGCCCGAGCACCGAGAGCGGCGAGGCGCCGGGCTGGCAAGGCGCCCCCGAGGCCCAATAGTAGAGCTATTGAAACGAAAGGCAACGCCGAGCGAAGCGGTCCAGCGCGGATGCCACGCCGCTCGAATGCCGGGGGGAGTTTGTCCACGGCCTGATGGGCACCCGCCAGGGCCTGGTCCAATCTTTCCGCCGCCGCGATGGCGCGCTATTGTGACCCAAGCCGTCCGGTCCGCCGGTGTCCGCCGGCGACTCCAAGCCAGAGATCCACACCCGCCCGCAACCGGCGTGATCGGTGGACGGGGTCGCCACCCTCAACCGGAGGTTGGAATGAACGCGGACGCCAAACGGAGTCGAGCTCTCGGGGCCCTCCTGATCCTTCTTCCGACCGCTCCGTTGATGCCGGCGCACGGCGGCGCGCAGGAGAACGATCCCGACTACCTGGCGACCTATTCCATCATCGCTCGCGACCCGAGCACGGGCCAGCTGGGCATGGGCGTGCAGTCCAAGGCCTTCGCCGCCGGCAACCGGGCCATGCACGCGAAGGGCGGGGTGGCGGTCATCGCGCACCAGGCTTCCGCCAACCCCATGTACGGCGTGATCGGCGTCGACCTGATCGAGCGGGGCTACACGCCCCGGGAGGCGCTCGACATGATGGTGGCGAGCGACGCGGGACGCGACCGAAGGCAGGTGGCCATCCTGGACATGGAGGGGCGCACGGCGGCCTGGACCGGAACCGGGGCCAGCGACTGGAAGGGTCACCGGTGCGGACGGGACTACTGCGCCCAGGGCAACATCCTCACGGGTCCCGAAGTGGTCGACGCCATGGCCACCTCGTTCGAGTCGTCCGACGGGCCGCTGGCGGAACGGCTCATGGACGCGCTCGACGCCGCACAGGCCGCGGGCGGGGACGCGCGCGGCATGCAGTCGGGCGCCCTCCTGGTGGTGGCGCCGCGCGCGGGGAGCGGGGGGTTCAGCGATCGGGTGGTGGACATCCGGGTGGACGACCACCCCCGGCCGCTGGAGGAGCTGCGGCGGGTGCTCAACCTCTTCCGCTCCGGCCAGATGGTGCGCGACGCCAACGCGATCCGGGCGCGGGGGGATCTGGAGGAGGCCTTGGCGGCCGCAATCGCCGCACGCGACAGGTCCCCGGAGAACGACAACGCCTGGGTGGCGCTCGCCGCCGTGCAGGCGGACATGGGAAGGGACGCGGAGGCGCTCGCGTCGCTCGGCCGGGCGGTCGAGTTGAACCCCGGGCGCATGCGCACGCTGCCCCGGGACCGCAACTTCGAGAGCCTACGCGAGAACCCGCAATTCCGGCGTCTGGTGGGTGCCGACCCACCGGACGGCCCGGCTCGATGAATCCGGTAGTCCAACGTCGTTGGCCGGCGCCTCACGCGACTCCCGCCTTCCCCCGAACCACCCCGTGCGAGGAGGTCAAAATGCTCGAATCCCATCCGCGAAGGCCACGCGCGAAATGGAGGATCCCGCGCGGATTCCCGCGAAGTACGTCCATCCTGCTGGCGTGTCTGCCTCTGCTGGTGCCCGGTGGCATGGCGGCGCAGAACACGGCGACCGTGACCGGCCGGGTCACCGACGCCAACAGCCTCATCCCGCTTAGCGGAGTCGAGATTCAGGTGACCGGCGCGGGCATCAACGGAGTCACAAACAACGAGGGGCGGTTCGTCCTCCTGAACGTCCCGGTGGGGGATGCCGTCCTCACGGCGTCGCTGATCGGACGGCGCACCGCGGAGGAGACGGTGACGGTGACCGCCGATGGCTTCAACGAGGTCAACTTCCTCCTGGCCGAGACCGCCATCAACCTCGACGAGATCGTGGTGACGGGCACGGCGGGAGAACAGCAGGCCCGCTCCCTCGGGACCACGGTCGGCTCCCTTCCGGTGGCCGAGACGCACGAAATCGCTCCACGCGACAACTTCGAAACCATGCTCGGAGGGGCCGTGCCCGGGGTGAACGTCGCCTACGGCGGCGGACACGTCGGGGGCGGAAACAACATCCGCATCCGGGGCGCGGGCTCCATGGTCCTCTCGGGACAGCCCCTCATCTACATTGACGGCGTGAGGGTGAACAGCGGCGGGCCGGGCGACGAGGGAACCTTGGGCGTGGGCACGCAGAGTCCGTCCTCGCGCCTGAACGACATCAGCCCCGAGCTCATCGAGTCCCTCGAGATCATCAAGGGTCCCGCGGCGGCGACGCTCTACGGCACGGAGGCGTCGAACGGCGTCATCAACATCATCACCAAGCGGGGCGCCCAGGGCGCGCCCGTGTTCACCCTCATGTCGAAGGTGGGGCAGAACTGGTACCGGGACCCCAAAACTCACTGGCCGGGAAGCTTCTACACCTGCACCGGCCGCGGCACGGATCCGTGCACGCCCGGCGAGATCGTGGAGGTGAACGTCTTTCAGCGCGACTACGAGGTCCTCGGCCTGGAGCACTTCCAGATCGGCATGCCGATGGGAACCGTGGGCACGGTATCGGGCGGCACCGACGAGGTCCGGTACCACTTCACCGCCGGCTGGGACTTCGACGAGGGTCCCGTCCCCAACAACACCAACGACCGGCTCGACGCGCGCGCGAACCTCAATTGGCTGCCCCGCGAGGACCTGACCGTCGACCTCGGCTTCGGAACCATCCGCTCGGAGCTCCACACCACCACCGGGCGCCAGCCCGCGCGCGTCACGGGCTTCCACTGGTCCTGCCCCGGCGGGCAGTGCGAGATCGGCACGGGCACGCCCAACGCGCTGGACGGCCCCTTCCGCGGGTACATCGCGTACTTGCCGGACCTGTACGACGAGCTGCTCGACTCCGGGCAGAAGGTGTACCGCAGCATCTACTCGCTCTCGGCCACCCACCGCCCGTTCGAGTGGCTCACCCACCGCCTGGTCGTCGGACTGGACCAGGTGGAAACCAACGGATTTCGGCTGAATCGCCACTCGTCCGGCCGGGTCGGCATCAGCGGCCGCCAGGGGGACAAGAGACTCGAGTTCCGCAACACCGACAACCTCAGCTTCGACTACTCGGGAACGTTGACCTACGAGCCCCTCGCGGGACTCTCGTTGGCGACCTCGTCGGGCGTCCAGTACTACGAGCGCTCGTCGGAATGGCTGGCGGGACGCGGCACGCGCTTCGCGGTGCCCAGCCTTGAGACGATCTCGGCGGGCGAGGTCCGGGAGACCTCCGATGGCTTCTCCAGCAACAAGACCGTCGGGATGTATGTTCAGGAGCAGGTCTCGTGGCAGAATCGGATCTTCCTGACCGGTGCCCTGCGCGGCGACGACAACTCCGCCTTCGGAGCCGACTACGACTTCGTCGTCTACCCCAAGCTGAGCGGAAGCTGGGTGGTTTCGGAGGAATCCGCCCTGCAGGGGGCGGACTGGCTCAACTCGCTGCGGCTCCGCGCGGCCTGGGGCAAGGCCGGCCAGCAGCCGGATCAGTTCGCGGCCGTGCAGCTCTACGCGCCGGAGCCCGGATTCCAGGGCGCGGGGGGCGTCACCCCGCTGACGTTCGGCAACTCCGACGTGCAACCCGAAGTCGGCGTGGAGACCGAGATCGGCTTCGACGCCGGGCTCTTCAACGACCGGGTTGGCCTCGAGTTCACCTACTACGACCAGAGGCGAACCAACGCGCTGATCAGCGTTCCGGTAAAGCCCTCGACCGGGTTCCCCGGCTCCCAGCTCCGCAACATCGGAGAGATTCAGAACCAGGGCGTCGAGCTCGGGCTCAACGTCGACGCGATCCAAGGCTCGACCGTGGGACTCGCGCTCGGGTTGTCGCTCCACGCGAACCGCAACGAGGTGCTGGATCTGGGCGGATTGGACCCCATACCGGTGTTCGGACGCAACTTCACCACCGGATGGACGGGCCAGCGACACGCGGTGGGATTCCCGCTCGGGTCCATCTTCCTGCCCGTGGTCGTGTCGTCCGACATCGTGGGCACGGGCTTGGAGGCGCGCGCGACCAACGTGATGTGCGAGAGTGGGCCGATCGCGGCCCCGGGCACCCGCATCACCCGGGGCGGCGGCGCCCCAGTGCCGTGCACGAGCGGCGAGACCGCACCCGAGGTGTATCGGGGCTCGACCGTGCCGACCCGCGAATTGGGTCTCAACGCGACCATGTCCTTCCACGACAACACGCGCCTCCACATCGACTTCCAGTACGTGGGCGGGCACACCATGGTGGACGGCATCACGGCGGGATCCCATCTGTTCTTCCGCAACACGCGGGCGATCAACGAGAAGACCGACCCGATCTTCCTCGGCTACGACGAGATCGGAGAGGTCAACCCGACGGGGGTCTTCGACGCGTCCCAGCTGACCATGCGCAGCGTGTCGCTGAGCCACACCTTTTCGGGCGACATGGCCGCCAGGCTCGGGGCGTCGCGGCTCAACCTGACGTTCTCGGGACAGAACCTCTGGAGGGCGTGGCGCGCGCAGAGCGAGGCGTTCGGCCACCCCATCGTCGATTCCGAGATTCGGGACACCAACGGCACGACCACCGATCCCGGAGGCATCTCGGCGTACACGCAGGACGGCTTCCCGATGTTCAAGCGTTTCCTAGCGACCGTGCGGGTGACCTGGTGATGCGCGCGCGGACGGAGGGACACGGAACTGGATGGTCGACTTCAGTCGAAGCCATGGAGGAACCTGCCATGAATGCAATCACGAACACGGGGCCGCGGCCCCGACGCGCGCGCGGCGTTGCGATGATCGCGGCGGCCTTGGCGGTGGCCGGATGCGACACGGCCGAACTCCTCGAGGTGGATCTGCCGGGCAACGTCACGGCCGCGGACATCGAGAACCCGAGCCTGGCGGCCACCATGCGGGTCTCCGCCATCGGCGACTTCGAGTGGGCGTGGGACGAGTACGTGGACTTCGCCGCCAAGCACTCGGACGAGTACATCCAATCGTCCGGGAACTTCACCGGGAGGCGGCTGCAGATCCGGGATATTCCGGGCAATCTCCCGCAGTATCAGGAGAACATCTTCGGTCGGCTCCATCGGGCCAGAGTCATGCTCGAGACCAACTTCGACCGACTGCAGACGTTTTCCGACGCGGACGTCGTGAACCGGACCCAGTACCTGGCCGAGATGCGGACGTACTCGGCCTTCGTGTACGTGGTGTTCGGAGAGGGCTTCTGCGGAACGCCACTCAATGGAGACGGAGTCGTCCGGACCCCGGAACAGCTCCTGGAGATCGCCGTGGAACAGTTCACGGAGGCCCTGGGCATCGCCGGGCAGCTCGGAACGGACCGAGGTCGGGCGCTGGTGCAGGCCGCGCTCATCGGGCGGGCGCGCGCGTACCTCAACCTCGATCAATACGCGAACGCCATCGCCGACGCGCGGTCGATCGTGGACGATCCGGCCCTCGACTTCTACGCGACCCGCGAGTACGGAGACAGCCGGCGCGAGAATTCGATGGCCAACACCAACGAGCTCGACACCAACCAGCAGTCGACCGTGGCCCCCAGCTACCGCGACGTGCGCTGGAAGGGCGTGCCCGACCCCCGCGTGACGGTCATGGAGACCGGACTCATCGGCCACGACAACGCGACCATCGTCTGGCGGCACAACAAGACGCCCGAGAGCTTCCCCGCGGGCGCGGCGCAGGACGTGATCATCGCCTCTTCGCGCGAGGCCCGCATGATCATCGCCGAAGCCTCGGCGCTGACCGGCGACCTCGCCACGGCGATCGGCATTCTCGACGACTTCCACACCGCCGCCGGGATTCCTCCCGTGACCGCCGAGGACCTGCCCACCCAGGACGACGTCATCCGGCAGGTGATCGAGGAGCGTCGTCGGGAATTCTTCGTGGAAGGCGGACATCGCCAGCGCGATCATCTACGTTGGCGGGGTACGCCGTTCAACATTCCGTACCTTGGGGAACCGGGCTCCGATCATCCCAATGGCGTCGACCAGTATGGCCAGGTCTACGGCACCACGACCTGTTTCCCGATCGCCCAGAACGAGCAAGTGGGCACCTGATCGGACCACGCCGCACGCCGGTACGGCCTTCCGTGACGCTGGCGAGCCCATCGCCGTCGCGCTCCCGGGAGGCCGGCCGCGTGGGGGAGGCGCCGGGCCTTCAAGGCCTCGCGCCGCTACCCGCCCCGGTTCGTCTCGACGAGGATCACGCCGGCCGCCGCGCCCGGGTAGCGGGATGTGGAGGCGGGTCCGCGCAGCACGCGGATCCGAGTCACCGACGTGGCCGGGATCTGATCGAGCGTCAACATGGCCCGATCCTGCCCGCCGGCGTCGATCCTGACGCCATCCAGGAAGATCTGCGGCTCCTCGCTGAGAAGAAACGAGTTCACGCCTCGGAGCCGAATCCTGACCCCCGTCCCGACTCCGCCCTGGGGCTGCCGGGCCGCGACCCCCGGCACGCCCGTTAGGAGAAGCTCGGCGGCGGTTCGCGAGCTCCGGTCGGTCGCGTCCACGCGCGCTTCGGAGTGCCCGCGTCCGCGATCATCAACGCGCGGCGCCTCCACCAGAAGCCGATCGAGCACGACCGACACGCGATGGACGTGAAAGTGGATCAGCGACTCCTCCATGGGAGCGATGTCCACCGTTTCGACCAGAGTGCCGAACCCGTCGCCCTCCACGCGCACCAGCACCTCCCCCGAGGGCACGTTGAGCAGACGAAACCACCCGCCGGCGTCGGTGCGCGTTTGATGGTGCGTGAATTCCGGCAGCGCCACCAGAGCGCCGGACACCGGCTCGAGGCCGTCCTGATCCAACACCAAGCCCGTGATCGAGCCGGTGGTTTGAAGCGCGGCCGCGCCCGGCGCGGCCCATAGAGCGGCCACCAAGGCGCACAGTTCCGGGATCCCGCGCCCGGCTCGGAGCGGATTGAGTTTCCCCGGCTGGATTCCAAACGGCATTCTCGACTCAACGGAATTCTGGTCCACGGTCCGCCTCGGCCATCGGTACCCCGTCGGACCGAAAGGCTTCCACGCCCGCGGGCCTAAACACCGATGGCGTCCTTGCGCCGAAGATCCTCAACGAGGGGAGGGTGGACGCCGAACCCCTTGGGCGCTCGACTCGGGGCGTCGTCCGACGGCTCGAACGAAGCGGCCTCGCAAATGGGCGGGACCCCTCCCCGAACCCCGACGGCCGGGCGCCGCCACGAGCCTCCGGAGGCGACCCACGGGCGCCCGCGGCCCTCGTTGACACGCCATCGGGGGATGGGCAGATTCGACCTTGCACGCCTCGTCCGCACACGCTCGGACGGACCTTGCCACGCAGCACTTCCAACGGAGAGTACGCATCGATGACCGCCGTCCGTCACAACCCTCTGATCTTCTATGTCCTGCTGGCCGCCACCTTCGTGATGGCGTACGGGGTGATCTGGTTCGTCGTCAGCTCGAACGCGGCATCCGTCGCCGTTGCCCTGGTGGGGGCCGCGGTCGTGTTCGTGACCGGCCGCAAAGTCTGTCAATGATGGCCGGGACGCGCCTGGCGGGCGCGACGCTGGCCTCGGTCGCCGCGGCGGCGCTCTGCCCTCCGTCGGCGACGGCCCAGCAGGACTTCTCGCAGGTGGAGATTCGCACCGAGCAGGTGGCCGACGGGCTCTACGTGCTCTTCGGCGCGGGCGGCAACATCGGCCTCTCGGTCGGAGACGACGGCGCCTTTCTGGTCGACGACCAGTTCGCGCCCCTCACCGAGAAGATCCTCGCCGCGGTGGCCGAGGTTACCGATGAACCGGTGCGCTGGGTGCTCAACACGCACTGGCACGGCGACCACACGGGCGGCAACGAGAACCTTGGCCGCGAGGGCGCCCTGATCGTCGCGCACGAGAACGTGTACCGCCGCCTCAACCCGGCCGAGTTCGCCGACTTGGTGGGCCGCTCCCAGCAGACGGCGCCGGACGGGCTGCCGGTGGTCACCTTCAACGACCGCGTCAGCTTCCACTGGAACGGCGACGAGATCCGCGTCACGCACATGCCCAACGCGCACACCGACGGCGACGCGCTGGTGTTCTTTTCGGACGCCGATGCCGTGCACATGGGCGACACGTTCTTCAACGGACGCTACCCGTTCATCGACGTCGACAGCGGCGGGGGCGTGGACGGGTTGCTCGCCATCGCCGACTTCGTGCTCTCCAACTCGCGCGCCTCGACGCGTATCATCCCCGGACACGGCGAGATCTCCGACCGGGCGTCGCTTGCCGCCTACCGCGACATGATCGCCACCGTGCGCGAGCGGGTGAGCGCCATGATCGCCGAAGGGATGACGGAGGACGAGGTCGTGGCCGCGGGCCCCACCGCCGACTTGGACGCGGACTGGGGCGACGCCTCCGAGCGGTTCGTGCGCGGCGTCTACGTCAGCCTAACGCGGAACTAGCGGGAGTCGGCGCGCGCGTCGAGCGCGGCCCACCACATCCCAACACGAGGAGGGATACCATGTCGCGACGGACCGGATGGGTGCTGCTCCTGGCCCTGCCGCTGCTGGGCGGCCTGTTCTGGGCGTTGGGCAGGCGGGAGGCCGTCCCACCTTCGCCCGACACGACCCCGGAAACGGCGGCTCAAACCCCCGACCTGGGCCCAGCCGACGGCCGGGACCTGCCCGGGCAGGACACCGGCCGGGTGGCGGTCGGCGACGCCGCCCCCGATTTCTCGCTGCTCGCCCACGCGGGCGACGTCGTCACCCTCTCCGACTTCCGTGGACGACGGAACGTCATTCTCGCCTTCTACCGCGGCCACTGGTGACCGTGGTGCGCCGGTCAGCTCGGGGAGCTGAGTGAACTGCTGGACGCCGACGGCGAAGTGGACGCCGAGATCCTCGCGATCTCGGTGGACGAACGCCCCGAACAACAGATGATGATCGACCGGGTCGCGGCCGAACATGGACGCGCCATCGACTACCACATCCTGGCCGACCCGGACCACGCCGTGATCGACCGCTACGGGCTGTTCAACGCCGAAAGCCGTCGACCGGTCCCCCACCCCGCCGTGTACGTCATCGACACGGAGGGGGTGGTGCGCTGGAAGTTCATCGAGATCGACTACCGCATCCGTCCCACCAACGACCAAGTGCTCGCGGCGCTGGCGGAGCTCCGCGAGTAGGGGAGTCGCGGGCCGCCACCGCGACGATGCGGGACCGAGGGATGACGCCGCGCGGACGCCGCGGCGACCAGGTGCGCGACCGCGCGCGGGTTCGGCGCCATTCCCTCCCGCTCACCCGTCATCGCCGAGCAGCGCGCGCATCTCCTCCTCCGTGAGGCCGATGCCGTCGAAATCGATGTCCTCGTCCTCGGCGGCACCGCCCCGGCCCGGCGGAGGCGGGGGCGAAGCGCCCCGCGCGGCCCCGGATGTGACGCCGGGCACGGTTGCGCCGGGCGTGACCGGAGATGGAGGCGAGCCGGACGCGGTGGGGAGTGGGGGCGCCATGGCGCCCTCGGCCGCCCCCGACCCGCCGCGCTTCCGTGGCGCGCGTCTTGGGATGGGCCGTCCCCACCACGTCCCCAACACCTCCGCGAGTTCGGCCGTGTCGCGACTGCGGAAGAAGTAGCCTCGTCCCTTGCGGGGACGCAGGTGGATCCCGGGACGGATCAGCCCGAAGGCGAGGGGAGGACTGCGCAGGATTCCGCAACCGAGCCACGCGCCCCCGCCGCGCCCCATCGCGATCTCCTCGATGTCGTCGGCCTTGAGGACGCGCGAGCGCCAGGCGCGCGACTTGATGCGGATGTGGTCCTCGAAGACGAGCAGCTTGCGCGGGGGCCAAGCCACCAGGACGGCGAATCCGGCGAGGAGGACGACGAACAGTACCGCGAGTCCGGCGTGTTGAACGACGTAGTCGTCCACGGGCAGGAGCCAGCCCTCCACGCCCCAGCCGACCGCCACCGCGGCGAGGCGCCCCATGGCGAGCACGAGCGCCACTCCTCCGAGGACGTACATCGCGCGCAGGAGCACCGGCAGCCGGAAGTGGGCGACGTAGCGGATGTGCTTCATCCGGACGGGCCGGGTCATCGCCCACGCGACCACCTTCAGGGTGATCCAGACCAGCACCGCCACCCCGAGCACGGCCACCCCCTGGCTGATCGGCTGCGCGCGCGACACCGACAGGACCCGCCGCGACTCGTCGAAGGCGCGCGACGCGAAGGACGCCACCTGGTTCTGGGTCAGGTTTCCGTAGAAGGAAAGGACGTCGGGAAAGTCGGTGAAGGTGGCCGGGTCGTAGAACACCTGCCGGGTCCAGGCGTTCAGGGACTCCGCGGTCTGGTTGGCCCCGCGGAGCCGTTCGATCACCGCGGCGCGGTCGGCTTCGAACTCCGACGCGTCCAGCGAGCCCGAACGCAGGTGCCCGATCTCCTCGTCGATGATCCCGCTGGCGAAGTCGAAGTCGTCCTGGTCGATGCGGCCGCTCACCTGCAGGTAGGCCGCCGGCCCGCGCATCACCAAATCGGCGCTCACGCCGTAGACGGCCTTGCGCTCGCCGTAGCGAAGACGCTGGTTGAGCCGACGGTTCAACAGGTCGCGGACGAACATGGCCGTCAGCAGGTCCTCGGCGGACGCGTTGAAGAGCTTGTGGCGCGATTGGTAGCGGGCCGTGGACTGGAATCCCCAGCGGTACGTGGACCGCCCGCGCCCCGGGTCCTCGGCCAAGGTCGCCCAGCGTTCGACTGGCCGCGCCGGGAACGACCCGAAGGTGCGCTGGGCGCGGTTGAGCGCCTCGTCCCGGTCGAGGTCGCCCACAATCGTGACGGTCATGACCGCGGGCGAGTAGTACCGCTCGTAGAAGCCGCGCAGGTCCTCGGGGGTGATGCTCCGAAGGCTCCGCCAAAGGTCCGGGACGGGCGCGCGCGTCCGCTCGATGCCGAACTCGCGCTCCCAGAAGTCGGGAGGTGCGAGCCACCCGGGGTTGAGGGCGGCCACCACGTGGTCGAAGAGCTCGCGTGGCCGGGCCCCGATCTCGTTCTCGACCGGCTGCCGCCCGCGGTCCACCACGGCCGGGTCCATCTCGTGGGGGGAGAGGATGCCGGCCAGCCACTCGATGGCGAAGAGCCCGTGCTCCCTGCCGATGGTGACGTAGTACCATGTGCGGTCGCGATAGGTGAAGCCGTTGCGGCGGCCGCCGATCCCCTCCACGGCGTCCTTGATCTCCTGCTCGGTTCGCCCGTCGTGATCGGAGAAGAGCATGTGCTCGGTGAAGTGGGCGAGCTGCTCCTTCCCGGGTGGGTCGGCATCCGAACCCACCGGCACGCCCGCGCTTACGGATACGTTGGGCGCGCCCGGCAGGTGCTTGAACCAAACCTTCGCGCCGTTGGAGAGATAGTGGGTCTCGAAGCCGGCGAAGGGGTTGGAGGGTTCGGGCGCGTCGGCCCGAACCGCGCGGGCGTCCCCGGCGGCAACAACCGCCACGCCGGTGTCGGCCGCGCCGGCGCCCGCGACCAAGGTGTCCGGCGGCGGCGTGCGCGGCCCGACGGTCTCCTGGCCCGCGCCCCGGCCCGCACCAAGGAGCGCCGTCAGCACCAAGGCGACGGCGACCGGCCCGGCCTTGGACCCGCCGAGGCCGGGGTGGCGCGGCCGCGGCAAGACGATGGCGGGGGATGGTCGCCGTCGCGCGGGGACCACCGGAATGCCCGGAGCGTGACGGGAAGCCCCGGATTGGTGGGAGTCAGCCCGAGTCACCACGCGGCGCCGCCCGCCCTCCCCGGTACTCCACATGAAGTCTCGGCGTTCGTTCGTTCACGCGAATCCACATGCGCACTTCGTCGTGGGGCGGCGCGGGGTTTCCGAACCCCATGCGCCATTCCTCCCGATGATGGTTGTAGACGAAGTACTCGCAGTCGGACTCGTAGACCGGACGGTGCGCGTTCCGGCGGGAGGGTAGTTCGCCCTGCCGCTCGAGGTCGGGATAGGTGCGCTGGATGTCGCGGGTCAGAAGGTCCCAGATGGTCTGACAGCTCTCCAGCGGCATTACCATGACGTAGGCCCCCTCGACCAGCTCGCCGGTGTCCGGATGGAAGTAGTAGCCGGCGAGGGCCTGGCGGCCCAGAAGCCGGACTTCCGTCGAGTGGATGCGCAGCCCCTCCCGTTCGCCCACCTGCTCGGTGCCGGCGATCTCGGGGATATCCTCGACCCGGCTGCCCCACGGGTGTCCCCGGAAGCCATCGACGATGGGGTCCTGTGCGAATGCGGACATCGGCGTACCGGCCGGGAGGACCGCGAGGGCGAGGCGGAGGAGCCAGCGCGACGGGGCCATAAACCGGGCGCGGGAGGTCCGCGCGCGCCGGCCCGGGTGGTGGACGGCGAGCCGCTCCGGGTCGACGGCGCCCTGGGCGCGCCAGTCCGGTGCGTCGGGCGCGCGCTCGATGAAGCGGGTCATGTGCGCGAAGCGGGTCATGTGCGCGAAGCGGGTCATGTGCGCGAAGCGGGTCATGTGCGCGAAGCGGGTCATGTGCGCAAGCTAGCGTCTTGGCCGACGAGGAGCGACCGGTCGCGCGTCGGGTCCCCGCTTGGCTGCGGCATCAGTCGGCGTAGTCCTCGCCCGCCGCGTCCAGCACCGCCTTCATGCCCTCCAGGTACCCCGCTTCGGCGGCGGATTCGGTGGACAGCTCGGCGTTGCGCCGCGCGGCCGAGATCGGGATCGGGCGCACGCGCCGGTTCGCCTGCAGCACGAGCAGCTGGTTCATGCAGGCGCGCTCCAGCTGATAGAGCCACAGCATCGCCCTCTCGATGGTGTCTCCGACCACCAGCACGCCGTGGTTCGCGAGAAACAACACCCGCTTGCCGCCGAGGGCCTCGGCCATGCGTTCGCCCTCGTCGGATTCGGTGACCAACCCCTCGTATCCGAAGTAGGCGCAGTTCCCGTGGAAGACGGCCGCGTTCTGGCTTCCGCGCTCGTCGAACCGCCACCCGTCGATGGAGGCGAGCGCCGTGCTCCAGGGGCCGTGGACGTGCAGCGCGCAGGCGATGTCGGGCCGGGCGCGCTGGATGGGGTCGTGGATCGCCCACGCGCTGACGTTGAGCCTTCCCTCGCGTCCGACCGCCCTTCCCCGCGGGCCCACTTCGACAAGGCCACTCGCGGTGACGCGGGAGAAATGCGTCCGCCCGGGCGTGACGAGCAGGTTTCCGGGCCTGCCCGGCACCTTGCAGCTGAAGTGGTTCCACGTACCCTCGTGCATGTTCTCGCGCACCACGATTCGATGCACCGCCGCGAGGTCGACGCGAGCCTGGCGGACCGCGTCCTCGCCCATACCCGACCGCGTCGCGGAGCCCATCGACGTCGCCGACGCGCCCCCGCTCCCGACCGTGCTCATCCGTTGCCTCCTTCCGGCGTGGATCCTCCCCGCAACCTCACCCGCGGCACCCGGTCGATCAAGCGGCACTCCGTCCTCCGCCCACCCCGCATCCCCGGCTTGGCGGCGCCCGGGGGGCGCGCGCGTCCGAGAATCGACCGCGCCGGCTCCCGCGCCGAGCGTCGGGCCGGTTCGGCGGACTTGCCGGCGCGTCCGCGCGCACCCATGGTCAGAAACCCGATCAGCCCGTCGCGCCGCCATCCGGAGGTGATTCATGAAGCGGTCATCGCCCATCACACTCGCGCTCGCTCTCGCGGTCACGTTCGCGGCCGGCGCCGAACCCGCCGCCGCACAGGGCGAGAACATGGTCGACATGATGACGTTCGAGCGTCCCATCGCGGCCCTCGACAACGTCTGGATCGAGGAGCTGACCATGCTCGAGGTCCGGGACGCGCTGCGCGAGGGCACCAACACCGCCCTCATCCTGACCGGCGGGATCGAGGAGAACGGCCCCTATCTCACCACCGGCAAGCACAACCACGTGCTGCGGGTCATGGGCGACGCCATCGCGCGCCGACTGGGCAACACCTTGGTGGCGCCCATCGTCACCATCGAACCCGGCAACCCCGAGACCGCCCGCTCGCCCGGAGGCATCCGGTTCTCACAGGAGACGTACCGCGCGGTGCTGCGCGACATGGCGGTCAGCCTCAAGGCCCAGGGGTTCACCCGCATCTTCATGCTGGGCGACAGCGGAGGGAACCAGCGCGGCATGGCGGCGGTCGCCGACGAGTTGACCGAACGGTGGGCGGGCGAGGACATCGTCGTCGCGCACATCCCGGAGTACTACAACTACGGCGACGTGCTGACCTACCAGCGGGAGGTGCTCGGGGTCGACGAGGATCCCCGGCTGGAGGGGCTCCACGACGACTACTACATCACGTCGATCATCATGAACGACGACCCGCGGCACGTGCGCCTTCAGCAACGCATCGCGGCCGACAAGGCGTCGATCAACGGAATCAGCATCCTGCCCCCGCGACGCACCATCGAGCACGGACGGAGGCTCATCGAATTCCGCACCGACGTCACCGTGGAAGCCATTCATCGCGTCCTGACGGAGGGCCGCGGCGGATGAGGGCCGTGGGCGACCGCAAACCACGCCGTCGCCGGCTCGCGCGCCGTCAACATCCGCGTCCCGTCCGAGGATCCCATGGAGTGAAGACCATGACCGTACCCCGCATGACCGCCAACGCGGCCGCCCTCGCCATCCAGCGCGGATGCAACGCCGCTCGAATGCGGGAGGAAGTTCGTCCGCGGGCCGCCCGACCACGCCCCCGCCGCGCGCGCGCGGAAGCGCATCCGGGCCGCACGCTCGGGGTGGCCGTGGCGGTCGCCTTCGCGGTCGGTTCCGCCATGGCCGCGCCCCTCCTCGCCCAGGAGTTCCCGGAGGGACATCTTGACGGCCTGCGCTTCCGGCACATCGGGCCCGTGGGCAACCGGCTGGCGTCCGTGGCGGGGGTGCCCGGCAACCGGAACATCTACTTCGCGGGGGCGGCCAGCGGAGGCATCTGGCGCACCGAGGACGCCGGACTCAACTGGGAGCCGGTCTTCGACGACCAACCGGTCCACTCCATCGGCGCGCTCGCGGTGGCGCCCAGCGACCACGCCATCGTGTGGGCGGGCACCGGCGAGTCGTCCATCCGGTCGAACGTCTCCATCGGCAACGGCGTGTGGAAGTCCACGGACGGCGGCGACACCTGGGCGCACATGGGGCTGGAGGGGACGGGGAGGGTGGGTCGCATCCTCATCCATCCGGCCGATCCCGAGGTCGTGTACGTGGCCGCGCTCGGACACGCCTACCAGCCGGCCGAGGAGCGGGGCGTCTACCGCACCCGGGACGGGGGCGCGAGCTGGGAGCGCGTGCTGTTCGTCGACCCCGGGGCGGGCGCCTACGAAATGGTCATGGACCCCAACAACCCACGCAAGATCGTCGCGTCCATGTGGGATCTGGACCTCAAGACGTGGAAGCGCGACAGCGGAGGCCCCGCGAGCGGCATCCACGTAACCTTGGACGGGGGCGACACTTGGCGACAAATCGAGGGGAACGGGCTCCCCACGCGCCGCATCGGCAAGATCGGGCTCTGCATGTCGGCGTCCGATTCCGACCGCATCTACGCGCTCATCGAGACCGGCGACGGAGTACCCATCGACGGCGAGGAAACCGACAGCGGAGAGCTCTGGCGCACGAGCGACGGCGGCGAGAGTTGGCGCCTCGTCTCGCATAGCCACGACCTCGCGACGCGCCAGGCCTACTACACGCGGTGCGGCGTGGCCCCGGACGACCGCGACGAGGTGTACTTCCTGTCGTCCAGCTACAGCGTGAGCAGGAACGGCGGCGAGACGCACGAAACCACCAACTTCCTCTTCGCCGGGGACGCCCCCGGTTGGGACCATCACGACATCTGGAGCGACCCGCTGAACGCGGATCGGATCGCGGTCGCGCACGACGGCGGTTTTTCCGTTAGCGAGAACCGGGGGCGCTCCTGGTTCCGGGTCCAGCTGCCGATCGCGCAGATGTACCACGTGACGGCCGACAACGCGGTTCCCTACAACGTGCTCGGCAACCGGCAGGACGGTCCTTCGTTTCGGGGTCCCTCCAACTCGCGCATCGGCGGGCTCTTCTCGAACGGCCGCATCCCTCGCGGCGAGTGGCGCGGCGTGGGCGGAGGCGAGAGCGGGTTCGCCACCCCCGATCCGCGCGATCCCAACGTCGTCTGGTCGAGCGCGTCGGGGGCCGGGGCGGCGGGCGGAATCGTGGTGCGGCACGATGTGGCCCGGGGGCAGTTCCGGGATGTCGAGGTCTGGCCCATGTCGACGTTGGGATGGCCCGCCGAGGATCTACGCTTCCGCTTCCAGTGGACCTTCCCGCTGCTCCTGTCGCCGCACGATCCGAACACCCTCTACGTCACCAGCCAGCACGTGCACCGCACGCGCGACAACGGACAGAGCTGGGAAGTGATCAGCCCGGACTTGTCCACCAACGACAAGTCCCGCCAGACCATCTCGGGGGGACTGACCCCGGACAACATCGGCGTGGAGTACTGCTGCGTGATCTACGCCTTCGACGAATCGCCGGTGCGGGCGGGCGTTCTGTGGGCGGGAACCAACGACGGTCTCATGCACGTGAGCCAGGACAACGGAGCCAGCTGGACCAACGTGACCGGGAACATCCCCGATCTCCCCCCCGACGGCGTGGTGCGCAGCATCGACGCCTCGCGCTGGGACGCCGCGCGCGCCTACATCACCGTCGAGCACCACCAAGTGGGCGACTTCGAGGCCCGCGCCTACCGCACCGACGACTACGGCGCGAGCTGGACCTTCATCGCCGACGGGGTCGACAACCATCCCGTCGACTATGCGCGATATCTTTTGGAGGACGCCGTGCGTCCGGGGTTGCTCTATCTGGGAACCGAGAGCTCGCTCTACATCAGCTACGACGACGGCGACAGCTGGCGGCGCTTCATGCCGGGCCTTCCACCCACGCCGTACTACGGGATCTTCCAACAGGAACACTTCAACGACCTGGTGCTCGGGACCTACGGACGCGGCTTCTGGATCCTGGACGATCTGGGGCCGATCCAGCAGCTGACCGACGAGGTGGCGGCCTCGGCCGCGCACCTGTTCGAACCGCGCGACGCCTACCGCTTCCGTCCGGTGACCGAGCCCGCGGCCATGCTGGACGACTGGACCGACGGCGAAAATCCCGAGGGCGAAGCCCCGCTGACCTATTGGCTGGGCGAGGATGGCGGCACGGTGCGGCTACGCATCGACGACGGGGACGGCGAGACGGTTACGACCTTGGACGGAACCAACCGCGCGGGCTTCAACCGCGCGTGGTGGGACTTGACGGGCGACGGTCCGACCGAGATCCGGCTGCGCACGAAGCCGCTCCACTCGGATTGGTTCCCGATGCCGGACGAAGGCTACCGGGTGGCCGGCCAGGGATTCGGCGGCGGCGGCGGGCCGCTGCAGCCACCGGGAACCTACACGGTGACGCTGATCGTCGACGATGAGGAGGTGGGGAGCCAGCCGCTGACCGTGGTGAAGGATCCCCACTCGGAGGGCACGCTCGCCGACATCGCGGCGCAAACCGAACTGGTGCGCGAGATCATGGCCGACCGCGACCGGGCCGCGGAGATGGTGAACCGCATCGAGCTGTTGCGCCGCCAGATCGTCGACCTGCGCCCGATCCTGGAGGAGGAGGAGGGCGCGCAGGACCTTGTCGAAGCCGGGGAGGCGCTGGACGCCGCCCTCATCGAGGTCGAGAGCGAGCTGATCCAACTGAAGGACACGGGCAGCGACGGCGTGCGCTGGCCGACCATGATCGTGGGGCAGCTGCGCTACCTGCAGGGTTCGGTGGCGACGGCCGACTTCCGGCCCACCGACCAGCACCGGGAGGTGTCGCAGGTCCTGAGGGAGCGGCTCGGAGCGGTCGAGGAGGCGCTGGCCGCCGTTTTGGCGGACGATCTGGAGGACTTCAACCAGCTGCTGCGCGCGAGGATCGGGAGGGTGATCACCTAGCGGTCCGTGGACAAGCTCCCCCCGGGAGCGGGGCACCGGGTCGAGGTCGAGCCCCTTTCTCCCCTCCCGCGACTCGCTTTACTATTGTGCACACCCGTCGTCATGGACCTTGGAGGACACCGATGAAGATGCTCCCGCCACTGTGCGCGCTCACCTTGGCGCTTGCTTTCTCCGCCCCCGTTCACGCCCAGGACCGGCCCCTGAGTCCCAGAGGCGAGGCCGCCACCCAGGTCGGCGGCGCGTACGACGACGAGGGGAGGTACGGGAACGGATCGTGGGTAGTCGTCACCTATGGCCGACCCATCCTGCGCGGCCGCGACCTCTTCGGCTCGGGGGACCAGTATGGCGAGGCGTTTCTGCGTGGAGCGCCGGTGTGGCGCATCGGCGCCGACCAGTCCACCCGCTTCATGACCGAGATGGACCTGACGTTCGACGGCGCGCGCCTTCCCGCGGGCGAATACAGCATCTTCGCGGAGCTCGGCGAGGACGCGTGGACCCTCATCTTCACCAATTGGGGCGTCAAGAACGACTTCCAGGAGGACAACCCGGACGCGCTGTGGGGTTCCTACGGCTACACCCCCGACCGCGACGTCTTGCGCACCACGATGGATGTTTCGACCGTCGCGATGTCGGCCGATCAGCTCACGATCAGCTTCATGGACATGACCCAGGATGGTGGCGTGTTCGCGATCTGGTGGGACGACCAGGTGGCCACGGTTCCGTTCGAGGTGGCGCGGTAGGCACCGCTGGACCGGTGGGCGCGGTCCGTGATTCCACGGCGCGCCCGAGCCCGGCTCCCTTGGGGCCCCGCGGGAGGAACCACCGGTTCCGCCCTCGTGAGCCCCGCCGACGCCTCCGGGACCGGGCGCCAAGCCGGCCCGCATCGGATTCATTGCCTGCCAGGCGGGTGACGGCCGTCATGAACGTTCAGCGGCCGCGTGCGCCTCTCTCGGCGCTGGCTTCCCGATTCGGGGCACTGCTTGCCCCGTGCCTCTTCGCGGCGTGCTCGCTCGCGCCGTCCCCGTCGGTGCCGGCCCCCGTCACCGAGCTTCCCGATGGCTTCGAGGGAACCGGAGACCCGGGCGCGCACGAGGCCAGGAAATGGTGGACGACCTTTCGGGATCCGGCGCTCAACGCCGTGGTCGACTCGGTGTTGGCCGCCAACTTCGATTTGGCCGAAGCCGTGGCCAGGGTGCGACAGGCCAGGGCCCAGGCGGGGATCGCGGGCGCGGCCCGTCTCCCCGCGCTTCAGGCCGCCGCCACCGTCAGCGACACGGACAGTCCCTCCAACGCGGGGTTCGGCCAGCAGTTCCGCGAGATCGCGGGCGACCGGCCACCCGGCTTCGAGTTTCCGGAACGTCTCGGTATCGAAACTTGGTCGCTGGGCGTCGACTTCGCGTACGAGCTGGACTTCTGGGGGCGCGCCCGCAACGATGCCCGGGCCGCGGGACACGAGTACCTGGCGTCGGAGGCGGACTACCACGCGGCGCGTATCGGAGTGCTCTCCGAGACCATCGCGACCTACCTCGAGATCGCGGACCTGCGCCGGCGCACGGTCCTCGCCCGGGAGGCCGTGGACGTGCTTCTGGAGCGCGAGCAACTCGCCGAGATCCGCTACGACCGAGGCTTGGTGACGTCCTTCGAGCTCCACCAGGTTCGCCAGGATGCGCGCAACACGCAGGCCGCGCTCCCGCGGCTGGAGAGCCAGCTGGTCAATGCCGAAGGGCGCTTGGCCGTGCTGGCCGGAGGCTTCCGCGAGAGACTCGACGCGTTGCTCCCGGATTCGCTGACCCCACTGCCGTCGGCCGCTCCCGTCGCCGTCGGCGTGCCGACCGATCTCCTGGTCCAGCGGCCGGACGTGCGCTCCGCGGGGCTCCGACTCGAAGCCGCGCGCTTGCGCGTCGGCGCGCGCCGGGCCGAGCTGCTCCCCTCCCTTTCGTTCTCGGGCACCATCGGCGTCCAGTCCGGGGAGGCCACCGGACTCTTCAACGTCGACCAGTGGTTCCGCAACCTGATCGGCAACCTCACGGCACCGATCTTCCAAGGGGGTCGCATCCGCGGCAACATCGCCCTCGCGCACGCGCGCTTCGGTCAAGCGGCCGCCGTGTACGGTCGCACGGTGGTGACGGCCGTGCACGAGGTGGAGGCCGCGCTCGCCGCGCTGGCCAACGAAGGTCGACGCCACGCCTTCCTCGCGTCGCGGCGGGAGGAGGCCCGCGCTTCGGTCGAGCTGCGGGCCAGCCGCTACGCGGCCGGCGTGGGCGGCTACGTCGACTACCTCGACGCCCTGAGAGGGCTCCTCGACGTCGAATCCATCCTCGCCGGCGCCCGGCGCGATCTCGCCATGGCGCGACTGGCCGTGCATCGCTCGCTGGGAGGCGACTGGACCGCGCCGCCCGAGGAACCCGAGGGCCCGCGCATGGTGCCCGGCACCCAATCGGACGAACGGAACAACCGGCCAACCGGAGGACGGGATCAATGACACGGCGCCGGAGCATATTGATCGCCACGGGCATCGTCGGCGGCGCCCTCGTCGTTGCGGCCGCGCTGATCGCCCTGCGTCCCGACCCTCCGATGCGCGAGCCTGGTCCACGGACGCCGTTCGTCACGACCGCCGCCGTCGTCGGCCGGAGCGGCGCCATCCCGGTGTACGGCGCCGGCACGGTGCGCCCGCGCGCCGAGATCGACGTCGCCGCCCAAGTTGGCGGAAGGGTCGCGTCGGTGGCCTCCGCCTTCCAGAGCGGCGGCCGCGTCAGCGCGAACCAGGTTCTCTTCCGGATCGAGGACGCCGACTACCGGAACCGCGTGCGACAGGCGCGCGCCAATGTCGCCGCGCAGCTCGTCGCGCTCATGCGGGCGGAGGAGGAGGCCCGCATCGCGCGCGCCGAATACGACGGGTTCCTGCGCCGTCGGGCGGACGTTTCCCCCATGGGCGAGGCGAGCCCGCTCACGCTCGGCGAGCCGCAGCTGGCCGCCGCTCGCGCCGCGCTGGCGCGGGACAGCGCCGCCTTGGCCGACGCGGAGCTGGCGCTCTCGCGGACGCGGGTGCGCGCGCCCTTCAGCGGCATCGTGCGGACCGAGATGGTGGATGTGGGACGGTTCGTCGCCGCCGGACAGGGCGTGGGCCGGCTCTATGCCGACGATGCCGTGGAGGTGGTGGTTCCCCTGTCGGACGCCGACGCGGCCCTCATCCCGAATCTATGGATGCTTGAGGCGGGAGACGGCGACACGAGGGTCGGGGCGACGGTGACCACGCGGTACGGGGACGACACCTACGCCTGGCCGGGATACGTCGACCGGGCAGAGGCCGCCCTGGACGAGCGGACGCGCACGATCAACGTGGTGGTGCGGGTCTCGGACCCGTTCGGAGGCGGTCGCGCGACCACCCCCGGGGGAGGAGTCGCGGAGGCGAGCGACGGCCCCGGCGGACCCCCGCTGTTGGTCGGTCAGTTCGTGGAGGTGCGAATCGACGGAGCCGCCCCCGGCCGATACTTCACGGTCCCGCGCGCCGCGCTCCGGACCGGAAACGAGGTGTGGGCGCTGCGCGGCGACACCTTGGTCACCATCGTTCCCGTGGCCATCCTGCAGCGGGCCGACGACCGCGCGTACGTCACCGGTGCCCTTGCGGACGGACAGGCGGTCGTGCTGAACGGTCTCCGCTTCGCCACCGAGGGCATGGGGGTCCGAACCAGCGCCGGCGCGCCTCGATGAGCCACCCCGACAAACCCGCCCCGGACGAGCAGGGGTCTCCCCGTCCCCCGGAGGCGCGCGGTCCCATCGCCTACATGGCCCGCAACGGCGTCGCCGCCAACCTGCTCATGCTGTTCATCCTGGCGGCCGGACTGTTCTCTCTGCCGAACCTGGTTCAGGAGGTGTTCCCGGAGGTTTCCCTCGACCAGGTCGTCATCTCGGTTCCCTACCCCGGGGCGACGCCCGACGAGATCGAAGAGTCCATTCTCCGCAAGATCGAAGAGCGGATCGAAGCCGTGGACAACATCAGGGAGATCCGCGCGACGGCGGCGGAGGGGCGCGGGTCCGTGACCGTCGAGCTGCGGCTGGGCTCGGACGTGGCGCGCGCGCTCGACGACATCAAGGCCCAGGTCGACCGGATCCAGACCTTCCCCGCCGGGGCCGAGCGCCCCGAGGTCAGCGAACTGACCAACCGCCAGAGCGTGATGCGCCTGGTCCTATTCGGCGACGTTGACGAACGCACGCTCAAGGAGCTGGCGTACGCCATCGAGGACGGGCTCTCCGCGCTTCCCACGGTCTCCTTCGCGGAGGCGACCGGCATACGCGAGTACGAGATCTCGATCGAGGTGCCCCTACATCGGCTGCGCGCGCTGGGCCTAACCTTGGAGGACATCGCCAACGCGGTGCGCGCGAGTTCGCTGGACCTCTCCGCCGGAAGCATCGACACGCCCGACGAGGAAGTCCGCATTCGCACCACCGGGCAGAACTACACCCAGCACGACTTCGAGGAGATCGTCGTCGTCAGCCGCGCCGACGGCACGGTCGTACGCTTGGGCGACATCGCCGACGTGCGCGACGGCTTCCGCGACGTGGACCTGGTCTCCCGGTACCAGGGCCGGCCCGCCGCCCATGTGGAGGTCTTTCGGACCTCCGACGAGAAGGTGCTCGACATCGTCGCGGCGGTGGAGGAGCATCTCGAGCGGGAGGTCGTCCCCTCCCTGCCCCGCGGCGTGCAGCTGGAGGTGTGGGACAACACCGCACGGATCTTCGAAGACCGCCTAGGGCTTCTGGTCGAGAACGGCCTCATCGGACTGGCGCTGGTGCTCCTCTCCCTCGCCCTTTTTCTGGACCTCCGGCTGGCGTTCTGGGTCGCGGTCGGCATCGCGATCTCCTTCGTCGGCACCTTCGCCGTGATGCGCTGGCTGGAGGTCTCGATCAACATGATCACCCTGTTCGCCTTCATCCTCGCCGTCGGAATCGTGGTCGACGACGCGGTGGTGGTGGGCGAGAACATCTTCGCCGAGCGGGAAAAAGGCCGGCGGGGAGTCGACGCCTCCATCCGGGGAACCCGCCGCATCACCGGCCCCGTCATCTTCGCCGTCCTGACCACCGTGGTGGCCTTCTGCCCATTGTTCTTCATACCGAGCACAATGGGGAGGCTCATGGGCATGCTTCCCATAGTCGTGATCTCCGTTCTCCTGTTCTCGCTCGTCGAGTCGCTGCTGGTGCTGCCCAACCATCTCTCCCATCTCCCGAACCGCGCGCGCCGGCGCCAACCCAGCTTGATCGCGCGCCTTCAACGGCGCGTCGACCGGACGCTGGCGGACTTCGTGCGGGGGCCGCTCGACCGATGCCTGCGGATGGCCACGGCACGACCCGGGCTGGTCATCGCGACGGGCACCGCCCTCGTCATTCTCTCGGTCGCCATGATCCCCGCGGGAGTCGTGCGCGTGGTTTTCTTCCCCACGGTGGAGGCGGAACGGGTCACCACCACTCTGGAGATGCCGGAGGGCACCCCCACCGAACGCACCTCGGGAATGGCGGACTTCGTCGAGGCCGCGGGGCACCGGGCCATCGCCCGACTGTCTCCCGAAGACACGGAGTCGCTCCTTGAAGCGGTGAACGTGACCGTGGGACGGGAGGCGCGACAAATGCGGGCCCTCGGAGCCGGATCCCTCACCGATCCGCGAGCCAACATCGCCGCCGTGGAGTTCAAGCTGGTGACCCCGGAATCGCGCGACGTCTCCACGGCCGCCTTCCAGCAAACTTGGCGCGAAGAGCTCGGTCCCGTTCCCGAAGCCAAGTCGATCTCCATAAGCGCCGAGCTGCTCGATTTCGGTCTACCGGTTCACGTGGAGCTCTCCCACCCGGATCCCGAACGCCTGACCTTGGTCGCCGACTCGCTCATGGACCGCCTGCGCGCGTTCGCGGGCGTGTTCGACGTGCGCGCGGACCAGGACCGAGGGCTCCGGGAGCTCCAGCTCGATTTGCGACCGGAGGCGCGCACGATGGGGCTGACCCTGGACGCCCTCGCCCGCCAAGTGCGCGCGGCGTTCTTCGGCGGCGAGGCGGTTCGGGTGCAACGGGGGCGAGAGGAGGTGCGCGTGTACGTCCGCCTCCCCGCGGAGGAGCGCAACGCCATCGCGGACGTCGAGCGGTACCTCGTGCGGACGCCAACCGGAGGGGAGGTGCCGCTGGGCCGGGTCGCCTCGGTGCGTCTGGGTAGTTCGCCCACCACCATTCGGCGCACGAACGGCGAACGGGTCGTCGCCGTCACGGCCGACGTCGACCGCGAAGTCGTGACCGGCGGGGAGGTGACCGCGCGACTGGGCGCCTCGGTCCTTCCCGAGCTCGCCGCCCTCGCGCCGGGCCTGTCCTACGACTTCCGTGGCGAACAACGGGAACAGGCCGAGTCGTTCGGCGCCTTGGCGGGCGGGTTCGCGCTGGCGCTCCTGGCCATCTACGCCCTGCTCGCCATCCCCTTCGGCTCCTACACCAAGCCGCTGATCGTCATGGCCGCGGTCCCCTTCGGCATCATCGGCGCGATCGGCGGCCACGTGATCCTGGGTCTCGACATGAGCATGATGTCGATGTTGGGCGTGATTGGCCTGAGCGGGGTGGTGGTGAACGATTCGCTGGTCATGATCGACTTCATCAACGACCGCCTGCGGCGCGGGATGCCCGGCCGGGACGCGATCATCGACGGCGCCAAGGCGCGCTTCCGCCCAATTCTGCTTACCTCCGTCACCACCTTCCTCGGGGTCGCGCCGCTGGTGTTCGAACGCAGCCTGCAGGCCCAGTTCCTGATCCCCATGGCGGCCTCGCTCGGGTTTGGAATCCTGTTCGCCACGGCGGTGTTGATGATGGTCGTGCCCGCGCTGACCATGGTGCAGCACCGGATGACGGCACGCTGATCCCGGCGGTTTCGTGGGTGAATCCGCCCGAGCCCCCGAGAGCGGCGTGGCGCCGGGATTGCAGGGCCGGAAAACACGCGCCACGGGCGTTTGGGGCCGGACGTCGCACCTTGGCGATGGACGCGATCGCGTTTGGGTTTGACACGGCGGCGCTCTTGTTGCATCCATTATCGTCCATAGTGGGCGGCGCGGCCGTTCACGGCCAATTGCGGGAGGGTGCGGCGGAGTGGATTTGCGTCCAACGGCGGGGTCCCGAACGTGCGGTCGTCGTTCTCGAAGTAGACGCCGGCGTTATTCGGCATGAAGGGTCGCCGTGCCAGGCGTGGGGACTCGGCGTCCGTGGCGGGGAATACGTGCCTCGAATGCGGCCGCGAGGTCTCGCCCCAGCGTGGGGGAACCACCTGCAGCGCCAAGTGCGCCAGAGCCCACCGCGATCGCGAGGCGCGGCGGGACCGCGCCCGAGCCTCGGCTCGAGCCTGGCTCTACGCCCGTCGGCGCACGACCGACTCGGCCTGACTCGAAGGCCCAGGCGGCACCGGCATTCCCGCCCGCGCGGTTCCGCCCGTTTGCGCGGGACCACCCTCTCTCCTATTCAGGCCCCGCCACCCTTCCGAACATCCTCCTGAGCGCCCCGCCCTCCGCCGGGCACAGTCCGCGCTCGGTCACCAGCCCCGTCACAAGGCGGCGCGGCGTCACGTCGAAGGCGAAATTGGCGGCCCGGGTGCCCTCCGGCGCCACCCGGATCGCGCGCTCGACCCCCGTCTCGTCCACGCCGCGCACGAGCGTGACCTCGTCGGTATCCCGCTCCTCTATCGGGACGTCGGCCCCGTCCTCGGTATTCCAGTCGATGCTGGGCGAGGGCACGGCCACATAGAAGGGAACGGCGTTGTCGCGCGCGGCGAGGGCGAGCGGGTAGGTGCCCACCTTGTTCACCACGTCCCCGGAGGCGGCGGTGCGGTCGGTGCCCACGATCACGACATCCACCGCTCCGCGGCTCAGGAGATGGCCGGCCGCGTCGTCGGAGACGAGCGTGTGCGGCACCCCGTGCTGACCGAGCTCCCAGCTCGTCAGAGCGGCCCCCTGAAGGCGTGGACGGGTCTCGCGCACCCAGACGTGCACGTCGAGGCCTTCGTCGTGGGCCAGGTACAAGGGGGCCGTCGCGGTGCCCCAGTCGACGGTTGCCAACCAGCCCGCGTTGCAATGCGTGAGCACGTTGAGGGGGCGGGCGCCCCCGGACGCCGCTCCTCCCGCCCCTTCGCGGATTCCCCGAAGGAGCTCCAGACCAACGTCGCCGATCCTTCGGTTGATGCGCACATCTTCGTCGCACAACGCGCCGGCGAACCGGTACGCCTCCCGCGCGCGCTCCGTCGGCGACACCTCGCGTAGCGTGGCCCGAATGTTGTCGAGCGCCCAACGCAGGTTGACGGCCGTGGGGCGGGTCGCCGTCAGTTGGCGAACGGCCGTCGCGAGGGACGCGTCGGAGGGGTCGGCGCGCATGGCGAGCGCGACCCCGTAGGCCGCGGTCGCGCCGATGAGCGGCGCTCCGCGCACCACCATCCGGGAGATGGCGCGCGCGGCGTCGGCCGCGCTGCCCAGGCGAAGGATCCGAAACCGGTGCGGCAGCAAGGTCTGGTCGACCACCTGGACATCCGCGCCCTCCCCGGCGGCGAGGATGCTGCGGTGGTGAACGCCGCCGACCCTCACCCGGTCCCCCGATCCCGCGGCGCGGGCGCGACCGGGGGAGCGCCGTCGGGCGGGTCGTTCTCGTCCACCGCGACCGGGCGGTCGCGCACGCGATCCACGACGCACAGAAAACCCAACCGCTCGCCCGCGTCGGCGGAGAAGCGGTGGGCGTCATGGGGCGCCACGTACACGACGTCGAGTGCCGAAACCGGCTCGGTGGCGTCGCCGAGGCGAGCCGTCCCCCTTCCCTTCACGATCACGACGGCGTGCCCGTGCGCATGTCGTTCAAGAGAGGAATGGCCGCCGGGGGCGACCTCGAAGTACCGTAACTCGAAACCCAGGCCGGCCTCGCCCCCGTCCGGGCCGGCTCCGAGTAGCGTGTGCCGGGTCACGTCGCGGAACCGGGCGGGCTCGTCGTCCGCGCGCCGATAGCGCCGGGGCTCGATGTTCGCCCAATCCCCCGCCCCTCCGCGAATGACCCGGGACCCGCTCATCCGTGCCCGCTCCATCCAGCGGCAACCTCCACCAGTCGTCGCGCCGCGTCCTCCGGATTCCGTCGAGCCAGGAGGCTTCCCCCGATCAGGAGCATGGTGTCCGGTCCGTAGCGGTCGAACCAACGGCCCGCCTCGGCGGCGTCCACGCCTCCGGCGGGGGCGGGAAAAGCGCGTCGAAGCGGTTCCAGCGGTTCCCGCAGGCGCTTGTTGACCGCGTGGCAGCTCTTGCCGGGCCACGAAAAGCGCCCTCCCGCGTTCACGTACACGACGATGTCGGCGCCCGCAACCCGGTAGAGGGTGCCGAGCAACACGTCGGGAGCGATGCCCTCCCCCCGGCCGGGCGCCGTTGCCGCGTGGGCGGGGTGCGCCATGACCGCCAGCGCGCGCGGCCCGGTGGCGACCCACCGGAGCGCGTCCAGTCCCATCAGGCCCGGGCACAGCACGACGCCGGCGAGCCCCAGCGACGCGACCCGCTCCAGCCGCTCCTCCAAGGTGTCGACCGGACCGGTGACGTTGGGAAAATAGGCGGTGCCCCCGCCCGTCCGCGCGTTGGCGGTCGCGACGGCCTCCGCGATCACCCGGGTGCGCTCGACGAACGGGGCGGAACCCTCGACCGCCAACCCGTGGTCGTCCTTGATCACGTCCACGCCCGCGCGCGCGAAGGCGGCCGCCTGACGGGCCAGTCGCCGCGACGACAGCCCGATCGGCTTGATGGCGACGGCCACCAGCGGCCGCGCCGGCGCGTTCACCAGCGCTCGGACGCCCGCGATCCCCAGGCGCGGCCCCGGTAGCGACCGCAGGACGGCGGGCGCGAGGGCGAGCTCGACGAGGCGCACCCCGTCCATGAGCGACACGTTGCCGTACGCGACGTTCAGAATCTGGGTGAGCTCGGTCGTCGTGGCGTCCAGCGGATAGGCGATCCGCGCCCGCCACCCCCCCGCGCGCTCGGGCCCGATGCGCTCGATGCGACCGAGCATCCGTGCCTGGAGCCGATCGCCGCCAACGCCGGGGGGCGCCTCGACGGTCTGTTCGCGCGCGATGGCGCCCGCGAGGGCCAACGCCTCGCCCAGGCTCCGGCGGCGCAACCGATAGCTGGCGCGAAGTCCGACGGCACGGCCGGATGCGGCCTCCGAAGTCGCGGCACCGGCCTCCGGCCCGGCGGAGGCCCTGGAGCGGGCCGGGAGAGCGGCCATGTCACCGGGACGGGCGCGCCAAACGTCGTTCGTCAATCGCGGAGGGCGGGCAGAATGCGGTCCTGGAGCGCGGTCCAGCTGGACAGCTCCGGGCGGTCGTACAAACGTCCATCCGTGGAACAGCACGATCAGGTCGTGCTCCGGAACCACGTGAAGGAATTGGCCGCCGTAGCCGTTTCCGGAATACACCCGCGTCCCTCCATCGTCGTGAACCGGCACCCACCATTGGTATCCGTAACCTCCGTCGTCACGGTCGTTGTCGGGATTGATGTCGGGAATCACGGGCGCGGTGGACGCGCGCACCCACGCGCGCGACACGATCCGCCGCCCCTCCCATTCGCCCTCGCGCAACATCAGATACGCGATGCGGGCCAGGTCGTGCGGCGCGAGGTAGAGCCCGCCCTCGGTGTCCGCCTCTCCGTCGGGCGTGATCTTCCAGTGATACTCCCGGATGCCGATGGGGCGGAACAGATGTTCCTCGGTCCACGCGTCGGCGCGAAGCCCGGTGGCTTCGCGCAGGACCTTCCCCAGCAGGACGCTTACGCCGTCGTTGTAGTCGAAGCGGGTACCGGGCTCGGTTCCCACGGGCCGCCGCACGACGTAGTCGATCCAGTTCCCACTCGCCTCGAGCTCGCTGGTCGGGTGGGTGTCGTCGTCGTAGGTCTGGCCGGGGATCGCCCAGTCGATCCCGCTGCGCATGGTGAGGAAGTCCTCCAGGGTGGCGCGCGCGCGGTTGGGTTCGCTCAGGTTGGGACCGTAGTCGGCGAGGAAGGGCCACGCCGGCGCGTCGACCCCTTCGATGTGGCCCGCGTCCACCGCGATGCCGAAGGCGACCGAGGTCACGCTCTTGGTGACGGACTGGAGCGTGTGCAGGCGGGTGTCCCGGTAGAACGGGTGCCAGTCGGGATGATCGTAGTTGTAGGGATGGCTGACCGTGTCCTCCCGCCCGGCCAGGATGCGCGCGTACTCCTCCCCGTGGTCCCAGTGGCGATCGGCGACCAGGCGCCCGTGGCGAATGAGCAGAAAGTGGTCGACCAGCCCGTACCGGCCGGCATCGATGTCGGCGATGAGCGAATCGATGGCCGAGGGGTCGAATCCCTCGTTGGCGGGGGTCGAGACCGGCCATGTCTCCCCCGGCCAGACCGCGTCCTCCGCTCCCGCATGGGTGGATGAGCCATCCGGCGCGCAGCCCAAGGCCAGGACCGCGATCACGACCCGCCAAGGCCGTCCCCATGTCCGGAGGAAGGTCGCCGAGCCCAGGTCCGCGCGCACGGTTGCTGGGAGGGCCATGGTCGGCGCGGCCCCGTCAGCCCGCGGACGAACGCCCTCCGTCATTCGAGCGCCGTCGCATCCGCGCTGGACCGCTTCGCTCGGCGTTGCCTCTCGTCCCGGTAGCCCTGCCATTCGGCCTTCAGGGCGCCTTGCCAGCACGGCGCCTGGCAACGACGAGTGGGCGTCCATCGTGGCCTCCCAGGTTGGTTGCATCGGACGGGCACCCTACAATACGGATCCGTGCGCGGCCGGGCATCCGCGACCGCTCCGGAACCACCGGGCCTCCGCGGGCGAGGCGGGCGCGCCGGACGCGGACCCCACCGCGGCCCTCCCACCCAAGGCGCGGCGGGACCGACCGCCGACCGCAATCATCGGCCCGGCGCTCAAGTACCCACTCGGGAGACATCGATGAGCCAACACGGCGCGGAAGCGGACCCGGAAGGCGGATCCCCGCCCCCACCCATCCAGCTCTCCATCCACATCGAGGCAAGCCCCGCGACCATCTGGGACATCCTCACCACGCCCGAGCGCTTTTCGGCGTGGATGGGCGGGCGGGCGACCTTCGAGACCCGCGCGGGCGGCCCCTACCGGGCGCTGTTCCCCCAGTACGGGCTGGTCCTGGCCGGCGAAGTGCTCGAATTCGACGACCCGAGGCGTCGGTTCGCGCTCTCGTGGGGCATCGAGTCGGGTCCGGGGGCGAGCGCCATGCCGGCCGGTTCCTCACGGGTGGAGTTCCGGGTCGCCGACGGCCAGGGAGGCGCGCACGTGGAGGTGCGCCACGACGGCTTCCTCGCCGCCCGCACGGCTCGCGAGCACGAGGACGGCTGGCGCTTCCACCTGGGCCGGCTCGGGCTGCTGGCCAACCGCGCCGACCTGGCGGCGGGGCTGGCGCGCGCTCTGCCCGCCTGGTGGGCCGCCTGGAACGAACCCGACGAAGCGGCCCGGATGGAGTCGCTGCGCGCCTGTTGCGCCCCCGACCTCGAGTTCCGGGACGACTGGGCGGTGTTGCGCGGCATCGAGCGCCTCAGCCTGCACATCGGCAACTGCCATCGCTTCATGCCCGGCTGGCGCATCGAGTCCACGGGCGACGTGCGCGTGTGCCGGGGCGAGGCACTGGTGGGGTGGCGCTCCTCGACGCGGGACTCGCAGGTCCGGGACGGTTTCAGTCACGTGCGCGCCGACTACGACGGCACGCTGCGGCGCGTGGTCGGCTTCCAAACGCCGGGTTGACCACCGACCCGCTAGCAGCCGTCGGCCCGCAGGGCGCGCGCGGGCACGTAGCGCACGAGCCGCATGCGGTTCACCTCCCCGGCGTAGATGTTGCCGGCGAAGTCCACGCCGAGGAACTCGATCCCCGGCCCCACGTTCACGTCGTGCTGCGGGATGAAGCAGGTCACCCACCCCTGTTCGGTCCCAAGGTCGCCGATGCGGATGCCCTTCTCCCAGCCGAAGTTGCTGCGCCAAGGGTCCGGAGGTCCGGTGCGCAGGTCGCCCGACAGGCCGTCTCCGGCGTAGAGGATGTCGTCACGGTTGATGAAGAGCCCGCTCGGCTTGCCGAACTGGGTCCAGATGTGGAGTAGGTCCCCCTCCTGATCGAAGACCTGGATGCGGCTGTTGCCGCGGTCGGCGACGTAGACGCGCCCCCGGGAATCGATCTTGATGTCGTGGGGGTCGCTGAAGCGGCCCGGCTCGCGGCTCTCGGATCCCACGCCGCCCCCCACCGCGAGCAGGAAGGTCCCGTCGGGCGCCAGCTTCACGATGCGGTTGTTGCCACCCCTGTGGCCATCGGCCACCCAAATGTGTCCCTCCGGCGAGATGGCGACCCCCGAGGGTCCGTTGAAGTGCGCGTCGTCGTCGCCATGCACCCCCGCTTCCCCGATGCGCATCACCACCTCGCCCCGGCGGGTGAGCTTGAGGACCTGATGCCCCATCCCCATGCGCTCCCCCAGGGCCGCGCGCGGATCCCCGTGGGCTCCACCCTCCGTCACCCACAGGTATCCCTCGTGGTCCAACGCGAAGCCGTGGGGAAAGGCGAAGATTCCGGCCCCGAAACTCTCCACCAAGTTGCCGTCCAAGTCGAACTTCAAGATCGGGTCGATGTCGGTGCCGGCGCACTGGTTCGCGCCGCACCGATCCAGAATCCAAAGGTGCGCGCCATCGGGATCGGGGATCGCGCCGCTCACAATCCCGAGCGTCCGGCCCTCCGGAAGGCGCTCCCAGTCCAGCGTGGCCCGATACGGATGCGGGGCGCTCGTCTGCGCGTCGAGCGTCCCGCCGAAGCCGCCCGCGGCCGCGACGAGGATGAGGAAAGGACTCCAGCCCAATCGCTTCCGCGCGTTGCCCATGTCGCCGCTCCCGTGTTGTTGGTGGCCATCGTCGCGATACCCGGTGCCCTTCGGGGCAATCTACGCGCCCCGCCCCGGACGCGCCGGCGCGGGAAACCTTCACGCCCCGCGGATCGTATCAGACGCGGTTGCCCGCACACCGAATGCCCGCCGGAGGCCGATGCATCCACAAGCGAATGGCCGCCCGCTCCTCCGCCCTCGGTGCTCGGGCCGATTCGACCACGGACCGTGGACGGCCCGCGGACTGCCTTGGCTTCTGATTCTGGTCGCCCTCGCCGCGCAGACCGCGTCCGCGCAGACCGCGGATCGCATTTGGGGCCGGGTGCACACCACCGGCGGCCAGGTGCACGCCGGCTTCATTCGCTGGAACCGCACCGCGGCCAGCTGGGTCGACATCCTCGAAGGAAGCAGGGAGCTTCCCGAGGAGAACTACTTCGCCTGGCTGGAAGCCCACGACCGACCGCGCGCCACCCGCAACATCGAGTTTCGCGGCCACAGCATCACCTGGAACGAGGTCGACCCCGACTTCCCCATGGAGGTGGGCTCCGGAGTCCGGTTCGGCCATCTCGATTCGCTGCGCGTGATCGAGGGCGAGCGCGCCGACCTCACCCTCCGCTCCGGCATCCGCCTCACGCTCGAGCCCCGGGGACGCGATCGGGTCAACGCCGCTCCCGAGGTCCATGTGGAGGTGCCGGGCGGAACCGAAGTGGAGGTGGCGTGGGAGGAGCTCGAACGCGTCGTCTTCGCCGCACCCCCTCCGGGCGCGCACCCCGCGGCGCGTCGACTTCACGGGACCGCGGAGGACCGGAGCGGGACCCGGTTCACGGGCCATCTCGCCTGGGACCAGGACGAAATACTCGAGTCCGACGTGCTCAATGGTCGCGAGACGCGCCGCCCCAACGACCGGCGCGTTCGTTTCGAGGCCATTCGTTCGCTCACCCGCACCAGCCGGGGCACGCGCGTGGAGCTGGGCACCGGCCGCACCTTTGAGCTCCATGGAAGCAACGATGTTGGTCGAGGCAATCGAGGGCTGCGCGTCATCGCTCCCGGGCTGGGCGCGGTCGTGGTGCCGTGGGAGCGGTTGGACGCCGTGCGCTTTCACCCGGCCACCCGGGCGGGAGCGATCCGCGCCGGGGCGGACGGGACTTGGGGAGCGCGCGACGGGTTCGATGGCGGGCGCTTGCTGGCCGGCGTGGTGACCACGCGCGACGGTGAGGCGATCCGGGGTCGGCTGCGCTGGGACGCCGACGAGGCCGGGAGCTGGGAGTTCCTCGACGGAGAGGCGAACGGGGTCCGATACCGTGTCGAGTTCACGTTCATTCGTCGGATCGAACCCGCCGGGGAGGATGGCGCGACGGTGGATCTCGTCGACGGTCGCTCGCTCCGGCTGGACGGATCCCGGGACGTGAGCCCGGAAAACAAGGGGGTGATGGTCGCGCCCCGCGAGGACTCCGAGGCGCGTGGCGGCCCGACGTGGCGCCTGATCCCGTGGGACGCCATCCGCGAGGTGCGCTTCGACCCCGACTCGGCCCCACGGGACGGGCGGGAGCATCGGTGACGGACGCCCGCGGCGCTCGTGCGCGCATCAACGGGTGGCGCGCGCGCCTCGCCGTCCGGCTATGCCTTCTCTTCGCCCCCCCGTTCGCGGTTGGCGCGCAGGACGCCGCGGATTCGACGCCGTTCGCGACGGAGGCCTTCGCCGATCCGGCCGCGCGCGTCCTATTCGAGTCCGCGCACGCGAACTGGAAGTCCATAGAGCAGTCCGTCCTCAGGTATCAGGCCGTGATCCGGCAGCGGATCGCGGCCGCCGTCCGGGCACCCCTCAAGGACCGGGTGATCTACCGGGACGAAACCGCCGTGCGCGCCTTCTGGGATCACGAGTACGACGCGGTGGTGCAGGTTCTGGGCGCGCGATCCCAGTATCCCGGGCGGTCCACGGCGCGGAGCCAGGGCGACTTGGACTGGCTCGACGATCTGGCCTTCGACGAACCCTTCGATCCCGGCGGCGACCGCCTGTTCTTCGGGGCCTCCGAGGGCGAGCTGATACCCGGCAACGTCATCGAACACCCCTTGGCCGCCGGTGCCGACACCCTCTACCGGTACTCCAGCGGCGACACGCTCACGCTCTCGTTCGCCGACGGACGCCGCCTGCGCGCGGTGCGGCTCGACGTGCTGCCCCGGGAAGCGGACATCCACCGCATTGCGGGCACGCTCTGGATCGAACCCGAATCCGGGGCGCTGGTGCGGGCGGTGTACCGGCTGAGCCGCCAGTTCGACTTCTTCCGCGACTTCAGGTCGCTCGCGGAGGCGCGGGAGGCGGGCGAATTCCGATACGTGCCGGGGGTCTTCAAGCCCTGGACCTTCGACCTCTCCATGGTCGCGGTCGACTACAGCCTCTGGGACTTCCAGGTCTGGCTTCCCCGCCACATGCGCTTCGAGGGTCGCATCAGCGCCGGCATCGTCGAATTCCCGTTGGAGATGGACGTCTCGTACCAAATGGAGTCGGTGACCACGCGCGCCGACGCGGACCGGGCGGAGAACGCGGCACCGCCCGCCGAGGAGCTCGAACCAAACCCGGAGCCGGCGCTCATCGAGCGGCACTTCGAGACGCGCGCCGAGGCGATGGCCTTCCTGGCGGGCCTGCTGTCCGAAGAGGGCGGAGTGGAATACGAGAGCGCGGAGGAGAGCGACTTCGCCGCGGAGCGGGACGCCTTCATCCTCGCGCCCCGGGAACGGGCTCTGGTGCGCACCAGTCCCGAGCTGCCTCCTCCCATCTGGGACGACGCCGCGGGCTTTCCGTCGGAGGACCAGATCGGCGCATATTTCGCGGATCTCGCCGCTCTGCCGGCGCCGGACGTGCCGGGTGTCCCCTGGTCGCTCGACTGGGGATGGGGCCAGCCGGGATTGGTGCGCTACAACCGGGTCGAGGGGCTCGCCGCCGGGCTCGCGTTCGAGACCAACCTCGCCGGCGCGCAAACGGTGCGCGCGGACGCGTTCCTGGGCGTTTCGGATCTCGCCCCCAAGGCGCGCGTCGAGACCGAGCGGGAGACGCTTCGGCGGCGCCTGACGCTCGGGGTCTACGGGGCACTCGTCTCCACCGATCCGCGCGCCGGACATCTTGGGTTCGGGAACTCGCTGAACGCCATCCTGCTGGGCCGGGACGAGGGCGAGTACTACCGAGCCGCGGGCGCCGACCTGACTTGGCGGCCCCCGTCCGTCGCGCGCCCTTGGTTCGAGGTCAGGACGTACGCGGAACGGCAGGCGGCCGTGGCGACCCACACCGGTTTCGCCCTCTTCCACGTGCTGGACGACGGCTGGAACTTCCGGCCCAACCTGGCGGCCGACCCGGTCGACGAGCTCGGAACCGAGGTGCGCCTGTCGCCGTGGTGGGGGCGCGACCCGCATCTTGCCCAGGTCGGGGTCGAGCTGTACGGGCAGGCCGCCCGCCGATGGCCCACCTCGGGAGGCAATGGCGCCACCTACGGCCGGGCCAGCGCCGTGGTGCGCGTGGCGGCGCCGCTTTCGCACCGGAGGTGGCGCCTGGGCGTCGAGCTCGCCGGCGGCACCACCTTCGGCGAGGCCACCACCCAGCGAGCCTGGTTCCTGGGCGGCCCGCGAACGCTGCGCGGACACCCGCCGTCGGTGGTCGGAGGGCCGTCGTTCGGGCGGGGTAGGGTGGAGGTGGCGCGCACGTGGGACGTCGGCACCCTGAGCGTCTTCACGGACGCCGGCTGGGCCAGCCACCTGGGTGGCCAATACGGCCAGGGCGGACGGGACGGGCTCCACCCGTTGGGCGCCGGACCGGTGGAGGCGTCACCGCCGATGACGGACCACGACGGCCTTCTCTACGGCGTCGGGGTGGGCGGGAGCGTGCTCGACGGCCTCATGCGCGCCGACATCTCCTACGGGCTCAACGGGATCGCGCGCGAGTTCCGGGTCGCCTTCTACCTGGATTCGCTGCTCTGACCGCCCACCGAACGAACCCCTTTCGGGCACGCGCGAGGGTTCACCCCCGAACCGGCCGACCGAACCCGTTGGACCATGGCGCCCGGTCCGCTCGATTCACCCGCCCACGTGGCGGCAACGGCCCATGTCGCAGCGCAATCCGGTCAGCTCCTCGCTGAGCCGCCTCAGTCGCGCGCGGGCATCGGCATCGTAGGCCTGGTCGTGTCCCCGGGCCGGGTTGAGCCCGCTGAAGTACTGCCCACTCTCGTAGTCGTCGGAATCGACCAGCTGCATCACGGCGTCCGCACCCTCGTCAATGGTCGAGCGCGGCTCCACCCCCGCCCGCCGCACCATGCCGGTGGGCATGTACGTGGCCGGGTGCAGCGAGCCCACCACGACGCCGGTGCCCTCCAGATCCCGGGCGAGGTCCAGTGTGAACATCACCTGAGCCAGCTTGCTCTGGGCGTAGGCGCGCCGTCCACTGAAGTCCCTCTCGATCATGACGTCGTCGAAATCGATGGGCGTCTGGGCCCCCGACGAGACATTCACGATCCGCGCGGGCGCGCTGTCCAGCAGCCGGGGCATGAGCATGTGCGTCAACAGGAAGGTGGAGAGGTAGTTGACTTGGAAGCGGTACTCGTGTCCGTCCCCGGTCATCAGCCGCTCGTCGGGAGCCGAACCGAAGCCGGCGTTGTTGATGAGCAGGTCCAGCCGGCCATAGTCGTCGAGCAGCGTCTCCGCGAAGCGCCGCACGTCCGCGAGCGAAGCCAAGTCGGCTCGGTGGAAGCGGGCGCTGCCCGGCCCGCCGGCGTTGATGGCGTCGACCACCTCCGCGCCGCGCCCCTCGTCGCGCCCGTGCACGATGACGTGGTGGCCACGGGCCCCCAGCCTGAGCGCCAGCTCCCTGCCCAGGCCCGACGTGGATCCCGTCACCAGCGCCACCTGTTGGTCGGGCGCGGGAACCACGGGCGCCTGGGCGAGCGTGGGGCCGGGCAAGCCGAACCCAACGGCGGCGAACAACAGGACGGCCGATCCCGCGACGTGGTGCCGGGGGGGCGTCTCCGCGCGCTGGGGCGCGCGGGTCCGGCGGGCCGATGGCTTCAATTCGGTTCTCTCCATGACGTACGCTCCTCGCACTCGACGACCGATGGATGCTCGCCACGCAACATAGGCCCACCCCGGGCGACGGGTACAGGGCGAACGACTTCCACCGCCGTTCACATCCCCCGAAACCGACTCGCGCCGGACCCCGTACTGGCACCGTCCTTCGCGACACCGGGGGGCCGTTCCCCGCATGCGAGCCACCGCGGGCGCTCCGCGGACAAGCGGCGATTCCCGGAGAGCGAAGGGCGCCGGGTTGCCGGACCAAAGAGGTGGACAACGACGAAAATGGGGGGTTGGGAGATGATGAAGCGGGGTTGGGAGGTGATGAAGCGGAACTTGGGAGTGACCAATCGGGGATGGGGATGGACCCGCGCGACGCCAGGGACGCGCGGACGGGTCACCGGCCTGTTGGGACTGTCGCTCGCGCTCGCGCATCCCGGCGCCGGATGGGCGGCCCAGGAGCATGAGCCCGGGACATCGACCGGCGGAGCTCTCACCGTGCCCGGATGCTGCGCCGCCGAGGACGTGCCCATCCTCCCGGCCACGCGCGTCGCCGATGCGGAGGTTGCGGTCGACGGCGTCATGGAGGAGACCGCGTGGGGATCGGCCGCCGTGGCCACCCGGTTCACCCAGTTCCAACCCGACGAGGGTCAGCCGGCCACGCAGCGCACCGAGGCGCGCGTCCTCTACGGCGCCACCGCGCTGTTCGTGTTCATGCGCGCGCACGACACCGACGCCGACGAGATCGCGAGCCAGCTGACGCGCCGTGACCAACAGTCGTATTCCGATCTCCTGGGGGTGGTCGTGGACTCCTACTTCGACCGGCGCACGGCCTTCCAGTTCGTCGTGAATCCCGCGGGCGTGAAGCAGGATGTCTACCGATTCGACGACACCGGCGAGGACGTGGGATGGGACGCGGTCTGGGACGTCGCGGTCGCGCGCGACGAGGGAGGATGGAGCGCCGAGTTCCGCATCCCCTACTCCCAGCTGCGGTTCCGCGACCGGGAGGAACAGACCTGGGGCATCAACTTCATGCGCCAACTCGCGCGCCGGGACGAGCTCTCGGCGTGGGCGCCCACAACCCGCGCCGACGGCGGCATCGTGTCGCGCTTCGGGGAGCTGCGCGGTCTGCGCGACCTCGATCCGCCACGGCGCCTGGAGGTCCTTCCGTACTCGCTGGCCCGCCTTCGGCGCGCGCCCGGCGACGAGGCCAACCCGTTCCATCGGCGCAACGACGCGCTGGCGTCGGTCGGCGCCGACGTCAAGTACGGGCTGACCTCCGACATCACCCTCGACGTGACCATCAACCCGGACTTCGGACAGGTCGAGGCGGACCCCGCGCAGGTCAACCTGACGGCGTTCGAAACCTTCCTTCCCGAGCGTCGCCCGTTCTTCGTGGAGGGCGCGGGCATCTTCAATTTCGGCATCGCCCTCGGCGACGGAGACGACGCCAACGAGTCGTTGTTCTACTCGCGCAGAATCGGGCGCGCTCCACAGGGATGGGCGGATCCGCGGGGAGGATTCGCGGATGCGGACGACCAGACCACGATTCTGGGTGCGTGGAAGCTCTCCGGAAAGACGGCCGACGGGTGGTCCATCGGCGCGCTCCACGCGGTGACCGCCGAGGAGCGCGCCGTCGTCGCCCCGGAGGTGGGTGATCGATTCCGGCAGCCCGTCGAACCCTTCTCCAACCATGGAGTCCTGCGGCTGCAGAGGGACTTCGCGGAGGGTCGGTCGGCGGTGGGGTTCATCGGCACCGCGCTCGCCCGCGACGCGGATGTGGCCGACGGGCTGGGGCTGAGATCGGCGGCCTACACCGGTGGCGTCGATTTCAGACACCGCTTCGGGGGCGACGCCTGGCAGCTCGAGGGGTACGTCCTCGGATCCCACGTGCGCGGCTCCACGGACGCCATCGCGCGGACGCAGCGCTCGCCCGCCCGCTACTTCCAGCGCCCCGACGCGGGGCACGTGCGCTACGACGACGACCGCACCAGCCTGGGCGGAGGAGCCGCCAACTTCGGAGTCATGAAGTTCGCGGGCAGTCCATGGCGGGTCGGGACCGGATTCCAGACGCGCACGCCCGGTTTCGAGGTCAACGACCTGGGCTACCAGCGCGACGCCGACTACCTCGTCCACTGGATCTGGGGCGGATATCACAACTCGACGCCCCAGGGACCGTTCCGCAACTGGTTCGTCAACCTCAACGCCTGGAACGTCTGGAACTACGACCGGGATCGAGCCGGCACGGGCGGCAACCTGAACCTCAACTTCCAGCTCCGGAACTTCTGGCAGGGGTACGCGGGCGCCAACCACGAATTCGAAGCCTGGTCCGACGGCCTCCTTCGAGGCGGTCCGCTCTTCCGCACCGAGGCCCAGACCAACTTCTGGGCGGGGTTCGGCAGCGACGCCCGCAAGCCGGTCCGGATCAACGTCAACACCTGGGGCAACGTGCGTCCCGAAAGCGATTCGTGGTCCATCGGCGTCGCGCCCACGCTCAGCGTGCGACCTTCGGGCAGGGCCACCTTCCGGCTGGGCACCATGTTCAGCCGCAACATCGACGACCGCCAATGGGTCGGGCGCATCGACGCCGACGCGACCCACTACCTCGTGGGGCGTATTGAACAAACCACCTTGGGATTGACCGCGCGGATGGACTACGCCTTCACCCCCGACCTCTCGCTGCAGGTGTACGCCCAGCCCTTCCTGGGATCCGGCGCCTACCAGGCGTTCAAGCGGGTGGCGGACCCGCGCGGGGATCGGTACGCCGACCGGTTCGAGGCCGTTGAGGTCGTCGCGGACGACGGCCGCTACCGGGCCGAGCTGGACGGCGGCCCGGTGTCCTTTGGCAACCCCGACTTCAACTTCAAGCAGTTCCGGTCCAACACCGTCCTCCGTTGGGAGTACTCGCCGGGGTCCGTGCTGTACCTCGTCTGGTCGCAGGGACGCAATCACGGCGGCGGCACCGGCCAGTTCGACATCGACTCGGACTTGCGCGATCTCTTCGGCGCCATGCCCGACAACGTGTTCATGATTAAGCTCAGCTACTGGCTCTCGCGGTAGGGAGCGGGGGCCGGGGCGAGGACCGCGGGTTGGTCGCCCTCCGGACGCGCCCCGCGCCCCCAAAGACACGGTAGGGGTGGCGGCCTCGTCCGCGACGGCGGCCATCACCAATCCGAGGGGGGCCCGGCGGGCATGTCGTCACGGAAGACCGAGGCGGAGCGGTTCGCCGCCAAGCGGGCCAGGATGGTCGCGCGGCAGCTTCGGCGCCGAGGCATCGTGGACGAGGACGTGCTCGCGGCCATGGGCGGGGTTCCGCGCGAACTCTTCCTGCCGGCGCCGGAACGGTCCCGGGCCTACCACGACCACGCCCTCCCGCTCGCGGAGGGACAGACGATGTCCCAGCCCTACATGGTGGCCGCCATGACCGAGGCGCTGGAGCTGTCGTCCGGTGAGCGCGTGCTGGAGATCGGGACGGGCAGCGGCTATCAGACGGCGATTCTCGCGCGGCTCGCCGGAGAGGTCCTCACCGTCGAACGCCTGCGCGGAATGGCCGCGGCGGCCCGGGCCCGGCTGCGCGACGCGGGATGCGACAACGTGCGCACGCGCGTGGGCGACGGCACCCTGGGCTGGCCCGAGGAGGCGCCGTTCGACGCGATCCTGGTCACGGCGGCCGCTCCCGCTCCCCCACCCTCGCTGCGGGCCCAACTCCACCCGGACGGCGGCCGCATGGTCCTTCCGGTAGGGTCGCGCCACGCTCAGCAGCTGGTGCGCATCCGGCGGACGCGCGCCGGCGACACCATGGAGCGGCTCATGGAATGCGCGTTCGTGCCGCTCCTGGGCGCGGAGGGCTGGTAGCCGCGCGCACCCCCTCCAGAGCCGCCACCTCGGCCTCCGTCAGCTCCCGCCACGCTCCCCGGGGGAGGCCGCCGAGCTTGATCGGACCGAACCGCACGCGCTCGAGCCGCCGGACCGGGTGGCCGACCGCCCGGCACATCCGCCGCACCTCGCGCTTGCGTCCCTCGGTCAGGACCAGCTCGAGGACGGCGCGCGGTGGCCCGGGCGCGAGCACGCGCGCCCGCCGCGCCCGGGCGACACCGTCCCTCAGCCTCACCCCGGACACCAGGCGCCGGAGCGTGTCGGGCCTGGGCGCGCCGGCGACCCGCGCCCGGTATTCGCGCTCCACGCGATGGCGGGGATGGGCAAGCAGATGCGCCACCTCGCCGTCGTTGGTGAACAGCAGCAACCCCTCGGTGGCCCGATCCAGCCGCCCCACGTGAAGGAGCCCGCGCAGCGAGTCGGGTAGCAGGTCGTAGACGGTGTCGCGGCCGCGGTCGTCGCGGCGGGTGGTGAGGGCCCCCGCCGGCTTGTTGAGCATCACCCAGCGGACGGCCCCCGGCCGCACCCGGACGCCATCGACGAGCACCTCGTCGGTCTCCGGGCGCACCCGCGTGCCGAGCACGGTGGCCGGCCGACCGTTCACCCTCACCCGCCCCGAGACGATCAGCGCTTCGGCCCGGCGGCGCGAGACGACGCCCGCGCGCGCGATGAACTTCTGCAGGCGCTCGCCCCGCCCGGGGGGGTGGGACGCGTTGGGGGCTCCGGTCACGTGCCGGGCGTTCGCACGCCGGCCGTCGAATCCGGCGGCCGCGCCCCCCGACCGATCACTCGGCGGCCGCCCCTTCCGTCGCGGCCGCCTCGACCTCGATGGGGCCCGGTTCCCTGAGCACGACCGGGAGCTCGGCCGGACGGGGCAGCTCATCCAGCCCCCGCAGGCCGAAGTGCTCGAGGAAGTGGGTGGTGGTGCCATAGAGGAGCGGTCTCCCGATCCCTTCGGCGCGGCCGGCAACCTCGATCAGGTCCCGGTCGATGAGGGTGCGGATCACGCCGGCGCAGCTCACGCCCCGGATGTACTCCATCTCGATGCGTCCCACGGGCTGGCGATAGGCGATGATGGCCAGCGTTTCCAGGGCGGGCCTGGATAGGCGCGTCGAGCGCGGAACCGCATCGAACCGCTCCAGGTAGGGCGCGAACTCCGGGCGGGTCAGCAGTTGGTACCCACCCGCGATCTCCATCAGCTGAAAGGCGCGCTCGCCATCGTCGTACTCGCGCGTGAGCGTCGCGACCGCCTCACCGACCACGTCCTCGTCGAGGCTCTCGTCGGCCCGCGCGATCTCCTCCGCGGTCAGCGGCGCGTCGCTGGAGAACAGGATCGCCTCGACCACCCGCGCGGCGTTCATTCGGTCTCGCCCCCGGCGTTCTCGGGTTCCGCGGCGGAGGCGGTCCGCGCATAGAGCCAGAGCTCGGCGAAGGGGCGGGCTTGGCGCAGTCGGATCTGACGAAGACGGGCGAGCTCGAGCCCGGCGAGCAGCGTCATCACTCCGTGCATGCGGGCGCGCCAAGCCGCGACCAGGCGGGAGAACTCGATGCGCCCGGTGGCGCGCAGTCGATCGCGGATCAGCGCCACCTTCTCCTCCATCGAGACGAGACGCGTCCCGACGCGGGGAGGGGCGTGCGCGCGCGGGGGCTCCACCCGGAGCGCGGCCCGCCAGACCTCGTCCCACGTCGTGTCCAACGGCGTGTCGCGCGGCTCGGGACGCGGACGCGGCGGCACGTAGCCCTTCGCCCAGCGGCGCATTCTGCGCGCCTCCAGGACCTCGAGCCGGGAAGAGATCTCGCGCACCTGCTCGTACTCCAGCAATCGTCGCACCAGTTCGGCGCGTGGATCCTCGTCCTCCTCGTCCCGGCGCCGGGGAAGCAGCATGCGCGCCTTGATGCCGATCAGCGTGGCGGCCATCTCGACGAACTCGCCGGCGCCCTCCAGTTCGTCCGCCCCAACCCCGCCGACGACCCGCAGGAACTGGTCGGTGATGGCGGCAATGGGAATGTCGAAGATGTCGATGTCCTGCCGCCGGATGAGGTGGAGCAGCAGGTCGAGCGGCCCCTCGAAGCGCTCCAGCGCGACCACGAACAGCTCCCGACCCCCTCCACCACTACCGTCGATGGCCGTCAGAGCCACAGGTCGATGAACCCCTGTGCCGCTCCCATGAAGAACCTCACGGGTGCCAGGACGACGGAGAAGAACGGACCCGGCAAGACCAGGAACACGGCGATGAGCACGAGCATGCCATAGCGTCCCAGACGCCGGTAGGCGGCGCCCAGGCGCGGGGGAAGCAGATGGTGGAGAACGTGCGACCCGTCGAGGGGCGGGATGGGAACCAAGTTGAAGAAGGCGAGCACCAGGTTGATGAGAATGCCCAGCTCCGCCATGCGCACGGCCACGTCCAGCGGGCCCGCGAGCGTCCCCCCGCTCAGCTGGGCGGTCTTCACCAGCACGGCGGCGAGCAGGGTGAACGCCACGGCCAGGACGAGGTTGGCGGCGATGCCGGCGAGCGACACGCGGATGTCGCCGCGCCTGAAGTGGTGGTACTTGCGGGGATTGACGGGCACCGGCCGGGCCCAGCCGAAGAGGAACCCGGCATTCATGAAATAGAGGCCCAGAGGCACGAGGATCGACCCGATGAGGTCGATGTGCGGCAACGGGTTGAGCGTGATCCGTCCGAGCCTCTGGGCGGTGTCGTCGCCTTCGCGCAGCGCGACCCAGGCGTGCGCAACCTCATGGACGATGATCGAGAAGAGCAGGACGGGAATGAGCAGCGCGATATCCATGGCACCCGCAAGCTACCCGCGCCCGCACCGGCCCGCTACCCGGCGGAGGTCGGGTCCGGAGGAGCGGGCGAGGCCAAGCACGCCGCCGCCCGTTGATTCCCCGGCGGGAATTGGGTATCCTCCGCAGCTTGCCACGAGAGGGACCGCACGAGCCGGGGAACAGGATGCCGAACGTCAAGAGCGCGACCAAACGGATGCACAAGAGCCGTGAGCAGAACGCCCGCAATCGCGCGAAGCGCTCCCGGCTGCGCACCGCGCTCAGGAAGGCGCGCGAGGCCACCGACGCCGACACGGCCGAGGCCCGGTTCCGCGAGGCCCAGGTCCTGCTGGACCGCGCCGCCGCCTCCCACCTGCTGCATCCCAACGCCACCGCCCGCATGAAGAGCGCGCTGGCGCGCCGGGTGAACTCGCTGGGGTAGCCGGTTGAACGCGATGGGTTGGCTGTAACCCCCATCGCGTCCCCGATCCGGGCCCGCCGGGGCGATGACGGATCGGACGCCGGCTCCGATCGTTCGCGGGCCAACCACGGTCCGCGGAGGAATCCGCTCCGGCACCGAGAGCGGCCCATTCCTTGCCGCGGGGCCCGCCGCGTCCCAAGCTTCCAGCTGGGATTCCATCGGCGACGGAGGCCGTTTCCCGCGCTCGGCCACCCCACGTCGCCGATTCGGCTTGGAGCGCGCGCATGACGACTTCGCCCACCCTCCGTGACCGCGCCGCAGGCACGCTCCGGGTCGCCGTCCACCGCCTGACTCCGGCGCTATCCGTTGCGGCCGCGCTATTGGTCGCGACCTCGGCCGCCGCGCGCCAGGAGTGGCCCCTCCACGGTGGCGACGCCGCCGAAACCCGCCACAGCCCCCTCGCCCGGATCGACGCGACCAACGTTGACCGGCTGGAGGTGGCCTGGAGCTGGGAGATTCCCAAGACGGGCGCGCGCATCGAGGCCACGCCGCTCATCGTCGACGGCGTTCTGTACGCGACGGGTCCGTTCAGCATGGTCTTCGCCCTCGACGCCGCCACGGGCGACGAGCTCTGGCGCTGGGACCCGGCCATCCCGACCGAGGACCGTGGTGGCCCGCGGACCTGCTGCGGCGACGTCAACCGGGGCGTGGCGCTGCACGGCGCCCACGTCATCGCGGGACTGCTGGACGGGCGCCTGGTCGCGCTCGACCGGGCGGACGGCTCGGTCGCGTGGGCGACGCGGACGACGCCTCCGGGCTCGGACTACACCGTCACGGGCGCGCCCAGGGTCATGGACGGCATCGTGGTCATCGGCAACGCCGGCGCCGAGTATGGAGTGCGCGGCTACGTCACCGCCTACGACGCCGACACGGGCGAGCGGTTGTGGCGCACCCACACGGTCCCCGGCGACCCGGCGCTCGGGTTCGAGAGCGCCGCCATGCGCGCCGCGGCCGACACCTGGACGGGGGAGTGGTGGATCGCCGGCGGCGGCGGAACCGTGTGGGACGGGATGGCCGTCGACCCGGACGCCGGCCTGCTGTACATCGGCACCGGCAACGGGTCGCCGTGGAACCGCGACAACCGTAGTCCCGGCGGCGGCGACAACCTCTACCTCTCGTCGATTCTCGCCCTCGACCCCGCCGACGGCGCCCTGCGCTGGCACTACCAGACCACCCCCGGCGACGACTGGGACTACACCGCAACCCAGCCGCTCATGCTGCTCGACCTCACCATCGACGGCCGCGAGCGCGAGGTCGTCGCGCAGGCGCCCAAGAACGGCTTCTTCTACGTCATCGACCGGCACACGGGCGAGCTGATCTCCGCCGAGGCGTTCGCGGACGATCTCACCTGGGCCACCCACGTCGATCCGGAAACGGGCCGCCCGGTCGAAACCCCCGAGGCGCGCTACGGGATGACCGGCCGCCCGGCCTGGCTGTCGCCCGGCCCCGGCGGCGCGCACAACTGGCCCCCGATGTCGTGGAACCCTGAGACCGGGCTCGTCTACCTGCCCGCGAGGAACAACGTCTCCTACTACGAGAAGGAGGAGGGCTTCGCGTACGCGGCCGGGGTCTGGAACACCGGCACCGTGCGCGGCGAGCGCGCCGGTCCCCGTCCCGAGCGGCCGCCGCTCAAGGGTCCCGCGAACCTGCTGCTGGCATGGGATCCGGTCGAGAACCGGGAGGTCTGGCGCGTGCCCGCCAGCGGAGGTCACGGCGGGACGTTGTCCACCGCCGGAGGTTTGGTCTTCTGGGGCACCGGTTCGCGACTCGCCGCGCTCGACGCGCGCACCGGGCGGGAGCTTTGGGAGGCCGAGCTGGACGGTCGGCCCGGTTCGCCCGTGACCTACTCGGCGGGGGGGCGGCAGTACGTGGCGATCGGCGCCGGGCAGGCGAGCGGCCGGAGCCTCCCGCGGATGTGGGCGTTCGCGCTTCCTCCGGAGGGAGGGCGGTAGGACGGCGGCACGCCCGCGAGCCCACCGGTCACGGGCGGCGCGACGGGCGGCACCGGTTGGACCGCGACGACGCCGACCGGGGCGGGCGCCCGCGCGGACATCGGAGCGGGCGGGGCAGCACGCGTCTCCGGCCTCGGGCGGGCGGTGGGGATGCCGAAACTCGTCATCGCGGTTGGCGGGGAACGCCGATGCGGGTCGCGTTGCCGCCGGGCTTCACGAACCTCCTCGTCGCGGGTCGTTACCGGGCTTCATCGCGGGAGCGGTCGGCCGCCCCGTCCCTCCACACGATGGTTCCACCCACGATGGTCATCACGGCCTTCCCGGTCAGCTCGAAGCCGGCGAACGGGGTGTTGCGGCTCTTCGATCGGAAGCGCGCCGGCTCCACCACCCACGTGCGGTTCGGGTCGATGAGGGTCACGTCGGCCACGCTCCCGGGAGCCAGGGTCCCGCCGGGCAGGTTGAAGGCGCGGGCGGGGGACGGGCTCATGCGGTCGATGGCGGTCGGCAGGTCGAGGACACCCTCGCCGACGAGGTGGGTGAGCACCAGCCCCAGCGCGGTCTCCAAGCCCACGATGCCGAAGGGCGCGTCGTCGAAGGCGGACTCCTTCTCGTCGTAGTGGTGGGGAGCGTGGTCGGTCGCGATCACGTCCAGAGTCCCGTCGGCGAGGCCCTGGCGCACGGCGGCCACGTCCGCGGCGGTGCGCAGCGGCGGATTCATCTTCGCCTCGGTGCGGTACCCCTCCACCGCGGCCTCGGTGAGGATGAGGTGGTGGGGGGACGCCTCCGCGGTGGCCCGCACGCCACGCGCCTTGGCCTGCCGGATGGCCTCGACGCCCCAGGCGGTGGAGACGTGCTGGAGGTGGATGCGACCACCGGTCAGTTCGGCCAGCAGCAGGTCGCGCACGATGTGGACGTCCTCCGCCGCGTTGGGTTTCCCGACCAGGCCGAGGCGCGTCGACACGAGACCCTCGTTCATGACGCCCTCGCGGGAGAGCCCCAGATCCTCGGGATGATCGGCGACCGGAATGCCGAACGGCAGCGCGTACTCGAGCGCCAGCCGCATGAGCCCGGAATCCATGACCGGACGACCGTCGTCGGTGATGCCGACCGCGCCGGCGGCCACCAACTCGCCGATCTCCGCCAGCCTCCTCCCCTCCTGGCCGACGGAAATGGCACCCAGCGGGTGGACGCGCGCGCCGCCCGCCCGCCTCCCCTCCGCCACCACGAACCCCACCGAGGCCGGGTCGTCGATGGGCGGGTTGGTGTTGGGCATGGCGCACACGGAGGTGAACCCGCCCGCGGCGGCGGCGCGCGCGCCGGTGGCGATGGTTTCCTTGTGTTCCCCGCCCGGCTCGCGCAGGTGCACGTGCACGTCGATCAACCCGGGCGCGACCACCAGCCCGGCCGCCTCCACCACCTCGGCCTCCCCGACGCCCTCCACCCGGCCCCCGCGCGCGGCCACCCGCCCATCGACCAGAAGGACATCGCCCACCTCGTCCACTCCCGCGGCCGGGTCGACGATCCGACCTCTGCGGACGCACAGCGCGCGCGGGCTCACGGCACCTCCTCCGCCTTGGCCGCCTCCGCCTTCTCGGGCCGCCCGCCCGCCAGCAGGTAGAGCACCGCCATGCGCACGGCCACCCCGTTGGTGACCTGCTCCAAGATCACCGAGTGGGGCCCGTCGGCCACGTCGCTGTCGATCTCCACGCCTCGATTCATGGGGCCCGGATGCAGAATGAGAAGCGGCTCGGGCGCCGCCGCCAACCGCGCCCGCGACACCCCCCAGATGCGGTTGTATTCGCGCAGGCTGGGCACGAACCCGGCTTCCATGCGCTCGAGCTGGAGGCGCAGCACGTTCAGGGCGTTGGCCCACTCGATCGCCTCCTCCAAGCGGTGGAAGACGCGCACCCCGAGCTCGCCCATGTGGGGCGGGATGAGCGTTGGAGGCCCGCACACGGCGACTTCGGCGCCCAGCGTGAGCAGTCCGAAGATGTTGGAGCGCGCCACCCGCGAATGACGCACGTCGCCCACGATGCACACCCGCTGGCCCGCGATCGTGCCCAGGTGGTCCCGCAGCGTCAGCATGTCCAGCAGCGCCTGGGTGGGGTGTTCGTGGGCCCCGTCGCCGGCGTTGATCACGTTCGAGGGGATGCGCTCCGCGAGAAACCGCGCCGCGCCCGACGCCCAGTGCCGCATCACCACCATGTCGATCCTCATCGCCTCGAGGTTGCGCGCGGTGTCCACCAGCGTCTCTCCCTTGGCCACCGAGGATCGGCTCGCGCCGATGTTGACGGTGTCCGCCGCCAGGCGCTTCTCCGCGAACTCGAACGAGACGCGCGTGCGCGTGGAGGCCTCGAAGAAGAGGTTGACGATGGTGACGCCGCGCAGCGTGGGCACCTTCTTGATGCGCCGCTCGGAGATCTCCTTGAAGGGCTCCGCCGTGTCGAGAATGCTGGTGATCCCGCGAGCGTCAAGCTGCTCGATGCCGACGAGGTCCTTCCCCAACCCCGGCGGCGCGTCGGCGAACCGGCTCACGCGGCCTCCGGTGAGGTCGTCACCACGTCCACGCCGAGCGCCCCGTCGATGTCGGGCACCAGCACGTCCACGCGCTGATGCGGCAACACCGTCACCGTCCGCCCCACGATGTCGGGCTGGATGGGAAGCTCGCGTCCGGCCCGGTCCACCAGAGCGCAATAGAGGATGCGGGACGCGCGTCCCCAATCCATGAGCTCGTTCATGGCCGCGCGCGCGGTGCGTCCGGTGAAGATGACGTCGTCCACGATCACCACCGACCGGTTGTCGATGCCGCCCGGGGGCAGCCTCGACTCCCCGACCACCGGCCTCGGTCCGATCGCCATGAGGTCGTCGCGGTAGAGGGTGATGTCGATGGAGCCGCGGGGGACGCGCACGCCGACCGCGCGCTCGATCTCGTCCCGCAGAAGGCGCGCGATCTGAACGCCCCGCCGGTGGATCCCCATCAGGGCGAGGCGCTCGGTTCCCTCGTTGCGCTCCAGGATCTCGCGCGCCATGCGGGCGATCACCCGTTCCACGGCATCTTCGCGCATGATCGGGATGCGAAACTGATCGGGCATGGTCCACGGCGGTGAAGGCGGGTCGCGCCGGGCTGGCAAGGCGCCTTGAGGGCCCAATAGTAGGGCTATTGGGACGAAAGGCAACGCGGATGCCGCGGGAGTGGGTCCGCGGGATGGCGGATGGCGCCCCGCCATCGCCTTGCGGGTCCATGGGCGATACCTTGGCCGCGACATTGACGACCGCCGGGCGCGCCACCGCGCGCGACCACGGCACCCCACCTCCCATCCCTTCCGAGGACTCCCGATGCGGCGCACGTCGTTCGCCCTCTCACTGGCCCTGTCCGTCCTCTCCCCCGCCTCCGGCCCGCTCGCGGCGCAGGGGGTCGAGGAGCATCCGGCCGTGGTCATGGGCGGGTTGCCGTTCGCGCTCACGCTGGCCGGCGCGCCCGACGAGTCGAGCTGGTTCGAGGTGCGGAGCGCCGACGGCACCCTGCTCCACTCCGGGGCGGTCGACGCCAACCTTTCGCTCGCGGTGCCCGATCTGGTGGTGGGATCGCGGGCGGACCTGCCCCTGGAGGTGCGCGTCGGCGGGACGACCGAGACCGTGGAGCCGCACTACGCACCCGCGTGGTACTCCATCGTGCCGCCGCTGATGGCCATTCTGCTCGCGTTGATCTTTCGCGAGGTGCTGGCGGCGCTCTTCGCGGGGGTGTGGCTGGGGGCGTTGGCGGTGGCGGGCTTCAACCCCCTGGACGCCACTTGGCGCGTGGTCGACACGTTCATCGTGTCCGCGCTGGCGGACGACTCGGGACAAACCCAGATCGTGGTGTTCTCGCTGCTGCTGGGAGGGATGGTGGGCATCATCGCCCGCAACGGGGGCACGCTCGGGATCGTCGAGGCGGTGTCGCCGATCGCCACCACGCCGCGCCGGGGCAAGCTGGCCACCTGGTTCGCGGGGCTGACCATCTTCTTCGACGACTACGCCAACACCCTCATCGTGGGCACGACCATGCGGCCCATCACCGACCGGCTGCGCATCTCGCGCGAGAAGCTGGCGTACCTGGTCGACTCGACGGCGGCGCCGGTGGCGGCGATCGTGCCGATTTCGACGTGGGTCGGCTACGAGATCTCGCTCATCGACCAGGGGCTTCGGCTCGCGGCCGAGCAGAACGCCGCCACGAACCCCGAGCTGGCCGCGTCGCTCGCTTCGTCGAGCGCCTTCACGGTGTTCCTCTCGACCATCCCCTACCTCTTCTACCCGCTGCTGGCCCTCGTCTTCGTGGCGCTGGTGGGCTTCACCAACCGCGACTTGGGAGAGATGGCCGTCGCCGAGCGCCGCGCGGCCCGGGGTGACGGGCTGACGCGGCCGGGGTCGATGCCGGTCACCGACACCACCGACGCGCTGCTGCAGCCCATCGAGGGAGCGCCGCGGCGGTGGTGGAACGCGGCCCTTCCGGTGCTCACGGTGGTGCTCACCGTGCTCGTCGGGTTGTACGCGTCGGGGCGCGCGGTCACGGGTCCGGGCGCGTCGCTCATGGACATCCTGGGCGAGGCGGACCCGTACGCCACCCTCCTGTGGGGTTCGCTGGCGGGGTGCCTGGTGGCCATGGCGCTGTCGCTCTCGCAGCGCGTCCTCACCCTCCAGGAGACCCTCTCCGCCCTGGTCGCGGGGATGAAGGCGATGATGACCGCCATGCTGGTGCTCATCCTGGCGTGGTCGCTGGGCGCGATCACCGGGGAGATCGGCACGGCCGCGTTCTTGGCGCGCATTCTGGGCGACTTCATCCCCTTCCAGCTGATCCCCGCGCTGGTGTTCGTCACGGCGGCGGCCATGGCTTTCGCGACCGGGACGTCGTGGGCCACCATGGCCATCCTGATTCCACTGGTCATCCCCCTCACCATCGCGCTGGGCGGAGGCGTTGGCTTCGACGGAGGGACCGGCGAATTGGTCCTGCTGGGCGCGACCGCGTCGGTGTTGGCGGGCGCCATCTTCGGCGACCACTGTTCGCCCATTTCCGACACCACGGTGCTCTCCTCCACCGCCTCGGGCTGCGACCACATCGATCATGTGCGCACGCAGCTTCCCTACGCCCTGCTGGTCGGCGCGGTCGGCGTCGTGCTGGGGAACATCGGCACCGCGTACGGCCTGCCGCCGTGGCTGGCGCTGCCGCTGGGGGTCGCGGTGCTCTGGGGAGTCCTGCGGATCTGGGGCACGTCGACCGAGGTGGAGGCGGAGGGATAGCGCGACGCCGCCATCGCGACCACCGACCCGACGGGCCGTCCTCGGCTCGCGTCGCACCGGGGCGTGACCCACGCTGGCGGGCGTACCGGGCTCCGGGACATGAGGCTCGGACCGGTCGTGGGCTCGAAGCGCGGTTCACGGATCGGGACGCCCACCCGGAGCGAGCCCCGGAAGCTATCGTTGGCCGCGCGTCCGCCGGGCCCTGAAGAAGGACCGCAGCAGTTCCCCCGAGGGCTCGGCCAGCACCCCCGCCGTCAGCTCGACCGAGTGGTTGAGACGCGGGTCCTGAACCAGGTTGTAGAGGCTGCCCGCCATCCCCGCCTTGGGGTCGCGGGCCCCGATGACCAAGCGGCGGATCCGCGCCAACACGATCGCGCCGGCGCACTGGGCGCAGGGCTCGAGCGTGACGAAGAGGGTGGCGCCCGGAAGGATTCGGAGCCCGAGCTTCCGGGCGGCGGCACGCAACACCAGCACCTCCGCGTGGGCCGTCGGATCCGCGTCGGTGCGCGACCGGTTGTGTCCCTCGGCCACGACCTCGCCCTCCAGCACCAGCACCGCGCCCACCGGAACCTCTGAGCGAGCTTCGGCGAGACGCGCCATCTCCAGGGCGCGGGCCATGAACATGCGGTCTCGGGGCCGGAGCGCGCCCTCCCGGCGGGAGGAATGGGCAACCCCTTCACCGCCGGTGGTGCTACCGGTCACGCCTCCCGCGTCCTTCGCGGGCGCCGACGATCCGCCGCGGGCTTCGACCCCAGCGGCGCCCCGAAGCGGCGTCGCCGGACGCGCCGGCGCCGGCATCGTCCGCCACGCGCTTCAGGAACCCCGACACCCTGCCGGCCACGGCCCGGTCGTCAAGCCCGGTGAGGGGAATCGGGGGAGCGCCCGCCGCAACCGCTCGCAGGACTTCGCCGGTCCGGTCGTAGCGGTAGAAGCCCGCGTCCTCCGCGCGCCGCACGGCCAGAACGTCGCCATCGCGCAGCTCACGGACGAGGACGGGGTGCACCAGCAGGAGTCCGCCGCCCTCGTACCCCAGCGCGGCCGCCTCGGCGGCGGCGACCCGGACGAAGAACGAACCCGCGGGACCCGCCAAGCGGCGGTCGATGGCGTAGGCCCGCGGCGACTCCCGCTCGCCGGCGTCTTCCATCCCCCCGGGAATGCGCGCGTGGCAGGGCACCGAACGCGTCTCGGCGTTCAGGTCGAGGCCCACGATGCGCGCGCCTCGTGATCGGGACGCGTGGCGCTCCAGATACCCTTTGGCCGCCAGCGCCTTGAGGTGCTCGGAGACGGTCTTGGTGCTCTTGATGCCGAATCTCGCCCCGATTTCTCGAACCGACGGCTGGTATGTGTGGCGACGCAGAAAGGACTCGATGTAGTCCAGTATGGCGCGCTCGATCTCGTTGGGAGGTGGGAGCATGGACGTGTTGTTGGCGGGCTCGTCGCTTCCCCGGAACGGTCCACTGGCCGACGGTCGGGAAGGCAGCAATGCTAGGCCGGGCGGTCGGTGAGCGCAAGCGAGGCGGGGGTCCCGAAGCGGGCGCCCGGGACGCCCCCTTGGAGCCGCGAACATTGGATGCCAAGCGCGGCTCGAGGGCGGGCGGCGACCCGAGGCATGTCGCTGGTTGAGGCGCGACGAGCCGCTTCCGGGCGTCGCGTCCTTCCATGGATTGGCCCGAGCGCCCGGGCTACCTTGAGTCCGTGGCGGGACGCCGGGGGGAGGAGTCTCCCACCGACGGCCAGGCAACCTGTGCCCGCCTCGCGGTGTCCTATCCCCAGGGGCGATCCCAACAAGGTGTTGGACCATGAGCTTCTCCAAGACGACGCTGGGCGTGACCACCGTCGTGATCGTCGCGGCCCTGCTGGGCGGAGGCGTCTACCTGAGGTTGCGTCCGGCTCCGGAGGAGGAGGCCGAGACGACGTCCGCCGACACCACCACGCTCCCGGTGCCGGACGCCTCCCTGGCGAGCTTCGCCCGGCGCGCGCAACCCGTCACCGGAGCGCGCGTGGTGCGCGACACGCTGTGGATCCGAATCACGGCGTCGGGGGGCGCGGCCGCCTTCCGCCGAGCCACCCTGTCGGCCCGCGTGGCGGGCCAGGTGCGCGAGGTGGGGGTGCGCGAGAACGAGGCGGTCGGTCCCGACGCGTTCCTCATCCAGATCGACACGACCGAGTACGCTTTGGCGCTGGCGCGCGCCAACAGCACCCTCACCCAGGCGCAAGCCGACTACGAACAGATCGTCCTCTTCGACGACGAGATCGCCGACCCCGAAGTGCGGGCGGAGCGGGCGCGCGTGGCCCGGTCGCGCAGCGGCCTGGAGGAGGCCACGGTGAGCGTGCGCGAGGCCGAGCTGGAGCTGTCGTGGACGCGCATCGGCGCGCCCTTCGCCGGCAGGGTCGCCGACCTGCGCGTGGTGCCGGGCCAGTTCGTGGCCCAGGGCGACGAGCTGGTCACCGTAGTGGAGCTGGATCCCATCAAGGTCGAGGCCCAGGTGCTCGAGGGGGAGATCGGGCTCCTGCAGGAGGGGCGGCGCGCCTCCATGACCTTCGCGGCGTTCCCGGGCGAGACCTTCATTGGACGGGTGGAGACCATCAACCCGGTGATCGACCTCCAGACCCGCTCGGCGCGCGTGACCGTGCTGCTGCCCAATCCCGGCGGCCGGATCAAGCCAGGCATGTACGCGAGCGTGTCGTTGGACGCGCGGCACTTCACCGAACGCGTCCTGGTTCCCCGCTCGGCGGTGCTGGAGCGGGACCGGCGCACCATGCTCTTCGTCTTCAACGAGGAGGAGGGCGAGGTCGGCCGCACCGAATGGCGCTACGTAACCACCGGGCTCGAGAACGACCAGGTGGTGGAGATCGTGGAGAACCCGGAGACGTCGATGGTGGACCCCGGGGAGATCGTGCTCGTGGACGGTCACCACTTCCTGGGACACGACGCCGCCGTCCAGCTCGCCGAGGGAGGCGCGCCCGCCGGCGACGGAGCGCGACCCGAGGGTGCGCGGCCTTCCACCGGGCCGGGCCAATGAACCACCGGGAGCGGTGCAACACCGGATTCATCCACGGACTGCTGCTGCCAGTCATCGCGATGGGTTGGCTTCTCGTGGCGGCGCTCGCGGCCGTCCCGCTCTCGGCGCAAACGCCGCGCGTCCTCTCGCTCGATGAGGCGCTCGAGCTGGCGCGGCGGAACAACCCCGTGCTGCGGCAGGCCATCAACGAGATGGAACTGACGCCGGCCGGCATGCGGGCGGCGTTGGGGGCCTTTCTGCCCGATCTTTCCCTGAACCTGGGCACCAACGTCAACGTCAACCGGCGCCTTCAGGCCGAGGACTTCTTCGGCAACCCCATCGCCAATCCCAACGTGGAGTGGGTGACCGCCTCCTCGTCCAACCAAAGCCTGTCCGCGAGTCTGACTTTGTTCCAGGGCGGGAGCCGCTTTCACGAACGCGGCGCCGAGCGCGCGCGCGGCATCGCCCGGGAACGAAGAGTCGAAGCCGAGCTGACCGAGACCTTCGCGCGCGTCGCGAACACCTTCTACCTCACCATCCGCCAGTCCGACCTCCTGGGCTTGGAGCTGGCGATTCTGGAGGGCAAGCGACTGGATTTGGAGAGCACCCAACGGCTCTTCGAGCTGGCGATCGGCGGGCGGGTCGACGTGCTGGCGGCGGAGCTGGAGGTGCAGCAACAGGAGCGAGCCGTGCGCGAGGCGGAAAGCGAGCACGCGCGAGCCATCCTCGAGCTGCGAACGGAGATCGCGCTGGCCGATCTGGAGGAATTCACGACCCGCGGAACGCTGCCACCGCCCTTCGATCCCGAGGCCCTCGACGAAACCGCGCTCATCGCCCGCGCGCTGGAGGAGAGCCCGCGCCTGCGCCAGGCACGCGCCGAGCTGGATGTGGGGCGCGCGTCGCTGCGGGCGGTGCGGAGCACGCGCTGGCCAACGCTTCGCCTGAACACGGCGTTCTACCAGAGCGCCCACGGTCAGGAATACACGGCCGCCTTCCGCCCCTACGCCAGCGATTCCCGCTACGCCTCGGCCGGCGTGACCCTGTCGCTGCCCGTCTTCACGGGATTCGCCACCGAGCACAATATCGCTCAGGCGCAGGTGCAGGTGGCCAACGCGGAGGAGGGCGCGCGCCAGGCGCGCATGGAGATCGAACGGGACGTGCGCTCCCGCCTCATCGATCTGCGTGGAGCTTGGGACAGCTACCGGCTGGCCGAACGGTCGAGCGAGATCGCGGAGGAGCGTCTCAGGCTGGCGCGCGAGCAATACCGCCTGACGACGGTCACCTTCGCCGAGCTGCAGAACGCGATCGAGGGCGCCGCCATCGAGCGGCGCACGGCCATCAACGCCCGCTACGACTTCGTCGCCGCCCGCATCGCGCTCGAACGGGCCATCGGCGGCGCCCTCGACGGCGGCGAGCCGTTCCCGTAGGGGAGGAGCCCGTGGACCAACTCCCCCCGGCATTCGAGCGGCGTGGCATCCGCGCTGGACCGCTTCGCTCCGCGTTGCCTTTCGGCCCGGTAGCGCTGCCACCGAGCCTTCAAGGCGCCTTGCCAGCCCGGCGCCTCGCCGCTCTCGGTGCTCGGGCGGATTCATCCACGGACTCCTAACCCATGTCGATTCCGCGCATCTCGACGCGGCGGCCGGTCGCCGTGGCCATGCTCTTCCTGGCCATCTCGCTCCTTGGCGTCATCTCCTTCCTGCGGCTGCCCATCGACCTGCTGCCGGACGTGAGCTACCCTCGCCTGGTGGTCTACACGACCTATCCCGACGTGGCGCCGGCGGAGGTGGAGCGGCTCATCACGGAGGTGGTGGAGGCCCAGGGTGCGGCGGTGCCCGGTGTGGAGAAGGTGACGTCGGTGTCGCGGGACGGGGTGAGCCTGGTGACCCTGCGCTTCGCATGGGGCAGCGACATGGACTTCGCCATGCTCAACGTGCGCGAGCGCATCGACAACATCCGCGAGTTTCTTCCGGAAACCTCGGAGCGGCCGCGCATTCTGCGCATCGATCCCGAATCCGAGCCCATCATGGTACTGTCGGTCGCCGGAGGCGCCGACCTGTGGGCGACCAAGGACTTCGTCGAGACCGTCTTCCGGAGGCGGCTCGAGCAGCTGGACGGGGTGGCGCAGGCGGCGGTGACCGGCGGTCTGGACCGCGAGATCCAGGTGGAGGTGGATCCCGAGCTGCTGCTGTCGTACGGCCTCGAGATGGAGGAAGTGGCGGTCGCGCTCGACCGGGCCAACTTCTCCGCTCCCGGGGGGGCCATCCTGCGCGGGCGCTACCGCTATCCGCTGCGCACGCTGGGCGAATTCCAGACCGTGCGCCAGATCGGGCAGGTGGTGGTGGGCCGCCAGCAGACCGACACGGGCGGACAGCGGGAGGACGAGGGCGGCTTCCGCCTCGTGCGCCTGGACGACGTGGCGCGGGTGGTGGACGGGTTCGCCGACCGCGAGTCCATCGCGCGCCACAACGGCGCCGAAGCGGTGGGACTGCTGGTGTACAAGGAATCGGGGGCCAACACGGTGGCGGTGGCCGACCAGATCCGGGACGCGCTCGCAATCCTGGCGCTCGAGTTTCCGGACATCGCGGTGGACATCGCCTACTCACAGGCGGGGTTCATCTCCGACTCCATCAACAACGTCGTGCAGGCCCTGGTGTTCGGGGGCATGCTGGCGTTCCTGGTGCTCTTCCTCTTCCTGCGCGACCCGCGCTATCCCTTCGCCATCGCGCTCGCGATCCCGATCTCCGTGGTGGGAGCCTTCGCGCTCATGGAGGCGTTCGGGGTCTCGCTCAACATCATGAGCCTGGGAGGGATGGCGCTCGGGGTGGGGATGCTCGTCGACAACTCCATCATCGTGCTCGAGAACATCTTCCGGCACCGGGAGGCGGGCGTCCCGTCGGCGGAGGCCTCGGCCCTCGGGGGCGAGGAGGTTCAGGGAGCGATCACGGCCTCCACGCTGACCACCATTTCGGTGTTCGGGCCGATCATCTACATCGAGGGGGTGGCGGGGGAGCTGTTCGGCGACCTTTCGCTCGCGGTGGCCTTCTCCCTGCTGGCCAGCCTGCTGGTGGCGCTGACCCTGCTGCCGGGGATGGCGGCGCGCTTCGTCGACCGGGCGCGCCCCGTCGGCCGGCCGGAGCGCGCGCGCCCGAACCGTCGGGGGGGCGTGTGGGCGAGGATGGGGCGGGCGCTGCTGTGGGTGGTGGCGCTCCCGTTCCGGTTGATCGCGGGGGCCGTTGCGCTGGGTCGGGCGCTCGCCGTCTACTGGTGGCGGGGGTTGGCGGGGGTGTGCGGCCGCCTCTTCGGGCCGCTGTTGGCCGCCTTCGACCGCGGGTTCCAGCGTTTCGCCGACCGCTACCACGGCGTCCTCGAAGTCTCGCTCGACCACCGCGGGCGGGTGCTGGTGGTCTCGGCCGCCGCGCTGGCCGCCACGCTGGCGCTCGCCCTGGCATTGGACCGGGACTTGCTGCCCGACGTCGACCAGGGTGGGTTCCGGGTGCGCCTCGAGCTGCCGGAGGGTACCGGGTTGGCCGCGACCGCGCTCGCGGTTGAGGAAATCGAACGGACCCTGCGGGAGGACCCCGGCGTCGAGACCGTCTTTTCCCGCGTGGGCGAGGACGTGCGCTCCTACATGGAGAGCGAGGAAACCTCGGGCGCGCACACGGGCAATCTGGAGGTCCGACTCCATCCGGGTCGCGCCACCAACGACGTGCTGGGGCGCGTGCGCGAGGTGGAGACCCGGTTCCCGCCGGGGACCCTCGCCTTCGAGTCCGGTCAGGCGACCGCCCTGGGCACGGTGCTGGGTGGCGCCGACGCGGACATCGCGGTGCGCATCCGGGGCGAGAACCTGGAGGAGAGCTACGCCTACGCCGAGGCGGTGCGCGAGGAGCTGTCGACCTTGGCGGAGATCGGCAACGTGCGCGTGGGCACCGGCCGCGGGCAGCCCCAGGTCCAAGTCGAGATTCTGCGCGACGTGGCCGCGCGACACAACATCGATCCGCGTCTCATCGCCGAGGAGATCGAGCGCGCCATGCGCGGGGACCGGGCCACCGAGTTCGTCGACTTCGACCGCAAGATCGACGTGGTGGTCCGACTGCCCGACGCCCTTCGCTTCTCCGCCGAAACCCTCGAGACGCTGCAGGTGCGCGGCGTGCCGCTTCGGGAGCTGGTCGACGTGCGCGAGGCGGTGGGACCGGCGGAAATCCACCGCGAGGACCAGGGGCGGGTGGTGACCGTGTACGCGGACGTGATCTCCGGTGGCCTCAACCACGCCATCGCCACGGTCGACGCGCGGCTGGCCGAGCTCCCGCCGCCCTTCGACACGCGCGTCGACGTGGGAGGGGAGAACGAGGAGATGCGCCGCTCCTTTCGCGACCTCGCCTTCGCCTTCGGGCTCGCGCTGGTGCTCGTCTACATGATCCTGGCGGCGCAGTTCGAGTCGTTCCGGCACCCGGTCATCATCCTCATTTCGGTCCCGCTCGCGCTGTCGGGCGCCGTGCTGGCGCTGGCGCTCTCCGGCCAGAGCCTGAACACCATGAGCCTGATCGGGGTGGTCATTCTGGTGGGCATCGTGGTCAACGACGCGATCGTGAAGGTGGAGTTCATCAACCAGGCGCGCGCCCGGGGGGCCGACCTGCGGGAGGCGATCCTGGAGGCGGGGAGGGTGCGCCTGCGGCCCATCGTCATGACCACGGTGACCACAGTTTGCGGGCTCACGCCCTTGGCGCTGGGCATCGGGCGGGGAGCCGACCTGCGCGCCCCTCTCGCCATCGCGGTGATCGGGGGGCTGGTGGTGGCCACGGCGCTCACGTTGATCGTGGTGCCGGTGGTGTACTCCGTGGTGGAGGGCGGCACCGCCCGGTCGCGGGGGAAGGCGCGCGCGCCTCGATCCGCCCGGGCCGCCGAGGTGCTTCCATGAGCGCGGCATGGTGGGGCGCGCGTCCGTGGCGGGGCGGGGCGGGGTGGCCGCGGGGCCGCGCGGGCACGTCCGTGATGGTCGGCGGCGACCTTCACCCGGGTCGCGGAGTTGCTTCCGCGACCGGCCCAGGTGGCCGCGGCCGGGCCGGCATGACCCCCGCGCCGCCCGTGGGGGTGGGCCCGTGATCGGCGGGAGCATCCGGCGCCCGGTGGCGGTGGCCATGGGTTGCCTCGCGGTCGCGCTCATGGGCGCCAGCGCCTGGCGCAACATCCCCATCGGGCTGCTGCCGGACACCCGGCTGCCCCGGCTGACCGTGCGCGCGGAATGGCGCGGCGCCTCCCCCGAGACCGTGGAGGCCTTCCTCACCTCCCCCATCGAGGCGGTGGTCCAGCAGGTCAGGGGGGTCGAGAAGGTGGTCTCCCTCTCGAGCGAAGTACAGGGAACGGGGACCTCCGTTATCGAGGTGCAGTTCAGCCGCGACACGGACATGGACTTCGCGCGGCTCGACCTCTCCGAGCGGCTCTCGACGCTCGAGGAGGAGCTGCCTCCCGCCGTGCGGCGCGTACTCGTCGAGGCGTACGTCCCGCCCGAGTTCGAGTCCCGCAGCCAGGGCGGCTTCCTGCGCTACACCTACACGGGTCCCTACACGCTCGAGGCCCTCCGCGCCGACCTGGACGACCGCGTCGTGCCGGACCTTTCGCAGATCGAGGGCGTGGCGCTGGTGCAGGCGAACGGCGGGCGCGAGCGCCTGATCGAGATCGAGCTCAACGAGGACCGGGTCAGCTCCCTCGGCCTCTCACCGGGCGTGGTCAGCCAGCGGATCAACGACTTGGACCTCGTGCGGGAGGCGGGCGCCATCCGGGAGCGCGACCGGGAGCGGTCCGTCACCATCCAGAACCGCGTCGCGCGCGCCGACGAAATCCGGAGCACCGTCCTGCTCGAGAACCGCGGAACCCTGGTGCGGGTTTCCGACGTGGCGGACGTGCGCGACAGCTACGAGGAGCCCCGCAGTTACAACCGCATCAACGGCCGGCCCGCCGTCTCGTTCACGGTGATCCGCGAGATCGGTGCCAACACGGTGCGCGCGGCGGACGCGGTGAAGGCGCGGGTCTCGCGGCTGGAGCGGAACGGCCCGGCCGGTACCCGCATGATCCTGAACTACGACGAGAGCGAGGACATCAAGGAACAGCTGACCGATCTGCGCTCCCGCGCGCTCATCTCCGCCTTCGTCATCTTCGCGGTGCTGCTTCTCTTCCTGCGCTCGTTCCGCTCCGCGGGGGTCGTCTTCATGACGATCGCGTTCTCGGTGCTGATCTCGCTCAACCTGATCTACTTCGGGGGCATGACGCTGAACCTGCTCACCCTCATGGGGCTGGCGATGGGGTTCGGCCTGATCGTGGACAACGCCATCGTGGTGCTGGAGAGCGTGTTCCGGCGCTGGCAGGCGGGACGGGAGGCGGTGGACGCGGCGGGCGAGGGCACCCGCCAGGTGGTGCTGCCCATCCTCACCTCCACCGCGACCACCCTCATCGTGTTCGTGCCCTTCGTGTACCTGCAGGGCGAGCTGAGGGTGTTCTACGTGCCGCTCGCGATCGTGGTGGCCCTGACGCTGGGGGCGTCGCTTCTGGTGGCGTTCACCTTCATTCCCGCCCTGGCGGCGCGCGTGCTGCCGAGAGTGCGACGGGGGACGGGCGCGGCGGAGGCGAACGCGACGGACGATCGATCCACCGGGATCGCAACCCCGCGCCGTCCGGGCGGAGCCGCAAGGGAGGACGGCGCGGCCAGGGTCGCGTCCGCGACCGCGAACCACGAGCGCCCTCCCCTCTACACCCGCGTCTACTCCGCCATCGTCGGCTTCACCCTGCACCGCCCCTGGCTCGCGGTGACGGTGGCGACGCTCGCCTTCGGCGGATCGTGGTACCTGTTCGAGAACCACGTCACCCGAGGCGTGCTGTGGGGCGGGGGCATGGGCTCGGACACCTACGTGTTCATCAACATCGAGCTGCCGCGCGGCTCCGACCTCGAGCGCACCGACAACCTGGTGCGCTCCTTCGAGGAACGGCTGGCCGCGATTCCGGAGGTGGAGCGCTTCTCGTCGACCGTGACCGGCACGTACGGGCGAATCACGGTCACCTTCCCGGACTCGCTCGAGAACACCGGCATCCCGATGGCCATTAAGGAACAGATGTTCAGCTACAGCCTGGGTTTCACCGGGGTCGAGGTGCGCGTCATCGGCGTCGGTTTGGGATTCTACGGCGGTGGCGGAGGAGCGTCGCCCAACTACTCCATGAAGGTGCTGGGGTACAACTACGAGAAGGTGCGCGAGATCGCCGAGGACCTGGGCGACCGGTTGGCGCGCGTGCCGCGGGTGCGCACCATCGACACCAACTCGGCCGGGCGATTCGTGCGGGAGCGCGCGACCGAGTTCGTGGTCGAGATCGACCGCGACCAGCTGGCGCGGCACGACCTTTCGGTGCGGGAGCTGGTCGCGCGCATGAACGCCGCCGTCGTGGGCCAGACCAGCTTGGCGCGGCTCAAGATCGGCGGCGACGAGGTTCGCTACGAGGTGAAGCTGGAGGGGTATCGCGACACGGACGTGCGCGAGCTGCTGGAGACCATCATCGGCACCCCCACCGGCAGCGGCATCCGCCTGGGCGACGTGGTCTCGATCACCCCCGTCGACGTGCTCGCGTGGATCCGCCGGGAGGACCAGCAGTACGAGCGCACCGTGGCGTACGAGTTCGCCGGTCCGCGCCGGCTGGGCGACCAGTACTACGACGGCATCATCGAGTCGACCGAGCTCCCGGTGGGCTACGTGATCGAGGAGGAACAGGGATTTCGCTGGAGCGAGGAGGATCGGCGGCAGATCTACGCCGTGCTCGCGGTGTCGATCCTCCTCATCTACATGGTGACCGCGGCGCTCTTCGAGTCGCTGCGCCTGCCCCTGTGCGTCCTGCTCACGGTACCGATGGCGCTGATCGGGGTGTTCCTGATGTTCTTCTACACGGGCGCGGCGTTCACGCGGGAAGCGTACGTCGGGGTCATCATGATGGGCGGCATCGTGGTCAACAACGCGATCCTGCTGGTGGACAACATCAACCGCATCCGGCGCGAGTCGGAGGGCGATCTGCGCGCGGCCATCCTCACCGGAACCCTCGAGCGGGTGCGGCCGATCCTGATGACCACCGCCACCACCGTGCTGGGGCTGCTCCCGCTGGTGCTCTTCTCCGAGACGGCCGACTCCACCATCTGGAACGCGCTCGGCTACGCGCTCATCGGCGGGCTGCTCTCGTCCACGATCTTCGTGCTGGCCACCACCCCGGCCATCTACCTGCTCATCGAGGGGCGCGGCGCGCACGCCACCCGCGCCTGGGGCGCCTGACGCCGGTGCGGGTTCGCTTCGCCCCCTCCCCAACGGGCCACCTCCATGTCGGAGGCGCGCGCACGGCGCTCTTCAACTGGCTGCTGGCGCGGCAGAGCGGCGGGACCTTCGTGCTCCGCATCGAAGACACCGACCGCGCCCGCTCCAGCGACGCCATGACCGAGGCGATCCTCGGTGGCCTGGAGTGGCTCGGCATCGACTGGGACGAAGGTCCCCTCTTCCAGAGCGACCGGGTGGGCGAGCACACGGCCGCCGGGCGCGCGCTGCTCGCCGCCGGACACGCCTACCGCGACTTCTCCACGCCCGAGGAGCTGGCCCGCGACCGCGCCAACATCGCTTCCATGGCGGGCGAGGCGACCCGGGCGGCCCGGCGGCGCGCGGAGTCGTTGGCGCCCGGCGAGGCCGACGAGCGGGCCGCGGGCGGCGAGCCCCACGTCGTGCGCTTCCTCGTCCCGGAGGGCTCCACCGAATGGGAGGACGCCGTCCACGGCCCGATGCGCTTCCGCAACCAGGACATCGACGACCTGGTCATCCTGCGCGCCGACGGGAGCCCGACCTACAACCTGGCGGTTGTGTGCGACGACGCCCACGCGCGCATCGACATGGTGCTCCGGGGCGACGACCACCTGTCCAACACGCCCAAACAGATCCTGCTGGCGCGGGCGCTGGGCCAACCGGTGCCGCGCTTCGGCCATGTGCCGCTCATTCTGGGACGCGACGGCAAGCGCCTGTCAAAGCGCCACGGGGCCACCGACATCGCCGAGTATCGCCGTGACATTCTGCCGGAGGCCATGGTGAACTTCCTGGCCCTGCTGGGGTGGTCTCCCGGCGACGACCGCGAAGTGATGGACCGGGACGAGATCGTCCGGCGGTTCTCGCTCGATCGGGTCCTCCGCAAAGGCTCGGTGTTCGACGCCGACAAGCTCGCCTGGCTGAACGGCCGGCACCTGACGCTCGTGGAACCGGCGCGGCTGGAGGCGCTCGTGAGCGCCCGCCTGGCCGAACTCCGGCCCGGCGTGGACGAATCCGGGCGCGACCGACCCGAGGGGTATGCGGATCTACTCAACCTGCTGCGTGCGCGGGCGCGCGGCGTGGACGCCCTGGCCCGTACCCTGTCGCTGTACTATCCGGGCGAAATCGCGTACGAGCCCAAGGCCGTGCGCAAGCACTGGAAGCGCCGCGCGCAGGTGGTGGAGTTCCTGGACGCGCTCCGCCAAACACTCGATGGCTGCGAATGGCGGCCGGAACCCCTCGAACACGCGCTTCGGGGCCTGGCCGAGGAGCTCGGCGTCGGCGCCGGACGCCTGATCCACCCGTTGAGGGTCGCGCTCACCGGCCAAGCCGCGAGTCCGGGCATCTTCGACGTGCTGCGCCACTTGGGCAGGAATCTCTCCCTCGACCGCATCGACGGGGCGCTGGCGACGCTGGCCGAGGGAGCGGAGGATCCACCCCCGCCCAACCCGACCACCCCCGCCTCGGGTGACTCCTCCACCCCCGCTGCCGCGAGCGGCGACGGGGGCCGATAGTGCGGGGCGGCGGCGCGACCGGGCGCGCGACGGGCATGGGTTCCGGGGCCGGGCGGCGGCCACCACCGGGCCCACGACTTGGCCGCCCACCGATGCTGCTGGCACTGGCCACGCTGACCACCGTTGTGGCCCTCGCGCCCGCGCCCGCTTCGGCGCAAAGGGCCAACCGCAAGGCCGTGGAGGTCATCTTCGACGCGCTTCCCTCGGGCGACCGGCCCGCCTTCTTCGCCGAGCAGATCGGACGCGCCCCGGGCGCCAACGGACGCGCCCTGTTGGACGACGAGAACCGGCGCGCGCTGGAGCAACTCGGGTACGTCGAGGTGGCGGCGGTCGAGGACGTGCTGCTCTGCCCCGACTTCCCCGCCCCGGACGGTTGCCGCATCCGGGATGGAGGCGTGCTCTACCAGCTCGTCATGCCCGAACCCATCGCCGACGGGCGGCTCTCCATGCGCGTGGTGCGCCTGATCGACGGGGCGGGCGCCAACGGCCTCATCCGGCGGGAAGTGTGGGACATCCTCATGCTGCCCGACGCCGAGATGGGGTGGCGGGTCGCGCGGACCCGATTGGACACCGTCGGCGACGGCCCGTGGGCCCCGTCACCGGGCGACCCCCAAGGGACACCCTAGCGGCACATGGACAACCTCACCCCGGCACTCGAGCGGCGTGGCATCCGCGCTGGTTCGCTGTGCTCGGCATTGCTTCTCGGCCCAATAGTCCTGCCATTCGGCCTTCAGAGCGCCGTGCCAGCCCGGCACCCGGTCGCTCTCGGTGCCCGGGCGGATACATCCACGGACTCCTAGAAGGTGGTGGCGGTGGAATCGCGGCGCCCGATGTCCCAACGCTCCGAGCCGGATGGAGGACGGGAGGCGCACGCGCGAGCGCTCGTCGCGAAGGCGTGGCGATCACGTCGGGAGGCGCTGCGATCACCGCCCTCCGACGAGGCGAAGCCGGGCGGTCCCATGACGCGGATCGAGGCCGACCTTGCAAGGGCCTGCGAGATCCTCCGGCGGGCGGGCGCGAAGAGGGAGCTGTCCGTCGCGTTGGGCAAGCTCGGTCACGTCGCGTTGGACCTGGGTCGCTTGGGCAAGGCCCGGGCTCTGTTCGAGGACTCGGTCGCGGTCGCCCGGGAGGTCGACGATCCGCTGCGGCTCGCGCACGCGGTACGGCACCTTGGTCAGGTGAACCAGCGCCTGGGCCGGCTCGCTTCGGCGGAACGGTGTTACGAGGAGGCGCTCGACCTGTACGATCAAGCCCCGACGGCGCGGTTCCTGGACCACGCCAACGCCCTTCGACCCATGGCGCTGTTGAGGGAGGAACTCGGCGACGCCGAAGGGGCGCGGCTCATGTGGCGCCGCGCGGCGAAGCTGTACCAAGCGGCCGGCGTCGACGAGGGTGTGCGCGAATGCGAAGCCCATCTGTCGGGCCCGTAGCCGCGGTCCGGCTCAGGCGTCCGCGCCCACCGCCGTCTCCTCCCTCCCGTACCGACGCCGCACGTAGTCGTCCACGATCTCCTTGAACTCCCCGGCCAACCCCTCGCCCCTAAGCGTCCGGTAGTGGGCTCCGTCCACGTACACCGGGGCCTTGGGCTCCTCGAAGGTCCCGGGCAGGGAGATCCCGATGTCGGCGTGTTTGGACTCGCCCGGACCGTTGACCACGCAACCCATGACCGCGACGCGCATCTCCTCGACCCCCGGATGCGTCGCCTTCCACACCGGCATCCGTTCGCGCAGATGGCTCTGGATGTCCTCCGCGAGCTCCTGGAAGAAGATGCTGGTGGTGCGCCCGCACCCTGGACACGAGGTGACCTGGGGTTCGAAGTTGCGGATCTCGAGCGATTGCAGGATCTGCTTGGCGACGCGCACCTCCTCGGTCCGATCTCCTCCCGGGCGCGGCGTGAGCGAAACGCGTATGGTGTCGCCGATTCCCTCGAGCAGGAGCGGGGCCAGTCCCGCCGCGCTGGCGACGATGCCCGGCATCCCCATGCCGGCCTCGGTGAGCCCGAGGTGCAGCGCGTGGTCGCTCAGGGGCGCCAGCTTGCGGTAGACGGCCACCAGGTCGCGCACCTTCGAAACCTTCGCGCTGATGACGATGCGGTCGTGGCCGAGCCCGACCTCCTCGGCGAGCACGGAGGAGCGCATTCCGCTCTCGACCATGGCGTCGAGCACCACCTCGTCGGCGTCGCGCGGACGAGCGCGCCTCGCGTTCGCGTCCATGAGCTCGGTGAGCAGCCGTCGGTCCAGCGAGCCCCAGTTCACGCCGATGCGCACGGGCTTGTCGTATTCGATGGCCAGCCGGATGATGCTGGCGAAGTTCTCGTCGCGTCGCTTGGCCCCCACGTTGCCGGGGTTGATGCGGTACTTGGCCAGGGCGCGCGCGCACTCCGGATGCTCGGCCAGCAGGATGTGGCCGTTGTAGTGGAAGTCGCCCACGATGGGAACCTCCACGCCCCGGTCGCGCAGGCGGGCCACGATCTCGGGAACCGCGCGCGCGGCCGCGTGGTGGTTCACGGTAATGCGCACCAGCTCGCTCCCGGCGGCGGCCAGGGCGGCGACCTGCGTGGCGGTCGCCTCCGCGTCGGCGGTGTCCGTGTTGGTCATCGACTGCACCACGACCGGGTGGTCCCCCCCGACCATCACGCCCCCAACGTTCACGGCCGCCGAAGGCCGGCGCTTCACATGGCTCATCGCGATTCCATCCGCTGCGGGTCTTCGCTCCAACTCGGCAAACACGAATCTAGCGGTCCGCGACCGGCGACGCCGAGTCCCCGACGTCCGGAGCTCGCCCGACCCCCCGCGGGATCCCCATTCGGCTTGCCGACAGGGGCTCCACGTCCGCATAGTAGTCGGTCCCATGCCCCCATTCCCCGCGCACCCCACGACCGGCGCGGGGCCCTTCCGTCCCATCCACCGAGAACGCACATGTCGAACGCAACCATCCGCCTCATCAAGAACGGACCCTGCCGCATCGACGGCGACTTCGAGCTCCAGGACGACGCCGGCAACCCCGTCGAGACCCGTCCCGGCAAGGCCACCTTCCTGTGCCGCTGCGGCGGATCCGCGAAAAAGCCCTTTTGCGACGGAACCCACAAACGCATCGACTTCGAAGCGGACTGATGCGCGACTGCAGCGTGGCGGCCAAGGCGGAAGCTGGACCGGCCCGGCCGGCGCGCCGCAACCAACCCAGGCCGCGGGAGCGGTTCGAGGCCCGGCTACCCGTCCAATCGAACGTGAGCGCGAGCCTTTGGCTCCCGGCCTTGGCGCTCGCGGCCATGCCGGCGTTGACGCTCGCGCTCGGCTGCGCGGAGGGTGCCGCTCCCGCACGCTCGTCCACGGAAACCGCACCGTCGGAACGCGCGGGCGACGGCCCGCCACCGCTTGAGTCCGCCCTGGAGGCGTCGTCGGACGCCTCCGGACTGGCTTCGCGGGTGAGGGTCCGGCTGGACGCCCTCCCGGCCCGAACGTCGCTCTACGCCCGGCACCTGCCCACCGGGCGCGACATCGCCATTCGCGCCGACCAGCCGATGAACGCCCTCAGCGTCATCAAGATCCCGGTCATGGTGCTCGCCTACCGCGACGCCGAGGCGGGCAGGCTCGATCTCGACGAGCGCCACCCCGTTCGACCCGACGATCTGCGTCGGGGCAGCGGGCTCCTCCAGACCTTCGCCCCCGGGCTGGAGCCGACCTACCGGGACTTGGTGACCCAGATGATCGTCACCAGCGACAACACAGCCACCGACATCATGATCGCGCGCCTCGGGCGGGAGCGCGTCAACCAAATGCTGTCGCGGCTCGGGTACCCGGAGACCCGCCTGCGCGCCACCACGGGCGAGCTCTTTCGCCGGGTCTGGGTCATGGCCGACCCCGCCAACGCGGCGCTCTCCCACCGCGAGGTGTTCGAGCGCGGCTTTCCCGCCGACCCCGAGGCCTCCGCGCGCACATTTCGCTTCGAGGGCGACCCGGAGGAGTGGTTGGGCCGCGTCACCGCCCGCGAGATCGCCGACCTGCTCGAGCGCATCCACACCGGCGAGCTCGCCTCACGGGCCTCGAGCGACGAGATGATCGGCATCCTGGAGCGCCAGCTGTACAGCTCGCGCCTGCCCCGCTACATCCGTTTCCGGGCGGCCGTGGCCCACAAGACGGGCGACTGGCCGCCGTACGCCGGCAACGACGTGGGGATCCTGTACTACGAGGGCGGGCCGACCGTGGTCGCGGTGTTCACCAACCAGAACACGGGCGACTTCGTCGAGCTGGAGTCCACGCTGGGGCGCATCGCGGAGGACATCGTCAACAGCTGGCGGTAGCGGACGCGCTCACGCCGCGGGAGTCCGGCTCACGCGCAGGGCAGGTCCTCCAACCGCCATCCCGACGTCTGCAGCCGGTCGATCAGGTGGGGGACCCCGAAGGCGTGGGTCCACCCGAAGACCCTCAGCCCGCTCGAGAACGCCCAGTTGGGCATCCGCTCGCCCGAGAACGGGTCGTTCGCGCCCCGTTCGGAGAGCGTCCCGCTCGCCTGATCCCACCCCGGGAGCCGACTCACGGCCTCCATCCGCGCGACCAGCTCGCGCTGCGTCGCGGGGTCCGCGACCGGCCAGGGCATTTCGTCGGTTCGCAGGTACGCCGCCCGTCGGCACGCCTCCATCAGGAACTCCGGGTCTCCCGTCAGATCGTATCCGACCACGAGGGGATGAACGCTCGCCAGGTACGACTCCATCCAGTGGTCCAACGGGGGGTTGGCGAGCAGGCTGCGGGCGTGCTCGATCTGGCTCAGCTCCACCTCCCGGTCCGCGAACAGCTGGAGGTACCCGCCCAGCCCGTACGCGAGGTAGTGCTGGGCGTAGCCAAAGCGGTCCATGACCAGGCGGCCCCCCTGCGTCTTCCCCAGCTCGAGCACGCGATCCACCCGATCCCGCAGCTCCTCGAGGTACACGTCCTCCCGGGTTGCGTCGTAGAGCTCGGCCAGGTTCCACACCGAGAGGTACAACCTGCGCCCGGTGAGCCCGTGCTCGCCGAAGACCCGCTTCCGGTAGTAGTCGCCCGTCAGCCGGGCCACCTCGCGTCCGCGGTGGTACCCGGCCAGGTAGTAGCTCGCGAGCCAACCCGCCACCCAGACGTGGGCCGTGTACTTGGCGACCGCCTGCTGCTCGGAGTGGCGCGAACCCATGCCCAGATACGGGCTTCCCGGGGGATCGTCGAGCGTTCTCCAGTAGTCGAGCGCGGCGTTGGTGTCGCCCCGGTACCGGGGGCCCGTCGGCCAATGAAGGTTGTCGACGTCCATGGTGTGGCGGCTCATCGCCTCGGCCACCAGGTAGTCGTCGCGTCCGCCGGTCCTCATGAAGTTGAGCCACCACTGGAAGTCCTGGGCGGGTTCGTTGTTGCTCCACTGCGCCCATCCGCCGCCACGGTAGTAGTTCTTCAGGTCGCCGTAGTCGAACATGCCGTACCACGGTGCCCAGGCCTGGCTGAACCGCATGTAGCCGAACTTGTACTGGAGACCACGCTCCAGTGCCGGAATCCGGTTGTCGGCGGTCGCGAACCTGCCGTAGACGCCGGAATCCCGATACCACCCGGGGGGCGCGTGGGCGACCGCCGGATCCAGAACCGCCGCCACGACCTCCCGCACCGCGGAGATGTCGTCGCCGCCCTCGTGGAAGCTCAGCACGAGCTCGGTCGTCTTGGTGATCCCCCGCGCGAAGTTGCCGACCATGCCCCCGTCGGGCTGGGCGCTCGCGCGCTGGAAGCTCTTGGGCGCGCCGTCGGGCGGCCACGTGTGGGCGTGCACGCGACGTCCCTCCAGATCCACCGCGAGCTGGTTCGGGTACTCCTCGAGCATCCCGCGAATGCCGATGGCGATCCCCCGCTCGCCGTCGGAGAGGTCGATCCATCCCTCCGCGCGCTCGGCTTCGGCGAGCACCCGGTCGGAAGCGACCGTGGCGGCGAACCCGCCGATTCGCCGGTCCGGGCCGGACTCGGGAATGGGTGGCACTCCGTCGGCGTCGGGGCCGGTCTGGAGCACCGAGACGCGGGACGCCCCCGCCGTCCGCTCCTCGACGAGGGTCGGCTCGCCGCGCTCCCACCACCGCCCCGCGCCCAGCGCGGTCCGGAACACCGGCGCATCGTCCAGGTGGTGGGCGAGACCGAGCCCGGCCGAGGCGATCATGTCGTTGGGCCGGGTGACCCCGGGATCGCGGCTCCGCGCGTCCTCGTCGACGATCCGCTCCGATTGGGTCGCCACATCGGCGTGCTGACGACCCTCCAGGGGCGCGCCCCGGTCCGGCGTTCCCGTGTAGGTGATGGTATGGAGCACCTTCAGGTAGGCCCTGCCGGCGTAGGCGTGGACGTAGGTCACGAAGGGCGAGGCGGGATGCCCGGGCCGCCGGTACCGGTATTCGCCCTCGATGCGCAGGATGGCGTGCAGCGGCCCGGATCCTCGTTCGATGAAGGTCTGGTGGACGACGGCCGATGAGGAATCGACGCCATCCTCGTCCACCAGATCCAGAAACGACCCGCGCCCCTCGATGCCCTGGGCGATCAGGTGTCCGGGGCCGAAGCCGTCGCCGACGGGGTTGAACTCGACCCGGTCGATGAACCCGCCACCACCCTTCTCCACGCGCAGGCGCAGCGGTCCCGTGTCGATCTCGGCGAAGCCGTTGGCCCGCTGGCTGTTCACGAACCTGATCGGCGCGTCGACGCGCACCGTGCGCCGCACGTCGGGCCCGTACTCCACCTGGTACCCACCGGAGCCGTCGGTGAAGAAGTCGACCCAGATCCACTTGAGGCTTTCGTCGGCGGGCCCCCAGGTGCCGACCGGGGTAACCTGGGCCGCGATCTCCGCTCCGGCGCCGTTCAGCACGCGCACATGCTCGGCGGCGCCCAGCGCGCCCCGCGGGAACGGAATCCCGAAGGTGACCGGCGTCCCCGGGCGCTCTCCCTCCACCGCGATCGGAATCTGAGCCCGGAGCGACGCTCCGGCCGGAAGGAGCGCGAACACCGCCACCCAAATCGTGGCCATCGCGCTCCGTACCCCCGGCCGACCCGGTGTGGCCGAGTGGTTCACGCGCCGTTTCGGTTCACGCGCCTCACCGTCCGTTCGCCGGCGCCCGCACCGTCCGCAAGGCGCCCATCGGCCCAATAGGGGCACGGACCGTTAGCCCGGATTCTGCACCATCTCTCCCGGCGACACGTCGATCTCGCGCTGGGGGATCGGGTAGACCAGCCGAATGTCCCCCGCCGACAGGCCCGCCGCCCTCAGCGGCTCGAAGTCCGACATCACCTGCTGGGCGACCCCGAAGCGCAGCAGATCGGCCCAGCGCTTGCCCTCCGTGATGAACTCGAGCTTGCGCTCGAAGAGGAGCTTGTCGCGGAACGACCCGGGCGTGCCCGCGTCGATGGGCGACGCTCCGGCCCGCGCCCGCACTTGGTTGATGAGCGCGTACCCCTCGGCGCCCTCGCCGACCGCCTCGGCCAACATCAGCAGCACGTCCGCGTAGCGGAAGACGGGGAAGTTGTTGTCGGCGTCGCCCGGTCCGAAGGGCGTGCTCGCCCACTTCAGGACGTACACGCCGCCGTCGTCCGCGACGGCGAAGGTTCCGCCCATGCCGCGCGCGTCCTCCTCCACCACGCCGTGCTGGCTGGCGTGGATCTGGTCGATCCCCGGCGAGAGCACCTGGGGCGCGTTGCCGGCCCCGACGCCTCCGGACCCGCCGAACGGAGTGTAGTAGTCGGTGAACTGGCTGCCCGTGCCGGTGCCGCCCGCCTTGTACTGGATCTCGAAGATCGACTCGGCGTTGTTCTCGTTGGCCACGCCCCACAGGTCGGCGTAGTCGGACACCAGGGAGTACTGCCCGGAGCTCACCACCCGCCGGAGCGCGTCCGCCGCCTGGGCGGGTTGACCCGCGGTCAGGTGGACCAGGCCGAGCAGGGTGTTGGCGGCGCCGCTGGTGGCGCGCCCCACGTCCGCCCCGCCGTACGACGCCGGCAGGAGGCCCTGCGCGGTCTCCAGGTCCCCGGCGATCTGTGCGAGGATCACGTCCGCGCCCACCTGGTTCACCTCCACGTTGGGCGAGGTGACCGCCTCGAGCTGAAGCGGCACGTTCCCCCAGAGGACGGCGAGGTGGTAGTAGAAGAGCGAACGGATGAAGAGCGCCTCGCCCCGGATGCGGTCGGCGACGTTCTGGTCCTCGAGGTTGTCGACCCGGTCGAGAATGAGGTTGGTGCGCGCGATCCCCTGGTAGGCCGTGGTCCACGGGACCGACAGCTCCTCCTGGGTGGACAGCTCCGAGAAGTGGGCGATGCGGTGGAACACCTCCGCCAAGCCGGTCGCGCCGCCCCCGTTCATGGTGTTGTCCGAACGCATCTCGTGCAGAAGGACGTAGGACCGATTGTAGGCGCCGTTGCTCGCCAATGTGGCGTAGGCTCCGTTGATGGCCACGTCGAAATCGGTGGGCGTCCGGTAGAAACCCTCCACGTTCCGTTCGGAGATCGGGCTCAGCAGGGTGAAGTCCTCGCCGCACGCCGAAAGGAGGAACGCCACCGGAAGGATCACTATGGCTCTTATGGTCGGCTTCATGTTCATTCCCCCCTTAGAATCCGATCTCGGCGCCGAACTGGAACGCCCGCATGAGCGGATAGGCTCCGTAGTCCTGCCCCGGGGTCAGCCCGCTCGACTGGACGCTCGCCTCCGGGTTCCAGCCCCAGTAGTCCGTCCATATGTACACGTTGTTCACGGCGCCGAAGACGCGCACGCCGCCCGGCGCCCGGCCGAAGATCCCGCTCACGAGCTCGGGCGGCACCTCGTAGGACAGGGTGATGCTCTTGAGGCTCGTGTACGACCCGTCCTCCATTTGGTAGTTGGAGGGGCGCGTGTTGCCGCCGTGGTCCTGGCGGTCGGGCTTGTGGTCCCAGCCGTTGCCGGGCTCCTCCGGCGACCTCCAGTAGTTGCCGACCAAGTTGCCGTAGCCGTTGAAGTTGCCCTGCGCGGTCAGGTGGCGGCGGGTGAGGTTCAGCACCTCGCGACCGACCACGCCCTGGAGGAATACGCTGACCTCCAGGTTCCCGAAGGCGAAGCGGTTGAACAGGCCCCAGGTGAGGTCGGGGTTGTAGCTGCCGAGCTCGGTGCGGTCGTCGGCGGTGATGCGCCCGTCGCCGTTGATGTCCTTCCAGCGGATGTCCCCGGGGGTGACGTTGCGTTCGTCCACGGGGCTCGCGTCGATGTCCACCTGGCTCTGGTAGATGCCGTCGTGCACGTACCCGTAGTAGGCGCCGATCTCGCCCCCGACCTGGGTGATGTGCCGCACGCCGGCGACGCCCGCGGCCAGGATCGGGTCGCCCTCCGGGCCGAGCCTCACCACCTCGTTGGAGTTCCTGCCCAGGCTCACGTCCGTGGTCCACTGGAAGGCGCCGACCAGGTTGCGCGAGGTGATCTGCGCCTCGAAGCCGGTGTTGCGCACCTCGCCAATGTTGGTGAGCACGGTGGCGAACCCCGTCGAGGACGGCACGTTCACGTCCAGAAGCAGGTCCTCGGTGTTCGAGACGTAGTAGTCCAGCGCGCCGTAGATGCGGTCGGCCAGGATGCCGAAGTCCACGCCCATGTTCAGCTGCCTCGTGGTCTCCCACGTAAGCTCCCGGTTGCCCAGCGTCCGGGGCGAGGCGCCGGCGACCACGGCGTCGCCCAGCACGTACGGCTCGCGTCCCACCAGGCCGATGGAGCCGTAGTTGGGGATCTGGAAGTTCCCGGTGACGCCGTAGCTGACGCGCGGCTTGAGCTGGCTGAAGAAGGTGCGCCCCCGCATGAAGGGCTCCTCGGTGACCTGCCAGCCGAGCGAGAGGGAGGGGAAATAGCCCGTTTGGTTGCCCCATCCGAAGCGGGACGAGCGGTCGGAACGGAAGGTCGCGGTGGCCAGGTACCGGTTGAGCAGGCTGTAGTTGACGCGGCCCAGCGCGGAGACCAGCGACCACTCCGACTGCTCCTGGTCGCCTCCCGTGATCTCGCCGCCGTTGATGGTCCTCACCTGGTCGTCGGGGAAGTTGCGGGCGATCACGTCCTGGGTCTCGTCGAACTGGCGCTCGGCGGTGTACCCGGCCAGCACGTTGAAGCTGTGCGCGCCGGCGGACTTGTTCCACGTGAGGGTGTTCTCCAGCAGCCAGTTGCGGCTTTGACCCGAGAAGGCCTGCGCGTAGGGGTCGGGGACGTCCCTTCCGCGGTACTGGAGGCGCGTGCCCTGGTAGAAGTGCCGGTTGCTGGTGTTGTAGTCGTAGCCGAAGAGCGCCCGGTAGCGAAGGTCGTCGCGCAGGTCCAGGTCGGCCGAGACGCTCCCGAACACCCGGCCCGTCTGGAGGTCGTCGTCGATGTAGTCGCGGGCGGCCAGCGCGTGGTTCGTGCTGGTCATCCCGTTGCCCAGGGCGTTGATGCTGTTCTCGCCGCGCTGCAGGTAGTTGCCCTCGGCGTCGAAAATGCGGGCGACCGGAGAGGACACCATGGCCGAGTAGATGATTCCCGGGGGACGGCCGAAGTAGGGTGCGTGCGCCGCCTTGCGCGCGTGGTCCGCGTAGGCGGAGTTGACGTCCACGTTGAGCTGGAGCCGGTCGATCGGATCCAGGGTCAGATTGGCCCGCAGGGCCAGTCGCTCGAAGCGGGAGCCCTCGATGACCCCCGACTGGTCCGCGTAGGAACCGGACACGAAGTAGGCGAGGTTCTCCGAGCCTCCCCGCACCGACGCGTCGTAGTTCTGCAGGACCGCCTGGTCGAGGACCGCGCCCACCCAGTCGCTGTCGGTGCCGTCCCAGTTGACGTAGGCCTCCGGAATCAGCTGGGTGCCGCTCGCGCCATTCTCGGCGCGTCCGGCGTTGGTGTCGGGATCGTAGAGCGGATTGTAACCCGGGCTGGCCGGATTCAGGGGATCCTGCCCCTGGAGGTAGGCGTTGTTGCGCGCATCCTTCACGTACTGGATGTTCTCCGCCGCCGTCATCATGCGGGGCCGGTTGAACGCGGTCTGCACCCCGCCGTAGGCTCGGAAGCTCGCCTGGGGCGCGGCGCCCCGCTCCCCCCGCCGGGTCGTGATCAGGATGACCCCGTTCGAGCCGCGCGAGCCGTAGATGGCGGCCGCCGCGGCGTCCTTGAGGACCTCGATGTTCTCGATGTCGTTCGGGTTGAGGTTCGCCAGCGGATTGGCGCGCGTCACCCCGAACCTCGGGTTCTGAAGGTCGACCTCGCCCTCGATGTTCAGGTTCATCGAGTAGGGCACGCCGTCGATGACGTAGAGCGGCTCGGTGCCCGCGGAAATCGAGCCCCTGCCCCGAACCAGGACCTGGGGCGCCGATCCCGGCTCTCCGGTCGATTCGGCCACGTTGACCCCCGCCAGTCGCCCCTGAAGCACGGTCTGGAGGTTGGGCGTGACGGCGGCCTGGACGATCTCAATGCCCGGGACCGAGGTCACGGCTCCGGTCACCTCCCTCCGCAGCTGGGTGCCGTAGCCCACCACCACCAGCTCGTCCAAACCCAGGACGGTCCCGGTGAGCACCACGTCCTGCACGACCGCCTCGTCCCCCGTGACCGTGATCTCGCGGCGTTCGGTCTCGAAGCCGAGGTACTGGAAGAGGACGACCTGCGGACCCGCGGGCACGTTGATGAGGAGGTAGCGCCCCTCCTCGTTGGTCAGGCCCCCGATGCCCGTGCCCTCGATGGACACTTGGACGGTGGCGAGCGGCTCGCCGGTCTCGGCGGCCGTCACCGTTCCGGTCACCTGGGCTTGGATCGGCCCCGCGGCCGCAAGCGCGCCGGCGAGGAGTGCGAAGGAGATGGGTGGGCATCTTCTCATGGTCGCTCCATGGGGAGGGAAGTCGCGGGATGGCCAGGCAAACCCGTCCGGCGCGCGGCCGCGGTCGGGAGACCCGATGGGTCGAACGGCGGCCGCGCCATCGGCGGGGGTCGGTCCAGGAAATATTGCAACGCGACGGGTGGCGCACCAGCGCAAAGGGCGCCCCGGGATGCCGGGTGCCGGGACGGGAGGACGCTCGCCTCCACGACCATCGCGCGGAAACGCCACGCCCGGGCCTACCTTCGGGTCGTGATCAGGATCACGCCGTTGGCGCCGCGGCTCCCGTAGATGGCCGTGGCGCCGGCGTCCTTGAGCACGTCGACGCGGACGATGGCTCTGGGGTCGATGGCCATCAGCGCCGATCCCGCCGGGGTCATGACCGGGCGGCCGTCGATCACGAAGAGCGGTTCTCCGCCACCCACGCGCGACGCGGCGCCACGCACCCGAATGGACGCGTCGCCGTTGGCCAGGCGCCGGACGTACACCCCCGGCAGGCGTCCCTCGATGAGGTCGAGGATGCTCGTCACCTCCCTGCCCGCGTCCTCGGCGCGGACGGAGGACACGGCGCCCGTCAGATCGTCCCGGTCCTGGGTGCCGTATCCGACCTCGACCCGGTCGCCGGAGCCGCGCGCGCGGGCCGACGCGTCGCCGTTCCGACCCGAGTCGACGCCGGGCGAGGTGGCGCAGCCGGCCCCGAGGGCGGCCACGATCAAGGTGAGGGTCGCGCGCACCGGTGCCGCCCTCACCCGTCCGCGCGCAACGCCCGCAGGGCCATCCCGTGGTGGCGCAGCCCAACGTTGGGGTCGTAGATGATGAGCCGCGCGCCCCGGCGACCCAGGCGCTCCGGGCTCGCGCCGGAGTACGCCATCAGGTAGCGCGCGAGCGCCTCCGGGTGGTTCGCGGCGGCGAAGGCGGCGGGATGGGCGCGGCGGGGATCGGGCTCCTCGGCATCCGCCTTGCCGTCCGGCTCGGCGGCCTCTTCGCCCAGCTCGGAATCCGTTTCGAGGTCCGGTTGCGATGGTTCCGTCGGACTCGCGAGCGACGTGCCTTCGACCGCCACCACCTTGCGCGCGCCGGACGCCGACGCTCCCCCGGACTCCTCCGCCGGCGCCTCCGGGTCGTCCGGCCGCCAAGCGTCCGCGCGCGCGAACATCGAGTCCATGGGTAGGTTGGGGGCGTTTTCGTCGGCCAAGTGGATCGAGACCTTCGCCATGATGGCGTTGTGGGGAAAGTTGCAGTGGAACGACAGGGGCGAGTACGCCTCCCGGTCCGGTCGCAGCGCGGCGAACGCCTCCAACAGGTCGTCGCGGTGGTCCGCGAAGGTCTCGCGGAAGCGCGCGTGCTCCTCCCGGTGGGGCCGGAGCGCCTCCGGGGGGGCGCCCGTGAACGCCCAGGGGTCGGGGGTCAGGCCGTCGATGAGGCCTTCGAGCACCCGCGCGCGCCGGGTGGCCCGGCGATCCTCGCCCCCGGCGTCCTCCTCGTCCCGCGGGCGCGCGTACTCCTCCAGCAGGGTCGCCACCGAGAACAGCAGCCACGGATAGTCGCCGACGTTGTCGGCCCGCATGCGCCCCAGGTCCCGTCGGTAGAGCACGGCGAATCCCCAGCGCAGGTGGCTCCCCAGGATCGCCGCCTCCGCCAAGGCGAAGCGCAGCCGGTGCGCGCGGTCGAGGGTCCGGATCTTCTCCAGCAGGCGGGGATAGGCGCTCTCGTCCGGGTGGAAGTGGGAAATGGCCATCAGCAGCAGCGTCTCGGCGCGGGCCACGAACTGGTGGCCGCTCCCCCCGGGGCCCTGCAGGTGGCCCAGCAGCCCGGTGACGCGGTCCAGATTCGCGTTCGCGTCGCCTTCGTCCCAGGCGCGCATGACCACCACGGCCAGCACGTAGAAGAAGTAGTGGTCCAGGAGCAGCGCCCGGACGCGCGGCGTGGCCCGCGTCGCCGACCATTCCCGAGCGAAACGGTCGAGCAGCAGCACCGGGGTGTTGTCCTTCGTGAAGTGGTGCTCCCGGTGGTTCCACGAGTGGAGAACGTGGAAGCCCTCGGTGCGCGTGCGCACGTCGAAGTCGCGCACGAAATCGTCCAGCACCAAAGGCGCGAAACGGCCCCGGAAGACGTGGGCGCGCATTCCGGCGCGCAGCCGCTCGAGCGCCTTGCCGCCCCCATCCGACGAGCAGGCGCGCAGAATCTCGCGCCGGACACCGCCGGAGAGCGCCCCGGAGAGGAGCGCGCAGGCGTCCTCGAAGCTGGAGGCTACCGGCCCACCCCCCGGAAGCCCGCCCCCAGCGCCTCGCGGTCGAGCGCCGAACCACGGAGGTACACCGCGTCGATCGCGCGCGTGTTGGCGATGTCGTCGAGCGGGTTGGCGTCGAGCACCATGAAGTCGGCGCTCCTGCCCGCCTCGACCATTCCCAGATCGTCGGCGCCCACGAACTCGGCCGACGTGCTGGTGGCGGCCACGATGACGTCCGCCGGGCTCATCCCGCTGCGCACCATGTCGGCCATCTCCTGGTGCGCGGCCCAGGGCGAGCTGCCGTCGGTGCCGAAGGACACCGTGACGCCCTCCCGGCTGAGGCGGTCCAGGTTGCGCGCCTGAATGGCGAAGAAGTCCTGCAGCTCGGGACGGTCGAACGAGTTGGTCTGCATGAGCTCGACCTGGGCCGCCGGCACCGACCCCGCCAGCCAGCCCATGTCCTCCGCCACCCCGGGCGCGGGCAGGTTGGGGACCAGAACCACGTGGGGACGCTCCAGCCAGAGCGCGACCAGCTCGTCGTCGACGTCCATGTCGCGAATGCCGTGCGCGAAGGCGTCCACACCCGCCCGCAGCAGCCCCTTCGCGTCCTCCAGGGTGAAGACGTGGGCGGTCACGCGCAGACCCTGGGCGTGCGCCTCGTCGATCACGGCCCCGTACAGCTCGGAGGAGAGCCGCTCGTACTGGCCGCTCCGGTCGTCCACCCAGATCTTCACGATGTCCACCTGGTCGGCCGCCAGCTCCCGCACGGCCGCGCGCGCCTCCTCCTCGGTGGTCACCCAGTGGGGCACCTCGCTGCGGCCGGGCTCGGGGGAGGTGATGCCGCGCCCGGCACTCTGCGAACGGGCGCCGTCGGCGATCGTCTCGTCCCTCATGGCGAAGGCGTCCGCACCCTCGTCCAACCCCAGGCTCACCACCATGGACTGGCCGTAGTAGGCGTAGTGCCTCAGCTGGTCGGCGCGCGCCTCGCGGTCGGGCGCCAAATGGATGTGGGCGTTCACGATCGCCGGCATGACCGTCTTGCCGGCGAGGTCCACCCGGGCGGCTCCCGCGGGGGCCGCCACCTCACCGGCCGCGCCCACCTCCGCGAAGCGGCCATCCTCCACCACGAAGACGGCGTCCTCGATCACGCCCCCGTCGCCCACGATCACGCGGGCGCCCTCGAAGATCACGGCGTCCGAACTCCCGGCCTCCGGCGCCTCGGCGCACGCGGCCAGCGGCAGGCCGAGCGGCAGCAAGGCCAATGGGATCGCCACCACACGTCTCCGTCTTCCGGCTTCGCACATACGAACCTCGCGTTTGGATTCACGCCTTGTGAGCGGACCTACGATATGGCTTCGGGACGTCACCGCATGGGCCGGGTCCACAGGTTGAGCGGAATGGGCATGATGGGCTTGCGGGCCATCCGCTCCATGAACCGATTGGTGTAGATGCGGATTTCGGATCCCCAGCTGAAGACCTCCATGAGGTAGATGTCCGAAACGGAATAGGTCTCCAGCTCGTCGAGCCCTCCCCACGCCAGCGCCTCGTCCACGTACACCCACGGTTCGACGGCCCGGCCCCGCCGGTAGACGCAGCGGCTGCTCATCGTCCCCGGGGGACAGGTGACGACGCGCACCATGGTGCGCCGGTTCAGGAAGTCCAGCGGCGTCCCGGTCATCGCGCGGAAGAGCTCGCCGCGGTCGTAGGCCCACGTGGAGAAGCCGGCCGCCCTCCTGCGGAAGCGCAGGCGGGCCTCCATCTCCGTGATGTTCTCGACGGTCGCGGTGACCCCGTCGAGCATGATGGGCCGGGGCGTGAGCGCCACCTGCATGGCGCGGCCCGATTCGGCGGTGACGGTGGTGGCGAGCACCCGCCTCTCGTACCCGAACTGGGTGACCACGAGCAGCTGGGGTCCGGACTCGACGTCCTCCAGCCGAAAGACTCCGTGGTCGTTGGTGAGCACGCCCTGGCGGCCGCTCTCGAGCGAGACGGCGGCCGTGGGAATGGCGGCGCCGGTAAGGACGTCGTACACGACGCCGATGATGGTGACGCGCGCGTCCTCGGGCTCGGCCTCCTGCGCGGCCGCGCCCCCGGGGACGCACAGGGCGGCGAGGAGAAGGACGGGGACCGTGGCGCGGGCGCCTCTCCAAGCGGCGATGTCCTCCAACATGGCGTCCCTTACCTAAAGGAGCGTGCGCGGGCGCGCGCGAAGGCCGCGCGGGCCGTCCGCTCGCCGATTAACTACTACGCCGCCCAACGCTCTCCCGCCACCCCATCGGCTCGGACCGCCCGAACCCCACCCCGCCCACCGGTGTATTCCCGCAACCATGAGCGACGCCGACTTCGCCCCGAAAAAGCCCGCCGATTCCACCACGGTCATCACCGAGCTGATGATGCCCAACCAGGTGAACAACCTGGGCAACGTCTTCGGCGGCGCGATCCTCTCCATGGTCGACCGCGCGGCCGCGGTGGCCGCCATCCGTCACGCGGGCCGCCCCTGCGTCACCGTCTCCATCGACCGGGTCGTCTTCCGGGAACCCATCCGCTCCGGCGAGCTGGTCACCTGTTCGGCGCGGGTGAACTACGTGGGCACCACTTCCCTCGAGGTCGGCGTGCGGGTCGACGCCGAGAACCCGCTCACCGGGGTGCGCCGGCACACCAACACCTGCCTCCTCACCTTCGTGGCCATCGACGAGGCGTGCCGCCCGACCCCGGTGCCCCCGCTGGACCTGTCCGACCCCGAGGACCGGCGCCGGCACGAGGCGGGGCGGGAGCGGAGGAGGCGGCGGCTGGAGTTGGAGTAGCGGGGACGGGGGCGTTGCGTAGCTCGATCCGGTCGGACGGGGGCGGTCGCTTGCGGTACGGCGTCGTCCAACCTAATGATTGGCTGGGAGTGCGGCTGTTGCCCGAAGGTGCGGTGCGTGGAAACACAACGCCAAGGAGGGAGGAGGTATCGCGATGTTGAGTGGCGTTGGGCGCCTTGTCCCAACCCGGCGCCCCACCTATCTTGGCGAGAGCCGAGCTCGCAGATAGAGGGAGACCGACAACTCAATGAGGGAGGAAGATCCGTGAAACGCCACATGCACTCGCCCGTGCCGCATGATCGCCCTTTCTATCGTACAACCTTCGGTAAGGGACCCCGAGCTCAGCCAAACCCGCCACCTCGTACCGAAGCTCGCATTATCGGCACACACCCGCATCGCCATGTGCACCTCGCGACCAATCGCCTCACGAACTCTGGCCCAAGAAGCGACTTGGATGAATCATCGTCACCGCGTTTTCACCTCTGCTACACGCCCATGTGAATCGATGGCCTCAACCGACTCGCCCGCGCTTCCGTCGCCTTGGCATAGCGCCCAGGCGCATCGGCCTATTTCACACCCTCAAGGAGATCTGTGCCTAATGATTACCAGAAAACCTCCAAGCGGCGTACCGGCCACCTCACGTCCATTATTCGTCTTGACCGCCCTGATGGTCTTCGTGGGATGTGACAGTGGCCTCACAAAATCAACCGGCTCTCCTGAACTTCAGGGACACTACGAGTACCTGACCTGGCTGCTCGATGAGCGTGGCCTGAGGCACGCGGTGGCCGAGCAGGCACACGCCGACCTCACTGCAGCGTACGCACGGAAAGACAGTATTGATGCCATAATGTTTCCAAATGGCTCACGCCCATTGACTCATCTTTTCTGGGAGCCAATAGCTTACCGAAATGCTCGATCAGTCGTCGAAAATTTGGATCAAGAAATCGCGCGTCTCCGACAAGAAATCGACTCACTGGAAGCGGCGGGATGGAAATGATGACAATCACAATGAGACCCATTGTCTTCCTCGCGATTGCAGCATCTTTCTTGTCGCATACATCCTTGAGCGGCCAAAGGAGCTGGTCAATGCTGAGCGACAACGATCAGTGGTGGGAAGTAGACTCGATCACCCCCGTCGACAAATCCACTGGTGTCTTTAGGCAGGCCGTGGAGCGGATCAACAATTATATTTGGCAGCTTGGCTATACGAGTGATTTCATGAGAGATTACGGCCTATCTTGCTTACAAGCTCGCGAAAACACCTTAGCCGCACTGACGACAAATCGATACTACTGGGCTGACCCAGTAAGCGGGCGTTCCCTAGGCGGCGAATACTTTCAAGAAGGCCGTGTAATATTCCGTCGTTCCTATCAACAATATGGTGCGGCCAATCTAGCGTCGGCCATTATCCACGAAGCTCAACACCACGCCGGCCATAATATGGAGCAACCGGTCAGGGAAGTCGCTGGGTCATGCTTGACGAACCGAAGAAGAGAACGCGACAAGGAAGGGGAGAACGACGGATCTAGCGGGCGACGCGGGAGCGACGGTCGAAGCGGAAACGGTAGTGGAGGATCTACAGGACCTACTATTACCAGTAAGGTGCCGTACGGAATACCTGGCGTATGGATCATTATATTTTTTCCACGGGCGTCAGTAGGGCCGATTACAGTAATATGTGACTACGATAGCGGTACAGGTTGGAGTGACTGCCCAGACATGTCTAAGTGAGGATTAATGTGAAAAAAATATTAGCAGCATTCCCGGCCCTCTTACTCCTCTCGCCGTTCTCTCTGGCGGCGCAGTCGATCACGGGCACCGTGCGGGACCAGGCCACCGGCAACCCGGTGAACGCGGCCCAGGTCTTCGTCGAGGGGCTCGACATTGGCACGCTCAGCCAGTCCGACGGCCAGTACCTCATCATCAACGTGCCGGCCGGCACGCACACGCTCACCGTGCAGTCCATCGGCTACCGTTCGGAGTCGGTGGAGGTGACGGTCGCGGCCGACGGCTCGGTCATCCAGAGCTTCTTCCTCGCCTCTCAGGCGCTGCAGCTGGACGAGCTAGTCGTGACCGGCACGGCGGCGGCGAGCCGGGTGCGCGAGATCGGCAACTCGGTGGCGGTACTCGACGCGGCCGTGGCCGAAGTGCAGCCCATTCAGAACGTTTCCGACCTGCTGCGCGGCCGCTTGGCCGGTGTGGTGGTGCAGCAGGGCTCGGGCGACGCCGGCGGAGCCTCCACCATCAAGATTCGCGGCAGCTCCACCATGCGCGAGGTCAACGACGGCCCACTGGTCTACATTGACGGCGTTCGGGTGAGCAACCGCATGGAGAACGGTTCGCGCGACGTTTCCCGCATCGACGACCTCGACCCCGCGATGATCGAGAACATCGAGGTCATCAAGGGACCCGCGGCGGCCACGCTCTACGGGACGGAAGCGGCCAACGGGGTCATCAACATCACGACCAAGATGGGAGCCGTCGGCGACGCCCAGTGGAACTTCACCTTCCGCCAGGGTGCGCAGTGGTTCCGGGATCCCGCCGGGCGCACGCCCACCAACTACGGCGTGAGCAACATCACGGGCCAGTTGGAAGAGATCAATATGTTTCGGGACTACCCAGCGGAACAGGATCTCATGTTCAACACCGGCCACGTTCAGTATTACGGCATCGATCTCTCGGGAGGCAGCGACCTCTTCCAGTACTTTGTGGCGGGATCCGCTTCGTCCGACCGAGGCGTGACCGAGGACAGCTGGGCCAAGAAGTACAACGGCCGGGTGAACGTCCAAGCTCAGCCCAGCGAAGACCTGACCCTCTCGGCCAATGCAGGCATCGCCCTCACGCGCATTCGACTGGGGGGCGACCAGCCCTATGAGGAAGCCATCCGCGCCACGCCCACAACCCTCGGAACGCCTCGAAGAGGATACCGGCGCTACACGCCAGAGGCGATGTACGAGAGGAACAACTTCTTCAACCACGCCAACCGCATGACGACGGGTCTCACGGCGTCGCATACACCCTTCGACTGGCTCACCCACCGTTTTACGTTCGGGCTGGACGTAACGGATCAGTTGGACGACGAGCTCCGGCCATTCCTGACCCCTGAATCAGCGCAGTTTTGGTCTGAGAACCAAGCGAAGGGCGGACGTGACGCCACTCGCGAGTCGGTCATCTACACCACCTTCGACTACGCCGTGTCCGCCACGCGTGACCTGACCGACGATCTGCTTGGAACAACATCAGCCGGGTTCCAAGTGTACACGAAGACGATCAAGGACGTGACTTCGGAGGGTGATCGGTTCCCGGCGCTGGGCCTTTCCAGCGTGGGCGCCACGGCGGAACGTCTGGGATCGGACAACTTCGTCGAGAACAACACCGTTGGCGTATACTTCCAGCAACAGTTCGGGTGGCGCGACCGGTTTTTCCTGACCGGCGCCATTCGCGCCGACGACAACAGCTCGTTCGGCGAAGACTTCGACCTGATCTACTACCCGAAGGTGAGCGGTTCCTGGGTGGTCGCCGACGGGGGCTCCGGCTTCCTGAACTCCTTCCGACTGCGCGCGGCCTACGGGGAGTCGGGTCAGCAACCCGACGCCTTCGCGGCGCTGCGCAGCTTCACCACGCGCACGTCGCCCGGAGGCATCGCCACCGTGAGGCCCGACTCACCGGGCAATACCGCGTTGGGTCCCGAGCGGGGCGTGGAGATCGAGACCGGTTTCGACGCGAGCTTTTTCGACAACCGCCTCTCCATCGACTTCACCTTCTACAACCAGACCACCAAGGACGCCATCGTGGCGCGCCAGGTCCCGCCCTCGACAGGTTTTCTCGCGGACCGTTTCGTCAACATCGGCGAGATCACCAACCGAGGCATCGAACTCGGAATCAACGCGCGCGTCCTGGAATCGGCGGGGCTGGATTGGGACGTGCTCGTCAACGCCAGCACCAATCGCAACCGGGTTGAGAGTTTGGGGCTACCTTGCGATGACGACCCGGAGCTGAGGGATAGCTGCTTTCTCCAGCTGGGATGGACCACGCGTCACCAGCTCGGCTACCCCGTGGGCTCGCTCTTCGCGCCCAGCGTCGCGTTCGCCGAGTTCCTCCCCGGATCCGACCAGATCAACCCCGAGACCCTCCTCTGCCATTCGGTCGACGAGGACGACGACGCCCCGTACATCCCGTGCAACGAGGAGGCGTGGATCTACCAAGGCCACCCGGATCCCAATTTGGAGATTTCCGTCGGATCGTCGTTCACCATCGGCGAACGACTGACCGTGGACGCGCTGGTTCAGGGCAAGATCGGCCAGACCAAGTACGACCTGCAGGGCTGGTGGAGGTATGGCGCCATCCAGCAGAGCGAACTTACCGCCTTCCCCTTCGACCACGACATCCGGAAGGTCGCCGAAGCGCAGTTCGGTTCCACGGGCGAGTACGACCTATGGGTCAACGAGGCGTCGTTCGTCCGCTTCCGCGAACTCTCCCTCAGCTATCAGATGCCGCAGGATTGGCTCGGCGTGGTACGGTCGACCCGAGGGAGCCTCAGCCTCTCGGCCCGCAACCTGGCCATGCTCTGGACCAACTGGCCGGAGTGGCCACACCACGATCCCGAGGTCGTGGACCCGAGCAACACCTTCGAAGGCAACCGCGAACCCCAAGAGGACTCGGCCGTGCCACCGCTTACGTCCATCACCCTCACTGTCCGCCTGGGCATGTAAAGGAGGCGTGTCATGATTAGATTGATGATGAAGGCTTCCGGTCTTGCCCTCGCGTCCTTGGTTCTACTCGCGTCGTGCGACACCCTCGACGAGCTGCTGAGCGTTGACGCTCCCTCCCAAGTGGTGGCGAGCGACTTGGCGGATCCGAATTCGGCACAGCTGCTCACCGCGAGCGTGGCCAACGAGTTCCGCTGTACTCATTCCTATCACGCGGCCGCGAGCGCGATCACCGGCAACGAGTGGCGGGACGCTTCCAACAACACCGTCATGAACATTTGGGACGCCCGCGTGCACGACACCAGCGGCTATGGGTCCCAATACGCGAGCGCCGACTGCGGAAGCGGGCAGCCCGCCCTCTACCGGCCGCTCTCGAGGACGCGCTGGCTGGCCGACTACGTGCTCGGTCTCCTCAACGTGTGGACCGACGAGGAAGTTCCCGGAAGGGCGGAGATGATCGCCGAGGTGGCGATGTACGCCGGCTACACCTACACGCTCTTCGCCGAGGCGATGTGTGAGCTGGTCATTGTCGACAACGGGCCCATCGTCAGCCCCGCCGAGGTCTTCGCCCTGGCGGTCGAGCGCTTCGATCAGTCGGCGGCGGCCGGGGCTTCGGGCGATCTGCTCAACGCCGTGCGAGTTGGCAAGGCCCGTGCCCAGCTCAATCTGGGACAGACGGCGGCGGCGGCCGGTACCGCGAGCGCGGTGCCCGAGGGGTTTGAATGGCTACTTCCGTTCTCCGGCGCCGAAAACGTCACCAAGAACAAGATGTGGGAGTTCAACGTCGACACCAATGTTGCGACCATCGCCGAGCCCTACCGCGACTTCCCCTGCAACTTCCCATGGCCCGGCGACATGGCGTCGGAGTGCGCGGAGGAGCGCGATCCGCGCGTCACCGTGACCGACCAGGAACGGGGCCACGCCAGCACCGGCATCGCCCTCTGGTTCGCGGAGAAGTACGAGAGCGCCAGCGCACCCGTTCAGCTGGCGAGCTGGGAGGAGGCGCAGCTGATCATCGCCGAGGCCGCCATCGAGGCGGGCAACTACGGCCAAGCCGTTTCCATCTTCAACACGCTGCGCGCCAACGCGGGCCTCTCTCCCTACATGGGGTCCATGGACATGGCCGGGACCATGGAGCAGCTCATCGAGGAGCGCGCCGCGGAGCTGTTCCTCGAGGGGCACCACCTTTGGGACCTGCGACGGCTTGGAGTCCGGCCCTATCCGCCGGTTGGACAGGACGACGGGTTCGGTGCGGTGTACGGCAACCAATTGTGCTTCGACCTGCCGGCCACGGAGTTCCAGAACAACACCACCATCACGGGCGGCTCATGATCCCCGTGTGATCGACGGGTCGCGGAAGGGGAGCACGATCCCAAGGGGTTCGACTCCCTCGCAATAGAAAAACCGGAGGCGGGCTTGGCGGCCCGCCTCCGGTTTTGCCTGGCCATGTCCGCGGCGCCGACCTTGTAGAAGCGCCGCTTGGGTCACCACTCCGCTCCACCGGTCCGATCACGTGGATGGATCGGCGGTTCCCGGCTCCGAGAAGTCGACTCAGCGCCCGGTGACGATCAGGATCACACCGGCCTGATGCCCCGTGCCCCAGCGCGTGGTGGCGTCGGCTGGCCCCACCAACTCCATCCGCCGCACCTCGCTCAGGGGCACTTGGAAGAGCGCGCTCAGGCCGCCCGGCCTGCGTATGTTGTCGATGTATACGACGGGATACATGGAGCCCGACGAGGTCAGGGAGTTGGAGCCACGCGCGCGCAACCAGGCCGGCCGCGCGCGGCGGAGAAACTGCATCGCGGTGTGCGCGTTCACTCCCCGTTCGTCGATCTCGGCGCGCGACACCTGATTCGGGGCATAGGACCGAACCTGCGTCTCATCGGCGGCGGGCGCGTTCGAGTTCGCGGGAGCGCCCCCGGCACCGCCGCCGCAGGCCGCGACCAGCGGCAAAAGCGCGGCGAGATAGGTCGCCGCGGGGATCCGGCCGGAATTGGAGCCGAGGCGGCCACCGTCGCGCATCGGGCTGGGGCGGCGCGCCCCGCGTCCAGCCAAGGTCGGGAAGGTCATGATTACCCCCGGGAGCAACTCGAAACGGCTCGGCGGTAGGGTAGAAGTACACGACCGCCTCGCATATGTTCTGGACGAGGGACCAATTCCCTCGGAGCCGGGGTCTCCGATGCGGTCCCTCGGCCCCGCGGCCCGGATGGTGAGGCATCCTTGACGGGCGGAGGGAAGTCCGGGTCGCCGTCCGCGGGAGGGGGAGATGCGAGTCATGATGATCGACCGTCACGCCAAGGAGGGACGTCCTTGCCGCGCGATGACCGTGAAGGTACGCCAGCCATGACCGTCAGTGGTGTCCGGAGGCGCGGAATCGTGGCCACGCCCGTCATCCTTCTGCTGCTGCTCTCGGGATGCAAGAGCTGGCATCCGGTGATGGACGCGCCGGCGACCTGGATCGCCCGCGAGAGCCCTCGGGAGGTGCGCCTGACCGCCGCCACCGGAGACCAGGTGACGATCCGGCGCCCAATGGTGGTCAACGACTCGATCGTGTCGGCGACCGCGCGTGTGGAGGTCGGGCCCTTCGCGCCGCCCCGGCGGGGCGTTCTGGCCGCCGACGTGCGCGGCATCGAGGTTCCGCGCTTCGACCCGGTCAAGACGGCCGGTCTGGCGGCCGCCTTCGCGGCGGTCTCCGTCAGCTGGGCGCGCACCGCCGCCAGCGGAGGAGGAGGGCAACCCGCCCCCGAGGAGCCCGTGTCGAAACTCGCGCCCGTGCTCACGCTCATCTGGAGGGTGGTGCCGTGAGGGAAGCGAATCGGGCGCCGACGAGTGAGGCGCCGAAGCCGCCACGCACCCCCACCTCTCCTGCCCCGACCACGCGCGTCGGGCCCGCCTCCCTCGCGCGCGCCGCGCAAAGTCGACCCAACCGAACCGCGCCCGGCCGGGCCTCGGCGGCCCTCCTGCTCGCCCTGCTGGGATGCGGGGACGCCACCGGACCCACCCTGAGTCCCGGCGAACGCTGCGGGTCCGACGAAAACGCGGTCCCGATCTTCGCCGATCCCGCGCTTGAGGCCGGAGTGCGCGCGGCGCTCGATCTCGACCCCGAGGAATCGCTCACCTGCGGGCGCGTCGCTTCCCTGGAGTCCCTGGGCGTCAACGCCACGGGGATCCGCGACCTGTCCGGCATCGGGAACCTCACCGGCCTCACCGAGCTCCTCGTGGCCCAGAACGCGATCGAGGACCTGGGCCCGCTCGCAGCGCTGACGGGCCTCGAATACCTCGACGTGCGCGAGAACGCGATCACGGACCTGACCCCGCTCGCGGGGCTCACCGGCTTGTACGCCCTCAGCTTCGGCGACAATCAGGTCTCCGACCTGTCGCCCGTGCGCGGCATGAGCCGACTGGAACAGCTGGGCGGATCGAACAACCGGATCAGCGACCTCGCGCCGCTCGCGGGACTGGAGGGACTGCTGCGGCTGGAGCTCTACAACAACGAGATTAACGACCTCGGCCCGATCGCGGACCTGTGGACGCTGCAGACGCTGGACGTGGGCCAAAACACCGTCCCCGATCTGTCGGCCCTGAACGAGCTCGACAACCTCCTCATCATCGGGCTCGAGCGCACCACCGTGACCGACCTCGGCCCGCTCGGCGACATGATCCTGCTGTCGTTCCTCGTCCTCGACGACAACCGGGAGCTGCGCGACATCCAGCCGCTGCTCGACAACCCGGGCGTCGGACGGGACGACACCGTGTGGCTGGAGCGAACCGCCGTCTCATGCGAGGACATCGAGCAGCTCAGGGCGAAGCGCGCCACCGTGACCTCGCACTGCCCGTAGGAGCTGCGGCCCGTAGGAGCTGCGGGCGGTTCCGCCTACTCGCCCCCCAGATGGGAGGCGGCCAAGTCCACCAGCTCGCTCGTCCCGGCGAAGAGCGGGGTGCGCTGGTGGATCTCCCGCGGGCGGATGTCCAGGATGTCCTCCGTCCCGTTGGTGGCCCTTCCCCCGGCCTGCTCCATGACCAGCGCCATGGGTGACGCCTCGTACATCAATCGGAGCTTCCCCTCGCGCTTCCCCCGGAAGGCGGGATACATGAAGATGCCACCCACCAACAGGGTGCGGTGGATGTCGGCGGCCAGCGAACCGATGTAGCGCGCCGAGAAGCCCTTGGCACCCTCGGGCGGACGCTGCTTGAAGCGGCGCACGAGCTCGTGCTGGCGTGGATCCCAGCGGCGGGTGTAGGCCTCGTTGGTCGAGTAGTGGCGCGCGCCGCGCGAAGGCATGCGGATGTCGCGCCGGGTGAGAAGGAACTCGCCGCTCCCGGGGTCGAGGGTGAAGCCGTGCACGCCCCTTCCGCTGGTGAGGACCAGCACCGTGGCGGCCCCGTAGAGGATGTACCCCGCGGCGATCTGTTCGCGGCCGGGGCGGAGAATGTCGGAGAGGGTCGGGCCGCCGCCGGGCCGTGTGCGCGGCAGCAGCGAGAAGATGGTGCCCACCGGCACGTTCACCCCCAAGTTGGAGGACCCGTCCAGTGGGTCGAGGGCGAGGATGCAGCTCCCGCCGGGGTGCCCGGAGGGCGTCGGCACGAGCTCCTCGGCCTCCTCGGAGACGATGCAGCACAAGCCTCCGGTCGCGGCAGCCTCCTCCACCACGGCGTTGTGGGCGTACCGGTCGATGTGGGTGGGGGCCTCGCCGTGGATGTTGCGGTCGCCGGTGCGCGGCAGGGCGCCCGTCAGCCCGGTGCGCGCCACGGCCCGGGCGATGCGCCGGCCCGCGCGGGCGAGGCCGGCGAGCACGGGAACCCAGTCGGGGGATGGGGCCGAACCGGCAGCCTCCTCGTCTTCGAGAAAGGCTTCCAACGTGGGCGAGGCCGTGCGAGGGGGCATGGAGGGGGGGAGGGGGCGGCGGATGGGCGTGGCGATGGCGGACGTTGGGGGTGGCAATCTCGCACCGGCGGGGGCTTCTGGGTAGGGTGGATGACCCCACGCCCCTCCTCGTTCGTCAGCACGCCGCCAGCACCGGGCACCGCTCCACCGAGAACGTGAAGTCGCCCGTGGGGAAGGCCCGCACGCGCACGACGCCCTGCAGGTCGGTGCGCGCGAGATCGGAGCCGGCGCGCCGGATGCGGTCGACCACCTCCGCGTGCGGGTGCCCATAGCGGTTGCGCGCTCCCGCCGAAACGACCGACAGCTCGGGTTGCGCGAACTCGAGTAGCCGCCAGGAGGTCGAGGTGCGGCTGCCGTGGTGGCCGGCCTTGAGCAGGTCGAGCGGCGGAATGCGCCCGGCGGCCAACAGCGCGTCCTCCACCGCCGCGGGCGCGTCGCCGGGAAGCAGCGCGGTGAACTCGCCGTAGCGCAGGAGCAGGACCACCGACTGGTCGTTGGCCTCGTCGCTCGCGGCGGAGGCGGCGGCGCCTCCGGGATGCAGCACGTCCAAGGTGACGCCGTCCGCGGAGACGCGGTCGCCGGCGCGCGCGGCGAACCAGGTGGCCCCGCGGGCCCGCGCCCGCTCGAGCGCGGCCACGTAGGCGGGACGCCCGGCCGCGGTGCCGGGGTCGAGGACGCGCGGCACGGTGAGCTCCGATAGGACGGCGTTGGCTCCTCCGATGTGGTCCAGGTCGGGATGGGTGAGGATGAGCGCCTCCAGGCGCGCGGCGCCCCTCCTCCTGAGATAGGGCACGACGACGCGCTCGCCGGCATCGAAGGTGCGCGAGCGCGGACCGGTGTCGACCAGAACCCACCGACCGCCGGGTGTGCGGATGGCCACGGCGTCGCCTTGGCCGACGTCCAGAAAGACGAGCTCCATGGCCCCGCCGCTTCCGATGAGCGCCGGTATGGGCCACGCCACCAGCGATACCGCGAGGCAGACGGCCAGCAGGGCCGCGCGCACCCGCGGACGCAGGCGCACGGCCAAACCGCGGACCACGAGCGCGTGGACGGCGAAGGCGGCGGTGGCGGCCGCGATCCACCAGCGCGGCGTCCACACGGCGGCCCCCGGAACGTCGACCACGGCCGCGACGATGGCGCCGGCGAGTTGGAGGCACAGGTCGGCGCCGCCCGCGAAGACGCTCGCCAAGGGGAACGCCACGAAGGAGAGCGCGACGGACAGGAGCATCCCCGGGATGGCGGCCGCAACCAGCGGACCGGCCACCAGGGTGACCGGAATCCCGGCGGCCGCGAAGTACCCGAAGTGCCACGCGACCAACGGGAGGGTGGCGACGGTGGCGGCGACGCCCGAGGCCAGCCCGGTGCGCAGCGCCCCCGGAAGGCGGGCGAACGGGCGCGTCCGGAGCCCCCGGCTCACCGGGGGCGCGAGCAGAACCAGACCGGCCGCGCCCGCGAAGGAAAGCTGGAACGCCACCGAGACGATCGCGTCCGGGCGGGCCACCAGGAGCGCGATGAAGGCCGTGGCCAGCGCTCCCAGCGAGGACACTCGGCGTCCGAGCAGGCGACCCGCGGCGAGCGCCGCCAGAATGAAGGCCGCCCGGGTCGCCGCGACCGGCGCCCCGATGGCGAGCACGTACGCCCAGCTACCGGCGGCGGCGGCCAGGGGCGCGCGCCCGGGCCCCATCCCCAGGCGGCGGGCGAGCAGGTACAGGATGCCGGCGATGACCCCCACGTGGAAGCCGGAAATGGCGAGCAGGTGGGCGATGCCGGCGCGCGCCCACTGGTCGCGCACCTCGCGCGGCAGTCGCTCGCGACGGGCGAGGATGAGCGCCTCGCCGAGGCCGGCGCGGGCGGGGTAGAGCGCGTCCAGGCGCTCGCGTACGACGGCCCGCAGGCGCACGGCCACCGGGACGTTGGCGGCGTCGGCGTCCACCTCGAGCGCGCGCACCACCAGCGTGCCCGCGTACTCGGGCGGCATGCCCGGGCGCAGGGCGCGCGCGAGCCACTGGCCCCGGACGACCAACGAGGTGGCGGCCGACGGTGCCACAACGTCTTCGCGCACGACCGCGCGCACCCGGGCGCGGCACCTCCCGGGCAGCCCGGATCGGGCCATAAAGGGGGCCGCGCCCTCCCCGGGCACGCCCTCGAAGTAGCCGCCGAGCTCCAGGGTGGCGCCGTCCGGGATCGCGAGCTGGCAGCTGCGCGCGCGCGCGCCGGCCGAGGCCATGCCGTGGAGCTGCCCACCGCACAGGGCGAGCAGCAAGCCGGTGGGGAGCGCGCGTGCGCGGAAGCGGCCGATGCCTCCCGCCCCGCCCGCGGGTGCGTCGGGTTGGCGCGCGGTCCCCCCGTCAACGCCCCCGGGCGGCAAAGGGGCGGCGGACTCCGGAGCGGCGCGGCGCGCTCGGGTGCGGGCGAGGGAGCGGGAGGACCACCCACCACCCGGCCCGGGGCGCTCCCATGAAGAAATGAGCCAAGCCAGCACCGATCCGCCCAGTACCGCCGGCGCGACCCAAACCGGCAGATGAACCAAGGCCGTCCCCAACCCAAAGGCCAGGGCCAGCCAGGCTACGGGCGGAATCCAGGTGTTGCGTTGCCCTCCTCGGCTCGCGGACCGGAGATCGGTTGGAGGCTACGGATCGTGGGAGCCGGTGCCCCCGGCGACGCGTCCCGGGATCGAGAGCCCGCCACACTACGCTCCATGCGCATGCCCTTGCCGTACGCATCCTAGCAGGCCGTGGACAAACTCCCCCGGGCGTTCGGGCGGATTCATCCACGGCCCGCTAGACACCATGGACATTGCGCGCGTCATGCGTTCCCCGAGTCGTTCGCGTCTCCGGCATCGAAGAGGTCGGCCTGGGACAGGTCCGTGGCGCCTTCCGCGCGCGCCTCCTCGATGAGCCGGTCACGCAGGATCTTGCGCACCCGCAAGTCGGTGTGGAGTCCGGCCAGCAGCATCACCAGCATGCCCACCAGAAGCGCCGCGAACGCCACCATGGTCACCGGAAACCGGTAGAGCTGGGCGAACCCGAGGTCGAGCGTGATGCGCTGGTCGCCGTTGTGCGCGGTGAACCAGACCACCAGCCCGACGAAGGCCACCACGCCCGCGCGCGCCAGCCATTTGCTCAAGTCGCCTCCCGGCGGCCCGTGAACGTGGCTCCGGTGGTTCCCGTGAGCTCCACGGTCGCGTACGCCCCGACGAGGCTCGGTGGCGCGGGGAACGCCACCACCTTGCCGCGCCGGGTGCGACCCAGCATCTGGCCCGGACCGCGGGCCTCCCGTTCGACCAGCACCTCCTCGACGCGCCCGACCTCGGCGCGGTTGATGGCCGTCTGGATGGACCGGGCCACGTCGATCAGCTCGCGCAGACGGGCCGCCGCCTCGCCGTCCTCGACGAACCAGTGTGCCGGCATGCGGGTGGCCGGGGTGCCCTCGCGGGGCGAGTAGCGGTAGGTGTAGACGTCGTCGAAGCGAACCGCGCGCAGCAGGTCCAGGGTCTCCTCGAAGTCGCTCCGGGTCTCGCCCGGGAAGGCGCAGATGATGTCGGTGGAAAGGGCGATGTCGGGGATCGCCTCACGCACCATCTCCACCCGCTCGAGGAAGGCCTCCGCGGTGTAGCGGCGCAGCATGCGCTTCAGGGTGCGATCGCTGCCGGACTGCGCGGGGAGGTGCAGCTGCTCGCACACCGCCGGCTCGGAGGCCATGACCTCCACCAGCTCGGGCGTGACGTCGTTGGGGTGGGGCGAGGTGAAGCGCACCCGCCGTATGCCGGGGACGCGGGCCACGGCCGCGAGCAGGCGGGCGAAGCTCCAGTCGCCACGGGCGTAGGAGTTGACGGTCTGTCCCAACAGGGTGACCTCGGTGACGCCGCCGGCGGCGATGCCCTGGATCTCGGCCAGCACCTCCTCGGGACGGCGGTTCTTCTCCGGCCCGCGGACGTGGGGGACGATGCAGAACGTGCACCGATGATCGCACCCCCGCTGGATGGGGACCCAGGCCGATATGCGCGAGGTGCGGCGCTGCTCGAGGCCCTCGTAGTGTTCCGACGGGTCGAGGGCGAGGACCGAGAGGCGCCCGCCGGCGTCGGCAAGGGCGTCGAGCCGCTCGGGCAGCTCCCGGTACCCGTCGGGGCCCATCACCAAATCGACGTAGGGAGCCTGTTCGAGGAGCGCGTCGCCCATGCGCTGGGCCATGCACCCGGTGACCCCGATGAGGAGGTCGGGGTTGTCGCGCTTCAGGCCGTTCAGCTGCGAAACCCGACCCAGCACGCGCCGTTCGGCGTGTTCGCGGATGGCGCAGGTATTCACCAGCACCACGTCGGCCTGCTCCGGGCTCTCGGCCACGGCATAGCCCCGCCGCTCGAGAACGCCGGCCATCAGCTCGCCGTCGCTGATGTTCATCTGGCAGCCGTAGGTCTCGATGTGGACCCGCTTGCGCGCGGGAGCCGAGCGGGATTCGGCGGTGGCGAGGAGGGAATCGGGGGACGCGACCGTCGGGGCCGGGAGCGTCGCGGAGGGATGGGACCGTACCGCGGCCACCGAGGCCGGGGCGGCCGCGCCGCCGCTCGCGCGTTCGCGGGGGGCAACCGGCAGCCGGACGCCGGAGGCGCGCGCCGCCGGGGCCGTCCCGCCCCCGCCACCCATCAGAAGCTCGACGCCCGGAAGGAGAAGGTGTAGCGCGAGAACGACTCCGAGACCGAGTCGGTCGCGCGCGTGCCCCTCTCGTAGGCGAAGTCGAACGCGGCGATGACCAGGGTCTCGGTCTCGATCAGGTTCCAGCCGAGGCCGGCCGCGAGGCCGCGTTCGGTGGGCGTCGAGGCGTCGATGGAGAAGGGCAGCGCGGCCCTGCGGTAGCCGACCCGAACGGGGAGGGCGCGCCCGAACAGGTCCATGCCCGACCACTCGAGTCCGCCGCCGAGGGAAGCCGTGGCGCCGCGCGCGGCCGCGCCCACGCCCGTCTCGGCCGGCGTCCAGTGGGCGCGCCCGTACCCGAAGGTGGCGGCGACCACCGGGGTCAGCATCGCGCTCGCACCCATTCGGAATTCGGTGGGCAGCGCGAAGTGGGCTTCCCCGCCCTGGGTGTCGCCCACGGGTCGGGCCCGCAGGTCGCCGGACCAGGTCAGGCTGCCGGAGACGCGCAGGAACCCGCGGAAGTCCCACATGGCGCCAAGACCGAAGGTGCCGCCCGTCATTTGCCAGCGTCCGCGCTCCTGAAAGCGGTCGGTGGCCTCCTCCTGCTCCTCCTCGACGACCCCGATGGTGCGCGAGAAGCTCCGGACCTGCGTCCCGGTGTGGTATCCCAAGTTGGCCGCGACCGAGAACCCCGCGGGCAGGGCGCGCGCGAAACCGATGCGGGCCGCGCCCACGCTACCGTCCGACTCGTAGGTGTCGGCGACGTCGATCGAACCTTGCTCCTCGGGGAGCCGAAGGGTCCGCTCGGCCCTCCAGCTCTGCTCCAGCAGACCCCCGTAGGACAGGGTGGCGACCCCGTGGGCACCCACCGGATAGGAAACGGCGAGCAGGGGAAAGCGCGTGCCTTCAACCGGAACGATCTCCTCTCCGATGGTCGCGGCGGCGCGGCTGGGCTGAATGGTGACCGAGACGCTGGGGACGGTGATCCCGGCGGCGCGGGCCGGATCGGTGGGCAGCACGGCGCCGCCGAAGAGCCCGACCCCCACCGAGCCCAGCGCGCGCGAGCGGCCGTCGAGCGCCTCAAGGGGAATGCCCAGCCCCTGGGTGCCGATGAGCGACTGGGCGGCGAGCGGCCGGGGCGCGGCCAAGGCAACGAGCGGCAGCGCGACGGCGGCGAAGTACGCGACGGCGGGCGGGCGGGCGGCCGGGAAGCGGGCGGCGGCGCTCATCTCATGCTCATCCCCGAAAGCTGGCTCACCAGGATGCGCAGCTGTGGCGGGGAGCTCGAGCCGGGCCCCAGGAACCGCATCAGCTCGAAGCTCTGGGGTTCGATGCCGGCCAGCAGCGCCAAGGTGTTGGGCGCCGGGAGGCTGTCCGCGTCGACCCCGCGCGCCAAGTCCTTGACGAAGTTGGTGATGGGGACTTCCAGCATGGCGCCCCCGTCTCCCGCGAAGATCCCCGGAGGCACCCGAAGAACCGGGATGTTGACCGAGCTGCCCAGGGGCGCGCGCGGCAGGTGCTCGGGCGAGGGAATCGGGCGCGCGTCGACGAAGAGGGTGTCGGCGGGACGCAGCGCGTCGCCGGTGGGCGCCGTGGTCAGGATGAGCGTGGCCTGGGTGATGCCGTCCGACGTGAGCGGCAGGGTGCACTCGCCCGCGGGACACGCCTCGTCCTCGACGGTGAGCGAGGTGGGCAGCCGCACCTCGAAGACGGTGCGCCATGCGGGCGCGCCACCCACTTGGAGGGCGCCGTCGGGCAGTGAGGGAGCCGGCGTGTAGATGAACGTAAGGTGTTCCGAATAGGTATCGGTGGTGACCATGGTGTCCGCGCGAATCGACGGCAGCGCGTCCATGACCAGGTTGGCCGACCGCACCCGCGCCCGGGCGCCCGGCGTGACCATCCGCACCATCATACCGCGCGTTTCGTCTTCGGTGTCCTCCCACGCCTTGATGGCGAGGGTGTCGATGGTGAAGAACACGGAGTCGGCCTGCGCCGGATCCCATACCGCCGTGGCGAGCGGCGTGACCTCCCCTCCGCCGGGCAGACTCCAGGGAAGCTGCCCCCCGAGGGTGTCCACGGCGCTGTCGAAGGTGGCGGAGGCGGGGTGCCAGGGCTCGCGGATGAGCGATGCGGACAACGTGACCGGTTGGGAGGGAGCTGCCAAGGTGTCGAAACGGAGGACCGCGCGACCCCCGACGAGCGTGAGGTCGGGGTCGGTCACCGTCGTGCCGGTGCTGTCGCGCACGCTCCCGGAACGGGAGATTGGACCCCAGCGCACCAGCGTGCGCGCCTCGAGGCGGTCTTCGCCGAACTCGTTGGCCACCAAGGGCACCGTCACGGCCGACGCGCGGCCGAAGCCGCCCAGCACCCGCACGCCGTCCGCGAACTCGTCGTGGGCGAGATGGATCTCCGAGGTGACCACGATGACCGGAAAGTCCGGGCCCTCCACCGTGGTGGGCGTCTCGTTGCCGCAGGCGCCGGCGAGCAGGGCGGCCGCGGCGGCGAGCGCTCCGGTCGCGCGGTGGAGCCGGAAGGGCGCGGGATGGAGGGTGGCCAGGCTCCACTCCGCCGTCCCCTCGGGCGACTCCGAGCGCACGGAGAGCTCGGGCGCGAATTCGGCGAGCGCCTGCCGGCACATTCCACAGGGCGAGGCGGGCGGCCCGGACGAGGTGCTGACGACGATGCGGGTGAACGACCGATGGCCACCGGCCACGGCCGCGGCCAGCGCCGAGCGCTCCGCGCACAGGGTGAGCCCGTAGGAGGCGTTCTCGACGTTGCACCCCGAGAACACGGCACCGTCGGCCGCCTCCAGCGCGGCCCCCACCCGGAAGCCGGAATAAGGGGCGTAGGCGCGCTCGCGCGCGAGGCGCGCGTGGTTCACAAGTCGCTCGAAGGCGTCCGTCATGGGTGCCAGATTCGGGGAAGTCGGGCGGTGAGGCCGGTCAGCACTTCGTAGTTGATGGTGCCGGCCTGGTCCGCCACCTGCTCGACCGTGATCTCCTCATCGCGGTCGCGACCAATGAAGGTAACAATATCGCCCGGGCGCGCGTCGGGAACGCGCGAGATCTCTACCACCGTCACGTCCATGGAGATCCTTCCCACCACCGGAACCCGCCGCCCGCGCACCAGGGCGTGGCCGCGGTTTCCCAGGGCGCGCGGAAGCCCGTCGCCGTACCCGATCGCGACCGTCGCCCAACGCTCGCCCGTCCGCGCCACGTGGGTCGCGCCATAACCCGCCGTGCTGCCGGCGGGGACGTCGCGCGCCAAGGTGACGCGCGCGCGCACGGCGGCCACCGGAACGGGCCGCGGCAGGTCGGGACCCGGCGCTCCGCCATACAGGAAGATGCCGGGGCGCACCGCGCCCGCCGCCAACCCGGGTCGCCGCAGGACGGCGGCGGAGTTGCAGGCGTGGAGCCACGCGTCGGCGGGCGGGGACAGATGGCCGACCGCTTCCCGCAGGCGCGCCCACTGCCGGTCGATGGTGTCGGCGGCCACGTCGGCCGAATGGAAGTGGGTGTAGCATCCGCCCCAACGGAGCGGAGGAGCCGCCAAGGCCGCCACCTCCCCGCCCCACGCCTCCGCCGCGCGCCAGTCGAGGCCGGCCCGACCCATCCCCGTGTCCACTTCCAAGTGGAAGGTGGCGCGGCGCCCAAGGCGTCGCGCCACCGCGGCCAAGGCGCGCAGGCCGTCCAGGTCCGAGAGGCACGGGGACAGGTCGCCGGCCACGGCCGCAGGCAGGGAGGCGGCGGGGGGTGGGGTCATCACCAGCACGGGGCGCTCGACCCCGAGCGCCCGCAACTCCAGTCCCTCCTCCACGGTCGCCACGCCGTAACCGCCGGGCTCCTCGCCCTCCAGAACCGCCACCGCTTCGCCCACGCCCAAACCGTAGGCGTTCGCCTTCACCATCGGGACCACCACCGCCGAGTCGCCGGCGGCCGCGCGGATCCGCGCCAAGTTGGCGCGCAAGGCCCGCGGATCGACCTCCACCCAGGCGCGCGCGCGCGGATCCGCGGTCGTCGCGCGCCTCGTCCCGCCCGGGGCGGCATCGGTGGCTGGGTCGGCACCGGTGGCTCCCGTTCCAGGGGCACCCTCGGCTCCGGAGGTCGGGTTCCCGACCGGCCCATCGGATTGGTGGATCTGGGGTCGGCTGTTCACGGCGGCGTCTGGCTGGACCGGTCCCGCAACGCGGGTTATGCTGCGTAGCCCCTCGGGGCCATGGCCGCGCCCAACACGAGGCCGTGGCCGTGGAAAACGTAACCGGTTCCATTGACGAGGAAACCCATCGACGCGTCGCGCGCGCCCGCGCCACCCAACCCGGCCGGCGGTCCCGCGGCGTCACCCCGGGCGCGCCGGAGCCCGAGCTTGGGGCGCGTGTGCGGGCCGTGACCACGAACGACCCCCCCGAGCCTCGGGTGGACGACCCGGACGGATCCGACGGAATCATCCCCGTCGACGGCGCGCTCGACCGCGCGCTCGCCATCGTCGAATTCCTGCGCGCGAATTGTCCCTGGGACCGGGCGCAGACCCCCGAGTCGCTCATCCCCCACCTCGTCGAGGAGGCCCAGGAAGTGGTGGACGCGATCCGCTCCGGCGACGACCGCGCCATCGAGGGGGAGCTCGGCGATCTGCTGCTCAACCTGGCCTTTCAGGTCGTGTTGGCCGAGGAGACCGGCGCCTTCGACCGCGTTTCGGTGGCGGATCGGCTCGAGGCGAAGATGAGGCGTCGCCATCCGCACCTCTTCGGAGACGGGGAGCGGGAGGACTGGGAGGTGCTCAAGGCGAGGGAACGGGCGGACGACGAGAGCGTGCTCTCGGGGCTTCCCGCCGGACTGGAACCGCTCCTGCGCGCGCATCGCATTCAGGAACGGCTGAGCGGCGTAGGATTCGACTGGGAGGACGCCGAGGGGGCGCGTCTCAAGGTGGCGGAGGAGCTGGGCGAGATTCGGGCGGCGCTCGAGGGGGGCGATCCGGCGGAGGTGATGGACGAGGCCGGTGATCTCCTGTTCGCGGCCGTCAACCTGGCGCGCCTGTCGGGCGTGAACGCGAGCAACGCGCTCGCGCGCGCCAACCGCAAGGTGGAAGCTCGCTTCCGGCGCGTGGAGGAGCTCGCCCGCGACGAAGGCCGGCGGGTGGCGGAGATGTCTCTGGAGGAGTTGGACGCGCTCTGGGACGCGGTCAAGGCCGAGGCGCGCGTCAGGGCGTCAGACGATTCATCAGGCGCGGGAAGGGAATGAGCTCGCGGATGTGCGGGCGCCCGGTCATCCACGCGGTGAAGCGCTCGATTCCGAGACCGAACCCCGAGTGCGGGAAGGTGCCGTAGCGGCGTAGATCTAGGTACCAGCCGTACGCCTCCGCGGGCAGCTTCTCCTCGTCGATGCGCGCCTCCAGCCGGTCGAGGTCGTCCTCGCGCTGGCTCCCCCCGATGATCTCGCCGTAGCCCTCGGGAGCGATGAGGTCGTTGCACAGCACGGTGCGCGGATCATCGGGGTTTTCCTTCATATAGAAGGCCTTCGCCCCCTTGGGGTAGTTGTAGACGAAGACGGGGCGGTCGAAGTGCTCGGCGATGCGGGTTTCGTCCGCGCCGCCCAGGTCCGATCCCCATTGGATGTCGCTCCCGGCCGCGCGCACGATCTCCACCGCCTCGGTGTAGCTGACGCGCGGAAAGGGCGGCTGGATGCGCTGAAGGGCGGCGGGGTCGCGGCCCAGCACCTCGAGGTCGTCGGCGCATCGCTCCAGCGTCCGCCGGGCGAGGTACGCCACCAGCTCCTCCTGGAGGCGCATGTTGTCCTCCGAGTCCGCGAAGGCGACCTCGGGCTCGAGCATCCAGAATTCCGTGAGATGGCGCCGAGTCTTGGACTTCTCGGCGCGGAAGGTGGGACCGAAGCAGTACACCTTGCGGAAGGCGGGGCACGCCGCCTCCACGTAGAGCTGACCGGTCTGCGCCAGGAAAGCGCGCTCGCCGAAGTACTCGGTCTCGAACAGGGTTCCCGCGGACTCGCCGATGGCGCCGGTCAGGATGGGCGTGTCGATGCGGACGAACTCGCGCTCGTGAAGGAAGTCGTGGATGCCCTTCTCCACCTCGGAGCGGACGCGCAGCCCCGCGCGCTGGACCGAGGAGCGCAGCCAGAGGTGCCGGTGGTCGAGGAGGAACTCGACCCCGTGCTCCTTGGGCTGGATGGGGAAGTCCGGGGACGCCCCCAGAAGCTGGACGTCCTCCGCCTGCAGCTCGTGGCCACCCGGTGAACGCGCGTCCTCCCGCACGGTCCCGGTCAGGGCCACGCACGACTCCTGGGTGAGCGCGCGGGCGAGCTCCCAGGTGTCGGGGGAGACCTGTCCACGCAGCACGACGCCCTGGACCAGGCCGGTGCCGTCGCGCACCACCACGAAGGCGACGCGGCCGTGGACGCGCACGTGCTCCACCCAGCCGCGTATCGTGACGCTCCGGCCGACGCTGGCGGCGAGGTGGCGTACGACGGGTTCGGGGGAGGTCATGGGGGTCTCCTGGGGAGTCCGAGAGCGGCGAGGCGCCGGGCCGGCAAGGCGCCCCCGAGGCCCAATAGTAGAGCTATTGGGACGAAAGGCAACGCCGAGCGAAGCGGTCCGGCGCGGATGCCACGCCGCTCGAATGCCGGGGGAAGTTCGCCCGCGGGCTCCCCAAAGTTCGTGGATGAGTCCGCCCGAGCACCGAGAGGGGCGTGGCGCCGGGCTGGCAAGGCGTCGGCTCCCGGAATGGGATCGGCTCGGAGGCGAAGGCGCCTAGGCGGAGGCGGCGGGGAGCTCGATCACCGCGCCGTGCGGCTTCGGGCGCGGATCGCCGACTCGGCGCGCTAACCCACCGAACGGAGCTGAAGGCGGTCGCCGAAGCGACCGGTGAGGAGATGCCGCCGCATCGCGTGCTCGGGCGCGATCAGATCCGGGTCGCGGTCGATGGTCGCGCGGGCGTGAGTCCGGGCGGCGCGCATGAGATCCTGGTCCCGGGTGAGGTCGGCGAACCGCAGAACGGGGCTCCCGTGCTGCCGGGAGCCGAAGAAGTCGCCTTCCCCGCGCATGTTCAGGTCGGCTCTGGCGATGGCGAACCCATCGTGCGTGCCGCGGAAGACTTTCAGTCGCTCCGCCGCGGTGTCCTCCGCGTCGGCGATGGCGAGGCAGTGGCCGCCGTCTGCCCCGCGCCCGACCCGGCCGCGGAGCTGGTGCAGCTGGGAGAGGCCGAAGCGCTCGGCGTTCTCGATGATCATCACGGTGGCGTTGGGCACGTCGATGCCCACCTCCACCACCGAGGTGGCCACCAACACGTCCACCTCTCCCGCCAGAAACGCGCGCATCGTCGCGTCGCGCTCCTCGCCGGGGAGCTGGCCGTGCACGAGGCCGACCCGGAAGTCGGAGAACTCCTCCGCGCGCAGACGCTCCCACTCCTCGGTGGCGGAGCGCAACCGCAACGAGTCGGATTCGGCCACCAGGGGATGGACGACGTACGCCTGGCGTCCGCGCTCCAGCTCGTCCCGCACCAGCCGGTACGCCTCGGGGCGGCGCGCGGGCCGCAGCCACCGGGTCTCCACCGGTTGGCGGCCCGGGGGAAGCTGGTCCAGCACGCTCAGGTCGAGATCGCCATACAGAGCGAGCGCCAGCGAGCGCGGGATGGGGGTCGCCGACATGATCAGGGTGTCGGGCGTGGGATCGCGTCGGCTGAGGACCATGCGCTGGCGCACCCCGAAGCGGTGCTGCTCATCGACCACCACCAACCCCAGGCGGGCGAACTCCACCGCCTCCTGGATGAGCGCGTGGGTGCCGGTCACCACCTTGCCGCCGCCGTCGGCGAGGAGCGCCAGCACGCGGGCACGCTCGCGGGCGTCGGTGCGTCCCGTGAGCAGCAGGGTCTCGACTCCGAGTGGACCGAGCAGGCGCTCCAGGCTGCGGGCGTGCTGCTCGGCGAGCAGCTCGGTGGGTGCCATGAGGGCGGCTTGGCACCCGCCCTCCACCGCGAGCAGCATGGCGAAGACGGCGACGATGGTCTTCCCCGCCCCGACATCCCCCTGAAGCATGCGGTTCATGCGGCGCGCGGCGGTCATGTCGGCGTAGATCTCGCGCAGGACCCGCGCCTGCGCATCGGTGAGGCGAAACCCCAGCGACTCGTGCAGGGGCCGGATCAGCCGATTGGTGCGGCGGAATCGGAGGCCCGTGACGACGGTGGTGCTCCGGTGGCGGGTGTGGGCGTGCATGAGCTGCAGGAAGTAGAGCTCGTCCCAGGCGAGACGTCTGCGGCCCGCCTCGGCCTCCTCAAGGCTCCCAGGGGCGTGGAGGCCGGAGAGCGCCTCGGCCAAGCCCGGCACGGAGAGGTCGCGGCGCTCCCCGGGCGAGAGATACTCCTCCTCCCGCACAAGACGCAGCAGCGCGGGCAGGTTGCGCTCCAGCAACTGGCGCAGCACCCACTGGGGCACCGCCTCGGACGCCGGATAGACCACGAAGATGGTGCCGCGGGGTCCGTCTTCGGTCGCTTCGGAGCCCTCGCCGCGGGCGTCCCCGGACTCGAGGATGGCGAACTCGCGGGGCTGGATCTGGCGGCCGTGGAAGAAGCGCACGGTGCCGGCCGCGAGCAACAGGTCGCCCTTTTGGATCCTGCGATCAAGCCAGGGCTGTCCGGGCCAGGCGCAGGTGATGTGACCGGTCTCGTCCTCGATCACCGCCTGGAAGATGCGCAGCCCCTTGCGCGTGGGGATGACCCCCGAGCTACGCACCCGCCCCACGACCACGGCGGAGTCGCCCACCTCCAGTCCGGCGACCGGCCGCACCGTCGAGGCGTCCTCGTAGCGCCGGGGCACGTGGTAGAGCAGGTCGCGCGCCGTGCGGATGTTCAGTCCGGCGAGCCGCTCCGCGCGCCTGGGGCCGACGCCCTTGAGGAATTGCACCGGCGCGTCGAGCCTCGAGAAGCTCATGCCGGTGATCCGAAGACGCCCTCCAGAAACGCGTCGGCGTCAAAGGGCTCCAAGTCCTCGGCGCCTTCCCCCAACCCGACCAGCTTGACCGGCAGCCCGAACTCGCGCGCGAGCGCGACGACGATCCCGCCGCGCGCGCTGGAATCCATCTTGGCGAGGACGATCCCGCTCGGATCGACCGCGGCCCGAAACGCCCGCACCTGGGCGAGCGCGTTCTGCCCCACGGTCGCGTCGAGCACGATCAGGGTTTCGTGCGGCGCGCCCGGCAGCCGGCGGGCGATGACCCTCCGCACCTTGGTCAGCTCGTCCATCAACCCGGTCCGGGTGTGGAGGCGTCCGGCGGTGTCGACGATAACCACGTCCGCGCCGCGCGCCCGCGCCGCCTCGATGGCGTCGAAGGCGACGGCCGCGGGGTCTCCGCCCGGCTGACCGGCCACGAAGTCGGAGCCGGCGCGCTCCGCCCAGATGCGCAGCTGCGAGATCGCGCCCGCCCGGTAGGTGTCGGCCGCGGCGAGCAGAACGCGCTGGCCCCGGGCAACCAGGAGGTGCGCCAACTTGCCGGCGGAGGTCGTCTTCCCCACTCCGTTGACTCCAACGAGCAGGTGGACGGCGACCCCTTGCGCGGGGTGGTTGAGCGGAGGTACCGGTCCCGCCGCGGCCCACGCCGGAGTCGTCCGGGCGGATGCCTCGGGCACCAGGATCCTCGCCACCTCCTCGCGCAGAGCGGCGGCGAGCGCCTCCCGGTCGCGCATCCCTCCACGCCGCCGGAGCGACTCGACCCGGTCCACCAGCCGCAGGGTGGCCTCCACGCCGAAGTCGGCGGCCAGCAGGCGGTCCTCCAATTCCTCGATGGCCTCCGGGTCCAAACGGCGCGCCCGTCGCGGATCGGGGAGCGCGAGGCCAACGACCCGCCGCCAGAGCGAACGGCGCGCACCGACTTCACTGGTGGTCGTTTCCCTGGTGGTCGGCCGACCCGGGGAGGTCATGGACGCTACCGGAGCCCTTGGCGCCTGCGGCCGATCCACTCTCCGCACAGCAACGCCAGGACGAGGATGAAGGGCGCGGGATGGGTGCGCAACCGGCGGCCGGGGGTCGCGCGCGCGCCGGCCTGGTCCCGCTCGTCGTCCAAGGCGTCGGCGACGGGCGGCACCCTGAGCTCGTCGGTGTAGTGTTCGACATCGAAGCGTCCACTCGTCCCCGCGGTCCCGGCGCCCGTGGAGAGCGTGAAACCGTACGCGCCCGGATCCAGGGGCGCGGTGGTGAAGGCCTCCGTCGAATCCACCGCGACCGTCGACGCGACCACGGTGTCGCCGCCGCGCGCGAGGCGCAGGTCGAGTTCCCGCCCGGCCATTCCGGGAGCCCTCCAACGCACCGGGCTCCCGCGCGCGATCACCGATTCCACGGGACCGGGCGGACCGGCGGTGGCGAGCCGCTCGCCCGCGAACAGCCAGTTCGCCACGCCCGCCCACAGCGACCGGTAGGCGCGGCGCGGCGTCCCGGCGCGGGCGGCCCAGCGCCAGTAACCGTCGGCGAGGCCGAGGGCCAGGCGCCTGTTCGATTCGGAGATCAGCACGAGGGCGGCCTCGCCTGTCCCGCGCCCGCCCAGGTGCGCCCGCAGCGCAACCGACCCGGAGGGAGCCTCGGCGGGTTGGATCGCGGTGAGGGGCGGGAGGGCTCCCAAGTCGAGTCCGGCGAGCTGTCCGGCAAGCGGGGACGCGGGAAGGTCGGCGGCCACGTACCACTCCCCCTCGAGCCCGGCCGCCACCGCCACCCCGCCCATCGACGCGCCCGCGCGGTCGGCCGGAAACATCAGCACGCGCCGGGCGCTTTGGGCCGCGTCGCGCACCCAGTCGGGAGCGGTCGCGTCCACGCCGTGCAGCACCACGATGTCGGCGGTGGCGAGCAACCCGCGCAGTTCGCCCTCGCCGACCTCGTCCGCGACCTCGGCGCCACGCCCCAGCGGCAGGTAGCGCGACCCGGCGACCCGCAGGTAGCCGCGCGCGGGCAGCCCGGTCACGTCCTCCAGCACGGGCAGCAGATGGCGGGGCTCCCAATCCGGGCGCAGGGAGAGCAGCACCAGTCCCGTCTCCGGAGGGGCCACGCGAACATGGCGCACGCGCTGGTCGTCGGCGGCGAAGCCGTCGCCGTCTAGCGTCACCGTGGCCGTGTAGCGCACCAGCCCCTCGGTGGCGGGGGCGGGGAGGTCGACGGGCGTGCGCGCGACCCGGCCGGGCGGGGGGATCTCCACCGGGACCGACCCGACCAGCCGACCCTCCTCGCGCACTTCGATCAGGGCGGCGGTGGCGGCGCCGGCCTGACCGAACACGACGACCTCGGCGCCAAAGGGCGTTCCCCGCTCCGCCCGCGCGGGTGTGGCGAAGACCGCGATCCCCGCATTCACCGGCGCCGCGTCCACCCTCCGCAGGTCGACCCGCACCCCGGGCACGGCCGGCGGCGCGCCGAAGTCGGCATCGGTCAAGCGCCCGTCGCTCACCACCGTGACCGCGCGCGCCCCCGACTCGGCCGCGACCCGCAGAGCCGGGAGGAGGTGGGAGGACGTGGCCGTGGGCGCGCGTCCCTCCAGCTGGTCGGCGGCGCCGGTCGTCACGGCGTCGCCGAACACCAGTATGCGCCCTCCGCCGTTCGCGAGGCGCCGAGCCTCGCGAACGGCGACCGACCACGCGGTCTCCCCGCCGGGAACCTCGGCCGCCATGCTGAGGGAACCGTCCAACAGGACGAAAGCGCCTTGGCCCAAGCCGTCCCCCGCGCCCGCCGGCAGGCGCGGATTCCAGATCAGCAGCAGCACGAGCGCGATCGCCAGCGCGCGGGCGAGCGCAAGCCATCCCCGACCGGGGACCGGAAGTTCCCGGCGATGGTAGACCCAGAGGGAAAACCCGGCCGCCACCCCCAGCAGGAGGGGCAGGGCCATCCAGGAAAAAAGGCTCACGCTTCCGGCCCGGCGTGCGCGCCGGACGGGATCACCGCTCGTCCTGGGGCTCGACCCCGCCCTCGGCCTCCTCCGCGACGACCGTGGCGCCCGGCAAGCCTCGGCGCGGAGCGAACGCGGGGCCGGCGAGGAGCGCCCGTCCCTCGGCGAGCCGCGCCTCCCACAGTGATCGCATCGCTTCCGGGATCGGCTCACCGGGAGGGAGGCGTATGTCCAGCGGATCCTCGACCCGGCCGTTGCGACGCAGCTCGTAGTGCAGGTGCGGTCCGGTCGCCAACCCGGTCATGCCCACGAAGCCGATCGTCTGCCCCTGCCTCACCCGCCCTCCGGCGGCGACGCCGGCGCCGAACCCGCTCAGGTGCGCGTAGCGCGTCACGAAGCCGTTGCCGTGCCGGATCTCCACGAGGTTGCCGTAGCTGCCGCTCCATCCGCGGTGGGTCACGACGCCGTCGGCGGTGGCCATCACCGGAACGCCCACGTCGGCGGCGTAGTCGACGCCGTTGTGGGCGCGCCACGTTCGCAACACGGGGTGGAAGCGGGCACTCTGCACGCGGGAGGAGATGCGGCGGTACTCGAGCGGCTTCAGCAGGAACTGGCGCTGGATCGATGTTCCCTCCGAGTCGTAGTAGGCTCCCTCGCCGTCGCCGGAGGCATCGAACCAGAAGGCCCGCAAGGGCGTCCCTCGGTTGACGAACTCGGCCGCCAGGATGCGTCCGTTGCCTCGCATGGTTCCGTCGGGCCGCACGGCGCGCTCCAACGCGACCCGATAGGAATCGCCCGGCTGGACCTGCCGGTGGAAGTCCACCTTCCACTGGAAGATCCTGTCGAGGCCGTCCAGCAGCCTGGCCCGGTCGGCGGAGGGCATGACTTGAGCCGACGGGCTCCCCATCACGGCCAGCCACAGGCTGGAACGGATGGCTCCCTCGATGAACACGGTGTCGGTCACGACGGGAGTGCGCGTCATGCGCGAGGTCCAGCCGGCCGAGGCGCGTTCCAGGTACACGGTCGAATCCGGACTGAGACCCACCTCCACCGCGGTCAGCAAACCTTCGCGGCGCTCCCGCCAGTAGGTGACGGGCGTGCCCGCGACCAGCCGGCGAGGATTGGCCTGCGCTCCGAAGGCGGCCAGCACCGCCACCCGCTCCTCGGCGGGGAGAGATGCGGCGTACAACAGCGAGCCCAGCGTCTGACCGCGCCCCAGGCTCACCCGCTCGGCCACTTCCGGAGGCGTGGCCGCGACCGCGGGGAGGGCGCCGGCATCGTAGGTCGCGGCCCCACCGGCGGCGAGCCAGGCGGTCGTGCCCAGCCCCACCACGCCCAACCCAACGGCCGCCAACGTCGCGGTCCGGCGGCTCGCGCGCACCCGCTTCATCTCCGTCCGCCCCCGGCCACGCGCGGCTTCACGCTCGCCGGTCGCCTTGGCGGGACCCCCGCGGAACCGCCGCCTCCACCCCCTCACCGCGCGAGCGTCACGAAGGTCGGCAAGTCGAGGACATTGATCGGGCCGCGCGCCACGACGCGCTTCCGGGATCGCGCCCGCCCGTTGTTGGTCTGAGTCTGACGCATGCTCGCCGAGCCTCCCGTCGTGGCCGCCGCCGGTCGCAGGGGGGCCTTACCTGTCGAGCGCGAAGGCGGGACCGGAGACTGCCTCCGGCCCAGTCCGGCCGAAGAACCGTTGCCGGCCATCGCCGATCGGGAGACTCGAGGCGCCTCGGACCCGTTGCCGAACCCCGTGGCGATGACCGTGACCCTCACGCTGTCCTTCAGTTTGGGATCGTGGACCGCCCCGAAGATGATCTCGGCGTCGTCGCCCGCTTCCTCCTGAATGATAGTAGAAATCCTGGTCACGTCGTCAATGGCGAGGTCCATTCCGCCCGTGATGTTGATGAGCACTCCCTGGGCGCCCTTGAGGGACACGTCGCCCAGGAGCGGAGAGGAGATGGCCTTGCGGGCGGCCTCCTCGGCCCTGTGTTCACCCTGCCCGAAGCCCGAGCCCATGAGAGCGCCACCCCCGCACGCCATCACCGTGCGAACATCGGCGAAGTCGACGTTGACTTCTCCAACCAGCCGGATGAGATCGCTAATGCCCTGGGTGGCGTGCAGAAGAATCTCGTCGGCCTTCTTCAGGGCGTCCTGGAAGCTGGTGCCCTTGCCCACCACGGTCATGATGCGGTCGTTGGGCACCACGATCACCGTGTCCACCGCCTGGCGCAGCTCCTCGAGGCCCCGCTCCGCCTGACGAAGGCGCTTCCTGCCCTCGAACGAGAAGGGTCGGGTCACGATGCCGATGGTGAGCGCCCCCATCTCCTTGGCGAAGCGACCGATGATGGGAGCGGCCCCCGTCCCGGTTCCGCCTCCCATTCCGGCCGTGATGAACACCAGATCGGCCCCCCGCATCGCCTTGGTCACCTCCTCGGCGTTCTCGTGGATGGCCTGGCGACCGATCTCGGGACGCGCGCCGGCCCCAAGACCGCGCGTGAGCTTCCTACCGATCTGGATGCAGATCGACGCCCTGGACTGACGCAGCGCCTGGGCATCCGTGTTCGCGGCGATCAGCTCCACCCCCTGGAGGTTCTCGTCGACCATTCGGTTGACCGCGTTGCCTCCGGCCCCACCGCAACCCACCACCTTCATGCAGGCGCTCGGGGCCGCGCTCTCGTCGTAGTCGAAGATCGTCATCTCCTCCCTCCTTGCTGGATGCATGCCTTCCGTTTCCCTCGGCTCGCGCCGGGCGCGCGACGCGTCCGCGCCCTCCGGTGCCGCCGTCCACTCAGAAGAACTCCTTGAGCCAGGCGCCGACCCGCCCCACCACGCCGGGCGTGTGGGCCAGCGCCCCCTGTCCCGTCTTGGCGAAGCGGTCGGCTCCGAATTGCGCCACGCCGACCACCGTGGCGAGACGGGAGCGGTTCATCGAGTCGGCCAGCCCGCTCACGCCCTCGCCGGGAGTGCCGATGCGAACCGGCGTTCCCAGCATTCTCCGCACCAGCTCGCCGACCCCGTCGAGGGCGGCGACCCCGCCGGTCAGAACCACGCCCGTTCCCGCGGGAGCGATCAGCTCGCGCGCATGGAGCTCGCGCTGACACCAGGCGACGATCGCCGTCAGACGATTCTCGAGGGCGTCCGCGACCGTGGCCCGGCCAATGCGTCGCGGCCTCGAGGGCGTGGGCCCGGGGATCTCGACCACGTCCTTGCGATCCACGAGCCCCGCCACGGCGCATCCGTGATTCTCCAGCACCCGGCGCGCATCCTCGTACTGAACGTGCAGGTGCTGCGCCAAGTCCCAGGTCAGCGCGACGCCCCCGGTGGGCAGGAGGTCCGTGTGGTAGGGCCGGCCATCCACGAAGATGGCCATCTGGCTCGTCGCCCCGCCGATGTCCAGGACCGCGACCCCGATCTCCCTCTCATCCTCCCGCAGGACGGCGCGGGCCGCGGCCAGAGGCTCCAGAATGAGCTTCTCCACGCGGTAGCCCGCCCGGGAAACGGCGCTGCGAATGTTGTTGGCGATCGCCGAGGCGCCCGTGACCAGGTAGACCTCCGACTCGAGGCGCGTCCCCGGCATGCCCACGGGGTGCAGGATCCCCGAGGTGCTGTCCACCGAGTAGCTCTGAGGCACCGTGTGCAGCAGCTCGCGGTCGTGGGGCAGCGCGACGGCGCGCGCCACCACGTGCAGCCGCGCCATGTCGTCGGCCGAGACCTCGTTCGAGGAAATGGCGACCACGCCGTGCGAGGGGAAGGTCTGAACCTGGTCGCCGCTGATGCCGACGTAGATGTTCGACACTCCGCACCCCGCCATGAGCTCGGCTTCGCTCACCGCCTTGGCGATGCGTTCCGTCATCTCCTCGACGTCCTGCACGACGTCCCGGTGCATGCCGTTGGTGTGCACCTGCCCAAGACCCAGCACCTCCATCCGGTGCGCCGGATAATGGCCCCGCACTTCGGCGATGAGGGCCGTGGTGCGCGTCGCACCGACATCCAGCCCGGCAACGAGATGGGAGGGCATCGTCATGGCCTCCCGCCGCCGGGACCGCCCGACGGGGCGCGCCGCACGACGACTTGATCGCGAAAGCGGAGGTCGGCCATGGTGACGGTTCGCTCGGGAGCCCGCGACACGGCGTCGGCGAGCGCCGCGAGCCCTTCCCGCAGACGGCGCGCGCTCAGCGGAGGTCGGAAATGCAGGACGGCGTCGGTTTCCGAGAAGCGCGCCCTAAGGGTACCCTCGGAGGTCCACGCGACTTCCGAGACGGAGCGCGCGAAGTCGGGACGCAGCTCGCCAAGGCGATGCACCTCCGCGGCCATGGCCTGGATCTGCCGGCGCTTCGAGACGGTCGCCGTGCCGGACCCGGGATCCATGGGACGAAGGAGAGGCAGATCCAGTCGATGCAGGGCGGGGTCAATGGGCAGGTGGTCACCGGCGGGATCGACGGGATTCAGGGTCGGGCTCGCCACCAGGGCGACCGGCCGGCGCTCGCGGATGACGATCTCGGCCGTGTCTCCCGGCAGCGTGCGCACCGTGGCTTCCTCGATCAGCTCGTGCGTCCGCAGGCGCCCCTCCAGTGAGCGCGCGCCCCCGCGTTCGTCCTGGTAGACCGGAATCCACCGGCGCACCTCCTCGGCGTCCACGTAGCGGGCACCGCGCACCTCGACGGCGGAAACGTGGAATCTGGCGAAGCGCGCGAGAAGCTCCGGACGATCCCCCAGGGCGGCCAGCGTGGCGGCCGCGATCAGGAGTGGAGCCATCGGCGCGAGCAGCTTACGCATGATGTCCTCCCAGGCGGCGAAGGAGTTCGGGGCCGGTGGATTCGATGGATCCGGCGCCCAGGGTGATGCATGTGTCCCCGGCGTGGAGGGTGTCGGCCAAGGCGGCGGGAAGCGTGGCCAACTCGGCGTGGTGGCGCGCGTCCCGTCCACCGGCGGCGGCCACGGCATCGCGCACGAGCTCGCCCGTGACGCCGGGAATGGGGGCCTCGCGCGCCGGGTAGACGTCGGTGACCCAGACCCGATCCGCCGCGGCGAGGGCGGCGCCGAGCTCGTCGGCGAAGTCCCGCGTGCGCGAGTACAGGTGGGGCTGGAACACGGCCACCAGGCGCGTCCCGGGGAAGCTGGCGCGCGCGGCCGCGAGCGCCGCCGCGATCTCGGTGGGATGGTGCGCGTAGTCGTCCACCACGGTCACCCCGCGCGCGCGTCCGAGTCGCTCGAAGCGGCGGCGCACTCCGGCGAACCCCGCCAGCGCCCGGCGGATGTCGCCCCACGCGACGCCCATTCGGCGCGCGACCGCGGCCGCGCCCAGGGCGTTGAGGAGGTTGTGCGCCCCGGAAAGGCGAATGGACAGCTCGCCCCGATCCCTCCCGTCCTCGATGACGCGCGCCCGCGTCCCCTCGGCGCCCGTGCGCACCCGCGTCGCCCGCAGCTGCGCGCCCGCGCGGAGGCCATAGGTGCGCGTGCGGGCGTGGAGGCCGGCGAGCAGGCTCGAGGCTCCCGGATCGTCGGCGCAGACGCACACGGCGCCGTCGGCGGGCACGGCGTCCACGAAGGAGCGAAAGGCCGTGCGCAGACCGGCGAGATCGCCGTAGGTGTCGAGGTGATCGGCCTCCAGGTTGGTGACCAGGGCCGTGCGCGGCGCGATGTGGTGGAAGGAGCGGTCGTATTCGTCGGCTTCCACCACGTACAGGTCGCCGCGCCCGAAGCGCAGGTTGCCCCGCCACCCCGCGACCCGCCCCCCGACCAGCCCGGTGGGATCCCGTCCGGCCTCCGCCAGGATTTCGGTGGCGAGAGCGGTGGTGGTGGTCTTGCCGTGGGTTCCGGCCACCGCCACGACCGTGCCCGGGTTGACCCATTGGCCGAGCGCCTCCGCCCGTTTGACCACGGGAATGCCGCGCTCGCGCGCCGCGCGCACCTCCGGGTTCGACGGGCGGATGGCGGAGGAAACCACGACCGCTTGGACGCCATTCAGGTGATCGGGGGAATGGCCGATGGCGACCGGCACGCCCAGTTGCTCGAGCGACCGAGCGCTCAGGTCGCGGCGCAGGTCGCAGCCGCTCACTTGGTGGCCGGAGCGGTGGAAGAGCTCGGCGAGGGCGCACATTCCCGCGCCGCCGATGCCCATGAAGTGCACCGTGCCGGCGCGCGCCCGCCCGCGCAGGTCCAAGGCGCTCACGCGACCGCTCCGGACGCGGTCGCCGGGCGGGGGCCGCGTGGAAGCAGCTCGGTGAGCGCCGCCGCGATCATGGCGGTCGCGTCGGGTCGGGCGCGCGCGCGGGCCGCGCGGGACATCGCCGCCACCCGGTGGTCGTCGCCGGCGAGATCCACCATGGCGGCCCACAGGGCGGGCCCGTCGGTGTCGGCCTCGGAGAGGTGCAACGCCACGCCCGCGGCGGCGAGCGACCGGGCGTTGCGGGTTTGGTGATCCTCGGCCGCGCTGGGCAGCGGAAGCAGGATCGCCGGCAGCCCGTGGACGAGGAACTCGGAAGTGGCCATCGCCCCCGCCCGGCTGACCGCCAGGTCCGCCGCGGCGAGCGCGCCCGGCATGTCGTCGATGTACGGCGCCAGCCGGATCCAGTCCGGAGACCCGGCCCGGGCAAGGGCTCGCGACACCTCGTCGAAGTGCGCCGGTCCGCTGGCCCAGAGCAGCTGAAGGTCGCGCGGGCGCTCGAGCGCGCCAAGCACGCCGTCCAGGACGCGCTGGTTGAGCACGACGGAGCCTTGACTGCCGCCCACCACGAGTGCGACCCGCCCCTTCGCGGTCAACCCGAAGCGACGGCGCGCCTCGGCGCGCCCGATCCCCGCGGGAGGGCGCACCGGATTCCCGCTCACCACCACCCGGTCGCGCGCGCGCCGCGGGAGCATCGGCTTCGCCTCGGGATAGGCGAGGTGGATCTGGGCGGCGTGGCGACTGAGCAGCCGCGTGGTGACGCCCGGCCGGCTGTTCTGTTCCTGCAGGGCCAGGGGAATGCCCATGCAGGCGGCCACGAGCCCCGAGGGCGCGCACGCGTATCCGCCCGTCACAACCACCAGTTCCGGTCGCAGGCGTCTGAAGGTCTCGAAGACCTCCAGAACGCTGCCCAGGAGCGATTGCATCACCATGGCGTTGTTCCACGGATACCGCCGATCCAGCCCCTCCACCTCCACCAGCGTGAAGTCGATGCCGCAGTCGGGGAGCACGCGCGCCTCCACGCCCCGGCGCGAGCCGACGAAAAACGGACGGACGTCGGGCCTCAGCGTCGCGAGTTCCCGGGCAAGCGCGAGCGCCGGGTAGAAGTGCCCCCCGGTGCCGCCCCCGGAGAAGACGATCACGCCCGATCTCCGTCCAAGCGTCCGCGAACGGAAGCTCATTGGGGCTCGAGCGGCGTCGCTTCCGCGCCGGACGTTCGGGCTCATCGGGTCTCGCGTGGCCCCTCCGCCCGACAGAACCGCCATTGCGCCTTCCCAGCGACGTGCCAGCCCGGCGCCACGCCGCTCCCGGTGCCCGGGCCGATTCATCCACGGACTGCTAGCAGCCCGTGGACAAACTCCCCCCGGCATTCGAGCGGCGTTGCATCCGTGCTGGTTCGCTACGCTCGGCGTTGCTTTTCGGCCCAATAGCTCTGCTATTCGGCCTTCAAAGCGCCTTGCCAGCCCGGCGCCTCGCCGCTCTCGGTGCTCGGGCGGATTCATCCACGGACTGCCAGGCCCCCACCGCGCCCGGGGGCTCATGCGCGCGCCACTACCCATGAGCCGGCCTCCGCTCGTGCGGGATGCCTCGGGCCACGGACAGCAGGATGCCGATCGCCGCCAGCGTGACGACCAGGTTCGAACGCCCGTCCGACATCAAGGGAAGCGGGAGACCGGTCGCGGGCAGCAGGCTCAGGCTGACGCCCATGTGGAGGAAGGCATGGAGGGCGATCAGACTGGAGCATCCGATCGCCAGCAGCTCGCCGAGCAGATCGGGCGCGCGACGGGCGATGCGGAACCCGATCAGGATCAGGGCGACGTAGGCGCAGACCAGAGCAACCACGCCGATCAACCCCCATTCCTCGCCGATCAGCGCGAAGATGAAGTCGTTGTGCGCCTCGGGAAGGAATCCGAACTTCTGCTGCCCTTCGCCGAACCCCACCCCGCCGATGCCCCCGGACCCAATCGCGATCAGCGACTGGTTCACCTGATAGCCGGCGCCGGCGGTGTGCGCCTCCGGGTTGATGAACGCCCCGAGACGCATCGCGCGGAAATCGGTCGCGAACTGGTGCAGCACGACCGGGGTGGCGAGCACGCCGAGGAAGACGAAGTGCGCCGGGCGCGCGCCCGCGGCAAAGACGATGATGCAGCCGAGCGCGCCGATCAGCACGGCCGTGGAGAAGTCCGGTTCCAGAAGGACGGGCACCAACAGGGCGGCCCAAACCAATAGGAAGGGACCGAGCCCGCGCGTGAGACTGCGGAATCGATCCTGTTTTCGGACCGCCATGACCGCCGTCCACACCAGGATCGCCAGCTTGGCCGCCTCCGAGGGCTGGAAGCTCGCCGGACCCAGCAGCAGCCACCGGCGCGCGCCGTTCCGCTCGGGGGCGAGGGACTCGGTGCCCGGAAGGACGATGAACACCAGCAGGAGCCAAGCCGTCAACATCATGGGCCACGCCAGGGACCGCCACGCGCCGTGGGGAATCCGCGAGAAGATCAGCAGGAGGAAGAGCCCCACGACGGCCCCCGCCGCTTGGCGGACGACGTAATGGTGGTCGGGAAGCCCTTGGCTTCGCGCCAGGAAGGCGCTGGCGCTGTAGAGGGTCACGAGCCCGAAGGAAAGCAGGAGCAGCGTGAGCGTCGTCACGGCCGCGGCTTCCCAGCCACCCCCGAAGCGCGTGGGCGGAAGCGGCCGCGCGTCGGGCGCGGCGGACGCCGCGTGGGTGGGGACGGCCTTGGCGGCCCGCGGACGAACTCCCTCCGGCATGCGAGCGGGCGTCGACATTCAGGCCTCCCCTCGCGCAAGCTGGGCGAACCGGTGGCCCCGCGCCTGGTAGTCGGAGAACAAGTCGAAGCTCGCGCAGGCGGGCGAGAGCAGCACGACGTCTCCGGGCCGAGCCGCGCGGGCGGCCTCCCTCACCGCGGCGTCGAACCCGTCGTCCACGCGAATCAGGCGCGCCGCTCCCGCCAAGGCCTCCTGGAGGCGGAAGCGGGCCTCGCCATAGGCGATCACGCCGCGCACCCGGCCACGGACGACGCCCTCGAGTGGCCCGAGGTCCTCCCCCTTGTCCCGACCGCCGACCAGAAGCACGATGGGCCGATCGAAGCTTCGGACCGCGCCCCGGACGGCGGCCACGTTGGTCGCCTTCGAGTCGTTCACCCAAAGCACGCCGTCGCGCTCAACCACCCGCTCCAGCCGGTGGGGCAACGGACGGAAGCTCCGCACCGCATCGGCGATCGCCCGCGTCCCGGCCCCCGCCAAGCGGGCCGCCAGACCGGCCGCCATGGTGTTGGCGAGCCCCGGGCGCCCCGCCAGCGGCACATCCGCGACCGGCATCACACGCTCATCGTCGCCTTCGGTCGCGAACATCAGCCAGCCATCGCGCGCGTACGCGGCCAGCGGGCCCGTTTCGCCGGCTGGTCGAGGCCCCGCGGTTTCGGAGGCGTCGAAGAGGTGGCGCATACCCGGCACCCCACGCCCCAGGGGCAGGGCGGCGGGCACGCCGCGCTCGAGCACCCAGCGACTCGCGGGGCCGGCGTTGGCGAACAACCGGGCCTTGTCGGCGTGGTAGGCGGCCCGGCTCGGATAGCGGTCGAGGTGGTCGGGCGCCAGGTTGGTGACGACCCCGATGTCGGGGCTGAAGCGGGAGATGGCCCCCAGCTGGTAGGAGCTCATCTCGACCACGAGCCATTCGGGGGCCGGCGTCCGCAGCGCCAACTCCGAGGCGGGCGGACCCAATCCGCCTCCGATGTTGCCTCCCAGCCCCACCGACACTCCCGCGGCCTCAAGCATGCGGGCCGCCAGCGCGCACGTGGTGGTCTTGCCGTTCGTGCCGGTCACGGCGATGAGCGGACTGCGGAGGAAGCGAAACGCGAACTCGGGCTCCGAGATCCAGCGCTTCCCCGCCTTCGCCAGAGCGGCGAGCACCGGCGCCGTCGGCGGGATGCCCGGGCTGGCAACGACCAGTCGGGACGCCGCGATCCGCTCGATGTCGTGGCCACCGAGCCGGACGCGCGCGCCCATGGCCGTCAGCTCCTTGGCGCGCGCGCGCGTCGCGGCCCCCGAGGCGTCGTCCGAGACGCGCACCTCGGCGCCGTGTCGGAGCGCGAGTCGGGCGGCGGCCCGGCCGCTCGCTCCGAGACCGACGATCGCGATGCGCTGTCCGCTCAGTGCCCCCATGCGATTCCGCCGTGGTGCCCATGTGAACTACCGGATCTTCAGCGTGCTCAGGGCGAGCAGGGCACAGAGCACGCCGACGATCCAGAAGCGCGTGACGACCTTGCTCTCCGGCCATCCGAGCTTCTCGAAGTGATGATGTATGGGAGCCATCAGGAAGATCCGCCGGCCCACGCCGTGCCGCCGCGCGGTGAACTTGAAGTACCCGACCTGCGCGATGACCGAGAGCGCCTCCGCCACGAACACGCCCCCCACGATGACCAGCAGAAACTCGGACTTGAGGAGGATGGCCATGACGCCGATGGCGCCGCCCAGCGAGAGGGAGCCGGTGTCGCCCATGACGACCTGGGCCGGATGCGCGTTGAACCAGAGAAAGCCGATGGCGGCGCCGGCCAGGGCCCCGGCGAACACCGCCAGCTCGCCCACCCCCGGAAGATACAGGACGCCCAGATAGGCCGAGGTGTCCACGCGCCCGATGAGGTAGGCGAAGACGCCGAAGGTGGCCGCCGCGACCCCGCAGAGCCCCGCCGCGAGGCCGTCGAGCCCGTCGGTGAGGTTCACCGCGTTCGACGTGCCCGAGACCACGGTGGCCACGAACAGCACGTACACCGGGGGGGAGAGCGCCCACACCACCTCGGCGAAGAACGGAACCCCCGTCCAGGTCGCCGGGACGGGCCACACCGGGTACAGCAGCAGGAACAGTCCCAGCGCGAGCCCGAACACCCATTGGCCAATCATCTTGTAGCGTCCCGCGAGGCCGGCGCTGGTCTTCCTGACCACCTTCAGGTAGTCGTCGAGAAAGCCAATGGCCGCGGTCCACAGAAAGGTCGCGAGGACGACCAGGATCGCCACGTTGGCGAGCTCGGCCCAGAGCAGGGTGGAGGCGGTCGCGGCCGACACGATCAGCGTCCCGCCCATGGTGGGGGTGCCGGCCTTCTTCAGGTGGGTCTTCGGGCCGGTTTCGCGCACGACCTGCCCGAAGCGCAGGCGGGTCAACCACCGGATCATCGGGGGACCCAGCAGGAAGGTCAGCACCAGGGCGGTCACCATCGCTCCCGCGGCGCGAAACGTGATGTACGTGAACAGGTTGAAGCCGATATGCACATCGGTGAACCGGGGGAGGAGATGATACAGCACGGCTCACCCCGTTCCGTTCCGAACCACGGGCCCGAAATCCGCCTCGATGAGCGGGACGAGACGCTCCAGGGCGACGCCGCGGGAACCCTTGAGCAGGATCAACTCGTTGCCCCGCAGGTGCTCGCGGAGGAGCGCGTACCCCTCCGCCGCGTCCGAGCCGGCCAGGAGCTCGACGTCTCCGCCCGGGCGTCCGGCCCCACGCAGGCGGGCCGCCGCGGCCGCGAACTCGCCCAGCGCCAACACCACGTCCACCGCCCGCGACAGCGCGTCGCTCAGAAGCTGGTCGTGCAGCGCGTCGCTCCGGTCGCCCAGCTCCAACATGCTCCCCAGCACGGCGACCCTGCGACCCGGCGCGGGAATCAGCCCAAGCAGGTCGAGGGCGGCGCGCACGCTCTGCGGATTCGCGTTGTAGCAGTCGAGGAGGAGCGTGATGTCCCCCGCATGCAGCCGCTCACCCCGCATCCCGCGCGGTCGGTAGCGCTCGAGCCCCCGCACGGCCGGCCCGTGGGGCGCCCCCAGTAGATCGGCGATCGCGAGCGCGATCAAGGCGTCGTGGACGGCGTGCCGCCCCGGGACCTGAAGGTGCGCGCGCTGGTTGCTCCAGTCGAAGAAGTAGCGTCCCTCGGCGTCCGGGTGCGGGTTTCGCGGCCTCAGGTTGGCGTCCGCGCGGGCGGACCATCCGGCCACGCGAACGTTGGGATGAAGCTCTCGCGCGCGCTCCGGGAGCGCCTTCGGCTCGTCACCCACCACCACCGCACCGCGTCGGTTCAACCCGGCGGGCAGCGCCAGCTTCTCGCGAAACACCCCCTCCAGCGATCCCAGCTTTTCCAGGTGCGCGTCCGAGACGGTCGTCACCGACCCGATGTCGGGCTCGGCGATGTCGGTGAGGGCCTCGATCTCACCGGGTTCGCTGGTGCCCATCTCCAGCACCAGCACCTCGGCCGCGTCGGGAGCGTCGAGGATGGTCAGGGGCAAACCGATCCGGTTGTTGAGGTTGCCGGGGGTGGCGTGCACCCGGTAGCTCGGCTGGAGGGCGCCCAGAAGGAATTCCTTGGTGGTGGTCTTGCCCGACGATCCCGTGATCGCCACCACCTGGGCGGCATGGCGGCGGCGGCGATGGCGCGCCAGTCGTCCCAGGGCGACCAGGGTGTCGGGCACCCGGTAGACCGGCACGGGCGCGTCGACCGCGACCGCCCGCGACACCACCACCCCGGCCGCTCCCGCCGCCACGGCCCGGGTCACGAAGTCGTGTCCATCGAAGTTGGGTCCCTGGATGGCCACGAAGAGCTGACCTCGAGCCAGGGTGCGCGTGTCCGTGGAGACGCCCGTGAGTGCGGATTCGTCGACGGACGCCTCGCCGACGGACGCCGACCCGCCGCGCGGGTGGAGGGCCGCCCGCACGCGCCGGTGCGTCCAGCGAAACGCGCTCATGCGCCCTTCCCTCCGCGGGCCAGATGGGCGAGCGCGATTTGGCGCTCGTCGAACGGCAGGACCTCGGTGCCTATGACCTGGCGCGTCTCGTGCCCCTTCCCCGCGAGCACCACCACGTCGCCGGGCGCGGCCAGGTCGAGCGCCCGCTCGATGGCGGCGCGCCGGTCGACCACCCGCTCCCGCCCGGCCCCCGGCATGCCCGCGACCACTTGGTCGATGATCGCCTCGGGGTCCTCCGTGCGCGGGTTGTCCGAGGTGACGATGGCCAGGTCGGCCCTCCCCGCCACCGCCCGGCCCATGAGGGGCCTCTTGTCCGCGTCGCGATCCCCTCCCGCCCCGAAGACCACGATGAGCCGACCCCGGGTGAGCGGCCGCAGGGCGTCCAGGACGCAGGCCAGCGCGTGCGGGGTGTGCGCGTAGTCGATCAGGACCGGACACGGATGACTCGCGACGAGCTCCATGCGCCCGGGAACGGCGGGCGCCTTCGCCAATCCCTCCGCGACCTCGTTCACGCGATGGCCGGCCGCCAGCGCGATGCCCGCCGCCGCCAGCGCGTTCTCCAGGTTGAATCGCCCCGCCAGCGGAAACGACACGGGCGCGGCGCACCCTTCGTGGGACAGCTCGAAGCGGGTCCCTCGCGGCCCGGACTCGAGGGAGGTGGCCGTCACCGCGGCGTCCGCGTCCACATCATAGGAGAGGCGGCGGCGCGATCCGATGTCGAGTCCGGCCCACGCGGGCTCGCGCGCGTTCACCACCACGGTTCCCCCGGGAACCACCAGCTCGACCGCCCGCGCCTTGGCGGCCCGGTAGCCATCCATGTCGGCGTGATAGTCGAGGTGGTCGCGGGAAAGGTTGGTGTACGCGACCGCGTCCAGCTGGATTCCATCGAGGCGGCGCTGGTCGAGCGCGTGCGAGGAGGCCTCGAGCCCAACGTGGCGCACGCCCGAATCCGCGAGCGAGCGCATCCACGTGGAGATTCGCACCGGCCCCGGCGTGGTGAGTCCCACCGTGCGCGGACGCGCGCGGCCGTCGGCGCCCACGAGCCCCAGCGTGCCGATCGCGGCGGACGGTCCACCGGCGCTCAGCAGGTGACGCGCCAGCAGCGTGGTCGTGGTCTTGCCGTTGGTCCCCGTGACCGCGTACACGAAGAGGTCGCGGCAGGGGTTGCCGAAGAACTCGTCGGCCGCGAGCGCGCCCGCCACGCGGCCGTCGCGCACCACCACCTGTGGCACCGACACCCCCGGCAGAGGCGTCTCCACCAGGGCCGCCACCGCCCCCCGCCGCACCGCATCCCCAACGAAATCGTGACCGTCGTGCTCCGCGCCCCGCCACGCGACGAACAGGTCGCCCTCCCCTACCTCGCGTGAGTCATGGCTCACGCCGCGCAGCCCGACCTCGCGCGGGACCTCCGCCCCGGGTGCCAGCGCGCCGGCGGCCGCGAGCCGCCCGACGACGCGCTCGAGCGGGAAGCTACCCACCCTGACCACGTTGGACTCCCCCCGCCTCGATCGTGACCGTGTCCCCCCTCGCGACCACGGTGCCCGCGCCGGGCCAAGTGCCGAGCACCGGTCCGGGAGCGTCCCAAATCACGCGCAGACCCGCCCCGTGCAGCCGGCGCACCGCGCTGCGGGCCGAGAGACCACGGACATCCGGCACCGCCACCTCGGCCCCCTCGCCACCGGTCAAGACCACGGGTTCGGCCTCGGCTCCCGGGGCGTTCGCGCCCGCGAAGCGAATCACCGAGCTCCGGGGGGCCGGGCGACGCGCGGCGTGGGCGAGCACGCGCCGGTCCACCGGGGGCTGCTGGGCCGCGAGGACGGCCTCCATGGTGGCGCGGATCACGGGGGCGGCGGCCGCGCCGCCGTAGTAGACCCCTTGGGGACCGTTCAGCTTCACGTACGCCAACAGCTGCGGATCCTCCACCGGAAAGAAGCCGACGAAGGTGGCGAAGTACTCGCCCTCGACGTAGCCGCCGTCGGCGTGGTACGCGCGACTGGTGCCGCTCTTGCCCGCCACCGCGAACGAAGTCAGGCGCGCGTTCGTGCCCGTGCCCGACTCGGTCACCTCCACCAGGACGCGGCTGATGTCGCGCGCCACGCGACCGTCGACCACTTGGCGGATGAGGCGCGGTTCGGGCCGCTCGATCAGCGATCCGTCGACGGCTCGCACCTCGCGCACCAGCTTGGGGGCCATCAGGCGTCCGCCGTTGGCCAGCGCGCCGTACGCCATCGCGAGTTGAAGCGGGCTCACCGAGATCTCGTATCCGATGGCGAGGGAAGCGGGCGACTGGCGCGACCAGTCCTCCGGCTTGCGCAGAACGCCCGAGGTCTCGCCGGGAATGGGCAACCCGGTGGGCATGCCGAAGCCGAAGTCGCGCAGCATCTCGTACTGCTGCCGGCGGGACAAACGGTCGGCCACCTTGGCGACCCCCACGTTGGACGACACCCGCAGGGCGTCCGCCAGGGTCAGCGCGCCGGCCTCGGGATGCACGTCGTTCAGGGTGCGACCCGCGACACGCCACGTGCCGTCGCCGATGTCGACCACTTCGTCCAAGGTCCCCACCTGGTGGGCCAGAATCGCCGCGACCGTGAAGGGTTTGAGCGTCGACCCGGGTTCGTTGGCGGTATTGATGGTCGCCAGACCGGCCGCGTCCCCGTCCCGGATGGAGACCACCGCCAGAATCTCCCCGGTCGTGGGATCGGTCACCAGGATGTCCCCGCCCGTGGAACCGGTCGCCTCGATGGCCTCCTGAAGCTCCTCGCGCGCGATTTCCTGCAGGTCCACGTCGATGGTGAGCGCCACGTTGCCGCCCGACACGGGCGCCTTCACCGGCACCGCGCGGCCCGGGAGCTCCACGCCGCGCGCGTCCCGAAGGGTCATCTCCTCTCCGGGGCGCCCGGTCAGCACCTCGTCGTAGGACTCCTCCACGCCCCCCGCGCCCCTTCCTTCAAGGATGGTGCCCAGTACGCCCGCCACCAGGTCTCCGTGCGGCCGGAACCGTTCGTACCCGCGCCCCAGATACACCCCCCGGACGTTCTCCAACCCGGCGCGGACGGTGGTCGGGTGGCGGCCGGGCACGACGACCCAGGCCCTGTCCGCACCCGTACGCCTCAGCGCCTCGGAGGACGACAGGCCCAACACCGACCGCAGCGCGGCGTTGGCCTCCACCGCGACGCCGTTCTCGTCGCGCCTCAGCTCCCCCGGAGCCAGGCCCACCTCCACAACCTCCCGGCTCTGGGCCAACAGCACGCCGTCCCGGTCGACGATGGACCCGCGGACCGACGGAACCGGGCGCGACATGCGGTGCTGTTCGGCGGACCGCTCCCGCCATTCGGCGCTCTCCACCTGCAGCATGGCGGACCGCCCGACGACGGTCCCGGCCGCAACCAGCCACGTCAGAAGGATCAGCCGGCGGGGCCAGCGCGGCCTTCGCGGAAACCTCATGGGTTCACTCCCGACAGGTACACGATCTCATCGGCGGCCGGATTGTGCATGCCGAGCCGCCGGCGCGCCTCCGGGACCACCCGGCCCCGGCTCTCCAGATACTGGATCTCTCCCAGCAGGTCCTTTCGCACGGCCGACACCACCTCGATCTCCCGACCCAGCTCGTGCAGCTCCTCCAACGCCTCCAGCGTTCTCATCTGACGCCACGTCACCACGCTGAGGGACGCCAGCAGGGCTCCCACCGCGATCGCCACCCGCTTCGCGTCGCTCAGTCGTCTCACAAAGCCTTCCTCCACGCGCGCAACCGCGCGCTCCGGGCACGGGAATTCGCGGCGGTCTCCTCGCGGGAGGGCCGCACGGGTCGGCGCGCGAGGGTCTCTCCCGCGGCACGGCCGGCGCAGGCGCACATCGGTAGCGCGGGCGGGCAAACGCAGTCGCGACTCCACGCGCGGAATCGGTTCTTGACTTCGCGATCCTCGAGCGAGTGGTAGGAGATGACCGCCATCCTTCCGCCCACCTCCAACGTGTCACGCAGCGCGTCGAGGCCTTCGCGGAGCGCCCCCAGCTCGTCGTTCACCTCCATGCGCAACGCCTGGAAGACGCGCGCCTTGTCGCGGGGGGAGGGCGAGCGTCCCATCGCGACCCGAAGCGCGCCCACCAAGTCGTCGCTGACGGCGAACGGCCGAGTGCGCCGCCGACGCGCGATCACCCGCGCCAGCCTGCGCGCGCCTCGGTGCTCGCCCAGCTCGCCGAGCACCCGCGCCAACCGTCCATCGTCGTAGGTGTTGAGCACGTCGGCCGCGCTCGGCGTGGCCGCGTCGCTTCCGTCCATGCGCATGTCCAGCGGCACGCCGCGGCGAAAGGCGAAGCCCCGCCGATCGCGATCCAGCTGGCGCGAGCTCACGCCCAGGTCCAGCAGCACCCCGCTCACTTCACCCTCCCGGAGCCCGGCGGCGCGTGCGGCGGCGCGGTAGTCGGAGCGCACGACGCGTACCCGGTCGCCGAAGCGCGCGAGCGTCCGCGCGGCCTCCGCCAGGGCGCCGGGATCGCGGTCCACGGCCACGAGGCGGACCTCGGGGCCCCGCTCCAGAATCGCGCGCGCGTGACCGCCGCCGCCCACGGTTCCATCCACGAACAAACCGCCGCGCTCGGGCTCCAGCAGCTCGAGCACTTCCCGCACCAGAACGGGTGTGTGGTAGCCGTCCGCGCCGGCGCCGCCATCCGTTCGCCTCCCCACGCGCCACTCATCCGAAGATCTTGTGCGTGAACTCGAAGGCGTCCGGCCCGCCCTCCCCGAGATGGGAATCGAAGAATGCGGGATTCCAGATCTCGATTCGGTCCAGCGAGCCCACCACCAGCACCTCGTCCTCAAGGGAGGCCGCCTCCTGCAGCCACGCGGGAATCAGGAAGCGGCCGATCTTGTCGGGCGTGACCTCGACCGCGAACGAGGTGATCCGGCGAACGAACGCCGCCGCCCCGGGATGCGAGCGCCGGTACTCCGTGAGGCGGTTGCGGATCGTGGCCCACGCCTCGTCCGGAAACAGGGTCAGGGCGGGAGCCTGATACTGGAGGAGCACGAGGGGTCCGTCCGCCGCCGCCCGCCGGAACGGAACCGGCAGGCTCAGACGACCCTTGTCGTCGAGACGTTTCTCGTAGCGCCCCAGAAAGCCGCCCATGGGTGGTCGATTGTGGGAAGTAGTGGAGATTTGTGGAGAATTGTGGGCAACATATGGAAGGCGATGGGTGGCGCGCAAGGCCAGCCGCGAGAGGGGCGGGGCGCCGGGCTGGCATGGCGCCCCCGAGGCCCGGTGGCAGGGCCCAGCGGAACGAAAGGCAACGCGGGCGCGGCGGTCCCGCGCGATGCCACGCCGCTCGAATGCCGGGAGGAGTTCGTCCACGGGCCGTTTGGCCCATTACCCGAGCTCGGGGCAAAAAAAAAAGCGCCGCGGACGAATCCGCGGCGCTTCGACGCAGGTTGGGGTGCGCGGGCGCTACTCCCCTCCCCCGCGGCGGATGATGGCGTCCTGGATCTCGACGTAGGTCTGCGCGGCGCCAAGAATCTCGGCCAAGTTGATCGACTCCACGGTCGCGGCGTACGCGCGGCCGAGCTCGAACAGCTGGAGCGCCTCCTGGAAGATGGGAAGCGATTGGCGCGCCGAGTCGATGGTGCTGGGCTCCTGTAGCGCGAGGCCGTGGTTGTAGAGCGACCACCCGTGCCAGAAGTTGAGCTGCGAGGCCATCTGCTCGGACACCTCGAACTCGCTCTTGGCGATCTCGAACAGGTTGGCGGCGAAGGTGAACTGCTGAACCTGCACACCGTCGTTGTACGCCTTGCCGAACACCAGCCCCGCCATGACGTCGGCGGACTGCTCCCCGCGCTCCGTGGCTTCCTTCAGGAACTCAATGGCCTGGTCGACCTCGTTGGCGTCCAGCAGCCAGCTTCCCTGGCGGGCCGAGAGATTCGGGTACTCGGGGTCGATTCCCTTCGCGCTCTCGATCGCCTCGATCGCCTCCTCCAGGCGGTCGTTGCGCTGCAGAGCGTCCGCCAGCTGCGACCAGAGCGAAGCCTCCGCGGGATGAACCTCTACCGCGCGCTGCGCGAAGTCGACGGCGGCCGGATCGCCGAGTTGCAGGTAGGCCCGGATGACGTTGTTCAGCTGGGCGGGGCTGGTCTCGGCGCCGCGGATTTCGAACACGCGGGTGTAGGCTTCGATGGCCCGCCGGTACAACCGCTCGACCTCCGGCGTCGGTTCGCTCTCGCCCTCCATCGCCTGGCCGGCCGCGGTGAACGCGAAGCCTCCGAGCTGCTCCCACAGGTCGACGTTGGCGTCGTCCATGCCGAGGCCTTCCTCGATCAGGATCATCGCGCCCTCGGCGTTCCCCGCCGTCGCGAGATCGTACGCAACCCGCATGCGCACGGCGGCGCTGCCCGGGTTGAGCTCGAGGTAGGCCGTGTAGTGCTTCAGGGACTCCTCGTTCAGGCCGAACTCGGCGGAGAGCATCCCCGCGTACTGAAGCGCGTTCTCGTTGAAGGGGTTCAGATCGAGGACGCGGAGCATTTCGTCGAGGCCCTCCTGCCGGTCGCCCAGCTCCATCACGGCTCGGCCGCGCGCATAGCGCGAACCCTCGGAATCGGGATTGCCCTCGATGGCCCGATCACAGTTCTGGAGGGCGTTGGCCCACTGCTGGCTGCCGAAGTACTCCTGACAGATGGCCGCGAAGCGCAGCTGCTCGACGTATCCGTCGAACACGTCGAAGATGTGTTGGGCGGCGAGCTCGTCGCCGTCGTCATCCGGAACGGTGAACGCGTCCACCGAGAACGTCTCCCCCGACGCGACGCTCACGAACTGGATGTCGGTCAGGGTCCAGTCGTCCTCTCCCTCCGTGTAGGACCCGCACATGACCAGCTCGGCGTTGATCTGGGTGGCGAGCTGGCGGACGCGGATGCAGTTCAGGTCGTCGCGATCGATGTCGAACTGACGCATCGCGTCGCGGATTTCGTTGCGCTCGACCGGCTCGTGGGTGGGCAGCTGGTTGATGAGGTCGCGAAGCTCCTCGGCCACGTCCTCTCCGAAGCCCCGGCCGGTGTCCTCCCCCGGGAAGAGGTCGGGGATCATGACCCTGAAGCGTCCCTGCACCTCCTGTTGCGCCGACGCGAACGTCGGCAGGAACAGGACGGCCGCAAGCAACGCGACGCCCAACCGCGGGAATGCCAACCTGAAGAACATCGCTCCAACTCCGCCAAGGTGACCCGGAAAGCTACGCAAACTATACCCGCGCGCCGGAGACGGTCAACCGACCCCCGAACATAAGGGGGGCGCGACGCGTGGCGCGTCAAGAGCGAAGCGGATTGGCCATTGGCGCCCTCGCCCGGGCGAAGGCCGGTGTTCCAACCGTAACCCGCGCGGACGGGCTAGGATCCCCGCCGCGCGGGTAGCGGTCCCTCGTGGGCGAGAATGCGTTCCGAGAGGTCGGGCGGAATCCGCTGGCTGACCCCGCGCGCATAGTCGAACATCACCTGAGTTGTGCTCCCCGACACCAGCAACCGCCCCTCCCCCGACCGCACCTCGTACTCCATGACGAAGTGCTTCCCGCCGAGGACGGAGACTCGAGTGGCCACCGCGAGCCGGTCGGGATACAGCACCCGCGCGTGATACCGGACGCGGGCCTCGGCGAGAATGTAGTCCACCTCCTCCAGCGTCCGGCGCCCGGCGATCGCGCGCCAGTAGGCGGCGCGCGCCTCCTCGAAGTAGCAGAGGGCCTTGGAGTGATGGGCGTGGCCGCCCACGTCGATGTCCTGGAAGCGGACCGACACCGGATGTTGGAAGCGGAAGTCCGGCACGGGCGTCAGCTCCGAATCGGGTGTGGACGACCCGCGCCCGGCATGCGAGCGACGACGCGCTCCGCCGGAGATGGCGTCGCGATGTCAGCGACCCACGACGCGGATGGACCCGGATCCCGTGTCGACATGGATGTCGCCCTGGCCGTCCCCGATGACGCCGCGCAGATGGGAGCGCCGCCGCGTGCGTTCATCGATCGGAACCTCCACGTTGATCGAGCCGCTGCCCGTGTCCAGCTCAAGCCGCGCGCCCAAGTCGTCCGGCACCCTCAGGGTTACCCCACCCGACCCCGTGTCCACCTCCAACCGCCGGACGTCGGCGGCCAAGTCGACCTCCACCCGCCCGGAGCCGGTGTCCACCATGATGTCCGCCGCCTCCACCGCCAGCAAGGCAATCCGGCCCGACCCGGTGTCCACCTCCAACGATTCGGAGCGGATCCCGGAGGCGCGCACGCCGCCCGAACCGGTGTCGATCAGCACGCGCTCGCCCGTCACTTCCTCCACCACAATTTCGCCCGATCCCGTATCCACCTCGAGGCTCCCGTCCGCGCGCTCGACCCGCACGGTTCCCGACCCGGTGTCCACGCGCAGAGGTCCGGAGGTTCCCGAGGACTGGATCGAACCGGACCGGGTATCGACCTCCAGGTCGCCCCGCACGTCGCGCACATCCGTTTCGCCCACGCCCAGGTGGAGCGAGAAGCGCTGCCCCGGCGGCACCGCGATGGTCAGGTCGGCCCAGGCCTCGAGGCCGTCACCCGAGCCGCGGATGTCCACCCGCTCGCCACGCCGAAGTCCATTACCGCCGAAGGTGCCGTCGTTGCCGACGCGGACGGTGGTTCGGGAGCTTCTGCCCGCTTCCCCGTAGACGATGCGGTCGGCGGGATAGCGAACGCGCAGGGCCTGGGTGCCCCGGATCGGTCCCGACTCGACGCTCAGGCGGCCGGCGTCGGCTCCCTTCGCCTCCACGCTCACGACGACCTCGTCGCCGGTTCCCGGAACAACGCGCACCGCGCCCGCAAGGTTGTAGACCGCGACGTGGGCGCCCGCCACCCGGTATTCCCGGGCCGATTCCTGGACGGCCCTCCCCTCCATCGCCCATAGGGCCGCTGCCGCCGCCAGCACGGCCGCTCCACCCAGGACGATCCCCGCCTTCCCCGCTCGCATCGCTCTTCCCGTCATGTTGGTCCTCCGTTGTTGGTCCGTGCCCGTCGCCTTCGAGCTACCGCCGGCCACCATATTGGATGCCCGGCGACCCCGGGTAGGGCGCGTGGCCGCCTCCCGTCAAGGGGCGCACGGAGGCCGTACGCGCGGGGGACCGGAAGGTTTTCCGCGCCGAAGCAGCAGGCCGTGGATGAATCCGCCCGAGCACCGAGAGCGGCGGGGCGGCGGGCTGGCAAGGCGGCTATGGGTGGTCGTCGATGCTCAGCGCCCCGGACCTGGGAGGGGTCCAGGCGAAGACGCGCCGCATGAGCGTTTCCGCGTGGGGCGGGATCCCGTCGAAGGACGCCTCCACGCCCGCGTCGCGCGCCTGCTGGATGATGCGCTCGATGAGCAGGGCCCCCGTGATGTCCAGACGACCCACGCCGTTCAGATGGAAGACGATCTCGCGCAGGTCGCCCACGTCCGCGAAGGCGCGGGCGACGGCCTTCTCCAGAAGCGGTGCCGACCCGAACCAGAGGACGCCCCGGGGCGCCAGGTGCAGCGCGCCGTCGACGGTCCAGAGGGACAGCCTCATCTTGCGTTCGCGCCAGAGGTGCACCGCCAGGGAGAGAACGACGCCCACGAGGACGGCCTCCTCGACGCGCGGCACCAGCAGGAGCGTGAGGGCGAAGGTGGCCCAGCCCACCATCGCCTGAAGTCGGGAGAACCGCCAAATGCGGACGAGGTCGCCCACGCGAACCAGCGTGGCCACCGCGGTGATCACGATGGCGGCCAACACCGCGCGGGGAAGCGGCGCGAGCAGCGAGGCGAAGGGCAGGAACATCAACACGGCGATCCCGCTGACGGCCCCGGCCATGCGCGTGCGGGCGCCGGCGGACCGGTTGAGGCTGGAGCGGCTGAAGGAGCCCTCGACCGGGAATCCGCCGGAGAGCCCGGAGACGACGTTGGCGACCCCTTGGCTGACGAATTCGCGGTTCGGATCCCAGGGGGTGCGATCCTGCGCGGCGAAGGTCTGGCTGATGGACGTCGTCTCGGCGAAGCCCACCACGGCGATCACCAGCCCCGGAATCAGCAGGGAGGGCAGCCGCAGCCACGGCAGCCCGCCCGCGCCCGGAATGCCGCGATTGGGGATCTCCCCCAGCACGGCTCCCTCGTATTGGGTCACCGTCGAGATGATGAGCGCGAGCGCGGTCGCGAACAGCACCCCGGGCAGGCTGGGATTGATGCGGCGCGCACCCGTGATGACCACCGCCGCCATCGCCGCGAAGCCGATGCTCGAGGGCTGCCACAGGCCCGGCTGGATCACCGCCCGAAGCGCCCGGCCCACCACCCCTCCCTCCGCTTCGATGACCCCGAGCGCGGTGGGGACCTGGGAGAGCACGATGAGGATCGCGGCCGCCGAGGTGAATCCCTGGATGACGGGCTGGGACATCAGGTAGGCGACGCCGCCCGCGCGCAGCAGCCCGATGAGGAGGCGGGCCGCGCCCACCACCAGGGCGAGCAGCGCGGCCAACCCCACGTACTCGGCGCCACCCCGCTCGGCCATCGGGATGAGGGCGCCGAAGGTGAGCAGCGCGCTCAGGGCGACCGGGCCGGTGTGCAGGTAGGGCGAGGAGGCGAAGAGCGCGGCGCCGATGGGGGGAAGCGCGGCGGCGTAGAGGCCGTAGTGGGCGGGAAGTCCGGCCAGCTCGGCGTACGCCATGGACTGGGGAATGAGGATGAGCGCGACGCTGGTGCCCGCGATCACGTCGCGCCGCAGCACCTGCGCGCGGGTCTCTCCGATTGGGCGCCCCAAGGGTGCGCGGCGCCCGGGGGGGCGGGGGTGCCTCACTTGGGCATCGCCTGGCGCCGACCGGGCGGGTGGGCGCGGTTCGGGCGGGACCGACCCACCGAGTCATCGGCCCGGGCCTCGCGCGCCAGCTCCGTCAGGAGGCGGTGGGCGGTGCCCGCCCTCGACGACCAGAAGCGCGAAATGGCCGCCGCCTCCGCCCGGTAGCCCCGGTGCGCCTCGCGCCAACGGGCGGCCTCGCCGGCGAGCCAGTCGAGGGTGGCCTCGGGACTGGAGGACAGCAGCGCCTTCAGGACGAATCGGCGCTCGCCCGCGCGTCGGCCGAGCCCCAGGTCGTCGGCGCAGCGCGCGAGGTCGGCGCGCGTGAGGAGCATGCCGGTGCGCACCGGGGTGGTCAGCTGACGGAGGAGGACGCCTCCCCCGTTTTCGCGCGGATCCTCAAGGGGCGGTGCCTCGCGCAGGTGCAGGGGCAGTCGCTCTGGCGGGCCCAGCTCGGCGGCCTCCGAGAAAAGAGCCGCGAGCAGGAGCTCGGACCAGCGTCGGTAGAACGGAGGAGCGATGGCGCGAACGGCGCGCAGGTACGGTGGCAGCCACGAGAGCAGATGCTCCCACAGGAGGGCCTTGCGGCTCTCGCGGCGCAGAATGCGGCGCGGCGAGGCCGACTCCAGAGCCTCGGCCTCGGCGAGGCCCGCGTACAGGCCCAACAGCGCCGCCAGGTGATCCGGCTCGTCGGGCGCCTCCCTGCCCAGCGCGCGCCAGAAGCCGGCCACGCGGTCGGCCGCCTCCCCCCCGAGCATCCCCTCCGCGCCGACGTGAAACGAGGCGAACGGATAGAGCTGGAAAACGAAGAGCCCGGTGTGGTCGGCGGGCCGCGGGGGCTCCGGCAGGTCGAGGGCGCGGGCGATCGGCGCGTGCCCGGGGTGCGGAGGCTCGGCCAGCGTCGCCAGCGCGCGGATGAGCTCCACGGGCCGTTAGCGGTCCACGGCCGCTAGCAGTCCGTGGATGAATCCGCCCGAGCACCGAGAGCGGCGTGGCGCCGGGCTGGCAAGGCGCCTTGAAGGCCCAATAGTAGAGCTATTGGGACGAAAGGCAACGCCGAGCGAAGCGGTCCAGCGCGGATGCAACGCCGTTCGAATGCCGGGGGGAGTTTGTCCACGGGCCGCTAACCTCCCGCGGGATCGCGCGCCGGCAGCTGGTACGCCTCGCGCGAGGGACGCACCGGCCTGAGCAGCCAGTACGGGCGGCGGGTGCCGTCGGGCGAGACGCTTCCGGCCGGGCGCGCGTAGCCCAGCCACTTGCGGAAGACTTCGTCGGAACGACCGGCGTGGACGGAGATGTCGCCGTAGGCGTCGCCCGGGCGGGCCGCGGTCACGCGCACGGCCTGATGCCAGCAGTGCGACCCCGAAATCGGATCGGGGTGCACGGGGAAGGTCAGGTTCTGGTGCACGCCCACGTCGGTCCACCAAATGCGGGCGGTGTCGGCGTCGGTGGACGGGTGGGGACCGCCCCCCTCGCGCCGCGTGAGCGACCATCCTCCCTCGCCGCGCTCCACATCCACGGAGGCCATGGCCTGGTTGGAACCGTGGTCGGCGACCTTCCAGCGGCCCATGTGGTGGCTGCAGGCGACCACCCCCGGGCGAATCCCCTCGGTGACCCAGGCGCGCACCACGAAGTGACCGATCTCGGTCTCCACGCGCGCCAAGTCGCCGGTGCCGACGCCGATGCCCTCCGCGTCGCGTGGGTGGATCCAGAGGGGGTTGGTGTGGGCGATCTCGTTCAGCCACTTGGCGTTGGCGCTGCGCGTGTGGATCTGGACGGGCACGCGGAAGGTCGAGATGAGCACCATCTGGCCGTCTTTCAGGTTGCCCTGGTGAATGTGGCTGCGCGCGTATCCGGGAACCGCGAGCTCGGGCCAGCCCCACTCCGCGAGGGTGCGCGACCAGAACTCGAGCCGCCCCGAGGGGGTGGGAAAGCCCCGAACGACGCGGCCATCCACTTCCACCCCGGCGCGTCTGCGCCCGTCGGCGTCCCCGTCCACCACCGGGAGGGGCACCACGTTGGGGGAGTCGGGCTTGGGGGCGCGGGTGAAGGCGCGTCCGTCGGCGTCGACCCGCACGTCCTCGAGCTCGGCTTCGGGCACCGGCTCCTCGTGCAGCGCGCCCGTCCTGGCGGCCACCTCGAAGGCCCCGTAGCGGCGCATGTACTCGAGGGGCGCGATGCCCTCCCGGGCGGCGGCGGCGGGCAACCCCGGGACGGAGTTCTCGAACATCCACCCGTAGTACTCGTCCAAGCCGAGTTTGGTGCCGGGACGCGCGCGCGACTCGAAGAACGAGCGAATGCCGAGCTCGCCGTCCGGATCAATGCGCCACGTCAGGTCGATCCAGAATTCGTTCTCCTCCCAAACCTCGCCCGGATTGACCTCCCGGGTATCGGACACCTTCTCCCCCAGGCGCTCGCGCGCCGCGCGCAGGACGGGCTGGCGAAAGCCCACCCACTGACCGGCGTACTGCTCGTAGGAGTGCACGTCGTGTCGCTCCGAGGCGAGCCCCATGGGCAGCACGTAGTCGGCGAAGTGGGCGGTCTCGTTCCACGTCGGAGTGAGCGCGACGTGGAGTCCCACGCGCCGCGGATCGGTGAGCATCTCGATCCAGGAAAACCCGTCCGGGTTGGTCCACACGGGGTTGTAGACGCGCGTGAAGTAGACGTCCAGGAAGTCGCCGTTCCGCTTTTGCAGGTGGGGCAGCAGAAAGGACATCTCCATGAGCGAGAGTGGATACTCGGCGGGCCAGGTGAGCTCGTTCCAGTGGTCCGGATGGCGCGGCAGGTGGATGGGACGGGGGACGAACTTGTTCCACGAGTTGGGGTGGGTGCCCCCCTCGGTGGCGACCGCTCCCGTCAGCGCGTTGAGCAGGAAGAGGGTGCGGGCCACCTGCCAGCCGCCGAGGTTGCCCGCGGCCGCGCTGCGCCAGTTGTGGGTCGACAGGCGGGTGCCCGCCCCGGCCACCAGCTTGGCCACCGCCTCGATCACGTCCGCGTCCACCCCGGACTCCCGGGCCGCGTAATCGAAGGTGTACTCGGAGTACATCTCCTCGAGCTTCTCCTCGAAACGCTCGAAGTCGGGAGGCACGTCGGGGTGCGCCTCGGCCATGAACTCCCTCCAGTTCCACCAGCGACGCACGAAGTCGCGGTTGTGGAGCCGGTTCGCGACCAGCCAACGGGCGATGGAGAGGAAGATCGCCGCCTCCGAGCCCGGGTAGGGCGACAGCCAGTGGTCGGCGTGGGTGGCGGTGTTGGACAGGCGCGTGTCGAGCACGACCAGCTTGGCCCCGCGGGCCTTGGCGTCGATGACGCGCTGGGCGTGGGGGTTGAAGTAGTGACCCGTCTCCAGGTGACTCGACACGAGGAGGATGACGCGGGCGTGGGCGTGGTCCGGGCTGGGGCGGTCCATGCCCATCCAGAGGTGGTAGCCGGCCCTCGCGCCGGACGAGCAGATGTTGGTGTGCGAGTTGTGGCCATCCACGCCCCAAGCCGCCAGCATGCGTTCGGTGAAGCCGTCCTCACCCGGGCGGCCCACGTGATACATGATCTCCTTCTGCCGTCCTTCGAGCAGCGCCCGCCGAATGCGTCCGGCGATGTCGTCCAGAGCCTCGTCCCACCCGACCTGGGTCCACTCGCCCGAGCCGCGCTCGCCGACGCGCTTCAGCGGGTGGAGAATGCGGTCGGGGTCGGTGATCTGGTTGGCGGTCGCCGGCCCCTTGGCGCAGTTGCGGCCCCGGGACCCCGGGTGCTCGGGGTTGCCCTCGAACTTGCGCACCTCGAGCGTGTCGCGGTCCACGTAGGCCAGCAGGCCGCACGCGGACTCGCAGTTGAAGCATGTGGTCGGGACCAGCATGTAGCGCTTCTCGACCCGCCGGGGCCAGGCGCGGGAATCCAGCTCCACCCAGTCGTCCCAGCGCTCCTTGGGCGGAAACGAGGCCAGGTGCACTCGGCTCGGTCCCGGGTAGAAGCTTTCGCCCCGGGCCTCCACTTCCCCGCGGGCGGCGGACACCCGTTGGTTCAGGCGCTCCAAGTCCACGGGGCCGCCGTTGTTCATGCCTCCATCCTCACGACAGGGGGACGGACTGACCCGCCTGCACGTAGGCGTGCTCGTAGGCGAGGAGTCCGAGGAGTGCGGCGATCAGGGCCGGAGCCCCGATCCAGGGAGCGGCGAGCCCGACCGCGCTCAGGAGCATGCCCGTCCAAAACCAAGTGGCGAAGCGTCCGCGGGTCAGCTCGCGGACGGCGAGGTGCGCGTGGGCGGTGCCGTGCGTGATGGTGACCTCGCCCAGCACCAGAAGCAGGTGGGTGGCGGTGAGGGCCGCGAAACCCCACGCCAACGGTGGACGCGCCTCGGGCGCCGCCAACGGGTGGATGGCGGCGGCGCCGGCGAGCAGGGCCTGCACCAGAAAGTGGGGGGGCAGCAGCGGGTTCTGCCACAGGTCGCGGGCCTTGGCCTGGGCGAAGAGATAGGCGGTGTACACCGCGGTCATCGCCCCCAGTGGCGCTCCGGCCCACGCCAACCGACGGACGCCGTCGGAGGCTCCGAGCCACGCCGCGCCAAGATGGGCCGCGAGGACGGCTCCGAAGCCCGCCAGCACGAATCCTCCGCGCACCAGCCAACTTCGCCACTGCGGACGCAGGAGGATGTAGTGAAAGCGCTTTGGGTGCTCCAGGTCCCAGATCAGGAGACCCGTGGTGAGGACCAGGAAGGTCAGAGCCATCAGCGGGGCGCCGAAGAGCCAGAGCGGGTCGGTCCACGAGAGCGCTCCGGCGAGCGCGAGCAGCAGCGGCGCCAGGTACGCGCCCGCGGCGATGGACTTGGTCCACGTGTAGAGGCTCACCCGGGCGTCCCATGGAGCCTTGTGGGGCACGTCGTAGCTGAGGATGGCGCCCGCCGACGAGTTGCTCCGGCCCGGGTGGCCCGAGGTCACCTGGTCGGCGCCTCCCCCCTGCTCGCTCCACATGAAGAGCCCGCCCGCGGGCCGGGCGGCAGCCAGCGGGTCGAGCGTCGCCTGGCGCGCATCCTTGTAGAAGAGCTTCGGGCGGGTCTCCTTTTCGGGACGCCGGACGGTGAGAGCGTCCTCGTGCACCATCTCGGTCACCTTGGCCAGCGGGTCGTTCAGATCCCCGACCAGAATCGCCTCCGTGGGACACACCACCACGCACGCCGGCTCGAGACCCATGTCCAGGCGGTGCGCGCAGAAGTTGCACTTCTCCGCGGAATGGTCTTCCGGGTTGATGAAGATGGCGTCGTAGGGGCACGCGGCGATGCAGGCCTTGCAGCCGATGCACGCGGCCTTGTCGAAGTCCACGATTCCGTCGGGGCGGCGGAACATGGCCGAGGTCGGACAGGCCGTGACGCACGGCGCCGCCTCGCACTGGTTGCAGCGGGTGACCTGGAACGCCCGGCGGGTGCGCGGAAAGTGGCCGGCGTCAACGTACTTGACGTAGGTGCGGGTGACCCCCACCGGCACTTCGTTCTCGGACTTGCAGGCGGTGGTGCAGGCGTGGCAGCCGATGCACCGGGAATGGTCGACGACCTTGGCCCAGCGGGAGGCTCCACCCGCGGCCGGGCCCTTCGCGCGAACATCGCCCTTGGATTCGACGGGCGCGGGGGCGTTGGGATTCACGTTTCGGTCGACCCCGGTTTGGGAGTTCGAGGAAGGGTTGGGCGCACGCCGCGCGCGCGTCGAACCCGAGCGCATCCTACGGGCGCGCGGCGCTGCCGATGCGGCGTCATCCCCTTCTCCGTGGAGGCTCTTGTCCCGTGACGCATCCTACGCGTTCGGAGCCGCCGATGCGGCGAGGCGCGTCCGCCCTCCCCGCGCCCTCCGACGCTCGCCCGGCGCGCGGAGCCGCAAACCGGCCCACGGCGGCCCGTGGGATGCACCGCTCCGAGCACCGGAGAGCGGCCGGGCGCCGGGCCGGCAAGGCGGCTTGGCGGCCGACGCGCCGGACACTCTCCCGGGCGGGTGCGACGACTTCCGGCGGAGGGTCAGCCGGCGATGCGGTCCCGCAGCGGCTTCCCGGGCTTGAAGTACGCGTACCTCTTGGCCGCGATGGCGATCTTTTCTCCGGTCGCCGGGTTGGTCCCGGTGCGGGCCGCGCGCAGCTTGACGCCGAAGGTGCCGAAGCCGGGGATGGTCACCTTGCCACCCGCGTCGAGCTCTCCGGCGATGATGCCGGACCCGCTGGTGTCGAAGAGGCAGCTGATCACATCCGCCGCCTTCGACTGGGGGAGGTCGGTCTGCCGGGCGAGCGCGGCCGCCATTTCCTTCTTGTTCATCACGTCTCCTGCGCTGTGGGTGTACTCGGCTCCGTCGGACCGTCCGTCCGACGGACGACAGGGACAGGATACACCGAAGGGAGCGATTGCGGAACCTCGCGGGCCGCGCGAACGCCGGGGTGACCGGCCGGTGACGTCCCGGAAGGGGAGGCGTCGGGGCGCCGGCGGCGTCCTTCACGAGTCGCGGTTTGGGGGCCTGCCGCGCCAACTGGCGTCCTCAAGGCCGTCCTCGCGCCCTCCCCCCCGGCCTTGCCGGCGAGCGCCAAGACCTCGCCATGGGAGAGAATCGGGTCACCCGGGATCCCGATCCAGCGGCCACACCTGCACGCGCTCCACGCCGAGGGCGTCCACGTGCAGTCCGAGAACGTAGTCATCGCCGATTTCGAAGACATCGAGGTTGGTGGGCGTCTCCACGAATCCCCGCACGCGTCCGGCCGCGTCGAACACGGTCCAGAGGGTCTCGGTCCGCTCCGGGAATCGGTACTCCCGCACCCAGAGGTAGCCCGGCGGATCGGATTGCAGCGCCGAGAAGGCGGGGAAGAACTCGACGAGCGTCATGCCTTCGAACAGCGCTTGGAGCCGGGCCTGTTCCTCCTCCGACCTGTCGGCGTAGCTCTCGGTGAACCATGCGTCCAACTCCGCCCGCGTCGGGACGCGCAGGTCGTGGTCGCGCCGGACGATCCTCTCCGGAGCGCCATCGCCGCCGTAGGCCCGGATCTCGTAGCGGTCGTTCGCGGCAACGACGGCCAGCTCGCCCCAAACGGTCGCGAGGACGGACCGGCCGAACGGATGGGGGCGGCCGCTTGGATCCGCCCGAGCACCGAGAGCGGCGGGGCGCCGGGCTGGCAAGGCGCCTTGAAGGCCGGGTGGCAGCGCTACCGGGACGAACGGCGACGACGCGCGTAGCGGTCCAGCGCGGATGCAACGCCGCTCGAATGCCGGGGGGAGTTCGTCCACGGCCTGCTAGAGTCCGGATGAAGCCGGCAAGCAAGATCGTCCTCCTCAAGCCCCGCGAGTCCAATGGGCGCTGCAGGATTCGAACCTGCGACCTCCTGCTTGTAAGGCAGGCGCTCTGAACCGACTGAGCTAAGCGCCCCGCAAGGACTTACGGTACTTCCGCGATGCGGTTCCCGCAATTTCCTCCACGGACGGCTACACCCCGTCCCAACCCTCCCCGCCACGCCGCAACAACAGCTCCACCTGCGCCCGATCGCGGGCCGGCACCTCGTGACACCGGCGGCACCGCGCCTCGTAGGTCTCGGCGCCACCCACCTGGATGGTCGGCCCCTCTGCGGGCGCGGGTTCGCCGTCGATCAACCGCTGGTTCCTCGTGGCCGGATGACCGCAGACGACGCAAATCGCGGTCAGCTTGTCGATTCGCTCCGCGCGGGCCAGAAGCGGTCCCATCGGGCCGAAGGGTTCGCCGCGGAAGTCCATGTCGGTGCCGGCCACGATGACGCGCATCCCGGCGTCGGCCAACGCGTCCACCACCTCGCAGATGCCGTCGTCCAGGAACTGGGCCTCGTCGATGGCGACGACCTGCGTCTCCGGGCGGACGTGTTCGGCAACCTGCGCGGAATTGGACACGGGCTCGGCGTCGATCCGCCGACCATCGTGGGACGAGATGCGAAACGGGCCGCCGTAGCGATCATCCAAGTGCGACTTGAAGAGCTGAACCGCTCGGCCCGCGATCAGCGCGCGCCGCACGCGCCGGATCAGCTCCTCGGATTTGCCGCTGAACATGACTCCGGCGACGACCTCGATCCATCCGTGTTGGACGCCGTGGAACACGGTCTCGTCAACGCCTCCCGGTAAGAGCGTCCCCACACGGGCACCACCTGGAGCGCCGCAAGATGGGGCGAGGCTCAAAGCGGCAACACGCTGAACACCCAGTTCGTCCGTCGCGACTCCATGGAGTGGGAACCCGGTCGTGGACCCGGCTTGGTCCGCGAACTACCGACCGCCCCCGGACGCCCTCCAGGCGTCGTACCGCATGCGCAGGGTTCGCACCGGGTTGGCGTCCTCGTGAGGCAGGGTGTTGGTGGGGATGGCGGAAAGGTACAGGTGGTACGCCCCGTCGTTGTAGGGCGCGCGCAGGTCTTCGGGATGGTTGTCGGCGAACGCGCCCAGGGCGTCCTCCGGGTCGGCGGCGAGAATGTAGGCGACGTGCGACGTCTTGCCGTTGCAGTCGGCGTACGCCTCGGGCAGCGGCTCGGTCTCGCACGTGCAGCGGCTGTCGCCGCCCAGCTCGTCCGCCCTCTCCAAGGCGCGCATGACCCGGTCGATGACGTTGTCGTCGCCCTCCCGCATGATGCGCGCGGACTCGGTGAGCGCCTCCGTGGTCGCGATGATGTTCCCCTGCACCGAGTACAGAATGTCGTCCGGGCTGCGGCCCTGGATGTCCATCGACACAGGTCGGTTGCCGGAGCCCGAGCGACCGGCGGCGCGTCCCCGCATGTCGATGATGCCGAACTGCCGGCGCTCGATGTTGGGATCCTCCTCGAGCATGCGAACGATCTCAACGGGATCGGTGCCGTTGCGCAGCTCGTTGAAGATGAGCTTCTGGTTCTCATGGGTGCGGTCCACGCCCGCCTGGGCCGCCGCGACGCCCACGCCGGGCACCACCACCGCCTGTAGCAGCTTGAGCTGGTCGGGGCCGGTGGCGGCGCAGGTGGCGGAGGCGATCACGACCCGCCCGGTGCTGAGGTCAATGGCGACGATCGACCAAGTGGCGAGCGCCGTCGAGGGCGCCAGGAGGATGAAGGCGAGAGCGAGGAACAGGCGTCTCATCGGATTCTCCGTGGGTTTTCCGTGTTGCGCCGCGGGGCAATGACGCGTTGAGCGGCGATCCCGTCCGAGGCGGGTACGCCGACGAGGATGAATCGCGCGCGGCGCTTAGCTTAGTCCACTGAACTAAGTCCAGTTGCGGGAGCTTGCTTGGGGGCTAGCGACGGCGACCCGCGCCCGACGATCAGGGACTCCCGCGCGCGGGCTGAATCCTCCGAACCGAGATCGTGGTCTCGTGCAGACAAGGCGAACTCTCGGTCAACACGCCCTGAACAACGACTTCGGTGCCCATCTCCCATTCGCCCTCCTCACCCTCGAGCGCGTAGACGTCGCCGAATTCCCCAAACAGCACCGAGCACGGCTCGCCCACGTGGATGAGCTGCCCCCGGCGCGTCAGGATGCCGTTCTCGTCGGTTGCGTGAAAGTAGTTCGAGAGGGCCAGGGGCCGGAAATAGAAGTCGAATACGATGAACACGGTGGGACGGTCGAGGTGCGCCCACTCCGGAACCGTCACGCTCATGTCGATCCGGCCCCGTTCCGTGGTGAGCTCCTGTCCGATCTCCTCGAAGCCGAACTGGGCGGCGCCAAGCCCGATGCGGGTCGGGGTGATGGCGGGCAGGCCCCCGGTGTTGATGCTGACGCGGGTCCCCGCCGGACCCGCGCGCGGACGAATCGATTCGATGCGGCGGGAGGGCGCGTGGCCTTCCACCACTTCCGCCTGCGCCGCGGCCCGACGGGCATCCGCGACGCCGGCGATCAGGAACGGGAGGGACAACGCCAAGCGCGCGAAGACCCCAACGCGCGCGAACGGAGACGGATTCGAAACCGGGTGCACGATCATCCTCCTCGCCGAAGCCATCGGCGGCACGGGTCAACCTGCTACATCGTACGCCGGAGCGCCGGAACGGGCCAGTGGAAGCGGGGCGGCGGGCCAGTGGGTAGCGCGCGAACCGGCGAGTGGGAGGCGGGGAACGGCTGATGGGAGGACGGACGCGGGCCGGCGCGGGCGCGGAAAGGGCCGTCGCGTGGGCCGCGTGGGATGGGGCGCGTGTCCGGGGGCGAGAGCCTCTACAGGACGAACGCGAGCGGAAGGAGCACCAAGTAGCCCACAACCAGCAACAGGGGAGCCGCGGTGATGGATCCCTGGGCGAGGAGGACGTACCCCAGCACGATGACCAGAAGGCCGGCGAGGCCGAGGATGCCGTTCTTGCGCGAAAAGCGCAGGGATTCGGCGTCTCGGCGACGACCTCCGTTCCGTCTACGGTTCGCCCGGCGGCTGGTTCGCTTTCTTGCCATGGTCTTCAAGATCCCTCCGGTCGAGGGGCGGGTCAAGCCAGAAGGCGGGATCGTCCGGGAGCTCGGTGGCGCGCAGGCGCGCCATGCGCCAGCGTCCGCGGCGACGACGCACCAACACCAGAGCCGTGAGCAGGGTTCCCAGGAAGGCCCAGAACACGAGCGACTGGGACAGCACGAGGAGCCAGCCATAGCGCCGGCGCACGTATCGACCCCAATCGGTCTCAAGCTGTCCGCTGGTGACTCCGAAGGTGCGGCGCAGCGCCCCCTCGAAGGAGCCGTCCTCGCGCCAGCGCCCGAGGAAGAGGGCGAGCCCTCGTTCGCCTCCGTTCGCCACCAGGTACTCGACGACGGTGGCCGAGAGCATGTAGGCCACCTCCGCGGAGGCTCGGTCGGAGGGCCACCGGAGGGCGAGCGAATCCAAGGGAGGCGCGCGGCCGCCCGCCAGCGCGATGCGCAGACGCCAACCCTCGGCGGCGTCCCATCCCCCGGAGGCCCATTCCGCGTACCCCTCGGAGAACCATCTCGGGACGCGCAGGCCCCGCAGGTATTCGTGCAGCCCGAGGTGGGCCCATTCGTGTCGCGCCACGCGCTCCTCGTTCCAGCCGCGCGTGCGATCGTCGGCGTACGCGGGGAGGACGATGGTGCCGGTGGAGGGGATGGCCACCCCGACGCCCCACTCCGGGACGCGGGCTCCGACGAACTCCAGAAAGTCGGGTTCCGAGGCCGCGAGACGCACGGTCGCGGTGGCGGGGAAGCCCGGGGGCAGGCCGGGCAGGTCGGGCGCGTTCGCCAGCAGGTCCAACATGCGCTCGGCGCGCAGGGAATCGTTCGGCGCGTGATGCACGACGATGCCGGCTCGCGCCACCGTGGAATAACGCGCACCCAACTCCTGCCCCCAAGCAACGTCGCGGACCTGGACCGTCGACAACGCGAACAGGCACAGCGGGACGATCCCGGCCAGGCTCGCGCGGATCATCGGTGGGTGCGGGCCCAGTTCGCGACGTCCGCCAAGTCGGGAGGCAGGGGCGACCGGTGGCGCATGCGCGTTCCCAGCACGGGATGCGTGAAGGAGAGGGCGCACGCGTGCAGGAACTGGCGCCCGGTCCTGCGCGCCAGCTCCCCCGCCCAGCGCCGGGCCGGGCCCGCCACCCCCCGCTCCCGCCCCGCCCCGTACACGGGATCGCCCACCACCGGGTGCCCCATGTGCGCCAGATGCACCCGAATCTGGTGGGTGCGCCCGGTCTCGAGGCGCACATCGAGCAGCTCCGCCACCGCCCATCGCTCCCGCACGGCCACGTGGGTCACCGCCCGGCGCCCCCCCTCCACCACCGCCATGCGCTGCCGGGCCCGGGGGTCGCGCCCGATGGGGGCATCGACCGTGGTGGGGGTTTCGCGCACGTGCCCCCAGGCGGCCGCGAGGTAGGCGCGGCGCACCCCGCGCGCGGCCATCTCGGCGGAAAGGGCCCGGTGCGCCGCGTCGGTCTTGGCCACCACCAGCAACCCGGAGGTGTCGCGGTCGAGCCGGTGCACGATCCCCGGTCGCAGCCGCCCCCCCACGCCGGCCAGGTCGGCGACGTGATGGAGGAGCGCGTTCACCAGGGTGCCGCGCGGGTGGCCCGGCGCCGGATGCACCACCAAGCCGGCCGGCTTGTCGACCACCAGCAACGCGTCGTCCTCGTGGACCACCGCGAGGGGAATGTCCTCCGCAACCAGGTCGACCGGATCCGGGGGCGGAATCTCCACCTCGACGCGCTGCCCGGCCGCCACCGGAGCCGACTTCCGGGCCACCCGGCCCTCCACGCGCACGAAGCCGTGTTCGACCAACCAAGCGGCGCGCGTGCGCGACAGGTCGAGCCGCCGGGCCAGCCACGCGTCCAAGCGCCCGGCCCGGCCCTCGCCCACCGTGAGCGTTTCGCGGCGCGCGGCGCTCCCGCTCACGACCGTTTCCCCGGCGCACCGAGCGCGGCCCGGCGCCGGGCTGGCAGGGCGCGGATGCCACGCCGCCCGAACGCAGGGAGGAGTCTGTCCACGGGCTCGGGACGGGACCGCTAACCGTCGGCGCGCACCAGTGCGATCACGGCGCGCGTGCCGTCGAACGCGACTTCCTTGCGGTGGGTGTACGCCATCGGCGCTCCGTTCCCCTCATCCGCCACGACGAGGTCGACCGCCAAGGTCTCGCCCGCGATGAAGGGTCGGTGGCGGAGTGCCGCCGCGCGCACGCCCTCCGGCCCGGAGATGGCCAGGCGGATGCGGTCCGTGACCTCCAACCCCGAGTCCCTGCGCAACCGCTGCACCCGGTTCACCAACTCGCGGGCCAGCCCCTCGGCGCGCAGCTCCTCGTCCAGAGTCGGATCGATGGCGACGGTGAAGCCGTTGGCGGCGCGCACCACCAGGTCGCCGCGCGCGACTTCCCTCAGCTCGAGGTCGTCGGGGCCGAGCACGTGTTCCGCTCCGTCCACGGTGATCGCGACCGCGTCGCCCGCGCGCCACGCGCGCAGCTCCGCCTGCCCGAGGGCGCGAATGGCCGCGGCGGCGGCGTTGCCGCGCCGCTGAAAGCGGGGCCCCAGGACACGGAACTGGGGGCGCGCCTCGAGGCGCGTCAGCTCGCCCGCGTCGCTCACGAACACGACCCGCTTGACGTTCAGCTCCTCGCGCAGCACCGCCATCACCTCGCCCCGCGGGGTGGTGTCACCGGGCACGGCCGCGTGCAGCGTCCCGAGCGGCTGACGCACCCTGACGCCCGCCTCCTCGCGCGCCGCCCGCCCCAGGGTGACGAGCTGCCGCACGGCGTCCATCTCCCGTTCCAATTGGGCGTCCAGGCACGCCTCGTCCGGCTCCGGCAGAATGGACAAATGGACGCTGTCGCCCCCGGTCAGGGCCCGGTGCAGCCAGTCGGCCGTGAAGGGCGCCGCGGGAGCCATCAGCTGGCTCACCGTGCGCAGGGCGAGGTGCAGCGTGTGGAAGGCGGCGTTGGCGTCCGCGGCTTCGGTCTTGCCCCAGTAACGCGGGCGGCTGCGCCGCACGTACCAGTTGGAAAGGTCCTCGTCGACGAACCGGGCGATGTTCCGGCAGGCGGGGGTGAACTGGTAGTCGTCGAGATCGGAGCGCACCTCGCCCACGAGGCGGTTCAGCCGCGAGAGCATCCAGCGGTCCAGCAGCGAGACATCGCCCGCCCCCGATGGCCGCCAGTCCTCGACGTTCGCGTACAGGGCGAAGAACCGGTACGTGTTGCACAGGGTGTCGAAGAACTTGCGCGCCACCTCGCCAATGCCGCGCTCGTCGTAGCGCTTGGGCACCCACGGATTCGAGACGGTGACGAAGTACCAGCGCAGCGGATCGGCGCCGTACCTGCCCACCGCCTCCCAGGGGTCGACCGCGTTCCCTTTCGACTTCGACATCTTCCGGCCCTCGGCGTCGAGCACCAGATCGTTGACCAGCACGTTGCGGAACGCCATCCCCCGGCCGAGCATGCACGCGATGGCCATCAGCGAATAGAACCAGCCGCGTGTCTGGTCGAGCCCTTCGCTGATGAAGTCGGCGGGAAAGTGGCGTTCGAAGATGTCCTGGTTCTCGAAGGGATAGTGCCACTGCGCGTACGGCATCGCCCCGGAGTCGAACCAGACGTCGACCACCGGCGAGGCCCGCCGCATGGTCCCGTCGCACTCGCGACAGGGCCATGCGACCTCGTCGATGAAGGGTCGATGCGGGTCGAAGTCGTCGCCGAGCGGGCCCGCGCGCTCCTCCAGCTCGGCCAGGCTCCCGATCCATTCCATGACGTCGTCGTCGCGGTCGCACACCCAGACGGGGAGCGGGGTGCCCCAGTAGCGGTCCCGCGAGAGCGCCCAGTCCACGTTGCCGGCCAACCACTCGCCCATGCGTCCCTCGCCGATCTCCGGCGGGTGCCAGGACGTCTCCCGGTTGATGGCGAGCATCTCCTCCTTGAGCGTCGAGGTGGCGGCGAACCACGATTCGCGGGCCATGTGGAGCAGCGGAGACTGGCAGCGCCAGCAGTGGGGGTAGGAGTGGACCACCCGCCCCTCCCGGAACAGGTGGCCGCGCCGGTCGAGCTCCGCCACGAGCAGGGGATCGGCGTCCTTGACGAACATTCCGCCCACCAGCGGCAGCTCCTCGTGGAAGCGGCCCGCGTCGTCGATGGAGCGCATCAGGGGCAGCCCATGGCGCTGGCCGGCGGCGTGGTCTTCCGCGCCGAAGGCGGGCGCGATGTGCACGATTCCGGTCCCGTCCTCGGCCGTGACGAAGTCCTCGAGGACCGTGCGCCAAGCCCACTCGGCTCCGTCGGGGACCGGCATCACGTCGAGCGGGCGCGCGTAGCGGACGCCTTCGAGCGAGCGGGCATCGTGCTCGCGCACGATCCGGGCGTCCTCCCCCAGCACGCGCTCGACCAAGTCCCGGGCCACGATCACGCGCCCCGCCTCGGCATCCGCCTCGACGTAGGTGAGCTCCGGGTTCAGCGCGAGCGCCACGTTGGAGGGCACGGTCCACGGCGTGGTGGTCCAGGCGAGGAAGGCGCGCCCTTCCGGGTCGGGCCGCCCTTCCCCGGTCAGAAGGGGCGCCAGGAAGAAGAGCGACGGGTCCTCCACCTCGCGATAGCCCAGCGCGACTTCGTGGGAGCTGAGCGCGGTGCCGCATCGAGGGCAGTAGGGGACGCTCTTGTGACCGCGGTAGAGGAGCCCCTTCCCGGCCAGTTGGCTCAGGATCCACCACACCGACTCGATGTAGCTCGCGTCGCAGGTGACGTAGGGCCGTTCGTAGTCGAGCCAGTAGGCGATGCGCTCCGACAGCGCCTCCCAGTCGGCCTTGTAGGTGAAGACCGACTCCCTGCAGGTGCGGTTGAAGCGCTCGATGCCCACCGCCTCGATCTCGGGCTTCCCCGAGATGCCGAGCGTCTTCTCCGCCTCGATCTCGACCGGCAGTCCGTGCGTGTCCCACCCCGCGATGCGGGTGACCCGGCGCCCCCTGAGGGTTTGGTAGCGGCAGGCGAGGTCCTTCAGGGTGCGCCCGAGGACGTGGTGCAGGCCGGGTCGGGCGTTGGAGGTGGGCGGCCCCTCGTAGAACACGAAGGGCTCGCGGCCTTCGGAAGCCTCCATGCCGCGTCGGAAGAGGTCCTCCTCGCGCCACAGCTCGAGGGTTCGTCGCTCCAGCTCGAGCAGGGAGGCGGGCAACTCCGGATAGCGCATGGACCGCCTTACGTCAGCGACGCGACGACCGCCCGGGCCACCGCGGTGAGACCGGGCTCCGCCTCCCCGGCGACCCGGATGATGGTGGGCACGTCCACCTCCTCGAGCGCGTCGGGAAGGCAGACGTCGGTCACGATGCACAGGCCACACACCCGCATGCCCATGTGCCGCGCCACGATCACCTCGGGCACGGTGGACATGCCCACCACGTCCGCGCCCAGGGTGCGCAACATGCGGTACTCGGCCCGCGTCTCCAGGCAGGGCCCGGTCACGGCCACGTAGACCGCGCGCGCGAGCGGGATGCGCCGGGCGAGCGCGGCGTCCAGCGCGACCTGCTGAAGCTCGCGGTCGTACGGTTCCGACATGTCGGGAAAGCGCGGCCCGAGGGCGTCCGCGTTGGGACCCACCAGCGGGTTGTCGCCCATGAGGTTGATGTGGTCGTCGAGCACCACCAGCTGCCCCGCCGGCCAGCGTGGATCCATTCCGCCGCACGCGGCCGAAACGACCAAAGTGTCCGCGCCCAGGGCCGCCATGACCCGAATGGGGAAGGTCACCTGCCGGAGCGTGTAGCCCTCGTAGCGGTGGAAACGGCCCTGCATGGCGACCACGGGAACGCCGTCGAGCGTGCCCAGCAGCAGGCGTCCCTCGTGGCTCTCCACCGTCGACAGCGGGAAGTGGGGCAGATCGGCGTAGTCGATGGCGCATTCGAGGTCGATCGCGCGCGCGAGCCCGCCCAGCCCGGTGCCCAACACCATCCCTGCCCTCGGCCGAAGCGTCGACCGGGCGCGCACCGCCGCCACCGCCTCGTCGATGCGGTCGACGAGGTCGGTCGGTGGGGCCACGGCCCTGGTCGGAGCGGCCGCGCCGGGCGGTGGGGTCGTCCCGTCCGTCGTGGCACCGGTGGAGGCAGCCCTCCCGGTCGGGGCCGCAATCTCCGGCGTGGCCGCACCGGTCGTGGTCACCCTCGCGGTCGGTGCCCCCGCCTCGGTCGGCGGGGGTGCCGCGCCCGTCGGTGGGGTCGTCCCGCCCGTCGTGGCGGTCCCCCCGGTTAGGCCGGCCGCACCGGTCGTGGCGATCCCCTTGGTCGGTGCCCCCGCCTCGGTCGGCGGGGGTGCCGCAGCGGCCGTCGCCACGGCCGTCGCGCCCGGACGCCCTCCGGGCGGTTCGCGAAACGCGGCGCCCATGGGGCCTCCGTCCTCCCCACGCGGGGTCATCCGGTGGCGCCCGCCCGCGGCGCGGGTCGTTGCGGGCGCGGCCCCAGGAGCGCCGTGCCGATCCGGACCATCGTGCCGCCCTCCTCGATGGCGATGCGGAAGTCGTTGGTCATGCCCATCGATAGATGCTCCCCCCGGTACGCCTCCTGCGAGCCCAAGTCCTCGTGCAGCCGCCGCAGGTTGCCAAACGCGCGACGAAGAACGTGCTCGCGATCCGTCAACGGGGCCATGGTCATGAGCCCGCGCACCGCCAGCCCGGGCAGCTGGGCGATCCGGTGGACGCCCTCCCGCGCCTCATCGAGGGCGAGGCCGCTCTTGGCCGCCTCACCGGACGTGTTGACCTGCACCAGCACCGGAAGCGGGGCGGCGTCGGCGGGCACGAAGCGGTCGAGCCGCTCGGCCAGCCGAACCGTGTCCACCGAGTGCAACAAGTCGCAGATCCCAATCACGCGAGGGGCCTTGCGTCGCTGCAGGTGCCCGATCATGTGCCAGCGCGGGGTCCGGCTGTCCTCCAGCGCGCCCACCTTGACCTCCAGCTCCTCGACCCGGTTCTCGCCGATGTCGGAAACGCCGGCCGCGAGCGCCGCACGCACGGCCGCCGGCGGGTGGCCCTTGGTGACCGCCACCAGGGTGACGGCGGCGCCCGTGCGTCCACCGCGACGCGCGGCCTCCTCGATCGCGTCGCGGACGCGCGGGAGCGTCTCCCTCAGCCGCTCCGAATACATCAGGCCCATCTCGGCGCCCAACACCTCCACTCCGTCGTCCATGACCTCCATTCAGCCTCCCCACACCTCCATTCCCCAATCCATAACCAAAGGAACCCCGCCGGAAGCTCCGGCGGGGTTCCTTTCCGGCTCGGATCGTCCGAAGCGACTAACGCGTCTGGAAGGTAATGGGAATCTGGATCCACACCGGCACGATCTTGTCCAAGTTGAGCGCCGGGGTGAACCGGAACACGTTGGCGACCCTGAGGGCGGCCTCGTCGAGGGACGCGTGTCCCGAGGTCCCCGCCACAATCGTCCGCTGCACGATGCCCTCCTCGTCAATGAAGAAGTGCACGGTCACGGTCCCGCCAATGCCGGCGTCGCGGAGGATGGGCGGATACTCGCGCTCGAGCGCGCGCTCGACCTCCCGCTGGTTGGTGAGGGCGGGACGGACGGTGAAGGGCGTGAAGCTCGGAGCCGCCGCGAGGTCCACCGCCTCCTCGTCCGGCGGAGGAGGCAGCTCCTCGATCGGATTGTCCTCGAAGGTGGTGGGCGCGATCGTGATGTCCTCGCTGATGTCGGCGGCCGCGATCACGGGCGTGGCGGGCCGGCGGATCGCCTGGGGCGGCGGGGGGATCTCGATCTCCGGCGGGAGCTCGATGGCGACGAGCTCCTCGGAATCGAACGAGACGTCCTCCGCGGTCATGTTCGGCCAGAACATGAACATCGCGAAGTGCGCCACGGTCGCGGCCAGCACGGACCCCCAGAACCACGTGTTGAACGACTTCTTGAAGCGGTCGTTCGCCGTCTCCAAGGACGGACCCTCCTGCACCTGCGCGAATTCGGCGTCGCTCATCGTCTCTCCCTCGTCATGCGGCGTTCCAGCTCGGTCGCGAACACGACCCGGACCACGTTGGCCTCCTGCAGTTCCTCCTGCACCTGATTCACGAAGTGATAGGGCACGTCGGTGTCGGCGCGCAAGGAGATCACCAAGCGCCGGTCCGAGGCCGCGTACATGGGCGCCACGATGTTGGACAGGGTCGTCGTGGTGATGCTGCGGTCGTTCACCCACACATCTCCGTTGCGCTCAACCCACACGTGGAGGATGTCCTCCCTCTTCTCGTCGATCTTCTCGCTGGCCTCCGCCGCCGCCCACTCGATGGGCCGCTCCTTGCTGGTGCGGAACACCGTCGTGACCATGAAGAAGATGAGGAGCAGGAAGGCGATGTCGGCCAGCGACGACGAAGGGATCTCGTCGGAGGCCTTCGATTTGCGCGAGAATCCGCCCTGTTTGATGCCCATCGGCTCAGTCCTCCAGCAGCTGCAGTGAAATGCGTTCCGCCCCGGCGGTCTGCAGGGCGTCCAGGACATCCACCATGAACCTGTAGGGCGCGTTCGGGTGGGTCTTGACCGCGGCGATCAGGTTGGGGTTCTCGGTGACGCCCTGGCGCCAGATGGCCTCAACGTCGTTGGCGCGCACCTGCTGAACCTGCGTGCTCTCGCCCCTCTTCACGTCCACCAAGCCGTTGGGGAGGACCGAGAGGTGCAGGATGTTGCGCTGGCTGACCTGAACCTCCTCGGCGGACTCGGGCAACACCACCGCCAGCCCGCTGTCCTTGGGGAAGACCGTGGTCACCAGAAAGAAGATGAGCAGCAGGAAGGCGATGTCCGCCATGGACGACGTGGGCACCTCGTCGCTGACCTTGGACTTCTTGTTCTGCAGCACGGCCATGTTCCGTCCTCCCCTTCGTGGCTGTTCCGTGATCGTTAAGCTACCAGTCCACCCGCCGTGTCGTTCCGGTCACGCCGGCCTCTCAGGCCGGGAGGCCGGGCGGGGGCGGCGAGAGGGCCGTGATCGGATCCCTCGCGACGACCGTCAGCTGGCCGGCGTTCTCCAAGTCCCACGTGACGTTGAGGATCGCCTGGGTTCCCTGCTCCATGTCGACGATCAGCTGGTCGATGCGCGTGACGAAGAAGTTGTACCCGATGTTGACCGGAATCGCAATCGCGAGTCCGGAGGCGGTGGTGAGGAGCGCCACCTTGATCCCGCCGGCGACCAGCGCCGGATCCACGCTGCCGGCGGCCTCGATCGACGCGAAGGCGAGGATCATTCCCGCCACCGTGCCCAGAAAGCCCATCAATGGCGCCACGTTGGCGATGGTCGCGAGCACCACCAGACCGCGCTCCAGGAAGCCGAGCTCGATGGTGCCCACGGTGCTGATGGCCTGCTCGATTTCACCCTCGCCCACCTCGCGCCCCTTGATGCGCCGCAGGCCCGCCATGAGGATGGCGGACGCCGGACCACGCTTGGCGCCCGCCGCCGCGAGGGCGCCGTCGATGTCCCCGGCGCGCGCCAGCTCGTCGACCTCCGTCAGAACCTTGGCGGTGTCCTTGTGGGCCGCCCACAGGGTCCAGAACTTGGCGATCATCACGCCCAGCGCGATGAGCGAGCACAGGACCAGCGGATACATCATGAATCCGCCGTCGGCGAAGAGGGTCAGGAGTCCGAATTGGTCGTTGGCCACCGAAGCCTTCCTGTTGACGGGATTCGGCCGGGGTCGCGGGTACCCGGGCGGTGGGGACTCTAGCGAGCACGCGTCGCGCGCGCTACTTCATTGCAGTGCGAAATTACCCGCCCATCCGTCGGCCTGTCAACGCCGCGACCGCGTCGGGAGGCGACGGACGCGGGCGCGCCGCGCGGCGGGGCGGGCCCCGCCGGGAACCACCACGCGATCCGATGGCCGGAGAAAGCACCATGCACCCCAACCCAATCGGTCCGCGGGCCGCCAGACCCCAGAACGTCCCCGAACCCACGGACGAGGAACTCGACGCCCACATCCTCACCCGCTACCGGCTGGTCGGGATCGACATCTCGGTGCTTCCCGAATCCGACGAGGAGGCGCCGATGGACCAGGAGCGGCTGCTTGCGAATGGTCGTTCGATTCTCCGCCAGGATGTTGAAGCGGCCAACTTCCGCATCGATCCCCAATTCAATCTGCCGATGGCGTTTCCGGCGCCCTTCACGGCGTGGACGGAGGAGGGCGGATCGTGAACCGCGACGAGGGCGCCGTTCCCCAGGACGAGCGGGTTTCGCGCCGCTGGTTCCTCGAGCGCATGGCTTGGGTGTCGTCGGCGGCCGCGACGGGCACCCTGTTCGCGCGCGCGCCCGCCGTAGCCAGCCCGCGCGGTCCCACGGTCACCCCCGAGGCGTTCGGGTCGCGGGTCCGGCTTCAGGAGGTCGACGACCTCACGCGGCTCACGATGTCGGAGTCGATGACCCTGATGCGCGCGGGCGCCCTCGACGCGCGCGAGCTGGTGGAGGCGTACGGCGACCGGATCGACGCCTTCGACGCCACCTACCAGGCCTACGCCGACCGACCGTCGCGCGAGACGCTGCGCGCGCTGCTGGATCGGACGCCCGCCGACGAGCGTCGCGCCCCGCTGCGGGGCATGTGCCTCGCGCCCAAGGACAACTTCCACACGGCGGACCTCCTGACCGAGGGCGGATCTCTGGTTTTCGAGGGATTCCGGCCGAACTACGACGCCACCGCCGTCTCGCTCATGCGGGCGGCGGGCGGTCTGGTGGTGGGCAAGGCGCAGATGGGCAACCTGGCCGGGGGCCGGGCGCGCGTGTACGGAACCACAACGCCGACCACGCGCAACGCCTGGACGCCGGACGACGCGCGCTACAGCCCGGGGGGGTCGTCGTCGGGGACGGGAACGGCGGTGGCCGCCCGGCTCGCGGTCGCCGGCCTGGGCACGCAGACCGGTGGGTCGGTCATCGGACCCTCCAACGCGCAGGGACTGACCGCGATCAAGCCCACCTTCGGGCGCGTTTCCCTACACGGGGTCATCCCGCTGAGCTACACCCGGGACCACGTGGGCGTGATGGCGCGCGACGTGATGGACGCCGCCATCCTGCTGCAGGTGGTCGCGCGGCCGGACCCGAACGATCCGCGCACGCTGGGGCTCCCGCGACCGCCCAACTACGCGCTCGCGGCCACGGCCTTCGGGGGCGAGCGGCCGGGGGTGCGCTGGACCACGCGGGTGGGCGTGTGGCCCGGGTACGCCGCCGGCGACGACGACCGCGTGAACCAGCTCAGACGCGACTTCCTCGGCGCGCTCGAGCGCACCCCGGGCGTGCGCGTCGTGCCCGACGTGACCCTCCCGGACGATTGGGAGGCCCTCACCTCCCCGCCCCTGGGGGGCTCGCACGGCGACCCCACGGCGTTCTTCATCGAGCACCTGCGCGAGGATGTGCGCAACTTCGCCGACCGTTTGCCGCGCTTCCTCAACGGCATGCTCCAGAGCGCGGACACCTACGTGAAGGTCCAGCAAGCGCGCAATCTGCTTCGCCACAGAATGCTCGCCCAGCTGTTCAACCAGTGCGACGTGGTGGTCACGAGCGCCGGCGGGGCGTTCGACGGGGCGGGGCTGCCGCTCGCCTGCATGCCCATCGGATTCGACACCGACGAGACCACGGGGGCACGGGTGCCGCGCGGGGCCACCCTGGGGGCGCCCCCCTTTGGCGAGGAGCGGCTGCTCGCGGTGGTCGCGGCGTACCAGGCGGTGACGGACTTCCATCGGGAGCGTGCGCCGGATCCGACCGGGTAGTCGCGGCGCCCACGGGCTGGCCGAGGGCCGGCGCCATCCGCGCCCACGCGGTCGGATTGGGGCGACTCCGCGTCCAACGAGCCCCGACCCTTCGATGGCCCCAAGCCCGCCGCGCGCGTACACTGGCGGAACGCTCCGCCCCCCTTCCACTCTTGCCGCGAGAGGTCGTCATGTTCGGCAGCCCAGCCAACCGCCTCCCATCGCCCGCTTCGGCAGGCATCCCCGTGCCGGCCGAGCCCTCGGCGGACGCTCGCGCGCGTGGGGCGTCTAAAGCGCACCCGCCCGCACGGTCGCATCCGCGCTGGACCGCTACGCTCGGCGTTGCCGTTCGGCCCAATCGCCCTGGCGTCGGGCCTCGGGGGCGCCTTGCCCGCCCGGCGCCACGCCGCTCTCGGTGCTCGGGCGGATTCATCCACGGCCTGCTGGCGCGCGGGTTGGCCCTTGGGCTCATTTCGCTCGCCACGGCGGCCGCACTTCCCACCCACGCCTCGGCCCAGGACGCCCCGGACCCCGTCAACGCCTCCGACCACCCGCTGCTCCGCCCGTTCTCGTGGCGTGGCATCGGACCGTTCGGACAGGGCGGGCGGGTCGACGACCTGGCGGTCCATCCGGGCGACCCGGACACCTACTTCGTGGGCTTCGCGACCGGCGGGCTGTGGAGAACCACCAACAACGGAACCACGTTCGAGCCCGTCTTCGACAGCCACGGCACCCACTCCATCGGAGCGCTCGCCATCGCGCCGTCGAACCCGGACGTCCTTTGGGTGGGCACCGGGGAGGCCAACAACCGGCAGAGCTCGTCGTTCGGGGACGGCGTGTACAAGTCGGTGGACGGGGGCGCGACCTTCACCCACGTCGGGCTTCGGGAGACGCAGACCATCGCGCGCATCGTGGCGCACCCCGGCGACGAGGACGTGGCCTGGGTCGCGGCCAACGGCCACCTGTTCGGTCCCAACCCGGAGCGCGGCGTCTTCAAGACCACGGACGGGGGTCGGTCCTGGAGCCACGTGCTCCGCGTCGACGAGGACACGGGGGCCACGGACCTGGTCATCGACCCATCCAACCCCAACACGCTCTTCGCCGCCACCTACCAGCGGCGCAGGACCGCGTGTTGCTTCGTGGGCGGAGGACCGGGCAGCGGCATCTGGCGTTCCGACGACGGCGGCGAGAGCTGGACCCGCCTGAACGGCAACGGGCTCCCGCGCGGCACCATGGGACGGATCGCGCTCGCCATGACGCCGGCGGATCCCAACGTCGTATACGCCCAGATCGAAGTCGCCGCCGACCGGGAGGAGCCGCTCACCGATGAGGAACGGGCCGAGTGGGAACGTCTCGACGACGAGGACGCCCTGCCCCTCGACGACCAGTACAACGGAATCTGGCGCTCGAGCGACAAGGGCGGGAGCTGGGAGTTCCGCTCGAACGAGAACGGGCGCCCGATGTACTTCAGCCAGATCCGGGCCGATCCGACCGACCCGGACCTCGTCTACGTCGTCGACTTGCGGATTTACAAGTCGCGGGACGGCGCGCGCACCTTCGAGCAGCTGGACGGCTACGGCCACGTGGACCAGCACGCGTTCTGGATCAACCCGGCCGACAACGATCACCTGATCGCCGGCAACGACGGATCGGTGGACGTCAGCTACGACCAGGGGGAGACCTGGGAGTCGCTCCGGCGCTGGTCGGTGGGCCAGCCGTATCACGGGTCGGTGGACATGCGACGCCCGTACCACGTGTGCACCGGTCTCCAGGACAACGGCAGCTGGTGCGGTCCGAGCGCGGTCCGGACCGGCGACATCCTCTCCGAGGACTGGTATCGCGTCGGGGGCGGGGACGGCTTCTACACGGCCGTCGACCCCACCGACCACACCGTGGTCTACTCCGAGTCCCAGAACGGCAACATCCGGCGGCTCAGCCTGGCGACCGGCGAGCAGGTGAGCATCCGTCCGCGAGCGCCCAGCGCGAACGATCCGTCGTCCAACATCGTGCCGTTGCCGAGCCCCGACACCGAGATCCGCTGGAACTGGAACACGCCCTTCATCCTCTCGCCGCACAACCCCGAAGTGGTGCACGCGGGCGGCAACCGGTTCTTCACGTCGATGGACCGGGGCGAGACCTGGAGGATGAGCCCGGACCTTTCGAGGAACATCGACCGGGACTTCATCGAGGTCATGGGCCGGGCCAACGCCCTGCCCCGCTGCAACCAATTGGACCGCGGCCGGGAGTGCATCCTCTCGCGCAACGACGGCGTGAGCGCCTGGGGCGCGGCCGTGTCGATCGCCGAGTCGCCGCTGGTGCCGGGGATCCTGTGGATGGGCACCGACGACGGCAACATCCAAGTCAGCCGGGACGGAGGCGCCAGCTGGACCGAGGTTGGCGCGAACATCCCCGGCGGCACCCGCGGCTACTATGTCTCGCGGATCGAGGCCTCGCACTTCGACGCCGGCACCGCCTACGCCTCCGTCGACGGCCACAAGAGCGGCGATCTCCGGCCCTACGTCCACGTCACGCGGGACTATGGGGCGAGCTGGAACGACATCACCGCCAACCTGCCGGAATACGGCAACGTCAATACGGTGCGCCAGGACCCGCGCAATCGGAATCTGTTGTACGCGGGGACCGAGTTCGCGTTCTTCGTCTCGCTCGACGAGGGCGGGAGCTGGCACCGCTTCATGACCGGGCTCCCGGTGGTGCGCGTCGACGACGTGCTGGTGCACCCGCGCGACAACGACCTGGTGCTGGCCACGCACGGCCGGGGCATGCTGATCATGGACGACGTCACGCCCCTCCAGCGACTGACCCCCGAGGTGATGGCGCGGGACGCCTTCCTGTTCGAGCCGCGCGAGGCGGTGCGCTGGAAGCAGAACCGGACGCGCGCGCGCTCGGTGACGGGCGACAAGGTGCTGCGGGGGGACAACGCGCTCCCGGGCACGGCGATTCACTACCATCTCGCCGAGGAGAGGAATGAGGAGGATGTGCGCCTGACGATCACCTCCGTGGCCACCGGCGAGGTGTTCCGCGACCTGGAGGCGACCGGACACGAGGGCATCAACCGGGTGCGCTGGGACCTGCTGGGGAACCTTCCGGACGATGCGACCGGCGGCGGTTTCGGGGGACCCCAGGCGCCCGTGGCGGAGGTGGGGTTGTATCGGGTGACGCTGACCGTGGGCGGGGAGGAATCCACGCGCGCGGTCGCGGTGTTGGAGGACGTTTGGATGGAGCCGCGGTAGCGGCGATGACGGTTTCCCCGGTCATCGTCATCCCCGGCATCACGGCCTCCGACCTCCACGACGAGTACCCGCTGCCGCCCGAGGGGGTCTGGACCACCGTCCTCAAGCGCCGCCACCACCGGGTCGCGCTCCACCCCGAGGATCCACGCTACGAGCTGCGCGAGCCGGCCCGGATCAGGCCGCGCGGCCCCTTCCCGCTCATCTACGAGGACCTGATCGAGGAGCTGCGCGACGGGCTCTCCGACGACCAGGGCGGACCCGTGCCGGTGTTCCCCTTCGGTTACGACTGGCGCCTGCCGCTGGCCTGGACCGAGGAGCGGCTGGCCGCCTTCGTGGGCGAGGTCGTGGACCGCACGCTGCTCATGAGGCACTACCGGGCGGACGAGGCCTACCGGGCCAACCCCACGGTCTCGCTGATCGGCCACTCGATGGGCGGGTTGATCATCGCGGGGTACCTGGAGCGCCTCGCCAGCGGTCGCTTCAAGGGCTCCGGCGGCGACCGCCGACTTGTCGACAGGGTGGTGACCCTGGGGACCCCCTTCCGTGGCTCGTACGAGGCCGTCCTGAAGGTCGCGACCGGGACCAGCGAATTGGGCGACGATTCCGGAAGGGCCCGCGAGCGGCGCATGGCGCGCATGACGCCCTCCCTGTACCACCTGCTGCCGGAGTCGGCCGGGCCGGTCGCGCCACGGGATGGCGGCGCCGTGAACTTCTTCCGGCCCGATGCGTGGCAACCGAACGTGGTGCGGACCATCGACCGACAGGTGCGCGACTGGGACGTGTCCGGGACGGAGATCTTCGGGAGGATGCTCGACGAGGGCCGGGCGCACCGGAAACGCATTTCGGGGCTGGAGCTGACCACCGTCGGAGGGGCGTCGGGCACGCGCGCGCCGGAGGATGCCGAGGCGCCCGGGAACGCCGGCCCGGCGGGCGTCGCCGAGGACGATTGGCTCGTGATCGCGGGGGCCGACGCGACGACCCGCGTGGGGATCCGGGTGGCGCGGGACGACAATGGCGCGCCCCGCTTCGACCTGCGGAGCACGGAACGGCGCAACCGGTGGGACTCCGAGATCCGGCTCGATCGGCGCGACACGGGCGACGGCACGGTCCCGCTGGAGGGGGCGATCCCCCCCTTTCTGGACGAATCGCGCGTGGTCTGCGTCACCCCCGGCGACTTCGGCTACTGGGAGATTCGGGACAGGGCGCTGGCCGCGGCCGCCGGTTTCCATGGGCTGCTGCCCAAGATGAACATGCTGCACCGGCTCATCCTCCGCTTCCTCCTCCGCCGGGGCGACCCCTACGGCAACACCTGGGGCCGGCGGCTGCCCGGCGTGGCGGAGTGGAATCCGCCGCTGGAACTCGCCGAGAAGGGAGGCCCGGCGGGTCCACGCGCGGGATGACGCGGATGTGGAGGGCGACCGGCCGATCCGGGGTCGCCGGCGCGATCCGAGCGGGACGCGAGCGATCGAGGACGACCGCCCCACTCGCGAAAACCGTCCCCACCCCGCACATTTGCACCGTCCCGCGCGGCCGCGGGATGCGGCCAGCCGCCGGCTGCCGCCGGACCCCCCCGGGGAGGTGACGTCAATGAGACTCGAGCGCATGGGAATCACCCTGTTGGCGGTACTGCTGCCCGCCTGCTCGGATGGAGCTCCGGGCGGCGAAGCGGCGCCGGACGCGTCGGCGACTTCGAGCGCCATGGTCAAGGGGGGCGATGATCGCACCGGCGAATACGACGCCGTCCCGGGCTGGTGGAAACCCGCGCCGGATCATGTCGAGCCTTGGGTCTGGGGCCAGGTCTCCGGTGTGGCGGTGGACCATCCGGATCGAGTCATCGTGGGCATCTGGGGGGACCGCGACGCCCAGGGGAACGAGCGCGAGGGCAGCACCAACTACGTGGTTGCGGTCGATCGCGACGGCAACATCACCGAGAACTGGTCGCAGTGGGATTCGATCTTCAACAAGCCTCATCAGCTCTACATCAGCCCCTACGACCCCGAGCGCCATGTGTGGGTCGTGGAGCGCGGCGGCGGCAAGAACGTCAACATGCAGGTCTTCAAGTTCTCCAACGACGGCTCCGAGCTGGTGATGCGCCTGGTCGACCGGGACCATCCGACGAGCCGGGCCGAGGCGCGCGCCAACCCGCACCCGGACCCCTACGAGTACGGCGACCCGTCGGTGATGGCCTTCCTCCCCAACGGCGACTTCCTGCTGGGCGACGGCTACTGGCACTCGCGCATCATCAAGTACAACGCGGAGGGCGAGTACCTGATGGAGTTCGGCGAACTGGGAAGCGGGCCGGGGCAGTTCGACCTGATCCACGGCCTTGCGGTTGACCGGAACCGCCGCATCTACGTGGGCGACCGCACCAACAACCGCATCCAGATCTTCACCGAGGACGGCGAGTACATCGAGGAGTGGCCCGACGTCTCCGATCCGGTCGGTGTCTTCATCGACGAGCACGATGCCGTGTGGGTCATCTCGGCGATGCTCAACCGCATCCTCAAGTACAACATGGACGGCGAGCTCCAGTACCACCTGGGTGCCTTCGGAGGCACGCGGGGCGGCTTCCCCGGCGGCCTGTCGCGTCCGCACCAGATGGACGTGGACGAGGAGGGCAACCTGTACATCGCGAGCTGGGACGGGGGATGGATGGACAAGTTCGTCCCCAAGCCCGACGCGGACCCGAGCAGGCTGGTGGGGAGAATGTTGGTTCTGGACAACGAGTAGGGGCGAACCCGAAGGCCGGCGGACGTTCCGCGCGGTCCGCCGGCGCCACCCCGCTCTCGGTGCCGGGGCGGATTCATCCACGGACTGCTCGCGGTCCCCGGACCACGGACGTTGGCCGGGAAATCGCGCGGGATCGGCAGGGTGGCGACCCGCGCGCGGTCGCGCGCCGATGCGGCCCTTCCCCGCTTGCGGGGATCGTCGACTCGCGCGAGTCTTCATCCATTCCGCTCCACACTCCCACCCCCCGCCGAGCAGCAACGCGGCGTTCCGGCCGGACGCATCGCCATTCGGATGCCACATCCCAAGTCGACCCCGACCGCCGTGTTCGGAAACGCGGAACGCCGCGGGCTCGTCGGACGACCTCCCGGAGGACCCCGACCATGAGCGCCCACTCCCTCTCCCGTCGCCGCCCATCCCCGTTGTTGCGCGCACGCCGGCTCCTCGGCGCGCCTCCCGCTCTCCGCGCATCCCACCTGCTCGGTGTCGTGGCCCTGCTCTCGGCCTGCGCCGGCGACGTGACCCTCGACTTGGACGCCGAGGGCGGCCTGCGGGACCGGAGCTACGTCAACGCGCGCTCGGCGGACGATGCCGACGCGCCGCCCTTCAGCGGCGGGGTGATGGTGGGTAACACCTTCCACGTGTCGGGGACGCTGGGTCTGGGTCCCGACCAGACCGTGCCCGAGACGGCCCGGGAGGAGGCCCGCAACGTCCTGACCAACGTGCGCAACACGCTCGAGTCCGCGGGGCTCACCATGGACGATCTGGTGTCGGTGCAGGTGTACGCCTCGGATGTCGCGGACTACGACGCCTTCAACGAGGTGTACCGCACCTTCTTCACCCGCGAGTACCCGGCGCGGGCGTTCCTGGGCTCCGGGCCGCTGCTCTTCGGGGCGAGGTTCGAGGTGCTTGGGTTCGCCGTGCGACGTTAGCGGGCCGTGGATGAATCCGCCCGAGCACCGAGAGGGGCGTGGCGCCGGGCTGGCAAGGCGCTTTGAAGGCCGAATAGCAGAGCTATTGGGCCGAAGAGCAACGCCGAGCGCGGCGAACCAGCGCGGATGCCACGCCGCTCGAATGCCGGGGGGAGTTTGTCCACGGCCTGCCAGGGTTCGGAATCGATTCGCCCGAGCCGCACACGCCGCCGGGCAGGCGGGTCGGCCGCGCGCGCTCACGGGGAACCGAACGCGCGGCCTACCGTACAAGGGGCCGAAGATACCGGCCTGCCCGCAAGCCGGGCCATGGGCGCGACATCCCTCCATGACCAACACGCCGGAACCCAAACCCCACGCAGACCCCAACAGGAGAACACCAGCATGATCAGACGAGGAATCCTGGCAATCGCGCTGATGGCCCTGCCATCGGCGGCGTTCGCGCAGGGCACCATCGAGGGAACCGTCCGCAGCAACGACAGCGGCGCCGGACTCGGTGGAGCGCGAGTGGAGATCCCCTCCCTCGACATCATCGCCTTCACGGGACCCGACGGCGGCTTCACGCTGTCCGACGTGGCCGCCGGGAGCCACACCATCGAGGTCCGGCTCATCGGTTTCGGCCTCCTGTCGGAGGACATCGCGGTCACCAGCGGCCAGACCACGACGGTCGAGCTGGGGCTTGACATCGTGACCTTCGCCCTCGACGAGCTGGTGGTGGTCGGCAGCCGCACGCGGCCGCGCACCGTCACCGAGTCGATGGTGCCCGTCGACGTGATTCCGGTCAACGAGATCGCCAACCAGGCCGAGACCAACATCGACTTCCTGCTGCGCACGGTGGTCCCGTCCTACAACGTGAACATTCAGCCCATCAGCGACGCCGCCACCATCACGCGTCCGGCCAACCTGCGTGGCCTGGCGTCCGACCACACCCTGGTGCTGCTCAACGGCAAGCGGCGCCACAGGGGCGCGGTCATCAGCTGGCTCGGGGCCGGGCTGTCCGACGGCGCCCAGGGGCCCGACATCGGTGCCATTCCCGGCCTCGCCCTCCGCCAGGTCGAGGTGCTGCGCGACGGCGCGGCGGCGCAGTACGGCTCGGACGCCATCGCCGGCGTGCTCAACTTCATTCTCAAGAACGACCGCTCCGGCGGCTCGATCCAAGTTAAGCAAGGCCGGTACTACGACGGCGAGGAATTCCTCGATGGTTCGGACCAGAGCTGGGGTGGTCACGGCGACGCGCTCTCCGTGGCGGGCAACTTCGGCCTGCCCCTGGGCGAGTCGGGTTTCGCCAACATCACGGTCGAGTATGGCAACCAGGACCCCACCGATCGCGCCGTCCAGCGGGGCGACGCGGCGGGCCTGATCGCGGCCGGAAACACGGCGGTGCGCACGCCCACCGCCCAGATCTGGGGTTCGCCCAGGGTCACCGACGACCTGAAGGTCTGGATCAACACCGGGTACACCTTCGACGACGACGAGCAGGCCTACGCCTTCGGCAACATCGCCACCAAGGAGGTGGACGGCGGCTTCTTCTTCCGCAACCCCAACACCCGCGGGGGCGTGTTCAGCGGCGACGGCGGCGAGACCCTGCTGATCGGCGACGTGCTCGACGCCAAGGACGGCATCCTCGACGGATCGGCCAACTGCCCGGTGGTGAACATCACCAACAACGTGCCCGATGCGGTCGCCCTGCGGCAGGTCTTCGACGACCCCAACTGCTTCTCCTTCCAGGAGATGTTCCCCGGCGGCTTCACGCCCCAGTTCGGCGGCAGCGTCTTCGACGCCTCCGTCGTGGGTGGGTTGCGGGGTCGCACCGACAGCGGCATTTCGTGGGACGCGAGCACCAGCTTCGGCAAGAACCTGGTCGACTTCTTCATCTACAACACGGTCAACGCGGCGCTCGGACCCCAGACGCCGACCAACTTCGACCCCGGCCTCTACAACCAGGAGGAGCTCAACTTCAACCTGGACCTGGCCTACGAGGTGAGCGACCGGGCGCACCTGGCCGGCGGCTTCGAGCGCCGGGAGGAGCGCTTCGAGGTCGGACAGGGACAGGACGAATCCTGGCAGATCGGGCCGTACGCCGCCCAGGGATTCAGCTCCTCGTCCAACGGCTTCCCCGGATTCAGCCCGCTGGCGGCCGGTAGATGGAGCCGTCGCAACACCGCCCTCTACGCCGACCTCGATCTGGGCAACGGCGTCACCGACAACTGGAATCTCGGGTTTGCCGGCCGCTACGAGAACTTCTCCGACTTCGGCGATCAGGTCACCGGCAAGGTGTCCGCCCGCGTCGCGGCCAGCGAGCAGATGTCCCTGCGCGCGAGCGCGAGCACGGGCTACCGCGCGCCGACCCCCGGGCAGCAGAACACCTTCAACGTGTCCACCGTCTTCGACTCGGAGATCGGCGACTTGGTGAACCGCGGCACGATCCCGTCGACCTCGCGCGTGGCGGCGCTGCGCGGCGGGCGTCAGCTCGAGCCGGAGACCTCGTTCAGCATCGCGGCCGGGACCGTATACGAGGCGGGCTCGCTGCGGCTGACCGGCGACTACTTCCGGATCGCGATCGACGACCGTTTCGCCCAGACGCGGACGTTCAAGCTGACCGACGCCGAGGTCGACCAGCTGGTGTCCGAAGGCATCACCAGCGCGAGCAACCTGGCCGAGTTCCGCTTCTTCACCAACGACTTCTCGACCCTCACCCAGGGCGTTGATTTCGTGCTGAACTACTCGCCCGAGGAAATGGGCGGGAACACCAGCTTCAACGTGCTCTTCAACTACACCGCCACCGAGGTCACGGAGCGCAACCCGGAGGTCGTGGACGACGACCGCGTCTTCCAGCTCGAACAGTCGCTCCCGAGCTTCCGCGCCTCACTGAGCGGCGTGCACTCCTTCGGGTCGTGGCGTGGCCTGTTGCGGGGCACGTGGTACGACGGTTGGTACGACATCGGCGACGAGTACACCTATCCGGGTCGCTTCGTCGCCGACGCGGAGGTGGCGCTCAACCTGTCCGAGAACGCCGCGGTGACGTTCGGCGCGCAGAACCTGCTGAACGCGTACCCGGCGGAGAGCCCGAACGCCCTGGGCGTGGGCGCGCGCTACCCCGAGAGCACGCCCTTCGGATTCAACGGCGGCTACTACTACGTGCGCCTGGACTACAACTGGCTGTGGGAGACGCGGTAGCGTCCGACGCGGCGAGCCGCGGTGAGCGTGGCGAACCAGGAGGAACCAGCCCGCTCTCCCCGTTGGTTCGGCGCGTGCCGCGCAAGGCGGTGGCGTAACGAGAGCCCCCCCGGGTCCGCATCGGGCCCGGGGGGGCTTGTTTTCCGTGGACGGGACGGCCGGGACGCGCCCCGGCGCCCTACCGCACCCGCACGTACTTGCGCAACATGCGCGGCCCCACCTCCGCCCCGTAGATGTTGCCGAGGGCGTCCGCCGCCACCCCCTCGGCGCCGGTGGTGCCCCGCACGTACACGTGCCAGTCGGGATCCGGGATGAACGAGGTGACCAACCCGTCCACGACGCTGCCGATGCGGATGCCGCGCACCCAGCCGGCGTTGGGAATGCCACCCCCGGTGGAGGACTCGGAGTCCGCCGAATAGAGCACGTCGTTGGCGTCGATGAAGAGCCCGCTGGGCCGGCCGAACTGGGTCCAGGTGTCCAGATGGTTGCCCTCCTGGTCGAAGACTTGCACGCGGTTGTTCTTGCGGTCGCCCACGAAGAGCCGGCCGCGGGAGTCCATGGCCAGCGCGTGGGGATCGCGGAACTCGCCGTTCTCTGCGCCGGTGCCGCCCCAGTCCATGATGAAGTCGCCCGCCCCGGTGAACTTGACGATCCGGTTGTTGCCGCCCGCCCCGTGGCCGTCCGCGACGAAGATGTCGCCGTTGGGAGCCACCAGGACGTCGGAGGGCTGGTCGAAGGTGTCGGGTCCGGCCCCGGCCACGCCGGCCTGGCCCAGGCTCATCATCAGCTCGCCCTCCGGCGTGAACTTGTGCACTTGGTGGCCACGCCCCTCGCCCCCGCGGGCGTCGGTGACCCAGAGGTTGCCCTCCGGGTCGACGTGAATGCCGTGCGGCCACTCGAACATGCCCGCGCCGAAGCTGCGCAGCAGGTTGCCGTCCACGTCGAAGAGGAGGATGGGGTCGAGGTCGTCGCGCCCCACGCAGGTGTTCGCACCGCAGCGCTCCGCCACCCAAATGTTGCCGTCGGCGGCCGGATACACGGCGCTGGTCGAGCCCCAAGTGCGACCTTCGGGCAGCCGACCCCAGACATCCGCAACCGCGCGGTAGGGATTGGGCGCGTGGTTTTGCGCGAGGATGGGTGACGCGATGGTGAGGGAGAGCGCGAGCGGGAGCAGCTTCTTCATGGTCGCATCTCCGATTCGGAGGAGGAACGCGGAAACGGTCGGGAGCATCGCCCGGAACGGCAATGTGAGGGATGGCCGCGTGCCCGGAAAGGCGAACCGAAGGGCCGCGGGCGCGGGCCGGGGCGGATCGGAGGAGGCGACGAACAGCCCAAGGAGCGGCGGGGTAACGGTAGATGTGGGCCAGCCGCACGCTTGTCTGTTGTGGGGCACTCGCCAGAGTACCCTCCGCCGGGTGCTCGCGCCGCGATCCCCGGCGCGCGACAGGGGCGCGGGCATGCGGCGGAGTTCCTTCGCGCCCGCCCCCTCCCCACGTCCATCGGTTGCGAACCGAATCCCCCCGCCCTCCGGAGGCGACCATGGCAAACCGAATCGTGTTGGTGGCCATGGCTTGGCTGCAGGCCGCGGCCGTCGTCGCGGCGGAGGCGCAGGAGCCGGATGCCGAGCGGGTCGCTGATGCGGCCGCTCCGCCCTCCTACTTGGACGAAACCGCCCGCCACCTGATGGAGGGCGCGCGGCGGGCGCGCGACTCCGCCCTGGCGGGAATCGACGCCTACACCGCGGTGGTCAGGGAGCGGAGTTCCGTCGAAGCGGGGGTGCTGGTGCGCGACCGCCCCATGCTCCGGTTCGAATCGACCAGCCGCGTCCGCTGGTCGAAGGAGGAACCGACGGTCGTGCGGGTGCTGGGTGCCCGCGCGGAGATCGGAGGGCGTCGCATCCGACCCCCTCTCTCCGAGGGAACGGCGGCGCGGTTCGCCAGCGATCCGCTGCGCGATCCCTTCAGCCTCTTCCTGGTCTCGGCGTTCGGTTCCGACTACCGCGAGTCCTGGTTCGTCCCGTCCGTGACCCCCCTCGACGACGACGCCGATCGCTTCTACCAGTTCCGGTCGGGCGACACGCTTACCGTCCGTCTCCCGGACGGAGGATCGGTCCGGGCGGTGAGCGTCACCGCCAGGCCGCGCTTCCCCCACCCCGGACTGGTCTTCGCGGTCATCTGGATCGACCCGGAGGCGTTCGGCGTGGTGCGCGCGATCTACCGCCCCGCATCGACGACGACAAACTTGCGTTTCGATTTCGGCGGCGACTGGGACAACGGAATGGGATTGGTGGTCGAGAGCGAACCGCTGGGCGACCTCGATGCGCCGCCGCCACCACGCGCGTCCCTGCTCGAGCGGCTTGCGAATTTCGGATACGGCGCACTGGTCCCTCGCCTTGAAATGGGCACGTCGGCGGTGGTCGTCGACTACGGCCTGTGGAACGCCCGCCACTGGCTGCCCCGCCGGGCGAGCTTCGCGTCCCACACCGTCGCCGGAGAGGAGATGGACGCCGAGTACTCCGATGTGCGCGTCACGGTGCGGGGACACCACGACTGGGAATTCGAGATGGAGGAGATTTCGACCGGCGACGGGGACGCGGCCGACCCGTACGTCACCACGGAGGAGCTGGTCCGGTCGTGGCGCGAGCCGGGAGACACCGTCGAAATCAAGGACGCGTCCGAACCCGACTCCGGCACCGTGGTGATCATGCCGCGCGACTGGCGGACCCTCGCGGCCTCGGACGCGCTCCCACCGTCGCTTTGGGAGGAACGCGAGAGCGGACTCCACGCGGGCGAGCTCCGGGAGGCGGAGCGGATCCTCGACTCCATCGGCGTGGCGCGCGTTCCCGGCGATCCGGGTGGCGCGGGTGGAGCGGAGGGCTACCGGAGCCCGAGTCCCTGGACGTTGGATCCCCCCATCCTGACCCCGAGCCTCCTCCGGTACAACCCCGTGGAGGGACTCTCGGTGGGCACGCGCCTCCTTCGCGACCACTCCTGGGGCCGGAGCGCGTTGACGGTGCGCGCGGGGACGCGGCGAATCGAGCCCAGCGTCGACCTGTCCGTGGAGCGAGGAGGATTGGGCGCGCGCGTTCGCTTCTCGCTGTACCACACCCTGCGCGCGACCGGCGGCTGGGTGGCCGGACGGCGGCCGGAGCGCCTCGAATTCTCCTCCGATTCCTCGGGGTACTACGTGGCGCGGGGCGCGGCCGTCCAACTTCTGCCCGCGAGGAACGAGCGAGCCTGGACATCCATGCGCGTATTCGCCGAGACGACCACGACGCTGTACGGCCAAACCCGACGACGCACCGGAGCCGAGGTCCTCTGGAGGCCATGGTGGGGCGGCCTCACCGGGCGCCGGGTGAGCGGTGGAGCCGACATCTCGCTGCGGGGGCTCGTCGGCGACTTTCCCACGGTTCGTCTCTCCGTCACCGGAAGGTTGGTCATTCCGATGTCGGGTGGCTGGTCGACGGCGCTGGAAGCGGGTGGCGCCCGCCTCTGGGCCGACCCGGCACCGGAGGAGATCTGGTATCTCGGAGGTTCGGGCGCCTGGCTCCGGGGCTATCCGGGCGTCGTGCTGAGGGGGCGCGAAGTGTGGCGAAGCCGGGTGGAGTTGCGGCGCCGGGTCGTTTTGGCCGCCGTCTCGGTCTTCCACGACTGGGCGTCGGTGGACGGGAGCGATCTTGCGTCGTTCGGGGTCGGCGTCTCCGTGCTGGACGGGTTCCTGCGCCTCGATCTGGCGCGTCCCGTCTCGCCGTGGCACCCGCAGGGGGCTCCGAACACCGACGTCGATTCGGCGAATCGTCCCGAATGGAAGCTCCACCTGCGCGGGCTGGCGCCCTTCTGACCGGCGGCCCGGTCCGTGCCCGCTCATGCTTCCGCCCGGACAGCCTTGGACCAGCTCCTCCCGGCATTCGAGCGGCGTTGCATCCGCGCTGGACCGCCGCTACGCTCGGCGTTGCCTGTCGGCCCAATAGCGCTGCTATTCGGCCTTCAATGCGCCTTGCCAGCCCGGCGCCTCGCCGCTCTCGGTGCTCGGGCGGATTCATCCACGGACCGCTAGTATTGGGCCTCCGGGGCCCCTTGCCGGCCCCGCGCCACGCCGCTCTCCGAGCTCGGGCGGATTGATCCACGGACCGCTGGTTGCTTCACCCCTCAACCCCAGCCCTTCGGAGTCGAACCCCATGGGTGAACCCAACGCTCGCGCGCGGCGGCCAACATCGGCGCATCCGGCAATCGCGGGGGCGCGCGCCGTGTTCTTCGATTTCGACTTCACGCTCGCGGACTCCTCCACGGGCGTCGTGGTCTGCATGAACCACGCGCTGTCCCGCCTTGGACTCCCCCCCGCCCCGGCGGACGCCATCCGGCGGACCATTGGGCTCGATCTCGTCACGGCGCTCGGGATCCTCGCGGGCGAGGAGTGGAAGCCGCGCGGACGGGAATTCCTGGCGCACTTCACGAGGAAGGCCGACGAAGTGATGGTGGCCGACACCGTCCTTCTGCCCGGCGCGGCCCGCGTGCTGGAAGCGCTTCACGGCGCGGGATTTCTCCTCGGCGTGGTGACGACGAAGCACCGGCGGAGGGTCGAGCAGGCCCTCGAGCGCGACGGGATGCGTACCTGGGTCGAGGTGGTGGTGGGCAGCGACGACGTGCCCCGGCCCAAACCCGCCCCCGACGGGCTGCTGCGGGCGGCCGGCGCGTTGGGCGTCGCGCCCGCCGACTGCGTGTTCGTGGGCGACTCGGAGGTGGACGCCTTGGCTGCGCGCGACGCGGGGATGGCGTTCGTCGCGGTTCTCACGGGGACGACGCCGGCGGAGGCGTTCGCCCGGTACGCGCCGCGAGCCGTGTTGGCGGGGGTCGGAGAGATCGTGCCGGCGTAACCACCAAAGTCGGCCGGCGCCGGACCACCGCTTTCAAGCCGTCCGAGGGTAAGCGTCGCCGGCATTTGAACGGCGTCGCATCCGCGCTGGTTCGCTGCGCCGTCGGGTGGCGTTGCGGGCCCAATGGCTCCGCCCCTCGGCCTCGACTGCGCCTTGCCGGCCCGCGCGCCGCCGCCCGGGCGAATCCATCCACGGACCACTCGGCCTTGGCCGATTTCCCGACCCGCTTGGCGGCGAACCGGAGGCAAGCGCGAACCTTCCCGCTGGCTCGACCCCCGCCGGCATCGTATGATCGTGGTGCCCGCATCGCCCCGTTTCCCACAGGAGGTTCGACCATGCCCAAGGGACTATTCGCGTCCACCATCGCCACCCTCTTGATCGCCGTCGGCGCGTGCGCCCCGTCGGGCGAAGAGGCGCCGGAGGCTCCGGACACCGGAGCGGAAGGTGGGGAATCCGCCGGAAGTGGCTTGGTGCGGGTCGTCATCTCCACCAACTTCGGCGACATCGAGGTGGACATCGACACGGAAAACGCGCCGGGCACCTCCGCCAATTTCCTGCGCTACGTGGACGCGGGCCACTACGACGGGGGTCAGTTCCACCGCACGGTCACGATGGACAACCAGCCCGACGACACCGTCAGGATCGAGGTGATTCAGGCCAGCGTGAACGAGGAGTTCGCCGAGCAGGGCTTCGACCCCATCCCCATGGAGCGCACCTCGGTGACGGGACTCCGCCACGTCGACGGGGCCATCTCGATGGCGCGCGGCCAACCCGACAGCGCCACCTCCAGCTTCTTCTTCTGCATCAACGACCAGCCGTCGCTGGACTTCGGCGGCAACCGGAATCCCGACCTTCAGGGCTTCGCGGCCTTCGGGCGGGTGGTCGCCGGAATGGACGTGGTGCGCATGATCCAGGGGCAGCCGTACGAGGGACAGACGCTCACGCCGCCGGTAACGATCAACTCCGTGCGGCGAGCGGACTGACGGCCCTGGAGGACGCCGCAAACCGCGTCAACGTAGTATCGCGAGCGGCCCCGACCTCGCTAATCCTCCACGATCAGGCGGGTGTCGACGTCGATCGGGCTCCTTCCGGGCAGCTCCACGGTGAGGATGAGGTCGTATTCGCCCGCCTCGACCTCCGGCAGGGTGAGCTCGATGGCGCGGAACACCGTGCCCAGCTGGTCGGGCCCCGCCTCCTCCCAGCTCAGCTCCAGGGGCGCCTCCGGCGTCGTGAGGCGCAGAAACCGCGTGGCCCGAGCCAGCAATCCGGGGTTGGCGTCCCGCATGGTGATGCCGACGATCGCGCTCTCGCCCGTCCCGAGCCCATAGACCTCCCACCCCGCCACGAAGGCCTCGCCGGCACGGACGCGGGTTGAACCCAACACCCGGGGAAGCGCCTCCTCCAGGCTCTCCGGAAGACCGCCGGCGGGCTCGAGGAGGACGACGTCGGACACGGCCGCGAGGCCGAAGGGAAGGTTCTCCTGGCGCACTCCGCCACGCACCCGCCAGCCCCGGTCGTCGGCGTCCTCCAGAACCTCCACCCCGAAGACGTAGTCGCCGTTGGGCACCTGGGCGGTCACGACGCCCTCGCGCGCGGTGCCGCGTTCGTCGACGATTCGGTCGCCGTCCGGGGTCAGAACGAACACGCCCGACTCCACGGCGCCCGCCGCCGCGGGAGGGGGAGGCGGTGGGGCGGCGAAGGCCGCGAAGGGATCGGCGCCCGGGGCGGTCTCGCGCACCGTTGGGCGAGGGGGCTCCGCGGGCGGCGGGGAGGGCTCGTAACCCGCCACCACCAGGAGCGAATCGCCCCGGCGGAAGCGCGCCACCTGCGCGTCCATGGTGGTGATGATGGGCGCGTACCAGGCGGCGTAGCCGGTCCACGGCGCCCGGTCCTCGATCTCCCACGCGCGCGCGGGGACGCCGGCCGGATCCTCCAGGAACGCACCGGCGGGCAGGAACTCGCGGCCGTGCGGCCTGTGGCGCCCGATGATGAAGCGGTTGTCCTGGAGCATGCCCGAAGCGGGCCGCGCCGGGCGTCCGCGCTCCCACCCCACCTCGCCTCCGTACCGCGCGACGAGCTCCTCCAGGTCCTCCTCCCAGGGGATGTCGTATGCGTTCTCGGCCGACTCGCGGATGCGAATCAGCGTTTGGCGGGCGTACTGCTCCGCTTCGCGGTCGTTGCCCTCGACGAGGTAGAGGGGATCGGCGAGCAGCCAGAGACGCCGGCGCAACGCCTCCCGCTCCGCGGGATCGGCGTCCTCGAAGAGCTCACGCGCTTCCTCGTCCAGGATATGGTCGAGCGCCAGCCATCTCCGCCGCTCCTCCTCGGGCATGCGCGTTAGCGCGTCGCGGAACACCGACTCCGCCTCGACGCTCTCGCCCGTCGACTGAAGGAGATAGCCCTTGAGCGCGAGGCACCACCACTCGTCGCCGGGATGGCACCGCTCGGTTAGGGCCTCGGCCCGCAGCAGCTCCCCCTGCTCGCGCAGGTAGTAGACGCGCTGCCCCAGCACCCACCTGTCGCGGGGGATGCGGGACGCGATGCGGCCCAAGGTGCGCAGCATGTCCATGCGCGCCATCTCGACCTCGATCGGAGCGGGCTCCACCGGTGGCGCCTCGCCGTCCCCGTGCCGCAGGCACATGCGGCCCACCAGCGCGTCGCACTGGCCTCCGAAACCACTCCATTCCGGAGGAAGCCGCTGCTCCCGAAAACGCTCAAACTCCTTCTGCTCCTGTTTGGCCTCCTCGAGCAGCGCGATCGAGTCCGGTTCGGAGCCGGAGGATTCCTCTTGGGCGGCGCGGGCCGGCGACGGTGGGGCGAGGCACACGAGAACGGCGGCGACCACGGCGCGCCGGGCGGCCACGGCCAGCCGGTCGTCGTAGCCCACGACGAGGCGGCCGAAGGTATGACGGGCCCGTCTCGCGAGGCGGTTGTGGCGGTGACTCAAGGGGTTGTGGCTCTGACTCATGGGCGATGACTCCCTAATGACGTGGCGATCCCTTCCACAGTCTCATGGATGCGCGGCGGGCGCGAAGGGTTGACGTGGCCGCCGACGCGCGACGCGTTGGAATACCCCCGGCCCGGGGGAGCCGCCACTCGGCATCTTCGTCGGGCGCCCGCAACGCAACTCCGCACGCCGTCGCCATTCTCCGGGAACGGCCGTGCGCGCGGCTGCGCGCGCGGTAGCCGGCCGGCACGTCGGCCTTTCCGGCGGCCACGCTACGGCAGCCTTGGCGCGCGCGCCAGGGCCCGCCCCGCGCTTCCGCCGGTCTCCCGATTCCCGGGTTGGCGGACGCCCACCCCGGCGATGGCCTCCCTCAGGCTCGCCCCATCGACGCCCTTGCGCAGCGTCCCACGGCTCGCAACCGAGACCCGGCCGGTCTCCTCGCTGACCACCACGACCACCGCGTCGGTCTCCTCGCTGAGCCCGATGGCGGCGCGATGCCGCGTGCCCAGCGTGCGGTCCGGCACGGGTGCGCGATTGAGCGGCAGGATCGCCCCCGCCGCCTTGATGGTGTCGCCCGAGATGATCGCGGCGCCGTCGTGCAGGGGGGAATTGGGCGTGAAGATGGCGCCCAGGATCTCACGGGAAACGCGTGCCTGCAGACGGTTCCCACTCTGGGCGTACTCGTCCAGCACGACCTCCCCCTCCATCGCGATCAGCGCCCCGATCCTCATGCTCGAGAGACGCTCGACCGCGCCCGCGATCTCCTCCACGACCTGGCTCTCCTCGAGCCGACTGAACAGCTGGAGCATGCGCGCCTGGCCGAGGCGGGCGAGCGTGGATCGAATCTCGGGTTGGAAGACGACGAGCGCGGCGATGGCTCCGTACTGGAAGACCGCATCCATGATCGACCGCGTGAGGTCGAGCCCCAGCAGGCGCGCGAGGGCGTAGACGCCGGCGATCAGGAGCCCTCCGAGCAGAATCTGCATGGCCCGCGTGCGCTGAATGAACAGCAGGATGCGGTACAGCAGCGCCGCCACGATGAGAATCTCGAGGATGTCGAGCCAGCCGGGCGCGAACAGCGCGAACAGATCCCCGATGCTCATTTACCCTCGGATGCGGTGACGGACCACGGTCGCGGGCGGGCGGGCCCGCGCCGCCACTCGACGGTCACGGGTCGTCCGTGGGCGAACCCCCCGTTTGCGCGGTCGCCCCGTCGACCCCCTCGGACGACACCGGGACCGCCTCCTCCGGCTCGCGGAGTGGATCCAGCCTGCTCGCGGAACCCGACGGCTCGCCGGCGTCGGGCGGCTCGCTTCCGTTCTCGCCACCCGGAACGGGCGCCTCGTCGCGCGAAAGGGGCGGCAATGGTTCTCCCTTCTCGATCAGCTCGATCTCGCGGCGACCCAACGTTTCGCGTTCGAGCAGCGCCTCGGCTATGGTCTCGAGCAGCTCCCCGTGCTCCTCCAACAGCACGCGGGCACGTTCGTGCGCGCCGTCCAGAAGCCGCTTCACCTCGCTGTCGACCAGCTGGGCCGTGTGCTCCGACACCTCCCGGCGCTGGACCAGCTCCCGCCCCAGGAAGATCTCCTGCTCCGAGTCCCCGACCGCCATCAGGCCCACGCGTTCGGACATGCCGAACCGGGTCACCATGCGGCGGGCCATGCTTGTGGCGCGCTCGATGTCGTTTCCGGCGCCCGTCGTCACCTTGGCCGGACCAAAGCGCATCTCCTCCGCCACCCGCCCCCCGAACAGCATCACCAGCTGTCCCTCCAGCCAGTCCTTGGTGTAGGAGTGGCGGTCCTCCGAGGGCAGGCTCGCGGTGAGACCCAGGGCGCGCCCGCGGGGCACGATCGTGACCTTGTGCACCGGGTCGAGGCCGGGGATGCGCAGTCCCAGCACGGCGTGGCCCGCCTCGTGCCAGGCGGTCAGCTCGCGTTCGGATTCGGTGAGCACCAGGCTCTTGCGCTCGGCTCCCAGCATGACCTTGTCCTTGGCCTGCTCGAAGTGGACCATGGCGACCCGGTCGGTGCCGTCGCGCGCGGCGATGAGCGCGGCCTCGTTGCACACGTTGGCCAGATCGGCGCCGGAGAGGCCGGGCGTGCCCCGGGCGATGACGGAGAGGTCCACGTCGTCGGCCAGCGGAAGCTTGCGCGCGTGGACGCGCAGAATGCCCTCCCGGCCCTTGATGTCCGGAGAATCGACCACCACCTGCCGGTCGAAACGGCCAGGGCGCAGCAGCGCCGGGTCGAGCACGTCGGGCCGGTTGGTGGCCGCCAGCAGGATCACCCCGTCGTTGGACTCGAAGCCGTCCATCTCCACCAGCAGCGCGTTCAGCGTCTGTTCGCGCTCGTCGTGCCCCCCGCCCAGACCCGCGCCCCGGTGTCGGCCCACGGCGTCGATCTCATCCACGAAGATGATGCACGGCGCGTGCGACTTGCCCTGCTCGAAGAGATCGCGCACGCGCGACGCGCCCACGCCCACGAACATCTCGACGAAGTCGGAGCCGGACATCTGAAAGAAGGGACGCGCGGCCTCGCCGGCCACCGCCCGAGCCAGCAGGGTCTTGCCGGTCCCCGGCGGACCCACGAGGAGCACGCCCTTGGGCAGCCGTCCCCCCAACCGCACGAACCGCTGGGGGTCCTTCAGGAACTCGATGACCTCGTGGAGCTCGTCCTTGGCCTCGTCCGCGCCCGCGACGTCGTCGAACGTCACCTTGGGCGTGTCGGGGGAGATCAGCTTGGCTTTGGAGCGCCCGAACTGGAACGCCCGGTTGCCCCCGCTCTGCAGGCTGCGCACGAACCAGATCCAGATCCCGAACATCAGGATCCATGGGAGGAACCCGAAGATCCGCTCCATGACCGGGACCCGCGCCGGCCTCGCGCCGATGACGACGTTGCGCGCCTGAAGCTCCTCGAGCAGCCCGTCGGTGACCTCGCCGGGGAGCACCGAGACGAAGCGGCTCATGTCCTCGCCGTCCCGGTTCACCGGCGTGCGGAGCTCGCCCTCCACGCTGCGCGCGTCGACGATCGTCACCTCGCGAATGTTGCCGGAGGCGAGCTGCTCGCGGAACTCGGTGTAGGTGAACTCGACGCCCGCCTCCCTCCCCGGGTTGAACAGCTGGATGAAGAGAAGGGGCACGAGCGCGATGAGAATCCAGAAGGATGCCGTGCGCGAGAGGCGGGAGAACCTGCCGCCGGAATCGGGTCGGTTCTGTTCGGAATCGGACATTATCGTGGCGCCACCGGGACGAAACCCAACGCCGAGCTCAGGCGTCCGGCGCGGACGCGATGCCGCTCGAATGCCGGGAGGAGTTTGTCCACGGGCTATATGCTCGCGATGTGGGGAAGATGCCGGAAGTTCTCGCTGTAATCGAGGCCGTAGCCCACCACGAACTCCCGGGGGGCGTCGAAGCCCACCCATCGGGGCTCGTGCGCGATGCCCTCCCGGCGCTTGTGAAGAAAAGTACACAATTCGAGGCTGGCCGGTCCGCGCGCCCGGATGAGGGGCACCAGGGACTCCATGGTCCTGCCGCTGTCGATGATGTCGTCCACCAGGATGACGTGGCGCCCCTCGAGCGACACCTCGGGGTCGTAGAGGAGCCGCACGTCGCCCGATGACACCATACCCGTCCCGTAGCTCGAAGTCACGATGAAGTCGACCTGCACGGGGTGATGGATGCAGCGCACCAGGTCGGCCACGAACATGAACGAGCCCTTGAGCAAGCCCAGCACGAGCAGCTCCTCGCCAGGCTCGTAACAGGCCGAGATGCTCTCGCCCAACTCCGCCACTCGGCGCGCGATCTGTTCACGGGTGAAGATGACGCGACGCAGGCGGCGTCCCTCGATGCGCCGGGCCCCGTCAGTCGATGGAGTCATCGAAATCCACTCCCACATGGAGGATTGCGTCGTTGGGCGCCGGTCGCGCCTCGATCGAGCGGGCCAGCCCCGGCACCCAGAGGACGCGCCCCCCGGAATCGGCCACCAAGGGGCTCCGGGCCCGCGCCGGCAGCGGCACGCGCGCCGCCCCGAACACCTTCTTCAGCTTGCGGGTGCCGGCGGCGAGGCGAATGCGGTCTCCGGCCCGCCAACCGCGAAAAAGGATGGGGAAGCGCAGCGCCGGTATGGCGAGCTCCTCCCCGCCCACCGACGCGCGGGTCGACCAGCGGGCGAGGAACGCGGCCCCTCCCGCGCGCCCCTCGGCGGCACCCTCGCCCGGGGCGGGCACGGCCACGAAGCGGGCGCGGGCGCGACGGTGTTCCGGGGTGGTCGCCCCGGATGCGCGCGTAATGGACAGGCGCCCGAAGGAGCGCGAGAGGCGCGCGCCGCCGGACAGGCGCAGGGACCGGCCGCTCGCGCCGGAGCGGGTGAAATCCGAAGCCAGGTCGGTCGCGCGAGCGTCCAGATGGGCGCCCACCTCGCCCGCCAACGCCCGGATCAGCCGCGCGCGCACCAAGGGATGGAGCCGCAGGAGGGCGTCGCGGTCGAACGAGACGCCCTCATCGGCGCGCCTCACCGCCAACCCCTCCAGCAGCGTCGGGATCACCGCCCGCCAGAGCCGGTTCTCCTCGTCCGCCAGGCGGGCCAGGCGGTGGAGGGCCCGGCGCGCTCCCGGAGCGACGCGATCCTCGGCGAGCGGCAGCAGCTCCCGGCGCACGACGTTGCGCGGCACGTCCGGTGAGCGGTTGGTGGGGTCGGTCCGGCAACGCAGGCCGTGCGTCGCGGCGTGGGCGGCGAGCTCCCGCTTCCAGAAGGGCAGCAGAGGCCGGTACAGCCCGGGCTCGCGGGTGCGGGGAATCCCGCTCAGGCCGGCGAGGCCGGTGCCCCGCAGGACCCGGTAGGCCACGGTTTCGGCCTGGTCGTCCGCGTGATGGGCGGTCACCACCCACCCGCAGCCCGTCTCGGCGCGCGCCTCCTCCAGGAACCGGTAGCGGACCCGGCGCGCCTCGGTCTCGTTGGCGGGCGGACGGGCGGCCGCGCGCGCCACCAGCGGGACCCCCCACGCGCGCGCGAGCCCCCTCGCCCAGTGGGCGTCGTCGGCGCTCCCGGGGCGCATGCCGTGATCGAGGTGGGCGGCGCGCACCTCCAGGTCGGGGAGTCCCGGCGTGAAGCGCAACAGGTGGAGCAGAACCGTGGAGTCCAACCCACCCGAGAACGCAACCAGGACCCGTTCGCCACCGGTCAGGACGCCATCTTCAACGATGGCCGCGCGGAAGCGGGCGGCCAGCGACCGACGGGGTCGGCTCACGGAGCCACCCGCGCGACGGCGGCGGCACCCCGGGCGGCGACGGGCAGGGCGGGCGGGGGTGGCCTGCCGGCTTCGTCCACGAGCACCCGCGCCAGCCGGTCGAGGCGATCGGACTGGATGCCGTCCACCCCCCACGAGAGGAGCCGGCGCATGTCCGCAGGCTGGTCGATGGTCCAGACGTGGACGGGAATGTTGCGGCGGTGGGCCTCGCGGACGAAGCGCGGGGTGACGACCCGCCGGCCCTTCCAGGCGTCCGGCACCTGGAGGGCGTCCGCGCGCGGCGTGTACAGAAACCCGAGCGGCCGATTGTGCAGAAGGTGGAACAGCCGGATCTGACGGCGGGAGGCTCCGTGCGGGCCCGCGTAGCCGTGCCGCGACGGGCGCGCGCCCTCCAGCTCGGCGGCCATCAGGACGCGGTCCCGGGCGCCGTGGCGGCGGATGGTTTCGACCAGCAGCGGCGCCACGCCGGGGGTCTTCGCCTCCACGTTCACGCGCGTGGCCGGGAAGGTCTCGAGCACCTCGTCGAGCAGGGGGATGCCCACCCCGCGGGCCCGAAAGGAGGGTTCGCCCGCGAGGTCGCGGAAGTGGTGGCCGGCGTCGAACGACCGCACCTCGCTCCACGGAAGGTCGCGCACGGCGCCCCGCGCGTCGCAGGTGCGGTCCACGGTGGCGTCGTGGATCACCACCACCTTGTCGTCCGCGGTGCGGCGCACGTCCATCTCGAGCACGTCGGCGTCCCACCGCTCCACCGCGGCGCGAAAGGCCGCCATGGTGTTCTCCGGCGCCATGCGGGCGCCACCCCGGTGGGCAATGAGGAGCGGGGCGCCCGCGAGGTAGGGGTGTCCGGGTCGACGAGCGGGCGGCCCACTCCCCACCCACCGAACCCAACCCATGACACGCCGACGGGCCGGTGTGGTCAATCCGCGCCGGCCTGTTCCAGGCGCGCCCGCTCGGCCGGGGTGACCTCGTGGAGCAGTGCGAGCACGAGATCGATGAGCGGATCGGTCATGGCAAGCTCGCGCGCGGTCTGCTCGACGTCCCATTCGGGGTCCTGCTCGCTCAGCTCGGCGCGGAGCGTGACCAACCTGCCCGCCAGGAAGTTCAGGATATCCTCCACGATGGCGGGATGCGGATCCGCGGGCGCGCCCCGTTCGTCGATGGATTCACGCAGGAGCAATCCGCGCACGAAGGCGAGGAAGCCCGGGAAGGCCAGCTCGGTGAGGGAACCGTTGTCGAGACGCTCCTCGCCGGTGATGTTCTCCCACTCCAGCTCGTTCCAATAGAGCGCCCGAGCCTCGTCCAGGTAGTAGGCGCGCCGGTCCGGCGACGGGGACGCCTCGGTCGCTTCCCGGATCCCCAAGGGGCGCCGGAGCACGCGGGCCATGCGCTCCCTGCGCCGAGTGAGCTCGCGTTCGATCGGATCGGTCATCGTCCCGCTCTTCGCTCCAATGTGTCCCCGTACGGTGCCCCGGAGGGGGGTGCCCGGGAAGATACCCGCCCGCGCGCACGGCGGCAAAGGCCGTCGGCGGCCACCCGTCCAACACCTGGCCGAGGCTCCGTCCACCAAGGCGGGCGGACGGACAAGCGGGCATTTCGGAGAGGTGTGCCCGTCGAGCGTGGCGCGCACATTGTGAAACCCCGCCGGGACGGTTGGGTCCCCACGGGGCGGGTGGGCAGGTCGATGCCGGAGGAGGGACTCGAACCCCCGACACGCGGATTATGATTCCGCTGCTCTAACCAGCTGAGCTACTCCGGCGGGGACATCGGGAAAACGCTAGTTTTGGAACGATAGCGTGTCAAGCGGCGCCTTCGGGGCCGCGAACCTCCATAATTCGTCAGAAGAACCCGCCGGCTTGCATGTCCGCGTGCGCGCGAGGTTCCGAGGGAGAGCGATCCAATGGACATCCCGATGATCGTGGCCATCGTCGCCGCCGCCACCGGCCTCCTCACCAGCTTTCGCGTCCTCTGGGAATACGAGCGGGGGGTCGTGTTCCGGCTCGGCAAGCTCACCCGCGCCAAGGGGCCCGGGTTGATCTTCCTGGTTCCCTATGGACTGGAACGCATGAGGAGGATGGACCTGCGCATCGTGGCGCTGGACATCGCGCCCCAGGACACCATCACCAAGGACAACGTGAGCGTCACGGTCAACGCCGTGGTCTACTTTCGGGTAACCAACCCCGCCAAGGCCGTGGTCGAGATCGAGGACTACTACTTCGCCACCTCGCAGCTGGCGCAAACGACGCTCCGCAGCGTCATCGGCCAGTCGGAGCTGGACCAGCTGCTCGCCGAACGCGAGCGCATCAACGAGATCGTGCGCGACATCATCGACGAGGGCACCGACGCGTGGGGCATCGAGGTGACCGGAGTCGAGATCAAGGACATCGACTTGCCCAAGGAGATGAAGCGGGCGATGGCGAAGCAGGCGGAGGCGGAGCGTGAGCGACGCGGCAAGGTGATCGCCGCGGAGGGAGAATTCCAAGCCTCGCGCAAGCTCGCGGACGCGGCGGCGGTCATCCAGGAGTACCCGATGGCGCTGCAGCTTCGCTATCTGCAGACGGCCGTCGAGATCGCAGCGGAAAACAACTCCACCACCGTCTTTCCGATTCCGATGGAGCTCATGTCGATGGGAGACTCCGCCAAGGCGCCGACGGCCGGGGAGGAGGAGGGCGTTGCGGCGCTGTTGCCGGAGGGAGCCTCGGGGCGGCTGCTCGCGGACGCGGTCCGGCGAATCGCGGACTCGGCGACCGGAGCGAAGGCGACGGCCGGCGCCGACGAGGATCCGGCGTAGCGGAATTCGCCCGCGCACGGAGGAGCGGTGTGGCGCCGGGCCGGCACGGCGCCCCGAAGGCCAAGTCGTGGAGCGATCGGGCCGAAGACGGCGCGGAGCGCGGGCGGTCCGGCGCGGATGTCACGCCGCTCGAGCGCCGGGGGGAGTGAGACGTCGGGCTGTTGGAATCCGCCCGAGCATCCGGAGCTGCACCGCCGCCCAGCGCGCGGGCTTCGCGGCCGTGGCGGGTCAGCGAGGTTCGGTGGAGTCCTCGGATTCCTCGGCGCCGAAGTCGTCGGCGAAGCGGTAGAGGATCTCGCCCTCGCGGATCATGCCGTGCCGTTCGCGCACCAGGCGTTCGAGCGTCAGCGGATCACTCCTCAGGGAATCGGCGCGGGCCGTGAGCGAGTCCACCTCCGCGCGCAGCGCCTCGAGCGCGACCCGGTCACGCTCCACGCGCGAGCGCGCCGTGCCCAGCTCGATCATGGAGTGTTCGCCGCCGAAGACCGCGTAATAGACGGCGGCGCCCGCGATGGTCGGCAGCACCAGCCTTCTCAGGATCCCCATAGCGCCCTCCCCGGAAAGGATGCGGCGGCCCCCAGCCGCTCTTCGATGCGCAGCAGGCGGTTGTACTTGGCCACGCGGTCGCTGCGGCTCGCGCTTCCCGTCTTGATCTGTCCGGTGGCGCGGGCGACGGCAAGGTCCGCGATGAAGGTGTCCTCGGTCTCGCCCGACCGATGCGAGACGACGCAGCGGTAGCCGGCGTCCCTTGCCAGATCGATGGCGTCGAGGGTTTCCGTCAGCGTGCCGATCTGGTTCACCTTGATGAGAATGGCGTTCGCCACGCCTTGGTCGATTCCCCGCCGCAACCGCTCGCTGCTGGTGACGAAGAGGTCGTCGCCGACCAGCTGAACGCGCTCGCCGACGGCCGCGGTCAATACCCCCCACCCCTCCCAGTCGTTCTCGCCGAGGGCGTCCTCGAGCGAGGCGATGGGATGACGCCGGGTCCAGTCGTCCCAGAACGCCACCATCGCCTCGGGAGCCAGGCGGCCGCCGCCCGAGCCGCGCAACACGTAGTCGCCATCCCGCAGAAACTCGCTGGCGGCGGCGTCGATGGCGAGAACCACGTCGTCGCCCGGTCGGTAGCCGGCCCGTTCGATGGCCGCGAGCACCACCTCGAGCGCCTCCTCGTTGCCCTCGAGGTCGGGAGCGAAGCCGCCCTCGTCGCCCACGGCGGTGTTGCGCCCGGCCTCGGCGAGCACGTCCCGGAGCGCGTGGAAGACCTCCGTCCCCATGCGCAGGCTCTCCGAGAACGTGTCGGCGCCGACCGGCATGACCATGAACTCCTGGATGTCCACGTTGTTGGGCGCGTGCGCGCCCCCGTTCAGGATGTTCATCATGGGGACCGGAAGCACGGTGGCCGCCTTGCCGCCCAGGTAGCGGTAGAGGGGTTCGCCGACCTCGCGGGCCGCCGCGCGCGCCGTCGCCAGCGAAACGCTCAGAATCGAGTTGGCCCCAAGCCGGCCCTTGTTGGGCGTACCGTCCAACTCCACCAGCGCGCGATCCAAGGCGCGCTGTTCGCGGGCCTCCGCGCCCAGCATGGCGGCGCGGATTTCGCCGTTGACGTGGGCCACCGCGCGGCGCACGCCCTTGCCACGGTAGCGGGCCGGGTCCCCGTCCCGAAGCTCCACCGCCTCGTGCTCACCCGTGGAGGCGCCGCTGGGAACCGCGGCGGTCGCGCGCGCGCCGCTCGCCAAGGTCACCTCGGCCTCCACGGTGGGCGTTCCGCGCGAGTCCAGGACTTCCCTGCCCCTCACGTCGACGATCGCGGACACGGCTCCTCCTCGCTGATGCTCAGGCCCGGTTGGCCGGGGCCGCGGGGGCGGTGGACGGCGCGGGCGATCCATTCGCCTGGTTCCGGGACGGATCGGCCATGAGATCGGCGACCGCCCGTCGCGCGCGGTCGCGCAGCGCGTCGCGCTCCGACAGGGTAAGGCCATCCACGTCGATGGGCTCGCCAACCCGAACCTCGATCACGCCCGGTCGGATGGAGTAGGCGTGCTTGGGCATGACCGCCCGACTGCCCACGACGGCGACCGGCAGAACCGGCGTGCGCGTCTCGAGCGCGAGCACGAAGGCGCCCTTTTTGAACGGCCGCAGCTCGCCGGTGGACGAGCGGGTGCCTTCGGCGAACAGAACCACGTGGAGCGTGCGCTCGCGCAGCCGCCGGGCCGTCCGCCGCAGCGACTCGACCGCCCGGCGACGGTTGCGGCGGTCGATCACGATGTGGCCGCAGCGTTGAATCGCCTTGCCGAAGACGGGAACCGAACGCAGCTCCTCCTTGGCCACGAAGCGCAGGGAGGCTGGGAAGGTGGCGAAGAGGGCGAGGATGTCGAACCACGACTGGTGGTTGGCGACCACGATCTGAGAGCGTCGCGGGTCGATCCGATCGAGACCGGTGGCGTCGACCGTCACTCCGGCGGCGCGGAGGAGGACGGCCGACCATCCCCGCGCCCACTGCCCGCAACTCCGGTGCCGCCAGGAGGGGACCGGAGCGGACAGGACGATGAGCGCGGCGTAGTACGCCGTCACCGTGACCGCCGCCAGCGCCACCCAGCCCGTCCGAAGCATCGCCACCTCCGATCCGGTTCAGGGGGTCTCCGGGCAACCCGCTTCCGCCGAGCCCGCTCCCGGCGCCCGAAAGTGATCGAAGCCCGCCAATTCGACCTCCAGCTCGCCCGCGCCCTCAAGTCTAACGCCCACGCCGTCGGCCACAATCCCCACGCGCGTGAGCGACGCGCCGAACCCGCGACGGAAGTCGGCCGCGACCGCACCCGCGGATCCGGCGGGCGACGTGAACGCGAGCTCGTAGTCCTCGCCTCCGGCAAGGGCGAGGGGAAGCGCGCGACGGCGGGATCCGGCCACGGCGACGGCCGCGGGGGCAACGGGAACGAGCGACGAATCCAGAGCGATGGCGACGCCGCTCGCCGCGGCCACATGGCCCATGTCGCCCGCAAGGCCGTCCGAGAGGTCGATCAGGGCGGTGACTTCGATGCGTTCGGCGAGCCAGCGAGCCTCCTCCAGACGCGCGACGGGTGCGGCGAACGCCCGCCGCGAGGACGGATCGGGCTCGCGCCCGCGCGTCCACCGGCGCACGGCGGCGGCGCTCGCGCCCAGCTCCCCCGTCACCCAGACTTCGTCGCCCACCCGCGCTCCGCCGCGCAAAATCGGGCGACGCGCCCGACCGAGCGCCACCACGTTGACGACCACGGGGCCCGGGGAGCGCGTGAGGTCGCCGCCGAGCAGGGCGCAGCCCGCGCGCTCGCACGCGCGCCCGATGCCGCGTTGGAGCTCGCGGACGAGACCGGGGGCCTCCGCGGCGGGCAGGCCCAGGGCAACCAGCACGCCGACCGGGCGGGCGGCCATCGCGGCCACGTCGCTGAGCGCGGCCGTCACGGCGCGATATCCGGCCTCGTCGAAGCCGATCCATCCGCGTCGGAAGTGCGCGCCCTCGAGAAAGGCGTCGGTGCTCACCACCCACCCCGACTCGAGCACCGCGCAGTCGTCGCCCGAGCCCACAAGCACGTCCGGGCCGGGCGGGGGTCCGGCGGTCCGGAGCAACCGGATCAGGTCGAACTCCGCGCCGGGTCCCAGCGCGCTCAACGACGAGCCTCCTGGTCGAAGACGACGAAAGGCAGGTCGAGTCGGCTCCCGCCACGCGGATTCCGGCGGATGGCGGCGGGGAGACGCGCGACGACGTCGCTCGGCAGGAGGCCCGGGCCCTCCCGTCCAAGCGCCGCCGCGACCCCGGTCAGGTGCAGCGCCAACCCGCCGGCAACGGCCGCATCGCATCCCTGCGCCAGCAGCGACCCGGCGACCCCGCTCAGCACGTCCCCCATTCCGGCCGCGGCCAGGTCGGAGCTCCCCAGGGCACCGACCAGAAGGCGGTCGGCGGGGGCGGCCACGACCGACGGGTTGCCCTTCAGCAGCACCGCGCACGACCAAGCCGCCGCCCGGTCGAGGGCGAGCCGATGCGGCGCAACGGGGAGGTCGCACGCGCCCGCCACAAGCCGCTTCATCTCTCCCGGGTGGGGGGTCGCCAGAAGCGGCCGGGCGCGCCCCACGTCACCGAGGCGGGGACCCATCCCGGCGGCGACCATGTTCAGGGCGTCGGCGTCGAACAGCACGGGCGCGTCGCCGGACGCCTTCAGAACGGCCTCCAGGGCGGCCGCCGCCGCCTTGGTGACGCCGAGCCCCGGCCCCGCCGCAACCGCCGTGGACGCGGCGGCCGCCCGGGCGAGGGCGCGAGGGTCGGCCGTGTCCACGAACACCGCCTCGGGCACCGCGCCCTGGAGCACCTCCCGATTGGCCGAACAACTCGCGACGCGCACGAACCCCGCCCCGGCCCGCAGCGCCGCCCGCGCCGCCATGATCGCCGCTCCGGCCATCCCGGGCGCGCCGGCCAGCAGCAGCAGCGCGCCAACCTGGTGCTTGTGCGTGTCGGGAAAACGCGCCGGCAGCACCTCGCGCGCCCATCCGGGCGTCACCACCCGCGCTCCGAAGGTGGCGGGGGGCACGGGAGGGAACCCGATCTCCACGGCGACCAAGCGGCCGGCGCGCGCGCGCCCGGGTTGGAGCAGGGAGCCCAGCTTGGGCCATCCGAAGGCCACGGTCGCGTCGGCCCGGACGGCCACTCCGGGGATGGCTCCGGTGTCGGCGTCCACTCCGGAGGGGATGTCGAGCGACAGGAGCGGCCGGCCGGCCCGGTTCATGCCCTCGATCACGCGCGCCTGGGGAGGGCGCGGGGCACCGGAGATCCCGGTGCCGAGCACCGCGTCGACCAGAACGGTGGCCGACGCGGTGGCGCGCTCGATTTCCGCCTGAGCGTCCTCGGCGCCGATGTCGAGCGTGGGCAGCGGCCAATGGTGCGACAGGCGCGCGTCCGGGGGACGGGCCGCCGCCCGCACGACCGTGACCGGCCGACCCCACCCGGCGAGCGAGCGCGCCAGTGCGAGGCCGTCGCCGCCATTGTTGCCCGACCCCGCGAACACGACGACCGGTCCGCGGGCGAAGACGCGTTCGAGCACCAGGGCGGCCGATCGGCCGGCGTTCTCGATGAGCGTGCGGCCCGGGACGCCGAGCTGGTCGATGGCGAAACGGTCGAACGAGGCCGCTTCGCCGCCCGTGGGCGCGTGCAGGTCGGCGACGCCGAAGGGGATCCTCGGGGGTCCGCGACGGCCTCGTGGGGACGCGCCCCGGTTCCCGTTCACGGGTGGCGCCATGGAGCGCGGGGCGAGGACCTACTTGTAGCTCTGACTGATGTTGCGACCGAAGGTGACCTCTCCGTTGTCGATTCTGATGTTGAAGCCACAATCGGGATTGGAACAGACCCACGCCTTGTATCGAATCGGAGCGCCCTCGCGTCCGTAGTCGGAGAGGGGGAGCAGGCACCCCGTATCGCACTTGAGGCAGGTAGGAAAGCTTTGCTCTTCGGACATGTCCCCTCTCTCCTCTCTAGCAGTCCGTGGATGAATCCGCCCGAGCACCGAGAGCGGCGGGGCGCCGGGCTGGCAAGGCGCCTTGAAGGCCCGGTAGCAGCGCTACCGGGACGAAAGGCAACGCCGAGCGCAGCGGTCCAGCGCGGATGCCACGCCGCTCGAATGCCGGGGGGAGTTCGTCCGCGGGCTGCTCCAAGTCCGTGGATGAATCCGCCCGAGCACCGAGAGCGGCGGGGCGCCGGGCTGGCAAGGCGCCTTGAAGGCCCGGGTGCAGCGCTACCGGGACGAAAGGCAACGCCGAGCGCAGCGGTCCAGCGCGGATGCCACGCCGCTCGAATGCCGGGGAGAGTTCGTCCACGGGCTGCCTAGGCGCCGCCCCACGGGTAGTTGAGCTCGAAGGCGTCCTCGAAGTCGTACACGCCCCTGAAGTCCTCGGGCGAATCCCCGTCCTGCTTGAGGAGAACTCCGCAGTCCACCAGCTCGAAGACGATTTCCCCCAAGTCCTCGGTGGCGTGGACCCCCCAGTGCTCCAGAACCGTGCGCGCCATGGGGCCGTATTGTTCCAGAGCGAGACGCCGCACCCCCTGCGCGAGCTCGACGCCGGAGATATGGCGCCGCTTCTCGAGCGCGTCCGAGACGGACTGCAGGGCGGAGAGGACAAAGAGGTACGCCTTGACGTGAAAGCGCGGGTTGCGTCCGTCGAGCCGGACCAGGACATCGTCGCCTATCTGCGGGTCGTTCATGGGGGAAATCTGAAGCGATTCCCCGGCGAGCGCCAGCCCCCGATCCCGTGCCGGAGATGAGGTGTTCTCCGTTGCGCGGCATGGTATTGGCACCCCCCGCACCCGTCGACCGGATCAGCCGGGGGCGGCATCCCGACGCAGGGGGAAGGACGCGCTCAGCTCGCGCACGCCGGCGGCCACCTCGCGAAGCACGCGCTCGTCGTCGGGATGCCGCAGCACCCGCGCCATCCACTCGGCGATCCGGCGCATCTCGTCCATGCCCATGCCGCGGCTGGTGAGCGCGGAGGTGCCGAGACGGATCCCCGAGGTGACCTGTGGCGAGCGGCATTCCCCCGGCACCGTGTTCTTGTTGACGGTGATGCCCACGCGCGCGAGCGCCTCCTCCGCCCGCGCCCCCGAGGGACCGTCGCGCCCGAAGTCCAACAAGATCAGGTGGGTATCGGTGCCACCGCTCACCAGACGAAACCCGTGCCCCATCAGTTCGGATCCCAAGGCCCGCGCGTTGGCCACCACCCGCCGCGCGTAGGCGGCGAACTCCGGCGCCAGCGCCTCCCGGAACGCCACCGCCTTGGCGGCGATCACGTGCATCATGGGTCCGCCCTGGGAACCCGGGAACACCGCCCGATCCACCGCGCGCGCGTGTTCGGCCGGCGCCAGAATGAGGCCGCCCCGGGGTCCACGCAGGGTCTTGTGCGTGGTGGTGGTGACCACATGGGCGTGCGGGATCGGGCTGGGGTGCGCGCCGGTCGCCACGAGCCCCGCGATGTGGGCCATGTCGACCATGAGGAGCGCGTCCACCTCGCGCGCGATCTCGCCGAACGCCGCGAAGTCGAGGGCGCGCGGATAGGCGCTGGCTCCGGCGACGATCAGGCGCGGCCGCTTGGAGCGCGCCCGATCACGCACGAGGTCGTAGTCGATGAGGCCATCCGACGCGCGCACGCCGTAGGACGACGCCTTGAACCACTTTCCGCTGACGTTGACCCGGGACCCGTGCGTCAGATGGCCGCCATGGCTGAGCCGCATGCCCAGAAACCGGTCTCCGGGCTCGAGGAAGGCGAGAAACGCGGCCAGGTTCGCCTGGGCTCCGGAATGGGGCTGGACGTTGGCGTGGTCGGCCCCGAACAGGGCGCGGGCGCGCTCGCGGGCAAGGGTCTCGACCACGTCCACATGCTCGCAGCCCCCGTAGTAGCGGCGTCCCGGCAGCCCCTCGGCGTACTTGTTGGTGAGCGCCGACCCGGTCGCCTCGAGCACCGCCCGGGACGCGAAGTTCTCGCTGGCGATCATCTCCAGCTGTTCGCGCTGGCGGGCCTCCTCGGCTTGGATCGCGCGATGGATCTCGGGGTCGAAGCGACGCAGGTGGGGGGTGGACACCGTCCGCCGCCGTTCAGGTGCTCATGGACACCGCGCGCATGCCGCGGGCGCCGTGCTCGGCGCTTGCCGGACGGCGGGCGTCGGCCAGCCTCCGCATCGCGACGCGGTTCGAGGCTTCGACGGGGGTGACGCCATCCTCCCGGGCCCGCCGGAAGATGTCCAGGAGGGCGTCGTGGATGCCCGCCGCCTTCGCGCGCGTGCGTTCGGCGGACCAACCGTGAAGCTCCCCGTATACGTTGATGAGCCCCCCCGCGTTGATCACGTAGTCGGGAGCGTACAGAATGCCCCGCTCCCGGAGGACGTCGCCATGCCCAGGTTGGGCCAATTGATTATTGGCCGAACCCGCCACGATGTCCACGCGCAGGCGTCCGACGGTTTGGTCGTTCACCACTCCGCCCAGCGCGCAGGGGGCGAAGACGTGCGCGGGCACGTCGTGGATTTCGTCCGGCTCGACCGCGTCGGCCCCGAACTCGTCCACCACCCGCCGAACGGCGCCGGGGGAGATGTCGGCGACCGTGAGCCGCGCGCCCTCGGCCGCCAGCTCGGCGGCCAAGTGGTATCCCACGTGTCCCACGCCCTGGATGGCGACGTGCCTGCCTTCGAGGGAGGGATGGCCGTAGCGCTCCCGGGCGCACGCCCGGATGCCTTGGTAGACGCCGTGAGCGGTGGCCGGGGAGGGATCCCCCGACCCCCCGCGAACCCCGACCACCCAGCGGGTCTGGGCGCGCACGTACTCCATGTCCTCCACGGAAGTGCCGACGTCCTCGGCCGTGATGTAGCGTCCGCGCAGCGACTCCACGGCGCGCCCGTGGGCCCGGAAGAGCCGCTCCCGGTCACGCGGGGTGCCGTCCGCCACGATGACCGACTTGCCGCCCCCCAGGTTCAGGCCGGCGAGGGCCGCCTTGTAGGTCATCCCGCGCGCGAGGCGCAGGGCGTCGCGCACGGCCTCGGCCTCGCTGGCGTACGTCCATAGCCGGGTACCCCCCAGAGCCGGGCCCAGGGTCGTGTCGTGTATGGCGATGATGCCGCGATAGCCCGCCGAGGGCTCCGACCAGAACGTCAGCTGATCGTGGCGGTGGTCCGCCATCTCCTCGAATATGTGCATGGTCCAATTCTCTCCTCTTGTTCGCCCGCGTCCCGGGCGCTCCGCCAGCCAGGCGCTCCGCGGCTCTCGGGGCTCATGCGGATTCCTCCACGGGATTGTAGAACCCCCGTGTCGCGATGACGCGCAACACTTCGCCCGTCGCCTCGCAGATGCCGGTGCCGCTGGCGTCGCGCATCAACTTTTCGACGGGGTAATCGCGCATGTAGCCATACCCCCCGAAGATCTGAACGGCTTCGCGGGTCACCGAGACGACCGCGTGGCTCGCCGCCCACCTGGCCATGTCGGGGGTCGCCGTCAAGCCGAAGCGGTCGGTCCAGGAGGCCAATGCGGCGTCTCCGGGCGCGTCCCGGGCTTCGAGGGCGAGCGCCGTCTCCCGCACCAGGGCGCGCGCCGCCGCGATGCGGGTCGCCATGCCGGCGAGCTTGTGGCGGATGGCTCCGAAGGTGGCGAGCGCGCGACCGAACTGCTCGCGCTCGCGGGCGTACCGGTCGGCGTGCTCGAACGCGGCCTGCGCGATGCCGAGGGCGACCGCCGCGCCTCCCAGACGCGAGAATGGGAGCGCTCCGGCGGCGAATCGGTCACCGAGCGGAGGGCTCCCAAGGACCCGGTCCGCGGGCACGGCCACACCGTCGAGCTCGATGTCGACGATCTCCGCCGCGCACAACCCGAGGGTCTCCCGGCGGCGGGCGACCCGGTAGCCAGGTAGGGAGGTGTCCACCAGGAACACGCCCGTCCCCGGCTCCCGTTCGGAGCTCGAGCGGGCGAAGACGACCGCGGCTCCCGCGCTCCCGCCGTCCACCACCCAGTCCTTGCGGCCGTCCAGACGCCACCCGCCGCCGGCCGGGGAGGCGGTGACGTCGTCCGCGTTGGCGGCGCCGGGCGCTCCGAGTTCCCCCAGGGCGAACGCGACCAGGAGCTCGCCACCCGCGATCGCGGGAAGAAGCTCGCGCCGGAGCGCCTCGGACGCGTGCGCGAGCAACAGGCTGGCCACCGGTCCGTTCTGGATCGACGCCGTCAGCGCCAAGCTGCCGTCTCCCCGCGCCAGCTCCTCCGTGGCCGCCAGACAGGTGGGCAGATCGAACCCGAGGCCACCCAACTGCTCCGGAATCCGCATCCCCAGGAACCCGAATTCGGCGAGCGTCGCGAGGATCTCCGCGTCGAGGCGGCGGTGTTCGTCCCATGCCGCCGAACGCGGACGAATGTGGCCGTCCGCGAACTCCCGGGCGACCTCGCGGATGGATCGCTCCTCCGGCGTCATGGGGCCCCGCGCGCAAGGGTTCCATCCCCGGTCCGGGACGAGCGCGGGGAGCGCGCCGTCACGCCGGCCCGGCTCGACGTGGCGCCGGCGGGCGGGCTACTCATGGATGTGGAATCCGCGCCCGCTCTTGCGCCCCAGCCAGCCGGCCGCAACGTACGTGCGCAGCAGCGGCGCGGGCCGGTAGCGGTCGTCGCCCAGCTCCCGATGCAGTACTTCCAAGATGCCGAGGCAGGTGTCGAGCCCAATGAGGTCCGCCAGCGCGAGCGGCCCCATGGGGTGGTTCATCCCCAGCCGCATGACGGCGTCGATCGCCTCCGCGTCGGCCACCCCCTCCGTGAGGGCGAAGATCGCCTCGTTGATCATCGGCATGAGGATGCGGTTGGAGACGAAGCCCGGGACGTCGTTCACCTCCACCGGGGTCTTGTCCAGTCGGGTGGCCAGCTTCGTCACCGCCCGCACGGTGGCGTCGCTGGTGCGGAGCCCGCGCACCACCTCCACAAGGCGCATCACCGGCACCGGGTTCATGAAGTGCATGCCGACGACGCGGTCGGGACGGGTCGTGCGGGCGCCCATCGCGGTGATGGAGATGGACGAGGTGTTGGAGGCCAGGATGGCGGCGGGCGGAGCGAGTCGGTCCAGCTCGGAGAAGAGGCGATACTTGAGCGCGGCGTCCTCCGGAGTCGCCTCGACGGTCAGCTCGGCGTCGGAAACCGCCACGGCGAGGTCGCGGGTGGTCCGGATGCGCGCCAGCGCAGCGGCCCCTTCGTCCGCGCGGAGCCGTCCTGATCGGCGCTGCCGGTCGATGTCGCGCTCGATGTTCGCCGTGGCCCGCGCGAGGGCCGCGCCGGCAATGTCGTGGAGGGCCACTTCGAGCCCGCCAAGCGCGGCGACGTGGGCGATGCCCCGGCCCATCGTCCCGGATCCGATGACGGCGACGCGCCGCACTGGCTCGGGTTCCGTCACGGTGATGGTCCGGCGAACCACCCGCCACCATTGGATGGACCCGCGCGCGCGCCGAGCGGGGCGGGGCGCCGGACTGGCAAGGCGGGCGGGAGACCGGGTGGCGGCGCGACCGGGCCGTGACACAAGGCGGCACCCGGACTTCCCGCGCGGATGCCACGCCGCTCGAATGCCGGGAGGAGTTCGTCCACGGACTGCTACGCCCGGCCCCTCAGTCGGCGCGCGATCACCATGGCCACGAGCAGTTCGATCGCGTCGCCGAGCGCGAAGGGCAGCACGGCATTGCGGAATACCGCCAAGGGCGCGGCACCCGTGAGCAGAGCCAGCTGGGCCGCGCCCACCATGTAGATGACGAGCAGTCCCGCCGCCAGCGCCAGGAGGATGCGCGGGACGCCCGCGTCGCGCCCCCCGGCCAGCCATCCGCACAGGCCGGAGGCCAGGGGAAAGGCGAGGATGAAGCCACCGGTGGGACCCACCAGGGCGGCCGGTCCGGCCGGGATCGCGGCGAAGACCGGCGCGCCGCCGACGCCGAGCAGAATGTACGCGGCCATGCTCGCCGCGCCCGCCGCCGGCCCCAGCACCAACCCCGACAGGAGCACGAAGAGCGGCTGCAGCGTCATCGGGACCGGCGTCCAAGGCACCGGCACCGCGACGTGGGCGCCGGCGGCGGTGAGCGCCACGAAGAGCGCCGCCGTGAACGCCCGCCGATGGGTGGCGACCCACGCCATCCGTTCCAGAATGTCCCGTCCCCGGGTCAACGCGTCAGCCCGCATCCTGATCCTCCCTTGAGGTTCACTCGCCAGTCAAGTTTCGTGCCATCGCCCGATCCCGACGGTTCGGAACGCGCTCGCCCCCATCCGCGCGCCGACCCGCGAGCGGTCAGGCGCGCTCCACCGACAGCGCCACCGCGTTGCCGCCCCCGAGGCAGAGCGTGGCGAGGCCGGTCGCGGCGTCCCGGTCCTCCATCGCATGCAACAACGTGACCAAAATGCGGGCTCCCGACGCGCCGATGGGATGCCCAAGCGCCACGGCCCCGCCATTCACGTTCACCCGGGTCGCGTCCAGCTCCAGCGCGTCGATGTCCGCGAGCGCCTGCACCGCGAAGGCCTCGTTGATCTCCACCAGGTCGTAATCGGCCACCGTCCTGCCTTCCGACGCCATCACCTTGCGCACCGCGCGGATGGGGGCGAAGAAGAGGTCGCGCGGTTCGGTCCCCGCCGAGGCGTAGGCCGTGACCCGGGCGGCCGTCGGAAGACCGTGCGCCCGGGCGAACTCCATGGACGCGACGACCACGGCGGCGGCGCCGTCGTTGAGTCCGGGCGCGTTGCCCGCCGTGACCACCAGCCGGTCGACGCCATCGGGCGCGTCGCGCGAAAAGGCGGGACGCAGCCGCGCCAGCGCCTCCAGCGAGGTGTCGCGCCGGGGTCCCTCGTCGGTGTCGACCACGTTCACCCGCCGGCGGGCCGGCACCTCCACCGCGACGATCTCCGACCGAAACCGTCCCTGGTCGATGGCGTCCACCGCCTTGCGGTGCGACGCGAGGGCGAACGCGTCGGCGCGCTCCCTCGTGATTCCCGCCCGGGTCGCGGTGTATTCGGCGTGCCCGCCCATGTGGCGGTCCTCGAACGAGCACCACAGACCGTCGTGAATGAGGCCGTCGCGCACTTCCTGGTCTCCGAAGCGGACGCCCCCGCGGTGTCCCCGCAAATAGTAGGGCGCGTTGGACATCGACTCGAAGCCACCCGCCACCACCGCGCGCGCGTCCCCGGCCCGGATCGCCTGCGCCGCCAGCATCACGGCCTTCAGTCCGGACCCGCACACCTTGTTCACGGTGACCGAGGGGATCGTGGCGGGGAGACCGGCGTTCACCGCCGCCTGACGGGCCGGAGCCTGTCCCTCCCCCGCCGAGACCACGTTGCCCATGACCACCTCGTCGATGGCGGACGGGTCGACGCCGGACCGCTCCACCGCGGCGCGCACCGCAACCGCGCCCAGCGCCGGGCCCGGGAGCGGGGACAGACCGCCCAGGAACCGTCCGATGGGGGTGCGGGCCGACGCCAGGATGACCGGAATTCGCGACTCGTTGTTCATGTGTGCCCCATGCGGGCGGCGTCAAGAGCGAACAAGCTCGTGGAGCGCCCGAAGATCGCGCACCCCCCGCCGTGCCGATACCTCCAGAAGGCGGAGCAGGATCCCGGCCGCCGCGCGCGCGTCGCCCAAGGCGCGATGGCGTCCGTGCACCTCCACTCCGAAGCGGCCGCACAAGGCGTCGAGATGGTGGCGTCGTTGGGAGGGCAGCAATCGGCGCGACAGGCGCTCGGTGCAAAGCCGCTGCGGACGCGGGACCTCTCCGAGCGCTTCCCGCAATTGGCCCCCGAGAAACGTCCAGTCGTGTTCGACGTTGTGGGCCACGAACACCCGGTGCGCGAGCCGGTCGCGCACCTCGCGGGCGATGTCGCGGAACCGGGGCGCCTCCGCGACCGTGGCCGCGCCGATCCCCGTTAGCCGGGTCACGCGCGACGCGATGCCCCGTCCGGGGTTGACCAGACTCTGGAACTCCCGGGTCACGACGCCTTCGCGCAGCTCCACGATGGCCACCTCGGTGATCCGGTGGCCTTCCTCGTAGGCGCCTCCGGTCGTCTCCACATCCACCACCGCGTAGTCGAGAAAGTCGAGCGACGAGCGGACCCCGGCCAAGCCCGGCGTCAGCTCCCAACACCCCTCGCGATTCAGGCGAAACCGGGGATCGGGTCCCAACAGCGACGCGATCAGCTCGGGTGATTCCCGTTCGAAGACGCGCCGCCGGGTCGCCCTCCGAGCCAGCTCGTCCGGGTGGAGCGGCCCGTCGCCGAGGAGCCGCGCGAGGGTCTCGACCCACGATCTCCCGTTCGCGCTCACGTGGGCCCCGCGCGTCCGGGCGGGGTCGACCGACCGCCGTCCGCGCCGCGCGCCCCACCACCCCCTTCCGAGGTCGCGATTCGCGGCCGGGCGGCGCCCTCGACACGCTCCAGCACCCTGGTGAGCCTCGCGAACTCCTCGGGCGCGAAGGTCTCGGGGCGACGCGTCAAGTCGAACTCGCCGCGCTCCTCCACCTCCGCCACCGCGCGACGGTCCAAACGGTAGCGGGGGTCGTCCCGGAGAATCCGCTGGAACTGCTTGCGGCGACGCTGGAAGGCGGCCCGGGCGAGGGCGCGCACGGCACGCTCGCGCGCCGCCGACGTGCGCGGAGGGTGGAAGGGTCGAATGCGCACGACGACCGAATCCACTCGCGGGACGGGACGAAACGCCGTTCGACGCACCGTCAGAAGACGCTCGACCCGCGCCACTCCCCGCACCCCCACCGACAGGGCGCCGTAGGTCTTGCCGCCGGGAGCCGCCACCATGCGCTCGGCGACTTCCTTCTGCACCATGATCACGATCTCGGCCGGACGCGGACGTTCGAGAAGGTGGAAAACGATGGGCGAGGTGCGGTTGTACGGAATGTTGCCGATCACCTTGAGGGCCGGGACGTCCTCGGTGATCGCTTCGAGGTCGAGGTCGAGGATGTCGCCGCGCACGAGGGTGACGTCCGGGCGTCCCTCCAGCTCCCCACCGAGGCGGGCGGCCAGCTCGCGGTCCAGCTCCACGAGCACGAGCCGGCGCGGCCGCCCCACCAGATGACGCGTCAGCGCGCCCGTCCCGGGCCCGATCTCCAACACCTCGTCGGTAGCTCGGACGTTGAGCGCCCTCACGATGGCCCGCTGTAGATTGGCGTCCACCAGAAAGTTCTGGCCGAGGGAGCGTTTCGGCCGCACGGCCTAGCAGTCCGTGGATGAATCCGCCCGAGCACCGAGAGCGGCGAGGCGCCGGGCTGGCAAGGCGCCTTGAAGGCCCGGTAGCAGCGCTACCGGGACGAAAGGCAACGCCGAGCGTAGCGGTCCAGCGCGGATGCCACGCCGCTCGAATGCCGGGGGGAGTTCGTCCGCGGGCTGCTCCAAGTCCGTGGATGAATCCGCCCGAGCACCGAGAGCGGCGAGGCGCCGGGCTGGCAAGGCGCCTTGAAGGCCCGGTAGCAGCGCTACCGGGACGAAAGGCAACGCCGAGCGTAGCGGTCCAGCGCGGATGCCACGCCGCTCGAATGCCGGGGGGAGTTCGTCCGCGGGCTGCTCCAAGTCCGTGGATGAATCCGCCCGAGCACCGAGAGCGGCGAGGCGCCGGGCTGGCAAGGCGCCTTGAAGGCCCGGTAGCAGCGCTACCGGGACGAAAGGCAACGCCGAGCGCAGCGGCCCGGCGCGGATGCCACGCCGCTCGAATGCCGGGAGGAGTTCGTCCATGGGCCGTCAGAGCCTCAGTGCGATGGCGGTGCGGTCGTCCGCGGGAATGGCGCGCGTCGGCTGGGCGGCGAGCCGGAAGAGCGCGTCCACAATGGCGGCCGGCCCTTCCTCCACCCGCTCCCGCGCCTGCGCCAGCACCGCCTCCTCTCCGCTGCGCGATCCGCTCGTGGCCAGCGAGTCCGAGAGACCGTCGGTAAACAGAAACAGCAGATCCTCCTCCGCGACCCACGGGACGCTGGTCTCGGAATAGGCGCCCGGCCCGGCGATGCCGACCGGCGGGTCGGTGGCCGCCAAGCGCCGCTCCCGCTCGCCCGGCCGGAAGATGAACGCGTGGGGGTGGCCCGCGTTGGAATACACCAGCTCGCCGGCGGAGGGATCCAGCACGCCGCAGAAAAGCGTCAGGAACATCTCGGTGGTCTCGAGCTCGTCGCGCAGCGCGTCGTCCACGTGGCGGAGCACCTGGGCCGGACGCTCCGCCTCGCCCGCGAAGATGGAGGCGGCCGAAAGGGCCAGCGCCATGATGAGCGCCGCGGGGAACCCGTGACTCGACACGTCGCCGATCATGACGCCCAGTCGGCCCTCCGAGAGCTTGATGAAGTGGTAGAAGTCGCCGCCCACCTGTTCGGCCGGCTCCACCCGCGCCGCCACCTGGCTCAGCCCCAGCTGGTCGACCGGCTGAAGGAGCCGCATCTGGAGGTTGTGGGCCAGCTCCATCTCGTATGCCATCCGATCCCGCGCCTTGCTCTCGCGGAAGAGCCGGTGATTCTCGAGCGCGGCGCCGATTTGGCTGGCGATGGCGGTCAGCAGCTTGCGGTCTCCGGCGGAGAAGGCGCTTCCGCCCCTGCGTCCGAAGAGGTTGATGACGCCGACCGTGCGCGCCTCGCCCGCCTGCGGCGCGTACTGGATGGGCACGGAGAGGGCCGACTCGGAGCGCAGGTTGGGGGCCGCGGCGAGGCCGCCATCCTCGCCGGTGCCGATGATCGCCTCGCGTTCCCGGAACACCCGCGCGGTGAGCATGGCGCCGGCGGGATCGAGCGGGCCCTCGAGTCCGGCGACGCCCTCGGCGGCGACCTGGTGCAGCAGGCCATCGTCGGCATCGTAGACCCAGAGCGAGCCTCGGCGGGCGCCGAGCACGCCACACACCTCGTTGAGAATGACGCTCGCGGCCTCTCCGAGCTCCAGAATCGAGCCCAGGATCTCGCTGATCGAGTAGAGGAGGTTGATCTCCTCGTAGCGCGCCGACAGCTCGCCGCTCAGGAAGTCGACCTCCTGCTCGGCGTCCAGGACCCGCACAAGCTGCGAACACAGCAGGTCGGCCGCCGGGGCCAGCGCGGGGTCCGCGGGCCGAACCGCGAGCTCCAGGCTACGGCCCTCGCGGGTGCTCAATCGACGGGCGAGGAACGGATCCGGATCTCCGTCGGCCCCGAGGTCGGATCCGGCCGTTTCGGGGTACAGCGAGCGACCCGAGGCCAGATCGCGCACGCCCAACCGCCAGGGAAAGCACGTCGCGAACTCGTCCAGCATCGCGTGAGCGGAGCGCGGGAGTCGCGCGGCGCGGGAGTCGCTCATTCGGGTCGCGCCGGATTGCGTTTCAGCAGCAGCGTGACGGAGTTGCCCCGCTCGTTGAACGAGACCTCGTCCAGCAACTTGCGCATCAGGAAGATCCCGCGCCCGTCGGGTCTCAGAAGGCCTTCGGGGGTGGTCGGGTCCGGGATGTCCTCGTAGTCGAACCCCCGGCCCTCGTCGGTGACCTTGGCGATGATGGCCTTCGCGGTGATCGTGAGCTCCACCCGCACGCGCTTCGATCGATCGGCGCCGTTGCCATACAACATCGCGTTGGAGAGCGCCTCGGCGAGGGCCACCCGAAGGTTCATGCGGACGCGGCTGGCCCTTCGTTCGACCTCGATGAAGCGGTGGCAGCGCGCCACCACCCGCTCGACCGCGTCCTCGATGTGGAGGATGTCGCTCGGGAGGTGGAAAACCAGCTCCGGATCCATGGGTCGCCGCCGGGCGGTGGCTCCCAACGCGCCGCCTCGACTCAAGCGTCCCGGAGGCCTTCCTCGCGCGAATCCACAATGGAGAACAGGGAGTCGAGCTTGGTGAGCTGGAAGAGGGTGCGCAGGTCCTCGTTGAGCCCCGCCAGCCGAAGTTCCCCGCCCCGCTCCCGCACCTTCTTGGACAGGGACACCAGTACCCCCAACCCGGAGGAATCGATGTAGCCGGTCTTCTCGAAGTCGATGAGGAATTCGCGGTCTCCCGTCCCCAGCCGCTCGAGTACGATGTGCTTGAGCTCTTGGCGATTGGCCACGATCAGGTGGCCGGTTACGCCGATGATGGTGATCGCGCCGGATTGTTCCACGATGAAGGGCATTCCGAGGTCCCCGTGTTCCGATGGAATCCGTGCCGGATCCACCCGCGGTTTGGGAAGGTCGGGCGAAGTGACCGGCAGTTTAAGGCAAGCTCGCGGGGTTGGGCAACACGAATGCCGGGGGGAGTCCGTCCGCGGGCCGCCGGACCGACCCCCGCCCCGTCACCCGTCGGTGCGGTCCCGTTCCGCAAGCTTGCGACGGATCCCGCGAGCCACAAGCGGGGAGACGAAGCGGGAGACGTCGCCACGCAGGACCGCGACCTCGCGAACCAGGGAGGAGGAGAGGAACGCGTACGACACGTCCGGCATGAGAAACAGGGTCTCGGCGTCCGGCCACAGCTGGCGATTCATCTGGGCCATCTGCAATTCGTACTCGAAGTCCGACACGGCGCGCAGGCCACGAACCATGAAGCGGGCCCCGCGGGCGCGGACGAAGTCCACCAGCAGGCCCTCGAAGGACGTGCTCTCCACGCGCGCCTCCTCCCGAAACACCTCCCGCAGAAGGCGAACCCGCTCATCGACATCGAACAACTCGCGCTTCGACTGGGTCGAGCTGTGCGCCACCGCGACGACGACCTTGTCGGCGACGCGCAGCGTGCGTCGCACGATGTCCTCGTGCCCGAGCGTCACGGGGTCGAACGATCCGGGGTAGATGGCGACCAGATTCCTGGCACCGCTCATGGGTCCGCCTCCACATGGGTCAACGTGGTGTTGCCGTACACTCGCCGCCGCAGCCGATACCCGGGACAACCCGGCGGCTCCTCCCGGGAACGATGCTCCACCCAGAGGGCGTCCGCAAACGGATGCTCGTGGTACCGGTCGAGCAGGCGCTCCGCCAGACCGCGTCCGTAGGGCGGATCGGCCAGGGCCAGATCGACCTCGCGCCGGCCCATGCGTTTGGCGTACCCCAGAGCGTCGGCGCGCACCACCCGCGTGACGTCGCCCGCTCCGAGCAGAGCGATGTTCGCGCGCAGGACGCGCAGCGCGCCCTGGGCAAGCTCCACGAAGGTGACGTGGCGGGCTCCGCGGCTGAGGGCCTCGAGCCCGAGCGCCCCCGACCCCGCGAACAGGTCCACGACCACGGCCCCCTCCACATCCGCGCCCAGCGCGGCCATCCAGGCCTCGCGCACCCGGTCGGAGGTGGGGCGCACACCGCGACCGCCGCCCAGCGGCTTCAGGCGGCGGCCGCCCCAGCGGCCCGCGATGATCCTCACGTCGCCGACTCGACGGGCGCGCGCGCCGGGCTGGCGCCACGGGACGGAGGCGCGCCGATGCCCGCGAGTTCGGCTTGAGGAGGCGCGACCCCGCGGTAGTGGTCCAGCTTCAGGCGGAACACGGCCTCGACCGGCCCGTGCGCGAGCGCGGCCGGATCGACCCGGTCCGCCATTCGGAAGCCGATCGCATCCAGCGTCCCCGTGCGGTCACGCAGGCGCATCTTGAGATGGGCTCCCTTCAGCGTCCGGACCGGTCCGTCCACCGTGATTCCGCGCGCCAGGAAGAGCGGGCGTGGATTCCCGATGCCGTGCGGTCCCATGTGTCGCAGGTAGCGAACCAGCGGCTCCGTCACCTCCCCCAACCGGATCTCCGCGTCGGCGACGAGGCTCGGGCGCAGCTCCTGGCCGGCGAGCTCGCGTTGGGCGGCCTCGTTGAACGAAGTCCGGAAGGCATCGATGCGCTCGGGCGCGAGGCTCATGCCCGCCGCCTGCCGATGTCCGCCGAAACGGTCGAGGTGGCGCCGGCCGCGCGTGACGGCGGCCAGAATGTCGAAGCCGGGGATGGAACGGGCGCTCCCGCGGGCGGTGGCGCCGTCCACCGAGACGAGGATGGTCGGCCGGTGCAGTCGGTCCACGATCCGGGAGGCCACGATGCCGATGACCCCGGGATGCCAGTCGCGCGACGCCAACACCAATCCGTAGTCGCGCGCGGGATCGTAGGACGACGCCAGCCGCGCCAGCGCCTCTTGGAGTACGCGCGCCTCCGTCCGCTTGCGCTCGGCGTTGTACGACTCCAGCGCACGCGCCAGACGCGCGGCCTCGTCCCGGTCGTCGGTGAGCAGCAGGTCGAGCGCGCGCCGCGACTCGCCCACCCGTCCCGCCGCGTTGATGCGGGGCGCCAAGGTGAACCCGACCTGGCCGGGGGTGACCGGCCCACGCACCCGCGCCACCCGCATGAGCGCGCGCAGGCCGGCGTTGTCGGTCTCCGGCATGGCCTCGAGGCCGCGACGGACCAGAAGGCGGTTGTGGCGCGAGAGGGGCACCAGGTCGGCGATGGTGGCGAGCGCGAGCAGCTCCGCGTGCGGGAGCGGTCCGATGGCGTCCGACCCGGTCATGCGGCCCAGCAGGCGCGCGAGCTCGAACGCCACGCCCGTCCCCGAAAGGTCCTGGTTCGGGTAGGCGCAGTCCTCCCGGCGCGGGTTGACCACCGCGAGCGCGCGCGGAAGGGTCGGGCCGGGGGTGTGGTGGTCGGTGACGATGACGTCCACCGAGGCGCGGCGCGCCGCCTCCACCGCCTCCAGGGCGCGCGTCCCGGAATCAGCGGTGACGAGGAGGGTCGCTCCGGCCGCGCGGGCGGCCTCCAGCCCCGCCGGGCCGAAGTCGTACCCGTCGCGCAGGCGATGGGGCACGAAGGGGACGACCCGTCCTCCCAACGCGCGCAGGCAGCGGGTCAGGAGCGCCGCGGCCGCGATGCCGTCTACGTCGTAGTCGCCGTGCACCAGGATTTTCTCGCCCCGCTCGACCGCCCGCAGGATGCGCGCGCACGCGCGCCTGGCATCGGCGAGCAGCGCCGGATCCGGCAGTGCATCCGGCGAGGGGCGCAGGTACGCGCGCGCCGCGTCGGGTTCGCCCAGTCCACGCACGGCCAGCACCACGCACATCGCGCGGGGCAGGTGGAGCCGGCGGCGCAGTTCGGCGACCTGGCGGGCGGGTGGGGTGGGGGCGACGCTCCAGCGGGGGGCGGGCGCCGGGGGCAGGGCGCCGGGCTCCGGCGGGCTCGGCTTGGCGGTCCGGGAACGGGTCGGTGGGCGCGGAGCGGCACCGGCGTTGCGGGGCATGGTCATCCGCGCCCCGACGGGGCTGCCGGTTGTCGTGACGGGTTGCGCATCGCCCCCAATATGCGGGAAGGGGCCGCGTCGCGTCAGGTCGGGCGGGATGAGAGGCGCCCCCCCGGCCCGGTCGCCGGCGAGCGGGACCGGACCGGGGGGGCGATGGATGGGTAGGGTTGGCCCTCAGCTGCCGCCGGAGGAACCCGGCCAGCCGCTCATGGGCGCACTCGTCCCGTACGGATTGCTGTCGCCGGCCTCGCAGGCTCGCGAGTAGATGTGCACGCGGACATCGTACTGGACGTCGTCGAGCGTCACGCCCACCTCGCCCGGATTGTGACCGGTGGTCGACGGTCCAATCGTGAACCGCTTGAACGACACCGACGTCCCAAGGTCTTCCCAGACCTGGTAGGTGCCGTGATCGGCGTCGTTCGCGTCCCAAGCCGCGTACGTGTTCCACGCGGACTCGCTGCTCTTCTTGTAGTCGACGAAATAGGCGACGACGTTGTCGCAGGCCGAGCTGCCCAGGCTCCAGCTCCAAACCACGTCGAGAGTGCCCGGGTTCGCGCCCGCCACCACGCTGTCGATGGTCGGGGCGGGCGGGGGTCCGGGCGGGGCGCACCTGGGACCAATCGTGTTTCCGATGCCGGCGAGCCACGTGTCAAAGGCGGCCGTGTCGGGCGCGCAGAGCCCGTCGTTGCTGTACCAATGCAGAGAGTCGAGGTTCGCCAGACCCGCCGGAAGCTCGGGTGGGATCGATCCCGATAGTTGGTTGCTGTCCAGATACAGCTCCTCCAAACTCGTCAGATTGCCGAGGCTGGAGGGAACGGAACCGGACAGGTTGTTGGTTCCAAAGTTGAGGTATTCGAGGTTCGTCAGATTCCCCAGCTCGGCCGGGATGGAGCCCGAGAAGGAATTGACGCCGAGATTCAAGGATCTCAGGTTGGCGAGGCCGCCAAGTTCGGGTGGAATGCTCCCGGAAAACCCGTTCGTTCCGATGTGAAGGCTCGTGAGGCTGTCGAGGTCCGCCAGCTCCTCCGGAATCTGGCCGGAGAAGGAATTGTGCCACAGATGGAGCTCCTTCAGCTTGGCGAGGTTGCCGAGCGCTGCCGGCAGCCCGCCCGCAAGGTTGTTTCTGTAGAGCTCCAGTGTCTCGAGCTCGGTCAGCTCCTCCAGCACTCCCGGCAGTGTGCCGACCAATCCGTTCCCGTCCAGATCGAGCTTGGTCACCCGGCCCGAATCATTCACCTCCACGCCATACCACTCGCCCAGCGGCCTGTACGAGAGCCAGTTGTCGTTGCGCGTCCAGCCATCTCCGCCCGTCGAATCGTAGAAGATCCTAAGCAACTCCCGGTCGGAGCACCGGGGACCAAACGAGTCAAAGATGCCGGCGAGCCACGTGTCGAAGACATCCGTGTCGGGCGCGCAGAGCCCGTCGTTGCTGTGCCACTCCAGATAGTCGAGGTTCGCCAGACCCTCCGGGAGTTCCCGTGGGAGCAGTCCCGATAGTTGATTGAAGTCCAGATACAGCTCCTCCAAGTTCGTCAGATCGCCGAGGCTGGAGGGAACGGAACCGGACAGGTTGTTGGATCCGAAGTTCAAGAACTCGAGCTTGGTCAGGTTCCCCAGCTCGGCCGGGATCGAGCCGGAGAACGAATTGACGCCGAGATTCAGGGACGTCAGGTTGGCGAGGTCGCCAAGTTCGGGTGGGATGCTCCCGGAAAACCCGTTGTTTCCGACGTGAAGGCTCGTGAGGCTGTCGAGGTCCCCCAGCTCCTCCGGAATCTGGCCGGAGAAGGAATTGTGCCACAGATGGAGCTCCTTCAGCTTGGCGAGGTTGCCGAGCGCTGCCGGCAGCCCGCCCGCAAGGTTGTTTCTGTAGAGCTCCAGTGTCTCGAGCTCGGTCAGCTCCTCCAGCACTCCCGGCAGTGTGCCGACCAATCCGTTCCCGTCCAGATCGAGCTTGGTCACCCGGCCCGCATCGTTGACCTCCACGCCATACCACTCGCCCAGCGGCCTGTACGAGAGCCAGTCGTCGTTGCGCGTCCAGCCATCTCCGCCCGTCGAATCGTAGAAGATCTTAAGCAAATCCCGGTCGGAGCACCGGTCACCACCCACGTCCTCGATGCCGGCGAGCCACGTGTCGAAGAAATCCGTGTCGGGCGCGCAGAGCCCGTCGTTGACGGACCAATCCAGATAGTCGAGGTTCGCCAGACCCTCCGGGAGTTCCCGTGGGAGCAGTCCCGATAGTTGATTGAAGTCCAGATACAGCTCCTCCAAGTTCGTCAGATCGCCGAGGCTGGAGGGAACGGAACCGGACAGGTTGTTCCGTCCGAAGTTCAAGACCTCGAGCTTGGTCAGGTTCCCCAGCTCGGCCGGGATCGAGCCGGAGAACGAATTGACGCCGAGATTCAGGGACGTCAGGTTGGCGAGGTCGCCAAGTTCGGGTGGGATGCTCCCGGAAAACCCGTTCGTTCCGACGTGAAGGCTCGTGAGGCTGTCGAGGTCCCCCAGCTCCTCTGGAATTTGGCCGGAGAAGGAATTGTGCCACAGATGGAGCTCCCTCAAGCTGGCGAGGTTGCCGAGCTCCGCCGGCAGCCCGCCCGCAAGGTTGTTTCTGTAGAGCTCCAGCGACTCGAGCTCGGTCAGCCCATCCAGCGCTCTCGTCAGGGTACCGGACAATCCGTTCCTATCCAGATCGAGCTTGATCACTCTGCCCGAATCATTCACCTCCACGCCATACCACTCGCCCAGCGGCTTGTCCGAGAGCCAGTCGTCGTTGTTGGTCCAACCGCTTCCACCCGCCGAATCGTAGAAGAGCTCGAGAATATCCCGTTCGGAAAGCGTCGAGACGGACGCGGCGCCGTTGTCCGCGTGCACGGAACCGACGGTGGCCTCCGGGACCAGTTCCGGCGAGAGATTCAGCGCGTCGTCGGAACAGGCGGTTGTGGCCAACAGGGCCAACGGCGTAACGAACCGTCGGATCCGCCAGCTGGAAGGGGGGGGGCGATTGGTCTCCATCTTTTCACTCCTCCGCGAATGGGGCTCTGGGACGAGTGCCTCGCGCACTCGATCAGAATGACGCGTGGGGCACACGCCACCGTGGATCGAGCAGCATGGAGCGTTCCCGGAGAAACCGCAAGTACGATGCTCGGCTTAACGGAGACCGTGCGGAGGACCGCGGCCCCGCCGCCGGGACCACCCCCTAGGATTCGTCTTCCCGGGGCGCGAAGATGATCCCGCACGCCTCGCATCGCCGCAGAGTGCGGCCGCCGTTGACCTCCGCCTGGACCTGCAGCGGGACCACGGAGAAACACCGCCCGCACGCTCCATCCGCGGTGATGGGTAGGACGATCGCGCCCTTGCGGCTGGACCGCAGACCCTCGTACACCTCGCGCTCCGGCCCATCCAGTCCGGCGGCGCACGCCTCCCTGCGGGTCCGCAGCGCGGCGAGCGACGACTCCACCTCCCGCCGCTCCCGCTCGATCTCCCGTCTGCGCGGTCCGGCCTTCTCACGCTCCTCCCGTCGCTCCCCCTCCAGCCGCTCGGCCTCCTCCTCCCGTTTGCGGATCTGGTCCAGGTGGGCCAACGCCTCCTGCTCGTCTCCGTCGACGGAGCGATTCAGAAGATCCATCTCGGCGCGCACCGCGGCCTCCTGCCGCAGGTTGTGCACCTTCAGAAGTCGGTCCCTCAGCATTCGCAGGCGGTTCCGCTTCTCCTCGGCGGTCCGCTCCAGCCGGCGCTCCGCAACCCGCAGTTCCGTGAGTCGCGTGCGGGTGCGTTCGATCCTGGCCTCCAGCTCCCGCGCGCTCGATTCCAGCTCCTCCAGCAGGGGGTCGAATCCCTCGATGCGGGAGGTGGCGCGGTCGATTTGTGCGTCGAGCTCCTGTAGCTCCTGCAACGATGCGTAGGTCGGCACGGCTAGGGGTTCTCCTCGGTGGATGCGGGTCCCGCTTGGGGACGCGGGCGGGGTCGGACGGCCGAGACCCAGTGGGAAGGATCGAGTTCGCGCTTCTCTCGCTGCAGCTCCGCCAGCTCGGAGGTCAATTGCCGTTTCCGCTCCTGGTCCGGCTCCCGGCCGATCATCGCTCTCAGCTCCTCCGCCCGTTCGACCAGAGGCGCGCCACGCATCCTGCGCACCGAGTCGTCGAGCACGCGCGCCGCGTGGGCCACCTCTTCGTCATCCGCGAGCAGGTCCGCAAGCCGGGCGGCGGCAACCGCTCCCATCCCCTCCGGCGCCCGGTCCAGCTCCGGGTTCTCGGTCAGCGCCCGGAATATGGCGCGGTGGGCCGGATCGACAAAATCCTCGGGGCCCACCGCCTCGCTCGCGCGGTCGATGAACCGCCGGTCGCGCGCGAGCACCCGCAGGAGCTGGTGCTCGGCGCCCATGCGCGGCCCGCGCGCACGCCGAACCCGGGGACGGGGCGCTGGGGCGGCCCTGGTCGCGGGTGCCGCGGGCGCGCGCGCGATCTCCTCCTCCAGCGTCTCCCGGCGCACGCCCGTCTCCGCCGCCACCTTCGAGATGTAGATGTCGCGCAGCGCCGGGTCGGTGGCCGCGCGCAGGGTCGGCAGAAGGCGGTCGACGGCATCGCGGATGCCGTCGATGGAGGACAGACGGTCGCGTCCGGCCAGCATGTGCAGCTTTCGGTCGAGCACGTCGACCGCGTCGGTCACGTACGCCATCAGCCCCTCCCGCCCCTCGCGACGCGCCACCGAGTCCGGGTCCTCGCCCTTGGGCAGGGTCACCACGAAGGCGTGAACGCCCGCGGCCAGCAGGACGTCCGCGGCGCGGAAGGTGGCCCTCAGACCGGCCGGGTCGCTGTCGTAGAGGAGGCACGCCTTGGACGCGAACCGAGCCAGCAGGCGGGCCTGAAGGGACGTCAGCGCGGTGCCCAGGGAGGCGACCACGTTGGGCACGTCGTGCGCCACCAGCGACACGACGTCGGTGTAGCCCTCCACCAGCAGCGCCATGCCCTCCTTGCGGATCTCGTGCCGCGCCCGGTGGAGGCCGTAGAGCTCCTCGCCCTTGCGATAGACCGGCGTCTCGGGCGAATTCAGGTACTTGGCCCCCTTGCCCGACCCGAAGAGCCTGCCTCCGAAGGCCACGACGTTCCCGGTCAGCCCTTCGATGGGGAAGATGACGCGACTCCGGAACCGGTCGTAGGGCTCTCCCGAACGCTCGCTCGCCGTCACCAGACCCGCGTCCAGAAGGACGGTGTCGTCGATGCCGTGTTGGGCGGCGGCCTCGCGCAGGCCCTGCCATTCGTCGGGAGCGTAGCCGATGCCGAAGCGCTCCGCGGTGTCCGCGTCGATGCCCCGTCCCTTCAGGTACTCGCGCGCCGGCCGGCCGGCGTCCCCGCCGATGAGCCGTTCCCGGTAGTACTCGCGCGCGAAGGCGTTGGCCTCGTGCAGGGGACGGTTGGGATCCACCGATTCGGGCCGCCCCCTCACTTCGCGCACGTTGACCCCCGCCTTGCGGCCGGCGTACTTGACCGCCTCCGTGAAGTCGAGCCCCATGCGCTTCATGACGAACGAGAACAGGTCGCCCGACGCCCCGCAGCCGAAACACTTGTAGAAGCCCTTGGCGGGAACAACGTAGAAGCTGGGCGTCTTCTCCTCGTGGAAGGGACAGAGCGCGCGGTAGTCCTTGCCCGCTCTCTTGAGCGGGAGGAACTCTCCGATGACGGCGACGATGTCGGAGCGCGCGCGCACCTCCTCGACCTGGTCGTCCGGGATCACGCGAGCGTCACCACGGTTACGCCCGCGCCCCCCTCCCCCACGCCGCCGGAACGGTACTCCCGCACGCGCGGGTCCTCCTCCAGCAGCTCGGCGACCATGGCGCGCAGGGCGCCCGTGCCCTTGCCGTGGATGAGGCGCAACTCGGGCATGTCGGCCACCACCGCCCGGTCGAGGATGCCGCGCAGGCGGGCGGCCGCGGCATCCACCCGCAACCCGCGCAGGTCGGAGTCGATGGGCGGCGGGTCGAGGGTCGGGAACGACCGGCCCGCCGGCCGCGGCTCCGGCTCCGGGCGGGCCGCGCCCGGGGCGGCCACGAGACCTTGAAGCGGGACCTGCAGCCTGAGGCCGCCCCGGGCTTCCACGAGCGCGCGCCCCGGGCGGACTTCCACCACGGTGGCGGTGGCGCCTCCGTTCGCGAGGCGCACCGGGTCGCCGGGACGGAGGCGGGTGGGGGGGCGGGAGGGGGCGGGGTCGGGCGCGCGTCGATGCCGTTCGGCGGCGGCCTCCACCCGTCGGCGGGCACCCGAGGCAACCTCCTCCTCCTCGCCACCGGCGCGCACCTCCGCGATGGCGCGCTCCACCTCGCGGCGGGCCTCCAGCAAAACGCGGCGCGCCTCCGCCTCGGCGCGCCGAAGAGCGGCGCGCTCCTCCTCCGCCATTCCGCGCCGACGAGCCTCCAGCGTGGCGGCCAACGCGGCGTTCTCCCGGGCGCGCCCCTCCACCTCCTCCTCCTTGGCGACAAGGGCGGCCTTGGCGCGGGCGGCATCGACCTCCAATTCCTCCAACCGCCCCAGCAGCTCATCCATTCGCACCTCGTCGCGCGAGAGACGAGCCTCGGCCCCGGCGATCACCGATCGCTCAAACCCCAGGGAACGGGCGATGGCGAGCCCGTAGCTACGCCCCGGCCGCCCCTTCCGAAAGCGATAGGTGGGGCGCGTGCGCTCGGGATCGAAGTGCAGGGACCCGTTGACGATGCGGCTTCCGGGCGTGGCCAACCGCTTGAGCTGTCCGAGGTGGGAGGTGACCACAACCCGGGCACCTCGCTCCGCCAGCGCTTCGAGCGCCGCCGCCGACAAGGCGGCGCCCTCGTTCGGATCGGTGCCGGTCCCCATCTCGTCGATGAGCACCAGGGCCGCATCGTCCGCGCGCGCGAGGATGTCCTTCAGGTTGGCGAGGTGGGCGGCGAACGTCGAGAGATCGTCCTCCACGGATTGCCCATCCCCGATGTCGGCGAAAAACCCACGAAAGACCGGGATGCGGGTGCCCGCGCCCACCGGCGGAACGACCCCGCATTGCGCGAGCACGCAGATGAGCCCGACGGACTTCAGAAACACGCTCTTGCCACCCGTGTTGGGACCCGACACGACCAGCACCCGTTCGTCCGGCGCCAGCAGCAGGTCGAAGGGAACGACCGCCACATCCTCCCGCAGGGCCAGCAGAGGATGCCGCCCCTGGACGATGCGCAACGCGTGTTCGCCTCCGGACGACAGGGCCGGGACATGACCCTTCCACGCCAGAGCGGTGCGCGCCCGGGCGTCGAGCGAATCGAAGTCGATGAGCGCCTCCTGGCTCCCCGTCAGCTCCTCGCGGAGGCCGGCCAACGCGCCGGTGCATTCCGCCAACACCCGTTCGATCTCGCGCACCTCGGCCGACTGCAGCTCGCGAATCCCGTTCATCGCCTCGATCGCCAGGGGCGGCTCGATGAAGAGCGTGGCGCCGCTGGCCGAGGTGCCGTGAACGACGCCGCCAACCCGGCTGTGCCCCGCCCGTCGCACGGGGATCACGTACCGTCCCTCGCGCACGGTCACGGAGGCGTCGGGAATGGACCACGCGGCCGGGAGGGTGCGCATGTACGACTCAAGTCGCCCGACGACGCCCGCGCGACCGCGCTTGATCCCGAGACGCAGGCGCGCGAGCTCCGGGCTGGCCGCATCCAGCACCGCGCCGGCGCGGTCAACGGTGCGCAGGATGCGCTCCTCGAGCGCGTGATCGACCACGAGCCGCTCCCGCAGTGGATCCAGCAGCGGAAGCGGGGGATCCGCGTTCGCGAGGTCGTGCGCGAGTTGGCGGCCGGACCTGAGCAGGACGCCCATCGAGTGAAGCTCTGTGGGGGAGAGCACCCCTCCCCTGGCGCGAAGCCGGCGCAAAGCGGGACGCGCGTCGGGAATCTCAGAAAGGGATCGAGCCGCGCCGGCGAGACGGGCGGTCTCGCGCACCCGCGCGAGTTCGCGCCGAACGACGTCCGCCCGGGAGGCCGGTCTGAGCGCGAGCACGGCGGCGCGACCCGCATCGCTGGACGCCGAGGCCGCGACGCGCGCGAGCACTTCGGGAAGCCCGAGAACTTCGAGGGAGTGTTCCATCAGGATGGCGCGTTCATGCACCGCCCTCCCTGACGGCGCGGGCGGGGGGTCGGGGACGGGAGAAGGAAGGTATTCGGCGCCCCCCGGAGGGTCAACGAGTCGGCGCGATCCGAAGAGGTCCCATTCGGCCATGGGAGCGCCAGCCCCGGGATCCTAACCTACTTGGGACTCATCCAAGGGGACTCGCCAAGGGCCATGGATATCCCCCGCAGGGGACATCCCGGCGCCCACGCGGGACGGAGGCTTCGGGTGCACGAGATCGCGGAACGAATCAACCGGCTGATGTCGGAGACCGGCACCATCGCCACCAGCTTGGACACGCTCATGCGCAGGCTCGGCCGGGAGGGAGCTCCGGAACCGGCGGCCACGCGCGTGGTCGAGGCCGTGCTCCACGACCCTGACAGTTTCCGCCTCCTCGATCCCATGCGTGGCGCGTGGACCGCCGGCCACCTGCACAAACTGCCGGGCGCGTACCGCCAGCTACTCTCGGAGCAATGCCTCACGCCGTGCCCGTGGATCGTCCTGATCGACACCGATGATCGCGGTCACGCGCCCGGAGATCCGCTGGTGCGCTTGAACCAGCGCACGCTGGCGTGGCTCGCCCGAAGCCTCGACGTGAAGTCCCCGTCCGCCGTCAACCGCTGGTTCCGCCTGCTGAGGGAGCACCGCCGCCTGCGCGAGAGACGCGCGGCCGAGAAGCTCCGACCCACCTATCCGTCCGCCCATCCCGCCACGAGGCGAAACGTCCCGGCCCACCAGCCGTCCTCGGCGTCGTCGTCCCGAAGGCGGAAACCGAAGGGTGCCGCCTCGTAGGCGAAGTCGCCGGACTGCTCCGCGAGCAGCCCCGACACCAGGAGCCAACCTCCCGGGGCCAAGGCTGCGGCGAACCCCGGCAGGAGCGCGGTCAACACGCCGCTTTCGATGTTCGCGGCCACCCCGTCAAGCGCGTGTCGCGCCGCCAGCCATTCGGGCGACACCTCCCCTTCATGGATGGAGACCACGCCCCCGACGCCGTTGGCGTTCACGTTGTCGCGCGCGGCCGCGCACGCGAGGGGGTCGTTGTCGGCCGCCACCACGCGCCCAACGCCCAGCTTGGCCGCGGCGATGGCGAGGATGCCCGAACCGGTGCCCACGTCGGCGATGGCGGCCCCCGGCTGAACCACGGCGTCCAGCAGCCGAAGCGCGCACCGGGTGGAGGCGTGCCGGGCGGTGCCGAACGCCACGCCGGGGTCCAGGATGACCAGCGCGCCACCCACCGGCTCGGCCGGCACATCCCAAGTGGGCGCAACGGTGATGCGCCGACTGACGCGCATGGGTCCGAGGCCCCGCTTCCACGTCTCCGCCCATTCCTCGTGGGGCTGCCAGCGCCAGTCGAGATCGGTCGCCTGGCCCGCGACGCGGCTCAACGCGTCGCCAAGCGCGGCGAGGAAGGCCGGGACGTCGGCGGGAGGGGGGAAGTAGGTCAGGAGCGCGCGATCCGCTCCCTCCACCACCGCGCGCGCACCCCTCCGCACGAGCTCGTTGGCCAACGGCCCCACGGCGGCCGCGTCGGGCGCGGTGGCCACCACCTCGAGCCAGCGATCGGGCTTCATCGACGAGCGGACCGAAACGGGCCGGGCGCTACGACGCGAAAGCCTCCTTCACGCGTGTCCAGAACCCCTTCCCGTCCCGCGCGGCATGCCGGGGAACGGGATCCTCCACCTCCCGCAACCGCTCGAACGCCTCCCGCTGCCGCCGGTCGAGATCCTCGGGGGTCCACACCCGCACGCGCACGAGCAGGTCGCCCCTCCCGCCCCCGTCCAGGGCGGGAAGCCCCAAGCCACGCATGCGCAGCACCTGACCTCCCTGGATGCCGGCGGGCACCGCGAGCGGGGCGCGTCCCTCGACGGTCGGGACATCGACGTGATCGCCCAGGGCGGCCTGGGTGAAGGTCACGTGAAGCTCGTGCAGGAGGTCGTTGCCGTCCCGTTTGAAGTCGGGATGATCCTCCACCTCGATGAGCACGGTGATGTCGCCGCGCGGCCCCCCCCGTGGCCCCGCGTTCCCCCGCCCACGCAGGGTGATGTAGTTCTCCGACGACACGCCCGCGGGGACTTCGACCTTGATGGTGGATGTCTCGCGCACCCGTCCCTCTCCGCGGCATGCGGGACAAGGATCCCGAATCACCTGCCCCTCTCCACCGCACGCGCGACACGGTTGCACGCTCACGAATTGTCCAAAGGGGGAACGCTGGCTGATGCGCTCCTGCCCGGTACCGCCGCACGCACCGCAGCGGGTCGCGCCGGTGCCGAGCGCCCCGGTGGCCCCGCAATCGCCGCAGGGCTCCAGAAGGCTCACGCGCAACCGCTTGTCGACGCCACTCGCAACCTCCGCCAGCGTGAGCCGGAGACGCAAACGGACTCCCTTGCCCTTCCGGCTTCGCGGGGTGCCCGCCGGACGGCGCCCGAACAGGTCGCCGAAGGCGCCCCCGCTTCCGAAGTCGCGCATGAAGATCTCGATCGCGTCGGAGAAATCGAAGCCGCCAAACCCACCTCTCCCCTGACCACGATCGAGCCCCTGCTCACCGTAGCGGTCGTAGAGTTCCCGCCGCTCGGGGTTGCTCAGCACCTCGTATGCGCGCGTCACCTCCTTGAAGCGCTCCTCGGCCTGCCGGGAACCTTGGTTGCGATCGGGATGATGCCGCATCGCCAAGCGTCGATACGCCTTGCGAATCTCCCCCACGTCCGCGTCCCGGGTCACCCCGAGGGTCTCGTAGTAGTCTGCCATTCGGACCCCGCGCTCAGCGCAGAATGTCGTTCACCAGCGATGAAGTATAGCCCACCAGGCTGATGACCTTCTCGTAGGGCATCCGCGTGGGCCCGATGACGCCCACCACCCCCTTGAGCCCCCCCACATGGTATTCGGCCGTCACGAGCGTGAAACCCGAAAGCGCTTCGTCCCGGTGCTCCCGGCCGATCGTGATGCGCAGGCCGTCGCCGTGGCTGCGGTTGCTCAGCACGCTCTCCATCAATTGGTTGCGCTCGGTCAGCTCGATCAGGCTCTTGAGTCGCTGGCCGCTCGTGAACTCGGGTTGGCTGGCCAGAACCGAGGTCTTCCCGAAGAGCACCGGCGAGTCCCCGGCCTCCGGCCAGTCCAGCAGCGACTGGGCGGACTCCATGAAGATGTTGAGCAGCTCGGTGGCCGTGTCGCTGTCCGTGCCCGGATCGCGCAGTCGCTCGGGAAGCGACTCCCTCAGGTGCGCGAAGGTCAGCCCGGCGAGACGTTCGTTCAGGATGACCGTCAGTGTGACGAGCGTATCGCGCGGAATCTCCAGAGGGAGGTCGACGTAGACGGTGCGCACCAGCCCATCGCGCACGGTGGCCACCATGAGCGCCTTCTGGGAGGAGAGCCGGATGAGCTCGATCTTCTCGAGCACCGCCGAGTCCAGGCTCGGCACCAGCGCCAGCCCCAGCTCGTGACTGATCAGGCTGAGCGCCCGGGTGGTGCGGCGCACCAGACGCTCGATCGGCGAGGCGGCGTCCGGTTCGAGTTCCTCCTCGAGGCGGCCGCGTTCCGCGCTGGTCAGCGGCTCCGGGCGAATGAGGCGGTCGACGAAATACCGGTAGGCCGTGTCGGTCGGGACCCGACCGGCGGATGCGTGGGGCCGGGCCAAGTACCCCTTCGACTCCAGATCCGCCATGGTGTTGCGGATGGTCGCCGACGACACGCCCAACTTCCAACGCCGGTTCACCGAATGGCTGCCAACCGGACCCGCGGTCTCGACGTAGGTGCGCACCACGGCCTCGAGGACCTGTCGTTCCCGAACCGTCAGCTCTTCGTGGACAACGATGCGCTCCCGCACCCTCCCCGTCCGCATCGTCATGCTCCCTCCCTTCGATTCGTCACCACTTCGTCCAATTCGATGGCGAGCGCGTCGAGAAGCAGCCAACCCTCGACGGTCAGGCGGAGCCTGCCGGCCTCGGCGCGCGCCCACCCGCGACGCACCCAACGGTCCGTCACGGCGGATGCGCGCGCGGGCATCGACGCCACGTCCACGCCCGCGCGGGCGCGCAGTCCGAGCCAGATCCGCTCGAGGCGAAGCGCGGCTTCGTCCAGCACCTCGCGTCCCGCGATCGCGGAGCCGCCCTTGGCGATGGATGTACTGTATTCCCCCCAGTCACGCAGGTTCCAGCGGCGCAGAGGTTTGCGAAAACTGTGCGCGCCATTGCCCAACCCCAGGTAGGAACGGCCCGACCAGTACACCCGATTGTGGCGGGACTCCCGACCCGGGAGCGCGAAACTGCTCACCTCGTAGTGAAGGTAGCCGGCTCCGGTAAACCGTTCCACCGCCTCAAGGTACTCATCGCGATAACGACCATCGGAAGCCACGCGTTCGCGCCCGTCGGCCACGGCCCGTCCCAAGGGCGTCCCCTTTTCGACGGTGAGGCCGTAGAGACTCATGTGCTCGACGCCCAGCGCGAGCGTGCGTTCCACGTCGCCGGTCCAGTCGCGGCCCAAGTGCCCCGGGAGGCCGAAGATGAGGTCGGCGCTCACGTTGGCGAATCCGGCCCCACGGGCGTGGCGCACGGCGTCGGCGGCACCGGCCGCCCCGTGCAGGCGCCCCATCCAACGCAACGACGGCTCGTGGAAGCTCTGCACGCCCAGGCTGACCCGGTTCACGCCCGCGTCGCGCCATGCGCGCGCGGTGTCCGGGCCGAAACTCTCCGGGTTCGCCTCCGCGGTCCACTCCAGACGGGGATGGCTTAGAAGTCGGGATCCGATCACCGACGCGAGTCCCTCCATGGCGCGGGCGCCCAGCAGGGAAGGCGTGCCTCCGCCAACGTAGAGCGTCCGAAGGGGGTGTGGGAACGAAAACAGCTCCTCGCGCCGAATCCGGTCCCATTCACCGGAGATCGCCCGCAGCCAAGCGGCGCGTCCACCCGCGCGGTCGACCGTTACGGCGAAGTCGCAATAGCGACAGCGACGGGCGCAAAAGGGCGCGTGCACATAAATGGACGCGGTCGCGCTATCCACGCCAAACCGGGGACTTGGCGAAGCGCAGCCCGGATGCGCGCCTGACCCATCCGTGAACCTCCATGATCGACAAGGTGGAGGTGGCGACCGCCACATCCAAGCCCGCCCGGCCAGCGAGATCGTCAAGGTGATGGGGCCCGCCCTCGAGCGCTCCCCACACGGCCTTCTGGCGGGCGTCCAAGCCGGAGGGCGTCCGGTCGCGGTCGTCCGCGTCCGGCGCGACACCCGCAAGGTTGGCGCCCACAAGAACATCGTGGGCGCCCGTCACCAGGCCGGCGCCGTCGCGGATCAGGGCGTGGACGCCCGCGCTCTGGGCACGGCCCACCACGCCCGGAACCGCGAACACCTCCCGCCCCAGGTGCAGGGCGTGGTCGACGGTGATCAGGGCGCCGCTCCTCTTGGCGGCCTCCACGACCACCACCGCCTTGGGCAGCGCGGCGATCAGACGGTTGCGCCGGGGAAAATGGTGCGGCAACGGCACCTCGCCGGGAAGGAACTCGGAGATCACCAGACCCCGCTTGACGATGTCCGCGAAGAGCCGACGGTGGGAGGGCGGATGCGCCCGGTCGGGCCCACACCCCAACACGGCGATGGTGCCGCCCCCGGCGGCCAACGCTCCCCGGTGGGCCACGCCATCGATGCCCAACGCCAAGCCGCTCACGACCACCACGCCGGCGCGGGCGAGTCCGTGCCCCATGTCGCGCGCCATCCCCCGCCCATACTCGCTGGCCTTGCGCGACCCCACCACGGCCACCGCGGGCGCGTCCAACAGGGAGGGGTCGCCACGCAGGAAGAGAAGCGGTGGAGGGACGTCCAAGTGGCCGAGGCGCACCGGGAACCCGGGCAGACCGTACCCCGTGACGCGCGCTCCAATTCGACGCACGGCGGCGAGGATCTCCTCGACGGGGCGCCCGGAATCGTTCGCGTCGCGCGCCTGGCGGACGCGCGGCGGCAACGTGCGGGCCTTGAGCGCCTTGCGCGCGGAACCATACTCGTCGATGAGCCACTTCAGGGTCCCGGCTCCAACGCCGGCGCACAGCGTCCAGCGAATGCGGGCCACAACCTCGTCGTCCGTGACGTCGAGCAGGCCTTCCCCTGCGGAGGAGGGGCTCGATGGACCGGGCACGACCATCAGCCCCGGCGCGTCCGACGCCAAAGCGCCTCGCACAACTCGTCGATACCCTGGCGGCTCACCGCCGATACCGCGAACCGGCCCCAGGCGTCGGGGGCCTCGATGCCCGGCGCCGGAGTGCCGGGATCCACCAAATCCATCTTGGACACCACCACGCAATGCTCGCGCTCGGCCAGCGCGCGCGAGTGGCCTTCGAGTTCGGTGCGCAACCGCCCGTACTCCGCCTGCGGATCGGTCGAATCGGCGGCGATCAGGTAGACCAGCGTGCCCGTGCGCTCGACATGGCGCAGAAAGCGCAGACCCAGGCCCTTCCCCTCGTGGGCGCCCTCGATGATCCCCGGGATGTCGGCCAGCACGAAGGATCGGTACTCGGGCAGGCGAACCACGCCCAGGGTGGGAACGAGCGTGGTGAAGGGATAATCGGCCACCTTGGGCCTGGCCGCCGAAACACTCGCGAGCAGCGTCGATTTTCCCGCGTTGGGTTCACCCACCAGGCCGACGTCCGCGATCAGCTTGAGCTCGAGCTCAATGCGCCGCGCCTCTCCCTCCTCGCCGGGCTCCCACCGCGTCGGGGCCTGGTTGCGCGCGGAGGCGAAGCGGGCGTTGCCCCGCCCCCCCCGCCCCCCCCGGGCGACCACGACCCGGTCGGTGGCCGCGAGCAGCTCCCCCATCGCCCGGGAGGTGTCGGCGTCCCGCACGGTGGTGCCCGGTGGCACCGCCACCACCCGGTCCGCGCCGCTGCGGCCGGTGCGGTTGTTGCCTCCTCCGTGCCGCCCCCGCTCCGCCCGGTAGTGGCGCCGGTAGCTGAAGTCGAGCAACGTCGACAGTTGCGGATCCGTGACCAGCACCACGTCCCCCCCCCGGCCACCGTCGCCCCCGGACGGCCCCCCGCGCGGCGTGCCCTTCTCCCGCCGGAACGCCTCGGCTCCCGAACCGCCGGTTCCCGCCATCACCTCGATGACGGCCCGGTCCACGAACAGCCCCTCGCCCACCGGCTACCCCCCCGCCCGTCCCGGGCGCGCGCGCGCCCGGGACGTCCGATCACCGCGCGTCACGTTCCCCACCCCGTCCGTCTGCGCACGGGCCCGCCGACCAGCGCGCCACCCCCCACGCGATCATCCTCGGCGCCACCGGATGCGCGCGGCCGCTCCCTCCAAGGCCCACGGGGAACGTCGAACCACCTCGTGGAACCCAACCGGAGCGGCCGTCGCGACGCCCAAGGCGAGCGCCATGCGAAACCTCGGCGGCCGGACCGAGTCGACCACCCCCGACGCCACCCCATGCGGCGGCGGGCACCGAACACACCACCGGGACACCGGAGCCCGCCCACGCCGTGCGGGGGGACGCTCCCCCTCCCTCGGCGGCGCCGGACGCGGCCGTCGCGCCGCGCCGACCTCTCCCGGCCGGCCCGACGCCCCCACCCGTCGATGGCCACCTCACGGGGACGGGCGACCGCATGCTCGCGCCCCCAACCGCGCCGGTCACCGACCCGTCTCCACCCGAAACGCGTTCTCGATCCGTCCCACCACCACCCCCAGGGTATCCAACACCTCAACCCGGCCGCGCGCGAGCGCGCGAACATCGTCCGCGTCCGCGACACCCAGATCCGACAGTACTCCGAGGAGCGCGACGTCGCTCGCGCGCCGGGCGCCGTCCTCCACCTTGAGGGCGAACCCCAAGCCACGCCCGCGCACGCCACCGCAGTACACGCCCTCGGCGCCCGTCTTGACGAACACCCGGTCACCCAGCCGCTCCATGACCTCCGTGCACGCGCGTCCCGTCCCCGCCACGGCGAACGGCCGCCCGGTCATGGCGGCCACGACGCGTGCCGCGCCCTCTCCCGAGTCCGCCGCCGCCGTGAAGCGCGCGAACGACGCCGCCATGTCCGCCAGCGGGAGCGCGAAGGTCACCACGCCGCACCCATCCGTGGCGGTCGCGAGTTCCGCCGCGGACACCCCCGTCCAGCGCGCGACCTCGGCGAGCATGCGCCGCTGCACGGGATGGCCGGACTCCGAATAGCGCTCCGGGGGCCACCCCCGCGCCACCGCGAGGGCGAGCATCCCCGCGTGCTTGCCCGAGCAGTTGTTGTGGATCGCGCCCAGCCGGGCGCCCTGGGCCCACAGCTGGCGAGCCCGCTCCGGCCGGAGCGACGGGTGCGGCCCGCACGCCAACGCACCCTCGTCCAACCCGATCTTGGCCAGCATGCCGCGCGCCAGAGCCAGGTGTTCGGGTTCGGCGTTGTGGGACGCGCAACACAGGGCAAGCTCCTCCTCCGTGAACCCGAATCGCTCCACCACCCCGTCCTCCACCAGCGGGAGCGCCTGAAAGGGCTTCGCCGCCGATCGGTAGAACGCCACGCGCTCCGGGTCGCCGCAGCCACCAATCCGGCGCCCGCGCGCGTCGGCGACCGCCACGTGCACCCGATGCGTCGACTCCACGACGCCACCGCGCGTGACCCGAACCCGGGGCTCGGCGGCACTGGGACCCCGCGCCCGGCTCATGCTCCGGCTCGCGACGGGCGCGGACGCGGTCCGCGACGCGCACGAGAAAGGAACATCGTGGCTCCGGGCGATGGAATGGCCGGATGGGCCGCCGGCCGCTCGATGGTTGGCGGACGGAACGTCAGAAGGATCCCGTGCCGGCCGAACGGTCTTCGGCGATCCCGTTGGCCACCGGAGTGGTGCCCGTCGCGAGGGACTCCTCGGCGGCCACCAAGTCGAACAGGTCCCGCTGCGAACCAGCCAACGCCAGCAATTCGACGGCGCGGGCGAGCGGGGGGTCGGCGGCCATCAGACGGAGAAACTCGCCCTCCGCGCCCGCGCGCCTGAGCGCGATCTCGCGCTCCAGCTGGAACCGGACGTAGCGCTCCGCCGACTCCAACGCGGGCTCCTCGGAGTCGATTCCCCGGTCGGCGAGGTGCCTCCGGAAGCGGACGAGGTCGGCGTCCCCGATCGGGGCGCCGGGAGGAAGGTCGGGTCGCCGCTGGATGTGGAGGACGGCGAAGTCGAAAAGGGCGTCGCTGAACCCGCGCGCGTGCCGGTCCAGCCGGAGCACCGCGGCTTCCTCGGCGTCGGTCAGGGTGTCGGGAAGCACCTCCAGATCCGGCGTGATGCCGCCACCACCGAGCAGGCGCCTTCCGCCGAAGGATCGGTACGGCCGCCCCTCCGCGGCGTCCGGGCGTTGGATCCATTGTCCCGCCAAGGTCAGCACCGCGTCGTCGAACGCCGATTCCCCGGACGCCCGCGTCTTCTGGATCGAGCGTCCCGAAGGCGTGTACCAGCGCGCCGTGGTCAGCTTGAGCATGTTGCCACCGCTCAGCGGATACAGGGTCTGCACCAACCCCTTGCCGAACGACGTCGCGCCCAGCACCAGCGCGCGATCATGGTCCTGCAGCGCGCCGGCGACGATCTCGGACGCGCTCGCGCTGCGCCCGTCGATCAGGATCACGAGGGGAAGCCCCGGAAAGGACGGGTCGCGCGACGTGCGCAGAACCGAGTTGCCCCTCCTGGTGCGGCCGCGGGTCTCCGCGACCACGAGCCCCTCCCGCAGGAAGAGATCCGCCAACGCCACTCCCTGCTCCAGCAGTCCGCCCGGGTTTCCGCGCAGATCCAGGATCATTCGGGTCGCGCCGTCCGCGAGCAGCTCGTCGATGGCTCCCTCGAGTTCGTCGCGGGCGCTCTCGCTGAACGTGCGCAACGGCACGTAGCCCACCCCGTCCTCGAAGAGATGGGTAAACGGGACCGCGAGGACCTGAACCGCGGCCCGCCTGAGCGTGAAGGGAAGCGGCTCCTCGATCCCCGGGCGGGCCACCCTGACGTCCACATCGGTGCCCGGCCTCCCGCGCAGCGCCATGACGGCCCGATCCGGGTTCCACCCCCGGGCGGACTCGCCGTCAACCTCGACGATCCGATCGCCGGGGCGGATGCCGGCCCGCTTCCCCGGCGTGTCCGGCAGGGCGCTCATCACCGTGATCCATTCGCCCTGGCGCGCGATCTCCAGCCCCACTCCGGCGTACTCTCCGGTGGTGCGGATGCTGAAATTGGACCTCTCGTAGGCGCTCAGGAACTCCGTGTTGGGGTCGTCGAGTTCGTCGATGACCGCGTCGATGGCGGTGCCGTACAGCTGGTTCAGCTCCACCGGGTTGACGAAGTCCGCCGCCACCCGGTCGAGCACCTCCTCCAGGAGGCGCGCCTGGAGGTACACGTTGCGATCCTGGGCGATGCCCTGCTGGAGGAACCAGCCGCCGCACAGCAGGGCCACCGCCAGGAGGAGGCCGGGAGCAAGCAGGGAGCGGGAGAATCGCATGTTATGTCACGACGGGGCTGAGGTGGGAAGCGCGGCCCCACGCGCGGCTGGCCCACGCGTGGCCATCCACGCGCTCCACGCCGGGACCCGACGCGGAGGGACACGGAGGCTTGTCGATGCTAACCCCGCCCGCGCCGAAGGTTTCCGAATCGGGCGCGCGGGTCGTCAGCGGTCCCGGCGCCACGCCCGGGCGCTGGCCAGCACGCGCTCCACGTCCGAATCGTCGTTGTGGACCCCCACCGAGAAACGCAATACGCCACTGCGGATGGCGAGCCGCACGCCGTCGGCGTCGAGGCGCGCGTGAAGGGCGTTCATCGCCGGATCGTCCGCGGTGTAGTGACGCCCGCCACCGCTCACGCCCACCGTCATGATGTGCGCCCGGCGGGGCGCCGCCGCCCCTCCCACGACGGGCAGGCCGAGCTCCGCCAATCCCGCCGCCAGTCGCGCCGCCACGCCGCGAACATGGTCCTCGATGGCCTCGACCGTCCACTCGCGGATCAATTCGAGCGCCGCGCCGGCCGCCACCGCGCCCAGGTAGTTGTAGTTTCCGACATCGAAGCGCAGGGCGCCCGCCCGGTAGCGGGGAGAGCCATCGGAGTAGGCGGTCTCGTGGGCGCCTTCGAGATCGATGCCGTAGCGGGCCACGTGACTCGGGATCAGGTCGTCGGCCAACTCCCGACGCACGTACAGGAACCCCAGCCCGTAGAGCGAGAGCAGGCACTTCTGGGTGGCCACCGCCAAGGCGTCGATCCCAAGACGGCGCACGTCCGTTGCCGCGGCGCCCACCGACTGGGCGGCGTCCACCAGGGTGAGCGCGCCCACCTCGCGCGCCGCCGCCGCTACCGCCGCCAGGTCGGTCACGAACCCGGGCGCGAAGGAGATGCTCGGCACCGTCACCAGCCGGGTGCGCCGGTCCATGGCCGCCGCCATCGCCTCCACCGGGACTTCGCCGTCGACGGGGGCCACCGGGCGCACCTCCACCCCCCTCGTGCTTCGCAGGGCGTACCACAGGTAGATGTTGTTGGGATGCTCGAGCCGGGGGCAGAAAACCACGTTGTCCCCCGCCCGCCAAGGCAGGCTGGCGGCGAAGAGGTTGAGCCCGTCGGAGACGTTCTTGGTAATGGCGATCTCCTCCGGGTTCGCTCCCACCAGGGCCGCGAAGTCGGAGCGCACGCCCTCCACGGCCGCCCGCAGCTCGTCCTTGTCTCCGCCATCGCGCATGCGGGTCTCCAGGTGGGCGACGGCCGCGTCCCGGACCGGACGCGCGAGCAGGCAGCGCGCGGCGATGTCGAAGTACGCCCGACGTCGGGCGCCCGGGAAGAGGGCGCGCACTTGCGGGTTCACGACCCCGCCCCCGAAATGGCCGAGCCGGGACCGCCAGGAGTGCCGGCATCGGCCGTCGAGTCGGGCGTCCCCTCCACGGCCGCCGCGGGAACGCCGCCACGCGCGCGCTCCGAATCGGCGGCGGGCGTCCGCGCGCCACCGTCGCGCCCCGCCACCAGCGCCGTCCCGACCATGTCGCCCATGATGTTCAGCGTCGTGTTCCCCATGTCCACCAGCCGGTAGATGCCGCCCACCATGGCGGCGATCTCGATGGGCAGGCCAAAGGCCCGCACGTACACCAACGCCACCACGAACCCCCCGCCCGGGATCCCTCCCGACCCCTGTGAGAGCAGGAGCCCGATCGCCAGCACGGCGACCAACGTCTCCGGGCCGAACGCCACGCCCGCCGCCTGGGCGGTGAAGACCAACACGGCCCCGAGCATGACGGCGGTGCCGTCCTTGTTGAGCTGCGCGCCCAACGGCAGGGTGAAGCTGTAGACGGCGCGCGGCATGCGCAGCTGCTCGGCCTTCTCCAGGCCCACGGAGAGGGAGGCGAGGCTGGAGGAGGTGGCGGCGGTGGTCGCCCACAGCGGACCGGTTGCGCCGAGGAAGCGCCGGGGATGCTGGGCGGTCAGGAAGCGGAGCACGAGCATGTAGCCGCAGAAGAGGATCGCCTGGGCGCCCCACACCCCCGCCAGGAAGCGCGCCAAGCCACCGATCAGCTCCGACCCGTACCGTCCGACGGTCACCGCCATCAACGCGCCGATGCCCAGCGGCGCCAGCGTGAGCACCAGGTCGACCAGGCGACGGAAGAGGTCGGCCAAGTCCCGGTAGACCGCCTCCAGGCGCGCGCGCGCCCCGCCCTCCAGCATCAGGGTGGCCACTCCGATCGCGAGCGAGGCCACCACAACCTGGACGATGTTCCCGTCCGCGAAGGACTGTAAGAGGTTGACGGGAATCATGTCGAGCAGGACGTCGACCAGCGACGGCACCGCGCCGACGGCCTCGTCCACCGGAGCCGTGAGCTCCATTCCGGCGCCCGGGCGGAGCAGCGACATGGCCCCCATGCCCGCACCCAGCGCCACCAGGTCGGTGGCGACGAACCAGGCCAGGATCCGCGCGGCCAACCGGCCGAACGCGCGCACCCCCGAGTGGGCCGCCAGCCCGGCCAGCAGGTTGAAGGAAACCAGCGGAACGGCGGCCAGCACCAGCAGGCGGATGAAGAGGTCGCCGACGGGTTGGAGCGCGGCGGCCCGCTCGCCCAGGACGGCACCGGCGACGACCCCGGCCGCCATGCCCGCGAGGATGCGCGCGCCCGACCCGAACCGTCGCCGCCCGGAGGTCGCGCGGGAGCTCATGGGCGGGGGGCGTGGAACGCGCGCTCCGGTTCCGAAGTCCCCCCGGGGGCCGGTGCCACTCGCAGCGAACCCTCGTCAGGAGCACGAAGCGTTCGGGCGCGCCGCCCGGATTCCGCAACCGGTGGTCTCATCCCTCCAACCTAGCGGGTCGTGGAGGAAACCGCCCGGACCCCCTCCGTGTACGTGACATTTCTCTGGACTACTTGAATTTATCATGATATTTTCACGACCATGTTCGAACGCGCCATGAAACTGCCGCCCGGCGGCACCGAGACGTTCTTCCTCTGGGGGCCCCGCCAGGTGGGGAAGAGCACCCTGCTTCGGCGCAACTACCCGGATGGTCGCTGGATCGACCTCCTCAAGAGCGACGACTTTCGGCGGTACGCGACCCGTCCGGAGCTGCTTCGCCAGGAAATCGAAGCCGACGGTCCCGAGACCGGCCGCCAGATCGTGATCGACGAAATCCAAAAGGTCCCCGCGCTGCTGAACGAGGTTCATTGGCTGATGGAGAACCGAGGGCTGCACTTCGCCCTATGCGGATCGAGCGCGCGCAAGGTTCGGCGTGGTGCGGCCAACCTGTTGGGAGGAAGGGCCGTGCGCTACGAATTGAGGGGGATCACGGCGGGCGAACTGGGCGCGGATTTCGACATCGACCGCCTCCTGAACCGCGGATACCTACCGCGAGTTCTCCAATCCACCCGCGCGCGACGGCTGCTCGACGCCTATGCCGGGGACTACCTAAGAGAGGAAATCGCGGCCGAGGGGCTGGTGCGCAATCTCCCCGCCTTCGCCGGATTCCTAGAGGCGGCCGCGATCGGCGACACGGAGATGGTCAACTACTCGAACATCGCGCGCGAGTGTGGCGTCTCGAGCCAGACGGTCGGGAGCTACTTCGACATCCTGGAGGACACCCTGCTGGGTCGCCGGCTCCCGGCTTGGCGAAAGCGCCGCAAGCGCCGGCTGATCGGAAGGGTCAAGTTCTATTTCGCCGATGTGGGCGTCGTCAACGTACTTGCTCGCAGGGGTAGGATCGAGCGCGGCTCCGAGCTCTACGGCAAGGCGTTCGAGAACTGGGTCCACCACGAGCTTGCGGCCTACGCGGCCTACACCGACCCCGACGATCTGGACGGACCCGGCGGAGCGCTGACCCATTGGCGTCTGCCCAGCGGCGTCGAGGTTGACTTCGTGCTTGGGGACATGCGTCTGGCCGTCGAAGCGAAGGCCGCTCGCCAGATCGGCAGCCACCACCTGCGCGGGCTACGCTCGCTGGCCCGGGAGCACGACGCCGGACGCCGGGTGGTGGTCTGCCTGGAGCCGCGCGCCCGTCGCACCGCGGACGGAATCCACATCCTCCCGGCGGAGACGTTCGTCGGACGCTTATGGCGCGGCGACCTCGTCACCCAACCGCGCGGGCGCGCAACGACCTCCTAGCAGCCCGCGGACAAACTCCCCCCGGCATTCGAGCGGCGGTGCATCCGCGCTGGTTCGCTACGCCGCGCGGTGCCCGGACCGGGGGCCCCGACGTCGCGGGCCTTCAGTCCCAGGACTCCGCCAGGGCCAGCGCCCGGTCGAGGAGAATCCCGTAGTAGTCGGCCACGTTGTCGGCCGTGAGCGGGATCCATTCGTCCACCTCAACCGGATTCCCCTCGAGGATCTCTCCGTTGGGCCGCAGCGTGTGACCGATGTTCCACATGAAGCCCACCACCGGCCGTCCGCCGGGCTCGAGGGTCAGCGTCTCCTCCCATTCCCAGGTGTTCGAGTAGCCCCCCGGAGGCATCCCCACCACCGGTCCGAGCCGGTTGTCCGAGACGATGGAGACGAACTGATCCAGGTGCGACCCGCCACTCGGCCCCGAGATGATCGCGATGGGCCCGCGGAAGTGCGTGGGCGCGGGCTGGAGGACGCCGTCCGAGTCGCGCGGGGCGTGGGCGCTCTTGAAGGGCACGGCGTTCGAGTAGGCGTCACCGCGCGCCAGGGCGGGCGCCACGTCGGTCTCCAGCCAATCGAGGAGCCAGGTTCCGTCGTCGATCACCTCCGGCACCCCGGAATCCATGGCGCCCCGCTCGGCGGTTTCGGCCCGCTTCTCGTCGATGAAGGGTCGAATCACGTCGCTCAGGCGCAGGTTCCCGAAGGTGGTGCGGAAGGGGCGCGGCTGCAGACGCTGCATCGCGTAGGGACCCAGCGATCCGCCCCGGCTCCGGGTGACGTCCATGACCAGCGTGTGATCGAGGAGGTCCTGGGCGGCCGCGTACTCGACCAGCCGGTCGACGTCCGGGACCATCGTCTCGCGGAACCCGTACCAGACCAAAACCACATGGCCGGTCGGGACCACGGGCACCAGGAAGTCGTAGGTGGGCGTGGCCAGCACGTTGCGGGTGCCGGGATAGCGGGGCTGGGAGCCGCCGGACCAGGACAGGGCGCCGGGTTCGCGATAGGGCAGCCGATACTCCGCCGCCAACCCGTCGGGGCCGGCCACCACCAACGTGAGTTCCGCGCGGCGCAGGTCGGGGGGAAAGACCGCGCTGGAAGTGGTCATGGCCTCGGCCAGCTTCCAACGCAGGCCCGCCTCGGTGGAGTGGGGCACGTAGACCGCCGCGGCGTCGTGCCACGCCGGCGCCGGCATGCCGTTCACTTCCAACACGCGGCCACCGACCGGGGGGCCGTCCACGCCCTCGGCGACCTCGCCCACGAAGTAGACGAGCTCCTCGCCCCCGTAGTCCGGAAAGACCCGGACGCCCGCCTGGCGGGACTCGGGCGCGCCTCCTCCGCTCACCTCCAAGCCCGCGCTGTCGGGCAGCTCGAGGCCCCCGGGAACCAGAATGACGTCGAGGTGCCGGTCGCGGCGCGCGGCGCTCAGGGCCGCGAGCGCGTAGTAGAGGTCCTCCTCGGTGTCGGCCGCCACCACTCGATCGCGAAGCCCCCGCATCGCCTTGAGCGGATCGAGCCCCAACGCCTCGTTCTTGACGGGCGAGAAAGCCTCGCGGGCCTCGGTTCGGGCCAGGATGCTCTCGAACAGGGCGGCGCGCATGCCCTCGTCGCCCACCCGCCCCGGAGCGCCTCCGGAGCCCTCGGAAGCGGGCTCGGTGCAGCCAATCGCGAGACTGACTAGCAGTCCGTGGATTAATCCGCCCGAGCACCGAGAGGGGCGTGGCGCCGGGCTGGCAAGGCGTCTTGAAGGCCCAATGGTAGAGCTATTGGGACGAAAGGCAACGCAGAGCGCAGCCGTCCAGCGCGGATGCCACGCCGCTCGAATGCCGGGGGGAGCTTGTCCACGGGCTGCTAGACCCGCTCCAACCAAGGCGGATGTCCCAAGGGTTCGCGGAAAGGCGCCCATGCTCGTCTCCGATCCAAGTTTCCGGCCCACGCCTCCAACACTCCACCCATGCCAACCGTTCATCCCGACCACGCCGGCCGCGCGCGGGCCGACCGCCTCAGGCGTCCCTTGCGGGCGACGGCTCCGCGGGTGACCCGAAGACGTCGGGCAGACGCCGCCTCAGGCAACCCAGAATCCGCTCCCCGACGCGCGCGGGCGACCCCACGCCGCTGACCAGCTCCACGCGCTCGTCGGCCTTGGCCAGCTCAAGATACCCGTCTCTCACGGCGCGCAGAAAGTCGGCCCCCGCCCCTTCGATGCGATCCGCGCCTCCGCCCGCGGCCCGACGCCGGGCCATGCCCTCCTCCACCGGGACGTCGAGCACCACGCAGAGGTCGGGGCCGAGCCCTCCGGTCGCGATCTCGATGGCCGCCCGCACGCGCCCGAGATCCAACCCGCGCCCGTATCCCTGGTACGCCATCGTGGAGAGGTCGAAGCGGTCGGCCACAACCACCTCGCCGCGTCCCAGCGCGGGACGCACGACCTCGCGCACGAACGCGGCCCGGGCCGCCAGGATCAGCAGGAGTTCCGACTCGGCCGGCATCTCCAAGTCGGTCCTCCCCAAGACGACCTCGCGGATCGCCTCGCCCACCCCGGTCGAGCCCGGCTCGCGCGCCAAGGTGCACGGCACGCCCCGGCCCCGGAGCCAACGCGCCAAGCGCGCCGCCTGAGTGGACTTGCCCGCGCCCTCCCCGCCCTCCAGCACGACGAAGCACCCCTTCACCAAGACCTCTCCGCGCAACTCGGAAGTCTCGGCGGAACGCGCCGTCGGCCCGCACCTCCCGGAATGCGCAAGGCGTCGCTCGCGCGCTGGTTCGCCACGCTCGGCGCCGCGTCGCCGCCGGTCGGCTCCGGGGTCGGGCCCGCCGGACGCCCCGTCGGCGCGACGCTCCGGCGCTCTCGGCACCCGGACGGCATCGTTGACGGACCGCCTGCCACCTCGCTTGGGGCCGAGCCCATGGCGCGGGCGGGCCGACGCACCCCACGACCGGTGGTGCGGGACCCACTACCGGTCGTGGGTATGGACCGCTCCGTGGCGGGACCCGGCGCGATCGAGCACGGACGCGGCGCGGCGCGAAGCCCGAAGGGACGCCGTCCGCGGGACATCGATCCGCTATTCGTAGTAGTCAACGCCCAAGTGGCTGATCTGCTCCTCCCCCGCCAGCCAGCGCAGCGTGTTCTTGAGCTTCCAGTGCTGGATGAAGATGTCGTGTTCCGGGTAGAGACCGGGTACGGTCTGGGGGCTCTTGAAGTAGAAGGAGAGCCACTCCTGGATGCCGCCCAACCCCGAGCGCGCGGCCAGGTCGAGGAAGAGCGCCAGGTCCAGAACGATGGGCGCGGCGAGGATGGAGTCCCGGCACAGGAAGTCGATCTTGATCTGCATCGGGTATCCCAGCCAGCCGAAGATGTCGATGTTGTCCCAGCCCTCCTTGTTGTCGCCGCGCGGCGGATAGTAGTTGATGCGCACCTTGTGGTGAATGTCGCCGTACAGCTCCGGGTACATGCTCGGCTGGAGGATGTGCTCGAGCACCCCCAGCTTGGACACCTCCTTGGTCTTGAACGACTCCGGGTCGTCGAGGACCTCTCCGTCGCGGTTGCCCAGGATGTTGGTGCTGAACCAGCCCGAGAGCCCGATCATGCGCGCCTTGAAGCCCGGGGCGAGGATGGTCTTCATGAGGGTCTGGCCGGTCTTGAAGTCCTTGCCCGCGATGGGCACTGAGCGCTCCCGCGCCAGGTCCTCGAGCGCCTGGAAGTCGGCGGACAGGTTGGGCGCGCCATTGGCGTAGGGCACGCCCTCCATGAGGGCCGCCCAGGCGTAGAGCTGGGAGGGCGCGATATCCGGGTGGTTCTCCTCCATGCCCTTCTCGAAGGCGGCCAGGGAGGCGTGCGCCTCGCCCGGGCGGACGTACACCTCGGTCGATCCGCACCACACCATGACCGCGCGCTCGCAGCCATGCGCGGCCTTGAAGGCGCGGATGTCGGCGCGCAGCTGCTCGGCGAGATCGCGCTTGGTGGGGCCGCTCTTGACGTTGGGCCCGTCCAACTTCTTCACGTACCCGGTGTCGAAGACCGCGGGCATGGGCTCGATGCCGGCCAGAAAGTCGCGGATCGGGTCAACATGGCGTTCGCGGCGAAGCACGCCGGCGCGCACGGCGCTCTCGTAACCGTTGTCGGGAATGGGGTCCCAAGCGCCGAACACCAAGTCCTCCAGCGCCGCCAGCGACACCAGCTCCTTGATGAGGGGCGTGCGTTCCTCGGTGCGCTTGCCAAGACGAATGGTGTTCATCTGGGTGAGGCTCCCCGTGGGCTGGGCCATGCCCCTGCGCACGGCCTCCACGCCCGCGACGAAGGTGGTGGCCACCGCGCCAAAGCCCGGGAGCAGCACTCCGAGCCGGCCGCTGGCCGGCGGAATCCGTTCTGGTTTTCTCACTGATCGAGTTCCCTGCATGGGGTGAGCGTCGCCTTCCCCGCCGGCCGGATGCGGCCGGCGGTCAGGAACTGATGATGATGCGCGATTTCGCGCCTTCCTCGATGGCCTTGGAGATCCCCTCGTTCACGCGGCCCAGCACTCGGTCGTAGTTGGCCTGGGCCGCCACCAGCCCTTGGTACACCGGGCTCGCCTGCAGGCGTCCGAACACCCGCTCGTATTCCTCGACCACTTCCGGGGCGGGCTCCTCGCCGGCGCGCGCGCTCCGCGCCACGCGTTCCTCCAGCTCCGCGAGCTCGTTGCGCAGGGTCACCAGCTCGCGATCATCGTCCGCCCGGCGCGCGGCGCGCCGCAGATCCCGGTACTGCGAGGTGCGGCCCAATGCCAGACCCAGCTCGCGCGCCATCTCCTCGATTTCGGCCATTCCTCCCTCCGTGGTCGATCCGAATTAACGGCGCAGGCGCGCCAACACCATGCGCTCGCGCCCGGAAAGGTCGGGGACGACCCGCGCCCGGGCGAAGGCGCCCGTGTCGTCGATGCGCCGCACCACCGCGGCCGCCCGCTCGTCCGCGACCTCCAGCGCCAGCAGGCCCCCGGGCGCCAAGTGTCGCGGGGCGGCGGCGATCAACGGGGCCAGCACGCGCATGCCGTCGGCGCCTCCATCGAGCGCGCGACGGGGTTCCCAGTCCCGCACCTCCGGCTCGAGGCCCTCCAGTTCGCCGTCCAGAACGTAGGGAGGGTTGGACACGATCACGTCGAATCGCTCGTCGCGGTGGACGGGTTCGTACAGCGATCCCTCCCTGAACTCCACCGGAGTCGCGTCGGGGTATTGCTCGCGGTTCGCGCACGCCACCTCGAGCGCGTCGCGGCTGACGTCCGTCGCCACGATGCGGGCGAAGTCGCCCTCGGTGGCGAGCGCCAGGGCCAGGGCGCCGCAGCCGGTCCCCAGGTCGAGCGCGCTCAGCCCGGTGGCGGCGCGACGCCCGGCCCACGCCAGCACCTCTCCCGCGAGCAGCTCGGTCTCCGGGCGAGGGATGAGCACGCGGGGATCGACCGCCAGGTCCATGGCCCTGAAGGCCGCCCGTCCCACGATGTACTGGAGCGGTTCACGGCGCGCGCGCCGCAGGAGACGCGGCTTGAAGGCGGCCAGCTCCGACGCCGCGAGCGGCCGGTCGTGCCGCAGATAGAGCTCGATCCGTGGCACGTCGAGGGTGTCCGCCAACAGGAGTTCGGCGTCCAGGCGCGCGCAGGGCGCGCCCCGTTGCTCGAGGAAGTGCGCGCTCCACAGAACCAGGTTGAGAACCGTCCAAGGTTGTTCCCTTCCCGGTACCCGACCCGAGGGCCGCTCGAGCCGAAGCGTGCTCACGCATCCTCCAGTCGCTCGCGCCGCTCGGCCAGACGAAGCGCATCGAGGAGCTCGTCCAGCTCCCCGTGAAGGATCGACTCCAGCCGGTGCAGGGTGAGGCCGATGCGGTGATCGGTCACCCGGTTCTGCGGGAAGTTGTAGGTGCGGATCTTGGCCGATCGGTCGCCCGACCCGATCTGCGACTTGCGCGCCCGGGAGCGCTCGGCCGCGCGCTCGGCGATCTCCCGGTCGAGCAGGCGGCTGCGCAGCACCTTGAGCGCCTTGGCCTTGTTCTTGTGCTGAGACTTCTCGTCCTGGCAGGTCACCACCAGGCCGCTGGGCTCGTGCGTGACGCGCACCGCCGAGTCGGTGGTGTTCACCGACTGTCCCCCCGGACCCGAGGAGCGGAAGACGTCAATGCGCAGGTCGCCCGGTTCGATCTCGACGTCCACCGGCTCCGCCTCGGGCAGCACCGCCACCGACGCCGCCGAGGTGTGAATGCGGCCCTGGCTCTCCGTCACCGGGACCCGCTGCACCCGGTGCACGCCCGATTCGTAGCGCAGCGCGCCGTAGGCCCCGCGGCCGCTCACGGAGAACACCGCCTCCTTGACGGCCCCCGGAATCCCCTCGGAGAGGCTGAGCAGCTCGACGCTCCAGCCGCGCCGCTCCGCGAGCCGCCGGTACATACGCACGACATCGGCCGCGAACAACCCGGCCTCGTCGCCACCCGTGCCGGCCCGCACCTCCACGACGGCGGCGCGGTCGTCCATGGGATCGACGGGAAGCAACAGCTCCCACGCGCGCCCGGCGAGCGCCTCGAGCCGAGCCTCCAGCTCCTCGACCTCCATGCGGGCGAGCTCGCGCACGTCGGCGTCGGGATCGTCCGTGAGGGCGCGCGCCGCCTCCAGCTGCTCCAGCGTGCTCTCGATCTCGCGGGAGGTGCGCGCGCGGGGGTCGACCTCGGCGCGCCGGCGGCTCAGATCGCGCACCCGTTCGGGGTCGCGCGCGACCTCCGGTTCGGACAGCTCGGCGTCCAGCTCGCGCAGACGTTGCTCCGCGCCCTTCAGGCGCTCGCGCACATCGTCGAGGCGCTCAAGGGGTCGTTCCGGAACCGTCGTTGCGTGCGCCATGGGCGGCGATGCTCGGGGTCGTCCCCGTCGGGATGGGCAAGGCCCGGCCCGATCACGGTGGGCGACGCGGGGCGGGTGGGGGCGGGAGCCCGAAGTATAGACGTGGCGCGAAGGCCGTTCAATGGCCGGTCGGAGGCGGGCCCGGAAGTGGGCGATGGCGGGGGGCGGGGCGCGTGGGCGATGGTCGGGGACTGGGGAGGCGATGGTCATGGTCGCCGAGGGGGGGCGGGGGGCGAAAGTCGTGGTCGCCGAGGGGCGATGGTCATGGTCATGGTCGCGGGAGGCGAGGAGGCGTGTGGGGAGTGGTCGGGAGTCATGGCCGCCGAGGGGGAGCGGCGCGTGGGGGATGATCGGGGGTTATGGTCGGCGGCGCGTGGGCGATGGTCGGGGACTGGGGAGGCGATGGTCATGGTCGCCGAGGGGGGGCGGGCGTGGGGGCTGAGCGGCGGAGGCGCGCGAACAGGAGCAGCACGAGCACTGCGGCGGCGGCCCCGGGGCCGGTCACGTCGCCGACGCGCACATACCAAGTGGGCTCGTCGAGCGCGTCCACCCGGGCGGTCGCGACACCCGCCCCGGGGCCGGCGATGCGCGCGCGCACCCGGCCGGCCGGATCGACGAACCCCGCGGGACCCAGGTTCGCCGAGCGGACCACGCCGGTGCGGGTTTCGATGGCGCGCATCACCAGGTGGGCCTCGTGCTGCGGGATCGCGAAGGCGCCCGCGCGCGCGAACCACGCGTCGTTGGTGATGTTGAGCAGCACCCCGGCTCCCGCTCGGCGGAACGCCCGGGCGGCGCCGGCGAACGCGGCCTCGTAGCAGATGAGCGCGCCCACCTGGTGCGCGCCGACCTCGAACACCGTCCACGCCCCACCCGGGCGCAATGGACGCTCGCCGCCCGCACCCGGAAGGACGCCCGCCAAGGGCGTCCGCTCGACCCACGGCACCAGGTGGCGCTTGTCGTAGGGCTCGCCCACCAGCCCGGTGGGCCCGACCAGCGCGGCCGAGTTGTGGCGCCCCACCTCCCGGTCCGCCGCCCGCGCCACCCCGATCAGGATGGGCGCCTCCATCCGCCGCGACAGGTCCTCCAGCCCAGCGACCAGCTCCGGTTGATCCAAGCCGCTCCGGAACGTCCCCTCCGGAAGCACCACCAGCGACGGCGGGGTCGTCCGGGCCGCATCCGCCGTCAACAGCGCGTCCACCCTCGCGAGCGCCTCCAAGTCCGTGACCGCCTCCCCCGGGTCCGCGCGCAGGGTGGTGCGCACGGTGGTGACCACCGGGCCCGGGCGCGGGTCCAGCCGGTCGGCCCGCCACACGCCCCAAGCGGCGGGCGCGACCGCGACCACCAAGGCGGCCCACACCCACGGGCGGGCGGGCCCCACGCCGACGCGCATCCAACGCCCCCATCGAGAGTGCCCCACCACCCCCGCCGCCCGCGCAACCCCCGGCGGGCCGTCCGACGCCGTCGCCCCACCCACCCCGTCGCGCGCGCGCTTCCCGGCCCCCACGGCCTCCGCCGCCAAGCCGTTCACCAAGGCCAACCAGAAGGTGACGCCGCGCGCTCCGGTCAGCTCGGCGAACCCCACCAGCTCGGGGTATCCCGTGAGGGACGTCCCCAGACCCAGCCAAGGGTAGGCCAGCGTCCCCGGAGCGTGGGCGATGGCCCACTCGACGGCCGTCCACGCCAAGGGCAAGGCGCACCACAACGGTATCCGGGCGCCCCGGAGGAGAAGGTGGAGCAACCAGCACGCGAGCGCCTGCGAGAGCGCGAGCATCCCGACGGCCGTCGGGTACGCCAGCGGGGCCAGCGGCGCCCATCGCGCCAGCGCCGGGACCATCCAGTGCAGCAGGAGCCCGTGGTGCGCGACCCCGAACGCGAATCCGACGCGCGCCGCCCGGCGTGGCGTGCGCGCCCCCCGAACCGCGAGCGCGAGCGGCACCAGCGCCAGGAAGGAGGGCGCGACCAAGTGAAACGGGGGATACGCCATGAAGAGCAGCACGGCGGAAGCGGACGCCAGCCCCCACTCGCGCGCGTCCAGCAGGTGCGGCGGCCCCAGCAGGGTTCGGCGGGGACGCATGGCCCAACGGATCCCGGAGACAGCCTCGCGCGCCCACGAACCGAATTGGGTCCTCACGTGCCTAGGAGCCCGTGGATGAATCCACCCGAGCACCGAAAGCGGCGGGGCGCCGGGTTGGCAAGGCGCCTTGAAGGCCCAGTACGCCTTGAAGGCCCAATAGTAGAGCCATTGGGACGAAAGGCAACGCCGAGCGCAGCGATCCAGCGCGGATGCAACGCCGCTCGAATGCCGGGGGGAGTCTCTCCACGGGCGCCTCGGGTTCGTACTTGCCGAACCGGCCGTGTCACGCGGCGCATCCACCGCGATCGCCCCCCGGACCTCAGCGGGGCTCCAGCTCCCCGGGAGCCGCGCCCCCGAACATGATCTGCAATCCGCCCCGCACGTTGAAGTAGCGCAGATCGTCGGTCACTTCGTAGCGGCCGTGCCAATACAGTCGGGACCACCTCCAGAGAGGGTACTCAAGCCCGGCGTGCACGTTCACGCCCGGGCGCACGGTATCCAGAAGGTCCTCGATGAAGGTGTCCTCGATCGCCTCCCCGCGCCCGTCGAGAACGTGCACCGAAGCGCCCAGGCCGAGAAAGCTGAGCCAGCCGAACGGTATGTTCCAGACGATGTGGGTGTCGACGCCCACCACGACGTCCGTCCACGTGATCCTGCCCAGATCGACCCCGGGCCCGCCCTCGGGTCCACCCCCATCCAACTCCCGCGCGATCAGCTGCTCGATGCGGCGCTCCAGGCGGGACACCTCCTCGGCCTCCAGCTCCGACGACCAATAGGTCAGCGAAGGCGAGACCCGGAGCCCGGGGCCCAAGTATCCCAGATCGAGGCGCGCGCCCCAGCTCGGCGTCTCTCCGCGCACACCGTGAATCTGGTGCATGGGGATGTATCCGGCCTCGAAGCCGACGCCCCGGAAGCTCAGATGCTCGTAGTCGAAATCGGCGAGGTCCTGCGCGGCCGCCGGAGCGGCCAATCCGGCGCCCGTCGCGAGCACCGCCATGCCGATCGCGACGCTCTTCATCCCGAGCCGCGCGAGATCGCGCCGCCCGCCCGGCGCACGGCCGTCATCGCGTGATGACCTGCACCCCCGGGGGCGGCGTGAAGCGGAAGGTGTCGTTCTCCGCCGGGGGGTTCGGGTCGAATCGGGCCAGCTCCACCTCGCGCACGTTGCCGTTCTCCTCCTCGACCTCCGTGCGCCGGATGAACCATGTCTCCGCGTCGATCCAGACCCGCGCCTCCCGATAGGCCGACGGCTCGCGGGGCACCAGGCGGATGACATGGGTGGACGCGCCGTCCAACTCCTCGGCGCGCAGGTACTCGGGAGCGTAACGGCGCCCCGGATCCGAGAGGAACTCGCGGTGGAAGTCGAAGCGGCCCCGCGTCCCGGAGGTCATGGGCGAGCGAATCACCTGCCCGGCGTCGCTGCTCGGAAAGTAGACCCACAACCACTCCCCGTCGGCGACCACCAGATCGCCCTCGGGGTCGCTGAACCGCATGGCGAAACGGTCGGGTTGCCGCTGGCACATGCGGCCCCGCGAGCGCGTCACCTGTCTCAACAAGGGCGACGTCAGCGTCTGCCGGAAGTCGGCGCAGAACCCCGTCAACGCCGAATACACGCCGGAGGCACGCTCGACGATGGCCGTGGGGTTCGCGGCCTCCTGCGCGGTGGCGGCTACGACCCCGGTGAGATGGGCGGGTTCGAGGATGGCGGCCGGAACCGCAGCGTTCCGCATGGAGTGGGCGGGGCCGAAGGCGGCGGCCGCGAACACGATGGCCAGAAGGCCGGCGCGGGTGTTCTGCATGGCACGGCATACACGCGGGCGAAGGCGGCCGTTCCGGGTGTTCGGGGAGTGGGCGGATGGGTCGGGGACGCCTTCGCGGGGTCGGGTCGCGATTCCCGCCCACGAGGTGCCGGTAGGGTTCCGTCGTGGCAAGACCTTCCTGCTTACCGCGTACCGGCGGGCGTCAACGGCGCACCGCGGTCAAGCGGGCTCGGACTCCAAGTCGACACCCACGGCCCGAGCCAGGGCTTCGTCGTACGTCGATACACCGAATACTTCGGCCATCTCCGCCAACTGCGCCACCTCCCTCGAAGAAGGCCCGTCGGCCGGGTGTTTCTGCGACAGGTAAGCCACCAACGCCGCGCGGTAGACGAGCGATGCGAGTTTCGGAAGGGATACGTCTTTCAAGAATAGACTGTCCCTGTCAACCGGATTCCCGTGGGCGAACTTGTTTCGCGCGTGGTAGAGCTTGCAGCAGACATACTCCAACGCATTCGCTTTCAGTTTCCCACATTTCCAGTCTGACTTGCGCAGCTCCCGGCGCAAGGGAGCTCTGCCAAGAAGACAAAGCACCGCTTCTTTGTCGGCATGCTTCTTTCTCGGCCATGCCAAGATCTCGAGCGCACTCACCCAAAGAAAAATCTGGGCGCCGAAGTCGTGAATGGATTTCTCATTGCCTTTCGGGGTCGTGGAAGCCAGATACGCCACTTCCAAGGAACGAAACAAGGAAAGATTGAACTGGGTCTTGCACGACTTCACAAATAGGCGGCGCCACTCCTCGGCGAGTGCGGCATACATGAGTCCGTCCCTAAGGTCGCAACCCTCCAAGTCGCAGAGCCTCACGTCGGGCGAGTGTGTCCACAGATTGCACCGCTCATTTGTCCGCCACCCTATGGTTTCGTACCCCGAACCCTTCAACTCGAGATCGGGTGTCTGGTCAGGCTTGAATGTAACCGGATGGAAGTGGAAGTGATCCGAGAATAGCACCCCATGATGTTCCAGGCGCGCCACCTCCGCCGCGCGTTGAAGAAAGATCACGCAAAGTGCAAACACGTTGCGAAAAGCCACCACGGCCTCCCCATTGACGCTGCCGGGTGCGTCCGCGCGAACGATCAGCACCGCCGGCTCGTACGGCTCGCGTTCGTGAAACGCCTTGAAGGAATTCAGTACGCCGTCAAATCGTGGATGGCGCCCACGGATCTCCACAACCCGTTCGTCGTTCGCCGGCACAATCGCGAGCCAAGGCCCGGGATGGTCGCCGGGGTCGTCCTGGGCGTGCGCGCCATCGCGGAGCCCGAACTCAGGATCCACGCGCGTTCCACCCTCCCCGGACCTCAAATTCGGCAGGACGTGAACGAGCTCCCAAGCGCCGGGGTCGCCGGGCGCATGGTCCGGGTGGTTGCCACCCTCGAGCGACTTGGTCATGGCGCCTCCGTTTTGACCGAAACGAGTGTCGGTCCTCACGCGCCGAACATGCGGAGCCCACGCGTCCAGCGTCAACCGAGGAATGGCGCAGCTCGCCCCAACCTCGCTCCGAACCCAATCCGCTCGGGCCGGCACGCCCGGCGAACCCCACCCGACCGCCTACCGCAACGCCTCGATGTCCTCCAGCCCCATGAGCACCTCGCGCGGCTTGGAACCGTCCGGAGGACCCAGCACGCCCGCCTCGTGCAGCTGGTCCACCACGCGCGCCGCGCGGCCGTAGCCGATCCGCAGCTTGCGCTGCAGCAGGGAGGTCGAGCCCTGGTTCTGCCGAACGCACACCTCGGCGGCGGCGAAGAAGAGGTCGTCGCGCTCCACCGGGCCGTCCTCCTCCTCGGTGGCGCCTTCGTCCTCCCGGGTGCGCACCATGGCCAGGATGTCCTCCTCCCCCCCGAAGTCGGGCATTTCGCCCGCGTCCGCCCAGTGGCGCGCCAGCCGCCGGAACCAGGCCGTGAGCCGGTTCGTGTCCGATCCGGGGACGAAGGCGCCCTGGATGCGCACCGGCTCGCTTTGGCCGGGCGGCAGGAAGAGCATGTCGCCGTTGCCCAACAGCGCGTCCGCGCCGTTCTGGTCCAGGATGGTCCGCGAGTCCGTCTTGGAGGCGACCCGGAACGCGATGCGACAAGGGAAGTTGGCCTTGATGAGACCGGTGATGACGTTCACGCTGGGCCGCTGGGTCGCCACCATGAGGTGGATGCCGATGGCGCGCGCCTTCTGGGCCAGCATGGTGAGCGGGCGCTCGACTTCGCCCTGCACCGTCATCATCAGGTCGGCGAGCTCGTCGATGATCACCACCACGAAGGGGAGCACGCCCTCCTCGAACGCCTCCTCCGCGGGTTCCTCGCCGGGCGCGGGCGGGCGCGGCGGTTGGCGCAGGGGCTGCCCGTCGCGCACCATCCGGTTGAACTCGCCCAGCGAGCGCGCCTGGTTCGCCGAAAGCAGCGCGTAGCGGCGCTCCATCTCCATCACCGCCCACTTCAGCACACCCGCCGCGTCGGCCGGATCGGTCACCACCGGGTGACGCAGGTGGGGAAGGTCGGCGTACACCGACAGCTCGACCATCTTGGGATCCACCATCAGCAGCCGAAGCGACTCCGGCGAGTGCGAGTAGACCAGGCTGGTGATGAAGGCGTTCAGGCAGACCGACTTCCCCGACCCGGTGGCGCCCGCGATCAGCACATGGGGCATGCGCGCCAAGTCGGAAACGTAGGGGCGGCCGGTCAGGTCCTTGCCCATGGCGAGGGGAAGCGCGGCCCTCGAGGAGCGGAAGGCGGTGGACTCGAGAATGTCTCGCAGGTACACGATCTCCGGGTCCGGATTGGGGATTTCCACGCCAACCGCCCCCTTGCCGGGGATCGGGGCCACGATGCGGATGCTCCTCGCCTTCATCGCCAGCGCGAGATCCGCCTCCAGATTGGCGATGCGGTTGACCTTGACGCCCGCCGCGGGCACCACCTCGAACTGGGTCACGACCGGACCGGTGGTGCGGCCCCCGATTTCGCTGCGCACGCCGAACGAGGCGAGCTTCTCCACCAGGACCTCGCCCAACCGCGAGAGCTCCCGTTCCATGCGCAGGGGATCCCTCGGCTCCGGCGTGTCCAGGAGATCGATGGACGGCAACGCCACGTCGGACGGATCGTCCAGGGGCTGCTCGTTCGGCGGCTCCGCCAACCCGACGGAAGCGCCACCGGTCGGCTGGGGCGTCGGTGCCGGGGCCGACGCCCACTCCGGGTCGGAGGGCGCGGCCGGGCCCTCGTGCGCCTCCACGCCCCCGTCCAGGACCGTCGCGACATCCTCGGGAATGCCTCCCGGACCACCACGGTCGGCGGACACCTCCTCGTCGTCCCCGTCCCGGCGCGCGGCCAGCCGCAGCCGCTTGTTCACGCCGCGCCGTGGACGCAGCGCGGCCCACGCCGACGCGAGGACGGGCTCCAGGGACTTCGGGGCGCGCCCCAGCCAGCGCAGCGGGTTCCAGTCGAGGGTGGCCACCAAGAGCCCGACGACGAAGCCCGCGAGCAGCAGCGCCGTTCCCAGCCAACCGATGGCGGAGGTGAGCGCGCCGGCGAGGGCCGATCCCAGCCATCCCGCACCGGCGGGGCGCCCCACCAGCCAAGCGACGCACGAGGCGACCACGGCCAGGCCCGCCGTCAGGGTCGCCCCCCGCAGGGAGGCCCGAGTCGTGGACCACTCCCCCGCGCGCAATCCCGCGAAGGTCAGCAGAATGGGGAGGGCGAAGGCGGCCGCTCCCATCGCGGCGGTCACCTCCTGCCGGAAGAGGGCACCCACCACGCCGATGGCGTTGCCGGAGGGAAACCACGCGAAGGCGCGCGCGCCCAGCCACGACACGGGGAAGAGCGCCAGCAGCACGAGGAGCGCCAGAACCAGCATGGACAGCGCGAGGATGTCGGTCTGCTGGCTCCGCGACAGCAGGGCGTCCTCCTCCTCGTCGCGCGCGCGTCGGCGCGCCGGCGCCGCCTTGCCGCGCGCTCGCTTCCGCCGCCTCCCGCGCGCCACCGCCCTACGGCGCCTCGTTCATCAGACGGTCCACCAAGCCCGTGTCCACCTCTCCCTCCACGAAGCGCGGATCGCGCAGAATGCGCGACAGGAACCCCAGGGTCGTCGGCACGCCGCCCACCACGAAGTTGTCCAAGCTGTGCCGGGCCCGGTCGATGGCCTCCTGGCGGGTGGCCGCGCCGACGATCACCTTGGCCAGCAACGAGTCGTAATAGCGAGGGACCGTATATCCGGCGTAGACGTGCGTGTCCAGGCGAATCCCGGGGCCCGCCGGCGGATGGAACACGTCGATCCTCCCCGGCGCCGGCATGAAGTCGCGGTCCGGATCCTCGGCGTTCACCCGGAACTCGATGGCGTGGCCGCGGTGGCGGGCGGGCTCGGGTGGGAACGAGAGCGGGGCGCCGAACGCCACTCGGATCTGCTCCTTCACCAAGTCCAGGCCGGTCGTCACCTCCGTGACCGGATGCTCGACCTGAATGCGCGTGTTCATCTCGATGAAGTGGAACGCCCCCGTCCGATCCAGCAGAAACTCCACCGTCCCCGCGCCGGCGTATTCGATACCGGCCGCTCCCCGCACCGCCGCGCGGCCCATTTCCTCGCGCAGCTCCGGGGTCAACCCGTACGCGGGCGCCTCCTCGATCAGCTTCTGGTGGCGGCGCTGCACCGAGCAGTCCCGCTCGCCCAGGTGCACCACGCGGCCATGCTTGTCCCCGAAGACCTGAATCTCCACGTGGCGCGGTCGCTCGATGAGCTTCTCCAGGTAGACCGACGAATCCCCGAACGCCGCCTGCGCCTCCATCCGAGTGGACCCGAAGACCCGCTCCAGCTCGGTGGGATCGCGCGCGATTCGCATTCCCTTGCCGCCACCGCCCGCCGCCGCCTTGACCATCACCGGGTACGCGATCTCGTCGGCGAGCCGCAGGGCTTCGCGCACGCCGGTCGGCGCCTTCTCCGAGCCCGGCACCGTGGGCACGCCGATCTCCATCATCGTCTCGCGCGCCACGACCTTGTCGCCCATGGCCCGAATCTGCGCGGCGGTGGGACCGATGAAGGTGATCCCCGAGGCGTCGCAGATCTCGGAGAACTCCGCGTTCTCGGCGAGCAGCCCGTACCCGGGATGGATCGCGTCGGCGCCCGTGATCTCCGCGGCGGCGATGATGCGCGGGATGTTCAGGTAGCTCTCCGCCACCGGCGGCGGGCCGATGCAGACCGCCTCGTCGGCGAAGCGCACGTGCAGCGAGTCGCGGTCGGCCTCGGAGAAGACCGCCACCGCCTCGACGCCAAGCTCGTGGCACGCGCGAATGATTCGGAGCGCGATCTCGCCGCGGTTGGCGATCAGCACCTTGGCGAACACCCGCTACCCTCCCGCGGCGCGCGCGTCGGGTCGAACCCGTGGAACCTCCGCCGAGCGAACGCGCGGCACGCTCAGACCGGCGCCACCCTGAAGAGCACCTGACCGTATTCCACGGGTTCTCCGTCCCGCACCAGAATCTCCGCGATGGTCCCGCTGATCTCGCTCTCGAACTCGTTCATGAGCTTCATCGCCTCGATGATGCAAAGCGTGTCCCCCGCGGAGATTCGCTGCCCCGTGTCCACGTAGGGCGCGGCGCCCGGAGCTCCGGCGCGGTAGAAGGTTCCCACCATCGGCGACGGGATCTCGATCAGCGTCGGGTCCGATTCCTCCTCGACGGGCGATGCGGGCGCCGGAGCTGGCCGCGCCGCGGCGGAGTCCGCGATGGCCGGAGGTTGGGTCACGCCGGATACCGGCGCGGCCCCCACTTCGCTCCGCACGGCGGCCGGCGGGGGCGTCTTGTTGATCCGCACGCGCGTGGCGCCTCGCCGCACCTCCACGCTGTCGATGCCGCTCTCGTCCACGGCGCGAATGAGGCGCTCCACGAATTCGGCGTCGATCATGACGTAACCCGCGTCAAGTACTTGTCCTCCCTGCGATCGACCCTGAGCACGTCACCCACCTCCACGAAGAGGGGAACCTGAACCACCGCGCCGGTCTCCAGGGTCGCCGGCTTGGTGCCGCCCTGGGCCGTATCACCCCGCACGCCGGGTTCCGTGCCGGTCACTTCGAGCTCGACGAAGGCCGGAAGCTCCACCGCGATGGCGGCCTCGTCGTGTACCAGGACCTCGCACTCCATGTTCTCCTTCAGGTACTTCAGCTGCTCTTCCCCAACCATGCCTCCCGAGACGGCGTGCATGTCGTAGGTGCGGAGGTCCATGAAGTGGAAGAACGCGCCGTCGGTGTAGCTGTATTGCATGGGGCGACGCTCCAGGCGAACTCCCGTCACCCGCTCCCCCGCCCGGAAGGTCTTCTCGACCACGTGGCCTTCGAGCACGTTCTTGAGCCGCGTGCGCACGAACGCCCCGCCCTTCCCGGGCTTGACGTGCTGAAAGTAGGTGATCGCCCAGAGGACACCCTCGATGTCCAGGATCATGCCATTGCGAAAATCGGCTGTGGTGGCCATGCACCCCCTTTGCGTGCGTCAGGCACACCCTACCGGAATCACGTCCGGGACAGGTGCGCGAGAAGTCCTCGAAGCGCCAGAAGATAGCCTTCCGCGCCAAAACCGGCGACCACGCCGGCGGCGATGGGCGCGAGGTACGACCGATGGCGGAAGGACTCGCGCGCCGCCGGGTTGGACAGGTGCACCTCGACGAAGGGCTTGCCGATCCCGGCGAGTCCGTCGCGCAGGGCGACGCTGGTGTGGGTGAACGCGCCCGGGTTGATGACCACGCCGTCGACCCGGGGCGCCGCCTCCTCCAAGTAGTCGAGAAGCGCGCCTTCCGAATTGGACTGGAAGACCTCGATGCCCACCCCCAACGCGTCGGCCAGCTCGCGAATGCGGCGGTTGATGTCATCCAAGGTGGCCGAACCGTACACCTCCGGCTCGCGCGCACCCAGGAGCCGCAGGTTCGCCCCGTGGACGACCGCGATCCTCATGGCGTCCCCCGGCGCGCCCGGGAGGCGGACGCGGGCGCCAGCGCCTCGATCGGCACCACGGGCGGGCCGCCCCCGGGTGCCGGGACGCCACCCGGATCCTCCGCCGGTTTGGCTCGGCGAGCCTCCCTCTCCGTCACGCCGCCACGCCCGTCGCCCTCGGTGGCCGGGCGCACGGGATCCGGAGGCGCCGCGGCGCCCACCGGATCGAGTCGGGGAGCGTCCCCGCTCGACGCGCGTGCCGCGAGCGCGCGTTCCGGCGCCTGGCCGGACGCTTCCCGGCGAAGCCGTTTCAAATTGCGGGCGAGCGCTTCGTCGCCGGGCTCCCATTCAACGAGCCGCTCGTAGACCATGATCGCCTGGGCGTGCAGTCCCTGTTGCTCGTAGAGTCGGGCCAGGGTGCGCGTGTAGATGCCCGCGTCCCGGCCGGCGGACGCGCCCGCCGACGTCGCGACCGGGACCGCAGCGCCACGGGCACCTCCCACCGCCTCCTCCCCCTCCACCTGCTTGGCCCGCTCCTCGCGCGGACCGACGGCGGACGGGGGCTCGGACTTGGCGGCCCCAAGCACGGTGGGCGCCCCGGTCGCCGGCTCCGGCCCGGCGGGATCAACGGCGGGCGGCTCGGCCTTGGCGGCTCCGGGTTCCGCGGGCATCCCGGGTGGGGGCTCGGCCTTGGCGGCCCCGGGTTCCGCGGGCGTCCCGGGCGGGGGCTCCCTCTCGGTGATCCCCGCGGCCGCCACCTCCTCCGCGCCTCCAGCCACGGTCTTCCGCGCCTCCTCGGCCTCCAACGCGACCGGATCGACCGAAGCCAGGCCGCTGTCGGCCCCCGCGACCCAGGCGCCCGCGTCCCCCACCATCCACGACTCTTCCGGGGCCTCGGCGTCCCCTTCACCCATCGGATCCCGCTCCGCCCGATTCCCGGCGTCCCGGGCGAGGGGGGCCACCTTGGCCAGCACCCCCCGGGCCTCAAGGTTGTCGGGGTCGAGCTCGAGCACGCGTTGGGTGGCGGCCAGGGCACCCGAATGGTCCCCCACGTCCCGGGCGATCCGCATCGCGACGACGTGCGCGCTCGCGAAGTCCGGATGACGCCGCAGGCCTTCTTCGAGCAGGAGCTTGGCTCGCTGCAGATCCCCCGCCCGCCGGTAGGTGTCCGCGAGGGGCACGAAGGCGCGGCCCTGGCGATCCACCGGAGCGAAAAAGCGGGAATAGAGCCTGCGAATCTCCCGCTCCAGCGACTCATCCACGGGCAGGCTCTCGGAAACGGGGAAGGCGTCGTGCGACGGGTGCGGCTCGGACCCGCGCGCGGGATTGGCGAGAGACGCGCACACGCCAACCGGGAAAGTTATTGGGCGGCCGCGAAGGGTGTCAACGGATCACCGCCGCGACAGCTCGCTTGAGGGCGGTCGGCCATTCCGGTAAATTGCGTCTCCTCAGGAAGACCGCCGCGACGGCAGCCTCATCCGCCGGACCCGAACACACCAGGAGACGCCTGCGCCATGATGCGGACCATGCGGGACAACACGAAGTGGATCATGCTGATCACCACCCTCGCGTTCGTCGCGTTGATGGTCTTCGAGTGGGGCATGGACATTACCGGACGCACCGCCGGGTTGAGCGAGCTGGGCGAGGTCGATGGCGTGCCGGTACTGTACGACCAGTACCAGTTCACCTACCGCAACCTCTACGAGCAGACGCAGCTCGGCCAGGAGGAGGCGATCACGTCCGACCAGAACCACGAGATCGAGGATGCGGCCTTCGACGACGTGGTCACCCAGATCCTGATCCAGCGGGAACTCGAACGGCGCGGCATTCGGGTGAGCGACGACGAGATCCGCCAGGCGGCGCGCTTCAGTCCTCCCCCGCAGTACCAGGCCATCGAGGGCTTTCAGACCGACGGCGCGTTCGACATGCAGAAGTACCAAGCCTACCTCGCCACGGCGTCGGAAAGCGCCCTCCTCGTGCTCGAGGCCTATTACCGCGACATCATCCCGCGCACCAAGCTCATGCGGCAGCTCAGCACGGGCATCTACCTTCCCGACGCCGCCCTCTGGTCGGCCTACAGGGACGAGAACGAACAGGTCGAGATCCGCTACCTGTCGCTCGATCCGGCGACGCGCATCGGCGACGACGAGGTCGAGATCACCGATGCGGAGGTCGCCGCGTACTACAGGGAGAACCGTGAGGAGTTCGCGGTGTCCGCGCGGGCCACCGTGGTCGCCGTCGTCCTCGACAAGGATCCGAGCGCCGCCGACACGGCCGCCGCGCGCGAGCGCGCCCGCGAGATCCGCCAGGAGATCCTCGATGGCGCGGACTTCGCCGAGCTGGCCGAGGAGGAATCGGCCGACGAGGCATCCGCGGTCCTGGGCGGAGACCTCGGGACCTTCGCCCGCGGGGCCATGGTGCCGGAATTCGATTCCGCCGCGTTCGACGCACCGCTGGAGTCGGTGACCGAGCCGGTCGGCACGCAGTTCGGATGGCACCTCATCGAAGTGACCTCGCGTACCGCCGATTCCGTGAGCGCACGCCACATCCTGGTGCCCGTGGAGCGCACCGACGCCTCCGAAATCGAGCTGTTGACCACCGCCGACTCGTTGGAGGTGTTGGGGGAGGACCTTCCCCTGCGCGAGGCGGCGAGCGAGCTGGGGCTGGAGGCCAGCGCCGTCGACATCACCGAGGAATTCCCCTTCGTGCTGGGTGCGGGCCAGGTGCGCGAGGGTTCCGAGTGGGCGTTCGAGGAGGCCGAGGAAGGAGACGTCAGCCCCGTCTTCGAAAACGCCGAAGCCTTCTACGCCTTGGAGCTGGTCGGCCGGGAGCCGGAGGGGTTTCTGCCCATTGAGCAGGCGCGTCAGGCCATCGAGCAAACCCTGAGGTTGGAGAAAAAGCTCGAGCGCGCGTTGGCGCTTGCGGAGGAGGCCTCCGCCGAGGGAGGCACGCTGGAACAGATCGCGGCCCGCTTGAACGCGGACATCGAGGAATCTCCCCCGTTCTCACGCAGCGACTTCGTTCCCGGACTCGGGCGCCAGAACGCGGTCATCGGCACGGCGTTCGGTCTTGAGCAGGGTCAACCGAGCCCTGTGGTGGAGGCCAACGGGCGCGCATTCGTGATCGAGTTGAGGGAGCGGATTCCCGCGGACAGCACCGCTTGGGAAGAGCAGAAGCCGGTTCAGCGCGCCATGATCGCGGGGACCCTCGGCCAACAGCGGCTGGACCAATGGATCGCCAGCTTGCGCGAGCGCGCCCGGATCGTCGACCGCCGCCGCGAGGTGTTCCGGGCCCAGGAGGAGGCCGCCAACCAGACGCAGCTCCCGATGGCGTTCTAACGGCCGCCCGGGGACTGACCCCAACTGCACTCGAGCACAGTTGACTCGAGCACCGTCGCACCCGCGCGGGCCCGCTCGCGCTCAGTGTTGCCCGTCGGCCCTGTAGCGCCCACGCCCAAGCCTTCAAGGCGCGCTTTGCCGGCCCGCCCCCCTCCGCTCCCGGCGCCCGGGCGGATTCGGTGCGTGGAGGGATTCGCTAGGCCGTTGTTCCGGCCTCCGCTCCGGCTTCGGTTCGGCTGCCGAGTTTACGCGGCTCTCCACCCTCCTCCGAAGGTTCCGTCGGAGTGGGCGCGACCATCTTGGGCGGCTGGGGCGCCTTCAGTTCGCGCTCAATGTCGCGCACCGAGCTCTTGAACTCGCGAATGCCCTTGCCCAGGGATGAGCCGATTTCGGGAAGCCGTTTGGCACCGAAGAGAAGCAAAAACACCAGGAAGATCAGGATGATCTCCCACATTCCAAGTCCCAATCCCATGATCGCTCCTTCCCGCGGATGACCGGCGAAACGTGGTGGTCCGCTCAACGTGCTTGGTCAATCTAACCCATACCGGCGTCTCGCGCTCCGGGTTCGGTCCACGCTGGAGCGGCCCGCGGACGAACTCGCCCCGGCATCCGAGCCGCGTCGCATCCGCGCCGGCTCAAAGCCAATCGCGCACGATGGGCGCGACGATGCCGATTCCCGCCAGCGTGAGCACATTGAAATGAAACGCCAGCGGCCCAAGCGTGAGGTCGAACGCAACCAGCCCCACGGAGACCGGGCCGACGCTCGCCGTTACGGCCGCGGTGAGGAACTCCCGGGTCGCGCTCTCCGGCATGAACTGCGCGAGACGGGTAAGCACGGCACCCAGGATGAAGCCGCCCACCACGACCACCGTGAAGCGCGAGTACGATCTCCTTCGACCTTCGAGCAACTTAGCCAATTCACGGCCTCCAACCGCGGCGTTCCCGACCGCGGAGCTTGTTGAAAGACTTCGCCCTCGCCGCCGCGCGCCCGGCAGCCCGCGGGCGAACCCCCTCCGGCCCCGGAGCAGCCCGTGGGCCAACTCGCGCCGGCATTCGAGCGGCCACCCGGCATGCGGAACGCCATCTCCCGCCCGGCGCCACGCCGCTCCCGGTGCACCGGCGGCCTCATCCACGGACTTGGGGCGGACCGCGGACGAACGCCCCGCGGCACTCGACCCGCGTCGCGTCCGCGCTGGACGCTCGGGTCGGCGCGCCGCTCCGGCCCGGAGGGGCCAGGATCGCGCCACCGTTGCGCGCCGTCCGTCGGGAGCCTCGCCGCGCTCCGCACACGCGGACTCATCACGGACGTCCGCCGCCCCCGATGGCTAGCGACGTCGCTCGACCACGTAGGCGATCGACCTGAGAAGCGCCTGCTTCGCGGGCCCCTCCTCCAAGTCGTCGAGTGCCGCCGCCGCCCCCGCGGCGTAGCGCTCCGCCCGTTTGCGCGCGTAGTCAAGCCCACCCAGTTCCTCCACCAGCTCGATAAGTTCGGCGATCTCCTCGTCGGCGGGGTCCCGCATGGAAAAAAACCCGCGGATCCGCTGCTGTTCCCGGGCATCGGCCACCCTCATCGCTCCGATCAGGGGAAGCGTGACCTTCCTCTGCCGCAGGTCGTGCCCCGTGGGTTTGCCGGTCACCGCCTCCGTGCCGGTGTAATCCAACAGGTCGTCGGCGATCTGAAACGCCATCCCGAGGTTGTGCCCGAAGCGCCTGAGCGCCGCCCCACGGGCACCCGATCCGGTGGCGAGGGCGCCGATCTCGCAGGATGCGGCCATGAGCGAAGCCGTCTTGGCGTCGATCAGCGCGTGGTAGTCCTCCTCGGAGAAGTCCGGAGCGTCGTGGCAGGCGAGCTGCCTCATCTCGCCCTGGCTCATCTCGTTGGCGGCGACGGCCAGGCACCGAAGCGCATCCAGGTTGCCCACCCGCGTCAGCTCGGTGACGGAGCGGCTGTAGAGGTAGTCGCCCATGATGATCGCGACCTGGTGCGTCCAGAGAGCGTTGACCGTGGGCAGGCCGCGACGCAGCACCGAATGATCCACCGCGTCGTCGTGCACCAGGGTCGCGAGGTGCACCAGCTCGACCGCCGCCGCCAAGGTAACGGCGGGATCCCCGTCCCCGCCGCAGACTCGGTCGGCCAACAGCACCAAGGTGGGGCGAAACATCTTGCCCCGCATGAGGAGGAGGTACTGGTTGACCTCGTCGGTCATCCCCAGGTTCGCGCGAACGATGCGCCGGAGCTCGTCGCGCACGCGCTCCAGATCCTCCCGCACCGGCTCCTGGATGTCGGTGAGCGTCGATGGGCTGCTGGTTGCGGGCTGAGTCAAACCTAGCTGTTTCCGGAAAGAGGTGAGCCCGTACCGGACAGGTTGCCCGGAACCGGTTCCGCCGACTCGCCGGCCGTTGTCCCCAGCACCCGGGCGAGATGGCGCGCGCGCGCCTCGACGTCCCGAAAGCCGATGTCGATCGCGAGGGTCTTCCGGTAGAAGTCCCACGCCGCCTCCGGATTGCCGCACGCTTCCTGGGCGCGCCCCATATAGTAGTAGATTCCGAGGAGGTCGTCTTCTCTCTCGACGGTCAGCTCCAACGCCTTCGCAAGCGCGTCGACCGCGAAGTCGGGCTGGCCGGCGTCGAGAAAGCAGCGGCCAAGCATCTCGTGTGCCGCCGGGCTCGCCGGGTCCGCGCGGATCGCGCGCTGAAACTCGCCGATGGCCTCCTGGCCGAGCCCCAGGGTTCGGTACGCGGTCCCCATGTCCCGATGGGTGCGCGTTTCTCCCGGGGGCAGACCGCGGCTCAGCCGAGCCCTGAAGCGCGACAACGCGGTCCTGAAGTCCTCTCCGGGACCGGCGTGCTCGTCGTCCTCGGTCAATCGGGTCGGCGTCGGCGGAGACGACCCTTCCGCCAAGAGCAGCGCCCGGAAGTCCACGTATTGGGAGGGCGGGCCCGCTTCCTCGGCCGGCCCGCGGGCATCGGCGGACGGATCCGTCGCGGCGGAATCCCGTGCCGGCTCCGAACGAGGGTCGGTGGTCATGGCCGCACGGACTCCAGCAGAGACCCACGCAGCCGGGAGGGGTCCGGATCCAGAAGCCTGAGCCGCGAGGCCGCCGAAATCGGGAGAGCGTCGGGTATGGTTCCGATCACCTCGGTTTGCGTGACTTCGCCACCCATGCGCGCCACCTCGGCCTCAATGGCCTCGAAGACCCGCATGGGCGGCGTGCGGTCCATGTCCTCCAGGTTCATGGAGATCTGAACCGCGTCGCGGGAGGGCAGATACAGCCCCAGAGCCCTCAACCCGACGAATCCGCCACCGGCTTCGCGCAGCCGGCGCGCGATCTCCCGAACCCGTCCCAGCGACAAACCCGACACGAGGACATTCCACGCGAGCAAGGGTGGGCGGGCGGCGACGCAGGTCGCGCCCGCGGTGGGATGGACACCCGGATGATCCCAGGGCCGAGGCAGCATGTCGGGCTCGCGCCCGACCGGAAAGCCCTCCACCAGCGCCTCGAATCCTCCTCTGCGCAGGAAGGCGAGGGAGCGGCTCCCGCCGGCCGCGCCGTACAGGTACACCGGGATCCCCATCGCCGTCAGCCTCCGCGCCACCCTGCGCGCGCTCGCGGCCGCATCCCGCATGGCAAGGCCTCGGGCCGGGATGAACGGGAGCACGTCGAGGGCACCCACACGCGGGTGCGCGCCCGAGTGTCGGCGCATGTCGATGGCCTGTACGGCCCGCCGCGCCACCGCGAGGGCGGCGCGTTCGACGACCGCTGGAGCGCCCGCGAAGGAGATGACCGAACGATGGTGGTCCGGGTCGGCGGTGCGGGCCAGCACCGTCGCGCCCTCGGAGGCGATGACCCGGGCCAAGTCGCGAACCAGAGGGAGGTCGCGGCCTTCGCTGAAGTTGGGGACCGCTTCCAAGACCGGCGTCATGCCGCGAGTATACCCCGACGGCGCCGACCCCACAACCCGAACCGGTCCCCGTCGACCGGTGTCAGTTCCCGTCGCGGCCGAGCAGCGCGGGCGCGCGGCGCTCGAGGCCCAAATTGCCGGGCTGGAGCTGATGGGCCCAGTCGAAGATCATCACCGCGCGGTCGTCCAGGAAGCCCTGGCTGGCAATGCGCACGGCGGCGTGGTGGTGGCCGTCGACGCCCGGGTAGCGAAGCACGTAGGTCGTCGCGGCATGCGCCTCCATCGCGCGGGTCGCATAGCCCCGGGCGGGCGCGAGGGTCACGTCGACGCATCCCTCGTCGCTCCCGGGCCCGCACTTGAGCTGGCTGGTGGCGAAGACCCGGCCGTGGATTTCGGTGCCCGGTCCGGGGACCAGCCACCACCCGTCGCGGTCGTGTTCGAACCGGAAATGGCGATCGGGAGCATCGCCGTGCACGATCGGGGCGTCCCGTTCGCTTGGCGGAAATCGAAAGCCCGACGAGGACGGCTCATCGAGGTACGAGTAGATCAGCTCGCCGTGGTAGTCCGGGCGCGGAGTCGCGCTCGCGACCGGGCTCGCGCCGCTCTCGTGCCCCTGGTCGTCGAGGGCGGATACGAAGTAGTGATGGGTCTCGCCGTTGCTCGCCCGCAGGTCGAGGAATCCCTCGGAGTCGGTTTCGCCGAGGAGGAAGGTGTCCCCGTCCTCGAGGTAGACCCGGTAGTGGGAGAAGTCCGCGGCGGCGCGGGCGTCGTCGCTCCAAGCGAGGAAGACGGATCCGTCCAGCGCCGTCGCCAGAACGGTGACCGGGGTCGCGGGAGGATCCGGCACCGGAACGGCGACCTCGACCAGGTGGTCGGACGACGTCTCCAAGCCGGAGGCTCCGACCGCGGCCACGTAGTACTCGTAGGTCGCGCCCGCCGCCACGTTGGCGTCCCGGTACTCGCAGGCGCCCTCCGCGCAGCTGGTCACCTCGGCGATGAGGACGTAGTCCGGGTCGGTGACGCGCCTCGAGTAGACGCGAAAGGACTCACCGCTCCAACCGGCCGCCAAGGTCCACGTGACCGTGACCACCCCCGCGAAATAGTGGGCGTCCAGCGCGCGCGGCGGCGCGGGCGGATCGTCCAGGCTGAGCAATACCCCGTCCTCGTCGCAGGCCGCCAGGGTGGCTAGCAGGAGCAGGGCCTTCACGCCTCGAGCACATCGTCCAACCGCAACCCCGTCACCGAACATTCGGACGCCTCCTCCCAAGCGGTCCAGCGCGGATGCAACGCCGCTCGAATGCCGGGCGGAGTTCGTCCGCGGGCCGCCAAGTCCCCGAAACCAGTTGTGGGCGACCTCGCCCCTCCGCTCCGATGGGGATGCACGAGGTGTGCCAAGGGCGCGCGGGCCCGGCGACGGGCGTTCGCCGCGCGGGCGAGCTCGTCTCCCCACCCGCCACGCCCCGCCCCGGAGGCGCGCGTTCAGCGAAACTGCCGCTCCATGGGATCGGAGCGGTCGTACTGCTGGTAGTCGAACTTCAGATCGCGGTTGTCGGTCAACGACACCTCGAAGCGGAACGCCCAGTTCCCCGTGACCGTGCGTCTGAAATCGAAGTTGGCCTCCCAGCGATGCAGCTCGCGGGTGAAGGTGATCATTTGGTCGCTGAAGGACCCCAGCTCCACGTCGTAGGAGGTACGCCAGCTCGCGCGCCACAATTCGGTGGGTTCGAACCGCACGCTCAGCTGAAGCATCTGCCGGACCAGGTCGGCTTCGCGCGGTCGCTGGAGCGAATAGGAGACGCTCGCGTCCCATCCACGCCCCCCCGAACTCCCCTGGGCGCTCCGCCCACCGAGTCCCCGTCGGGAATCGCCGAAACCGGGCACGACCTGGCTCTCGTCGAGGCCGCTGCTCGCCGTGAAGGGGTCCTCCTCTCCGGGCTCCTCCTCCTCCTCCTCCGGTTCCCGGTTCGACTCGGTTTGTTCGCCGTCCGCGCGCCCGAGACGCATCAAGCCTCCCAGCCAACGCAACGGGGGGGAAGCCGCGTTCAGGGAAAACGAGAGGTCGACACCGGACAGATGGGGCGCCAACTTCCGGCCCTCCGCTCCCTCCTCGAACAGCAGGTGTTCCGTGGAGATCTGAAGTCCGCGCAGAAAATCCGAGCTGATGCTGTTGGAAAGCGTGGTGGTCGTGAAGCCTTCGGTGAATCGTCCGAGCGAGTCCGCGCGCACGAAGTCGTAGTTGACGGCGCTGGTCTGCAGCGCCAGCAGCTGAACGATCTCCGCGCGCTCCCGGCGCCGGGGTTCTCCGGTCGGGTCGGCGGCAACCTCCTCTTCGGCCTCCTCCGCCTCGTCGGCGGTCTCCCGCTTCGCCTCGAAGGTCTGATTCAACCGAATCCGCATCTCGTTCTTGGCCCGGAACTCCCCGCGCCCGAAGACGGTGTTCTGAAGATCCGTCTGGGTGACGGCGGGTGCGTAGGAAAAATCGACGCCGGGCGAGAGCTTGTGGCGGATGGCGGAGAAGCCGCCCAACCCCGGCCACAGCCCGTAGACGTCGGTCTTGAGCCCCGCCCCGAAGGAAATGCGAGTGGGCGCCGACACCAGCGACGCCGCCTCCGGGATCTTGTTCGATCGCATCGCCTTGCCCGACATCGACAGATTGGGGGTGAGCGTGGTGGTCCCGATCAGTCGCTGCTGGTAGCTGAGGGTCTGCGACCAGGTCACGTCGGTGCTGCTCAGATCCACGCGCTCCGGCAGGACGCTGTCGGCGGCGGGCGCGACCACGCTGCCGACCCAGGCCTCGAGCCGATCGGCGGCCATCAACCCGGCCGCGGGCGCGAGGACCTCCAGTCCGTCCCTGGTCACGGCCTCGTTGAAGTTCAGGCTGTGCGACAGGGAGAGCGCGCCCAGGCTCAGGCTCGACGACAGGCCCGCGCGCGTGCCTTGCTTGTCCGCGAGGCTCTCCTGGAACTCGCCCGGCGGCTGGTCCAACCGGTCCTCGATGCTGCGCGTGTAGTTTCCGCTTCCGGTCCAGATGACGTTGTTGTACCAGCTCGCCCTCGACGACGGCGCGGAGAAGAACGTGATGGGCGAAAGCGACAGGTTGGCCGAGGGCAGCGTGAGCGACACGCGGTCGTCGGAGAGGAACTGGCGGCGGTTCGCGCTCAGTGAGACGTTGCCCCAGTCGAAGCGCCGGTTGACGCCTCCCTGCGAATCGATCGACTGCGTCACCTCGCGCGGATCGAACGAGTTCTGACGCACGAAGTCGGTCGAGGACGCGTAGCTCGAGCGAACCTCGAACCGGGTGCGCTCGTCGAGCTCCCAGTTGTGCGAGGTGCTGAAGGCGAGCGTGGTGCTTCCGTCCTCGCGCCAGAAGTTGCGGAAGTTGACGTTCCCGCGCAGAAACTGGCGCAGCCAGTTGTAGCTCAGGGTCCCGGTCACGCCCACGTAGTTGTTGGCCCACCAGTCCATCGCCAGCGACGCGTCGGCGTAGTCGCTGATGGCCCAGTAGAAGCCGAGGTTCGAGATGCGTCGGCTGTAGCCCGCCGAGCTGCGCACGATGTCGTTCACGCTGAAGCGCGGCGTCAGGATGCCGCTGGCGCGTCCGCGCTCAACGCTCTGGAACATGAACGGAAACCAGAATACGGGAACATCGCCGAAGTAGAGCTTCACCGACCGCGCCACCAGCATGTTGCCGGCCACGATCTTGATTTCGCTGGTGTCGAACCGGTAGTGCGGATGCTCCAGATCGCAGGTTGTGAACCCGACGTGGGCGCCATGCACGATATCCGGCGTCACCGAGGGCAGGTCGCCGCTCAGGTGCCAGGGACTGCCCCCCTCCGCGACCCGGGTGCGCGCGCCGTGGGCGGTGCCGCGCCGGTCGCGCAGGTCGTAGATCATGGAGGTGCTGTTGAGCGGCTCGCCCTCGCGTCCGGCGAACATCGAGGGTCCCCGGGTCCAGATCAGGTTCGTCGAGTCGCTCATCATGATGGAGGAGTCGGCTTCCAGCTCCAGCCGCTCGGCACCCTCCCGAAAGAACCGCGCGCGCGCGTCCGGTGTGCCGTGGAGGGACACTTGGCCGCCCGCTCCGAACTCGAGCCCGGCCCCCTCGTACTGGCTGGCCTGGTAGCCCGGAAGCGCGAGCAGGGCGTTGAGCACGGAGTCGGGACCGGGGGCGACCCTTGGAGGACGCCGTTCGGTCGAGTCGGGAAGCGCCCGCAGGGAGTCGGGCAGAGGCGGCGCGGCCAACCGCTGGAGCACCTCGATGACCCGTACCCGCACCGAGTCCACGGCCACGGTCGTGTCGGCGGCCTGCTGCGGGGACGACGAGCCCGACGCCTGCTGGCCGCGGGCGAAGCCGGGAAGGCCCGCCGCGAGGAGCCACGGAAGCAGAGCGAGGGCCCGGCGGCACCGTGCGGGGCGCGCGCCGGGCACCGCGGCGGGCGGGAACGCGACGGTCGCGGGAGCGTGGCCGATCATCATCCGTCTACCCCGCCCGAACGGAATCCGGCGGCGGGTCGGCCGCGGCGCTGATTCTCTCCTCGCGCTTCCTGTGGATCATGACGGAGAGCAGAATCGAGAACTCGTACAGAATGATCAGCGGCACCATCATGAGCACCGTAACCATGATCACGTCGCCGGGCGAGACCAGGGCCGCGAGGACGGTGATCAGCAGGACCGCGTGCCTGCGCTTGCTGCGCAGGAAGGCCGGGGTCACCAGGCCCAGAACGCTCAGGATCATGACCACCACGGGCAGCTCGAAAATGATCCCGAACGCGATCAGGAGCTGAATGGCGAAGCCGAAATAGTCCTGCGCGGTGTAGGCCGGCACCATGATGTCGGTCTGGAATCCCGTGAGGAACTCCAGGCTGATGGGCAGCGCGATGTAGTAGGCCATCAACACGCCCAGCAGGAAGAGCACGAGCCCCATGTACAGGGCGGGCACGATGACGCGCTTCTCCGACTTCTTGAGCGCGGGCGACAGGAAGGACCAGATGTGGTAGACGACGATGGGAAAGACGAGGATGAAGCCGACCAGAATGCCGAACTTGATGGTGATGAAGAAGGCGTCCGTGGGCCTCAGGTTGAGGAGCAGCTGGTCCTCGCCGAACTGCTCCACGTAGGGCCGCACGAGGATGTCCATCGCGCCGCCGTAGTGGACGACCAGGAACCCCACCACCGCGCCGATCGTGATCGCCAGCAGGCTCCACAGAATACGCCAGCGAAGCTCCTCGAGATGGTCGAGAAAGGGCATCTCTCCGGTGGGATTGGGGGCTTTGGTTGTCATGCGATGAGACTCCGCGGGCTATGGCCCGACCGGCCAACGCGGAAGAAGCAATGACGTGACGGCGGGCGGGCGGCAGCGGCGGCTTCTGCCTCCGGCGCGCGCGCGTCAGATCGGAAGCTCGACCTGGTCCTTGGCTCGAAGGCTGCGTTCCCGCCGGAGATTCAGGTCCGCGATCATCTCTTGGAACTCTTGGATGTCCTGGAAGTTCCTGTACACGGACGCGAAGCGAACGTATGCGACCCGGTCCAGCGGCTTGAGCGCCTCCATCACCATTTCGCCGATGCGCGAGCTGCGAACCTCGCCGCCACCCTCCACCGTGAGCGTGTACTGGATGTTCCCGGCGATGGCTTCGATGGTCGAGGGAGACACGGGACGCTTGGCGCAGGCCACCTGAATGCTGCGCACGAGCTTGGGACGCTCGAAGTCCTCGGTGTCGCCGCGTGTCTTGAGCACCCGCAGGGGCCGCTCCTGGATGTACTCGTAGGTCGTGAAACGGCTCCGGCACTCCTTGCACTCCCGGCGGCGGCGCACCGCCCGCCCCTGCCCAGTCGAGCGCGTGTCGACCACGTGATCGTCGTGGCAACCGCAGTGGGGACACCGCATCCCGCACCTCCCCGAGGGAGCGTCGGCGACAGGCTACGCGGGTCGACCCAACGGCCCCGGGGCGGCCGCCCGCCGACCCACCCCTCCCCGGACGCGCGGCTGCGGCGCATGGAGGTTCCGCGCGGACCGGCGGGGAATCCGCTCAAGCGCCCCCCGCGCCAGCTCCGCCGCGTCGGAGTCCGGGAACCCGCCAATCACTCGTTCCAGTAGGCGGCGCGCCTCGTCCGTCTCTCCGAGCTCGTCTTGAAGGAGGGCCGCGCGGTAGAGCGCCTCCGGTACCCTGGGAGAGGCCGGGTACATCCGGGGAACGCGCATGAAGCCCTCGATCGCCTCCTCGACGCGGTCGTCCTGAAGGTCGAGGTCGGAGAGGAAGAAGGTCGCGTCCGCAGCGAGCTCGTGATTCGGGTAGTTGGCGAGGAACACGTCGAACGCCCGTCGCGCGGTAACGTTCGAGCCCCGGTTGTACATCAGCACGGCCGCCTCGAAATGGGCTTCGGGCCCCTCGGCCTCCTCCACCGGCAATCCGACCTCGCTCGAATCCGGAACGACGACCGGTGCCCGCTGCATCATTTCCACCTGGTCGCGCAGGGAGGCCAAGGTACGCTGGTTCTGGCCTTCGACCTCAATGAGGATCAGAATCCGCTGGTGCAGTTCGTCCAGTCGCTGAAGCACCTCTCGGCGGAGCTCCAGGTACAGGCCGGTCTGGCCGGAAAGGGTATCCTGGCTGGCGCGCACCAAGGTCTCGAAGTCCGCCAGCTCGTTCGCCTGGCGGTTGGCGAGCGCGCCGATCTCCTCCTGGAGGACGCGGATGTCGCCCTTGGTGGCGCACCCCGCACCCGCGAGCACGCCAATCAGGGCGATCCGAACACCTTGCCGCGACAAGGTCCTCGAGTCCACGCGCACGGACCCGGCCCGGCTGGTTGCGCGGCGCGCGACTACTGGCCGCCGCCCGGAACCTGGATCTGGTTGCCTCCGGCGGTGATCACGAACTCGTCCCGCCGGTTCTGGGCCCAAGCCTGCTCGCCGCCGCCCTGTTCGCGGGGGCGTTCCTCGCCATAGGAACGAACCTCGAAGCGGGACTCCGGAAGCCCGGCGTTGACGAAGTACTGGCGCACGGCCTCCGCGCGTCGGCTCCCCAGCGCCAGATTGTACTCCGACGACCCGCGCTCGTCCGCGTGCCCCTCGATCCGCAGCTGCACCGCGGGGCTGGCGCGCAGCACATCGACCTTGCGCTGGAGCACCCCCTCCGCGTCGCTGCGTATCTCCGCCATGTCGAAGTCGAAGAAGACCATCGCCGTCAGCGCCTCGCGGGCCGCCTCAAGCGCGGCGGCGCGACGCGCCTCCTCTTCCGCCGCCCTGCGTGCCGCCTCCTCCGCCGCTCTTCGAGCCGCGTCGATTGAGTCCTGGTTCGGACCTTCCTCAACGGGCGGGGGCGGGGTGGGTTCAATCTCCTCCTGTCCGCACGAGGCGACGAAGAGTCCGGCCGCCACGACGGAAACGATGAGGCTGCGGTGCAACATGGCTACTCCTTGAATGTGGTTTTGAGTCGAACGCCGACCACGCCATAGCCCTATAGCTACGTAATCGCGGGCCCGCGCGCAACATCCCCGGGAGACGCCTCCCTCCAAGGGGCCCGGCAACCGGTTGGGATCCCGGGATTGAGCGGATTGTCGCGGGCACGGCATCGTCCGGCGGCCGACCGGTCCGGGACGGCGGAGGCCGCCCCCGCCCACCGATTCCCCACGGTGACGCGGTGGCTTCAGCGATCCCGACTCGGGCTGGAGGCGAGACTGGGCGACCAGTCCGGAACCCGCGGCCGAACGCCCGTGAGGACGGGGCGAATCCTGCCGCTGACGGTGTCCACGACGAAGAGCCCGAATCCCCAGTCCCGCTCTCCCACGAAGACCAGGTGACGACCGTCGGGCGCCCAGCTGGGGTCCTCGTTGTTGCCCTCGTAGGTCAGCTGTAGAAGGCGTTGTCCGCGCGCCGCCACATCGGCGATCAGGATGTGGTAGCTGCCCCTGCGGTAGCGTCCGTGGAAGGCGACGCGATCACCGGCGGGGGCCCAGTCGGGCGAGGTGTAGTAGCCTCCCTGTCCGAAGAGATAGGGAGAGACCAGGTCGGGCCGCCCCCCCGCCTCGGCCGGCATCACGTAGATCTGCGGGATCGCCACGCCCAGCCGGTTGGAGTTGAACGCCAAGCGATCACCCTCCGGCGAGAACGAGGGTGACAGGTCGTTCCAACGCCCTCCGGTGAGTCGCCAAAGGCAGCAGTCCTCGCGGACGCGATAGGCGAACAGACCGCTTTCGGCGCCGTCCGCCAGGGAAAAGATGATCTCCTCACCGTTGGGGTGGTACACGGGCGTCATCGGCTGCCCGCCGCGGTCGAGGTCGAGGACCCGCGCCTGGCCCGTGGCGACATCCATTTCGTGGATGGCCGGATCGCCGCTCGCGAACGACAGGAACGCCATGCGGGCGCCATCCGGCGACCACGAACAGGACATGGTGAGGGAGTTCAGGTTGGTGAGCCGCCGTAGGTTCTCGCCGTCCGAGTCGACGACGTAGAGTTCCTGGGCGCCGGAAGCCGACTCCATCGAGAAGCAGATGCGGCTGGCGGCCATCCCGGGTTCGCCGGTGATCCACCGCACGACATCGTCGGAAATCGCGTGAATGGCCATGCGGAAGTCCTCCGCCTCGGGCCGCGGAAGCTGAAAGCGCGCCCGTTCCCTCACCTCCGAGAAGACGACGTCGTGAAGTTCGAGGACCAGCACGAAGCGGTTGGCCAACCCCTCCACCTGTCCGGTGAGGAGCCAGTCGGCGCCGAACTGGTCCCACAGGCCGTAGTCGACGGCCGCGCCCGCCGGAGCGAGCGGGATCGAGTCCATCATCTCGAAGCGGTCGCTGTAGCGCAGATCGCGGGCGATCACGGCTTCCACCCGGGGCGCGACCGTGAGGCCCCCGAAACGGCCCGTGAACGAGCCGATGGCCAAGGTGGGCACGTAGCTCTCGTAGACGACGCCCAAGTGGCGAACCGTTCCCGGGATGGTGTCGACCTGAGCGGCCGCCTGACCGGTCGCGACGGCAACCAACAGCAGGAGGGCCACCGGCGTGGCGCGGCCCGGCGGCCCGGGCAACCCACCCACGCGGCGGGACATCGGGGCGAGGAAGCCCCCGGCGCCTTGGACGACTGTCCTCATGTGACGCTCCTCAGGAAGTGGCCGGCGTAGATTCCCGACGGTCCGGGTACATCGCGGGCCGCCGACGCGCCGGGCTGAACGTGAACCGGAATGGCGCGTGTTCCAAGCCCATCTCGGGAGGCAACGGGCCGAACCTTCCACCTCCGGCGCATTCGAGCGCTTCCCGGACGGCGAGGTCGAAGACGACGCTTCGCGACGTCTCGGAGATGCGAACCGTGTGGTCGAGCACCAAGCCCTCCCGGTCCAGCACGAAGTCCACCGATGCGGTCAGGTCCGCGCTTCCCGGTGGACGGAAGCATCGGCGCATCTGCCGCTGCATGTTCGCGTAGTATCGCGGGAAGTCCCGCTCGATGCCCCTCATGCGCACGTCCAGATCGTCGGTGCCCACGTTGGGTTCGTCCAACGGGGCCGGCTCGGGTTCCTCCTCCACGGGTTGCGCCTCCGGGGTCGGTTCGGGGGCCTCCGGGGGAGGATCGGGCTCCGGTTCGTCCTCGAGCTCGGCCACCGGCTCCTCCTCGGGCGGGGGCTCGGGATCCGGAGTGTCGACGGTGAGCTCCTCCTCCTCCGGCGCCGGAGCGGGTTCGACCTCCGACGCGGGCGCGGGCATGGCGACCAGCTCGAGCTCGATGGTCACCAGCTGCACGGGCTCGGGCCGCATGTTGGTGGCCACGACGAGCATCAGCAGGAGCCCATGGAGACCCACCGAAAAGAAGACCGGGGACCGACCCGGCCCCGCCCCTCGGCGTCCCGCGCTTCGGTCCATTCCCATCCCTCCGTCCTAACGGCTCGCGTCGGGCTCGGCAATGATCGCGAAGCGAATGCCCTCGCGCCGCGCCAATTCCTGGACCTTCGCCAAGACCCGCACCATGTCGCCATGGTACAAGAGGGAGTCGCCTCGAATGTGGATCTGCCCCACGTCGCGCGCGCTCACCGCTTGGGAGAGCACGCCCTCCAAGTCCTCGTAGGGCACCACCGTCTCGGAGATCACGATCTCGCTGTTGGCGTGAACGAGCACGACCAAGGGTTCCTCGTCCGCCGTGAGGGGAACCACGTCGGCTCGCGGCACGCCCACCTCGATGCCTCCCTGGAGGATGGGGGCCGTGATGATGAAGATCACCAGCAGCGTGAAGGCGACGTCCACAAGCGACGTCACGTTGATTTCCGCGCGCAGCGGCAGATCCTCGCGGCGCCCCCGGATCCGCCCCTCGGAACTCAAACGTGGCCTTCGCGCGCGAGCGTTCCGATGAACTCGCTCGAGAACCCCTCGAGCTCGCCCGCGACCAGATTCAACCGCGAGACGTAGTGATTGTAGGCGATGACGGCGGGAATGGCGACGAAGAGGCCGGTCACGGTGGTCACCAACGCCTCGGCCACGCCCGGGGCAACGGCGGCGATGTTCGCCGAACCGCTCGCGGTGATGCCCCGGAAGGTGTTCATGATGCCGATCACGGTGCCCATCAGCCCGAGCAGGGGCGAGATCGAACCGATCACGGCAAGCCAAGTGAGACCGTGCGCGAGGTCGTCGCGCTCGTCGGACTCCTCCTTCTGCAGCACCATCCGGAGGGCGTCCAGCTGCACCTGGGTCAAGCCCTTCCGGTCCGCGACGCCTTCGCGAAGCGCGCCCGGGCGCAGCTCGCTGAAGAAGTTCACCCCGTGGCGGAAGAGGCGGCCGTACGGGGATTCGGGCAGCGACAGCATCGCGGTATAGGCCTCCTCGAGCCCACGCGCGTTGGACACGGCATCGAGAAACTGGTTGCCCTGGGTCCGAACTTGGCGGAACTGGAGGTATTTCCAGCCGATCACGTACCAGCTCGCCAAGGAGAACACGCCGAGCACGGCCAGCACCACCAAGGTCGGGACGCTCGCCCCGATGACCATGTCCAGCAAGGTAGCCGGAGGTCGGCCCTGGATCGCGAGGATCACCGTCATTTGGGGTTCGACACTCCGGTTCCTAACAGTCCGTGGTCTGGGGGGCGGCGTGGGGGCCGGGAGCGGACGCCGGGCCGCGCGATTGCGAGAATCCGGGACTCACTACCCCCGCTCGCTCCACGGGATCCTGGAGCCATCACGGCCCCGCGGCGCCGGACCTCCAAGGGCGCAGATACTCCGGTTCCCAGGAACGCGCGTCGTCGACGGGCGGCTGGGGCATGAGCGTGAAGAGGCGGGCGAGCCCTTCGGCGGTGGGGAGCCCGACCGGGGGATCGAGGACGCGCCAACCGCGCCCCGTGATCGCGGCGGCGTGTCGGAACGCGCCCTCCCCCGCGAAGACCGCGCCCTCGGGAATGGACGAGGCCAGCACGTCGCCAAGACGGGTGGCCGTGGGAGGCACCAAGGTATCGACGCTGGTGGCACCCACCCGGAAACATCCCGCGTAGACCCGATCGTCGCGCGCGTCGAAGAGGACGTAACACGGCGTGCCAGGCTCCATGGGGTCCGCCGCCCGGTCCCCCCCGACCCCGCGCCAACCGGCCGCGCGGGACCACCCGGAGGGAAGCCACACGTCGGCCGAAGCGGCGGCCGCGGCCAGGCTGGAGTACGCCCATATCGGCACCCCGCATCCCTCGGTCAACCCCTTTGCGGTGGCCGCGGCCACGCGCACGCCGGTAAAGGACCCCGGCCCACCACCCACGACAATGCCTCCCAGGTCGCCAAGCTGGACGCCCGAGGCCACGAGCACCCCGCGAATGGCGGGCAGCAGGCGCGCGGCGTGCCGGCGCGGGCGGCGCAGGAAGGCGCGCGCGAGCACCTTGCCGTTCGTGGTTACGATGACCGATCCCAGGCGCGACGACGTATCGTAGGCGAGGATGGTGGGCGCGCGCGGCTTCATCGATCCGGGAGCTCGGGCGGCGTGCCGTGTCGCAGAACCCCGACGGCGCGCGTGCTCGCGCCGGGCGTCGGTGGGTTCAGGGAGATCTCCCAGCGGTCCGGCGGAAGGATCGCCCGCGCGCGCTCCGGCCACTCGACGATCACGATCTCCCCCTTGGCGCCAAGCTCGAACCAACCCAGCTCGTCGAGCTCCGACTCATCCCTCAGGCGATAGAGATCCATGTGCACGAGCGTCCGCCCCCTCGTCCCCGGATGCCGGAAGACGAGGTTGAAGGTGGGGGACGGGACCACCCCGCGTACGCCGGCGCCCCGCGCGATCGCCCGGGCCAGCACCGACTTCCCCGCGCCAACCGGCCCGCGCAGCATGAGGAACACCGGAGGCGCCACGGACGACCCCACGAGCTCGCCCCACTCGGTCAGTGCTCCCTCGTCCAGCACCATGCGCGTTCGCGCCCCGGGGGGTTCGGCCGTTTCGGATGACGACGACACCTACGGGCTCGCCCCCTCGAGCGATACGCGCAGCTCGAACAGCTGGTCCCGCAGCCTCGCCGCCCGCTCGAACTCCAGCGCGTCGGATGCGCGGTTCATCTCCTCCTCAAGGATCTTGATGTACTCTTCCTGGTTGACCTCGTCCGAATAGTCCGGCCGCGACTCCGCCACCAAAGCCACGGGCTGCTCCCGCGCATCCGCGACGCGCGTGCTGAACTCGATCTCCTCCACGCTCTTCACGATGGTCTCCGGCGTGATCCCGTGGTCGCTGTTGTGGGCCAACTGAATCTCGCGTCGCCGATTGGTCTCGTCGAGACACCTCGCCATCGATTCGGTGATGGTGTCGGCATACAGAATCGCCGTGCCGCGGACGTTGCGGGCGGCCCGTCCGATGGTCTGGATCAACGAGCGGGCGTCACGCAGAAAGCCCTCCTTGTCGGCATCGAGAATCGCGACCAGCGACACCTCCGGCAGGTCGAGGCCCTCGCGCAGCAGGTTGATGCCGACCAACACGTCGATCGTGCCCAGACGCAGGGCCCTCAGGATTTCCACGCGGTCGATGGTGTTGATCTCCGAGTGCATGTAGCGGACCCGCACTCCCAGCGACTGCAGGTACTCGGAGAGGTCCTCCGCCATGCGCTTGGTGAGCGTCGTGACCAGAACGCGCTCCCCGCGGGCCGCGCGCTCGTGGATCTCGGCGAGCAGGTCGTCCACCTGTCCGCGCACGGGGCGCACGACCACTTCGGGGTCGACCAGCCCCGTCGGCCGAATGATTTGCTCCACCACGACCCCCCGCGAGAGCTCCAGTTCCATGTCGCCGGGCGTGGCCGAAACGAAGACGGCCTGATCGAGAATCGACTCCCACTCCTCGTACCGGAGGGGGCGATTGTCCAAGGCGCTGGGCAGTCGAAAACCGAACTCGACCAACGTATCCTTGCGCGCCTTGTCACCGTTGAACATGCCGCGGATCTGCGGGAGGGACACGTGCGATTCGTCGACGATGGTGAGGTAGCGCTCCGGAAAATAGTCCAGGAGGCATGACGGACGCTCCCCCGCCTCGCGATTGCCGATGAAGCGCGAATAGTTCTCGATCCCGGGGCAGGTGCCCACCTCGAGCATCATCTCGATGTCGAAGTTGGTGCGCGACTCGAGCCGCTGCGCCTCCAGCAGCTTGCCCGCCCGACGAAAGCGGTCCAGCTGATCGGCCAGCTCCTCGCGGATCAGCGGCACCGCCTCCTCAAGCGTGCGCCGATGCGTGACGTAGTGGCTGGCGGGATAGATGGCGGTCCGTTCCAGGGACACGATCGCGTCCCCGGTGAGGGGCTCGAAGCGGGTGATGCGCTCGATTTCATCGCCCCAGAGCTCGATGCGGATGCCCTGCTCCTCATAGGCCGGGAGCACCTCCACGGTATCGCCCCGGACCCTGAACGTACCGCGCTCGAAGGTGAAGTCGTTGCGCCCGTATTGGATGTCGACCAGTCCCCGCAGCAGCTCGTCGCGCGGCACCACTTCCCCCACGCGGACCTCCAACATGAGCGCGCGGTAGTCGGCGGGATTGCCCAAGCCGTAGATGGAGGACACCGACGCAACCACGATCACGTCGTCGCGTTCGAACAGCGAGGAGGTGGAGCGGAGACGCAGCCTGTCGATGTCCTCGTTAATGCTCGCGTCCTTCTCGATGTAGGTATCCGTGGCCGGAACGTAGGCCTCCGGTTGATAATAGTCGTAGTAGGAGACGAAGTACTCGACCGCATTGAGGGGAAAGAGGGCCTTCAGTTCCCCGTAGAGCTGGGCCGCAAGGGTCTTGTTGTGGGACATCACCAACGTGGGGCGGCCGTGGCCCTCGATGACGTGCGCCATGGTGAGGGTCTTTCCGGTCCCGGTCGCGCCCAACAGGGTCTGGAAGCGAGTTCCGCCGGCGAGCCCGGCCGACAGTTCCCCGATCGCCGAGGGTTGGTCCCCGGCGGGCGGGAAGGAGGAGTGAATCTCGAACCGGGCCATGGGCCGCACTCAAGCCTCGATCCCGCCCGCCGCGCCCGTGCCCTCGCGCCGTTCGACCGTGAGCACGCCCTTCACTTGGTTCACCGACTTGAGCACCTTCTCCAAGTGCGCCAGATCCTCCACCTCCACCACGAACTCGCCGCTCATGCCGGCCTTGTCCGACCGGACTTCCGCGTTCTGGATGTTGGTGCCGGTATTGGTGATCGCCTTGGCGATGTCCGACAGGAGGCCTCGCCGGTCCACCGCGCGGGCGCGAATCCTGACCAGCCGGGTATCTCCCTTCTCCGCCGTCCATCGAATCTCCACCCTGCGATCCGGGTGCTGGGCGAGATGGAGCACGTTGGCGCAGTCGATCCTGTGAATCGAGATGCCCCGCCCGACCGTGATGTAGCCGATGACGTCGTCGCCCGGCACGGGCTGACAGCACTGCGAATAGCGCACCATCAAGTTGTCCACGCCTTGGATGCGCACACCCCGGCTGGAGGGACGCATCCTGGCCGCGATACGCCGCAGCTTGGAGACCGGCGCGGTTTCGGGCATGGTCTCCTGGTCCGGAAACAGAGCCCTGAGCACGGCCCCCGGACCCACGTCCCCCCGCCCCAGCGCCGCCTGCAGGTGGTCGAAATCGGGATAGCCCAGTTGCGCCGCCGCATGGTCCCTCCCCGCGTCGTCCGGCTTGGGTAGACGTCGCTTGCGGAGTTCCTGCTTCAGGAAATCGCCGCCCAGCTGAAGCGCGGAGTCGAATTCCTCCTTGCGAATCCAGCGGCGGATCTGACCGCGGGCCCGTGACGTCTTCACGAAGCCGAGCCAATCGCGGTTGGGCCGCTGTTTCGGGTTCTTGATGATCTCGACCGTGTCGCCGTTCTTCAGCGTGCGCGAAAGTGGGGCGATGCGCCCGTTCACGCGGGCGCCCGCGCAGTGCTTGCCGATTTCGCTGTGCACGGAATACGCGAAATCGATCGGGGTCGCCCCGACGGGCAGCTGTTTGACTTCGCCCTTCGGCGTAAAGACGAAGATCTCGCCCTGAAAGAGGTCCATGCGGAGGAACTCCATGAACTCCTCCGGCTCGCTGGTGTCCTTCTGCCATTCAAGTACCTGACGAAACCAGGAGAGCGCCTCCCCGACCTCGTCCTTCCGGGCGTTGCCTCCTTCCTTGTAACGCCAGTGGGCGGCGATCCCCTGCTCGGCCGTGAGGTGCATGGCCGCCGTGCGGATCTGGATTTCGTAGCGGCGGCCGCGCGGACCGAACACGGTCGTGTGCAGCGATTGGTACATGTTGGACTTGGGGGTGGCGATATAGTCGCGGAAACGCTCCTGCACCGGCGTCCAGCGGTTGTGGATGACCCCGAGCGACGCGTAGCAGTGCTGCACCGAGTCCGTGATCACGCGCAGCGCGAGCAGGTCCTGGATCTCCTCGAAGGGCAGATCGTTGGCGCGGATCTTCTTGTGGATGGACCACAAGTGCTTCGGCCGACCCGTGACATCCACCAAGGGGACGCCGGCCTCGTTCAACATCTCCACCAGCGGAGTCTTCATCTCCATGATCTGGCGTTCCCGTTCCCGCCGGCGCTGCCGGATTTTCCTCTTCAGCTGGTTGTAGTCGTCGGGTTCGAGAAACTTGAAGGCCAGATCCTCGAGCTCCCACTTAATGGCCGCGAGTCCCAATCGATGCGCGATGGGCGCGTATATGTTGCGCGTCTCCAGCGCGATCCTTCTCTGCTTGGCGGGCCGGAGGTGCTCCAGGGTCCGCATGTTGTGGAGCCTGTCGGCCAGCTTGATGAGAATCACCCGGGCGTCCTCGGCCATCGACACCAGCAATTTGCGGTAGTTCTCGACCTGTCGTTCCGCGTTCGACCGGAAGCGGACCTTCCCGATCTTGGTCACCCCGTCCACGATCCCCGCCACCTCGGCGCCGAACCGGGCCTCGACGTCGGTCAGGTCGACGGCGGTGTCCTCCACGACATCGTGGATCAGGCCGGCCGTCAGGGACGCCGTGTCCAGACGAAGCTGGGCCAGGATGGTCGCGACCCCGACCGCGTGCGTCACGTAGTTCGCGCCGGACGCGCGACGTTGGCCCGCGTGCGCCTCGGCCGCGACTTGGTACGCCATGGACACTTGGCCGACATCCAAACGTTCGGCGTACGTGGCGATGGCTTCGGCGAGGGACGCGGGCAGATTGCGAACCGCGTTCCCTGCGGTCGTGGCAGTCGAAGGCGCCATTTGGATCCTACCAGGGAGAAACCCGTCTTCCGACTCGCGCGGAGGACACCCAACCCGTGAACATAATCGCGCGGCGGCCGATCCGCAGCGACTCGCACCGGGACGCCACGCACGGGAGGAGGGAAGCGGCCAACGCCCGAACCGGGCTCGTCCGCGTGGAGGGTTACATCAAGCCGTCCTGGGCCAGGGAGCGAAAAGCCTCGCCCGCGATGATCACATGATCGAGCACGGGAATCCCGACCGTGCGTCCGGCCGCCGAAAGCTGCCGGGTCACCTCCCGGTCCTCGGCGGAGGGCGACGGGTTTCCGGACGGGTGGTTGTGCACCAGGATGACCGCCGCCGCGCTCTCCACGATCGCCTCCCGCAACACCTCGCGCGGATGAATGAGGGAGGCGTCCAGGATGCCCCGGGTGATCAGCACTTCGCGCAGCACGCCGTGCTGGCTGTTGAGGAGCAGCGCGTGAAACTCCTCGTGGCGGAGATCGCGAAGTCGGGGAGCCATGCGCGCGTAGATGTCACCGGGCCCGCGAACCGGCTCACGGGTTGAGAGACGCTCCCTGACGGCTCGCCGACCCAGTTCCAGCGCCGCCAGCACGCGCGCGGCGGTGGCGCTGCCGACGCCCGCGACGCCCTCCAGAATCCCAGCGGGAGCCGAACCCAGGCGCGCCAGCGATCCCCCGCCGCGCCGCAGAAGGGCGTCCGCCACATCCATCGCGCTCGCGCCCCGGCTTCCGCTCCCCACCACGAGCGCGAGCAGCTCGCGGGTCGCCAGTCCGTGCACGCCCACGTCCCGGAGGCGTTCGCGTGGACGATCGCCGCGCGGCCATTCGCGCATCGAGCGTGTCAGGCGGCGCGCCCGTGACACTTCTTGAACTTCTTTCCGGAGCCGCAGGGACAGGGCGCGTTGCGTCCCGGCCGGGCCTCCACGGAAACCGGTTGGGGCTTGCGGGCCTCTCCGCGATTGGTTGCCAAGGTGGACACGTCGGTCGCGGGATCCGTGGAGGCGCGGGCGCTGCGGGCGATGCCGGTCGCGTCGACCCCCGCAGCCGTGCCGGCCCCGCGCGGGACCGGCTGCGACGCGCGCGCCCGGGGCGCCGCGGCCGATGTCTCCCGAGGCCCCGTGTAGGTGAGTCGCTGCCCTCCGATCGGGCGGCGCCGGGCCATTGACTGCTGTTCGACCCGGGCCCTGAGCACGAGCGACGCAAGCGTCTTGCGCAGGTCGTGCATGAGGTCCACGAACATGTCGTAGGCCTCCTTCTTGTACTCGACCAGGGGGTCCTTCTGTCCCCAGCTTCGATACGAGATGGAGGCCTTGAGGTGGTCGAGGTCGTACAGGTGATCCTTCCACTTCTGGTCGATCACCGACAGCATGATGTAGGAGGCGACGCGTTCCGACGCTTCGCCGAACCCCTCCAGCTTGCGTTGGAAGGCGTCCCTGCCGGCATCGTGGACCAACGCCACCACGTCCTCGTGGTCCAAGTCCCAGTCCGACTCCTCGCCGTCGGGAGGATCGTCGCCGTCGGGAAGATCGTTGACGAGCACCAGGAAATCGAGCAGCAAGCGACGCTTGAGTCCCGTCGGATCCCACTCCCCGTCGGCGCCGGACGCGGGAAAATACTCGTCCACCGTGCTCCGCAGGGCGTATTCGATCATCTCCCAGATCTCGCCCTTGAGATCCTCGCCTCCCTCGAGCGCGAAGAGGCGCAGGTCGTAGATGACCTCGCGCTGCTGGTTCATTACGTCGTCGTAGTCGAGAAGCCGCTTGCGCGCCTCGAAGTTGTTCCCCTCCACGCGCATCTGCGCTCGTCCGATCGAGCGGGTGACCAGCGGGTGCGCGATCACCTCGCCCTCCTCGGCGCCGAGCTTCTCCATGGCGCCCGCCACCCGGTCGGACATGAACAGACGCATCAAGTCGTCTTCGAGCGACAGGAAGAACTGCGAGCTTCCCGGGTCGCCCTGGCGTCCGGCGCGGCCCCTGAGCTGGCGGTCGATCCGGCGCGAGTCGTGCCGCGCCGAGCCCAGGATGTGGAGACCGCCATTCTCAATGACGAAGTCGTCGGACTTCGTCTCCAAGTCCACCGTCACCCGGCGCGGATCAACCGGATAGAGCTCGTTCAGGTCGAGCTCCCGGGCTCGCGCCCAGCCCACGGTACGCGCGTCCCTGACTCCCTCGCCCAGCTTGATGTCGGTGCCGCGGCCGGCCATGTTGGTGGCGATGGTCACCGCCCCCGGGCGTCCGGCCTCGGCCACGATCTCCGCCTCCCGCAGGTGTTGCTTGGCGTTGAGCACGTTGTGGCGGATGCCCCGTCGCTTGAGCATGCGCGACAGCGTCTCGGACACATCCACGTTGGTGGTCCCGACCAACACCGGCAGCTCCAGCCGGTTCAGATGCTGGATCTCGTCCATGAGCGCGTTGTACTTCTCGCGCACCGTGCGGAAGATGAGGTCGTCGCGGTCGTCGCGGACCACCGGCCGATTGGTCGGGATCACCATCACGTCCAAACCGTAGATCTGGTGGAATTCGTTCTCCTCCGTCTCGGCGGTTCCGGTCATGCCGGCCAGCTTGTCGTACATGCGGAAGTAGTTCTGGATGGTGATGGTGGCGAGCGTCTGGGTCTCGCCCCGCACCTCCACGCCCTCCTTCGCCTCCACCGCCTGGTGCAGGCCGTCGCTCCAACGCCGACCCGGCATCTGCCGCCCCGTGAACTCGTCCACGATCACCACGGCGCCGTTCTCGGCAAGGATGTACTGCTCGTTGCGGTGGTAGAGCGCGAACGCCTTCAGCAGCTGGTGAATGACGTGGATCTTCTGGCTCTTGGTCGCATACTCGGCCTCAAGCGCCTGAACGCGCTCCCGCCGCTCATCGACCGAGAGCGTTCCGTCCTCCTCGAGCTGCCCCATCTCCTCGGAGAGATCCGGGACCACGAAGGCGTCGGGATCTCCGGGCGACAGCGTGTCCAACCCCTTGTCCGAGAGGTGCACGTTGTGCCCCTTCTCATCCATCGCGAAAAGGAGAAGCTCGTCGATCTCGTGCAGGCGCTTGTCGCGCATGAAGTCGGCTTCCACCCTCTGCACCAGCTTCTGAATGCCGGGGTCCTCGGCGAAGAGCTTGAGCAGGCTCTTGTTCCTCGGGGTTCCGCGCTTGACCGCGAGCAGGCCCTCGCCGGCGGCGTGCTCGTTGCCCGCCTCCAGCTCACGGCGCGCTTCCGCCACCAGCTCACCGGTGATCTTCGATTGCTGTCGGTAGAGCCTTCCCACCAGCGGCGCCATCTGCTTGAACGGGGTCGATGTGTCGCGCCCCACCGGTCCGGAAATGATCAGCGGCGTGCGGGCCTCGTCGATGAGGATGGAGTCCACCTCGTCGATGATCGCGAAGGGATGCCCCCGCTGCACCCGCTGCGCCAGATCGTGCACCATGTTGTCGCGCAGGTAGTCGAACCCGAACTCGTTGTTGGTGCCGTAGGTGATGTCCGCCAGATACGCGTTCCGGCGCTCCTCGGAGCCCGGCTGGTGCTCGTCGATCACGTCCGTGGTGAGGCCCAGCGATTCGTAGATGTGTCCCATCCACTGCGCGTCGCGACGGGCCAGGTAGGAGTTGACGGTGACCAGATGCGCGCCGCGCCCGGCGAGGGCGTTCAGGTACAGCGGCATGGTCGCCACCAGCGTCTTGCCCTCACCGGTGGCCATTTCGGCCGCCTTCCCCTCGTGGAGCGCGATGGCGCCGATCAGCTGGACATCGTAGGGGACCATGTCCCAGACGAGGTCGTGGCCGGTTACCCGAACCGTGCTCCCGACCAGCCGCCCGCACGCCTCCTTGACCACCGCGAAGGCTTCGGGAAGCAGCTCGTCGAGAACCTCCTCGAGCGCGCCGAGGTAGTCCTTCTCGAGCTCGGCGATCCTGAGGCCGAGGCTCTCCCGCTCGGCCGGATCCTGGGACTGGCTCTTCCGCTCGCGCAGGGCCCGCATTTCGCCAAGCACGGGCTCCACCCGTTCCTGAATGCGCGTCCGGAACTCGTCGGTCTTCCCCCGAAGCTCATCCCGGGAGAGCTCCGACAGTCCCGCGTGAATCTCGTTGATTTCGTCGACCACGGGCTGGAGCTTGCGCGCCTCCCGGGCGTGTCGATCTCCGAAGATCCTCTTGGCGAATGCCTTGATCATCGATCCGTCCAGCGCGAAGCGCGCGTCATGAGATGTCGTCGCCCGGTTCCGGCCGCCCCCTCCGAAGCCACGTTTCCAGCCCCGACGCACGTCCGGCCCCTCCGCCCATACAGCCCTTCCCGCTCCATGACGGCGCGGACCCCGTCGGGCACCAGATACCGCAGCCGGCGTCCCTCCGCGAATCGCGCCCGAATCTCACTCGACGAGATGTCGATGCGGGTGACGCGCACCTGCCTGTGCGCCACTCCGGGCGACGGAATCCGTCCGAAGGAGGTGCCCCCGGGCACCATGACCACGACCCGAGCCAGGCGCGCGATCCGATCCGGCTCGCGCCAGCTTCGGAAGGCCGCCGCCTGATCGGGGCCGATCAACAGGAACAGAGGGGTCGCCGGGTGGGCCGCAACCAGCTCGCGCAGCGTGTCGACCGTATACGACATTCCCCGCCGACGCACCTCCCGGTCGCTAACCCGAAAACGCCGGTCGCCCGCGACGGCCGCGCGGGACATCTCCAAGCGGAGCTCGGGAGAGGACACCCGCCAAGGGCGCTTGTGGGGTGGGTGGCCGCACGGCATCCACACGACCCGGTCGACGGAGAGCGCGTCGAAGGCGTCCCGGGCGACCGCGAGATGCCCAATGTGGGGCGGGTCGAAGGTGCCCCCGAACAACGCGATGCCGCCGGAGGGCCGCTCATCCGACATCACGGACCTCCCGCGCCTCCGGCGAGTCCGGGTATCGGTCGAGCAACCTCTGGCGCGCATCGGCCGCCTCCTCCTCGTACTCCAGGCGCTGGTAGGTGCGATAGATGAAGAGCAGCGCGGCCGGCGCCGCGGCCGTGTCGGGGTAGCGCTCGAGCGCGTGCTCGAAGTAGATGAGTCCGGAATCCAGCAGGCCGCGTCGGAAGTAGAACTCACCCCGCTCGACATCCTTCAACGCCAGCTTCGCCAACATGATGGTGCGAATCGAATCGGCTTCCGCGGCCTCCGGGGTTCCCTGGTAGTCGAGGGTCACCGCCTGGCAGGCCGACATCGCCTGAACCGTGTACTGCTGGTCCCGGTCCAGGACCGGAGAAAGGCGCGAGTGCGAACGACACAAGCCCAACGCGGCGTCGATCATGAGCTCATGGGTCGGATACGTGCTCGAAAAGCGAACGAATTCGGAGTTGGCGGTGAGGTAGTCACCCTTGTTCAGGTACGCCTGAGCCAGCAGCATGCGGGCCTCCGCCATCTGATCGAAGCCGGGGGCTCCCTGCACCAGCCGCTCGAGCGCGGTCACGGCTTCATCCCAATCCTCGCGATCGAACGCCTCCCGCGAATACTCGAACAGCTGGGAGGCGGTCAGTCCGAAATAGGGCGGCGTGGACGTGCACGCCGCGCACACGCCGACGACCAGCGCCAACAACACCGGGGCCCACCCGCCCGCGTACGTTCGATTCGCGCCCATCACCCACCAACGTTCCACAATGGCACCAACTCCGATTTCCTTGGTGTAGAATCGCGCAAGATGGCGGGCGCGTCCATGAACGGATGACTCATCATGCGCGGTACCAGGCCCGAATCGCCCGCGCGATCCGGGTCGCCCTCTCCGCGCCAAGCTCGGGAAACACGGGCAGGCTCAGCACTTCGCGGCACGCGGCCTCGGTCGCCGGAAGGTCGCCGGGGCGATAGCCCAGCTCCGCGAAGCACGGCTGCAGATGCAGCGGTCGCGGGTAGTAGAGCCCGGTCTCCACCCCCTTGCGTCGCAGGTGGTCGCGGAGCCTGTCCCGCTCGCGCGCGCGAATGGTGTATTGATGGTAGGTGTGGAAGTTCCGGGAGCACACCCGGGGACGCCGGACGCCGGAGACGTCCGCCAACAGCTCGTCGTAGATGGCGGCGTTCGCCCTGCGGGCCTCGGTCCAGCCCTCCAGCCGCGGCAGCTTGGCGTGCAGCACCGCGGCCTGCAGCGAATCCAAGCGGCTATTCACGCCGACCGTCTCGTGGCGGGCCCCACCCACCACTCCGTGCGCGCGCAGCCCGCGCAACCGCCGCGCCAAGGCGTCGTCGTCGGTGACGACCATGCCGCCATCGCCGAATCCTCCCAGGTTCTTGGTGGGGAAGAAGCTGACGGTCCCCGCGATGCCCGACGCCCCCGCGCGCCGGATCCCTCCTCCGGGCGCCCGCTGCCAGGCACCGAGCGCCTGGGCCGCGTCCTCGACCACCCAGGCGCGTCGCTCGCGCGCCAACGCGAGCAACTCGGCCATGGGTGCCATCTGGCCGAACAGGTGCACGGGCAGCACGGCGCGGGTGCGATCGCTCCAGCAAGCGCGCACGGTGTTCGCGGTTACGTTGAACGTCTCCGGGTCCACGTCGCAAAATACCGGCCGCGGGCCCGCGTTCCAGATCGCTCCGGCGGTCCCGAAGAAGGTGAAGGCGGGCACGATCACCTCGTCGCCACGACCCAGCCCGAGCGCGCGCAACACGAGCCAAATGGCGTCGGTGCCGTTGGCGCATCCGACCGCGTGACGCACGCCGACCCGTGCCGCCACGGCTCGCTCGAACGTCTCCACCGCGGGCCCCAGCACGAACCGCTGGCTTTCGATCACCTCGGCGAGCGCCCCGCCGATCTCCGCCCGCATGGTGTCGTACTGGGCCGGCAGGTCGACCAGCGGGGTGGGGGTCAGCACGCCCACTCGAGGTCTTCCGGCCATCCCGGAGGGCCGCCGCCCAAGCCTTCCTCCCCCTCCACCGCCTCGCCACCCTCGGCATCGGCGACGGACACGCCGAAGCGGAGTTGGTCGATCCAGTGCTCCGCTCGCCGGGCCAGCACCCTGGAAGCCGAAGGGTCCTCGCGCGCGGCCGCCCTGAAGGCGTCAACGGCCTCCCCGCAGCGAGCCGACGACACGAGCAGCTCGCCCATCTCGAAATAGGCCCGGGCAAGGTGGGTCCGCGGCTCGCCCCGCGCGACCGTCTCCCGGACCAGCGCGAGGGCTCCCTCGTGGTCGCCGTCGGCCCGGAATTCCCGCGCCAGATCGTAGGAGCATTTGCCAATATGCCAACCGGCGTCGCGCTGCTCCCGTGTCGGCACCACCTCCACGAACCTCCCGTAGAACGCGAGGGCCGCCTCGCAGGCCCCCACTTCCTCGTAGGCGAGCGCGGTTTCGTACAACACCTCCGGCATCGAGTCCCCCGACAGGGCTCGCTGGAAGAAGACGAGCGCGCGCGCGTGCTCCCCGTTGGACGCGTAATGTGAAGCCAGCGGGAAGGCCAAGCGCACGAAGTTGACGTCCGGATTGAACTCCGCGGCGGCCTCCAGGGCGGACGCCAACGCGAAGCGATCCGACTGCCGTCGCGCCGTGCGGGCCAGGCGAACCAAGTCGGCGACGGCCTGGTCGGCCAGGGCGGGGTCCACCGCGATGGCGCGCCGGTAGGCCTGGCGAGCCTCGTCCACTCGCCCCAAACGGGCGTAGGCGTGCGCCACGCGCAGGTGCGCATCCCCCGAATTGGCCCCGCCACGCACCGCCAGCCGGTACTCGGCAAGCGCCTCCTCGTAGTCGCCGTGCGCCCAAGCTTGGTCACCCCGCAGGGTGGCGCCCTCCTCGGCGCGCACGACGCAGGATGCCGCCACCGCGACCAGGCAGCTCCACCGGAGCCAGCCGATCGTCGCTCTTCTCCCATGGTCGAACATGCGTCCCCTACCGGGCTCGCGACCCACAGGTTCCGGGAGGGAGACCGTGGTGCGCCACACAGGGCGGCTACGCCAGGCCACCCTTCACGATCCACCCGACTCCCCGGCGGGAAGCCGCCCGCGCCTCGGTGCCCGCCGTGGCGTTGCGCGCATCCACCAGCATCCTCGACTTCGCGACGATTTCGCGAACATCGAAGCAGGAGTGGTCGGTGAGAATCAGCACCACGTCGGCCCCGCCCAGCAGCGAAGGCGTGAGCGCGGCCGATTCCCGGGGCCCCGTCCGCTCGTGGTTGAGGGACGGCACGTGGGGATCATGGTAGACGACGCGGGCACCCGCGTCCTCCAGCAGCTCGATGATGTGGAGCGCGGGCGATTCGCGCACGTCGTCGATGTCCTTCTTGTACGCCACCCCCAGAATGACCACGGTGGATCCCCGGACCGCCTTGCCACCGTCGTTCAGCGCGTCGCGAACCTGGTCCACGACGAACCTGGGCATGCTCGCGTTGATCTCCGACGCCAGCTCGATGAACCGCGTGCGAACGTCAAGCGTGCGCATCTTCCAGGACAGATAGTGCGGATCGACGGGAATGCAGTGGCCGCCAAGCCCCGGACCCGGGACGAAGCGCATGAAGCCGAAGGGCTTGGTGGCGGCCGCCTCGATCACCTCCCAGATGTCGACGCCCAACCGATCGGCGATGAGGGCGGTTTCGTTCACCAAACCGATGTTGACCGCCCGAAAAGTGTTCTCGAGAATCTTGCTGAGTTCGGCCACCTCCGCGCTCGACACGGGCACCATGCGGTCGATGAAGCGGCCGTAGCACGCCACCCCGTTGGCCGTGCACCGCGAGGTCACGCCCCCGATCACCTTGGGCGTGTTGCGCGTCGTCCATACCTGATTCCCCGGATCGACCCGCTCCGGCGAGAAGCAGAGAAAGAAGTCCCTCCCCACCTCCAACCCGCTCTTCGCCAGCTCCCCGAGCACCACGTCCCGGGTGGTGCCGGGGTAGGTGGTCGACTCGAGCACCACCAGCTGACCGCGCCGCAGGCTCGCGGCGACCGCGGAGGCGGCGGCGAGAATGAAGGAGATGTCCGGGTCACGGGTCTTGGACAGCGGGGTCGGCACGGCGATCGCGATGACGTCGCACTCCGAGAGGCGCGACATGTCCGCCGTCGCGCGAAGGGAACCCGGCTCGGCAACCGCGGCCAAGCGGTCCGAGGACACGTCCGCGATGTGGCTCTCCCCCGAGTTCACGCCGGCCACCACGGTCGGGTCGATATCGAAACCGATGACGTCGATCCCGGCTTCGCCGACGATGGTGGCCAAGGGAAGCCCCACGTATCCGAGACCGATCACCCCCATGGTGAGGTCTCCGGATCGGAAGTGCTCCAGTACCGGGTCTCGCGCGCGCGGGTTCAATGCCCCGGATCCGGCATTCGTTGACCGCCCCGGAAAGGGCGCTCCGGAGCTACCGGGAACCGCCCTCCGTCGGCGGCGCTTCCTCGGCCCCGGTCCCGTCGACCTCCGGAGCGCTCTCCTCCAAATGGACCAATTCCAGAAACAGGTCCGCGAACTCCGCCTCGATACGACCGGTCGGCGTGTTCGCGAACGCCCCCTGGGCCTCCCACGCATCCAGCGTGCTGTCGTTCATGATGCGCAGCGTACCCACCACGAAGCTCAAGGTATCGCCGGAGGTCACCGTCACCGGCACGGAGTCACCGGTCAACTCCTGTCCCAGCTTGATGAAGAAGTTCTCCTCGTTGGGAAGCTGGGTCCAGAAGGCCTGTTCGCCCACACGGCTGACCACCGCGACGTCGGGGACCCGAAGGAGCGCCCCCTCGAACTGCAGCGGGTTGGTCTCGAGCGACGTGGTCGTGACGGGGATCGCGTCGGCGAACGGATCTTCCTCGGGGGCGGTCACGACCGGACCCGTCGTCCCGACGGCGGTCTGGTTGAGCCAGTAGAGAAACCCCCCAATTCCCAGGAAGGCCACGATCATGAGGGGAAGTGCCGCCTTTTCGGCCGCGCCCCGGCGTGATCCGAGATCGAGCATGTCCGATGCCCCCGCGCTTGAAGTTATTCTCGTTCCACGAGTTCGATGAGAGCCATCTCGGCGGCGTCACCTCTTCGGTGGCGCAGCTTGAGGATGCGCGTGTACCCGCCGGGCCGGCGCGCGAACCCCGGAGCGATCTCGTTGAACAGGATTCCCTGAACTTCTCGATCCGGGATCTTTCGCGCAACGAGCCTGCGGGCATGGAGGTCGCCCCTCCTCGCCAGCGTGATCAGGCGCTCCGCGTAGGGACGGAGCTCCTTCGCCTTGGCGGTCGTGGTCTCGATTCGCCCGTGCCGAAAGAGCGCGGTCGCCATGTTGCGCAGCAGCGCCCGCCGGTGGCTCGCGGTGCGAGAAAGGCTTCGTCCCGTCTTGCGATGGCGCATGATTCGTCGAGGGTCAGCCGGCGAAGCCGGGGGGAAGATCAAGGATTCCGGCAGTCGATGAACCAGCGTTGGGTTCGGGCGGACTGCTAATCAACGGAAGGCTCCTCGGGGTCCGGGACGGTCTCTTCCTCCGCCAGACACCACTCCCCATCCGGGCCCATCGTCAGCGGCATGCCGAGTTCAATGGAGTGTTCGCCCAGAAAAGCGAGCAGCTCCTCCAAGGACTTCTGGCCGAAGTTGTCGATGCTCAGGACCTGCTCCTCGCTACGGCGCACGAGGTCGCCGAGGGTGCGAAGGTTCTCCTTCTGGAGCGAGTTGCGCAACCGCACCGAGATCTCCGTGACATCCTCGATGGGCCGCGCGAGCTGCGCCCGCACGCGCGCGGGCAACGGGAGGAACCCCGCCGCGGGCGGCTTGGCGACCCCATTGGCGCTGAAGCCGAGCAGGTACTCGAGGTACCTGCGCACCAGCGCCGCGGCGTTGGCCATCGCCCGTTCGGGCCGGATCGAGCCATCGGTTTCCACCCTGAACGAGAGCCGGTCGAAGTCGGTGCGTTCGCCGACGCGGGTCTCCTCGACCCTGAAGTTCGCTCGACGCACGGGATTGTAGATCGCATCGATCGGCACCAAGTCGACGGCGGCGCCCTCCGGCCGGCGGTGCTGGTCGGAGAGCACGAAACCACGCCCCTTGTTGACGTAGAGCTCCATGCTCAGGCTGCGGTCGCCCTCCAGCGTGAGGATGTGCTGGGTCGGATCGAGCACCTCGACCGATGCCGGTGCGTTGATGGCGGCGGCCGTCACCGGTCCGGCGGCGTCCACGTGGACCGTGAGCTTGGCTTCGTCCACATCCTCGTCGAGCGTGAGCACGAGAGCCTTCAGGTTTTGAATGACTTGGTGAACGTCCTCCACCACGCCTTGGATGGTCTGGTGTTCGTGCACCACGCCTTCAATGCGGAACGCCCAGATGGCCGCGCCCCGCAACGACGCAACCAGAGCGCGGCGCACCGAATTCCCCAGCGTGTAGCCGTACCCGCGTTCCAGCGGTTGAATGACGAACTCCGCGGTCTTCCCGTCGTCACTGAGGCTCGTCACCTCGACGTGTTCGGGAAGAACCAGCCCGGTCAGATCGATCTCCACGCGCCCCTCCGTGGCATATTCGACAGCTTCATTCCGATGAATGGGACACCCACGCCCGGATTTCCCGGCGAGTCCGAATCACTTCGAGTACAGCTCCACGATCAGCTGCTCCTGCACGGCCATCGGCACGTCCTGACGGGTGGGCAGCCGCAGCACCCGCCCGACTCGCGTCTTCTCGTCGACCGCCAACCATTCGGCGGTGTCCGGACGAACCCGCGACTCGAGGCTCGCCTGCACCGGCAGCAGATCGCGCGAGCCGGCCTTGATCGCGATGTCGTCCCCCACGGCCACCGCAAAGCTGGGGACGTCCACGATCCGTCCGTTGACCTCGACGTGCCGGTGACGGACCAGCTGACGCGCCTGGGTGCGGCTGGCCGCGAACCCAAGCCGGAAGACGACGTTGTCCAAGCGTCGCTCGAGGGCCACCAACAGGTTCTCGCCGGTCACGCCCGCCTGGTGCGCGGCCTTGTTGAAGAGGTTGCGGAACTGCCTCTCGTGCAGCCCGTAGATCCGCTTGGCCTTCTGCTTCTCCCGCAGCTGCACGGCATAGTCGGAGCGCTTTCGTCGACGGGCCTGCGCGGGACCGTGCTGGCCGGGCGGGTAGGCCCTGCGCTCGATCGGACATTTCTCCGTGTAACACTTGAGGCCCTTCAGGAAGAGCTTCTGCCCTTCCCGGCGGCAAAGCTTGCAAACAGGTCCGGTATACCGCGCCATCGGTTTCGCTTCCTATACCCGGCGCTTCTTGGGCGGCCGGCAGCCGTTGTGCGGCAATGGGGTCACGTCCTCGATCGTCTTGATGTGCAGCCCGGCCGCGTAGAGTGCCTGGATGGCCGACTCGCGGCCCGAACCGGGACCCTGGACGCGCACGCTGACGCGCCGAACCCCGAGGCTCACGGCCTCCCGGCCCGCCTGCTCGGCCGCCACCGTTGCCGCGAAGGGAGTCGACTTCTTGGAGCCCTTGAACCCGGCCTTTCCGGCGCTCGACCACACGACCGCGTTGCCGGCGGAGTCGGTGATGGTGATGATGGTGTTGTTGAAGGTGGCCTTGATGTGCGCCACGCCTTCGGCTTCCACGACCTTCTTGGCACGCCGGACCCGACCCGGCTTCTTTCCCTTTGCCACGCGCGTTCTCCCTAGGCCCCTACTTTCTGGGCGCCTTCTTCTTGCCGGCGATGGCCCGACGGCGACCCTTGTGGGTGCGGGCGTTCGTGTGAGTCCTCTGTCCCCTGACGGGCAACCCCCTGCGATGACGCAGACCGCGATAGCAACCGATGTCCATGAGCCGCTTGATGTTCATCGACACCTCGGTCCGCAGCGCGCCCTCCACCTTCAGCTCGGATTCGATCTGCCTGCGCAACCGGCTGACGTCCTCGTCGGTGAGGTTGAAGGTGCGCCTGTCGGGGTCCACCCCGGTCGCGTCCAGGATCTCCCTGGCGCGAGTGGGCCCGACGCCATAGATGTAGGTGAGCGCAACTTCAACGCGCTTGTTGCGCGGAAGATCGACGCCTGCGATTCGTGCCACGGCTCGCGTTCCGAGACTCGGGAGACCCTAACCCTGCCGCTGCTTGTGGCGGGGGTTGCGTGCGCAAATGACGCGGACGACGCCGCGCCGGCGGATCACCTTGCAGTACTCGCAGATGGCCTTCACGCTGCTTCGCACTTTCATTTCGGCCGCTCCTCGGCGACAAGGTGATCTGCTTCACTGCACAGAACTTGAAAGGTAACGGGGATCCGGCTTGGACTCAATGCCGGGTCCCTCACGTGGAGGCGGTCACCGGCCGCGTGGGAGCGGTCAGCACCCGCGCCCCGCTTCCGGTGATGGCCACCGTGTGCTCGAAGTGGGCGGAGCGTGAGCCATCGCTCGTCACCACGGTCCAGCCGTCGTCGAGGGTGCGAATGGACGCCGCTCCGGCGCTGAGCATGGGCTCGATGGCCAGAACCATGCCCTCGACCAGGCGGGGACCTTGGCCGGGTCGTCCGAAATTGGGCACCTGGGGCGCTTCGTGGACCTCCCGCCCCACGCCGTGGCCGACGAGGTCGCGGACGATCGCGAGCCCGCTCCCGCGCACCGTGGCCTCCACCGCCGCTCCGATGTCGCCGACATGGTTTCCCGGAACGGCGGCCGCGATCGCGCGATCCAGCGCCTCGCGGGTGACCTCCAGGAGCCGTCGCGTCGACGGATCCACCTCCCCCACCGCGAACGTGTTCGCCGAATCGGAGCACCACCCGTCGAGCCGGACGCCCACGTCCAGCGAAACAATGTCGCCGTCCTCCAGGACGCGGCGCGGGCTGGGAATCCCGTGCACGACCTCCGCGTTGGTCGAGGTGCACACCGCGCCCGGGAAGCCGTACAGCCCCTTGAACGCCGGAACCGCGCCGTCGTGCGAGCGGATGAAGTCCTCGCAAAGGCGGTCGAGCTCGGCGGTCGTGACGCCAGGGCGCACCACATCCTCCAGCACCCCCAGAAGATCGCCGATGATGGTGCCGCCCCGGGCGATTCGGGCGATCTCGGGGGCGCTCTTCAGCTGGATCACGTCGCGCCGTTGGCATGCGGTTCGAAGGCCCCCGCCGACATGCGCCGCAACGCCTCCAACACCGATCGGTACGTCTCGTCGATTCCACGCGTGCCGTCCAAGCGCGCCACCGGCGGCCCGTCCTCCTCGTAGTGGACGACGATGGGTTGCGTCTGAGCCTCGTAGACCCGCAGCCGGCGCAGGATGGTCTCCGGACGATCATCCGGCCGATGGAGGAGGGGTTCTCCGGTTTCGTCGCAGACGCCGGCGACGCGGGGGGGGGCGTCGTGAATGTTGTAGACCCGCCCGCCCGGGCTGACGCGGCGCCCCCCGATTCTGCGAAGGACCACGTCCTCGGGCGCGTCCAGCACCACGACCCCGTTCACCGCCCGGCCGGTGCGCGCGAGCGCGTCATCGAGTGCCCGCGCCTGGGGAAGGGTGCGCGGAAAGCCGTCGAACAGAATCGGCGCATCCTCCGGGAGGCGCTCGAGTGTCTCCTCCACCAAGGCGACGATCACCTCGTCCGGAACCAGCTCCCCCGCGTCCATGTGACGGCGAGCCGTCTCTCCCAGCTCGGTGCCCGCCCGACGCGCCGCGCGCAGTAGGTCTCCCGTGGCGATCCTGTGAAAACCCATCTCGCGGATGAGCTTCGCGCTCTGCGTGCCCTTGCCGGCACCGGGCGGGCCAAGGAAAACGACGATCATGGTTCTCCCGGCGGCGCGGACGCGGCTCGCATCAGACGTAGCGTCCACGGCCCCGCATCTTCACCCGCCCCTTCTTCATGAAGCCGTCGTAGTGGCGGAGGAGCAGGTGTTGCTGGGCCTGCTGAACGGTGTCCAGCCCCACCCCGACCACGATCAGGAGGCTGGTGCCCCCGAAGAAGAAGGTCTGAATGTTGAACCAGTCGAAGATCCAGAAGGGCAACAGAGCGATGATGGCGAGGTAGATCGAGCCCGGAAGGGTGATGCGGGTCAGGATCCTGTCGATGTATTCGGCGGTGCGCGCGCCCGGCTTGACCCCGGGGATGAACGCGCCCTGCTTCTTCAGGTTCTCCGCCAGGTCCACGGGGTTGAAGATGATGGCGGTGTAGAAGTAGGTGAAGAAGAGGATGAGCAGGGAGTAGCTCCCGTAGTAGAGCCAGCTTCCGGGCTGGAACAGGTCCGAGATTTCGCGTAGGAACCCGGCGCTGGAGAACGCCGCGATCGTGCCCGGCACGATGATGAACGACTGGGCGAAGATGATGGGCATGACCCCGGCCGAGTTCACGCGTAGCGGAACGAAACTCTTCTGGCCTTCCCGGATGCGACCGCGCCCCATCACCTTGCGCGGGATCTGAACCGGTATCTTGCGGGCCGCCATGGTCATGGCCACCACGCCCGCGGTCACGCCCACCACCACGGCCCCCAGCGCGACAAGCCCAACCACGCTGATCTCTCCCACGACGAACGACTCCCAAGTCCGGCCGATCGCCGCCGGGAACCCTTCGATGATGGAGAAGAAGATGAGCAGCGACATGCCGTTGCCGATGCCGTTCTCGGTGATCTGCTCGCCGAGCCACATGACGAATACGGCGCCGACGGTGAGCGCGATGACCGTGGTGAACATGAACAGCAGGCCGGGCGTGCGCACCGCGCCGGGAATGCTGGACAGGAACACCGCGTAGCCGTACGCCTGGATGACGGACAGCACCACGGTCGTGTAGCGCGTCCATTGGGTGAGCTTCTTGCGCCCCTGCTCCCCTTCCTTTTGGAGTTTCTCGATCGTGGGAACCACGGCGGAGAGCAGCTGGAACATGATCGAGGCGGAGATATACGGCATGATGCCCAGCGCCAGGATCGTGGCCCGGCTGAGACCGCCCCCCACGAACATGTCGTAGATGCCAAACAGCGTATTGCTCAGCTGCCCGAACTGCTGGCGCAGGACGTTGACGTCGAGGCCGGGCACGGTGATGTGCGCCCCAAGCCTGTAGACCAGCAGGATGAACAGGGTGAAGAGGATCTTCTGCTTCAGTTCCGGGACCCGGAACAGATTGGGAATCGGGTTGGCCATCCTTTACCCCGTCTCGCGGTTAGCAGTCCGTGGATGAATCCGTCCGAGCGCCGGGAGCGGCGGGGCGCCGGGTGTCAGCGCGCGCCGGACACGACGGTCGCCCTGCCTCCCGCGGCCTCGATCTTTCGGCGCGCCGACGCGCTGAATGCGTGGGCTTCGACATGGAGCGCCCGTTCGGCCTCGCCGGTGCCGAGCACCTTCACCGGCTTGCCACCTCGACCCGCCACTCCGGCATCGATGAGGGTGCCCACGGTGATGTGGTCGGCATCGAGCCGGTTCAGGTCGCCCACGTTGATGACCACGTACTCGACGCGTCCGCGGTTCTTGAACCCCCGCTTGGGGATGCGGCGCTGCAGGGGCATCTGCCCGCCCTCGAACCAAGCCGGGACGGTACCGCCGCTTCTGGACTTCTGACCGTTGTGGCCCCGGCCGGCCGTCTTGCCCAGCCCGGAGCCGGGCCCGCGACCCACGCGCTTGCGCGCCTTGCGTGAGCCCGGTACGGGGCTCAGCCGGTGAAGTTCCGCCATCGGTGCGATCTCCGTCGATTCAGGTGACTTCGGTGACCTCGACCAGGTGCCCGACCTGGCGAATCATGCCCCGGATGGCCGGAGTGTCGTTCTGGACCACCGACTGCTGGTGTCTGCGAATTCCCAGGGCGCGCAACGTCCGCCGGTGCGTGGTCAGCCTTCCGATGCCGCTGCGGACCTGCGTGATTCGGATCTTCCCAGGCGTTTCGGACACGGTCTATCCTCCCAGCTCTTCGACGCTGATGCCGCGCTCGCGCGCGACCTGTTCGGGCGTGGCCAGGTGCCCCAAACCGTCCAGCGTCGCCTTGACCACGTTGATGGGGTTGTTGGAACCGAGACTCTTGGTGAGGACATCGGTGACCCCGGCGGCCTCCAGCACCGCCCGCACCGGGCCGCCGGCGATCACGCCCGTGCCGGGCGCCGCCGGACGCAGGAGCACCCGGCCCGCGCCCGACCGGCCGATGACCTCATGGGGCAGCGTTCCGCCGATGAGCGACACCTTCCGCATGTTGCGCCGCGCCCGTTCGAACGCCTTGCGGATCGCTTCCGCCACGTCACTCGCCTTGGCCAGCGCGACCCCCATGCTGCCCTTCTGGTCTCCCACCGAGACAAGCGCCGTGAACGAAAAGCGGCGCCCCCCCTTCACCACCTTGGCGACGCGGTTGATGTGGATGACGTTCTCGACCAGTTCGCTCTCGCGCGAGCGGTCGCCGTCCGTTCTTCTCTTTCTGGCCATCAGAAGTTCAGCCCCCCCTCGCGCGCGCCTTCGGCAAAGGCCTTCACCCTGCCGTGATACTGGTAGCCTCCACGGTCGAACACGGCCGTGTCGATGCCCTCCGAGCAAGCGCGCACCGCCAGCATCCTGCCCGCGGCCCGGGCCCGCTCGACGCCTGGATTTCGGGACTCCGTCTCCAGCTCGCGGAGTGCCGCCGACTTGGTGGAGATGCCGACCAGCGTGCGACCCATGTCGTCGTCCACCAACTGCCCCTCCATGTGCCTCAGGGACCGGAACACCACGAGCCGCGGGCGCGCGGCCGAGCCCCGCACGCGCTTGCGGACCCTGCGATGCCGCCGGATGCGCCGTAGGCGCCGGCTTCCTCTCAACTTCGAACTCTTCGCGGTCACGGTTTCCTCGCTCTGCGGAACGACTAAGATGCCGCCGTCTTGCCGACCTTGCGTCGGATCTGCTCGCCCTGGTACCGCACGCCCTTGCCCTTGTACGGCTCCGGCGGCCGGAACGATCGAATTTCCGCGGCCACCTGCCCCACCTTCTGCTTGTCGATACCGTTCACCACCACGATGTCCTGACGGGGGCACTCGAGCGTGATTCCCTCCGGCTCCGGGTAGTCGATGGTGTGCGAGTACCCCAGGCTCAGAACCAGATCCCCGCCCTCCTTTCGCGCCCGGTATCCCACGCCCACGATCTCCAGCGTCTTGCTGTATCCGTTCGTGACGCCGTGCACCATGTTGGCGATGAGCGCGCGCGTGAGCCCGTGAAGCGACCGGTGCGCGCGCCCGTCGGAGGGCCGTCGCACGACGACCGCGCCCTCCTCCACGCGGACGGTCATGGCGGGATGCACGTCGAGGGTCAGCTGGCCCTTCGGTCCCTTGACCGTCAGGATGGGCTCCCGGTAGTCCACGGTGACGCCGCCCGGAATGGCGACCGGCAGTTTACCTATGCGCGACATACGTTTGCGTCCTGGTGATTGGAATCGATGGTTACCAGACGATCGCCAGCACTTCGCCGCCGACCCCCTCCTTGCGCGCCGTGCGGTCGGAAAGCACGCCCCTCGACGTTGACAGGATCGCCATCCCCAAGCCATTCCTGACCCTCGGGATCTCTTCCCGTCCGACATAACGCCGCCGTCCCGGCGACGAGTAGCGCTCGATGTGCCGGATGACCGGGCGGCCCTCGTCGCGATACTTGAGGTAGACGCGCAAGACCCCGTGCGCTCCGTCGTCGAGCACCTTGTAGCCGAAGACGAAGTGGTTTTCGCCAAGCAGCCGGGCGATCTCGATCTTCATTCGGGAGACGGGCATGTCCGCCCATCGATGTCCCGCCTGTCCGGCGTTGCGCAGCCGAGTGAGCATGTCGGCGATCGGGTCGGTCATCATGTCGGGTTTCGTCCCTTCGGGCTGCTGGGTTGCGGGTGCCTCAGGCGGCGCGGTTCTGGCCGATGATGACCGGAAGCGAGCCGCGAAACGGAAACCCCAGCTCGCGCAGCAGCGCCAGAGCCTCGTCGTCCTTGTCGGTGCTCGTAACCACGGTGATGTCCATGCCGTGGATGCGGTCGATCCTGTCGTAGTCGATCTCGGGGAAGATGATCTGCTCGCGAACCCCGAGGCTGTAGTTTCCGCGCCCGTCGAAGGACTTCGTGGACAGCCCGCGGAAGTCGCGGATGCGCGGGATGGTGGCGCTGACCAGACGGTCGAGAAACTCGTACATGCGGCGTCGGCGCAGCGTGACCCTCGCTCCCACCGGCATGCCCGTCCTCAGCGAGAAGTTGGAGATGGACTTGCGCGCCCGGGTGATGACCGGTTTCTGCCCGGAGACCACCGTCAATTCCTCGACCACGCTGTCGAGCAGCTTCTGGTTCCGGTTCGCCTCGCCGACGCCGACGTTGAGCACGACCTTCACGGGGCGCGGAATCTGGTTGACGTTGGTGAAGCCGAACTCCCGCTTGAGCTTCGGCTGAACCATCTCCAGATAATGCCGGCGAAGCCGGGGTTGCGTCTCGGTCATGTCGCCCGTCCATCCCTTGTGGTCATCGTCACCTCGGCGCCGGAATGGGGTTTCCGGTCCTGACCGCGATGCGTTCCTTCACGCCTCCCTCCTCGATGCGCATGCGAACACGGCTGGCCTCTCCGCTGGCCGGATCGATCAACATCACGTTGGAGATGTGGATCGGGGCCTCGAAGGTGATGATCCCTCCCTCGGGATTGGCGGCCGTGGGCCGCTGGTGGCGCTTGCGCATGTTCACGCCCTCGATCACGACCCGGTCCTTGTCGCGGATCACCCTCAGGACGGTCCCCTGCTCGTCCCGGTGATTGCCTCGGATCACCCGCACGCGGTCGCCCTTGGCGATCCGGGGTCCACGCCGGGTCCGGCGCGTCTTGGTCCGCTTCGGCATCAGAGCACCTCCGGGGCCAGGGACACAATCCTCATGTAGCGCTTTTCCCTCAGTTCACGCCCGACCGGTCCGAAGATGCGCGTGCCCCTGGGCTCGCCATTGCCGTCGATGAGCACCGCGGCGTTGTCGTCGAATCGGATGTAGGAACCGTCGCGCCTGCGCACCTCCTTGGCGGTGCGCACCACCACCGCGCGCACGATGTCGCCCTTCCGCACTCCGGCGTTGGGGATGGCGTCCTTGACCGTGAGCACGACCAAGTCGCCGACGCTGGCGTACCGGCGGCGCGAGCCCCCGAGGACGCGGATGCACAGGGCCCTCTTGGCGCCCGTGTTGTCCGCGATCCGAACCATGGATTCCTGTTGGATCATCGCGGCCTATCCTTCCGCGCGGTCGATCAATTGGGCGACCCTCCACCGCTTGGTGCGGGAGAGAGGCCGCGTCTCCACGATGCGCACGGTGTCGCCCTTGCGATACTGGTTCTCCTCGTCGTGGGCGTGATACTTGCGCGTGCGCTTGACCTGCTTGCCGTAGAGCGGATGAGCGAACTGGCGCGCGACCAGGACGGTCACGGTCTTGTCCGCCACGTCCGACACCACCACGCCCGTGCGCGTCTTGCGCCGGTTGCGTTCCCCGCTCACGGCATCCCTCGTCGCCGTCATGAGGCGTTCTCCTCGGTCGTGCCCGGAGCCGGCGTCGCGAGTTCACGCTCGCGCCGCACGGTGTGAATTCGGGCGATGTCCTTGCGCAACCGCGAAAGCAGCCGGGGATTCTCGAGCTCCATGGTCGCGGCCCGGAACTTGAGGCGGAACCGTTCCTCCCTCAGCTGGTCCAACTGCTCCCGGAGCTGTCGGTCGGTCATGTCGCGGATTTCTTCGATGTCCATGCCCGGATTTCCCCTCAGGTTCCCAGCTGCTGTTCGCGCACGACGAAACGTGTCTTGATGGGCAACTTGTCGGACGCCAGCCGCATCGCGCGTCGGGCCACGTCCTCCTGGACGCCCTCCATCTCGAACATCATCCGTCCCGGTTTGACCACGGCCACCCAACCTTCCGGATTGCCCTTCCCCTTGCCCATGCGGGTCTCGGCGGGCTTGGAGGTGACCGGCTTGTCTGGGAAGATGCGAATCCAGACCTTACCGCCCCTCTTGATGTGCCGGGTCATGGCCACGCGCGCCGATTCGATCTGACGATTGCTGATCCACGCGGACTCCAGCGCCTGGAGCCCGTAGTCACCGAAACTCACCCGGTTTCCGCGACGCGAGATTCCGCGCATCCGGCCCTTGTGCTTCTTGCGGTACTTGATCCGCTTTGGTGCCAGCATCCGCTATGATCCTTGCGAGACCCGCCGCGGGGCGAGCCGGGGTTCGTTCGCCCGCATCCTCATGATCCCGTCGAGTAGGTTCGGCCGCGCCGGTCGTCCACGACCTCTCCCTTGAAGATCCAACACTTCACGCCAACCGTTCCGTAGGTGGTGTCGGCCCGCACGCTCGCGTAGTCGATGTTCGCCCTCAGCGTGTGCAGCGGAACGCGACCTTCATGATACGCTTCGGTGCGGGCGATCTCCGCGCCGCCCAACCGACCACCGCACTGGATCTTGATTCCCTCCGCTCCGGCGCGGCGCGCGGACTGAACGGCGCGCTTCATGGCCCGCCGGAAGGAAATCCGCTGGCGCAACTGGTGCTTGACGTTCTCCGCCACCAAGCGGGCATCCAGCTCGGGCTGCTTGATTTCCTCGACGTTGACGGAGACCTCGGACTTCGTCAACACGCCCAGCTCGTCGCGCAGCTTGTCCACCTCCGCGCCCCGCTTGCCGATGACCACGCCCGGCCGGGCCGTGTGCACGGTCATGACGATCTTGGAGGGCTTGCGGTCGATCTCGACCCGGGAGATGGCCGCGTGCGACAGCCGGCGTTCGAGGTATCGACGGATGGTCTCGTCCTCCTGCAGCAGCTGCGGGAACTCCTTCTCGGCGTACCAGCGCGACTGCCAGTCCTTGACGATGCCAAGCCGGAACCCGTGGGGGTGGGTTTTCTGTCCCATGGGACCTACTCCTCGCGTTCCACGACGATCGTGATGTGACTCGAGCGCCTGCGAATCGGCGCCGCCCTCCCCATGGCCGCCGCCCGCCAGCGCTTCATGGTGCGCCCCCCGTCCACGAAGGCCCGCTTCACCACAAGTTCGTCCACATCGAGCACCTCGCCATCCTCCTCCGCCCTGAATTCGGCGTTCGCGACCGCGGAGCGCAGCGTCTTGCCGACCGGCACCGACGCGGCCTTCTTCGAGAACCGAAGGATCGCGTACGCCTGGTTGACCGGCAGACCCCGGATCTGATCAACGACCAGTCGCACCTTCCGCGGGCTCATTCCGATGTACTTCGCGATCGCCTTTGCTTGCATCTGAACCCCTAACGAGCCGCGGAGCGCCGGTCGGCGAGCTTGCCCCCGTGCCCGCGGAACAGGCGCGTGGGCGCGAATTCGCCGAGTTTGTGGCCCACCATGTTCTCGGTGATGTAGACCGGAATGAACTTGTTGCCGTTGTGCACCGCCACCGTGTGGCCGACGAAATCCGGCGAGATGGTCGAAGCGCGCGCCCACGTCTTGATGACCTTCTTTTCCGCTCGCGCGTTCATGAGCTCGACCTTGCGCAGGAGCTTCTCGTCGATGTAGGGGCCCTTCCTCACGCTGCGTGGCATGACGCCTTCCTGTTTCGCATTCCGTCTCGCGGGGTGATGGTCCGGCCGTCCCTGGATGAACCCGTCCGGCCTAGGATCGGGTGGCCTTGCCGCGCTTGCGGCCCCGGACGATCAGCCTGTTGGATTCCTTTCTGGGATTGCGCGTCTTTTTGCCCTCCGGCTTGCCCCAGGGCGTGACCGGAGGCCGCCCTCCGGACGCCTTGCCCTCGCCACCACCCAGCGGGTGGTCCACCGGGTTCATGGCGACGCCCCGAACCTTGGGACGGCGCCCGCGCCACCGGCTCGCCCCGGCCTTGCCCAACGACTTCAGCTCGTGATCGGTGTTGCCAACCTGGCCGATGGTGGCCGCGCACTCCATGCGCACGCGCCGGACTTCGGTGGAAGGGAGACGCAGCGTCACGTAGTCGCCTTCCTTGGCCATGATTTGCACGCCCGAGCCCGCCGAGCGGGCGAGTTGCCCGCCCTTGCCGGGCTTCAACTCCACGTTGTGCACGATCGTGCCCAGCGGAATGCGACCGATCGGGAGCGAGTTGCCCGGCTTGATGTCCGCGTCGCCGCCCGCCAGCACCTCATCGCCGACCGCGAGGCCGCGCACATGCAGAATGTAGCGCTTCTCGCCGTCCACGTAATGGATGAGGGCGATGTTCGCGGAACGGTTGGGATCGTATTCGATCTCGGCCACCCGGCCCACCACGCCGATCTTGTTGCGCTTGAAGTCGATTCGACGATACCGGCGCTTGTGCCCACCGCCCCTGCGACGCACGGTGATGCGGCCGTGGTGGTTGCGTCCACCCTTGGAGTGCAGGGGCTCCGTCAGGGACTTCTCGGGTCCCTTGCGCGTGGTCACCGTGTCCCGCACGATCGACCGGAAGCGGAACCCGGGGGTCACGGGCCTGAATTTCTTGATCGCCATGGCCCGCTCCTCAGCCCATTTCGTAGAGTTCGATGTGGTCGCCCTCGGCGAGCTTGACGACCGCCTTCTTGAACGACGGCCTGCGCCCGAGGCTCCAATTGCGGCTCATCTGCCCGAGAAACGAGCGGCGCATCTTGCCCGCGTATCTCATGGTGCGCACATCGTCGACCTGAACGTCCCAGAGCGCCTCCACCGCGTGCGCGATCTCGATCTTGTTGGCGTTCTTGTCGACGATGAAGGAGTAGACGTTCCCCTCCTCCATCTGGATGGTCGTCTTCTCGGTCACGACCGGCCGCACGATCACATCCCACGGGTCACGCATCGCCGTCCTCCGTGTCCGCGCCCGCCGCCGGAGCATCGTCCGCCGCCATCGCGACTCCGAGGGCGTCGGCCTCGATCACGATGTTCGCGGCCCACAGCACGTCGTAGGCCGACTCCTCGCCGAAGGGACGCACCTCGACGCCCCGCAGGTTGCGGGCCGAGAGGTGGACGTTGCGCTTGTTCCCGTCGGTCAGCAGAAGGACCTTGCCCGAGGCTCCGATCGCGGCGAGGCAGGCTGCCAGGCGCGCGGTGCGCGGGGTGTCGTAGTCGAGGGATTCGATGAGCAGGACGCGTCCGTCCTCGGCGCGAGCGTTGAGGGCCGAGCGTCGAGCCAACGCGCGCACCTTGCGGGGCACCGAAAGACGCCATGAGTGGGGCTGCGGCGGAAACGCGAGGCCTCCCCCGGTCCAGTGCGGCGCCCGAGTGGTGCCTTGGCGTGCCCGCCCCGTGCCCTTTTGCCTCCAGGGCTTGCGGCTTCCGCCCGAAACGGCGGAGCGGTTCCGGGCCGCGCCCGTTCCCCGCCGTTGGTTGGCGAGATGGGCACGCACGACCTGGTGAAGAACGGCCTCGTTCACGATCCCGTCGAACGGAACCGCCGGTAGTTGCAGGTCCCCCTCCAAACTGCCGTCGGATTGGTAGTAGTGCGCGGTATGCATGGCCCTAGCAGTCCGTGGATGAATCCGCCCGAGCACCGAGAGCGGCGAGGCGCCGGGCTGGCAAGGCGCCTTGAAGGCTCGGTAGCAGCGCTACCGGGACGAAAGGCAACGCGGAGCGAAGCGGTCCAGCGCGGATGCAACGCCGTTCGAATGCCGGGGGGAGTTTATTCACGGGCTGTTAGTGGCTGATGAAGACGTAGCCGGTGCGCGGCCCGGGAACGGCGCCGCCAAGGAGGATCAGGTTCCTCTCGGCGTCGATCCGGACAACCTCCACGTTGCTCAGCGTCTTGCGGTTGTTGCCCATGCGGCCGGGCAGCTTCTTGCCCTTGATGACCCTTGACGGGTCGGTGCCGGCTCCCATCGATCCCGGGTTGCGCGACATCGGGTGGCCGTGTGTCGCGGGGCGCCCGGTGAAGCCGTGCCGCTTGACCACCCCCTGAAACCCGCGCCCCTTGGTGGTGCCGGTCACCTTGACCGATTGGTTCGCGGTGAAGTGACCCACCGTAAGCTCGTCCCCGACCTCGAACGCCTCACCGTCCGCAACGGGGAACTCGCGCAGAACGCGGGGCGCCGCCTCCAATCCCGCCTTCGCGGCGTGCCCGACCTCGGCCTTGGTGGCGTGTTTGGCCTTGCGCGCCTCAAAACCGATCTGGACCGCCCGATATCCGTCGCGCTCCTCGGTCCTCACGCACACAACCGGGCAGGGCCCGGCGCGGACCACGGTGACCGGCACCACTTGGCCCTCGTCGTTGAAGACCCGCGTCATGCCGACCTTGCGCCCAATCAATCCCGCCATGTCACCTCCCGCATCTGCACCGGCCCCAAATCCGTGGATGAATCCGCCCGAGCACCGAGAGCGGCGGGGCGCCGCGCCGGCAAGGCGCCTTGAAGGCTCGCCCGCGACGCCACCGGGACGGAGGGCAACTCCGCGCGGAGCGAACCAGCGCGGACGCAACGCCGCTCGAATGCCGGGAGGAGTGAATCCACGGGTCGCTTCCTAGTCGACCTTGATCTCGACGTCGACGCCCGCCGGCAGATCCAGCTTGGTAAGGGCGTCGATGGTGGCCGGACGGGAATCGACGATGTCGATCAGCCGCTTGTGCGTGCGCAACTCGAACTGCTCCCGGCTCTTCTTGTCGATGTGCGGGGAACGCAGCACCGTCCAGCGCTCGCGCCTCGTGGGGAGCGGCACCGGGCCGCAGATGCTGGCTCCGGTCTTCTCGGCCGTGCGGACGATGTCGGAAGCCGTCTGATCGACGATCCAGTGATCGAAAGCTTTCAGCTTGATGCGAATCCGGCCACTCATTTCTGGTTGACTGCTCCGTTGCCTGCAACGATTTCGGCACTGGCCGACCGGGGCACCCGATCGTAGTGCGAGAACTGCATGGTGTACACGGCCCGCCCCTGGCTCATGGAGCGTAGGGAGGTCGAGTATCCGAACATCTCGCCCAGCGGGACGCTGGCTCCGATGACCCGGGCACCGCCCCGCTCGGTCATGCCGCCAACCCTTCCCCGCCGGGAGGAGAGGTCTCCCATGATATCGCCCATGTAGTCTCCGGGCGTAACGACCTCCACGTCCATGACCGGCTCGAGGAGGACCGGCCGCGCCCGTCGCACGCCCTCCCGGAGCGCCATCGATCCGGCGATCCTGAAGGCCATTTCGCTGGAGTCGACGTCGTGGTGGGAGCCGTCCACGAGCTCAACCTTGATGTCGATGAGCGGGTAGCCCGCCACCGTCCCGCTGGACAGGGCGTCGCGCATGCCCCTCTCCACCGGTCCGATGAATTCCTTCGGGATCCTGCCGCCCACGACGCGGTCCTCGAAGACGAAGCCCGCGCCCTTGGCCGCGGGCTCGACGTTGATCACCACATGGCCGTACTGCCCGCGCCCACCGGTCTGGCGCACGAACCGCCCCTCCACCTTCGCGACCGAATCCGTGATCGTCTCGCGGTACGCCACCTGGGGTCGGCCGATGTTGGCGCCAACCCGGAATTCACGGCGCAGTCGGTCGACGATGATCTCGAGGTGCAGCTCGCCCATGCCGCTGATGATGGTCTGGTTGGTCTCGGAATCGGTGCGCACCCGGAAGGTCGGGTCCTCGTCGGAGAGCTTGGCGAGCCCCTTGGCCAACTTGTCCTGATCGGCCCGGGTCTTCGGTTCGATGGCGACGGCGATGACCGGCTCCGGGAACTCCATCGACTCGAGGATGATGGGATGGTCGGGATCGCACAGGGTGTGGCCCGTGCGGGCCGCCTTGAGTCCGACCGCCGCCGCGATGTCCCCCGCGAAGACCTCCTCCCGCTCCTCGCGCTTGTTGGCGTGCATCTGCAGAATCCGGCCCACGCGCTCGCGCTTGCCCCGATTGGCGTCGAGCACGTGGGAACCGCTGGGCAGGGACCCCGAATAGACCCGAAAGAAGGTGAGACGCCCGACATACGGATCGGTGGCGATCTTGAACGCGAGGGCCGTGAAGGGCGCGTCGTCCGAGACCTCCCGCGTTTCGGCGGCACCGCCGTCCGGACGATACCGACCCTCCACGGGAGGAATGTCGAGAGGAGAGGGCAGGTAGTCGATGACGCCGTCCAAGAGCGCCTGGATGCCCTTGTTGCGGAAGGCCGATCCGCAGAACACGGGGAAGAGCTGGCTCCGCAGGGTGGCGCCGCGGATCGCGCGCCGGACCTCCTCCTCGGTCAGTTCCCCGCCCCCCAGGTACTTCTCCAGCAACTCGTCGTCGTGCTCGACCGCGGCCTCGATGAGGTCGTCGCGGTAGGCCGCGATCCGGTCCGCCATCGAGTCGGGCACCGGGCCGTGTTGGAAGCGCGAACCGAGGTCGTCCTCGTAGATGATCGACCTCTGGGTCACGACGTCCACGACGCCGGTGAAGAGCTCGCCCTGACCGAGCGGATACTGAACCGGGTGGGCGTTGGCTCCGAGGCGCTCGCGCATCATCCTCACGACCTGCTCGAAGTCCGCCCCGATGCGGTCCATCTTGTTGACGAAGGCGATGCGGGGCACGCGATAGCGGTCGGCCTGCCGCCACACGGTTTCGGACTGCGGTTCGACGCCGCCAACCGCGCAGAACACCGCGATGGCCCCGTCCAGCACGCGAAGCGAGCGCTCGACCTCGGCCGTGAAGTCGACGTGCCCGGGCGTGTCGATGATGTTGATGCGGAACGGGGCGCCGTCGCGCACCCACGCGCACGTGGTGGCGGCGGAGGTGATCGTGATCCCCCGCTCCTGCTCCTGCTCCATCCAGTCCATGGTGGCCGCACCCTCGTGCACCTCGCCCATGCGATGGACGCGGCCCGTGTAGAACAGCACCCGCTCGGTGGTGGTCGTCTTGCCGGCGTCGATGTGCGCCATGATCCCGATGTTGCGCAGACGCTCTAGCGGTGTGTGCCTGGGCATCCGATGTATCCCTTCATGGATCCTGTGTTTCCGTCGTCAACACGCAAAAAAAGCGCAGGAGCTCCGAGGCCACGGGTACTGAAATCGGCCGAACCAACCGCCGGCCGGCCGGGAGCCGTCCGTCCCGCGTCAAGGGTCGGACGCTTCCGCACCCCCGTCACCTCGACGCCAGCCTGCGCGCCGCGGTCGGGAACCGGCTACCAGCGGTAGTGGGCGAACGCCTTGTTGGCTTCTGCCATCCGGTGGGTGTCTTCCTTCTTCTTAATGGTGCTTCCCTCGTTGCGACTCGCGGCCAGGATTTCGGCCGCGAGACGACCCGCCATCGACCGTTCTCCCCGCTTGCGCGCGAAGTCGATCATCCATTTTATGGCCAGCGCCTGCCGTCTCTCGGGGCGGACCTCGATGGGCACCTGGTAGGTGGCGCCTCCGACGCGTCTGCTCTTCACCTCGACGGCGGGCTTGGCGTTGTTCAGGGCTTGGTTGAAAACTCCAAGGCCCGGCTGTCCGGAGCGTTCCTCCACGACCGTGAGGGCGTCGTAGAAAATGCCCTCCGCGGTGGACTTCTTGCCATCCAGCATGAGACCGTTGATGAACTTCTGGGCCACGACCGACTCGTAGCGCGGATCCCCCGCGGTGTCTCTCTTCTCGGCGCGCGTGCGGCGGCTCATGAATCGACCCCATCGTTCCCGCGAACCGGCGGGCGAGCGGCGACCCAGCTTGGAGTGGAACGGTGCATCGTTGAACGGTCCGTTACCTGGGTGTCTTGGTTCCGTACTTCGACCGACCGCGACGACGCTCGTCCACGCCCGAGGTGTCCAGCGTTCCGCGCACGACGTGATAGCGGACACCCGGGAGATCCCGCACCCGGCCTCCCCGAATGAGCACGATGGAGTGCTCCTGGAGGTTGTGCCCTTCTCCCCCGATGTAGGAGGTCACCTCGTACCCGCTGGTCAGCCGAACGCGCGCCACCTTGCGCAACGCCGAATTGGGCTTCTTGGGCGTCGTGGTGTACACGCGCGTGCAAACGCCCCGCTTCTGGGGGTTCCCCTGCAGGGCGGGGGACTTGTTCTTCTTGCGCACGGACCGGCGACCTTTGCGCACAAGCTGGTTGATGGTCGGCATTGCTCTATGGTTCCCGGGTGGTCAGGCCTTCACGTCACGACGAGCGTTCGCGTAGCGCCACACGGCGCGCCCCGCGGGAGCCCCCCGGCGAGTGATCGGGCATATCCTGTGCAGCTTTGGAAGATAAGAAGACCCGGCCACCCGTGTCAACGTGGGAGCAGGCCTTGGATGAATCCGCCCGAGCACCGAGCGCGGCGTGGCGCCGGGCTCTGCCCACGGCCCGCCCTCCAAGGCCTCCACACCCATGGATCACTCGAGCCCCACCTCCTCCGCCGCGAACCCGGCCAGCAGGCCCTCCGGCTCCGCGAGGGGCAGGATCTCCTCGTCGTAGAACTGCTGCTCGACCATGAACTCCACGTGCTGGTACCGGTGGATGCCGGTGCCCGCGGGAATGAGATGGCCGATGATGATGTTCTCCTTCAATCCCTTCAGGTGGTCGCGGGCACCCCTGACCGCCGCGTCCGTCAACACCCGCGTGGTCTCCTGGAAGGACGCCGCCGAGATGAACGACTCGGTGGTGAGGCTGGCCTTGGTGATCCCCAGCAGGAGCGGCTCCGAGCGCGCCGTCTTCCCTCCCTCCGGCACCTCCTCGTTGGCGGCGAGGAATTCGGCTCGATCCACGCTCTCACCCTCCAGGAAGGTGGTGTCTCCCGAGTCGGTGATGCGGACCTTCTTGAGCATCTGGCGCACGATCACGGCGATGTGCTTGTCGTTGATCCTCACGCCCTGCAGCCGATACACCTCCTGGATTTCGTTCAGAAGGTACTCCTGGACGGCGCGCGGACCCTTGACCCGCAGGATGTCGTGCGGGTTGATCGGGCCCTCCGAAATCCGATCCCCGGCGTGCACCAGGTCGCCGGCGTGGGCGCGCAGGTGCTTGCCGACCGGAATGTCGTATTCGCGGGGGTCTCCGTGCTCGGGCGTAACCACGACTTTGCGTTTTCCGCGCTTGATGTCCCCGAAGCTGACCCGTCCCTCGATCTCGGCGATGACGGCCGGATCCTTGGGACGGCGAGCCTCGAAGAGCTCCGCCACGCGGGGCAGGCCGCCGGTGATGTCGCGGGTCTTGTACACCTCGCGGCTGATCTTGGCGATCGTCTGCCCGGGCATGACCGGTTCGCCGTCCTTGGCCATCAGCTGAGCACCGACCGGAATGATGAACTCCCGCGCCTTCGCGTCGCCCTGCCGGATCTCGATGGCCGGATGGAGCTTCTTGTTCCGGTCCTCGGTGACGATCATTTGGCGGCGGCCCGTGGTCTCGTCGAGTTCCTCCCTCATGGTCTGGTCTTCGATGATGTCGCAATACCTGATGGTGCCGCGGAAGTCCGCCACGATGGGCTCGGAGTACGGGTCCCAGCTGAAGAGCAGCCCACCCTCCTCGACCACGTCCCCCTCCCGAACCGCGAGCGTGGCCCCGTACGGGACCGCCAGCCGGCTGCGTACGGTGCCCGTCGGCGTCTTCAGGATGATCTGTCCCTCGCGGGAGGTCACGATCCGCTCGCCCCGCCGGGGACCCTCCTCGATCTCGACCGTCGTCACCCGCTCGAGCCCGGCGACGCCGTCGATCTTCGACTTCCTCTGCGTCTGGGCGGCGATGCGGGCCGCGGTTCCACCGATGTGGAACGTGCGCAGCGTAAGCTGGGTCCCGGGCTCGCCGATGGACTGCGCGGCCAGGATCCCGACCGCCTCGCCCACGTCCACCATGCGCATGGTGGCCAGGTTGCGGCCGTAGCACCGCTGACAGATCCCGCGCTTGGTGGCGCAGGTGAGCACCGAACTGATGCGCACGGACTGGATGCCGGCCTCGTCCTCGATGGCCTTGGCCTGGTATTCCTCGATGAGTTCGCCCTTGCGCACGATCCGCTCGTTGTCGATCGGGTCGATGACGTCCTCGAGCGCCACGTTGCCCGTGATGCGGTCGGCGAGCGGCTCGATGATGTCCTCCCCCTCCTTGAGCGCCGACATCTCGACGCCCTCCATCGTGCCGCAGTCCTCCTCGGTGATGGTCACGTCCTGGGCGACGTCGACCAGACGGCGGGTGAGGTAGCCGGCGTCGGCCGTCTTGAGCGCGGTGTCCGCGAGCCCCTTGCGCGCGCCGTGAGTGGAGATGAAGTACTCGACGACGCTCAGCCCCTCCCGGAAGTTGGACTTGATGGGCGATTCGATGATTTCGCCGATGCCGCCGGTGAGCTTCTTCTGCGGCTTGGCCATCAGGCCGCGCATGCCGGCCAGCTGGCGCATCTGATCGCGGTTTCCGCGTGCCCCGGAGGTCATCATCATGTAGACGGGGTTGTACCCGTCCCGCGAACGCTCCAAGTGCCGAACCATCTCCTCGGCCACATCGTTGTTGGCGTGCGTCCAGGTGTCGATCACCTTGTTGTAGCGCTCGCCGCGGGAGATGAAGCCGGCGTCGTAGTGGTCCCGGAAGCGGGCCACCTTCTCGTCGGCCTGGCCCAGGATCCGGCTCTTCTGGAGCGGGATCTCCAGGTCGCTGATGCCCACGCTGATGCCCCCCAGGGTGGCGTACCGGAACCCGAAGTCCTTTAGGTCGTCCAGGAACCGGGTCGTGGGAAGCAGCCCCACCGTCGTGAAGCAGCGGAACACCAGATCGCCGAGCTGGCCCTTGCCCAACGTCCGGTTCTCGAACGGCATCCCCCGGGGGATGATCGAGTTGAACAGCACCCGGCCGGCCGTGGTCCTCACCCAGGCGCCCTGGGGGGTTCCGTCCGCCGCCTCCCGCGACACCCAGAACCAACACGGGGAATGGAACCGCAGGCGGTCGGTGACCACCGCCATCTCCACCTCGCCGAAGGTGCTGTAGCGGGGCGCGTCCCGATAGCGTTCGTCCAGCTCCCGGTTGGCTTCCTCCCGCACCGCGACCGAGGCCTTGGAGTCGTTCGCGGCGCGCTCGAAGTCGGAGATGTCGAGCGGGGGCTTGGTCAGGTAGTAGCAGCCGATGACGATGTCCTGGCTGGGCGCCGCGACCGGGCGGCCGTTCGAGGGCAGCAGAATGTTGTTGGACGACAGCATCAACACCCGCGACTCGAGCTGCGCCTCGAACGAGAGCGGCACGTGCACGGCCATCTGGTCGCCGTCGAAGTCGGCGTTGAAGGCCGCGCACACGAGCGGGTGGATGCGGATCGCCTTCCCCTCGACCAGCACCGGCTCGAAGGCCTGGATGCCGAGACGGTGGAGGGTCGGCGCCCGGTTCAGGAGCACCGGGTGGTCGCGGATGATGTCTTCCAGAACCTCGTAGACCTTGGGGTCGTCGGCCTCCACGATCTTCTTCGCGCGCTTGACGGTCTCGGCCTCACCGCGCTTCTCGAGCTCGTGAATGATGAAGGGCTTGAACAGCTCCACCGCCATCGCCTTGGGTAGACCGCACTGGTGCAGCTTGAGCTCGGGCCCGACCACGATGACCGACCGGCCGGAGTAGTCGACCCGCTTCCCGAGGAGATTCTGGCGGAATCGTCCCTGCTTGCCCTTGAGCATGTCCGACAGCGACTTCAGCGGTCGCTTGCCGCGCCCGCGGATCGCCTTGGATCGGCGTCCGTTGTCGAAGAGCGCGTCCACCGCCTCCTGCAGCATGCGCTTCTCGTTGCGCAGGATGACCTCCGGAGCCCGCATCTCGACCAGCTTCTTCAGCCGGTTGTTGCGGTTGATGACCCGGCGGTAGAGGTCGTTCAGGTCGGACGTCGCGAAGCGCCCGCCGTCGAGCGGAACCAGCGGCCTCAGGTCGGGCGGGATCACCGGGACCACGTCCATCACCATCCACTCGGGTCGGTTGCGCTGGTCCGGGTTCCCGCCGGAGTTGCGCAGGGCGTCCACGACCTTGAGTCGCTTGAGCTTCTTCTTCTTGCGATGCTGCGAGGTCTCGGTCCGGATCTCCGTGCGAAGCCAGTCGGCGAGACGGTCGAGCCCCTTGCCGTCCGCATTGCGCTTGCCGATGCTCACGTCCGGGGAGTCGAGCTGGCGCAGGAGGCTGCGGACGGCTTCCGCGCCGATCTCCGCCACGAACTCGCCGTCGCCCTCCTCACGGGCCTTCACGCGCAGGTCGTAGTATTCGTCCTCGTCCAGCAGGTCCAGGAACTCCACGTCCTGGCTCCCCGGATTGGTCACCACGTACGCCGCGTAGTAGATCAGCTTCTCGAGGTCGCGCAGCGTCATGCCAACGAGATACCCCAGCTGGCTGGGCAGCGTCTTGAAGAACCAGATGTGGCACACCGGCACCGCGAGCTCGATGTGTCCCATCCGTTCGCGTCGGACCTTCGACAGCGTCACCTCGACGCCGCAGCGGTCGCAAACGTGGCCGCGAAAGCGAATGCGCTTGAACCGCCCGCAGGAACACTCCCAGTCCTTCACCGGGCCGAAGATGCGCTCGCAGAAGAGACCGTCGCGCTCCGGCTTGAAGGATCGGTAGTTGATGGTCTCGGGCTTGGTCACTTCTCCGTACGACCAACCGCGGATTTCCTGCGGCGAGGCGACCTTCAGCTGGATGTAGTCGAAATCGGTCGTGCCGCTGGCTTCGCGAAACCTGGGAAAATCGATCATATGGCGTGCACCCCGTGGGTGGCGGGTGTCGGTGCGATGCTCACTCTCAGTCGTCCTGATCGAGGGTTACCGAGAGACCGAGCGCCTTCAGCTCCTGAACCAGCACGTTGAAGCTCTCCGGTATGCCGGGCTCCGGGAGGTTCTCTCCCTTCACGATCGCCTCGTACACGCGCGACCGGCCCATGACGTCGTCCGACTTGACGGTCAGGATCTCCTGCAGGGTATGGGCCGCGCCGTAGGCCTCCAGCGCCCACACCTCCATCTCGCCGAAACGCTGGCCTCCGAACTGGGCCTTTCCGGCCAGCGGCTGCTGCGTGACCAGCGAGTAGGGCCCGATGCTGCGGGCGTGGATCTTGTCGTCAACCAGATGCGACAGCTTGAGCATGTACACCATGCCCACGGTGACCGGAAAGTCGAAGGGACGGCCGCTGCGACCATCGCGCACCACGGTCTTGCCGTCCGCGCGAAGGCCCGCCGCGTCCATGAACTCCACCACCCCCGCGTCGATGCCGCCCGCCGCGGGCGATTTCGACCGCGCGAGCTCCTGGATCGCGGGAAAGGCCTCCTCCATCGCCACCCCGCGCCGGCCGGCGTGCTCCTCGGCGGCCTCGACCAGGAAGTCCCTCAAACGGTCGAAGTAGGCTCGCGCCGCGTCGGGAAGATCGGCCCGCGCGTAGTCGTCCAGCGACCGACCCAGCCCGGCCGCGCCCAGATCGCCGTTGCCCGCCGCGTCGGCGCGGCCGGGCAGGACTCGGGCGGCTCCGGTGAGCTGTTCGATGTCGCTCGCGGTCACGCCCGGGGGTTGGGCGTCGATTCCCAGCGCCCGCGCTCCCCACTTGACGCCCGCCATCTTGAGCAGCAGCCCGACCTCGTCCTCGCTCGCCCCCTGGAACACGGGGGTCTTGGCACCGAACCCGAGCACCCACGCGGCCCAGCCCAGGTGGGTCTCGAGGATCTGGCCCACGTTCATGCGGGACGGGACCCCCAACGGGTTGAGCACGATTTCCACCCGGGTCCCATCGGGGAGGAAGGGCATCTCCTCCTCGGGCACGATGCGGGCGATGATGCCCTTGTTGCCGTGGCGCCCGGCCATCTTGTCGCCCACGGCGATCTTGCGCTTCTCGGCGATGTAGACCTTGACCAGTTGAACCACGCCCGGCGGCAACTCGTCCGGCTGAAAGACCTTGTCGATCTGCTCCTCGGTGTCGCTGTGCACCTTGTCGATGCGGCGGCGGGCCTCCTCCACCACCGAGCGAATGCGCTCGTTGGTGGAGGCATTGCGAACCTTGAGGCTGTCCAGCTCGACGCGCCTCAAATCCAAGTCCTCCAGCACGGCCTTGGTTACCTTGCGCCCTTCCTCGAGGAGGGGCTCGACCACCCCCCGCTTGAGGCACAGCGAAATCGTCTGAAGGTGCAGGAGCGCCCTGAGTTCGTCGTCGCGCACGTCGGCGATGCGCGCGATGTCGTCGCGCTCGGCCTGCCGGAGCTCACCGATGCGCTGGCCCTGTTCCTTGTCGAGCAGCGGGCCGTCGATTCTGCGCGAGAAGATCTTCACGTCGATCACGGTCCCCGACATCCCCGGGGAGAGCCGGAGCGAGGAGTCCTTCACGTCCTTCGCCTTCTCGCCGAAGATCGCGGTCAGCAGCTTCTCCTCCGGCGAGAGCTCCGTCTCGCCCTTGGGGGTGATCTTGCCGACCAGAATGTCCCCGCTCCTCACCTGCGCCCCGATGCGCACGATGCCGCGCTCGTCCAGGTTGACGAGGTTCTCGTCCGCGACGTTGGGGATCTCCCGCGTGATTTCCTCCGCCCCGCGCTTGGTGTCGCGGACGTGGAGCTCGAGCTCCTGGATGTGGACCGACGTGAAGGTGTCCTCCTTGACCAACTTCTCGCTCAGAACGATGGCGTCCTCGAAGTTGTGTCCGTACCAAGGCATGAAGGCGACCAGGACGTTGCGTCCCAAGGCCAGCTCGCCGTGACTGGTGGACGGTCCGTCGGCGATGATCTCGCCCTCCTCGACGATCTGGTCGCGTCGCACCAGCGGCCGCTGGTTGATGGCCGTGTCCTGGTTCGTGCGCCAGTACTTCTTGAGCGCGTAGGTGTCGAACTGGGAAAGCCTCAGGAGAGGCTGGTCGGCATCCTTCACCTTCACCGCGCCCGTGTCGATGACGATCCTGTCGGCCGTCACGCCCACGACCCGCCCGCCGCGAGCCGCGGTGACCACGGCCCCGGAGTCGCGCGCCAGCTTGCGCTCCAGTCCGGTTCCAACCAGGGGGGCATCCGTGTAGAGCAGCGGAACCGCCTGTCGCTGCATGTTGGAGCCCATCAGCGCCCGGTTGGCGTCATCGTGCTCGAGGAAGGGGATCAGGGCCGCCGCGACCGACACCAGCTGCGCGGGGGCGACATCCATGTAGTCGATGTCGGCGGGCGCCAGGAGCGGGAAATCGCCGCGTTCGCGGCAAAGCACGAGCGGATTGCGGAACGTGCCGTCCGGGTCGAGCGGCGCGTTGGCCTGCGCGATGCGCGCGCGTTCCTCCTCGTTGGCGGACAGCCACTCGATCTCTCCGGTGGCGCGTCCGTCGACGACCTTGCGGTAGGGCGTCTCCACGAATCCCAGCCCGTTGACGCGCGCGTAGGTGGTCAGCGAGGTGATGAGTCCGATGTTGGGACCCTCCGGGGTCTCGATCGGGCACATGCGACCGTAGTGGGAATAATGCACGTCGCGAACCTCGAACCCGGCTCGCTCGCGGGTGAGTCCCCCGGGGCCGAGCGCCGACAAGCGCCGCTTGTGCGTCATCTCGGCCAGAGGATTGGTCTGGTCCATGAACTGGGACAGCTGCGAGGACCCGAAGAAGGCCTGGATGACCGCGGAGACGGTTCTGGCGTTAACCAGGTCGTCGATGTTGATCTTGGCGGGATCCGTGTTGATCGACATCCGCTCCTTGACCAGGCGGGCCATGCGCGACAGGCCGACCGACAGCTGGTTCGCGATGAGCTCGCCGACCGTGCGCACCCGCCGGTTGCCGAGGTGGTCGATGTCGTCGGTGCTGCCATGCCCCTCGCTCAGCTCGACCAGACGGCGCAGGATCTCGACGAAGTCGTCCCGGGTCAGCACGGTCGTGGACGCGGGGGTGTCGAGTCCCAGCCGCTGATTGATCTTGTAGCGACCGACGCGGCCAAGGTCGTAGCGCCTGGGGTTGAAGAACACGCCCTCCAGGGCGGCGCGCGCGGTCTCGACGTTGGGCGCCTCTCCGGGACGAAGGAGCGAGTAGATTTGGAAGAGGGCGGTCTCCTCCGACTCGGTCGGATCCTTCGCCAGCGTGCGCTTGACGATGGGACTCTCCGACCGAATGGCGCCCTGGCCGGTCGCGGCGCCCTCGGCCACCGGCTCGGCCGCGTAGACCTGGATGCGCTCGACGCCCACGCGCGCCAGGGTTTCGACGTCCGCGTCCTCCAGCTCGTGGTTCGCCTCCAGCAGCACCTCGCCGGTGTCGGCGTCCACGACATCGTCCGCGAGCACGGCCCCGCTCAGCGTCTGGAGCGCGTCGGCGGGATCGCCGACCACGGCCTCCCTCTTGCGGAAGAACAGGCCGTATATGTCCTCGTCGGTGCCGAAGCCCAGGGCGCGCAGCAACGCGGTGGCCGGAAACTTCTTCTTGTCGATGTGGACGTAGCAGACGTTGTTGATGTCGACCGTGAACTCCACCCATGAGCCGCGGAAGGGAATGATCCGGGCGCTGTGCAGCTTGGTGCCGTTGGGGTGGATGCTCTCCTCGAAGACGACGCCGGGAGAACGATGCAGCTGGCTCACCACGACCCGTTCCGCGCCGTTGACGATGAAGGTGCCCAAGCTCGTAAGCAGGGGCAGGTCGCCCAGGTAGACCTCCTTCTCGATGATGTCGCGGGCGCGTCGCTCCTCGTCTTCGAGGTCCTCCCAGACCACGAACCGGAGGGTCGCCTTGAGGGGCGCCGCGTAGGTCATGTCCCGCTCGACGCACTCCTCCTGCGAGTAGCGGGGGGCACCCAGCTTGGACGACACGTACTCGAAGCTGAACTTCTCGTTGACGTCGGAGATCGGAAAAATCTCGTGGAACACGCGGTCCAGCGAGAAATCCCATGGATCCTCGGCGACCGCGTCGCCGTGAACGAGCTTGCCGAAGGACTCGAGCTGCACATCGAGGAGATTCGGCATCGGCATGACCGAATCGAGCTTGTCGAAGCTGACAATGGGTCGAGCGGCGTCGCGACTATCCAACTAGACTCCCCCTTTGGCCGCCTTCCGGTCCGGGCGGACGGTTGCGGCAGGTCGAACGGAAACACCTGACGGCGCGCGGCGGTCCCCTCGCGGGGACGGCCGGCGCGCGCGCGGAGAGATGGGGAGCGGAGGCGTGGCGCCACGAGCGGCGCGCCGCGGACCGCACCCCGTTTGCCGAGGAGACGAAGCGGACGGCACCTACTTGACGGTGACCGTCGCGCCCGCCTGTTCCAGCTTTGCCTTGATCTGCTCCGCCTCGTCCTTGGAAACGGCTTCCTTAACCGTCTCGGGAGCGCCGTCAACGAGCGCCTTGGCTTCCTTGAGCCCCAGGCTGGTCACTTCCCGAACCGCCTTGATGACCTGGATCTTCTTGGCGCCGAAGCTGTCGAGAACGACGTCGAACTCGGTCTGCTCCTCGACCTCGGCCTCGGCCTCCGCGGCTCCGCCCGCCATCGGCGCGGCCGCCACGGCGGCCGTGACGTTGAACTTCTCCTTGAACGCATCCACGAACTCGGAGAGCTCGAGCACGGTCATGTTGCCAATACTATCGAGGAGTTCCTGCTGATTGATCGCCATCTCGCTGCTCTCTCCTGATTGGTCCCGGCCCTCGCCGGGGGTTGGTGGCTCGACCCGTCGCGCGCCCGCGATCCCGTCGCAACAACGCCGGGCGCGGCCAGCGCGGACTCAGTCTTCCCGATTCCTATCCCTCAATGCGTCCAGAAGTCCGGCCAATTCCCGCATCTTGCCCTCGAGCGCGCCCGCGAAGGCCGCCATGGGCCCCTCGAGCGCGCCAGCCAGCTGCGCCATGAGCACGTCGCGACTCGGGAGCGTGGCCACCTTGAGGAACTGCTCGCCGCCGATGACCCTGCCCTCGACCAGACCCACCTTGAACGCGGGGCGCTGTTGGTGCTCCTTGGCGAAATCGACCAACGCCCTCGCGGGCTCGACCGCATCGGTGATGCCGAGCACGATGCCCGTGGGGCCGGAGAGGTGAGCGTCCAGTCCGGTAATCTCGAGGTCGTCGAACGCCCGCTTGGCGAGCCGGTTCTTCACGACCCAGTAACGACCACCGCTCTCGCGAATTCGGCGGCGGAGCCGCGTCATCAACTTGACGTCGAGTCCGGTGAAGTCGGTCAGGTAGAGCGCGCCGGCGTTTTCCGCCTCGCTCCCGAACTCCCGGGTAAACGCCTGTTTGTCGGCTCTGTTCATTTCTCAGCTCCGCCCGAACTGGTTCGGGTCGAGCGGCACGCCCGGCCCCATGGTGCTGGAGAGCGTCACGCTCCGTACGTATGCGCCCTTGGCGGCGGACGGCCGCGCGCGCAGGACCGAGTCCATGAAGGCGCCCAGGTTCTCCGAGAGCCGTTGGTCCTCGAAGGACACCCGTCCGATGGGGGCGTGCACGTTGCCGGTGCGATCGACACGGTACTCGATCTTGCCGGCCTTGATTTCGGAGACGGCGTCCCCGACATCGAAGGTCACCGTGCCCGCCTTGGGGTTCGGCATGAGGCCGCGAGGACCCAGGATGCGACCGAGCGGGCCCACGCGACCCATCATGTTGGGCGTCGCGACCACCGCGTCGAATTCGAGCCATCCCTGCTTGATGCGTTCCAGGTGCTCGGCCCCAACGCAGTCGGCGCCCGCGTCCCGGGCCTCCTGCTCCTTTTCGCCCTGCGCGATCACGAGGACGCGCATTTGCTTCCCCGTTCCGTGCGGCAGGACGACCGTGCCCCGCACGATCTGGTCGGCGCGGCGCGGATTGACGCCCAGACGGGTCGCCACCTCGACGGACTCGTCGAACTTCGCGAAGGCCAAGGTCTTCACCAAGGCCACGCCTTCGGCGACCGTGTGCGTGGTCCCCGCCGAAACCTGGGCCCGGGCGGCCCGGATCTTTTTTCCTCGTCTTGGCATTGTGGTTATGAGCCGACGTGTTTCGCCCTCCCACTCCTGGCGGCTCGCATGGAGTGGTTCGTCGGGCCTACCAGACCACCTCGATGCCCATGGAGCGCGCGGTCCCGGCGATCATGCGCATCGCCGCATCCACGTCGCCCGCGTTCAGGTCGGGCATCTTCGCCTCCGCGATCTCCCTCAGCTGGTTCGCGGTGAGCTGGGCGACCTTGTCGCGGTTGGGTTCGGCGGATCCCTTGTCGAGCCCGGCGGCCTTGGCCAGAAGCACCGCCGCGGGAGGCGTCTTGGTGATGAAGCTGAACGACCGGTCGGCGAAGACGGTGATCTCAACCGGGATGGTGGTCCCCTGGTGCTGCTGGGTTCTGGCGTTGAACTGCTTGCAGAACTCCATGATGTTCACGCCGTGCTGGCCGAGGGCGGGTCCAACCGGAGGAGCGGGGTTGGCCTGCCCTCCGGGGACGTGCAGCTTGATGAATCCGATGACCTTCTTCGCCATGTGCGTTACCTGGTCGTTGGCCGGCCCGCGCCCAACCGCCGCGCCGGCGCGTGCCGATTGCCGGAGTCGGGCCCGGACCTCCGAACGTCGTTCAGTATCCCTTCAGCTGTGCGAAATCGAGCTCCACCGAAGTGGGACGCCCGAAGAGCGACACCTCCACCTTCACCTTGCCCTTGTCGGCATCCACGGCTTGGACGGTGCCGGAGAAGTCCGTGAACGGGCCCTCGGTCACCTCCACGGCCTGACCGATGTGGAAGGGGACCTCCGCGCGCGCCTGCTTTTCCTCCTCGGTCTCGATGCCGAGCAGCTTGCGCACCTCGTCCTCGCTCAGAGGCTGGGGCTTCCTTCCGCCCCCCACGAACTTGATGACGCCCTTGATGTCGTTGATTGCGTGCATGGTCCGGGAATCCAACCTCAGGTCGTCGTCCACCTCGATGTTCACCAGGACGTATCCGGGATAGAGGCGGCGCTCCACCTGAACCCGCTTGCCGTTGCGGATCTCCATGACCTCCTGGGTGGGCACCAGGGATTCCAGGATCTCGGGATTGTGGCCCTCCTCGATCTTTCGGTCGATGAATCGCTTCACCTTCTTCTCGTGCCCGGAGTAGCTCTGGACCACGTACCACCTGGACTCGTTCATTGAGTCCTCACGCTCCGAAGATGCCCATGATGAAGTTCACGACGAAGCGCACAATCCCGTCCATGGCGAAGATGACGAGCGAGATCGCCATGACGAAGAGGATCACCACCCACGTCGCGTTGCGCAGCTGACCCGAGTCGGGCCAAGTGACCCGCTGCAGCTCGGTCCACGACTGGCGCGCGAAGTCCGCCGAATTCTCGATGATGTTGGGCATCCCGCGTCTCGGAGATCGCTACTTGGTTTTCCCGTGCCCGGTGTGCGTGCGGCAGGGCGGGAGGACGCTGGCCACGAACTCCTAGGCGATGACCTCGGTGACGACGCCCGCCCCCACCGTGCGTCCACCCTCCCGGATCGCGAACCGAAGCTCCTTGTCCATGGCGATGGGGGTGATGAGCTCGACCTCCATCTGCACGTTGTCGCCCGGCATGACCATCTCGACTCCTTCGGGGAGCTGGGCCGCGCCGGTTACGTCGGTGGTGCGGAAGTAGAACTGGGGCCGGTAACCGTTGAAGAACGGCGTGTGCCTTCCGCCCTCGTCCTTGGTGAGGACGTACACCTCGGCCTTGAAGTGCGTGTGCGGGGTGATCGAACCCGGCTGCGCGAGCACCTGGCCGCGCTGGATCTCGGTCTTGCCGACGCCCCGGAGCAGAAGCCCGGCGTTGTCCCCGGCCTGGCCCTGGTCGAGCAGCTTGCGGAACATCTCGACGCCGGTTACGACCGTCTTGCGGTCCTTGTCCATTCCGACGATTTCCGCCTGGTCGCCGACCTTCACCACCCCGCTCTCGATGCGGCCGGTGGCAACCGTCCCGCGTCCGGTGATGCTGAACACATCCTCGACCGGCATCAGGAACGGCTTGTCGATGTCGCGCTCGGGTTGCGGGATGTAGGAGTCGATGGCGTCCATGAGCTCCTGGATGCAGTCGACGTCCGCACCCTCGCCCTGGGCCTCCATGGCCTTGAGCGCGCTTCCCATCACCACGGGGATGTCGTCGCCGGGGAAGTCGTACTCGGAGAGCAGCTCGCGCACCTCCAGCTCGACCAGCTCCAGCAACTCCTCGTCGTCAACCATGTCAACCTTGTTGAGGAAGACGACGATGTAGGGCACGTTGACCTGGCGAGCCAGCAGGATGTGCTCCCGGGTCTGCGGCATGGGACCGTCGGCCGCGGACACGACCAGAATCGCGCCGTCCATCTGCGCCGCCCCGGTGATCATGTTCTTCACGTAGTCGGCGTGGCCCGGGCAGTCCACGTGAGCGTAGTGACGGTTCTCCGTCTCGTACTCGACGTGCGCCGTGGCGATCGTGATCCCGCGCTCGCGCTCCTCCGGAGCCTTGTCGATCTCGTCGAAGGCGACCGCGTCGCCACCGAACTTCTTGGCCTGGGTGAACGTGATCGCGGCCGTGAGCGTCGTCTTCCCGTGGTCGACATGCCCGATGGTGCCGACGTTCACGTGCGGCTTGGTCCGGTCGAACTTCTCCTTTGCCATGTCTCCGCTACCTCACTCCGTTCGGTTCAGTTGATCGTGGTGTCGGAGCCCGCGGGCCCCGGCAAGCTCTGGCCGGGATTTGAACCCGGGACCTCTTCCTTACCAAGGAAGCGCTCTACCCCTGAGCTACCAGAGCGGCGCTTCCTCGCCCCGCGACGCGGAAGAGCGGGAGACGGGACTCGAACCCGCGACCCTCAGCTTGGAAGGCTGATGCTCTAGCCAACTGAGCTACTCCCGCTGGAAATCTCGCTTTCACGAATTGGAGCGGCGAAGCGCCCAGTGGTGGGGGGAGGATTCGAACCTCCGAAGGCATTGCCAGCAGATTTACAGTCTGCCCCGTTTGACCGCTTCGGTACCCCACCGAGCATATCTCTCGAAACTCCTGTGTTCGGAGCACCCCGTCGCGCCTCCGGCCGCGGAGCAAGGATGCCCTCGGGCACCGGAGGCGGGCCTTTACGATCAAGCCTCGAAAGGTAACTCCCCGCTCGGATGCGGTAAAGGGGGGTGGGGGACCCAACCCACCGGCGTTGGCCGCGGACGACCCAACCGACGCGCCGGAACCGCACACCGGCAAGCTGGCGAAGGGACTCGAACCCCCAACCTGCTGATTACAAATCAGCTGCTCTACCCGTTGAGCTACGCCAGCGCGCGACTACCGCTACCCGGACGGACCCCGAAAGTCAATGGTCGGCGAAACGGCCGCGAACCCGGCTCCCGACCCGGCGCGCTTCCAACGGGTTCCGTCGGCGGCGTCCTCAAGCGCGATTCCCTCCTCCGCGAGCTGGTCGCGGATGGCGTCCGCCCGCGCGAAATCCCGACGGGCGCGCGCGCGGTCGCGCTCCGCGACCAGGCGGTCCACCCGCTCCCGCTCCGAGGGGTCGAGCCTCCTTCCGGCCATGCCGAGAGCGAGCACCCCGAGGACCTCGTCCATGGAGGCCAGCGCCTCCTCCGCCGATTCACGATCCGATGCGCGCATCGCGGCGCCCGATCCGTCCAAGGCGGTGTTGGCCTCCTTGACGAAGACGAAAAGCGCGGCAAGCGCGGCGGCCGTGTTGAGATCGTCGTCCATCGCCTCGCGGAACCGGACCAGAGCCTCGTCGGCGAGCGTGGCGACGCCGGAGGACGGGGCGCCCGCCCGGGCCGGCGCGCGGGTGATGCGATTGCGGAAGTCGAGCAGCCGCTGTACGGCCCGACGCGAAGCCTCCAGCCCGGCGAAGGTGAAGTTGAGCTCGCTGCGGTACTGGGCGGAAAGGAGCAGATGCCGGATCGCGGCGGGCTCGAACCTCCCGGTCAGCTGCGGCACGGTGTGGGTGTTGCCGAGCGACTTCGACATCTTGCGGCCATCCACGAGAAGGTGCTTCACGTGAACCCAGTGGCGCGCGAAGGTCCTGCCGGTCGCGCCCTCCGACTGCGCGATCTCGTCCTCGTGGTGGGGGAACACCAAGTCCTCGCCGCCCAGGTGAATGTCCAAGGTGTCCCCGAGCTCGCTCAACGCCATGACCGAACACTCGAGGTGCCACCCCGGCCGGCCCCGCCCCCAGGGGGACGCCCAGGCGGCGCCCGCGCGCTCGTCCTCGGGTTTGGCCGCCTTCCAGAGCGCGAAATCGCGGATGTCGTCCTTCTCGTACTGGTCGTCGGCAACGCGCTCTCCGGGACGCAGCGCGTCGGCGTCGATGCCCGAGAGGCGGCCGTACGCCGGGAACGCCGCGATCCTGAAGAACACCGAGCCGTCGGAGGTCGGGTACGCGAGCCCGCGGTCGACGAGCCGGGAGACGAACGCGGTCATCTCGTCGACGTATTCGGTGGCCCGCGGGTGGCTGTCGAACGGCAGCATGCCGAGGGTCTCGGCGTCCTCCAGGAACGACCGCACATGGGGCGCCGCGAACTCCTGGATGGACCGCCCGCTCTCGGCGGCGAGCCGCACGATGCGGTCGTCGACGTCGGTGAGGTTGACGACGAAGCGCACGTCGTAGTCCAGCCACTCCAAATAGCGATGCAGCACGTCGTACACGAGGAAGGCGCGGAAATTGCCGATGTGCGCGCGCCCATACACGGTGGGCCCGCAGCCGTAGATGGCCACCCTCCCCGGGGTGAGCGGTTCGAAGCGCCGCAGGGAGCGCGTCAGCGTGTCGTGGAGGTGAAGGCTCATGCCGGGTTCCGGGAGAGGATCTGAGTTCGGGACGGGATGACGCGCGAGGCGACGGCCATCACTGAAGGACTCGGATTTCGAACACGCGCCAGGCTTCGTCCTCGCGCACGAAACCAACGTAGATGCCGTGTTCGACCGCCTGGGAAGCCTCTCCCCGAGCCACGATCCAGCGTAGCTCCGCGTACCCCTGCAGGGGAGAGCCGCCCACTTCGGCAACCCGCGCCAGGCGCGTCGACTCGGTGCGGTGGCCAGCGAGATAGTCGCGCAGGACGGCGATCGTCTGGCGTCTCGAAAGCGACACGTGGTCTTCGCCCCCCACCCGCAGGCGGATGCCGCTGGCCACAAGGACCTGAACCAGGACGTCCGTGGAGCCCCGCTCCCACATGCGCGCCAGATTGGTGGCGGCGGCCTCGAGGGACGCCTGCGGCGGGAGGGTCGCCGCCGCCCGCGAGGTGGCGGGGCCCAAGGCCGCGACCACCAGGCACAGAGCGACGGGCGCGCGCCCGAAACCGCCGGTCGTCAGCATGGGTCGCGGCGAACGGCGGCCAGGTCGCGCTCGACGTCGCTCAGGGCGACGCGGGGATCCGGAGCTCGCGTCACCGCCCGTCCAACGACGAGGTAGTCGGCTCCCGCCTCGCTGGCTCGCCGGGGCGTCGCCACGCGGCGCTGGTCGTGGACCGGCTGCCGGGAGAGGCGAACACCCGGAGTCACCACGAGGAAGCCCTCCCCGAAACGGCGTCTCAGGGACGCCGCCTCCAAGGGCGACGCGACCACTCCGTCCAAGCCCGCGGCGGCCGCCCGGTCGGCGAGCCGCGCGACATGGTCCTCGGGGGTCACGCGCACCCCGTGGCGATCCCGCGGAAGCGAGGATGCCCCCAGCGAGGTCAGCATGGTCACGCCCAGGAGCCGGGTCCCGTCGCTCGCGGCCGCGGCCGCCGCCTCCATCATGCGCGCGCCCCCCGCCGCGTGCACCGTCACCAGGCGCGCGCCCATTTCCGAGGCCGCGGCCACGGCGCCCGCCACGGTTTGCGGAATGTCGTGCAGCTTGAGGTCCAGGAACACCTGCTTCCTCCGCCTTCGGAGATCGTGGACGACCGCGGGACCCTCGCGGGCGAAGAGTTCCAATCCGACCTTGTAGAAGTTGACGCGCTCCGCCATCAGGTCGACCAATTCGAGGGCGCGACCGGCCGACGGATAGTCCAAGGCAAGGATGATGCCGCTCACGGCGCGCCCGCCCGGGCCTCCGCGAAGGGCGCCCCTCGCCGCGGCGACGCGACCGCGCCCACGAGCTCCGCCACCCCGTCGATGGCGTGCCGGCGGCCATAGGCGCTCAACCTGCGCACGATGCGCTCCGCGGTCCGCGGGTCGGCGAGCGTGGCCGTGCCCACCTGAACCAGGGAAGCCCCGGCGAGGAGGTACTGTACGCAATCGCGGTGCCCGCGAACACCTCCGACCCCGACCAACGGGGCGCTGACGCGAAGCCGGGCCCGCCACACGGCGTGCACCCCGATGGAGAGCAGGGCGGGCCCGCTCAGCCCCCCGCCGCCGGCCCCGAGTCGCGGGCGGCGCGTCTCCGTGTCGATCACCATTCCGGGCATGGTGTTCACGAGGGTTACCCCATCGCCGCCGGCGGCCACGGCGGCTTCCGCGGCGGCACCGATGTCCGGCGCGTTGGGAGCCAGTTTCACCAGAAGCGGCCGGGCGGTGACGCCGCGCACGCGCGACACCACCGCCGCCAACATGGCCGGATCGAGCGCGAAAGGCACGTCGCCGAGCGCAATGTTGGGACACGAGAGGTTCAGCTCGAACCCCAGGAACCCCGCCTCGGGTTCAAGATGCTCGACGATCTCGCAGTACTCGCTCACCGCGTGCCCCGCCACGCTCACGAACACCTGCGCGCGCCTCAGGCGCGACGCCAGCCATGGCAGTTTCTCGGCCTTGACCCGCTCCACGCCCGGATTGGCGAGCCCGACCGAGTTGACCATCGCGCCACGACCCTCGCTCACCCTGGGACTCGGGTTGCCGACACGCGGTTCGCGGGTCACCGACTTGGTGACCAAGCCGCCCAACCGGTCGAGGTCCACCACCTCCGCCAGCTCCCTGCCGAACCCGCACGTGCCCGAGGCGAGCAAGATCGGGTTCTGGAACCTCGTCCCGAACAGCTCTCGTTCAAGCCGCACGGGCTTCGTCGTCCAACGTGGAGGACCGGGGGCCGAACCATGGCCGCGCCGGGCGCGGAGCCGCGCGCGGGATCGTGTCCCGGCGCGGAAGCGAGTCGCCCGGAGAGATCGAGTCGCTCCCCGACAGGGTGTCGGGGGCGAAGAACGCATCGGTCGAGGTCGCGCCCGGAGCTTGGCGACGGAGCGAGTCGGCCCGCAGCGAGTCGAGCCGCAGCGAGTCCAGGCGCAGGGAGTCCAGCAAAATGGAGTCGCCCGCGGCGATCCGCCGCTCCAAGGTTTCGGCGGCCCGGAGACTGTCGAGCGCCCGCGCGGCTTCGCGCACGGCCACGTCGCGGTTCGCGGCCTCCGCGGCCACGCGCTGGTGGAGAATGGCCAGCGAGGCGCCCAGCCGACCCTCCAGCAGCCCGTAGTCGGCCGGTCGCGCCATGGCGCCCCGGGATGCCCGCACGTAGATGTTGCCCTCCAGCTCGCCGAGGCGGGTCGTGAGAGGTTCTCGCTCGTCCGAGTCGTCGGTGAGCTCCAGCGCGGCCATCAAGGCCTTGGCCTCCCAAGCGGAGCCCCGGTCCCGGTTGGCGTACAGGGTGAAGAGCTGTCGGGCCAGGTGTGGCGATCCGAGGCTGTCGCGCGCCAGCTCCGCGCCCGCGAACAGCGCCAGCGGGTCGTCCACCAAGGCCGCCCGCTCCACGAACAACCCGACGTGCTCCATGTGGTCGATGAGCCGCAGCGCTTCGGAGAGCGCGATGGCCGGAAGCAGGATCGTCCGCACTTCGTCGAGCTGCTCGAGCCGCTCGAGGGAGCCGAGCCGCCAGCGGGCGAGGGCGATGCGCGCCTCGCGCGCGTTCCGGTCGTCGCCGCGCGCCACCTCGGTGGCCATCGCGGTGGCCGCCACCGTGTCCCCGGCGCGCGCGAGCAGCCGCGCCCGCCGCAGGTGGATCCGGTCGCGCGCGGGAGCCGTCCATGGGCTGCGGTCGACCGCGCCGAGCATGTCCGCCGCCGTTTGCGGCCCCCAGAGGACCGAGGCGCGCTCGACGACGGCCAACACGGTGTCGGCCCACGCCTCGCCGGACGCCTCCTCGAGTACGGTCGCGGCGCCCAACGTGGCGTACTCGAGGTGGTCGTTGGCGAGCCCGCGCGACAGCCGCTCGAGTGCGACCGGGACGCCCAGTTCGCGGGAGGCCGCGCGCGACCGATCCAAGTCCGCCCATCCGTCGCGCGCGCGACCGGCGTCGAAGGCGGCCCGGGCCCGCCAGAGGTGCGCCTCCGCGCGCAACACCGCGTCCGGGACCTCCTCGAGGGCACCATCGAGGAGTCGCACGCCCAGGTCGGGGCGACCCGTGGCCAGCGCCACGCCCCCCAGGTGGACGCGCGCGCCCGCGCGCAGGCTGGAGTCGCTCGAGATCGACAGCAGTCGCTCCAGCGCCGCCCGCGACCGGGCCCAGTCCCCGCTGTGAAAGTACGCGCGTCCCATGATGTAGAGCGCGTCGTCGGCCCAGCGCCCGGCCTCGTCGGACCGATAGCTGCGGGCGGCCTTGTCGATGGCCTCCCGATATCCGGCGGCGGCCTCGAGCGGTTGGTCCCGCAGGCGCGCCGCCTGGGCATCCTCGAACGCGCGACGCGCGTTGTAGAGCGCGTTGAAGTAGGCGCAACCCGCCACCAGACAGGGGCAGAGAACCGCGAACGCGGCGACCGGCCGGCGCCCGCTCCTCCTCATTGCATCCGCCTCATCGCGCGACGGGCCTCCCGCTCCTGGGTCCGACGGCGCAGCTTCTCCCTCTTGTCGTGGAGCTTGCGACCGCGCGCGAGCGCCAAGGTCAGCTTGGCGTACCCTCCGCGCATATGGAGGTCCAACGGGATCAGCGTCAGTCCCTTCTCCTCAACCCTTCCGATCAGGCGCCGGATCTCGGCGCGTTTCAGGAGGAGTTTGCGTGGACGCTCGGGATCGGCGTTCCAGCGCGTCGCCGGTTCGTAGGGGGCGATGTGCAGGTTGTGGAGCCATACTTCCGCGCCCTCCAGACGGGCGAACGCATCCTTGAACGCCACGTTCCCGGCACGGATCGACTTCACTTCCGGCCCCTTGAGCACCAGACCCGCCTCCAACGTCTCGATCACCTCGTATTCGTGACGCGCCTTGCGGTTGCGCGAAATGACGAGTCGGCCCGGTGGCGCCGTTGGCCGCGCGGCGGTGGTGCGCTCCCGGTTAATAGATCAGGACCGGCGTGCCCACGTCGACGAGGTAGTAGAGCTCGCGGGCCGCCTCGTTGGTCAGGCGGATGCACCCGTGGGAGATGCGTCGCCGCGCCGGGTCGGGATCGAGCACCAGCTCGGGTCGATGGGTGCCGTGAATCGCGATCCCGTCGCCCAGATAGATCGCGGTGGTGCCCAGGGCGCCCGGGATCGAGCGGGACGGATGGTCGCGCGGGGGAACGGGAACGCCCCGCTCGACGAAGTGCCAATCGGGAGCGATCCATACCGGGTCCCTCTCCTTGTACCGGACCTTCATGATCCCGCGGGGCGTGGAGAAATGCCACTTCTGGCCGGCGCCGTTCAGGTTGAAGCCCGTTCCGGTCCCGACGGGCGCCGACCAGACGGCGCGCTCCCCCTCCATGACGAAGAGCCGATTCTCGACGAGGTGAACCACGACGTAGCGTTCGTGGGAGGGCAGCAACGACGCCCCCACGGCAACCTCGCGCGCCAGCACGCGCGAGCGGTCCGTGACCAAGGGGTGGCCGTCGAGGCCCTGCGCCCGCGTCGCGGCGGGCACCAGGAGACCGGCCATCAGCGCCGCGGCTCGCAGCCACGGCGCGATGCCGACCCCGGTCGCCGGGTTACGCCGGCTCGTCCCCGGCATCGTCCTCGCGTGCTCCGTCCTCCCGCGCTTCGGCGTCGCGAACGACTTGGCGCGCGGCGTCGCTCGCGGCCCGATAGGCGGCCTTGGAGGTCTCGAGCCGGTCGTGCAGCTCGGCGCGCGCGTCCAGCGCGGCTCGGCGACCGGCGTTGACCGCCCCCCTCACCGATTCGATCTGCTCGCGGACCTGTTCACCGGCTCGCCCGATCCTCTCCTCGAGGCCCTCCTTGGCGGCGCGCGCGCGCTCCTGGGCCACGTCCCGCAACTCAAGCGCCCGAGCCTTCAGCTGCTCCTGGGTTTCCCTCCCGGACCGCGGAGCGAAGAGCAGCGCGAGCCCGGCACCGACCGCGGCACCGATCAGAAAGGCGGCCGCGTTCGAACCGCCCTCGCGCTCGATCACGACGAGCGGTCCGTCTTCTCCCTGAGGCATCCTGCTTCTCCCATGCAATGCGCGGCCCGCCGTAGGCGGCCGCGGCCGTTCCATCCCAATTTCAACCTAGCAGTCCACGCACCAATCCGCTCGCGCCATCCCAGGAGCCCGATTCGCTCGCGCCATCCCGGGATTCCCTCACCGCGCCTCGCCAACCCGGCGCCAGTCGCTCTCGGTGCTCGGGCGGACTCATCCCCGGGTTCGGGACGGATTCATTCACGGACCGCTCGAAGTGTCCTACACCCGCCAAGGGTGTTTGGCTTCGTCCGCGCGGGGGGGAGCCTGACCCGAACGACCCAGCAGGCCGCGCGCGTACCGCTTCCCCAACTCCACCCCGGGCTGGTCGAGGGGGTCCACGCCATAGAGGAACCCGGCGTACGCGGTCGCCGCCTGAAAGAGGAAAACGAGCTCGCCCAACGCCTCCCCGTCGAGCCTCGAGAGCCGAACCGTCAGGTTGGGTCTGTTCCGGGTCCGAAGGGCGGCCGCCGTCGCGGCGTGGGCGATCGTCATGAGCTCCTGGAGCGAGCAGCCCTCGGGAAACGCGAGGGCGGACGGCGCGGGCGTTCCAGCGAGAGGGATGGGATCGTCGACCGAGTCGACCGTGAAGAAGCAGACCACCTTGTCCGCGGGCCCATCCATGAAGAGCTGAAGCAGCGCGTGCTGATCGGTGGTTCCGGCCGCGGGAAGCGGCGTGGGACCGGCATCCGCGGGCCGCCCGTCGCGCACGGCCGCCTTGCCGAGCGACTCGCCCCACAGCTGTTGGATCCAGAGGGCGAACGAGCGCAGACGGTCGCAGTAGGGCATGAACACGTGCACGCGCCGCCCGCACTCGACGTCGGCGCGGTGCAGGAGGGTCGCGACCACCCCCGCGGGGTTCCCGGTCAGCCGGCTGGTCCGACAGCGCTCCTCCATGCGCGCCGCACCTCTCAGCACGGCGATCACGTCGATGCCGGCCGCCGCCGCCGGGAACAGCCCCACGGCCGACAGCACCGAGAACCGGCCACCCACGTTGGGCGGCACCGGCAGAGTGGGAATGCCGGTCTCCCCGGCCAGCTCGCGCAGCGGCCCTCGCCGCGGATCGGTGGTGAACAGGAAGTGCTCGCGCACCCGATCCGGGCCAACCGCCCGCTCGAGACGCTCGGCAACCACCAGATACTGGGCGAGCGTTTCGAGGGTCGAACCCGACTTGCTGACCACGTTGAAGAACGTCCGCCGCATGTCGAGGCGGTTCAACAAGAGGCCCATCGAGTGCGGATCGATGTTGTCCGCCACATGGAGGCGGGGATGGGGTCCGGCGCGACCCGCGGCATGGGTCGGGTCGCCGTCGCCAAGGGCGTCGCGCAGGGCGCGGGTGCCGAGCGCCGAGCCGCCGATGCCGAGAACCACGAAGTCGTCGAAGCGTCCCCGCAACCCGGCCGCCGCCCGGTGGACGCGGGCCGCCGCCTCCCTGGCGCGCGGCAGGTCGAAGAACCCCATGCTCCCGCGGCGGCGCTCCCGCTCGACGTGCTCGTGCGCCTTGCGAAAACGGGCGCCAAGGTCGCCGGCAAGGCGCTCCGGATCGACGCCATCCCCGCCTTCGTCGAGGGCGAGAAGATTCCGGTAGTGAACCGCGAGGGCGGCGCTCACGTCGCGGTCGGCGGCGGAGACGGCCGGCGCGCCACGCCGGAGCCCGCCACCGTCAAGGTGAGGCCATCGAAGGCCGGACGGATGTCTTCGGGCAGACGCCGGCACAGATCCTCGTGCCGGACCCGGTGGGTGAGGTGGGTGAGGTAGGTCCTACGGGCTCCGACCGCCCGCGCCGCCGCGACGGCCTCCTCGATGTTGAAATGGGTCGGGTGCGGATCTCCGTACCACAGCGCGTTGAGCACCAGCACATCCGCTCCCCTGAGCCCTTCCACCGTCGCGCGCGGGAGGCGCTTGGCGTCGGTCACGTACCCCAGCCCCCCGACGCGGAAGCCGTAGGAGCGGATCCCGCCGTGGGGCACGCCGACCGGTAGAAAGACGTGGTCGAGAATCTCCACCGCCCTTCCCTCGCGGAAGGTGACGACGTCGAGTTCCGGTACATCGACCCCGTCCGGCACGGACCGTGGGTTGAAGATGTACGGAAACCGGCGTTGCAGCTGGCGAGCGACCGAGCGGTGCATCCAAGCGCCGATGCTCCCTCCCCGAAGCGCCGTGAACGCCCGCAGGTCGTCGATTCCGTGAACATGGTCCGCGTGCGCGTGCGTGAACCAAACGGCGTCCAAGGTTGACACCCCCTCGCCGAGCAACTGGAGGCGGAGCTCCGGGGGCGTGTCGACCAGCAACCGGCGGTCTCCCAGCCGAAGGAGGGCACCGTGTCGCGTGCGCCTGTCGCGCGGGTCGCTGGAGGTGCAGGTGTCGCACCGGCACCCGATCACCGGCACGCCGTACGAGGTGCCCGTGCCCAGGAAGGTCAGCGAGAGGGACATGGGGGGGTTCGCTGTTGACCGTTACAGCTGTTCCACGAGCATGGTGTTGGTCGACCCCCTCTCGTGGAACGGGTAGCCGGCGGTGACCACGACCGAATCCCCCGGGGCTCCAAGGCCCGCGCGGACGACCGCCTCCTTTCCGTAGGCGGAAAGCGCGGAGTAGCTGACCGGCACGTCGGTTGCGAGCGTCGGCCACACGCCCCAGACCGGCGCGAGCTGGCGGTACGTTCGCGGCTCCGTGCACACGGCGAAGATGGGAACCGGCGGACGGTACGACGACACGAGGCGCGCCGAGAAACCACTGCTTGTGATCACGATGAGCGCGGGCGCCCCGAGCTGACGGACGGCATCGACGGTGCACGAGGCGACCGCGTGCTCCCGTCGGCTCGCGCCCCCGCGCCGCGACTCGTCGAGATGGGCGAGATAGCGGGGGCCCTGGGCCAGCACGCCGGAGCCCTCGATCTCGTGGATGATCCGCGTCATCGCCCGCGCGGCGTGCAGCGGGTACTCCCCCACCGCGGTTTCGCCGGAGAGCATCACGGCGTCGGTGCCGTCCAGAACCGCGTTGGCGACATCCGACGCTTCGGCTCTCGTCGGGCGCGGGCTCTGGATCATCGAATCGAGCATTTGGGTGGCGATGATGACCGGACGGCCGAAGTAGTTCGCCAGCTGGACGATGCGCTTCTGCGCCAGCGGCACCTGCTCGAAGGGCAGCTCCACGCCGAGGTCGCCCCGCGCGACCATGACCGCGTCCGTGGCCTTCACGATCTCCTCGATGGACGCCAAGGCGCGCGCAAGCTCGATCTTCGCCACCACGAGGGCGCGGCCGCCGACCCGCTCCTTCAGCTCCTCGATGTCCGCGCTCATGCGAACGAAGGACTGGCCCACGTACTCGACGCCGGCCTCCAAGGCGAACTCGAGGTCGTCCAGGTCCCGTTTCGTGAGAGAGGGCGTGCTCAGGTTGGCGCCGGGCACGTTCATGCCCTTGAAACTCTTCAACCGGCCGCCGCACTCGACGACGAAGCGAGCCTTGTCCCCATCCGTGCCGACGCAACGCAATTCGATGAGACCATCGTCGAGCAGGACGCGGTCCCCGACCACCACGTCGGCGGCGAGATGCCGGTAGCTGGTCGGGATTTCCCCCCCGCGCGCGCCCTCCTCGGGTGCGATCACCACCTCCTGGCCCTCCGCCAGAAAGAGAGGAGGGTCCAGCTTGCCCACGCGGATCTTGGGCCCACCCAGGTCCGCGAGAATCGAAACCGGCGTGCCCGCCTCCCCGGCCGCGCGCCGGATCAGGGCCACGGCCTCCAAGTGATCCTCGCGGAGGCCGTGGGACATGTTCAGGCGCGCCATGGTCATTCCGGAGTCGACCAACTGGCGGATGATCTCGGGCGAAAACGTGGCCGGGCCCATCGTACAGACCAACTTGGTTCTCAGCATTCGATTTCCCGCTCTCCCTGGATGGAACCGGCGACCCGGCTCCGCAATCGCGACGTGACGGCGAGCGCCGTTATTCTAGCATTCCGTGGACGGATCCGCCCGAGCACCGAGAGTGGCGGGGCGCCGGGCTGGCAAGGCGCCTTGAAGGCGGCGCGGGACGTCGCGCGTCTCGCGCCGGACCGCGAGTTGGGCCACCTTTGGCGCTCATGAACCTACATCACATCGCGAACAAGGACGCCGCCGAGGCCATGGCGGGACGGCTGGCCACCGCGGGTCCGCTCGCGCTCGACTGCGAGGCGGCCGGCTTCCACCGCTACTCCGACAGGCTCTGCCTGGTGCAGCTCTCCGCCCGGGAGGACACCTGGCTCATCGACGCGCTCGCCCTGGATGCCAGCGGGATGCTTCGATCCCCGCTGAAGGATCCCGCGCGCGAGATCGTCATGCACGGAGCCAGCTTCGACCTTCGCCTCCTGTCGCGCGACCTGGGGATCCGGGTGCGGGGCGTTTTCGACACGCAGGTGGCCGCCGCCCTGACCGGTGAAACCGGGCTGGGACTCTCCGCGCTGCTCAAGCGCTTCCTCGGGGTCCATGTACCCAAGAAGTACCAGCGCGCCGATTGGGCGATGCGGCCACTTCCTCCCGACATGCTCGAGTACGCCGCGGCCGACACGCGCCACTTGGCGCCCTTGGCCGAGATCCTGCGCGCCCGGCTCGAGGCGAAGGGGCGCCTCGCGTGGGCGAACGAGGAGTTCCGGCGGCTCGAGCGAGTCCCGCGCGAACGGCGAACCTCGGATCCGGATCCGGCGACGAAGCTGCGAAAGGCGCGCCATCTGGCCCCGCGCGCGCTTCAGAGGCTGCGCGCGCTGTGGACCTGGAGAGACGAGGTCGCTCGTCGCGCGGACCGGGCGCCGTTCCGGGTGGCCACCGACGACGTGCTGCTGAGGCTGGCCGAGTCTCCTCCGCGCTCGAGAGGGGAGCTGGGTCGCCGGCCGGGCCTGTCGCCCGTTGTGGCGCGCGTCGAGGAGCAAAGACTCTTCGACCACCTGGACCGGGCGGATTCGATTCCCGAGGCGCGCATCGCCCCCGTTCCGAGACCTCGCGAGGGCCGGCGCCCGCCGCTGTCACCGGACGCCGAGGAACGCGCCGGTAGGCTGCGCGCGGCCCGTACCCGGAGGGCGAGGGACCTTGGGTTGGACCCGGGGCTTCTGCTTCCCAACAAGACGATTGTCGACATCGTGCGCGCCGACCCCCGTTCCCTCGAGGAGCTCGGACGTGTCCCCCGACTTCGGCGTTGGCAGATCGAGGTCCTTGGACGCGCCACCCTGGACATCCTCGGCGCCTAGGCAGGCCGGGAGGAGGTCGTCCAAGGGCTCCCAGAGCACCCGGGTTGTGGAACCGGACTGGCGAAATGCGCCCGATTTCGGCTATCTTGTTCTGCTTAGCGGCGTGTTTTCGGAGGCCCCGTGGGAGGGGCGTCCACCACGCTTGTTTCGTTCCACCGGGGATGCGATGACGTCGGAATTACTCGAACGAGACGATCTCTCCGTCTACGTGGTGGCCGGAGTACCCAAGAGCTTCAAGAAGAAGCTCGCCAAGTTCCTGAGCGAGGAGTCGTCCGGCGAGGGCAACCTCATGCTCCTCGACGAGACCATGACGGAATGGCTTCTCGCCCGACTCAAGGGGAAGCGGCGTCGCAGCCACGAGCAAACGCCCGCCTCGTCCGCCCTTTGGCGCGCCTATCGATCTCTGAGCGCGGCCAGATACCATTTGAGCGACCAGCCCCTGGAAGGGCGGATCCGGGAGATCAGAAGCGAGATCGAGACGCTCTGGCGCACCACGAGCCCAATTCACGACACGGACGACGCGGACGACGCGGACGGCACGGACGACTAGCAGTCCGTGGATGAATCCGCCCGAGCACCGAGAGCGGCGGGGCGCCGGGCTGGCAAGGCGCCTTGAAGGCTCGGTAGCAGCGCTACCGGGACGAAAGGCAACGCGGAGCGAAGCGGTCCAGCACGGATGCCACGCCGCTCGAATGCCGGGAGGAGTTCGTCCGCGGGCTGCTCCAAGTCCGTGGATGAATCCGCCCGAGCACCGAGAGTGGCGGGGCGCCGGGCTGGCAAGGCGCCTTGAAGGCTCGGTAGCAGCGCTACCGGGGCGAAAGGCAACGCGGAGCGAAGCGGTCCAGCACGGATGCCACGCCGCTCGAATGCCGGGAGGAGTTCGTCCGCGGGCTGCTCCAAGTCCGTGGATGAATCCGCCCGAGCACCGAGAGCGGCGGGGCGCCCCGCTGGCGAGGCTCGCTACTCGCCGCGCGCTTCCAGCTCGCGCTTGTATTCGATGCAGTACCGCGCGTGCGGGAGGGCGTCCAGCCGCTGGAAGTTGATCGGGTTTCCGGTGGCTTGGCAGCGGCCGAAGTTGTCGGGATCGGCGTAGAGTCGGCGAAGCGCGTCCTCGATTCGGTAGAGGTACCGGCCCTCCTTGGTCGCGAAGAGCGCGGCCTTCTCACGCTCCATCGCTTCGGTCCCCTGGTCCGCCATGTGATCCGTGTAGGCGGCCAGGTTGGAGTCGCCCGACTCCCGCCCCTCCTTCGCCATGCGGTCGAAGAGACCCAGGGATCGAAGCGAGCGGGCGCGTTCCTCAAGGAGTCGCTTTTCGAGGTGGGCAAGTTGCTCCCTGGTCAGAATCGCCACGATCCGTACCTTGCGTACCTTGGTATCCGGTTGCCCGGTCGTCGCTCGCCGACTGGCGCGGCCGGGAGGCCTTCCATCCGAACGCCCGCAAATTACAATATTCCGACGGGGTTTCCAACGTGCCCGATGTTCCCGGCCACGGGATCCCCTCCCCAAGCAGCCCGTGGACCAACTCCTCCCGCACGCGAGCCTCGGGGTTCGCCCGACCATCGACGAGTGCCGTGGATACCATCACCTGCCAACGTTGCGAGAAGGATTCGGCCCCGCTGGAGAAAGCTCCGTTCCGAACGGAGCTGGGTGAGCGCCTGCTGCGGCGCATCTGCCGGCGGTGCTGGTCCGACTGGCTTCAGCACCAAACGCTTCTGATCAACCACTACGGGCTGGATCCACGGGAAGCCAGCTCGCGGAAGTTCCTCTACGAGCAGATTGAGGACGTCCTGCTCGGGGACGGCAAGGCCGAAGGGATCGACACGTCCCGGAAGGGCGAAATCGAGTGGTGAGCGAATCGACGCGCGTGGAGCCAGTCTAGCAGGCCTTGGACGAATCCGCCCGAGCACCGAGAGCGGCGGGGCGCCGGGCTGGCAAGGCGCTTTGAAGGCCGATTGGCAGAGCTATTGGGCCGAAAAGCAACGCCGAGTGCAGCGAACCAGCGCGGATGCCACGCCGCTCGAATGCCGGGGGGAGTTTGTCCACGGCCTGCCTGCCTAGGTGGAGAGCACCTCCGCCACCTGAGCCAGCGCCACCTCCAGTTCCTCCCGCCCGATCACGAGCGGGGGCGCGAAGCGAATGACCCGCTCGTGGGTCTCCTTGACCAGGATGCCCCTGTGCCAGAGGGCTTCGCAGAAGGGTCGGGCCGGACCCGAGGCCCTCCTGATGACCACGCCGATCATCAGGCCCCGGCCCCGCACCTCCTCGACATGAGGCGAGTCGATGGCGCGCAAACGCCGCATGAACCACTCGCCCAACCGGGCGGAGCGCTCGATCAACCCTTCGTCGACGAGGACCGCCAGCGACGCGCGCGCGACCGCGGCCGCCAACGGATTGCCGCCGAAGGTGGAGCCGTGGTCGCCGGGGCGGAACACGTCCATGAAGTCCGAGTCCGCGATCGCCGCCGAGACCGGGTAGACGCCACCCCCCAAGGCCTTCCCGAGAATGAGCACGTCCGGGCGCACATCCTCCCAGTCGCAGCACAGGAGTCGGCCCGTGCGGCCCAGTCCGGTCTGGATTTCGTCGGCGACTAGGGCCACCCGGTGCCGCGCGCAAAGGTCGCGCGCCGCGCGAAGAAAGCCGTCCGGGGGCAAGATGACGCCACCCTCGCCCTGGATGGGTTCGACCAGGAACCCCGCCGTCCTTTCGGTGATGGCCCCGCGCAGGGCATCGATGTCGCCGTAGGGTATGCTGCGGAAACCGGGCGTGAAGGGACCGAAACCCCTCCGGTATTCGACCTCGGAGGAAAACCCCACGATGGTCGTGGTTCTGCCATGGAAGTTGTTGTCGCAGACGATGATCTCCGCCTTGCCGTCCGGGATTCCCCTCACTTGGTGGCCCCACTTGCGGACCATCTTGATGGCGGTCTCGACACCCTCCGCGCCGGTGTTCATGAGAAGCGCCCGTTCGTAGCCGACGAGCTCGCACAGCTCCCGCAGAAACGGGCCCATCTGGTCGTTGTGGAACGCGCGCGAGGTGAGGGTCAGGCGCCGCATCTGCTCGCGCGCGGCACCCACGATGCGCGGATGCAGGTGCCCCTGGTTGAGGGCGGAGTAGGCGCTCAGCATGTCCAGGTAGCGACGTCCCTCCACGTCCCAGACCCACACGCCCTCGCCCCGTTCGAGCACAACCGGAAGCGGGTGGTAGTTGTGGGCGCCGAATCGGTCGGCTTCTTCGAGGTAGGATGACGTGATGGCCTGCGTTGCCGTGTCGCGCATGGTGTCGGTCCTCCGACGCGACCTCCGGGAGGTGCGCGTCAGCCTGTCGATGCGGAGTCGCCGCGAAAGGTCACGGGCGGAAACGGGTTCTCGTTGACGTTGAGCTGAAAGACGTCGGGGCGGGCGTAATGGCCCACCACGTCGAAGTCGAACTTCCCGCGCGTGACGGCGTCGGGGTCGATGCGGACGTGAAGAACGCCCTCCTGGTCCCAGAGAGGTCCCGCCAGGCAGGCTCCGGACGGGTCGTAGATCGCGCTTCCGCCGGCGCACAGGCGTTCCGGCCAACCCTCGAGCTCGCCGGCGATCTCCAGATCGGCCGGGTACTGGGCGCGGGTGGCGTACTGGTTGCAGCCGAGCACGAAGCACCTTCCCTCGAGGGCGATGTGCCGCAGGGTCGCCTGCCAGCGCTCGCGCCCGTCGGCGGTGGGCGCGAGGTAGATCTCCACCCCCTTCGCGTACATCGCGGTGCGTGCCAGCGGCATGTAGTTTTCCCAGCAGATGAGGCCGCCGACGCGGCCCAGGGGCGTGTCCACGACCGTGAGGGTGCTGCCGTCGCCCTCGCCCCAGATGAAGCGCTCGGCGGCGGTGGGCTTGAGTTTGCGGTGCTTCCCCAGAAGGGAGCCGTCGGGACCGAAGTAGAGGAGCGTGCAAAAGAGGGTGCCGCCACTGAAGTCGGCATCCCGCTCCACAACCCCGACGGCCAGGTGGACGCCGTGCGCCGCGGCGGATTCGCCGATCCGCTCGGTGGCCGGCCCCGGGACTTCGATCGCCCCCTTCAGGTATCGGTCCCAGGTTCGGCGACCCGCCGGAGAGCGCCCGCCCACCGACGTGCCGAAGGCCAGACCCCATGGGTATCCGCCCACGTAGGCTTCCGGGAAGAGTACGAGCTGCGCCCCACCCGCGGCGGCCTCGGTGGTGAGCGCGCGCACCTTGTCGAGCGCCCCCTCCACGTTGAATGGGACCCCGGCGCCCTGCACCACGGCGACCCCGATGCCGTCGTTGTCGTTCATTCCGTCGTCATCCGATTCGTTGGCTGGGATCACTTCCGGGGGACGCCGCGCGCGCCATCCTCCTCGCGCGACTCCGCCTCCGGTTTGGAATAATGCATCAAGGCTATGCGTCGCGCGACGGGGCCATCCACTCCAGCCGCGCCTCGTGACCGGCCGTGCCCGGCACCCACAGCCCAAACGCGAGCCGAGGCTCGACTAGCTCAAGGGCGCTCCCACTCGGGAAGGCGGGGTGGCGCGGGCTCCCAACCATCCACGGGCCGGCAAGCTCAGCCGCACTCGCTGAAACCACACACGTGGCACTTCACGCACCCCTCCTCGAAGGAGAGTTGGCCGGTGCCGCACTCGGGACAGCTGCCCAGATACCCCGATTCCGACGAGCCTTCACCCGAAGACGCCATGTCCGGCAACGCCGCACCCGCCGCCGAAGCCACCGGAGCGGTCAGGACGAGCTCCTCCTGGATTCCGTCCTTCTCCTGCAGGTAGTACTCGATCGCCTGGCCGATGGCGTCGGGGGCGGACAGCACCTTGCGGAGCCCGAAGCCCACCGCCCGATCGCAGGAGATGCCGCGAAGCTGATCGCGGACCGCGGTGATGGGGATGCCGGACCGCAGCGCGAGAGAGATCAGTCGCCCGATGGCCTCGGCGTCCGCCATGGCCGCGCCGCCCGCCTTGCCCAGCGTGCAGAACACCTCGAAGGGGCGGCCGGTTTCGTCCTCGTTGATGGTCACGTAGAGGTCGCCGAGCGGACAGTCCATCTTCATGGTGCGTCCGTTTAGCAGCGCGGGGCGCTTGCGCTTGTGGCGGCCGGCGCCGGCCTGACGGTCGCGGTCGCGGTCGCGTTGCAGATACTTCTCGATTTCTCCGCGAAGGCGATGGCACTCCTCGCGGGCATCGGCGAGCTCCTGCTCGAGGTTGCCGGTCGCTTCCGGCTCCTTCCCGGTCTTGCCGGTGGAGAGCACCTGCATGGGACGGGATCCGTCGCGGTACACGGTCACGCCCTTGCACCCCAGGGCGAAGGCCAGCTCGTAGATCTCGCGCACGTCCTCCGGCGTCGCCTCCCGCGGGAAGTTCGTGGTCTTGGAAATGGCGGCGTCGGTGTGTTTCTGGTACGCGGCCTGCATGCGCACGTGCCATTCCGGGGTGATGTCGTGGGCGGTCACGAACACCCGCTGGACATCCTCGGGCACCTCCTCGTGGTGAATGTGGCCGCTCTCCGCCACCCGCTCCATGAGCTCCTCGGAATACCAGCCACCCTCCTTGGCGACGCGCACGAAATCCTCGTTGACGTCCGGCATGAGCACGCCGGCCTGGTTGCGCATGAACGCCACCGCGAACAGGGGTTCGATGCCGCCGGAGCAGCCGGCGAAGATCGAGATGGTACCCGTCGGAGCGACCGTGTCCAGGTTGCAGTTGCGCAGCGCGCGCATCGGACGGATGCGGGCCCCGTCGGGGCCGCGGGCGCAGCTCTCGTCCGGGCCCCAGATGGACTCCGCCCAAGCCGGGAACACGCCCCGGTCCTGCGCGAGCTTCTCCGAGGCGACCTTGGCCTCCTCGTCGATGAAGCGCATGACGGTTTCGGCGAGCTTCACGGCGGCGTCGGAGTTGTAGGGGATCCCCAGCCGAACCAGCATGTCCGCCCAACCCATCACGCCCAGCCCGATGCGGCGAATCTTCCCGGCCAACTCGGTGATGCGCGGCAGCGGATAGCGGTTGGCGTCGATGACGTTGTCCAGGAAGTGCACGGACAGGTGGACGACCCGGCGCAGCCCCTCCCAATCGATCGCCTCGTCCGGAGCCGCGCCCCAGGTGCTCCCGTCGCGCACGAACGGTCCGAGGTTGAGGCTGCCCAGGTTGCAGACGTCGTAGGGCAGGAGCGGCTGCTCGCCGCAAGGGTTGGTGGCCTCGTAGGCGCCCAGCTTCGGAACCGGGTTGAACTCGTTGGCCCGGTCGATGAAGAAGACCCCCGGTTCGCCGGTCTTCCACGCGCCTTGCACGATGAGGTCGAAGATCTCGCTCGCGTTCGCGCGACCCACGACGTCCCCGGTGCGCGGGCAGACGAGGTCGTAGTCGCCTCCATTCGCCACCGCCTCCATGAACGCGTCGGTGACGGCGACGGAGATGTTGAAGTTGGTGATCTGGGAGGTGTCGTCCTTGCACGTGATGAAGGCGCGGATGTCGGGGTGGTCCACGCGCAGGATGCCCATGTTCGCGCCCCGCCGCGTTCCTCCCTGCTTCACGACCTCGGTGGATGCGTCGTAGAGACGCATGAACGAAACCGGACCCGACGCCACCCCCATGGTGGAGCGCACCGTGTCGCCCTCGGTGCGCAGGCGGGAAAACGAGAACCCCGTGCCCCCTCCCGACTGGTGGACCAGCGCCATGCTCCTGAGGGTGTCGTAGATGCCGCACTCTCCGTTCGAGAGGGCGTCGTCGACGGGCAGCACGAAGCACGCGGAAAGCTGTCCGAGAGGGCGTCCCGCGTTCATCAGCGTGGGCGAGTTGGGCTCGAAGGTGCCCGTCGCCATGAGGTCGTAGAACTGGCGCGCAACCTCGTCGATGGCGGCGTCGGTCGCCCCGTGCCGCCGATCCTCCTCGGCGATCACGCGCGCCACGCGCCAGAACATGGTCTCGGGCTCCTCCGTGGGCTCGCCGTCCTCGCTTTTCTTTAAGTAGCGCAGCCCCAGGACGATGCGGGCGTTGTCCGAGAGGGTCGCGCGCGGCAGGTCGGAGGGGGGCACGTCGTGCGCCGGCGGAACGACCGAAGATGCGGGGGATTGGGCGGACATGCTGTCTTCCGGGTTGTGTGGAAAAAGAAGTGGAAACAGCCTCGGCGCCGTGCAAAACGTCCGGGAAGTGCGCCAGCCGGGGTGTGGGTTTGTGGAAACTACTCCCACACCGGAAAACCACCGCATCTAGGGGCGCCGATGTCTCCGAGGGGCCGTATGTCGGGCGTGTCCGGAAAAGGATACGTGCGGCCATTCCGCCTCGCAAGTGGGGCGTGGCCAGCGAGCCGGCGGTCCGTGGATGAATCCGCCCGGAGGGGCGTGGCGCCGGGCTGGCAAGGCGCTTTTGAGGCCGAATGGCTGAGCCATTGGAAGGCAAGGCAACGCCAAGCGTAGCCGTCCAGCGCGGATGCCACGCCGCTCGAATGCAGGCGGGAGTCTGTACGCGACTCCCTTAGAACGCCGATCCCAGGCGAAGATAGAGCCGGCCGCGGCGCGGACGGAATCCCGCCCCGGGCGCGTCGTCGCGCGCCCTCAAAGGGAACGCCACGCCCGCGCGCACATCGGTGGAGAGCGCCCAGAAGGGCAGTGTGTTCACGGTGAATTCCAGCCCGACCGAAGCGAGGGCGGCGCGCTTCGGACCCACGGTCGGGTCGAGTTCGTCCCCCGGGCTCCACGCGTTGCCCGCGTCCGCGAACACGCTCGCGGCGACCCGGTCGAAGTACACGGGCCAGGCCCCGAAACCCCACCGTATGAGCGAGAGGGGGAGACGGTATTCGGCCGTCGCCGTCCAAGCGACGCGTCCGAAGCGGGTCGCGGAGGCATAGCCGCGCACGGGGAAGAGAAGCGGCGAGCCCCCGAACAGGCCGAGACCGGTGATGCGCTCGCGCGATCCGGCGGCATCGCCCACCTCGAAGTGCGGGCCGCCGGCCCCCGGTCCGCGCGCGATCCCGGCGCTCGCCCGCAGGGCCAGCACGTGTTGGGCGAACCCGCGGTTGCCGAGCGCGTGGTAGAACGACAGCCGTCCCGTGACATCCTCGAACGCCCGGTCGGCCGCGGGGTCGCCCACGAGTGCCTCCGGGAGATCGAGCACGCGCGCGACGCGGCCCCGGACGGCCCCGGAAACGCCGTTCGCGAGCGTCATGGACATGGCGTGGGCGCGCGCCGTGGTGAAGCCCAAGGTGGCGGACACCTCTCCGACGCGCCGGGTGGGATGGTTCAGCCGGTAGGTGGTTGAGGGTTCGAGGGACGCGTCCAGGAGCTCGGACGACACCCAGTCGTGGCTGACCGCCAGGGTGAGGGCGGTTCGGTTGCGATAGCGGGCCCGTTGAACATCCACGCTCACCTGCGCGCGCCGTTCCCGGTCCACGACGTACAGGGTGTCCACCTCCCCGTTTCCGCGCTCTCCCAGGGTGAGGCCGGCGGGATCGTAGACCTGGCCCGCCGAAATCGTCACCACGGGATTCCCGAGCGCGGCGGAACGATATCCGAAGCGCCCCTCGCCGCGGCGCCGTCCCGGCAGCAGGCGACCCCAGGCCCAGAACGAGTGCCGGTCCACCAGATCCCGGCCGGAGGTCGAAAACCCGAAGCCGCGGCCGACGACCTCGCGCCCCCGGATCGTTCGAGGCGGGGAGTAGAGGGGCTGCCAGTAGGTGGGAAGAAGCGAACGGAACGCGCGGTAGGGCCTGCCTTCGGCTTCGATCGCGGCTTGGAAGCGGTCGGGCGGGCGATCCGTGTCCGGGACGAAGCGGGGGTCGGCGGGGAAGGGTTCGAACCACGTGTCCGGGGCGAGGGGGATGCGCTCAATGTCCCAGCCGTCGTGGTGATAAACCGAGTAGTAGATCCACGCGCCCGTCGGGTCGATCTCCGGGTGCGCGGCCCCGGTGAGCAGGTTGGTGACCTGGCGCGCCGGTCCCGCACGCCCGTCTCCGTCGATGGCGGCGGCGAACAGGTTGGGGATTCCGGTACGGTCCGAGGACCACAGCAGGGTCCGCCCGTCGGGGGACCAGGCGGGGCTGGCGTCGACGGCGCGGTCGTCGGTCACCCGCGTAATCGACCCGCCACCCGCGTCGAGGACGACCACGTCGAAGCGGCCTCCGGAGCGCCACTGCGAGGCGGCGATGCGCGAACCGTCGGGCGACCAGCGCGGGAAGGCCCAGTGCACGCCGGGGTCGGCCTCGGTCAGAGGGTGGATCCCGCCGCTGGCCGGATCCACCAGGACGAGGCGGTTGGTGCCGCCGCCCTCCTGCACGGCGACCACGCGGCCGTCGTGGCGCACGTCGGGGAAGGTCAGCCGCCCGCCCCGGGTGACGCGGGTGACGCGGCCGCCGGCGTCGACCCGGTAGAGGTCGGAGAAGAGGCGGTAGCGGCCCACGAGCTCGAACTGGGCGAAAATCATCCCCCCGTCGGGAGTCCACGAGAAGCTGGACGGGCCGTTGGTGCGGGTGAGACGGCGGTCCCCGTCGCCGTCCAGGTCGCGCACGCGCAGGTGCGCGTCCGAGCGACCGTCGGAGAGCGCGAAGGCGAGGCGTCGGCCGTCCGGCGAAACGCGCGGGTGGAGGGCCTGCCGGGCCCCGCGGGTCAGGGCCTCTCCGGCGGTGAGCGGCCGCAGGCCGGCCAGCGAGTCGGCGAGGGTGCGGTACTCGGCGGCGAGGGAGGTCCGCCAATCGTCCCACGCCCGCGAGAAGGAGACGCCGAAGGCCGAGCGCGCCGCCGCGTCGATCCGATACGGCACCAGCTGGCCCGCCATTTCCGACACGAGCCGATCCATCCCAACGGAGTCCGTGCGTTCCATCAGGTAGCCGAAGAACTCGGAGCCGTAGACGTAGGGACGCAGGCCCGACGGCCACACGGGACTTCTGCCGGAAACCACCGACAGCGGCTCGATCCCGTTCTCGAGCGCGCCCGTGCGCAGCACCATGTCCTGCCAGGTGCCATGGACGCGACCCGCGTCGGTCAGCGCCGATTCGTAGTACGTGGCGATCCCCTCGGTGAGCCACGTGGGGGTGGCGCGGCCGGGGAAGAAGGGCCAGGTGGCGGGGTAGCGGCCAAGCAGCGCGCGCAGGACGCCACCCAGTCCGCGCGCGGGATCGAGATGGAATACGTGCACCAGCTCGTGCGTCACCACGAGCTCCATCCAGTCGTCGAAGTAGTTGAGCGAACCCGCGTCCGCGGGCGGGCGCGCGAACACCGTGATGCGGTTGCCGGGTACCACGTTGGCGAACCCGTTGGAGTAGTCCGCGTGGTCGGTCAGCACGATGTCGATGGGTCCCGGCGGTGGTGCCGCGAAGCCCGAGGCGAGCTGGGCGTGCGCCCGCTCGGCGCGGTCGGCGAGCCGGGTGGCGAGCGGGTGGAGGTCTTCGGGATAGGTGATCCGGAAGTGCTCCGTGTCGAACGTGCGCCAGCTCTCGTCCGGAGGCACCTGGGCGCGCACGGGGACGACCCAGGCCAAGGCTCCCGCCAGAAGCAGCAACCGGGGCGGCAACCTTGTCAGTCCGGCGCGGCGGACGCCACTCTTGTGCGGGGCGCGGCCGTCCGGGGCACGGCATGGGAGAACCGTCATCGCATCATGAAAGTCGGGAACACGATCTGGTATCGGCTGGGTTACGCCCTGGAGCGCGCGCGCCTGGACTCGGCGATCCAAAGCGGGGCAGGATCCGACCGCGCGCTCCGGCGCCTCCGGTCCGGAAATGGGAGCGCGACCTCCCGTGAGCGCAAGGCCCCCTCTTCCATTCCATGGGGCAGCCTCGTGCGAGAGGCTCGCGGGTCGGGGCGCCCCGCAGACCCGGCGGACCTTGCGCGGGCGGCACTCGCCGGGGCGGGAGCGGCCCTCGCGGCGCGCGGGCTCGGTTCCCTGCTCCTCGACGACGCCTCATCCCCCGACGACCTCGGACGCGAGTTGGCGAGGGGCGTGGCCGACGGCTTGGCGCTCGCGGTCCTAGGTCGCCACCTTCCCGGCGGCCGCCTGGCGCGGATTGGATTGTTCGCCGCGGCACGGTCCGTCGCGGCGCCCATGGGCGGCCTCGCGCACGTCATCGGTCCCCTCGCACCCCCAACCCTTCGCGCGCTCCGCGCCCTGGCGCCCGGAGGGCGGCGTCGGGGGCGAGGGTTGCTCGAACACGCGGCGTTCGCGGCCGCATTCGTCCTGCTCCATCGGCGGAGATCGCGGACGGTGGATTAGCGGCCTTGGTCCGCGGGCCGCCAACGCGTCGCGCCGGGAGTGAGAGACCCCAGGATCCGGGGGCCGGCGGCCCCGGTGGCCTCCGGCGCGTTGGCCGGCAGCCCTTGGAGGTGCGCCCAGGCGAGCACGGCGAAACAGGCGGCCTCGCGCGCCTCCGGATCCAAACCCAGCTCGGAGAGGTCGCGCACCGGGACGGGAGCGAGCCGGTCGGTGATCATGGCCGCCAACACCGGGTTGAGCGCGCCGCCGCCCGCCAATAGCACCTCGTCCGCGCCCCGGGGGAACACCCAGCGGTGGTGGGCCCGGGCAACGGACTCGACGGTGAAGGCGGTTAGGGTCGCGACGAGGTCGGCCCAGTCGCGTCGCGTGCGTGGGACCCGCCGGTCCACCAGACTTCGCACGAACGCCGTGCCGAAGACCTCGCGGCCCGTGGATTTGGGCGGCGAGCGCCGCAGAAATGGATGGCCCAGGAGCTCCTCGAGCAGCTCCGCGTCCACCACGCCGGCCGCGGCCAGCTCGCCGTCGACGTCGAAGGTCCGCCGTCCGCCCGTGGCGAGCTCCGCCGCCGTGTCGATGAGCGCGACCCCGGGACCCGTGTCGAAGGCCCGCACCGGTTCGCGACTGGCCGCGGCGGGGAGCCAAGTGACGTTGGCCATCCCGCCCAAGTTCTGCAGCGCGCGCGGTCGGTCGGGCGCCGAGAAGAGGAGGCGATCCGGCCAGGGCACCAGCGGCGCCCCGTGACCCCCGGCCGCCACGTCGCGGGAGCGGAAGTCGCTCACCACCGGAATGCCGGTGATCTCCGCGATGGTCGCGGGATCGCCCAGCTGCAGGGTGGCGCCGCGGCCACCGCCGGACGGGGGATCGTGCCACACGGTCTGCCCGTGCGAGCCAATCGCCGCGACCGACGCCGGATCCACGCCGGCGCGCGCGCAGCCGGCGAGGGCGCAACGCGCGAAGCGCTCCCCCAGGGACGCGTGCAGACGGGCCAGCTCGGCGGGGCCGCCGCCTTCGAGCGCGTCGCGGATCGAGTCCCGCTCGGCGGGCCGGTAGCGCTCGGCGTGGAAGCCCAGCAACCGCCACGAGAACGTCACGGGGGTTGTGCCCTTTACCTCGAGCAGGGCGGCGTCGACACCATCGAGCGAGGTGCCCGACATGATTCCCAGAACCTTCACGGCCCGGCGCCTCGCCGCTCTCGGTGCGCGGGCGGATTCATCCACGGACTGCCGGGGATCGCCCGGGGGAGGTGGGGCGGCGGCGGGACGCTCAAGCCGCCTCCCTGGAGGGACGGGGCGGTCATTCGACGGCGTCCGGTCGATGGTCGGCGGGGGGTGGCGGCAGATCGGCGATGCGGCCGCCGCACCCATCGAGCAGGGCGCGCGCGCGGTCGGCGGCAACGTGGTGGCGCGCCATCACGATGGCCGTCTTGACGTGGCCGCCGGACTCCCGGAGCAGCGTGCGCGCCGGCGCGCGTTCAAGCCCCAGGATGGTCATCAGGATGCGCTCTCCCCGGTCTTGGAGCTTTCGGCAGGTCACTCGTAGATCGACCATGAGGTTGCCGTGGACCTTGCCCAGGAGGACCATCGCGCCGGTCGTGATGGTGTTCAACACCAGCTTGGTGGCCGTACCCGCCTTCATGCGCGTGGAACCCGTGATCACCTCGGGGCCGACGAGGGGAGCGATCACGACGTCGTGGGTGGCCAGGAGCGCCTCGGAGGGGGGCGTGCACAGTAGGAAGCCGGTGCGGGCGCCCCTGGCCCGCGCGCGCGCCAGCGCGCCGTGCACGAAGGGGGTGGTGCCGGAGGTGGCGATGCCGAGCGCGAAGTCGGCGGAGGACACGGCAAGGCGGTCCATCTCGCGGGCGCCGTCGCCGGGTTCGTCCTCGGCTCCCTCGCGTGCCCGCACGAGCGCTTCGTGGCCGCCCGCGATCACGCCGACCACCATCGAGGGATCGGTTCGGTAGGTTGGGGGCATCTCGGCCGCGTCGAGCACTCCCAGCCGCCCGGAGGTTCCCGCGCCCACGTAGATCAGGCGGCCTCCGCGTCCGAACGCGTCGCGCGCCAGCTCCATGGCTCGCGCGATTTTGGGCGCCTCCTCTCCGACCGCCGCGGCCACGCGCCGGTCCTCCTCGTTGATCAGCGCCACGATCTCCGCGGGAGACAGCCGATCAATGCCTTGCGAGCGCGGATTGCGCCGTTCGGTCAGACGGTCATCCAGCATGTTCTTGCGTCCGCACCCCGGGCCGGCGGAACTCCCCTCGCCCGCGTTTACGAGACTCTCCCTTTCGCTCCACGAGGAAACTAGCGACATGGTCGCTTCGACGCGCCGCGCGCGGCCGGCCCGGGCCCGGGCGAGGCGGTGGCAAGGGGGGGCGCTCCCACGTCATCGCGGACATGAACCGTACTTGAGGACGGCGGCATGGCACGCCCGCACATGCCAGGGCGGCCGTGATCGCGCGAGCAGGCCGGTTCACGTCCGTGCATGGGAGTCCGGGGACAAACGCCCCCGGGCGGACATCCACGGGCTCCTGGGCGTGGGCCGTTATGGTACTTGGGCGACACCTCCGTGCGGCGTTGCAAATTGACGAATGCAACAATCTGTTGCGTTTTCGATTTTGCAACACGCCACAGAGGGGTCTGGCGGATGGGATCATCGCCCGCGGCCGGGCCCGCGAACGGCGTCGGCGCGGACGGGGTGCCGCGTCGACTCCGCCGCTCGGGCCGAGGTGGGGGACAGGGAGGAGGGGCAGGCTAGGTGCCCCGTGGACAAACTCGCCCCGGCATTCGAGCGGCGTGGCATCCGCCTCTGAACCGGCACGCTCGGCGTTGCCTCTCGGCCCAATAGCTCTACTATTGGCCCTCGGGGCGCCTTCCCAGCCCGGCGCCCCACCGCCCTCTGTGCTCGGGCGGATTCATCCACGGACTCCTGGGGGGATGCTCCGGCACGATGCGTGAAGCGATGCGCGAAACCACGACGATGGTCCGGGACCGGCCCGCCACCGGCCTCGCCCGCGACCTCGGACTCATGGGGCTGGCGGCGACCGGCATCTGCTCGATGCTCGGAGCCGCCATCAACGTGCTGCCCTTCATGGTCCAGCGCAGCGTCCCGGGAATCGGCTCCTGGGTGCTGCCGGCCTATCTCTTCGCGGCCGTTCCGGCGGTGCTGGCCGCATTGGCCTACGCCAGCCTGGGTTCGGCGATGCCGCGGGCAGGAGGCAGCTACGTCTACGCGAGCCGGGCGCTGAGCCCGTACTGGGGGTTCGTGGCCAGCTTCTCGCAGTGGTTCGGGCTCTCCATCGCCATCGGCGTCGTGTCCTACGTCCTCATCCCCTTTCTGCGCGACATCGCGGGCGCCTTGGAGTGGACGGGGATCGCCGCGACGCTCGACGACGGGCCGGTTCGGGTGGGACTCGCGCTGGCCTTCCTGTGGACCTTCGTGCTGGTCAACGTGCGCGGGCTCGCGCTCTACGAACGGACCCTGGTGCCGATGATGTTCCTGATGTTCGCGCTGGGCGCGGTGGTGATCGTCGCCGGGTTCTCGTTCGACCACACGGACTTCGCGGCCGCCCTGGCGGCGTCGGAGGCCCGGTCGATTCCCGATCCGGTGGCGCCGGGGCTGGAGGCGGGCACGCTGTTGGCGGCGTCCGTGCTGCTCTTCGCCACCTTCATCGGCTTCGACTCCATCGCGCAGGCGGGCGGCGAGGCGAGGAATCCCGGGCGCAACCTGCCGCTCGCGGTCGGGATCGCCATCACGGTCGTGGGCGCGTTCTACTTCCTGTTCACGGCGGCGGTCTACCACGCGGTGCCTTGGAGCTTCATCGCCGCCGAAGCCCAGGTGCGGGACCTGACGGCGCCGGGACTGCTCGGGTACCTGCTCCCCGCGGGATGGACCGTGCTCATCGTCGCGGGCGCCGCGGTCGCGTTGATCAACGATCTCCCGGCGATGCTGCTCGCCGTCTCGCGCATGATGTTCGCGTGGGCCGAGGACGGCATCTTCCCGAAGGGGTTCGCCGCGGTGCATCGACGCCGGCGCACGCCCCACGTCGCCATCGTCGCGAGCGGGGTCATGGCCTCCGTGGGGATCGCGGGAAGCCATTTGGCGGGCGACTTCTTTCTGGGGATCGACATCCTCGTCATCTCCATGCTCGTGAACTTCGGGCTCATGTGCCTCGCCTTGCTCACGCTGCCGAGGCGCAACCCTGAACTAGCCGCGCGCGTGACGGTGCTGGCCGGCCGCGGGGCGCGGACTCTGGTGGGCGCCGCCGGGGTTGCCCTGCTGGGGACGTTTCTCGTCGTGCAGGTGCTGCGGGACCTGACCAGCGAGGTCGCGGCGTGGTACTTCCATCCGACATGGGTGTGGTTGTTGGTGATGGCCGTCGCCTCGATCCTGCATTGGAGGGAAATGGGCACCCTCAAGCGCTCGGGCACCGACGTGAGCCGCGTCTTTCGCGAACTCCCGCCCGAATGAAGGTCGGGTACCGGACGCTGGCGCCCGGGCTGCGGGTGTCGCGGATCGTGAACGGGCTCTGGCAGGTCGCCGACCAGGAACGGGGCGGGGACCGACTCGACCCGGAGGCGGCGGCGAGCGCGCTGGAGGCCCACGTGGAGGCCGGACTCGACACCTTCGACGTGGCCGACCATTACGGCTCCGCCGAGATCATCGCCGGCGCCCTCGCCCGAAGGCGCGAGGGGGTTCGCGTGCTCACCAAGTGGGTGCCGCCGCCGGGGGTGTCGTCGCGGGCCGAGGTCGAGGCGGCGGTCGACCGGGCACTCGGGCGAATCGGCGTCGAGCGCATCGACCTGCTCCAGTTCCACGCGTGGAACTACGCCGATCCCAGCTGGCTGGAGTGTCTGTTTCACTTGGCGGATCTGAAGGCCGAAGGCCGGATCCACCACTTGGGCGTGACCAACCTGGACGCCGTGCATCTGGACATGGCCATCCGCAGCGGCATCCCCATCGTGGCCAACCAAGTCTGCTATTCGCTGCTGGACCACCGTCCGGCCGCCGCCATGACCGAGGTGTGCCGGACCCACGGGGTGCGGCTGCTCGCCTACGGGACCCTCGCGGGCGGGCTGCTGAGCGACCGCTGGCTCGGAAGACCGGCGCCGGCGATCGACGACGCGTCAACGTGGTCGCAAATGAAGTACCGGCGCTTCGTGGACCTAGCGGGAGGATGGACCCGCGTTCAGGGCGTGCTGCGGACGGCGCGCCGGGTGGCCGACCGGCTGGGCGTGTCGATCGCCAACGTGGCCGCGCGCTACGTGCTCGAGCAGCCCTGCGTGGCGGGGGTGATCGTGGGAGCCCGGCCCGGGGGACGCAGCCACCTCGACGACAACCTGCGGCTCCTCGCCTTCCCGTTTGACGACGCGGTCCGGGCGGAGCTGGCCGAGGCGGCGACCCGCCTCGACGCCATCCCCGGGGACTGCGGCGACGAGTACCGGCGTCCGCCCTACCTCACCGCCGCCGGAGACCTGCGTCACCACGTCGACCACTTCCCGGCTCCGTACCCGGTGCGCCACGGCGGCGACGGGCGCGCGCGCGTCTCGTCCGGCACCATGTGGGAGGAAGTGGCCGGCTTCAGCCGCGCGGTGAGGAGCGGAAACCGCATCTGGGTCGCCGGCACCACCGCGACCCACGGCACCCGCCTCATTGGTGGAGACGACGCCGGCGCCCAGACCCACTTCGCTCTGGACAAGGTGGAGGGGGCCCTCAACTCATTGGGCGCCAAGCTCTCCGACGTCGTCCGCACCCGACTCTACATCAGCGACCCGGCCGACTGGGAGGCGGTGGCGCGCGCGCACGGCCATCGGTTCCGCGAGGGACTGCCCGCCAACACCCTGATCCACACCGGCCTGGTCGGCGAGGGCTACCGGGTGGAGATCGAGGCCGAGGCCGAGGTGGCGGAGGAGTAGCGGGCGGCCCCGTGCGATCCACGACGGCCGCCGCCGAATCCGCGCGCGCCCGTCGGGACGTCGCGCGCCGGCGTCACATCATTTCCAGAATGAAGCCGGGCGTGAAGCGGAGCAGATACGAGCTGAGACGGGTGAACGTCCCGGTGATGAGCATGACCCCGATGGCGACCAAGAGCGCGCCCGCCGTGACCTGGACGGCGGGAAGGAGGCGGCGGAAGCGCTGGAAGGCGCGCAGGAAGACATCCATGGCGAGCGTCGACAGGAGAAACGGCACCGCCAACCCCATCGAGTAGACGAAGAGGTATCCCACCCCCGTCCACATCTGTTCGCGGGTCGCGGCCAGGGTGAGCGCCGCGCCCAGCATGGGCCCGATGCACGGGGTCCACCCGGCCGCGAACGCGGCCCCCACGCCCAACGTGCCCAAGTGGCCGACGGGTTTGCGGTTCACGTGCAGGCGCCGTTCGCGCTCCAGCGGAGTCAGGCGCAGCACGCCGGCCAGATGCAGCCCCAGCACGATGATGACCATCCCCCCGACCCGCGCGATCCACACGTCGTAGTAGCGGAAGAACTGGCCCAGAAACGAGGCCGACGCGCCCATCAGCACGAAGATCAGGGTGAACCCGCCCACGAACAGGAGCGAATGGTTGAGGGCGGCGCGCCGGTCGACCCCGGTGCGCAGATCCTCCAAACTCATGCCCGTGACGAACGAGAGGTAGCTGGGCACGAGCGGAAGGACGCAGGGGGACAGGAAGGAGATGGTTCCCGCCAGGAAGACGGCCGGCAAACCAATGGAGTCGGTCACGGCGTGCGTTTCTCGGGACGGGTGGAGGGGTCGGATGTGGCGCCCCGCGCCGCCGCGGGCAACCGGGCCTCACGGGATGCCGGACCCGAGCGGGCGCGACGGGCTTCGGCCAGGGCGCGCGCGCCGGCCGTCACACCGAGCCACCCCAGAAGCGCCGCGAAGGTCCAGGCCACGGTCTTGGGGAAGAGCGCGAAGAGGAGCGCGAGCCCCATCAGGATCCCGGCCGCGGTTCCCAACACCGTGCGCGCCTCCCGCTCGAGCAGGCGGCGGCCGGCGATGGCGTCGCCCAGGGTGGAGCCCGCGCGCACGAGGTCGCTGATGCGCCAGCCGCCGCGATCCGGGGAGTGGCGCCAATGCTCGAGTCGCTCGAGGAGGGGCTCCGGTGGTTCGATGGGACGCTGCTCGGGCTCCCGGGCGGGATGCTCGGTCGCGAGCGCGGGCTTGCGGTTGGCGGGCAGGACGATCTCGATCGACGAGGCGAGATCGGCCAGGAACAGACCTTCCAGCTGGCGGGCCAGCCTGCGGTCGAGCACCCCGATGTCGATCTCCCAGTTGCCGAGCAGGCTGGCCGCGTTGAGGTTGCTCGACCCGATGCGGCTCCACACGCCGTCCGCGACCGCCGTTTTGGCGTGAATCATCGGGCCCTGCCATTCGAACAGCCGCACACCCGCCTTCAGAAGGTCCCGGTAGCCTCCCCGGGCCAAGCTGCCCACCAACGGCCAGTTGTTGTGGGCGGGCAACAGGATGCGCACGTCCACACCGTCCCTGGCGGCCGCGGCCAGCGCTTCCGCGACCGGTCGAGGCGCGATGAAGTACGGGTCGGTGATCCAGAGTCGCCGGCGCACGCTGGCGGCGGCCAGCTGGGTGACCCGGTAGACCCGGGCCCTCCAAGGCCTCCCTTCGATCAACCAGACGGGGGTTCGGCCCGCCGCCACCGGCGCGACCCCATCCAGCAGCTCCGAGGGCACGGGGTCGCCGGTCACGCCCCACAGCCGCCCGAACGCGCGCGCCGCCGCCAGCGCCGCCGGGCCCCGCAGCTCGGCCCCGGTGTCGCGCCAGGGCGCGCGGTCCTGGCTGCCCGCCCATTCGTCGCCGACGCAGAATCCCCCCACGAAGGCCACCTCCCCGTCGACGCACACGAGCTTGCGGTGGTCGCGCTGGAGCACCCCGAAGGGGTCGCGCAAGCCGGGCGGATTGAAGGCGCGGACCTGAACGCCCGTCTCCCGGAACGGCTTCCAGTAGCGGCGCGGCGTCGCCCAGCACCCCACCCAGTCGTAGAGCACCCGTACCTCGACGCCCTCCTCGGCCTTGGCCACGAGGATGTCGCGGAAGGTGCGGCCAGTCTTGTCGTCGCGCACGACGTAGTTCTCGAAATGGACGAAGCGGCGGGCGCCCTCGATGGCTTCGATCCAGCTCGCGAAGGTGTGCGGTCCGTCGAAGTTCAGCCGGATTTCGTTGTTGTCGATGCGGGGGGCGCCCGCGGAGCGATCCATGGCTCTGGCCACGACGTCGTGGGACGTGACGTCCACGCCGAAGAAGGGCGCGGGCGTCCGCCGCCGCGTCGCCGCCGGGTCCGCCCCGGCCGCCCCGGCCGCGTCGGAGGCTCGGGGGCGCGCGGAGGCCCTCACGATCCGGGTGCCGCGGTGGCGTAGGCGATCAGCTTGTAGACCAGACGCGCGACGAGGAAGTCCGGCGCGCGCAGGCCCGGGATGGGCGCCAGCTCCACGACGTCGGCGGCGACCACCCGGCGCTCGGCGAAGACCCTGCGCAGGAAGCGCAGCGTGGGATACCAGGACCCGCCGCCCGGCTCGGGCGTGCCCGTGCTGGGAACGAGCGAGGGATCGAAGTAGTCGACGTCGAAGGTGAGGTACACCAAGGGCCCGAGGGCCTCCAGGGCGTGGTCCATCCACGCCTCGTCCCGCTCCATCTCGTCCGCGAGGATCTGCGTGACGCCGGGCTCGCGCCGCGCGAACTCCACCTCCTCCAAACTCACCCCGCGCAGCCCGACCGCGACGATGTCGGCCCGGTCCGCGACCCGCGTCATCGCGCAGGCGTGCGAGAAGCGGGACCCGTCGTGCGAGGCGCGCAGGTCGGCGTGGGCGTCGAGCTGAAGGACCGACAGGCGTTCCGGGTGGCGCGCCGCCGCCGCGCGGATGGCGGCCGACGAAATGGAGTGCTCGCCGCCCAGCATGACCAGGAACCGACCCGCGGCCGCGTCGTGGATCGTTCCCCAGGCTTCCTCGAGCTGCGCAAGGGCGGCGGCGGGTCCGTCGCGGGTCAGCTCCAACGCCGGAAGCGTGTGTATGCCGGCCGCGCAAGGTTCGGAATCGAACTCGCCGTCGTAGAGCTCGACGTAGCGCGAGGCGTCCAGGATGGCGCGTGGCCCGTCGCGGGTTCCGGTGCCCCAGCTGGTGGTGGCCTCGTAGGGCACGGGCAGGACCACGGCGCGCGCGGTCGCGAAATCGCTGGTGGCCTCGTCCAGACCCAGAAAGGTGTGCGCAAGCCCCCAGCTCAGCCCGGCCAAGGCCTGGGGCGGCGACCCGCTCCCGGCTTCGGCGACGGCACCCCGTCCCGTGCCCGACGACCTCAGATTCGGCATCGTCGGCGCCGCTCAGATGTTCTCGATGGGGCAGGTCAGCCCTTCGTCGTCGAGACTCGCGCCCGCCTCGCGGCAGTCCACGCACAGCCCGTAGATCTCCAGCTTGTGGCGGGACGGCCGAAAGCCGTGCTCGCGCGCCACCCGCTCCTCGAGCCGCAGGATCTCGCTCGACCGGAACTCGGTGACCTTGCCGCACGACAGGCAGATGAGGTGTTCGTGCACGGGCTGGCGCGAGAGGCGATGCTCGTAGCGCTTGAACCCTTCGCCGAAGTCGTGCTCGTCGACCAGCTTCGCGCGCACCAGCAGGTCGAGCGTGCGATAGATGGTGGCCTTGCCGATGCGCTCGCCCCGCCCTCGCAGGCACCCCTCGATGTCCTCCACCGAGAGATGGTCGTCGGAACCGAACACCACGTCGGCGACGGAGGCGCGCTGCTGGGTCATGGGAAATCCCTGATCGCGCAGATAGCGGCCGAAGAGGCGCACGAAGGGGTGGGCTTGCGTCGTCGTCATAGACCTTGGACCCTGACGCGCTCCTCAAGTTCGGCCACGACGCCGTCCAGGGTCGCGGCGTCGCCGTCGACGACGACCTCGCGGGGCTCCCCGAGCCGGAGCGACTCGCGCCGCGCGACCCCCTCCATCACGCGCGGAAGCGCTTCCGCGGGGGCGAGCCCCTGCTCGACCAGCTCGGGCTCCACGCCGAGGTCGAGCCCGCGCCGCCTGGCCAGGTACGCGGCGGTGAACAGTCGCCGGCGCCCGGCCTCGGCGAAGCAGCTCACCGCCACCAGCCCGCGCTCGCGCCGCCCGCGCGCCATGGGGGGAAAGATCCAGAGGCGGTCGATGGAGTCCGCGCCCAAGCGGGCGCGCACCAGGGCGAGGGTGGTGGCGAGCCCTTCGGGCACCCCCGGGTCGGCGGCATTGGCGTTGCCGGAGGCTTGCGGGCGGCCATGGTTTGCGGAGGGCCGCGCCACGGCGCCACCGCCCGGGCCGCCCCTCACCCGCGCACCAGGGCGCGCGCCGCTTCCACGACTTCCGCGCGCACCTCCTCCAGAGGGCGCCGCACGAGCGCGCCGGCCGCCTTGGCGTGGCCGCCGCCCCCGAACCCGCGGGCGATGCCGTCCACGTCCACGGCGCCGTTGGAGCGGAACGACACCTTGGTCGCGCCCTCGTTGGTGGTGCGAAACAGCATCGCCACCTCCACGCCCCTGATGGCGCGGGGGTAGTCCACAAACCCCTCCACGTCGTCGCTGGTCGCCTCCAGGTCACGGTAGGCCCGATGGGGCACCGTGATCCAGGAGAGGCCATCCTCGACCCGCAGCTCACCAAGGCTCTCGCGCAACAATTGGATGCGGCGCGGCTCCATCGACTCGAAGAGACCCCGGTGGATCCCCACCACGTCGACCCCACGTTCCACGAACTCGGCGGCGATGAGATGGCTGTCGGAGGTGACGTTGCCGTAGGCGAAGGACCCGGTGTCGTCGACGATGGCGGCGTACAGCGCGCGGTCGATGTCCGGCGTCCAACGCGCGCCCGCGGCCATGAGGATGTCGTACACCAGCTCCGCGGTCGCGCACGCCCCGGTGTCGACCAGACGGTCGCCGGGGATGGGGCGGGTGGGGGTGGTGTGGTGGTCGACGACCACGGTGGGCCGCCCCGCCACCATCGGCTGCGCGCGGCCGAGTCGGCCCAGGTCTCCGGCGTCCACCACGACCACCACGTCCGCGTCCGCGCACGCCCGCCGAGCCCGCGCGGAACCCGCCGGCAGGTGCCACGACTCGTCGGGAAGCAGGAACCGATAGCGCTCGGGAAAGGGTGTCGGCGACACGAACCAGGCCTCCGCGCCCCGATCGCGCATCCACGCGAGCAGCGCAACGGCCGATCCCACCCCGTCGGCGTCCGGGTTCATGTGCGTGGTGAGCACAACGCGGTCGGCGCCCGCGAGGCGGTCCGCAAGTCTCCGGGCCGGTTCCCGCCGGTGGGAGGGAGTCCGGTATCGCACTTCCGGGTCGGGCATTCGTCGCTCGTCCTTTCAGCCGCCGCGGGCGTCCGTTCGGGGTCTCGCGGGTTTCGCCACCCGCCTGGCGAACTTGGCGAATGTCGACGCCAAGTGCACCGCGCGCGGAGACGCGACGCCGGAGACGCGGGCGGAACGGAGCGCCTCCAGAAACGCGTCCGGGCGGTTGGGATGGGCGGGAAGCTCCACGCACGCGCGGCCCACCTCCCACACGGTGTGCGCATCCGACCCGCCTCCACCGGGCAGGTTCCGGCGATTCGCCAAGTCGGCCGCGGCCCGATTGAGCCCCGGGTCGTGCAGCCTGGCGTTGAAGACCTCGATGATGTCGGAGTGGTCGGCCAGCTCCTCCGCGTGGCGTCCGGAGCCACCCTTCCCCCGTGCGTAGGGGTGGGGAAGGTAGACGAGTCCACCCTGCTCCCGGACGCGCGCGCACACTTCGACCGCCGGGGTTCCGCCGGGGATCTCCTCCCTGAGGTAGAGCCCGATCACGTCGATGCCCTCCGCGGTCTTGACCTCCTCTCCCGGGATGACGCGGTCCGGGTGGAGGCGCGCCATCTCGCGCGCGGCCCAGAGCCGGTCGTGGTCCGTGATGGCGATGCGATCCAGTCCCCGCTCCATCGCGCGGGCGAGCACCTTCTCGGGGTCGCTCAGGCAATCCCAGGATGCGTGCGTATGGACGTGCATGTCGATGCGCACCCATCCCTCCGCCGGCTTCGTCACGCCCGCTCCCGTCGAGCGCGCGCCGCCAGCCGCTCCAGAACCTCCAGCGCGCGTCGCTCCAACTCGGCCGGGGTGCCGTCGTTGAGGATCGCGTGATCCGCGCGCTCGAGGGTTTCCTTGGCGTCCGCCTGGGTGGCCATGATGCGGCGCGCCTCGCCGGGATCCAGACCGCGCAGGCGCACAAGGCGGTCGAGGCGCGTGGCGGACGGTGCGTGGACCACCACGATCGCGTCCACCGCGTGGGCATGGCCCGTCTCGAAGAGCAGCGGGATTTCGGTCGCGACCAGCTCGTCGCCCCGGCGTCTCCGCGCCCGCAACCACCGGTCGCGCAGGTCCCGGATGCGGGGATGCGTGATCGACTCCAGCCTTCGCCGGGCATCGTCGTCGCCGAACACGCGCTCGCGAAGCCGGCCCCGGTCGAGCCGTCCGTCCGGCCGCAGCACATCGCCGCCGAACGCGCGCACGACCTCCCGCAGCCCGTCCGTGCCGGGCGCCACCACCTCGCGCGCGAAGTCGTCGGCGCCGCTTACCGGGACGCCCGCGGCCGCCCACGCGCGCAACACGGTGGATTTGCCGGAGGCGATGTTTCCGGTGACCGCAACGCTCAGCATGGGCGCCCCTCTCTCGGACCGGCGCCGGCCGCGACCGCGACGCGGGCCGCCGCCCGGAGCCGGAACCGCGCGCGCGTCCGCGTCCATCGAACGGGGCGAGGAGAGGTTCGTCATCCCGTTGGAGCCGCAAGGGTGTGGAAGAGATAGACGATGGCAACGTACTTGGCGACCAACCCGACCGCGCTCCAGGCGAGCGCCCGGACGACGCCGAAGCGGGACATGCCGGCGACCAGAAGCATGTTGGGAGACGAAAGCGGAAACAGGTTGAAGGTGAGAATGGCCCCGCTGCCCCATCGGGCGATGAAGCCCGTGAACTTGGCGTGCCGCCGGCTTCCCAGAAAGGCCTCCAGCATGTCGGCACCGACCGCTCGGCCGATGCCGTAGTCGATGGCCTGGGCCGCCAGCGCGGTGGTGACCGCCAGCAGGACGAGCACGCCACCCGCGTGCCCCTCGGCCTGGTAGTAGGGGACGAGCGCCTCGACGGGCATGAGGAGGAAGAACAGGTACCCCGCGAAGTGGACGGTCACGAAGGAGGCCAGCCCGGGAGCGCGGCCGGCGTAGACGGCCCGGCCGACGGTGGACGACACCAGCGCCACCGCGATCAGCACGGTGACCAGCGCGACCAGAACGCGCGCACGCCGACTCACCGCGACCACCGCGCCGGCGCGCGCGCCCTCACCGTCCCTTCCGCATGCGCGCCGCCCAGCGCAGGAATCGTTCCAACTCCTCCAACGGCGGGGTCGCGTCGGGATCGCCGTAGGCCGTCTCCAGCCTCCAGCGGAGAAAGGAGGCCGGGGGAAGGGGAAGAAACGGAGGTCTGCGGTACCATCCGCGTCGGCGGAAGGCCCAACCCGCACCCACCAGCGCCGGCAACACCGAAGGACGCCGAAGCATCAGCTTCAGGAAGACCCAATGAACCCCCGGGGCATGTCGCTTTTTCATGGCGGATCGGTCGAGGAACGACGGTGTCAATCTAATGGCGCGGACGCCACGCCGCCCGAACGGCGGGGGACCCGCCCCAGCGCGCATCGGGGTCGCGTGGAGCCATGCGCGCGCCCAACGGAAGCGGCCAAGCGCCGGTTGCGTGCTCAGTCGGCGAGTTCGGGGCGGTCCCTGAAGTACTCCAAAGCCTCCGGGTTCGCCAGAGCCCGCCGGTTCCGCACCGGTTCCCCGTGGACCACGGCCCGGACGGCCAGCTCCACGATCTTGCCGCTCCGGGTGCGGGGAAGATCGGGCACTGCCAGGATCCTCGCCGGAACGTGTCGGGGGCTCGCGCGCGTGCGCAACGCGACGCGAATCCGGTCGCGCAGGCGTTCGTCGAGAACGTGCCCGGCCCGCGGGCGGACGAAGAGGACCATGCGCGTCCCCTCGGCGCGGCGCTGGCCAATGGCAACGGCTTCGCGCACCTCGGGCAGGGCCTCGACGACGCGGTACACCTCCGCGGTCCCGATGCGCACGCCCGACACGTTCAGGGTGGCGTCGGAGCGGCCGTGAATGACGTAGCCCCCGCTCGCGGTCTTCTCGATGTAGTCGCCGTGGTGCCAGACACCGGGAAAGCGGCGGAAGTAGGCGTCGCGGTAGCGCTCGCCGTCGGCGTCGCCCCAGAAGCCCAGGGGCATCGAGGGGAAGGGCCGGGTGCACACGAGCTCTCCGCCGCCCCGCTCCAGCGGACGGCCCTCGTCGTCGTACACCTCCACCGCCATCCCCAGCACGGGACCCTGGATCTCGCCTGCGAAGACGGGGCGGGTGGGCACCCCGCCGACGAAGCAGGCGCACAGGTCCGTCCCGCCGGACACCGACGCCAAGTGCACGTCGCGCTTCACGTGCCGGTAAACGTGACGAAACCCGGCCGCGTCGAGGGGCGAGCCGGTGGAGAGCACGGTGCGCAGCGAATCGAGCGCGTGGCTCTCGCGCGGACGCGCGCCGCTCGCGCGCAGCGACGCGATGAAGCGGGCGGAGGTCCCGAGGTGGGTCATGCCGGCCCGGTCGGCGAAGTCGAACAGGACGTCCCGGTCGGGAAACGAGGGGGAGCCATCGTAGAGGAGGACGGTCGCGCGCGATCCGAGGATTGAGACCAGCCAGTTCCACATCATCCATCCCAAGGTCGTGAAGTAGAACACCCGGTCGCCCGCCTTCACGTCGGCGTGCAGGCGCTGCTCCTTCAAGTGCTGCAGGAGCACGCCACCGGCGCCATGCACGATGCACTTGGGGGGACCCGTCGTCCCGGAGGAGAAGAGGATGTGGAGGGGATGCGTGAACGGGAGGCGCGCGAAGGCGAGGGCGCGAGCCTCGAACGGGGCGATGAACTCGGAGAAGTCGACGATGCCCGGGGGAGGGCCGGAGGTTCGCCGGACGGCGCCTCCCGTCGCGGGCGCGCCCGGGGACCGCACGACCACGACGCGCTCCAGCGAGGGAATGCGCCCCGCCACTCCGGCGAGCCGGTCCTCGGTGGGATGCCACGCGCCCCCGTACCGGTAGCCGTCGACGCCGATCAGGAGCCGGGGAGCGATCTGGCCGAAGCGGTCGACCACGCCGTCCACCCCGAAGTCGGGCGAGGCGCTGGCGGTGATCGCGCCCAGGCTCGCGGCCGCCAGCGCGGCCGCGACCGCCTCGGGAATGTTGGGGAGCAGCAACGCCACGCGGTCGCCGCGCCGGACGCCGGCGGACCGCATCGCCTGGGCCACGCGCGACACCAGCGCGCGGAGCTCCAGCCACGACAGCGTCTCCCCGGGCCCCTCCTCGGAGTACGCGATCACGGCCGGGGCGTCGTCGGCGCGCCGGAGCAGGTTTTCGGCGAAGTTGAGGCGGGCCTCCGGGAAGTACCGGGCCGCCATGGGCTCCGCTCCCATCTCCAGGATCGTGCCGCCCTTTTCGCCCACGACCCCGCTCCAGTCCCAGAACGCGTCCCAGAAGGCCGCCTGATGGGTAACCGACCATCGCCAAAGGGCCGCGTAGCCCGCGCCGGGCTCATGCCCCCGCCGCGCAAGGAACGCGCGAAAGTCGGTGAGGTTGGCCGCGTCGCGCCGTTCCCGGGTGGGTCGCCAGATGGGAGAGGCCATGGAGGACGGGGACCCGGATGGCCGGGGGGTGTGCTGGGATGGCCGGAGCGGTGGTCCGGGAACGGGTGCTTTCGGGTATCTTAGGTGCCGACGAGAGGCGCGCAAACGGAAATCGGGTCCGCGAACGGATGGCCGGGGCGGCCATGCGCGACCGCGCCAGCGGCGAGGACGCGCGGGCCGGGAGGAACCACACATGAACACATCCACAGAGGCTCGCGTACCGGCGACGGCGGCGTGGGCGCTCGTCCTCCTCTCCGGGGCGTGCGCCTCGGACCCCGCGCCGGCGGCCGACGGCGCGCTCCTCGTGGACGGCGGCACGGTGGTGGTCATGGACGACGGCGGCACCGTGCTCGAGGGCGGCGCCGTGCTCGTCGAGGGCGAACGCATCGCGCGGCTGCTGGCCCCCGGCGACCCCCGCCCCTCGGGCGTCGCCGTGCTCGACGCGACCGGACACATCGTGATCCCCGGGCTCGTGAACACCCACGGGCACGCGGCGATGTCGCTGCTGAGGGGGCTCGCCGACGACCTCCCGCTGATGACCTGGCTGGAGGAGCACATCTTTCCCGCGGAGGCGGCGTTGGTGAGTCCCGATTTCGTGTATTGGGGAACGCTGCTCGCGAGCGTGGAGATGCTCAAGAGCGGGACCACCACCTTCGCGGACATGTACTACTTCAGGGACGACGGAGCGAGGGCCACCATCGACGCCGGCATCCGCGCGGTGCTGGGACCGCACGTGATCGGGTTCGCCGCCCCCGACTTCCCGTCGCCCACGGCCTCCCTCGCGGACGCCGCCGAGTTCCTGGAGCGCTACCGGGACCACCCCACCCTGATCCCCGGCGTGGCGGCCCATTCGCTCTACACGACGTCGCTGGAGGACGTGGCGGCCGCCGTGCGACTCGCCAACGACCACGGGGCTCCCTTCCAGATCCACGTCGCCGAGGACGCGGGGGAGCTCGCCACCGTGAGGGGGCTCATAGGGACGGGGCTGTTCGAGGCGCTCGATTCCATCGGCGCGCTGCGACCGGGGACCGTGCTCGCCCACTCCATCCATCTCTCCGGCGAGGACATCGCGCGCATCGCGGCCAGCGGGGCCGGGATCGCCCACAACCCCGAGAGCAACCTGAAGCTGGGCATCCCGCGCGCGGCTCCGGTGGTGGCGGCGCTGGCCGCGGGGATCCCGGTGGGGCTCGGGACCGATGGCCCGGCCAGCAACAACAACCTGGACCTCTTCGACGAGATGGACACCGCCGCCAAGATCCACAAGTTCGCCGCCGCCGATCCCTCCGCCCTTCCCGCCGAGACCGTGTTCCGCATGGCCACCATGGGCGGCGCCCGGGCGTTGGGCCTGCACGACCGGATCGGGTCGCTCGAACCGGGCAAGCGCGCCGACATCGTGCTCGTCGACACCCGCCGCGCCGGGCTCACCCCCCTCTACAACGTCTACTCGCACCTGGTGTACGCGACCCGCGGAAGCGACGTCGCCGCGGTGCTGGTCAACGGACGCGTGGTGGTGCGCGACGGTGAGGTGCTGACGGTGCGCGAGGCGGAGGTGCTGGAGCGGGCGCGCGCCTTTCGGGAACAGGTTCTGGAGGTGATGCGGGAGGTGGCGGGCGGGGCGGGTGGCGCGGGTGGATGACGTGCGCCTGTCCGTGATCGTCAGCACCTACAACGCCCCCGCATGGCTGGAGAAGGTTCTGTGGGGGTACGCCATCCAGAGCCACCGCGACTTCGAGCTGATCGTGGCCGACGACGGCTCCGGGGACGAGACCGCGCGGCTCCTGCGCCGCCACGCCGGTCGGGGCGCGCCGATCCGTCACGTCCGGCAGGAGGACGAGGGCTTCCGCAAGTCGCGCATCCTCAACCGGGCCATCGCCGCCGCGCGCGCCAACTACCTCGTGTTTTCGGACGGCGACTGCATACCGCGCGCCGACTTCCTGGCGACGCACGCGGCCCTGGCGCGGCCGGGACGCTTCCTCTCGGGCGGATACGTCAAGCTGCCCCTGAAGGTCAGCCGCGCCATTGCCCGCGACGACGTGCGCAGCGGGCGCGCCTTCTCGCCCGCCTGGATCCGGGCCCGCGGGGGGCGCGACCCCAAGCGCCTGGTCAAGCTGGCGATGCCGCGGCGCGCCGCCCCGGCCGCCGACCTGCTCACCACAACGCGGCCCACGTGGAACGGGCACAACGCCTCGGGCTGGCGCCGCGATATCGTGGCGGCCAACGGATTCGACGAGCGCATGGCGTACGGCGGCCAGGACCGCGAGCTGGGCGAGCGACTGGAGAACGCGGGCATCCGGGGACTTCAGGTGCGCCACCGCGCCGTGTGCGTGCACCTCGACCATCCGCGCGCCTACGCCACCCGGGAGTCCATCGCCAGGAATCGGCGCATCCGCCGCGCGACCCGCGCGCGCGGCATGCTTCGCACCCCTTTCGGCATCGAGCAGTCATGACCGACCCACGGCGGCCACGGCCATCCGACGCGTCCACCCCCACGCCTCGGGGCTCCGGTCCCGGCGGGCGCAACCGGCTCGCGCGCGAAACCAGCCCCTATCTGCTGCAGCACGCCGGCAACCCGGTGGACTGGCATCCCTGGGACGAGGAGGCGCTGGCCCGCGCCCGAGACGAGGACCGGCCCATCCTGCTCTCCATCGGCTACTCCGCGTGCCACTGGTGCCACGTCATGGAGCGGGAGTCCTTCGAGGACCCCGAGACGGCCGCGCTCATGAACGAGCTCTTCGTGAACATCAAGGTCGACCGCGAGGAGCGACCCGACCTGGACGCGATCTACATGCGCGCGGTCCAGAGCATCACCGGGCAGGGTGGATGGCCCCTGACCGCCTTCCTGACCCCTCGAGGACTGCCCTACTACGGGGGGACCTACTTCCCGCCGGAACCCCGCCACGGCATGCCGTCGTTCCGCCAGGTGCTCGATGCCGCGGGGCGCGCGTACGCCGGGCGCAAGGCGGAGGTCCGGGATGCCGCGAACCGGATGCGCGAGCTGCTGGAGCGTTCGATGACGCCGCCCGACGCCGAGCGGTCGCCACCCGGCGACGGCGCCGCGCGAACCGGGTTGGCGCACGCCGCCTGCCAGACCATCGCGCGCGGCCACGACCCGATCAACGGTGGCTTCGGGGGCGCGCCCAAGTTCCCCCAGCCCATGGTGCTGGAGCTCCTGCTGCGGGTTCACCACGCCTCGGGCGACGACGAGCTGCTGGCCATGGCGACGCGGACGCTGCGCAAGATGGCGCGCGGCGGCATTCACGATCAGCTGGCCGGTGGCTTTCACCGCTACACGGTCGACGCGCGCTGGCTGGTGCCGCACTTCGAGAAGATGCTCTACGACAACGCGCTGCTCGCCAGCGCCTACCTGCAGGCCCACCTGTGCACGCGCGACCCCGAGTTCCTGGCGGTCGCGGAGAAGACGCTGGCCTACATGCTCACCGACCTGCGCGCGCCGGAGGGCGGGTTCCACTCCGCGCGCGACGCCGACTCGGAGGGCGAGGAGGGGCGGTTCTACCTCTGGACCGCCGATGAGGTCGACGGACTGCTGGAACCGGACACGGCGCGGCTGTTCCGGCGCTGCCACGACGTCACGCCGGCCGGCAACTTCGAGGGGCGCAACATCCTGCACCTGCCCCACGACCCGGAGTCGGTGGCGAGGGCGGAGGGGATGGCGCCGGAGGAGCTGAACGCCGTGCTGGCGCGGGCATCGGCCGTCCTGCTCGAGGCCCGGGAGCTGCGGGAACCGCCGTTCCGCGACGAGAAGGTCATCGTCGCCTGGAACGGGTTCGCCATGCGCGTGCTGGCGGAGGCCGGCGCGGCCCTGGGACGGCCCGAGTACGTGCGGGCGGCCGAGCGGGCGGGGGAGTTCATTCTCGCCGAGCTCGTGCGCGACGACGGCCGCCTGCTGCGCAGCCACAAGGACGGTCCCTCGCGCGTGGGTGGATTCCTGGAGGACTACGCGTCGCTGGCGGGGGCCTTTCTGGCGCTGCACGAAGCGACGCTCCGCGCGGTCTGGCTCGATCGGGCGGCGGAGCTGGTGGATGCGTTGGTGGAGGGATTCCTCGACCGCGCGAGCGGCCTGTTCTTCGACACCCACCGGGCGGACCCGGCCCTGGTGGTGCGCCCGCGGGACGCCACCGACAACGCCACCCCGGCCGGCAACTCCCTGGCGGCCGAGGTCCTGCTGCGTCTGGGCCGCCTTGCGGACCGCGATGACCTTCGCGCCCTGGCGGGGCGGATTCTGGCCAGCGAGGCGGCCGCGATGACGCGCGTTCCCAGCGCGTACGGCCGCCTGCTGGCGGTGGCCGACGCCTTCGACCGGCCCGGCGTCGAGGTGGTCATCGAGGGCGACCCCCGCGCCGCCGCCACCCGGGCGCTGTTGCGGGCGGCCCACGACCGTTACCTGCCCGACCGGCTAATCACGGGCGACGAGGTGGGCGCAACCCCGCGCGCGCCTTGGCGCCTCGCGGGAGCCGGCGGGGGCGAAGGCCGCCCGCGCGCCCACGTGTGCCACGACTACGCCTGTCGGCGACCGGTCGAGGACCCGGAGGCACTGGACCGCCAGCTGGCGGTCCGTGGATGAGTCCGCCCGAGCACCGAGCGGTGGGACGCCGGGCTGGGCGCCGGGCCGACACGGCGCCTTCAAGGCCCGGGTGCGGCCCCACCGGGGCGAGAGGCAACGCCGAGCGCAAGCGTCCCGCGCGGATGCCACGACGCTCGCGTGCCGGGGGGGCGTGGGTTCGCGGGTCGCTCCACCCCGCCGGAGCGCGCCGACCCGGCTGCGCCCCGCCCCTCCCGGCGCGGCCGCCCATCGCCGGCCACCCGCCGGCTTGGACGCTGTTGCCCACACCGGCTATGTTTCCCCCTGTGGTTCGCGCAACCGGGACCGGCATTTCGCGGCGAAGGCCGCCGGCCCGGACATCGACGCTCACGCCCGCGCCCGGGACCATCGCCGGCGCGGGTCCCAACCCGCCCGCATGGCATCTGACACCCCAGCACTCGCCCCCGAGGCGCCCCCGGGCGGCCACGAGCAGGCCCCGGACGACGGCCTCACCTCGACGCAGCTGATCGAGTTCTACCGCCTCATGGCGACCTCGCGCGGCATCGACGACCGCGAGATCACCCTCAAGCGGCAGAACAAGACCTTCTTCCAGATCTCGAGCGCGGGCCACGAGGCCATCGGCGTGGCCATGGCCGCCCACCTCAGGCCCGCCCACGACTGGTTCTACCTGTACTACCGCGACCGGGCGCTCTCCCTGGCCCTGGGCCAGACCCCGTACGAGCACTTCCTTCAGGCCGTGGCCGCCGAGGCCGATCCGGCATCCGGCGGTCGGCAGATGCCGTGCCACTTCTGCGATCCCCGCCTGAACATCACGAGCATGTCGTCGCCGACCGGAACCCAGTTCCTGCAGGCCGTGGGGTGCGCCGAGGGCGGGCGCCGGGCCGCCGCGCGGCCGGACCTGCGCGAACGGGTCGGTCGGGTCGAGGACGACGAGGTCGTGCTGGTGTCGGCGGGGGAGGGCGCCACCTCGGAGGGCGAGTTCTGGGAGGCGCTCAACACCGCGTGCACGCTGAGGCTCCCGGTGCTCTTCCTGATCGAGGACAACGGCTACGCCATCTCGGTGCCGGTGGAGGTCCAGACGGCCGGCGGCAGCATCTCGAAGCTGGCTTCGTCCTTCCCCAACCTGTTCATCGCGGAATGCGACGGCACCGATGTCATCGACAGCTACAAGGCGGGCCGCGCGGCGGTGCGTCATTGCCGGCGGGGACGGGGTCCGGCGCTCGTGCACGCCTCCACCACCCGGCCCTACTCGCACTCCATGTCGGACGACGAGCGCGCGTATCGGACGGAGGAGGAGCGACTGGCCGACGAGAAGCGGGATCCGCTCACCCGCACGCGGCAGCTGCTGATGGACCTGAAGGTGGCCACCGCCGAGGAACTGGACCGCATCGACGCGGAGACCCATGCCGCGGTTCGCGAGGCCGCCGCACGGGCGATGGACCAGCCCCAGCCGCCACCGGAGCGGGCCTTGGAGCACCTCTACTCCGAGACCGCGCCCCCCACCAGGCCGGAGTTCGACACGGAGGCCCGGGTGGAGTTCAACCCGGAAGACCGCGAGCTGACCATGGTCGACCTCGTCAACCGCTGCCTTCGCGACGAGATGGAGCGTGATCCGCGCATCGTCGTGTTCGGTCAGGACGTGGCCGACGCCTCGCGCGAGGAGGCCCTCGACCAGGTTCGGGGCAAGGGCGGCGTGTTCAAGGTGACGCACGGGCTCCAGAAGAGATTCGGTGGCGAGCGCGTCTTCAATTCACCCCTCGCCGAGGCCAACATCGTCGGGCGCGCGATCGGGATGGCCGCCCGCGGGCTCAAGCCGGTCGTGGAGATCCAGTTCTTCGACTACATCTGGCCGGCGTTCATGCAGATCCGCAACGAGTTGGCCACCATGCGCTACCGCTCCAACAGCGCCTTCGACGCGCCGGTGGTCATCCGGGTCCCCTACGGCGGCTACCTCACCGGGGGCGGCATCTACCACTCGCAGACCGGGGCCTCCCTGTTCACGCACACCCCGGGGCTGCGCGTGGCTCTGCCCTCGAACGCGCTCGACGCCAGCGGGCTCCTGCGCACCGCGATCCGGTGCGACGATCCGGTCATCTTCCTGGAGCACAAACACCTGTACCGACAGGTGTACAACAAGAGTCGCGCGCCCGGGAAGGACTTCATGATTCCGTTCGGGAAGGCGCGGGTCGCGCGCGAGGGCTCGGACCTCACCATCGTGACCTGCGGGGCTCTGGTGAAGCGCAGCCTGGACGCGGCCCGCGTGGCGTCCCAGCGGGACGGCATCGAGGCCGAGGTCGTGGACCTGCGCAGCCTGTCACCCTTCGACATGGACACCGTCGCCACGTCCGTGCGCAAGACCAACCGCCTGCTGGTGGCCTACGAGGATGGGCTCTCCTGGGGCTATGGCGCCGAGATCGCGGCCCGCGCCGCCAACGAGCTCTTCGAGTGGCTGGACGCGCCGGTGAGGCGCATCGCCTCAAAGGACTGCTGGGTCGCCTACGCGCCCCGACTGGAGGAGGTCATACTTCCGCAGGTTCCCGACGTCGTAGCGGCCATCCGGGAGCTGGCGGCGTTCTAGCTTGGCTTAGTCAAGTTCTGGCTGGACTTAGTCAACTTAGCTAAACTAAGGTCCGCACCTCGCTCCCATCAGTAGATGGGCAGCTTGGGATCGACCCGCCGAGCCCAGGCGTTGATCCCCCCCTCCATGTTGAGCACGTCGCGGTAGCCCGCCCGCCAGAGCTCGTTCGCCACGTCTCCGCTGCGCACGCCCGTGCGGCAGTGGACGATCACCTGGCGATCGCGCGGGATCTCGTCGAGGCGCCCGCCCACCTCGCCCATCGGAATCAGCACCGCGCCCTGCTCGGCGAGGTTGGCGATATCCCATTCGTAGGACTCGCGCACGTCCAGGAGGAAGGGCCGGGCCTCGCCCGCCAGGCGGGCGCTGGCCTCGAGCACGTCGATGTCTCCGGGGCCCGTCGGTTCGCGGGGTTGGTCGTTCTCGGACGGGGTCATGGGTTCCGCCTCCGGCTTCACGCCGCAGAAGAGTTGGTAGTCGATGAGCTCGGTCTGGGTGGGGTTGTCGGCGCACACGGGACAGGAGGGATCGCGTCGGATGGAGACCTCGCGCCACTCCAGCTCCAGCCCGTCGAAGATGAGCAGCCGCCCCGCGAGCGGACGTCCCCGCCCGAGGATCAGTTTCAGAACCTCGAGCGCCTGAAGGGAGCCCACCACGCCCGGGACGACCCCCAGCACGCCACCCTCGGCGCAATTCGGCACCAGACCCGGCGGCGGCGGCTCGCGGAAGAGGCACCGGTAGCAGGGACCCCCGCGGGTCGCGAACACCGACACCTGACCCTCCCAACGGTGCACCGAACCGTACACGTTGGGCTTGCCGAGCATCACGCAGGCGTCGTTCACGAGGTAGCGGGTCGGGAAGTTGTCGGTGCCGTCCACGACCACGTCGTAGGCGGCGAACACGGAGAGGGCGTTCGCGCCGGCGAGCCTCGCGTGGTGGGCGACGACCTCCACGTGGGGATTGGCCTCGCCCAGCCGGTCGCGGGCGGAGTCGAGCTTGGGACGACCCACGTCCGACTCGCCGTGCAGGATTTGACGCTGAAGGTTGGTCGCGTCGACCTCGTCGAAGTCGACCAGGCCGAGCGTGCCCACGCCCGCCGCGGCGAGATAGAGGGCCACCGGAGAACCCAGCCCCCCCGCGCCCACCACCAGCACGCGCGCCGACTTGAGCTTGCGTTGGCCGGTCAGACCGACTTCGGGCAGGACCAGGTGACGGGCGTAGCGTAGCAGCTCCGGAGGCGAGAGGTCCACCTCCTCGCCGGCGCCGGCCGAGCCGCCGGGGTCTTCGGGCGGGGGCGTTCTCATCCCGCTCCGGGCTCCAGCTCGGGAATCGCCCGGTAGCCGCCCTGCATGGTCACGCCGAACGCCTCCATGTCGCCGCGGTACCGGGCCAGCTCGTCCTCGGGCAGCCCGGCCGCCGAAGCCCGGTCGAACAGCACCCGGCTGAAGTGAAAATAGTAGTAGGGGATGTTCAGGGTGCTCCGGTCCGTCCATATGTCGCGATAGCGGAGGCTGCGGGCCATCAGGACCTCGCCGTACAACCGGCGCGTGCGCTCGAGGTCGACCCATTCCCCGCCGAGCGACGCGTCGGCGCGGACGAAACGCCCGTCCGTCTCGAGGTCGCGCAGGAAGAGCCGGGTGGCGAGCCCCTGCCGGACCCCGTAGTCGCGCAGGCCCAGCGAACGGATGATCCCGCCGGTCCATGCGAAGTAGATTGGGCGCTCCGAGATGCTGTCGCGAATGATCGCGAGCGCCACTTGGTCGCCCCGGTCCAGGAACGTGCCCGCCGGATACCGAACCACGATCGACCCGAGACGGACGTCGGCGTCCTGCGGCGTGGCGGCACCTTGGATCCGGTCGATGTCCTCGGGCGCGAGCGAGAGGACCGGGCGGGCGGGCATCTCGCGCGCGGGATACAGCCCGGCCACCCGTTCGTCGGGCTCGTAGGGGCGTTGACGCCCGGGCTGGGTGAGCTCCCGCAGCTGCCGGGGATACCACTGGGTGAACAGGTACTGCCCCACGATGACGGTGACGTCGCGACGGATCCCCTCCACCTCCTGCAGATACCAGAGCGGGAAGGTGTCGTTGTCTCCGTTGGTGAAGAGCACGCCGTAGGGCTCGACGCTCTGCAGCAGATCGTACGCCCAGTCGCGGGCGGCGTAGTCCCCGGCGCGGCTGGCCCAGCGCCAATTGGCGGCCAGCGGCGTGAGGGCGACCACCAGGGCGAGGAAGGTCACCGCGGCGAGCATCAGCCTGGTCGCGACCCCCCGGGCCCGGCTCGCCGCCCGCGCGCCCATCCGCCTCAGGCGCCGCTCGGCCATGTGCCAGACGCCGGTGAGCCCGATGCCCGCGAGCACGCCCCACAGAATGAAACCGACGATGTAGAAGTAGTCCCGCTCGCGCACCTCGTGGAGATCGGGGTCGGCGACCTCGGGCGCCAGCGAATACCCGTACTTGAAGTTCAGATAGATGACGAGCGCGACCGTCACGGTCGCCGTCAGGGTCGCCAGGTAGGCGAACATCTCCCGGTCCACGCGCCGCACCACCAACAGGCCGAACAGGCCCAGAGCCAGAAAGATCCCGGTGACGGGCGCCCTGCGTCCGCTCGGCACCGGCGAAGGATCCAGCCCCCGCGCCCACTGCCAGTCGAAGTACTGGAAGTAGTGTTGGAACTGCGCGGACAGGGGCGACTGGCGCTGGATGAGCGGCGGTGGCGCGTACTGGTCCCGACGCAGGACCGAGGCGAGCCGGGGGCACCCCGCGTTTCCGACCGTCAACACGGCGGCGGCCACCTCGCCGGCGGACGCGCAGAGCGGGTCGCCCTCGTTGATCACCGGTCGCTGGGCGGCGCGAATCGGCAGGAAGACGTTGAACGACAAGCCGACCACGACCAGCGGGAGGGCGCGCGCCCACAGGTCGCGACGCAGAAGAACCCCCGGGGCCGTGACCAGCAGCATCAAGCCCAGCGCGGGCGCGGGCAGAAGCGACATGGTGTGGTTGGACCAGCCCAGGATCATCAGGTAGCCCGCCACCAGCAGCAGGCGCGCGCTCCCGGGCTCCCCGCTCCGGTCGCGCCAGCGCACCGCCAACCACGTGACCGCCGCGATCACCATCACGCTGACCGTGTAGACCTTCTCGTTGACCACCGACTGATTCCACACGGTGAACGCGGTGGCGCCGAGCAGCGCGCTCACCGCCGCCCCCACCAGCGCGCGCCGGTGGTCGCGGAGCAGCCCCCACGCGATGCGGTGGGCCACCAGGAAAAAGAACCCGCTCGCCGCCGCCGTGGTGAAGGCGGCCAGAAGGTTCACCCGCACCGCCACCGACAGCCCCAGAGGCGACAAGAGCACGATCCACACCCTCGCGAGCACGACGAAGAGCGGGTTTCCGGGCGGATGCGGGATTCCGAGGATGTACCCGGTCGCGATGTACTCGCTGGTGTCCCAGAACGCCGTGGTGGGAGCCAGCGTGACGACGTACAGCAGGAGGACGGCGGCCCCGGCGATGACCGCGGCGAGGTAGGGTGGGCGGTGCTGGTTCATGTCGACGGTCCGAGAGGCAACGCCGAGCGCGAGCGTCCAGCGCGGATGCAACGCCGCTCGAATGCCGGGCGGAGTTCGTCCGCGGGCTGCCCGCAGTCCGTGGATGAATCCGCGCGAGCACCGAGAGCGGCGGGGCGCCGGGCTGGCAAGGCGCCTTGAAGGCTCGGTAGCAGCGCTACCGGGACGAGAGGCAACGCCGAGCGCAGCGGTCCAGCGCGGATGCAGCGCCGCTCGAATGCCGGGCGGAGTTCGTCCGCGGGCTGCCCGCAGTCCGTGGATGAATCCGCGCGAGCACCGAGAGCGGCGGGGCGCCGGGCTGGCAAGGCGCCTTGAAGGCTCGGTAGCAGCGCTACCGGGACGAAAGGCAACGCCGAGCGCGAGCGTCCAGCGCGGATGCAGCGCCGCTCGAATGCCGGGCGGAGTTCGTCCGCGGGCTGCCCGCAGTCCGTGGATGAATCCGCGCGAGCACCGAGAGCGGCGGGGCGCCGGGCTGGCAAGGCGCCTTGAAGGCTCGGTAGCAGCGCTACCGGGACGAAAGGCAACGCCGAGCGCGAGCGTCCAGCGCGGATGCAGCGCCGCTCGAATGCCGGGCGGAGTTCGTCCGCGGGCTGCCCAAAATAGCGGGGTTGCGCGGTCAGCGTCCCGGCACCTCGAAGCCCTGGCTGGTGTCAACCGTGGCTCCCGACTCCGGATCGGTCAGTCTCAGGCGGAGGGAATACACGCCGGGCGCGGGCTCGACGAGGGAGAGGTCGAGGTTGAGCGGGACCGGAAGCCGGTCACGCTCCTCCTCGAGCACCATCCGCCCCTCGGCATCCATCCGGGCATGGTCCGGCCCGGGGCGGACGCGCATCCTGCGACCCCCGGCATCGAACACCTCCACCGAGATCGCGTAGCGATAGGCGCCCCGCGGGCCGGGCTCGAGCCCGCGCGCCGCCCCCGACACCCGCAGGCTCCCCTCGCGGTCGCTCCGAACGACCAGGCGGGAGAGCTCCAGTCTGCGCACCTCGACGGCCTCCGGAACCCGTCCCTCCCGTTGCACCATCCCGCGGATGCGGCCGTACGCCCGCAGCAGCTCGGTGTCTCCGGGGTTCATGTTGAGGGCGCGCTCAAGGTCGCCCAGAGTCCGGTCGCGCACGCCGGGGTCGAACTCGGCGCGGGCTACCTGCAGCAGCGACAGCTCCCGCCACGCCAAGCGGTCCTCCGGCGCAAGCGCGACATGCTGGCGGAGCGAGGCGATGGCCCGCGCGGTGTCGCCCTCCGCGGCGGTCGCCCGCGCGGCTCGGACCACTGGGTCGACCACGGCGACATCGACGCGCTCCGGCAGGACCCGCACCACATCCCGCCGCGGGTCGCCCCGGGAGAAGACGTACTCGACGCCGGCGCTCAGGCTGAGCTGGTGCGCGGTGAAGGGCGCGAGACTGAACGTGACCCGCTCGCTCGACAGGGACCGCACCTCGTTGCGCTCCTGGGCGGCGATCTGGGCCGTGTTGACCGGAATCACCAAGTCGCGGAACGAGAAGCGAAGCGCGGAATCGTCGCCGATGGGGACGCGCAGGGATGCACCCAGATCGAGCCCCCACGAGGTTGACGTGCGCGAGGTCCACTGGATCTCGCCCGGGTGGCGCGCGCCCATCTGGGCGAACGCGTCGCGGTGGCCCGGAGAGAGATCGATTCTCTGCGTGAGCACCGCCGTTCCCACGCTGTACGCCAGCACGCCGCGTCCGTCATCCCACTCGGACAGCTTCATGCCGATGCCGAACCCTCCGCCGTGGTAGCGGGTGCTGCGCGAGATGTCCTCGGGCGGAGAGAGCGCGCCGGAATAGCGCGCGACGGTACCCGACCGGCCGGCGAGCAGCGTCACGTAGAGGCTCGCTCCGCCGACGGGGTTGTGGCGCAGCACCACGCGCGCCTCCGGACCCCATCCGGTGGTCTCCCTCCACCGCGTGCGGCTCGGGAGGTCGGCCAGGGTGTTGCGGGTGACGAACTCGTCGTAGAGGGTCCCCACCAGACGCGACCCCAGGCTGCCCTCGACCGACCAGCGGGGTGTTTGGCGGATGATCGCCGCCGCCTCGTCCTGGGCATGGAGCACGACCGGCGGTAGGGTCGCGCACGCCAGGCACGCCAGCAGGGCGACGGCGGGTGCCCGGTGGCGGGCCGGTCGCCGGTCGACCGGCGCTTCCCCCGCCCGCGCGCCAGTCTCGCGACCCGGGCGCGGAGAACGTTCCCTCATTCCCGATGGTTCCCTCATTCCCAATGATGGTCCCATCCGGCATCGCGGGACAAGTTCGCCCCGCGCGTGGGCTTCCCGGCAGTCTTCGTGGACGAATCCACCCAAGCACAGAGAGCGGCGGGGCGCCGGGCTGGCAAAGGCGCCTTGAGGGCTCGGGGTGGATCATCTCACCTCGAAGAACACGCTGTCCGCGCTGAACGCCGAGAACACCCCGAGCGCCCCGCGCACGTTCGACGGGGGCTCGTTGAGATCCCGGGAGTCCTGGTTGAGACCCTCGTACAGGTTGGCGTACTCCTCGTTGACCCGGTAGAGCCTGACCCGATGACGCCCGAAATAGGAGAGCGAGCGAGCGTTGACGAGCACGCTGTCGGCCGCCGTCGGACGCTGGACGAGACGCCGCGCGAACGCTCCCCCGAACGGGCTCTCGACGAATGGCTCCGGCTCGGCCTCGATATTGTCGACCACCACGTAGTGGAGCGCGCTGGCCGAATTCTCCCAGCGCGCGACCAAGCCGTCGGCCGCACCCGGTTGCGAGCCGACGCCCGGGCGGCCGAACTGGGGCGGCTCCACGACGGTCGCCGACAGCGTCAATCCCCGCGGCGGGACGGGAACCACCGTTTCGGCGGTCGCGACGCGCTCGCCGTAAGAGGCCTCGAGCGCGAACGCGTCGCCCACCTCGACCGACAGGTCGTCGCTCGGATAGTGATACCGGCCGGGTTCGCCCGGCGTGGGCGTCAGGTCGAACCGGTCGCCTCCGCGCAGGATCGCGACGCGCGCGTCCGCGATCGGGGTGGCCACCGCGGTGGAATCGGCGTCGATGGGGAGCACTCCGGTCACGCTGACCTCGGTGACCGGCTCCCCGGCGAAGAGGAACGCCTGCACCACGAAGGTGTCGGGCGCCTCCGGCACGAAGGCCAAGTCGTCGTCGCAGGCGGCGGCCGCCACTCCGGCGAGGACCACCGGCAACCACCAGGGAATTCCGTTCTTCATGATCGTTCTCCTCCGGGAGCGGTTCGCGGATGAACCCGCGCGAGCGGCCAAGGCGGGCGAGGGGTCGGGTGGGCGGCACCGAGCGTCGATGGCTCGGGTGCGAACCGGCTGCGGCGCGACGCCGAGACCGGGGAGCCGGCCCGGACGCGTCGACGCCCGAGCCCCGCGGGGTGTTCGCCCGTCATCGGCGAGCCTGGCTGGTTGGCGGATGGTTAGCGGAAGCCCGCGCGGAACCCCACGCTGGGGGTGAAGCCGAGCGTCGCGACGTCGGTGACCAGCATGGGCAGGTCCGTCAAATCGAACTGGCGATACCAAACGTTGTCGCGTCCGTAGACGTTGAAGAGCGAGAGGTTCAGCTCGTAGAAGAACTCCCGCACCTCGAAGCGGCGGCTGGCCGCCAAGTCGAGACGGTGATACGCGGGGAGGCGCTCGCCGTTCTTCGCGCCGACGTGGATGTAGTTCAGCGTGCGCCCGTCCAGGAGCGTGATCGGGTACTGGGCCTCGGGCACCGTGTACGGCTTGCCGGAGCCGTAGACCCATCCCCCGGTCAGCGTCCACCGCCCCAGCTGATAGCTGCCGACGGCCTTCACCTCGTGGCGCTGGTCGTGGCTCGCGGGAAACGGGAGCCCGTCGTTGAACCCGGTCAGCTCGTGCTCGACGTTCGCGAGCGTGTAGCCGATCCAGCCGGTGAGGGCGCCCCGCTTCTTTTGCGCCATCAGCTCGATGCCCCGCGCCACGCCGGTGCCTTCGAAGAAGAGCTCGGCGAGCCGTTGGCCCGGTGTCCGGCGCGACCGGGTGGAGAACTGCGTCACGCCTCCCAAGTCGCGCGCGTAGGCCTCGAGGTCGAACAGGTAGTCTCCGGTTTCGTAGCCGATGCCCGCGATCCAGTGTTCGGCGGACGACGGCGCGAAGTCGTCGCCGGCGAGGATCCAGAAGTCGCGGCTTCCCTCCAGGATGTCCTCGTTCTCGACCCGCTTCACGAATTGGTTGTAGCGGCCCCAGGCTCCGGTGAGGGAGAGCTGGTCGGTGAGGGCGTAGCGCGCCGAGGCGCGTGGTTCCCAGTACGTCCGCCCGGTCCCGTCGTAGTCCGTCATGCGCAGTCCCACGGTCAGGTCCGCGCGCCCGGATGGCGTCCACGAGTGTTGCAGGTACCCCGCCGTCAGGTTGCTCTGGCCGCCAAGGCTGAGCGTCTGGGCCGAGTCGCCGCGCAGGCGGGTCAGGGCGTAGGCGACGTCGCTGCGGGTGAACTGGGCCCCGAACCCGACTTCGGAGGACGGGAAGGGTCGCCAGGTATTGTCCAGGCGCGCGGTCAGATCGTTCACGCGGTTGTCCTCGTCGAAGCCGCGGGCGAGCTGCGACGAAGCCACGTCCAAGGTCGCTTGGGAGAAATAGCGCGAGTACGCGACCGAGGCGTCGGTCGCCATCCGGCTTCCCCACTGCCGGGCCCATCGCCCGCTCACGCCCTGGTTGCCCCAATTGGAGAGGTCGGCCCGGTCCGGCGTCAGCCGGGTGTCGCCGAAGGGGGTCGTGACCTCCTGCCCCACGGTCGATTCGTCCAAGCGGTCCTCGCCTCCGTAGAGGGAGAGCGTGACCACGTCCTCGGAGGTGGGCAGGAAGGTGAGCTTCGAGTTGAGGTCGTAGAAGTGGAAGTTGGGCTCGAGGGCCTGTTGCTGGACGTTTGCGAAGCGGCCGCCCCCGACGCCCCCGGGGCCAGCTGGCCCCGCGTCGGTGTCGCCGGCCCCCTCCAGGGTCCCGAGGATCGCGTCGTACAGACCGGTGCGCACCAGATCGGTGTACGACCGGCGCGCGGAGACCAGCCACGACCCCTTCCCGCCCAGCGGGACCTCGGTCACGGCGCGGGCGCTCAGCAGGTTGACCCCGCCCGACATGCGGAATTCCCGCGGGTTCCCCGACTTGCCCACCATCTCCACGACGCTCGAGGTCCGTCCCCCGTATTGCGCGGGAAAGCCGCCCTTGAACAGGCGCACGTCCTGAACGGCGTCCGCGTTGAAGGCGCTGAACACCCCGAAGAAGTGGTCCACGTGGTAGATGGTCATGCCGTCCAGCAGCACCAGGTTCTCGTCCGGCGTGCCCCCGCGCACGAACAGACCGGAGGTGGCGTCGTTGGTGCCGCTCACGCCGGGAAGCAGCTGCAGGGTGCGAAACACGTCGGTTTCCCCCAGGGAGGGCAGCGTGCCCAGCCTCTGCGGCGAGAGCGCGATCTGCCCGGCGGCCTCTCCCGGCGCCACGATGTCGGTTGCCGTGGTGGCGGTGACGGTCACGCCGTCGATCTCGATGGCGCGGGGCGCGAGCACGATGGAGAGCGCGCCGGCGGCCTCGCCGTCGAGCGCGACCTCGCGGGTCTCGTAGCCCAGGTGCTCCACGCGCAGGACGAGCGCGCCGGGCGGCAGGCCGATGAGGACGAACTGGCCGTACTCGTTGGTGAACGTCCGCGAACCCTGGTCGACCACGGACACCACGGCGTTGGGCAGCACCTCGCTACTCGCCGAATCCCGCACCGTGCCGACCACGTCGACCTGGGCGGCGACCGGACCGGCACCCCACGCGAGCGTCGTCGCCATCAGCAGCGGCACCGCACCGAGGGGCACGAGCCCCGACGCACGCTCCAGAACTGGCTTCCGCACACCCATCCGCCCCTCCTCGTCTTCGTGGCCACGGCGTTCCCGATGAAGGGGATGAAGCGTGGCGGGAAAAGGTTGCCTTGGCCCCGCGCGCAATCCTAGCCAGGCATTCGAGCGGCGGCGCATTCCACGCTGGCTCGCCGCCCGCTCCCTACACGGCTCCCGCACGCATTCGGCTCTGGTGGCCGAAGGTCTCCGGTGGTGTCGGAGGACCTTGGCCGCGCCCACGCCTCTCCCCACATCCCGTCGCCCGCACGGCTCTGGCCGGCCGCTCGGTTCCACCGGGGTAACCGCTTGCCCCGGCAATGGAGCGTGGTCCACCTTTACTCCATGCGCGACTTCAACACGGCCGGTCCCGTGCGGCCGGAAGACCACTACTGCGTGCCGCCGCTCGACCGGTTGAACTTGAGCGCCGTCCTGTCCTTGGTGCGCGGGAAGCGCTACTTCGTCCTGCACGCGCCCCGTCAGACGGGCAAGACATCGGTCCTGCTGGCGCTTCGGGACTTGCTGAACGGCGGAACCGCGGGCGACTACCGCTGCGCCTACATCAACGTCGAGACCGCGCAGACGGCCCGGGAGGATGTGGCGCGCGCGATGGGGGCGATCGCCTCCGAGATCGCCCGCGAGGCCAGACACACGCTCCAGGACCCCGAGACGGCCGAGGCGGCGGACCAGCTCGACACGTCCGTCCGACCCCACGCGGCATTGGGCACCCTGCTGGACCTCTGGGCGCGGGCCGACCCATCGCCGCTCGTTCTGCTCATCGACGAGATCGACGCCATGGTGGGCGATTCGCTCGTGTCGGTGCTGCGGCAGCTGAGGGCGGGCTACGCCCACCGTCCCGCCGGCTTCCCGCAGAGCGTGGTCCTGTGCGGGGTGCGCGACGTGCGCGACTACCGGATCCGGGCAAGCTCCGAGAGAGAGATGATCACCGGGGGCAGCGCCTTCAACATCAAGGCGAGGTCGCTGCGCCTGGGCGACTTCGCGCGCGGGGAAGTCGACGCCCTGCTCGGGCAGCACACGGCGGCGACCGGAGAGACCTTTGAGGCGGAGGCGGTGCGGGCGGTGTGGGACCAGACCCGCGGGCAGCCTTGGCTGGTGAACGCGCTGGCTCAGGAAATGTGCTTTTCCGACGGCAACCTCCGAGGGCGCCCGAGGCCGATCTCGGAGCGGGACGTGTTCGAGGCGCGCGAGGCGCTCATCCTGAGACGCGAGACCCACTTGGACCAGCTGACCGACAAGCTGCGCGAGCCCCGGGTTAGGCGGGTGATCGAGCCGCTGCTGAGCGGCGGAAGGGGTGCGCATTCCGCGTTCGACGTCGAGTACGCGCGCGACCTCGGGCTGGTCGCGCCGAAGCCGCCGCTGCGCATTGCCAACCCCATCTACGGCGAGGTGCTGCCGCGCGTGCTCACGTCGGTGATCGAGGACGAGATGCCGGAGCCGAACCTGGCGTGGTATGTGGACGCGGACGGCGGCCTCGACCTGGACAAGCTGCTGGTCGCGTTCCAGGACTTCTTCCGCCGGAACTCGGAGCACTGGATTGAGCGGGCGCGGTACACGGAGGCGGGTCCACAGCTGGTGCTTCAAGCGTTCCTGCACCGGGTCATCAACGGTCGCGGACGGATCGAGCGGGAGTACGCGCTGGGAAGCCGCCGGGTGGACCTGCTGGTCGTCTGGCCGTGCCCGGATGGTGGGGAGAGCCGGTTCGTGGTCGAGTGCAAGCTGGTGGGAGATGGGCGAGCCAAGGAGCGGACGATCGAGAAGGGGCTCGAGCAGACGGCGGCGTACATGGACATCAGCCGCGCGGACGCCGGACACTTGGTGGTGTTCGACATGCGCCCGGGGAGGAGTTGGGCGGACAGGGCATACCGGGAGCGGCGCGCTTGGCGAGGAACTCCAATCACCGTGTGGGACGCATGAGGATGACGGACGGAGTCCTCAGGCTGTTCCTCCCTTCGCCGAATCCTCGGACGGCGCATGGATGGTCACGTGGAACTCCGATTCACCGATCATCTCGTACTCGGGCTCGCGGCCCGAAAGCTCAAGGCTGTTTTCCAAGATGATGCGCATGCCTTCTCCGCGCCTGTCCATCAGCGTCCGGCGGTCGGTGGCCAGCCACGGGATCTTCGAGGGTACGGGACACTTCGCGAGGAGACTGTTCAGCAATTCGTTTCGGGACGACTGGATGTGTAAGAGGTTCTCCGGTGCCAGCGTGTTCGGGATGGCGCCGGGAGAGCAGATCTCCAAGCGATCCTCAAAGAGCCGCAGCCTGATCTTCGACCCATGAATCGAGTAGTCGCGGTGGGCCACCGCATTGACGACGGCCTCGAATACCGCCGTCATGTCGAACTGAGGACGGTCCTCGCGACCCAAGTGCTTGAACGCGGCAACCCTCATGTTCCTCGCCACGAACCGGCATGCCTCCTCCACCTGTTGGTCAAGCGGCCCGGCAATGTCGGCGGCGTCCAGCTGGTAGGCATCGTCCGCCCCTCGCGGACCCGCCCGGTCACCCCGATACGCCACGGCTTGAACGAAGGCGTTCGGAAACCAGCGGCGGGCGTCGCGCCCCACCATCAGCACTCCGGCGACCGTTGGGCGCAAGACCCCATCCTCGTCCCGCCTGGCCAACCGCAGCTTGGACAGAAACACATCGCGCTCATCCTGAGTCCTGGGGGTACGAAACCGTTCCCAAAGATCGGGATCAAGAACATCCAGACTGGCGTCGGCGACCGCCTGCTCATCGAACCGGATCATGCGGGTCTGGCTGCGCTGCTGAAACAGCCTGGCCAGATAGTGGGGGGACATCGCACGCTTCTCGTCGGCGACGCGGTGCATATAGCCGCCGGGGCTCCGGTGCACAAACAGGCTTCGCCTGATCTCCACTTTGACGACCGCGAGCTGCTCACCGATGGGATCGGGAAGCCAAAGCCTGTCGATGACGGGGTTGAGCCTCGGTTCGACAAGCTCGTTGCACACATGCCGAACGAACCTCACCACTTCATCGAGGCGCTCCTCCGGAATGCCCACGACCTTGGACCTGCCCCGTTTCCACGGACGGTTGGTTTCTTGGGTTGATGGTCTGATTGTCGTTCGTCCTCCAGTGTGGGGGGGCGGTGGTGGCACAGGACCCTCGTCCGGGGTACGGGCTGCCCGTTCCCCGGACGAGGGTGGCCAAGCGAAGCGCGGCAGCGCCCCCCATCCCGCCCGCCGGGTTTCGCCTCAGGCCGCATGATGCAGCTTCTCGAACTGGGTGGGCGAGCGGTAGTCGAGCGCCGAGTGGAGCCGGCGGGTGTTGTAGAACCCCTCGATGAATTCGAAGACCTCGCGGCGCGCCTCGGCCACCGTGGCGAAACGACGCCGGTTCAGGAGTTCGCACTCCAGCGTCGCGAAAAAGCTCTCGCACATCGCGTTGTCGTACGCGTCGCCCACCGAGCCCATCGACCGCACGATCCCCGCCGCGCGACAGCGCTCCCCGAAGGCCAGCGACGTGTATTGCGAGCCCTGATCGGAATGATGGATCACCGAACCCGTCGGCTGGCGGTTGGAGACCGCCATCGCGAGCGCGTCCGCGACCAGCTCGGTCGGCATCCGGCACGCCATCGCCCAGCCGACGATCCGCCGGCTCCACGCATCGAGCACCACGGCGAGGTACAGCCAGCCCGCACCGGTGCGAACCTGCGTGATGTCGGCGACCCACAGCCGGTCGGGACCCCCGGCCGAGAAGTCCCGCCCCACCAAGTCCGGGGCGGGCTCGGCGCCGGCGTCCCGCCTCGTCGTCCCCGTCCTGAAGCGCCGGCGCGTGACGCCCTCGATGCCCAGCCGCCGCATCAGACGCGCCACCCGCTTGCGACCCACCCGCTCGCCCCCGGCCATGAGCGCCGCGTGGATCCGCGGACAGCCGTACGTCTCGTCGCTCTCGATCCACTTCGCCAGGATCCGGCCCTCGAGCTCGGCGTCGCGCCGCGCCCGGACCGACGGCTCGCGCCGCAGCCAGTCGTAGTACCCGCTGGTGGAGAGACCCAGCACCCGGCACATGGCCGCGAGCGGGAACATGGCCCGGTGCGCCCTCATGAACGCGAACCCCCGCCGGGGATCGATTCGCTCTCCTTCGCGAACCAGGCCGCCGCTTTTTTTAGGATGTCCCGCTCCATCCTCAACCGCTTCACGTCACGCCTCAGGCGCGTCATCTCCCTGCGCGCCTCCGTCGTCAGGCCGTCGGAGCGCCGTCCCTCGTCCAGGTCGGCCTGCCTGACCCAGTTGCGGATCGTCTGGTCGGACGGCTCGAACTCCCTGGCAAGGGATCCGGCACTGCGACCGGCTCTCGCCAGCTCCACGATCCGCTCCTTGTACTCCGGCGAGTATCGCCTCCTCCCGCTTCCCGCCATGGCTCACCTCCTTGGTTGACCCAAATGGAAAGGTGTCCGCCGTACCGGGGCAACTCCACCTCGCGGGGGCGATCACTCACTCCCACGCAGACGCCGCCACGGCTGTTGGCGAACGCCGCCAGCTCATCCGCCATGCCAACATCGGAGGGCCCCGCTACCCTCTCCTTCTTGAACCGAACCTCCTTCAGCTCCAGAAAGGTGCTTTCTCCAAGCCGGATCTTGTCCGACAGCTCCTTCCTGCCGTCAAACATCATTGGCCTCCGGTCCCAACCGGCGGTAGCGGGACTCGAACGCCTCGCGTCCGCCCTCCATCACGCTACATACTTCCTCGCGCACTTCCCGCTCCTGCAGGCTGCCCTTCTCCGCAACCTCGCATTGACCCTCGCGAAACCTCATCGCGTGCAGCATCTCCGCGTCACCGTTCACCACGATGTTCGGGTTGTGGGTCACCACGATGATTTGTCTTCTCAACTTGTTCTCACGAAGTTGGCGGACGACCAAGTCATAGATCAGATAGTTGTCGAGGTCGTCTTCGGGCTGATCCAACACGAGTGGTTCGGTCCCGTGGGCCATGAGGAAGCTCAGCATGGCGGCGGATCGTTGACCGGCCGACCCTTGGCTGATGGGCCGAAAATCCCGACCATTGCCCGAGCGACTGTACTGGACACTCAGTCCGTCCTCCGGAAACCAAGTCCAAATCCGATCAAGCAGGCCCGGGTCGCGCTTCGACTCCCGTTCCAAGTAGTTGTTGAGGTGCCCTCCGAACGTACCCCTCCCTTCGCATGCGGATTTCATGCGCTCCTTGAGCACCGCGACGCGACACTCCATTTTCGCTCCGCGTTCCGACGGGTTATCCGGCAACTTGGCAAGTAGGTCCATGACAATGCCGGTCGCCTTCCCGTCCCGGTGCGTCAGGATGTCACTCTCGAATCGATCATCCCGCACCCCCAGCACGCTCCGGAACGACCTCTCGATCACTTCGGGATCGTCACCATACCGGCGCACCGAGATGCGAACGAAGCAGTTGTGTGCGAGCACCCTCTTGAGGAATGACTCTCGGGCCTCGCTGATCGACCGGCGTACTTCCAAGAGGTCCTTCAGGCGATGTGCCGACTCGGCGACCAAACGGTCACGCTCCTCCTCTGTGGACCGTAGGCTTTCGATCTCACGTCGCAGGCGCTGGCGTTCCTGAACCAGTTGACCGTACTCGGCCGGATTGCTCACGCCCTCCGCCCTCAACTCCGCGAGCAAACCGTCATGGTCGGCTCGCGCCTCGTCCGACGCGGCCTTCCACTTGCCAGTGTCCAGCGCTTTCCTCTGCAGGCGAGACGCCTCGATGAGCCCGGCCGCGGTGGCGCGCAGCTCGGCTGACGCCGAATCAACGGCCGCGGTCAAGGCCTCCACCACCTGTCGAAGTGCCGCGTCCGCCTGGGACCCGCTATCCGCCACTCCCGCGGGCATGCTCTCCAGTTCGATGTCGTCCGCCAGCCTCGCAACACGTCGAGCCCCCTTTTCGACGTCAGCGAATTGGCGCTCGGCCTCCCGTTCCTGCAGGACGCTCGCGCGGTACGCCTTCAATACGGCGGCGTGGTTGCTCTCTTCGAAACGCTTCAGCTTGCGTTCAACATCCTCCAAATCGATGGTGACGTCCTCGCGAGTCAGCTTAGCCTCTAGTTCGCGAACCCGCCCTCGCGACGCGAGGTACGCTTCCTCCGCTTCCTTCCGCCGGACTTGGAGCTGCGAGGCGTCCGGGGCGATTTCATCAATTCGGCGCAGCAAGGCGTGCCGACTTCTTCCCGTGAGCTCGGCGATATGTCCTTGGCTGTAGATCTGCACCGGGAAGCGCCGCGAAGTTACCGACGGTGACTTGGAATCCACCCAGCTCCCATCCGGCAATTGGTCTCTCACCTCCAGCCCAACGGATGGGTCACCCGGCTTACAGGTTACCCGATGTCGGACACCATCGCGCATCACGACCCACTCAATAGCGGTATCCTCCCTCAAGCCACCCTCGTCCTCCCGACGCTGGTACACTCTGTTGAACCGCTCGAACGTGGAGCGCGGAATGCTGCCCTCGCTCAAATCGTCAACAATATCGCGCTCGCGGTTCGCCGCCAGCCTCAACGCATGGACGACGGTGGACTTGCCCGTACCTCGCCCCCCCACAATGGCATTGAAAGAGGGATTGAACTTCAGCTCGGCCGGTTGGCCACGGCCCATGTAACGCGCCCCGCGGACCCGAATCGACTCGATGAAGTGCTCCGGGAGGGCGAACGGGTCGAAGCGCTCTTGTTGGTCGCTGCGTCGGATCGAAAACCGATCGCCGTCCAGTAGCGCCAGTCGTAAGCCCTCGATCGATGGAGGGCTGGCCATCTTGACCCAGGTGTACCGGGAGCCGGGAAGACTGTCTTGATTCGAGGGCTGCGGAGGATGGAAGTCCGAACCAAGAACCTCTGCCCACTGGAGCTTGCGTTGCCGGTAGATGTCGGGCTTGCGCGAACCTGAGTCGACCGTCTCGATCGCGAGTATGCCATCCACGCCGAGAACCTGCTCCACAGTCGATGCATCGATCCTCGTGGCCGCACCATCCTCCTTCAGATGAAGCAGTCCCTTCCCCTGGTCCGCGTGGGCCGGGATCGGAATGCCTCCCCCGGCAAGAACCGCCTTGACCACTTGGACGGCGGATTCCTCCGTGACCCCATCGCTATCGCCCTTGGTGCCCTTGTACCCAACCGCTCCGAGCAGGTTGTCGATGTGGGACGTCGTCTTCTCGGGGCCGAAGATCGCCAAGAGGTGGAATCCGGCGTTGACCGATAGCTCCACGCCCGGAAACAAGCGCAGCGGCCGGAACTCCGGGGCACCCTCGTCCTCCATCTTCCGGAGTGCCTCCTTTAGCTTATCGATCCACTCCCCGGAGTTGTGGTCCGTCACTGCAACGCAGTCGATTTCCGCCCTCATGAAGCCAAGCAGCCAATCCCTTGGCGTGACCGGCCCGCCCGTGGCCGGATCCGGATCTCTGGCGTCAACCGAAGCGGGCGTGTGGGTGTGAAAGTCGAACTTCCACCAGCGCGCACCAGGGTAGGGCCATTGAGGATCTCGTCGTTCGATGTCGTCCATCTCTTCCCTACCTCACCGGATCCACCACGTCGAGAAACGGGAATCGATGAAACCCGGTGTCCCGCGTGCAGATCCGGCTTACCCCGTGCTCGCGCATGAGGACAGCGGTGTGGAGATCGTACATCTGGTTGCCCCTGACGTCCGGGAGCTCCGCAACCGTTTGGTCGAGCACGGCCGCGTGGCGGCGGGTTGGCAGCAGCAGCGCAATGCCGGGGGATGCCAGCAGGGCGGCGAGGAAGCCGCGAGCCTCCGCCGGGGTCCACGGTGAACGGAAGACGCGGCGGTGCGTACCCACCCGCAGGAACTCGTAACAGATGTTCCACGTGAGGAAGGCGGGAGAAGGGCTTCGCCGGGCGTCCTCGATTCGCCGGCGGCAGGGAGCGTGATGCTCCGAATTCCGGTCCGCCGCGTAGAGGAGCACGTTCGTGTCGAAGACCAGCATTCACTCGCCCTCCATCGCGCCATGGAGCTCCTCGCGGTTCGAATAGTCGAGTAGCTGGCCACCGCTCTTCCACGACGGGAGCGGCGGCAGGGGCTGGGGGGTCCCATCATCACCGTCCGGGTTCGCGAGCACGACTCGTAGCCCCGCCTCGACCAGCGCGGTCATCGTGGTTCCACGGCGCGCGGACTCCTCCCGCAGCCGCCGCATCACGGTGTCGTCGATGTTCAGCGTCGTTCTCATACAGATTACCATATCCCGGTTATGGCAATATGGCAAGCAAGGAATGGAGGTGCGACACTTGGCCTACGACTTCACCCACCTGCCCGCCCATGCGAGCGCCAGCCCTCCCAACCCCCCCCGGGCACCCCCGCCACCAGCTCCCCGTCGCGCAGCTCCAGAACCGACCGGAAGCGGTCGCCCGGGGCGGCCCGCCCGTCGATGCGCGCGCGCAGGTAGTCGCCGGTGACGCCCGCGACCCGTTCCGGGGTGCCCTCCACCACGATGTCCGCAACGGTGCCCGCCCGACCCCGCCGATAGCGCTCCCGCTTGGCCAGCGCCATCTCGCGCAGCACCCGCGACCGGTGTGCCGCCACGTTCCCCGGAACCCGGCCGGGCAGGTCGGCGGCCGCGGTGCCCGGGCGCACCGAGAAGGGAAACACGTGCAGGTAGGTGTAGGGGAGCTCGTCCACCAGCGCGCGGGTCTCCTCGAACTCCTCCTCTCCCTCGCCGGGGAAGCCGACGATGACGTCGGCGCCGAGGCCCAGCGGCCCCATGCGCCCGGCGATCTCGAGGACCCGGGCACGGTACGCCGCGCGCGTGTGCCAGCGTCGCATGAGCCCGAGCACCCTGTCGGATCCGCTCTGCAGCGGGACGTGGAGGTGTGGGGCCAAGCGACCCTCCGACCCGGCGAGCAGCGCGAGCAGGGCGTCGTCGATCTCGGTCGCCTCGATCGACGAGAGGCGGATGCGGGCCGGCACGGCGTCCAGAAGCCGCGCGCACAGCTCCGCCAGGGTGGTGCGCGGGCTCAGGTCCCGGCCGTAGTGCCCGATGTGGATGCCGGTGACGACCAGCTCCGGGTGGACTCGCGCCAGTGCCCGGGCCTCCTCCACGACCTCGCCCGGAGGGCGCGAGACGGAGGCGCCGCGCGCCAACCGGGTCGCGCAGAACGAACACTTGCGGTCGCACCCGTCCTGCACCTTGAGCCACGCCCGGGTGCCCCGCGCGTTGCGCAGCAGCGGCCCGTCGTCGACCGGAGGTGGCCCGAACCCCTCGTCCATGGTCGCCAGCAGGCGCGCGAGCGCGCCCGCGTCCTGGCCGGGCACCACCGCGTCCACCTCCCGCATGCTCCGGTAGTCGTCCTCGCGCAGGGCGGCCGAACAGCCCGCGACCACGATGCGCGCGCCTGGGTGTTCGCGCCGGAGGAGGCGCACCAGCCGGCGCGCCTCAGCGTCCGCCCGGTTGGTGACGGTGCAGGTGTTGACCACCAGCGCGTCGGCCTGGTCGGGACGGGCGACCGCGCGCGCACCCCCGAGCTCCAGCTCCTGGCGCATGCGCTCGGTGTCGTACTGGTTGGCCCGGCACCCGAAGGTGTGAAACCAGACGGTGGACTTCGCCCGCCCGTCGGGCTCGGTGGCGCCGCCGCGCACGGGGAGCCGGACGACCGATCCGCCCGGCGGGATCCGGTCGGCGGCGGGGCGGGTTCGGCCGGAACGGGCCGGCGCGCGCGCTCCATGCGCGTCATCCGCGAGGTGGCTTCGTGCCATGAGGTCGGGGGTTCGGAGATCGGGAGTCCGTGGATGAATCCGCTCGAGCACCGAGAGCGGCGTGGCGCCAGGCTGGCAAGGTGGCCCCGAGGCCCAATAGCGGGGCTACCGGGCCGAAAGGCAACGCGGAGCGAAGCGGTCCAGCGCGGATGCCGCGCCGCTCGAATGCCGGGGGGAGTTTGTCCACGGGGCTCCCTGGGTCGAGATGTCCGCCGGCATTCCGACGGTGTCGGGCGGCCCGGCGTCGTGCGGCCCGGCGGCAGCGCGGGTGCCCACACGCACCGTGCGGCGGCCCGCCCCCATAAGCTAGCTTGTGCGCATGACCTTCGGATACGGGCCAGCGCTCCGCTTCGCGCGCAGCTTCACGACGGGCTGGGCGCCGGTGGTGGAGCGGGACATCCACATCGAACGGAACGGGCGCCGGCTCCCGGCCTCGCTCGTCCTGCCGCGCGCGGTGGGGCGGCGCGCCGACCCGGGAGGGCGCCGGCCCGTCCCCGCCTGGGTGGTCCTGCACGGCATCACCCGATCGGGCCGCAACCACCCTCAGCTGGTCCGCTTCGCGCGCGCCCTGGCGGCCTCCGGGCAGGCCGCGCTGGTGCCCGACATCCCGGAGTGGCGCGACATCCGCCTCTCCACCGACGCCACCACCTCCACCATCGCGGCCGCGCTGCGCGTCCTCGAGGGCCGGCCGGGGCTCGCCGCCGGGCGGGTGGGTCTGGTGGGCTTTTCGTTCGGCGCGCCCCAGGCCATCATCGCCGCGACCCACCCCGCGTTGTCCGAGCGGCTCGCCGTGGTGGTCGCGTTCGGCGGCTACTGTTCCGTCGCCGAATCGGCCCACTTCCAGTTCACCGGCGAACACGAGCTCGACGGGCGACGGGAATCGCTTGCCCCCGACCCGTACGCGCGCTGGGTGGTGGCCGCCAACCATCTCACGCGCATCGACGGACACCGCAACGCCACCGGCGCGGCCGAGGCGCTGCGCGCGTTGGCCGCCCACACCGGCGACACCAACCTGCTCGCCACGGATCCCGAGGTGGAACCCACGCGGCGGCGCCTAGCCCGCGGGCTCGACCCGACCGACCGCGCCCTCTTCGAGCTCATCGCTCCGCCCCCCGGCATCCTCCCCGACCCGGGGCCGGGCGAACGCATGGCCAAGGCCCTGGGCGAGGCGATGGCGACCATCCCCGAGTTGGATCCCGTTCCGCACTTGCCGCGCGTGCGCGTCCCGGTTCGCCTGTTGCACGGCGCCGGCGACCAGCTCTTCCCCTACACGCAGACCGTCAAGCTGGGACGGGTCTTCCCGCCGGGGGCGGACGTCACCACCACCATCACCGGCCTGTTCGCCCACTCCTCGGCGCGGGAACGCACGTCGCTCGCGCACGCGGCCACCGAGGGGCTGCGCTTTCTGAGCGCGCTCGCCGGCATCTTTCGGTTGGCGCGATCATGACCCGGTTGGCGCGATCATGACGCCCGCGGGCACCCCGGTCGAGCCCGAGGCGGCGACGGCGGCGACGTCCGGCTGGGTTCGGCGCGTGGGCGGCGTCCGCTGGTTCGTCCGGCGGTTCGGCCTCGCGCAGCTGTTCCTCAAGCCCGCCCGCACGATCCTGGCTCCCGCGATCATCCCCCTTCTGCGGGAGCGATCCGTTCGCTACCGGGGCGCTTCCCTCCCCTTGGTGTACGCCCGCCACAACGTGACCTGGGCCAACGAGCGCTGCGTGGAGCTGGCGCTGGCGCGCGCGCTCATGGCCGACGTCGCGCCCGAACGCCTTCTGGAGGTGGGCCACGTCACCCCGCGCTACTTCGGCGGCGGCCATCGGGTGGTGGACAAGTACGAACCGGGCTCGCTCCAGGTCGACATCGTGGAGTACCGGCCCGCCCGGCGTTTCGACTTGATCGTGTCGATCTCGACCTTCGAACACATCGCCTTCGACGAGCCCGGCGAGCCCCCGGCGCCGCGCGCGGTCGCCGCCAAGGTGGGCGCCGCCCGCGACCGCTGCCTCGACCTGCTCGCCCCGGGCGGCCTCCTGGCCATCACCGTCCCGATCGGCTACAACCCCGCCTTGGACGCCATGATCGCGGCCGACGAGCTCGGTTTCGATCGCGCGACTTGGTTCAAGCGGTTTCCGGGTCGGCGCTGGCGGCGGGTGTCGCGCTCCGATGCCCTGGCCTGCCGGTACGGCACGCCGCACGCCTTCGCCAACGCCATCCTGCTCGCCGAATGGGACGCCGAACCCGACCCACACCGCCATCCCACCACCCCGGATGGCCCATGACGTCCCCCATCAAGTCGCTCATCCGCACCATTCCCGACGTTCCGAAGCCCGGCATCCGCTTTCGCGACGTGATGGGTCCGGTGGAGGACGCCCAGGGTCTCGCGCGGGCCACCGAGGGCCTGGCAGTCCGTGGATGAATCCGCCCGAGCACCGAGAGCGGCGTGGCGCCGGGCTGGCAAGGCGCTTTGAAGGCCGAATAGCAGAGCTATTGGGCCGAAAAGCAACGCCGAGCGCAGCGGTCCAGCGCGGATGCCACGCCGCTCGAATGCCGGGGGGAGTTTGTCCACGGGCTGCTAGCGCGGCAGTTGGTCGGCGCCGCGCCGCACGCCGTGTTCGGGATCGAGGCGCGCGGCTTCATTTTCGGCGTGCCGGTGGCGCGGCGGCCGTCACCCCGGGTTCAGCGGGCGCGCCCAAAGACGTCCGGGGGCGGAACGTGGAAGGCGCCGGGGAAGTCGTCCTCCACCAGCTTGAGCTTCCCGGTCCACTCCTCGATGTCGACCCGGTACACGCTGGTGCGCTTGAGCTCCCCCTCGGTGATCGCGCGATAGTCCCGGTCGGGCCTTAGGTCGGGCGCGTACTTGTCGAGCAGCATCTGCAGGGCCACGCGCGCCTCCGCCGGATCCTCCACCACGCATCCGCTTCCGAACGCGGTCACCGCGGCGAACTCGACGCTGAACTCCAGCGCCTCGTCGGCGGGCAGCAGTCGGCCCATCTCGAAGGCCGAGAAGCACACCGGGACCGCGCGGGACAGCACGTCGCGCGTCAAGCCCGTGCGCGCGGTGTGGATGTAGACGGCGTGCCGAGCGGGATCGTACACGAACAGGTTGCTGTTCAGGAGGGGCTGCCGCCCGCGGGTCATCGCGAGCACGCCCACGCGCGCCTGACGAATGAAGTCGCGGATCCACGCGTCGTCGCGGGCGCGGTCCCGACGGCGGATGTCCGCCCGTCCCCGTTCCGGCACCGTCAGCCCTCCGGCTCCACGCTCCAGCAGTCCGTGGATGAATCCGCCCGAGCACCGAGAGCGGCGAGGCGCCGGGCTGGCAAGGCGCCTTGAAGGCCCAATAGCAGAGCTATTGGGCCGAAGGGCAACGCCGAGCGAAGCGGCCCAGCACGGATGCAACGCCGCTCGAATGCCGGGGGGAGTTCGTCCGCGGGCTGCCCGCAGTCCGTGGATGAATCCGCCCGAGCACCGAGAGGGGCGTGGCGCCGGGCTGGCAAGGCGCCCTGAAGGCCGAATAGCAGAGCTATTGGGCCGAAAAGCAACGCCGAGCGTAGCGAACCAGCACGGATGCAACGCCGCTCGAATGCCGGGGGGAGTTTGTCCACGGGCTGCTAAACCTCCAGCTCCACGCCGATTCCCGCGGCGCGCGCCTTGTCGTAAACGAGCTTGGCCGTGGCCATGTCCTCGAGCGCCAACCCCAGATGGATCGCGATCACGCGGTCGTCCTCCGCGCGGCGTCCCGGAACCTTGCCGGAGATCACGTCGCTCAACTCCGCGTGGGGGGTGGGCGTGTCGCGAAAATAGCCGCTCCCGCTCTGGTAGTAGGCGAACTGCGCGCTGTCGTCGGTCGTCAGCAGGTCGGCTTCGCGAAACGCGTCGCCCCGCCAGTAGGAGTCGAAGTCCAGCGGGCACGCGAAGGCGCCGGGCGCGAGCCACCCGGCGGGAATGGCGGGGTCGGGGTCGAGCAGGATGGGCCCGCTGGTGACGACGATGTCCATCCCGCGCACCGCCTCGGCGACGGTGGGCACCGGCCGCACCTCGACGCCCAGGCGCCCGCCCATCTCCTCGGCGTAGGCGCGCGCGACCGCCTCGTCGATGTCGTAGGCGTGCACCCGCTCCACCGGAAACAGGGTGTGGAAGGCCTCCAGGTTGCTGCGTCCCTGCACGCCGCAGGCGACGATGCCGACGCTCGCCGCATTAGGGCGCGCCAGGTACTTGCCCGCCAGCGCCGACGCGGCCCCGGTCCGCATGGCCGTGATCCAGGTGGCGTCCATCGTCGCCAACGGCAACCCGGTCTCCGGGTCGTTCAGCAGGATCAGGCCGGTGATGTAGGGCAGGCCGCGCGCGGGATTGTTGGGATAGGCGGAGATCCACTTGATCCCGGCGGCGTTCTGCCGCTCGACGTAGGCCGGCATCGCGTGCATGAAGGAATCCGGCCGCGGATGGATGCCCGGCTTGGGCGGCATCTCGACGCGTTCGGCCGCCTTTTCCCGGAACATGAACTCCAGCGCGTCGATGATCTCGGCCATGGAGACCCCAACGCGCTCGACGTCGGCGCGCGACAGGTGGAGGATGGTGGGTTGGGACATTTTGGGCTGGCTTCGAGGGTGGACGGGGAGTGTCGAGGGTGGACGGGCATTCCCGCGTGGCCCCGGGGACGATACACCGGGGCCGCGCCGGCCGGGAGGCGGCGGCCTATTCGGGAGGGGGCTCCAAGACGGTGACCCGCTCCATGACGGCGCCCTCCAGGACGCCGTCGACCACGTCCATCCCCTCCACGACCCGCGCGATGATGGTGTAGTTGTGGTCGAGTCGATGATTGTCCACGAGGTTCACGAAGATCTGGCCGTCGCCGGTGTCGCGCCCCCGGGTCGAGATGCCGACGGTGCCCCGGAGGTGCGAACGCATGGTCAACTCGTCGCGCGTGTAGGGCCCGTCGCCGTGGTACTCGTTCGCCCCGGGGCTGCCGCCTTGGATGACGAAGTTGGGGACCACCCGGTGGAAGGTGAGGCCGTCGAAGTACCCCGCCCGGGCCAGGCGGACGAAGCGGGCCGTGTTGGTCGGCGACTCGAACGGGAGCAGCTCAAGCACGATCTCCCCTCCCCCGGCCATGCGGATCACGGCCCGGGAGGCGGCCATCCCGCGCAGCTCCGCGTAGGTGGGGATGGGCGCGCGCTCCGGCGGCGACGGGCGCGCCCAGCGAAGGTCGCTCCCGGTCCAGTCGTTGCGGAGGAACTCGGCGACCCGGGCAACCACCGGATCGTAGTCCTCCATGTAGGGACGCAGGCGATCGAGGTCGGCGGCCGAACCCCGCTCCCGCACCCGCTGGAGGAGCTCCATGCGCACGTCCCGGTGGGTTTCCCTCCGGTCGGCGCTCATGCGCTCGAGGGCGTCGAACACCACCGGCACCACGTCCGGATGGGAGCTGCCCGCCAGCAGGCGGGTGGCCGTCAGCACCAGCTGCGGATCGTCCGCGCCCAAGGCGTCGAGGTAGACGGAGTCGGCGTCGTGGCCCACCAGCGGCCCCAGCCCCGCGATGGCCGCCTCGCGCACGTTCCAGTGCCCGTCGCCGGCCAACGCCAGAAGCGTGGGCACCCGTTCCAACCGGGCCGCGGCGCGGGCGGCGTACATGCGCATCTGCCAGATGGGATGCGAGGTGAACGCGGGGAGCCGGCGTTGGGCGGTGAAGGGGGAGACGGTGGCCAGCGCCACCAGTCCGCGCGCCGCCCGGTGCCAGTCGCCCGCCGAGACGGAATCCACCCGCCCAACCAGGGCGTCCAAGGGCGTCAGGGCGGTCTCGGGCGGGCAACCGGCGAGGCGGTCGACGGCCGCCAGGGCCACGTGCGCGCTGGGGTCGCCCAGCAACGCCACCCACGCCGCGCACGCCTCGCCCGGGTCCATGCGGCGGGCCAGGGCTCCCACGGCCTCCACCCGGACCATGTGGCTCGCGTCGGCCAGCGCCCGCTCGAGCGGTGCCCGCGCCTCATCCAGCGCGCCCTCCCCGATGGCGAGCACGGCGAGCCGGCGCACCTGCGGGTCCTCGTCGTCCAGCGCCCCCTCCATCACGTCTCCGGGGGGGCCGCCCGCGCCCACGAGCGCGGCCAAGGCAAGCCGGCGCACCCGCGCGCCCTCCTCCCCCTCCTCCCCCCGGTAGCCGGCCAGCCGCGCGAGCGCGGAGCGCACCGGCGGGGGCGGCGGGGACTCCGGCTGCGTGCGCACCAAGTTCTCCAGCGCGCGCGCCCCACCCAGAATGACCGGATGCGGCACCGGTCGCAGGCGCGCTTCGCTCCCCGCCGCCCCTCCGGCGGGTTCGGTGGCCAGCTGTTCGAGCAGCAGGTCGTAGGCCCCCCGAACATCCTCGGGATCCCCGTACGGCAAACGGCCCAACGCCTCGAGCACCGCGCCGCGCACCTCGGGGTCCTGCTCGCCGGGCAGAAACCGCGTCAGCGCGACCATGGTCCGGCGGGGATCGCCACCGACGACGGCTTGGGCGGCGGCGTTGACCGCCTCCGCCCGGATCTCGGGATACGGGCTCTCCAGCACGGACCCGATGTCCACCACGACGGAGGGGTTCTCCTGCCGTCCCAACGCACGCACCGCGATGCGCCGCACCTCCGGGTCGGGCCACGATATGCCCTCCAGAAAGGTGAAGTGCGCGCTTGGGTCGGGCGAACGGGAATCCTCGGCGTCGAGCACGCGCGCCAGGATGTCCTCGCTCCCGGCGAGCAGCCGGACCTCCCCCGCATTCCCGGCGCCCCCAGCATCCCCCGCGCCGTCGCAGGCCGCCCCCAGAACGCCACACGCGACCACCCCGAAGGGCCACCGGCCCGCCCGCGCCAGACCCCGCATCAGATCGAGCATCCCTCGCCTCGCTTTGTTGGTGGTCACCTTGGCGGCCCGTGGTCGCCGCGGCCCGGCGCCTCGCCACTCCCGGCGCCCAAGCCGACTCGTCCGCCAACTGCCACGCCAAGTTGCGTGGCGTCGGTTGGCGAGCCATCCGCCCCGGCCACGTACCCTGCACCGCCGCCGCGCGTTCGCCTGTGGCACGCCACGGAATAGATTAGAGTACGTAGCTCCGTAGACAAGAATCGCGCGCGCTCGACCCGCGACCCAAGGCCCTCCGCAACACCGGACGCGACACGATGGCGACCGCACTCACGGCCACCGATCTCGATTCCCCGATCATCGATCCCCTTCGCCGGGCGCTCCGCGGGCTTCGCGGTCGCGCCACGGTGGGCGACGTCATGGCCGCCACCGGACTTGCCCAGGCGGAGGCCGAAACCGGTCTCAAGCAGCTGCTGGAGACGTACCAGGGACACGTCGAGGTCGGCGAACAGGGCGACATCGTGTACGCCTTCCAGCGTCGCCTGCTCCGCCGCGACCATCGACCGTTCTGGGTCCGGTGGCGATCCGCGGCCGCGCGCGTGCTCAAGACCGGCTTCAAGATCTGGATCGTGGTAATGCTGGTGGTCTACTTCGTGGTGTTCGTGGCGCTGCTGATCGCGGCCCTGATCGCCGCCTCGCGCGGGAACGACCGCAACGGCGGGTCCATTCTGGGCGGCGGACGCCACCGGGGAGGCGGCTTCAACCTCCCCCTCATGTTCTGGCTGTGGGCCCCGGACTGGCGTCTGGGCCAGCCCTACTACGGCACCCGCTTCGAACGCCGCAGCGGCAAGAAAGTCCCCTTCTACAAGAAGGTGTTCGCCTTCGTCTTCGGCCCGGACCGGCCGCGCCCGAGCCTTCGCGACCGCGACCGCGGCGCCATCCGCCTGATCCGGGCGCGCAAAGGCGCCCTGACGGTGCCGGAGCTCGTGCGCCACACCGGGCTCCCCGTCGCCGAGGCGGAGGAGGAGATGGCGCGGCTGATGGGGGCCTACGGCGGGGACGTGCACGTCTCGCGCCAGGGCGAACTGGTCTACACCTTCGCCGACCTGCTGGTGAGCGCCCACGGACGCGTGAAGGCGATCGAGCCGGCCCCGGCGTGGCGGCGGCTGGAGAAGGCGGCCGAGTTCACCGGCAACAAGACCGGGACCAACGTGCTCATCGGTTCGCTCAACGGCTTCAACCTGCTGGCGGCGCTCTCCGCCCCGGTCCTCATCTTCCCACCCCTGGCGCTCGGCGGCCTGGGGGCCGAAGTCGGCTTGGTGTGGGTGCCCGCGGTCTTCAGCACCCTGTTCTTCGCGGTGCCGCTCGGCAGATGGTTCGGCCACAGAGCCGAGAACGCTCGCCGACGGCTGCGCAACGTGCGCAAGGTGCTGCTCGGGATGGTCTTCCGGCAAAGCCTCGCGGACGGAGCGCCCCTTTCGGCGGAGCGCGCCACGGACGACGTGCGCATCGCGCTGGTGGACCCCAACGTGGGCGCGGCCGACGTGCGCGGGCAGCTTCAGGCGATGTCCGCCGAATTCGACGCAGAGGTGGAACCCGCCGAATCCGGCCGGATCGTCTATCGCTTCCCCGCCATTCGCTCGGCCCTGCTGGGGGGAGAGGAGGTGCGGTCGGCCCTCCGCCTCGACCGACGCGGGGTGGGCCGGGTGGTCTACTCGAGCGGGGACACGCCGGAGGAGGAATCGGCGCGCGCGCTGGCCGACTTCGACCGCCAGCTGCGACGCTCGGCGGCCGCCCCCGACCAGGTCCGCTACCTCGACGACTTCGAGCTGGCCGGCATCGAGGTGCCTTCCTCCGGCGGGCGGGCGGTCCGCCCCCCCCGGAGCCGGCGGCGGTAGCACGATTGGTTGGGGCGAGGGCGACTCGGTCGCGCGGGCGCTCGCGGGGTGCCGGCGCCACGACGCGGTCGGGACGGCGGCGACTTCGACCCACCCGCGCACGAGGTGGTGCCGACCCCATTGCCCGGTGGGGGTGGACGGAATGTCCGGGACGGGACGTGGTTGACCGGGGGCGCCGGCTGGTGGGGCGGGCGGCGTCCGCATTGCTGGCGGCGCTCTCCCTTCCCTGTGCGCTGGCCGCCCAGCAATCCGAGGAGGCCGGCGGGATCGGGGCGCTCGCGTCGGTGCCCCACGCCGAGGCCCCGGAAGCGCGCGCGATCCGCACCCTCGCCGACGTTCGGGTGGATGGCCGGCTCGATGAGACCTCGTGGAGCGACGCCACGCCCGTGACCGAGTTCACCCAGGTGGACCCGGACGAGGGCCGGCCGGTCAGCGAGCGCACCGAGGTCCGGTTCCTGTACGACGACGACGCGCTCTACGTGGGCGCGCGACTCCTGGACTCGGCCCCGGTCACCACCCGGCTCGCCCGGCGGGACGCGGGCGTGCCCGACTCGGACTTCCTCACGGTCACCATCGACAGCTACCACGACCACCGCACGGCCTATCGCTTCTCCACCAACCCCTCGGGCATGAAGCGCGACGAGATCCTCGTCGGCGGCTCCGGCATCTTCGGCGGAGGCCGGGGCGGCGGCGGCGCGGACGGCTCCTGGGACCCGGTCTGGGAGGTCGCCACCTCGGTCACCGACGAAGGCTGGTTCGCGGAGATGCGCATCCCCTTCAGCCAGCTGCGCTTCGGCACGGACGCCGACCAAGTGTGGGGGCTCCAGATCGAGCGCGTCATCAACCGCAACCAGGAGCGCGCCGTCTTCTCGTTCACGCCCAAGCTCGAGCCGGGCGGCGTGGCGCGGTTCGGGCACCTGCGCGGCATCGCGAGCATCGCCGCCGGGCGCCGGCTGGAGGTTCTGCCCTACGCCGGGCTGAGCGCCGAGTACGTTCGCCGCGCGGCGCCGGCCGACGTGTCGTTCGCCAACCCGTTCCGCTCCGGCTCGGACTACTTCGGACGGGCGGGCGCGGACGTGAAGTACCGGCTGGGTTCGAACCTCACGCTCGACGCCACCGTCAACCCCGACTTCGGTCAGGTCGAGGTGGACCCGGCGGTGATCAACCTGACCGCCTTCGAGACCCGCTTCGACGAGCGGCGACCCTTCTTCGTGGAGGGAGGGGAGATCTTCCAGTACGCGCGTGGCGGACCCGGAGGCAGCACCGGGCGCCCGCCCACGGTTCTGTACTCGCGACGCATCGGCCGGCGGCCGCAGGGGCCGATGGCGTCCGCCGCCGTCTTCTCGGACGCGCCCGCCTCCACCACCATCGTCGGAGCCGCCAAGGTGACCGGCAAGGTGGGCGACGGCTGGTCGGTCGGGGTGCTCGAGGCGGTGACCGGGCGGGAGGTGGCGCCCTACGTGGACGCCGGGGGCGTGCGCGACGCGGTCGAGGTGGAACCCGCCACCAACTACCTCGCGGGCCGGGTCCGGCGCGACCTGCGCGACGGACTCACCCAGCTGGGGGCGCTGGCCACCGCCGTCAATCGCGACCTCTCGGCCAGCGCCCTAGCCGATCGCCTGCACGCCTCGGCGTACGTCGCCGGCGTGGACTTCATCCACGAATGGGACGACCGCTCGTGGCGCGTCAACGGCGCCTTCTCCCGGAGCGTGGTGGCGGGAAGCGAGAACGCCATCGCGCGCACCCAGAGCTCATCGGCCCGGTACTTCCAGCGCCCGGACGGACACCGCGCCCTCGACCCGGGCGCCACCTCGCTGGGCGGCCACTACGCCATGTTCGACGTCAACAAGCAGTCGGGGTCGTTCACCGCGCGCGTCGCCATGGCCAGCATCAGCCCCGGCTACGAGGTCAACGACATCGGCTTCCAGACCGAAGCCGACCGGGTCATGCTCGACACCCATCTCAGCTGGCGTCAGCCGCGCCCGGGCACCTGGCTGCGCAACTGGTCGGTGTCCGGAGGGCCGGACGGGAAGTGGAACACGGCCGGCGACCGCCTGCATTCGGAGTTCAACCTCAACTTGAACTGGCAGTGGCTCAACTACTGGGGCGGATCGGTCCGGGGCGTCATCCGCGCGCCCACCGACAACGACCGTCTCACCCGGGGCGGGCCCCTGGCGCGCGATCCCCGGTACTACGCGGGCAACGCCAACCTCTCCTCCGACTCGCGCAAGCCCGTGAGCGGGCGGGCCGGCTACAACTGGAGCTTCGACGAGGCCGGCTCCTGGAGTCACACCGGATCGCTGAACGTCACCTACACCTCCCGCGACAAGCTGGAGCTGCGGCTCGGCCCCCGGCTCACGCGCAGCCGCGCCGAAGCCCAGTACGTGACCTCGCGCGCGGACCCGCTGGCCACCGCCACCTTCGGCAACCGCTACATCTTCGCGCCCATCGACCAGACGACGCTCTCCCTCGAAACCCGGCTGAACGTCACCGTCTCGCCCACGCTGACCCTCCAAGTCTACGCCCAGCCGCTCATCTCCAGCGGCGACTACGGCGGACTGAAGGAATTCCGGGCGCCGGGCACCTTCGACTTCCTGCGCTACGGCCAGGACGTGGGGACAATGACCCGGCTCGACGACGGCGGCTTCCTGATCGACCCCGACGGCGCGACGGGCGCGGCCCCGGAGATCACCATCGCCGACCAAGACTTCAACGTCCGCAGCCTGCGCGGCAACGCGGTGCTGCGCTGGGAGTGGCGCCCCGGCTCGACGCTCTTCCTGGTGTGGCAGCAGCGGCGTCACCACCACGCGCTGCGGGAGGCCTGGAACCCGCTCGCGGACGACGGCGTCGGCGACTTCGACTTCCGTCACGACGCCGCGGAGCTTGTGCGCATCCGGCCGGACAACATCTTCCTCATCAAGGCGACGTACTGGCTCAACCTGTGAGGGGGGTTGGGGTGGTGGCAACGAGGGCGTCGAGGAGGATGCGGGGCCGAGGATCTTGGTTGACATCAATGCCTGCGAGTACGATGCTACGCCTGCATGGCATGCAGACCCGGACGACGAGAGAATGGCTCAACTCACCGTTCGCAAAGTGCCTCGTCAGATCATCCGCGGCCTGAAGCAGCGTGCGGCGGCCAACGGACGGTCGGCGGAGGCCGAACATAGGGAGATCCTGCGCATGGCGCTCCTCCCGGCCGGCGGCAGCTTCGCCGAGCGCGCGAGGGCCCTGCGGTTGCGACTCCACTCCCGCATCGACAGCACCGAGATAATCCGCATCGAGCGCGACCGCGACGAGTCTGCGGATCTCGGGGCCGGAGCGTGAAGCAAGTGGCGGAGCCTCTTGCGTTATGCTGGCCTGCGAGGTTATTAATGTCCTTGTAGGCAAAGGTACCTCCCCGATGACAAGGGCCCAAGGGGCCCTCTCCGGCAACGGAGTAGTCGGGGAGGTCATTTTTTTGACTTGGCTGGCCTTGCATCGTTTTCGTGAACAGTCGCAGCCGAAATCGCATCGATTGCCCCGCTCCACGCTCAGTAGTAGTGCCTCGTCCCCATGCAGAAGATGTCAAATTCGCTCTTGACGGCATCCCTGATATTGTGGTAGTAGGTAGTATCGGCACGCTCCCACTTCCTGAAGACGGCCCAGCAACAGTAATCTGCCACCTGTAGTCCGAAGTGTGACCGCGACTCATGGTGTAGGATACGGTACGTAGCCTCGGGCAGCATTTCGTTCAACGCACGTTTGACACCTTTCTCGATCGCTCTACGCTTCCTATTCACGGGGATGCGGTCCGTGATAATAATCACTTTCTGGCCTGCTCTAGGCAAGATATATTTCAGCAAATAGCCGAGCATCTCCGGATAGAAACGACTGTCGTCCCGTAGCGCTGGTCCCGTCTTACTCTTTTCGACAATCAAGCAGTCGATGCGCATTTCGTCAAGATCAGTGCTGATCAGGCGAAATACTTTGTCGCGTACGTGACGGTTGTCCTCCGAGCAATGGAAATACTCTTGGTCAAGGCGATGCTCGAAGTCTTCGAGACACTCGTGCTTGTATCCGTCGAGCGTTTCGAAGACGGGAAATGGTCGCCTCATGGTCACGGCCGTCAACACGAAGTAACGCGTCCCACTGGAGCTGAAATCGAAGTTGCCAGCTTCGTCGAGAAAGATGTATCTGCATCCCTCACCGGCGCATCCAACTGCATCCACTCTACGCTCCTTGTCTGGCCGAATTGTGCAGGGATATGCCCGCGAACCTGACACTCCCCACACCAGCGTCGAACCCTCGCTCCACGCTGTGACTCAATTCTCCTAGTCGCGAGGCCAGTCCAACAAGGCCACGTTGGCAGCGAGCTGGCTCCTCCTGCTCGCTTCATCCGGCTCCTCGAAACCGGCGGCCCGCAGGCGCGCCTCCCGTTCCCTTCGTTGGCGGTCCAACGCGTCGCCCATCGCCTTGGCCTCGCGAACCGCGGCCTCAACCGCATCTTCATCAAAGTCAGGTTCGCGTAGGAGGTCGACGAGAGCCCGGTCTCCCACCACGTTGGGGACCCGCACGAAGCGCGGAAAGAGCGGGTTGCTGGGCGACACGCGCGCGTTCGACAGAATTCCCAGAATCCGTCGAATTCTTTCAATGTTCGCGGCGTTCGGCTCGCCGCCGTCCAGCCAGTCGTACACGGTTGGCCGCGAGACGCCCAGAATGCGGGCGAGCTCGGACTTGTTCACGGAGAGTCCCGCTTGAAGCTCCCGCACCTGCCGGGCCACGGGGAGGGTGGCGATGCGGCGTGCGGTCGTGGACCGAGACGGAGGACGGCGGTCGATTCCCGAGCTGGATCTGATCGCCGGGAAGCTGTCCGCCGGCCACAGGCCTCCATGATCCACCTTCTCGACGATGAACACCCCCGAATTCCGCCCGTACCAATCGCGCGTCGCCGGAGGACGACCAAGGGGCACATGGGAGTGGAGTGGCCATGGAAGGGCGCGGTCGGGCGTTCCATCACTTCCGGTGCCGGTGGGCATGGGCGTCATTTCCACTCCTCGATCGCTTCCGGGGTGACCACGTGATCGTGAAGGGTCTCGATGATGTGATCGTGCAGCTCGAAGGTCCGTTTGATCACGAGTTCCACATCCGCGTCAAAGCTGCCCTCGATGTAGTGATCCATGTCGATCAGCGTCACCAGCTCGCCGACCCTCGCGCTCGCCGGCAGTTCTGGTGCCCCAGCCATGAGGTCCGGGGGGAGCGAGGCCCCTTGGTCGTTCTGCACGACGCGAACGATCATCGTGCCCCGGATCCCGCCGACTTCCGTGGCGCCGGTGCTCTGGATGTGCCGCAGGTGCCCAACCTGGTAGACATCATCGGCCAGCCCGTGAAGGCCGCGCCTGAGATAGAACCGGAAGTCCTTCCCGCCGGTCGTCCGCACAACGTCGATGTACCGGAGGCCGACGCGGTGAACGAGGCCAAGCTCATCGTGTTGCGACTCGGAGAGCACGGTGCCCAAGGCCGACCGGAGACGTTTCGCGAATTCCTCGAAGCGTGTGTAGGCGGTGGTCTGCAGGATGAGGCTATCCTGCATGACCACGATGCTCCAGGTCTCGTCGCGCGTTCGGTACTCCCAGCGCTGCTGTTCCACCACCTCCACGCTCGGGTCGCCGGCCGGTCGAAAGGTGACCTGCTGAACCTTGCGGGACCTGTCGATCGGGAAGTCGCTCCTCCGAAACGCCTCCTAGATCGCGGGTATGTAGCGCTCCATCTGGAGCACCGGGCTGAAGCGGACTTGGCAGAGCACCAGCACCAAGGGCTGGGCTCTCAACGGCACGTACCGGCACGCTCGTTTCACCGCCTCCCCTCCACTTTACGTTCTGGTTTACACCATGGGACGCGAGAAAGGTATGCTGGGTTGTCCGCCGATGCCAGAGGCGGCGTGGCGGGACAACAGCAAGGCAACGGCGCTCACCGCCGACCACGCGGCCAATCAAGACCGCGATCCGAGAAAGTCGGGAAACGCCGAGGTTTGACCGGACATCAATAATAGATTACGATTTCTTGATGTCCGGTTACATGCGAGCGCGGGAGGCAGGATTCATGACGAAGACGAGGAACCAACACGTTGTCCCTAGGAAAGATGGGTCAGGCCGATGAGTGAAGCGCGACCCTTCAGCAGACTCCGGTTCCACGGCACCGTGGAGGATCTCCTGCCGGATGACGAGTTCCGCTCGTTGGCGCGGCAGTTTTGTGCCACGGAGGCCACGGAGCGGGCACCGAGTCTGATCGTGGCCCGCGCGAGTGAGCTCCTGCACCCCCAAGGGCCCACCCTGCCGGATTGGGCGGACGCGAAGACGCGGTACTTGGTTGTTCTGGACGTGCCGGAACAGGCGGCGCTTCGTCTCGCTTCCATCCTTCGAATCCACAAGCCGCATCAACGCCTGCACGTGTGCCGCGACCCCCAGGTGGTAAAGAGACTGGTCATCGCGCTCAAGCGCCCCAGCCCCTGGGAGGGCATTCTCGACGCGTACCTCCTTCAGGACACCCTCGTGGTCGTCCTCGGGGACATGAGCGTAAGGGAGTTTCCGACCGACCAGCTCCCGCGCGTACGACGACTCGCCTCGTCGGCTCTCAAGCGGTTTCGGATCGATTCGGCGGGTTCCTGCCTGTCCTGGCCCGACGCCGAAGTACACATGGGTCCGTCCCAGATGCTGCAGGCCGTGGATCCTCCGCACCGTGCCAAGGTGGAGATGCGACGCTACGAGATGGAGAACGTGTCGCAAGTCCTCTTCGACATGAGGAACCATCGGCGCCTGAGGCAGACGGACATCCCCGGGCTGTCGGAGCGGCATGTGCGGCGATTGGAAAACGAGGAGGTACGTCTCACCGTCGGCGCGGCCACCAAGTTGGCCGGGGCGATGGAACTGACCCTCTCCGATTTCCTGGATGAGCTGAGTCGGCGGATCACCGCCCGGAGAAACCCGGTCCCGAAGAATCAAGGCGGGCACGTACAGGCCGCCTGAAGCCCGCGCGCCGCAACACCCCCAGCCGGAACCAACATGATCAGGGAGACCACCTACACGAGCGCCCGCCGGAACTTGGCAACCCTCATGGACCAAGTGACCGACACCCACGAGCCCGTCCTGATCCGTCGGCGCGGAAGGGAGCCCGTGGCCTTGATCGCGGCAAGCGACCTGAGTTCCTGGATGGAGACCGACGATCTGCTACGCTCGCCGAAGAACGCCGAACGGCTGCGTGCGGCGATGGGTCGGGCCGACGCCGGCGAAGGAGTGCCGATGGACGTGGAGACGCTTCGCGGGCGGTTCGGCCTCACCGAGGAGTGACGGGGTCGCCGCCCAACCTCCTCACCCCGGCGGGCGCTGCGGCCCCGTCTCGGCGGGCAGTCCGAGCAGACTCCAGTCGTTCCAGGAGCCGTCGTAGAAGCGGGTCTCGTGGCCCATCAGGCGCGAGACGAAGTAGTTCACGCTGGCGCGCATCCCAATGTAGCAATAGCTGATGACGGTCTCGCCGGGGTCGATGCCGGCGCGGCGGAAGAGCGCCTCCATCTCCTCGCGCGGCACGAAGCGCGGCTCCTCCCGCGACTGGATGAACTCCTCCCAGTACACATGTCCGGCGCCGGGTATGTGTCCGGGCCGGTAGGCGCCGTCGCGCCCGTTGTCGGCCCCGGTGTACTCGTCGTCCGGGCGGCCGTCCAGCAGGGCGTACCCGGCGCGGGCGCGACGTTCGTCCACCCACCCGGCGTCCACGAAGACGTCGTCGCGCGGACGAGGCTCGAAGTCCCCGCGCGCTCCCGACACCGCGCCGGAGGCCACCTCCCGACCGGCTTCCCGCCACGCGAACAGTCCGCCGTCGAGGATGGAGACGCGCTCGTGGCCCAGGTGTTCGAGCGTGACGAAGGCGCGCGCGGCCGGGATGGGCGTTCCGTAGAGCACGACGTGCAGGGCGTTGGAGACGCCGGCCCGGCGGAGGACCTCCACCAGCCGCTCCGGCGGAGGAAGCTCGACCCGCCGCTCCCCCACGTCGGTGACGATCTCCTGGTAGGGGAGGAAGCGGGCGCCGGGAATGTGCCCCTCAAGGAAGGTCGACTCGTCGTACTCCACGTTCAGGAGCAGGAGGCCGGGGTCGTCCAGCCGCTCGGCCAACCAGTCCTCGGTGACGAGAAGCGGATGGTCCTGGGAGCAGAGGCCGGCCGGCGCTCCGGCGGCGAGGCAGAGCCATGCGGCTCCCGCGAACCATCGGTTCATGCGATGTCCGTGCTTCCTCATGTTCGTGACTCCTTCGTGACTCCCTGCGCGATGTGAGTTCGTCCCCGCGGCGGCCGAGCCCCGCTCAACTCCCGACGCGACGATGGCGTCCGGGCTCCCGGTCGACGGCCACGGATCCGGGTGGTCGCACCGGCGTGCGGGCGGCTCCCGGTATCCCCTTCGTGGATCGCGGGGTCGCCGCCGGACCCCGCCGTTTGCGTCCCATGTACGAGCGCAGCGCCACTGGCGGGGCCCCGACGCGCGCGGCGCGCTCGACCTCGCGGGCGATGGCGTCCTCGTATTCGGCCAATTGCCGGAAGGCGCCGGCCTCGTGCGCCGCCACCGGCACGCCGTCCCGGTAGACGACCCGGTTTCTCGTGCCCTTGGCGATGCGGGGGCCCGGCGTGAGGATGCCGGTGAGGTTGAGCGGGTCGGCGGCGCCGATCGGGACGGGCTTGCCCGAGGGAGCCCGGCGGCGGATGCGGCGCAGCAGACCCACCGCCTCCGGAAGCGCGAACTGCTCGCCCGACACGCCGGCCACGAAGCGTCCGCCACGCACGTCGCCCCTGGCCTCCATGCGGCGGAGCGCGCGCACCAGCCGCCACCAGGGCAACGTGCGCGGCTCGTTGTCGAGCAGGCGACGGAAGACCACCCCGTAGCGGCGCAACAGCGCGAGCGCGACCGAGGCGGCGCGCGCCTCCCCCTCCCCCTCCCCGCCCCCGCGACCGGACGGGTCGCGCCCGACCAGCGACCACCGCCCCGCCGAGTCCACCCCGTACGCCACCGGCGACCGCCTCCGCCCCCGGCGCTTCCCCCGCCCGGGCCGCCCCGTCGACCCGAGCGGCTTGCGCCGGTCGGAGGGCACGAGCAGCGCGCGCAGCCCGGTGAAGCTGTCCGCGGTGGCCAGACCGGCCGCGACCAGCTCGCCCAGCGCCTCCTCGACCCGGGTGGGGAGCAGGCCGCACGCGCCCGTCAACTCCGAAAAGAAGGAGGCGCCGCGGTCGGACAGGGCGTCGTGCACGGCCCGCCCGTGCGCGGAGAGGAGCGAGGCGGCGCCGTTGGCGGGAGCATCCCCGCGCGTGGGCGCGTCCACCCCGGGCCGCAGCCACGCGCTCATCCGGCCGCGGTCCAGGAAGGCGATCGGGGTCGCCGGGAGCGGTCCGCGCGCGGGAGGGGCGGCCCCGGGCGGGGGCGAGACGCGCGCCCACGTGACCCGTCCCGCCAGGCACACGGCGTCCAGCAGCCCGGGGTCGTAGTTCGCGACCCGGCGGGCCAGCACGTCCGCCTCCCAGGCGCCCGCGCAGGTCTCGAATCCCTCGAGCTGGGCGAGCACGCCCGCCAGCCCCTCCATCCCCGCCGCCTGCTCGCCCTCGGCCACCCTCTGCCACGTGAACAGGAAGCGCATGAAGTCGGCTTGCGCGACCGGCCGGATCTCGGCGCGCAACCGGTTCAGGGTGTAGCGGTGAATGCGGGCGAGCAGCCGGCGCTCGCACCACTCCACCCCCGTGTCCGGGCTGGTGAACGCGCCCCGCAGCACGAACCCCTCGCCCTCGAGCGCGACCAGCGCCGCGTCCACCTCCGCTTCGCCCACCGCCAGGGCGCGCGCCATTTCGCCCGCCGTGACCGGGCCGGACAGCTGAAGTCGGCCGCGCACCAGCTCGCGCACCGCCTCCTCCCGGCTCCACGCGCGCGCGGCCAAGTCGGCGGGGGGCGCAAGGACCGGCTCGAGCCGCACCTCCGGTCCGGTCACCGCGAGCACTTCGGGAAGCCGTTCGGCGCTCACCCACCACGCGCGATCGCGGCGCCGCCCCGGATCGCGCCCGTTCATGTGGTCATTCGCGTCCGGCCGGCGCGCGGCCCCGGCCCACTCCAGCCGCGCCGCCCGCCCGGTCGCGCGGAGCTCCTCGAAGAGCGGCATCCACGAGCGTCCATCGCCCCGGTTCCCCTCCTCCCCCTCCGCGGCCGCCAGCACCCCCGCAGTCAGGAGCGCGTCGTGCAGCTCGTCGGCGTCGCGCGGGTCGGGCCACACCTCGTCGCACACGCGCTGGATGGCGGCGGGGTCGAGCGCCCCCAGCTCATCCGCCGAGGAGGGCTCGAAGGCGCGCCGGGTCTGGACGGCGCGCGCCCGCCGCTCCTCCAGCGGTGCGTCGTCCAAGAAGGAATAGGGCGCCGAGTTGAGGATCTCGTGGCTGAGCACCGAGGGCTCGGGCGTGTCGCGGGTGACGCAGCGGATCTCGCCGGCGAACACCCGCCGCAACACCGCGTCGAGCTCGCCCATCGCCATCGCCTCCTCCAGGCAATCGCGCAGCGTCTGCCGGACGAGGGGATGATCCGGGATCTCGCGGTCCCCGCCGATGTTCTCGAGGCACGCGGCCGCGTCCGGGAACGCCGCGGCCATCAGGTCGTCCGCCCGCATGCGCTGCAGCTGGGGCGGCACCTTGCGCCCCGCCTGATTGCGCGGCACCGCCAGCGAAATGTTCGCGTTCCAGCGCCAGCGCGTCGGAAACACCGGGGAGTCGATGAGCGCCTGCACCAGGGTCCGCTCGAGCGTGTCCGGATTCACGTAGCGGAACACGTCCTCCAGCGGGAAGGAGTGTTGCGGCCCCAGTGACAGCAGCACCCCCTCCTCGGTGGCCGCCGCCTGGAGCTCGAAGTTGAACTGGCGACAGAACTTCTTGCGCAGCGCCAGACCCCACGCCCGGTTCACGCGCGAGCCGAAGGGCGCGTGCAGGATCAGCTGCATGCCCCCGCCCTCGTCGAAGAACCGCTCCAGCACCAGCGTGTCCTGGGTGGGCAACGCCCCGAGAATGTGTTTCGCCTCGCGCAGATAGTGGTGAATCTGGCGCGCGGCCGACCTCGACAGCCCGAGCTCTTCCAACCACTTGGCGGCCGCGTCGTCGTCCTCCGCGTCCAGGCGCGCCTCCACGTCCGCGCGCAGGCGGGCCACCGCGCTCGACAGCTCCGCGCTGCGGCCGGGCGCCTCTCCCAACCAGAACGGGATCGTCGGGGGCTCTCCGTGCGCGTCCGCCACCCGCACCGTTCCCGAGTTCACCTGGAGGATCCGCCAGGACGTGTTGCCCAGCTGGAAGATGTCGCCCGCCGAGCTCTCGACCGCGAAGTCCTCGTTGAGCGTGCCGAGGAATGTGTCGTCCGGGTCGAGGACCACGCGGTAGTCGGCGTTGTCGGGAATGGCCCCGCCCGCGGTGATCGCCGTGAGGCGCGCGCCGCGCCGGCCCTTGACGCGCCCGTTGACCCGGTCACGGTGCACCAGCGCGCCGCGCCGTCCGCGCCGGGTGACGAAGCCTTCGGCCAGCATGCGCACGACCTCGTCGAAGTGCTCGCGCGCCAACTCCCGGTACGGGTACGCCCCCCGCCAGAGGCGGTGGAGCTCCTCCTCCGACCAAGGCTCACACGCCGACTCGGCCACCGTCTGCTGCGCCAACACGTCGAGCGCCCGCGGCGTCGTGATCAACCGGTCCAGCTCCCCCTCGCCCACCGCGCGCACCAGGGCGGCGCACTCCACCAGGTCGTCGCGCGAGAGGGGGAACAGGCGGCCCTTGGGGGTGCCGCGCACGGAGTGCCCCGAGCGCCCCACCCGCTGCAGAAAGGTCGAGATCCAGCGCGGCGAGCCGATCTGGCACACCAGGTCCACCTGCCCGATGTCGATTCCGAGCTCGAGCGACGCGGTGGCCACCAGCGCCTTCAGGCTCCCCGCGCGCAGTCGGTCCTCGGCGGACAGGCGCGCCTCCTTGGAGAGGCTGCCGTGGTGGGCCGTGACCGCCTCCTCGCCCAGCCGGTCGGTCAACCGGGCCGCGAGCCGCTCGGCCATCCGGCGCGTGTTGACGAAGACGAGGGTGGTCCCGTGGGCCTCGATCAACTCGGTCAGTCGCTCGTGGACCTCCGCCCAGACCTCGTGCGACATCACCGCCTCCATGGGCGACGGGGGCACCTCGATGGCCAAGTCCATGGCGCGCCGGTGTCCCACGTCGACAATGGCGCAGGCGGACTCGCCGGATTCCTCGTCGCGGCCCTCGCTCCCGAGCAGAAAGCGCGCCACTTCGCGCACCGGCCTCTGGGTGGCGGACAGTCCGATGCGCTGCGGCGGTCGCCCGGTCACGTGCCCGAGGCGCTCCAAGCTGAGCGCCAGGTGCGCGCCCCGGCGCGAGTCGATGGTCGCGTGGATCTCGTCGACGATCACCGTGCGCACGGTCCGGAGCATCGACCGGCTGCGCTCGGCGGTGAGCAGCAGGTAGAGCGACTCCGGGGTCGTGACCAGGATGTGCGGCGGCGCGCGCAGCATCGCGGCGCGTTGCCCGGAGGGCGTGTCGCCCGTGCGGACGGCGGAGCGGACGCGCACGGCGGGCAGCCCGGCACGCACGGCCCGCTCGCGAATGGCGGCGAGCGGCTCCTCCAGGTTCTTGTGGATGTCCGCGCTGAGCGCCTTGAGGGGCGAGATGTAGAGCACCCGCACCTCGTCGTCGAGCCCGTGCTCGAACCCCTCGCGCAGCAGCTGGTCGATGGCGTTCAGGAAGGCGGCGAGCGTCTTTCCCGACCCGGTGGGGGCGGCCAGAAGGGTGTGCCGACCCTCCCGGATGGCCGCCCAGGCGCGCTCCTGCGCCGGCAGCGGCGTCCCCAGCGTCTCGGTGAACCAGGCGGTGACGATCGGGTGGAAGGGCGGCGTCATTCCCTTCTTCTGCCCCCTTTCGGAACGGATGCCGCGCGCGGCGGCGAGTCGACGGCGTCGTTGCCGACTACTACGGGTCGGCGTACCGTAACCTAGAACCTAGCGATCCATGGAGGGATCCGCCGGGACACCAATCCGCACACCCCCGAGGAGCATCGCGATGAAACACTCATGGAGCGTGGTCGCGGCCGTGGCGGCCCTGTGGTTCCCGGCCCCCGCCGCCCTGTCCGGACAGGGCCCGCCCGCATCCAACGCGCCCGGCGCGCCCATCCTCATGCGGCTGGCGCCCCCCGAGGGCCAGGTGTCGCGCTACCTCCAGACCATCCAGACCGAGATGGAGAGCCCGATGATGCCGATGTCCGGCCCTCTCATGACGATGCGCATGCAACAGACGCAATCCGTTCTGAGCGTGGAGGGCGAGGTGATTCGGATGCGGGGGACCATCGACTCGACCGCCGTCGAGATGGCGATGCAGATGCCCGGGATGGACATGCCGGACCTGTCGGGAGGCGTGTTCACCGCGGAAACGGACACGCGCGGCCGCCTTCTTGGCGTGCTCGAAATCGAAGGCTTTCCGGACACCCCAGGGTTCAACCCGGAGAGCCTGCTACGGCGATCGAGCCACTACGTGCTTCCGGAAGGGGAGGTCGCCCCGGGCGATTCCTGGACGTCGGAGATGCCCATGGAGCTCCCCTTGGGTCCCTCCGAAATGGCGTCCATCGACACCGAAATCACGTACACCTTCGTCGATTTGGAGGACGATCTCGCGACCCTGTCGTTCGAGGGCCCGATCAGCATGGAGATGGAGATGGGGGGCATGGGCATGACGGCCACCGGAGCGATGACCGGAACCATGGTCGTGGACCTCGCCGAGGGACGCTACCGCAGCCAGTCGAGCCGGACGAGCCTCGACATCAACACGGCCGGGATGTCGATGGTCTCCACCACGACGGTCACGACCGAACTGATTCCGGAGGCCTGACTGCCGGTTGACGGCACGCCATCCACCAGCAGGCCGTGGATGAATTCGCCCGAGCACCGAGAGCGGCTGTGGCGCCGGGCTGGCAAGGCCCTTTTGAGGGCCGAATAGCCGAGGGACCCACCGTTGCTTAGCTAACTTAGCTTAGTCCACTTAGCTAAGCTCGGACCGCTACTCGACGACCACCCCGTGGCCCTCGCGGCGGCTGTCGGCCCCCACCCGACCCGCGCTCGGGGCCACCACGTGCACGCCCCCGAAGTAGAGGTTGCGCTCCGGCCAGCGGATGACGTCCCACTCCGCCTCGAGCGCCGCCATCGCATCGTCCGGGAATCCCGGTTCGACGTGGAGCCGTTCGCCGTCGAAGTGCATGCGCGGGAAGTTGCAGGCTTCGTCCGGGGACAGCCCGAGGTCGATGAGGCACGAGACCACCTGGAACACCGCCGAGGGAATGCGGTTGCTCCCGCCGGTGCCGAGGGCGGCCAGCACCCGATCCCCCTCGAGCAGCAGGGCCGGGGACATCATCGACGCAACCCGCTGGCCCGGCTCCGCGGCGTGGAACCCGGCGGGATGAAGATCGATCTCGCCCATCATGTTGTTGAAGTGGATGCCGGTCCCGGGCAGGAAGTACGACGACCCCGATCCGTTCGACATGGAGAGGGCGGCCACGTTGCCTTCGGCGTCGGACGCGTTGAGATGGGTGGTGCCTTGGATCGCGTGAATGAGAGGGGCGTGAACGCCCTCGAGCAGCGCCGCCTGGTCGGGGTCGCGCGGCGTCAGGTCGCCGCTTCGGAGGTGGACCGCCCGCTCGAGCGCGCGCGCCGTGCGGCGCAGGTGCGACCGGCTCCCCCACACGCGGTCCGAAACGGCCGATTCCGCGTGTAGCAGCAGGCGCAGCGCCATCAGGGATCCGCCCAGCGCGGGCGGCGGATTGGTGAGCACGCGCCGGCCACGATAGTCCACCGCAAGAGGCCGGCGCTCTACGACCTCGTAGCGCGCGAGATCGGCGCGCGTGATCATGCCGCCCCCCTCGATCATGTCGCGCTCGACGGCCGCCGCCAGATCGCCCCCGTGGAACCCCCTCGGATCGCGCGGAAGATGGTCGAGAAAGTCGGCCAAGCCGGGGTTGCGGTGCAGCCTGCCCGCGGGAAGGACCTCGCCGTGCTCCAGGTAGAGGTCGCTCCCTTCCGAAGATTCCCGCAGCACGGGATACATGAGCTGGAGCGAGTCCGACGTGAACGGGGTCACGGGCGTGCCGGCGCGGGCGGCGGCGGCGGCGGGGGCCACCACCTCCGCGAGCGGGAGGCGTCCCAGACGCCGGTGGATGTGCACCAGCCCCTTCAACGTGCCCGGAACCGCCGCCGACGCCCGTCCGATGGTGAACTCCTGCGGCACGTCGCCGAAGAGGATGTCCACCGGGTGGAAGTGACGATCCCCGTCGTCGGGTGGGGCGGGGTGGTCGCGCCCGGGAGCGCAGGCGATGAAGTCGAACAGGATCTCCTCGCCCGAGGAGGTGCGCGCCAGCGCGAAGCCCGCCCCCCCGAGGCTCGCCATGGTGGGCTCCGCGAAGGTGCTGGTGAACGCCGCCGCCACGATGGCGTCGAAGGCGTTGCCCCCCGCGCGCAGCATGTCCGCCCCCGCCTCGGAGATGAGCGCATGCCCGGAAGAGAGAAGTCCTCGCATGGCGCGAAATCTACCATCGCGGACGGCCCGCTGTCACCGACGCGACCTACGGAGTGGTTACGCGGGCGGTCCGGCCGCCGGGGACTAGACGCGCTTTTTTCGCGTTTCCGGCCCCTTACGTAACGATGATTCTCGTTTCCTCGGGATCCGGGTCGCTTAAGGGCGGAAAATTCTCATGAAGGGCGTCCGTTCCCCGAAACCCAACGGGAGCTGGATGCCTGCAACGCCTTTCTGGATTCCACCGAGGCCGAGGCGGAGGGCTTGCGGTTACGGATGCCGGGGGCTACGAACCCGCCGCGCCGGGGTGGCGGACCTCCCTCATTCCGGTGCAACGGCCCGCATGCTCCCTCCGGTTCACGGCGGGAGGCGGGACGCCTTCCCACCACCCGACCCCACCCTCCCGCCCCGAGTCATCCCGTCCACGGTGGTTGCCGCCGCCATGTGACCAATCACGTTGGTCGCGGAGCGGAACACGTCCGGCACGCGGTCCACGCCCAGCAGAATCCCGAGCCCGGCGATCGGCACGCCCACCACCTCGAGCGCGGGGGCCATGGTCACGATGCTGGCGCTGGGGACCGGGGCGACGGTCATGGAGGCGAGGAAGATCGCCAGCACGGCCGCCGCGATCAGCCCTCCGTCGAGCGGCACCCCGTACATGGCGGCCAAGAACACCAGCGACGTGGCCTGGAAGAGCGCGCTGCCCGGACGGTTGATCGACGCCGCCAACGGCAGCACCAGCGAGAAGGTGTTCCTGGCCAGCCCCAGCCGCTCCGCCTCGCGCAGCATCACCGGCAGCGTCCCCACCGACGTCGTCGTGGTGAAGCCCACCGTGTACGAGCCCACGGTTCCCCGGATGAACCGCCCGGGCCCGACTCCGCCGAGCATCCGGACCATCGGCAGCAGCACGACGCCCTTGAGGATGAAGAGGCCCACCACGACGGCGACGATGAAGACGGCGAGGTTCTGGAGCATCGCCATGCCCGTCCGCGCGATGACCGGGGCGGCGAGGCCGAACACGCCCGCGGGCGCCGTCCACAGCACCCAGGTCATGAGCTTGATGAGCGCGTCGCCGGCCGCTTCGGCCACCGACGTGAGCGCCTCCCGCCTCCCCTCCGGCAGGGTCGTCGCCGCCGCCCCGAGGAGGACGACGAAGATGAGGAGGGAGAGCAGGGATCCGTCGGCGGCCGCCTCGACGGGATTGCGCGGCACGAGGTTGACCAGGAAGTCGACCACCCCCGGCGTCGCGGTGTCCAGATCGGTCGCGGGGGTCGGCGGAGGCACCGGGGTGGTGAAGGTGAGCGCCAAGCCCATCACCCCCATCCCGATCAGGATCGCCGGCAGCGTCGTCACCCAGAAGAAGCCCACCGCCAGCCCGCCGAGCCGACCCAGCCTGCGCAGGTCGCCAATCCGCGCCACCCCCACGAACACGACCGCGGCCACCAGCGGGACGACGACCATCTGAATGGCGCGCAGGAAGACCTGACCGAGGGGCTCGACGGCCTCGGCCGCCCGCAGAAGCGCCGGGGATCCGGTCGCGGAGGCGGCGACCCCCAGCCCGAGCCCGAGGGCCAGCCCGACGAGGATGGCGCGCGTGTTCACGGCCGCGCGCCCGGCGGGTATCCCGCGAGGTTTCGGTGTCCCACTGCGCGCCTCCCGTCATCCGTCGTCCCGCAACACCGGCCCGGCCATCCGCGGCAAGAGCCGCTTCGAGCTCAACGGCTTGCGTTCGCCGAGCCACCCGTCGATTCGATTCACGATCCGCGAAGCAAACTGTGGTTGTCCCGCGCCACGCGCCAGCGTACCATCAGCAGGGCCGGAGCGGGCGATCCCGGTGGGTCGTCGGCGCGTCCGCCGTGGTTGGCGCGACGCGGGTTCCGACAAGCGTGGCGAACGCGCCCGCGAAACCCAGGCGGGAACGGAGGACACATGGCCGACCGGTTGCCCCCCATCGTTCAGAACCCCCCCGACTCGGGAGCGCCCCCGGTGGGAGACTCGCCTTGGGAGGGGCTGCCGGCACACCTCCCCGGGCGGGCCAACATCTCCCGCCGCCGGTTCATCAAGGGTGTCATCGCCACCGGCGCCTCCGTGTCGGCGTTCGCGTACTTCGCGGGTCCCGCCGCGACGTCCGCCCGCGCCAGCGTGCCCCGGCTGGTGTCCATCCGCGTGAACGGACGGACCCGACGGGTCGACGTGCTGCCGCAGGAGACGCTCGCCATGACGCTCCGCTACAAGCTGGGGCTCACCGGCACCAAGCTGGGCTGCGACCGGGCCGAGTGCGGCGCCTGCACCGTCATGATCGACGGCGTCGCCCACTACTCGTGCTCCACGCTCACGCAGCGCGTGGGCGAGCGGGAGGTGACCACGGTGGAGGGGCTCGAGGGCGAGGACGGAACGCTCCATCCGGTGCAGCGCGCCTTCATCGACGAGCTGGCGCCGCAGTGCGGGTTCTGCACCCCGGGACAGGTCGTGGCCGCCGCCGCCCTGCTGCGCGCCAACCCCAACCCGACCCGCGAGGAGGCGCGCCGCGCCATGTCCGGCAACCTCTGCCGCTGCGGGGCCTACGACCACTACCTGAACGGGGTCATGCGCGCCGCCGCGAACGGGCGGGCGACCGCCGAGGAGGTGTCCAATGGCTGAGCTCATCGGCAGGGACTTCACGCCCCCGGACGTGATCGCCAAGGTCACCGGAAGGGCGCGCTACGCGGAGGACTTCCGCGCCGACGGCATGCTCTTCTGCCGGCTCATCACGAGCCCCATGCCGCACGCCCGGGTGCGCGGCATCGACACCTCTGAGGCGCTCGCCATGGAGGGCGTGGTGGCCATCCTGAGGGCCGACGAGGTGCCCGCGATCGAGGCGCCCGGCAACCCGATCCTCACCGACACCCCCCACTTCGTGGGCGAGCCCATCGCGGCGCTGGCCGCGGTGGACGAGACCACCGCCCAGGACGCCATCGCCAAGGTCCGGCTCGACCTCGAACCGCTCCCCTTCGTGGTGGACCCCCTGGAGAGCCTGCGTCCCGGCGGCCCCAACGCGCGCGCCGAGGGCAACACCTCCCAGCGCGGCGACCCCATCTCCGAGGTCAAGTGGACCGAGGCCGACTTCGCGGGCGCCACCGACGGCCAGCTGCCCATGGGCGAGGTCACCACCGAGTGGTCCTACGGGGACGTCGAGGCGGGCTTTCGGGACGCGACGCTGGTGCTCGACGAGACCTTCGTCACCGCGGGCACGTCGCACCATTCGATGGAGCCGCGCACGGCGATGGCCTACTGGCGGAACGGCAAGTGCCACGTGTTCGGGTCCAGTCAGAGCCAGAGCGCGACGCTGAACGGCCTGGCGCGCTACATCGGCATCCCCCCGGAGGACCTGGTCCTCGTGGCCGAGTACTGTGGCGGCGGGTTCGGCTCCAAGGGCGCCGCCTACCCCATCATGTCGGTGCCGGCGCACATGTCCCGCAAGACCGGGCGGCCGGTGATGATGCGCGTCAGCCGGGCCGAGGAGTACGCCATCGGCTCCGCGCGGGCGGGGTTCCAGGGCCGCATCCGCATGGGCTTCCGGCCCGACGGCCGCATCACCGCGGTGGACCTCTTCATCGTCCAGGAAAACGGGCCCAACAGCGGCTTCGGGGACTTCAACAGCGCCGCCGGCGCCGTCACCATCGTCTATACGCCGCCCGCGATGCGGTTCCGGGGGCTTCCGGTCCTCACCAACACGCCCGCCCGGGGCGCGCAGAGAGGGCCGGGCCAGAACCAGATCGCGTGCGCGGTGGAGCCCATCCTGGACAAGGCCGCGTCCCAGCTGGGGATCGACCCGCTCGCCATCCGCGCCGTCAACGCCCCCGACAGCGACTCGCGCTACGGCGGAGGACAGGTCGCCATCACCAGCGCCCATCTGGGGGAGGCGCTCGCCAAGGGGGCCGAGCGCTTCGGATGGGAGGAGCGGCGCGCCCGCAGCGGCCAGCGGCGCGGATCGCGCGTGACCGGGGTGGGGATCGGCCAAGCCTACCACGGGGCGGGTTCGAGCGGCCAGGACGGGCTCGTGCGCATCGCGCCCGACGGGCGGCTGCACATCCACACCGGGGTCGGCAACCTCGGCACCTATTCCTACGCGGCCACCTCCCGGGTGGCGGCCGAGCTGCTCGGATACGAGTGGGACAACGTCGAGCTGGTGCGCGGCGACTCCTCGCGCAACCTCGCCTCGAGCAGCGCCCAGGTCGGCAGCAACACGACCTTCACCATGACCCGCGCCGGGCACGCGGCCGCGCTGGACGCGGCGGAGAAGCTGCGGGCGATCGCGGCCATGGAGCTGGGTGGCTCGCCGGAGGACTACGAGATCGGCGAGGAGGCCACCTTCGCCCGCGCCAACCCCTCCCGCCGCGTGAGCCACGCGCGGGCCGCGGCGCGGGCCATCGAGCTGGGCGGACGCTACAGCGGCGAGGAGTTCCCCGACGACCTGAACGACATTACCAAGCGGTCGGTGGGGAGTCTGGCGGGCACCGGGCTGATCGGGGTCGCCCGCGACAACCTTCCCCGCCACGACACCGTGCCCGCGCTGGCCGCCGGCTTCATCGAGATCGAGCTCGATGTCGAGACGGGCATGTACGAGATCATCGACTATCTGGGCGTGGCAGACTGCGGGACCGTGGTGCATCCCATGGGGCTGGCCGCCCAAATCAGGGGAGGCGCGGCCATGGGCTTCGGCATGGCCTGCCTCGAGCGTCACATCTACGACACGCGCTACGGCGTGGCGGGCAACATCGGCTACCACCAAGCCAAGCCGCCGTCCTACCTGGACGTGCCCTCGCACATGGACTGGGACGCCACCGACATCGCGGATCCGCAGAATCCCGTGGGTGCCAAGGGGGTCGGCGAACCCCTCATGGGATGTTCGGCCGCGGCGCTCCTGTGCGCGATCTCGGACGCGCTGGGCGGCCACTACTTCAACCGCGTCCCGGTGGTGCCGGACATGATCGTGAACGCCGTCGCGCGGCAACCGCAGTCGCACGGTCCGCTGCAGGTCAACACGCAGTAGGGAGGTGGCCATGATGAAGGACATGATGCCCCACTTCGATCTGGTTCGGCCCACCGACGTGGAGAGCGCGCTGGCGCTGCTGCGGGAGCACGGCCGCGACGCTTGGGCGCTCGCGGGCGGCTACGACAGCCTGGACTGGTTCAAGAACCGGGGAAAACGGCCCTCCGTGGTGGTCGACTTGGAGGCGCTGGACGAGCTGAGGGGGGTGCGCGAGGTCGCCGACGGCATCGAGATCGGGGCCATGACCAGCCTCGCCGACGTGGAGGGCGACCCGCTGGTGCGCGACCGCTACGGCTTGCTGGCGGAGGCTGTGAGCGTGGTGGCCAGCCCGCAGATCCGCAACGCCGGCACGCTCGGCGGCAACCTCTGCCAAGACGCCCGCTGCTGGTACTACCGCTACGGCATGCCCTGCTACCGCGCGGGGGGCAACGTATGCTACGCGGGCGCGCCGGAGGGGATGAACCGCGAGCACGCCATTTTCGGCGCCGACCGGTGCGTGGCGGTCACCCCGTCCGACGCGGCGCCCGCGCTGGTGGCGCTGGACGCGGAGATGGTGGCGCGCAACGCCCGCGGCGAGCGGGTGATCCCGGCCGGGGAGTTCTTCATGCCCCCCGGCGTGGACATCACCCGCATGACCGTGCTCGACCCCGGCGACCTGCTCACCGCCGTGCGGGTCCCGGCGCGCTGGGCGGGCGCCCGCTTCCACTTCGAGAAGGTGTCGGACCGCAGGACCTGGGACTTCCCGCTGGTCAACGTGGCGGCGGCGTTCCGGGTGGCCGACGGCCGCATCGAGGACGCGCGCATCGTGTGCGGGGCCGTGGAGTGCGTCCCGCGACGCCTGGTGGAGGTGGAGGAGCTGGTGCGCGGACGCACGCCCAACGAGGCCACGGCCACGGAGGCGGGCGAGCTGGCCGCGGAGGGCGCCAGGCCGCTCAACTACAACCACTTCAAGATCCCGCTGGTGCGGAACCTGGTGAAGAGGGCGGTGCGGGCGGCGTGAAGGGGCTGCCCAAGCTCGTGGATGAATACGCTCGAGCACCGAGAGGGGTGGGGCGCCGGGCCGGCTAGGCGCCTTGAAGGTCGAATAGCGGAGCCATTGGGCCGAACGGCAACGCGGCGCGCGGCGGTCCAGTGCGGACGCAACGCCGCTCGAATGCCGGGGGGAGTTGGTCTGCGGGCTCTTCGTGCCGTCTATCGCGGAATGTCCGGCAGGCCGTAGCTGATGAGCGTCCGGGTAGCGCCCACGGCCATCGCCCCCGCCCGCGCGCCCACCACCTGCGCCTGCACGGCCTCGACCGCCCCTTCCCCGCGCAGGATCGATCGGATGCGGCCCGTCGCGCGGTCCAGCACGATGGCGACCGGGTCGACGGGGGCGTCGCGGTCGAGCACGACCGTCCCGTCGGGACCCGTGAGCACGATTCGATCGAGGTCGCCGATGTCCGCCTCGCTGAACGGCAGGAGGAACAGGAAGCCGCCGCCACCCACGGAGACCTCCTGCATGGCGAAGCTGTGCTCGAAGATGGTGGAGCCGTCGGCCGCGAGACCATCGATGCGGTAGGGTCCGGGAGCGGTGGAGGTCTTGGCGGGGGCGTCCAACACAAAGGCGGGGTCGAGGTGGAGGTCCCCGTCGGGGCTGATGCCGCCCCGGACGAGGAGGCGGGGGGCGGGTGGGGGCGGCTGGGTCGCCGTCGCCGTGGCGGTCCGTGCCGCCTCCTCGGTCAGTCGATACTCCATGGCCTTGGTGAAGTGGTAGTCGCTGATCCACTGCATCGGCCCGCCGCGCCACGCGCCGCCGCAGTACGACATGACGTCGGGCGCCGAGGGTTCCACGAGCTCGCCGGAGCGGAAGTCGTAACCGGGGACCCCGATGCTGCCGTCCCAGTATGGGAAGTCTGGATCGATGCCACTGGGCCCCCCGCAGGGTGCGTGTTTCAGGCTCATGTTGTGCCCCACCTCGTGGGCGAACACTTCCGAGTCGGCAATGCCGAGGCTCGCCCGTCCGGGGACGTACGCGATCCCACCGATTCCCGCTTCCCCTTCGCGTCGTACCACGCCGTACCAGTATCCGCCACTGCCTTCGGTGGCGCGAAGCAGGTCGATGTCCTGAAGCAGGTTCACCCAGTCGTTGACGATCAGTGCACGCGGAGCCCGGGCGACGCGGAGAGGCTCGCGAACCGTCAGATCGAGGTCGGCGATGGGCAGGATGGACCGGAGGAGCTCGATCGGAGCGTTAGATGCGGCTTGGACCCAGTTCACCACGCTGCTGTCCGCGCTCGACTCCGCAACCACCGGCACAATGGTCAACGCCATCTCCGGCAGCTCGCGCACATCCAAGCCGAGGCCTCCGACCTCGGGCAGCCGCATCTGACTCCCCGTTGCTCGAGGGATGGTGTTGTCCGGATCCAGTTCCACCACCATCTCGACACCTGGCCGCAGCACGGACGCGGGGACAACAGTGCCGTAGGATCGCGCAAGATCCTCAACGACAACGGCATCGGGCACCCCGCGGGACGATTCCAGCGTCATGCGGCCCGTGAAGGGCTGACCACTCCCAACCCGCAGGGTGGCGCGCGCGACCGGCCGATGGTCGTTCGCACGGTCGGCCGTCGCGAAGACTCGGAGCAGGGCTGGCCGCCCCGCGATGATCGGCACCGTGCCATCCATGGTCTGGGTGGCCTGGGTGAGGTGCGCGTCCGGGATCGAAAGGACGAACGGTGCATCGCACGTGGGGCCCTCGCGTGTCGCCACCGCTGACAGCCACGATTGGAACCACGCCGCCTCTGGAGCGCAAACGCCGCTCTCGCTCCAGCGCAGCTCCTCCAGCGCGCCGAGCTCGGCGAACGAACTCGGAAGCGCCCCCGACATCTCGTTGCCGGACAGGTCGAGGTCCCGGAGCGAATCGAGGCTTCCGATGCTGCGTGCGATCAGCCCCGTGAATCCGTTGTTCGAGAGGTCCAGCGACTCGAGGTGTTCAAGATCGCCAACAGCGGCCGGGATCGCATCGGACAGGCCGTTGTCGCTCAGGTCCACGCGCTTCACGTCCACAAACTCGCCGATCTCCGGGGGCAACGTGCCGGTCAGGTTGTTGTCCGACAGGTCCAGCGCCGTCACGAGGCTGTCCTCGACCGTGATTCCGTGCCACGAGGCCAGCGGGGCTTCGGTGAGCCAGTTGGCGCTGTTGCGCCAACCCGCGCCTCCGGTTGCGTTGTGAAAGACCTCGAGGACTTCGGTCGGGAGGGCGGGGCATGCGCGGTCCGCGGGACCTCGGGCATCGGAGATCACCGCAAGCCAGGCCCGGAACCGATGGTTGCGGGGAACGCATAGATCGGTGCCGTGCCAGAGAAAACTTCCAAGTTGTTGGAGGTTCGTGAGCTCCAGCGGAATCGGGCCAGACAGTGAGCTCTCGTGCAGCCACAATGTTGAGAGGTTTGTCACGCCCGAATTCCGGCGGGATTGGACCTGCGAGTTGGTTCCTGAACAACAAGAGCTGAGATAGACTTGCCAAACGTCCCAGCTCCGGCGGTATCGCGCCAGAGAGGCGGTTGACACCCAACCAGAGCTCGCGCAGGTTGGCAAGACCACCCAATTCTGGTGGAATGCGGCCGGACAGTCGATTGTTGTCCAAATGGAGACTACGCAAATTGGTTAAGTGCCCAAATTCCGGCGGTATCGGACCGGAGAGTTGGTTTCCGCCCAGCCAAAGGCCATACAGATTTGCGAGACTGCTGAGTCCAGCCGGGATGTAGCCGACGAGCTGATTCTTGGCAAGAAGCAGCAAGTTGAGTTTGGATAGGCTCCGGAGTACTGGCGGTATCGGACCAGATAGTTGGTTTTCGTATAAGGCAAGCTCTTCCAAGTTGGCCAACTTGGCCAACTCCGACGGGATTTGGCCGACTAGGAGGTTGTCGGCGAGATGGAGTACCCGTAGGCTCACTAGGTTGCCTAGCTCCGGCGGAATTTGTCCAGAGAGCTGGTTCTCAAACAACCACAGTTTTGTCAAGTTGGCTAGTCGCCCCAACTCCAAAGGGATGTGGCCGACAAATAGGTTGTCGGCAAGATGGAGTTCCTCTAGACTGGCCAAGTTACCCAGCTCCGATGGAATCGAACCCGAGAGGCGAGCGCAAAAAGCAACCAGAGATCGGAGTGCGGTGAGTTGGCCGATTTCGGGCGGAAGCTCGCTGTCGAAAGCGTTGCTGAACAACCGAAGTGCTCTCAGTTCAATCAATGCCCCTAACTCAGGCGGGATGGGGCCGGTCAGGGTATTCTGGGAAAGATCAAGTGTCTTGAGGGCGGTGAGGTTGCCGATTTGTGGAGGAATCGAGGCGGAAAGTCGATTCTTGCTAAGGGATAGGTACTTCAAGCCGACCAACTGACCAAAGTCAAAGGGTATGGGCCCAGAGAACGCATTGCCCTCAAGATCAAGGGTCTCAAGCTTCACTAACTTTCCCAATTCAGGTGGAATTGGGCCACTGATGCGATTCGGACTGGCCGCGGTACTGTTGGACCAACGGAGACCGTCGGTAACATCTGGAAGCGAATGGACATCAGCCCTGAGCATGTCCCTTGGCAGTAGCGCTTCACTGGGGTGCCGGAGGCCGGCGACAGCTTTTTCGCTCGGCGGGTCAATTGTCGCTTCGACTGCTGAGTGGTACCTGGGTGGTCCGACGACGTATTCGTGAGGCGCGCCGTCGGAGCAGATGCCAATGCGCGAGCCGGCGGAGCCTAGCGAAAGGTAGCGGAGTTCTGTGAGGCCGCCGACTTCGGGGGGGAGCACGCCGTGTAGTCCGTTATCTTGAAGCCAGATCGCTTCCACGTTTCCGAGTCGATCGGTGCTAATGCCGTACCAGTCATCAAGTGGGGCGGCCGTGAGCCAGTGGTCCTTCCTTACCCACATGGGCCCGTCGGTGGCCTCGTAGAGGATCCTGAGGATCTCCCGCTGACCGTCAAGCAGGACGCTTGCCTGCCCCACCACCCCACCACTCGCCGCCGTCACGGTCGCCGTCCCATTTCCCACCGCCGTCACCAGCCCGGCGCTGTCCACCACGGCCACCGCCTCGTCGCTGGACGACCATTCGAAGTCGATGCCATCCACTACATGGCCGTTCGTGTCGACCGCCTCGGCGACCAGCCGCACCGTGTCGCCAATGGCCGCGAACGTCACCGAGTCCGGTACCACCCGCACCTCCGCCACCACCTGCTCGACCGTAACGACCGCCTCCCCCACCACCCCACCGCTTCCCGCCGTCACGGCCGCCGTCCCATTCCCCACAGTCGTCACCAGCCCGGCGTTATCCACCACGGCCACCGCCGTGTCGCCCGACGACCACTCCACCGCCGCGCCCGCCACCCCATGCCCATTCGCGTCCAATGCCTCGGCTACCAGCCGGGTCGTGTCCCCGATAGCCGCGAACGTCACCGAGTCCGGTACCACCCGCACCCCCGCCACCACCTGCTCGACCGTAACGACCGCCTCCCCCACCACCCCACCACTCCCCGCCGTCACCGTCGCCGTCCCATTCCCGACCGCCGTCACGAGCCCGGCGCTGTCCACCACCGCCACCACCGTGTCGCCCGACGACCACTCCACCGTTGCTCCCCCCACCCCATGCCCGTTCGCGTCCAATGCCTCGGCTGCGATCCGGGCAGTGTCCCCGATAGCCGCGAACGCCACCGAGTCCGGCGCCACCCGCACCTCCGCCACCACCTGCTCGACCGTGACCACCACCTCCCCCATCACCCCGCCATTCTCCGCCGTCACCCTCACGGTGCCGTTCCCCACCGCCGTCATCAAGCCAGCACTGTCCACCACAACCACCGCAGTGTCGCTCGACGACCACTCCACCGCCGCCCCCGCCACCCCATGCCCGTTCGCGTCCACCGCCTCGGCCACCAGTCGGGCCGTGTCGCCAATAGCCGCGAACGCCACCGAATCCGGCACGACCCGCACCTCGGCCACCACTTGCGCGACCGTCACGACCGCCTCCCCCACCACCCCACCATTCCCCGCCGTCACCGTCGCCGTCCCATTCCCCGTCGCCGTCACCAGCCCTGCGCCGTCCACCACAGCCACCGCCTCGTCGCTGGACGACCACTCGACGACCGCCGCCGCCATCACCCGTCCATCCTGGTCCAACACGGTGGCCGACAACCGCACCGTGTCGTCCAGCGCCTGCATCGTCGACGACGCGGGAGACACGGTCAACGTGGTGGCGACCGGAGCGGGCGGCTCGACGGGCGCTTCGTCGCCGCACCCGAGCGCGACGAACAGGACCCCCGTCAACAAAGGGCGAACGAGCCTCGCGGGCCGGGCGGTCCTGCTGGGGTCCCGCCGGGGCTGCCACATGGGCCCGGAGACCCGATTGGCGTTGCGGTGTCGGCGTGGAAGCATGGGAACCTTGGTTAAGTTGGTCACCGATTCGTCCGGCCAAGGGCTCAGGATGGACCCTCGCCCGGCACCGTGGCAAGCGTGACGCGGCAGGGCCCGTATCGTACGCGATAGGGGCGACCCGGCCCGGCAATCGTGGATGCGCAAGCGCGCGCGTCTTGTGCCGTCTATCGCGGAATGTCCGGCAGACCCCGGCTGATCAGCGTCCGGGTGGCGCCCACGGCGGCCGCCCCCGCACGCACGCCAACCGCCTGAGCCTGAACCGCCTCGACCGCCCCTTCCCCGCGCAGGATCGAGCGGATCCGCCCCGTGGCGCGGTCCAGCACGATGGCGACCGGGTCGACGGGGGCTCCTCGGTCGAGCGCAACGATCCCGTCCGGACCCGTGAGCACGATGCGGTCGAGGTCGCCTATGGCCGCCTCGCTGAACGGCAGGAGGAACAGGAAGCCGCCGCCGCCCACGGAGACCTCGTCCATGTCGAAGTCGTGCTCGAAGATGGTGGAGCCGTCGGTGCTGAGTCCTTCGATGCGGTAGGGGCCGGGGGCGGTGGGGGTCCTAACCGGCGCGTCGAGCACGAAGGCGGGGTCGAGGTGAAGGTCGCCATCGGGGCTGATGCCGCCCCGTATGAGGAGGCGGGGACCGCGTGGAGGCTGCTGCGCGGCCGCCGCGGTGGCGGTCCGTGCCGCCTCCTCGGTCAGCCGATACTCCATGGCCTTGGTGAAGTTGTAGTCGCTGATCCACTGCATCGGCCCGCCCCGCCACGCGCCGCCGCAATACGACATGAGTTCGGGTGACGAAGGGGCCACGAGCTCGCCGGAGCGGAAGTCGTAGCCGGGGACACCGATGCTGCCGTCCGGGTAGGGGAAGTCCGAATCCAGCAGGGCGGGGTTTCCGCAAGGCGCGTGCAGCAGGCTCATGTTGTGCCCGACCTCGTGGGCGAACACCTCCGAGTCGGGGACGCCGAGGCTTGATCGTCCCGCGATGTACGCGATCCCACCGATTCCCACATCGCCCTCGCGCTGCACAACGCCGTACCAGTATCCGCTCTCGCCCTCGGTCGTCCTAAGCAGGTCGATGTCCTGAAGTAGTCGCTCCCAATCGTCCCCATTCGCCGCCCTAGGCGGCTGGGCGACGACGAACGGTTCGCGAACCTCCAGACTAAGGTCCCCGATGGGCAGGATTGACCTCAGGAACTGAATCGGCGCGTCTCCCGACGACTCCACCCAATCCAAGACGCTGCGGTCCGAATTTGACTCGGCGATGATCGGCACAATCGTCAGCTCCGCCGTTGGCAGCTCGCGCACATCCACGCCAAGGTGCCCGACCTCCGGCAGCCGAACCTGACTCCCTCGCGCCCATGCAACGGTACCGTCCGGGTCGACCTCCACCACCATTTCCACTCCTGGCCGCAGCATTGACGCGGGGATCACCGCGTTATAGGACCGAGCAAGATCTTCCAACACAAGGTCATCGGGGATGCCGCGCGCAGATTCGAGGACCATGTCTAAGGACACGGTCGGCTGGCTGCCCGAGCGCAACACGGCGCGCGCCCCCGCCCCATGGTCGTTCGCGCGGTCTGCGGTCGCGAACACCCTGAGCAGGGCGGGTCTTCCGGCAATGACCGGCACCGTACCCGCCAAGTCCTGAGTCGCCTGAGTCAGGTGCGCGCCCGGAATCGACAAGAGAAAGGGAGCATCGCAAGTGGGCCCATCTCGCGTCGAGAGCGAAGACAACCAGGTCTGGAACCAAGTCGCCTCCGGAGCGCACGCGCCGCTACCCTGCCACCGAAACTCCTCCAGGGCGCCAAGATCGGTGAACGTGCCCGGTAGTGCCCCTTCCATGTCGTTGTCGGACAGGTCCAGACGCTTTAGCGCGCCCAAGCGGCCGAGGCTGTGTGGAACCACACCGGAGAACTCGTTGTCCTTCAGGTAGAGCGTCTCAAGCCGCGCCAGATCGCCAATGCTGGTCGGCAAGACCCCGGACAGTTGATTGTCACTCAAATCCAAGTTCTTGACATCCATGAACTCGCCGATCTCGGAAGGCAGGTGTCCCGCAAGCTCATTGCCCGAGAGATCGAGCGCCGTGACGAGGCCGTCCTCCACCGTGATCCCGTACCAAGATGACAGTGGGGATTCGGTGAGCCAGTTGCCGTTTTGCGCCCATCCCAACCCTCCCGTCCCCTTGTAGAAGCCCTCAAGGACTTCGGTTGGAAGTCCCTCGCACATGCGTCCCAAGGTCCGCCGCGGCCGAAAATACCCCATCGATTCCGCCCAACTCCAGAAGCGTTGGTTGCGGGGCACGCACAGCTGCGTGTTCCGCCAGTAGACGTATTGCACATTCGTCAACCGGGTCAGCGAGAGAGGGAAGGGGCCCACCAGACCGGGGTTGTCTCGCAACCTAAGAGAACGAAGCCGGTTGAGGTCGCCGATCTCCGGCGGCACCATGCCCGTCAACTGGTTCCCCTCGAGGTTTAGCGTTCGAATGCTTCGAGAACCGCCCAGCTCTCGCGGGATGGAGCCGGACAACAGGTTGCCAGACAGCTGAAGGACCTGAAGTCTCGGGAGATCGGCAAGATCGGCGGCAAGACCGGGCGAGATATTGCCTGAGAACTGGTTCCCATGGAGGTGGAGCACATACAACTCCCGGAGTTGGTCGACGGAGGACGGAAGGCGACCGGAGAGGCCTGTCTCGTATAGCTGAAGCCATTCGATGGCTTTAAGGGAGCCAATCGCGTCGGGCAGCGGTCCACTCAGGTCGTTGCATTGCAACGCGAGCCACTTCAGCTTGGTCAATCGTCCAATTTCGGAGGAAATCGGACCAGTGAGGCGATTGAATGACAGATGAAGCCTCTCGAGCGAGCTCAAGTACCACAATTCTTCGGGAATCGGGCCTGAGAGGTCGTTGTTATGCAAATACAGCCAACGAAGCTTTGTGAGGTTGCCGAGCTCAGGTGGAATCGAGCCAGAGAGTATGTTGCTGCCAAGATTGAGCACCTCCAAGTTGGTTAGACGGCCGAGCTCCCGTGGTATCGAACCCGATAGGCGATTACTATCTGGAAAGTCAGCATCTCCGCACGGAAAGTACCAAGCATTACGTAAGTTGCCGAGATCCAGAACGGCTAGTTCGGACAATCTGCCGAGTTCACGCGGAATGTGGCCCTGGAGACCGTTTCCATTCAGTGCAATGCGGATGACGCGACCCTGTGGGTTCGTTTCGATGCCGTGCCAATCATCCAGGGGCGCATCGGTAAGCCAGTTGTCGTCGTTAATCCATGATGGTCCACCGGTGGCGGAATAGAACGCTCGTAGGGCATCTCGTTCCGAATAATCGGACTTGACCAGCACCCATGCGTTGCCGGTCATGGACCCGCGCTCGGCCTCAATGGTGGTCACGCCGTCGCGCATGGCCGTGACCAGCCCCGTCCGGTTGACCGTGGCAACCGCGTCGTCGTTCGACGACCACCACACTCGCTCTGTATCCGCCACCGCGTGTCCGTTCCCATCCACCATTTCGGCGCCCAATCGGATAGTGTCGCCGACCGCCCACAACGTCACTGAGTCCGGCGTCACCCGTACTTCGGTGACGATCTGCTCAACCATGACGACGACTTCCCCCACGACGCCATAACCCGCGGCGGTCACCGCCGCAGTTCCGTTGGCGACCGCCGCCACCAGCCCGGCGCTGTCCACCAAGGCGACCGTCTCGTCGCTCGATGACCACTCAACGTCGGCACCGGCCACCTCATGCCCGTTCGCGTCCACCGGTTCGGCCGCGAGCCGGGCCGTGTCGCCGATGGACGCGAACACCACCGAGTCAGGCACCACCCGCACTTCAGCGACCGCCTGCTCGACCGTGACGACTGCTTCCCCCGCCACCCCGCCACTCGCGGCGGTCGTCGTCGCAGTACCGTTGGCGACCACCGTCACCAGGCCGGTACTGTCCACCACGGCCACCGTCTCGTCGCTGGAGGACCACTCAACGTCGGCGCCCACCACCCCATGCCCGTTCGCGTCCACCGACTCGGCCACCATCCGGACGGTGTCGCCAATGGCCACGAACGTCACCGAGTCCGGCACCACCCGCACTTCCGCCACCACCTGCTCGACCGTGATGACCGCCTCCCCCGCCACCCCACCACTCCCCGCCGTCACCCTCGCGGCGCCACTGCCAACCGCCGTCACCAACCCCGCGCTGTCCACCACGGCCACCGCCGTGTCGCCCGACGACCACTCGACGACCGCGGTGGCCATCACCCGCCCATCTTGGTCCAGCACCGTGGCCGACAACCGCACCGTGTCGTCCAGCGCCTGCGTCGTCGACGACGCCGGCGACACGGTCACCATGGTGGCAACCGGAACGGGCGGCTCGACGGGCGCCTCGTCGCCGCACCCGAGCACGACCAACAGGGTGCCCGTCAGCAGGGGGCGAACGAGCCTCCCGGGCTGGGCGGTCATGTGGCGGACTTGGCGTGGCAGCATGGGAACCCTGGCTAGGCTGGTCACCGATTGTTGGCCCAAGCGCTCAGGATGGACCCTCGCCCGGCACCACGGCAAGTGTGGTGCGAGGGGGCCCGGTAATCTTGACGTCTCCCTGACCGCCACCGCGAACAAGTGGCCATCGACCGTTTGCATCCAAGACACCGGATACCTCGTCCCTCCGCAGTGTCGGGGCGAAGCGCCATGACCACGGCCTCCCACAGGCGCCTCGCGACCAAGTGGTCCAGCTCGGGCAGCGCCGCCCATGGGACGCCCCAATTGTCCTCGGGCCACGAGTACGCTAGGTTCCTAGCTATGAACAAGGTCAACATAGCCGACGCGCGGGCGAGCCTTTCCCGCTACGTGGCCCGGGTCGAAGCCGGGGAGACGATCGTTCTGTGCCGCCGCAACGTGCCGGTCGCGGAGATCCGACCGATACGCGACGTTCCCCGCGCGATGCGCCCGGTCGGAATCGACCGTGGCTTGGCGATTCCCGAGAGCTTCTTCGAGCCGCTGCCCATCGACCTGTTGGAGCGTTTCGGGGCCGCCGCTACGGGCCCGAGGGACGCGGGTCGTCCGAAGCGCGCCAAGGGCGAGTGACGCGGCTCACGGACGGTGGCGGTTCGTAGTCGCGAACCATGAGACTCCTCGTCGACACCTGCACCTTTCTCTGGCTTGCCGCGGACGACGCGCAACTGTCCCCAAGGGCCCTCTCGGCGTGCCGCGACCCCGGCAACGCGGTCTATCTGAGCGCGCTATCCGCTTGGGAAATCGCGATCAAACACCGAATCGGCCGCCTGCCGCTGCCCCTGTCGCCGCGAAGCTACGTGACGAGCCGCCGCGAATGGCTCGGATTGGAACCGCTTCCGTTCGACGAGCGGTCCGCCGCCCACGACGACCTCTTGCCGGCGTTGCACGGCGACCCCTTCGACCGCGGCTTGGTCTGCCAAGCCATCTTGCACGGCATGACGATCGTGACGCCCGACGAGGCCATCTCCCGCTACCCCGCGCCCGTGCTGTGGTAGGCCGGGGCAACCGTCGGTGCCCAAGCGCGGGGTCGCTCTCGTCGACTGCGGCCCTGTGCCCGGCATGCCGCAGTGAGCACGATGCGCTCGAGGTCGTTAGGACCCCGGCAGGCCGTAGCTGATGAGCGTCAGGGTGGCGCCGCCGACGGCCGCCCCCGCCCGCGCGCCCACCACCTGCGCCCGCACGGCCTCGGCGGCCGCCTCCTCCCCACGCAGAATCGAGCGAATGTGACCCGTCGCGCGGTCCAGCACGATGGCGACCGGGTCGACGGGGGCACCTCGGTCGAGCGCGACCGAGGCTTCGGGGCCTGTGAGCACGATGCGGTCGAGGTCGCCGATGGCCGCCTCGCTGAACGGCAGGAGGAACAGGAAGCCGCCGCCGCCCACGGAGATCTCGTCCATGTCGAAGTCGTGCGCGGAGATGAAGGAGCCGTCGTTGGCGACGGCTTCGATGCGGTAGGGTCCGGGGGCGGTGGGGGTCTTGGCGGGGGCGTCCAGCACGAAGGCAGGGTCGAGGTGTAGGTCGCCGTCGGGGCTGATGCCGCCCCGGACGAGAAGCCGGGGGGCGCGTGAGGGCTGCCGAGCGGCCGCTGCGGTGGCGGCGGTGGCGGTCTGGGCCGCCTCGACGTCTAGCCGATACTCCATGGCCTTGGTGAAGTGGTAGTCGCTGATCCACTGCATCGGCCCACCCCTCCAAGCGCCGCCGCAGTACGACATGACGTCGGGCGCCGAGGGGTCCACGAGCTCACCGGAGCGGAAATCGTAACCGGGGACCCCGATGCTCCCGTCCCAGTAGGGGAAGTCTGGATCGATGCCACTGGGCCCCCCGCAGGGTGCGTGATTCAGGCTCATATTGTGCCCCACCTCGTGGGCGAACACCTCCGAGTCGGCGATGCCAAGGCTTGCCCGCCCGGGGGTGTACGCAATCCCACCGATCCCAACATCGCCTTCGCGCCGCACCACGCCGTACCAGTATCCGTTCTCTCCCTCGGTCGTCCTAAGCAGGTCGATGTCCTGAAGCAGGTTCAGCCAATCGTCGAAAACCAGTGCACGCGGGGCCTGGGCGATGCGGAGAGGCTCGCGCACCGTCAGATCAAAGTCGGCGATGGGCAGGATGGACCGGAGGAGCTCGACCGGCGGGTCGGCTGGGCCCTCGACCCAGTCCAACACGCCCCTGTCCGCGCTGGACTCCGCAACCACCGGCACAATGGTCAACGCCATCTCCGGAAGCTCGCGCACATCCAAGCCGAGGCCTCCGACCTCGGGCAGCCGCATCTGACTCCCCACCGCGCGGGGAACGGTGTTGTCCGGGTCGAGTTCCACCACCATCTCGACACCTGGCCGCAGCACGGAGGCGGGGATCACCGTGCCGTAGGATCGAGCAAGGTCATCAACGGCCACGGCGTCGGGCACGCCGCGGACCGATTCGAGCGTCATGCGGCCCGTGAAGGGCTGACCACCACCGCCCCGCAATGTCGCGCGCGCGACTGGCTGATGGTCGTTCGCACGGTCGGCGGTCGCGAAGACCCGGAGCAGGGCTGGCCGACCCGCGATGATCGGCACCGTGCCGCTGATGGTCTGGGTGGCCTGGGTGAGGTGCGCGCCCGGGATCGAAAGGACATACGGCGCATCGCAGGTCGGCCCGTCCCTTGTTGCCACCGATGACAGCCACGTCTGGAACCATACAGCCTCCGGCGCGCAGATGCCGCTCCCATCCCAGCGAAGCTGCTCCAGCGCCCCGAGTTGAACGAACGAACTCGGAAGCGCCCCCGACATTTCGTTGCCGGACAGGTCGAGGCGCCGAAGTGAGTCCAGGCTTCCGATGCTTCGTGGGACCGGCCCCGCGAAGCCGTTGTTCGAGAGGTTCAGCGACCCGAGGTGTTCGAGATCGCCAATCGTGGCCGGGATCGTATCGGAAAGGCCGTTCTCGCTTAGGTTCATGTCCTTCACGTCCACAAACTCGCCGATCTCCTGGGGCAGCGTGCCCGTCAGGTTGTTGTCCGACAGGTCCAGCGCCGTCACGAGGCTGTCTTCGACCGTGATTCCGTGCCATGAGGACAGCGGCGAACCGGTGAGCCAGTTGGCGCTGTTGCGCCAACCCGCGCCCCCTGTGGCGCTGTGGAAGGCTTCGAGGACGCTGGCCGGAAGGGCGGGGCAGGTGCGGTCCGCGGGACCTCGGGCGTCGGGAATCGCTGCAATCCAGTTCCGGAACCGATGGTTGCGAGGAACGCATAGGTCGGTAGAGAGCCAATCGAATCTTTGAAGTCGGTCGAGATTGGCCAGGTCCAGCGGCAGAGACCCGGAGAGACGACGATTATCCTCAAGACTCAACCATAGCAACCTGACTAGCTGCCCAAGCTCCGACGGAACTGGGCCCGTCAGTTCGTTCCCATCGAGAAGCAAGTGTCGAAGGTTGGCCGAACGCCCAAGTACTGCCGGAATCGAGCCAGAAAGTCGATTGCCGCCCAACCAGAGATCGGTCAGATTGCCGAGGCGTCCAAGCTCCGGTGGGATTCCGCCGTCGAGCCCGTTGCGCTGTAGCGCTAGAAGGCCAAGATTGGACAATTGCCCGAGTTCCGGAGGAATCGAGCCAGATAGATGATTGTCAGCCAGATCGAGCCACTTCAATTGAGCCAAGCGTCCGAGTGCCGACGGAATCGAGCCGGAGAGGCGGTTCCCATCGAGCCTTAGGATAATCAAGTCCCTTAGGCGCCCGAGTTCCTGCGGGATCGAGCCCGAAAACTGGTTGTAGCCCAATTCGAAATATTTGAGACTAGACAATCGACTCAATGCCAGCGGGATCTCTCCGGTCATTTCATTGCTGGTTAGTGCTAGGCGCGACAGACTAGACAAACCACCAAGTTCGGGTGGCACAGAACCGGATAGTCTGTTGAAGCTGAGGCCAAGCCACCCCAGATTCCTGAGATTGCCCAGCTCCAGTGGGATCGGCCCGGACAGCTCGTTGCCGAAGAAATCCACGTGCTCCAAATGCCGAAGATCACCGAGATCCGAGGGAATGGGTCCGGTCAGCGAGGCGCAAATCGCTCGGAATGATTTGAGCTGGGTGAGACTGGCAATACCGGGAGGGAGCGGACTGCCGAATCTATTGTTGAAGATGTCGAGATTGACCAGAGCGGCCAGACTCCACAGCTCCCGGGGGATCGGGCCGGTCAGTTCGTTATCGGAGAGACCAAGCGTCTCGAGCGCGATCAGATTCCCGAATTCTCGAGGAATTGGGCCGGACAACTGATTCGCGGACAGGTGAAGGTCTCTCAAGCTAGTCAACTGACCCAGCTTGGGCGGGATCGCCCCAGAGAACTCGTTGACTGCGAGGCTTAGGCGGACCAGATTGGACAACTGGCCCAGTGCGGATGGGATGGTGCCCGTCAGCCGGTTCACGCGAGGTTTGGAACCGGAAGCGCCACCCTTGGTGAGAGAAGTGGCAGAAGCATCGTCCAACATTACTTCGACCGTTTCCGTCCAGTTGTCTCCGTCGCGACGGCTCAGGAACCGAACATCGGGCCGATCCGCAGTGTTGGTGATCGTTGTCGGAAACGAATAAGGAGCCCAGCGATGTTCGGTCGATCCGGTAGATCTCTCACAGGATGTAACCCAACGGGTTGGGCTGAGGTCGAGAACGCGAAGCTCCATTAGTCCTGCGAGGTGGGGTGGGAGGGTGCCCTCTAAACCGTTGTCCTTCAGGGATATTACCGTAACCCGGCCCTCCAGATCTGTGCCGACACCGTACCAGTTACCGAGCGGAGCGTCCGTGAGCCAGTTGTCGTCCCTGACCCAGTGTGGCCCGCCGGCTGCATGGTAGAATGCCTCGAGAATCTCTCGCTCGCCACCAAGAAAGGCGGTCGCGCTTCCCTCCACTTGACCGCTCTCCGCCGTCACGGTCGCCTCCCCAGTCCCCACCGCCGCAACCAGCCCGGCGCCGTCCACCACGGCCACCGCATTGTCACTCGAAGACCACTTCAACCCGGCGCTCGCCACCCCATACCCGTTCGCGTCCACCGCCTCGGCCACGAGCCGGGCCGTGTCCCCGATAGCCGCGAACGCCACCCAGTCCGGCACCACTTGCACCTCCGCCACCACCTGCTCCACCGCAACGACCACCTCCCCCACCACCCCGCCACTCCCCGCCGTTACGGTCGCCGTCCCATTCCCCAAAGCCGTCACCAGCCCCGCGCTGTCCACGACCACCACCGCCGTGTCGCCCGACGACCACTCGAATCCGGTGCCCAAGACCTCGTACCCGGTGCCCAAGACCTCGTACCCGTTCGCGTCCACCGCCGCCGCAGCCATGAGACGGGTGGTGTCCCCGATGGCTGTGAACGCCACCGAGTCCGGCACCACTCGAATCTCGGCCACCACCTGCTCCACCATGACGACGGCTTCACCCACCACCCCGCCACTCCGCGCCGTCACCACCGCCTCTCCGTTGCCCACCGCCGTCACCAACCCCGAGGAATCCACCGAGACCGCCACCCCGGACGACCACTCGACGACCGCGGCGGCCATCACCCGCCCATCCTGGTCCAGCACCGTGGCCGACAACCGCACGGTGTCGTCCAGCGCCTGCATCGTCGCCGACGCCGGCGACACGGTCACCGTGGTGGCCACTGGAGCGGGCGGTTCGACGGGCACCTCGTCACCGCACCCGGGCACGACGACCAGCGTGACCGTCAGCAGTGCGCGAACGAGCCCGCCGGGCCGGACGGTCATGTGGCGGAATTGACGTGGCAGCATGGAAGTCGATGGCTGAGGTGGCGACGACTCTCGACTCACGCCCTTAGGATGGACCCCCGCCCTCCACCGTGGCAAGCGTGGCGCGAAGGAGCCCGTCCACCGGTAGGAATCGAGTCCGTGCCGACCCCTTTCGGAAGCCGTGGACCAACCGGTTGCCCTCAGGTAGAGGCCGCCTCTGGTTGCGTGTCGCAGGTGACGCGGATCTCGTGTTCCCGCTTCCGCGCCTTCGCCAGACCGTAGCTGGTCTGGCGTTCACCCACCGATCAGCCACGCCAGCATGCCGGTGGGAACGGCCATTACCGCCGGATCGGTCAGGTCGAGGGCGTCCCGCGTGGCCACGATTCCACGCCAGCCGGAGGCGGCAAGGGTGGGTATGGCCCGCCGCCACCGGTCGCCGGACACGTACTTCGACTCGATGGCGACGCCCCCGAGACCGGGCCCGACGAAGTCGATTTCCTTTCGGGTCCGCGTGCGGTGGTGCAACACCGCGTCGTAGTCGAGAAGGGTGCCGGGCTCGACGCGCTCGCGGGCGCGGAGCAGTGCGATCCCAAGCTGCTGCTCGGACAGGATGCCCCGGGCAAGCCCCCGCGGCGGATCGCCCGTCAACCGCGTGAAAACCGGGTCCATCAGGTAGATCTTCTCCTGGGCGCCGAGATGGGGCCGCAGATCGCGCTCGCGGTGGCACGGCCACAGCACGAAGGCGTTCCCAAGGGCGTTGATCCGATCACGGACCAGAGTGGCGGATCCACCGATGTCGGTCGCGACGTCGGAGCGGTTGCACGGCGCGCCCAGCCCCTCGGTCAAGCGTCTCACGAACGCGTCCGTCTGCGCCTTGGACCAGTGGGCGTGCCGCAACGCCTCGCCGTGGATCACGTCCAGCAGCTCCCGGCAAAAGACGGCGTCGTTGGTTCCGCGCATGTGGAAGTCGACCGCCCGCGGGAAGCCGCCCACGGAGAGATAGTCCTCCCATCCGCGCACCATGTGGTCCATCCATGGCATGATCGCGCGGATTCCGGCCGACACGGCCTCCGGGGTCAGACCCGACAACGCAAGCGGATCCACAACATCCGCCGGAGGGCCGCCGCGCGTCAGGCGCACGAAGTCCCTGAACGACATTGGCAGGAGCACACGATCCGAGTCGATCGCGTCGCCCCGACGGCCGGCAAGGGCCTTGATGGCCTTGTCCAAACCGGCGGCGGAAGAGCCCGTGAGGACGACCGTGTCGCGGCTAAACCTAGGGTCGTTGTCCCTCAGCCACTTGATCTCGGACTGCCAGCCGTCCGCGATGGCGGTGATTTCGTCGATGAACCAGAATCGATCACCCTTGGCCCGGCACGCCGTGTCGGCGGCGGCGACCACCGTGCGCAAGTCGCGGGCCGCGAGGTTGTCCGCCGCGACGTGGAGGATTCGGCGCGGATCCTCTCCGCCCTGGATTAGCCCGAGGATCGCCTTCTTGACCTCGACGGACTTGCCAACCCGCCGGGGGCCGCGCAGCAAATAGAGGCCGCCGGACACCAGGTTCCGGACAACGCCGGCCGTGTACTCGAACGACGAGCGGCTGGCCCGGTGCAGGTCCGGGTCGCCTTGGACCCAGTCGCCGGGGCTTGACCACCACGCCGTGCGGGCGAGCCGACGTTCCATTTCGCTGACGGTGATCATGATCGACCTGGGCAATGACTTGGGATGGAGTCGGCGCGTGGTCCCGGGGACCATCGGTGGCGCTCGCGCCATGGAGTTTAGTATACCATTTGAGATGGCAACATGTCCAAATGGTATACCAAGTCCGCCGTCCGCTTGCGGACGAGGGGACCGCATTGAATGTGGGCGCCCGCCACTTCGGGCGCACCGCCACGACCGCTACAGGTCTCTTGGCCAGATCGCCGGCCGGCCCTTCAGCTCCACCGCTCCGAAGTCGCGCAGGTCGAGCGTGACGATGGCCCTTGCCCCGATCCGCTCGGCCACGGCCATGACGATGCCGTCCACAAGGCCCAGCGAGAGGCCGCGATGGGTGCGATCCAGTTCCACGGCTCTCCGCAGGTCGGCGGCGACGCCCCACTCGATCGGGATGCGTCCTTCCGCAATGTCGGCGCGAAGCGCCATGACCACGGCATCCCCCAGGCGCCTCGCCACCATGTGGTCCAGCTCGGGCAGCACGGCCCACGGGACGATCCAACCATCGGGGTCCGCCCGCAAAGCCGACCGAAGCGCCACACGGTGCGGATTCGCGCCGTCAATGAGACCCAGGAGGGCGCTGGTGTCGACCGCAATCAACGGACCCGCCTACCTACCCTTGCCGGACGTCGCCGTCCACGAACGATCCGAAGCGCCTCCCGGCTCTCGGGGTCGGGGAGCGCTCTCGAGCCCCTCTTCGCCGAAGCCATCCAAGGCGTCCTCGTAGTTCGCCGCGAATTCAGGGTCGCCACTGTACCCCATCCCGAAGGACTTCGGCCACTCGCGCTCCTTCGCCCGCGCCGCGTACTCGGCCACCGCCTCCCGCACCAACTCGGCGGCGTGGCGCCCGGTGTCGGTCGCCAGCGACTTGAGCTTGCGGTAGTCCGCCGCGTTCAGGTACACCGTCGTCTTGATCCGCGTCATGCCATATATGGTATGGGGCGGCGACACCTCCGGCAAGGACCACGGTGCTCCCGTGGGTCCCTTCCGCTCCCCGAGACGAGCCGTCGCGAATGGCGACCCTCGACAAGGCCTTGGGCCGCGTCGCGCGTCGTCTCGGAGTGGACACGCTGCCCTGAGCGCGCGAACCGGACGACGCCACGCTCCGTACCTACTGCCCGTGGAGCGTGCCAACGGTCGTGTCCGCGCGGATTACGGACGTCTCGGTGATCGTCCCGCAAGACAGGTTGGCGATGGCCCGTATCGTGGAGGCGGGCGCGAGATCGTCGACGAATTGAGATCCACCCCTGGCGCGAGACGTGCACGTCCCCGCCGTAAGTCCCCGGATGGGAGCCGCCCCAACGGCTCAACCGCCGCTCGCGGAACGACACCTCAACGACGGGCGGGCGGTGGGACCACTCCCCCTACGGCCTAAACCGGATCCACTTGGTGATGCGACGCTGGCTCACCTCGGCCCCGTACACGTTGCCCTCGTCGTCCACCGCCACGCCCTCCGGCCCGCTGAACCCCATCACGTTGGAGATGTCGTCCGGCAGGAAGTGATGCACCCAGCCCTGGCGGGCGTCGCCGATTCGGATGCCCTTCTCCCACCCGGCGTTGCGCTGACCGGTGAATTCGTTGAGCGCGGGGCTCGACTCGGAGTCCGCCACGTAGATGTTGTCGTCGGCATCGATGTAGAGCCCGCTGGGCCGCCCGAACTGGGTCCAGATGGCGAGGAAGTTGCCCTCCTGGTCGAAGAGCTGGATGCGGTTGTTGTAGCGGTCGCCGACGAAAATGCGGCCCTGCGAGTCCATCGCCAACGCGTGCGGGTCGCGGAACTGGCGGGGTCCGTAGCCGAGCTCGCCCCAGGTCTCCATGTAGGTGCCGTCGGCCGCGAAGCGGATGATCCGGCCCCGGGTTCGGTCGTGCGCGTCGGCCACGTAGATCTGACCGTTGGGCGCCACCAGCACGTCGGAGGGCTGGGTGAAGTGGTTGGGCGGATCGCCTGCCACTCCGGGCGTGCCCAGCGTCATCAGCAGCTCGCCCTCCGGGGAGAACTTGAGCACCGTGTGACCCGTGGTGGTGGCCCCGGGGCGCCACGCGTCGGTCACCCAAACGTTCCCCTCGTGGTCCACGTCGATCCCGTGCGGCCACGCGATCATCCCCCCGCCGAAGCTCCTCAGCAGGTTCCCCTCCTTGTCGAAGAGGAGGATGGGATCGACATCCGAACCCACGCAGGTGTTGGCGCCGCAGCGTTCCGCGACCCAGATGTTCCCGTCCAAGGCGATCTCCACCGCGCTGGTCGAGCCCCACTCCCTCCCGTCGGGAAGCTCGCCCCATCCGTAGACGGGGCGGAACGGGTTGGTGGTTACCGACTGGGCGTGAAGCGGGACGGCGACCAGGAGGGCCGCTGCGGCGAACATCGCGGAAGTCATGGTGGCGCGCGTGCATCCGGTCATGGTTGGGGCCCTCCGGGTGGGTGCGGTCGGTGAGGGTCGGCGTGTGGGCCGGGACTCCGGCGGGGCGTGGCGCGGACGGAGCCACGCACTTCGGCTCGCCCGACGTCCAACGCCGGCGACTGCCATTCGAACAGAAAGGGTAGGCAGCCGCGAACCGGCCCACAAGTGGACGCGCGGCGCCGTCAGGAGCGACTGCTCCACGCGGCCGCCAAACCCCGGTCGAAGGTCATCAGTCTGCGCGGCTGGCGCCGGATGCAGCAGGCCAGGTGCACGAGATCGCGCGCCTCCAGGCCCGGATGCGCGACCGACAGATTCCGTGCCATCGTGACGTCCGCCGGATCGACGGACCAGACGCGGTGCACCGTGGCCGCCACGAGGTCGAAGGCCGCGTCGAGCAGCGGTCGCCGGTCCCGGCGCAGGTAGTGGTGAAGAAGCTCCTGAAGCACCTCGGCCGAGGTCGCGAGGGGCGTGTCGCGTTCCCTCGACCGGATGAGGAATTCCCGGGCCTCCCTCCGCAAGGGATGGTCGGCGCCCACGAAGTACATGAAGACGTTGGCGTCAACGAAGATCATGTCGCGTCGAAGTCCTCATGTCGCGTCGAAGTCCGGATACCGGGTCTCCACCAGCATCCTCTTGACCTCCGGCCAGTCCGGCTCCCGGGAACCCGGCGGGTGCAGCGCGTCGCACTGGGTCGCGAACTCCCGAAGCTCATCACCCGTGAACTTGCGTCGGCGGGCGGTGGAGAGCTTTTCCTCGGCGGCCTCGCGGAGCCACGCCCCGAGGGACTTGCCTTCGCGGCGCGCCTGGGTCTGGTAGGCGACCTTGGCCGTCTCCTTCACGACGAAATGGATGCGGGAGGACACGGGGCGTCATCCATGCAAGCGTGGGACATGATCAACCAAGATGAGTTGTGACTTGTGGCGACCCATGCACAATATGTATGCACAAGCATGTCCAAGTCAATTCCCGCCCGCCTCCAGCCGGCCATCCACGAACACCCATCCGGGCACCACCCGGTAGTCGAACGGATGCCCCTCCAATACCACGAAGTCCGCGTCCTTGCCCGGCTCGATGCTGCCGATGCGGTGGTCCATGTCGAGCAGCTCGGCCGCGTTCAGCGTCGCCATCCGAAGCGCGTCCACCTCGGGAACGCCGTTCCGGAACGCCCACGCCGCGTTCAGGATGGGCTCTCCGCCCAAGCGCCCGATGGGTGCGGCGCGACGCGACGCCCCCGGGCCGTAGAACGCCACCTTGACCCCCGCGCGGTTCAGAATCGCGGGCCCCTCCGCGCTCCACCCCTCGCCACCGCCCCGGATGTCCGAAGCGTTGCTGCCGGAGTTGCCCAGGATGACGCCCACGTCGGCGGCGGCCAGCCGGTCGGCCAACCGGTGCGCCTCCACTCCGCCGGTGACCACCAGCCGAATGCCGTAGTCCTCCGCGATGCGCAGCGCCTCCTCGATCTCGACCACCCGATCCGCCTGAATCAACGCCGGCACCTCCCGCCGGAGCAGTGGCTGGAGCGCCTCCATGCGCGCGTCGTGGTCCCGCGTCCCGGGCTCCGCCCCATGAGCCACCGCGGCATCCAGCGTCGCGCGGATCATCGCCGAGGCGTGCTCGAGCGTCAGCGCCGCCCCCGACGCGTCGGTCCACTCGCGCAAGGCCGATGGCGTGAGCGCGAACACCATGCTGGCGGGCTCGCGGCGCACCATCCTCTCGAAGTCGATGCCGGGCGTCTTCACGACCACCCCGTTGCCGCCGGCCAAGTTGCGCGTGCCCGGCGTGACGTGAATGGCGGTGACCCCGACGGTCGTGTTCACGCGGTACGACGGGAACCACGGGTCGACCGCGTACAGCGCGTTCATCTCGGGCACCACCGGTTGGGTGAGCTCGTCGTTCTGCACCTGCCACTTGAGGTCGCCGATCCAGTCGTTGGCGAAGGCGCGCGCGATCACGGTGCCGGGCATGACCACCCGCCCCCCCACATCCATGACCGGGACCCCCGCGGGCGGGGCCGTCCCCGCCTCCACCCGGGTGAACCGGCCGCCCTCGACCACCAAGGTCGCGTTCCGGATCGCGCCGTGGCTCACGGTGAACACGTGCGCGCCGGTGATGGCGAAAGCGTCGTCGTCCGCCGCGATCGCTCCGGTCACGGGCGTGAAGGGCCCCACCTCGCGAGGTCGCTCCGGCTGCGGCGCGCGGTCGCGCTCGTACTCCAGGCGCCCGTCCACGAACACCCGCTCCACCCGGTCGGCGGTGAGGTCGAGAAAATGCCCGTCGAGCAGCACCAGGTCCGCGTCCTTGCCCACCTCGATGCTCCCCAACCGGTCGTCGAGCATCATCGCGCGCGCGCCGTTGATGGTCATCGCCTCGAGCGCCTGCTGGTCGGTCAGCCCATGGCGCGCCAGGAACGCCCCGTACTCGCGGAAGTCCTTGAAGTGCTGGTTTGACATGTCGGTCTGGATGCTGGCGCGCACGCCGGCGTCAAGGAGGATCTTGAGCAGATTGCGGGGCTCCTCGTCGTTGTAGTACTGGACGATCATCATGGGCCCGATGACCGGCACGATCCTCGTCCCGGCGAGCAGGTCGACGAGCGGAAACACCTCCTCGGCGTGCGCGAGCGCCAACCGGTCGAGGAAGCCGTACCTGCGCGCCAAGCGCAGCACCATCATGACTTCGCTGGGATAGTGCGCGTGGGCGTGCACCATGACCTCGCCGCGCAGCACCGCCGCGAAGGCCTCCAGGCGCTCGTCCCGCTCGGGCGCCGGCCCTTCCTGGGCGGCATGCGCGTCCCACGCCGCCACGTACGCCCGCGCGCGTCTGAAGTGGTCGTCGGCGGTGGCGTACCAGCCCATCACCGTCTGCGGGGTTTCCCCGGGGCGCAGGTTGATGAGCGGGCGCACGGCCATCTTCAGGTCCACGTAGGGTTTGAGGATCATCTCCGGGCCCGGCGCCTTCTTCATCTTGAGCGCCACCGACTGGCCGCTCGCGATGATGCCGCTGCCCGAGCGCGTGATCAGCGAGGTCACGCCCCCGGAGAGGGCCACCTGGATCATGGGGTCCTCCAGGTCCAAGTGCTCCACGGCCTTCCATTCGGCGGTCACCGGGCCGGGAATGCGCGCCCGGCTCGATCGGTCGAGGGCCATGTGGGCGTGCGCGTCGATCATGCCGGGGATCACCACCTCGGCGTCGTACGCGCGGGCGCTCGCGGGCGCGTTCACGGACGTGCCCACCGCTTCGATGACCCCGTCGCGGATCAGGATCTCCCCGTTCCGGATGGTGCCTTCGGTGACGGTGTGGATGGTGCCGGCGCGGATGAGCACCGGCTCGGACTGGGCCCGCACCCGAACCGGCGAAGCCACCGCCGCGCCCGCGGTCAACATCACCGTGAACCTGAGTAATCCGACGCTCGCGCTCATCGCTCCTCCCCTCGGTCGACGGGCCAACTCCGGTTCGAATCCCCGCCCTCGGATCCGGAGACCGAACGCCCGGGGTGGCGTCGATGGCGGGTGGCCCGACTTGCCAAACGAACCTCCATAGTGTCGCGTAATGACTCCGAGCGCATCCGACGGCCATCGAACGGACATCTCCCATGCCCTCCTCCCGCCACGACCTGCACTTGCACGAACAGCTCCTGCTACTCGTGCTGCGCGACCGCAAGGGCACCTTGGACCACCGAGCCGGCTTCCACCACATCGCCATGGGCGGAGCCATTCTCGCCGAGCTCGCGCTCGCCGGGGTCGTCCGCATCGGGGAGGGCAGGAAGGCGTTCGTCGAAGCCACGCCGGTCGCGGGCCGTCCCCGCGACGAGATCATGGCCGAGGCGCTTGAGCGGGTGCGCGACGCCAAGCGCCGCCGCCGAGCCTACGCCTGGGTATCGACCTTCGGCCACCTCAAGCGCCTTCGGCACCGCACCGCGCTGGGCCTGTGCCGCCGGGGCATCCTGCGTAGGCGGGACTCCCGGATTCTCTTGGTCTTCAGGCGCAAGCTCTATCCCACCCTCGATCCCGGGCCCGAGCGGAGGCTGCTCGCGCGTCTTCGCGACGCCGTGATGGGGGAGGGCGAGGTCGAAGCCGGCTTGGGCGTCGTGACGTCGCTTGCCCACGCCGCCGGCTTGCTCCGGATCCACTTCGAACGGAGGAAGCTGAGGGAGCGCAAGGCGCGGCTCGAGGCGATCGCGGCCGGAGAGCTCCTAGCCCTGGACTCGGATGGTGCCACGATCGATTCCGAACAGTCCGCCAAGGCCGTGGTCGCGGCCTGCCAAGCGACGATCAAGACGATGCGCGCCGCCGTCACCGCCATCGCCGCGGCCTCCTCGTAGCACGAATCGCCCGCCGAGCCGGCAAGCCCCCTCAGGCCGCCTTCCTTCGCTTCAGGTCCTTGAACCGGACCAAGCGGCGCCGTTCCTCGTCCCACAAGGCCAACCCGACGAGCCTCATGGTGTCCCGGATGCGGACCTCGCGCACCACGTGGAACTCCTCGTTCTCCTCGTGCGCGCGCCGGAGCTTGTAGTTGGGGATGCGCATGCTCATGTGGTGCACGTGGTGGAAGCCGATGTTGGCCGAAATCCAACGCAGCGGCGCCGGAAGGTTGAGGTACGAGCTGCCGTACAGCGACGCGTCGTAGTAGTCCCAGTCCTCGTGCCGGTCCCAGTACGTCCGCTCGAACTGGTGCTGCACGTAGAACATCCAAATGCCCGCCGTGGACGAGAAGAGCTGCACGGGCGCGTGCGTCAGGAGGAGCCGCCGGTAGCCAATCAACTCGCCCAGCAGCAACACCACGCCCAGCAGCGCCAGGTTGGTCCAAAAAACGCCGCGCCACGCCCGCCTCCATCGCGCCGGAACGTCCCACGGGAAGCGGTGCTTGAGGAGGAAGATGAAGATGGGCCCCAGCACGAACAGCACGAGCGGGTGCCGGTACAGCCTGTAGCGAAGACGACGGTACCAGGGCCACGCCAGGTATTCGCGCACGGTGAAGGTGTCGATGTCGCCGAAGCCCCGGAAGTCGAGGTCGCCCGAGTGCGCGTGATGGTAGGCGTGGGTGCGCTTCCAGTAGTCGTAGGGCGTCAGGAGCAGCACCCCGATCACGCGGCCCACCCACTGGCGCGCCGCGCGCGAACGGAAGAAGGACCCGTGCCCGCAGTCGTGCTGGATCATGAAGAGCCGCATCATGAACCCGGCGGTCGGGAGCGCCAGCAGGAGGGTCAGCCAGTAGCCCACCTCGAGGCTGCGCAGGGTGGCGTACCACAGCACCGCGAAGGGAATGGCGCTGGCGAGCAGCTGACGCACGCTGGCGGCCGTGTCCGGCCCCCAGTACGGCTTGAGGACGGAGTTCCAGCGGGCGACCTTCTCGCGGTCGGGGGCGGGGGCCATGGGATGCCTCTGGCGTCGGGCCGGGTCACTCGACGGCGTCGAGGTCGTTTGGCGGGTGGACGAGGATGGGGAGTCGCCGCGCTCAGCGTGGGATGGTGTCTCCCGGAAGCGCGGGCGCGTGCGCCGGATCGCGGCGCACCAGGGTGGCCCGCTCGAAGGCGTGGCCGAGGGCGAGCAGGCGACCGTCGCCGAAGGGCCGGCCGAGGAACGAGATCCCCACCGGGAGTCGGTCGCTGGTGTAGCCGGCCGGGACGACCAGATCGGGGAGCCCGCTCAGGTTGGCGAGGTTGGTCGCGGACGGCGACGGGTTGGGCGACGACGAGCCTCGGTAGACGCCGACCGGGCCGGGCCGGGTGGGCGAGGTCGGGTAGACGATGGCGTCGAGATCGTGGGCGTCCAGCAGCCCCACCAGGTTGGCGCGCACCAGCGGCAGGCCGTGGTCGCGCATCGCCCGGTACGGGAAGTCGTCGGGCGTGCCGGTGTTCAGCTCCTGCTCGAACAGGCTCCACCGGGTGGGGTTGGGCACGCCGCCCTCCGGGGGCGCCGCGAGGATGCCCCTGGCGCGCTCGATCATCTCCTCCAAGGTGCGCGGATACCCGGGGGCGAGGTCGGCGAGGTAGGCCTCGATCTGCGGCTTGAACTCGCGCCAGCGGATGGTCTGGTAGTACTCCGTCTTGGCCGCGAGCAGCCACGGCGGGTAGCGCAAATCCACCACCGTCGCCCCGGCGGCGCGCATGGCCGCGAGTCCCGCCTCGATGATCCAGTCGACCTCGTCGTCGTGGCCCAGGAAGTCGCGCGCCACGCCGATGCGGGCGCCGTCGAGCGCGTCGTCGTCCAGAAAGGCCGTGTAGTCGGTCTCGAAGCGCCCCTCGCTGGCGAGCGTGGCCTCGTCGGCGGGGTCCACGCCCACCATCAGGTTCATCATCGCCGCGACGTCGTACACGTGGCGCGCCATGGGACCGGCCGTGTCGAACGAGAGCGCGAGGGGCACGATGCCGTCGCGGCTGAGCAGGCCGTGGGTGGGCTTGAGCCCCACGATGCCGTTGGCCGTGGAGGGCCCGCGCACGGATCCTCCGGTGTCGGTGCCGATCCCCAGTTGCGCGTACGAGGCGGCGATGGCGACGCCGGTCCCGCCGGAGGAACCGGACGGGTTGCGGGTAGGGTCGTGCGGGTTGCGCATCGGACCATCGATGGAGCTGAGCTGCACCCCCGAGGCGAACTCGCTCATGTTGACCTTGGCGAGGACGATGGCCCCCGCCTCGCGCAGCTTGCGCACGATGAAGGCGTCGTCGGGCGGGATCGATCCCTTCAGCAGCAGCGACCCGGCGGTGGTGGGAAGGTCGCCGGTGTCGACGTTGTCCTTCAGCACCACGGGGATGCCGTGCAGCGGGGAGCGCGCCCCCCGCTCCCGCCGTTCCGCATCCAGCGCCCGCGCCGTCTCCAGCGCCCGCGGGTTGAGCGCCAGGACGGCGTTCAGCGCCGGCCCCCGGTCGTCGTACGCCTCGATGCGCGCGAGGTAGAGCTCGACCAGCCGCTCGGAGGTGAGCGAGCCCGCGTCGAAGGCCGCGTTGATGTCGGCGATGGTCGCCTGGGAGAGGGGGAGGGACTGGGCCGCGGCGGTCGCGGGCACCAGCGCGGCGACCAGCAAGCCCACCAACGCGCGGCGGATGGAGAAGCGATTCATTGGAGTCAGCGCAGGGCTCGGAAGAAGCGGTCGGAAAGGGTCAACAGCAGCGGAGTGCCCACCGTCATGGTCAGGAAGCCCCCGATGCGCAGCGCGTCGTTGCGGTACTCCGGGTCTTCTCCGTGCATGACCATCACGTATCCCGCGGTGGTCGAGATCAGTCCGGCCATGGCGACGTGAAAGAAGCGGCCGCGCGATCGCCGCGTGCTTCCCGAGCGCGTCGCCGCGATGCCTCCGACCGCGCCGGGCAGGCTCAGCGCAAACACGCCCGTCGTCATCGTGGTCAAGGCTCCGCACCGGGTGTCGAACCGGGGACCACGCTCGGTTCGGGTGGTCCCCACGCACCGCCGCAGGGTCAGGTAGCCGAGACCCACCCCCACCGCGTTGGCGAGCACCGTGTTTCCGAAGACCTTCGCGGAAGGGTGCGACTCCTCCTCGAGCGACCAGTCGTACCCCCCGGTGGAGCGGGGGCGGAACGGATTGCCCCGCTCGGGCGGGATCACGGCGCGCGACTCGATCAACAGGGCGCCGCGCGCACCCCGGTCGCCGTAGCGGACCACCGCGTCCAGCGGCGACAGAACCTCGACCCGGTCGATGTCGTCCAGGGATAGGCTCGCGTAGATGTACCCGGGATCCGCCACCGCCACCCCGTCCAGGTACACGGCGATCTCGTCGCACTCGCCGGCGCCACTGCCCCGATACTCCACGCACAGCCGGTCACCGCCCCGGGGGCCGCCGCGCACGCGCACCGAGGATATGCCGCCGCGCAGCAGATCCCCCAAGTGCTGACCGGTACGGGCCGCCTGTTCGATCTCCTCCGTGCGGATCTCGTTGACGCTGAAGCCGGAGGTGAGACGCCGGCGCTCGACCTCGCTGAGCACCTCAACCAGGAGTGGCTGGAACTGGATGGCGCGCGGCGACATGTACGCCTCGATCCTCAGGTCCCTGCCGGACTCCACGGCCACGTGCTGGGCGTACTCGCCGTAGGCGATGTGCTCCATGACCACCACGCGTTCACCCACGGGCACGCCGTCGATGAGGAAGCCGCCGTTCGGGCCGGAGATCTCCTGCAGGACGCCCTCCGGGACGGTAATGCGGACCACCACGCCCGCAACCGGCTGGAAGGTGTCCTGGTCGAGAATGCGGCCGAAGACACTGCCCACGCCCTCTGCTTCCCCCGCGTCCTGCGCGTGGACGGGCGGGACGGGGAGCGGCAGGGCCAAGGCGGCGAGCACGGTCGCCACTCGAATGCCGGCGGGAGTTCCTCCGCCGGCCGCCCGGACGTCGGGCGTGGTCCGTTCCCCAGCCGCTGGTGTCAACGCTGTCCTCCCCCAAGTGGTGCCGACCGCCTTTCACCCGGCAATGTACGGCCGCGCCCCATCCCTCAAAAGATGTGGGCCTCGACGGGGACGTCCCGTCCGAAGCGATCGTGGCGAAAGGCGCTCACGTCCACGGTGTGGGCCTTCCCGTCCGCGATCAGCTCCGAGACCGCGCGTCCCGTGGCCGGCGCGTGCATGATCCCGTGCCCGGAGAAGCCGCACGCGTCGATCCAGCCGCGCGCGTCCGGGTTCGCGCCGATGATGGGACTGTTGTCGGGGGTTACGCCGTAGTATCCCCACCAGCTGCCGCGCCGGTCGACCCCGAGGTCCTCCCACCAGGGAAAGCGCTCGACGCCGGTGAGGAACACATGCTCGAGCCAGTCCCAGTTCACGCCCTCCGTGAAGCCGTACGCCTGGGTGAGGTCGTCGAGGCCGAAGAGGATGCGGTCGCCCTCGCTGCGCAGGTAGACGCCCGTGGCCAGGTCGATGGTTAGGGGATAGGTGCGGGTGTCGCGCACGGGCGCGCTCAGGAAGATGTTGATGCGCTTGGGTCCCACCGGCAGCTGGAGCCCCGCCAGTTCGGCGACCGTGCCCGACCAGGCGCCCGCGGCGTTCACGAAGTGCCCGCACGAGCGGCTTTGGCCGCCGCACTCGACCCGCCAACCCTCCCCCTCCGGGCGCACTTGGGTGACGGGTGCCGCGAACCGGTAATCCACCCCCAGCTCCCGACCCATCGTCACCCAGGCGTGGGTGGCCATGTGCGGGTCGATGACCCCGTCCCATGGACCGTAGGTGGCGCCCGCCAGCCCCTCGGTGTCGAAGTCCACGTAGCGCTGGGCCTCGTCCGGGTCGACCACCTCCACGGGCGCGCCCATGCTTCTCTGCAGCGCGACCGACTGCAAGTGCCCCTCCCACCGGTCGTGTGGCACGAGCAGCAGGTAGCCGATGTCGCGGTACCCGATCTCGTGTCCATGGCGCTCCGGAAACTCCCGGTAGACGGGCAGGGAGTACATGGAGAGACCGATGTTGGCGGCCGTGGTGAACTGAACCCGCACGCCGGCGGCGCTTCGGCCGGTGGAGCCCATCGCCGGAGCCACGTCCATTTCGGCCACCAGCACGCGCAACCCGCGGCGGGCCAGGTGCCAAGCCGCGGAGGCGCCCATGATTCCGGCGCCGGCGATGACGACGTCGGGATTCCTCAAAGCCCGGGCAGCGCCAGCAGGCTGCGGGGGTCGACGGTGGTGGTGCCGTAGCGCACCACCCAGTGGAGGTGCGGCCCCGTGACCCGCCCCGTGGCGCCCACCAAGCCGATCGGGGTCCCGGCGGCCACCGTGTCGCCCGCCTCCACCAACTGACCGCTCAGGTGGAAGTAGCCGGTCAGCAACCCGCCACCGTGGTTCAGGTAGACGATGTCGCCCGCCAGCAGGAAGCCATCCACCAGCGCCACCACCCCGTCGGCGGCGGCCCGCACGGTGTCGCCGGGGGCGCCGGCCAGGTCGAGTCCCATGTGGCGGCTCGAGATTTGCCCGTTGAACTCGCGACCGGTGCCGAAGCCGCTGGTCACGCGCGAGTCGCGCGGAGCAACCACCGTGGGACTCCAGAGGCGCGGGGTCGCGTGGGCCTCGCGCGCCACCTGGTTGGCCTTGGCTTGATCCTCACGCAACCGCGCCTGATCCTCCTCGTTCAACGGCGACCCGAAGCGCGGCGCCACCGTCAACCGCTCGTGATCGTAGGTCTCCGCCGCGACGGGGATGCGGAGCGAGTCGGTTTGGGTGCGTCCGTCCGCGTAGCGCGCCGTCACCCAGGCGTCGATGGCGCCCGTGGCGCCGATGGGAACCGCGGCCAAGCTCACCAGAGCGGAATCGGCGGACTCGAAGTTCAGCGCCTCGTTCGCGGCCTCGCCGGTGGCCGCCACCATGCCGTCCACGGTCGGGGCCGCCACCCGCACGACGAAGAGATGACCCTGAACCGGCACGGCCGGCTCCCACGTCACCTCGATCGGCGCGAGTTCCGGCAGGGGTGGCTCCCGGAAGCTGAGCAACAGCAGTCCCAGCACGACGGTCGCGAGCAGGCCCGCGAGCCCGGTCCACACGCCGCCGTGCCGCTTCCTCGCCCGATTCGATGCGCCCATCGCCATCCCTCGCTCCGTGTTCCGCCCGTTCATGCCACCGCGCCGGATCCACGCGCCCGATCCAGCGCCCTCGCCATTCATGAGCCGGGTGGGTCTCGAACCCACGACCTACGGATTAAAAGTCCGTTGCTCTACCAGCTGAGCTACCGGCTCGTCCCGCCCCTCGACCCGCTTCCCCGGCGTGCGACGCAACCCCAACGGGCGGCCGAACGATGGGACTCCAGCCCCAGAAAGGACGATCCCCCAAACATGCAACCGCCCGCCCATGCCCCCAAACCGGCGCGGGCGCCGCAGCGGCACGTCCACGCCCTCGCAAAATACGCGGGACCCCCGCCTCCGAGCCATCCACGCCGAGGAACACGAACGCCCATCGCCATCCGCCATCCACGGGGCCCGCCGCGATCGACGGCGAGGAGAGGGTTTGGTGGCCGGTCACGTCGGGGAAGGATGCCTGGTCGCCGGCCACGGACGACATCGCCGCCATCCCCGGGAACTCGACGCCATCCGCACCGCGCGCGGAGGAGTTTCGCGGACGTCTCACGCCGGTCGGGACGGCTCCGCGTCGCCTCCCGCCATCCCGAGCAACTCGAGCTGCTCGAGCCCGAAGGTCAGGCGATGATGGGGCGTGGGGCCGAAGCGCCGGATCGCGGCGCGGTGTTCCTCCGTGCCGTAGCCCATGTTGCGCTCCCAGCCGTACCCGGGATGGCGGCGCGCGAGGCGGGTCATGAGACGGTCCCGGCACACCTTGGCGACGATGGAGGCGCAGGCCACCGAGTGCACCTGGGCGTCGCCGCCGACCACCGCCTCGTGCTCGTGGGCGAGGTCGCGCACCCTCAGGCCATCCACCACCACATGGTCCGGCCGACGGGGCAGTCGTCCAAGCGCCCGATCCATGGCGCGCGCCGTCGCCCGCAGGATGTTGATTTCGTCGATCTCGCGAGCCGAGGCGGCCCCCATGGCGACGGCGACCGCCCGCTCGCGGATGCGGCGCGCCACCTCCTCGCGTTCCTCGCGCGACACCCGCTTCGAGTCGTCGGCCCCCTCCACGCCTACCCCCTCGCGCAACACCACGGCGGCGGCAACCACGGGACCCGCGAGCGGCCCCCGGCCGGCTTCGTCCACCCCCGCGACCCAGGCAAGACCGCGCCTCCAGAGCCCGCGCTCGTAGTCGAGCGGGATCCGGAGCCGCGAACCAACGCCCGGTCCCGCCCCCATCGCCGGAACCGATCAGCGGGTGCGCTTCTCCGGGATCCGCGCGGCTTTCCCGCGCAAACCGCGCAGGTAGTAGAGCTTCGCCCGCCTCACGCGCCCCCGGCGCACCACGTCGACCCCCTCGATCCAAGGCGACTGGTAGGGGAAGATGCGCTCCACCCCGACGCCTCCGGAGATCTTGCGCACGGTGAAGGTCTCGCCCATGCCCCCGCCGCGCCGGGCGAGGCACACGCCCTCGAAGACCTGGATGCGCTCCTTGCGACCCTCCCGAACCCGGTAGCGGACGCGCACCGTGTCGCCCGCGGCGAAGTCCGGAAGGTCGGCGCGCACATGTTCGTTGTCGAGTTCCTGCAGCAGATCGCCCATGGTCCACCCCCTCAGGCGGTTCGCGCCGAGAAGCGTTGTTTGGTCGCGTCGCGATTCCGCCGCAAGGGAGGGGTCTCCCACGCGGCGGCGCAACGGGAGGCCGCTCTCAAACGGGGGGGGCCACTCCCAGGAAGGAGAGCGGCGCTTCCCGCACGGCGGAGCGGCGTTTCCCGCACAGCAATCAAAGCTAACGCGCGCCGATTCATCCGTGAAGGCCACGGGAGGGAGACGCCGACCCCGCGCTGGCCAACGGCGTCCGACCGACCTCCCCGCCACACCCTCCCCGACGGCGATTCTCGAGGCGAATTGCTCCCGACAGTCCCGGCCAAGCCGGTTGCCGGCCCGAGCACCGAGGGCGGCGGGGCGTCCGGGGGAGTTCTTGTCCACGGGCTGGTCGTCGCCCCGGCAGTTCGTGGATGAATCCGCCCGAGCGGCGTGGCGCCGGCTGGCAAGGCGCCTTGAAGGCCCGATGGCGCCGCAACCGGGACGAACGGCCGAGCACATCGGTCCGGTTCGGATGCAACGCCGCTCCATGCCGGGAGGAGTTCGTCCGCGGGCTGCTCCCGCTACCCCTCCGGGTCCAAAGCGGGTCGGCGGACCGCGGTGAGCCGTCTGGCCTCCGCCGCGCGCCAAGCCTCGATGCGGGCGTGGTCGCCGCCGCGAAGCACCTCGGGGACGGCGTGCCCCCGATACACCGCCGGCCGCGTGTACGAGGGCGCGCTCAGCCGGCGACCGTCGTAGAACGAGTCGGAGGCGGCCGAGTCGTGGTCGCCCAGCACCCCGGGCAGCAACCGGACGATGGCGTCCGCGACCACCAGCGCCGCGGCCTCGCCGCCGGACAGCACGAAGTCGCCGATGGAGACTTCCTCGTCGGCGAGGTGGTCGGCGACGCGCTGGTCGACATCCTTGTAGTGACCACAGAGAAACGTCAGCGAGGACTCCAGGGAGAGCCGCACCGCGTCACGGTGGGTGAAGAGCCGGCCGCGGGGGGAAAGCAGGACCACCCGGCCCGCCCGATCAAGCGACTCGACGGCCTCGAAGAAGGGTTCCGGCTTCATGACCATGCCGCCGCCGCCGCCATAGGGCGCGTCGTCCACCGTGCGATGGCGATCCCGGGTGAAGTCGCGCAGGTCGACCGTGCGGTACTCCACGGCCCCCCGGAGGGCGGCGCGCCCGGGAATGCTTGTGGCCAGCGGGACCTCGAAGAACTCGGGGAAGATGGTGACGAAGGTGAGCCGCATGGGCGCGCCGGAGCGTTCGCCGGCACGTCCGCGCCCGCCCGGTGGCCCGGTCGCCGTCAAAGGTCCAGCAGCCCGTCCGGCAGGTCCACGACCATCCGCTTCCCCTCGCGGTCCAGGTGCCGCACCCAGTCGCGCGCGAAGGGAATCAGCAGGGTGCCCGCCTCCCGGGCCACTTCGAGCAGATGCATCGGGCTGAGCTCGTAGACCTCGACGACCTCCCCGATTGCCGCTCCGTCGCCGGATTCCACGCGCATGCCCAGGAGGTCGTGGTAGAAAACCTCGCCCTCCCGGAGCGGGCCCAGCTCGGCCAGCGGCCGGAGTACGTAGCGGCCAGCCAGCCACTCGGCCTGATCGCGCGAATCAATCCCCTCCAAACCGATGAGAAGACCGCGCTTGAAGGGACGGACCCCCCGCACGCGGACTCCGGCGAACGCGGGATCCGGGTTGTCCCCGGCCTCGTCCGCCAAGTGTAGCTCGGCACCCGGGGCGAACGCCTGGTCCGGGTCGTCCGTTAGTGGCCAGAGGAAGAGCTCGCCCTTGGTGCCGTGGGCCTTGTTGAGATGCCCGACCACCAAGTGCGAGGGAGCGGCGGAGTCCATCGGGGAGCGCGGGACTACCCGGATTCGCCGCCTTCCCCGTCTTCTTCGCCAGCCTCGGCTTCGGACTGGGCCTCGGCTTCGGCTTCGGACTGGGCTTCGGCCTGGGCCTTGGCCTGGGCTTCGGCGTCGGCTTTGGCCTGCTCCGCGGCCGCCGCCTTGGCCTCGGCCTCCAGCTTCGCCTGAGCGTCCGCTTCGGCCTGGCGCCGCGCCGCCAGCCGCTCGGACCGCCGCGCCTTCTCGGCGGCCGCGTCCGCCTCGCCCACGGCCACGGCGGCGTCTCCGCCCTTGCGCGCCTTGTTCAGCAGCGACCGCACCGTGTTCGACGGCTGCGCGCCCCGACCCAGCCAGTAGTCGGCGCGCTCCAAGTCGACGACCACGCGAGCGGGCGTCGAGAGGGGCTTGTAGTAGCCGATGGTCTCGACGAACCGCCCATCCCGCGGCGAATCGCCATCCGCCACCACCACGCGGTAGTGGGGAGCCTTCTTGCGGCCCATTCTGCGAAGTCGAATTCGTACCGGCATGTGTCTCCTCGGGTTGGTGCCCGGCCCACCGACCTCCGTGGCCGGTCAGCGCAACGCGTTGAACGGGGACGCCATGCCCCGCATCTGCTTCATCAATTTCTTCATTTCCGCGAACTGCTTCAACAGGCGGTTGACCTCCGACACCGGCCGACCGCTTCCCCGCGCGACGCGGATTCGGCGCGACCGGTCCAGGAGGCGGGGCTCGCGTCGCTCCGCGGGGGTCATCGAGAGGATGATCGCCTCCACGTGCCCGACGCGTTTGGGATCGACGTCGCCGATGGGCAGCTTGCGCTTCATGCCGGGGATCATCCTCACGATCTGCTCGAGCGGCCCCATCGCCCGCACCTGACGGAGCGCGACCAGGAAGTCCTCCAAGGTGAAGCGACCCTTGCCCAGGACGTTCTCCTCGATTCTGGCCCGGGCTTCGGCGTCGATGGAGCGCTGCGCCCGCTCCACCAGCCCCACCACGTCGCCCATGCGCAGAATGCGCCCGGCCAGTCGACGGGGGTCCAGGCGCTCGAGGTCGTCGAGCCCCTCGCCCACCCCGACGAACTTGATGGGCCGCCCGGTGACCCCCCGGATCGAGAGCGCCGCGCCCCCCCGAGCATCGCCGTCCAGCTTGGTCAGCACCACCCCGGTGAGCTCCAGCGCCCGGTCGAACCCGCGCGCGATGTTGACCGCCTCCTGCCCGGTCATGGCGTCGGCAACCAGAAGCACTTCGCTGGGCGCGAGCTCGCTCCGCAGGCGCCCGATCTCGGCCATCATGGGCTCGTCGATCTGAAGGCGACCCGCGGTGTCGACCACGACCACGTCGCACCCGCGTCGGCGGGCGTCGGCCACCGCGGCCAGCCCCACCTTCGCGGGGTCGTCCGCGCCCTCGCCCACCAACACCGGCAGGCCCGCGCGTTCGCACAGGGTGCGGAGCTGCTCGCCCGCCGCCGGACGGTGCACGTCGCATCCCACCAGCATGGGGCGGCGTCCCTCGCGCGCGACGAGGCGCGCCAGCTTCACCGCGGTGGTGGTCTTGCCCGAGCCCTGCAGGCCGGCGAGGAGGATGACGGTGGGCGGCGTGCGCGCCCATTCCAGCCCGGCAACCTCCCCGCCCAGCAGCTCCGCCAGCTCGTCGTGCACGATCTTGACCACCTGCTGCCCCGGGGAAATCGAGCGGATGACCCCCTTTCCCACCGCCCGCTTCTCCACTCGTTTCAGGAAGTCGCGGGTGACCTTGAAGTTGACGTCCGCCTCGAGCAGGGCGCGGCGCACCTCGCGCAGCCCCTCGCGGATCATGGGCTCGGTGAGGATGCCCCGCTGGCGAAACCGCCCCAAGGCCTTTTCGAGCCTGTTGCCCAAGCGATCAAACATGGGTGGAAGCTACCGGATTCCGGCTGGGAAGTCTCCGGGCAAGGAGTTGTGGCCAAGTGTCACCCAAAGCCAAGCGTCCAAGCCTCCACGAGAAAGAGGGGCGTCCGCTTGGGACGCCCCTCCGGTTGAATGTCCCGCCCCGCCTAGAACAGGGTGATGGAGGCGGGCAGCTTGAAGGCGACGCCCACGAAGTCGGGGAGCGTCAGCGTGTCGGCGGCCAGGCCCTGGAAGAAGGGATTGACGGTCGTCTGTCCGACGCCGTCGCTCCCCACGTTGGCCGACGCCGAATGGACGGAGCCGGCGTCGAAGAAGACGTCCGACGCGGTCGTCCAGCTCCCGGTCACGATCTGGATTCGGGTGTTCAGCGCGGTCGGCGCGCCCTCCGCCAGCGTCATGCGCAGGGTCGCCGGCGCCGACCCGGTCATCGGGCCGTCGGTCCGCTCGAACGCGATCTGGAGCGTGATGCTCGAGTTCGGATCCCCGCCCTGGTTGCCGAGATCGAGCCGCGCGAGCGAGCCGACGCCCTCGAACAGCCCGGCCGGCAGCGAGGTCAGGTCGTTGTCCGCCAGGTCGAGCGTGTCCAGGCCCGAGAGCCCCATCAGGTCGCGGCCGCGCAGGGCGGAGATGTCCTCGTCGCCGAGGTCCAGCACGGCGAGGCCCGCGAGGTCGGCCTCGTCCACCGCCGCGCAGTCCGCCGCCGCGACCGCCGCCACGATGCCGTCGCGCACCTCGGGCGTGCGGTCGCACACGCCCTCGCGGATCCGCGCCGTCGCCCGCGCGGTCGGGCCCGGCAGGTAGGCCGGATCGGACCCGGCGGGCGCCTCGAGCGTCACCACGAAGTGCTCGCGCGCGGCCTCGATGGTCGCGTCGTCCGCGATCGCGATCCCGATGCTCGCGCTCGTCGCGCCCGCCGCGACCAGCACGCTGTCCCGCTCCGCCGCGCCGCGGCCGTGGTCCGCCGAGTCCGCGTCCGCGGTCGCGGGGTCCGCGTCCACGTCCACCGAGTAGTACACGTGGAAGGCCGACGCGGAGGAGGGCACGTCGAGTTCGAGGAGGAGCGTTTCGCCCTCGGCCGCCGACGCCGTGGCCGACTCGAACGACACGCTCGGCGCGACCCGCACCGCGAACGTGTCCCGCGCGCTCAGCGAGCTGTCGCTGGCGACCACCTCCACGGACGTCTCGCCGGCCGCGATGGCCGCCACCGTGACCACGTTCCCCGCCACCGACACCGTCGCCACCAGCGCGTCCAGGCTCGTCGCCGCGTACGTCAGCGGATCGCCGTCCGGATCGGTGAAGTGTCCGGTCGCGTCCACGGTCACGGTGTCCGACGCGCCCGCCAGCGTGTCCGGAATCGGAAGGCTCACCAAAGGCGCCCGGTTCGGGTCCAGATCGAGCGTGTCGCCGGGCACGACCACCAGCCCCGTGAAGCCGCTTGGGAGCGCCGGGGCCGGCCCGAACCAGACCGAGGCGATCCCGCTCCCGCTCCAGCACGCCGTCACCGTGTCCGACGCCGAGGCGCCCGCCGCGAACACGAGCGTGTCCGCCGACAGCGTCGTCGCGCCGTCGGCCGAGACCGGCACGCCCAGCCGCGCCGGCGCCCCGAGCCGGAGCGTCGCCCGCACGCGCGCGCCGTTGGCGCCGGGCGCGCACGACCCGGCGGCGCCCTCCAACCGCTCCAGCTCCACCGCGAGCCCGAACGGCGCGCCGGGGTTGTTGCCGCCGAGGTTGAGCAGGGTCAGGCCGTCGAGACCGACGAATACGCCGTCCGGCAGCGAGTCGAGGTCGTTGTTGTCCAGACGCAGCCGCTGGAGGCTCGCGAGGTCGTCGAACGCGCCGCCCGGCAGCGAATCGAGGCTGTTCCCCTGCAGGAACAGCCGCTGGAGGTTCGTGAGGCCGTCGAACGCGTCCGCCGGCAGCGAGGCGAGGTCGTTTCCGTTCAGCGACAGCCGCTGCAGGTTCGCGAGGTCGTCGAACGCGTCAGCCGGCAGCGAGCCGAGGTCGTTTCCGTTCAGGAACAGCCACTGGAGGTTCGCGAGGCCGTCGAACAGGTCCGCCGGCAGCGAGGCGAGATCGTTCCCGTTCAGGTACAGCCGCCGGAGGTTCGCGAGGCCGTCGAACGCGTCAGCCGGCAGCGAGTCGAGATCGTTTCCGTTCAGGAACAGCCGCTCGAGGCTGTCGAGACCGACGAACACGTCCGCCGGCAGCGAGTCGATGCCGTTCTGCCGCAGGTGCAGCTCGGTCAGTCCCGGCAGCCCCGAGAAGTCGCCGGTCCGCGGGGCGGCGACGCCCGCGTCGTCGAGGTTCAACACCCCGAGGCCCGCGAGCGCCGCGTCGTCCACCGCCGCGCAGTCCGCCGCCGTCGTCGCCGCCACGATCCCGTCGCGCACCCCGGGCGTGCGGTCGCACACGCCCTCGAGAATCGTCCCCGTCGCCGTCGCCGTCGAGCCGGGCAGGTACGCCGAGTCCGCCCCGGACGCTTCGAGCAGCGTCACCACAAAGCGCTCGCGCGTCGGCTCGATGGCCGCGTCGTCCGCGATGGCGAGCCCGACCTCCGCGCTCGTCGCGCCCGCCGCGACCAGCACGCTGTCGACGCCCGTCGCGCCGTGGTCCGCCGAGTCCGCGTCCGCCGTCGCCGGGTCCGCGTCCGCCCCCACCGAGTAGCGCACTTGGAGGGGCGACGCGGGCGCGGGCGAGACGACGAGCTCGAGTTGGAGCGTCGCGCCCTCGGGCGCCGACGCCGCGCCGGACGCGAACGAAACGGTCGGCACGAACCGCACCGAGAACGTGTCCGCCACGCTCAGCGGGCCGTCGCTCGCCACGACCTCCACGTCGGTCTCGCCCGACCCGACGGGCGTCACCGTCACCACGCTCCCCGCCACCGCCACCGTCGCCACCAGCGCGTCCGAGCTCGTCGCCGCGTACGCCAGCGGGTCGCCGTCCGGATCGCTGAAGTGTTCCGAGGCGTCCACCGTCACCGCGTCCCCGCCCGCGACCACCGTGTCCGCGATCGGCGCGTCCACCTCCGGCGCCCGGTTCCGCGCCAGCGCCAGCGTGTCGCCGGGCTCGACCACCAGCCCCGCGAAGCCGGCCGGCAGCGCCGGGGCCGGCCCGAACCAGACCGAGGCGCCTCCGCTCCCGCTCCAGCACGCCGTCACCGTGTCCGACGCCGAGGCGCCCGCCGCGAACACCAGCGTGTCCGCCGACAGCGTCGTCGCGCCGTCGGCCGAGACCGGCATGGCCAGCCGCGTCGGCGCCCCGAGCCGGAGCGTCGCCCGCACCCGCACGCCGTTCGCGCCGGCCGCGCACGAACCGCCGCCCGCACGCTCCAGCTCCACCGCGAGCTTGAACGGATCGTTGCCGTCGTTGTTGCCGAGGTCGAGCCGGGTCAGGCCGTCGAGACCGACGAACACGCCGTCCGGCAGCGAGTCGAGGCTGTTGTTGTTCAGGTGCAGACGCCAGAGGCTCGCGAGACCGTCGAACGCGCCCGCCGGCAGCGAATCGAGGCTGTTGTTGTTCAGGTGCAGCCGCCCGAGGCTCGCGAGGCCGTCGAACGCGTCCGCCGGCAGCGAGGCGAGGCTGTTGTTGTTCAGGTGCAGACGCTCGAGGCTCGCGAGGCCGTCGAACGCGTCCGTCGGCAGCGAGGCGAGGCTGTTGTTGTTCAGGTGCAGCCGCTTGAGGCTCGCGAGGCCGTCGAACACGTCCGCCGGCAGCGAGGCGAGGTTGTTGCGGTTCAGATGCAGCCGCTCGAGGTTGTCGAGACCGACGAACACGTCCGCCGGCAGCGAGTCGATGCCGTTCTGGTTCAGGTGCAGCGCGGTCAGTGCCGACAGCCCCGAGAAGTCGCCGGTCCGCGGCGCGGACACGCCCGCGTTCCCGAGGTTCAAGGTGCCGACGCCCGCGAGCGCCCCGTCGTCCACCGCCGCGCAGTCCGCCGCCGTCGCGGCCGCCACGATCCCGTCGCGCACCCCGGGCGTGCGGTCGCACACGCCCTCCAGGATCGTCCCCGTCGCGGTCGCCGTCGGGCCGGGCAGGTACGCCGTGTCCGGCCCGGGCGGGCCGAGCGTCACCACGAAGAGCTCGCGCGTCGGCTCGATCGTCGCGTCGTCCGCGATCGCGATCCCGATGCCCGCGCCCGTCGCGCCCGCCGCGACCAGCACGCTGTCGACGCCCGTCACCCCGTGGTCCGCCGCGTCCGCGTCCGCCGTCTCCGGGTCCGCGTCCGCGCCCACCGCGTAGTACAGCTGGAAGGCCGACGCGGGCGCCGGCGAGACGACCAGCCCGAGCTGGAGTGTGGCGCCCTCGGGCGCCGACGCCGTGTCCGACGCGAACGACACGGACGGCACGACCCGCACCGCGAACGTGTCCCTCGCGCTCTCGTGGGCGTCGCTGGCGACGACCTCCACCTCCGTCAGGCCCGACCCGACCACCGTCACCGTCACCACGCTCCCCGCCACCGACACCGTCGCCACCTGCGCGTTCGAGCTCGTCGCCGCGTACGTCAGCGCATCGCCGTCCGGATCGCTGAAGTGCCCCGCGGCGTCCACCGTCACCGTCGCGCCCCCGCCCGCGACCACCGTGTCCGGGATCGGCGCGTCCAGCTCCGGCGCCCGGTTCGCCGTCAGCACGAGCGAGTCGCCAGGCACGACCTCGAGTCCCAAGAAACCACTCGGCAGCGCCGGGGCCGGCCCGAACCGCATCGAGGCCCGACCGCTCCCGCACGCCGTCACCGTGTCCGACGCGGAGGACCCCGCCGCGAACACGAGCGTGTCCGCCGACAGCGTCGCGCCGTTCGCCGAGACCGGCACGCCCAGACGCGCCGGCGCCCCGTGCCGGAGTGTCGCCCGCACCCGCACCCCGTCCACGCCGCCCGCGCACGACGCGGATCCCGCGACCGCGTCCAGCCGCTCCAGCTCCACCGCGAGCCCGAACGGATCGTTGCCGCCGTTGTTGTTGAGACGCAGCTCATCCAGATTCCCCAGACCGACGAACGCGCCGTCCGGCAGCGAGTCGAGGCTGTTGTTCTGGAGCCGCAGACGCTCGAGGTTCGTCAGACCGTCGAACACGCCGACCGGCAGCACGTCGAGGCTGTTGTTGTTCAGACGCAACTGCTCGAGGTTCGCCAGACCGTCGAACACGTCCGCCGGCAGCAGGTCGAGGCTGTTCTGGTCCAGACGCAGCAGCTCGAGGTTCGAAAGGCCCCCGAACACGCCCGCCGGCAGCGCGTCGAGGCTGTTGTTCTGGAGCCGCAGACGCTTGAGGTTGCCGAGACCCGCGAACACGGCCTCCGGCAGCGAGTCGAGTGCGTTCTGGCGCAGACGCAGATCCTCCAGCCCCGCCAAGCCGGCGAAGTCGCCCGCCCGCAGCGCGCTGATCGCCTTGTCGTCGAGGTTCAGGTCGTCGATCCCGCCGAGGATCGCGTCGTCCACCGCCGCGCAGTCCGACGCCGACGCCTCCCACACGATCCCGTCCCGCACCACCGGCGTCCGGTCGCACACCCCCTCCAGGATCGTCACCGCGCCCGACGTCGCGCCCCCAAGACGGTAGCCCGCGCCCGGCGCCGGAGCCGTCAGCTCCACCACGAACACCTCGCGCGTCGGCTCGGCCACCGCGTCGTCCACGACCGCGATCTCCGCGAACGCCGTGACCGTCCCGGCCCCGAACACCACCTCCCCGCTCCACTCCGCCACGTCCAGCGAGTCCGCGTCCGCCGTGCCCGCCACCGTGTCCGCGCGCAGCTGGTACGACACCCGCAGCTCCGCCGACGGCGCCGGCGACGCCACCACCGCCACCCGCGCCGTGTCGCCCTCGGCCACCGAGCCCGACACCACCGACAGCGAGACCACCGGGAGCGCCAGGCCCACCCCCACCGTCACCTCGAAGACCTGGGGCGCCGACGTGTGGGGCCCGTCCTTCGCCGTCACCGTCACCACGCCCACTCCGTCCGCCAACCCGACGACCGTCAGCACCGAGTCCGCGACCGTCACCGTCAGCACGGTCGCGTCCGAGCTCGTCGCCGAGTACGTCAGCGTATCGCCGTCCGGGTCGCTGAAGTACGGCGCCACGTTCACCGTCAGCATGTCGCCCACTCCGACCGTGTCCGCCGGAATGGTGCCCACCGGCACCGGAGGCTGGTTCGGCGGGGGTGGAATCACCGCCACCGCCACCACCTCGAAGCGCTGCTCCGCCGACAGCCCGTCCGGGTCCGTCGCCGTCACCGTCACCGTGTCCGCGCCGGCCGCCACCCCAAGGACCGTCAGCACCGAATCCGCGACCGTCACCGTCAGCACGGTGGCGTCGGCGTTCGTCGCCGAATACGTCAGCGCATCGCCGTCCGGATCGCTGAAGTACGCCGCGAGGTTCACCGTCAGCGTGCCGCCCACCGTCACCGTGTCGGGCGGAATCGCGCCCACCGTGTCCGGGGGCTGGTTCGGAACCGTCACCTCGAAGCGCTGCTCCGCCGACAGCCCGCCCGGATCCGTCGCCGTCACCGTCACCGTGTCCGCGCCGGCCGCCACGCCCACGACCGTCAGCGCCGAGTCCGTCACGGACACCGTCAGCACGGTGGAGTCGGAGTTCGTCGCCGAATACGTCAGTTCATCGCCGTCGGGGTCGCTGAAGTACGGCGCCACGTTCAACGTCAGCGTGTCGCCCGCGTCCACCGTGTCGGGCGGGATCGTCCCCACCGGCACCGGAGGCTGGTTCGGTTCCTCCGCCACCGCGATCATGAACGTCAAGGAGTCCGCGTCGCCGTCAACGTCCGTCACCGTGTAGGCGTATTCCGTCGCCGCCTGAACCGCCGTCGGCTTCCCGCTCAACTGGCGGGTGCCCGCGTCGAAGGTCAGGCCGGCCGGCAGATTTCCGGCCGAGTCCGCCAAGGCGTACGTCAGGGGCGCATCCCCACCCGTCGCCGCCGGCAGGGTCAGCGTCGCGATGTCTTGGTCCTTCGTATAGGTCCGGTTCGATAGCGTGTCCGGGCCGAGGTCCGGTTGTACGTTTGGCGTCGCCGTCACCGAGTCCGGCGCGCCCGCCCCGCTCGCGTTCCTCGCCCGCACCTGGAACGTGTAGGCCGTCCCGTTGGTCAGGCCCGTCACCCCGTGGCTGGTCGCGCCGCCAACGTCCGTCCAGGATCCGTACGCGCCCGAGTCCGACCGGTGGCGAACCTCGTAGCTGGTTGGGGATCCGCCCGTGGACGGGGCTCCCCACGTCAGATCGACCCGCCCGTCGCCCGGACTCCCCGACAGGCCGGTCGGCGGGTCCGGCACCGCCACCGGCGTCGCCGTCACCGAGTCCGGGGCGCCCGCCCCGCTCGCGTTCCTCGCCCGCACTTGGAACGTGTATTCCGTTCCGTTGGTCAGGCCCGTCACCCCGTGGCTGGTCGCGCCGCCAACGTCCGTCCAGGATCCGTACGCGCCCGAGCCCGACCGGTGGCGAACCTCGTAGCTGGTTGGGGATCCGCCCGTGGACGGGGCTCCCCACGTCAGATCGACCCGCCCGTCGCCCGGGCTCCCCGACAGGCCGGTCGGCGGGTCCGGCACCGCCGCCGGCGTCGCCGTCACCGAGTCCGGGGCGCCCGCCCCGCTCGCGTTCCTCGCCCGCACTTGGAACGTGTATTCCGTTCCGTTGGTCAGGCCCGTCACCCCGTGGCTGGTCGCGCCGCCAACGTCCGTCCAGGATCCGTACGCGCCCGAGCCCGACCGGTGGCGAACCTCGTAGCTAGTTGGGGATCCGCCCGTGGACGGGGCTCCCCACGTCAGATCGACCCGCCCGTCGCCCGGGCTCCCCGACAGGCCGGTCGGCGGGTCCGGCACCGCCGCCGGCGTCGCCGTCACCGAGTCCGAGGCGCCCGCCCCGCTCGCGTTCCTCGCCCGCACCTGGAACGTGTGGGCCGTTCCGTTGGTCAGGCCCGTCACCATTTGGCTGGTCGCGAGTCCGACGTCCGTCCAGGCTCCGTACGCGCCCGAGCCCGACCGGTGGCGAACCACGTAGCTGGACGGGGGTCCGCCGGTGGATGGGGCGTTCCACGTCAGTACGACGTGACCATCGCCCGGGTCTGCGGATAGGTCCCTCACCGGACCCGGTACCGCCACCGGCATCGCGCTCGCCGGGTCCGACGCCGGGCCGTCGCCCACCGCGTTCACCGCCCGGACCTGGAAGTGGTACGTCGTTCCGTTCGTCAGGCCGTCCACCGTGTGGCCCAGTGTCCCGCCCGTCTGGCTGATGTCGTTCCAAGGCGCCGAGCCGAGGCTCGACGCGCTCGTCGCCTGCTGGTACTGCCACTTCGTGATCGGCGACCCGTTCGCCGACGTGCTCGCCGACAGCGTCACCTGACCGTCGCCCGCCGTCGCCGCGAAGTTCGTCGGCTCGCCCGGCACCCCGGCCGGGGTCGCGCTCGCCGGGTTCGACGCCGGACCCGCGCCCACCGCGTTCAACGCCCGTACCCGGAAGTGGTACGTCGTTCCGTTCGTCAGGCCGTCCACCGTGTAACTCAGGCTCCCGCCCGTCTGGTTGATGTCGTTCCAGGACGCCGAGCTGAGGCCCGACGCGGTCGTCGCCTGCTGGTACTGCCACTTCGTTATCGGCGACCCGTTCGCCGACGCGATCGCCGACAGCGTCACCTGACCGTCGCCCGCCGTCGCCGTGAAGTTCGGGTCGACGATCGGCTCACTCCACGGGGTCGCGCTCTCCGAGTCCGACGCCGGACCCGCGCCCACCGCGTTCACCGCCCGGACCTGGAAGTGGTACGTCGTTCCGTTCGTCAGGCCGTCCACCGTGTGGCCCAGTGTCCCGCCCGTCTGGCTGATGTCGTTCCAGGGCGCCGAGCCGAGGCCCGACGCGCTCGTCGCCTGCTGGTACTGCCACTTCGTGATCGGCGACCCGTTCGCCGACGCACTCGCCGACAGCGTCACCTGACCGTCGCCCGCCGTCGCCGTGAAGTTCGTCGGCTTGCCCGGCACCGCCGCCGGGGTCGCGCTCGCCGGGTCCGACGTCGGACCCGCGCCCACCGCGTTCACCGCCCGAACCTGGAAGTGGTACGTCGTTCCGTTCGTTAGGCCCGTCACCGGGTAACTCAGGCTCCCGCCCGTCTGGTTGATGTCGTTCCAGGACGCCGAGCTGAGGCCCGACGCGCTCGTCGCCCGCTTGTACTCCCACTTCGTGATCGGCGACCCGTTCGCCGACGCGCTCGCCGACAGCGTCACCCGACCGTCGCCCGCCGTCGCCGTGAAGTTCGTCGGCTTGCCCGGCACACCCCGCGGCGTCGCGCTCCTCGAGTCAGACTCCGGACCGGCACCCTGGTTGTTCCGCGCACGGACCCGGAAGTGGTACGTCGTTCCGTTCACCAAGTTCGGCACCGGGTAACTCAGGCTCCCGCCCGTCTGGCTGATGTCGTTCCAGGACGCCGAGCTGAGGCCCGACGCGCTCGTCGCCCGCTTGTACTCCCACTTCGTGATCGGCGACCCGTTCGCCGACGCACTCGCCGACAGCGTCACCCGACCGTCGCCCGCCGTCGCCGTGAAGTTCGTCGGCTTGCCCGGCACACCCCGCGGCGTCGCGCTCCTCGAGTCAGACTCCGGACCGGCACCCTGGTTGTTCCGCGCACGGACCCGGAAGTGGTACGTCGTTCCGTTCGTCAGGCCGTCCACCGTGTAACTCAGGCTCCCGCCCGTCTGGTTGATGTCGTTCCAGGACGCCGAGCTGAGGCCCGACGCGGTCGTCGCCTGCCGGTACTGCCACTTGGTGATCGGCGACCCGTTCGCCGACGCGCTCGCCGACAGCGTCACCCGACCGTCGCCCGCCGTCGCCGTGAAGTTGTACGGCTTGCTCGGGGGTGTGGGCTGAGGGTAGACCGTCACGTAGAAGCTGCCCGTGCGGGAGGAGGGACGGGCGTCCTGCGTGGTTCCCGTCACGCTGATCGTGGTCGTCCCGACCTGTTGCGCCGAGACCGTCACCACCGAGCCGCCGGACGCCGACGCGACCGTCGGATTGGAGTTGCCCGTGACCGTGTGCGACTCCGCGTTCGCGCAGCTCGTCGTTCCCGTCTCGCCGACGTACAGCGTCATGTCCTGGAGCGTCGAGCAGTCCGGGGACGGCGGGCGCGCGATCACCGTCACGTTGAAGCTCCCCGTGCTCTTGTCGGGAAGGGCGTTTGGCGTGGTTCCCGTCACGCTGATGGTGGTCTGCCCGACCTGTTGCGCCGAGACCGTCACCAACGAGCCGCCGGACGCCGACGCGACGGCCGGATTGGAGTTGCCCGTCACCGCGTGCGAATCCGCGTTCGCGCAGCTCGTCGTCCCCGTCTGGCCGACGTACAGCGTCATGTTTTGGAGCGTCGAGCAGTCCGGGGACGGCGGGCGCGCGATCACCGTCACAGTGAAACTGCCCGTGCTGGTGGGGGGAAGGGCGCCCTGCGTGGTTCCCGTCACGCTGATCGTGGTCGTCCCGACCTTTAGCGCCGAGACCGTCACCACCGAGCCGCCGGACGCCGACGCCACCGTCGGATTGGAGTTGCCCGTGACCGTGTGCGACTCCGCGTTCGCGCAGCTCGTCGTTCCCGTCTCGCCGACGTACAGCGTCATGTCCTGGAGCGTCGAGCAGTCCGGGGACGGCGGGCGCGCGATCACCGTCACGTTGAAGCTGCCCGTGCTTTTGTCGGGAAGGGCGTTTGGCGTGGTTCCCTCCACGCTGATCGTGGCCGTCCCGACCTGTAGCGCCGAGACCGTCACCACCGAGCCGCCGGACGCCGACGCCACCGTCGGATTGGAGTTGCCCGTGACCGTGTGCGACTCCGCGTTCGCGCAGCTCGTCGTGCCCGTCTCGCCGACGTACAGCGTCATGTCCTGGAGCGTCGAGCAGTCCGGGGACGGCGGGCGCGCGACCACCGTCACGGTGAAGCTGCCCGTGCTGGTGGAGGGATCGGCGTTCGGCGTGATTCCCGTCACGCTGATCGTGGCCGTCCCGACCTGTAGCGCCGAGACCGTCACCACCGAGCCGCCGGACGCCGACGCCACCGTCGGATTGGAGTTGCCCGTGACCGTGTGCGACTCCGCGTTCGCGCAGCTCGTCGTGCCCGTCTCGCCGACGTACAGCGTCATGTCCTGGAGCGTCGAGCAGTCCGGGGACGCCGGGCGCGCGACCACCGTAACGTTGATGGTTAGTGAGTCCGAGTTGAACGGGTTCGACACAGGCACGTTTGCGGTGAAGAAGCCGGGGGTGGAGTAGGGTCCCACGGTCACCGACGCCGGAGTGAAGGGCGGTGACCCCGTGCAGACGTCGCTTGTGTTGACCGTCGTCGGTTCGCCCACGAACAGCGTCACCGAAGCGCTGCCACACTGGATCGACTCGCCCACCGTCACCCCGAAGCTGAAAGGTACGGCCAGACCGGTGCCGTCGAGCACCTCGCCCCACACGGTCGTGCTTCCAGGAGTCTTTCCCTCTACGCTCACATGGACGCCGTTCGACGTCTCAACATCCACGATTGATGCGTTGTAGGACTCCACACTGTGAAACAGTATCCCAGTGCCGCCGGTGCAGGATCGCGTATCCGAATCCCCAACCTCCAACGTCATTGCGGCCATAGAGCAGTCGGGCGGCTGGTTCTGGAACGCCACCGTGAACCCCTGCTCCGCGCTCAGACCCCCGGCACCGGTCGCCGTGACCGTCAGCGTCGCCGTGCCGCCCTGCAACCCCTCCACCCGCACCACGCCACGCGACACCTGCCCCACCGCCACGCCCGGGTTGGACGACACCACCGAATAGGTCCATATGTCGCCACCGGGATCCCCGAAAAAGTACCCGGCGTCCACCTCCAGCACATCGCCCGTGGTTGCCGACTGCGCGGGAATCGTGCCCACCGCGGTCGGGCTCTGGCTCCATGGATCAATGAGGTCGCCGTCACCGCAGGCCGTCGCCCACGCGAACGTCACCACCACCACCGTGATCGCCATGACCGGTGTGCGGCCGAACCCCCGCAGGAGCCGCGACACGGTCCGCGGAATGTACCTCCGAAAGGCGCCGAGATCGAATCGTGATCGCTGCCGTGGTTTCATGCCGGCTTCCCCCTACCCCTTCCTGCGTCGAAGACAGGTGACGCGACTCATGGTCACCCTCTTGAAGTAGGGCTTGGGAGCGGACGATGCAAGCGAGCCCCAACCTACCGAAACGGCTCTCCGTTACACATGAATGATCTGCTCGCGCCGCGACCCCACCGAGACGATCTCGATGGGGACGCCGGTCAGCTCTTGCAGGCGGTCGAGGTAGGCGCGCGCCCTGGGCGGGAGGTCGGCGATGTCGCGGGCCTCGGTGGTGGGGGCCCGCCACCCGGGGTGCCGTTCCAGCACGGGCTCCACCCGGGAGAGCGACCAGGTGTCGGCGGGGAACTCGGTCGAGACCTCGCCGTCGATACGGTAGCCGGTGGCGATGTGGATCTCCTCCAACGAGTCGAGCACGTCCAGCTTGGTCACCGCCAGGCTGGTGAGCCCGTTCACCCGCCCGGCGTAGCGCGCCTGCACCGCGTCGAACCAGCCGCAGCGACGGGGTCGCCCGGTGGTCGCGCCGAACTCGCCGCCCAGCGCCCGCACGCGCTCGCCCATCTCCTCGTCGAACTCGGTCGGCAGGGGGCCGTTGCCCACGCGGGTCGTGTACGCCTTGACCACGCCCAGCACGGCGGTGATGGCGGTCGGGCCGACGCCCAGCCCGGTGGCGGCCGCGGCCGCGGTGGTGTTGGACGAGGTCACGAAGGGGTAGGTGCCGTGGTCCAAGTCGAGGGCCGTGCCCTGGGCGCCCTCCATCAGCACCGAACGCCCGGCCGCAAGCGCCTCCACGACTTCGAGGCCGGTGTCGGTGGCCAGCGGCAGGGCGCGGCCGGCCAGCGCGAGCGCGGCGTCCACCTCGGCCTCGAGCGCGCGGGCGTCCGGGCGGCCCACCTTCAGTTCGGCCAGCGCGCCGCCCATGGCGCGCTCGACCCGGCGCTCCAGGCGGGCGCGGTCCCCCAGGTCGGTGACGCGCACGCCGCGTCGGCCGGACTTGGACACGTACGCCGGGCCGATTCCCCGCCCCGTGGTGCCGATCTTCTCGTCGGCGCGCACCTCGGCGGCGTGGTCGAGGGCGCGGTGGTAGGGCAGCAGCAGGTGGGCGCGCTGGCTGATCCCGATGCGCCCGTCCAGCTCGATGCCGCGCGCCGCCAACGCGTCGTACTCGGCGAAGAACCCGGAGAGGTCGAGCACCACCCCGTTGCCCAGCAGGCAGCGCTTGCCGGGGTGCAGAATCCCGGAGGGAATCTGGTGGAGGATGAACTCCCGCCCGTGGACGTGCACCGTGTGGCCGGCGTTGGCGCCACCCTGATAGCGGGCGACGATGTCGGCCGACTCGGCCAGCACGTCGACGATCTTGCCCTTGCCCTCATCCCCCCACTGGCAGCCCACCACGACCACGCAGCGGCCCCGCACGGCGCTTGCAGACAACGTCAACCTCCCCGTATGCGACCCGTTCGCGCCATCAGGCGGAAGCGGAGAGCGCCTCTTTCGCCTCGAGCAGGCCGGCCCGTCGCAGGACCGTCTCCACCTCGCCGACCTTGCCGGTGGGCAAGGGCCGGAGCGGCGGGCGGGGCGCCCCGCCATGCCCCCCCAGCACGTCCATGGCCGCCTTCACTCCGGGCACGCCGAAGCCGGCCACCACCTTGCGGTGCACGGGCGCCACCCGCTCCTGGAGGCGGCCCGCCTCGCTGGTGCGCCCCTCGCCGAAGCGCTCGAAGATGGCGGCGCTCTCGGCCGGCGCCAGGTTGGCCACCCCCAGGATTCCCCCCGCGGCACCCAGCTCGAGGGCGGCGTAGAGCCCCGCCCCGTTGCCCACCAGCACGGCGAAGCCGGGCGCGGTGGCGTCGAGCAGCTCGGCGACCTTCTCCAAGCTGCCACGCGAGTCCTTGATGCCGACGATGTTGGGATGGCGCGAAAGCTCCGCCACCAGACCGGACGGGAAGTCGAGGGTGCTGAAGCGCAGCGGCGCCTGGTAGATGAGCACCGGGACCGGGGAGGCGTCCGCGACCGCCACGTAGTGGTCGCGCACGGCGTCGGGGGTCATCGCGCCCAGGTAGTAGGCGGGCGGCTGGACCAGAACGGCGTCGGCGCCGGCGTCGGCGGCCTCCCGACCGAGGCGCACGGTGCCGCGCGTGGACTCCAGCCCGGTCCCCGCGATGAGCACGCGCCCGGTGGGCATGGCGTCGGCGGCCGCCTCGATCAGGCGGCGGCGTTCCGCCCGTTCGAGCAGCACCGCCTCGCCCGTGGATCCGGCGATGACGATTCCGTGCACCGGGTGCGCAAGCCAGCGCCTCAGGTTGGCGCGCATGGCGACGATGTCCACGTCGCCTGTCTCTGGGTCGAAGGGCGTTACCGCGGGGATGAAGACTCCGGCCGGATTCATGACTGCGCCTCCTTGGTCGATGCGCGGGCGTGCGGTTTCCAATCGAGGCCCATGCGCGCCCGCACCTCCGTGATCGTCTCGCGCGCGATGGCGCGGGCCCGCCGGGCTCCATCCTCGAGAATGCGGCACACCTCCTCAGGGTGCGCGCGGTGGCGGGCGGCCACCTCCCGCAGGGGCGCGAAGGCCTCGTCGATCTCCTCGGCCAGCATGCGCTTGCACTGAACGCATCCGCGCGCGGCGGTGCGGCACTGGCGCGCGATGTCGTAGAGCTGCTCCGCGCCCGCGAAGTGCTCGTGCAGCGCGTAGACGTTGCACACCTCCGGGTTGCCCGGGTCGGACTTGCGAATGCGCGCCGGATCGGTCACGGCGGTGCGCACTCGGTCCCATATCTCGTCGGGCTCGTCCAGGATGCCCACCGTGTTGCCGAGCGACTTGCTCATCTTGGAGCGGCCATCCAACCCCAGAATCCGTCCTCCCCGCGCGATGTACGGCCGCGGCTCCGGCAGATAGGCGCCGAACCGGGCGTTCCACTTGCGCGCGATCTCGCGGGTCAGCTCCAGGTGCTGGCGCTGGTCCTCTCCCACGGGAACCACGTCGGCGCGGTAGAGCAGGATGTCGGCGGCCTGCAGCACCGGATAGTTGAGCAGTCCCACGGGCACCGATCGCATCCGCTCGGACTTCTCCTTGAACTGGATCATGCGCTCGAGGTCGCCGATGGGCGTCACCGAGTTGAAGAGCCAGCTCAGCTCGGTGTGCTCGGGAACGTCGGATTGCACGAAGATTATGGAGCGTTCGGGGTCGATGCCGGACGCGAGGAAGCTGATGGCGAGGTCGAACACCGCCCGCGGGAGCGTGCGGGGCTCGTAGGGCCCGGTGATGGCGTGCTGGTCCACGATGCAGTAGACGCAGTCGTAGTCGTCCTGCATGGCGGCCCATTGGCGCAGCGCGCCCAGGTAGTTGCCGAGGTGGGCCTCGCCGCTGGGCTGCATGCCGCTGAAGACGCGCGATCCCGGCGGGGGCCGGGTGCTGGCGTGGTTCATGCGCGGTTTCGTTCTGGAGGACGGGGCGTCGGGAGGAACCGGAGCGAAGGGCGGGCGCCCGCGCCCCGAACAGGCCGCGGAGCGCCCGGCAACCAACTTAGCACGCCGCGGGACGGCGACAAACCGCGCGGGAGCCGGGAGCGTGGCGCCGAGCGGGAAACTCCGTTGCGGGGCGCCGGGCTGGCAAGGCGCCCTTGAAGGCCCGGTGGCGCGGCCGGTTCGCGGCGACGGCCAAGCGCAAGCGTCGGGCAAGGATGCCACGCCGCCCGAATGCCGGAGCGAGTTCGTGCCCGGGGCGCCATCCGTCCGTGGGATGAGTCCGCCCGAGGACCGGGAGTGGTGGGGCGCAAGAAAAAATCGGACCCGGCCGAAACCGGGTCCGATTCGCATCCTCGGTCGCGAGGCGCGGGCGGGAGTGTCCCGGCCCGCGGCGGATCAGGCGCGCGCCTTCACCTCGATCTTGCGGGCGCGGGTCTCCGGCGCCTTGGGGATGCTGATGCTGAGCACGCCCTCGCCGAAGTCGGCCGAGATGCCCTCGACATCGACCTTGCGCGGCAGCGTGAAGGAGCGGGTGAAGCTCCCGGTGACGCGCTCGGAGATGTGCATGTGGCGCTCCGCATCCTCGGCGAGTCGCTCCTCGCGCTTCTCACCGCGTAGGTTGAGCACGTTCTCCTCGACTTGGATCTCGACGTCGTCGGGCGACACGCCCGGGAGTTCGGCGGTCACCAGAATCGCGTCGGGCGTCTCGCTCACGTTCACGGGCGGCACCCAGTCGGCGTCCACCATGGACCCGAAGGGGAAGGACGGGTTGCCGGGGAAGACGGAATTGAAGGCCCGGAGCACTTGCGTGGGCGACAGCGATCGGTACTTGGCGATGGTCGTCATGTTCTCCTCCCATGGGTTGAGGGTGGTTTGGGCGCCGCGCCGTCAGGCCTCCAGGCGCCTGAACTCGGTCGCGGTCGACCCCGCACATGGGCATGTAGCGTGCCACCGCGAAGTCTGCCAAAATGGCAGACTCCACCGATTCCGGTAGGATGGGCATGACAATTCGCCCGCCCGTCCAGGGGTGCGCGCGAGGTAAGTCTGCCAATTTGGCAGACGTTGAACGACGGACGCGAGGCGATCACCGAGAGCCTGGGTACGAGCGACTGGAGGGCGGTCCACCGGGTGGCCGAGGCAACTCGAGCGACTCGAGGGCGGTCAACGGTTGGCAGGGGCAACCCGAGCGCGGCTGCGATCATCGAAGAGTGGCGATCATCGGAGAGTGGATGAGCACCCCGACCACGGAGGCACGCGAGGAATGAGAAGGGCGCGAGGCGAACCATCGACCACGACGCACCACCACGACGACCACGGCGGGCTCGGCGTGGACCTGCGGCGTACGGGCGCCGCGATGAAGCGACGCGACATGCTGAGGCTTGCCGCCGCGGGTGGCGCGGGGGCGCTGTACATGCTGGGGTGCGGAGAGGTCACCGGAATCACGGACGGCGTGGCCGGGGCGTGCGCGCGGATCCCCAGCGAAACCGCCGGGCCCTTCCCGGGCGACGGGTCCAACGGACCCAACGTCCTCAATCAGACCGGCGTGGTCCGTTCGGATGTCCGCTCGAGCTTCGCGGGCCTCACCGGAGAGGCCGCGGGCGTGCCGCTCACCGTGCGCCTACGGATGGTGGACGCGGGGAACGACTGCGCGCCCGCATCCGGGCTTGCGGTCTACATGTGGCATTGCGACCGGGCGGGACGCTATTCCCTGTACAACACCGGCGTGACCGACCAGAACTACCTGCGCGGCGTCCAGGAAAGCGACGCCGCCGGGGAAATGTCGTTCACCACGATCTTCCCGGGCTGCTACTCGGGCCGGTGGCCGCACATTCACTTCGAGGTGTTTCCCAGCCTCGCGGCGGCGGTGGACGAGCGCAACAAGATCGCAACCTCGCAGCTCGCGTTTCCGGAGGACGCCTGCAACGAGGCGTACGCCGCCCAAGGATACGAACAGAGCGTACGCAACCTGGCGGGCGTCTCGCTGGCCGGCGACAACGTGTTCAGGGATGGCGTGGCGCAACAGCTCGCGGCCACGACCGGTGATGGGTCGGCGGGGTTCGTGGCCACGCTGGTGGTGGCGGTGTAGCGCCGATTCCTCGCGGAGTCACTGCGGAGCGGGGCGAACCAAAGCGGACGCCACGCGCTCGCATGCCGGCGGCGAGTCTGTTCGGGGGCGTGGGGGCGCGAGTCTGTGCGGGGGGGCGAGTCCGCGGGGGGGCGAGTCCGTGCGGGGCGAGTCTGTGGGGGGTGAGTCTGTGCGGGGGCCGCTTCGACCTGACGGGCTGAGCCGGTACCCGACGTTTGCCGCGCCGATGCCTTGGACGAGGTTGAACGGGCGGGTGGTCTCGGCACGCACGCGGCCGGCGGAGCACCCGAGGGCGCGGGAACGCGGGAACGCGGGGGTGGAGCGGCGAAGTGGACGTATCCTCTCTCACACCCCTCTGCGGAGTGTTGCATAATCGCGAATGCAACACGTTGTTGCATTTGTTCGTTTGCAACGCCGCACGGAGGGGCCTGCCGATATGATGCACGCGCTGGCGGCTGGACTCGCGCCACGCATGGAAGGGGCCTTCGCCTGCGTTAACGTCCGCGGGCCACGCGTCCCGGCCCGCGCGCCACCCTGCGGATGATCAGCCGAGCAAGGGGAGGGCCAGACCGGCCGCGCCGTGCTCGGCGGTTACGGTGCGCGTCAGCTCGCCGGCGCCGACCGAGGTGACGAGCTCGCGGGCGTCGTGGCCACGCTGCTGGTGGCGGTATAGCGCCGATTCCTCGCGGAGTCACTGCGGAGCGGGGGGAACCAGAGCGGACGCCAGGCGCTCGCATGCCGGCGGCGAGTCTGTGTCGGGGGTGTGGGGGCGCGAGTCTGTGCGTGGGGGGCGAGGCTGTTCGGGGCGAGTCTGTGCGGGGCGAGTCTGTGGGGGACGAGTCTGTGGGGCGACCGCCTCGACCTGACGGGCCGAGCCGGTACCCGACGGTTGCCGCGCCGATGCCTTGGGCGAGGTTGAGCGGGCGGGTGGTCTCGGCCCGCACGCGGCCGGCGGAGCACCCGGGGGCGCGGAAGCGCGGGAAACGCGGGGGTGGAGCGGCGGGGTGGACGTATCCTCTCTCAAACCCCTCTGCGGAGTGTTGCATAATCGCGAATGCAACACGTTGTTGCATTTGTTCGTTTGCAACGCCGCACGGAGGGGCTGCCGATATAATGCACGCGTTGGCGGCTGGAGCTCGCGCCACGCATGGAAGGGGCCTTCGCCTGCGTTAACGTCCGCGGGCCACGCGTCCCGGCCCGCGCGCCACCCTGCGGATGATCAGCCGAGCAGGGTGACGGCCAGACCGGCCGCGCCGCGCTCGGCCACCACGGCGCGATCCAGTGCTCGGGCGCCGACCGAAGCGACGAGCTCGCGGGCATCGTCATGGAGGGGGCCACCGGGGGCGATCAACCCGCCGGCGAGGGCGACGGTGGGTGAGGCGTGGGCAGCGGCGGACGGTGGGTCGGTGACGGCGGGCGAGGGGTCGGCGGTGGCGGAAAGTGGCTCGGCGACCGTGGGCGGAGGCCCAGTGGCGGCGGAAGATGGCTCGGTGGTCGCGGGTGCGTCTGCGGCGCCGGGAGGTGGCTCGGCGACCGTGGGCGGTGGGTCGGTGGCGGACGGGAAGAGATCGCGGACGGCGGCCGAGAGCTGCGCGCCGAGCCCATCCAAGGCGTCCCGCACCACCGCCGCGGCGACCGCATCTCCCGAGCGGGCCGTGCGGACGACCACGGGCGCTAGGGCGGCGATGTCGGCCTTGGCGGCGGCCTCGGCCCACGCGGGCAGCGCGTGCGCCCGGTCCAGCCGGAGCGCCTCCAGTATGGCGGCGGTGAGGGTCGTGGGTGGGCCGCGCCGGTCGACTGCGGCTGCGACGGCGCGCAAGGCCGACACACCGATGTGATGGCCGCTCCCCTCGTCGCCCATCACCCCGCCCCACCCACCCACCTGAAGGCGGCGGCCGTCCTCCGCCCTCCCCAGCACCACCGAGCCGGTGCCCGCCACCAGCACGATGCCGGGGCCGTCGCCAAAGGCGTCGTGGTGGGCCGCCTCCACGTCCGTGCCGACCCGCACCGCCCGCGCGACCCGCTCCTCCCGCAGCGCCGCCTCCACGGCGCGGCGCACACGTGGACGGCCGGCACCGGCCAGTCCCGCCCAGAGGGCCGCGAGCGGAAGCCGGACTCCGGCCGAGGTGGCGGCGCCGCGCACGCAGTCGGCCACCACCCGGGCCGCGGAAGCGGGGCGCTCGGGATGCGCCAAGGCGGCCGGGCCCTCCGCCCGGCCGGCGGTGGCGCCGTCGCGGGCGAGCAGCACGACGCGGGTGCGGGTCCCGCCCCCGTCGACGCCCGCGACGTACGGTCCGGTCACCGGGGCGGGAGGTGGGGTGGGGCCGGGCGCGCGTGGAGGCATCGACGTGCTCGCCCTCCATCGACGACGGGCCGACGGCGATTCCCGGCGGTCGGGGCCGCCATCAGCGATGCTTCGCGACCGCGGGCGGGCGCGCCGAGCCCAGCGCCATCCCCACCCCCACCGTGATGGCCGTCCCCAAGGGCACGAACCACGGCCACGCGATCCTGTCCGGGGCGAGGATCCAGATGGCCGCGACCACCCCGATGCCGGCCACCATCCCCATCCCCGTTCCGAACGCCGTGGCGCGCCGCGAGAGGACGCCCAGCGCGAAGGCCCCCAGCAACCCGCCGTAGACCAGCGAGGCGACCGCGAGGGCGACCTCAACGGCGCTGGTGCCGGCGCTCAGCGGAATGAACAGGATCGCGCCCCCGACCAACAGCCCGGCCCAGATCAGGGTGAAGATCCTGCCGGCCCTGAGAATGCGCGCGTCGTCGTCGATGCCGCGGGCCGGCGCCCAGAAGTCGTAGGCCGAGGAGGACGCCAGCGAGTTGATGGACGAGGAGAGCGACGACATCGCGGCCGCGAACACCCCCGCGATGAGTAGCCCGGTGACGCCGGGCGGAAGCTCCTCCACGATGAAGCGGGCGAAGATCTCGTCGGAGGCGTCGAAGACGCGGCCTTGGTGGAAGGCCCACAAGCCCAGTCCGACCAGCAGGAAGACCGCGAACTGGGCGACCACGACCACGCCGCTGCCGATGAGCGCCCTGCGGCTGGCCGCCAGGTCCCTGCAGGTGAGCAGGCGTTGAACGATGAGCTGATCGGTGCCGTGGGAGGCCATCGCCAGGAACCCGCCCCCCAACAGGCCCGCCCACAGGGTGTAGGGCACCGAGAGGTCGAACGACGCGTCCACGACTTGGAGCTTGCCGGCCGCCCCCGCCCGCGCCAGGATCGCCCCCCATCCCCCCTCCACCAGCCCCTGCAGAACCACGACCGCGACCACGGCGCCGAGCAGGTAGAGCCCCATCTGGACGGCATCCACCCACACCACCGCCTTGATGCCGCCGAAGTAGGTGTAGACCACCGTGAGCGCCCCGATCACCAGAATCGAAAGCGGATAGGGCCAGCCGGTGACCAGGGCGAGCGGAATGGCGGTGGCGAAGAGGCGCACCGAGTCGGCGAGGAGCCGGGTGACCATGAAGATCGCCGAGGTCAGGCGCCGCACACCGTCGCCGAAGCGGGCGCCCAGGAGGGCGTAGGCGGTCTTGAGCTCGCCGCGGTGGTATGCGGGCAGCAGGACCGAGGCGACCACCACCCGGCCGGCCAGGTATCCGAAGGTGAGCTGGAGGAAACCCAGCGTGCCCATGTACGCGACGCCGGGAATGGAGAGGAACGTGAGCGTGCTGGTCTCCGTGGCCACCACCGACAGCAGCACCGCCCCCCAGGGAAGCCGGCGACTCCCGAGGAAGTAGTCGGCCCCGCCCCTCTGCCGGCGGCCCAGCCAAGCGCCCCAGGCCGTGGTGGCGACCAGGTAGGCGACCAGGACGGCCAGGTCGACCCCTCCGAAGCCGCTCACGCCGGCACCCCGTGAATGAATCCGCCCGAGCATCGAGAGCGGAGGGGCGCCGGGCTGGAAAGGTGCGCTAAAGCCCCGGTGGCAGGGTTGCCGCGACGAGATGCGGCGTGGCGCGCAGCGTGCCAGCCCGGATGCGACGCCGCTCCAATGCCGGGGGGTCGGGGTCCGCGGGCTGCCACGGTCGCCCGCGCGGGCATCGGATAACGCACGCGGCGCACGGTCAAAGGACGGACCGGGCGGCGAGGACGGGACGAGCGTTGACGATGACCCCGCCGGGCGGCGTCACGAAGGCGGCCGGGGTTCGACGTCCATGTCGGTTATGGCCTGGGCGACGAGGTCGTGCACGTCGCGGCGCAGCGGGACATGGCGGGTGTTGTCGCGGGTGGGGTTGACCCGGTTGAGGAGCAACACCACCGCCAGATCGAGTTCGGGATCGATCCACACGGAGGGACCGGTGAAGCCGGTGTGCCCAAAGGCGCGCCCGGTGAAGAAGCGGCCCGCCGAGGAGTTCCCCGAGGGCGTGTCCCAGCCCGTGGCCCGGCTCGCGGTTGCGTCGTGGCGTCGCGTGAAGGCCTCCACGGTGGCCGACTCGACGATGCGAGCCGCCTCGGCCCGGGGCCCGGCGCAGGGCGTGGCCGGCGTCTCGTCGCAGGGGCCCGCGCGGCCTTGGTCGAGCATCATGGCGGCGAAGACGGCGATGTCGCGCGCGGACGAGAAGAGGCCGGCGTGTCCGGCCACGCCCCCCACCGCGTAGGCGTTCTCGTCGTGGACCACGCCGCGCACGTGCGCGCCCCGGTAGTCGGCGTCGATTTCCGTGGGCGCCACCCGCCCATGGAGCGCGGAGTCGGGCCGGAAGCCGGTGTCCCGCATCCCGAGCGGCTCCCAGACGCGCTCGTCCAGGAAGCGGTCCAGCGGTTGGCCGACGATCTCCTCGACGGCCCACGCCACCGTCATCATGCCGATGTCGGAGTACACCGTGCTGTCTCCCGGCGCGTAGTCGAGGGGGAGCTCGGCGATGGCCCGCCGGTACGCCTCCAACCCCTCCATCTCCAGGAAGAAGCGACGGAAGGGTGGCAGGCCGCCTCGGTGCAGCAACAGCTGGCGGACGGTGACCGCCTCCTTGCGCGGGTCGCCCTCCGACCACCAGGGCAGGTACCGGGTCACCGGGGCGTCCAGGTCGAGGCGACCCTCGTCCACCAGGAGCATGGCGGCGGTGGTGGTGGCCATCACCTTGGTGACCGAGGCCATGTCGTAGATGGACGAGGGGGTGACCGGGGCGGAGGCGGGATCCCAGTCCAGGCGGCCGTAGCCGCGCAGGCGCACCAGCTGGCCGTGGCGGACGACGGCGAGCGCGGCGCCCGGGCTGGCCGAGTCGGCGATGGCCTGGACGATGCGTCGGTCGAGCGCCTCCAGGACCGCCGCCGACATCCCCACGGCGGCGGGATCGCCTTCCAGCGGGGATATGCGGTCGCCGGCCGCCGGGTCGCTTTCGGTCGCGCGCGCGGCCGTTACGAACTCGAGCGGCTGCACGACCCACGATGGCACGGACATCACGGCATCGCGCACCGCCACGGCCTCGGGAAGCGCCTCCCGGTCGAGCCCGTCTCCCGCAACGTGATCGGGGGGAATGCCAATGGGAAGCGTGCCGGAGATGGGCGCGGCGCCCATGAGCGCGAAGGCGCCGGCGCGCTGCGAGACCTCGTGGCTGCCCCACGCGACGAGGTAGCTGCCCAGGTTCTCGAAGGCGCTCAGGAAGTAGGGATTGCCGAAGGACGACACCACCAGGGAGCCGCGCGCGGACAGCTCGCGCACCAGGTCGCGCAGCGCGTCCGGGACCGCCACCGAGCCCGCCCCCGAGACCGGGGGCACGTACACGTTCAGGAGCGTCAGGTCGGCGTCGCGCGCCGTCTCCCGCACCGCCTCGTACTCCGCCGGACTCGATCGGTCGTCCAGTCGGCGGCTCACGAGGGCGTCCACGAAGCGCGCGGCGACCCGGTCGAACTCGCGCCCGGCCACCAGGTCCTGGTCGCGGGCGTAGGTGACGCTCACCACCCGGCCGCGGGAGCCGGCGGGAAGCGGCACCAGACGGTCTTGGTCGCGCACCAAGGTGATGGAGCGCTCGGCGGCGAGGTCGGCGAAGGCCAGGTGTTCGCCGGAACCCGCCACCTCGGCCACGGCCCCCAGGTCGACCGCGCGACGCTCGTGAAGGCCGACGCGCGCCTTGGCCTCCAGCAGCAGTCGCGCGGACCGGTCGATGCGGGCGCGCGCCACGCGGCCGGTGCGCACGGCGACCTCCACCGCGTCGATCGCCGCGCCCACGTCCTCCGGCACGAGGAGTACGTCCGAGCCCGCCTCCAACGCCAGCACGGCCGCCTCTCCCGCGCCGTATCCCCGCGTGATGGCGCCCATCCTCAGGGCATCCGTGAAGATCAGGCCATCGAACGCCATGTCCTCGCGCAGAAGTTCGGTGAGGAAGTACGGGGAGAGCGTCGCCGGAACGTCGCTGCCCAGAATCGCGGGCACCGCCACGTGCGCGGTCATCACCGCGTCGACGCCGGCGGACACGGCCCGCCGGAACGGCACCAGCTCCACCGCCTCCAGACGCGTCTCGTCCGCGGTCACCACCGGGAGCTCGATGTGCGAGTCGGTGCGGGTGTCGCCATGACCCGGAAAGTGCTTGGCCGTGGTGAGCACGCCCCCGGCGCGCGCGCCCTCGATGTAGGCCGTCCCGAGCCGCGCCACCGCCTCCGGGTCCTCGCCGAAGGCGCGGGTGTTGATGATGGGGTTCTCGGGATTGGAGTTGACGTCCAGAACCGGGGCGAAGTTCAGGTGCACGCCGAGCGCCCGCGCCTCGACCGCCGTGATGCGTCCGTACTCGTACGCGAACTCCGGATCGCCGATCGCGCCGAAGGCCATCGTGGGCGGAAAGCTGGTGCCCCCGCCCTGCGGGAGCAGCGTGGGTAGCGCGTAGGAATGGTTGACGCGCATCCCCGGGCCGCCGTTCTCAAAGTCGGCGGTGACCAGCAGGGGGACCGTGGCGAGTTCCTGGAGCCGGTTCAGCAGCGAGGCGTACGAGTGGGGCGAGCCGATCGAAATGACGACGCCTCCAATGCCCTCGTCGGCCACCCACTCCTCCAGCGTGCGGAAGCTGGCGTCGCTCGACGACGCGTACCCACCGGGGATCCACGGCACCACGAGCTGCGCGATGCGCTGGCGCAGGGAGAGCGAGGCGAGCGTCTCGTCCACCCACGCGCTCGCCCGGGCGTCGAGTTCCGGGACCAGCGAAGCCAACGGACCGGGGGTCGCGGTGGTACCGGACCCATCCGGGACGCCTCCGCACGCCGCGGCCAACGGGATCAAGAGGAACGGGGCGAAGGCGAGACGGCGACGGTTTGGCATCATGTACAATGCTCCTCGGACTCTAGACGTTGTCCCACGGTGTGACGTCACAGACTCCGGACGCCCGCAACGAGCGATCACCCCCTCACCCACCTCTGGCGGGCAGCCCGATGCCGTCGCCGATGTCGAAGAAGGGAGGCAGGCGCGTGGGGGTGCGCCCACGGATGGGAATCTCGCCGAAGAGGGCCCGGGCGGCGGCCACCTGGCTGACCTCCGAGCCGCTCCAGGCCAGCAGGTAGGATTGGGCCTCGGGCAGGTCGGAGAGCAGATAGGGGCTTCCGAAGGAAATGACGATGTGCGGCACGCGCCGCTCCGCGAGGGCTCGCACGAAGTCGGACATCGCCTCGGGCACGCTCGGCTCGTCGTCGGTGCGGGCCGCGAAGATGTAGGCGGACACGATCACCAGGTCCGAGCGGGAGGCGCGCGCGAGCAGGCTCTCGTATTCGGCTTCGTCGGAGTCCGCGTGGACGTAGGCGGTGCGCAGCCGCCGGTAGGTCTGGCGCACGCGCGGGTTGAAGTGGCGTCCGGCGAGGAGGTTGTTGCGGTTGCGGTAGGTCACCGAGAGGACGTTCGCCGTGCGCGTCCCGCGCAGGGAGAGCAGGTTGCGGCGGTTGCGCAGCAGGGTGATCGACGCCTCGGCGACCTCCCGGGCGCGGTCCACGTGTTCGGGAATGCCGACCCTGCGGTGGATCTCGGAGATGTCCGCGTGGCGCTCGCGGTCCAGCCCCATGCGTTCCTTCAGCTGGAGGATCCGGAGCACCGAGCGGTCGAGGCGGGCCTCGTCGACGCGGCCGGAGCGGACCGCGGCGACCAGACTCTCGCGCGCCTCGCGCGGGTCCTCGGGCATGAGGATGACGTCGGCGCCCGCCTCGAGCGCGCGCACGACCGCGTCGCCCGCGCCGAAGCGGCGCGTGATGGCGGCCATGTCCATGGCGTCCGTCACGATGAGGCCGTCGAACCCCATCTCTCCCCGCAGCAGCTCCGAGAGCACCGCGGGGGACAGGGTGCTGGGGATGGACGTCGAACCGGTGACGGAGGGGATCGACACGTGGGCGCTCATGACCGCCCCCATGCCGGCGGCGACGGCTTGGCGGAAGGGACGCAGCTCGACCCGGTCCAGGCGTTCGCGGTCCACGCGAATGACCGGCAGGTCCACGTGCGAGTCCACGCCGGTGTCGCCGTGGCCCGGGAAGTGCTTGCCGGTCGCGACCGCGCCGTGCTCCTGAAGGCCGCGCACGAAGGCGACGCCGAGTCGGGCCACCTGCTCCGGGTCCTCGCCGAAGGAGCGGGTGGCGATGACCGGGTTGTCGGGGTTGTTGTTGACGTCCAGGACGGGCGCGAAGGGGAGATGAATGCCCACGGCACGCGCCTCCACCGCGGTGACGCGGCCCATCTCCCAAGCCAGACGGTCGTCGCCCGCGGCGCCCACGGCCATCAGCGAGGGGAACAGGGTGGCCCCGCCCAGCTCGATGTTGTTGGGCAGGTAGACCGCCCCGCGCATGCGGTAGCCGGCCCCTCCCTCGAGATCGGCCCCGACCAGCAACGGGTACTTTGCCAGCGACTGAAGGTTGTTGATCTTGGCGGCCACCTCCGACGGGGAGCCCACCGACACAATCACGCCCCCGACGCCGTCGTCGCGCACGGCCGCGGCGATGCGCTCGTAGTCCTCGGAGCCCGCCGGCGCGAAGTCGCCGAGCATCCAGGGCATGAGCAGCTGACCGGCCTTCTCCTCGAGGGTCATCGAAGCCAAGACAGAGGACGCCCAGGCCCCGAACGTCGCCGATGGGGTCGACGCACCGGACGGGGGTTGCGCGCTTGACGCCGACGCCTCGTCCGCTCGCGCGGATTGTTCCGGGCGCGAAGCCGGGGATGGAGAAGTGGGGGGCGGGGCGGGCGGGGTCGTCGGTTCGCGCCCACCGGGCGTCGTGGCGTCCGCCGAGGGCTCGGCCCCGGTGGCGGGGGTCGCCGATCCCCGATCGCGGGCTCGGGAGGCGGGAACGTCGGCCGGCACGCCTCCCTCCGACCGGCCCATGCCGCAGGAGACCACCAAGGGAACCAGCGCGAGCAGGGAGACGACACCCATCGCGCGAGGGAGCGTCGCGCGCTTCGACCTGGACCCGGCCCGACCGCTCAGCGCACGCACGGGTTGACCACTATCTTCCCCCCGGACGAAATTGACGGTCCGCATCCGTGGACGGTGGAATCGAGGACGGGCGCAAGGTAATGGTTTCCCGAGAAATCCGACAATCGCGGGTTCGCCCGGGCTTGATGGTTGCGGGCACGCTCCTGCTCGCCGCCCATCTGGTCGCGTTGGGCGGGCGCGCTTCGGCCCCCGGCTCGCCCGCCCGCGTCGCCGCGCAGGCGGCCGGCGAAACCCGACCCGGAATCGAGGTGCTGCTCGCGGACTCGATCCATCTGGTGGCCGGTCGCCGCGTGGGACTCGTCACCAACCAAACCGGCGTCGACCGCCAGGGCGCGTCCAGCATCGACCTTCTACACGGCGACGCGCGCCTGGAGCTCGCGGCGCTCTATTCCCCGGAGCACGGCATCCGGGGCCGGGCCGAGGCCGGAGAGCTCGTCGAGAGCGGGATGGACCCGCGCACGGGACTGCCCATCCACTCCCTCTACGGAGCGACCCGCAAGCCCACCCCGGAGATGCTGGACGGCATCGAGGTGCTGCTCTTCGACATCCAGGACATCGGGGCGCGGTACTACACCTACGTCTACACGATGGCGCTGGCGATGGAGGCGGCCGGAGAGGCCGGGATCCCCTTCGTGGTGCTGGACCGACCCAACCCGATCGGGGGCGTCGAGGTTCAGGGCAACGTTCTGGACCCCGACTTCGCCTCCTTCGTCGGCATGTACCCCCTCCCCATGCGTCACGGGATGACCCCGGGCGAGCTGGCGCGCCTCTTCCGGGGCGAGTTCGGGGTGGATGTGGCGCTCCGGGTGGTGCCGCTCACGGGATGGAGCCGGAACCAGGAGTACCCCGACACCGGACTCCCCTGGGTGGCGCCGTCGCCCAACATGCCTTCGGTGGAGAGCGCCCGCCACTATCCGGGCACCTGTTTGTTCGAGGGGACCAACCTCTCCGTGGGCCGGGGCACGCCCATCGCCTTCCAGCAGATCGGGGCCCCCTGGCTGGACGGGGAGGCGCTCGCCGCGAACCTGAACCGCCACGGCATCGAGGGCGTGCGCTTCGAGCCGGCGCGCTTCGTGCCGGACGACCCCGGCGACGGCAAACACGGTGGTGTGCGGGTGGAGGGCGTGCGGCTGGTGGCCACCGGGTCGGGCTACGACCCCACCGAGGCCGCGGTGGCGGCGCTCATCGAGTCCGCCGCGCTCTCCGGCGACCGTTGGGAATGGCGGGCGGAGGCGTTCGATCGCCTCGCGGGCACCGACCGGCTGCGGTTGGCGGTGGAGGCGGGGGCGACCGTGGAGCAGGCGCGCGCCGGATGGCGGGCGGACTTGGACGCGTTCCTACGGGTCCGGGAGCCCTATCTCCTGTACTAGCAAGAGCTCTATCCTCTCCCACACCAGCAACCCGAGGACAAACTCCCCCCGGACGGTCCGTCGACGGCCCTCGTGCCAGCCCCGCCATCCCCTCCATCGCGAACCGACTTCGGAGGAGCCCAACCGGTGCCGAACCTCACCACGGAGCTGCGCGCACTCCATGATCTGGCGCGCGTGGACGGGCTCGACCGGCGACGCTTCGGCCCCGAAACCTACTGGAGCGTGCTCGATCCCATCCTGGACGGTACCGGGGCGCTCTCGAGCGAGACGGTGGGCGAGAGCGCCGAGGGACGGCCCCTCCGCATGGTGTCGTTCGGCGAGGGCGAGGTGACGGTGCTCGCGTGGTCCCAGATGCACGGGGACGAGAGCACGGCGACCATGGCGCTGGCGGACATCCTCTCATTCCTGGCCCGGCAGCCGGAGCACGCTCTGGCGCGGGAGCTCTCCCGCCGTCTGCGCCTGCGTCTCGTTCCCATGCTCAACCCCGACGGCGCGGCCCGTTTTCGGCGCCACAACGCCGCCGGGATCGACGTGAACCGGGACGCCCGGCGCCTCGCCACGCCCGAGGGACGCGCGCTCAAGGCGGTGTTCGACCGCGTGCGCCCCCGTTTCGGCTTCAACCTGCACGACCAGAGCGCGCGCTATCGCGTCGGGGACTCCGGCCGCATGGCGGCCATCGCGCTCCTCGCCCCCGCCCACGACGAGGAAGGCACGGTCGGCGCGCGTCGGCGCGCGGCAATGCGCGTGTGCGGGGTGGTGCGCCGGGCGGTGGAGCCGCTGGTGGGCGGACACGTCACCCGCTACGACGACGCCTTCAACCCGCGGGCCTTCGGCGACCTCATGGGCGCTTGGGGCGCGAGCACGATTCTGATCGAATCGGGAGGATGGCCGGGCGATCCCGAAAAGCAATACCTGCGCATGGTGAACTTCGTGGGCATCCTGTCCGCCCTCGCGTCGATCGCGGACGGCGGCCACGAGCGGGTCGACCTCGCGCTCTACGACGGGCTGCCGCCGAACGGGCGCATGGTGAGCGACCTCCTTCTGGCCGGGGGCACGCTGATCGCGCCGGGCCTTCCGCCGATGGCGGCCGACGTGCTCATCGAATACGACGACCCTTTGGCGCGGTCGGGCCCCACCATCGTGGAGGTGGGGGATCTGTCCGACCGCGAGGCGGCCGAGACGGTCGCGGCCGACGGGCTGTTCGTGGTGGCGGGCGAGGGGCATCGCGCCCCGGACGGGAGCGCGCGCATTTTTCCGGGCGGGCCCGCCGACCTGGTGGTGGCGCGTGATCCCGCCGGGGAGGTGGTGGTGCGGAGGATCTGACGGGGAGGTCGGCCTCCACCTTGACGAGAACCTCCGCCCGGTGCGCGCATCCCTCGAGGGGGAGTCGGGATCGGGCGGGGCCGTCGGGGTCCAATCTGGACGAGACCCGCGCTCCGGGACGCGCATCCCGCATGGAGAACGGGAGTCGGGCGGCGAGGTCGACGTCTACCTGACGAGACCCTCTGCTGGGTGTTGCATCCGAGAAAATGCAACAAGGTGTTGCTCCATGGAAAACGCAACGGGGTGTTGCTTCACTACGAATGCGACACTAGGCAGAGGGGGCTGAGCGAAAAGCAGGAGCCCAGCGCTCCGGGGCGCACATCCCGCACGGAGAGCGGGAGTCGGGCGACGAGGTCGGCGTCTACTTGACGAAACCCGCGCTCCGGTGCGCGCATCCCGCACGGAGAGCGAGAGTCGGGCGACGAGGTCGACGTCTACTTGACGAGACCCTCTGCTGGGTGTTGCATCCGCAAAAGAGCAACACAGTGTTGCTTTATGGCATAGGCAACAAAACGTTGCTTCGCTACGAATGCAACACTGGGCAGAGGGGGCTGAGCGACAAACAGGAGCCCCGTGCTCCGACGCCAATCATCTCCCATTCCACGGTTCAACGTGCGGGGCGGCTCCACCGACCAGAACGCCCCGCGCTCCGACGCCAATCGCTCCCCAGTCCAAGACTCGCGCGGCGGATCGGGGGCACGGCGTTGCGGTGTTCCCTCCCGGCGGATCGGGAGCGCCGGAGTTACGGTGTTCGCTCCCGGCACCGCGGACGAGCGCCGCCCGCCATTCGCCCCGCGACGGGCCCACCGTCGGCGCTCCCATGCGCTCCCATCCCAAGCGTTGGGCGCCCGGACGTCGGGAAAGGGAACGGCCAAGCCTCGACGAGCGGCCCACGCTCGCCCGCCGGTCGCCCTGGCGTCAGGGACACTGGTTACCCGTCGCTCGCACCACGGAATCGTCCGAGAGGTTGACCCGTCCGCGCACACCCTCCACGACCGCGCCCGCGCCGACCAACGACCCGTCCAAGTGGGCCCCCGCCACGCGCGCGCCCGCGCCCACGATGGTGTTCGCAAGCCGACTGTCCACGACCCTCGCCCCCCGCTCCAGCGTGACGTTGGGCCCCATCACGCTCCCCTCGGCCACCACGTCCTCCTCCACCAGGACGGGCTCCTGGAGCGAGCATTCGCTCAATCGCGCCCCCGGCGACACGGCCGCGCGCCCATCCTCCAGCAAGTGGCGATTGGTTTTCAGCAGGCCCTCGGGGCTGCCGCAGTCGTGCCAGGCGTCCACCGGGGCCGTGAGGATGCGCGCCCCGCGGTCCACCATGTACTGAAAGGCGTCCGTCAGGTAGTACTCTCCCGATTGACCGCGAGGCGAAGCCATGACGTGATCGATGCCCTCGAAGAGCAGGGCGGAGTCGCGAACGTGGTAGAGGCCAATGTTGGCGAGCCGGGAGACGGGTTGGCTCGGCTTCTCGACGATGCGCGTCATGGCGCCGTCCGGGCCCACCACGACGACGCCGTACTTCCAGTAGTCGTCGACCTCCCTCGTCCAGATGACCGCGCTCGATTCCGGCGAGCGCGCGCGCGCCGGCGAAAGGTCCGCCCGGAACACGGTGTCGGCGAAGAGGATCAGCAGCTCTTCGTCCACGAACGGCTGCGCCAGCTTGACCGCCCCCGCGGTTCCGTCCTGAACGGCCTGGACGACGTAGTGGACGGGCAGGTCGGGGTACGCACGCTCCATGTAGCGGCGGACGACCTGGTCGAGATGGCCGACGATGAACACCATCTCGGCGACCCCGAAGCGCAACAGGTCGTCGAGCAGGTGGGCGAGCACCGGCCTCCCGGCCACGCGCACGAGCGGCTTGGGCAGGAGATGGGTGTGGGGCCGCAGCCTCGTTCCCTTGCCCGCGAGCGGGATGACGGCCTTCACGACCTCCCGCCGGCGTCAGCCGACGGCGACCTGGGCATCGACGTTTTCCTCGCCCTCCGAGCGCGCGATGATGGCGGCGCCGCACGAGTCGCTGTAGACGTTGACGGCCGTCCGCGCCATGTCCAGCGGGCGGTCGATCGCCAACATGGCGCCCACGATGAGGGCGGCGTCGGCGTTCCCGCCCAGCCCGATGGCCTCGAGCACGATGAAGATCACCACGAGGCCGGCCGAGGGCACCGCGGCGGCTCCGATCGACGCCAGGAGCGCGGTCAGCACGACCGTGGCCTGGGTCATGAACCCGAGGTCGGCCCCCAGGGCCTGGGCGATGAAGAGCGCTCCGACGCACTCGAATACCGCCGTGCCGTCCATGTTCACCGTGGCGCCCATGGGCAGCACGAACGACGACACCTTGTTGGACACGCCCACTTTTTCGCGCACCGTCTTGATGGTGACCGGGAGGGTCGCGCCCGACGAGCTGGTCGAGAACGCCACCAGCAGCGGTTCGAGCATGTTGCGGAAGTGGACGATGGGCGAAATGGGCCGCCCCGAGGCCAGGCGACCGCCCACGTACAACACCAACGGCAGGGTCACGAACAGGTGAATGGTCAGCCCGGAGGCCAGGGTGGCGATGTACTTGGCCAAGGTCCCGAACGCGTCGAACCCGGTGGTGCCGACCATTCTCGTGATCAGCGCCAGCACGCCGATGGGCAACAGCTTGATGATGCCCGACGTGAGCGCCATCATCGCCTTGAAGAAGGCGTCGAAGATGTCGGTGACGATGACCCGCGGTTTCTCCGGCAGGGTGGTGATGGCGGCGCCGAAGACGATGCAGAAGAAGATGATCGCCAACATGTCGCCGGTGCCCGCCGCTTCGACGAAGTTGATCGGCACGATGTCGAGGATGAGCTGAATGAAGGAGTCCGGCGTGTCGACCAGCATGGGATCCGACGAGGCTTCGACGATGGTCGACCCCACGCCCGGCCGAATGAGGTTGACCATCAACAGCCCCACCGAGGCGGCGAGGAAGCTCGACACCACGTAGTATCCCAGCGTCTTGCCGAACAGGCGGCCGACCGCCCGGCCCCCACCCACCGACGCCACCCCGGACACGATGGACGTGAGCACGAGGGGGACGATGATCATCCGCAGCAGCCGCATGAACAGCTCGCCGATCCAGCCAATCGCCTCGGCGCCCGCCTCCCCGAAGGTGACGCCGGCGAGCGAACCCAGGATCATCGCGGCCAGAACCTGCCAATGAAGTCGCTTGTAGAAGGGGAGGTCCGGATTGTATTCCATGGGTCGCTCTCGGGAGGGGATGGATGCGGGTTGCGAGCGTAGAAGGGGATCGTCCCGCGCGGCAACGTGGCGGTGGGCACCGAGGTTCGTCAAGCTCGCGGCTCGCATTCCTCCTCGCCGCGGCGCTCATGGCGATGGCCGCCTGCTCCGGCGAAACCGGCAACCCGGGCGGCGTGGCCGTCGAGGATTCCGCGCTCGTGGCGACGGATTCGCTCGAGGCAAGCCGCCACGAGCGCCATCTCGCCTTCTTCGCCTTGGAGGACGAAAGCCCTCTGGTGGTTGCCTGGTCGTTCTCGGCGACGACCCGCGAGGACGCCGTGGACCGGGAGGCGCGCGTCTGGCTGGCGCGGAGAGGGGCGTGGGATCCCTTCTTCCGGTCCACGTGGGAGACGCCCGCGACCCGGGCTCCATGGCGGCTCATGCCCCACGAGGGCATCCGCATCATCGTGGCCGAACGCGACGCCCTGACCGCGCTGCTCCATCGCGGCGCCGGTCGCGAGCTCGAGATGTGGCTCGGGGACGCGCTGGCGGGATGGAGCAGTCGCCCGGGAGAGCTGATCCAGGTGAGGGAAGCCTCGACCGTGCTCTCGGGGACCACGGCCGCGGGAACCTTGGTCGACATCTCCTTCGCCCAACGCGCGCCGGACCCCTCACCCGGGAGCTGGGCGTTGCTCGTCTCCGAGGACCTGCACGTGGTTCTGCGCGGGCCGTTCGACGCGGCCGCCGACTCCACCTTTCAGGGATGGGGCGCGCTGCGGGCGCGCAACTTCGACTGGCCGGACGTGGTCGTGACGCCCACCCGCTCGCGGGCGTTCGCCCCAGCCCGGCGGGATGTGCCGGTCGCGTGGCGCTTCCAGTCGCCCGACGGAGCCCTGACCGGTAGAATCGAGGCCATGAGCACGCACATGGAAGCCGGAGAGGGACCGGGGCCCCAGCTGCCCGTGATCGCCATCTCGGACGTGGAAGGCTCGGTGATGATCGAGACCGTCCCGTACCGGGTGCGCGGCGTCCTCCACCATCGCGCACCCTGATCCGCCCCGCATCTTGCTCGAGAACCTGATCGCTCCCCTGCTCACCATCGCCTTCGGCGCGCTGGCGGGCGGGCTGACCAACTCGATCGCCATCTGGATGCTCTTCCACCCGTACCAGCCGTTGCGGCTGCGCGGCGGGCGGATCGTCTTTCCGCAGGGCGCGGTGCCCCGGAACCAGCCCCGCTTGGCCGCGGCCATCGGGCGCACCGTGGGGAACCGCCTGCTCACCGAATCCGACTTGGAGCGGACGTTCGCCGACCGGGAGTTCCGTCGCGCCTTCGACCGGCGCTTGGGCGCGTTCGTGGACGCCCTGCTCCTGGAGGAGCGCGGCTCGCTGCGGGCAATGCTGCCCGCGGCGGTCCTGCCCGAGGTCGAGGCGGCGCTGCGACACGCGGCGGACCGGGTGCGCGAGCAGGTCGCGACCCATCTCGAGTCGGACGAGTTCGAGGGCGCCGTCGTCGACCGCGCGGGGTCGGTCGTGGAGGCGCTGGCGGACGTGCCCGTGGGCGGGGCGCTCACCCCCGCCCGCAGCGCCGCCCTGGCATCCGCGCTCGACGGATGGATGGAGGGCACCCTGGGCGGCGACGGCTTCCAACGGGCCGTGGACGACTACCTTACTTCGGCGACCCGCTCGCTGCTCGCGCCCGAAAAGACCTTCGAGGAGACGATTCCGCCTGGAATGGTGGCCGCGTTCGAACGGGGGCTCGCCAACTATCTCCCCCTGGCGATCGCCCGCCTCGGCGCCCTGCTCGACGACGACCGGGCGCGCGCCCGCTTCGAACGGGGCATCCACGACCTGTTGCGGCGCTTCCTGCGCGACCTGCGCTTCCACCAGCGGGTGGTCGCGCGCCTGGTGATCACCGAGGACGCCGTCGAGCGGGTGCTGGACGCCATCCGCGAGGAGGGAGCGGAGCAGATCGCGCACATGTTGCGGGACCCCGCGGTGCAGGCGGCCATGTCGCGCGGCATCAACGACGCGGTGGTCGACTTCCTGCGCCGTCCCGTCCACGTGGTGTTGGGTGAGGCCGACAGCGAGAGCGTGGTCGCGGCGCGCCAAACCCTGGCCCACTGGGTGGCCACCACGGCGCGCGATCCCGCCACCCGCGGCTTCCTGGTTGGCAAGCTTGAGGCGGCGCTGCACGAGGCGGGGGCGCGCAGCTGGGGCGAGGTGCTGGAACACGTGCCTCCCGAGTCGATCGCGCGCGGGCTGGTCTCGCTCGCCCGCAGCGACGCCGCCGCCCGGCTGATCGAGGGCACCACCCGGCAGCTCCTCGACACCGTCCTCGACCGCCCCGTCGGGGTTCCCGCCCGCTGGCTCCCCGACGGCGCCGCGGACCGCCTCAAGGAGGGACTGGGCACGCCCATCTGGGACTGGCTGCAGGCCCAGGTGCCCTCGGTGGTCCGCCAGATCGACGTCGCGCGCCGCGTCGAGGAGAAGGTGCTGGCGTTCCCGGCCCCGCGCATGGAGGAGATCGTGCGCCGCGTGACGGAGCGGGAGCTGAAGCTGATCGTGCGCCTGGGCTACGTGCTCGGAGGCGTCATCGGCACCGCGCTGGTGCTCGTGACCCGGCTAATGGGGTAGGACGGTCCAAGTGGACGCGTGCGCGAGTGACTGCGGCTAGGGACGCTACGCGCCCCACACCGTGATGGAGGTACCCTCCCAGTCGCGGGCTTCGCGATGGACCCGGTCCGCCCAGCTCCTCCCCTTGCGCAGGTCGAACACCACGAGGTGACCCTCATCCGCTCCGCTGATGTCCATGTAGGCCGCCGTCTGCTCGAGTCCCGCCTCGACCGTGCGCGTGCGCGAGCCGCCGTCTCTCACCAGCTTGCACTCGACCACGATCCGGTCCTCGCGGTCTCCCGCCCGCGGCCAGACGACCAGCAAGTCCACCCGGCGGCTTCCCAACGCGTATTCGCGCTCGATTCGCCCGGTCGCGTTCACCACCCGGTGCAGGAAGGCCTGCAACACCAGCTGCGGCCCCGCTTCCGTGTACTGGGCACGCCGGATCCAGTGCTCCGAGTTCTGCCGAAAGAAGTCCTGGAAGGCCGCGAGGAGCTTGTCCATGTCGAGGGAGCCGTCGGCGTCGACGTACCACGCCGTCTCCTGCGGCGCGATCTCGTGTTGGAGCACCCATGTGAGCTCACGGGGCAACACCTCGCCGTAGATGGGATTCGCCACCCGCAACGTGCGCCCCGGCGCCACCAGCCCAAGGTCGCGCACGTATTCGAAGTCGTGCTCGCCATACTCGCCGACTCCACCGCTGAGCAACGGCTCGATGACCCGTCGCACTCGCGGCTCGCGCAACTTGTCGGCGAGCTGGTCCAAGTGGGTGTCGCGGCGGAGGATCAACGCCTCGCGCGCCTCGAAGACGTCTCGCCGGTCAATTGGGCTCGTGCGGGGTCGGAGTGCCCCGGCCTCGAAGCACAGCTGGCGGCAAAGGGCGTTCACAAGCCACGGTTGGCCGCGCGTCTGCTCCCATACGGTGGCCATCGCCTCCGGCAGAAACTCCTGTCCGGTCTCGACGGTGTGCTGACCCATGAGGGCCTCCACTTCGGCCCGGCTGAAGTCCCCCAGACGGAGCGATTCCGCCTTGATGTTGAAGGCGCTGCCCCCGGTGATGACCTCCTTCTCGGAGCTCGCGTGGATACGGTAGTCGCGCACGTCGCGCACGCCGCACAGAACCACGCTCTGCGGAAACGCCCCCGGCCGGTGCGGGAACCCCGCCCTCAATTGCCGCAACACCGACACCAGCGAGTCGCCCACCATGGCGTCGACCTCGTCGATGAGCACCACGAGCGGTGTCTCCGCCGCTTGCGCCCAGACACGCAGCAGGCTGCGAAGAGCGGAGTCGGGACGCCGGGTGGTGTCCATTCGCTCCGCGGCCCGCGCCGTCGCCGGGTCGTTCAGCACGTCTTCGGCTTCGCGCGCAATCTCCGACGCGATCGCACCCATGGCCCGTCCCACGTCCTCGCGGGCGGTCTGCGCGATCTCGACATTGATGTAGCCGCAGCGGAATTCGCCCTCCCTCCCGCCGTTGAGCAGATCCCGCAGCGCCAGCAGCGCGGATGTCTTGCCGGTCTGCCGGGGCGCATGCAGCACGAAGTCTCTCTTGCCGCCCATCAAGGCGAGGATTTCGCCCAAGTTGACCCGATCGAGGGGTGGCACGCAGTAGTGGTCGTCCGGTCGTACCGGGCCGGCGGTGTTGAAGTCGCGCATGACGAACGGTGGGCGAGGTCTCGGCGATTGGGCAAGGTGCTGGCCTGTGGTTCATCGCGGAACTACATGACCGGTGCTGCGGGGTGGCACACCCACGCGCCCTCGCCTTCCTGCCTGGCCGGTGGTCGCATTCATCCCTGGTGGGCAAGATCACTGGACGTAGAGCTCATCGCGAGGCCGTCGCGTTCGCTTCGCGGTCGCAGGATCGAGGGACTTCCCCTACCTCAACAACCGTGCGCGCCGCAATGCGATCTCGGCAATCTCCTGTTTCATCACCACATCGGAAAAGAAATGCGCCATCCAGTTGACGAATGCCGCCCACAAGTCGCTTGGGGAAAACTCGTCTCCGGCGATCACCTCGAGGGACGAACTCGCATCAGCCCGGGTGATAATCGTGTCTTCGGGCGCTCCGAGAAGGATGCCGCCGATCGGTATGGCAGCGAGCAGCATTCGAATTTCCTCTCGAAACTCTTCCTCTCCAAGGCCCGGTGGGAGGTTTGAGCTTGCCAAGTCGCCAAGAAGAGCTCGGTCGGCCGCACCGACGAAGCCGCGCGGCGGCTGCGCGTAGAAACTGAAAGCATGCTCTGGACGGCGACTGCCAGGGAACCAAGGGACTTCGAGTCCCGTCGGCGATGCTGCATCGTCAGCAAGACTGTCGGCCAAGCGTCGAACCGTTCGTGCCATGCTCTCGGTGGCCATGCGTTCAGCTCGAGCGATGGCATCGAGCGTCTCCGTGATCCCCGGATCGCCAATGGTCGTCTCGAGGCTGTCCCAACCGTAGTTGGAGGTTGCGGTGGCTCCCGTGAGTTTCATGCTACGGATGCGGCCTCGTTCTCGGCAACCGGGGCCGTGAGTTCGTCCAAGTGCGCCTTGAGGATCCACAGATCCCGGTAGCCCATGATCCTGCGGTAGCTCCGCTCCGCGTCCATGAACGAGGCGGCCGCCCAACGGACCACCATCGACCCGTCCCGCCAGCGCGTGACGCGCCGCATCCGCTGGCGCATGCCGGAGTGGGCGTTGTCGATCAGGTTCGTCGTGCCCAGGCAGCGGCGCAGCGGAGCCGTGAGCCCGAGCTCGCTTACGGTGAAGAGTTCGTCCAGCCCCTCGCGCAGGCTCCGCGCGGCCGCCGGATGCTCCCTGTCGACCCATGACGCGAATTGCTCGATCCTCGCCCTCCCATCCGTTCCGTCCAGCTTCCAAGCCGCCCGCAGCACCGCGCGCGCCTGGTCGTGCAGCGTCTTCGGCAAGTGCCCCAGCACATTGCGCATCTTGTGGTTCCGGCAGCGCTGCACCTTGCAGGCCTTCCCGAAGACCTGGTCGACCGCCTTACGCAGCGCCCTCGAGCCGTCGATGACGAACAACCGCCCCCGCCTCGGGTCCAAGCCGCGCTCGACGAGCTCCTCGAGCAGGGCCAGCGCGACCGCCGCGTTCTCGCTCGCACCCTCCCGGATGCCGAGAATCCGCTTGTTCCCCTCCGCGTCCACGCCAAGCGCCACCAGCACGTGGTGGCCCGCGAACTGGACGCCGTCGAGGTACACGACCACAACGTCCCGGTCGTCCAGCCGCCGCTCGGCCAGCTCCCTCAACCGCTCGCCCGCCGCCTCGGCCGCCCGCCGGCTCACCGACGACCTGCTCACCCCCGCCGTCTCCGCCATCTCCCCGATCGCCTTCCCGTACGCCCGCGTGCTCACCCCGCGCATCAGCAGCTCCAGCATCCGGTCCCCGAGCCCCTCCGGACGCCGCAGCATCTCATAGGCCGGGATCGCGACCTCGCCCCCGCCCTTGCGCCTCAGCCGCGGCTTCTCGACCCGGACGGCTCTGTCGGACAGGTACACACGGCCCTTCTGCCGGCCGTGGTAGGCCACCCCGCCGCCGCGCCGCCTGCCCGGCTGCTTCGGCCCGGCCACGTCCGACGCGCCAATCTCCAGCACCGCCTCGATCGCCGCCCGCCCGATGACGTCGATGATCGTGTCCAGCGCGTCTCCCGCCCGCACGAACACATCCGCCAGCGGCAGCAGATGCCGCCCTTCCCTCGCCAGCAGCTCCCGGGCCGCCCGCTTGTCGGCCCCGCCCCTTCCTTCGTACCTTTTCCTCATCGTGGTGGTCTCCCGTTGGGGTTGATTGCTCGCCTGATTCTAACCGGAATCAGGCCCCCGGGAGCCACCACGACCTCTTTTCCCCTTCGGAGAACCTCCAACTATTCCTGGGACACCCTCGTCGTCTCGACGAGGACCTCGATATTGCCGCCGTGGTCGTTCTCTCCGAGTCCAGCGAGCGTGACATTCGCCGAACCAGCGAGACACCGTTTGCCGGCGATATAAAGCTTGGCATGCAGTCGGTCCACAAGCGAAAGAGTAAAGTTGCCGCGCAACTTGAGCAGATCCAATATTTCCGGGTCGGACACACCCGCAGCGATTTCCCTCGGGAGCCATCGGGAGACACACCGCAGATGCCGTCCTGCGGGGATGACTCCGAGCAGAGACCGCAGGGCATCGACTTTGATGAATGGTGCAATCACGGTGACCCCGCCCTCTGCGCTTTCGAAGAGAGTTCGTATTCGAGTCCCCTGAGTCGTGTCTGCCATCCTCGCGCCCATTTACACAAGATCAGTTGGTGGCAGAGGGTGTCCCAGGAATAGTTGGAGGTTCTCCGAAGGGGAAAAGAGGTCGTGGTGGCTCCCGGGGGCCTGATTCCGGTTAGAATCAGGCGAGCAATCAACCCCAACGGGAGACCACCACGATGAGGAAAAGGTACGAAGGAAGGGGCGGGGCCGACAAGCGGGCGGCCCGGGAGCTGCTGGCGAGGGAAGGGCGGCATCTGCTGCCGCTGGCGGATGTGTTCGTGCGGGCGGGAGACGCGCTGGACACGATCATCGACGTCATCGGGCGGGCGGCGATCGAGGCGGTGCTGGAGATTGGCGCGTCGGACGTGGCCGGGCCGAAGCAGCCGGGCAGGCGGCGCGGCGGCGGGGTGGCCTACCACGGCCGGCAGAAGGGCCGTGTGTACCTGTCCGACAGAGCCGTCCGGGTCGAGAAGCCGCGGCTGAGGCGCAAGGGCGGGGGCGAGGTCGCGATCCCGGCCTATGAGATGCTGCGGCGTCCGGAGGGGCTCGGGGACCGGATGCTGGAGCTGCTGATGCGCGGGGTGAGCACGCGGGCGTACGGGAAGGCGATCGGGGAGATGGCGGAGACGGCGGGGGTGAGCAGGTCGTCGGTGAGCCGGCGGGCGGCCGAGGCGGCGGGCGAGCGGTTGAGGGAGCTGGCCGAGCGGCGGCTGGACGACCGGGACGTTGTGGTCGTGTACCTCGACGGCGTCCAGTTCGCGGGCCACCACGTGCTGGTGGCGCTTGGCGTGGACGCGGAGGGGAACAAGCGGATTCTCGGCATCCGGGAGGGTGCGAGCGAGAACGCGGCGGTCGCGCTGGCCCTGCTCGAGGAGCTCGTCGAGCGCGGCTTGGACCCGAGGCGGGGGCGGTTGTTCGTCATCGACGGCTCGAGGGCGCTGCGTAAGGCGGTCGACCAGGTCTTCGGGAAGGCCTGCAAGGTGCAGCGCTGCCGGAACCACAAGATGCGCAATGTGCTGGGGCACTTGCCGAAGACGCTGCACGACCAGGCGCGCGCGGTGCTGCGGGCGGCTTGGAAGCTGGACGGAACGGATGGGAGGGCGAGGATCGAGCAATTCGCGTCATGGGTCGACAGGGAGCATCCGGCGGCCGCGCGGAGCCTGCGCGAGGGGCTGGACGAACTCTTCACCGTAAGCGAGCTCGGGCTCACGGCTCCGCTGCGCCGCTGCCTGGGCACGACGAACCTGATCGACAACGCCCACTCCGGCATGCGCCAGCGGATGCGGCGCGTCACGCGCTGGCGGGACGGGTCGATGGTGGTCCGTTGGGCGGCCGCCTCGTTCATGGACGCGGAGCGGAGCTACCGCAGGATCATGGGCTACCGGGATCTGTGGATCCTCAAGGCGCACTTGGACGAACTCACGGCCCCGGTTGCCGAGAACGAGGCCGCATCCGTAGCATGAAACTCACGGGAGCCACCGCAACCTCCAACTACGGTTGGGACAGCCTCTGGTGGCACCGATTCGTCATCCTCGTCGAAGAATTCCTCGGCGTATTTTCCCCACTCCAGTCTTGCATCGCGGACCTGACGCCGAGACTTATCGGTCTGCTCGTCTTCATATCGAGCCCACGAGTAGATCAGAATGCGAAAGGCCGAAGCCGCTCGCGCCAATCGCTCCCGAACTTCCGCCTCCGTCATTTCTTCCACATCCGGATGAATGATAGCGTAAAGATCGGAGTACACTGGATGGTTCGTATTGAAGGCCACCTGCATCACGTTAGGTAACGGCTCGACATCAAAGAACGCAGGGCCAGATTGCTCCGACTCAATCCACCTCACCTTGCTCCCTGCTCGGATTGTCTCCTGAATCTTCGCAATGGCATCGCTCGTTTCGAAACGGTGCGTACGCGTAAGTGAATCGATTTGCCTTTGCCTGTGTTCCTCCTCGGAGCCAGATTCGCCAGCTATGTCGGAGTCACCGCGCGAACCCTCTCTAATTCGTCGCCTAATCGCCTCAGTCGCCTTTTGGTCGGCCTTTTGATCTTCGTCAAGGAGGTGTCGTCGCTGGCGTGGTTGCCGAACCTGCAGGACGCGGTGTCTCATCCCCGAAATCAGCCTTTCGATCTGCGTGCGAAGTTCGAGGAGATGAGCCCGGTGGTCCCCATCTTCCTTCATCCGCCGGCGGACCTCACGGATACTCTCCTCAGGGAGAGCTTCTCTCTTCCAGTCAAATTGTCCGAGGCGTCGAAAAGTCGTCGTGTCTTGCTTGTTGTTGGTCACACCGAACACTTCGTCCAACGCAGTTGGCACATCTACTTCAATCGTCCACCACCGCTCTCTTGGGTCGTCGCCGCTTATCCAAGAGTCGTCGAGCTGAATCTCCCGATGTGCCCGCATGACCGATACACCCATGTTCCGACCTGCGTGCTTTCCCCACGGCGTGTGTCCCGCGTCCCTTCCACGCCACTCATCGGGCCAACTGGCTTCAGGAGTAGCAGAATTCCGCGCATGCTCGCGGACATAGCTGGCGCGAACACGAACCTGATGCCTGGCGCCGCGGTAGGTTACCGGTATTGAGAACGGCTCCCCGAATTCTTGGAACATGGGACCGAGACCGAACTCCTCGGGACAGGACGTGTTCGTCATCAGGTAAAGGGGATCGTTCGGCCGCACCTCGACGATGGCCGCCTTCTGAACCTCGCTCTCGCCGCTCCCTTGATGGACCGGTATCAACGTAATGGTCCGCGGTTCTCCGATTTCAACGCCCCTATGGTCGTTTGAATGAAGACGCTCCGATTGCTTCGCAAGGAACCGGCGATAGATTCGCCCGATCAAGTACTCCGTGTGTTTGAATGTCGTCGATGCCTGCTTCCATTGGACGCGGTCGAGGTCGCTCCATATAACTAGAGTTCCAGCGTCGGCGAAACCACTCCTGGAGGACCTAGAGTAAACTGGCGGGATCCGCTTGTGCGCCGGCTCTGGAATTTCGCTTGCGCCCTTCTCGACGTCATCAAGGGCAAGGTGTGTATGCAGCGCGTTCGTGACACCCGATTGCCAAGACCAGACATCCACTCTGCGCGCTTGTGACATCGAGGAATTGGGAAGACCGAGTCCAAAGCGACCGATACCTGAACGCGCGCGGCGAGTGCCATGGCCGTAGCGCAGACTGCCTCGCAGGGTATCACGATCCATTCCGTCGCCATTGTCTAGAACCGCGAGTTCCTTGAGAGTGAATCTACCGGTGCCATCATCCCGTCGACTGACCCCGAACAACTCAATGGCGGTCGCGTTTCCCTCGATTGAGTTGTCGATGAGCTCCGCGAGTGCATGGGTCGTCGACTTGTAACCGCTGTCGCGCATTGCCCGCACCGTCATCTTCGCATCAATGATGGAAAAACTCAGTTGCGCCTCGGATTCACCTACTAGTGCCATACGTCCTCCCAGTTCGCGAACGCTTCCGCCACGTCGCCGAATCCGGGCAGTCCCGGGTCGATGACGGTCACGACTTCGCACGTTTCGGTTCCACCCGCCCTCGGTCCACGGATTGCGCGCCCAACCATTTGACTAAACAAGACCAAGGCCAAGGTTGGACGAGCAATGATCACGGCACTCGCCCTCGGGGCGTCAAAGCCTGTCGTCAGAACTCCGAAGTTGACGAGTACCATCGGTGTTTCGTCGTCTGCCCTAAACGTCCTGATCGCATGCTCTCTCTGCCGAAGCGGCGTCTTCCCGGTAACCACGTGGCCGCGCAGACCGCGCGCCGTGAGGATGGCGCTTAGCAAGCGCGCGTGTCTGACGCTAGCGGCGAACACCAGAATGCGCCGATGGCCTGCCCGGAGCAACTCCTCGATGGCACGCAGAATTGCGCCGACATACTGCTCGCTGATCGATAGGGATTCTACTACGTCTTGGGGAATCTCCAGTGTTTTGGCAATGCGATCAAGTTCCGTCTTATTGAGATCCAGACCGGATTCAGAGAAGAGAGTTCTGAAGCGAGGGCGCGCGAGATAACCATTGTCTATGAGATATTGGATGGGGTTTTCCCCTGGCACGTCGAGGGTCACCTTGTTCCCGGAATAGAAATCGGCCAGTTTGCCATCTTCATCAATGTCCTCCCAAGTTCGACCCGGCGTGGCGGTGAGGCCGAGCAACGCGCACCTGATGTCCAGTGTGAGTTCCTCGGTGACGCGGCGATAGGTCTTGGCGACGCTCTGGTGCGCTTCGTCAAAGACGACCAAGCGGGTTCGGCGAGACATGCGCACCGCCCAGTCGGGATCGGTGCGGGATGTCATCGCCCAAGCCTTGGCGAGCCCTACCGCCAGAAAGCCGTCCGAGAAGCGGTCGAGGTCCGGGGTCCGATCAGCCCACATGGTGCCGACAGATAGAGGTCTTGTGCCCAGATGGTTCCAAGCTTGCTCGAATGCGATCACTGCTTGCTCAAGCAGCTCCCCACCCGAAGCCAGCCACACCACAACGGAGGGTTCATGGGCGCGAAGAGAGCCTGCCACCACATGCATGGCCGTGCGGGTTTTGCCGACTCCGGTCGGCAGATGAAGGATCGCCCGGCGATCATCCTGAGCCAGCAACGGCGTCAAGGCACGGACTGCCCTTCTTTGATGGTCGAAGAGACCGTAGTTGGGAGCGATGGTCTTGGTTGGGAGCATGGGCGCCGGCGGGAGCCGCTCCTCGGCCAGCCCGAAGAATTCCCGGAGCCGACGTACCTCCGCCTCGGTCCAATCACGCCCGTCACCAGCAGCAACGCGGCGCCCGACGCGGGACTCGAGTTCGGCGCGTTTCTGTTCGGGGATTAAGCTGAGGACGAGGCGGCGACCCTGTTGTTCTCCAAGCAGAACATCGAAGTCGACGAGGGTGTGCACGACTCGCCGGAGATCCGAGTCGTCGATCCGGCCGCCGAAAACTGCATTCAACATCGGCAAGACGCCCGGATCCAAAAACCGTCTGAGTGCTTCAGTCGAAAGCGAGTCGAAGAACTGGGTTACCGACAGGCCCGGAGCATATGATGTGACTGCCCCCTCCATATTCACAGCGCACACACCGTACAGGGAGCCGTATCATCTTCTTCGTCGAGCGCATCCGCGAGGACCTCCATGAGCGGAAGATTGACCTGCTGCATCGCCGCGCGAGACACCGCCGCCTCGTGGCGCTCCAAGATCTCACCTCGCCGAGAGCGCAGCTGGACCAAGGTCTCCCCTCCGGACCAAGTGTACTGCCTCCCCTTCATCGCGCGGTCGCTGAAGTTGGCCTCGCCATCGGCACCCGCCTCCAGAAGAACCTTTCGCTCGATCGCGACGGCGCGCTCGAACAGCTCCGGGTGGCGGTCGGCCAAGCCGATCCACTCGGCCTTGCGCTGGTAGAAGCAGAAGTAGCACCCGGAGCGCGTGCGCCACTCGTAGTAATCGGGAAGGCCGATGCCCGCGTCTTCGAGGATGCGCAGCACGCCTGCGCGGTCGATGTCGTCCTCCACGAACGGAAAGCGGGTCTCGATGTTCGGCTTCGTCGATATGTAGCCCTTCCGATTGCGCTCATCGGCACGGATCGCCACGTAGGAGAGCGCGGGCTCATCACCGATCCATTCCTCGATCGGCTTGATCTTCATGTTCTTGGTGCACCACCGCATCTGCGGCGAGGGCAGGGTCCCGCGAAAGACCTCGAACCAGTGTTCGAATCCGCGGCTGGCGTTGAGCCGCGCGATGGGCTTCCCGAGGATCACCTCGAGCCTCGTCAGATACTCGTACGTCTCAGGCAGCTCCGCACCCGTGTCGCAGAAGAAGTACTCCATCTCGGGTACTCTCGGCCGCATGTAGACTGCTAGCGCGCTCGAGTCCTTGCCTCCCGAGATCCCGCAGATGTGGCGGACGGAGTCAGGCATGCGGCGAGCTCCCGGCCTTGCGGTTCATCGGCTTCCCATCCGGGCCTCTCTGGCTCCGGTTGGGCTGCGGGAGAATGCGTTCGCCGAGGCACGCGAGCAAGGCCTTGCTGGCCCGCTCCTTCGAGCCCAGATCGCATTCGAGTTTGGCAAGCGCATCGTCAACAACCCCTTCCGCGACCGGTCGGTCGGCTTCGTCAAGGGCGACCAGGCGGTTGTCTTCCCGCCCGTCCGGTGCGGTAACACTAACGCGAAGGGCTTGGAACGGCACGCCACGTCCGGCTCGAGCCTCGACATGCAACGCCAGGAGGCGATGAAACGCGGCAATTCGGCCGCGAAGGTCGCGGTCGAAGCGTGCGAGATCCTGGTCGGTCCATTCCGTGGGTGCCTTCTTGGCCAGAATGGTTGCGATGGTCGTGGCCCATTCGGTGTCGCCCTCTGGCCCGTCACCCCTGAGCGCCAGCACGAACGCCCGCACGTCAGGGTCGAGCACCTCGCCGTCCAACGCGGCCGCCTGCCCGCGGACCGCGAGCCGAGTCCTCTCCCCCGCGTACCCCAGCAGAAGCGCCAGCAGCGCTTCCTCAAGCTTGGCGTATCGGTCCGTCAGCTCATCCAACGCCGAGCCCAGACGATCCACGTACGCGCCCTCCTCCAAGTAGTGCTCCGCGTCCGCCGGGAGCGCCGGGAGGGAGAAGCACTCGGGAAGGCGGTCGAACAGGAGTTGGTCGGGTTCCACAGCGCTCGTTACCGCTCTCCTCACCGCGAGGGCGTCGGGACTTAGGGAACGTGTTTGGAGCGTGAAGTTGTCGAGGCTCCGGAACCGGGACACGATTTGCCCCGCGATACCCACAACGTTCGCAACCCGGTATTGGCGGGATGCCGGGTGGACGCCGAGCCGCTCCGCCAGCGCGTTGAGGAGCTCCCTCCGGGCGCCGGCGGTGTTCGCGAAGTGCTTGATGTCGAAGTGGTGCGGGTTGCGCAGCATGCGCTCGGACACGTCGGGAGCCAGCAACGGCCGGAAGGTTCCATGCTCGTAGATCGCGATCTCGTCTCGGAACGCGAGCAGAGCCGCCGTCAGCAAGACGGGAATCACGCCCTCCTTCATCCCGATTGGACTTGCCACGAGCGCGCGGTGGAGGTCCCGCAGGTTCACGCGGCGTGCCTTCGCTCGTCCAAACTGCTCTTCGACCACCATCCATGCGGGCGCGAGCGAATCCGTCGCGGACGGCGCCCCAAGCCGAAAGCCGCCTCCATCGGTCGAAGGCCGGTGGATTCGCGTACGTTGGAGGAAAGCTCGGTACATCGCCACTTCCGGGCCATAGCCGTCGAGGCCCAGATCGCGGTCGCGTTCGCGTTCGATCATCGCGCCGACGAGGAGGCGTCGCGCCTTGGCACCCTGTGAACTGAGGCGGTTGCGGTTGAGCACTTCGTTTCGGACGGTCGGCGTGTGCTCGTACGCGATGTCGGCCGCTTGGGAGAGCGCGTGACTCCCCCGACCGGAGGGAAGCTCCCTACCTCCCGAAGGCTCCAGGAGAAGCCAACGGCACGCGTCCGCGAGGAAGGTCTCGTGCAGTGACGCCTCCAGCCCGGCTTCGGCCTGAGCCAGCCGCTCCGCGATTTCGCGTCGAACGACCCAATCCTCTTCGAAACCAGGTCTCTGGAGGCACCGCCGTACCGCGAGCACTTCGCGCGCAGCCTCGTCCAGCTTCGTCACGTCCCGCGGGAGGGCCGCGACGATGGGCTTGGGCGAACTCGAACCCTCGACGAGACTCGGGATGGCATCAAGAGAGTCGACGATCAGCAGGAGCTCTCCATCGAATTCGTGAAACGGATCCAAGGGCTGAACCGGTTGCGCCGCGTCGGCGTAGCGTCGCTTGAAGATCCGTAGGACATCGTGCTTGGCACTGTGTCGCGCCGCAACCACGGGATCCGGCGGCTCCAGCGCCGACAGCACCTCGACCAGGGGACGATGCCGAACGCGGGCGCGAGCCCGTTGCAGCATGCGGCCAACGTCGACATCGGATCCCTGCCAAATTCGGTATTCGTCCGCGAAGTCCCTTTGGGTGGCGATTCCCGCCGCCCCCAGGTCGTCCAGCAGCGCGTCGGCGTTCGGGTCGGTGAGCGACAGTACGGCGCGGGAGGCGCGAACGACGCCCGTTGTGGCAACGAGGTTGAGTACGGCGATCCGCTTCGCCATTCGGATCCGCGGTTCGGACAAGCCGGTCGCATCCCGCAGTCTTATGGCGATCTCGGACCACCGGCTGGACTGGCGACCCGACAACCCGTCCAGGACGCTGCTCCCGACGAAGTAGTCGTAGACGTACTCAAGACCGAGCGACGGCAGCGGGCCGCGAGACGGAACATGGGTTGTGGCCAGAAAGGTTGTGGCGCTTGCGTGATCCCGACTCGTCAGGAACGAGAACAGGGTTCGTTCGTTCTGCCCGTAGCGGCTGCAGAGTTCGGGCAGCACCATCGCGGTCAACGGGTGCAGCGGATAACAGGATGCGACCGGCTCGGGATCCGCCATTTCACTGATGCCGACGGAACGCATCGCCGCCGCCCGCGAAGTGGCCCATCGAGCGATGCGCCGCTTGATCGCCGCGTCCCTTCCGTCGAAGACACCCCCGATGAGGGCACGCAGTTGACCGGCGGATTCAACGAACGATATGTCGCCAAAGCGACCCTGGACCTTTGCCCACTCTCGCCTCGCCGGCCCGGTACTCCCCGCGAAGTAGTCCTCGAACGAGAGGTGCTGAAGGGTAAGCAGGAAGATCGGCGATCCCGATCCTTGACCGGCTTCGGCCAGCTGTTGCAGCAAGTAGGGATCCTCGTGACCGTCGCGGGCGGCCTCGAGGTTCTTCCCGAACTCGTCGATGACGAGCAGGAGTGGGCCGTCCCGCGCCAGGGTTCTCGCAATCTGGACGACGGACCCGGTAGTCGGTCCCGTTCGTCGCGGATCATCGCGCTCCGCACTCCGCTCGGCCCCACCGAGAAGCTCGGCCGCGGAGTGCCCCATGCTCCCGGGCGTACGCTCATGGGCGGTCCGAAGGGCCCGTAGCACGGTCAGGCTGAGTGGTTCGCGGCTCGCCGTCACCAGACCCCGCCGAAAGCCCGTCCTCCAAGTCCCATGGCGCGCGTGGGCGGCACGCAACGCGCGTTCCGTGTCCGGAGAGGCATCCCGGATCAAGCGGAGCGCCGTTTCCCTTGTCGACGATGGCGGACCGAATGCCGCGTCCAACAGGAGCGCGAGAGAGGATTTCCCCGTACCGTACGGACCGGTCAGCGACCAGGCGCCGCCGGCTTCACCGCTTCCCGCCGTCGCGGCAACGCGTGCAAGGACATCAAGGACGCGCGCCGTGACCACATAGCCTTCGAGCGGCTCGGGACGCGCCAGATCCCGTTCGACGTTGGCGGATCGGGCGAAGCGACTCCGAACCGAGATTCGGTCGGCCAAGACGGAGCTCACGCCGGTGTCGCTCCGTTCAGGCGCGGGACATCGTTCATGCGCCCATAGTGGTCCGCCAGAAGCTCGAGTGCGATGTCGGCGGGGTCGCCCGACCAAGTGAGCTGCGAGACGCCCGCCACGGTCGCCAGCTCGATCTTGGGTGACGCCGCCGCCACCGAGCTCATCGCGTTGCGGAGACCGCTCTCGGTGACCCTGAATGCCCTGCCGGGCCCACCGGGTTCCCGCGCAAGTCGATCAAAGGTGATGGTCCGAGCCGTTGGAGCCGCGCGGTCCACATGGTCCATTGCCGCGTAACCGACCACGGATGGGGGAAGCGAGGGCTTCGGGCCCGTCACGAACCGGTATCGCCCCGTGGCCTCCGACCGTCCCAGGAGACGGAGTTCACGGAACGGACAGTCGAGGATGTCGTGGATTGGGGTGCGGGTGCCGTGGTCGGCGCGCGTGTAGGTGCGCAGGAGGGCTCGCACATCCTTGCGGATGGAAGATGCGTGCGGTGTCCTCCACCCGGCTGCCACCTCGAGTTGGGAACCGATGACCTGCTCAAGCTCACCGTCGTTGAACTCGACGGCGTGGAATTCATTGAAGGCCAACCACCACACGGGTAGGTGGCACGGCGAGGCCAGCAGCAACCAATGAAGCAACCACAGGGTGGCCGGCTCCTCCATGTAGGGATCCCAGCCCTCTTCGCCGAACAGCCTGTAGCCCAAACGCGTCCGAACCATGTTGGCCGAACGGCCCCGGCGCGAATCCGGATGCTCCTCGATGAGTTTCGCCGCCGTCCCCCAAAACCGTATGGCTCGCACCATGTTCTTGCCCACGCCGAGCTCGATCGGCGCGTCCTCGCGCGTGAACATCCCGGGGTCTCGCTCCACGGCCGCATACGCCTTGCGGAACCACCCGTAGCGTGGATGGAACGTCTCGTGACGAGCGAAGAACGGTTTGGCGGCGTCGACCAAGCGCATCAGACGGCCTTCGCGGTCACCGCGCGAACGTAACGAACGGCTTCGCCGGCACGAGACACGGCCATCTCGATGTCCGCCTTCGTGGTGGAGCGTCCGAGGCTAAAACGCACGCACTCGAAGGCGGAGGATCGGGACAGCCCCATGGCAAGCAGGACGTGGGATGGCTCGATCGAACCGGAGCTGCAGGCGCTTCCCGTGGACGCCGCAACGGGTTCCAGACTGACGGTCACGGCGTCCGCATCCGCACCCTTGAATCGGACGCAAGTGGTGTTCGGGAGCCTCCGCTCGACATCTCCGACTTGGATGACGCCGGTGAGCGCGGCGAACAGGCCATCAACGAGAAGGTCCCGGAGGCGCGCCAAACGGATGGCCTCCTGGGCTCTCTCGGCGACGGCGATGGCGGCGGCTTCCCCGAATCCCACGATCCCGGGAACGTTCAGGGACCCCGACCGCATGCCACGCTCGTGGCCCCCTCCATGAATCAGGGGTTGGAGTCGGGTCAACGCCCGTCGTGTCCCCACCAGCGCGCCAATCCCCATCGGACCACCAAGCTTGTGTGCGCTGACAGAGACGAGGTCCGCCCCCATGCCGAGCACGCTCGCCGGCACGCGGCCGACGAACTGCGTGGCGTCGCAGTGGAATAGCGAGCCGTGGGCGCGAGCGAGTCGCGCCACCTCGGCGATGGGGTTGAACACGCCCGTCTCACCGTTGGCGGCCATCACGGACACGAGCAGGACGTCGGAGCCAAGGAGCCGCTCCAGAGCGTTCAAGTCAACGGAACCACCGCGGGTTACGGGGATGACACCCACCCGCCAGCCGTCGCGCGCCCCGACCCATTCGGCGGTCTTGAGCACGGAGTTGTGCTCGACGGCCGACACGAGAATCCGTGACCGCCCCGTGTTCGCGCCCCGTACGGCTCCCTGAATCGCCAGATTGTTCGCTTCGGTGGCGCTCGCGGTGAACACGACGTTCCGTGCGCGGCCTCCGACGAGTGCGGCGACCCGCTCGCGCGCATCTTCGACCACGAGGGCTTGCCGGCGACCGAACCCGTGCCCCGAAGCCGCGTTGCCGACCTCGTCCATCGCCGCAACCACCACTTCACGCACGCGCGCATCAAGCGGCGCGGAGGCGTTCCAGTCGAGGTAGACCGGGCGTGTCGGCTTCGCGCCCGCGTTCCCGCGTCGCTCCTCCCTGGGCGGGCCACCACCGGGAGGACGTCCCACCATCAAGCGCGCGTCCCTACTCGGAGAGGTCGAACGGCCCGCGCGTCCTCTGACGGCGACGGTGCGACCCCCGCACCTGGTTCTTCTGCATCAGGCCGAGGAAGGTGAAGTGGCGGGTGGCGCGCTCCCGGGGGAGGTTCTTGCCCATCCGCTCCTCGACCTCCTCCAAGGTGGGCCCCTTGCCGAAGGAGAGTCCCAGAAAGACTCCCAGCGCGAGCGCGAGGACGCCGCCCAGTATCTTCAGGAGCAGCATGGGGTCCTCCTCCGGAGGGGACTCAGCGCCTGAGCGACTCCGGAATGAGCAGGAGCACGAGACCGGTGACCATCATGATCGCGACGGCGTTGGTTCCCACCGCGACGAGCGCCACCACGCCCCAGAAGACCACATGGGTGAAGACGTAGCCGCCAGGCAGCCAGCTCATGGTTTTCCTCGCGCGAGCAGTGTGGTTCCCGTGAAGAAGGGAGGCGAACCTCCGACGCAGGCACCAATATGGCTCCGCCGGGGGAGCCTGTCCATCAGGTCGGCCCTTCGTCGTCGTCGGGTGGCGTGGCGCGGGTCTCTTCGACGACCCACCGCAGGTACCCCGGATCGCCGCTCGCCACCGGGAGCGCGAGGATCTCGGGGACCTCGTAGGGGTGGAGCTCCCGCGCCCGCCGGGTGAGCGCTTCGACCCGGTCGGTGGCCGTCTTCAGCACCACCAGCGCCTCCGCCTCCTCCTCGACCGCGCCGCGCCAACGGTACACCGAGGTCACCTCCGGCACCACGCTCCCGCAGGCGGCCAGTCGCTCCTCGACCAGGGCGCGGGCCAACCGCCGCCCGGCTTCGGCCCCCGGCGCCGAAATCAGTACGACCCGGTGCGCGTCCGACATTCGCAAGGCCCCTCGCCGACGCCCGCCGGCCCGCTCAGTCCGCGAAGTAGTCGCGGCCGACGTTGGCCTCGTCGTACAGCGACTGGATGAGCGCGGCGTGACGCTCCTCCACGTTGCGTCGCCGCACCTTCTGGGTCGGGGTCAGCGTCCCGTCCTCGATCGTGAAGGCGGTCGCCAGGAAGGCCGTCTTTCTGGGGGTCTCGAAGTTGGCCAGCCCATCCAGCGACGCCTTGATCCTCCCGCCCAGGAACTCCTGGCACCTCGGGTCGCGCAGCAGCGCACCGGGGTCCGAGGCGTCGATCCCGGCGGTGGCCGCCCATTCGTTCAGCCGCTCGAAATCGGGCACCACCAGAAGAGCGGGAAAGGGGCGCCGGTCGCCCACCATCACCGCCTGATCGATGTTCGGATCGAGCTTGATTCGGTTCTCGATGGGTTGCGGCGCGATGTTCTTGCCCCCCGCGGTGACGATGATGTCCTTTTTCCGGTCGGTGATGCGCAGAAAGCCGTCCTCGTCGAGCTCCCCGATGTCGCCGGTCTTGAACCATCCATCCGGGTCGATGGCCTCGGCGGTGTCGTCGGGTCGGTTGAAGTACCCCTTCATGACCTGGGGACCGCGGATGTGGATCTCGCCGTCGGAGGCGATGCGGATCTCCGTGCCCGGCACCGCCTTGCCCACCGTCCCGATGCGGAAGTCCTCGAAGGTGTTCACGTTGGTGACCGGGCTGGTCTCGGTGAGCCCGTATCCCTCGAGAATCCGAAGCCCGGCGGCGAAGAAGAATCGGTTGATGTCGGGCGCGAGGGGCGCTCCCCCGCTCACGAAGAACCGCAGCCGCCCACCCACGCCCGCGCGCAGCTTGCTGAACACCAGCTTGTCGGCAAGGGAGTGGCGGGCCTTCGTCCACCACCCCGGATCGCGGCCTTCCAGCACCGCGTCGGCGCGCGCGAGCCCCACCGCGACCGCCCAGCCCACCAGCGCCCCCTTCACCCCCTTCGCCCCGGTGACCGCGGTGTGGACCCGTTCGTACAGCCTGGGCACCGAGGCGACCACGGTGGGACGCACGATCTTGAGGTCTTCGGCCACGGTGGTCATGTCGCGCGCGTACGCGATGGTGCAACCCACGCTGAGGAACAGGTAGTCCACCATGCGCTGGAAGACGTGCGACAGGGGCAGGAAGCTGAGCGAGCTGTCGGTGTCGGAAACGTCGAGCAGCGTGCGGCACGCGCGCACGTTCGAGCCGATGTTGCCATGGGTGAGCAGCACGCCCTTCGGGTCGCCGGTCGTGCCCGAGGTGTAGAGGATGGTGGCCACCGAGTCGGGCTGCGCGGCGAGCGCCTCCTCGCGAAACGCCGCCTCGCTCAGGCCCTCGGGATCGAGTCGCACGAAGTCGCGCCACGCCAGCACGTCGCCGGACGGCTCGCGGGGTGGGTCGAACACGATGATGTGGCGGAGCTCGGGGCACCGCTCCCGAATCTCCATGAGCTTGGCGAGCTGCGTCTCGTCCTCGGCGAAGACCGCCCGGGCACCGGAGTCGCGCAGGATGTAGGCGATCTGCGGTGCGGTCAGGCTCGGATAGATCGGGACGTCGCGGACCCCCGCGCACAGGCAGGCGTAGTCGGCGAGAGCCCACTCGGGACGGTTGGCGGACAGGATGGCCGCCACCTCGCCACGCCCGACCCCGAGGGCCCGCAATCCGCCGACCGCCGCCCTCGTGGTCCGAAACACCTCGTCGTGGGAGATCCGCGACCAAGTCAGGTCCGCGCGCGGCGCCCTCAGCGCGGTGGCGCCGCCGAATCGGTCGACCGCCTCGAGGAACAGGCGGGTGAGCGTGGTGGAGGTCACGGCCCGGTCGGCGTCGAACGGGGATCCCGGCTCAGGATCCGGGTCGTGACGTGGATGTCGGTGCGCAGCGAATGGAGGACGCTGCAGTACGTGTCGCGCGACAGCGCCACCGCGCGCTCGACCTTCGCCGCGTCCTCGGGTCGGGGTCCGGCGAGGACGATGTCCATGTCGACGCGCTCGTAGCGGCGGGGAGGCCGTTCCGCCCGCGAACCGCGCACGACGAAGTCCAACCCGTCGAGCGGCACCCGGGACTTGCGCAGAATCTCCTGGATGTCGATCCCCATGCAGGCGGCGACGCTCAGCAGCAGCGTGTCCATGGGAGAGGTCCCGCGCACCCCGTCCCCATCGATGGTGACGACCGGATCGCCGGCGGCGGACCGACCCTCGTAGGCCCGGCCGGAACCCAGCCACGAGAGGCGGACTTCCCTATCGCTCCCCATCTTCGGGTCCCTGCTCCAGTTCGCGCTTGAGGGTCGCCAACGTGCTGCGGGCGTGCGAAACGTGCTGCTCGTACTCGGCACCCTTGGGGGGGTTGGCCAGGAACGTGCTCAGGTGATCGACGGCCGCCTTCTTCTGTCCGGCGCGTCGCAGCAGGAACCCGAGGCCGTAGTGGGCCCCGACCGTGTCCGGGTGCTTGCGCAGCACGTGCCGATAGGTCTTGGCCGCCTCGTCCGACATCCCGATCCGAGTGTAGACCATGGCGATTTCCTGCAGGATGATCGGGTCTCCGGGAGACTCCTTCAACGCGAGATTGAAGGAGTTGAGCGCGTCTTCGAACTTGCCCTCCTCGACGAGGGCGCGCGCGTCCTCATGGTAGTCCGTCTTGTCGGGGCCGGAACTCCCGAAAAGACCCTTGATCCAACCCATTTGGTAGCGTAGTTGCGGCAAGAGGGGACGGGGGGCGCTCGCGAAACCGCGACCGCCGCGAAAACTACCCGCGGCCGCGGTGGCAGGCAAACCACGGCCCCCGTCCGCGAGCCGCGCTAACGGAGGCGCCCGACCAGCACGCCCGCCTCGTCGACCAGCACCCCGAGCGATTGATCGCGGAACGCCCGCTCGCCCTCGGGCGACGCATCCAGAATCACCAGGCGCCCGGAGCGCGTCAGGCATCGCGGGGCGTCGGCGATGAGGCCTTCTGCCCACGACCCGGCAAGCGCGATGGCGGCCACCGATCCGTCGGCGAGCGGAAGTCGGGCGGACGCCATGAGGCAGGTGATTCCCAATGGAGGATCGGGGTCGAAGCGGGGGGCGAGCGCCACCACCCCCACGTCGGCCAGCAGCGCCGCCAGCTCGGGCGCGCGCCCCGCGAGATCCCCCGCGACCACGACCGGCACGCCCCCCCCGACCACGCCCATTAGCGCGGCGAGGCGCAACGCCTCGTCCGCCGCCGCGTTCCGCGCCCGCGACCCGCGAGGAACGCCCCGCCCGCGTGCCAGGGCGCGGGAGCGCGGAGGATCGCGAAGATCGGCGACACCTCCCGCGACCGGATAGAGGATTCGGCAGTTGGAGCAGCCCAGAAAGCCATCGAGCACCCTCCCGCCCGCCACGTTGTCGGCCCGAAGGACCAAGCCGAATCCGGGACCGCAACGCGGGCAGATCAGACGCTCGGCGAGTGGGGGATCCACGACTCAACGTCGGTGGACGGCGACGATCGCCGTCACGCGCGCTCAATCTGGAGGAGGGGAATCTGCACGGCGGCCGGACGGGTGACCAGAAACAGGATCGCCTCGGCGACCGCCCGCGCCTCCAGCATGTCCCCCCGCGCCGGAAGCCCGGGGTGGTGGTCCGGGTCGATGGGATCCCAGAGCGGCGTGTCGCACGCTCCCGGTTCGACCAGCGACGTCCCCACCCCGGTGCCCCGGGTTTCCTCGCGGAGCACCTCGTGCATGCCGCGCAGCCCGAACTTGGAGGCGGAGTAGGCGCCGTTTTCGGGGAACGCCCGCCGCCCCGCCACCGATCCCACCAGCACAATGCGCCCCCGGTCGCGGGCGAGCATGGCGGGAAGGAAGGCGCGGGCCAGAAGAAACGCGCTCCGCAGGTTGACGCGCAGGCCGCGATCGAGATCGTCCACGGCGGTTTGGTGAAGAGGGGCGAGGGAGAACACGCCGGCCGCGTGGACCAGAATATCGGGAGCACCGTCGAGGCGGGCCGACACCTCCGCCGACAAGGCCTCCACCTGGCCATCGGCGGCGAGGTCCGCCGGCATCGCGCGCCCGCCGATCTCGTCGGCGATGGCGGAGAGCGGGTCGATCCGCCGGGCCACCAGGAACACCTCGGCCCCGGCGGACGCCAGCGCGCGCGCGCACGCTGCGCCAATGCCGCTGGTCGCGCCCGTCACCAACGCGGAGCGGCCCGCCAGCGCCCCCGTGGGTCCGTCCCGTCCTTCAATCGTCACGGAGCCGTCGTCCGTCAGCCGTCGAACGCGGCCGTCACGGGCCGCTAGCAGTCCGTGGATGAATCCGCCCGAGCATCGAGAGCGGCGTGGCGCCGGGCTGGCAAGGCGCTTTGAAGGCCGAATAGCAGAGCTATTGGGCCGAAAAGCAACGCCGAGCGCAGCGGTCCAGCGCGGATGCCACGCCGCTCGAATGCCGGGGGGAGTTTGTCCACGGGCCGCTAATCCCGCGTCCGGGAATTGAGCGCCAGCGCGAGGAATTCCTCCCGCGTGGGCGGATCCTCCAGAAACGACCCCCGCATCGCGGAGGTGAGCGTCGAGGAGTGCTGCTGCTCCACGCCCCGCATCATCATGCACAGGTGATGCGCCTCCACGATCACGCCCACTCCCAGCGGGCGAACCACGTCCCACAGCCCCTGGGCGATCTGCTCGGTCAACCTCTCCTGCACCTGGAGCCGGCGCGCGAAGACGTTGACGATGCGGGCCGTCTTGGAGAGTCCGACGATTCGACCCTTCGGGATGTAGGCGATGTGGACCCTGCCGAAGAACGGCAGCAGGTGGTGCTCGCACAGGGAGTACATCTCGATGTTGCGCACCAGCACCATGTTCTGGTGACTCTCCCGGAAGAGAGCGCCGGTCATCACATCCTCGGGAGTTTGCCGGTATCCGCTCGTGAACAGCTTCATGGCGCGCGCGACCCGTTCCGGCGTGCGGACCAGCCCCTGCCGGTCCGGGTCCTCGCCAAGGCGGCGGATGATTTCGGCCACCAGCTCCTCGAACGACGCCTGCTCCAGCGAACCCGAACCCGCCGCCTCCGGCGCGGCCGGGGCCGGGCCGTTCCCCCGCCGAAGCCCCAGTCCCCGGCTACCCACCCGAGTACTCCGCGCGGTTCCTCGGCGTCTCCCACAGGACCAGCCTCACCAAGTCCACCTCCGGGGGCATGCGTTCGCGCAACCTGTGCCACATGGCCACCACCACGTTCTCCGTGGACGGAATCACGCCCTCCAGCCAGCTCACGTCCACGTTCAGGTTGGCGTGGTCCACGTCGGTCACCACCTCCGCCCCCACCAGGTCGCGCAACTGCTTCAGGTCCATGACGTAACCCGTCTCCGGGTCGACCGGGCCCTCCACGGTCACGTCAAGCTCGTAGTTGTGACCGTGCCAGTTGGGGTTGGCGCAACCGCGGAACACCTCCCGGTTGCGCTCCTCGGACCAATCGTCCCGGTACAGCCGGTGGGCGGCGCAGAAATGCACTCTCCGCGTGATCCGTACGCGCGGCATCTCCCTGTTCCCGCTGCGGACACGAGCACGACCATCTCAGAAAGAAAAAACGGGAGGCCGGCACCCCGCCGGACGCCAGCCTCCCGGCACTTCGGAGGAGATATTTGAAGCCCGGGCAAGAATCCTTGGCGACCTCCCCGCGCGTTCCGCAGTCCCCGTTTCGGGGCGTTGCGTCCGGCGCGAGAGCCAGTCCCGACCTCATTGTGTTGGCTAAATTATCGATTAGCCTCCGAAATGCTGGGCAATCATAGCGATGTCGCACGGGTTTGTCCAACGGCCCGTTGGAGCAACCCGCGCGCGGCACACAGTTCGGCGTTGGCCAGACACGCCCCGGCGGCGCCGCGCACGCCGTTGTGCACCACCACGACCAGCGCGAGATCGTGCGGCGGGGCGGAGCGGATGCGTCCGACGCTGACGCCCATGCCGCGCGAGGCGCCGATGTCGAGTCGAGGCTGGGGTCGGTCGGGCTCCGGCCGCACCGCGAGGGGCCGTTCCGGAAGCGTCGGGAGCTCGGGCAGGACCTCGGGCGGACGGTAGTCGCGCAGGGCGCGCACGACCTCCTCCGGCTCGGCCGGCTTCCGCAGCCCGAGGAAGACGTGCGCCATGTGCCCGTCGAGCACGGGCACCCGGTTCGCGCCGGCGGCGACCCGGATGCGCGTACCGAGGATCTTGTTCAGCTCCGGGCCGATCTTCTCCTCTTCGCCGACGATGCGCGGAACGACGTTCCCGGCCATGCGCACTGCGCCCGTTCCGTTCAATCCCGCGCCGGACAGCGCCTGCAGCGTGACCACGGTGGCCTCCTCGACCCCGAAGGCGCGCTCGATCGGGGCCAGCGCCAGCGCGATTCCAACGACGACGCAGTTCGGGTTGGTCACCAGCGCCCCGCCCCGGGCGAACCAAGGCTGCGACCGGATCCGCTCCAAGTCGGCCGCGTTGATCTCGGGCACGATCAGCGGCACGTCCGCCCTTTGACGGTGGGCGGAGGCGTTGCTGCAGACGACGCGGCCGGCGCCGGCGAGATCGAGCTCCAGGTCGGCCGCGACGGCGCCCGGGAGCGCGGAAAGCACCAGTCGGCTGCGTGGCTCGTCGCGCGCGGCGCGCACCGTCAGCCCGGCGGCGGAGTCCGGGACGTCCCCGGTCAAGCTCCAGCGCACCACGTCCGCATAGCGTCGCCCCGCGCTCCGCGACGAGGCCGCGACCTCCGCCAACCGCAGCGTGGGGTGTCCGTCGAGCATGCGCACCAGACGCTGGCCGACGATTCCCGTGGCCCCCAGCACGGCCACCGGAAGGCGTTGGTCGCGAGGCGCGGAGGAACCGGGACTTCCCCCGTTCACCGGGGTCGCTCGCCGGCGGCCTCAAGGATCGGGCGCTCCGGTGAGGGACGCGCTCCCACCCAGGTCCCCGTTCCACCCGGGGCCGCGACCCGGAAGCCGAGCACGTTCCGCTCGGCGTAGGCGAGCGCCTTGCCCTGAACCACGGCCCCGCCAATTCGACGCGCCTCGGACCAGGTGGCGCGCGCGAGCGGCGCCATGCCCGGGAAACGCTTGGGATCGGCCGGGTAGATCCCGTCCACATCCTTCACCAGGCGCACTTCGGTCGCGCCCAGGACGTGTCCCAGGAAGAGGGCGGTCAGGTCCGATCCGCCCCGGCCCAGAAGCGAGGTGCTGCCGGTGGCGTCGCGCCCGACGAACCCCGGGAGCACCACCGCGTCGTGGGATGCGAGGGCGTTGAGGATCGCCTGCCCGTCGACGGCGACCGGGTCCGCGTCGCGCAGGTCGCCGCGCGTGTGAATGGGCAGACGCCAGCCGGGAAGTCCCAGCGCCGGCACGCCGGCGGCCTTGAGCGCGATCGCGAGCAGCGCGACGGACGCCTCCTCCCCGGTGGCGACCAGAGCGCCCACGAGGGAATCGGGGGGCGAGGTGGCGACCGTGCGCGCGCTTGCGAGCAGCGAGTCGGTGGTCGCGCCCATCGCGGAAACCACGACGACCGCTTTGGCGCCGCCCGCGACCTCCCCGCGCACTTCCTCGGCGGCGGAACGGTAGGCGGCCGGGCTCGACAGGATGGACGAGCCGAACTTCAGCACGTGAATGCCCACTTCCCTGGCGGTCCGTGGATGACCCGCCCGAGCACCGAGAGCGGGAGGGAGTGGGTACACCGACCGCCCTCGAGCGGCGACCGCGTCATCCAACGGCCCCGGACACGCCGGCGACGCAAGAAGCACGTGGGTGGGAACGCCGGAACCATGCGGCATCCGATTCTCCGGGTCCGGGTGGTCTCATCGGACTCCGCGGAATCGTCGCCCGGGTCCATCGGCGGCCGCGCGGGTGGGCGCGACGGGCGGCTCATCCTTCCATGGACGTTCGTCCATCGCGGGAGTTGGCACCTCAGTGGAAGGGCCATCCTCCACAGGCTGCCCCGGTGTCAAAGGGCCCGTCCCTCGACCGGTCTCGATGAGTCCGCGCACGGTACAGGGATTGGGTGGGAGTGTCAACCGTCGCGCGGCGCGTCATCCCCCGGTGGACGCGCCTTCGACGGGAAGATCGACGGGCGTCATGTAGAGCGAGCGGAGCGTGCTTCGATCGCGCGCCGTGGGGGCCGGCGGCAAGTCCGGGCCCGCCCACATGACGTCGGCGGGGTCCGGCGAATGGCTCAGGATGCCCAAAACGTGCCCCATCTCGTGGATCACCAGTCGATCCAGCAGCTCCTGGTCGCCGATGCGGCGGATGACCACGCGATAGACGACCCGCGAGGGCTCCCCGTCGCGGCGGGGCCATGTGCGCAGCGCGTCGCGGGTCGCGTTGAGGCACCCCAGAGTGGACGCGGCGCCCGTGACGGGGCCCACGCAGCCCATCGGCGTGGAGAGAACGCCCGGTGCGTCGTGCCAGCGCAGCACGGCGCGCGCCTCGCCCGGGTCGGTGGTCTCGCGCAGGCGCACCTCGCCGAAGACGGCGGCCCACCGCCACGCGCGCGCCGCCCGCTGGAAGGCTTGCCGCAGGTCCGCGCCACCCGACGGGTCGTCCACCACCAACACCGGCACCACGGCGCCCCGGTCCCAATGGAAGGTGCGCCCGGGCGCGGCGCCACCGCTCCCCGGAATGGCCAGGCGGAAGTCGTAGGGGCCCGGCAGGGCCGGGATGGTCGCGCCGTCGCAGGCGGCGGCGAACGCCACTCCGAGCAGCGTCGCCCGCCACGCGAACCCGCCACGCCCCGGCGCGTTCATGGCCGGCCCAGCACCGGCACGCCCAGTTGGACGAGCACGCGGGTCACGGCGCCCGGCGCCGCGCCCACGTCGGCCAGCGGAGCGGGCTCGAACTCGTGCCACTGCGCCTCGACCACGCCCGTCGCGGGGAGCGGGCCGGGAAGGCGGTACCCGATCCCGCCGGACAGCAGCACGCCGGTCCGCTCCGCACCGTCCAGCACGTTCACGTCGCCGCCCCGGTACAGCACCTTGCCCGCCCCCACGCGCGCGTCCACCCGCGGCAGCGGCGACAACGGCACCCGAACCCCGCCCAGAAGGTGCAGGGCGGCCACGCGACCGCCCGGCCAGGAGGTCCCGCCACCCTCCCCGAGCACGTCGGCGACGCTCACGCCGGATCGCAACTCGACCACAAGCGAGGCGCCCGGCCGCACCAACAGGGCCAGCTCGGCGACCGGGGCGGGGCGCGGGCCCACCCTCAGGTCGCGCGCGACCGCCTCGAGCTCCGCCGGCACCACCGCGGTGCCCCGGGCGAAGGGGGTGGAGTACACGCCACCCGCGCGCACCTCCACGGCCATGGGGGCCTGGGCCGCCGCCGACGCCGCCGACGCCATGAGGGCCAGATGGAGGAGCCCGGCGCGCACCGACCCCGCTCGCCCGCGGACGGGTCCGCCCGGGCGCCGGGAGTGGCGAGGGGTCGCGTCGGTGGAAGATCGAGTGGCCGCCCCACCGGGCCGAACGTCAACCCCGGGGGCGACCCTCCGGCGCGCATGCCTCCCCGCCCGCCCCCCGGGGGGAGCTCGCCCCATGGCCATCCAAGCGCGCGCCTCCGTCACGGCCGAAAGGAGCGCAGAAGCGCCAGGTTGCGCCGGTCGTTCGACACCATGTCGTCTCCCTTGGGCGTCTCCAGCAGCTTGGGCACGCCTTGGAAGCGAGCGTCCGTCATGAGCCGGCGAAAGGGAGCCTCTCCCAGCGTCCCTTGGCCGATCATCTCGTGTCGGTCGCGGCGCGAACCCAGTGGGTGCCGCGAGTCGTTCAGGTGGAAGAGCTCGAGCGAGACCAGGCCCAGCGCGTCATCGAAGGCCCGCCACACCCGCTCGTAGTCGCCCACCAGATCGTACCCGGTCGAGTACGCGTGGCAGGTGTCGACGCACACGCCCACCCGCTGGTCGAGCGGCGCGCCCACGGCCTCCCGAATCGCGGCGAGGTGCCCGAACCGACCCCCGACCGAAGTGCCCGCGCCCGCGGTCAGCTCAAGGAGCACGCGCGGGCCATCCCGACACCCGTCGAGCGCCTCGGCCAGCGCGGCCGCGTTGCGGGCGATGCCGCTCGCGATGTCGCCGTCGGTCGCGTTCCCCGGATGCGTGACCAGGAAGTCCAGGCCCAGCGCGCGGCCGCGCGCCAGCTCCGCCCGAAACGCGCCCAGGGACCGGCGCCGCAGTTGCGGATCCGGCGAAGCCAGATTGATGAGGTAGGAGTCGTGCGCGACCGCGCAACGAATGCCGGCGGCCGCGCGTTCCCGCCTGAAGGCGCGGACCCGCTCGTCGGCCCAGGTGGGCTCGGCCCAGCGGCTCGGCTGTTTGGTGAAGAGCTGCAGGTTGCGCGCGCCGATGTCCCGCGCGCGTTGGGGCGCGCGCTCGACGCCGCCCGCCACCGAGACATGGGCCCCCAGCTCGTCGGCGACGACGGCGGGCGGGGACGCCGGGCTGGCGTCGCCCGGTCGGGACTCTACCAGCTGGACTTGCGGACGCCGGGGATCTTCCCCTCCAGGGACCACTGGCGGAAGGCGATGCGGGAGAGGCCGAACTTCTTGATGTGCCCGCGCGGCCTTCCCGACGTTCCGCAACGGTTGCGATACCGGGTCGCGCTGGAGTCGCGCGGCAGCTTGCGCAGGGCCCACTGCGCCTCGCGCTTCTCCTCGGTGGACCCGTAGGGATCCGCGATGATCCGCCGAAGCTCGCGACGCCGCTCCGCGTGGCGCTCGATCAGCTCCGCGCGCTTCCGGTTCCGTTCAATCTTTCCTCGTTTCGCCACCGTGCCGCCTCGCCTGGTATCGCCTTACGTTCGCCCGATATTCCGAAACCTAACCGGTCGGGTCGTCTTCCAGTACCTCTCGCGCGCTCCAGCACCTCTTGCGCTCCCGAACCTCGCGCGGATGCAGCACCGCCCGAATGCCGTGGGGAGTCCGTTCACGGGGCCGCTATCGCGCGGACGCGTCCCGGGGACCCGCGAGCATCGGCCCCAGCGGGCGTCCCCCGATGAGGTGCATGTGGAGGTGGTGTACCTCCTGGCACCCGTCCTCGCCGCAGTTCACGATCAGCCGGTAGCCGGAGTCCGCGATCCCCTGCTCCCGGGCGATGCGCGCCGCGACCGAAAACATGCGGCCCAGCACCGGTTCGTCGCCGTCGGTAACCTCGGACGCGCTGGCGATGGCGTGGTTCGGCACCACCAGCACGTGCGTGGGCGCGGCCGGCGCGATGTCGCGGAACGCGGTCACCAAGTCGTCCTGGTAGACGATGTCGGCCGGAAGCTCCCGCCGGACGATCCGCGAGAAGATGGTGGCCTCCGCCATCACCGCCCGGCTACTTGGCGTCCGGCTCGGGGGCGCCGGATTCGTCGGCGCCGGACTCTTCGGCGCCCGACTCTTCGGCGCCCGACTCTTCGGCGCGGGACTCGTCGCGCGTGCGACGCGCATAGCGCTGCTGGAATCGCTCGACGCGGCCCGCCGTGTCCACCATGCGCTGGGTGCCCGTGTAGAACGGGTGCGACGAGCTCGAGATCTCCAAGCTGACCAGGGGATACTCGTTGCCGTCCTCCCACTTGATGGTCTTGTCGCTCTTGACGGTTGACCGGGTCAGGAAGGCGTAGCCGTTGGACGCGTCCTGAAACACCACCGGGTGATATCCCGGATGAATTCCTTCCTTCATTCCATGGCTCCGAAGACTCTGGTCCGCGCGCGCTCGGCGGACCGGGTGCGGGAGATTGCCCGACGGCCCCAAGGATGCCGGACAGATCTTAAATCTACCGGAACGGGACCTCGCGGGTCAACGCCACCGGCTCGGTCCCACCGGCGGGGTCAGCCTGACGCGGCCCAGAACCTCGTCATCGGGTGGAAGCTCGTCGGCACCCGCGGGATAGCCGTTCAGCTCCAGGATGTAGGCCATCACGTCCACGTAGGTTTGGCGCGGCAGCCCCCCCGGGTCGTCCTCGGGCATGGTGCGACGGAGTTCGCGGTACAGGTCGCGAGCCGTGCGGCGCGCCCATGCGTTCGTGAAGACCGGACCCCTGAACTCGCTGGTGTAGTGGCAGTCGGAGCACGTTTGGCGAAACGCCCGCTGCCCGCGACGCGCCTGCTCCTCGGTGTACGGGGCGACCGCAGCCGTCGGGGCGTCGGCGGCCGGCTCCCCCCGCGCCGCGGTCGCCGGAACGGGCGACGTCGGCCGAGGGGTGCCCGCGGCGACGGACGTCTCGGGCGGAGGGGTCGTCTCCTCGGCCACGGATTCCGGGGAGGGCGGGGAGGGCACCGCCGCGGGAGGTCGCGCGCATCCCGCGATCAGCGGAACCACCATGGCGAGCGGCAAGCGTGACCACGTGGGCGCCGCCAGCAGTCCCGCGCGGATGCCACGCCGCTCGAACGCCGGGAGGAACTCGTCCACGGACCGCTACTCCTCCGCCACCTCGAAGACGAACATCATGCCCGCGTGCAGATGCTCCGCGATGTGGCAATGAAGCATCCACGACCCCGGATTCGACATCTCCACGAGGAGATCCATGGTCGAGCCGACCGGAAGGATCGCGGTGTCCTTCCAGACCAGGTTGCCGTTGGGGACGCCGTCGCGCTCGGTGACGAGGAAGCGCTGACCGTGGATGTGGATGGGATGGTTCATGGGGTGGAACGATTCGGGGTCGTTGAACACGCGGATCTTGACCACGTCGCCGACCCGGAAGCGCCAGTCGATGTCTCCGTTCTCGCGCCCGCTGGCGGGTTCCCGCAGGATCCACGTGACCTGGGCGCCCGTCGAGAGCCAGTTCATCATCGGCATGCCGTCGTTCCACTCCACCGGCGGCACGTAGAAGGTGTCGGCCTCCATCGACGCCACGATGGGCACGGGAAGGTCGCGCACCCGGACCGTGGCCACCAGCTCGTGGTCGACCGGCTTGCCCAACAGGGCGCGGTAGGGCTCGATGTCGGCGGCCACGTCCCGGTTCTCGCGCAGCGCGGCGAAGGCCCGCGTGACCTCGTCGTCGATGGCGGGCCCGGCCACGTCCACCACGGCGAGCGTGTCCTCGTGGGGATGAAAGGTGCCGCGGAAGTGGTTCACGGCCTGGATGGTGTTGGTGACGCCCACCTCGCCGGCGTCGGGAAAGCGCACGTCCACCACGTAGCGCTCCGCGGGCGCGATGACCACGCTCTCGACCATGATCTCGCGCTCGAACTTGCCGATGTCCGAGGCGACCAGCTTCACCTGGGCGTTGCCGAAGCGGACGTTGAAGGTGCGCGTGTTGGCCACGTTGGTCAGGTAGAAGCGCACGACCTCGCCCGGGCGCGCGTCGATGCGGTGGTCGTCGACCCCGTTGACGAGCATGACCGTGCCGAAGCGGCCCATGAGCGCGTGCGTGGGCGCCTCCTCTCCCCACGGGATGAGGCCCCGCTCGTCGATGAGGATGTCGTCGAGCACCAGCAGCTCCTCGCGGTGGGCGGGGCCGTAGTGGTCCGGCGTCCGCGGCAGGACCAGCAGGTTCCCGTAGAGCCCCAGGTCCTGCTGGACGTCCTCGCGCACGTGCGGGTGGTACCAGAACATGCCGGCGTCGGGAACGTCGATCTCGTAGGTGAAGGTCTCGCCTTCGGCGATGGGGTCCTGGGTGACGCCGGGAACGCCGTCGAAGCGGTTCTCCAGCCGTATCCCGTGCCAGTGGACGGTGGTGGGCAGCTGGATGCGGTTCGTCACCCGCACGATGATGCGCGAGCCCCGATCCGCCTGGATTAGGGGACCCGGGTACTGGCCGTCGTATCCGAGCATGGCGTAGTCGCGCCCGCCGATGGTGCGACGAACCACGGAGACGTCCATGTCGAGGGTGTCACCGTCCGCCATCACCACCCGCCGGCTGGGTTCGGCCGCCGGGAACATCGCGGGATCCATCCCGTCGCCGATCAGGAAGGGACGCACCGGCGGAAGCGCGTCCTCGAGCCCCGGCACCATGGGCATGGTCATGGACATGGGCGGCATGCGCCAGCCGCCGGCCTCGCCGTGGCCGCCGTGGTCCATCATCCGATGCTCCTGGGCCGCGAGGGCTCCCGGAAGCGTGGCGACGAGGAGTAGGGGCAACCACGCCCGCGCGCGCCACGGGCGGCGAGGCGCGGGAGGGGTTCGCCGCCGGGCCAGCGGGCGCGCCGACCGCGGGCGCGTCAGTCGTACCCGTAGGCGGCGCAGTTTTCCTCCTCGAAGGCGCCGTGCCCCGCCATGGTGTGCATCCGCCCGCTGCGGGACATGCCGCGCATGGCCACCGGGCCGGTCCACATCGCGGCCTCGGGATCGTCCTCGGGCTCGAGCGTGACCACGAGCAGGAACTTGTTCCACCGGACCCGGCCCCGGAGTTGACCTCCTTCCCCCAACGGCCCGATGCGCTCGACCCCGTCCAGCTCCGGCGTCGTCAGCCATCCCACGTACACGCCCTCCCGGGGCGGCCGCAGGCGTTCGACCGAGAGCCACACATCCAACACGTAGCTGCCGTCGCCCGCCAACGTGACCCCGAACGGCGAATCGACGAAGGTGACCTCGCCCAGCCCCGCCGCGAGCCCGGTGCCCGGAAGCCGGCGCGTGCTCACCACCGGGAAGGCGTAGTACGCGGGCGCGTCGACCGGGGCGGCGGATTCGGGCCGCGGCCCCACATCCCCCCATCCCCTTGGCGCGCGCTCCTCCGCCAACGCGCAGGTCCCCGGGGGAACCACCGTCGCGGGATCCCCGCCGTCCGGAGCGTGCCCGCCCAGCAGGGCGAGCAGCAACGCCGCGCCCGTCACGGGATCAGCGCTCCTGCTGGCTGACCGGGCGCGCGGGAGGATCGTCCCACTTCTGCACGCTCGAAATGTCCGGCATGCCCCAGTCTTCGCCGTTCCAACCGTTGAACCCCTCCATGCGGAAGGTCCAGAACCCGGTGCTCATGTCGCTCACCACGATGAGCCCGTCCTCGTTGCGCACGTCCACGCCGAAGGCCCCGTTGAACACCGGGGTGCGGAAGTCGCGGTCGTTGGGCGAGCCGACGTACGTGTCGTAGTAGCCGACCGTGACCGGGTTGGATGGATCCATCAAGCTGAAGATCTGGAGCCCGTCCAGATACCCGGAGACGAACACGTAGGGCCAGCGCACCTCGTGGTTGTGCACCAGGTTCCGCCAGTCGGCGGTCCAGGCCGAGATGGGCCGGTTGATGTTGGTCCGCTCCCCCTCGAGCGCCGGCTGAAGGTCGAAGATGCGCAGCGGCGCGTACTGGTATTCGGTCTCGGCGATGACGTAGCGCCCGTCCGGGCTGGGCGTGAAGGTGTGGCCCGAGCGCACGCCGCTGATGCCCGTCAGGGTGACCACGAGCTCCGGGCTGTCCAGATCGCTGATGTCGTAGACGTAGTAGCCCCCGGTTCCGCCGCCGTAGAAGCGGTCCTGTCCGGTGTCCGGGTGATACGCGGCGTAGAAGTCGTGATAGCCACGTCCGCCACCCTGTCCGAGCGGCGATTCGGGGACCGGAATGCGCCCCGCCAGGGCGTCGGAGGGGTCGCCGTCGACGACCTTCGCCATGTCGTAGGCGTGGGCGAAGGGACCCCGCACGGTGGCCAGAAGCAGCACCCGGCCATCGGAATGCTTGTAGATGAAGATGTTGTGGAAGCCCCCCGGCAGCTCCGGCTCGCGGATGCGCGCCACCTCGCGCACCGTGGTGGGATCGGGCAGCCCGGTGACGTCCAGCACGACCGCGCCCAGGTCGGGGTTGGGACCGCCCTGTCCGAACTGGAGGGACTGCACGACGTAGTAGCGGCCGTCGAGCTTGAAGTACTTGACGTCCATGCCGCCGGTGCGCTGGTGCAGGTCCTGGTTCTCGATGCGCCAACGGTAGATGACGTCCGGATTCTCGGGGTCCTCCAGGTTGATGATGTCGGTGCCCTTGGGGCCCACTTCCCCATACACCATGCGCGCGACGTAGGCGTAGGGGCGGTGCAGCTCCTGCTCGAGCTCGATGTCCGCCACGCTCAGCTGCGGACCCAGGGGCGCGTGCCCGAGCACGTCCATGTTGTCGCTGCCCGGCTTCATCGGCGTCCACTGGCCGGCCGCGGGCGCGGCCGCGACGGTCAACGCCAGAACGGCGGCGCAGGTCGCGATGATGTTCGAATGGACGAGGCTGGTCCGCATGGCGAACTCCTTCGGAAGAATGGCGACGGCGACCCTTGGGTCCGCACGGACCCGCGCGATCATAGTAACGCGGTTGCGACCTCGCGCGCACGGACGGGAGAGGCCAACGCCCACCGTGCGGGGCGCGCGCGGCGCCCATGGGCGGCTTCGCTCCCGCGGCCGTGGGCGACGGGCGACGGGAGCGGACCGGGTCACGCCGGCAGGAGTCCCGGCCGGCCGGCTTCGACCACGAAGGAGGCGCGCGTCTCGACCGGGGCTCCCGGGCGCGTCACGTAGGGCACGACCCGATAGTCGGCGATGAGGCGACCGCGGGTCGCCGCGCAGCGCACGTAGCCCCGCCGGGCGTTGAAGAAGTGGATGTGGGGATTGCGGGCGAGCGTGTCGGCCGTGCCGGGTCGGGTGTCCTCGCCGTCTCCCCCGGAGCTGATGGAGGTGCCCACCAGCTCGGCGCCCACCACGCTGGACGCCGGGTCGCGGGGGTCCGCCTTCAGATCCGCCGCCCAGTTGCTGTGGATGTCGCCGGTGAGCACGACCGGGTTGGCCGGCCGCGCCTGGTCGAGGAAGGAGAGAAGCCGACCCTGTGCCTCCGGGTAGCCGTCCCAGCGGTCCATCGAGACGGTGGGCTCACCGTCGCGCGAACCCTCCAACCGGGCGATCATGACCTGGTTGGCCAGCACGTTCCAGCGCGCCTCCGACGCCGCCAGGCCGTCGAACAGCCAGCCCTCCTGCTCCGCCCCCAGCATGGTGCGGCCGGGCTCGAGCGCCTCCGCGCACAGTGGGCCGTTGGTGTCGCCGCACGCCTGATCGGAGCGGTGCTGGCGGGTGTCCAGCACGTGGAAGTCGGCCAGGCCGCCGAAGCGCAGCCGCCGGTACGCCTGAATGTCCGGCCCGCGGGGCATGGACGAGCGCCGCACGGGCATGAACTCGTAAAAGGCCTGGAAGGCGGCCGCGCGGCGCAGCATGAGCTCGGCGGGCGTCTGCTCGTCCTCGGCCGCGGCGCCCGCCCAGTTGTTGTCCACCTCGTGGTCGTCGAACGTGATGGCCCAGGGGAAGGCGGCGTGGGCGGCGCGCAGGTCGGCGTCCGAGCGGTAGAGGAGGTAGCGGGCGCGGTAGTCGTCGAGCGTGAACACCTCGCCCGCCTCGTGCCGGCGCACCAGGTTCTCGCCGTATCCCACCTCGTAGATGTAGTCGCCGAGGTGGAACACCAGATCCAGCTCCTCGGCCGCCATGTGCCGGTAGGCGGTGAAGTGGCCGTGCTCGTAGTTCTGACAGGAGGCGAAGGCGAAGCGCAGCCGCTCGGAGGGCGCGCCGGGCTCGGGCAGGGTGCGGGTGCGCCCAACGGGGCTCGCCTCGCCGCCCGTCATGAAGCGATACCAGTACGGCCGGTCGGGCTCCAGCCCCTCCACCTCCACGTGCACCGAGTGCCCCAGCTCGGGGACCGCGAGCTGGGTGCCCTCGCGCACCACGCGCGCAAAGCCCTCGTCGGCGGCCACCTCCCAGCGCACCGCGACCGGTTCCGCCGCCAGACCCGCCTCGCGCATCCCCTCCTCGGACAGCCGCGTCCACAGCACCACCCCACCGGCGTCCGGGTCGCCGGACGCCACCCCGGACGGGAAGGACGGGACGGCCAACCGCGCCGTGCGATCGCCCGCGCAGGCCCCCAGCGACCCCACCGCCACGAGGCCCGCGAGATCGCGGCCGACGCGCACGAAATCGCGACGCGAGAGGCGCGCGGCGGAGGTCAGGTCGTACCAGTGCGCTTCCATCGTCTTCACGGTCGTCTCCCGGGACATGGGTCGATCCTCGTTCGCCTGAACGGCGACCGTCCCTATTATGGAACCATCGGTCCGGGAACCCAAAACGGACCCCGCGAGCTCACTTCACGGCATGGGAGAGGATGCGCGACGCTTTGCGAACGGCGGTGACGGCGTTGGCTCTGGCCGGCTTCGCGACCGGGTGGGTCGCGGCGCTCGCGGCGCAACGGTCCGACCTCGCGACGCTCTGCGCCCCGGGCGCGCGCGGCGCCCGACTCGCCGGCGGAAGCGCGTCTCCGGCGGGACGGACGCCGACGGATCTCTTCTGCTTCGATCTGCACGCGACGGCCGCCGGGCGCGAGGCGTGGGGCGTCGTGGAGCTGGGCCGGGTGCCCGGTCCCTTCGGAGTGACGGTGACCGCCCGGGGGAATCATGTGTCCAACCTCACCGCGTGGATCACGGGGCTGCCGGATCCGGCGGAGTTCGGCACCTACGCGTCGTACGTCGCCTGGGCCACGACCCCCACCCTGGACCCCGTGATCCGCCTGGGACCGGTGGCCAACGGCCGCAACCCGCTCGGGCGCGTCTCGCTCAACAAGTTCCTCATTCTGGTCACCGCCGAGGCTTCGACGGACGCCGCCGAGCGCCGGGGACGCCTCGTGCTGCGCGGGCGCTCGCCCAGCACCCTCATGGAGGCCCACGACCTGCTGGCCCAGGCTCCGGAGGCGCTTCGGACACCCGAGGGGATGTCGCACGACCACGCCGGCGGCATGGAGGGGTCCACGTGGAACCCGCCGCCCATGTACCCGGGTCTGCCGATGCTGCCGGGCATCATGGCGCTCCGCCCGCGCGTCGACCCCTACCTGCCGCAAGCCCCGGCGCCGGAGAGCCTTCCTCCGGTGCGGCCACGGCAGCTGGTGCGCCTGGGCGACGGCGGGACGCTCGACCTCGAGGCCGGGTTCGTGCGCCGCGACATCGGCGGCCGCCCGGTGGCCATGCTGGCCTTCAACGGACAGCAGCCGGGCCCCCTCGTCCAAGTGCCCGAAGACGCCACCATCTTCGTCAACTTCACCAACCGCACGCCGTTGCCGACCGCCATCCACTGGCACGGCATCCGCCTCGCCAACCGCTTCGACGGGGTCCCCGGCGTCACCCAGGACCCCGTGGGGCCCGGCGAGACCTTCCGCTACCAGATCCATTTCCCGGACGCCGGCATCTACTGGTACCATCCCCATCACCGCGAGGACATCCAGCAGGAGATGGGCCTGTACGGAAACCTGCTGGTGGATTCTCCCGACCCCGACTACCACGGACCGGTCAACCGGGAGGAGGTGTTGATGCTCGACGACCTCCTGCTGGGCGAGGACGGCATCGTGCCCTTCGGCGAGGGCTCCGGCAACTACGCCCTGATGGGCCGCTTCGGCAACATCCTGCTCGTGAACGGCGAACCGGCCTGGACGCTCAACGTCCGGCGCGGAGAGGTGGTGCGCTTCCTCCTCACCAACGTGGCCAACACCCGAACCTTCAACCTGTCGTTCTCTCCGGCGGACGCGGTCGACAACGGCGGGGCCGGCGCGGACCCGGACCGGACCGTGCCCCTCAAGGTGGTCGCCTCCGACCTGGGCAGGTTCGAACGGGAGGTGATGGCCGGAAACGTCGTCATCGCCCCGGCGGAGCGCTACGTGGTGGAGGCGCGCTTCGACCAAGCCGGCGAGTTCGTGCTCGCCAACCGGGTCCAGGCGATCAGCCACAGGGAGGGCGCCTTCCTGGAGGAGTCGCGCGTGATGGGCAGGGTGGTTGTCGACCCCGAGCGCGCGCCGGTCGATTACGCGGACGCCTTCGCGACCCTGCGCGACAACGTGGACGTCACCCGGGACATCGACGCCTTCCGGACGCACTTCGAGCGCCCCCCGGACCACACGCTGGAGCTGACCCTGGAGGTCGAGGATCTTCCTCGCGTCGTCGAACAGTCGATGCTCTACGACTGGGTGTACTTCAATCCCGTGGAGTGGAGCGGCACCATGCCCGTGATGAACTGGGCGAGCGACGGCGGGCAGGCGCGCTGGATCCTGCGCGAATCCGGGAGCGGACGCGAGAACATGGACATCCGATGGCGTTTTCGGGTGGGCGACGTGGTCAAGATCCGGCTCCACAACGACCGCAACGCCTTCCACGCCATGCAGCACCCGCTGCACATCCACGGCCAGCGCTTCCTGGTGCTCTCGCAGAACGGCGTTCGCAACGACAACCTGGTGTGGAAGGACACCGTGCTGCTGCCGACCGGATCCACCACCGACATCCTGCTGGAGCTCTCCAACCCCGGACTTTGGATGGCGCACTGCCACATCGCGGAACACCTGGAGGCGGGAATGAAGTTCGTCTTCGAGGTGGAGCCGTAGCGGTCCCGCCAGCCCGGGGCCTCGCCGCTCCCGGTGGGCGGACGGACGCGTTCGCGGGCCGGCGGCCCCATTGTGCGACGCGCGCCGGTCATGCCATTTGTTGCTCGACGACGACACCCAACGGTTAGGAGGACCCCGTGAGCTCTTCGCGCAAGCGCCCGACCCCATTCGTGAACGCGGCCCTGTTGGCCACCCTCGCCGCGGTGGTCGCGGCGTGCGACGCACCCCCCCGGGAGGAGGCGGACGCACCCGAGCCGGCGGCCGCGGCGGCGCCGCCCGGCGACGCGCCGGGGTTCGCCAACCTGATCGCGGTGGACGCCGACCCGGTGGCGCTCACGGGCGTCAAGCTGCTCGACGGCACGGGCGCGCCCGCGCTGGAGGGCCGCACGGTGGTGATCGCGGACGGCCGGATCGCGGCCGTGGGGGCGGATGGCGAAGTCGACCTGCCCGACGGCGCCGAGGTGCTCGACCTTTCGGGACACACGGTGATGCCGGGGCTGATCGGCCTGCACAACCACAGCTTCTACACGGCCGCGGGCGGGCGCGCCGCCCAGCTCTCCTTCAGCGCCCCCAGGCTCTACCTGGCTTCGGGGCTGACCACGATCCGCACCACCGGAGCGCGCGCGCCCTACGAGGAGATCAACCTGCGCGAGGAGATCGAGGCCGGAGTCGCCGTCGGACCCACCATCTTCGTGACCGGTCCCTACCTAACCGGCCAACGCGGAAGCCGCACCATGGCGCAGCTCGACGGTCCCGAGTCGGCGCGGCGGCTGGTGCGCTACTGGTCCGAGGAGGGCGTGGATTGGTTCAAGGCCTACACCTGGATCAGCCGGGCCGAGCTGGGCGCCGCCATCGAGGAGGCCCACGCGCACGGCATCAAGGTGACCGCCCACCTCTGCTCGGTCGGCTATCGGGAGGCGGTGGCGCTGGGCATCGACAACCTGGAACACGGCCTCTTCGCCAACAGCGAGTACGATCCGTCCAAGCGGCCCGACGAGTGTCCGCCCGGCTTTCGCAACGACTACGGCGCCCTGGACGTGAACGGCCCCGAGGTCCAGGCGACCTTCCGCGACATGGTGGACAACGGCGTGTCGATGACGTCGACGCTGGCGGTCTACGAGATCTCCGTGCCGGGCCGCGGCCCCCTCGACCCGCGCGTCTGGGACGTGCTCGCGCCCGAAGTGTCCGCCGATGTGCGCGCCCAGTTCGATCGCATCCGCGGCGCGGCTCCGGGCTCCGGCGTGGGCATCTCCCCCGAGGTGCTGCGCGTCGCCATGGACTACGAGTACGCCTTCGCCCAGGCGGGCGGCGTGCTGGCCGCCGGCGTCGACCCCACCGGCTACGGCGCCGCTCCGCCGGGGTTGGGCGACCAGCGCAACTTCGAGCTCCTGCTGGAGGCCGGCTTCACCGCCCCCGAGGTGGTGGAGATCATGAGCGCCAACGGCGCGCGCGTGCTCGAAATCCACGACGAGGTGGGCAGCGTGGAGCCCGGCAAGCGGGCGGATCTCGTGGTGGTGGCGGGCGACCCCGAGGCCGACGGCCACATCCGCAACACGAGCATCGTGTTCCGTCACGGCGTGGGCTGGGACAGCGACGCGCTCATCGCATCGGTGCGCGGCCTGGTGGGGATTCGGTGACGACCCGCCCCCGCTCGCCCCGAGACGCGCGACATCGACGACCCACCCCCCAGGACCACGAACCGCCGGAGGCACGCACGTGAGGCTCACTCCCTTCGAGATGGAGCGCTGGCAGTCGATCTTCGAACACCGTGTTCGCCACAACCTCTCGGAAAGCGGCGTCGACCCGCTCTCGCTGGACGAATTGCTCGAGCTCACGGGAGTCGGGGACCTGGGTGGCGTCAGCCTCGGCTACGGCCAGTCCAACGGCTCCGACGAGCTGAGAGCGCGCATCGCGGCGCTCTACGACGACGTCGCGCCCGATGAGGTGGTGGTCACCACGGGAGGAGCGGAGGCCAACCTGGCCGCGTGCTGGCAGCTCATGGAACCGGGGGCGCCCGCGGCCGTGATGGTCCCGAACTACATGCAGGTGCCCGGGCTGGTGCGGAATTTCGGCGGCCACACCCGCCCCTTCGAGCTGCTCGAGGAGACCGGATGGCAACCCGACCTCGACCAGCTGCGCGCCATCCTCGACGACGACGTGCGCTTCATCCTGATCACCAACCCCAACAACCCGACCGGCGCGTGCCTCACCCCGGAGTCGCGCGGGGGAATCGTGGAGGCGGCGGCCCGGACGGGCGCGTGGATCCTGTGCGACGAGGTCTACCAGGGCGCGGAGCTTTCCGGCCCGCCCACGCCCTCCATGTGGGGCGAGTACGAGCGCACCATCGTGACCAACTCGCTCTCCAAGGCGTATGGCGCGCCCGGACTGCGCATCGGTTGGATCGTCGCCCCCGCGCGCGTCGCCGAGACGCTATGGGCCCGCACCGACTTCACCACCATCACCCCGGCGACCCTGTCCGACATCCTCGCGACGGCGGCCCTGGCCCCGGAGGCCCGCGACCGCATCCTCGCCCGCACGCGCTCGATTCTCCGCCACAACCTGCCGCTGGTGACCGAGTGGATGGAGTCCCACGACGGGCTCTTCCACTACCACCGCCCCGACGCGGGGGCGATCTGCTACGTCCGCTACGACGCCCCCGTGAACTCGAGCGACCTGGCCGAGAAGCTTCGCGTCGAGAAATCCGTGCTGGTCGTGCCCGGCGACCACTTCGGCATGGACCACCACCTGCGGCTCGGGTTTGGTCCGCCCGAATGGGAGCTGCGCGAGGCGCTGGAGAAGGTGGGGGAGGCGTTCACCGAAGTGATGGCCTGAGCGCGACCCCGCCTTGACCGACGCCGGCCCCTCCTCCGGCCGCCTCTTCTCGCTGGACGCGTTCCGGGGGCTGACCATCGCGGGGATGGTGCTCGTGAACAACCCGGGCAGCTGGGCCCACGTGTACGCGCCCCTGGCCCACGCCGAGTGGCACGGCTGGACGCCCACCGACCTGATCTTCCCCTACTTCCTGTTCATCGTCGGCGTCGCGATCCCGTTCTCCCTCGGACGCAGGCTGGATGGCGGCGCCGCCCGCCGCGACCTTCTCCCGCGCGTGGCCCGCCGTTCGCTCGTCCTGATCGCGATCGGTCTGGCCATGCGCGCCATCCCCGACTTCGACTTCGCCGAGATGCGCGTCTACGGCGTGCTCCAGCGCATCGGTCTCGTGTACCTCGCCGCGGCCGGCCTCTACCTGTGGGCGTCCACCCGCGCGTTGGTGGTCACGACGGTCGCCATTCCGCTGGGCTACTGGGCCATCATGACGCTGGTGCCGGTCCCGGGGTTCGGCGCGGGCGACCTCTCGCCGGAGGCCAACCTCGCCGCGTACGTGGACCGTCTGCTCATGGACGGGCGCCTGTGGGCGGGCGGCTGGGATCCCGAGGGCCTCCTCTCCACCCTCCCCGCCATCGCCACCTGTCTGCTGGGCATCCTCTGCGGCGAACGGCTCCGTTCCGGTGGCCCGCGTCCCCGGCTCGTGCGCGGGATGCTCGTGGCGGGCGCGGCGATGACCGCGCTGGGGCTGGCCTGGGACCTCGTCTTCCCCATCAACAAGAACCTGTGGACGAGCTCCTACGTGGTCTTCACGGCCGGAACCGCGCTGCTGGCGCTGGGCGCGATGTACTGGATGTTGGACGTGCGGAGGTGGCGGGGCGCCTGGAGCTCACCGCTGGTGGCGTGCGGCATGAACCCCATCGCGATCTTCGTGGCGTCCGGCATGGTCGCCAAGGCGATGGGCCGCATCCACGTGGGCGGGGCGGAGGGTTCGTCCCTGCACGAGTGGGTGTTCGCCAACGGGTTCCAACCCTGGGCGGGCGACCTCAACGGCTCGCTGGCCTTCGCCCTCGCGCAGGTCGCCTTCTGGCTCGGCGTGGCGTGGCTGCTGCGCCAACGCCGCGTCCACATCACGATCTGAGCCGCGGGGTCGGGGTCCGGGACGCGCGGGCCGGTCAGTCCTCTTCGAGCTTCTCCTCGAGCAGCTGATAGGCGATGGGGAGGAAGTCGCGTTCGCTGAGGATTCCCACCAGCTTGCCGTTCTTCTCCACCGGAAGGGCCGATACGCGGTTCTCGCGCATGATCCGGATGGCGTCCAGGGTGGACGTCTCGGGCTCCACGGTGACGACGTTGGACGCCATGATGCCTCGGATGGGGTCGGACTCCGATGAACCCGGGGCTCCGGAGCCCGCCACCAGGCGCAGAATCGCCCGGTACGAGACCAACCCCACCAGGGTGTGGTCGTCGTCCTCCACCAGCACGTGGCGAATGTTCTGCTTGTCCATCAGGAAGGCGGCCAGCTCGATGGGCTCGTCCTCGTGCACGGTGAAGAGGTCGGTCACCATGTACTGCTCGACCTTCAGGTAGTTGAACCGCCAGCCGCCGGCCTCCCAGATCTCGGCCGGCTCCCACAGGTGCGCGGGTCGATCGTCGCTTTGGCGGTGGGCCATGCCGGCCGTGACCGCGGTCATGCGCTCGGCCAGAGACCCCTGTCCCCTCATTTCGTGCAGCGACTTCAGCTGCCACCGCGCCCCGGTCATGCCGGACTCGATGCGATCCTCGACGACGCCGAGGTAGTGGTCGACGTCGCCCTCGTCGATCCCCAGCTCCGTCAGCCCACGCCGCGAAAGCGGCAGCAGCTCGCCGAGCAGCAGATCGCGCGCGCCGACCGTTTCGCCGCCGAGCCAGTGGAAGGCGGCGTCGAGCCCCCGGCGGCTGGCCGCCACGAAGTTGGACTTGCAGTAGTCGAAGTCGATCTTGGCGGCCACGTCGCCGTACTCCCGGGCCCCGCCGAGAACCAGACCGATCCAGAAGGCGGCGTTGGCCACCTCGTCCGTGACCGTGGGTCCCGAAGGCAGCACGCGGCACTCGATGCGCAGGTGCGGCTTGCCGTTGCTGATGCCGTAGCAGGGACGATTCCAGCGGTACACGGTGCCGTTGTGCAGCTGAAGCGCCGGCAGCCGCGGAACCCCTCCGTCGGCGAGCACGGCGAAGGGATCCTCCGACGCCTCGCCCGTCAGCAGCACCCGGAAGCGCGCGATGTCGTCCTGGAAGAGCTCGGTCACGGAGTCCCGCACCCACCGTTCGCCGAAGCGCACGCGGCTGCTCGTCTGGCGCAGGTGGGGCGTGGCGCTGCGCGTGTCCATCGACTGTTCGAAGAGGGCGATGCGGGTCTCGTTCCAGAGCCGCTTGCCGAAGAGGAGCGGCGAGTTCACGGAGGCGGCGAGGACGGCCGGAGTGACCAGCTGCGCCACGTTGTAGAAGCTCGGGAACTCCTCCGCGGAGACCTGAAGGTGCACCTGGTAGCTGGTGTTGCACGCCTCCACCATCACCGAGTCGTGTTCGACGAAGAGGTCGTCGGTCCCTTCGATGCGCAACCGGTACTTCGCGTCGCCCCGGATGTGGTTGATCGCGTCGTTCAGGGCATGGTAGCGGGGCATGGGGGTGATGCTGTCCATCGACAGGTCCGACTTGCCCAGCGTGGGCAGGATGCCGCACAGCACGACCTCCGCCCCCTCCTTCTTCGCCGCCTGGCGCGCCTCCTCCAGAACCTCCTGGATCTCCACGTGCATGGCCGACAGACAACGGCCGGTCAGGAGCTTGGGCTTGAGGTTGGCCTCCATGTTGAAGAGCGCCAACTCGGTGGTGTAGGTCTCCTCCGGCAGGTGACCGAGGACGTCGAGCGCGACGTTGGCCGGGCGCCAGCCCCGGCCCACCAGAAACATCTCCTGCTCCACCCCGAACCGGCGCACCCCGGATTCGATCATGCCCTGGGAGAGCATCACCTCGAGCGCCTTCAGATCGCGCAGAATCGCCTTGGTGAAGGCGCGGATCTCCGCCGGATCCCGTCCCTTGTCCGCATCCAGGCGTCCCATCGCCCCTCGTCTGTTGACCGGGTTGAGGCATACGCGACCGACCCCGGCCGCGCGGGTGCCCATGGAGCGGAGTCTACCCAAGTCCCGCGCGCAAAGCGAGCGGTCCCCAACGACGCTACTCGCGGAAGGTCGCGATCTCCCGCAGGGACTTCTTCGCGATGACGGGCACCCGGGCGTCGTCCGCCGGATACCCCACGACCAACAGCAGGAACGGACGCTCGTTCCTCGGCCGGCCCAGAATGCGGTTCAGAAAGCCCATGGGACTGGGCGTGTGGGTGAGCGAGGCCAGCCCGGCGTGGTGCAGCGCCGCGATGAGGAGGCCCGTGGCGATGCCGACCGACTCGGTGACGTAGTAGTTCTTGCGGCGGGTCCCGTCGGGCCGCGCCGCGTAGCTCTCGGCGAAGATCACGATCAGGTAGGGCGCGATCTCCAGAAAGGGCTTGTGCTCGTCGGTGCCCAGGGGCGCGAGCGCCCGCAGCCACTCCTCCGGCGCGCGTTCGCGGTAGAAGGCGCGCTCCTCCTCCTCCGCGGCCTCCCGGATCCGCCGCTTCAGCGCGGGATCGCTCACCACGGCGAAGTGCCAGGGCTGGTGGTTGGCGCCGTTGGGCGCGGAGCCGGCGGCCAGCAGGCAATCCTCGATGACGCCGCGCGGCACGGGACGGGGCGAGAAGTCGCGCACCGTGCGCCGGCGGCGGACCTCCTCGCGGAAGGCGCGCGCGCGGGCGCGCATCTCCGCGACGGGGTACTCCCGATAGTCCTCCAACGGCACCCGCTTGGCGGTCATCGCCCGCCCTCGATCATCTCGACGATCTCCCGGCGGCTCTCGGGGTTCCACCGCGGCGGCTCGGGCGCGCTCGCGATCTCGAGCCCCAGGAAGAAGACCAGCCGAGCCAGGCGCGCCCCCTTTTCGGCGTCGATCAGCTCCACCTCGTCGCTCGGTTGGTGGTAGTCCGCGTGGGTTCCGTTGAAGAAGAAGAGGACCGGAACGCCGTTGCGCGCGAAGTTGAAGTGGTCCGACCGGAAGTAGAAGTTCTCCTCGGGCCAGAGGTCGTCGATGGCGGTCATGCCGAGCTCGGGATGGGCCGCGTTGACCCGCTCGAGGGTCGCTCCCAGGTCCGAGTGCTCCTTGCCGATGGCCACGATGGTGTCGGGCCAGTTGCGCCCCACCATGTCCATGTTGAGGTTGGCCACCATTCGCCCCGACCCGACCGGCTCCGGCGGCTGGTCCGCGTAGGCGCGGCTCCCGTGGAGGCCCCGCTCCTCCCCGCTCACCAGCAGGAAGACGGTGGACCGCGCCGGCGGTTGCTCGAGCGCGGCGAAGGCCTCGGCGATCTCCATGACGGCGGCGGTCCCGGAGGCGTCGTCGTCGGCCCCGTTGTAGATGCTGTCGCCGCTCGCGTCCGGCTCCCGCACGCCCACGTGGTCCATGTGGGCGCTGAACACGACGTACTCGTCGCGCAGCTCCGGGTCGCTCCCAACCAGAACCGCGGCCACGTTGGGGGCCTCGACCGGCGGAACCACGACGTCCACCCGGCGGGGGCGGAACGAATAGCGCTGAATGAACCGGCCGCCGCCCCCGCCCGGCGCGAGCCCCATCGCCGCGAACTCCCCGGCGATCCAGCGGGCGGCCTCCTCGATCTCCGGGCTGGGCGTGGCGCGTCCCCGCATGGAGTCGTGGGCCAGAACCGCTACCCGCGCCAGAAAGTCGGTCTCGGTGATGGTCGCCGCGGCCGCGCGCGCGTCGGGGGACGAGCCGGACACGGACACGCCCGCTTCGTCACCGTCCGCGCACGCGCCGGCCGCCAGAACCGCCAACACGCATCCAACCCCGCGCCAAACGTTCGCAACCATGTTCACGGCCTCGCTCCTTTCCACGGGGTTTCCGGCACCGCCTGGGCCCGCTCGAACTCCGTCGAGAACCAAGTATACGGTTGCCGCCACGCCGATCCCAATGGAAGGGACCACGAAGGGTGCCAAAGAGCAACGCGGAGAGGCGTCACCGGGCGCGCGCGACCCACCCGACACACCGGAGCCCCCGAACCCGTGTCCCCGGGCCCGGGGGCTCGCACCCCACCACCACACACCTCCCGACTCAGCCGAAGCTCACTCCTCCGAACCGGCCAAGGGAACGCTCGGGATGTCCTTCAACGACGAGACGGGTCGCGCGTCATCCGCCAGAAGCCGCAGGATGCGGGCCTCCCGGTACCTCCCTTCGTCCTCCGCCCTCGATGCCGCTCTTCCCAGGCGCCTGATTCGGTCTTCGGTGCTCATCCCGTTCCCCCCGTCTCCCGGGGCCTACGCGGTCGGCGCACGCCCGGTTTCGGCCCGTCCCCGCGTCGCCCGGCGGCCTCCTTCGAACGGGACCGCCATCCGGCGCGCGGCCGCATCGGCTGGATCAGTTGAGTCGAAAAACATGCAAGTGTGGTGCCACCTCTTCGGGGCAGGGCACCGCTCCCGCGCGCACAGGGCGGTTTGCCACGCCGACGCGGGACGGCTAGGCTCGGAAGCGGGCACCATCGACGCTGGGAATCCCCACCCCCCGCCCCGGAGCACCAGACCGTGAGCACGTCCTCCCGGCACTCCTTCCTTCGCCGCTACCTGCTCCCCGGATTCGCGTTCCAGTCGGTGGTCATCGCCGGCGGCTACGGCACCGGACGCGAGCTCGTGGAGTTCTTCCTCACGCAGGGTCCCCGCGGCGGGCTCATGGCCATGTTGCTGGTGTCCATGGTGATCTGGAGCGCGACCTGCGCCGTGACCTTCGACTTCGCCCGCCGCTTCTCCGCCCACGACTACCGCACCTTCTTCCGCCGGCTGCTGGGTTGGCGCTGGTGGATGGTCTACGAGGTGGCCTACCTGGCGTTCCTGATGCTGGTGTTGGCCGTCATCGCGGCCGCGGCCGGCAGCATCCTCCAAGAGACCTTCGGCACCAGTTACGCCGTCGGGGTTCTGGGCATGATCGCCGCCATCGGGTACCTGGTGTTCCGTGGCTCGCGCACCATCGAACGCTTCTTCACCGGCTGGTCCTTCGTGCTCTACGCGGTGTTCGTCCTCTTCTTCATCCTCTGCTTCGCCTCCTTCGGAGGAGAGATCTCGCAGAGGTTCGCCACCGCCCCGACGGGCGAGGGCTGGTTCCTGGCCGGAGTCCGCTACGCCGCCTACAACCTCGCCACCATCCCCGGCCTGCTCTTCGTGATGCGGCATGTCCGGACCCGTCGCGAGGCCGTCTCCGCAGGCCTGCTGGCCGGCCCCATCGCCATGATCCCCGGAGTGCTCTTCCTTCTCGCCATGGTGGGGCAGTACCCGGAGATCCTGGACCGCACGGTCCCGGCGAACGCGCTGCTCGAGGCGCTCGACCTGCGCTGGTTTCAGCTGGCGTTCCAGCTGGCGCTCTTCGGCACCTTGGTCGAGACCGGAGCGGGGATGATCCACGCCGTCAACGAGCGCGTCGCGACCGCCTACGCGCGCGCCCAATCCACGATGCCCCCGCGTCTCCGCACCGGGATCGGCGTGGGCCTGCTCGCCGGCGGCGCCCTCATCGCCCAGTTCGGGCTGATCGACCTGATCGCGCGCGGGTACGGCACCATGACGTGGGTTTTTCTCGCCGTGTACGTGGTTCCGGTGCTCACGGTGGGCGTGTGGAGGCTCGCGCGCGGAGGCCCGCGTGAGCCACCGGACCGGGGGGAAGCAACACTTGCGTAACAGATGGCGCGCGCGCCCCGTCGAGCGGTTCCGGCGCGTGTCTCGGGCGGGTACCTTACTGTGGTTTCGCCGGGGTGCCCGGAGCCGGAAGACCCGATATCGAGGGATGATGCGCAAGGAGACCGGAGCATGAGACGTTTCGTGGCGCCTCCGGTTTCGGTACTGCTGGCCGCGTGCGCGGGGGCGTCGGGCGAAACGGCGCGCGAGGTGATCCAGAACAAGGGGTCGGACACCTTGGTCAACGTCGCGCAGACGTGGGCGGAATCGTACAGCGAGGTCGACTCGGCCGTCGCGGTCGCCGTCTCGGGAGGCGGATCCGGGACGGGCATCTCCGCCATGATCAACGGCACCGTCGACATCGCCAACTCCAGCCGCAGCATGACCCCGGCCGAGATCGAGGCGGCGCGCGCCAACGGAACCGAGCCGGTGGAGCACCTGGTCGGCTACGACGCCTTGGCGGTGTACGTGCACGCCCGCAACCCGCTCGACGCGCTGAGCATGGCGCAGCTGGCCGGAATCTACGGGGACGACGGCACCATCGAGCGCTGGAGTCAGCTGGGCATCGAGGTTCCGGGCTGTCCGTCGGACGAGATCGTGCGGGTCAGCCGGCAGAACAACTCCGGCACCTTCGCCTACTTCCGCGAGGCCGTGCTCGACAACTACGACTTCAAGCTGGGATCCCACGACATGCACGGCTCCAAGGACGTGGTGGACCTGGTCGCCCACACGCCCTGCGCGATCGGCTACAGCGGCCTCGCCTACGCGACCCCGGAGGTCAAGACGCCCTGTCTGGTCGACGACGACGGCGCCCCGTGCGTGGCCCCCTCCATGGAGACGGCGCTGGACCGCAGCTACCCCATCTCCCGGCCCCTCCTCATGTACACGCCGGGCGATCCGGTCGGAGAGGTGAGAGCGTACCTCGACTGGGTACTGGGCGAGGGGGGCCAGTGCATCATGCTCGAAGCGGGGTACACGCCCGTCGCCGCCGTCGAGTGCGCGCAATAGCGGCCCCGCCGACCCGGTGAACCCCCGCTGGGCCCGAACGCGGGCCGGCCGCGCATGAGCCCGGACGCCCTGGCGCGCGCCCGCGACTTCGACCGTCGCGGCGCGGCCTGGTACGTCGACCGCGCGATGACGTTCGTGGTCTTCGTGGGCGGCATCTCGGCGGTTCTGTTCATCGCGGGCATCTTCCTGTTCATCGCCCGCGAGGGCTTCGGCTTCCTGTTCACCGAGTTCGATGCCCGCGAGTTCTTCGGGTCCATCGCGTGGCGGCCCACCTCCGCGATCGAACGCACCTACGGGGCGCTGGCCCTGATCGTGGGGACGGCCAGCATCACCGGCCTGGCCATGGTGGTCTCGATCCCCTTCTCGCTCGCGGCCGCCGTCTTCATTGGCGAATTCGCCCGCGGGCGGACGCGCGAGACGCTGAAGGTGCTGGTCGAGCTGCTCGCCGCCATCCCCTCGGTGGTGTGGGGGTTCATCGGCCTGAGCATCATGAACCCGCTGATCATCGACACCTTCGGCGTCCCCATCGGCCTCAACGTCCTGAACGCGGGGGTGATTCTGGGCCTCATGGCGGCCCCCATCATGACCACGATCGCGGAGGACGCGCTGAAGGCGGTCCCGGACGGCTACCGCGAGGCGGCCGAGGCCCTCGGCGCCACGCGCTGGCAGGTGACCCGCAAGGTCGTGATCCCCGCGGCCCGAAACGGGCTGGTGGCGGCCGTGCTGCTGGGGGTGGGGCGCGGGTTCGGCGAGACCATGGTCGTGCTGATGGCCAGCGGCCACGCCATCAACCTGCCGGACAGCGTCTTCGACTCGGTGCGCGCGCTGACCGCCACCATCGCCGCCGAACTCGGCGAGACCGCGGTGGGCTCGGAACACTACCAAGCGCTGTTCACGCTCGGGATCCTGCTCTTCGCGGTGACCTTCGCCATCAACCTCACCGCCGACGTGATCGTGCGCGGCATCCGCCGGAAGTGACGTGGCGCCCATGACGACCACCCCCACGGAGCTGTTCGCGGGCACCGCGCGCAACGCGCGCAACCGGCGGGTCGAGTGGCTGGCGCGCACGCTGCTGGGGATGATGACCGCCCTCCTGATCGTGCCGGTCGTGATCGTCCTCACCCTGCTGGTGGTGCGCGGCGGCCCCGCCATCTCGTGGGAGTTCCTCACCACGCCCCCGGTCGACGGCATGACCGCGGGGGGCATTCTGCCCGCCTTGGTCGGGACCGTGTGGCTGGTGGCGGTCGCGCTCGTCGCGTCGGTGCCGGTGGGGGTGGCGGCGGCGGTCTACCTGAGCGAGTACGCGCCCGACAACTGGCTCACGCGCACCATCAACCTGGCCATCATCAACCTGGCCGGGGTGCCCTCGATCGTGCACGCGCTCTTCGGGGTGGGCGCGTTCGTGCTCTTCTTCCGCTTCGGCACCAGCATTCTGGCGGCGAGCCTCACCTTGGCGGTGATGACCCTTCCGGTCGTGATCGTGTCCACCCGCGAGGCGCTGCAGGCGGTGCCGCGGGCCTTCCGGGAGGCTTGCTGGAACATGGGCGCGACCCGTTGGCAGACGATTCGCCGCATCGTCCTGCCCAACGCCCTGAGCGGCATCCTCACGGGCATCATCCTCGAAGTCTCGCGCACCTCGGGCGAGACCGCCCCCATCATGTTCACGGGCGCGGCCTTCTTCCTTCCCTTCCTGCCCCAGGGCGTGCTGGACCAGACCATGGCCATGTCGCTGCACCTGTTCGTCATCGCCACCCAGGTGCCGGACGCGCCGGACGCCCTGCCCTTCGGAGTCGCCCTGGTTCTGATCTCCATGGTGCTGGCCATGAACGCGCTTTCCATCGGCTTCCGGGTGTACGTGCGCGGGCGAAAGGAGTGGTAGACGGCCCGGCGCGGAGCCAGGACGAAGCCCCGTCCGACGCCGCCCCGAAGGTGGTCGTGCGCAACCTCTCCATTCGCTACGGCGACCACGTGGCGCTGCGCGGGCTGAACCTCTCCATCCGCCAACGGGAGATTCTGGGCATCATCGGCCCGGCGGGCTCGGGCAAGACCTCCTTCCTGCGCGCCCTCAACCGCATGGACGAGTTCATTCCGGAAATGGAGGTCGAGGGCCGGATCACCTTCGACGGCCGCGACATCCGCCGCGTGCGCAACGTCCACGCCCTGCGCAGCCGCATCGGCGTGGTGTTTCCGCTCCCGGTGGGGCTCCCGCTCACCGTCTACGAGAACGTGGCCCTGGCGCCTCGCCTGCGGGGCGTGCGCAATGCGCGCGCGCTCGACGAGACGGTCGAGAAGTGCCTGCGGCGGGCCGCCCTGTGGGAGGAGGTGAAGGACCGTCTGGATTCGCTCGGGAGCCTCCTTTCCGGAGGCCAGCAGCAGCGCCTGACCATCGCGCGGGCCCTCTCGCAGGAACCCGACCTTCTGCTCCTGGACGAATTCTCGATCGCCGTGGATCCGGTCACCACGATGCGCATCGAGGAGGTGCTCAGGCAATTGAAGCGGGAGATGTCGATCGTGCTGGTGACCAACCTGGTGCAGCAGGCAAAGCGCCTCGCCGACCGAACCGCCTTCTTCCTGACCGGCGAGCACGTCGAAACCAGCGACACCGCGCGCATCTTCGGCGGCATCGTCAAGGACCCGCGCACCCACGACTACATCGAGGGACGCTTTGGCTGAACCGGCCGCCCCCGCCGCGATCGCGACCCGCGGGCTCAACCTCTGGTACGGCGACTTCCAGGCCCTGTTCGACGTGAACCTGGACATCAAGCGGGGCATCATCACGTCGCTGATCGGCCCCTCGGGCTGCGGCAAGTCGACCCTGCTCCGCAGCTGCAACCGCATCAACGAGCGCTTGGAATACGTGCGCACCACGGGAAGCATCGAGATTCTGGGCGTGGACATCTACGCGCCGGAGGTGGAGCTGGTCCAAGTGCGCAAACAGGTGGGGATGGTCTTTCAGCGCCCCAATCCGCTACCCCTCTCCATTCGCGACAACATCGCCTTCGGCCACCGCCTGCACGCCGGTGGCCCGCGCTTCCCGCGATCCCGCGGACGTCGGGAGGAGCTGGTGGAGGAGGCCCTGCGCAAGGTCCTGCTCTGGGACTCGGTCAAGGATCGCCTCGGCGACCTGGCCACCGGGCTGTCGCTCGAGGAGCAGCAGAAGCTGTGCATCGCGCGCCTGCTCCCGATGAAGCCGTCCGTGCTGCTCATGGACGAACCCTGCTCCGCGCTCGACCCGAAGGGAACCGCGGCGGTGGAGGAGCTGATTCGGGAGCTGAGGGGCGAGTTCACGATCCTGATCGTGACCCACAACATGGCCCAGGCGCGGCGGGTCGGCGACGAGACCATCTTCATGCTGATCGGCAAGGTGGTGGAGTGCGGCCCCACCGAGGAGGTCTTCCTCAACCCGCGGCACCGGCGAACCGCCGACTACATCGAGGGCCGCTACGGCTGATCGTCGCGTTTTCGAAATACGCCCGACAGGATTCGAACCTGTGACCTCTGCCTCCGGAGGGCAGCGCTCTATCCAGCTGAGCTACGGGCGCGTGTGGGTCGGCTCATGACCGCCCGCCGCCCCGCCGCGGAGCGCACGGAATAAGCCGAGTTCTGTCCCCGCCCGAAGGCGGGGGAGGATCATTTATCTGGGACCGACATCGCTGCCGGCCTCGTGCGGCCCACCCGGGACTCGGGCGGAGCGGGCAGCCCCTCGTCCCCTATTCGGCCTTGCTCCGGGTGGGGTTTGCCATGCGACCCCTGTTGCCAGCGGCCCGGTGCGCTCTTACCGCACCCTTTCACCCTTGCCTGTGCCCCGAAGGGCCATCGGCGGTCTGCTCTCTGCGGCACTTTCCGTCGGCTCACGCCGCCCGGGCGTTACCCGGCACCCTGCCCTGCGGAGCTCGGACTTTCCTCCGGCGGACGAACCACCGGCGATCCTCACTCGTGCGCTCCGCGTCTCCGGGGTCCCCTCGCGGCCCATCCACGGACTGCCGGGAACCGCCGGAAGCGGGAGGATGGAAGCTACAGGCGTGGGCGCTCCGAGTAAAGCACGCGAGATCCGGAGTCCGGGGGCGCGCGGTCTCGCGCGCGGTCTCGTCCCACCCGGTTCCGCGGCGCTTCTGTTCCGGGATGGCAAGATCGGTACATTGAGTTCGACCCGTCGGGCTCCCGACCTCGGGACCGACCCCGGAGGAATCCCGGACGAGACCTTGGAGGCCGGGGGCGGTGCCCATCCACGCCGGTAGAGGAGAGAACGCATGAGAGTTCCGCCCCCCAACGAGCCCCGGCTCCGGGCAGCCAGTGGACGAACTCCCCCCGGTACTCGAATGGCGTCGCGGCCGCGCTGGTTCGCTTCATTTCGCGTGGCCCTGCGGCCCGGAATCGCCGCCACCCGGCCTTCAAGACGCCTTGTCAGCCCCGCGCCCCGCCGCTCTCGGTACCCTGGCGGCTTCATGCGCGGGCTCGGCGCGCCGCCGCTGCTCGCGCTGGTGGCGTGCATCGGCTGCGGGGATCCGCCGGCGGCGGGGGAGGCCGCGTTCCCGGAGTCGTGGCGGTACCGGGACACGCCTCCCCCGGTCACCGCGACCCAGGGGATGGTCGTGACGACCGACGAGCTCGCCAGCCAGGTCGGCGTCGACGTCCTGAGGTCCGGCGGCAACGCCATGGACGCCGCCGTCGCGGTGATGTTCGCGCTGGCGGTGGTCAACCCGGAGGCCGGCAACCTCGGCGGTGACGGGTTCCTGGTGCTCCGGACCGCGGACGGGGAAACGGCGGCGCTCGACTTCCGCGCCCGCGCCCCCTTCGCCTCGACCCGGGACATGTACCTGGACGAGGCCGGCGAGGTCACGGAGGACGTCGTCGTCGGGCACCGCTCCGTCGGCGTGCCCGGAACCGTCGACGGGATGTGGCGGCTCCATCGCCGCTTCGGCCGCATGGAGTGGGCGCCGCTTCTCGATCCCGCGATCGCGCTCGCCGGGGGCGTCCCCGTGCGGCCCCGCTTCCTCAACTCGCTGGGCGACGCGATGGTGGCGGCCCTCCGAGCCTTCCCGGCCTCGGCGGAGCAGTTCCTGCCGCGCGGAGGTTTGCCGCCCGCCGTTGGCGACACGCTGCGCCAGCCGCACCTGGCCCGGACGCTGGGACGCCTTCGCGACCTCGGCCGCGACGACTTCTACCTTGGCGAAACGGCGGACCTCATCGTCGCCGAGATGGAACGCGGCGGAGGCATCCTCACCCGTCGGGACCTCGCCGAGTACCAAGCGGTCTGGCGCGACCCGACCACGTTCGAGTACCGGGACCACACGGTGATCTCGATGCCGCCCCCGTCCTCCGGTGGCGTCACCATGGCGGCGACCGCCGGGATCCTGGAGGACCACGACCTCGCCGCCCTCGGTTGGCAGTCGGCGGAGGCCATCCATCTGCACGTCGAGGCCTGGCGACGGGGCTACGCCGACCGCAACCACTACCTGGCGGATCCGGACTTCGTGGAAATGCCGCTGGAGCAGCTGACCTCGGCGGCGTACGCGAGCGAGCGGGGCGCGACCATTTCGCTGGACGCCGCCACTCCGTCCGCCGAGGTCGGCCCCGGGCTGGAGGGAGGATCCGGGACGGGGACGCCGTCCGACGGTGGCGTGCCCGGCGAGGGCGAGAACACGACGCACTACTCCATTGTCGATACCGACGGCAACGCCGTGTCGGTCACCACGACCGTCAACTCGTGGTACGGGAGCAAGGTCACCGTCACCGGGGCGGGTTTCATTCTGAACAACGACATGGACGACCTCGCCGCCAAACCCGGCTCCGCCAACCAGTTCGGCCTGGTGCAGGGCGAGAACAACGCCATCGAGCCGGGCAAGCGGATGCTGTCGTCCATGTCGCCGACCATCGTCCTGGACCGGGGCGGGGCGCTGAAGATGGTCACCGGCACGCCGGGCGGCTCAACCATCATCACCACGGTGTTCCAGACCATCTCCAACGTCGTGGACTTCGGGATGGATGTCGTCGAGGCGGTCCATGCGCCGCGGGTCCACCACCAGCATCTGCCGGACCGGATCTTCCACGAGGCGGGAGGGCTGGCGCCGGAGACCATCTCGCGGCTGGAGGCGCTCGGTCACGTCGTGGACGAACGCGAAGGGCTCTCCGGCGACGTCCAGATGATCGTGGTCGTGGACGGCCTGCTCACCGCATGGTCCGATCCTCGGCGCGGTGGGAGGGCTCTGGGGTATTGAACACGCGGGATGGGCCTCCGCCACCGGGCCGCTGGGGCGCCTTGCCAGTCCGGCGCCCCGCCGCTCTCGGTGCTCGGGTGGACTCACCACCGACTTCGTTCACCAACCCCAAGGGAGACGACGCGAATGCTTGGCGAAAGAGTTGAGGCGGCGCTCAACGAACAGATCACTCAGGAGCTCCACGCGAGCCAGTACTACCTGGCCATGAGCGCCTACTTCGAGCGGACGGGATACCCCGGCTTCGCCCACTGGATGCGCATGCAGGCGGACGAGGAGCGCGCCCACGCGCTGCGCATCTTCGACTTCGTGAACGACCGCGAGGGCCGGGTCGTCCTCGGCCAGGTCGACGCTCCGCCCTCGGAGTTCGGCTCGCCTCTGGAGGTGTTCCGGGCGGCGCTGGCACACGAACGCAAGGTGACCGCGCTAATCGGCGAACTCTACCGCCTCGCCGTGGAGGAGACCGACTACCCGACCCAGGTGATGCTGCAGTGGTTCATCAACGAGCAGGTGCAGGAGGAGAAGGTCACCTCCGACATCGTCGACCGACTGCGCCTCGCGGGCGACGACAGGTCGGCGCTGCTCCTGCTCGAGACGGAGCTCGGCCAGCGGCGGGACGAGGACTTGTGAAGACCATCGACGCGGCGGAATTCAAGGCCCGGTGTCTGCGGCTGATCGAACGGATGATCGGGACCGCGAGCCTGTGACCATCACGAACCGCGGTCGTCCCGTGGCCATCCTTTCCCCGCTACCCAAACAGGATCCATCGCCGTCCATCATCGGAGCCATGCGGGGAACGGTATTGGCATACGACGACCCGTTCGAACCGCCGACCGGGCACGTCCGGACCGTGGACGCGGCCAACTGATCTCAGCGCTGGGACCAGCCTTCCCCGCGCCGGGACGAGCCGGTCGGTGCCGGGACGATCAGTTCGGCTGCCTCGGACGGGCTCATCCCGCCGGGGCGCTCAGCTTCCGCCCTGGGCGTCCTCCACCGTGGCGGCGCTCCTCATGCGGAAGGCCTCGCTTTCGACCACGCCCAGAATGAAGGCCGACATGCGATTGTCCTCCGTGGCGGCCTTGCGCGCGATCTCGCGGATCTCGGGCTGATCGTAGTACTCCATCCGGCGACCCAGCGCGTACGCCATGAGGTTCGCGGTGAAGTGGCGGATCAGCGGCTCGGGCCGCCGCAGCAGCACCGCGCGCAGCTCCTGCGGCGTGGTCACGTCGCTCCCGTCGTAGAAGGTTCCGCGCGTGTCGAGCGCGATGCCGTTCTCCCGGATGCGCCACTTTCCGGTCACGTCGAAGTTGTCGAGCGCCAAGCCGATGGGGTCCATGAACTGGTGGCAGGCGTTGCACACCGGGCTCGCGCGGTGCTTCTCCATGCGCTCGCGCGTCGTCAGGATGGTGGTGCCCTCGACGGCTTCCGTCTCCTCCAGGTCGGGCACGCCCGGCGGAGGCGGCGGAGGCGGCGTGCCCAGGACGACCTCCATCACCCACTTGCCGCGCAGCACGGGCGAGGTGCGGTTGGCCACCGACGTCAGGGTGAGCACGCTGCCGTGGCCGAAGATGCCGGCGCGACGGTCGTCCGGGTACTCGACCCGCTGGAACGCCTCGCCCACGATTCCCGGAATCCCGTAATGCTTCGCCAGCCGTTCGTTGACGAAGGTGTAGTCGGCCGTGTAGAGCTCGAGGAAGCTGCGGTCCTCCCGCACCAGGTTCAGGAACAGCAGCTCCGTCTCCCGCTTCATGGCGTCGGCCAGCTGCTGATGATAGTCCGGGTACATCAGGCGGTCCGGATGCACTAGGTCCAAGTCCTGTAGACGCAGCCACTGGCTGGCGAAACGGGACCCGAGCGCGTCGGAGCGGGGGTCGGCGAGCATGCGCCGGACCTGGGCGCGCAGGTTGTCGGAGAGCTCGTCGCGCTCGGCGAGCGCGATCAGTTCGCCGTCCGGAGGGGTGCCCCAGAGGAAGTACGAAAGCCGACTCGCCAGAGCCAGCTCGCTGATTCGGTAGCTCCCCTCGCGCTCGGCGCCCGCGACCGGCTCGAAGCGGAAGACGAAGTCGGGGCTGGCCAGAATCGCCTGCAACGCGAGCCGCACGCCGGATTCGAAGCCCCCGGCCTCCTCGCCCTGGCGGTAGAACTCCATGAGCTCGGAAACGTCGAGCTCCGACAGGGAACGCCGGAACGCGCGCGAGCCGAGCCGGGTCACGATGTCGCGCGCGCACGCCTCCCTCTCCTCCGGAGCCGTGGGCCGACAGGTGAAGATGCGCCGGCGCACCGGGTTTTCCGACACGCCCGTCACCTGGAACGGGCCCGCCACGGTCAGGTCCTTGATGTGCGGCAGGGCGGTGATGCCGTACCCGTCGGCGCCAATGCGGCGATCGGCCAGCGACCAGTCGTGGCGCGACATGAGGTCGGGCACCGGCCCCTCGAACTGCTTGAGAAAGACCGCCGAAATCTGGTGCGGCCCGGCGGTCACGAAGAACGACTCGCTCTCCTGGTTGGCTCCGTTGGGGTCGGCCACGTGCATGAACTGGTCGACGTTGAGCAGCGCCACGCGCACTCCGTCGATGGCGATCTCGATCTGTTCGCCTTGGGTGACGTTGCCGAAGAACTCGCCCGTGGTCGTGTGGTCGAAGGCCATCTTGACGCGATACTCGCCGTCGGCGGGGAAGTTGTGCAGGACGGAGATGCCGCCGCGGGTGCCGAAGGGCGCGCCCTCGACCCGCTCCCACTGGGAGAAATAGCCGGACTTGGAGTACGTCGTCTCGCTCGGGAGCACCTCCAGGTTGCCCACCGCCAGCCGGCTGACCTCGGCGGCCGCGTTCAGGTACGCGTCCATGAGCGTGGGGGAGAGCATCTGCACGTCGGCGATGTTGTCGAAGTTGGCGCTCTTGGTGTCGAGCGGCAGATACAGGCCGGCGTCGATGGTGAGCCCCAACAGGTCGTCCACGGAGGCGGCGTACTCGGCGCGGTTGAGGCGCTGGAAGGTGCGGCTGCCGGGGTTGGGTTGGCGCGCCGAAGCCTCGTCCAGCGTGGACTCGAGCGTCTCGACCAGCGCCAGCAGGGAATCGCCGCCGGGCCGGGGCATTCCGGGGGGCGGCATCATGCCGGCGCGCAGCTTCATGATCATGCGCTCGGCGACCTGCGCGTTGTCGGTGGCCCGCTCGACCTCGAAACCCTGCAACGTGGTGTTGCCGGTCAGGAGGACATCGTTGTGGCAGACCACGCAGTACGTCCGGACGAGGTCGCTGAGGCTTTCGGGCGTGGGGTGGGGCGCTCGCTCGGGACTCGCCGGGAGCTTGGGCGACGCCGACGCCGCGGAATCCCCGCGGTGGGACTCGCCCTCCCATGAAGTCGCGAAATCACCGCCCGCGACGGCCACGCCGAGCACCATCATTCCGGTGGCAAGGATCCTCATCGTGCCTCTCCTCGAAAGACGAACGCGTCGAACCCAATGCGCGGCGCCGACGCGAGATCGGACACACCCGCACAACCTTCAAATAGCGGGAACGGTGGATGGCTTGTCAAGCTTGATTCCGCTCCCGCCCACGCGGGCGAATTCGTCCACGGACTGACCGCGAATTCGTCCACGGACCGCCGCGACCCCGGCGCCCGCCCCTTACCGACGGAAGATGGCCTTGGGGAGCTTGGCGTGCACGCCCTTGGTGCCGTCCACGAGCTGGGTGACGGCCAGATCCACCGCGAGCGACACCAGGATGTAGGCGTCGTCGCGGGTCAGGCCGTGCTCGGCGACCAGGAAGTCGATCATCTCGCGGGTCGCCATCCGCGCCGCCTCGTCCAGGTCGGGATGGAGCCCCATGGCGATGTAGTGGGTGGGGGTCTCCGCGCGCGGGCGGCGCAGGGACCGGTCCTTGTGCAGGAGGATGCGCACGGTGCCGCGCACCGACACCTCCAGGGCGGTGAGCGCCACCTCGCCGTCTCCCTGCACCGCGTGGGCGTCCCCGAACGAGACCAGCGCGCCCGGAACGTGGACGGGAAGGAAGAGCGCGGACCCGGCCACCAGCTCCTTGTTGTCGATGTTGCCGCCGTGATGGTCGGGCGGGTTCGAGTTGACCCGTCCGACGACGGGGTGGGGAGCGACGCCGATGGACCCGAAGAAGGGGGCCACCGGAATGTGGATGTCCGGCGTGAAGACCACCATCCCGGCCTCGGTGTCGATGGGCGTGAGCCGGAGGTGGGTGTAGGGGAAGTCGTCCGGCAGGGTGCCGGCGCCGGGCAGGAAGTAGCTCAACCCGAAGGGATGCAGGAACTCGAAGTCCAGCATGCGGATCTCCACGACGTCGCCCGGTTCGGCGCCTTCGACGTGGATGGGTCCGGTGAGGGGATGCGCGCCCGGCCCGCGGTCGGTGACCTCGGCCTCCACCCGCTTCAAGCGCTCGGGGATCAGCTCGGGGTCGGCGCCCGCGAGCAGCAACCGCTCAAGCCCGCGGGCGAGCAGGGTCTCGACGCGAACGCGGTCGCCCGGCTGGATGCGCAGCACGGGCGCGAGGCCGCCGCTGTAATGGCCCCAGTGAACGTTGGCGGGTTCGAGCGGGAGCTCGTGCGGGCGACCGCCCTCCTGGGCGTGGACGGGCCCCGCGAGCCCGAACGCCGGAAGGAGGGCGAGGGAGAGGAGTGGCCGCGGAGACCGGGCGAGCGGGTGGCGCCGTCGCCCGGGTCCGGTCAGCACGAAACGCAGTTGTGGTTGTTGATGGCGCCCATGCCCTCGAGCAGCGCGATGGTCTCCGGGAAGGGCTGGATGCGCTGCACCGGGCCGTTGGCCATGTCGACCACGGTCTGGCCGCGGCGGCTGACCGCCATCACGTCGGCCCCCTTCTCCACCAGGTACAGGATGAGCTCGTTGTCGCCGCGCGCGGCCGCGAAGTGGAGCGGGGTGTAGCCGTTGTGGTCGCGCGCGTTCACGTCGGCGCCGAGCTCCTCGACCAGCAGCCGCACCGACGGCATCCAGCCGTTGGGGACGTGAATGTGCGACACGCCCGCGCGGCCGGCTCCGTCCCCCCCGCTGTACCCCACCCCGGAGGCCGCGTGGATGGGGAAGACGCCCGGGCCGCCGGGGGGAACCGGGGGCAGGCCGGAGGGGTCGACCCGCTCGCCGCCCCCGCCGCCGTACCCGCCGCGCCTGCGCGAGGGTGGCCGGCGGGTGGGGGTGTCGGGATCCGCGCCGTAGCGGAGCAGGAGGCGCATCGCCTTCTCGTCGGTGCCGTGGGCCGCGCGCCAGAAGGGGGTCGCGCCCCACATGTTCACGCTGAGCTGGGCGAAGTTGTACTCCAGATACCACAGGTGCCGGTCCAAGCGCACGTTGGGATCGGCGCCCGCTTCGAGCAGCGCCTCCATCACCTCCAAGTGCGTGGCCTGCTGCTGCTTGAAGGCCTGCTGCTGGGGGTAGCGCGTCTTGGGCGCGTACTGGGTGTTGACGACGGCGAACAGGGGGGTGCTCCCGGCGAGGTCGGCCAGCTTGGGGTCCGCCCCCCGCTCGAGCAGCTCGAGCGCGAGGTCGAAGTGCCCGTTGATGGCGGCGATGAGGAGCGGGCTGGTCTTCTCGCCCGCGCTCACCTGGTTGACGTCGGCGCCCGCGTCCAGCAGGGCGCGCACCACGTCGCGGTGGCCGTCCCGGCTCGCGTGCAGCAGGGCCGTCAGCCCTCCCTGGTTGCCCACCAGGTCGTGGTAGGAGAGCGCGTTGGTCTCGAGCAGCGCGAGCTGGTTTTCGGTCATCTGCTGCTCGGTGGCCTTGTCGATGATCTCCTCGGGAGGCAGCGCCTGCACCCGCCACGCCGCCTCGGACGCCGCCTGCACCTGCCGGGGCGTGGGCGCCCACAAGTCGGGGTCCTCCGATTGGGCCCTGAAGGACTCCAGGACCTCGTTGCGCGCCGCCCTGGCGGCCATGTCCACCGCGTGGCGCGTGGGCATGTGCAGCACGTCCTCGGTGAGCGAGACGTCCGCGCCCAGCTCGATGAGGGTGTTGACCGCCCCCAGCCGGTTGAACCCGGCCGCGAAGATGAGCGGGGTCTGCCCCCACTGGTGGTCGCGCGCGTCGACCTCGGCACCCCCGGCGGCCAGCGCCCGCACCGCGCCGCCGCTCCCCGCCTTGGCCGCCAAGTGCATGGGCGTCACGCCCGTGCGCGCGGTGGCCACGGCCGCGTCGGCGCCCGCCTCGACGAGCAGGTCGATCACCTCGGCGTGTCCGCCGCGGGCCGCCATGTGCATGGGCGTGTAGGCGTCGTTGCGGGTCCGGGGCGCCAGGTTGGCCCCCGCGTGGATGAGCACGCCGGCCAGAACCACGTCGCCGTTTTCGGCGGCCCAGTGCATGGCGGTGAGGCCGTCGCTCTGGGGGGCGTTCACGTCCGCGCCACTCCTGAGCAGCTCCCGCACCACGTCGACGTCGCCCCGCATGGCCGCGTCGGCCACCGGGGAGTTGGGGGGCGTCGCGGCGGCGGTCGCGACCAACGACACCAGCAACGCGGCGACCACCTCAAGCCTCGGACCACCCCTGCTTGCTCGCACCTGCTTCATCTCGCCTCCGGCATGGTACGGGACGGCCCCTCGAACTTCCGAGGGGCCCGTCCGGTTGCGTCCGCTGTTGGGTTCTCGTCAGCCGCTGCTGGCCTGCTCCGTCACCGTGGTCGGCATGGTGAGGGCGAACTCGCCGGTGCTGTTGCCGAAGCCGGTCAGGTCGTCGAGCCCAAGTTCGTGCAGCAGCGTGAGCATCGCGTTGGCCAGCGGGGTTCCGTCCGGCGCCTTCAGGTGCAGGCCTCCCCGCAGCCGTCCGTTGGCTCCACCCAGCACGATGAAGGGGACCCGCTTGTGGTTGTGCAGGTTGGGGTCGCCCATCGCCGATCCGTAGAGGATCATGCTCTTCTCGAGCAGGTTGGAGTCGCCCTCCTCGATGCCCTTGAGCTTCTCGAGGAAGTAGGGGAGCGTGCTCACGTGGTACCGGTTGATCAGGTTGAATTCCGACACCGCCTCCGGATTGCCGCCGTGGTGCGAGGCCGGATGGAACGGCTTGTCGGTGCCGCTCTCGGGGAAGACGCGCGCCGAGGAGTCGCGCCCCATCTTGAAGGAGAAGACCCGCGTCACGTCGGACTGGAAGGCGAGCGCCTGCACGTCCCACATCATCTCGACGTGCTCGCGGAAGGAGTCCGGCACTCCGGCCGGGGCCTCGGGCAGCTCGCGCGCCGCCCCGCTCTGGTTGCGCGCCTCGGTCGTTTCGATGCGCCGCTCGAGCTCGCGGATGTTCTCCAGGTAGCGGTCGAGGCGGGCGCGGTCCTCGGCCCCGAGCTCCGCCTTGAGGCGCGCGGCCCGGGTGGCCACCCAATCCAGAATGCTCCGGTTCTCGCGCCGGCGCGCCACCCGTTCGCGCGGGGTGCCGCCCGAACCGAACAGCTGGTCGAAGGCCACCCGCGGGTCGCGGATGACGGGCAGCGGCTCGGTGGGCGAGGCCCAGCTGATCGAGTCGGTGTACACGCAGGTGTAGCCGTACGCGCATCCGCCGGACTGATCCACGTTCTCGATGCACAGCTGCATGGACGGAATGGGGGTGTCCTGGCCGAAGCGCTGGGCGTACAGCTGGTCCATCGACGTGCCGATGTACACGTCCGAGCCTTCCGTCTGCCTGGGGTGCGCCTGGGTGAGGTAGACGGCGCTGGTGCGGAAGTGGTCGCCCCCGATCTCCTTGGGCTGGAACGCCTCCGCCATCTGGCAGTCGGTGTTGGACACGATGGTGAGGTGGTCGCGGTAGGGCTCCAGGGAGCTCAGCGCGCTGGTGCTCAGGTCGAAGTCGCGCCCGATCTGCGCCGGCGACCACAGGTGCTGGGTGGCGCCCCAGTCGTTGGAGCCCGCCGCGCCGTGCACCATCTCGATGCCGACCAGACGCGTCTTGTCGGTCGCGGCCATCACCTCCCTCCAGCGCCCGCCCGCCGGGATCATGGCGTCGAGGAGCGGCAATCCCACCGCCACGCCCGCCGCCCCGCGCAGGAAGGTCCGCCTCGGCATGTGCCTGCCCGTGATGAAGTTCATCTCAAAGCCCTCCGGATGGAGTCAGTCGTGTTCCAGCCCAACTCGGTCGTTTCCAGCCCCGCATCGTCGTAGCTTCCAGCCCTACATCGTAACCCGGGCGCGCTCCCGACACCACTGGCCGAAAGCCGCGCGGTCGCGTTCGCGAGACACGTCCCCGTCGACCCTCCGCCCGTGAATCGCCGGCGCGGAGGGGCATCCTTCCCCATGGACACCCGAGGCACCCGGCGCGTTCGCCTCAACCGCCCAGGTTGGGGTTGCGGTTCACCTCGTCCTCGGCGATGGGGAAGCAGGTCGCCGTCGGAGCCTCCGCGAAGAGCGGCGACAGCTCCTCCCACGCCGGGAAGGGAGCCTCGCCCGGCGAACCGTCGGCGGCCCAGCGACGAAGGTCCACAAGGCGCCGACCCTCGAGCAGACCCTCGATCATGCGCTCGGTCTTGAGGGCCGTCCACGCCTCCTCAAGGCTCATGGCCGACCAAGGCTCCAGGGGCTCGCCGGTGTGGTCGCTCACGTACATCGCGCGCACTTGGTTCACCAGCTCCATGGCGCCCGCGTGGTTGCCGTCGCGGAGCATGCCCTCGGCCCGGTAGAGAAGCATCTCGGTTCCGGTGCCGAGGTGGATGGGCGTCTCCGGATCCAGCCACGTGAAGTTGCTCCACGGGACCTGCCCGAAGCCCTGCAGGGACGCGTTGGCGAAGGGCTGGTCGGGGATCGTGCGCCACGCCACGCGCGGATCGCCGGACTCCGCGTAGTAGCCGGTGCCGGGGATGGTCACCGGAAGATCGCTCGCGTCGAGCGGCAGGAGCGAGCGGATGTTGGGAACCGCCTGCTCGCCGAAGAAGGTGAACAGGAGCGTGAACTGCCGGTAGGGCTCGTCGGCGTTGGCCCAGCCGACCCGGCTGCGCGTCGCCTCGAAATCCGGGTCCGGCCGGACCTCGAGCACGAACCCGGGCGGCACCTGGGTCGCGTCGCTGATCGCCCCGCCCCAGTCGCCCTTCGCCACCCGCACCTGAGCCCGTCCGGCGTAGGCGGCGTGGGTCTGCGCGGTGTTGGCGGCCGCGCCGAGCGCCTCCGTAAAGTGCCGCTCCGCGTTGTCGAGCGCCGCGCCGGGCTGCTGGGGGGCGCCCCCATCCTCGAGCCACTGGCACCAGTTCTCGCCCAGAATTCGGTAGGTGTAGCCGGCCCAGATGTGCGCCTGGGCGAGGTTCTCGCCCGTCACGCCCCGTTCCAGCGCGTTCTTCGAGATGAACAGCGCCTGCTGCACGTTGTTCCAGTCCCCGTTCACGTCCTCGGGCGGCAGCGAACCCCCCTGGATGCGCGGGCTGTGGGAGTTGGTGTCGCCCCCGGGGAAGAGCACGCGCGTGATGATGGCGTTCGTGTAGAAGACGAAGTTCGCCGCTTCGAGCACCATGCGCTCCGCCCCGCGAACCAGCGCCGCGTGCGAGGTCGCCTCGTCGAGGAACCGGTCCTGCACCGGGCCGGGATTGGTCACTTCGCACGCCCCCGCGAACAGCATGAGCGGGAGCGCGACGGCCGTGAGTCGTCCTTTGGTCGTAGTCATCGTGCGCCCTCCTCTAGAACTGGATCCGGAGCGAGGCCCGGAAGCTGATGGGGGTCGGGTTGCGGGCCGCGATGGCCTGCGCGAGGTCGGTTCCTCCCTGGTTGCCGCGCATCTCGGGGTCGAGATAGGGCATCCTCTTCCACGTGTAGGAGTTGTTGAGCGCGAGCGTGAGCAGGGCGCTGCTGATCCGGTCGGGGAAGGCGAAGTCGACCGGCACCTGCGCGCTCAGGGTGCGCAGCCGGAAGAAGTCCGCGTCCCAGGTGAGGTAGCCGGAGTCGATGAGGCTCGGCGTGCACCGGGCCCGCCACAGGGCGGGCGTGTCCGCCAGGAGCTCGATGTTGGTGTTGTTCTCCTTGTCGGCGTAGTAGGGCCAGCAGAGCGGCATCTTGCCGCCCCGGCTGATGCCCCCCGGATGCACGTTCGAGTCGCGCAGGAAGTGGCCGCCCTTGAACTCGCCGGACGCCGACACGAAGATCCCGCCGGGAAGGCGCAGGCTCGTGCTGGGGCCGATGTTGTGGGTCGGGAAATTGGGGCCGTAGATGTGGTTCCGCTCCCGGATGGGATCGGCGATCTCGTCCGGGTTGGAGACGTAGTCGTCGCGCACCACGGGGACCGGCTCCCCTTCGATGATCCAGGTTCCCTGGCTGGCCTGGAAAGGCTCCGCCCCGCCCAGGTCGAGCACCTCCGACCTGTTGGTGGAGATGTTGAGCCCGAGGTTCCACTCGTAGTTGGCGCTCCGGATGGGCGTGGTGTTGATCGAGACCTCGAACCCCTCGTTCTTCAGCTCGCCGATGTTCTCGAGCTGGCTGGACTGGAAGCCGTTGGACGGGATCTGCAGCACCGCGAAGAGGGCGTCGGTGGTCCGCTGGTGGTAGAAGGTGAAGTCGACCGCCACCCGGTCGTCGATGAACGACGCGTCGAACCCCAGCTCGGTCTCGGTCGTGACCTCCGGTCCGAGATCGGGGTTGCCGAGGTTCTGGGGAAGGAAGGCCGGGAGGTCGTTGAGACCCGCGGCCTCCCACGTCCGAACCGCGTCGAAGGCGCCGGGGGCCCGGCCGGACCGCCCCCAGGCCGCGCGCAGCTTCAGCGAGCCGAGATCGGGATCCCAGAAGGCCTCGTCGGAGAGCACCCAGGAGCCGCTGATCTTGGGGTAGACCTGGAGCCCGAACCCCTCGCCGAACGCGCTGTTGCCGTCGACGCGCACGCCGCCGGTGACGAAGTACTTGTTGTTGATGTCGAAGACGTTCTGGACGAAGAAGCCCGCGTTCCAGACCTTCTGCCGCTGTTCGAACCCCTGGGTCGCGGCGGCCGAGTTGACCGTCGGCTCCTCGGCGCCCGGGAACCCCTCGCCCCACGCCTCGACGGTGTGCTCCTCGTCGCCGACCGCCTGACCGCCCCAGGAGAAGTTGGAGCGGAGGCCGCTGGTGAGGTCGAAGCTGTAGGTGCCGACGTAGTCGAAGGTGACCAGACGGTTCTGCCAGTGGTGGTTGAGGAGCGCGCCCCGGGGGCGGAAGCGGAAGCCGAACGGGCGCAGGTTGCGGCTGTCCTGCTGGAGCCAGTCGTAGCCGATGGTGAACCGGTTGGTGAGGTCGGCCAGGGGCGTGTAGGTGAAGGTTCCGCCGGTGGTGAAGCGGTCGATGGTGTGGCGGATGTCGAAGGCGAGCACGCTGGCCGCGATCACCTCCGGGGAATCGTCGGTGAAGTAGTTGGCCTTGCCCCGGTACACGTTGTGCCCCAGCCCCTGCGCGTTGCTCTGGGAGAGCTGCTGCGCGGACTCGCTCGAATACGAGGTGTTCCACTGGATCTGGAAGTTGGGCAGGGGCGTGAAGGTGAAGTTGCCGCGCGTGATCCACTCGTTGCTGTACTCGTTGGGCAGGTAGCCCTCCTGATCCGAGAAGGCCCCGGAGACGAAGTATTGGAGGTTGTCGAGGCCGCCGCGCACCGAGGAGATGTAGTACTGGTTGTGCCCCGTCTTGATGAAGGGCTCCATGCGCAGGTAGGGGAAGGGCGAGTCCGGGTAGTTGCCGAACTTGCGGCTCCACACCGCGCCCTGCTGGGTCTCGAGCGTCCACTGGGGCGCCCCGACGGACCCGCGCTTGGTGAAGATCTGGATGACGCCGGCGGAGGCCTCGGTGCCGTACAGCGTGGTGGCGGCCGAGCCCTTGATGATCTCGATTCGCTCGATGTCGTTGGGGTTGATGGAGTTGAGCGGCGTCTTGGAGGTGTTGGATCCGCGGATGCCGCGGTTGTCCGGCGCCGCCACGTGGGCCAGCGGCTCGCTGCGCATGCGCACCCCGTCAATGTAGATGATGGGGTTGTTGCTCATGGAGACGCTGGAGTTGCCCCGCAGGCGGATGGCGGGCGCGACCCCCAGCTCGCCGCCGGTGGCGCTCAGGTCGAGACCCGGAGCCGCGCCCTGGAGCAGGTCGACCATCTGGACCGGCTTGTCGGGCAGCTCGGTGACGTTGATCTGGGCGATGGAGTTGCCGATCTCGCGCCGCCGCGCCGCGCCGGCGGTGCCGGTGACCACGATCTCGTCGAGGCCGAGGGCGAGCTCCTCGAGCACGAAGTCGGCGGTGGCGGTTTCACCCGCGCCGACCGTCACCTGTTGCTCCGCGGAGCCGAGGCCGATGCGCTCGGCGCGCACCAGGTAGGTGCCCGGCGGCACGTTGATGATGAGGTAGCGCCCGTTGGCGCGCGAGAGCCCGCCGAGCGCCTGGTCGGGGATGTAGACCTGCGCCTCGGAAACCGGCCCGCCGGAGCTGGATTCGGTGACGACGCCGGTGATGCGGCCGTTTTCCTGGGCCTCGACGGGAGGCGCGAGGAGAAGGGCCGGCGCAACGGCGACCAGCAACGTTCGCCATGGTGAACGCATGGTGGGTGTCCTTGTTTGGGGGTTTCGTGGCCGATACTCCATTCTGGTCCTCCTCGCTCGCGCGATGATTGGGTGCCGGCCCGCCGGAACCGACCCGCGTCCGTCGGAACGGAGGCGGGCCGAGGCCCGGGGCGCGCCGGCGAGGGAGCCCGGCGGATAGAGTAGGACCCGGGTTTCGGGCTGTCAAAAGGGGGGCTCCGACCCTTCAAGCCGGGGTCGGCATGGGGGTGGGGTTCCGAGGTCGCCGGCGGGGGTCAGGTTCGGGGGTCGCCCACGGGCGGCACCCGGGGGCCGCCCGTGGGCTCGGCTGGCGGTCGCGAACGGTTGTTGCGGATCCCCGTGGGGGGCGCTACCGTGGCCGCTTCGTCTACTTGCTTATGGGGATGAGGAGAGAGAATGAGCGACGACCCGAGGCCCACGCTTCGCAGCTTTCGCCCTCTTCGTTGGTGCGCATCGTTGGCGGACCGCGTGAGCACCTCTCTTGGCACCGCGCCGGTGGCGCGCACCGTGACCGCGGTTGCGGTCGGCGGGGCGATGCTGCTTCTCTCCTGCGGCGATGGCTCGCTGCCCCTGACGGGGCCCGGAGGGCTGGAGGAGTCGGACTCGATTTCCGGTCTGGGGCAGACGTCCGCCGAACTCGGTGGGCCGGGAGGACCGGGGGGACCCGGGGGGCCAGGGGGGCCAGGGGGACCAGGCGGGCCGGGAGGCAACGTCGCGATTCTCGCACCTGCCTCGTTGACGCTCGACGAGGGTGGCAGCGCCACGTTCTCGGTGAGTTTGGGCTCCGCAGTGTCTGCGGGTGTAACTGTTTTTAGTGCCACCAGCAAGGTAACCGTCAGCCCCGATTCGCTTGCGTTCACTTCATCCAACTGGAATACCCCGCAAGTGGTGACCGTGTCGGCAAGCCACGACGATGACGTGCAGGACGAGGTCTCCACGATAAGTTTGGCCATATTTGACAACCCCAACATTATCGGCGACGCGTCCGTGACGGTTGTGGTGGAGGACGACGACGAGCCGGAGATTCTGGTGAGTCCGGGCCAGCTAGACATTGGCGAGGGTGAGTCCGGGACGTTCACGGCGACGCTAGCGACGCGCCCGACCGGCACGGTGACCGTGTCAGTGACGAGCAACAACACCAAGGTGGGTGTGAGCACGGCCACGGCCAGCCTGACATTCACGACGACGAACTGGGACTCGCCGCAGACCGTCACGGTGAACGCGAGCGAGGACGACGATGGGGCCGACGAGACGGCCACCATCACGCTGAGCGGGAGTGGGGGCGGGTACGCCGGCGTGACGGAGACCGTGGATGTCAGCGTGGAGGACGACGACGATCCGGGGATTCTCGTGAATCCGGGCGCGCTCGACATTGACGAAGGTGAGTCCGGGACGTTCACGGCGAGGCTCGCCACTCAGCCGAGCGGCACGGTGACGGTGCCGGTGACGAGCAACAACACCAAGGTGGGTGTGAGCACGGCCACGGCCAGCCTGACGTTCACGACAACGAACTGGAACTCGCCGCAGACCGTCACGGTGAACGCGGGCGAGGACGACGACGGGGCCGACGAGACGGCCACCATCACGCTGAGCGGGAGTGGGGGCGGGTACGCCGGCGTTTCTGCGACGGTGGATGTCAACGTGGAGGACGACGACGATCCGGGGATTCTGGTGAGTCCGGGCGCGCTCGACATTGACGAAGGGGGCTCTGGCTCGTTCACGGCGAGGCTGGCGACGCAACCGAGCGGCACGGTGACCGTGCCGGTCTCGAGCAACAACAACTACGTGAGCGCGAACCCAAGCAGCCTGACGTTCACACCCTCCAACTGGGCCTCGCCGCAGAATGTCAGCGTGCATGCGGGCCAGGACGACGACGGGGTCGACGAGACCGCCACCATCACGCTGAGCGGGGGCGGCTACGGCGGCGTGACGGCGACGGTGACGGTCAGCGTGGAGGACGACGACGATCCGGCGATTCTGGTTCCAAGCCAAGTCGACGTCGAAGAGGGGGGTACCGCCTCGTTCGCGGCGAGGCTCGCCACGCAGCCCTGCGGCACTGTGACCGTGACGGTGTTGAGCAATATCACCAACATGATCGTAGGCCCGGGCAGCCTGACGTTCACGCCCTCCAACTGGGCGACGCCGCAGATTGTCACGCTGAGCGCGGGGGAGGACGACGACGCGACGGACGAGACGGGCACCATCACGCTGAGCGCCAGCGGGGGCTGCTACACTGGCGTGTCGGCGACCGTGACGGTCAACGTGGCGGACGACGACGACCCGGCGATCCTCGTCAATCCGAACCAGCTCGACGTCGAGGAGGGCGGCACCGCGACGTTCACGGCGAGGCTGGCGACGCGCCCGAGCGGCACGGTGACCGTGCCGGTCTCGAGCAACAACAACGACGTGAGCGCGAGCCCGGCCAGCCTGACGTTCACGACGACCAACTGGGCCGCCACGCAGACGGTCACGGTGTTCGCGGGCGAGGACGACGACGCCGCGGACGAGACGGCCACCATCACGCTGAGCGGGAGCGGGGGCGGCTACGGCGGCGCGTCGGCGACGGTGACGGTCAACGTGGAGGACGACGACGACCCGGCGATTCTGGTTCCAAGCCAGGTCGACGTCGAAGAGGGGGGTACCGCCTCGTTCGCGGCGAGGCTCGCCACGCAGCCCTGCGGCACTGTGACCGTGACGGTGTTGAGCAGTAGCGCCGACATGAGCGTGATCCCTAGTAGCCTGACGTTCACGCCCTCCAACTGGGCGACGCCGCAGATTGTCACGCTGAGCGTGGACGAGGACGACGACGCGACGGACGAGACGGGCACCATCACGCTGAGCGCCAGCGGGGGCTGCTACACCGGCGTGACGGCGACCGTGACGTTCAACGTGGAGGACGACGACGACCCGGCGATCCTCGTCAATCCCAACCAGCTCGACGTCGAGGAGGGCGACACCGCGACGTTCACGGCGAGGCTGGCGACGCGCCCGAGCGGCACGGTGACCGTGCCGGTGACGAGCAACAACAACGACGTGAGCGCGAGCCCGGCCAGCCTGACGTTCACGACGACGAATTGGAACTCGCCGCAGACCGTCACGGTGACCGCGAGCCAGGACGACGACGGAGCCGACGAGACCGCCACCATCACGTTGAGTGGCAGCGGAGGCGGCTACGACGGCGTTTCGGCGACCGTGGATGTCGACGTTGCGGACGACGACGACCCGGCGATCCTCGTGGTTCCAGACCAGGTCGACGTCGACGAGGGAGGCGCAGGCTCGTTCACGGCGAGGCTCGCCACGCTACCGAGCGGTACGGTGACGGTGTCGGTGACGAGCGACAACAGCGACGTGGGCGCGAACCCGGCCAGCCTGACCTTCACGACCTCCAACTGGGCCTCGCCGCAGACGGTCAACGTGACCGCGGGCCAAGACGACGACGCGGCCGACGAGACCGCCACCATCACGTTGAACGGAAGCGGAGGCGGCTACGACGGCGTTTCGGCGACCGTCGATGTCAACGTGGCGGACGACGACGATCCCGCAATTCTCGTGAATCCAAGCCAGGTCGACGTTGACGAGGGAGGCACCGGCTCGTTCACGGCGAGCTTGGCGACGCAGCCGAGCGGCGCGGTGACCGTGACGGCGTCGAGCGACAACAGCGACGTGGACGCGAGCCCGGCCAGCCTGACCTTCACGACGACGAACTGGGACACACCGCAAACGGTCACGGTGAGCGCGGGCGAGGACGACGACGCGGCCGACGAGTCGGTCACCATCACTCTGAGCGGAAGCGGAGGCGGCTACGACGGAGTTTCGGCGACCGTGGATGTCAACGTGGCGGACGACGACGACCGGGCGATCCCCGTGGCTCCGGGCACGCTCGACATCGACGAGGGTGGCGTCGGCCCCTTGATGGCGAGCTTGAAGACGCGGCCGACCGGCACGGTGACGGTGACGGTGGCGAGCGACAACGCCGACTTGGGCGTAAGCCCGGCCAGCCTGACGTTCACCCCCTCGAACTGGACCTCGGGGCAGACGGTCACCGTGACCGCGGGCGAGGACGACGACGCCGCGGACGAGTCGGCCACCATCACGTTGAGCGGGAGCGGAGGCGGCTACGACGGCGTGACGGCCACCGTGATGGTCAACGTGGCGGACGACGACGACCCCGCGATCCTCGTGATTCCCAGCGCGCTCGACGTCGAGGAGGGCGTCACCGCGACGGTCACGGCGAGGCTGGCGACGCGCCCGAGCGACACGGTGACCGTGACGGTTTCGAGCGACAACGACGACGTGGACGCGAGCCCGGCCGGTTTGACGTTCACGACGACGAACTGGGACATGCCGCAGACGGTCACGGTGAACGCGGGGGAGGACGACGACGCGGCGAACGACGCGGCCACCGTCACGCTGACCGGAAGCGGGGGCGGCTACGACGGCGTGTCGGCGGCGGTCGTCGTCAACGTGGAGGACGACGACGAAGGAGGACCGGACAACGTCGGGATTATCGCAGCACCCGACTTGCTGGTGCTCCACGAGGGCAACAGCGCCACGTTCTCCGTGAGCTTGGACACCGCGGTGGCCGCAGTTGTGACCGTCACCAATTCGGGCGATGCCACCAAGGTAACCGTCCACGCCGATTCGCTTACCTTCACTCCCTCGAACTGGAACATCCCACAAGAAGTGACGGTGTCGGCAATCGACGACGCCGACAAACAGGACGAGGTCCTTACGATATCCTTGGATATCTTTGACAATCCCGAACTAACCGGCCACGCAACCGTGACGGTGATCGTGGAGGACGACGATCCGGCGATCCTCGTGGATCCGGGCCAGCTCGATCTGGCGGAGGGCGACACCGAGTCCTTCGAGGCGAAGCTGGCCACGCAGCCGAGCGGCATGGTGACGGTGGCGGTGACGAGCAACAACGCCGACGTGGACCCGAGCCCGGCCAGCCTGACCTTCACGACGACCAACTGGGACTCGCTTCAGGCGGTCACCGTGACCGCGAACGAGGACGACGACGTGGCGAACGATGCGGCGACCGTCAGCTTGAGCGGAAACGGCGGCGGCTACGACGGGGTGTCGGCGGACGTTACGGTGACGGTGCTCGAACGCCCGGGTCCACCGGACGGTCTCAATGCGAGCGCGGGCGACGGTCAAGTCGTTCTCACGTGGCAAGCCCCGTCCACGGGCGGACCCGTGTCCGGCTACCAAGTCCGGCACAAGGAGGGCTCGAGTCTCACGAACGCCGACGCGGCGTTGTGGCGAGACATCCCGGGCAGCGATGCGACCACGACATCGCACACCGTGGGCCAACTCAACAACGGAACCGAGTACGTGTTCCAGGTTCGGGCGGTGAACGCGAGCGTGGCGGGCGCCGGCTCGAACACGGTTACCGCGACGCCGGACGGAAAGCCGGGTCTCGGGCCGGACACGCTATCGAACCGGACCTATACGAGGGATGAGGCAATCACGCCGCTGACCCTTCCAGAGGCTACGGGCGGGGACGCGCCCCTGACGCACGACTTGGCGGACTCGGCCGGGAATCTGCCGCCCGGTCTGACCTTCAACGCGGGGACCCGCCAGCTGAACGGAACACCGACGGCGGCCCAAGTGGCGACGGAGTACACCTACACGGTGACGGACGTCGACGGCGACGCGGACACCCTGAAGTTCACGATCGAGGTGACGACGGCTACGGACCGGGACCGGGACGTGCTGGTGAAGCTGTACGAGTCGACGGGCGGCGCGAGCTGGACCAACAACACGAACTGGCTGTCGGACCAGCCGGTCGGAGAGTGGCACGGGGTCGACGCGGACGCCTCCGGGCGCGTCACGAGCATCGACTTGGTGAACAACAACCTAGCCGGCTCGATTCCCCCCGAGCTCGGAGACCTCTCCCGCCTGCGGCTGCTGAACTTCTACGCCAACGACCTTAGCGGCACGATTCCGACGACGCTCGCGAACCTGGACAACGTCACCTTCCTAGATCTCGGCGTCAACGAACTGACCGGGTCGATCCCTGCGGAGCTGGGCTCAATGGCGAGCCTGGAGGAGTTGTCGTTGACCAACAACAACCTCTCGGGGGCGGTGCCTCCAGAGCTGGGGAATCACGGCGCCCGTCTCAAGTTGCTGAACATTAGGCGCAACCCCGGGCTCGCGGGTCCGCTCCCGGACGCGCTCACGAAGCTGACGGGCCTGGACCGCTTCGAATGGGGCGACACCGGATTGTGCTCGCCCGACAACTCCACCTTCCAAGCCTGGCTGGCGGCGCAATATGCCGCCTACGAGCAGGGTCCCGTCTGCCCCGACGAGCGGGGCATCCTCGGGGAGCTGTACGAGTCAACCGGCGGCGCGAACTGGACCAACAACACCAACTGGCTCTCGGACAAGCCGTTGAGGGAGTGGTACGGGGTCGACGCGAACTCCGCCGGGTTCGTCACCAGCATCGATTTGAGTGCCAACAACCTGACGGGCTCGGTCCCGGCAGAGCTCGGCTCCCTGTCGGAACTAGAAGAGCTGTACTTGTACGGGAACGAGCTAACGGGGAGGATTCCCTCCGAGCTCGGCTACCTTTCCTCGCTCACTGGGTTGGACGTGAGTGATAACCTCCTTACCGGCCCGATCCCCTCGTCGCTCGGCTCCCTGTCGGCACTCACCGGCCTGAACCTGAGAAGGAATCTCCTGACGGGGTCGATCCCAGCGGAACTCGGCTCCCTGTCTTCGCTCAAGAGCCTGAATCTGCGCGGGAACACGCTGACGGGCTCAATCCCCGCTTCCCTGCCCGCAGGGCTTACGCAGCTCGAGGCGTTTTATTGGGAGGCCAACGATGGCCTGTGCGCCCCCAACACGGCGACGTTCTCCACATGGCTGGCGGGGATGACGGAAACCAATGGTCCCCGCTGCGCCCCTACCGACCGGGACGCCCTGGTGAAGCTGTACGAGTCGGCCGGCGGCGCGAGCTGGACCAACAACACCAACTGGCTCTCGGACAAGCCGTTGGGGGAGTGGCACGGGGTCACGGCGAACTCCGACGGGCGCGTCACCAGCATCGACATGGTGGACAACAACCTGGCCGGATCGATTCCACCGGAGCTGGGCCAGCTTTCCGAGCTCACGCTCCTGCGGCTCCGGGACGGCAAGCTGACGGGGACGATCCCCCCCGAGCTCGGAGACCTATCCCGCCTGCGGCTGCTGAGCCTTTACATCAACGAGCTGAGCGGCACGATTCCGACCGCGCTCGCCAACCTGGACAGCGTCACCCTCCTGGAGGTCGGCCACAACAAGCTGACCGGGCCGATCCCGGCGGAGCTGGGCTCGATGGCGAGCCTGGAGGAGCTGTGGGTGAACGAGAACAACCTCTCGGGGGCGGTGCCTCCGGAGCTGGGGAATCACGGCGCCCGCCTCAAGTGGCTGGACATCAAGGGCAACTCCGGACTCACGGGTCCGCTCCCGGACGCGCTCACGAAGCTGACGAACCTGGACCGCTTCGAATGGGGCAACACCGGACTGTGCTCGCCCACGGACGCGACGTTCCAAGCCTGGCTGGCGGCGCAAACAACCTTGTACGCCAAGGGTCCCCGCTGCACTCCCAACGACCGGGACAAGCTCGTCAAGCTGTACGAGTCGGCCGGCGGCGCGAGCTGGACCAACAACACCAACTGGCTCTCCGACAGGCCGTTGGGGGAGTGGCACGGGGTCACAACCAACGGTGCGGGCAGGGTGGTGGAGCTGCACCTAGAGGAGAACGGCTTGGCCGGCCCCCTTCCGGCGGAGCTCGGCTCCCTGTCGGAACTCCGGCACCTGGATCTGCACCAGAACAGCCTGACGGGCTTTATCCCCGCCACCCTGCCCGCAGGGCTCACGCAGCTCGAGACGCTTCATTGGGGGACCAACGATGGCCTGTGCGCCCCCAACACGGCGACGTTCTCCACGTGGCTGGCGGGAATAGAATACACTTCGGGGCCCCGCTGCACCCTCACCGACCTGGACATGCTCGTCAAGCTGTACGAGTCGGCCGGCGGCGCGAGCTGGACCAACAACACCAACTGGCTCTCCGGCAGGCCGTTGGGGGAGTGGCACGGGGTCGACGCGAACTCCGCCGGGTTCGTCACCAGCATTGATTTGAGTGCCAACAACCTGACGGGCTCGGTCCCGGCGGAGCTCGGCTCCCTGTCGGCACTAGAAGAGCTGTACTTGAGCTACAACGACCTAACGGGGACAATTCCCGCCGAGATCGGCTCCCTGCCGGCACTGGAAGAGCTGTACTTGAGCTACAACGACCTAACGGGGACAATTCCCGCCGAGATCGGCTCCCTGTCTTCGCTCAACATCCTGAGTCTGAGGGGGAACAGGCTAACAGGCTCGGTCCCCACCACCCTGCCCACGGGGCTCACGCAGCTCGAGACGTTTCATTGGGGAACCAACGATGGCCTGTGCGCCCCCAACACGGCGACGTTCTCCACATGGCTGGCGGGGATGACGGAAACCAATGGTCCCCGCTGCGCCCCTACCGCCCCTACCGACCGGGACGTCCTGGTGAAGTTGTACGAGTCGGCCAGCGGCGCGAGCTGGACCAACAACACCAACTGGCTCTCCGACAGGCCGTTGGGGGAGTGGCACGGGGTCACCACCAACGATGCGGGCAGGGTGGTGGAACTGCACCTCGAGGAGAACGGCTTGGCGGGCCCCCTTCCGGCGGAGCTCGGCTCCCTGTCGGAACTCCGGCACCTGGATCTGCACCAGAACAGCCTGACGGGCTTTATCCCCGCCACCCTGCCCGCAGGGCTCACGCAGCTCGAGACGCTTCATTGGGGGACCAACGATGGCCTGTGCGCCCCCAACACGGCGACGTTCTCCACGTGGCTGGCGGGAATAGAATACACTTCGGGGCCCCGCTGCACCCTCACCGACCTGGACATGCTCGTCAAGCTGTACGAGTCGGCCGGCGGCGCGAGCTGGACCAACAACACCAACTGGCTCTCCGGCAGGCCGTTGGGGGAGTGGCACGGGGTCACCACCAACGGTGCGGGCAGGGTGGTGGAGCTGGACCTCGGGGAGAACGGCTTGGCGGGCCCCCTTCCGGCGGAGCTCGGCTCCCTGTCGGAACTCCAGTACCTGCAGCTGCGCCGGAACAGCCTGACGGGCTTTATCCCTACCACCCTGACCGCAGGGCTCACGCAGCTCGAGACGTTTGGTTGGGCAGCCAACGATGGCCTGTGCGCCCCCAACACGGCGACGTTCTCCACGTGGCTGGCGGGAATTGACTACATCGGGCCCCGCTGCACCCTCACCGACCGGGACATGCTCTTCAAGCTGTACGAGTCGGCCGGCGGCGCGAGCTGGACCAACAACACCAACTGGCTCTCCAACAGACCGTTGGGGGAGTGGCACGGGGTCACCACCAACGGTGCGGGCAGGGTGGTGGAGCTGGACCTCGGGGAGAACGGCTTGGCGGGCCCCCTTCCGGCGGAGCTCGGCTCCCTGTCGGAACTCCAGTACCTGCAGCTGCGCCGGAACAGCCTGACGGGCTTTATCCCTACCACCCTGACCGCAGGGCTCACGCAGCTCGAGACGTTTGGTTGGGCAGCCAACGATGGCCTGTGCGCCCCCAACACGGCGACGTTCTCCACGTGGCTGGCGGGAATAGAATACTCTTTGGGGCCCCGCTGCACCCTCACCGACCGGGACATGCTCTTCAAGCTGTACGAGTCGGCCGGCGGCGCGAGCTGGACCAACAACACCAACTGGCTCTCCAACAGACCGTTGGGGGAGTGGCACGGGGTCACCACCAACGGTGCGGGCAAGGTGGTGGAGCTGCACCTCGAGGAGAACGGCTTGGCGGGCCCCCTTCCGGCGGAGCTCGGTTCCCTGTCGGCACTAGAAGAGCTGTACTTGAGCGACAACGAGCTAACGGGGACGATTCCCTCCGAGCTCGGCTCCCTGTCTTCGCTCAACATCCTGAGTCTGAGCGGGAACAGCCTGACGGGCTCGATCCCCGCGGAGCTGGGCTCGATGGCGAGCCTGGAGAAGCTGTGGTTGAACAGCAACAACCTCACGGGGGCGGTGCCTCCGGAGCTGGGGAATCACGGCGCCCGTCTCAAGTGGCTGGATTTCCAGCGCAACTCCGGGCTCTCGGGTCCGCTCCCGGACGCGCTCACGAAGCTGACGGACTTGGACCGCTTCGAATGGGGCAACACCGGACTGTGCTCGCCCGCGGACTCAACCTTCCAAGCCTGGCTGGCGGCGCAAAGAACCCTGAACGGCAAGGGTCCCGTCTGCGCCCCGTAGTCGGGCGGGTAGGTACCCGGGCGAGATGCGTGCTCGCCAACACGGCCGGGGGCTTCAGGGTCCCCCCGGCCACCCGCCCGCCCGTCAGCCCGGCGCCACGCCGCCCTCGGTGTCGGGCGGATTCATCCACGGATGTGGAGCGGCCCGCGGACGAACTCCCTCTGGATTCATCCACGGACTTGGAGCGGCCCACGGACGAACTCGCGCCGGGACCCTCCACGGACCAAGCGGCCGAACCCACGAGAACGGTGGTAGGTTGACCAGGTTGCGTGGACGCGGCCCGCTCATGGCGGTGCTCGTGGCCGTCGGACTGGCGTTGGCAGGCCCGGTCACCGGCCAATCGGCGCACGCCCCCACCCGGGCCGATCTCCTCGCCATCGCGCGCGACGTGGTGGCGTCGGTGCCCATTCCGGTCCTGGCCACCGTGGACGACGAGGGTCGGCCCGCGGTGCGCCCCATGGACGCCCATCCCCCGGACGAGGACTGGGTGGTGTGGATGGCGACCAACCCGAACAGCCGCAAGGTCGGTCATGTGCGGCCGCGGGTGGCGCTTCACTACCTCTGGACGCGACCACCCCGGCCTACGTGACGCTGGTGGGCACGGCCCGCTTGGTGGACGACCCGGCGACCAAGGCGCGCCACCGGGAGGAGTCGTGGACGCCCTTCTACCCGAACCGGGAGCGGGACACCCTGCTCATCGAGGTCACGCCCGTCCGTCTGGAGGTCGTATCGGAGGCGGCCGGCGTCCCGGGTGACCCCACGACGTGGCGCGCGCACGTGGTGGAGTTCCGACCACCGGCGGACGTTGGGAAGCGCGAGCAGATCGACGCGCTCCACGAACTCGGCTCCATGCCCAAAGCCCTGACATTTTCGATGGCCATTGACAAGGGGCGGGGATGCTGCGGAAAACGCGGAGGGCACGTCCGAAAGGGTTCATGATCTGAGGCGCTACGATGCCGAGGGGTAGCTGCCGAACCGGGCTGGCCGGCGGCATGAGCGGTTCCCCCGCCCTCCTCGACTCGCTCCGCTCGCCTCGTCGGACGGGGGAACCCGAAAGCGGACACGTCACGTGCTCCGAACACCGGGCACTCCATTTGCTCCCGACAGCCGGTTGCCCTCAGCTTGCGGCCGCGCACGTGAACCCAGTAGGGTGATGGTTGGCTGATTCCCGTAGGTGCCATGCAAGGGCTATTGGTAGGGCGCTCCGACGGAGGGCCACAGCGAGCTGAGCTGCCGGAGCGTGCACTCCGGTTTTCTTGATCGCGCACGATGGTTTTCGGACACGAGGGGCGGCGAAGATCGGTCCGAGAGGATCGCGGCTCCCGGGCCGACTCGAAGGGGGTTGGACAAGATGCCAAGACGCGGATTCAACGCAGGGGCACGCACCGTTTCGTTGTTTCGGAGGTCCGTGCGGGTGTGCGCGCAGCGTTGCGGGGCGGGGCCAAGGAGGCTGAGACCGGTCCTAGCGACCTCGGTGGTGTTGGGATCCTTTGCGTGGGCGACGGCGTGCGGTGACGACGGCATGGTCGATCCGTCCACCCTGGCCCCGGCGGCGGTGGGGGAGATCCCAACCCAGACGGGGGGCGCGAGCCCAACGTCCGCGGCGCGGATTGGGGCCTACTCTTCCACCATTACATTGGCCGTGGGACAGTCAACCACTATCGATATATTGTCAATTTTGAACATTACCAATCCAGTTAACATCGCATATGACGCGTGGTCAAACAATCCAGCAATCGTGACAGCGACTGACAATGGTTCATATGTTACGCTCTACGGAGTGGCTCCAGGTGTGGGGAGTGTGTCGCTAACGGCAGAGGAGCTAGATACTGGGGATTTTTATAGCGAAACTATTTCTGTTGCGGTGATCGCGGCGCCGGGTCCGCCGACCGGCCTCTCCGCGAGCCCGGGCAACAGTCAGGTCGGTCTCACATGGAGCGCCCCGTCCACCGGCGGATCCCCATCCAGCTACGAGGTTCGGCGTAAGACGAGCACGGGCACGTACGGTGGTTGGACGGACGTCGGCGGCGCGACCAGTCACACGGCAACGGGTCTGACCAACGGGACGACGTACACCTTCCAAGTGCGTGCGGTGAACGGAGGCGGGGCGGGCACCGCCGCCTCGGTCACGGCAACGCCAGGCTCGGCGCCGGGCCCGGTGCGGAACCTATCGGCGGACCCCGGCGATGGGCGGGTCCGTCTCACTTGGAGCGTCCCGTCCACGGGCGGATCCGCGTCCAGCTACGAGGTTCGCCACAGGTCGAGCTCCGGCACGTACGGCCCTTGGACGAACGTCGGACTGACGACCATCCGCACGGTAACGGGCCTGACCAACGGGACGACGTACACCTTCCAAGTGCGTGCGGCGAACGGGATCGGGGCGGGAGTCAGCCGGTCGGTCACGGAGACGCCGGGTCCGGTGCCGGGCCCGGTGCGGAACCTGTACGCAAACTCCGGCAATGGGCGGGTCCACCTCACTTGGAATTCCCCGTCCACCGGCGGATCCCCGTCCAAGTACGAGTTTCGGCGCAGGACGAGCTCGGGCACGTACGGCGCTTGGACGAACGTCGGACTGACGACCAGCCGCACGGTGACGGGCTTGGCCAACGGGACGACGTACACGTTCCAAGTGCGTGCGGCGAACGGGAGCGGGGCGGGAGTCAGCCGGTCGGTTACGGAGACGCCGTTTGCGCCACAGGTGCCGGTGCCGGGTCCGGTCAGGAACCTATCCGCAGACCCGGGCGACGGGCGGGTCGATCTCGCGTGGGGAGCCCCGTCCACCGGCGGATCCCCGTCCAGCTACGAGATTCGGCACCGGTCGGACTCGGGCGCGTACGGAGCTTGGACGAGCGTTGGCGGCGCGACCAGCCACGGGGCGACGGGCCTGACCAACGGAACGGCGCACACGTTCCAAGTGCGGGCGAGAAACGGGAGCGGGGCGGGCGCCTCGGACTCGGTGACGGCGACGCCGGTGGCGGTGCCGGGCGCGCCGACCGGCCTGTCGGCGACGCCGGGCGACGGGCGGGTCGATTTGACGTGGGGAGCCCCGTCCACGGGTGGATCCCCGTCCAGCTACGAGGTTCGCCACCGGGCGGGCTCGGGCGCGTACGGAGCCTGGGCGGACGTCGGGCTCGCGACCAGCGACGGGGTGACGGGCCTGACCAACGGGACGGCCTACACGTTCCAAGTGCGGGCGAGGAACGCGAGCGGGGCGGGTGCCTCGGACTCGGTGACGGCGACGCCGGTGGTGGTGCCGGGCGCGCCGACCGGCCTGTCGGGGAGCGCGGGCGACGGGCGGGTCGATCTGACTTGGGGGGCCCCGTCCACGGGCGGATCTCCATCCAGCTACGAGGTTCGCCACCGGGCGGGCTCGGGCGCGTATGGAGCTTGGACAGACGTTGGCGGCACGACCAGTCACGGGGCGACGGGCCTGACCAACGGGACGGCCTACACGTTCCAAGTGCGTGCGACGAACGCGAGCGGGGCGGGCGCCCCGGACTCGGTGACGGCGACGCCGGTGGCGGTGCCGGGCGCGCCGACCGGCCTGTCGGCGACGCCGGGCGACGGGCGGGTCGATCTGACGTGGGGAGCCCCGTCCACGGGCGGATCCCCGTCCAGCTACGAGGTTCGCCACCGGGCGGGCTCGGGCGCGTACGGAGCTTGGACGGACGTCGGGCTCGCGACCAGCCACGGGGTGACGGGTCTGACCAACGGAACGGCGCACACGTTCCAGGTGCGGGCGAGGAACGCGAGCGGAGCGGGCGCCCCGGACTCGGTGACGGCGACGCCGGCGGCGGTTCCGGGTGCGCCGACCGGCCTGTCGGGGAGCCCCGGCGACGGGCGGGTCGATCTCGTGTGGGGAGCCCCGTCCACGGGCGGATCCCCATCCAGCTACGAGGTTAGCTACCGGTCGAGCTCGGGCGCGTACGGATCTTGGACGGACGTTGGGCTCGCGACCAGCCACGGGGTGACGGGCCTGACCAACGGGACGGCCCACACGTTCCAGGTGCGCGCGAGGAACGCGAGCGGGCCGGGTGCCTCGGACTCGGTCACGGCGACGCCGGACGGACAACCGGATCTCGGCCCGGACACGCTATCGAACCGGACCTATACGAAGGATCAGGACATTGCGACGCTGACCCTGCCGGCGGCGACGGGTGGGGATGCGCCCCTTACGTACGCCTTGACGGACGCGGCCGGAAGTCTGCCAGCCGGTCTGACCTTCGACGCGGGGACCCGCCAGCTGAGCGGGAAGCCAACGGCGGTTCAGGCGGCGACGGAATACGCCTACACGGTTACGGACGTCGACGGAGACGCGGACTCCCTGACGTTCATGATCGAGGTGGCGCCGCCGCCGAACCAGCCCCCGGTGCCGGTGGGGACGATCCCGGCGGACACGGTGGACGCGGGCGACACGGTGACAGTGATCGTGGCGGCGTACTTCAGCGATCCGGACGGCGATGAACTGACGTATTCAGCGACGAACTCCGACTCGACCGTGCTGACGGTGACGGTCGCGGACTCGGCGCTGACGGTCGTGGGCGTGGCGGCCGGCGCGGACACGGTGACGGTGACGGCGACGGATCCGGGCGGGCTGTCGGCGGAGCAGCGCTTCGCGGTGACGGTCCCGAACCAGCCGCCGGACACGGTGGGCGCCATCCCGCCCGACACGGTGACGGTGGGCGGCACGCTGACGGTGAACCTCGCGGCGTACTTCAGTGACCCGGACGGCGATGCGCTGACGTATTCGGCGACCAACCCGGACGCCACCGTGCTGACGGTTACGGTCGTGCTGACGGTTACGGTGACGGTGACGCGGACTCGGTGCTGACGGTCCTTGGGGTGGCGGCCGGCGCGGACTCGGTGACGGTGACGGCGGCGGACCCGGACGGGCTGTCGGCGGAGCAGGCCTTCGCGGTCGTGGTGGAGGCGGTGATTCCGCCGCCGAACCAGCCCCCGGTGCCGGTGGGCACGATCCCGCCCGACACGGTGGACGCGGGCGACACGCTGACGGTGATCGTGGCGGCGTACTTCAGCGACCCGGACGGCGATGAGCTGACGTATTCGGCGACGAACGCGGACTCGTCCGTGCTGACGGTGTCCGTGGCGGACTCGGCGCTGACGGTCACGGGCGTGGCGTCCGGCGCGGACACGGTGACGGTGACGGCGACGGATCCGGCCGGGCTGTCGGCGGAGCAGCGCTTCGAGGTGACGGTTCCGAACCAGCCCCCGGACACGGTGGGCGCGATTCCGGCGGACACGGTGACGGTGGGCGGCACTCTAACGTTCAGCGTGGCGGCGTACTTCAGCGATCCGGACGGCGATGCGCTGACGTATTCGGCGACGAACGCCGACGCCACCGTGCTGACGGTGACGGTCGCGGATTCGGTGCTGACGGTCCTTGGGGTGGCGGCCGGCGCGGACACGGTGACGGTGACGGCGACGGACCCGGACGGGCTGTCGGCGGAGCAGCGCTTCGAGGTGGTGGCGGTGGCGGTGATTCCACCCCCGCCGAACCAGCCTCCGGTGCCGGTGGGCACCATTCCGCCGGACACGGTGGGAGTGGGCGACACGCTGACGGTGAACGTGGCGCCGTACTTCAGCGACCCGGACGGCGATGCGCTGACGTACTCGGCGACGAGCTCGAACGCGACCGCGCTGACGGTGACGGTCGCGGACTCGGTGCTTACGGTCGTCGGGCTGGCGGACGGAGTGGGCGCGGTGACGGTGACGGCGAACGACGAGACCCACACGTCGGCGCCCCAGGTCTTCGAGGTGACGGTGGGCGCGGGCCTGGCGCTCCCGGTGGTCTCGCTGTCGGTGGTTTCGGGCTCGGTGGCCGAGGGCGACACGGCGCGGGTGGCGGTGGTGGCGTCGCCGGCGCCGTCGTCGGAGCTGCGGGTGTCGTACCATCTGCGCGCGGACACGGTGGCGGGCACGGCGGACGCGGACTCGCTGGACGTGGCGGAGTGGAGCGGGGAGGTGGTGTTCGGAGCCGGGACGGTCACGGCGTTCGCGGAGATCGCGGTCGTGGACGACGCGGTGGCCGAGCCGACGCGCGAGGTGTTCGTGGTGGAGCTGACGGCTCCGGCGCCGGGCGCGGGCTACCGTCTTGGGGGCGCGACGTCGGGCGCGGTGACGATCCTGGAGGGGGTGTGCGACCGGACGCCGGTGGTGCGGGACGGGATCGTGTGGGAGGCGTCGGCGTCGGACTGCGCGGCGGTGGACGACGCGATCCTCGGCGGGATTCTCGACCTGAACCTCGACGACAAGGCGATCAGCGCGCTGCGGGCGGGCGACTTCGCGGGCCTGTCGGCGCTGACGGATCTGCATCTGCGCCAGAACGCACTCGACTCGCTGCCGGAGGCCGTGTTCGCGGGTCTCGGCAACCTCGAGCGTCTGCGGCTCCAGAACAACAGCCTCGACGCGCTGCCGGCGGACGTGTTCGACGGCCTCTCGAACCTCAAGGAGCTGTACCTGAACCGGAACAGCCTCGATGCGTTGCCGGCGGACGTGTTCGACGGCCTTGCGAACCTCGAGCGGCTGCACCTGCACCGGAACAGCCTCGACCTGCTGCCGGTCGGCGCGTTCGCCGGTCTGACGAACCTCGAGCGGCTGCGTCTGAACAACAACAGCCTCGACTCGCTGCCGGACGGCGCGTTCGTGGGTCTTGGGAATCTGGAGGAGCTGTACCTCGACAACAACGGCGGCAACGATCCGTTCGGGCTCGCGGTGGAGCTGGAGCGGCTGGACGCGGTCGCGGGATCCGCGTCGTGCGCGAACGGCGTGGACGGGGTGCGGGTGCGGGCGACGCTCCGGCACGGGGCGCCGGCGCGGCTAGGCATGCCGATCTCGGCGAACGGCGCGACGCCGTCGGCGGACACGCTCGTGTTCGCGGCCGGGGCCTCGGCGTCGGACACGGTGACGGCGTGCGGGAGCGGTCGGGCCGCGATGCGGTTCGGACCGGCCCCGGCGCTGCCGAGCGGGTTCCGGGGGCTGGTGGTCGTGCCGGGCGACTCGCTCGTGCTGACGGCGAACCGGGCGCCGGAGGTGGACGCGCCGATCCCGGACACGGTGGTCGCGGGCGGGGGCGCGACGGTGACGGTGGACGCCTCGGGACACTTCAGCGATCCGGACGGCGATTCGCTGACGTACGCGGCGACGAGCTCGAACGCGCAGGTGGCGACGGTGTCGGTGGCGGGGAGCGTGGTGACGGTGACGGTGGTCGGTTCGGGCCTGGCGGAGGTGGAGGTCGTCGCCGGCGACGCCCACGAGAGCGCGGCGGACACGTTCGCGGTGCGGGTCGTGCCGTCCGTGTCGTTCGCGTCGGACACGGCGTCGGCGCCCGAGGGCGACACGGTCCGGTTCGGACTGGTCGTCTCGCCGGCGCCCGCGTCGGCCCTCCACGTGCGCTACTCGGTGGACGCGGACGCGGACCCCGCGACCGCGGACGCGGACTCGGCGGACCACGGCGCGACGGGCGTCGACAGCGTGCTGGTCGCGGCGGGCGCGACGGGCGCGGGCATCGGGATCGCGATCGCGGACGACGCGACGATCGAGCCGACGCGCGAGCTCTTCGTGGTGACGCTCGGCCCGCCCGGGCCGGACACGGCGTACCTGCCCGGCCCGACGGCGACGGCGACGGGGACGATCCTCGAGGGCGTGTGCGACCGCACGCCCGGGGTGCGCGACGGGATCGTGGCGGCGGCGACGGCGGCGGACTGCGCGGCGGTGGACGACGGGGCGCTCGCGGGCGTCGGCACCTTGAACCTCGGGAACACGGGCGTGTCCGCGCCGCGGACCGGCGACTTCTCGGGGCTGTCGGCACTGACCGCGCTGCACCTGAACCGGAACGGCATCGACTCGCTGCCGGCGGACGTGTTCGTCGGTCTCGACAGCCTCGAGCGGCTGCACCTGAACCGCAACAACCTCGCCTCGCTGCCGGCGGACGTGTTCGACGGCCTCGCGAGCCTCAAGCGGCTGCACCTGAACCGGAACAGCCTCGCCTCGCTGCCGGCGGACGCGTTCGACGGCCTCGCGAACCTCGAGCGGCTGCACCTGAACACCAACAGCCTCGATTCGCTGCCGGCGGGCGTGTTCGACGGCCTCGCGAGCCTCACGCGGCTGCACCTGAACAGCAACAACCTCGACTCGCTGTCGCTGCCGGACGGCGTGTTCGTCGGTCTCGACGGCCTGACCCGGCTCGAGCTCGACAACAACCCCGGCGCGTTGTTCGGGCTCCGGGCGGAGCTGGAGCGCGCGGGCGGCGGTTCGTGCGCGCCCGGCGCGAACGGCGTGCGGGTGCGGGCGACGCTCCGGCTCGGGGCGCCGGCGCGACTGGCCGTGCCGGTCTCGGCCGACGGCGCGACGACGCTGTCGGCGGACACGCTCGTGTTCGCGGCGGGCGCCTCGGCGTCGGACACGGTGACGGCGTGCTGGAGCGGGAGCGGAGGCGCGTCGGTCTGGTTCGGGCCGGCCCCGGCGCTGCCGGCCGGCTTCTCGGGGCTGGTGGTCGAGCCCGGCGACACGCTGGCGCTGGCGCGGAACCGGGCGCCGGAGGTGGACGCGCCGATCGCGGACACGGTGGTCGCGGGCGGGGACGCGGTGACGGTGGACGCCTCGGAACACTTCAGCGATCCGGACGGCGACCCCCTGGCGTACGCGGCGACGAGCTCGGACACGCTGGTGGCGACGGTGTCGGTGGCGGGTAGCGTGGTGACGGTGACGCCCGTCGGGTCGGGCGAGACCGACGTGGAGGTCGTGGCGAGCGACGGCCCGCTGAGCGTGGCGGACACGTTCTCGGTGCGGTTCGTGCCGACCGTGTCGTTCACGTCCGGCGCGGCGTCGGCGCCCGAGGGCGACACGGTCCGGTTCGGGCTGGTCGTCTCGCCGGCGCCCGCGTCGCCCCTCCGGGTGCGCTACTCGGTGGGGGCGGACGCGGACCCGGCGACGGCGGACGCGGACTCGGCGGACCACGGCGCGACGGGCGTCGACAGCGTGCTGGTCGCGGCGGGCGCGACGGGCGCGGAGGTCGGGCTCGCCATCGCGGACGACGCGGCCATCGAGCCCGCGCGCGAGCATTTCGTGGTGACGCTGCTTGGAGCGTCCGGGGCGGACTCGGCTTACCTGCCCGGCTCGACCCCGGCGGCGACGGCGACGATCCTCGAGGGCGTGTGCGACCGCACGCCCGGGGTGCGCGACGGGATCGTGGCGGCGACGACGGCGGTGGACTGCGCGGCGGTGGACGACGCGGCGCTCGCGGGCCTCGGCGTTCTGAACCTCGACGACGCGGGCGTCGCCGCCCCGCGGACCGGCGACTTCTCGGGACTGCCGGGACTGACCGAGCTGCACCTGCGGCAGAACGGCATCGACTCGCTGCCGGCGGACGTGTTCGTCGGTCTCGACAGCCTCGAGCGGCTGTTCCTGAACGGAAACGATCTCGCCTCGCTGCCGGCGGACCTGTTCGACGGCCTCGCGAGCCTCGAGCGGCTGTCCCTGAACGGAAACGACCTCGCCTCGCTGCCGGCGGATGCGTTCGACGGCCTCGCGAACCTCCAGCGGCTGTTCCTTCAGGGGAACGACCTCGCCTCGCTGCCGGCGGACCTGTTCGACGGCCTCGCGAACCTCCAGCGGCTGTTCCTCCAGGGGAACGACCTCGATTCGCTGCCGGGCGGCGCGTTCGACGACCTCGCGAGCCTCCAGCGGCTGCGTCTGGACAACAACGACCTCGACTCGCTGCCGGACGGCGTGTTCGTCGGTCTCGACGGCCTGACCCTGCTCAACCTCGGCGGCAACAATCCCGGCGCCCCGTTCGGGCTCGCGGTGGAGCTGGAGCGGTTGGAGGGCGTCGCCGGGTCGTGCGCGGCCGGGGCCAACGGCGCGCGCGTGCGGGCGACGCTCCGGCTCGGGGCGCCGGCGCGGCTGGGCATGCCGGTCTCGGCCGACGGCGCGACGACGCTGTCGGCGGACACGCTCGTGTTCGCGGCGGGCGCCTCGGCGTCGGACACGGTGACGGCGTGCTGGAGCGGGAGCGGGATCGCCTCGGTCTGGTTCGGGCCGGCCCCGGCGCTGCCGGCCGGCTTCACGGGGCTGGTGGTCGAGCCCGGCGACACGCTCGATCTGGACCCGAACCGGACGCCTTTGGTGAGCCTTCCGATTCCGGACACGCTGGCGGGCGCGTCGGACACCGTGACCGTGGACGCGACCGGGCACTTCGCCGATCCGGACGGCGATTCGCTGACGTACGCGGCGACGAGCATGGACACGCTGGTGGCCAAGGTGTCGGTGGCGGGCGGCGTGGTCACGGTGGCGGCCATCGCGGCCGGCGAGACGTCCGTGGAGGTGGTCGCCAGCGACGGCTCGCTGAGCGCGCGGGACACGTTCGCTGTGCGGGTCGCGCCGAGCGTGTCGTTCGAGTCGGCGTCGGCGTCGGCGGCCGAGGGCGACACGCTCCTCCTCGAACTCGACGTGCCCTCCTCCGCGTCGGCCTTCCACGTGTACTACTCGGTGGACGTGGACGCGGACCCCGCGACCGCGGACGCGGACTCGGCGGACCACGGCCGCGGCGCGGCGGAGCGGGACAGCGTGCTGGTCGCGGCGGGCGCGACGAGCGCGAGCATCGGGATCGCGATCGCGGACGACGCGACCATCGAGGCCGCGCGCGAGCACTTCGTGGTAACGCTCGAGGCGCCCGCCGGGTCCGATCCGGCCTACCTGCCGGGCCCGACCGCGCGGGCGACGGCGCGGATCCGCGAGGGCGTGTGCGACCGCACGCCCGAGGTGCGCGACGGCATCGTGGCGGCGGTCGCGGCGGCGAACTGCGCGGCGGTGGACGGGGCCGACCTCGCCGGCCTCGCCGTGCTGGACCTCGGCGACGAGGACATCTCCGCCCTGCGCGGCCGCGACCTGATGGGGCTCTCGGGTCTGGACACGCTCGACCTGGCGGACAACGACCTGACCTCGCTGCCGGCCGGCCTGTTCGAGGGCGTCGGCTCGCTCGCGCGGCTCGATCTCGGCAACCAGGGCGGGGATCCGAACTCGAGCATCACGCTCCAGATCGCGTTCGAGCGGACCGACGGTCCGATGACCGGGTCGGCGCCGGCGACCCTGCGCATGACGCTGGCGGAGGGCGCGCCGACCGCGCTGAACACCCGAATCCAGATCGTGACCGGGAGCTGGACGACCGCGACGGACGTCTTCTTCGACGCCGGCTCCGTCCATTCGGCCTCGGCCAGCGTGGGGAGCGACGGCGTCGGACAGACGACCGTCAATCCCTCCTTCCAGGGCCTGACCACCGACACGCTGACGCTCCCCGACTTCGTGGGCGTCGCCTTCAAGCTGCCCGCCTCCATCACCCTCTTCTAGTCTTCTAGAGCCGGGCGGGACAATCAACCGGAGGGGCGTCCCAAGTGGACGCCCCTCTCCCCCCTCCCCCAAACGGCGTCGCTACCCCTCGATGGTGGCGCGCTCCACGTAGTCCAGCTCGGGGAAGTTCTCGATGAGGTAGTCGTTGCCGCGGGCGCGGATGTTCTGCTGCAGGGGTCCGTTGCCCTGCGGCGCGCCCTCCCCGTATCCGGAATGGAGCGCATCCACGACGTCCATCCCCTCGACGACCCGACCCACCGGGGCGAACCCCATCCCATCGAGCTGGGTGTTGTCGGTCAGGTTGATGAACAGTTGAGTGGTGCGCGAGTTGGGCTGCGTGGTCGCCGCGAAGGTGAGCGACCCGCGCACGTTGCTCTGGGTGACCGGGTCGTCGAGGATGGCGTAGTTCGTCCACGCCCCGGTGACGTAGGGGTCGGCGTGCAGACCGAACTGGGCCACGAAGTTCTCGATGACCCGGAAGAAGCGCGTTTCGTCGAAGAAGCCGTTCTTGACGAGCACGTAGAAGCGGTCGGCCCCGTTGGGCGCCCACGAGCGGTTCACCTCGACGACGAACACGCCCTCGTTGGTCTGGAAGCGGGCGCGGTAGACGTCGGGCGCGGTCTCGGCGAGCTCGGCGGGCCGCATTAGTGGATTGCTCACGTCGGGTCCCCCGGTATCGTCGCTTGCGTCGCCCGCGCATCCCCAAAGGAGGGCCAGCCCAAGAAGCGGCCCCGCCCGTCCGATGCGCGCCTTGAGGGGCGCAATATAGGTCATCGTTCTTCCCCGTGCGGTGGTGGTCGGGTGCGGATCCCGGGGCGGGATCCTCTCTCGGCGGAACGGAATGTGGTGGTTCGGAGGATGTTCGGTCAAGCGGGAGCCCATCGTCGCGATGCCTCCGGTTGGGAATCCGGCGGCTGGATAACGCTTGCGAAGGGCGCTGACTCCGCTCAACGAAGGCCGGGGCCGTAACCCCGGCGGCACGGCCGCTGGGGCGTCATGCGCCGACCGGGCTGGTACGCTCAACGAAGGCCGGGGTGCGATGTCTTCCCCAGAGAAGTATGGGAGGATGCGCGGAGGTCTGAACCGCGCTGCGCGATGGCTTCCAGAGAAGTCGGAGCGGATGCTCGGACGTCCTCCGAGCCGCGCGGCGCGATGGCTTTACATACGGAGGGAGTGCCCCTTAGAATCGGCCTCGAGGCAATCCACGGAACGCGGACAACACCTCCGCGCGGGCCGCTGGCCCGCCACGCCATGCTCATCACGAACCCCCCCACGGAACACCAGACATGTCATTCGTCCAAACCCGCGAGGCCCCGAGCTTCTCTCCCGAGAAGATGCGGAAGGTCAACCTGTTCGAGACGCCGCAGATGTTCTGCGACCTCTACTGCCTCGAACCGGGACAGGAACAGAAGGTTCACGCGCATGCGCGCGCGACCAAGTTCTACTACGTGGTCGAGGGCGAGGCGCTCGTGACGATCGGGGACGAGACGCGTCGGCTGGCGGCGGGCGGACTCGCGTGGTCCGCGCCCGACGAGCCCCACGGCGTGCGCAACGGAGGCTCGGAGCGACTGGTGCTTCTGGTGTCGATGGCCCCCAACCCCAACGCGGGGTAGGATCGAGGAGGAGGGCGCGGGTGCGTCGCCGACCACTTCGGAGCGGCCAACGCATGGCGCCGTGAGACCGGAGGTGAACCCATGAGGCACGCGACCCTGCTGGCGGGAGCCGTGGCGCTGTCGATGACCGTCGGCCCGGCCGGCGCCCAGGATGCGGACCGACCGCGCGCCCGCGACCTCGGCGTTCCCTTCGACGGGGTGCCCGGCCCGCTGAACGCCATTACGGACGTTCCCGGCGTGACCGTGGGGCACGCCACGATCATCCGGGGAAACGGTCCACTGGTTGTGGGTGAGGGACCGGTGCGCACCGGCGTGACCGCGATCTGGCCGCGCGGCGGAGACGACCCCGCGCCCGTGTTCGCGGCGTGGTTTTCGCTGAACGGCGACGGCGAGATGACCGGCACCACCTGGGTGGAGGACCGGGGCATGATGGACACCCCGCTCATGATCACCAACACACTGAGCGTGGGGATCGTGCACCACGCGGTCATTCGCCACGGGGCGCGCAGGAGCGTGGAGACGGGGAACGGGGCGTGGCTCAACGCGCTGCCGGTGGTGGCCGAGACCTGGGACGGCACGCTGAACGACATCCGCGGCCAGCACGTCACCGAGGACGACGCCATCGCGGCCATGGAGTCGGCCACGGGGGGCCCGGTGGCCGAGGGCAACGTGGGGGGCGGGACCGGGATGCGCTGCCACCAGTTCAAGGCCGGAATCGGCACCGCGTCGCGGGTCGTGGAGGTGGATGGGGCCAGGTACGCGGTGGGCGTGCTGGTGCAATGCAACTACGGGTCGCGCGATCTGCTCCGGGTCGCGGGCGTGCCGGTGGGCAGGGAGATCCCGGATCTGCTGCCCGAACGGCCGGCGGGTGGCGCGCGCGAGGCCGCCGCCCAGCCTCCGGCCGCTGAACGCGACGGCTCGATCATCGTGGTGGTGGCGACCGACGCGCCGCTGCTCCCGAATCAGCTCAAGCGGGTCGCGCGCCGGGTCTCGCTGGGTCTGGCGCGCAACGGCAGCGTGTCCACCGGCGGCTCGGGGGACATCTTCATGGCCTTTTCGACCGCCAACCGCGAGGCCGCGATGGCGGGCGAGGGAACGGCGCAACTGGAGATGCTCCCCAACGGGCGCCTCGACGGCATCTTCCGCGCAACCGTGGAAGGCACCGAGGAGGCGGTGATCAACGCGCTGGTCGCGGGCGAGACCATGACCGGCGCCAACGACTGGACCATCCACGCCCTGCCCCACGACCGGCTGCGCGACATCCTGAGGCGATACAACCGGTTGATTGGGGGTTAGCTAAGCCTACGCGCGCGACTGCGTGATCCTCAAACAGACGCCAACGCCTCCGATCAGCGGGTTGAGCCGGTTGAACCATGCCGAATGGCGGGTGCCCGCGGTCGCCAACCGACGGGTTGGCGGCGGCTGGGGATCGGTTGCGATGTCTACCAAGCCCCTCTGCAGGGTGTTGCAAATCTACGAATGCAACAAAAAGTTGCTTTTCCGGGAATGCAACACTGCGCGGAGGGTGCGCGCCGATGAGGGGAACCCACGCACTCGGAGGCACCTTAGCTTAGTCCACTTAGCTAAGCTAAGCGCGCAGCTTCCGCGACCCGAACCAAACGCCCACGGCGCCGATCACCGGGTTGATCCAGTAGAACCATGCCGAATGGCGGGCGCCCGCGGTGGCCTCCATCATCGTAACGTCGTCGGGGCGCGGTCCAGTCGCCATCTCCACCGGCATCAGGGCCGTCACGACCCCGAGCACGATCACGAGGGCGATCAGGATCGTGGCGCCCTTGGCGTCGCGCGCCACCCCGGCACAGACGCGGCCACCGATGTAGGCGGCCACGAGGCCGAGCACGATCGAACCGAGCGCCCATCCTCCGGACACCTCCCACGAACCCGGCTGAAAGGCGCGCGAGGGCCCGAGCGTCATCCATAGAAGCGAGAAGAGCGCGAACAGCACGGCGGCCATGGCGACGTAGCCGGCGATGGCGGCGAGGATGTTCCTGAGCATCATGTTTCTCCCGGAAAGAGTGAAATCGGAGATGTGGGAATGGACCAACGACCGTCGCGGGCTCCGCGCGGGATCCGGGTCCCCGTCCCGTTCCGGCGTCAATACCGTCCCAGACGCTCCCGATACGAGCCCACCTCCCTCCTCAACACCGGCGCGAGCAGGTACAGCCCCAGGAGGTTGGGAATCGCGACAATGTAGATCATGGCATCGGACAGATCGATCAGGGCGGCGAGGTTGATGCTGGCGCCGAGGACCACGAAGCCGCAGAAGAATAGTTTGAAGCCCGCCTCCACCGACCGATTCTCGCCCGTCAGGAAGGTGAGCGACTTCAGGCCATAGTAGCTCCACGAGATCATGGTCGAGAATGCGAACAGCACCGCCGCGACCGAGAGGGGAACGGGCGACCACGAGAGCGTGCTCTCGAACGCCGTCTTGGTCATTTCGATGCCGCTGATGCCGGCGTCGGCCAGCGCCGGATCGTAGACCGTGGTCACGATGACCAGCGCCGTCATGGTGCAGATCACCACCGTGTCGATGAAGGGCTCGAGCAGGCTCACGAAGCCCTCCGTGCAGGGCTCGTCGGTTTGCACCGCCGAGTGGGCGATGGCCGCGGAGCCGAGGCCGGCCTCGTTCGAGAAGACCGCCCGCCGGAACCCGATGATCATCACCCCGATCATGCCGCCACCGACGCTCTCGGCGGAGAAGGCACCCTGCCAGATCCGGACGATGGCGGCGGGCAGCTGGTCGGCGTTGATGCCGATGATGGCCAGGGCGGAGAGCACGTAGAGCACCGCCATGAACGGCACCAGCTTCGAGGTGACCCGGGCGATGCTCCGGATGCCGCCCACGATGACCAGCGCGACCGCGACCGCCATGAACACGCCCAGCAGCCAGGCCCTGCCGGCGAAGATGCTCGCTTCGGCGCCCGTGACCTCGATGAGGATGGCGGCCGCCTGATTCGACTGGAACATGTTGCCGATGCCGAGACAGCCCAGCACCATGGCGGCGGCGTAGAACATGCCCAAACCGTGGCCGACCCGGGGCAGGTTGCGCAGCTCGAGGCCGCGCCGCAGGTAGTACATGGGGCCACCGCTGACGGAGCCGTCCGGGTTGGTGTGGCGGAACTTCACCGCGAGCGTGCACTCGGCGAACTTGGTGCTCATGCCGAGCAGCCCGGCGACGATCAGCCAGAGCGTGGCGCCGGGCCCGCCCAGGGAGATCGCCACCGCCACGCCCGCGATGTTGCCGATGCCGACCGTGCCCGACACGGCGGTCGCGAGCGCCTGGAAGGGCGTGACCTCGCCCGGCTGGGAGGGGTCGGTGTAGCGCCCCCGGACCAGATCGAGCGCGTGTCGGAAGCCGCGCACGTTGATGAAGCGCAGGTACAGCGTGAAGAACACGCCGCCCGCGATGAGCCAAGCCACGATGAGGGGCACTTGGGCCCCGGCGATCGGCACGGCGTGGAAGATGAAGCCGGATACGGCATCGGCAACCGGCCGCATGACCTGGTTGATGCGTTCGTCAAGACCCATGGCGGGCGTACCTTGGTGGAAGTGAGGATGGCCGGGTTGGCGTCAGTTGGCGAGGAGGGATGCGATGCACGCCACGTGAACCGCGTCCCCCGCGGACGCCCCCCGCGACAGGTCGCACCAGGGACCCGCGAGCCCCTGTACGATGGGGCCCAGCGCCTCGGCCCCGGCGAGCCGCTGGACAAGCTTGTACGCGATGTTGGCGGCGTCCAGATCCGGAAAGACGAGCACGTTCGCGCCGCCCGCCACCGGGGAGTCCGGAGCCTTGCGCCGGGCAACCACCTCGATGAGGGCGGCGTCGGCCTGAAGTTCTCCGTCGGCGGCCGTGTCCGGGCTCAGCGCGCGGAAGCGCTCCAAGGCCTCGCGCACCCGGTCCACCGAGGGGCCCTCGGCGCTTCCCCGGGTCGAGTACGACAGGAACGCCACCCGGGCCTCGTCGCCCACGATGCGCCGCCGCGCCACGCACGACGCCACCGCGATCTCCGCGAGCTGTTCGGCCGTGGGGTCGGGCACGATGGCCGCGTCGGCGAAGGTGAGCACCTCGGCGTGCGGGCCGCGAAAGGGTCGCACCGCCATGAAGAACGAGGAGGAGACGACGGTGACGCCCACCGCCCGCCCGACGCAGTGGATCCCGGCCCGGATCACCGCCGCGGTGGTGTGGACGGCGCCCGCCACCCCGCCGTCGGCCTCGCCGGTGGCGACCATGAGGGCGCCGTGGTGGAGGGGGTCGCGCGCGCGCCGGAGGAGCTCGGCGGCGGGGAGGTCGCGGAAGGGCCTCAGCCCGCCGAGAACGGTCGCGTGGCGCTCCGCGCGCACCGGGTCGGCCGGGTCCACCACGGTGACGCCGCGCGAGCGCGGATCGCCGCCGAGCTGGTCCTCCAGCTCGGCGGCGGGACCCAGCAGAAGGGGATCCGCGACCCCGGTGGCGGCCGCGGTTAGCGCCGCCTCGCGGATTCGCGGATCCCCGCCTTCGGGGAACACGACGCGCCTTGGCCGCTTCCCCGCGCGCCGGCGCAGTTGGTCGAGGAACGTCATGTCGCCCCGATCAAGGCGAACCGTCCCCCGGACCGCGCCACGCCCAGCCCTCAATCACGGATTGCCCCGTTAGGCGCCTCCCCGGATGGTCGGGTTGTTGAAGGTCTCGATGATCGGGATCGGCACGCAGGTCTGGTCGCCGTAGGAGCCGCCCTTCACGCCTTCCTGATAGGGAGCGCCGGGTGCGGGGAAGAGAGGCAGGTTCAAGCGGTGAACGTCATAGGCGCGGAATCCTTCGAACCAGAGTTCGCGCCGTCGCTCCTCGACCACCATGTCCCGGATTTCGCTCTCGCTGGTGGCGGCGAAGTGCGGCAAGCCCCAGGCGTCGCGCAGGGTGTTGATGATCCCCACCGCCTCCTGGCCACCCACGGCCTCGGCGATGATGAGCTGGGCTTCCTCCCAGCGCGCGATCGGCATGGGCGAGCTGGCCGCGGTGTGCTTGCTTTGTCCAAAAACGTTGCCCGGTGCCCAACCGGTGTTCTGTTCGGTGTCGTAGGTGGCCGTGCGCGGGTCCACCACGCCACCGGTCATCAGGTCGCGCGACCATGCCGGCACGCCGAACGCGTTGTCGAACAGGTTGGCGTCCCAGACGCGGTTGTAGAGCCGGTCGGTGGCGTCGGACGGATGGATGTCCATTCGAAAACCCGATGGGACATCGCGGGCGTCGGCAGCCGCGCCCTGGGTGTCGCCTTGGTAGAGGCGCACGCGCGCCCGTCCCACGCGCGCCGCGTTGGCGATGTCGGTGGCCCCCGCGGACTGCGCGTGTTGAAGCGCGGCCGTGAAACGAGCCTCGGCCTCCGCGAAGAGTTGCATGCTGGTGAGCTCCGGGCCATCGCCCGATCCCAGCGCGGCCGTGCAGTGCGCGGATCCCAGCATGGTGACGCTGAACCCCGCCAACAGCGAGGCGCGGGCGAGCCGTTGCGTGCGCATGGCCACCTCGGCATCGCTCCAGCCCTCCAACAGGTTCACCATATTGTCGGCGACCCAGCGCGCGCGCGAGGCGGGCACGTAGGCCGAGGGCAGGGCCGCGGTGCAGTCGTTGTCGGCCCAGGCGTTCTGACCTTGGGGACGCCGACGATCCAGAGACCAGTTGTCGCCGCCCGCGTTGGTGTCCTCAAACTCGTCGCTCAGATTGGCCGTGACCACGACGAAAGCTCCGTGGGCACAGATGAAGTCGGCCTCCAGTCCATTCATCAACGCTCCGGCCTGGGAGGGAATCTCGACGTTCTCGGAAAGCAGCCGGCTGGGATCGCTCACATCGAGCAGGCTGTCCACATCGCACCCGGCGACCGCGGCGGCGAGCATCACGCATCCCCAGAGCCGACTCGTCGCTGACAATGTTCGCATAGACATGATCGCGTTCTCCTCTATTCGTGCGCTCAGAAGCTCAGTCGGATGGATGTCGTGATCTGCTGTGGCAGCGGCAGGTTGTTCTGCGCCATGAACGCGCGTCCTCCGCTGCTGAACATCACCTCCGGGTCGGAGGCGGTCCAATCGGTGAAGGTGAGCATGTTCTGGGCCGCAACCTGCCAGACGGCGCGGGACGCTCCGAACCGGTAGCGCTCCGGAAGGTCGTAGGTCATGGAGACCTGCTTTAGGCGAATGAAGCTCACGTCGTTGACCCAGGAGTCGATGATCTGGTCGCTGCTCTGTTCGGTGACTTTCATGATCGGGTCCCACTCCTGGGGATAGGAGTTGGCCCGGCAGATGTCGTAGAGACGACAGCGTTGGCGCAATGTGTTGTCGAAGCGCTTGTGCCCCTGCTCGGAAGTGAACAGTGCGTGGAAGCGCAGGCTCTGGCCGACTTGGAAGTCGGCCGACAGCGACATCTCCCAGGGAGCGATCGCGCGACCCAGGAAGACCCTGGGCGCGATGGTGGTGCCGCCCGCGTCGAAACAGGGCGTGGTGCCACCCTCTCCGTTGCTGCACATCGCGTTGATGGCATTGCCGTTGGCGTCCAGGTCGGCGCTCACGACATCCACTCCGAACCAGCTGAAGGGCGCGTAGCCAACCCGATGCTCCATCGAGCTCCAGCTGTTGAAGACGATGGTGGTGTCGCCCGCCTCGCCCGAGAGTTGATGGATCTCGGCGGTGTTGTAGGAGAGATTCAAGCCGAGGTCCCAGCTGAAGCCGGGGGTCTGGAGCACCGCGGCGTCCAGCGAGAGCTCCATGCCTTGGTTGGAAATACGGCCGGCGTTGACGAATTGAGCGCCGGTGAACCCGCCCGAGGGAGGTAGATCGCGCTCGAGGATTGCGCCCTTGGTGAGCTTGTCGTAGTAGGTGAACTGCAGGTTGAGGCGGCTGTCGATGAGCCCGGCGTCGAATCCGATTTCGGTCTCCTGGCCCACTTCGGCGGTCAAGTCGGGGTTGCCCACCGTGTTGGGGGTGACCCCGGCCGTGCTTCCCGGTCCGGTTACGGCCGCCCAGGTGCGCAGCGCCGAGAACGAGACGGGCTGCTCCCCCGACTCACCCCAGGCCAGTCGCAGGCGGAACGTGTTGAGCCAGGAGGGGGCGGCGTCGCCGAACCAGTCCTCCTCGTTCATCACCCACGAGAGCGACGCCTTGGGATAGGTGACCAGGCGGATGTCGTTACCGAACGCGCTGTTGTTGTCCACGCGCACGGCACCGGTGAGGAAGAGACGATCCCGCCATCCAAGGGTTTCTTGGACGTATGAGCCCAAGGTGTTGTCACCAATGCGGTTGTTGACCGGAACGCTGCGAATGGAGGTGGAGGTGATGGTGCTCAGGCCGGGACCGGCGAACTGGTCACCGGACGCGGAAAGGAAGCTGGTCGTGCGCGTGTAGTACTGAATCCCCACCGAAGTGGCGGAGGTCAGTGACGGGGTCGGGTTCAGGTTGGCCGTGGTGGAGAAATCGGTGGTGGTCCGGAAGTGGCTCCAGTGCCCCTCGTCGCGAAAGCCCTTGCGCCCGTTGGCGCCCAGCGCCACAACCACGGTGTCGTTGGTCTGATACTCCCGATAGGCGACGTTGACCTCGCCGGTGTAGTCGATGCCGGTGGTCAGCCGGGTCGAAAGCCACCCGAACGCCTCGTGATCGAGCGTGATCCCTCCGGTGAAGCGATCCACGTACTGGTGGTTGAAGTTCGTGCGGTCGCGCGCCGGCACGTCGACGCGGTTGAACCCTTGAAGGAAGTCGCAGCCAAAGGCGTTGTTCGTGGTGCGGCACCAGTGTTCCGGCAGCAGTCGAGGGCTTCCGAACTCGACGCCCTCCGTGATGCTGGCGTATCCGTCCCGGACAAGCCGATCCTTGGTGTTGCTGTAGCCCATGTTGACGCCCACGCCAAGATCCGGGGCCAGCTGGGCTTCGATGTTCGAACGCACGTTGAGCTTCTTCTGCCAGTTGTGGCTCAGCAGGCCGGACTCGTCCGCGTAGCTGCCGGCGAAGAAGTAGCGGGTGTCTCCCGAGCCCCCGCTCAGGTTGGCGCTGTAGGATTGCACCGCCCCCGCCGTGTAGAGCTCGGTGCCCAACTCATCGTGATGGTCAACCATGTTGAGGGAGTAGATCTGGCCCGAGCCCGGATCGGTCCAGTAGTTGTCGTAGCCCACCTTGTCCCTCGCGTTGGCCATGTAGTTCAACCCCTGGCGCACCATCACATCCAATCGCGCCCCCCCCTCCTGCCCGCGTTTGGTGATGATGTTGATGACGCCCCTCGAGGCTTCCGTGCCGTAGAGCGTGGCCGCCGCGGGCCCCTTCAACACCTCGATGCGCTCGATCTGCTCCGGGTCCAAGCTGGTCAGCATCGACCGCACGCCCGCGTTGTTGCCGAAGGTGTAGCCCGTGGTCTCGTCGTTGTTGGCGCGCACGCCGTCGATGTAGACCAGCGGCTGCCCGTTGAGCGAGAAGGTGGAGGCGCCCCGGATGCGCATGCGCGGAGCCTGCCCCACCATGCCGCCGCCCATCATGTTCACGCTGGGCGCCCGCCCGCGCAGCAGCGACTGCACATCCTCCACGGGAGCGACCTCGACCAGGGCCGCCGCCTCGACCGTGCCCACCGAGTTGCCGATGGCGCGCCGCCGCGTTCCCCCCGGAACACCGGTCACCACGATCTCGTCGAGGGCGAAGGCCTGCTCCGAGAGCAGAAAGTCCTGAACGACCGTTCCGCCCGGGGTGACCGCAATCTCCACGTTGACGGTCGCGTACCCCACCCGCTCCGCGCGCAGGGTCTGGGGCCCGTCGGGGACGTTCTGAATGAGGAAGCGTCCCTCGGGGTTGGACAACCCGCCCAACCCCGTGCCCGCGATGGAAAGCTGCACCGAGGCGATGGGTTGGCCGGTGTCGGCGTCGGTCACGGTTCCGGTGACGGTGCCACCCTGGGCCGCCACCGCCCGTGGCGCGCCCGCGAACAGGAACCCGAGCCCGACGAACAGGAGAAGAAGAACGACAGAGGATTTCACGGCGACCTCCCCGGAGCCCAGGACTCCGACTGCGGTTTCGGTGGACCCGCCCTCCGCCCACGTGCTGGCCCGTCGGATTGGATCCCGAAATGCAAGCGCAAGGGGGAGCGAGCGTTCTCTGATTCTGGGGAACGGGCGCTCCCTTCGCAAACGAGGGACTTCGGGAACGGGCCCGGCGTCCGCCGCTCCGGGTGCTCGAGCGACCTGCTCGCGTCGCTCAGCCGCCCCGCCGGTGGACCGTCTCTCCTCCGACGATGGTCTCCAGCACTTGGATGTCGCGAAGCGTAGCGGGATCCACCGTGAGCGGGTTGTCGGACAGGACGACGAGGTCGGCCAGCTTGCCCGGCTCGATCGACCCCTTGACGTCCTCCTCGAAGTTCTGCCAGGCGGCGTCGACGGTCAGCGCCCGCATCGCCTCCAGGGGCGTGACCCGCTCCTCCGGCCCCAGCACCTGGTCGCTCCGGGTTAGTCGGTTCACCGACACCCAGATGAGCTGCAGTGGATCGACGGGCGTCACCGGGGTGTCGTCGTGCACGGTGAAGCGGATGCCGCGGTCGATGGACGACCGGAGGGGACTGATCCCGGCCGCGCGCTCCGGGCCCATGAAGATGTCGCGGTGCCGGTCGCCCCAGTAGAAGACGTGGCCGACGAAGAACGACGGCGTGATGCCGAGCTCCGCGATCTGGTCGAGCTGGTCCTTGCGCACCATCTGGCAGTGTTCGATGCGGTGGCGGGCGTCCTCGCGCGGGAAATCGCGCTGGGCCTCCCGGAAGGCGTGGATGATGTCGTCGATGGCCGCGTCGCCGTTGCCGTGGATGGCGATCTGGTAGCCGGCGCGGTGCAGCTCCTTGACCATGGCGGTCAGAGCCTCGCGGCTGCGCGCGGGGTAGCCGCGCCACTCCGGGTCGCCGTTGAAGGGGGTGTGGTACGGTTCGGTGAAGTATCCGGTGAACCCCTGGTTGGAGCCGTCCTGGACGATCTTGATGCCGCCCAGCTTGAGCCGCTCGTCGCCGAAGCCGGAAACGAAGCCGCCCGCCTCCGCGGGTGAGGGGAAGCCCGGGCCGTCCTTGCTCACCATGGTCACCACGCGGAGGGGGAGGAGCCCCTCCCGTCGGGCCATCTGGAGGTCGGCGAGGTTCTCGGCCGAGCCGCCGGTGATGACCGTGGTGGTCACGCCCTGTTCCACGTAGATGCGCGAGGCGCGCCGGAACCCCTCCAGCTTCTGGTCGCGCGTGGCGGGGGGCACGATGCCCATGACCCTCCAGGCGGCCGTCTCCTCGAGCACCCCGTCGGGCGCGCCGTCGGGTTCCCGGCGGATCACGCCGCCCGGCGGCGGGCGCGTGTCGGCGTTGATGCCCGCCATCTCGAGGGCCAGGGTGTTGGCCACGCCCAGGTGGCCGGAGGTGTGGTTGATGTAGATGGGGTGCTCGGTCGACACCCGGTCGAGGTCGTGGCGGGTGGGATGGCGCCCGTCCTCCAGCAAGGTGTCGTCGTAGCCCCACCCCTGGATCCACCCGCCCGCCTCGGTCTCGGCGGCCCACTCCCGCAGCGCGTCCACCAGGTCGTCGATGTTCTCCACCGGCCCCATGGGAGGGCTGTTGAGGTTCGCCATGGTGGTCGCGATGGCGCCCGCCCAGGGGAAGTGGTCGTGGGGCGCGTAGAAGCCGGGCGTCATGGTGCGGCCCTCGAGGTCCACCACGCGGGTGCCGGAACCGGCCATGCGCGCGACCTCGCGGTCCGTCCCCACCGCCACGATCTCGTCGCCGCGCACGGCCACCGCCTCGACGGTGCGCGACTCCGCGTCCATGGTGACGATCTCGCCGTTCAGGTAGATGGTGTCGACCTCCAGCACCGGCGCGGGGTTGGCGCACGCGCCGACGCCCACGGCCGCGAGGACGAGCAGGGCGCGGGAACGGACGATCACGGCGCGGGAGGGGCTGCGGGCAGCCGGCGGACGAACTCCTCCCCGCATTCGGGAGCCGTCGCATCCGCGCGGGTTGGCCTGGCTCCGGGTTGCGCGGGCGGCGCGGGACAGCGCGAGCCCGACGACGCCGTCGCATCCGCGCAGGTTGGCTTCGCTCCGCGTCGCCCTTCGGCTCGGTGGCTCGGCCACTCGGCCTTCAAGGCACCTTGCCCGTCCGGCACCACGCGCCAAGTGCTCGAGCGGGCTCATCCACGCGCTGCCGCCGCCAAGCTGATCTCTCGGGGTCATCGTCGGTCCTCCCGCAGGGTGGTGCGGGCCATCGTCGGCCCGGTGGTCTCGCGATTCGGCAAGTCGATTCCGGCGGCCCGCGTCCGCTGACCGCTCCCCGCCTCCCCATCCCTCCCGGGGGCTCCCCCTCCTCAGATGTCGCGGCACCCGTGCTCGACGCCAACCTTCACCGCGTCGACCAGCTCGTCCACCTCCGCCTTGGTGACGATGAGGGGCGGGGCGACGTTGACCGTGTTGTTGAGGCCGGGGACGCTGCGGGTGGTCTTGCCCACCAGCACGCCCTCCTCGGCCGTCTTCCCGACCACGGCGACCATCACGGCCTCGCTCACGGGCGTCTTCGAGGCCTTGTCCTCCACCAGCTCCACGCCCGCGAACAGGCCCCGGCCGCGCACGTCGCCCACGTTGGGGTGGTCGGACAGCTCGCGTAGGCGATCCAGCAGGTAGGCGCCCATCACGCGGCTGTTCTCGATCAGGTCCTCGTCCTCGATGATGCGCAGGTTCTCGAGCGCGGCCGCGAAGCCCGCGGTGCATCCACCGTAGGTGCTGATGTCCCGGAAGTAGTGGTACTTCTCGCCGGGGTCGTCGAGGAACGCGTCGAACACCTCGCCGCGCACGGCGGCCGCCGAGATGGGCGCGTAGGAGCTCGCCATGCCCTTGGCCATGGTGACGATGTCCGGGACGAAGTCGTAGTGCTCGTATCCGAACATGGTGCCGGTGCGCCCGAAGCCGCACACCACCTCGTCGATGATCAGGATGACGCCGTATTGGTCGCAGATGTCGCGGACAATGCGGTAGTACTCCTCCACCGGAGGAATCACGCCGCCGCCCGCGGTGATGGGTTCGAGAATGACGCCGCCCACCGTGTCGGGCCCCTCGGCCTCGATGGCGTCCCCCAGGGCGCGCGCGCACTGGACGTCGCACTCCGGATAGGTCTCGCCGAAGGGGCAGCGGTAGCACAGCGCGTGCGGGATCGCCGCGAACCCGTCGGGAAAGGGTCCGTACGCCGCCTTGCGCTCCTCATGTCCGCTCGCCGCGAGCGCGGCGATGGTGGTCCCGTGATAGTCCCGGTCGCGGTAGAGGACCTTGTACTTCCCGGTCCCGTTCAGGTGCGCGATCTGGCGCACCATCTTGATCGCCTTCTCGTTGGCCTCCGAGCCGCTGTTGGCGAAGTAGAGGTGGTCCAGCTCCGGCAGCCATTCCGCCAGCGCGCTCGCGTACTGGGCCGCCGGCACCGTGCCCACCACGCCCGCGTAGTAGCCCAGGCGCATCAGCTGTTCGTAGACCACCCGGGCGATGCTCTCGCGCCCGTGGCCCACGTTGACGCACCAGACGCCGCCCGACGCGCCGTCGAGATACTCCCTTCCGCGGATGTCCCGAACCCGCGCGCCCTTCCCCTCCACGAAGACCTGCGGATCCTGGGTCTCGAGGACGCTATGCTGGAACAGATGGTGCCAGAGGTGCCTCCGGTCCTTCTCGATCACGTCCCCGACGTCGTAGTCGGTGAGCAGCGCCAAGGTGTCGGACATGCGGTTCTCTCGGTCAGGGATGCCGCCGGAAGCCCGGCGGATTCCGGTTGTCGCGGCGATGGCCCGTGGCCGCCGCCGCTACTCCATGCTCAGGTGCGCGTACTTGTCCAAGTGACGCCTGGGGATCGCCAGCGCGTCGCGGCGGAAGGGCTCCGCGAGCACCTTCGCCCCCCCCTCCACCACCGCGTTGATCACGCACGGTCGGCCGCTCGCGACCGCGTCGCGCACCACGTCGCGCACGTCGCGATAGTCGTCGACCCGGTAGCCCTTCGCGCCCATGGCCTCCGCCACCTTGGCGAAGTCCGGATTGGCGCGCAGGTTGGTGCCCACGAAGCGATCGCCGTAGAAGTCGATCTGGTTCTTCTTCTCGGCGCCCCACTCGTGATTGTTGATGACTACGGCGATGACCGGGATCTCCTCGCGCACGGCCGTCATCACCTCGCTCAGCCCGCTGATGCCCCAGGCGCCATCGCCCTGGATGGCGAACACGGGCGCCTCCGGCCTGCCGACCTTGGCGCCCAGGGCGGCGCCGTACGCGAAGCCGCAGTTGCCCCAGGTGAGCGCCGCGAGGTGCTGGCGCGGGCCGCGGAAGCGGAGGTAGGCGTTGCTGATGGAACAGGTGTTGCCGATGTCCGTCGTCACCAGCGCGTCGTCGGGAAGCGCGCGCGTGAACTCCCAGAGGAAGCGGCGGGGATGCATCAGCGCGTTGGTGGACGACGACCAACCCTCGAGCTCCTCGTCCCAGGCGCGCTTCTCGCGGGCGACCTCCGCGATGCGCTCCTCGTCCCGCCCCGGATTCGGCGCCGCGCTCCGGAGCGCCTCGAGCAGCTCCACCGCGTACTCCCCCACGTCCGCCACCGAGAAGAGCGCCGGGATCCTGCTCATGCCCCACTGCCTGGCGTCGCGGTCCACCTGGATGAGGGTGGCGTCCTCCGGCCAGTAGGCCATGTCGTACTGGGGCAACAGCCCGAACACGCCCAGCCGGGTACCCAGCGCGAGCACGACGTCGGCCTTGGCGATGGTGCGCATGGCGGCCTTGGACCCGCAGTAGCCGATGGGCCCGCAGCCCAGCTCGTGGTCGTACGGGAAGGTGTCGTTGTGCAGGTAGGTGTTCACCACGGGGGCGCTCAGGTGCTCGGCGAGGGCCACGACCTCCGCGAGGGCGTCGCCCTGGCACACGCCGCCGCCCGAGACGATGACGGGACGGCGGGCGCCCGTCAGGATCCGCACCGCCTCCCGGATGTCGGCGCGGGGGGGACGTCCGGCGCCCAGCGTCGGCGTCGCGAAGATCTCCTCCTCGATATCCCCGTAGAAGTAGTCGCGGGGGATGTTGAGCTGGGTGGGGCCGAGCTCCAGCTTGGCGCGGTAGAAGCAGCGCCGGGCCAGCTCGCCCATGCGCTCGGGACGGTTCACGCGCACCTGGAAGACCGTCTGGGCCTCGAACATCGGCATCTGGTCCAGCTCCTGGAAGCCTCCCGTGCCGATGCCCAGCGAACCCGTCTCCGGGGTGAGGGCCACCACCGGGGAGTGCGCCCAGAAGGCGGCCGCGATGGCCGACACGAAGTTGGCGGCGCCGGGACCGTTCTGGGCGATGCAGGCCTGGGGCCTGCCCGTGACCCGGGCCAGCCCGTCCGCGGCGTGCGCGGCCGCCTGCTCGTGCGCCACCGGGATGAACCGGATGCCCGCGTCCGGAAACAGATCCAGGGCGTCCATGAACGCCGATCCCACCAACCCGAACACATCCGTAACCCCTTCGGCGACCAGCGTCTCCACCAGCGCCTCGGAAGGGGTCATTCTTCTCTTCGCCATCCGCCACCTCTCGGTTCTGGGCGTTCTCGTCGTGGTTCGGTCCCTTGGAGCCGGGAGCCGACGCGCGGCACTTCGGCACCGCTTCGGGCGCGCGTCCCGGGGCACGGGCCGGACGCGGCTCCATAATACCGCGCGCGCCCCGCGCGCCCGTCTGAAGAAGTAGGTGCGCGCCGCCACCTCTGGCAAGGCGGGGGGCGCACCGGCCGGGAAGCCCGCTTGACGCGACACGACGCGAGGGCGTACGGTGCCCGGGTCAGTCTCAAGCGGGCCCGGAGGGAATCATGCGCACGTCGAATCAGGCCGTCACCGTCCTCGCACTCACTGTTTCCCTTGCGTCGGGGGGTTGCGCCCAGCAGGCCGAACCGGCCGACACCATCTTCCACGGCGACAACATCGTCACCATGGATCCGGGGCAAGCCACCGTCGAGGCGGTCGCGGTTCGGGGCGAAACCATCGTGGCGGCCGGATCCCGCGACGAGGTGATGGCGCTCGAGGGACCGTCGACCCGGGTGGTCGACCTGGGCGACAACGCCCTCCTGCCCGGCTTTATCGACTCGCACGGCCACTTCCTGGGCGCCGGGCGCGACCAGACCTCGCTGCTGCTGCACCCGCCGCCGGTGGGCGACGTGAACAACATCGACGACATCGTGCGCAAGGTCCGCGCGTGGATCGAGGAGCACGACATTCCCCCGGGCGAGCCGGTCACCGGGCGCGGCTACGACGACTCGCTGCTGGAGGAGGGTCGGCATCCCACGCGCGTGGACCTGGACCAGGCCTCGACCGAGCACCCCATCGTGCTCACCCACGTGTCGGGGCACCTGACCACGACCAATTCGGCCGCCTTGGAGCTCAGCAACATCACCGCCGACACGCCCGATCCGCCCGGCGGCCACGTCCGTCGCCTGGAGGGCTCGATGGAGCCCAACGGCGTGCTGGAGGAGACCGCCCGCGGCCTGCTCGCCATCGACCGCAGGCCCACGCCGTCCGGCACGGCGCTCGACGAGCTGATCCACCGCTCCATCGACGTGTACCTGAGCCACGGCACGACCACCATTCAGGACGGGGGCACCAGCCCCGCGCAGGCGGCGGCGTTCCGGGCGGCCGCGGAGCGCCAGCCCTTCAAGGCGGACGTCGCGGCCTTCGTGCGCTTCAACGAGACGCCCACCGACTTGGCGGGCATCGGCTACAGCCTCGACTACCGGAGCGGGTTTCGGATCGGCGGGGTCAAGCTGATGCTGGACGGCTCCCCGCAGGGACGCACCGCCTGGGTCACCATCCCCTACGAGGAGGGCCCCCCGGGCGCCCCGCCGGACTACGTGGCGTACGGGGTCATGGTCCCCGGCGAGTACAAGGCGGCCGCGGGCGAGCTCATCCGGGGCGGCGTTCCCATCATCGTGCACGCCAACGGCGACGCGGCCATGGACCTCATGATCGACGGGGTGGACGAGGCGGTCTCGGGAATGGACGCCATGCCCGACCATCGCTCGGTCATCATCCACGCCCAGCTCATGCGCGCCGACCAGCTGGATCGCGCGGCGGCGCTGAACGTCGTGCCCTCGTTCTTCGCGGCGCACGCCTTCTTCTGGGGCGACTGGCACCGGATCAGCTTCGGCGAGGAGCGGGGCAACAACGTGAGCCCAATGGGCTGGGCGCTCGAACGGGACGTGGACTTCACCATCCACAACGACGCCTCGGTGGTCCCGCCGCACATGATGCGCCTCGTGTCGATCGCCGTGAACCGCAAGACCCGCAGCGGGCACATTCTGGGACCGCACCAGCGGCTGACGGTGATGCAGGCGCTGCACGCGGTGACCCTGGGCGGCGCCTACCAGTACTTCGAGGAGGACACCAAGGGCTCGATCACGGTCGGCAAGCAGGCCGACTTGGTGATTATGGACGAGAACCCGCTCACGGCGGACCCCGAGAACCTGGAGTTCATCCCCATACTGGAGACGTTCTCGCGGGGCAGGTCGGTGTTCTCGATGTGAGGATGCGGCGGGTCGTGAGGACGGGGCGAGTCGGCGGCGCGCGGACTCGCCCCGTCCGGCGTCGCCCCCATCGCACCAACCTCCGAATGCCCCGCCAGGGACTCGAACCCCGAACCTACTGATTAAGAGTCAGTTGCTCTACCAGTTGAGCTAGCGAGGCGGATGGCGATCACGCCGGGCAGGTAACCTGCGCCGGGGGACGCGAGGGGTCAAGGGCCACGCCGCCGAGCTCGGGGGAGATTGCCCGCGGGCCGGGTCAGAACGCCGACAGCCCCGTCATCGCCTGTCCCAGAATGAGGGAATGGATGTCGTGCGTGCCCTCGTAGGTGTACACCGACTCCAGGTTGGCCATGTGACGCATGGCCGAATACTCCACCAGAATGCCGTTGGCGCCCAACATCCGCCGGGCCTCGCGCGCCACCTCGCAGGCCATGTCGCAGTTGGCCCGCTTGGCCAGCGACACCTGCTGGGGCGTGGCCCGGCCCTCGTCCTTCAGGCGCCCCACCTGGAGCGCCAGGAGCTGACCCTGGGTGATTCCCGTGAGCATGTCCGCAATGCGCACCTGCTGGATCTGCTTCGCCCCGATGACGGTGTCGAACATGACCCGCTGACCGGCGTAGCCGAGCGCTTCGTGGAAGCAGGCCATGGCGGCGCCCACGACGCCCCACGCGATCCCGTAGCGCGCCTGGGTGAGGCACATGAGCGGGCTCTTGAGTCCCGTGGTGCCGGGCATGAGCGCGTCGTCCGGGACGTGGACGTCCTGAAGCGCGAGCTCGCTGGTGTCCGACGCGAGCAGCGACAGCTTGCCCCTCTGGTCGCGCGCGCTGAAGCCGGGCGTGTCGGTGGGCACCAGGAACCCGCGAATTCCCTTGGTGTCGCCGGGCGCGTCGATCTGCGCCCAGATGACCGCGACATCGGCCATGGACCCGTTGGTGATCCACATCTTGGTGCCGTTCAACACCCAGCCGTCGGCGGTCTTGCGGGCGGTGGTGATCATGCCGCCGGGGTTGGAGCCGTAGTCCGGCTCGGTGAGGCCGAAGCACCCGATGGCCTCGGCCGAGGCCAGCCGGGGAAGCCACGCGCGGCGCTGCTCCTCCGAGCCGAAGGCGTGGATGGGGTACATGACGAGCGCGCCCTGCACCGACACGAAGGAACGCAGCCCCGAGTCTCCCCGCTCGAGCTCCTGCATGATGAGGCCGTAGGCGACGTTGTTGAGCCCGGCGCAGCCGTACTCCTCGGGCAGGTTGGCGCCCAGGACGCCCAGCTCGCCCAGCCCGGGAATCAGCGAGCTCGGAAACCTGCGTTCGTGGTAGGCCTCTCCGATGATCGGGATGACCTCCTCCTCCACCCACTCGCGGATGGCGTCCCGGACCATCCGCTCCTCGTCGCTCAGCGCGGAGTCCAGATCGTAGAAGTCGAAGCCTTGGAAGCGTTCAGCCATGAAGGTGCCTTGTCGTCGAGGTTGTGCGGGTGGATCGGGAGCGGCGCGGCCGCCGGCGTCAGCCGTCGGCGCCGGGATCGCGTCGCCGGGTGGAGCGCTCGATGCCGTAGAAGATCTCGCGGGCCAGCCTGCCGCCGATCCAGTAGGCCGCGACCACGGTGGCGATCCAGCCCCCGATCACCACGTCGGTCGGGCGAATGACGCCCCAAATATAGCCCGCGACGATGGTGGCCAGAACCGTCGCCGCCACGCGCGCCCGCCGGGCCGCGACGAGCCGGGCGCGGGCGCGGCAGGCGACGCACCAGAGCAGCCGATCCACGTCGCCGCGATCACGGAGCTCGCCGCAGCGCGAGCACTGGATTTCGTCCGCCGTCGAGTCACGAATGCGCATGATTCCCACCATCCCCCGGAGCACCTCGCCCGCCATTCCGGTCGGGCCCGCGCGTCGGATGCGACGCAGCGAAAAGGTTGTCTGCCCGGGCGTTCCCGGCAAGGCGCGGACCCTTGCGTCGATGCCGGGAATGGAGGCCCGGTCCGTCGCCGGCCCGGTGGCGGTTGCCGCTACTCGAGCGCCCCAATCACGGCCTCCGCGTACTCCCGCGTGGACGCGCCGCCACCGAGGTCGCCGGTCACCGTCTCGCCGGCGGCGAGCACCCTGCGCATGGCCTCGCGAATGCGGGTGGCCGTGGCCGGCTGCCCGACGTGGTCCAGCAGGGCGCACGCGGCCAGCATGAGCGCGGTGGGGTTGGCGACGCCCCGCCCGGCGATGTCGGGAGCGGAGCCGTGGACGGCCTCGAACATGGCCGCGTCCCGGCCGATGTTCCCGGCCGGAGCCATGCCCAGCCCACCCACCAGCCCCGCCATCAGGTCGCTCAGGATGTCGCCGAACATGTTCTCCATCACCAGCACGTCGAAGCCGTGCGGGTTCACCACCAGGTTCATCGCGGTGGCGTCGATGATCCGATCCTCGAACTCGATGTCGGGATACGCGCCGGCCAGCTCCCTGCCCACGTCCAGGAAGAGCCCCTGGGTGCACTTGAGGATGTTGGCCTTGTGCGCCAGCGTCACCTTGCGCCGTCCGTGCCGGCGGGCGTACTCGAAGGCGTAGCGGCAGATGCGTTCGGCGCCAAAGCGGGTCACGATCATGACCGACTCGGCGGCGGCCCGGGGGTCGCCCTCCATGCCGATGTAGTGCTCGACCCCGACGTACAGCCCCTCCGTGTTCTCGCGGATGAGGACCAGATCGATGTCCTCGTAGCGGCCGCCGGGGACGAAGGTGCGCACCGGCCGCACGTTGGCGTACAGGTCGAACTCCTTGCGGATGGCGACGTTGATGGAGCGGAACCCGCCCCCGACCGGCGTCGTCAGCGGGCCCTTGAGGACCGTGCCGTTGGCGCGAACGGAGTCGAGGGTGGCGGGAGGCAGCGGGTCGTTCACGCGCTCGAGGGCGGCCATCCCGGCCAGCCGCCGGTCGTACTCGAGCGCGGCCCCGGCGGCGTCCAGCACGGACAGCGTGGCAGAAGTGACCTCCGGGCCGATCCCGTCGCCCGGGATGACGGTGATGGTTTGGGTCATGGATGATGGTGGCTGGTGTGGTTACCGTGGCTCGCACGCGTTATAGCTTAAAGGATCGCCATGGCGTGACGGATCGTCCACGGCGGACGGGGGTCGCCCATGGCGGAGGGCGCGAGGCGGCATGAACTCGAACTCGGATTCCAGGCACGTGGGCGCGGCCGCAATCTCCGGCGGAGGGCGTCGTCGGCACCCACCACGCGCGACCCGCCGGGTGGCGCGCTCGGGCCTTCGGGCGGCTCGGCGCGTCGCGTCGCGGTTCGGGCGCCGGGGAGCGCTCCCGCTCGCCCTGTGGGTCGCCCTCGTGCCCGTCACCTGCGGCGACCCGGTCGAACCCGCCGCGAATCGGGTGGCGGCGATCGAGTTCTCCGCGGCCACCCTCGAGCTGGTGGCGTTCCAGGACGGCGACGCGCTCTCGCACCGGGGCGCCGTCGACCTGGTCAACACCGGCACCATGGCGGTGGGGCCGGTGCGCGTGTCGGCCCGCGCCGCGCGCACCGGCGGGGTCGCCGTGCCCGGCATGGTGCCCACGGCCGCGCCCGCCGAGATCCCCACCCTGAACCCCGGGGACCGGGTCTCGCTCTCCATCGTGGTGCCGGTTCCGGAGGCCGCCCAGGCCGGCGTCTACGAGGCCACGCTGGAGGCGGACGCGGGCGACGGGGCCCGGGCGTCGCTCGAGCTGCGCCTCCAGATCGAGGCGCGGGTGGGACCGGTGAACGGCACCCACATCGCCATCGCGGCCGGCAACCAGCGCGTCCGCCAAGGCGACGTGGTGCGGTTTTCTGCGCAGGTCCGGGACGACGCCGGAGCCGTGGTCGAGGGTGCCCCGGTCGCGTGGGGGGTCATCCCGCCGGACGCCGGGCTGTTCGACGCCCACGGCCGGTTCGTCGCCTATGCGGCGGGGGACGTCACGGTGGTCGCGCGCACGACGGTCACGGTCGACGGCGCGACCCGGCCCGATTCGGCCACCACCCCGGTCGCGGTCCGCGCGCGCGGCCTCTCGCGGTCGCCACGCGTGGCGGGGACGGGGCGGGTCGGCGACCGACACACCTCGGACCTCTGGGTCCACGGAGACCACGCCTACACCGGCACCTGGGGCATCCGGACCGAGCTGCCGGGCAACCTCGTGTACGCGTGGGCGCTGGACGCCGAGGGGATGCCGACCCTCACCGACTCGATCGTCGTGAGCGCGCGCACCGTCAACGACGTCAAGATCCGGGCCGACGGACGGCTCGGCATCCTGACCCACGAGGGCGACCCCGAGAACCTCAACGGGGTCACGTTCTTCGACCTCGCCGACCCGGCCCATCCGCGCGTGATCGGCCGCTTCACCGAGGGCCTGTCGACCGGCGTCCACAACGCCTGGCTGGAGGGCGACCACGCCTATCTGGCCCTCGACCCCTACAAGAGCGGGCTGCGCATCCTCGACGTGTCGGATCCCGCCGCGCCCCGGATGGTCGCCAGCTTCTACGGCGGCGAGAGCCTGCTCCACGACGTGTACGTGCGCGACGGGCTCGCCTTCCTCTCGCACTGGGACGCGGGGCTCATCATTCTGGACGTGGGCAACGGCATGGCCGGAGGGTCGCCCCCCAACCCGGTGGAGGTGAGCCGCCTGCGGGACCTGGGCGGACGGACCCACAACGTCTGGTACTGGCCCGAGGCGGGCTACGCCTTCGTGGGCGAGGAGCGGTTCGGCTACTCCACCGGGCCGAACGGAATCCTCCACGTCGTGGACGTCCGCGACATGACCCGCCCGCGCGAGGTCGCCACCTACGAGGTCGACGGCGCCACGTCGCACAACTACTGGCTGGACGAGGACACCGGGACCCTGTACCTGGCGTGGTACGAACGGGGCGTGCGGGTTCTGGACGTCAACGGGGAGCTGATGGGCCAGCTGGAGCTCCAGGGGCGGGAAGCCGGCTTCATCCAGTACGGCACGGAAACCAACTACTGCTTCCTGGGTCCCGAGGACACCTGCGCCTGGGCGCCGCAGCTGCACGACAACGGCAAGCTGTACGTTTCGGACATGAACCACGGGCTCGTGGTTCTGGAGCCGGGAGCGTAGCGGACGGCGGGCGGGCCGATGGGTCGCGGACGCCGGAGCCGGGTCGCCGTCGTCGTCCTCGCGGTGGCCTGCGGCGGCGCGGTGGACGGGCCGGAGGACCCACCCCGCCTGTACGTCACCTCGGGGTTCACGGACGAGGTCCATGTTCTGGACGCTCGCGACGGCGGCACCCTGCGCACCGTCCCGTTGAACCCGCGCCGCACGGAGACCGACGAACCCCACGGCGTGGCCGTGTCCTCCGATGGCCGCCACTGGTACGCCACCCTCGCGCACGGGCACCCCACCCTGTGGAAGCACGAGACCGACGGCGACCGCTTGGTTGGGCGCCTCCGGCTGGACATGCCGGGGGCGGCGCGGGTGGGGCTCACCCCCGACGGCGCCCGCGCCTTCATTCCCGACTACCGGCGGGACGGCGGCGGGGCCGACGGCCACGTGGCCGTGGTGGACCTTCACGACCTGACCGTGGCCGCCCTGCCGTTGGTGTGCCCCGCCCCTCACCACGCCGCCGTCGACCCGACCGGGACGCGGGTCGCGGTCGCCTGTTCGCGCTCCGACGAGATCGTGCTCATGGACGCGACCTCGGCCGAGACCGTCGCCCGCGTCCCGGCCGGACCCGCACCCACCACCGCCGGCGCGCCCCGCCTCACCCCCGTGAACATCGCGTGGAGCCCCGACGGCGCCCGCTTCTTCGCGACCATGGCGGGAAGCGGGGAAGTGCGCGCCTTCTCCCGCGCGGGCCAACCCCTGGGCGCCGTCGCGGTGGGAGCCATGCCCGCCCAAATCGCGGCCTCGGCGGACGGGCGGGTGCTGGTGGTGGCCAACCGGCTGGGCGGATCGGTCTCGGTGCTCGACCCGGTCGCCCTCGCGGAGGTGCGCCGGGTCGAGCTGGCCGACGCGGCCTTCCCGCACGGGGTGGCGCTCGACCCGTCCGGCGAGGTCGCCTACGTGACCTGGGAGGGCCGGATCGGCGAGCCCGGCGGGGTGGCCGCCCTTCGCACCCACACGGGCGAGGTGCTGTGGAGACGCGAGGTGGGCGTTCTCACCCTCGGGATTGCGTACCTTCCCGGTCGCGGGGGTGGAACCTGAGGGCCGCGGAGTTGATGCAGTAGCGCTGACCGGTGGGGGCGGGGCCGTCGGGGAACACATGGCCCAGGTGGGCGTCGCACGCCGCGCACACCACCTCGGTGCGGCGCATGAAGAAGCTCCGGTCGTCCTCGAGGCGGACCTCGGCGCCCTCGGCGGTGTCGCCGAAGCTCGGCCATCCCGTCCCCGAATCGTACTTGTCGCCCGAATCGAACAGCGGCGCCTCGCAGCACACGCAGCGATAGAGGCCCTCGTCCTTCAGGTTCCAGTAGGCTCCGGTGAAGGCCCGCTCGGTCCCCTTGCGGCGGGTGACCCGAAACTGCTCCGAGGTCAGACGCCGCTTCCATTCGCGGTCGCTCACGCGATCGCCCGCGCTCTTCGGCTTGCCCATGGCGTTCACTCCCGAATCAGCGACGACGCGAGCCCTTCTCCGTAGTCGAGCTCGTCGTCGTCATCATCGTCCTCGTCGTCCTCATCCAGCTCCACGAGGGAAAGCGAAGCCGCGGAACCGCGCGGGAGCGTGAAGCGGATCGAGGTTCCCTCGTCGATCACGCTCTCCGCCCACACCTCGCCTCCCATCGCAATCACCAGGTGGCGCACGATCGCGAGCCCCAGACCCGTCCCCCCCTCCGCCCTCGAACGGGCCGGATCCACCCGGTAGAACCGCTCGAAGATGCGCGGCAGGTGGGCGGGCGGAATGCCGGTGCCCGTATCGGTCACCGAAACCAGCATAAGGTCGTCGGCGCCTCCCGGCACACCCGCGTCCCGCTCGCTCTCGCCCAAGGCCTCCCCGGATTCCTCCGCGCTTCCGCCAAGGTCCACCCCCTCATCGTCCCCGGCCTCGATGCGCACGTGGATGGACCCTCCGCCGGGCGTGTGCCGGAGCGCGTTGTCGAAGAGGTTCTGAAAGATCTGCGAAAGTCCGCGGGCGTCGGCCATCGCGATGCCGGTCCCGTCCATGTGCAGCCGCACGCTCGACTCGGACACGCGCGGACCGGCCCGCACCCAGGCCTTCACGGCGATCTCCTCCACCCGAACGGGCTCGGATTGAGGCACCCACCCGCCGGATTCCAGACGCGAAAGGTCGAGCAGGTCCTCGACCAACTGCTGCAGGCGCACGGTGTTGCGCCAAATGAGATCGAGGAAGCTCTGGCGAAGCTCCTCGGGCGGATCGTCCTCGAGCAGGGTCTCGGAGAACCCGCGCACCGCGGTCAACGGGGTCTTGAGCTCGTGGGAGGCGTTGGCGACGAAATCGCTCCGCACCTCCTCCAGGCGCCGGACCTCGCTCACGTCCACGAAGGTGATGACCGCTCCGCCCGCGCCCAGCGGCCGGCCCGACACCAGATACCGCTTGTCGCCCAAGTGGACCTCGCGCGCGCCGACCGCGGCCGAGGGAGCCGCCTCCATGAGGACCCGGAGCTCCGCCGAGCGCACGAACCGGCTCACGTGGGCGAGCGGGGGAATCGGTTCCACCTCGAGGATGCGCATCGCGGCCTCGTTGACGCGCACCAGACGGGCGTCGGCGTTGAGGGCGACGACGCCTTCGTTGATGGCGTTGAGCACGTCGCGCACCTCGTCGCGTTCGCCCGCGAGCTCGCGGATGCGCGCGTCCAAGTCGGAGGTGAGGCGGTTGAAGGCCTCCACCAGCTCGGCGAGCTCGGTCATGCGCGAGGATGCCAGCGGCCGCATGCCGGCCCCGCCCGCAGCGATCAGGCGAGCCCGGGCCGCCACGCGCTCGAGGGGGTGGGCCAGGGCGCGCGCCAGCACGTACGACAGGCCCAGGGCCAGAACGATGGCGACGACGCCCGCGCCCGCGATGGCGCCCTGGGTCTGCGCGACGGTGGCGTCGATATCCTCCAGCGACGCCGCCAGTCGCAGCACGACCGGCTCGCCGTCGAACGTGAGCGCCGCCGCCCCATACAGCAGGGCCGCCCCCACCGTGGCGCTACGGCGTTCGGCGAAGGTGACGGCCCCGGCGAAGGCGCCCCGCACCTCCGGCCGATCACCGTGGTTCTCCATCACGCGGTAGTCGGAGTCGGAGTCGGCCAGCACGGTGCCGTCGGGCGCGACCACGGTCACGCGGTAGTCGACGCGCGCCCGCATGCGGCCGGCCATGTCCCGCAGGTCGGCAGGGCCACCGGCGTTTCCCTCGAGCAACAGCCGCGCCAGCTCGAGATTCCTGGCCAGGTCGTCCTGATGCGATTCGACCAGCTGCCGCCGCAAACCGGTCCCGACGATGACCACCATCGCGGCGACCAGAATGCCGACCACGACCACGAAGCCGAGGAACAGACCGTGATGCGCGCGCAGCTTCATGGGCGTGTCGGCTCGGGCGGTCCGCGGGCTAGTCCGTCCGAGCACCGGGTGTCGCGCGGCGCCAGGCCGCCAAGGGCGTTGGCAGGCGGGCCTCGCGCACCCGGCGCCGATGCCGGATGGCGCCCGACCGTCTCGCGGTCACGGTCGAGGGGCCTCCCCGGTGGGCCGCCGAGTCCCATCGCGCACCCGGAGGAGGAACTCCTCGGCGGTGGCGCACTCGATCACGGCGTCGCCGACGAGCGCGATGCCCTCCGGGTCGGAGATCCCTTCCAGCACCGGCAGAACCTGCTCGGCCGTGGCGGGGCCGAACCTACGGCCAACCAGTCGACGCATCAATCGACGGTCCCGCTCCAAGCCCTCCTCGCGACCCTTCTCGATGCCCTTCTCGATGCCCTTCCTGAGCCACAACTGGTCACGTTCCTCGCCCCACTTCCGCGCCCGCTCGATCAAGGTGCTCACGCCTCCCTCCTCGCTTCTCAGCCTACGTTCCAATTCCCGCCCCGCCGGACCGAACCGCTGCGCCAGCACTCGCGTGATCCAAGTCATGAAGGCTTCGGCAAGCCCCAGCTCCCCGACACTCTCGATCCAGTCCGCAAGCGAGAGGGCCAGCTCCTCCAGCGCATCCGCCGTGGGAGCCTGCTCGAATCTCGCGATCGTCGCCAGCACGCTGTCCCGTGGAAGCGAGGACAGGTCCCACGACCGGATATCGACGAGAAGGTACCGGAGGCGGGGCCGGTATCCAAGCGGTTCGCCGGGAACCGGTCCGATCAGGTCGCCGACGTCGGTCGCCGCGTTCCAGCGCCGCTCGCCGTTGTAGACAACCACGGGCAGTACGAAGGGGTACTCACCACGGGGGCCAAGATCGTCGTTGCCAAGGCGGCGCCAGATCGTAACGACGTAGTCCGCCATGCGCAGTGCCATCCCGCGGTCGACGGTGGACTGGAATTCCAGCAGGATCAGTACGTAGATCCAGTCCCCGCCCACAACACCGATTCGCCAGAGCATGTCAGCGTGTCGCTGGCCGAGGTGCTCCGTTACGAAGCTGGCAGGCATCCGCGCCAGGGTGGCGAAGTCCAAGTTGCGGGCGAAGTCGCCCGCAACGGCGCGCAGCGGCTGGGAGGCTTCCCCCCAACGCGCCCCTCCCAGGAACCTCCACCCCGCGACCGATCTGAAGGGCGAGCTCTCGTACGAGGCGCTGCGCGACCGCGTCAACGGGTTCCGGATGGCGGTGTACATGCAGTCGGAGTACCTGCACGACAAGAGGGCTCTCGAAGAGGAGCGAAAGCAGCGCAACTTCGACCAGCGCAACCGTGACCGGTGGCTGATCAGCATGATCCGCGTCAACCTCATGAAGCGGCTGCGAGGGTTGGCCGACCACGGGCCAGGCCAAGCTACGAAGCAGACGCACGAAGTCGAAGACGAAATCGACATCCCGATCGCTACGGACCGCCTGTCGGAGGGGCAGAACCTGCAGGACTGCGACTTGGTGGTGAACTACGACATCCACTGGAACCCGGTGCGGATCATGCAGCCCCTGGACCGGATTGACCGCATCGGCAGCGTCAACCGCAAGGTCCAGATGGTGAACTTCTGGCCCACCCGCGACTTGGAGCGCTACCTGGGCCTCAAGAACCTGACGCGGCACTAGGCGTCCTTGGAGGCCGCGAGGTTCGGGATTGTCGGGCTTGCGCCCCCGCGGTTGACGGGTCGCGCGGTGGTGGTGGGCACCGCAGTCCGACCCGCTATCAGCCAGCCCAGCGTCATCCAGCCCGGCGTGATCCAGCCCGGCGTGATCCAGCCCGGCGTGATCCAGCCCGGCGTGATCTTCAAACAGAAGGCGAGCCCGACGGAACGGACCGCCAACCCGCTCAAGCCCTACTTTCTGGTACACGTGCGCGACGACGGCACCGTGCGCCACACGTTTGGCCAAGCCAAGCAGACCTTGGTGCTCTTCAGCGCAGTTGCGCGCGGGCGAGACACGGTGCTGCGCAAGCTCGTCGAGGCGTTTGACCGCAAGACGGAGCAAGGCGGACGGATGGACAGGTTCGAGCATCTGGTGGCGAGCGCGATCGGTAGCATCGTGCAGGGCAGCAGAAGGCGAACGCTTGCCGGACTCGCCGGAAGCCGCACCGGCGTGATCTCCAAGCGGTCGGAGCAGCTGAGGGATGGAAGTGACCTCGAGTTGGTGACTTGGCTGATGCGCGAGGCGGCCGATGATGGGCAAGGGCAGCGCTCGGCGCACCAGAGATGTAATGTTTACCCCACATCATGTTATGCCGACATTACAATTGGAGCGTTGGGAGCGCGGCTCCCCGTGCGATACGGCGGCTGTGCCCGCGCTGCTCGGGCGGCGAGGGCCGGGCGCCAGTCCGCTGGCGGGGGGGCGGTGGTTGCCTCACCTTTGGGATTGACTCGACACGAACGGGAGGGGTCGGCATGAAGACTGCGGGCGCGGGGGACGACCAGATGATCCGCACGCTGAAGCTGGAGAACTACCGGAGTTTCGCGAACTACGAGCTTGGCGGACTCGCTAGGGTGAACTTGCTCGTCGGCCCCAACAACTGCGGCAAGACCTCGGTGCTGGAAGCGGTCCAGCTTCTAGCAGGTGATGGAGATCCCCTAGCCCTGATGGAGTCGGCAATGCGGCGCGGAGAAACCAGCACCGAGGCGGATGAGGACGACGTGCGCAACGTACGGGCCCCGATCTACCACCAATTCCACGGCCGCACGCTCGACATCGGCACCAGCCTTCGCATCTTGTGCAACGACGGGCTCGGGTGTGTTCAGATCGAAGTTGTGGACCCTCCGGCCGAAGACCATCCGATTGCGGGCTTCGGCGTGCTCGGTCGCCCGACTATAACCGGCATGCTTCGGATTCGGAGGGCAAATCCCAAGGACATCGATCTTCCGTTGCTCGAGGATGGCTCGATTGCTTGGCACCGTCGCATGACTTGGCGCCCACCCGGAAAATCGGACCGAATGGTGCGTCCGACCCTGTTCGTCACCGCGCAATCCCTCCACGCGCACGAAATGGAGGGTGCATGGAACCAAGTCGAAGTGCATAGGCGAGAAGAGGAAGTGGTCGATACCATGAGGATGCTGCAAGCGGATCTCGATTCCATCCGGTTCCTGTCTGGTAGTGTCACGCGGCGATATGAGAATCGGCCCGGTATCGTATTGGGGCTTCAATCGGGTGGTCCACGAGTTCCGATCGGCAGCTACGGCGAGGGGATGCGGCGGCTGTTGGCTCTTTCGATCTCTTTGGTGCGGACGGTAGGCGGGTTCCTTCTGTTTGATGAAATTGACACGGGCCTCCACTGGACCGTAATGGAGAAGATGTGGAAGGTAGTGGTCGAGACTGCTCGGAAATCGTCGATTCAGGTCTTCGCCACGACCCATAGTCTCGATTGCATTCAGGGGCTGGCATCGTTGCTGAAGAACGAACCCGACCTTGGCCATGCGGTGAGCATCCAGAAGATTGAGAGGGGGATCGAGCGCAGTGTGGACTTCGACGCCCAAGCCATTGTGGACGCAACCGATCTGGGCGTGGAGTTGCGCTAGTGGGTGAAGTCGAGTGGACCCTGTGGGTCGAAGGCATTGACGACAAGCATGCAATCCACCATCTCCTTTCCCGTCACGGGCTTGGCGATTCGGTAATCAAGCACGTTAAAGTGCCCAAGAAAGAGGGCCGGGACGAAGGCCGGGACGGGGGCAAAGCCGAGGTGCTTCGTACAATTCGCGATTCCGTGCGAACTGGGACCAGGAAGTCGGTCGGCTTTATTCTCGATGCGAATGGCGACGCCGACGGAACTTGGCGGGCGGCCGCATCGCGACTTCGCCGGGTGGGTGTCGACGTTCCGAAAGGGATTCCAGCAGGCGGTTACGTCGGCGAGTCAGAGGAGTTCCGTACCCGGGTCGGAGTCTGGATCATGCCGGACAACCGCCGCAGCGGAGCCCTTGAAGACTTTCTGCGCGACCTCATCGTACAAGGCGACAAGCTGATCAACCACGCCGAGAGCTCGACCGAAAGAGCTCGCGAGATCGGGGCACTATTCAACGAGCAGGACTTCAAGAAGGCGGTGCTCCATACCTGGCTGGCTTGGCAAGAAATGCCCGGGCGACCATACGGCACGGCGATCAATGCGTGCTACTTTGGAGCCAACAGCGCAGCCGCCGGCGCATTCGTCTCGTGGTTTCGGAAACTCCTGGAGCGCACGAATAATGGTGTTACCGGGCATACAAGATTGCAGGAAGGTGGGCATGGAAAATGTCAGGCTTGAGGCTCGTGCCCGGAGGTTGGCCGTGGGGTGGTGTGGGAGGGCTGGTAGGGATCAGGCGAGGGTTGGCTACCATCGCGTCTCCATCGAACGAAGGAGGCGTGATGCTCGGGAGAGAGACGCGGGTGCTGTTGCGACACTACCTGGAACAGGGTGTACAAGTATGGTAATCACCTGACACCCGGCCTAACCGAGGTCAGGCTCTACGCTGCCTTCGTGGCCTCCTTCCCGGTCGGGGGCTGGGGGGTTCGCTTTCGGGGGATTCCGGCCTCGAACACGGCGAGGGGCGTGCGTCCCTGCATGCCGCGGCCGCGATGCGGTCGGCGCTGGTTGTAGGTCTCAAGATACGCGTCCAGATCCTTCCGCATCTCCTCGACGGTCTCGTACCCAGGTCGTCCGTCCCTCGATGCGGAGATGCTCCTTGAGAAGGGTGCGGTGGAACGTTCGATGAAGCCGTTCGACTGAGGCCTCCCGACCCTCGTGGTCCGGTGCTCAATGTCCTCGCTGGGCCCCGTGGGTGGGATGCCTGAGCTCATGGTCCAGGATCGCCTTCTCGATCGGGGGCGCGACGCGGTTGGGGTGCGGGCCCTTCGCCCCGGGCAGCCGGTCAAGCAGTCCCTCGGCGCCGTGCACCTGGAAGTTGCGGCGGATCTCGTGGAGGTGCTGGCGGGGTTGTCACATCGCCATCGTTGCGTCGCGCGCCAACTACGCGCTCCGCCCCCCCAATCCGCCACCCGCCACCTTCACCTCGTCGATCACCACCCGAACCTCCTCCTCGCCGATCTCCTCCCGCCCCCCAACCAGCGCGTCCTTGAGCACATCGTTGGCGGCCCGCGCCACGTCCGCGAAGCTCAGTCCAACCGCCCGGCCCGCGAGCTTGCTCCACGCGATGTCCGGAGAAGCGGCCCGACCAATCCGTCTCCGCAGCAGCTCGGCGATTTGCGCAATGACCGGCCTCTCGAAACGCAAAATGTCGTCGAACCGCCGGAAGAGCGCCCGGTCGAGCACCTTCGGATAATTGGTCGCCGCCATGACGATGCTGTGGGAGTCGTCCTGTTCGATCATCTGAAGGAAGCTGTTCAGCACCCGGCGGATCTCGCCCACGTCGTTCGCCAAACCGCGCTCCGACCCGATCGCGTCGAACTCGTCGAAGAAATAGACGCCCCTCGTCTGACTCGTGGCGTCGAAGATCTGGCGCAACTTGGCCGCGGTCTCGCCCATGAACCTCGTGATCAGGCCGTCAAGCCGTACTTGGAGCAGCGGCAGGCCGAGCTCGCCCGCCAGGACGGAGGCGAACAGCGTCTTCCCGGTTCCCGGAGGGCCCACCAGGAGGAGCTTGCGCCGTGGCGACAGCCCGTGATCCAGAATCTCGCTCGCGTGGCGCTGCTCGCGCATGACCCGGTGGATGCGATTCGCCAGCGACTCGCCGAGGATCATGTCTCCCAGCCTCGCCTTGGGGTAGGAGACTTCGAGCAGGTTGGCGAGCTCTCCGCGCGGTCGACCTATGGGGACCGCGGATCCCGGCCCGCGCCGGCTCTTGGCCTCATCGATGATTTGGCGCAGCTCGGTGGCCAGTTTCCCGTGCCCGCGCCTCGCCTCGTGCGCGGCGACCTGCATGGCGACCGAGATGAACCGGTCGTCGTCGCCCTCGAGATGCGACCTCATCAACGCCTTGAGCTGTTCGGCACTCGCCATGCTTCCCCCTCAACCCTCCGCGCCGGGCACCCGGAACTGATAGCCGAACCCGCGCACGGTCTCGACCCAGTCGCCCACCTCGCCGAGCTTGCTGCGCAGCCGGCGGACGTGCATGTCCACCGTGCGCGTGTGGATGTACCGGGACACTCCGGGTCCCACCTCCCAAGCCGACTCGAGCAGCTGCTGGCGGCTCTGGGTTCGGCCGCGGCGCTCGACCAGCACGCGCAGCAGGCGGAACTCGGTGGGCGTGAGGTTGAGCTCTCGCTCGTCCAGGGTCACTTGGTGGCCGGTCAGATCGATGGCGAGGGGTCCGGCGCGCAGAACCTGGCCCGCGCCGCTCGTGTGTGTGGCCCGCGCGCGCCGTAGAATGGAGCGCACCCGCAGGATGAGCTCGCGCGGGCTGAAGGGCTTGGTGAGGTAGTCGTCCGCGCCCATCTCCAGCCCCTCGATGCGGTCCTCCTGCTCGCGCTTGGCCGTCAGCATGAGCACGGGCAGATGGCGGGTCGCCTTCCGTCGGCGAATGGTGCGCAGAACCTCGTCGCCCGATTCGCCCGGGAGCAGGCGGTCGAGGACGACGATGTCCGGCATTTCGCGGTCGATGGACGAGAGCGCGGACGTGCCCCGGGACACGGTCTCGACCCGCAGGCCGTCGCGCGTGAGCTGGTACGCGACCAGCGCCGCGATGTCGGCCTCGTCCTCCACGACGAGGACCCGGGGCGGGGGGTCGGAGGCGTCCGGCGCCTTGCGCCCCGCCGGGTCCCTCACTGCCGTGGATCGCGCCACGTCTTCGTTCTCCGTGGAGGTTGAAATGCGGGGCGTGCGACGGGGGGTTTCGCGAGGGTCGGCGCACGAAACGAGGAGCCAGGGACACCATCCCCGCTGGTGCTACACCCGGGCACGCCGGGAAGAGCCGCCGCGCTGGACGCGCGCGACGCCTCCGCGGAGGACCGGATGCGGCGTGGGCCGCCCGACCCGCGCGGGCTAGCGGTCGACGCGCCTCGGAGGCTCGTCGTAGTAGCGGAAGATCTTGAAGCCGCCATCGCGCTCGAGCACGTCCCTGAAGAGTTGGGCCTCCATGAGCTCGCCCCGGACCGTGAGGAAGAGGACCCGGCAGTCGGTGTGAACCCGGAAGGTCGCGAATTCCCGGGTGGCGCCGCGGCACTCGGTCGCGTGGTGTCGCACCGGGTTCGAGCGATACCAGTCGCCCACCCGTTCCAACGCCGAGTAGTTGCGCAGCTGGATGTTCCGCCAGGCGAAATCGACCGGAAAGCCGACCTCGGGCGCGGAGGCGGGCAACTCCGGCCACACCACCGCGTTGTGCTCCGCCTCGGTCAGGCGGAGCTCTTCGAGCAACTCGGCGTCGGATGAGGACAGGCCGCGCAGGGCGTCCCGCGCGAGCGCCTCCAGGGAGTGCGCGGAACCCGGAAACGCGCGTTCGCCAACCGGTTGGGGCCGTTCGCAGGCGGCGGCGACCAGACAGGCCAGCAGACCGGCCAGCGGGCGGGCGCGGATGGGACGGAGTGGCTTCACTTGCGCGACGCGATCCTCGGGCATTGGCGGACGCGGGTGCCGCCGGATCCAGCCGAACCGGTCTCCCGGCCCGGCCGAAGCCGACGGCGCAACGGTCGGCCACGGCGCTCGCGGCGCCGTTCCGGCCTTGGCGGCAACCTACATGCCACCCGAACCCCAAGTGGTCCACGCCTCCTGGGTCCAATCATGGTCGGGGCCGACGGCGCCCACGTAGTTGGCCGAGGAATCGAAGAACGTCGCCGCGCTCGAGAACTGCCGTTGCAGCTCCTCCGGAAGCGACGAGATGACGGTCAACAGCCGTTCCACGGTGGCGAACCCCTCCAAGGCGGGAGAACCCGCCCGAGGCCGGAAGTCCGGACTGGCGCGGTCGAAGGGACTGCCGAGCATCGGATCGACGCCCGCCCGGTTCGACCACCCATCGGTCCCGAACGCCGCTTCGGCGTCGCCGTCCTGGAAGTCGCTCGCGTTCAGGGCAACGATCGAGTGCGTGACGCTGAAGAGCCCTTCGCCGATGCGGTTGTACGTCTCCGCGTCGTCGATGCGCAGTCCGCTGCTCCCGAAGCCCATGACCAGGGCGTTGGCGATGTGCCCACCGGTTCCGCGGCGGAGCCTCATGCCGAACGTGGACTCGGCCGGCGTGCCGCCCGCGCCGTTCACGCCCTTGCCGATCAGGGTCACGTTGGCCAACAAGGGCGCGGTGTGGGGCGTGGCGTTGTAGTCGTCTTCCTGTCCGTCGACCTCGAAACCCGTGTCGGCGTCGTCCGGATCCTGCTGGGCCAGCCAGAACTGACCCATGCCCTGGAAGCCGGTGGAGTAGTCGAACGAGTCGTCCGAGATGTCGGTGGCCAGAAGGTGGTGGGTGTTCACGGTCCCGCCGAACCACTCGAAACCGTCGTCGAGTCCCGCGTGCGTCTGCACGTGGTGGATGGTGGTGCCGTCGCCCACGCCGTTCATGGTGAGCGCGTTGAGCTCGTTGCCGAAGCTGACCTCGTACCCCGCGTATTCGATGCGCGTGTAGACGATGGCCCCGGAGTTGTCATTGCGATCATCGCCGCCATATTGCCCGGAGCTGCCCTCGCCCACGCACTGTCCCGCCGGGAAGTTGCAGAGCGAGCGCCCGTTCAGCACGACCCCGCCCCAGTCGCCCTTCTCGCGTTCGCCGGGCGGGTAGCCGCTGGTGAAGACCACCGGGGCGTCCTCGGTGCCCTCCGAAAAGAGCTTGCCGCCGGCCCGGACGATGAGGGCGGAGGGCTGCACCTCGATGGAGCCGAGGACGAGCGTGCCCGCCGGAATGTGGAGCTCGCCACCCTCCTCAACCGTGACCACGCCCTGGAGCGTGTAGACGGTGTCGGCGGCAAGGGTCCGGACCTCTCCGGAGCCAACCCGTCCGGAGAGGGTGGCGGACGGCACCGTCACCTCCGCGTGCACGACCTCCGCCGGGTCGCTTCCCCCGGAGGTTCCGCCCGCACCCACCGCCCTGACCTGGTACTGCAGGGTGCCGAAGGGCACGGCCTCGTCCACATACTCGGTGCCCACGACCCCGGCCTCGAGCTCCACGAATGCCGCGCCGCCGTCGACCTTGCGGTCCACGGAGTAGCTGTCGGCGTTCAGGGAGGCCGTCCACGTCACGGTGACCGAGCGAGCGGCCGCGTCCAACGTGGCCCGCACATTGGTGGGCACGGCGGGCAGGGGGGCGACCACGGTGTCGACAATGACGGGCGGCGGCGCGACCGGCTCCTCCTCGCCGCAGGCGATGCTCAGGACCGGTGCGGCGAACATGGCCGCCAGTGGAATCCAGCTACCGTTCTTCATCATCTGCAAGGATCTTCCTAGAAGTTTGTCCGTTGGAGAATTGGATGGGGTACTCGCACAGCTCCCCCATGGCACCCTCCCACGAGGGCGAATATCGAGGGACTGGAGCGACTATCGCGTTTCGCTGTCCGCTCAGCTTCCCCAGCGCACCGAGAGGGATACTCTGCGACCCTGGTCGTACCGCCGAACCGTGCCCTCCCCCTGGGTGAACCGTACCACGTTCCCCAGGAGACGCGTGAGCGACAGCTTCATCGAGAAATCGCCGGACAGTCGCCGCTCGAGCACCGCGTCCATCGTGCCGCGCGCCTCCTCGTGGATGTCGGGCGTGGCCTGCCCTCCGATGGCGTCGATGCGGCGGCCGAACCGGTTGTAGAAGATAGAGGCGCGGACGTCGTCCGACCGCGACGCGTAGGCCAGGCTGACGTTCACCATGTAGGGCGACTGTCCCTGCAGGCCGCGCTCGCGGTCCACCACCGCGAGGTCGGTGGCGCCCGAGCCCTGGAGATGGATCCTCGCCACGCCGCCCGTCGCGACGGTGGAGTTCACCAACGTCAGGTTGGCATTCAGCGAGAAGTTCTCGAGCGACCGGGAGAGGACGGCGAGTCCGGTGCGGAGCTCGATCTCCGTGCCGTAGTTGTTGGCCTCGGGCGCGTTCACCCAGCTCCGAATGAGCTCGGTGGACGGAAAGGTCAGGGCCTCGATGGGATCCTGGAACCGCTTGTAGAAGCCGCTCACGGCAATCAGCGCGCCGGGCCCGAGAAACCGCTCCCAGCGCAAATCGAAGTTGCGAATCCGCGATACGGTGAGCTCGGGGTTGCCGACCACCAGGTATCCGCCGGCGTAGTCGGCGAACGCGAAGGGTGCGAGCTCCCGCAGCTGGGGCCGCGCCAGGGTCTGCGACGCGCTCACCCGAATATTGGTCGCGTCGCTGACCTCGTAGGTGAGGTTCACGGCCGGCAGCCACTGGGTCTCGTTGACGTCGGCGCCCACCAGCGGCTCCAGACCCGGCACCGGAAACAGATCGAGCGGCGTTACGATCTGCCGCGTGCGCTCGGCGCGGGCGCCGCCCACCAGTCGCAGCCGGGGAAGGATCTCCGCGTCCATCATCAGGTAGGCGGCGTCGACGGCCTCCTCGGCGTCGTAGTTGTCCGCGCGGAAGGTCGCCTCCTGAATCTCGAACCCGCTGGGGGAGATGAACCGCGGCGTGAACAGCTCGTTCGGCGGCAGCGAGAGCACGTTGCTCCCGATGTCGCCGCCGCGCCTCGGGCGGAACCGGAAGCGGCGCGAGAAGTTGTCGCGCCGGCGCTGGTCGCTGCTCACCCCCAGGCGGACGGAGGCCGGCAGGGCCCGCACCTGGAAGGGGATCTCCATGTCCGCCCCGCCGCTCAGCCCGTCGTCCACCATGTCCTGGTGGAAGACGCTGCCGCTCTGGATGAAGTCGTCGTAGATGAAGGTCTCGCCGAAGGCCCGGTAGAGCACTTCGCGCGTGTTGGGTTCGTAGCGCTCCGCGCGCGTGTAGGTGCCGCGCCACTTCAACGACGACCCGCCCAGACCACGGAGCACGTGCGTGCCTTCGAGCTGGCCGTTGGTGAGCGTCTGCGAGACGTAGCGGATGCGGGTGTTGAGCTGGTCGACCCCGGAGTCGTGGTTGTACCCCTCCAGCGACCGCGACTCGTCGTCGGCGAGGCGGTTGTACACCAGGTTGGCGCGGATCTGGTGGGTTGCCGCCAGCTCGTAGGAGAGGTTCACAAGGCCGCCGATGGACGCGGAGGCGGTGGTGAAGTCGCCGCCGTAGTCGACTTCGGGCTCGTCGTCGGAGGCGCCGGCCGCGAACACCCGCTCCACCAGGTCGGCCTGCTGCGCGTAGGTGCGCGACTGCGACACCGAGGCGAGGAAGCCCAGGGAGCGGTTGAAGAGGTCGAGCTCGTCGCCGAACGAAGCGCTGAAGCTCCGGTCCGGGGCGAGCGTCACCGGCGTGGGTCCCCAGTCTCCGCCGAAGCTGCGGCCGATCGTCGCGAGGTCGTCGCGGCTAAGACCGCCGGGGGAGTACCGAAGGGGGATATCTGTGGGAATCGCCGAGGGGAGGTCCCGGCTTCCGTCGTCCAACCCCAGGTGGTCGAGCGACCCGCCGGCGTAGCCCAAGCCATCCTTGAAGGTGGTCACCGAGTTCCAGCCACTGCTCGCGCTGAAGGAGAGGATGCGCGAGGTGGGAAAGTCCTTGGTGCGCATCTGCACCAACCCGCCCGAGTAGTCGCCGGGCTGGTCCGGGGAATACGTCTTGGCCGTGACGATGCTCTCGAGCATCCCCGAGGGGATGACGTCGAGCGGGATGACCTTCTTGTCGGGAACCGGCGAGGCGAGCCGGGCGCCGTTCAGGGTGGTGGCGCTGTAGCGTTCGCCCAGACCGCGCACGAACGCGTACTTGCCGTCCACCAGCGAAACCCCCGGCACGCGCTTCAACACCGCGCCCGCGTCGCCGTCCGGAGAGCGCGAGATCTGGTCTTGGCCGATGGCGTCCACCACGACCGCCGCCCGGCGCCGCTCGCCCAGCAGCGCGGCGGTGTTGCCGCGCTCGGCCTCGACCGAAACGGTCAGCTCCGCGAGCTCGATGGCCTGGGGGTCCAGGGTGATGTCGACCACCACCGGGTTGCCCTCGACGACCAGGACGTCCGAGATGGTCTTGGAGCCGTACCCGATCATCTCGGTGCGCAGGCTGTGGGTGCCGGTCGGAACGTCGCGCAGCACGAAGCGTCCGTCCGGCGACGTGAGCGTGCCGATCGGGGTGCCGACGATGAAGACCTGAACGCTCGCGAGCGCGTCGCCGGTTTGGGTGCTGAAGACATGGCCGACGATGCGGCCGTAATCGCCGTTGGCGGGCCCTTGCGCGGCCAGCCCGACCGGTGCCGAAAGGCACGCGAGGATGATGACTACCCTTCGAAGCATCGGATCTCCGGGAGAGGGCCCAGCGAGGCGGATCTGCGGGTTGACGGCTTGCGCACGGCGGCCTCGGGATGCCGGTGGAGGACGGCTGGCGGAGTTGCGCTTCCACGCTGCCGAACGGAAGATGGGGCGAGCGTGTAACGCGGCGGGATTGGGTGCGTAACGCCGCCGGATAGGATGGGTAACGCGCGGGTAACGGCGGTGCCGGGGAGGTTCGTCCGCGGGCTGCCGGCAGTCCGTGGATGAATCCGCCCGAGCACAGAGAGCGGCGTGGCGCCGGGCTGGCAAGGCGCCCTGAAGGCCGAATAGCAGAGCTATTGGGCCGAAGGGCAACGCCGAGCGAAGCGGCCCAGCACGGATGCAACGCCGCTCGAATGCCGGGGGGAGTTCGTCCGCGGGCTGCCTAGTCCTCCACCATGTACGCCAGGCACCAGGCGCCCAGCCCCACGTGGGTGGCGAGAACCGGGGTCGCCGGCCCGCTCAGGATCTCCACCTCGCCGTATCGCGCGCGCACGGCGGCCGACACCTCGTCGACGATCTCCGGATACCCGACGTGCACCACCCCGAAGCGCAGCCTCCTCGCTCCGTCCGGGATCCGGTCCTCCAGCAGTCCGAGCACGGCCGGAAGCACCTTCCCGCGCCCGATCACCTTGGCGACCGGGGCGACCTTGCCCTCGTCCGTGAGCGACAGGATGGGCTTCACCCCCAGCATGCCCCCGACCCATGCCTGCCCCTTCCCCACCCGACCCGAGTGGAGCAGGCGCTCGAAGGTGTCCACGGTGGCGAAGATGCCCGACTGGTCGCGCACGCGGGCGAGCTCGGCCAGGATCTCGTCGGCGGACATCCCGCTCTCCGCCAGCTCGGCCGCCTTGAGCACCAACAGCCCCTCGAGCATGGACACGCCGTTCGAGTCGAAGAGGTGGACCGGCACCTCGTCGAAGGCGCGCGCCGCGGCCTCCGCGGAACCGAGGGTGCCGGACAGGCCGCTTCCCAGCAGCACGCCAAGGATACGGTCGCCGTCCTCGGCGGCCCGGGTGAACCCATCCACGAACGCCTGCGGCGGGGGCTGGGAGGTGGTGGGGAGCTCTCCATTGGCGTCGCGCAGCTTCTCGTGGAAGTCCTCGGCCGTGATGTCGATGCCGTCGCGCAGCGGTTGCCCCCCGTCCACGAGAATGCCCGGGACCACGTGGATTCCGTGCGCCCGGATGATGTCGTCGGGAAGGTCGTTCGCGCTGTCGGTCACGATCGCGAACGGTCGCCGCACCAACGTCCGGTGGCCCCCGCGGCCATGACGGGCCGCCGCGTGTTGCGCGCGCATGTCCTCGGCCTTCCGGGTCGCCAGCCGCCCCAAGGTGGCAAGGTACGAAAAGACGCCCTCCGGGCCATCGGTGTGGATGTGCACCTTGAGCAGGGTGTCGGAGCTGATGACGATGATCGAGTCGCCGTGGCGCCGGAGCTCCTCGCGCACGACGCTCGAAGCCGGCAGCCCCTCGCCCCGCACCAGAGCCTCCGTGCAGTAGCGGTACTGCTCCTCGTCCTCCGGGTATTCCATCTCCGCAACCGCGGCGGGGGCGGCGGAGTAGTCGGTGTCGTCGCCGGCCACGATCGGGTCGCCGTTGATGAGCAGGAGCACGCCCTCCAGCATGTGCACGAAGCCGCGTCCGCCCGCGTCGACCACCCCGGCGGCCTCGAGCACCGGGAGCAGCGACGGCGTGCGCTCCAGGGACTGGCGGGCCGCCTCCACCAGTTGACCGACGAAGGGCGCGAAGTCGTTGGCGGCATGTCGGTTGGCGGCCTCGGCCGTGTCGCGGATCACGGTCAGGATGGTGCCTTCGACCGGGTCGTCGAGCGCCGCGTACAGGTTGTCGATTCCGCCGGCCAGCGCGCCCGCGAAGCCGCGCGGACCAATGCGACGGCGTCCCTTCAGCCCGGCCGCGAAACCCAGCAGGAAGTGCGACAGCATCATCCCACTGTTGCCGCGGGCGCCGAGCAGCGCCGCCTCGGCCGCCTTGTCGGCGACGGCCGACACGTCCCGGTCACGGTTGCGCCGCAGCCCGTTGGCGATGGCGTCCACCGTGAGCGCCAGGTTGGTGCCGGTGTCGCCGTCGGGCACCGGAAAGACGTTGATGCGGTTGAGCTCCTGGCGCTGCTGGCGCGTGTATTCGCACGCGGCGACCATCGAACGGCGCAGGCGCGGACCGTCGAGGTAGGCGATGAGAGCGGTCATCGGCTTCTCGTGGGTTCAGGTCGCCGTGGGGGGAGGGCTCCCGTCCGGCGGGCGTCGGTGGGTCCGCGCGCGCCTCGCGCCCGGTTGGGGTTCAGTAGCGCCCCCGCGCGCGCTCCTTGCCCGGCAGGATCTCCAGGCACGTCGTCCACCACCCGGTGCGAATGGTCGTGATGAACTCCTCACAGATGCCCTCCTCCGCCATTTCACGGGCCAGCGCCTCGTGATCGTAGCGGACCGGAACGAAGTCGACGCTCAGGCGGGCGCGGTTGGCCGATACCATAGCATACCAGACGCGCCTTCGCCCGTCGTTCGCCGGACGCCCGAGCGCCCCGGCGTTGACGTACCAGCCTTGGGGCGCGAACCGCCGGACCCAGTGGATGCCGGTGTGTCCCCCGAGGATCACGTCGCACCCGGCGTCGGCGGCGAGCTTGGCCAGGAAGTGCGAGGGCGTGGTGGTTTCCCAGAGGAACTCGTTCACCTGGCGCGGGCTGCCGTGGCAGGCGAGCACGCGCAGCGACCCCAGCCGAAAACGGATGGCGGGGGGTAGCGACCCCAGCCAGCGCCGGTTCCCGTCCGAGGTCTTGGCGAGCGCGTAGTCGTACGCCAGCCGGGCGTAGTGGTTGTCGCGCGGGTCGGTGTAGCCGCACCGACAGTCGTCCAGTCCCCGCGCGATGGAGTCGTCGTAGTTGCCCCGCACCACCCGCACGCCCTCGCGCCGGAGGATGGGAAAGACCTTGTCGGGGTTGGGCCCGAACCCGCCCAGGTCGCCGAGACAAAACAGCGCCTCCGCGTCCCGCTCGCGCGCGTCCCTCGCGGCGGCCGCCAGCGCGAGGTGGTTCGCGTAGATCCCCCCGAACACGGCGACGCGGCCGAACCGCGGCGAAGACCGGCTCATCGGCGCGGACTCAGAACTCGCCGGTCGCGGCCGTGTTGGCGCAGATGGCCCCGCTCAGGTAGCAGGTGTGGCAGGCCTGCGCGGAGAGCGAGGCGGGCCGAGCCACCGCTTCGCCGAGGGTGTCGCCCAGGCGCGCGTCGGGATCGTCGAGCAGGATGGGGCAGACGTGGACCCCGGCGGCCGTCACCATGCGCGCGCGCGCGCATAGGAGCTGATCGACGTCGAAACCGTGCAGCATCTCGTGGGTGACCCGCATCGACGGAGCGTACCCACCGGTGCGCCGCGCCTCCTCGCCGATGAGCAGCGGGGGGATGATCTTCACCCGCGCGCGATGATACCCGACGCCGGCCAGTAGCTCGCGGAAGTCGCCCAGAATGCGCCCGGTGTCGGCCTCCGGCCAGCTCCGCATGGCGGTGATGATGGGCAGGAACCCCGCCGCCACGAGGCGTCGCACACCCTCGATGCAGCGCACGAAGCTCCCCGCTCCGCGGATGGCGTCGTTCATCTCCGGCGTGACCCCGTCCAGGCTCACCCGCAGCTCCAGCGAATACGTCGACCCGGCGGCCAGCCGGGCCAGCTCGCGCACGGTTCGCGCGGGCAGCAGGGTCGCGTTGGTCAGGACCGTGGCCGGGCCCAGCGCCAGCGCATCCTCCAGAATGGCGCACATCTCGTGGTTCATGAACGGCTCGCCACCCGTGAAGTAGTACTCCTTGACCCCCAGCGACACCGACTCGGCAAGGGCCGCGGCGACTTGGTCGCGGGTCATGAACCAGAAGCTGTGGTTGTCGGGAGCGCAGGAGATGAAACAGTGTCGGCAGCGCAGGTTGCACACCGTGCCGCTCACCTGGAACCAGAGCTGGTCGAGCGCGCGCAGGGGCACCTGGGGGGGCGAGTCCGCATGTGCCGCCATGGTCGTCCGGCGCGACCCGTTGCGGGTTCGGGAGGACGGGGGCGGGGTCGCGAGGACGTTGAGGTCTTTCATCTTGTGTACGGCGGAGCTCCCGGAATGCGCCTTGTGCGGTACGGGGGCAAAACTAGCGCATGCGGCGCGGGCACGCCCACGCCAGCCCACAGTCCGTGGCCGAATCCGCCCAAGCGCCGTGAACGGCGTGGCGCCGGGCTGGAACGGCGCTTCGAAGACCATGTCCGGGGGGAACCTTGACGCGCCCGGCGAAGTGAAAGAATCGTATGGTCTTGTACATGCGCCGCGCCGGCGGGGATCCGCGGGCGGCGCGTCCCGTCCCCGGTGCCGGAGCGGTTCCGCGTGACCCAGGCAGCCCCCATCGTCCGGACGCCTACGCCCGAAGCTCCCGAGCGCTTCATCAACCGGGAGCTGTCGTGGCTGGCGTTCAACGAGCGCGTGCTGGCGGAGTCGTCCAGTGCCCGCCATCCGCTGCTGGAGCGACTGCGCTTCCTCTCCATCTCGGCCACCAACCTGGACGAGTTCTTCATGGTGCGGGTCGCCGGGCTCAAGGCCCAAGTGGACGCCGGCATCTCGACCAGGACCCCCGAGGGAATGACGCCGGCCCAACAGCTCGCGGCGATCGACCGCCGCGCCCGGGCGCTCATGGTGCGCCAGCAGACGCGCTGGCGTGAACTACGCGACGAGCTGCGTGCCGCGGGCATCGTCATCGCGCGGCCCGGCACGCTGGACGCGGCCGCGCGCGCCGCCCTGGACGCCTATTTCGAGGAGCACATCTTCCAGGTGCTGACCCCCTTGGCCGTGGATCCGGCCCATCCCTTCCCCTTCATCCCCAACACCGGGTCGGCGATGGTGCTGTCGCTGGAGCGAAGTCGCGACGGCACCGAGATGCGCGCCCTGCTTCCGCTGCCCACGCAGATCGGCCGCTTCATCGCCATTCCGGGGGGAACCCGCCGCTTCATTCGTCTCGAGGAGCTGCTCGCGATGCACCTCGACAGCCTGTTCCCCGGGTTCGCGGTCAGGGAAACCGGGTACTTCCGCGTGATCCGCGACAGCGACGTGGAGATCGAGGACGAGGCCGAGGACCTGCTGCTGGAGTTCGAGTCCGCGCTGAAGCGCCGACGCAGGGGCCGGGTCATTCACCTCAGCGTGTCGCGCGGCATGTCCAACACCATGCAGCGCTTTCTGATGCGCGAGCTGGACGTCGGCCCCGGGGACATCTTCCGCGAAGGCGATCTGCTGGGGCTGGGCGACACCGCGCAGCTCATTGGCGACGACCGTCCGGATCTCGTGTTCCCGCCCTACAACGCGCGCTTCCCGGAGCGGATTCGCGACTTCGGCGGGGATTGCTTCGCCGCCATTCGCATGAAGGACATCCTCGTGCACCACCCCTACGAGAGCTTCGACGTGGTGGTGCAGCTGCTGCGCCAGGCCGCCGAGGATCCGGCCGTGGTGGCGATCAAGCAGACGCTCTACCGAACCAGCCAGGACTCGCCCATCGTCACGGCGCTCATCGAGGCGGCCGAGGCGGGGAAGAACGTGACCGCGTTGGTCGAGCTCAAGGCGCGCTTCGACGAGGCGGCCAACATCGCCTTCGCGCGGGGCATGGAGCGCGCCGGGGTGCACGTCGTGTTCGGGGTGGCGGAGCTGAAGACGCACGCCAAGATCTCGCTGGTGGTGAGGCGGGAGGACGGCTCGCTGCGCTCCTACGTCCACTTCGGGACCGGGAACTACCACCCGGTGACGGCCAAGGTGTACACCGACCTCTCCTATTTCACGTGCGATCCCGCGCTGGCGCGCGATGCGGCGCGGGCCTTCAACTTCATGACCGGCTATGCCCGCCCCGAGGGTTTGGACCAAATCGCGATCGCGCCCTTCACCCTGCGCAGCACGCTGCTCGAGCTCATCGCCGGCGAGGCCGGACGCGCGCGCCGCGGAGCGCCCGCGGGCATTTGGGCCAAGATGAACTCCCTGCTCGACAGCGAGGTCATCGACGCGCTCTACGACGCCTCGCGCGCGGGCGTGCGCATCCACCTAGTGGTGCGCGGCATCTGCTGCCTGCGTCCCGGCGTCCCCGGGCTCTCGGAGAACATCACGGTGACCAGCATCGTGGGCCGGTTCCTGGAGCACTCGCGCGTGGTGTGCGTGGGCGGAGGGGCGGAGCTGCCCTCGGACCGCGCGAAGGTGTTCATCTCGTCGGCGGACTGGATGCCGCGCAACCTGGACCGGCGCGTGGAGTTGCTGGTTCCGGTCACCAACACGACGGTGCGCCGCCAGATCCTCGACGAGATCATGGTGGCCAACCTGAACGACACCGAGAACAGCTGGCGTCTGGCCGCCGACGGCTCCTACAGCCGGACGCCGGATGGGAAACCGGGGTTCAGCGCCCACGACTACTTCATGAACAACCCCAGCCTCTCGGGACGGGGCAGCGCCCTGGATCGGGATCAGGGTCCGGTGCTGCGGCTGCACTCGGAGGGACGGATCGGAGCGCTCGAGCCCGACTCCTGACGCGCGACCTGGCCCCGCAATCCGTCGCGAGGGACGCCTTGGCGGGACCAACGCGCGACGCCCGGTCAGACGGCATTGGACGTCCCTTGCTCCCTTAGTGTTGATTTTTCACCGTTGATGGCGTACGATGCCTCTCGACCGTCGTCCGAGCCGTTCGGGCGCGACGGGAACACCACCACGTGGAGCGCCGAGTCCGTGAGCAACCCGCCGCCGTTGAGCAGACGCGAACGCGAAGTCATGGATGTCCTGTACGAGCTGGGCGGCGCCACGGCGGCCCAGATTCGGGAACGCCTCGCAGACCCGCCGTCCGACTCGGCCGTTCGCTCGACCCTGCGCATCCTGGTGGGCAAGCGGCATCTGGAACGGACGCGGGAGGGGCGCCGCTACGTCTATGCTCCGTTGACGCCGGTCATCCGGGCGCGCCGCTCCGCCATGCACCACGTCGTGCGGACCTTCTTCGGAGGCAGCGTCGAAGGGGCCGTCGCCATGCTGCTCGAGCTCGGCGAAGGCGACCTCACGCCGGCGGAACGCCAACGCATCTTGGCGATGATCGATCGGGCGGAGGAGGAGGGACGATGACGGGATGGCCCATCACCGCGGCGGGGACCCTGGGGCTGGTCTCGAAGGCCACGCTGATCCTGGCCGCCGCCCTCGTTCTGGCGTGGCTGGCGCGACGCGGGTCCGCGCGAACCGCGCACATGTTGTGGACGACGACCTTCGCGATGCTGCTCGTGTTGCCCGGGCTGAGCCTGCTGGCCCCATCGTGGGAGCTGCCCGTTCTTCCCGCCCGGACCGCGGTGATGGGCCACCAGCTCCCGGTCGACTTGGCGAGCGGGCCATCGGCCACGACCCACCCCCCCGACGTGGGACCCCGGGCGAACTCGCTGCCTCGATTCCCGACCGGACCGGCGCCCTCCCCCGCTCGGGCCAACGCTTCGGTGCCGATCACTCCCGCGGCGACCTTGTTCCTCGCATGGGCGCTCGGCTGCGGGATCGGGCTCGTCTCGCTCACCACCGCCACCCTTCGGTTCCGGAAGCTCGCGCGAGGGGCGACCCCCATTCGCGACCCGGACTGGATTCGGTCGACCGTAGCGCTTCGGCACCGGCTGCGGGTGCGCGCCGATCCTCGAATCCTGTCCAGTGCGCACGTCCGCACGCCCATGGCGGGCGGTCCGCTGCGGCCCGTGATTCTACTTCCCGCGTCCGCCGAGCGCTGGACGGCCGGCCGACGGGAGGTGGTGATCTCGCATGAACTGGTGCATGTGCGTCGACGGGACGCGCTGTGGCGGCTCGTGGGCGGCGTCGTGGTGGCGCTGTACTGGTTCCATCCCCTGATCTGGCTCGCATCGCGCCTCGCGGCCACCGCGAGGGAGCGCTCGTGCGACGAGGAGGTCCTCGCGCTTGGCGTGCGTCCCTCGGCATACGCCCGCCACCTTCTCTCCCTGGCGTCCGAGATCGTCCCGGGTCCACCCGTCCTCTCCCTGCCCATGGCGCAACGCCCCCACTTGGAGCGCAGGATCATGTCCATTCTCACGCCGCGTCGGCCGCGTTTCTCGAGCATCCGCACCCTTGCCGCGCTGACCGTGGTCGGCGTGGTTGGCGTGGCCGCGGCCTGCGCCAGGCCCGTGCGCATGGACCCACCCGCGAGCCCGCCACCCCAGGCCGAGACCGCGCAGGTCGCGGAGCCACCCACCCAGGACGTGGCACCCTCCGGAAGTCCGGCCTCCAACCCGGCGGCGCCACCCAACAGTACGCCAAGGGAACCCCACGCGTCCGGCACGACCGTGGCGTCGGCCACGTCCGTCGCGCCGCAACCCGACCGGACGCCGGACGAAGGCGACGCGACATCCCTTCCGGGGCGCGTGCCGGATCAAGCCGTCATGGCGCCCGACCAAGTGCCACCCGACCATCAAGCAACGACTTCGATGGCGCCCACCCTCGTGCCGGAAGCCGTCGAACCACGGGAGCTCGAGTGCCGGCCCGGGCGGTTTGCCGGCATAATGCGGGACCGCGGATCGACGACGGTGCAGGTCACCATGAACGGGCGGTTTACCGGCTCAATCCGGGGCCACGGATTGACGACGGTGCGGACCTCCATGAACGGGATGTCGCTCTGCATGCGCACGAGCGGAACGGTCGCGATGACCGACGACGGCACGACGATCACGGGCGTGGAGCCCGGGGGGAGGCTGGTTCTCGCGTCCCGGGAGGCTGCTCGGCTTCACCGGCTGGTGGTCACCTCCGGCCCAAACGGTTTGGCGTACGAGTGGAGCGTCGATGGGCGCCCCCGGCCCTTCGACACCCAGGCTCGCGAGTGGCGCGACCTGATCTTGACCGTGTTGGCGCGCTCCCGCGAGGCATTGGAGGTGCGCGCCACGGAGAACCGCCTGCGCGGGGAGATCGGATCGCACGAACGACACGTCGCGGGTCTCCGGCGCGAAATCGGACACCACGAGCGGCACGTCGCCGGCCTACGCCGCCAAATTGGGAGCCATGAACGGCACGTCGCCGGCCTGCGGCGAGAAACCGAAGGCCACGAACGGCACGTCGCCAGCCTGCGGCGCGAAATCGGATCCCACGAGCGGCACGTCGCGAGCCTGCGGCGCGCTATCGAGGCTCACGAACGGCACATCGAAGGTCTGCGACGGGGGATGGCCGCGGTAACGTGGGCCGGAGCGCGGGAGGCGCTGGCGCGCGCCGAGGCCGAAGTGCGATCCGTTCGTCAAGCCATCGAGGAATACGATCTGGACCGGCAACGGGGCGAGATCGAGCGCAGGATCCGGGACTACGACCTCGACGGAAAGATCGCCGACCTCGAAACCCAAGTCGATCATTACGACCTTGGCGGCAAGATCGGGTCCATCGAGACACAAATCGGACAATACGACCTTCAGGGAAAGATCGCGGACATCGAGGCCCAAATCGAACACTACGACCTCGACGGCAGGATCAGGGAGGTCGAGGCCCGCATCGAGGAGTGGGACGCCGAAGGGCGCGCCGGGGACATCGAGCGGTCGATCCAGGAAGATGCCGCCCGTTTGCGGCGCTTGATCCAAGCGGTCCGTGGATGAACCCGCTCGAGTGCCGGGGGGAGTTGATCCACCGACCGGCAGCCATCGAGAACGAGTCGGCGCGTTGACCATGAACCCGCGCCGGCCGCTCCTCGTCGCCGCGTGGATGACCTTGGTCGGCTGCGGCGACCCCGGGTCGCGGAGCGAGTGGACCACGTTGCGGGACACCCTGCCTTCCGGCACGGTCCGCGTCGTCAACACACCGGCGCCGGACGCGTCTCCCAATTGGATCCTGACCGAGGAACTCCGGGTCGGTTCCGTGGAAGGCACCGGACCGGACGCGTTCGCCTATCTGAAGGGCCTCGTGGCGTTGGACGACGGAGGCTTCGCCGTACTGGATTCCCAGTCGCGGGAGCTTCGCGTCTTCGGCCCCGAGGGCGCTCACGTCGCAACCCACGGAGGAAGGGGTCGCGGACCCGGCGAGTTCGTGGACGCGAACGGCCTAATGCGTGGGCCCAATGGGCGCCTGTGGGTCCCGGATGCGCGCGGCGGACGCATGTCGATCTTCGATCCCGTGGACGGCTTGGTCGAATCCCTTCCGTTCGCCGACGGCAACTTTGGCTGGACTTGGAATGGCGCGATGGTGGACGGGGACCGCATCCACCGGCCATGGTCGCGCGGAAACCGGGAACAGATTCGCGTCTACGACTTGACGATGACGCTGGTGGACTCGCTCCCGGTGTCCGGCGAGGAACCCGAAGACGAGGAATACGATCCCGCGAATCAACCCGGCGCGTTCCACCAGGAGCTCGACGGCGGCTACATGACGTACTCGATCCCGTTTTTTCCGGGCGAGGTCAGGCACCTTGACTCGCGAGGCTCCGTCTGGTCCACGCGCGACGGCGACCCCGGGTACCGCCTGGCTCGGTGGGAGCCGGGTGGAGACACGACGCTCGTGCTCGAAACCCGCCGGCCCGCCGTCTCCGTGCCCGAGGTCGAGCGCGACTCGGTCATCGACGCGCTGCGGCGCATGCTCGCGGACGCGGGCGCGAGTCGCGAGTGGGACTGGTCGCGGATTCCCACCGTCAAACCCGCCGTCGCGGGCGTCTTCGAGTCGGCCGAGGGCAACCTGTGGGTCCAAACCCCCGCGGCGGAGGGTGGAATCCTGTTCGACGTCTACGCGCGGGACGGCGCCCATCTGGGAACCGCCAGTCCGGGACCGGACCTCAAGCTATTCGGCGAGATCGCCCCGGTGGTGCGTGGCGAGCTGGCGTGGCTGGTCGTGACCGACGAGCTCGACGTGCAGTACGTCGTCCGGGCGCGAATCACGCCCGGTTGAGGAGTCCGGAGGCAAACTCCTCCCTACGCTCGACCCGGCTCACCGGCTCACCCGCCGGGCGCCTCCTCCCACTCGTATTCCCGGTCGCGCACCCAGCGCTCGAACCACTCCAGGTGCGCGTTGGCCTTGAAGAGCTGGTGGCGGAGCTCGGTCCAACCGTGTCCCGCGCGCGGCGCCACGTACAGGTGCGTGGGGACGCCGTTGTGCTTGAGGCCACGGTACATCTCCACCGACTGTGGCATGGGCACGCGCGGGTCCTCCTCGCCCACGAGGAAGATGGTCGGCGTGCTCACCCGCCACACTTCGCGCAACGGCGAGTCCCGCCAATACTGGTCGACGGGCGCGTCCTCCTCCCAAGGGGTGCCGCCGAACCATGGAGTTCGGTAGACCCGGATGTCGCTCTGCGCGTACATGGAAACCCAGTTGGCCGCGCCCGCTCCCGAGGCGGCGGCTTTGAAGCGGTCGGTGTGGGTGATGATCTTGTTGGTCATGTGCCCACCGGCGCTCCAACCCATTTTGGCCATGCGCTCGCCGTCCACCAGGCCCAGCTCGATGAGGTGGTCCACTCCCGCCATCACGTCCAGGTGCGCCTGGTCGAAGTAGTGGCCCACCATGTTGCGCAGGAAGTCGTCGCCATACCCGGTGCTGCCCCGGTAGTTGGGCTTGAACACGAAGTACCCCATGCCGGTCAGCACCTGCACGAAGTCGCCGGCGGTGGGGAACTGGAACTTGTCGGACGCGGCGGGCCCGCCGTGCGTCTGCACCACCAACGGATGCCGGGTGCCCTCCTCATGGCCGAGCGGGAAGAAGAGCAGTCCCTCGACCTCGACGCCGTCCTCCCCCCGCCACCGAATGGCCTCTTGGCGAGGCTGCGCGAACTCCTCGATCAGGTAGTCGAACACACGGGTCACGCGCTGGGGCGCCTCGCCGCCGCGCATCAGCCACAGGTCCCCCCGGTTGTCGGCCCGGTTGAGCCCAAAGACGTGCGTGTCGAGCGCGGGCTCGTAGCGCCAATTGATGACTTGGTGATCCCCTTCGGTGAGCCGCGTCAGACGCTCGCCCTCGATGTCCACGCGCATGAGCTCCTCGCGCACCCCGGTGTTGGCGCGGAGGAAGATCGCGCTCCCGTCGCCCGACCACGCGATCGCGTCGACCCCGTGCGGCATGTCCGCGAGCAGCATGCGCGCCTCCCGGTCGCCCGACGCCGGGACGAGAAACAGATTGTCGTTGTGGTAGAAGTCGAAGTCCTCGTTGGAGTCCGCGTGGAAGGCCACCCAACGATTGTCCGGAGACAGGCGCGCGTTGTATTCCGGGACCGAGTTGCGGGTCAGTCGGCGGGCTTCACTCCCGTCGGCGCGCATCACCCACACCTCGCGCCGGTCCACGCCCTCGAAGAGTGGCGACGCTCCCCGGTGGAGCACGATGTGGGTGCCGTCGCGCGAGAGCGAGTACCCGGTGACAGAAAAGTCCCCATCCGTGACCCGGCGCGTCGCTCCGTCCTCCACGTCGGCGCGCCAGAGGTGGCGCTGCCGGTAGTCCTCGTCGAAGGCGTACACGTCGTTCCCGGCGGCGCGCCGAACCCGCTCCTCCTCCGGGAGCTCGTCCGGGGCCACGAAGTAGATGCCGCTTCCGTCCGGGGCCCAGGCGATGCTCGAGACCGCCGTCGGATGGTCCGTGAGCGCGTTCGCCTCGCCGCCGAGCGCGTTGAGCAGGTGGATCTGGGTGTGCTCTTCGTCCCCACGGCGGGCCAGGAAGGCGATGCGGCCGCCATCGGGCGACCAGCGCGGGCTGGTCTCCCCGTTTTCGCCATTGGTGATCCGGATCAAGTTGCCTCCGTCGGCGTCCACCCTCCAGATGTGGGAAGTCGTCCGGTTGGCCTCCCAGTCGGCGTCGCGGCGCACGAAGAGCTGCCGGGTTCCGTCCGGCGAAATCCGAGGGTCGCCGAGCGAGGGCACCTCGATGAGGTCGACGATGCTCATGGGGCGCGGCGCGCCATCCGCGTCCTGCGCCCGGAGGTCTCCGACCACGCCCGACACCGCGAGCGGGAGGGCCAGCGCCAAGGCGGCGAGCCCGCGGCGGATGGGAGGGCGCGCCGAGTTGACCGTCTCGCCGGGCACCCTCCGCGCCGCCGGCCGGATCCAAGGGGCGTCGTGTCCGTTCATGCTTTTCCTCCAAGGCTCGTTTCGCGGGCCATCCCCGATCGCGCGCGCGAGGAACGCGCGCCACGTCGTCGTCGCGCGCCCGTCGCGCACCACCCCGACCAAGTGCCCGACTCCTACTCGAAGTTCCCGGGCACCGCCTCGTGCATCTCCCTCGCCACGTCGGCGGCGGACCGGAAGCGCGACAGGTCGAGATCGAAATCCGGAGGGGTGCGCCGACGGATCTTGGCAACCAGCTCGCGGACCTCGCGCGGCGCCATCCCCATGGCGCGCAGCTCCTCGAAGCCGAGCGCGTCGCGTCCTCGGCGGACCGCCAGCCCGCCGTCCTCGCCCGGAGCGAGCAGGGTCGCCAACGCGTCCAGCTCCATGCGGCTCAGCTTGTCGCCGCACACCTGGTAGTCGATCCACGCCTCGAAGCTGAGCGGCGCCACGCGCTTGAGCATCCCGGCCATCACCCGCGCGAACTCCCGGATCTCCCACTGGGCGTGGTCGTCCGCGCGCAGCGTGAGAAAGTGCAGCAGGTTGTGCAGATCGACCTTCCAGTACCACTGCGTGTAGGTGGAGAGCGGCAGGTCGATGCGGGCGAGTTCGCGGGCGACATCCTCCTCGACCATCCAGGAATACGTCCGGGACGCCGAGGCGCGCACCTCCTCCCATCGCCGAATGGCGTCCCGATACACGCGCGCGGGCGCCGGGCGCCCCTCCCTTCCCTGATTATTGGCGGTGCTCTGCAGCGAGAAGTTCTCCGCGGCGGGGCGGTGGAAGAGGAGCGGCATCAGACTATAGCGAGCCGAATATTCATTAATTGAGGCCATCCGATGCCGCACCCACTGACGAGCCACGAACATGGGCATGGCGCAGTGGAACTTGAGCTCGACCATCTCGCTGGGCGTGGTGTGCAGGTGGCGTCGCAGGTAGCGAATGAGACCGCGGGTGGCGCTCCGCCTGCGGGTGCCGTAGCCGTAGCTGACCCGGGCCGCGCGTTCGATGCTCTCGTCGCTCCCCATGTAGTCGACGAGCGCCACGAAGCCGTGGTCGAGCACGGGGTAGTAGCGTCCGAGGATCTCCTCGGCCTCCGGAGTGGTGGGACGCCTTGTTTCCATGCGCGTTCGAGCTACCCTTTGTTGGAGGATGGACGAGCTTCGCGGGACGGCGGGCTCCCGCAAGCTGGCCCCTCGCCCCCCGAATCACAATCGGCTTCGCCCGCGCGGAGGCCACGCCCGATGGCGTTCACAGCGATCAATCCCTCAACCGGCCGACACATCCGGGACTACCCGGAGATGTCCCCCGGGGACTACGCCCGCGCCGTCGCCGACTGCCAGAGCGCCTTCCGGGCCTGGCGCGACACCCCCATGGAGGAACGGTCCCGCTTGGTGGAGGGCTTGGCCGTCGTGCTGAGGGAGCGGCGCGACGAGTTCGCCGAGCTCATGACCCGCGAGATGGGCAAGCCCCTGCGGGAGGCGCGCGCGGAAGTGGAAAAATGCGCCATGGTATGCGAGTTCTACGCGCGGCGGGCGCCCGGCTACCTCGCGCCCCAACCGGCCAAGACCCCGGCCCGCCAGAGCTTCGTGACGTTCCAGCCCATCGGCATCGTCTTCGCCATCATGCCTTGGAACTATCCGTTCTGGCAGGTCTTCCGCTTCGCGGCGCCCAACCTGATGGCGGGGAACGGAGCGCTCCTCAAGCACGCGCCCAACGTTCCCGGATGCGCGCTGGCCATCGAGGCGGTCTTCCGCGCGGCGGGGTTTCCCGATGGCCTCTTCCGCGCGCTGTTCATCGACCACGAGCGCGCCGCCGAATTGATCGCCGACCCGCGCGTGCGCGCGGTAACGCTCACGGGCAGCACGGCCGCGGGCAAGGCCGTGGCCGCGACCGCCGCCGCCCACGTCAAGAAGTCGGTGCTGGAGCTGGGCGGCAACGACCCCTGCGTCGTGCTCGAGGACGCCGACCTGGAGCTCGCCGTCGACCAGTGCGTAACCAGCCGCCTCATCAACGCCGGCCAGAGCTGCATCGCCGCCAAGCGCTGCATCGTGGTCGAGCCCGCGCTCGCGGAGGTGCGGGAGCGGGTGGTGGAGGCGATGGGCGCCGCGACCTTCGGCGACCCTCTCGACGAGGCCAGCGGCATCGGGCCGCTGGCGCGCGAGGACCTGCGCGACCGCCTGCACGCCCAGGTGCGGGGGAGCGTCGAACGTGGCGCGTCGCTGCTGCTGGGTGGCGAGGTGCCGGCCCGTCCGGGCTGGTTCTATCCGCCGACGGTGCTGGCCGGCGTGCGACCGGGAATGCCCGCCTACGAGGAGGAGCTGTTCGGCCCGGTGGTCTCCATCGTGCCGGTCGCGAACGAGCGTGAAGCCATCGCGGTCGCCAACGACACCCGCTACGGGCTGGGCGCCTCGGTCTTCACCCGCGACCTTGAGCGTGGGCGACGCATCGCGGCCGAGGAGATCGACGCCGGCAACTGTTTCGTGAACGCCTTCGTGCGCTCCGACCCGGAACTCCCCTTCGGCGGGGTCAAGGAGAGCGGCTACGGGCGCGAGCTCTCTCTCTTCGGCATCCACGAGTTCGTGAACGTGAAGTCCGTGTGGGTGGGGTGAGGGGGGGGCTGGGGAGGCGATGTCACAACTGGAGCGAGGGACCGACCGGTGCCCGCTTGCGGGAAGGCGTGGCGAGTCCCACGGGCGCCGGAGCGTTGCCGGGAGGTTGGCCGGGGTTACCTTGATGCACGGTCGCACCTTCGCCAACCACAACCAACGTCGCCAACTCCGGTGAGAGGTGGCGAGCACCGCGCGCGACGCAAAACCCGTGAGACTTGGGGCCAATGACGCCGAATCGCACCGACATCGTTGCCGCCGCCTTCGCCGCGGGAGGACCGGGCACCGCGTTCGATCCGCTTCGCGCGCAGAAGCTTCTGTTCCTCATCGACCGCGTCGTTGCCGACCGGATCGGCGGCCCCTTCTTCAATTTCGAGCCGTACCACTATGGCCCCTTCGACCGGACCATTCACGGCGAACTGACCCGGATGGAGGCGCGGGGCGATCTGCTCGTCGACAGGTCAGGCCATTACCCTCGCTACGCACTAACGGACGAAGGCCGAGCGAAGGGGGAGGCCGTGCTCGCTCGCTTCACCCCCCCCATCGCCGACTACTTCGGACGTGCGGCGCGGTGGGTCCTCCTCGTGCCGTACCGCCACATGCTCGCGGCCCTCTATCGCGAATACCCCGACATGGCCGTGAACAGCGTGTTCCGCGATCTCAAGCCGAAGCCCCCGCCCCCGCGAAGGAACCCATTGGTTGAGGGGGTGGCGAGCGCATTCGACCTGATGGGTACGCTGGATCCCCCGGAGGACTCCGAAACCGACTCGGAAACGGATGCAGAGGCCATCGAAGCCGTCTGGCGCGAGGTTGGTGAATGCCTGGAAGGCGCGATGGTCCGGTTTGGCGAGTCGGAGCGGCTGTGGTGAGCGGGCGCAGCAAACGGCGGCGAGGGACGGGCAAGCGACGCCGCGGGAAGGACGGGTCATCGCCGACTCAGCGGGAAGCCACGTCCGTATCCGACGACCCAAAGAAGAGCGCCGTAACGCGATCCGCGCCTCCGAACGCGCAAGGTCCCGTCGAGTCACCGCAGGTACTGGTCCAGACCGAACTACAGGGCTACGCGTTCCGTGGCCCGCTTCCGCCCCCGGAGATCCTCCAGGCCTACGAGAACGCCTTGCCGGGCGCGGCAGAACGCATAGTTGCGATGGCGGAGATACAGCACAGTCATCGTCTTGCCCGGCAGGGCCAAAGTGAAGTTCGGAGAACTGACCGGCTCGCCTCGGATATTTCACTGAAGAAGCGTGGGCAGTTGATGGCCTTCCTTCTCGCGTTGGCCTGCGCCGTCCTAATTTGGTTCGACAAACCTGCGGAATGGTATGTGGCCGCCCTCGCAATACTTGCAGGAGCCACGGGAGTGTCCATCTTGTCGAGGCGAGCTAACCGAGAGCAATCGCCCCCCGCTTCCGGCGAGGCCCCCGACCCACCGGCTCGCCTCCCCACCCCGTTGCCACATCAACCCGAAGGAACGCGGACGCGATAAGCCAGAACGACCGATCCGGCTCCCCCTTCCATTCTCGACAACCTTAGCCCCGACGCCGAACCCAGACACGATCACCGCCGAGCACGTGGTCTCTGGGCGCCCGATTGGGGTGCCGGCTCGTCACCCACCCACCCAGCACCCCCCCACCTTCCCCCCGGCCCCTCGCATATCGAGCCCCGGCCCCGTATCTTGGCACGTTGTGAGATCGGGCCGGGGGCACCGGCCAGCGACGCCACGAAGGAGGTGACGACCGTGACCGAAGTCGAGATCATCCGCGACCGCGGTCCCCGCAACTACTCCCGGCGCAAGTTCATCAAGGGAGTGATCGCGGCGGGCGCGACCGTCTCCGCGTCCAGCTACTTGTTCCGGGGGTCGGGCGTCCTGACCGCCGGCCAGGCCCGGGGCGGGGTGGAGCGCCTCATGACGCTCACCGTCAACGGCCAGCAGCGTCGGGTGGACGTGCTCCCCTACGAGACGCTGGCCATGACCCTGCGCTACAAGCTGGGGCTCACCGGGACCAAGCTGGGGTGCGACCGCGCCGAGTGCGGGGCCTGCACCGTCCACATCGACGGCGTAACGCACTACGCCTGCTCGATGCTGACGCACCAGGTGCGCGGGCGGGCCATCCGCACCATCGAGGGGCTGGAGAGCGCGGATGGCGAGCTGCACCCCGTGCAGCAGGCGGTCATGGACGAGGGCGGTTTCCAGTGCGCCTTCTGCGCACCGGGCTTCATCATGAGCATGGTGGAGTTGGTGGAATCGAACCCGGGCGCCACCCGCGAGCAGTGCGCGCGCGCGCTGTCCGGCAACCTCTGCCGCTGCGGCGACTACAACAAGATCCTCGACTCCGCGGAACGGGCCGTGGAGCACATGAGCCAGCGCGCCTGACCGGCGGCCTTCCAAGGAGGAGGATGAAATGGCCGAGAAGGCTATTGGACGCGACATCGCCCCCCCGGATCTGCGAGCCAAGATCACCGGTCGGGCCAGGTACGCCGAAGACTTCCGCGCGGAGGGCATGCTCTTCGCGAAGCTGCTGCTCTCCCCCATGCCCCACTGCCGCGTGCGCCGCATTGACGCCAGCGCTGCGCTGGCGATGGAGGGCGTGGTCGACATCCTGACGGCCGACGACCCCCTGATGCCGGAAATCACCGGGGTCGCCGCGGAGGCCGCGCTCACCAACGAGCCGCTCTACGAGGGCGAGCCCGTGCTGGCCGTGGCCGCGGTCGACGAAACCACGGCGGCCAACGCCATCGAAGCCATCCGCGTCGACTTCGAGCCCCTGCCCTTCGTGGTGGATCCGCTCGACAGCCTGCGCCCGGGCGGCCCCAACGCGCGCTTGGACGGCAACATCCAGAGGCGCGAGGGCCAGACCCGCCAAATCGAGGAGTTCAAGTGGACCGACGCGGACTTCGACGCGGCGGGCCCCGACCGGCTGCCCATGGGCGAGCCCCAGGTGGAGTTCAACATCGGCGACGTGGAGGCCGGCTTCGGGGATGCCGATCTGGTGCTTGAGGAAACCATCCTGCACCAGTCGCTCTCCCATCATCCGATGGAACCGCGCAGCTGCATGGCGTACTGGCAGAACGGCAAGCTCTACCTGCACACCTCCACCCAGAGCACGGCGCGCACGCACGCGGCGTTCGCCAACCGCATGGGCATGGACCCGTCGGACGTCGTGCTGGTGACGGAGTACTGCGGCGGCGGCTTCGGCAGCAAGATCTCCGGCGCGCCCATCAACGACGTGCCCGCGATCCTGTCGCGCAAGACCGGCCGCCCGGTCATGCTGCGCATCACGCGCTACGAGGAAAACTCCATCGGGCGCGCCCGCCCTGGATTCCAAGCCTTCGCCAAGATGGGCTTCCGGAACGACGGGCGCGTGACCGCGATCGACCTTTACATCGTTCAGGACGCCGGCTCCTACGGCAGCTCCGGCGACTTCAGCACCGCCGGTTCGGTGGCGACGCTCAACTACCAACCCGAGCACATGCGCTTCCGCGCGGTCTCGGTGTACACCAACACCCCGCCCCGCTCGGCGCAGCGGGCTCCGGGCGGCGCCCAGATCGTCGCCATGCTCGAGCCCATCATGGACAAGGCCGCGCGCGAGCTGGGCATGGACCGGCTTGCGATCCGGCGCATGAACGCCCCCGGCCAGGACGCGTGGATCGGCGCCAACCGGGGCACCCTCTCCAGCAGCTTCGCGCGCGAGGCCCTCGACCTTGGGGCGGAGGTGTTCGGCTGGGAGGAGCGGAGCCGGCTCAGCGGCACCCGTCGCGGGACCAAGTCCATCGGCGTGGGCATCGGCGTGAGCCCCTTCGTGGCCGGAAGCCGGGGGATGGACGGCCTGCTGGTGATCCGGCCCGACGGGAAACTCCAAATCCATCAGGGCATCGGCAACCTGGGCACCCACTCCATCGCCGACACCGCCCGCGCGGCGGCCGACGTGCTGGGCATGGACTGGAACGACTGCGAGGTGGTGTGGGGCGACACCTCGCGCAACCTGCCGTGGAGCTCGAGTCAGTCCGGCAGCCAGACCACCCACGCCCACACGCGCGCCAATCACGCCGCGGCGATGGACGCCAAGGCGAAGCTCCAGGAGATCGCGGCCGGCGTGCTGGGCGGGTCTCCCGACGCCTACGACTGCGCGGACGGACGGGTGTTCCAGAGCGCCAACCCCGGCCGCGGCATGAGCTTCGCCGACGCCGCCCGGCGCGCCATCGACATGGGCGGGAGGTACAGCGGACACGAGCTGCCCGACGACCTCAACCCCATGACGACGGCGTCCGCGACCAACCTCGCGGGCGAGGGCCTCATCGGGGTGGCGCGCGACAACTACGGTGGCGAGGGCGGTGTGTGGTCGTGGGTGATGGGCTTCGCCCAGGTGGAGGTCGACGTCGAAACCGGCCAGGTCGACATCACCGAGTACACCGGCGTGACCGACTGCGGCACCGTGCTCCACCCGCGCAGCCTCGCCGCCCAGATCCACGGCGGGGCGGTCCAAGGCTTCGGACAGGCGCGCAGCCAGAAGTGGGTGTTCGACCCGCAGTGGGGCGTCGCCTTCGCCAAGCGCCTCTACACCGCCCGACCCCCCGGCATTCTGGACGTGCCGATGCGCATGGACTGGGCCGCCGTCGGCATTCCCGACCCGCAGACGCCGGTGGGCGCCAAGGGGATCGGCGAACCGCCCATCGGGGCCGGAGCGGCCGCCGTGGCGTCCGCCGTCGCCGACGCCCTCGGCGGCGAGTGCCTGTGCCGCACGCCGCTTACCACCGAGGTCGTGCTCGCCGCCCTCACCGGCACCGAGCAACCGTATCGCCCTCTCGAAACGCACGTGTAACCGGAGGCTCCCAACATGGCCGTCATTCGCGACATGATCCCGCCGTGCGAGCTCTTCCAGCCGGCGAGCATCGGCGACGCACTCGACCTTCTCGACCAGTACGGTGAAAACGCCTGGGTGCTGGCGGGCGGACTGGACAGCTTCGACTGGTTCAAGGACCGCATCAAGCGGCCGGAGGCCATCGTCGACCTCGGGGCCATCGGAGAGCTGCGCGGCGTCCGCGCCGACGGTGACGGGCTCGTCATCGGGCCCATGACCTCGCTCACCGAGGTGGCGACCCACCCCGACGTCGTGGAGCGCTTCGGGCTGCTCGCCCAGGCCGCCGGGGAGGTGGCCACCCCTCAGATTCGCAACCAAGGCACCCTGGGCGGCAACCTCGCCCAGGACACCCGCTGCTGGTACTACCGCGGCGGTTGGCCCTGCTATCGGGCGGGCGGAAACATCTGTTACGCCTCCGCCCCCAAGGCCATGAACGCCGAGCACTGCGTCTTCGGCGCCAGCCGCTGCGTGGCGGTCAACCCGTCCGACACCGCGCCCGCCATGATCGCCCTGGACGCGAGCATGGTGGTGGCCAACTCCTCCGGCGAGACCGTGTACGACGCGGAGGACTTCTTCATCGGCCCCGGCATCGACATCGAGCGCATGACCGTCATGGAGCCCGGCGACCTGCTCACCGAAATCCGCATCCCGGGCACCTGGGCGGACGCCGACTTCCACTTCGAGAAGATCCGCGACCGGCAGTCGTGGGACTTCTCGCTGGTGACCGTGGCCTCGGCGATCCGCACTTCGGGCGGCGCCATCCAGGACGCGCGCATCTCGGTGAACGGGGTCGCCCCCTACCCGATGCGGCTGGACCAGGCCGAACGGGCCGTCATCGGCCAGGCGCCAACCGACGACACCGGCATCGCCGCCGGCGACATCGCGATCCGGCGCGCGCAACCGCTTCGCCACAACGCGTACAAGCTCCCGCTCATGAGGAATCTGGTGCGGCGGGCCGTGCGCGCGGAGGTGTAGCCGTGGAACTCTGGCGCAGAGCGGCCAATCCCTGGAATCAGGAGGTCCTCATCGGGATCTCCTTCGACCTCATGTGGGCCGCGTTGATCGCGGGCATCGTGTTCGTCGGGGGCCACGCCCTCTGGGTGCGCCGCCTGGCGACCGCGAACGGCCACGGCGACGACGCCCCCGCGCCCCCTGGCCTCCCCGAGCGCATCCTGCGCCACACCTTCTCGGCGCGCGCGTTCCATTGGCTGATGGCCGTCTCGATGTTCGCCCTGTTGATCACGGCGTTCCTCCCCTGGGCGGGAATACAGTTTCCCTGGGTGACCATCCACTGGCTGGCCGGGGTGCTGCTCATCCTGACGGTGATCTACCACATCATCCACTCCACCTTCTGGCAGGACTTCTGGTCGATGTGGGTCGGCAGGGAGGACGTGGAGACCGCCAAGCGGGAGGTGAAGCGCTTCTTCGGCAAGGAGCAGCCCGAGGGGCCCAAGGCCGCCAAGTACCCGCTCGACCACAAGATGTACCACCACGTCATCGTGGTCGTGACCTTCGCCGCCGTCATCACGGGCGTCCTCATGATGTTCCGGGTGGACACCTGGTTCTGGGCGCGCAACCCGTACATCCTCTCCGACGCCACTTGGGGGGTGGTGTACGTGGTGCATGGGCTGAGCGGGGTGGCGCTGATCGCGCTGGTGATCGCGCACATCTACTTCGCCGTGCGCCCCGAGAAGTGGTGGATCACGATGTCGATGATCAACGGCTTCGTGAACCGCAAGGACTACCTGGAGCACCACGACCCCGACCGCTGGGCGGGTGACGGACCGCCCGCGCGGCTCCCGGAGCAAACTTGACCCGGAAGGAGCTGCGCGCCCGAATCGAGGCGATCGAGGAAAGCTACGAGTTCTTCCTGGCCTACGCGGCCCAGGGGGCGTCGGGTGCCGGTCCGGGTTCCCCCAGCGGCCAGGTGCGGCGGTTTCTGGAACGGAGCGAGGAGGCCCTCGACGGGCTTGGCGCGGGCTTCGCCGACTTGGCGACGACCGCGAAGCTGACGCCCTCCGCGGCGTACGCCGACATGGCGGAGGTGTTGGACCGCGACGCCCGGAGCACGCTCGCGGCCGTCCGTCTGGTTTCGGCGCAGGAGGCGGTCAGCTCCCAACTGATCGACAACCTGAACGCCTCCATCCACTTCCGGGCGCTGCTCACCGACCTCTTCCTGATCGACGAGATCCTCGACGTCCAGGACGCGGCGCGGACGGGCGACGCTTCACCCGGAGACGGGTAGCCACCCGCTTCCGACGGATTCCCGGCCCGGAGGCGCGACGGCGCGATCCGGGGTTCGTTTCACCCTCGTTTGGCGAGGCTCGACTCTTGAGCATTCGACTGGCATCACAACGCATATTCGCCCTTTCGGGCCTCTTCGCCCTGGCGTGCGGCGGTGGCGCCATGCCACGCACGGTCACCGACCCGCCCGCGCCCGCGCGGCCGGAACCGGTTCTGGACGCCGACGCACCCGCACCTCCCGCGACGCCTCCGCCACCGGTCGCCCCGCCCGCGGTCGCCGGCCTCGACACGGTGCGCGCCGGGCGCTTCGACAACGGGCGCATGTGGACCTTCGACAACCCGCCCACCGACTACCTGCGCGACACCTACGGCATCGACGCCGACTCGGTCTGGTTCCGTCGCGCTCGGCTGGGCGCGCTTCGCATTCCCGGCTGCTCGGCCTCGTTCGTGTCCGCCGACGGCCTGGTGCTCACCAACCATCATTGCGCGCGCGAGCACATCTCGGCGGTCTCCCAGCCCGGCGAGAGCCTTCTGGACGACGGCTTCCACGCCGCGACCCTCGCGGACGAGCGCCCCATCGACGACTTCGAAGCCGACCGGCTCATCGCCATTCGCGACGTGACCGGGGAGATGGACGCGGCCCTGGAGGGCATCAACGAACCCCAAGCCCGTTCGCAGGCGCGCGAGTCGGCGGGAGAGGAGATCCGGGCCCGCATCGCGGAGGATTTCGGCGGCGAGGACGCCGGCGTCGAGGTCGAGATCGTGTCGCTCTACAACGGCGGGCGCACGTCCGCCTACATCTTCCGGCGCCACACCGACGTGCGCATGGTGATGGCGCCGGAGCTCTCCATTGGCTACTTCGGGGGCGATCCCGACAACTTCACCTATCCGCGCTACGCGCTCGACTTCACCTTCCTGCGCGTCTACGAGGACGGCGACCCGCTCGACACCAGCGAGAACTTCTTCCGTTGGAGCGAAACCGGAGTGGAGCGCGACGACGCCGTCTTCATGATCGGCAACCCGGGCTCCACCAGCCGCATTCAGACGGTCGCCGAACTCGAGTTCCGGCGCGATGTCTCCGACAAGGGGCTGCTGGCCTTCGTCAACAACCGCATCGACGCGCTCGAGGCCTTCCACGCCATGGACCCGGTCGTCGCCGAGGAGTTGGATCTGCGCAACACCATCTTCTCGCTGATCAACACCCAAGAGGCGTACGGGGGAATCCTGCGCGGGCTGCACGACCCGGTGATCATGGCCAAGCGCCGTGATCAGGAGCGGGCGTTTCGGGAGGCGCTGGATGCCGAGCCCGAGCTGGCGGAAGCGTACGGCGGGCTGATCGCGCGGATGGCCGAGCTGCAGGAGCGCAAGGCCGAGCACGCCGGCGGCTTCGGGTCGTTCCTCGCCTTCGGCAGCCCCGACTACGAGAGCGCCGTGCTGTCGCGCGCGCTGTTCGCCTTCCAGTACGCCAACGGTTCGCGCGGAGGGGCGCCCCCGGAGGCGCTGGAGGGGGTGATGGAGTCGCTGAGCGAGGTGCCGGACCAGCCGCGGGCGCTGCAGGAGCTGCTGCTGGCCGCCCGCCTGCGCGACATCGCGGCGAGCTACGGGGCCAACTCACCGCTCGCCACCAGCCTGCTGGGCGGCCGGAGCCCGGAGGACGTGGCCGCCTCCGTGGTGGCGGAAAGCGTGCTCGCGGACTCGGCGGGGGCCGTTGAAGCCGTTCGCGGCGGAAGCGCGGGAATGGGCGACCCGGCGATGCAGCTGCTGGGCGCGATCATTTCGGGCATCGGCCCCTTCCAGCAGGCGCTCGGGCCCATCTCCGCCGAGGAGGAGCAGATCGCGGCGGCGCTCGGACGGGCGCGCTTCGAAGTCTACGGAACGGATGTCCCGCCGGACGCCACCTTCTCGCTCCGAATCGCCGACGGGGTGGTGTCGGAGTACGAGTACAACGGCACCTTCGCCCCGGTGGTGACCACCTTGTACGGCCTCTACGACCGCCACCATTCCCACGTGGCGGGCGGGACCGGGGACGGCGAATGGGATCTGCCCGCGCGCTGGCTCGACCCTCCCGGCGACCTGGACCTGTCCACACCCATCAACTTCGTGTCCACCAACGACATCATCGGCGGAAACTCGGGCTCGCCCCTGGTCAACGCCGACCTGGAGCTGGTGGGGCTGGCCTTCGACAGCAACACGGAGGGGCTCTCGGGCGAGTACATCTTCCTGACCGACCGCGCGCGCGCCGTGTCGGTGGACGTGCGCGGCATCCTCGAGGCGCTCGAGGAGGTCTACCTGGCGAACCGCATCGTGGAGGAGCTGCGCGCCGGGGGGAGCTGAGGGGGCGAAGGCTCGGCGGCTACGGGCGGCCGGGACGCCGGTCGCTGGGGTGGGAAGATCAGTACGGTGTAGCCCCGCGCCAAGCAGATCGTCGCATTCAAGATCCCCGTCCGCGCATGTCAAAGCCCCGTCCGCAGGTATCTCCGGATCGCCGACACGGCGCGCTCCACGTCCGCGTGCGAGTTGTAGAAGTGGGGCGAGAGGCGCACGCCCGGGCGGTCGGAGCCCCCGCGCGCCGCGGCCACGACGCCGTCGTCCTCCAGCGCCGCGACCACGTCGCCGGGCGACAGTTCGCCCGGTCGGAAGGTGACCACGGCCGCGCGCCGCGAGGGCTCCCGGGAGGTCCACATGCGCACGCCGTCCAGGGCCGACAGCTCCTCGATCAGCGCGGTCGCGAGCTCGCGGCTGCGGGCCTCCACCTCCGCCATCGTGATTTCCCGCAGGAACTCGATCTGCGCACCGAAGGCGCGGATGGCGGGCTCGTCGCGCTGGCCCAGGCCCTCGTGGGTGCGCGCGAGGCCCCGCGACCCGGCGTAGGCGCTGTACATGGTGGGCCAGAAACGGTCGTGGACGCGGGCGTTCACGTACAGCACCCCGGTTTCCTTGGGGCCGCAGGGCCACTTGTGCGCGCTTCCGGAATAGAAATCGGGTCGTACTTCGGAGAGGTCGATGTCGAAGAGGCCGAAGGACTGGGCGCCGTCGACGACCGAGAAAACGCCGTGCTCGCGCGCCAGGGCGCACAGTTCCCGGGCCGGGAAGAGATCCCCGGCGGTGTTGGTCAGGTGGGTGAACGAGATCACCCGGGTGCTGGGCGTGATGGCCTCTCGAAACGCCCGCACGTAATGGTCGGCCCCGGGATGCGGGCTCGGCGGCTCGATCTCGCGCACGGCGTAGCCGAACCGCCGGCCCTTGGCCTTCCAGGCGAGGTTGTTGCTGGGATGGTTGTCGCGCACGATCACGACCTCGTCGCCCGGGCCCAGCTGCAGGCCGCTCGACACCCAGTTGTTGGCCTCGCTGGTGTTGCGGGTGATGAGGATCTCCTCCGGGGTGACCCCCAGGAATTCCGCCAGGAGGTCGCGGGTGGGCTCCTTGACGCCGTGCATCTCGCCCCGGAAGCTGGGCACGGGCTCGCGGTCCAGTCGCTCGGTGTAGTCGTACACCGCCCGCAGGGTGCTCGCCGGCGACGGGCACAGGTTGGCCGCGTTCATGACCGAAAGCTCGGGCGGCATGAGGAAGCGGGCGCGCACTTCGTCCCAGTCCACCACGCGCGCGCCCTGGCGGTGGCGGACAAGGGGAGCGGAGGACGTCCGTCGCGCCAGGCCCCGGAGCGCGGGATGTCCGAGCAGGGCCGCGGACCCTCCCGCGGCGAAGAGACGGGCGAAACTGCGGCGATTCATGGATGGGGCGGGCATGTGGTCCTCTCGGTTCCGGGTTCGGCCGGGATCGACCCGAATAGTACGCCCGCCCGGGTTGGCGCGCGATCCGTGCGGGGTTGCGCGACAGACCGGCGTCACCAGATGACGCGCACGCCGTAGTCGGCCATGGCCCGGTCGCGGGTCACGAGGTCGAGATCCTCCGAGATCGCCTGCGCGACCAGCATGCGGTCGAACGGGTCCCGGTGCCACCAAGGCAGCGTGGACACAATACCGCAGTGGGCGGGCTCGACCGTCAGCCAGCGCGCATGCATGTGCCTCAGCCCGGCCGCAATGACCCCGCGCCAGTCGGGATTTAGGTCGAGACGATTCAGGCTGATCTTGATGGCGATTTCCCACAGGCTCACGGTACTCGCGAAGATCCGTTGACCGGGAGCCGTCAGAACCTCGCGCGCCTCCGACCCGAGCTTCTCCGGCGCATCGATCGCCCAGAGCAGCGTGTGCGTGTCGACGAGCAGTGGCACCTCACCGATACTCCGCGAAGTCGGTCATCGGCTCGTCGAAGTCCTCGCCCATGCGCCGCACCAACCCTCTTCCGGTTCCCAGCGTGGGACGCTCCGCGACACCCGGGAGAACGACCAGACGAACCAGCGGCTTGCGCCGCTTCGCGATGATGATCTCTTCGCCCTCCACCGCCATCTTGACGAGCTTGGACAGGTGGGTCTTGGCCTCCTGGATGTTGAACTGCATGGCGCCCTCGGTATCTGGTCAGGTTTTCTGGTCAGGTTTGGGAACCTAGTGACTTGCGTGGCGAAGGCCAAGGCGGAGGTACCCGCACCACGAGGGGGCGGGCGCCGAGCCGGCAAGGCGTTCATGAAGGCCGCGCGGGGGAGTGGGTGCGCGCGCTCCGGGCGGGTTTTCGCGACAGGCCGCCGGCATCCGAGTGGCGGAGCTGGCTGGCGCGCGATCCATGCGCCTGGTCGGGGCGCACGCGAACGGGCCGGAGCCTTGCGACCCCGGCCCGCCGGCGCGCTGGACCGCGGATATCCCCTCTACGGGATCAGCTTGTTGGCGAAGTCTCCGGCGCGGAAGATGGAGATGTTCTCCAACGACACGTAGTCGCGCAGCGCGGCGTTGACATCGTCCAACGTCAGCGCCCCGATGGCCGCTTCCTGGGCGGCGGTGAACTCCATGGTGCGGTTGGTGAAGAGGTTGTTGCTGAGCTGGGAGGCGAGCGTGCCGTCGTTGGAGCGGCCGTTCTGGCGGGCGTCGAGATACCCGCGCTTGGCGGCGTCGAGCTCGTCCTGGGTGAACCCTTCCTCTATCGCCTTGCCCAGCTCGTCGCGGAACGCCTCCACGACCCTGCCGCCGTTCTCGGGCGCGAAGATGGCGTAGGTCAGGAAGAGCCCGCCGTCGTCGACGGGTGGCACCGCGAGCTGGGAGCCGACGCCGTAGGAGAGCCCCTCCTCCTGACGGATGCGGGTCGGCAGGCGGGAGTTCAGGAACCCGCCGCCCAGCATGAAGTCGGCCATGCGCAGCGCCGGATACCGAGGGTCGTCGTCGCGCATGCGGAAGGTGGTGACGGCCACCATCCACGCGTTCGCCTTGTCGGGGGTCTCGATGTCCAGATTGACGGTCTCGGCCTCGACGTACGGATCCGGGACGCGCTCGTAGGGCTCGGGCGCCGTCCAGTCGCCGAACACGTCCTCCAGCACGGCCAGCGTCTCGTCGGGATCGAAGTCCCCGACCACCGCGATGGTGCCGCCCTCCGCCCCGTGGAACGCGGACCAGAAGCTTCTCGCATCCTCGACGGTCGCGGCCGTCAGGCGCTCGATGTCCTCGTCGAAGGTGGTCGAATAGCGGGGATGGTCCGGGGGAACCTGATTCAGGTGCCGGTTGAAGGCCTGGAAAACGAGCGCCTGGGGCTCGGACCGTTGTTGTTCGATGGCCGCCAGCCGCTCCTCCCGGAGGAGCTCGAACTCGTCGGCGTCGAAGGCGGGTTCGCGCAACACCTCGCCGGCCAGCCGGAGGACGGCCGACAGGTTCTCTCTCACAGTGGTGAAGGATCCGCCGACCGATAGCGCCGACCCGTTGACGCCGCCCTGCGCCCTCAGCCGATCCAGCTCGTCGCTGATCTCCTGGCGCGAGCGCCGCGTCGTGCCGCGCATCAGCATCGAGCCGGCCAGCGATCCGGCCGTGGCCCGACCCATGAGCGCGGCCTCGGTGCCGTGGCGGAAGGAGAACTGCACGCTCACCGCGTCGCCCCGGTTCTCCTTGGGCAGGAACGAGACCTCGACGCCGTTGGACAGCGCCGTGGTGACCGTGCGTTGGTCGATGTTGGCCGGGGTCGGGTCGAAGGCCTCGCCCTCGGCCACCGCCTCCCGACCGGTGTATCCGGCGACCAGCGCCGCCACGTCCGGCGCGGCGGGAATCTCGGCGCGGGCCGGCGTTTCGTCCGTCGGGTGGAAGTAGCCGACGGTGCGGTTGGAGGGCTTGAGGTAGGCCTGCGCGACTTGGTGGACCGCGGTCGGGGTGACCTGCTCCAACCGGTCGCGGTGCAGGAAGAAGAGGCGCCAGTCGCCCATCGACGCCCACTCGCTCAGCTGGAGCGCGATGCCTTGGGGGTTGTTGAAGGCCAGCTCGATGCTCGACAGGTAGTCGGTGCGCGCGCGCTCCACCTCCTCCTCGGTGGGGGGCGCCTCGGCCATTTCGTCGACGGTGGCGAGCAGCGCGGCGGCGGCCTCCTCGAGCGAGTCCTCCTGGCGCACCTGGGCGGCCGCCATGAGCATGCCGGGCTCCTTCAGCTGGTAGCCGAAGGCGAACGCGTTCGCGGCCAAGCCGGGCTCGACCAGGTTCTGGTAGAGGCGCCCGGCCGGGCGGGTGGCGAGGATGTGCGTGAGCACGTCCACGGCGGCGTACTGCTCGTGCGATCCGGGGGGCACGTGGTAGGCCGCCATGACCAGCTGCACGTCGCCCACGCGCCGCAGGGTGACCGTGCGTTCGCCGTCCTGGGCGGGCTCCGCCGTGTAGGTCGTGAACAGCTGGTTCGCGCCGGTTCGGTCGGGACGCGGGATGGCCCCGAACTCCTCGGCCACCAGCTGGATGGCGTACTCCGGTTCGAAGCGCCCCGCGATCACGACCAGCGCGTTGTCCGGCTGGTAGTACTTGCGGTAGAAGGCCTGCAGGCGCTCGATGGGCACGTTCTCCAAGTCGGCGCGCGCGCCGATGGTGGCGTTGCCGTAGTTGTGCCAGTCGTACGCCGCCGAGAGGACGCGCTTCTGCAGCACGGCCACGGGTTGGTTCTCACCCGACTCCCACTCGTTGCGCACCACGGTCATTTCGGACTCGAGGTCCTCGGCCGCGATGAACGAGTTGACCATGCGGTCGGCTTCAAGGTCGATCGCCCAGGCGAGGTTCTCCTCCGATGCGGGGAAGGTCTCGAAGTAGTTGGTGCGGTCGAACCAGGTGGTGCCGTTGGGGAAGGCGCCGCGCTCGGTCAGCTCGTCGGGAATGTTGGGATGGTCGGGCGTGCCCTTGAAGACCAGGTGTTCGAGCAGGTGGGCCATGCCGGTCTCGCCGTACCCCTCGTGCCGCGACCCAACCATGTAGGTCACGTTCACCGTGATCTGCTGCTTGCTCTGGTCGGGGAACAGGAGGAACCGCAGGCCGTTGTCCAAGCGGTACTCGGTGATTCCCTCCACGGACGCCACCTCGGTGACGCCCTCCGGCAGCTGTTGGGCCACCACGCCCGGGGCCGCCGCGCCCACCCACAGGGCGAGCAGCGCACGCGTGAGCCCGAGCGCGCGCGGTTCGCGGTTCGCGGCCCTTCCATGCGGGATCTTCGTGTTCGGTATCATCGGTCTCTTCTCCGGGAATGCGCCGGGGTGATCGCTGGGCAACAAAAAGGCACGTCGGGTCTCGACCGCGGGTCGCGCGGCCTTGGCGGGGCGGCCCGCCATCGCGGATCAGCGCTTGAGCAAACGGTGCCCGCGAGCTTCGCGGACAAGCTTCAGGAATTCGCGTCGGTAGCCCTCCCCGTCCTCGCCGAGCGACCCGCGCGCGAGCTCCAGCACTTTATCCAAGGAATAGTCGCCCACATGATCCGAGCTCCGCAACAGCATGCCGAAGGCGGCCACCGACGCGGCGAAGCGCAGGTCCGTGGAGCCATCGCCCCCGCGGTCGACAAACGCCTGCTGCGTGAGCACGCTCCTCGATTCGCGGGGCGGCTTGTAGCGCAGCCGCACGAAGCCGAGTTCCCCGGATGCCGCCCGGCGGGTGACGCCCGGGCGATCGCGATAGCGGAGCGGCGGCGCGTCGGCCAAATCGGGTCCTTCCACGCCCGCCGGCACGACCTCGTAGAGGGCGGTCACGGAATGACCCGCGCCCAGCTCCCCGGCGTCCACGCGGTCGTTGGCGAAATCCTCCGCCCGGAGCGCGCGGTTCTCGTAGCCGATGAGCCGGTACGCGCGCACCTCCCGGGGATTGAATTCGACCTGCACCTTCACGTCCTTCGCGATGGTGAAGAGCGTGCCCGCGAACTCGCTCACCAGCACCTTCGCGGCCTCGCGTTCGCCGTCGATGTAGGCGTAGGCGCCGTTCCCGTGGTTGGCCAGCCGCTCCATCCTCGAGTCCTTGAGGTTGCCGGTGCCGAAGCCGAGCACGGAAAGGAGGACGCCGGATTCGCGCTCCTCCTCGACGAGGCGAATCATGTCCGCGTCGCTCGACGGCCCCACGTTGAAGTCACCGTCGCTGGCGAGGATGACGCGGTTGTTCCCTTCGGGGCGGAAGTTCTCGCGCGCGATCCCGTACGCGAGCCGGAGGCCGGCGCCGCCGGCGGTGGACCCACCCGCCTTCAGCCGGTCGATGGCGAGGAGGATCTCGCTCTTGTTCGCCCCCGAGGTGGGGGGCAGGGCGAGCCCCGCCTGGCCGGCGTAGACCACCATGGCGACCCGGTCGACGGGCCTCATTTGCGCGACCAGCAGGCGCAGGGACGACTTCAGAAGGGGCAGCTTGTCGGGTGACTCCATGGAGCCGGACACGTCGATGAGGAAGACCAGGTTGCCGGGGGGCAGCTCGTCGGCGGCCACGTCCCGACCCCGCAGACCAATGCGCACCAGCCGGTGCTCCGGCCGCCAGGGGGCCGCGCCCACCTCGGTGGTGATGGCGAAGGGATGCGCGCCGCGGGGCGCCGGGTCGTCGTACGTGAGGTAGTTGACGAGCTCCTCGACGCGGATGGCGTCGATGGGGGGGCGCATCCCCCGGGAAATGAAGCGCCGCATGTTGGAGTACGACGCCCGGTCGACGTCGATGGCGAAGGTGGACAGGGGGTTGCCCTCAACGTTGAGAAAACGCGCCTCTCGGATGTGGGCGTACGATTCCGTGTTGAAATCGGGCGGGGGCCAGGCGACGGCGGTGCTCCACCCCGCCGGGGCCCGCGGAAGGGGGCTGAAGGTGGGCGTGCCGCCGGACGGCGCGGCGCGCGGGGCCAGCGACGACACCAGGTTGGACAACGCCGAGTCCCCGGACATCATGTCAACGCCCGGGGTCAGGGCCACGTCGACCCGCGTGGTGGCGCCCGCCAAGCGGACCGTGCGCGTCACGCTTCGGTACCCGGCCGCCTCGGCGCGCACTTCGACGTCGCGTCCGTCCCAGCCATCGCCCGGCAGGATGAAGGTGTACGTCCCCGCGTCGTTCGACGTCACGAACGTGGTCTGGCCGGCGATGAACACGCGGGCGCCGGCCAACGGCTGGCCGTTCCCGGCATCGGTGACCGTGCCCGACACGGTGGCGCGCGGGAGATGCGACGCGGCGGTTTTCGTCTCCGCGGGAGCGAAGGACCACAAGGTCGCGGCGAGTACGCAGGCGAGGGCTGGAGGGTGCATGGCGCCTCCCGAGTTCGGATGGCGGCTGTGCCGCCGGTTCCGTTTCGTACTCTGGATGCGGCGGTTGTGGTCCGCGTGGGGGCTGCCCGCTATGGTGATTCCCATGAGGGGGAGGCCTCAGCCGGACGGGTGGTTCGGCGGACCCAAGTTCGGGTCGGGACCGGCGGCGGAGTGTACGCGGTGCGAGCCCAATGCCGGACGGGAGGTTGGGTGGACACAAGTTCGTTCGATGGGCGACCCATGCCCAAGCGCTCCGCTCGCGTCGGCAAGCCGTGCCTCGGAGCAACGCTCGCGCTCATCATGGCGTGTTGCGACGCGGCGCCCGCGCCCGAGGCGGCCTCGACTCCCCTGACACCCACCACGGCCTCGTCGGCTCCATTGTCGCTGGCGGGAGAGCTCGCGCTCGCAACCGAGGGCGTCGCGTGCGTCATCGACACCTACGAAGAGCGGGTGCACTGCGTCCGTCGCGATGGCGGGCCGACGCATGTCTTCGGGCGGCGCGGCGGGGGCCCGGGCGAGTTCCGCTACGCGATGGAACACATCACGCGCGGTCCCAACGGAACGGTGGGCGTCATCGGGACAGCGAAGATGGTGTTGTTCCAACCTACCGGCACGCTCGTGTCCGAAGTCCGACTGCCCGGGCGCGTCCGGCCGGCCGCGCCGGTGGACTCGGTGCTGGCGGGCGAGTACTGGGAGATGAATGTGGCGACGGCCAATCTGGATATTCGGCATCTCGTAATCGACATTGCGACGGGAGGGATTCTCTGGGAGCGGGTCTTCCCCACCTCGCTGGCCGCCGCCGCCGATTGCCCCACCGTTTTCCCGTCGGGACAAGCGCATCCGGCGGGGTTGTTTGGCGCGCGCAAGTTTCCTTCCGGCGGCATGGTCTTCCACTCCCTCTGCCGCGGACAAATGCTCTTTTTCGCCCACCCGGACGCCGACGACGGGACCTTGGCGCGGTCTCCCCTGTACGCGCCCCAATACCCGACCCCCGCGGACATGGCGCGATACCTCGAGGGCTGCAGGTCGCCGGCCGCGGTGGCCTTGGCCCTTCCCTGCGAGCCTGACGAGTACCGCGCCAGACCGAAGACCTACGGCGCCGGCTACGTGGCGGACGACCAGGACCGATTCTGGGTGCTCACCAACCGCGACCGCGAGGCGTACTCCCACTTCGACGTTTTCGAGGGCTCGGAGTATGCCGGCTCGGTGCGCGTGCGGCATCGGGGCGTGGGCTTCGACGTGCTCGGCTCGACCCTCGCCGTCCTAGTCAACCGGCCGGTGGGACCGGAGGACGCCGATGGCATCCCGGACCGCGGGATCGACTGGTACGACATCGGGGAGCTCGCCTTCGGGGAGTGGCCAACGTCCGAACCGTAGGAGCCCGCGGACAAACTCCCCCCGGCATTCGAGCGGCGTTGCATCCGCGCTGAACCGCTGCGCTCGACGTTGCCTTTCGTCCCAATAGCTCTACTATCGGGCCTTCAAGGCGCCTTGCCAGCCCGGCGCCCCGCCACTCTCGGTGCTCGGGTGGATTCATCCACGGACTCCAAGGCCGCGTGGAGTCCTCGGGAGGGCCCGGACGGGCGGGTGACGTTACCTTCCCGCACCTCATCCACCCATCCCCCCTCCCATCCCCCGCTCACCCGCGACCATGCCGCCCACCGCCGAGCAGCTGGCCCGTCTCGCCGAATCCGACCCGCGCCTGGGGGCCGCCATGGCGAGGGTGCCCACGTTTCCGGACTTCGCCCGCCAAGGCCGCCGCTTCTCGGCCTTCCACTACCTGTGCCGCTCGATCATCTACCAGCAGCTCGCCGGAGCCGCCGCGAAGACCATCCACGGACGCGTTCGCGCGCTCGCGCCGGGCCGCGGCTTTCCCACGCCCGCGCAGCTGCTGGCCCTGCCCGAGGAGGCGCTGAGGGGCGCGGGGCTCTCGCGCAACAAGATGCTCGCGCTCGTCGATCTGGCCGAGCGGGTGGAGTCGCGGACGCTCCGCCTGCGCGGCCTCGGACGACTCCCGGACGAGGAGGTCGTGGAACGGCTGACCGAGGTGCGCGGCATTGGCGTCTGGACCGCGCAGATGTTCCTCCTCTTCAAGCTCGGACGCCTGGACGTGATGCCGGCCACCGATCTCGGGGTGCGCGAGGGCCTGCGCCGGCTGGACGAGCTCGACGAACGGCCCACCCCCAAGGCGGTGCTGGAGCGCTCGAAGGCGTGGAGGCCGCTGCGGTCGGTGGCGAGCTGGGTGCTCTGGCGCCTGACCGACACGCCGGCGCCGTAGGGGCCGTGGCCCGAGCTCGCCTCGATGGCGCGTGCGCCCGGCCGGGTGGATGGTACGGACCGTAGCCGCCCGGTCGGCGCGCCCGCCCTGGGAGCTCCCGGCACCGGGGCGGACTCATCCACGGACCCCGAGACCGGTTGCCGTGCCGCCGGGGTTGGTCGGAATATGTGACGCGCATCCCCCACATCCGGCGAGAACCCGACCCCGATGCCCATCTACCTTCAGTACTACTTCTGGCTGATCGCCACCTCGCTCTTCTGCTTCCTCCTCGAGAGGCTCCGGCCTTGGCGCCGGGAGCAGCGGGCGCTGCGGCGCGGCATCGGCCAGGACTTGTTCTGGCTCGTCTTCAACGGACACTACCTCGGGGTTCTGCTGGCGATGGTGACGGGCCGGCTGGTGCAGGCCTTCAACGGCGCGCTGTTCGAGATGGGCGTGCCGGTGCCCGAGTCGCTCGCGCTGGTCTCGTCGCAGCCGCTCTGGCTCCAGTTCCTGGTGTTCTTCGTGGTCAAGGACTTCATCGAGTGGAACATCCACCGACTGCTCCACCTGAACCCGTGGCTGTGGGAATTCCACAAGCTGCATCACAGCATCGAGGAGCTGGACTGGATCGGGAACTTCCGTTTCCACTGGGGCGAGGTGGTGGTCTACAAGACGTTGTCGTACCTGCCTCTGGTGGTGCTGGGCGTCGACGGCGCGGTGATCCTGCTGATGGCCGTCGTGGGCACGCTCATGCAGCACCTCAACCACGCCAACCTGCGCATCGACTGGGGACCGCTGCGCTACCTGTTCAACTCGGCGAGAATGCACGTGTGGCATCACGACGTCGTGCAACACGGGCGGGGGGGGCAGAACTTCGGCATCGTGCTGAGCGTGTGGGACTGGATCTTCGGGACCGCGCACTGGCCGTCGGACCGCGAGCAGCCGGAGCGGCTCGGCTTCGAGGGAATGGAGGAAGGCTACCCGCGATCCGCTCTGGCCCGCTTCGTCTATCCGTTCGTGCGGTGGCGGAGGTGACGCGGGGGATGGCCGGCGGGAGCGCGAACCGCGGGCGGCGTGTGGCGATTCCCCCCGGTGGCGGAATCGCCCGGCGCGCCGTGACCGCTCGCGGGCCGGGGCGGCGGGCGGCCCGAATCGGTGGAGGAACGCGGGTGAAACCGTCCGGGCGCCGAGAGCCCGGGAGGGCGGGGCCGGGAAGGCGCGTGACGGTCCGGGTTCGCTGATGCCGCGCGAACCGGACGACGGCCAACTCTCCCTCGGGTTCGGGCGGGAACCGGCGCCACCGTCCGGCGACGCGACGGGACCTCCGACCGCCGACCAAGCGGCGAGACCGGCCGACTTGGGGGTCGGAGCCGACGCGGACGCGAGCTTGGCCGACCCGCGGGAAGCGGCCGGCAAGGACGTGAGCCCGGCCAACTTGGGGACTGGGGCCGACGCGGAGACGAATCCGGCCAACCTCGGGGCGGGGGCCGACAAGGAGGTCGGCACTCGAGCCGACCTCGGGGCCGGGGCCCGCGGAACGGACGACGAGCCCGTCCAAGGCGTTGCTTCCCCCCCCGGCCGGGCGGATACGCCGACGGACCACCGGCCAGCCCCCCCCGCCCTCGACCGGCCGGATCGTCCGCCCGTCCCCCACCCCGACCTCGCCGACGCGCCCGCGCTGGTTCGATCGCTCGCGCGCGTGTCGGCCCGCTACCCCCTCGAGCGCAAGGTGCTGGTGTGCGGAAGCGGGGGCGAGGGTCGCGAGCTCCTACGCCAGCTCGCGCTCCGCACGGGGTCGTGGGTGGGGTTCGAGGCCACCACGACCCGCATGCTGGCGATCACGGTGGCCGGGCCCGCCCTGGCCGCGCGCGCGATTCGGCTCGCGGACGCCTTCGACGAGGAGGCCCTGCTCGACGAGGCCATCGACGAGGTGCTGCTGGGGGGGGAGGAGGACGAACACTCCCGGCTGGCCCGAAGGGTCGGGATGCGGCGGGCCCTCGCGCGCGCGACGACCCACCTGCGGCTGGCGGGCGTGCGGCCCGGGCGGGTCCGCGACGCCCGGCTCGCCGACCCGGCCAAGGCGCGCATCCTGTGCGAGGTTCTCGCCGCGTACGAACGCCGACTGCGCCGGGGCAGGCTCGCGGACGCGGCGGGCGTGTACCGGACGGCGAACGGGGTGCTGCGTGCGGGGGGGGAGGCGCGCGGGGCGGCCGGGGCGCTCGCGACCCAACGGGTCTACCTGGTGCCCGGGATCGAGCGGCGGGGGTTGGCCGGCCAATTCCTCGCCGCGCTCCAACACGGTGGCGCGGAGGTGCTGGAGGCGGATCCGGTGCGCGGGCTGGAGGTGCCGGGTTCCGTGGTGTGGCGCTCGGCCCGGGAGCGACCCGGCCGGCTCTCGCACCTGCACGACGTGGAGGGGGGGGCGGGGGCGGCGGGGGATGTCCAAGGTGCCTCGGAGCAAGCCCCGGCCGCCGACCTCGACATTTTCGTGGCCAACAGCGTCGAGGCCGAACTGCGCGAGGTGATGCGACGGGCGCGGGAGCGTGGCTTGCGATGGGACGAGGTCGAGATCGTGGCCACCGACGCGGCCACGTACGGCTCCGCGCTGCACGCGCTCGCGGAGCGGATGGGCGTGCCCGTGACCTTCGCCACCGGATTGCCCGTGGAACGAACCCGGCCTGGGCGGGTGGCGGCGGCGTACTTCCGCTGGATCGAGGGCGGCTTCCACGCGGACATCGTGCGCACCCTGCTCTACGCGAACGACCTCGCCGCCCCGCGACCCAACCACTGGATCCGCGGCGCCACGCTGGCCCGGCGGCTGCGCGCGCTGCGCATCGGGTGGGGACGCGAACGGTACCTCCCCGCCATCGAGGGGGCGCTGGCGGAGGCGGACGGGCTCTCCGCCCGCAGGTACGAGTCGGACGAGCAGCTCGAACGCCGCAGGCGGCGCGCGCGGCGGGAGCTCCGGGGACTGCGCGGCCTGCTGGCTCCGGTGTTGCGCGCGACGCCACCGGTTGCCGCGGGCGGCGACCCGGACGCCCTTCCGGTGTCCCCGTCGCGAGTCGCCCGCGGGTTGCGGCGCTTCCTGGGCCGCGCGTCGCCCGGGAGTTCGGTGGACGACGCCGCGCTCGAGCGCGCGACCGGCATCCTCCGGCGCATCGAGGCGGTCCTCGTGCGCACGACCGACTACCGCGCCGCGGCCGCCATCGTGCGCCGCCACCTCTCCTTCCCGGTCCCCGCTCCGCGCGCGGAGGGGAGCGCCCCGTGGAGCTCGGCGGGCGGGGCGCTCCACTTCACCGACATCCGCACCGGCGGCCGGACGGGACGCCGCGCCACCTTCGTCGTCGGGCTGGACGCCCACCGGATGGCGGGGTCGGCCGCCCAGGACCCCTACCTCCTCGACGCCGACCGCGCGCGGCTGACCCGGGCCGACCTGCCTCTCTCCCAGGACCGCGCGCGCGAACGCCGCTTCGCCTTGGCGGCGCTCCTCGCCCGCCTACGCGGCTCGACCTGCCTGAGCTACGCGGCCTGGGATCCCGCGGAGGCGCGCGCCGTTTCCCCCTCCTCGGACCTCCTGCAGGCCTTTCGGCTCATGCGGCGCGACGCGTCCGCCACCTTCGACGACCTGGCGGCCACCCGGCGCCCGCGCGCCGGCCTGGTCCCTCGGCGCACAACTCGCCTCGACTCCACCGACGTCTGGATGGCGTCGCTGGAACGGGATGGCCGCCTGCTGGACGGCGGGGAAGCGGTGCGCGAGGCCTTCCCCCGCATCGCGGCCGGGTGGCGCGCGCGCGCCGCGCTGGCCGGCGACGCGGTCACCGCCTTCCACGGACGGATCGCCCCGCGACCCGAGCTGGACCCTCGCCGAAACCCCGAGCTCGCGGTGTCCGCCAGCGCCTTGGCCACGCTCGGCGCGTGCGCGAAACGCTACCTCCATCGGTACGTGATGCGCGTCACCCCCCCCGACGATCCGGCCTACGATCCCGAGGGCTGGCTGGACCCTCTCGGGCGCGGGAGGATCCTGCACCGCGTGTACGAGCGCGCCCTTGTCGAGGCCCGCCAAGGGGACGTCGAATACCAGGATCCGGCGTTCGAGCGCCTGGTTTTTTCGATTCTGGATCGGGAGGTCGCGCGCGCCGCGCGCGAGGTGCCGGCGCCCAGCGACGCGGTGCGCGAGAGGGAGATGGAGGCGCTCGCGGGCGATGCGGCGTCGTTCGTCGACATGATCCGGCGCGACCCGCCCCGGTGGATCGACACCGAGCGGGCCTTTGGGCTCGGGGACGACCCACCCCTTCCCCTCCGCACGCCCACCGGCGACGTGATGGTGCGCGGCGCCATCGACCGCGTCGACGCGCTGCCCAACGGGGTGCGCGTGGTGGACTACAAGACGGGCGGCACCTTCGCGTTCTCCGGCCGCAAGGGCACGTGGGACGGCGGCCGGCGGCTGCAGCACGTCGTGTACTCGGCGGTCGCGAGCAGGCTGTACGACGGGCGGGCCGTGGTCATGGAATACCACTTCCCCACCCGCAAGGGCGAGAACCAGCGCCGCGCCTACCCGGCCGGCGACCTGACCGCGGGTCCCGAGTTGGTCTCCCGGCTCCTCGACCGCATCGCCGGCGGCCACTTCCTCCCCACCGACGACCCGGGAGACTGTCGCTTCTGCGACTATCAGGCGGTGTGCCGCGTGCGCGTGGGCGACTTCGGCGTCCAATCATCCCCGCTGGCGAGCTGGGTGAAGGAGCGGATCGGCGAGGCGCCCGAGCTCGCGGGCTTGCGCGCCATCCGCAACTGGGACGAGGAGGGGCCCGGGTTCCTGCACGCCTTGGAAGCCGACGAGCGGACGCCAACCACGCCCCCGTCGACCATCGCCCCGGCCCCACCCAACCCCGGAGCCCGGGACTCGTGAACCCATCCGAGACCCGCCGTGCCGAAGCGGACGCGCGACCCCCGGTGGACGAGGAACAGCGCCGGCGCGTCCGAACGGAGCTCCACACCAGCTTCCTGGTCGAGGCGGGCGCCGGATCGGGAAAGACCACCCTGCTGGTGGACCGCATGGTGGCGCTGGTCGAGAGTGGCGTGGACGTTGCCGGGATCGCGGCCGTCACCTTCACGCGCAAGGCGGCGGCCGAGCTGAGGGAGCGATTCCAGGAGGTGTTGGAGCGGCGCCACCGCGATGCGCGCGCGCTACCGGAGGAGGGCAAGGCTGCCCGGTTGCGACGGGCCATCGACCACATCGACCGGGCGTTCCTCGGCACCATCCACGCGTTCTGCGCGCGTCTGCTCCGCGAGCGCCCCATCGAGGCGGGCCTCGATCCGGAGTTCCAGGAGGCGCGGGAGGCCGAGACCCGTCTCCTTCAGGACCGCTTCTGGACCCGCTTCGTGGAGCGCGTCGTCTCGGACTCCGATCCGGTCATCGAACGGCTGGCGCGCGGCGGGCTCCGATTGGACCAGCTGCGCGGAGCCTTCGACCAGATGGTGGAACACCTGGACGTCGCGTATCCCGTCGAGCCGGTCGGCGCGCCGGGACCGGAAGAGACGCGCGAAGTGCGCGCCGTGATCGAGCCGCTGCTCGACCGGGCCCTCGCGCTCCTTCCGGACGAAGAGCCCAAACCGAAGTGGGACGGCACCCAGACGATGGTGCGCGCCCTCCGCTACACGCGCCGGTTCCGTGGGTGGGATGACCCCGCGGCGCTCTTCGACGCGGCCAGCCAAATGTCCGCGAGGAATGAATTCGTTCTCAGGCGCTGGCGGGGCGACGAGGACGAGGTGAGGCGGCTTAGGGAGGACTTGGCGGCGCTCGGAGGAGAGGACGGCCCGATTCGCCCGCACTTGGACCGCTGGCTCGCCCATCTCTACGCGATGGCGATCCCGCTGGTGCGGCGCGCGGCCTTGGAGTTCGCCGAGGAACGCCTCCGCGTCGGGCTGCTCAGCTTCCACGACCTGCTGACGCTCACCGTGAGGCTGCTGCGCGAACACCCCGGCGTGCGTCGCGATCTCGGGCGACGGTACCGGTACGTCCTGATCGACGAATTCCAGGACACCGACCCGATCCAGGCGGAGCTGTTCCTCCTGCTCGCGTCCAGCCCGGACGACGCTCCCGGCGACCAACCCGGACGGGCCGACTGGCGCACCGTGGTGCCGCGACCCGGCGCCCTCTTCGTGGTCGGCGATCCGAAGCAGAGCATCTACCGCTTCCGGCGCGCGGACATCGCCGTCTACAACCAGGTGCGCGCGCGCTTCGCCGAGTTCGGCGCGGTGCTCCCGCTCATCACCAACTTCCGCTCGCGCCGGAGCGTCGCCGACCTGGTGAACGAGGTCTTCGACCAACCGGGCCGCTTCCCCCGGGAGGAAACCGACCACCAGGCGCGCTTCGCGCCCATGGTGCCCCACCCTCGCCCACCCGACGGGAGGGAGGGAGTGTTTCAGTACTTCGTGCCCAAGGCCAGGCGCCGAGCCGACGTCGCGCGCCTCGAGGCGGACATGCTGGCGAGCTGGATCCGGGCCCGAATCGATGCCGGGGAGCGCGCCGCGGGCGACTTCGTGGTGCTCACCCGGAAGAAGGCCCACCTCGACCTGTATGCCCGCGCGCTGGAGGAGCGCGACGTGAGCATCGAGGTGTCGGGAGCGCGGGCCGGGCCGGAGGAGGAGCTCGCCGAACTCGTTCTGCTGCTCGAAACCCTCATCGACCCGGGCAACAGGGTGAACGTCTTGGCCGTGCTCACCGGGCTCTTCTTCGGGCTCGACCACGAGCGGCTGACCCGGCACGCGCTCGCCGGAGGCGGATTCGACTTCACGGCAAGGCCGAGAGACCTGGGGCGGGAGGGCGATGGAGCGCCCGGCGACCCGCCCGACCCGGAGGTGGCGGAGGCGCTCGCCACGCTGCATGAATGGTGGAGGGAGAGCCGCCGGGAACCCGCCGACATCGTCATCGGACGCTTGGTGGATCGGCTGGGGTTGATGCCCTTCGTCGCGAGCGGCGAGCTCGGCACGCTGAAGGCGGGCATTCTGGCCTACGCGCTGGACTCGGTGCGGGCGGAGGCCCTTCGGGGCAACGCGTCGCTGGCGGGAGCGGTCGAGGCGCTTGAGGCGGGCCTCGATTGGGAGGACGCGGAGGCGCCGTTCGATCCGGGCCGGGGCGATGCCGTGCGGGTCATGAACCTGCACAAGGCCAAGGGCCTGCAGGGCACGGTCGTGATTCTCGCCAACCCGGGACAGACCGTGTCGCACACCCGACGGCCGGACGCCCACACGCGCCGCAACGCCGATGGTGGCTCGGAGGCGTTCGCCGCCATCACCACCCCCTCCGGGCGATATGGCTCCCGAACCCTCGCGCAACCGCGGGGATGGCGCGAACACGCGCGCGAGGAGGTGCGGTTCCTGGAGGCCGAGGAGCAGCGGATTCTGTACGTCGCCTGCACGCGGGCGCGGGAGGAGCTGGTGGTCGCGCGCAAGCCCGGCAAATCGTGCTGGGGCATCTTCGACGACTGGTTGAACCGCAACGCCCGGACTCTGGAGCTGGCGGCCGATCCGCCGCGGTCGCGCGCGCGCATGGCGCGAAGCGCGGCCGGGTTGGTCGCGGAGACGGCGGCGGCCGAGGCGGGCGTGGCGGAGGGGGCGCGGCCATCGCGCGCGTTCGCGTCCGTCACCGAGCTGGCGAAGGGTGGGGAGGAGGCGAACGGCTCGGGCGACGACGCGGCGCGAACCCAGGCCGGGAGCGGGGATGAGGTGGACGACGCGGGGACGACGAGGCGGGAACATGCGCCGGATCGGGCGGCTTCGGGACCCGTGCGCCTCCGTGGCTACGCGTGGGGCGGCGCCGTGCACGGGACCCTGGCGGCGGCGGCGGCGGGACTGGCGGGCGAGGCGCTCGAGCTGGCGGCCCGGGCCCTTTTGGTCGAGCACGAACGCCCGCGGGACGAGCGCGGCGCGCCCATCGAGCTGGACGAACTCATGGCGCTGGTCGCGCGCGTGAGGGCGTCGGAACTCTGGCGCCGCGCCGAGCGGACCGACGCGCGCCAATCCGAGGTGCCCTTCGCCCTCGAACGCCCGGAGCGGGGGAGCGGTGTCCGGCGCTTGGTGGAGGGCGTCATCGACCTGGCCTTCCGCGAACCGGACGGATGGGTGATCGTGGACTACAAGACCGACGTGGGCGACGACCCGGACTTCCCGCGCCGGCGCCGCGCGTACCGCCGACAGGTGGACCTGTACGCGAAATGCTGGGAGACCCTCACCGGCGAGCCCGTGAAGGAACGGGTGCTTCTGTTCACGACCATGGAGAAGGAGGAGCTGTGGTAGGCGACCATCCGCCGTCGGGCCGGCGCCCGCGCGCGACGTCCCAGGGCGAACGGGACGCCGCGCGCGACCGGGCGGAGGCTGGCCGCAAGACCGACGCCCGAGCGGGCGGCGGCGGCGCGCATGTCACCGCCGGAGGCGGGGGGTCGGCCGGGGGCTCCATCCGCGTCCGCTTCATCGGCACCGGCGACGCGTTCGGGAGCGGGGGACGGCTCCAGACCTGCCTGTGCGTGGAGTCGGACACCCGTCGATTCCTCGTGGATTGCGGCGCCTCGGCTCTGGTCGGGCTCCGCAGGTTCGGCGTCGACCCGAACGCAATCGACACCGTGCTCGTGACCCACATGCACGGCGACCACTACGCGGGCATTCCCTGGCTGGCGCTCCAGCGGGCGGCCGCGGGCGTGCGCCGCCCCCTTGCCGTGGTCGGCCCGGCGGGCATCGCGCGGCGCCTGCCCGGGTTGGCGGAACACTTGTTCCCCGCGGACTCCCCGCGTCCGGACCGCTTCAACCTCGACATCCGCGAATACGCATCCCTCCGCCCCACCCCGCTCGAGCGGGCCTGGCCCGGTGGACTGACCGTGACCGGCTATCCCGTGACCCACGTTCCCGCCACCAACCCGCACGCGCTGCGCATCGAGGTCGCGGGCAAGGTCATCGCCTTTTCGGGCGACACGGCGTGGGACGACCGCCTGATCGACGCGGCCGCAGGGGCCGATATCTTCATCTGCGAGGCGTGGAGCCTGCGGCCGGGCGCCCCCGTCCACATGGACATCGAGACCCTGCGCGCGCGCCGCGCGGATTTGGACTGCGAGCGCATCGTCCTCACCCACATGGGCCAAGACGTGCTGGCGGCGCTTCCCATCGAGGGCTTCGAGGCCGCGAACGACGGACGGGTCATCGAACTGTGAGGGCACGACCAACCCGCAACCCAACACACACACGCAAGGAGATTCATTGGCATGAGAGACGACATCGAGGCCGGCGCGGAGAACATGGTCGCGGCAGGCGATCCCTCATCCGCCGCAACCGACGCCGCGTCCCCCTACGCGATGGGCTACACCGAGGAGTTCCTCGGCATGCTGAAGCGGCGCAACGCGGCCCGGGTGGCGAGCCACTTCCTTCCCCATCTCCAACCGGGCATGAAGGTGCTTGATTTCGGTTGTGGCCCCGGTTCCATCTCGATCGGGCTGGCCGACGCGGTCGCGCCCGCCGGAACACTGCACGGGGTAGACCTCGAGGCGTCGCAGATCGACATGGCGACGGCCGCGGCCAAGGCCGGTGGGCACGGGAACGCGACCTTCCGGGTGGCGAGCGTGACCGACCTTCCCTTCGACGACGCAACCTTCGACGCGGCCCACGGACACGCCGTGCTCATGCACGTGCCCGAGCGCGACGCCGCCCTCGCGGAGCTGATGAGGGTGCTCAAGCCCGGTGGCATCCTGTCATCGCGGGACATGGTGTGCGCCTCGAACTTCTTCTCGCCCGATCCCGACGGGCACCTGACCCGAGCCACCACCGTCTTCATGAAACTCCTGGCCGCGAACGGCGGCGATCCGAACCTGGGGCGGCGGTTGAAGGGGGTCCTGATGGCCGCGGGGTTCTCCGACGTGGAGGCCACGGCCTCGTTCGAGCCCTTCGCGAACGACGACGACCGCGCCTTCCTCGCGGACTTCGTGCGCGGTTGGTTCCTTTCGCCGGGCATGAAGGGACCGGCGGTGGAGCTCGGGCTCGCCACCGAGGACGAGTTCAACGCCTGGGACGAGGCGGTCGACGCGTGGTGCGGCCACCCCGGCGCATTCGCCACCTTCGCTTGGGGGGAGGCGGTCGCGCGCAGGCCTTCCGCGGACGTCGGCTAGCAGTCCGTGGATGAATCCGCCCGAGCACCGAGAGCGGCTGCCCACGGACGGACTGCTCCCGCACGCCCGCGTGGCATATTTCCATATCGCCCACCCATATGTATGGGTCGCCGAGCTAGAACGGCGCGAACCCCGGTGAACCGAAGCGCTCCATCGAGAGGTGCTCGGCGATCGGCCAGGCGTAGGCCGCGACCACCAGAATCGCGGCCAGGACGAACCACAGGCCGAAGCGGTCGAGAATGGCCGCCGTTCCCTTCTCGGCCTGAAGCGGCTCGGCGAACTCGATCGGCTTGCGGCCGATCCTCTTCCCCGCCAATCCCGTCCCCAACATCACGGCCACGTAGCACGCGGCGCTGATGAAGAGAAGGATGCCGCCAACCGCCGAGATGCCCGTGCCGGCCACCCACTGTTGCGCGATCTCGCTACCCCCGTAGCTGGCTTCGTAGACGCGCCGGGGCATCCCCGCGATACCGGTCACGTGGTTGGCGATGGAGAAGAGCAGCATCCCCCCAAACCACAGATAGGGCTGGATGCGCGCCAGCAACGACAGCTCCAGCTCGCGCCCGGTCAGTCGCGGCATGATGTGGTACGACGTGCCCATGAAGGTCAGCGCGACCGCGGTCCCGACCGTCAGGTGAAAGTGCCCCTGGATCCACGCGGTGTTGTGCACCATGGCGTTCATGCCGTAGGCCGCGTTGATGGCGCCGCCGAACCCCCCCACGGCGAACATGAGCATGGCCAGCGCCACGCTGGAGAAGGCCGGATCGCCCCAGGGAAGCTCCTCGATCCAGTCGAGCATCCCTTTGGCGCCCCTCATGCGGCCCGCAACCTCGAACGACGCGATGACGGTGAAGGCGGTGATGAAGCTCGGGAAGAGGATCAGCTGCGTGTTGAACGTGTGGAACAGCTTCCAGCCGGCCGACACGCCGGGGTCCGCGAGCTGATGGTGAAAGCCCACTGGCGTGGACAGTAGAATGAACAGCACGAACGCAAGCCGGGCCAGCGGATCGCTGAACAACTTTCCGCCCGCGATTCTGGGCGTGATTGTGTACCAGATGACGTAGGCCGGCAGCAGCCAGAAGTAGACCAGCGGGTGCCCGAACCACCAGAACAGGATGCGGGCCAGCAGGGGGTCGATGGTGTCGACGATTCCCAGCGACCACGGGATCAGCAGGATGAGCACCTCGGCCGCCACGCCGATGGTGGCCAGCACCCAGACGATGATGGTGGCGAGCATGCCGTGCACGGGGAGCGGCGTGCGCACGCCCGGGTGTTCCCTCCTCCAGACCATCCACGTGCGCGCCATCACCCAGCACCAGCCCCACGAACCGACGATCAGCAGGGCGGCGCCGATGTAGAACAGGGGGTGGGCCCTGAGTGGCGGATAGAAGGTGTAGAGCACCGACGCCTTGCCCCACAGGATCGCCCAGGCGGCCATCGCGGTGCCGATCAACGCCACCCACCAGGAGGCCCACGCCAGCTTCCTCCCAACAATGGGCCGACCCAGCGCGCGCTCGGCCACCACGTAGCCGAACCCCATGATGAAGAAGGTGGTGAAGACGATCGCCATCAGGACGCCGTGCGCGGTCACCGACATGTAGTACACGCTCGCGCTGCGGAACGGCAGGTCGAGGTTGGCGCGCGACAGCGACTGCATGAACGCCATCCCGGAGGCCACCGCGAAGGCGCCGATGGCGACCCAGAGGTTCGCGAGCGCGACCTTCCGCCCGCCGTTCACCGGTCACCCCCGGTATCGACGGCCGATTTGGACGTCCCGGCGGCTGATCGCCTGGTCTCGGCGGTCGAGCCAGTGGCCGATTCCCCCGTGGCGGCGGCCGCTCCGCCGCCCGATGCCGGTTCCGCCGGCCCGGTGGCCATCCCCTCCATTTCGGCCCCCGACCCCGGACCCGGCATGTCCTCGACGATGAGCGTCCCCGACATCAGGTGATGGCCGACCCCGCAGTACTCGTTGCAGACGATCAGGTATTCGCCGGCCCGGTCGAAGCGGGTCGTGAACTGGCTCACGTAGCCCGGCACGACCATGGTGTTGCCGTTGGTCCGCACGATCTGGAAACCGTGGATCACGTCCGGGCTGGTCATGCGGAAGGTGATGTCCCGCCCGCGCGGCACTCGGATCTCGAGCGGAAGGAAGGCGAACATGAACGCCTGGATCACGACGGTCGCGGTGCCGTCCTCGTGCAGCGTCACGCCCGGGCTGCCGAACTCCTCGTCGGCGCGCACCGTCGCCGGATCGATGGTCTCGATGTGACTCGGCGGCAGCATGGAGCGCTCGAGCGTCGTGTACCCCATCGACGCCAGGAAGACCGCGATGATCCCCCCGGCGGCGTACATCCAGATCTTCTCGTACAGGTCGACGTGCATGGGGCGCCTCACTCGGTCAGGGGGCCCCGGGGCACGAACACCCCGAAGTACATGGCGAGCCAGCCGACAACGAACAACAGTCCGTAGATGGCGAGGATGGCGAGCGTGCCCCTGGGGTGGCCGCCGACGTCGACGGCCTTCTCCGGCGACGCGTTCGGATGATCGTCACTCACGATTCCTCCCGGGTTCGGTGGGCGATTCGGGCGGCGTGAACGCCGGTCACCCTACGCTACCGATTTCGGGCGAGGGGTCAACCGTGCCTCGGCCATCCCACGGAGTTCCCCGGTCCCGCCACGGATTTGCAAATGGTGTGCCGGAGCACGCCAGGCCCCAGCCTTCGCAACCTCGAATCGAACGGCACCACCACCGATCCGGAATGTGGGCGCGGGCTCGGGAATCACCGAGCGCTTCAACCCATTCGCCACGGGTCGCGTGACTCGCCCTTCGTTCGTGTCATTTCGGTGATGCCATCACCCATTTGACACGGAGTGGTTGGCGACGCATCTTCGCTGGCATGATTGCGAGACACTTGACGCCGAACCTGAGGCGTGCCGCTTCGCGCCATCCCGTGGTGACCCTCACCGGCCCGCGGCAGTCCGGCAAGACGACGCTCGTGCGGGCGGTGTTCCCCGACCACCGGTACGCATCGCTGGAGGCGCCCGATGTGCGCGCGCGGGCCTTGGCGGATCCGCGTGGGTTTCTGGCTCGGGACGGTCCCCTGATCCTCGACGAGATCCAGCGCGCGCCCGAGCTCCTCTCCTACGTCCAGGGCCTCGTCGACGACGACCCCCGCCCGGGCCGGTTCGTCGTGACCGGATCGCAGAACATCCTGCTCATGCGTTCGGTGTCGCAGACGCTGGCGGGGCGAACGGCCATCCTCACGCTCCATCCCTTCTCCGTCTCGGAGCTGCACGGGCTGCCGCCCTTGGACCCGCGAAGGTTGGACCAGCCCTCGCGGGCGGCCGTTCGGGCACCCGCCGGCCCGCGGGACGCCGATCCATGGGAGACGCTGCTCGCCGGCTTCTATCCGCCCATCCACGACCGCGGTCTGCGTCCCGGGGATTGGCTCTCCGGCTATTTCCGAACCTACGTCGAGCGCGACCTGCGCGAGGTGTCCCAAGTCCTGGACCTGGGCGCGTTCGAGACGTTCGTGCGGCTGGCGGCCGCGCGCACCGCCACCGAACTCAACCTGAGCGGCTTGGCGGCGGACGCTGGCGTCACCCACCAGACGGCGCGCCGTTGGCTGACCGCTTTGGAAGTCGGCTACGTGGCGACGACCCTCCCCGCCCACCACGCGAACTATCGCAAGCGACTCCGCAAGCGGCCCCGCCTGCATTTCCTGGACACCGGCCTTGTATGCTACCTGCTTGGCATCGAGAGCGCGGCCACGCTGGAGACGCATCCCCTGCGGGGCGCCATCTTCGAATCCCATGTGGCGGCGGAGCTCATCAAGGCCTTCGCCGCGACGCAACACACCGCGCCACTGTTCTTCTGGCGGGACGCGACCGGCCACGAAATCGACCTACTCATCGACCTCGGGACGCGCCTCGTGCCGGTCGAGGTGAAGTCGGGCCGGACGGTTCCACCGGACGCGGTGGCGGGCCTCAAGTGGTGGACCTCTCTTCGCGACAACCCGAACCGGGGCGGCGTACTCGTGCACGGAGGCGCGGACCGCTTCGATCTCGCCGGATTCCAGGTACGCCCCTGGTTTCTGGAGGGCGGACGCGATCCACACGCCCCTCGTTGAATCGGAGCGCGGCTCGCGAGCACCAGATCCACCACCCGTCGCGACCACGACCAACCCCGGCGCCGCTCAGAACCTCATCCTCACCCCGACCTGGGCTCTGCGCGTGTCCCCCAACCCGCTGCGGATGGCGCCGTCGAAGTTGAAGAGCAGCGACCCCTGGGCCGTGTCGAGGAAGTTGTCGTGGTTGGTGGCGTTGAAGACCTCGAACACGGGTTCGAGCACCATGCCGTTCCCCAGGGCGATGTCCCGGGAGACGCGGAAATCCTAGGAGAGGAACGCGTTGTCGCGGCGCAGCGTGTTGCGCGGGAGCACCGATCCGTCGGAACAGACGCGGTCGGCGCGCTCGGCGGCGCGCTCGGCCGGGTTCGCGCACCTCGCCGAAACCGGCGACGCGCTCAGGAAGCGGAGCGTGTGCGCGGCCGCGAAGCCGCCCGGGAGCGCGAGGACCACGTAGGCGTTGAGCTGGTGGCGACGGTCGCGGTCCGACCAGCCGTACTCGGCGTCCAGGTTGCGCGGGTCGGCCTGGCGGAGGGTGAAGGGGTCGCGCTCGTTGTCGTCGTCGGAGCGGTCGAAGGCGAGGGTGTGGTTGACTTCGAAGGCGAGTCCGCGGGCGTCGTGGCGGCCGCGCAGCCCGAGGGTGATGCCGTGGTAGCGGGAGCGCGCCGACGACTCGCCCACCGTGAGCGTGTTGACGCCCCCGCCGGAAGGGTGCGTGCCGACCCCGAAGGGCGAGCCCAGCACGTCGGCGTTCCGGTCCACGAAGCGGAAGAGGCCGTCGGTGCGGGCGTGCCGATACGAGACGCTCGCGTTCGCGACCGAGCCCAGCGCGCGCGTCACCTCCGCCCCGAACGACCAGGTGCGCGGCAGCTCGAGATCGCGGTCGGCGACCTGGATGTCGGGCAGAAAGGGCGTGGTCGCCGATCCGTCGATCTGTTCGCCAATGGCCGGCACCGGCCCCGGGAGCGGGTCGGCGCTGCTCCGGAAGAGGATCTGCTGAAAGGCGCCGTTGGTGGTGCGGTGCTGGGCGAAGACGATCCCGGGGATGCGCGCGTTGTACGCCCCGGCGTTGAGGCGAATCGCGGTGCGCCCGCCGTCCACGTCCCAGACGAGCCCGAAGCGCGGCTGGAGGTTGTCCAGATCGTCGGGAATGGTGCCGTCGGAGGGGAAGCGCGGGTCGTCCAGGTAGGGCGCGAAGAAGGTCGCTTCGGGACGGATGAAGACGTTGGGATGCCACGCGCCCTCCCAGCGCGCGCCCAGGTTCAGCGTCAGCCGGTCGGCGGGCTTCCAGGTGTCCTGGAGGAAGAGGGCCAGCTCGCGCGTGGTCATGGTCTGGTGCCCGAGCCGCTCGGGGGCCACCCCCGGAACCGTCGCCGCCTGGAGGTAGGTCAGGACCGGACCCGTGACCGCGGTCCCCGGCGGACACGCGCCGGTCGTGGCGTGCGAGCCGTCCGAACAGGTCGCGTAGTCGGCGCCGTGGTTCACGAATCCGACGAAGCCGTCCACCGAGTCGAAGATGTAGCGGCTGTTCGCGAAGCCCATGAACTGTTGTTCCACCGTGGTGTGGTTGAATTCGACGCCCACCTTCCAAAGGTGCGCGCCCGTCAGCCACGAGACGTTGTCCACCAGCTGGATCCGGGCGTCGTGGCTCGGTTCGATGGGAAGGAAGAAGGGCATCCCGATGCGGAAACCGTCCGCGAAGTCCATGGCGATGTCGGGGAAGGGACGTCCCCCGAGCCGCGCGAACTGGGGCGGCGCCGGCGCCTCCGCCCCGGGGATGAGCGGCCCCGAGTACCAGCGCGGTCGATGCTCCCTGGCCCACTGGAAGCGGAACTCGTTGGACGCGGTGTTGCCCAGCAGCGAGCGCAGGCTCGCGTTGACCGCGTGCGAGTGGTCGCGCTCGATGCCGTTGGCGGATCGCCCCCACGAATCCACGTCGAAGGTGCCGTTCACCTGTTCCGACCAGGAGTGGTTGTACTTGAGGGAGGCTTGGTGTCGGTCGCCCGCGTTCACGTCCACCTTGGCGATGAGGGCGCGCGCGTCGTCGGTTCGCTCGATGGGGCCGAACTCGTCGTCGAAGAGCCCGGGCCAGCGCGTCCGCAGAAAGCGCTCCAGCGCGCGCAGGTTCTCCTCGCCGTCCACCATGCGCCGCCGCTGCTTGGTTTCGGTGGCGCGCTGCTGGTCGTAGGCCAGGAAGAAGAAGGCCCGGTCCTGCGCGATGGGTCCGCCCAGCGTGAAGCCGAGCTGTCCCCGGGCGAAGTCGGGCTTGCTTCCGCCACGAACCGCCGGGTACGCCGCCGAGATGGCGTCCCATTGGCCGTGGTAATGGGCGGTGCCGGAGAAGTCGTTGGTGCCCGAACGGGTTACGACGTTCACGAATCCGCCCGCCGAGCGCCCGAACTCGGCCGTGGCCCCCTGGTTCACCACCACCATCTCCTCGATGGCGTCCTGGTTGAAGGTGAAGGCGGGTCGCTGGCCGCCCCGGTGCTCGCCGAAGAAGGCGTTGTTGAAGTCGGCTCCATCGACGATGAAGTTGTTGAAGATGCCGCGCTGCCCGCCGATGTTGAGCACGTCGCCGTCGGGACCCTGGGAGATCGACACCCCGGGCGTGAGCAGGGAGAGGTCGAGGAAGTTGCGGCCGTTGGAGGGCAGACCATCCACGACCTCTTCGGCGAAACGCCGCGAGCTGGTGACGTCCTCGGTGTCGAGCGGCAACCCGCGCGCGCGGGTGGCGGCCACGCCCTCGAGCACCACGGGCGCGAACCCCAGCGAGAGCAGGAGCGTCTCGCCCACGCGCAGCGTCAACCCTTCGCGGCGGTCGACCCCGAACCCGTTCGGGGCGGTCGCGGTCACGTCGTAGGTGCCGAGCGGGAGGAGGGTGCGCGCGAAGGCGCCCGCGGCCGTGGTTTCGACCGTGGTGCGGAGCCCGGTCTCGCGGTGCTCGATCACGACCATGGCGCCGGCCACGGGCGCGCCCGCGGGGTCGCGCACGGTGCCGCGCACCACGCCGGTGGTGGCCTCGGCCTGGGCGCGGGCGGCCACGGGAACGAGCGCGAGCGCGACGACGAACGTGGCAACGACCCTCAAGGAAACGCCGAGCTCGAGCGTCCCGCGCGGATGCCGCGCCGCTCGACTGCCGGAAGGGGTGCGTGCGCGCGCCACGAGCGCGACGCCCCCGACCCCCGCGACGACAAGAGCCCGACGAGGCGCCGGAGCGTGCCCGATCGGGACGCGCGCCCGATCAGGATGCTTCCCTCGCCAGCGCTTCCGGCACCCGGCGCAGCAGCAGCAGCCCGGTCAGCATCAAGGCCGTGAGCACCAGGAAGCCGGGACGCTGGTTGCCGGCGGCGAGAAACGTCGCCCAGCCGAAGAGCATCGGTCCCAGCACCGACGAGGTCCGCCCGCAAAAGGCGTAGAACCCGAACATCTCCGCCTCCCTGCCCCGCGGGATCAGAAGCGAAAGGTAGGCGCGGCTCGCCGACTGGACGGAGCCCAACCCGAGCCCGGCCACGATCGCCAAGCCGCGGAAGACCATGGCCGACTGAACGAAATAGGCGACGACGCCGGCCATCACCCACATGACCAGGACCCCGGTGAGGACCTTTCGGGGACCAAGCCGGTCGGTCGGCTTCGCGAGCGCGAGGGCGCCCGCCATCGCCGAGAATTGCACGATCAGAAACAGGATGATGGTGTCGGTCTGACCGAAACCGAAGGTCTCGGTGGCGATGACGCTGGCCATGACGATGACCGTCAGAATGCCGTCGATGTAGAAGAAGTACGAGCCGAGAAAGCGGCGCAGATCGCGCAGCGCCCAGACCTCGCGCACGGTCGCGAAAAAGCGCCCCAACCCCCAAACGGCCGCCTCGCCCACGCTCACGTCTCCGCCCCGGTCGGCCGGAAGATGGCGGAATGCGGGGATGGCGAAGAGGAGGAAGAAGCCCGTCACCAGGAACCAGACCGGCTCGATGCGGCCCGGGAAGAGCACTTGGAGGAGGACGAGGGCCAGAATCAGGCCCAGCGCCGACCCCAGGTATCCCCAACCGAAGCCGTAGCCGGACACCCTGCCCCGCTCCTCGGGCGGGGTGATGTCCGGGAGGTAGGCGTTGTAGAAGACGAGCCCTCCCTCGAAACCGATGTTGGCGATCACGAAGAGGATGAAGCCCGCGAGCACCATCCCGGGACCGACCGTGGCCATTAGGGACACGCAGACGAGGCAGACGGCCACGTAGACGGCGAGAAAACGCTTGCGAAGCCCGCAGCGGTCGGCGATCCCGCCCAGCAAGGGAGCCGACAACGCCACCACCAGGGCCGAGACCGAGACGGCCGCGCCCCACCACAGTTCCCCCCGCCCACCCTCCCCGCCCACGACCGTGGACACGTAGAAGACGGGAAAGATGGCCGTGTTCATGACCGCCGGATAGATCGAGTTGGCGAAGTCGAACATCACCCACGAGCGGACTTGGCGGCGACGCGTCGCCTTGGCGGCGTTCGACTCGGCGTGGGCGATGGCGGACGGCGCGCCCCCGGAGGCGTCGGCGGGCGGGCGGGAACGGGCCAACCCGGAATCGTCGTCCGGCCGCCGGCTCACGATCCTCCCCCCGGGCGCCGGTAGCGCACCGGCGGGGGCGGCTCGTCCTCGAAGGTGACCGCCCGGGTCTCGAGCAGGCGGAGCGCCTCGCGCACGGCCGCCTCCAGCTGGGGATCGCCGCCGGCGATCACGGGCGCGGGGTCGTTGCGTACCTCGATGTCGGGCGCGACCCCCTCGGCCTCCACCGCCCACTCCCCGTTGACGTCGAAGAACCCGCCCCGCGGGGCCACGAACCCTCCCCCGTCGATGAGGGGCGGGGTGTCCCAGGTTCCCACCAGCCCGCCCCAGGTCTTCGTGCCCACCAGCGGGCCGATCCCCCTGAAGCGGAACAGGTAGGGCAGGAGGTCCCCGCCCGACCCCGCGCGCTCGTTGATCACCATGACCTTGGGCCCGAACAGCCCGGCCATCGGCTGGGTCCAGGGCTTGCGGTCGCCCGCCCGCGAGTTGAAGTAGCCGGTGAGCTCGCGGTCGAGCATGTCGACGATGTAGTCGGCCGCCGAGCCGCCGCCGTTGTTGCGCTCGTCGATGATCGCGCCCGCGCGATCCTGCTGGGCGTAGTACATGCGGTTGAAGTACTGGTATCCGCCCTGCCCGGTGTTGGGCAGCCACACGTACGCGAGCCGACCGCCGCTCATCTCGTCCACGCGGGCCTGATTCGCCGCGACCCACGCCCAACGGCGCAGGATTCCCTCATTGCCGATGGGCTCCACGATGATGTCGCGGGTCTCGTCCATGGCCGGAGAGGGTCCAACCGTCAGGGTGATGGCGCGGCCCGCCGTACCCTCGAGCAGCTCGTAGGGGTTGGTGGGCGCCCGCAGCTCCGCCCCGTCCACCGCCAGCAGGTAGTCCCCCTCCTCCACGTCCATGCCGGGAATGGAGAGCGGTCCGGTGGTCCCCGGCGTCCAGTCGCCGCCGTCGTAGACGCGGGTGATGCGGTAGAAGTCGCCGTCCCGCTCCAGGTCCGCGCCCAGCAGGCCGGTGCGCGGGTTGTCCAGCTCGGGATAGTCGCCCCCGCGCACATACGAGTGCCCGACCGCGATCTCTCCGGAGAGCATGTCCAAGAGATGGTTGAAGTCCGAACGGTGACGGACGTCCGGCAGCCACGCGGAGTACCACTCCCAGACGTCGTCCCAAGGCGCCCCGTGCTGGTTGTCCACGTAGAGGAAGTCGCGCATGAAGCGCCAGCCGTCGCGGAGCATCTGCGCGTACTCCGCCCTGGGTTCGACGCGCACCCGCATTCCGTCGAGGTCGAGTTGGCCGTCGCCCTGTCCCGGGGGACGCGCCGTGCCCACCACCCGCCAGGTGGAGCCGGCCCGGAAGAGGAGATGCTCGCGGTCGTGGGACACGGTCACGGCGGTCGCCCGCTCCGCGAAGTCCTCCGCCTCCCGGTCGGCGACCGAGTACTTGAGCAGCGTTCCGCCCCCGAAGCCTCCACCCCGCGTCACGAAGACGGTCCCCTCCGGCCCGGGTGCGAGCCCCGCGTAGTCCTCGAGGGGCAGTCCGGGCGCGTCGACGATACGGTCGGCGAGGTTCTCGAAGTCGATCAAGACGACGGGGGGCGCCGCCTGGCCGGAACCGGACCCACCGCCTCCGGAGCCGCTCCCGCCACCCGGCCGTTCCCCCCCGTCCACCGGGCCGTCCCCGTCGTCGGGGTCGGTCGCCTCGTCGTCCCCACCCTCCTCGTCGCTGCGCGGCAGGAACGGCGAGGGTTCGTCCTCGTCCAGGAGCGCCAGGTACAGCGCGCGCGTGACGGGCCGGTCGTAGGAGGTCATGTCCAGCCAGCCCGTGTTCAGCCCGTAGTCGGTCGAGGCCAGGAAGTAGAGGTACCTGCCCGACTCGTCCCACACCGGCGTGATCGCGTCCGACATGCCGTCGGTGACGGCGCGGGTCGCGCCCGACTCGGTGTCGTGCACGAAGATGGCGCGCAGCTGGTTGTCGAGTCGGCGCGCGTAGGCGATCCAGCGCGAATCGGGCGACCACACCGGGTTCATGGTGCGCTGCGGGTGGGCGAAGCGGTCGGTGTCGACGTGGTCCACCTCTCCCGACTCGACGTCGAGCACGAGCACGCGGTAGTGGGTGTCGGTGAAGGCCAACTTCGTCCCGTCCGGCGACCACTCCGGTCGAAAGTAGAACGATGGCTCGGCGATCTCGATGCGGCGCGGGTTGGCGCCGTCCTGTTCCGCGATCACAAGCCCGTACTCGTCGGCCGCGTCGTTGAACCAGGCGATGCGCGACCCGTCCGGCGACCATGCCGGATGCCGATCCGCCACCCCGGGCGTGCGCGTGAGGTTGCGCCACGAGCCCTCGCCGACGGGCACGCTGAACACCTCGCCGCGCCACTCGAAGAGGGCCCGCTTGCCGGTGGGCGAGAGGCGGGCGTCGCGCATCGCCGCGGGCGGAACCGGCTCCCAGCGCGCGCGCGACCAATTCATGTCGCCGGCCGCGCGAATCTCAAGGGTCCGCGCGCGCCCCGAAGCGGGATCCAGCTCGTGCAGATACCCGGCCTGCTCGTAGACCACCACGCCGTCCCCGGCCCCGAGCGACTTCACATCGAAGTCGGCGTGCCGGGTGAGCTGCCGCTCGGCCCCGGAGCGCGGATCGAACGACCACACGTTGCTGGCCCAGTCCCGCTCCGACATGTAGTACACCACGCCGTCCATCCAAACCGGGTCCATCTGCCGCTCGCCCTCCCAGGACGGCGTCGCGCGGGCCCAGTCGGCGGTCGACACGATGCCGATCGGCTGCGCCTGCCCGCCCCGGTAGTTGCGCCACTCCGGGTCCCAGTACCCGATCTCCTGGTAGGCGATGTGGTCCCCGTCCGCCGACATGCCGCCCAGGTACGCCTGCGGCAGCGCGAGCGGCTCCGGCAAGCCACCCGACGGAGGCACCGCGTGGAACCTCCACAGCCGGGTGGGCACCGCGTCCCGATCCGACCGGAAGAGGATCTCACCCTCCGGAGTCCACCCCTGCACCACGTCGGCCGCCGGGTGCCACGTGAGCCTGCGCGGCTGGCCACCCGTGGCCGGCATCAGGTAGACGTCAGTGTTGCCCCCGTACTGTCCCGAAAAGGCGATCCACCGCCCGTCCGCGCTGAAGGCGGGATCGGTTTCGGCGCCCTCGGAGCTGGTCAGCCGCACCGCGTCGCCCCCGTCGCGTCCCACCAACCAGAGGTCGTTGGCGTGCACGAAGACGATGTGGGTCGCGCTCACGTCGGGCTGTCGCAGGAAGCGGGTGCCCTGGGCGCCGACATGTCGCGGCGCGACGGCGGCGCAAATCGACGCCAGCAGAACGCACGTCAGGGGAATGCGGAGGCGGGACCGAATCGCGCGCGGGCGAACGCGCTCGCCGGTCTGCGTGGGGGGATGGGCGGTGGGGGCGGGACGACGAAACATGGAACCAGCTCCGGCTGCGCGATGAATCGGTGCGACACCTGGCAAGCTCGCATGTACCGGGCGGGGCGCAAGCCCGGCCTCCGTCCTTGCCTCCCCATCCCTCCGGTCGTAGGCTGGCTGACGAGGAAACGTCGCTTCGAATCCATGCCCGGAGGTATCCGCGATGGCACCGACCCCGCGCTCCCCCATTTCCCGCCGCGCCTGGCTGGCCGCCTCGTCCGGCGCCGTGGCCGCGGGCCTGATCAAAACCAAGGCCGACGCCGTCAAGCTGGTGGCGCAGGAAGCCCCCGCGCCACCGGACGACCCCACCAAGGTACCCGGTCGCTTCACGTCGGAAGTGGGCGTGCGCGCGCCCGAGGAACGGCCACGGCGGCTCACCCGCTCGCAGACGCTCTCCAGCTCGTCGCGCTCGCCGCTGCATGAGCTGCAGGGCACCATCACGCCGGCCGACCTTCACTTCGAGCGTCATCACGCGGGCATCCCCGACATCCGCGCCGGCCGTCACGAACTTCTGGTGCATGGGATGGTCGAACGTCCCATGGTCTTTTCGATGGCCGACCTGCGGCGCTATCCGTCGGTGTCGCGCACCTACTTCCTCGAGTGCTCCGGCAACGGCGGCGGGGCCTACAACCGCGAGCGCATGCCGGTCGAGATCACCCCGCAGGCCCTCGACGGTCTGCTCAGCACCAGCGAGTGGGTGGGCGTCCCGGTCGCGACCATCCTGAACGAGGTGGGCGCCGACCCGGCCGCGACCTGGATTCTCGCCGAGGGCGCCGACGCGGCGGTCATGTCGCGCAGCGTTCCCATGGAGAAGATCATGGACGACGCGCTCCTCGCCTACGGGCAGAACGGGGAGGCCATTCGTCCCGAGCAGGGATATCCGCTGCGCCTGCTGCTTCCCGGCTGGGAGGGCAACGCCAGCGTCAAGTGGCTGCGCCGCATCGAGGTAACCGACCGTCCGACCATGACCCGCGACGAGACCTCCCGCTACACCGACCCGCTCAAGGGTGGCCGCTCCCGCCAGTTCAGCTTCTTCATGGACGCGAAGTCCACCATCACCTTCCCCGCGTATCCCTACACGCTGCCGGACGCGGGATGGTGGGAAATCCAAGGGCTGGCATGGACGGGGCGCGGGCGGATCACGCGCGTCGACATCAGCACCGACGGTGGCGAGAGCTGGGCCGAGGCCGAGCTTCAGGAGCCCATCCTACCCAAATCGACCGTCCGATTCCGGCATCTTTGGAACTGGGATGGCCGGGAGAGCCTGCTGATCAGCCGCGCGGTGGACGAGACCGGCTACGTGCAGCCCACCGTCCAGCAGCTGTGGGAGGCGCGCGGCGAGCGCACGGCGTACCACCACAACCAGCAGAGGGTTTGGAAGGTCGCGCGCGACGGCGCCGTCACCTTCGGGCTGGGAGACTTGGTATGACGCGCTTCGCGGCGGCGGTCCAGGCCGCGAGTCGGTCTCGGGGGCGCCCCGTTAGTTCGGCGCTCCGTCCCTCCCGGTGCTCGAACGGCTTCATCCACGGACTTCGAGCAGCCCGCGGACTGCCGGTACTGGTGCTGGTGCTGTTCGTTGGCTGCGCCCCCGGCGGATCCTCGGCCGGCACGGATTCCGCGGGCGGCGCCGAGCCTCCGGAGCGCTTCGGCTTCGGCAGCGTCGCGTCCGCCGAGCGCGTCGCCATGTGGGACATCGACGTCAAACCCGACGGGGAGGGGCTGCCCCCGGGCGGCGGCACCGTCGCGGAGGGCGAACGCGTCTACCTCGCGCACTGCATCGCGTGTCACGGCCCGACGGGCACCGAGGGACCCAACGACGTTCTCGTGACCCGCGCACCGTGGGAGGAGTGGCCCGCCGGCCGCACCGTGGGCGGATACTGGCCGTACGCCACCACCTTGTACGACTACATCGTGAAGGCGATGCCGCAGCTCACGCCGGGCATCCTCACGGCCGACGAGACCTACGCCGTGATCGCGTACATCCTCCACCTGAACGACATCGTGCCCGAGGACGCGGTGATGGACGCCCGGACGCTGGCCGCCGTGGAGATGCCCTACCGGGATCGCTTCGTTCCCGACGACCGGACGGGGGGAAGCGTCATCCGGTAGGAAACCTCATCCGGTGGAGGGAGCGCCTCCGGGGGGTCGCGCAGTTGGCGCAGATCCTCGCGGATGTCGCGGATGTCGGCCCTGACGTCGTCGAGGTCGTGGCGCACCTCCTCGCGCAGCACACCCACCTCCTCGCGCAGCACGCCCATCTCGCCGCGCAACACGCCGATCTCGCCGCGCAGACGGGTCTCCATTGTCTCCATGTCGCCGCGTAGGCGGGTCTCCAATCTCTCCATGTCTCCGCGCAGGCCGACGAACAGGGTGATCTGAAGACCCATCAAGGCCACGCCAACGGCGAGAATGGCGATCAGCTCCTGGCTCAGCTTCATGCGTTCTCCGGTTCAGGCCGCGGATGGAGCCACCCGAGTGTCAGAACCTTGATCGCCAGGACGGGGAGAGCCAACCCGATCCAATGCCCTTGTGTGCGGCACCCGTGGTACAATGGTCGCACCCGAACGCGGGCGGCGCCATGGGATGACGCGACGATGCGCGCGAGTTCAGCCCCGCCTCGTGGCGTCCGTCACGGCGAGCAGGTCGATCGCGTCGGCGGGCGCGCGCGGCAGCGCTCGGCGAGGATCATGCCCATCTCGTTGCCCCCGCACACGCTCTCCTGAGCGGCCGCGGCGGCGGCCTCGCGGTTGGGGCCGGCGCCCAGGCGGCAGACCTCCTCCCCATCGAACACCAGGCAGACCTCGCAGCTGACCGTGGCCGGGGCCATCGACGAATAGACCACGTACCCCAGGAATATGGCGATCGCCAACCCGATGCCCCACGGAACCATGCGCTTCATCCGAACCGCCTCCTCCTCTCGTCAGGGAGCGGGGGTCGCCCGCCAGAAGTCGATGCCGCCGGGTTGGTAGCGAAGCTCGGCGGTGGCCACCCGCTCGAGCGTCGCAAGGTCGAAGACGTCGAGCGTCCCCGGCGTCGCGCCGATGGCCTCGTTGGAGACGAAGGCGTAGCGTCCGTCCGGACTGGTCGCCACCCCATGCGTGATGGGCTGCGTGGTCGCGAGGCGGGCCAGCTCCTCCCCGGACTCGAGCGAGATCACGGCGACCGCCCGTTCGCCCTTGAGGGTGGCCACCAGCAGCGCGCCGTCCGCGGTGACGTCCAGGTTGTAGGGCGCGGTTCCGGTGGCGAAGCGCCGGCGCACCGTCCACTCCAGCGCGTCGATCTCCAGAATCTCGTCGTTGCGGTTGCAGGCCACGTACACCACCCGGTCGGCGAACGCGCCGGCGCCCGGCTCGGCCCAAGTGGGAGAGCACACCGGCCCGTCCCCGGCCATGCCGGCCATGGCACCCATGTCGGCATTGTCGTCGCGCATGGCCGACTGGCTGCCCCCCGCGCGCCCCGCCGCGCCGGCGGCCACCGCCTCCGAGCCCCCCGGGACGGCCATGCCGTGTCCGGTCGTGCCCCGGTCGCGCGCGTCCAGGCCGCCCTCGCGGCCCGGCGCCAACGAAAAGCGCCGGCTCACCTCCAACTTGGCGAGGTCGAACTCGACCAGCTGATCGGAGTGCATGCACGCCGAGTACTGGAGGCTCCCGGACGCGTTCACCCGGCTTCCGTGGGGCATGAGACAGGTCGTGACCCGAGACATCTGGGTCATGGTGGGGGTGTGGACCACCGACAGGTCCGAGGGCACCATGTCGCCGTGCAGGTTGAAGTTGGCGACGATCAGGAACTGGCCGTTGGGCGTGATGCCCATGGTGGCCGGAAAGAGCCCCGCCGCGGCGCGCGCGACCAAGGTGTCCGGCCCGGCCGCGAACTTCCACACGTACCCGTAGGGCGTGCCGTGGGCGATGGTGAGGTACCAGAAGGCCCCGTCCGGCGAGACCGTGAGCCCGTGCGCGCCGTCGTTGTCGGCGGGCATGATCCCGACCGGGATCTCCTTCTCCACCTCGGCCCCGACGCCGGGCCGGAACACGACCCGGCTCACGATGTCGGAGGACTCGTTGGCCACGTAGAGTCGATACTCCATCGGCGGGGAGGCATCCTGCGCCAGCACGCCTCCCCCCGCCACCCCAAAGGCGCCCGCGGCCGCCGTCATCATGAGCACCCGCCCTGGTCGGCGGGCGCGACGGGTGGGCGCGGGCGCCTGCCGCCACCTCCACGACCGACCCCTCGATTCCTCCCCGGGTTCAACCAACCATCGAGTACCCATCGTCCTCGCGGAACCTCCCGTCTCCATGCTCATTGAATTCGGCCTAGGGGGCGCCCTGCCAACCCGGCGCTCCGCCACTCTCTGTGCTCGGGCGGATCCGTCCAATGTTAGGGCAGCCTGATTCTCCCCCGGAACCCCACCGAGTGCCGGGGGCCTTCGAACCCGCTCTCGCGCCGCGCTCCCTCGAGGCGCACGCCGACCGCCGAGCCCAGGTCGTAGCGGACGCCGCTCGAGAAGACGCGTTCGCCACCCCCGGCAAGGTGGAACCCTCCGTAGGGGGTCCCGTGGAAGCCGGCGATGCCGTAGGCGACCTCGCCATCCACGTTGGCGCCCATGCCGGCGAGCCCGCCACGCACCGCGTCGGAGACTCCGCGCTCCCACAGCTGGTTCACCCCGCTGGCGGCGTCGCCCCACGAGGGCGCCACCCTGATGGACAGCCCCTGGCCCCGGGTCGCCGGATCGAACACGAGCATCCCGCCGATACCCCATTCCTCGTAACCCTCGCGAGCCGACAGAACGAAGCGGCCACGCCCCTCCGCGGTCAGCCCGAGGCTCGAGCTGACGTAGCGCAGCCCGCCGCCGACCTCCGCGCCGGCGCCGTTCACGCCGTCGCCGTCGTCGTAGCGCATGCCGCCCTCCAGCAGCAACGCCAGTTGGTGTCCCGTCCCGGTGTGGACGTGCTGCGTCAACTCGAGGGCGAGCTTGCCGCGCCGCATGTTTAGGGTGACCGAGTCGATCTGCTCGGCGCCGTCAACGGTCACCAGGCCGGCCCAGCCCTCCGCCCTGACCCGCACGGCGCCCGCGTCGCTCAGAAACAGCGGGTAGCTGGCACCGGCCGCTCCGGTCAGCATGCTCGCGGGGCTGGTGCGGGACCCCGCGCGCGCGTCGTCCACCTCGATGTCGCCCGTGCCGTACCCCGCCGAACCCCACACCGAGGACCCGCGCGCCCCGGAGAACCAGGCGAGGTAGGGGTGCACGCTGGTCATGGTGGCGCCGTAGGTGCCGGCCACGGGGCGGGCACCCGTCTTGTCGGTGAAATCGAAACTGCCGGAGGAGTACGACGCGGCAACCCCCGCCAAGAGGTCGGGACCCACGCGCGCGTCCACGCCGACGTGCGCGCTCACCATGTTGCCCTTCCAATCCAGCCCGCCCGCGCCGGGTTCGCCGAGGTGGTGGTATTCGCCCGCGCCCCAGCCGGCCATGCGCGTGCCCGTGGCGGACTGCGCCGGCGCGCCGGCGACCCCCAACGGCGTTTGGAAGGAGGTGCCACCGAAGAGGGCGGCCACGCCGGCGCCTTCCCCCTGGGCGAGGCCAAGGCCGCCCACGCCCGGCGCGGACAGGCTCGCGGCGAGCGAGGAGAGTCCGTTCGCCTCCACGCGTCGCTCCGTCCCCATCCCGTTCGCCACCACGTCAACGCGGCGGGCGATCGCCGACACGGTGCTCGAGGTCATCGCCGACGCCACGTGCGGCAGAACGCGCGCGTTCAACCTTCCCGCGCGCTGGACGGGGTCGTCGGTCGCGGCCGAGGCGCTCGCCGACGCCGCCCCCATGCCCGCTCGGTTGATGGCCGACACGCGATAGTGGCGGGTGGTCCCGGGGCGCAGGCCGGTGTGCGAGAAGGTGGTGGTCGTGGATTCGCTGTTGGGCACCAGGTCCACCCAGGCGGCTCCCGTCTCGGAAACCTCGACGCGATACCCGGTGATGGGGGCGCCTCCGTCGTAGGCGGGCGGGACCCACGCGAGGTCGATGCGCGTGGCCGTGATCGCGGTGGCGACCAGGCCGGTGGGCGCGTCGGGCACGGTGGCGTCGGTGGTCGCGCTTGCGACGGACGACGCCTCGCCCACCCCGATCCGGTTGACCGCCGAAACGCGATAGTGGCGGGTGGTGGCCGGCTCGAGCCCGCGGTCGGAATGGGTGGTCTGCGCGCTGCGGGTGTTGGCCAGAAGGATCTCCCAGCTCACCCCCCCGTCCTCGGACACCTCGATGCGGTAGCCGGAGAGTTCGGCGCCCCCGTCGCTCGACGGCGCGCGCCACGAAAGGTTGATCCGCGATGTGCCCTCCGCCTCCGCGACGAGCGTTCGGGGGGCGCCCGGCAGGGTCGCGTCGGTGGTGGCCCGCGCCTCGTCGGAGAACTCCCCAACCCCCGCGATGTTGATCGCGGCGACGCGGTAGTGCCGCGTGGTCGCGGGGGACAGGTTCAAGTCGGAGAACGTGGTCGTCGTCGAGTTCGTGTTGCGGCGGATGATGTTCCAGGTCACGCCCCGATCGTCGGAAGCCTCGATGCGGTAGCCGCGCACCCCGGCCCCGCCGGTGTAGCGGGGCGCGAACCACGCCAAGTCGATCCGCGAGGTGCCCACCGCGTCGGCCGTGAGCCCGGTCGGGGTCCCGGGAATGTCGGGATGCGTAATGCTCGCCGTCGTCGCCGACCACGGACCGACGCCCACGCGGTTGACGGCCGCCACTTGGTACTCGTACCGGGTCAGTGGCTGCAAGTCGGTGTGCGTGAAGGTGGTCGCCGGTGTCCCCGTATTGGCGCGGATGACGATCCACGAGAGGTCGCCGGGCTCGCGCGTGCGAATACTGTAGCCGGTGACCGGGGTGCCTCCGTCGCTTGCCGGAGGATCCCAGGCGAGAAGAATGGCGTTGGGACCGGTCGCGCGGGCGCGCGCGTTGCGCGGTGATGCGGGGGGCGCGGCGTTGGTGGCGCCACGGGCCACGTTCGAAAACCGCCCCGAACCCCGAGCGTTGACCGCGGCCACGCGATAGTAGCGGGTCGTGCCGGGAGCGAGGCCGGCGTGGGTGTGGGAGGTGATCGTGCGGGAGGTGTTGGTCACGAGGACGCTCCAGCCGCCAACGCCCGTCGCCGACGTGTCGATGCGATAGCCGATGATCGGGCTCCCGCCGTCGTCGACCGGAGCCGCCCATGTGAGGAGCAGGCGGTCGGTCCCCTCCACGCCGCCCGGAAACACTTGAAGGCCCGTGGGCGCGCCTGGCGTGGTGACGTCGGTGGTGGCCTGCGCGATGTCCGACCACCCGCCCCTGCCCGCCCGGTTGATCGCCGCCACGCGGTAGTGGCGGCGGCTGCCCGGCGCAAGGTTGGTGTGCGTGTGGGAGGTTTCCCTCGAATCGGTGTCGGCCACCAATGCCAGCCACCCGCCGGTTCCCGTGCGCGACACCTCGATGCGGTAGCCGGTCACCGAGGCCGAGCCGGTGGCGATGGGGGGGTTCCAGTTCAGTTCGATGGCGGACGTGCCCCGGGCCCGCGCCGTCAATTGCCGGGGTCGGCCCGGAGGAATGTCGCGCGTCGTGGCGCTGGCCACGTTGGAGGGGGGGCCGGCCCCGACGAAGTTGACCGCCGACACCCTGTAGTGGCGGGTTACGCCCGCCGGGAGCCCGTCGTCGCGGAAGTAGGTGCCGATTGTCCGGGTGTTCAGCACCAGATTGCTCCAAGTGCCGCCGCCGTCCGCGGACACGTCGATCCGGTACCCGGTGATGGCTCTGCCACCGTCCGTGGCGGGAGGGTCCCAATTCAGCTCAATGGTGTGGGGACCGTTGGCCACGGCCGTCAAATCGCTCGGTGCGCCGGGAAACCCCGTGCGCACCTCCCCGGTGACGTTGCGAACCGCGATGTCGAAGCCGGCCACGCGATTGCCGGTCGGATCCCTAGCCCCATCGGAAACGCGCTCTTCGTAGAACACCCGAACGGCGTCGAGGGTGTCGACGGGACTGGCCAGAAGCAGCAGGAGCTCGTTCGCGAACACCTCCACGCGGGAGACGGCCTTGACGTCGTAGGAGCCGCCCCGGAGAAAGGACACGGAAAAGGCTCCGGGGGAGGGCACCGCGGCTTCGTCGAGAGACTCGTCGAAGAGGATGCCGAGCAGGTCGGCGTTGACCTTCGCGTCGATGACCGTGGGACTCTTATTGTCCACGTCGAAGGCGAGGACTCTCCCGATGTTGCCGTCGCCGAGACTGTTCCGCGCCACGTTCGAGGGAATGTTGATGATCACTGGGCCGTCGTAGTTCGCCTGCGTCGTGAGGAACAGGTAGTAGGCGCCCCCCGATCCCCTGAGAGGCGGTTCCTTCACCGCGCCAATCACTTGGATGTCCTCGATGGCGAAGCCGGTCACGTCTTGGGAGAAGCGGACGTCAATGCGGAATCGCTCGTGGACGGACCCGATCCACGTGCGCGAAATGAATGTGGTGGGAGCAACCGCGGCGCGCGGGGTGACGATCTCCGCGGCTGGCCGGGCCACCTCGTCCCAGCCGTCCGACGGCTCCTGGGCGCCGACGCCCGCCGATGGACCGGCGAGGGTCCGGATCACCGCCGCGAAGAGGAGAAAACGGATGTGCGTGCTCGGCTGGATATGTGTGCCCGGCTGCTTCGGAATCATCGTGCCGCCTCCTCCGCGTCCGTTGAAACGCGCGGTGGAATCGTCGGGTGTCGTCGGCTGCCCGCCAAGCTAGCGGGTGGTGGCATGGGGCAACAACCGCGCCGTTCCCGCCCGCCCGGCGCGCGCGCCCCCCACAAGGCGCCCCCGGGAGCGGAGAGTCGAACCGGGACGGGGGCCCGACCCCCGCCCTTCGGGATCAGCCCCGGCCGCGCCGGCGGGCGCGCCGGTCCGCGCGCTTGAAGAGCACTTCCACCCTGTGGGGCGCGTGGGGCGGGCTGGTGCGCACCGCCACCACGACATAGGCGGCCAGCGAGAGCGCCAGCGCCGGGAAGACCTCGTGCAGCATCCCGCCCCACGGCGTGAGCCTCCAGGTCACGAGCACGCCGAGGCCCACCAGAAAGGAGGCGACCGCCGAGGCGCCGTTGCCGCGTCGCCAGTGCAGCCCGAGGATCACCGCCGGGAAGAAGCAGGCGGCGTACAGCGCGCCCGAAAAGGCGGTCAGCCCCACCACTCCGTCGGGCGGGTTGAGCGCGATCAGCGCCGTGATGGCGGCGAACAGAGCCACGTAGGCGCGGGTCCGCCGCATGGCGGAGCGCTCGTCGCGGCCGACCCGCCACGCCCCGAAGATGTCGCGGTCCGTGGTGGAGGCCATCACCAGCAGCACGCTGTCGAGCGACGACATGGCGGCGGCGACCATCGCCACCAACAGGAAGGCGCCCACCCCCGGCGCGAACACCCCCGCTTGGGTCAGCAGCCCGGGCACCACCAGGTCGGTGTCCTCGATGCCGCCGGGGAGGACGTTGCGCGCGTACATTCCGATCGGCACCAGCATCGCGTACACCACGGCGAACGTCAGCGTCGAGATCCACACCCCGGTGCGCACCTCGCGGGCGCTTCTGAGCGCGTAGAACCGCGAGAGCTGGCGCGGCTCGACGATGAACTTGATGGTGCCCGCCACCATCACGCCCAACACCAGGGGGAAGGCCTCGCCCCCGTGCCAGGTGAACAGGTGCGCGGTGTCCGGCGCGTCGGCCAGCTCGAAGATGGAGCCCACCCCGCCGGCGGCGCGCGTGGTGCCGTGAAAGAGGAGCGCGGCGGCGAGGACCATCACCACCCCCTGCACGGCGTCGGTCTTGACCACCGAGATGAAGCCCCCGATGACGGTGTAGGCCATCACGATGACGAACACGATCAGGATGGCCGCGCGGTAGGGGATCTCGAGGAAGGTCTCGAGCAGGTTGCCGATTCCCTTGAAGACCGCCGTCATGTAGAAGAACGACGCGAAGATGATGATGACGGCCGCAAGCACGCGGGCCGCCGGGCTCTCGAAGCGAAAGCCCACGAAGTCGGGGATGGTGAGGGAATCGAGCGCGGCCGTGAAGTCGCGCAGGCGCGGAGCCACCCACAACCAGGCGAACGTCGAGAAGCACACGATGAAGACGGCCAGCAGGAGCCAGGGCGCCCCCCACGACCACGACTGGCCCGAGAAGCCGACGAAGCTGTTGGTGCTGGAATAGGTGGCGAAGAAGGAGAGCGCGATCGTGACGCCCCCCATGTTGCGTCCGCCCACGTAGTAGTCGGCCAGCCTCCGGGTGCCCCGGTTGCCTTCCCACGCGTGGTAGGCGAGCAGGAGGGTGTAGAGGGCGAGGAGGACGTGGACCGGCCAGTATTCGCGCAGCGAATCGATCATGGGGCTCCCTCCCCTTGGGCCGCGGATGCGGCCTCGTCGCGTGGGCGCGCGGCCTCCCCCGTCCGCGGGCCGCCCGACTCTACGGGCTCGCGGAGGTCCGGAGGAAGCTGTCGCGCACCTTGGTCTTGAGCACCTTGCCCATGGAGTTTCGGGGCAGGGCGTCGAGCTCCATGATACGCGCGGGGGCCTTGTACGCCGCAAGGTGGCGCTTGACCCAGTCGCGCAGGTCGGCGCCGATCGGGCCCGGCGGGACGACGACGACCGCCGCGCACACCCGTTCGCCCCACTCGTGGTCGGGCACCCCCACCACCGCGCAGTCCGCGACCCGGGGATGGCGCAGCAGGACCTGCTCGATCTCGAGCGCCGAGATCTTCTCCCCCCCGGTCTTGATGATGTCGACGCTCTCCCGCCCGATGATTCGGTAGCCGTGCTCCGGGTGCCGGACGGCGCGGTCGCCGGTGCGGAACCAGCCATCGTCGGTGAAGGCGGCGGCGGTCTCGTCGGGGCGACGCCAGTACTCGCTGAAGATGCCCGGCCCCCGCACCTCGATGCAGCCCTCCCCTCCGGGCGGAGGCTCGTGGCCTTCGTCGGCCCGCAGGCGCACCTGCACGAACGGGAAGGGATCGCCGACATGGCCCGGCGCGCGCTCGCCGGACAGGGACGCGGTCAGCACCATGCCCGTCTCGGTCAGGCCGTATCGTTCGAGGATGGCGTGGGTGGCGATCTCCTTCCAGCGCCGATGGACCTCCGGCGGCAGCGCGGCCGAACCCGAGATCATGAGACGCAGGCAGCAGGAGGCGAGCGTCAGGTTGGTTCGCTGGTCGCGCGGGAGGCGCTCCCACGCCGCGATCATGCGCACGTACATGGTGGGCACGCCCATGAAGATGCTCACCCGACCGCGATCGAAGCAGCGCCAGACCTCCTTGGCGTCGAACCCGGGCAGGATCTCCACCTTGGCGCCTTGGGAGAGCGGGCATAGCAGGGCGTTGACGATTCCGTGCACATGGTGCAGGGGGAGGGCGTTCAGGACGGTGTCCCGCTCGGTGATGTTCCACGCCCGCGCGATGCTCTCGACCTGGCGGTGGGTGGCGCCGTGGGTGGTCACCACGCCCTTGGGCTTTCCGGTGGTGCCGCTGGTGTAGACAATGTGCGCCCGACGCGATTCGTGGATGACCGGGAGGTGGGGCGGATCGGGCGTGGAGCCCGGCTCGCCTTCGGGGGGAGGGGCGGGCGCCGCGGGGATGCCGTGGTGGAGCCCGAACTCGGTGCGGGCGGGCTTCGGCGCGTGGAGGTCGGACCCATTGGTCGAAGCGTCGCCGACGGGATCGGACGCGGGTTCGCGGGGCACCCGCATGGCATCGTCCACGTTGGCCCACGGGACGCCGCACGCCTCCGCCGCGGGTAGCGCCCGCGGCGCCGTGCCGGGATGCAGCAGCACCAGCTCCGGGTCGGCGTCCTCGATGAGCGACGCCAGTTCGCGGGTCGGGTGCGCCAGGGCCAGCGGGACGACCACGCCTCCCGCGCGCCAGATGCCCCACTGCGCCACCACGTATTCGAAGCCCGGGGGCACCAGCAGGACCACGCGGGCCTCGTCGAGGTCGGCGCGTCCGCGCAGGATGAAGCGCGCCACCCGTTCCGACGCGACCAGAAGATCGTCGTATCGGTACTCCGACTCGCCAACGACCAAGGCCACCCGATCCGGAAATGCCCGGGCAGCGTCCACGACCGCAATACCGGAAGCATTCATGTGCGGGCCGCCTTTGCATGGCCTGGTGGCGAGGCCGGAGCGACCGGCGCGTCGAACCCTCGCGCCGCCCTCATGACGCCGCGTCCGTCGTGCGGACGCGACGGCTCTCGATCCACCAGCGGTAGAAGATGATGCCCAGCGCGATCCCCATGATCCATCCCTGTCCCACCTTCATCACCGCGCCCGCCATCTGCTGATCCTCGAGCGCCGTGGTGCCCGGGATCGGGGGAGCCAGCTCGTACGTGGCGTAGATGGGAAACTCCGAGAAGACCATCATGGCGAAGGGTGGGCGGATCAGGATGCCGTTGACGCCCAGGTACGCGACCTTGGCCAGCGGATGAAAGCCGCCACGATCCGGCACCGGGCAGAGTACGGGCCACCAGAACACGAGCCCGGCGGCGAGCCAGGCCATGTCGAGCGCGAACATTCCGGGTTGGGTGGCCATGAGGGCGTCGACCACGCCCGGCCAGTGGGTAAGGGTCATCATCACGTTGTAGATCGTGAACGCCGCGAGCGGGTGCGTGAGGTCCTGGAGCACGGTCACGACGCGCGCGTGCTCGCGCAGCCGGTCGAAGAACGCGTCCGGCAGTCCCAGCAACAGCAGCGCCGGGGCGATCAAGCCCACCAGCAGGAACTGGGCCATGTGCGCGCTGGCCAGGTACGACGCCCCCAGCGGACCGAGCGGCCAATCCAAGGCCGCCCAGAGCAGAAAAACCCCCGCGTAGAAGCGGCGCGCGCGCCGGGAACGCGCGGGAACGCCGCTCCAGCGCGCATATGCGGCGGCCATCGCCCCCACGAAGAGCCACACCCCCGGGTAGGCCTGCCACGACCAGCTCCAAGCCGTGTCCTGTGAAAAGCACCACCACTGCACGTCAGGCTGCCTCCGGGCGCGTCGGCAACCTAACCGGCGCTGCGACCGGCCGGGTTGTGAACGGCGTCCTCCAGATGGGTCAGGCCCTCCACCCGCGCGCGCAGCGTCACCTCGCGCCCGCTGCGGAACCTCAAGACGCCCGCGAGCGTGTCGCCGGCGACGGGACGGCGGTCCAGGTCGAGCAGCATCACATGGATGCCTCCGGGGACCAGGCGGGTAACTTCGCCGGCGGGGAGCGGGAGCGCGGGCACCGCGGCCATGAAGCGGATCCCGTCCCGGTCGCCCGACTCGTGGATCCGGGCCGACCCCGCCCCCTCGACGACGATGGCCTCCAAGGTGTCCTCCGCAGGCCCCCGGTTGCGGAGGGCGAAGTAGAGCGCCGCGCTCTCGCCGGTCACCGACTCGGTGGCGAACGCCCGCGAGACCTCCACCACGCCGTCGCCGCTGGTGGACACCCACGGGTGCTCGTTGGGGACACAGGCGGCCAGGATGAGGACGAGAAGCGCCGAAATCGGCGGCACGCGCGGATGCCACGCCACCACCCGCAAGTCGCCGCGCATGGACGGCGTCATGGGATGGTCCCCGCGGGACCCGATGAGGACCCCTCGATGAGCCTGGGCAGGTCGTGGGCCCAGGCGGACTGCCGGGTCCCGAAGGGATAGCGCCGCCGCGCCGGCCCATCCGCCGCGAAGGCGAGCACCGAAGCCGCGTGTCCCACCAGGTAGTTGCCGTCCGCGTCGGGCTCGTCGAGCAGCGAGGCGGGAAGGCCCACCTGGTTCTGGATTCGGTTGACCTCCTCCATGGTGCCGCGAAGTCCCACGAACGAGGGGTCGAAGACGTCGAGCCACTCGCGGATGCGCTCGGGCGTGTCGCGCGCGGGATCGGTGGACACGAACACCACCTCGACCCGGTGCCGATCCTCCGTCGGGATGCTCTTCATCGCTTGGGCGATGTTGGCCATGTGGATGGGGCAGATGTCCGGACACCACGTGTAGCCGAAGAAGAGCAGCGCCACGCGGCCGCGCGTCCGCTCCAGAAACGAGTAGGGCCGGCCCTCGGTGTCGGCGAGCGTGAAGTCGGGACGCTCGATCAGAATGGGGAGGGGCTCGCCTTGGAGCTCCGCGTCGCCGGACATGCCCCCGCCGGGCGCGCAGGCGGAGAGGGACAGCAACGCGAGCGACCCCGCGACAACGTGCGGTAAGCTCCGGGCCGGAGGCCTCACGCGGCGCGGGACCGGACCTCGGGGCCATGGGGGATTCGCGGTCCTCATATCATTAATTATCTAAAGGATCGACCTCCGATGGAAGATCCGACGGCCGGGTTTCGGGCACGTCGGCGTCCGCCGGCGGCGACTCCGAGCCCGAGGGCCGCACCGCCGGGAGCAGGTCCCGGTAGGCTTCGGCGAAGATGTCCCAGACGGTGACGAAGAGGGCGGCCACGATGGGGCCGAGCACGAACCCCACGGCCCCGAAGAACAGGATTCCACCGAAGGTGCTGAGCAGGATCAGCAAGTCGGGAAGCTTGGTGTCGCGCCCGACCAGACGCGGACGCAGAAAGTTGTCGACCGTGCCCACCACGACGCCGCACCACAGGCCCAGCGCGATGCCCGCCGCGACGTGGCCGGTGGCGAGCAGCCAGATGACCGCGGGAACCCACACCAGCCCCGTCCCCAGGGCGGGCACGATGGAGAGCACCGCCATCACCGTGCCCCAGAAGGCGGCGCCGGGCACCCCGAGGACGGCGAATCCCAGCCCGGCGAGGCCACCCTGCAGAACCCCGATCACGAGCGAGCCCTTGATGGTGGCGCGCGTGACCGACACGAAGCGGTCGAGAAGCCGGTGCTCGTGCTCCGCGGAGAGGGGCACGAGGTAGAGGATGCGATCGAGGATGGCGGGGCCGCGGGTGAGGAAGAAGTACATCGCGTACAGCATCAGGAAGAGCTGGAAGAGGAAGTTGGTGGTGCCGAGCGTCGCCGCCGCCACGCTGTCGACCAGCACGCCGCCCGCGCTCTGGGCCAGCCGCCCGGCGAGGGCGACCACGCGCTCGCGGTCGGGCAGGAGATCGCCCACCAGCGGGATCTCGAGCACGCGGGCCTCGAGCGATTCGACCAGGTCCATGTTGCCGCGCACCCAGGTGGCCGCCGCCTGGGAGATGTCCACGGCCTGGGAGACGACCAGTCCCATGAAGGCGATGGCGGGCGCCACCAGAACGACCAGCACCAGCAGAATGGTGGTGATCGCGGCGGCGCTCTCGCGTCCGCGGAACCCCGTCGCCAGGCGCAGATGGAGGGGCCGGGTCATGCCGCTGAAGACGGCGGCCAGCAGCATGGCCACGAGGAATTGTCGGACCATCACGAGGAGGAGCAGCGTGATCCCGAGCGCCAGCACGAGCAGGAAGCGGTTCTGGAACCGGATGGAATCGGTCGTCATGTGGGTCTCCGGGCTCGGGTTGCGGGGCTTGGGGGGGATGGGCTTGGGGGGTGATGGGCTCGGGGGTTTCGCGGCCCGGTTGGGCTGGTTCTTCGAGCTCGGCGGCGTCGTGGCTCCCGGTCGGTGGCGCGGCGAGGTCGATGGCGAGGCCGATGGCCGCGTCGCTCGGGCGCCCCGGATGGATGGTGGCGATGGAACGGCCGCCCGACAACCCGAGCGTCGGCGTTGGACGGAGGGCATCTTGTCGATGAATGGGTGTCGCACGACACTTACGGCGGGGAGCCGATGTTGGTTGGCCGAAAGGAGTCGGATATGAATGCGTCCACGTCGCGGGGTGGGAGGGAGGCACGCGACTCGGGGCTCGTTGACGAGGTGGGGTCGACGGGCGGGGGTGGGACAAGGGCGGGACGGGGGTCGGGGGAGGTCGCCGAGGTGGCGGGGAGTGTGCGGGGAGGGGCGGACGGGTGGGGTGGGGTGGGTGCGCGCGGCGGCGCGGGGACTCTTGGCCGTGATCCGGGCGAGCTGACTTTTTCGCAGGCACATGGCTACGAGAAGCTGCCCGGGCTGCTGGCGCTGGGGGAGCTGCCTGAGGAGGCTCGGACCCGAATATGGAACGTGCTGTATAAAGACATCATGCTGGTCAGGAAAAGTATTGTTCATTATCCTCTTCATTTTAGGGACGTGTCCCCGTGGCCAGAAATCCTTCTCGACGTGCACAGCAACCACTTCGTGCGTGCCGCTGATGCCTTACCGAAGATCAAGACCACCTACCGGGAGGACGCGAAGTACATTCACCGCGAACTGAAGTCCCTGCCATTCAACAAGTGCTTCGATCTTATCGAATTCATCCTGCGCCACCCCAAGTGTCCTGAATCTCTGACCGGGGCCATGAAGAAGGCATTCGCCGACGCGAACCTCGCCTACACGATCCACGAAGGTCCGCCGGCCACCATCGTCCCGGCGGTCACCCGCGAGGAGGGAATGGCGATTGTTCAATCGATGGAGGCGCTGCGCGAGGGGGGCATGGAGGGCGCCGGCGAGCACCTGCGCGAGGCTTCGGAGTGCATCAACCGGGGTGATTGGCGGAATGGCGTCAAGGAGAGCATCAGTGCGGTCGAATCCGTGGCCAGAGGACTGGCTTCCACGAAGGCATCGTCGTTGTCGGATGCGCTCAAGTCCCTCGAATCTGGCCAGCCACTGCATGGCGCCCTTCGGGAAGGACTGAAGAGGCTCTACGGCTACACTTCCGACGAGAAGGGCATCCGCCACGCGCTGCTGGAGGAGGCGAATTCGGACGTGGGACGGGATGAAGCCGTGTTCATGTTCGGAGCCTGCGCCTCCTTTGCCAGCTACCTCTGGCGCAAGTACGGTTCCGGTTTGCCCCAACTCGCCGCCGGGCGGTAGATTCCCAGCATCCCGGACCTGCCTCGGTGAGGGTCGATCCCTCGCCCGTCGCCGAGCCGATTCGGGAGCGAACCACACCAGCGCGCGCCCTGCCGCGCGACCGCAAGGAGACCCCCATGATCACGAACCCGTCGGCATGATGCGTCGGCCAAACCTTCCGGGCGGACGATCCCGCGTCGGGGTCATCGCAACCATCTGCGCGTGCGTGCTCACGGTCGGCGGTTGCGACAAGACCGGCGCGTACGGCGAGGTCAACAGCATCATCGTGGGCGCGTCGATGGAGCTTTGGGACGAGGTGGGCGAGGCGGTCACCTCCGGGCTCGAGCCCACCATCTTCACGGTGCGCGACGAACGGACCTTCAGGATCACCCACCAGGACCCCCTGGGCCCCGACTGGCGGATCCTGCGCGAGTTCAAGCAGGTGCTCCTCATCGGGACGCCGGAGGATCCGTGGGTCGCCGAGGCGCTGGACGAGAGTGACGCCGTGGACGCGGATTCGCTCGCCGGGCCGTCGGTGTTCCAAGTGATCGATGTCTGGGCGCGGGCCCAGCTGGTGACCGTCCTCCTGCTTTCGCCCGGTGGCGGCGCGGCCGAGGTTGAGGCCCACTTGGACGAGCTGCACGAGCTCTTCGACGGGCAGTACCGCGCCTATGCGCGCGCTCGCATGTACGTCTCCGGCCACGACTCCCTCCTGGCCGACACCTTGCGTGCCGTGGGCGGCTTCGCGCTCGACCTGCCTCGCGTCTATCGTTGGGACTATCAGGATTCCGTCTTCATCTTTCGCAACGACAATCCCGATCCCGCCGAGCTCATCCGGGAGATCGCGGTGACCTGGCGGACGCCGATCCCCGAGCCACTGGCCGATTCCGCCATCCTCGACTGGCGCCTCGCGCTTACTCGGCAATACTACACGGACGAGCAGGTCGTGGTGGAGGAGCTCGTGCCGGGGCGCGACCTTGACGCGGGCGCCTACGAGCTTCGCGGCATATGGGAGAGTCCCCCGGACGCTTGGCCCGCCGCCGGACCGTTCCTGACCCGGACAAAGGCGTGCCCCGGACAGGATCGCATGTACCTGCTCGATTCGTGGCTCTACGCGCCGGGCAAGGACAAATACGAGTACATGCTGCAGCTCGAGTACATTCTCGACTCCTTCGAGTGCGAAGTGGGGGTGCCGGGGGCGGGGATGTGAGGAATGACGCAGTCACGCTGCCGTTGCTCTTAAGGGCCAAGGGCCGTGTGTTCCCGGAAACCGTCCGGGGTGCCGATCACGCCACACGAGAACACCTGATCGGGGCATGACCTACAACCCCGTGAGTAAGAAGGCTGGTGGAACCGGCCGCGTCTCGCTCGGGCACTCAACCTGCACTCCCATACGGACCGGCCGATTCCTTCGGGACTGCCTGTGCACTCTTCACTCGCTCATACTCCTCAGGGTCACGAAGCTTCTCGCAGAGATACTTCACCCAAGCTTCCTTATAGCCGTACTTCTTTGCAAGAGCATCGTAGATGCAGTACCGTTCATTCGTGTTCTGCGGTCGCTGTGAGCCTTCTCTCGGCCGAACTTTGTAGTACTTCCAAGCGTTAGTATGCGTGTGCATGTTGAACCGAAACGGCACGCACTCCTTAACCCGCTCCACGACTGCACTCGGCAAAATCAAGTCCTCACTAGCAACAGATATATGTTTGTCTTTGATCAAGGCTACCACCCTTCTCAGTCTCTCCATTTTTTCAGGATGCGTAGAATCATACGGTACGAATTCAACAGCCAAGTCAGCTGACCCTTCCCGGTTGGCCAGTTTCGGCACTAGAAACACCCGAAAGGAGTACGATGGACTATCCATAACCTCCCTAGGAAGTCCATCGCGAAACTTTGAAATGAAATCGACGAGGTCGGGAGCGCTCGAGGCGTCAAGGCGGCGGAGTGCCTCGATCTGAGCGTCGGGACGGAGGCTGGAGAACTGAAGCGCCACTGTCAGTTGACCTGCGATCGCGTGGTCTGCACCGAACTCGTCGGTAAGAAGCTCTTCGAAGTTCATGAGCATCGCTTGGCACTCACCATAAAGATCTGGATCAAGCTCCGGGTGATCGCGATGTTCGATCTTGTTCCGAAGTTGCCGCATGAACTCCAAATTCTTCCGCTGGGCCGACTGTTTCTCGCCGTAGTACTGGCGGACGCATTCGCCCAACCCCCAGTGCATCGGCTCACCGTCGATTGTCTTGTATTTTTCTGCTGGACCGCCCTTCTGCCAAGGCTTCCTCCCGCGCTGATGGAAGATCGCATGGAATAGTGCGGTCCAAGCAACCACCATGAGGATCGTGTAGGTGCGGGTTCGGAAGGCTCGGCCCGGCTTGTTGTAGGTCTCGACAGCCGCAAGGCAGGCCTGTCGGGCCTTCTCCAAATGAGCCGCAACGACGGCTGGACCCGATGGCCGAGAGCTAAGCATCATTCCAGCCGGCTTCTCGGCCTTCCTTTTTTCGCGTACCAAGATGATGCGCCTCCTGAAGACAGCCAAATGTGAACTCTGTTGACGACACTTCGCGCGTTGCCGTCCCGCGGCTATCCGGTGTTTCTGCATCGCTGCGTCTGTCGACTCTATCATCCTGAGGAACTGGATCGCTTTCGGCAAGAAGCAGTTCAAATGGACGCGTTACCGCCCAAGATCGCTCCCCGTAGCTATCGGTGGTTTGGGGGCGTAGCTGGTGACGCTCGAATCGAGCCAAGGACGGGGCGTCGGCGCCGGAGAACGTGCCGACGAACGAGTGGATCGACGCGGCTCTGGTCGCTTTCGAGGACATCGCGTGGATGGACATCGAATCCGACCGCTACGCATGGGACGCCGTTCTCCTGGCGGGTGACGCAGACCTCCATGGTCTTGCGACACGATGCGATCCGAGGCCTGAAGGCGCTCTACGATGGCGGTACGACACGGTGGATCTCGCCCGAACACCTCCTCAAGCTGCGAGACATTCTGGCGGCGTTTGATCGCAGCCGGGAGCCGGCGGGTATGGACCTGCCCGGGCTTCGGCTTCACGCGCTGAAAGGGCGGCTCAATGGACACTACGCCGTCTCGGTGTCTGGCAACTGGCGGGTTACGTTCCGTTTTGAGGACGGCGTGGCCGTCGATGTGGACTACTTGGACTACCACTGAAGAGGAGAGGATCATGGCCATGCACGACCCCCCGCATCCCGGCGGCATTGTGAGGCGGCAGTGCCTGGAACCCCTGGGGCTGACGGTGACGCGGGCCGCCGAGGGATTGGGTGTCACGCGGCAGTCGCTGTCGAAGTTGTTGAACGGGCGAGCGGGTGTCTCGGTGGAGATGGCGATTCGTCTCTCGAAGGCGTTTGGATCGACGCCCGAGACGTGGTTGGGGATGCAGATGGCCCACGACCTCTGGCTTGCCCGGAGCCGCGCCCGCGAGATCGAGGTCGAGTGCTTCGTGGCGGCCTGACGCCCAAAAGGATGTGATGCGGTGCTGGATCGACCGGGCGCGCGAACTGGGACGACCCGTGCCGGAGCCAAAGGGCGAGCGCCTCATGCCGGCTTGAGATGATCGCCCTTGGCCAGCAGCCCCAGCACCAGTTCGGCGGTGCGGGCCGAGGCGCCCTGGTGCCGTTCGATCACGCGCTGGCCGCGGCGGGCCATTCGCAGCCGGGCGTCCTCGTCTTTTAGAAGGCGGGCCGCGGCCGCCATGGGCCGGGAGGTCACGGTGATGCCCCCACCGGCCCGCAGCGCCGACACCACGTCCGTGAAGTTCTCGTGGTGGGGGCCGATGATGGTCGCGCAGCCCGCGGCGACGGGGGGGATGGGATCCGACCCGCCCATGGGTGCGAAGCTCCGACCCACTATGGCGACATCGGCCAGGGTGTAGGCCAGCTCGAGCTCGCCCATGGTGTCCAGGAGGAAGAGGTCGGGGGCCGATGGGCGGTCTCGCGCCGAGAGGGCGGCCGCCCGGGATGGTGCGACCGCACGCGACGGAGTGGATGGGTTGGCGGGGGCGGTGGTTCCCTCCCCCCCGCCACCCCCGACCCCGCCGCGGCGGCGCATGGCCGGGTGGAGGGCGGCGACCGCGTCGAACCGCTCCGGCCTGCGGGGCACGAGCAGGAGCTGGGCCGCCGGCGGGCGGGCGGCGATCAGCTCCTCCTCCTCGCCCGGGCCGGTGGAGCCGGCCACCACGAGCGGCCGGGTGGGGTCGAGGCCCAGGGCGGCCGAAAGCGCTTCGGCCGCCTTGGCCGGGGGGGGACGGCCGGAGGTGTCCCATTTCATCGTGTCGGTGACCCGCACCCGGTCGGGGGGGACCCCCAGGTCGACGAAGCGGCGGGCGTACGTCTCGTTCTGGGCGCCCACGGCCGCGAGCCGGCGGAAGATCGGCCCCACCCACCCCCGCGCGCGCCGATAACGGCGGTGGCTGGAGGCGCTCAGACGACCGTTGACCACGCATACGGGAATGCCCCGCCGCGCACACTCGGTGACGAAGTTGGGCCACACCTCCAGCTCGGCGAGCGCCACCACGTCCGGGCGCACCGCGTCGAGGAAGCGACGCACCATCCACGACAGGTCGAACGGGTAGCGCACCACGGGGTGACGGGCCCCGTACAGCGACCGCGCGCGCGCCACCCCGGTGCCGGTGGTGCTGCTCACGACCACGCGGGCTTCGCCGCACAGCCGCTCGACGAGGCGACGGGTCGCGGCCACCTCGCCCACGCTGACGCCGTGAACCAGCACGGTCGGGAGGCGGCGAGCGGTCGATCCGCCCCCGCCGGGCACCGCGCGCCGGACAGGTGAGCCCAAGGCGCCCGCGGACCCGCGCGGACCCGCGGCCCCCCCCGCCGGCTGGGTGCCCGGAAGCCCCTCCTCCCCACCCCCCCGGAGCGGGTCGGCCACGGGCCGGGCGAGCGCATCCAGCGTCCCCACGTGCCCGAACCGCCCGCGCCAATCGGTGCGCCACTTCCCGGTGACGAGCAGGCGGGCCGCCAGCACCGGGGCGGCCAGCGCCGTGGCCGTCAGATAGAGCGCGTCGTAGCGGAGCATGTCGCCAAGATCGCGCGGGCCACGGGCAAGCCGGGCGATGGTCGGCCCGGGCGCGGGTCACGCCGCTCCCCGCCCCACGCCGCACCCCATTCCCAAACGCTCATCGTCCCGCCCGAGCGGTTATCATTGCCCATCGCCGTACATCGCCCTCCGTCATCCTTCGCCCATACCGCAATCCCCTCCATCGGGTCGCTCGACGGTAGTTCGCCATGGCCAAGCCGATCAAGAGCGCATCGAAGCGCCCCCACCCACCACCGGAGCCTTCGCGGTTGGGGTCGCGGCGAGACCGACCGACATCGCGCCGCCCCGCGAGGGCCTCGGCCATCGCGCTCCCCCACAGCGCCCGGGCCATCCTCCTTGTGCGTCTGACCGCGCGCGGCGACGTGCTGCTGGCGTCGCCCGTGGTCGAGGCGCTGCGGCGACGCTACCCGGAGGCGCACATCGCGTGGGCGGTGGAATCCCACGCCCGCGACATGATCGAACACCACGAGGGCCTCGACGAGATCATCGTCTGGGACCGCGCCGCGTGGAAGCGGATGATCCGCGCCGGGCGCTGGCGGGCGCTCTGGCATGCGTTTCGGGAACTGCGCGCCCGGCTTCGGGCGCCCCGATTCGACATCGTCCTCGATCTGCAGGGGCTTCTTCGCAGCGGATGGGTGGCGTGGCTGTCGGGCGGTTCCGTGCGCATCGGGCTCGGCTCGAAGGAGGGCAGCCAATTGCTGATGACCGCCACCGTGCCCCGTCACGGCACCGCCGCGGGGAGCACCAGCCTTCAGTATCCGTACTTCGCGCGCGCCCTGGGGCTCCCAAGCGAGGACCTGAGCCTCCACCTGACCCTGAGCGACGAGCAGGAGCGCTTCGTGCCCCGTTTCGTCGCCGAACACCGTCTTGAGCGGGGCTACGCGGCCTTCGCTCCCTTCACCACCCGGCCCCAGAAGCACTGGTTCGAGGACCGCTGGGCGGCGCTGGCGGCGCGCATCCACAGTGAACTGGGGCTGCCGGTGGTCGTGCTGGGTGGGCCCGCCGACCGCGCCGCCGCCGCGCGCATCGTCGCCACCGCGCGAACGCGCCTCATCGACCTGACCGGCCGCACGCGGCTCGGCGAAGCGGCGGCCGTGGTGGGGCGCTCCCGGCTCTTCGTTGGCGTCGACACCTGCCTGTCGCACGTCTCGGTCGCCTTCCGCCGGCCCTCCGTGCTGCTCTTCGGGTCGAACATCGCCTACCGCGAAGCGCCCCACGGACGGGCCCGCATCGCCCTGGAGCTCCAGCCCTGCGCGCCCTGCGCCAACCGGCCCACCTGCGGCGGCGCGTTCTGGTGCATGCGGGCACTTGAGGTGGACCGGGTGTTCACGATGGCGAAAGCGGTGGTGCGACCCGACTAAGGGCCAAGCTCCCGGAGCGTGGCGCGCGGAGTCCACCCTTTCGCGGCGAGCGTCCTCCCGCATCTATTGGGGTGTCCCACGGCGTCGCGCGGCGCCCATCCCCAACCCACACGACCCTCGAGCCGCCCTTGTCCTTCGTCCATCTCCACTGCCACTCGGAGTTCTCCCTGCTCGACGGCGCCAACCGCATCACCGACCTCGTCCACAAGGCGAAGGAATTCGAGATGCCGGCGCTGGCCCTCACCGACCACGGATGCCTGTTCGGAGCGTGGAACTTCCGCAAGGTGGCGGAGCGGGAGGGCATCCGGCCCATCATCGGCATGGAGGCGTACGTGGCTCCCGGCGACCGGCGCCACAAGGCGCCCATGCGCGTGGCCGGGCGCGAGATGAAGCCGCACTACCACCTCGTGCTGCTCGCGCGCGACCGCCAAGGGTACCGCAACCTGGTCAAGCTCTCCTCCATCGGGTACTTGGAGGGCTTCTACCACAAGCCGCGCATCGACCGCGAGGTGATCGCGCGCCATTCGGACGGGCTGATCTGCACGTCCGCGTGCATGGCGGGGGAGGTGGCGCGTCGGCTGGCCGACGACGACTGGGAGGGCGCGCGCGAGGCCGCGGAGTGGTACGCGAACGTGTTCGGGGAGCGCTACCACTTGGAGGTTCAGGGGCACGACACGCCCGGCCAGGATGCGATCAACGAGAAGATCCTTCGGCTCGGTGAGGAGCTGGGCCTCCCGGTGGTCGCCACCAACGACTCCCACTTCCTGCGCGCCGAGGACCACCAGGCGCACGACATCCTCCTCTGCATCGGGCTCGGGAAGGACCACAACGACGAAAACCGGATGCGCTACGACGAAGAGCTCTACTTCAAGTCGGGCCCGGAAATGGCCGAGCGCTTTCCCGATCATCCTGAAGTGCTGGCCAACACCCTGGCGATCGCCGATCAGGTCGACGTTTCCTTCGAAAAGAAGTACTTCCTGCCCGAGTTTCCCATTCCCGACGACCATGCCGACGGCGACGGCTACCTGCGCCACCTGAGCTTCGAGGGAGCCGGCAAGCGCTACGGCGACCCGCTCCCGGAGGAGGTGCGCGCGCGCCTCGACTATGAGCTCGGAGTCATTGCCGAGACCGGGTACGCGGGATATTTCCTGATCACTTGGGACTTCATGCGCTGGGCGCGCGAACAAGGCATTCCGGTCGGGCCCGGCCGAGGCTCGGCGGCCGGTTCGCTGGTGGCCTATTCGCTTTGGATCACCAACATCGATCCGTTGGGGTTCGGTCTCCTCTTCGAGCGCTTCCTGAACCCGGAACGCAGGGAGATGCCGGACATCGACATCGACTTTTGCTACGAGCGCCGGGGCGAGGTGATCGACTATGTGCGCCGCAAGTACGGCCACGACGCCGTGGGACAGATCATCACCTTCGGCACCATGAAGTCGCGGGCCGTGGTGCGCGACGTGGGTCGGACCCTCGGCTTCCAACCGAGCGAAACCGACCGCATCGCGAAGATGATCCCCAATCAGCCGGGGCAGGCGTTGACGATCGGAGAGGCGCTGGAGAAGATCGCCGACGTGCGGGCGCTGTACGAGGCCGACGAGCGTCACCGAAGGCTCTTCGACTATTCGCGCACCCTGGAGGGACTGAGCCGGCACGCGTCGGTGCACGCCGCCGGAGTCGTGATCGCGCCGGGGCCGCTCTCCGACTATGTGCCCGTGTGCGTCCAGTCGCGAGGCGGAGGTGGTCGCGCGAACGGCTCGGCCCGCGCCACGGCGACGGAGGAGGCGGCTTCGCGCGAAGGTCGGGCGAACGAGGTGGACGTGGTCACGCAGTACGACATGAACTGCGTGGACGACGCCGGCATGCTCAAGATGGACTTTCTGGGGCTGCGCACGCTCACCATCATCCACGACGCGGTCGAGCTCGTGGGACGGAGATCCGGAGCGCTTCGCCATCCGACGACGGGCGCCACCTATTCGACCATGGACGACGTTCCCCTGGACGACCCGCAGGTCTACGAGATGCTCGCCCAGGGCGGCACCTCGGGCGTGTTCCAGTTCGAATCCGCGCTGGCCACGGGGAAGCTGCGGGCCATGCGCTGCGATCGCTTCGAGGATCTGGTGGCCACCAACGCCCTCATTCGGCCCGGCCCGCTCGACTCCGGGATGACCGACGTCTATATCCGGCGCAAGCTCGGGCAGGAGCCGGTGGCGTATCCGCACCCCGATCTGGAGGCGCTGCTCGAGCCCACCTACGGCATCATCGTCTATCAGGAGCAGGTGATGCGCATCCTGAACATCCTCGCGGGATATTCGCTGGGCGAAGCCGACGTGGTGCGCAAGGCGGTGGGCAAAAAGATCCCGGAGCTCATTCGCGCTGAGCTCGCGACCTTCCGGGAGCGCGCCACGGCCAAGGGCGTGGACGAGGGCATCGCCACCGAGCTCGCCGATCAGATCGAGACCTTCGGGCGCTACGGCTTCAATCGCGCGCACAGCGCCGGATACTCGCTCCTGTCCTACCACACCGCGTGGCTCAAGTGCCACTATCCGGCGGAGTTCATGGCGGCGCTGCTCTCGTCGGTGCTGTCGAACACCGATCAGGTGGTGAAGTACATCTTGGAGAGCCGGGAGCTGCACCGCTCCATTCCGGGGCTTGCGGAGCCCCTGGAGCTGCTCCCGCCGGACGTGAACGAGTCGGGTTGGAAGTTCACGGTCACCGGCGACGCCCAGATTCGGTTCGGCCTCGGCGCGGTGCGCGGAGTCGGCGCGGCGGCGGTGGAGTCGGTGCTCGACGCGCGCGATGAGGGTGGACGCTTCCAGACCCTGTTCGACTTCCTGGACCGCATCGACACGCGCGCGCTCAACAAGCGGGCGTGCGAGGCGCTGATCGCCGCAGGCGCGCTGGACGCCTTCGGTCACCGGGCCCAGCTGTTGGCCGGTCTGGACGTCGCCTACGCCGACGTGACCGCGCGCCAGGCGGACCGGGAGGTCGGTCAGGAGTCGCTGTTCCGGGGGGTGGAGGAGGTCGAGGACCCGGCTCCGGAGCTTCCCACGGTGCGGGAGTGGCCGGAGCGCGAACGGTTGGCGAAGGAGAAGGAGGCGCTCGGGTTTTTCATCTCGGGCCATCCGCTGGACCGTTTTGGCGATGCCGTGCATGCCTTTGGAGAGGTCAACACCGCCACGCTGGGCCGGCACGCCAACGCGTCCGTGGAAGTCCCGTGCGTGGTGACCAAGGTCGAAAGGCGGATTTCGCGCAGGGACGGCTCCGAGTGGGGACGGATCACCGTTGAGGACTTTCACGGAACCGCGCAGGTGCTCGCCTTCCGCGACCCTTGGGCGGCCGGCAGGGAGCTCCTGGAGCAGGACGCCGTGGTGCTCATCAGGGGCAAGGTGTCGGGCCGGGAGCGCGACGAGGAGGACCCGCCCATCTTCCTGGACGAGGTCGAGCTGCTGGACGACGTGATCACCTTCGGGCGGCTCGCGCTGCGCATCGGCCTGGATGCGGGCGCCGAGCCTCTGGGAGACGAGCCCTTGGAAGACACCCTCGCCGCGGCCAGAAAGGTGTTGGCGGCGAACCCGGGCGGGACCCCCGTGGAAGTGGTTTGGCGGTCCGGAAACGGGGAGCGCGACCTGCGCCTGCGCTCGCGCACGCTGAGGGTGGACCCGGGACCCGCGGCCCTGCGGGAGCTCCGGCGGGTGCTGGGAGCGGCGCGCGTGAGCTTGGTGCGGGCCTAGCAGGCCGTGGACAGTCTCCCCTCGGCCTTCGAGCGGCGGTGCATCCGCGCTGGTTCCACGGCCTGCTAGCCATGCGCGGGCGTCGCGGACCCGGTTGCCGTGTCATCCCCCGTTCGTGGGCTGCCGCGCGCGTGCGCGATGGTGACGCGGGACGGGCGGCCATGACGGTCGAGGGCGCGCGCCGCCTTGCGAGCCCGGCGCCTCGCCGCTCTCGGGGCTCGGGCGCATTCCTCCGCGGACCGCCGGGACCGGTCGTGGTGCTGCTTGCCCTGCTGGGGGCGCAGGGATGTTTCCGCGTGAACACGCCGCGGGCCGAGCGGGCCGTGCTTCCCGGGGACGCGGTTCCGCGCCAGGAGTACAAATCCCGCATGGGCAACCCCGCGTTCTACGACGAGCGGGGCGTGCGCTACCGGGTGTTGGAAACCAGCAAGGACTTCGTGGAGCGCGGGATCGCCTCCTGGTACGGCGACTACTTCCACGGTCGGCCCACGTCCACGGGCGAACCCTACGACATGCACGCCATGTCCGCCGCGCACAAGACGCTCCCGCTGCCCACGTACGTGCGGGTCACCGACTTGGACACCGGCAACCGCGTGGTGGTGCGGGTGAACGACCGGGGTCCGTTCGTGGAGGGTCGGATCATCGACCTCTCCTACGCGGCGGCGCTCCGGCTCGGGATCACGACCAAGGGGACCGCGCGGGTCGAGGTGCGGGCGCTGGACCCGCCGGCGGTGGATCCGCCGGGGTAGCCAAGGGCGTTCGCGACGAGCGCGATGCAGCCCGCAGGCACTCTCTCCCCCGCACTTCGAGCGGTGCCGTGGTCACGGCGGGCGCGGTAGAATTGTAGCATACACATTACATCATGTTGTGTTGGCATTACATTTTATGCTCGAGGAGCGCCGAGGCCCAGCCTCGCCCATCTGTTCAGTGGGCCCCGGCGGGACTCTTATGGACCCGTCCGGGGTGGACGGCCCGGCGTTGGTCGGCCAAATTGGCCACGAGGTGGGGAAGTCATTCAGCCGGGAGATCGCATGCAGCAGGAGGGAGGCGCATGACCCGGGTGCCCGTGCCTCCGAGAATGCTCCGCTGGGCCTGTGAGCGTGCCGGCCACGGCGTGGAGCACGTCACCGCGCGCATACCACAGCTCGCGGCGTGGATCCGGCGCGAACGGGAACCGACGTTCAAGCAGTTGGAGAAGCTGGCCAAGGCGACGCACACGCCGCTCGGCTACCTGTTCCTCCCCGAGCCCCCCGAAGAGCGCCTTCCTCTTCCCGACTATCGCACGGTCGCAGGGGCCGGCCTTGGCAAGCCAAGTCCCAACCTGCTCGATACGATTTACATGATGCGGCGACGGCAGGAATGGCTGCGGGAGTCCTTGGTTGAGGACAATGCGGAACCACTGACGTTCGTTGGAAGTGCCCGAATTGACGATTCGCCCGACGGCGTGGGTCGCGAGATGCGCCGGGTGCTGGGGCTCGACGGCGGATGGGCTGCGGGAGTGCGCACGTGGCGGGAGGCCGTGAGCGAGTTGCGCCGAGCCATCGAGGACTTGGGTGTGATGGCGGTGATCAACGGCGTGGTGGGAAACAATACCCACCGCCGGTTGAACGTGGAGGAGTTTCGCGGCTTCGCGCTCACCGACCCCTACGCGCCGCTGATCTTCGTCAACGGCGCGGATGCGAAGTCGGCGCAGATGTTCACGCTGGCGCACGAGTTGGCGCATGTGTGGATCGGAACCGAAGGGCTGTCTGGCTTCGACACTCTGTTGCCCGGAGGTCCGGACGTGGAGGCTTGGTGCAACGCGGCGGCGGCGGAGCTGCTCGTGCCCGCGGGGGAGCTACGGACCAAGTGGAGGGAAGTTGGACGGGAGAGCACTCGCTTCGAGATGCTCGCGCGAGCGTTCAAGGTCAGTCCAGTCGTCGCTTGCCGGCGGGCGCTGGATCTGAATCTGGTGGACCGGTACACCTTCACCGAGTTCTACGAGAGCTACGTGAGGCGGGAACGCAAGAGTGGCACCGGAGCGACCGGGGGCGACTTCTACAACAACCAAAACACCCGCGTGGGTGAACTCTTCGCCACCCGGGTGCTGCGCGCCGCCATGGAGGGACGCATCGGCTTCAAGGAGGCCTACGACCTGACGGGACTGCGCGGAGGGACGTTCCAACGCTACGCTGGACGGCTGGGCGTGGATCTGCCATGACGGCCCGTGGTCGCTACCTCGTGGACTCGGACGTGTTCATCACCGCGAAGAACCTTTACTACGCGTTCGATCTATGCCCCGGCTTCTGGACGGGCTTGCTGCATCATCACCGCGAGGGCCACGTCTTCAGCGTGGACCGGGTTCGCGGCGAGCTCCTCGCGGGGACCAAGACGGACGACCTCGTGAAGTGGGTGAGAGAATCCGTCCCAAGCGGGTTCTTCCTCTCCGTGGAAGAGGCCGAGGTGTTGAGCACCTATTCGGACATCATGATGTGGGTCCAGCGCCACGGGAGGTATTTCGACCAAGCGAAGGCGAAGTTCGCGACGGGTGCGGATGGTTGGCTCGTCGCCTGCGCCCGCGTGGTGGGAGCCACCGTCGTGACCAACGAGCAGAGTGCGCCGGAATCGAGGAGGGAGATCAAGCTGCCCGACGTGTGCGACCAGTTCGACGTGCGGCGCGACACTACCTTCGCCATGCTCCGGGACCTGCGCGTTCGGTTCGATTGGTCGGAGGCCGCTACGACCCCCAGCTAACGAACGGACTCGCCACCAAATTCACGTTCAGGTAGCGCGGGTCGTCCGAGACCTCCTCGCCCAACCAGTCGGGGCGGGCGAACGCCTGGTCCTCCCGGGAGAGTTCGAGCTCGGCGACCACCAAGCCCGCGTTCTCGGCGTGGAATTCGTCGACCTCCCAGACGTGTCCGTCGGGCGCGGGGATGTCGTAGCGGGTCTTTTCGATCAGCGGGCGCACGCATAGCCGGTCGAGCATTCGGCGGGCGTCCGCGAGCGGGATTGGGTACTCGAACTCGGTGGCGCGAAGGCCGACCTTGCCACCCTTCACGCACAGCGTGGCGCGCTCGCCGGCGGTGCGCACCCGCACGGAGCGGGTGATGCCGCTCGACAGGTAGCCTTGGCGAATGCGGACGCCGGTCGCTCCGGCCTTCGCCGCCGCAACCCTCCATGCGCCCCCCGAACGCACCAGAAACTTGCGCTCGATCTCGTAGGCCATGGCGCTGCCCACCTCCCGGGTTGCGTGGCCGATTCCCGCCGGTCCAAACTGAACCTCGTCGCGCGACGGCCGAATCGTCAATCGGTGCGCGCGTTGCCGCGGGCGGACCCCGCCCAGCCCGCGCGCCGGAAAGCGCCGCCCCCTCCCGGGCGTCGGCATCCACGCAAGGCGGGCATCTTGGGAGCGGACTCAATGAGCGGATCTTCCGGGCCGATCAAGACCGGGCCTGCACGGGCGATGATCCAAGCGCGCGGGCGCGATGCCGGCATTTCGCGCCGTGACTTCTTGGGCGCGGCGGCCGGAGCCGCCATCCTTGGGCCGCGGTCGATGGCGTGGCGCAGGGAGACCCCCTACGCCTTGGTGCTCGGCGTGGCGCAGGACGGGGGCATGCCCCAAACGGGCTGTTACGCGCCCCGGTGCGACCAGGCTCGCGAGCGCGCGCAACCCCGCTACGTGTCCTCGCTCGCCATCGTCGAGCCCGACGCCGACCGGTACTACCTGGTCGACGCCTCCCCGGATCTGCCGCGGCAGATGGACCTGATCGACGAGCCGGGGTTTCGCGCCCGCGCGCAGGCCAGAAGGCCCTTCGATGGCATTTTCCTCACGCACGCGCACATGGGACACTACCTGGGACTCGCCCACTTGGGCCGGGAAGCCCTGGGCATCGCCCCCACACCGTGCCACTGCAGCCCCGCGATGGCGGACTTTCTCGCATCCAACGGCCCATGGAGCCTCCTCGTCGACGAGGGACGCCTGGACCTGCGCCCGGTCGAGTTCGACCGCTGGTACGAGATCGACGACGGCCTCTCCGCCATGGCGACCCCGGTCCCCCACCGCCCGGAGTTTTCCGACACCGTGGCCTGGACGTTCCGAGGTCCCAACCGATCCCTGCTCTATCTCCCGGACATCGACAGTTGGGAGGCGTGGGACCGCGATGTCGAGGAAGTCGTGCGCGGCGTGGACGTGGCCCTGCTGGACGGCACCTTCCACGGCCCCGGGGAGGTTCCGGGTCGCAACATCGAGGACATCCCCCATCCCATGGTTCCGCACACCATGGATCTGCTGGGCGAAGTCGCCCGGAGTGGCCGCGAGGTCGTGTTCATCCACCTGAACAACACCAATCCGGCGCTGGACGAGACTTCGGCGGAGGCCCGGGAAATCGTGCGCCGGGGGTTCTCGGTGGCGACGGAGGGACAGCGCTTCGGTCTGTAGGATGCCGAACCCGCCCATGCCGCTCCCGCCGATCCCCCGGGGATGCGGGTCCAGGTCGCGGATGGCGGCGGCGTTTAGCGGACGAAGCGGTGGCGGATCGCCCGCGCGCCCAACACCGCGGCGAACGCGACGGCGGAGCCGAGCAGGCCAACCACGCTCGCCGTGAACAGCGGCGGCAGGTTGTCGATGATGCCGGTGCGGACCGCGACCCAGAGCATCACCCCGAAACTGATTGCGGAGAGCGCTTCGGGCGACCCGGCGCGGCGCGCGTACAGGCCGCCCAACACGGGCACGAAGAGGCTGACGGCGAGGAGGGCGTAGAAGATGGTCAGGGCGTCGATGACGCCGGGGAGGACGGCGGCCAGGAGGATGCCCAGCGCGCCCCCGGCGAGCGCCGCGCCGCGCGCGACCCGCAGGACGGACGCGTCGGAGGCGTCCGGGCGGACGAAGCGACGGTACAGGTCGCGCGAGAGGGAGGTCGAGAGCATGAAGAGGATGGCGTCCGAGGAGCTGAGCTCCGCCGACAGGACGGCCGCGAGGCCCAGCGTGCCGAGCCACAGGGGCACGCCCACCGTGAGCACGAGCGGCAGGGCGAGCTCGTGGTCGGCCAGCGCCGGATCGTACACGCGCGCTACCATCCCCAACAGCGGAGGGACGGCGGCGAACAGGAGGAGGGCGACCCCGGTGGCCGCGAGACCAACGCGGATGGCGCGGGCGTCCACCGCACCGTAGGCCTTCTGGATGAGGCCGGGGGAGATGACGAAGCCGGGCGCGACCAGCGCGAGGTAGATCCAGCCGGATTCGCCGCCCCGCCAGAAGTCGAGGCCCCCGGGAGGGGCGGCGGCGGCCACCGCCTCCCATCCACCCGCGGCCGCCACCGCCCAGGGGAGGGCGATCCCGAACCCCGCGACCATCACGACCAGCTGCACCAGGTTCACCCACGCAGCCACCACGAGGCCGCCGGCGGCGAAGTACGCGGTTGCCACCACCCCGCCCACCACCACCCCCCACCCCCGCGGCCACCCGGCCACGCCCGCGAAGACGTCGGCCATCGCGATGAGCTGACCGGCCAGCAGCGCGAGCGTGCCCAGCCAGAGGAGCGTCGCGATGACGAGGCGCACCGAGGGACCGTAGCGGTCGTCGAGGTAGTCGCCCAGGGTGAGGTGGCCGCGGGCGCGCGCGATCGCCCAAATGCGCGGCCCCACCCAGAGCGCGAGCACCAGGGTGCCCACCCCGGCGGACCCCACCCACCACCACCCCGCGATGCCGTCCCGATAGCCCAAGCCGGCGGCGCCGATGGTGGTGCCCGCCCCGATGTTGGCGGCGAGTACGGTGGCGAACAGCAGTCCGGGGCCGAGCGACCGTCCCGCCACGAAGAAGCCACCCGCGCTCGAGACCCGCCGACCCAGCCACAGCCCCAAGCCGATCAGTCCGGCCGAATAGGCGAGAAGAAGGACGAGGGTGGAGTTCACGGACGGGCTGGGGCGGGCGGATGGGCGGATGGGACGCCAGCGCCGGGGTGCCGGAGCCGCCGTTGGGCGGATGGATGGGCGACGGGGACCGCCCGGTTGGCTCGCGCGGTCCGCGACCCGCCGGAACCGGGGAATGACGAAAGTAACCCCACGATGGCTCCCATCCCCGGCTTGAAGCGACCGGCGAACGGCCCGCGACGGCGACACAACGCGGCGCCCGGGGTCCGCCGGAGGCTTGGGTCTCGATGGGGCGCCCACCGCGGGAGGAACGACAAGAGGGATGGCATGGTGAACAAATCTCCACCCCGGACCAGGCGATTGGAAGCCCGCGAGCGTTCGGTGAACCACCGCGTCCGACGCTTCGCGACTGACGGGTCGCGAGTTCGCCGGTCACGGGAAGCCCGCGAGCGTTGTGTGAACGACCACCCGCGGCCTCCGGAGCGACAAGGCGCGATTGCCGCCCCTGAACGCCGACGCGAACTTTCGACCGTTCCACGCCCAATCCACCATCCCCCCGCCCCGAGCCTCGTGATCACCATCCGCCCCATCCCCCGCGCCCTCGTGCCGGTCGACTCCGCCGCCGCCGCGCGCGTGAGCGCCCCCAACTACGACGAGTTTCAGAGCGACGAGGAGGTGCGCGCGCTCATCCGGACCACGCCCGGAAGCGTGTTGCGCGTGACCATGCCGCACTGCGATCCCGACGGAGAGGAGGAAGTGGCCGCCGATTCGCCGCCCGCGCTCGCCCGAGCCGTCGCCAACATGAGGGCGCTCATCGGCAGGGACGACGTGCGCGTCGCCAACGACGTGCTCTTCGTCTACGGCATCGACGATCCGGCCCGGCCCGGCGTCGACCAGGTGGGCCTTGGAGGCCTGGCCCGCATCGACGAGATCCGCACCGACGCCACCCCGGACGCCCCCATCATCCGCAACGAGGGGGTGCGGGCACCCAAGGCGCGCGGGCGTGCGCGGCTCATCGAGGCCACCTCGGCGTTCATCGGCACGGTCAACTGCGCGGTTCCGGACGCGTCGGGGGCGTTCGCCCGCGGGCTCGAGCGCGTCGTGCGGGATCGCGCGCCCGACCACGGGGCCGTCGACCCGCGCGGCTGCCGCCACGAAATCCGGCTCATCGACGACCCCGCCGTCCAGGCCCGTCTGACCGCGCTCGCAGCCGCCGAACCGGAGGCCTACGTGGCCGACGGCAACCACCGCAGCGCCGCCGCCGCGATGTTGGACCGCGAGCACTTCCTGTGCGTCTTCTTCCCGATGGACCGCATGTCCCTCGCCCCCTACAACCGGCTGGTGCGCGACGTCGGCCTGGAGGACGACGCGGTGCTCGCGGCGCTCGGCGAACGCTTCACGGTCGAGCGGGTCCCCGAAGCGCATCAGCCCGCCCGCACCCACGACATCGGCCTCTATACCGGGGGGAGCTGGTACCGCCTGCGTCCCCTCCCCGGGAGCCACGACGAGCGCAACGCGGTCGAGTGCATCGACGCCCACATCGTGCAGCGGCACTTCTTCGACGCCGTCCTGGGCATCCGCGAACCGGGCGACCCCCGGCTGACCTTCGTGGGCGGCGACCGCGACGTCGCCTTCCTGCGGGCGGGCGTCGATGGCGGCGCGTATCGCTACGCGGTTACCCTCGCGCCCGTCACCCCGAGCCAGTTCGCGGAGGTGTGCCGCCAGAATCGCATCATGCCGCCCAAGTCCACCTGGTTTCAGCCCAAGATTCGCAGCGGCCTGGTGATGGCGCTGGACGCGGAGTAACCCGCTCGCGGCGTTCGCGGTTGGCGAAGTCGGCTCGTGGTCCCCACTTTGCGGGCATGGCTGGTTGCTCCCATCGGACCGCGGGACCGGAGGTTGCCTCGATGCTCGACTCCCACACCACTCGCAGGCGCTTCATGGCGCACTTCGCCGGTACCGGGCTGGGGGCGACCCTGCTTCCCGGGGTGCTTTGGGCGAAAATGCAGGAGGCCGGCGCCCGGGAAGTCACGGCCGAGATGCTTCGCGACGCTCTGGCGATGTCGGGCCTGGAGTTCGACGAGGAGGAGCGCGAGCGCATGGTGGAGTCGGTGAACGACCGGCTCGGCGACTACCGGGAACTGCATGAGCTGCGAATCCCCAACGACATCTCCCCGCCCTTCCACTTCAACCCGCTGGTTCCGGGTATGCGCGTGGACCGGTCGGTCACGCCGTTCAGGATGAGCGACCTTCCCGGCATCGAGCGGCCCTCCAACCTCGAGGACCTCGCCTTCCGAACCGTGCGCGAGCTGGCGGAGCTCGTGCGCACGCGGCGGGTGACGTCCGTAGAGCTGACGGAGATGTACCTGCGGCGACTCGAACGCCACAACCCGCTGCTCAACTGCGTGGTCACGCTGACCGAGGAGCTGGCGCTGGCCCAGGCGCGCGAGGCCGACCGCGAGATCGCCGCCGGACGCTACCGGGGACCGCTGCACGGCATCCCCTGGGGCGCCAAGGACATCATCGCGACCCGCGGCTACAAGACCACCTGGGGCTCGCCCGCCTATCAGGATCAGGTCATCGACATGGACGCTTCCATCGTCGACATGCTGCGCGATGCGGGCGCCGTGCTGGTCGCCAAGCTCACCACCGGCGAGCTGGCCGGCGGAGACCAGTGGTTCGGGGGCCAGACCATGAACCCATGGGACCCGTCGACGGGCTCCGGAGGCTCCTCGGCCGGTCCCGGGTCGGCCACGGCGGCGGGCCTGGTGGGCTTTTCCATCGGCACGGAGACCAGCGGCTCCATTCTGGGACCCTCGTCGCGCTGCGGCGTGACCGGGCTGCGCCCGACGCTGGGACGGATCAGCCGGTACGGGGTGATGGCGCTCTCCTGGACCCAGGACCGACTGGGCCCCATGTGCCGCTCGGCCGAGGACTGCGCCCTGGTGATGCGGGCGATCTCGCGCCCCGACGGGTTCGACCTGAGCGTCCAGGACCTCCCCTTCAACTGGGACGGCACGCGCGACGCCGGCCGACTGCGCGTGGGCTACCTGGAGGCGGCCTTCGACGAGATCGAGGACGCCGAAATCCGAGGCATCCACCAACGCACGCTCGACGAGCTCGAGTCCCTCGGCATCATGCCGACGCCCATCCACATCCCCGAATGGTCGGTCAACGTCACCGCGCACAACGTGGAGATGGCGGTCTTCTTCGACGAGCTGCTGCGTTCGGGGAGGGCGCGGTTGCTGGGCCGCCAGAGCCGGGCGGACGGCCTCCGCGCCGCCAGGGTGATCCCGGCCGTGGAGTACCTCCAGTCGCAGCGCGCGCGCACCATGATGATGATGCGGCTCGCCGAGGCGACCTCGGGGGTGGACGTCTACCTCATCCCGAGGGGGCCGCGCCGCCCGCCCGGCGAGCCCTCCGAGGAGCCACCACCGTACAGCCACGGGCGCAACGCGAGCAGCATGACCAACTACGCGACCCATCCCGCCCTGGCGGTGCCCAACGGCTTCACCGAAGCGGGCCTCCCGACCAGCATGACCTTCTGTGCCCAGCCGTTCCGCGAAACGGAACTGTTGACCGTGGCGCGCGCGTATCAGGACCATACCGACCACCATAGGAAGTACCCGGATCTGGACGGCGCGGCGTCCGGATAGCGCCCGCGCGGGAGCCAAGGCCGCGGCGAGCGGCACCCACATGATCGATGCCCTGATTGGACGGACGCCCACGCTGCGCCTCGAGGGCGTGGTGGAGCCGGACATGGCGGAGGTGTGGCTCAAGTTGGAGGGCATGAATCCCGCCGGCTCCATCAAGGACCGGACCGCGCGCGCCCTTGTGGACGACGCCGAGGCGCGCGGGCTGCTCAGCCCCGGCGGCACCATCGTCGAGCCCACCTCCGGCAACACCGGGATCGGTTTGGCGCAGATCGCGGCTCGGCGCGGGTACCGGCTCATCCTCTGCATGCCTTCGTCCATGAGCGCCGAACGCGTGCGCACCCTCAAGGCGTACGGCGCGCATCTCGTGCTCACCGACCCGGAACGGCGCATGCTGGCGGCGCGGGAGGAAGCCGAACGCATCGCGGCGGAGACCGGCGCCCACTACCCGGATCAGTTCTCCAATCCCGCCAACCCCCGCATCCACCACGAAACCACCGGACCCGAACTCTGGACCGCCATGGAGGGGCGCATCGATGTGTTCGTGTACGGATCCGGGACCGGGGGGACCATCAGCGGGGTGGGGCGGTTCCTGAAGGAGAGGGATCCGCGCATCCAGGTGGTGGCCGTCGAACCCGCGCGTTCGCCGGTCATCTCGGGAGGCGAGAGGGGGCAACACCAGTTCCAGGGCATGGGACCCGGGTTCATCCCCGACAACCTGGACCGGACCGTGCTCGACCGCGTGATCACGGTGTGCGAGGAGGACGCCTTCCCCCTGGGGCGCCGTCTCGCCCGGCGGGAAGGGCTGTTCCTGGGGATGAGCAGCGGCGCGATCGTTTACGCCGCTCTTCACGTCGCGCGCGAGATCGGACCCGGCCACCGCGTCGCGGCCATCTCGCCCGACGACGGCGCCCGCTACCTGACCACGTCGTTGTACGCGCCGGAGGACTAGCGGGCCGCTCGGCGCCAAGCCGCTCGGTGCCACGCTCCTTTCGGTGCCCGGGCGGTTCATCCACGGACTGCCGCCTGGCGCCCCGGCGCCCGCGTGGATGGGTTATGTTGCGAACGCCACGTCGGTCTTTCGACAGTCCGCGCGAATCGGCACCGGGAGGAGCTCATGCGCGTCGTCTCCGTCAAGGCAGTGGGTCGCGGTTCCGTCGCCCTCGCCATCACCACCCTCATCGCGTCGTCGTGCGCGCCCGCGGATGACGGCGCCCCCGCCCGGTACTTCGAGGACGAGAACCTGCAGCGCCTATACGCGCGCATGATGGAGACGATGGCCCCGGAGCGCGGGTGGGAACGCGTGCGCTACATCGCCTTCGACCGGGTGGTGGACCGCGGCGGCGCGGTCCCCGACCGGCGGGCGCACCGATGGGACGTCTGGGGCGGGCGGTACCGCATGGAGGGCGACGCGGGCGGGCGGCGCATGGTGGCCGTGATCAACACCAACGATCCCGCCAACGGCGAGCGAATCTGGCTCGATGGCGAGCCCGTGACGGATCCGGCCGCGTCCGACTCGCTGGCCGACCGCGCCCACGGCAGCTTCATCAACGACACCTACTGGCTGCTGATGCCCTACAAGTGGGCCGACCCCGGGGTCAACACCGTCCACCTGGGAGAGATGGAGATGGACGGCCGGGCCCACGAAGTGGTCGAGCTCACCTTCGAGGGCGTGGGGCGCACGCCCCGGAACAAGTACCGCGGCTGGGTCGACCCCGAAACCGGCTTGATGGCGTACTGGCAACACTGGCGCGACGCGAGCGACCCGGAGCCGGCCTTCACGCTGGGATGGACCGAGTGGAGGCGGTACGGCCCGCTCCTGATCTCGGCCGCGCGCCCGGATTCGGCGGGCTATTCGCGCGTCACCTTCGAGAACATCGAGGCGTCGTTGCTGCTGCCGGACGGGATGTTCGAGGGTCCCGGGAGCTGAAGCGCCTCACCGGCCGGGTTGCCGCGCCGGGCCCAACCTCTCGCGGGTCGCGCGCTCCGTGCGGGCCAACGCGCACGGCGGCCCACGCCGGGTTGGGACCACCTAACCCGTCGCCGCCCCCGCCTGCTGCTCGTCGCTCGACAGCGCCCCGACGCTGCGCACGACGAGGGTGCCCGAGCCTTCGTTGGTGAAGATCTCGCGCAGCAGGCTGTCGCGCGCCCGTCCGGAAATCAGGTGCACGCGCGCGACGCCGCCCTCGATGGCGCTCTCGATGGCCGTGGCCTTGGCCAGCATCCCCCGGGCGAGCACGCCCTGGTCGCGCAGCTCGCGGAGTCCCGCGAGGTCCAGGTAGGAGATGAGGGTCGCCGGGTCCTCGCGGTCGCGAAGAACACCGGGCGCCGACATGGTGAAGACGAGCTTGGTGGCCTCGAGCGCGCGAGCGAGCGCGCTCGCCACGGTATCGGCGTTGATGTTCAGCAGCCGCCCCTCGGCGTCCGCCGAAAGCGGGCTCACCACCGGCACCCACCCTTGGTCCAGAAACACATGCAGGGCGGAAGGGTCCACCGACTCGATGTCGCCGACGAAGCCGAAGTCGACCGGCTCCGGACCCTCGCCCTCCATTTTCACCGGCGGACGGCGCGTGGCGGTCACCAGGCCGGCGTCCACGCCGGAAACGCCGACCGCGTGGATCCCCTCCTTTCGGCACGCGCCCAGCAGGGCCGTGTTGACCTCTCCGCTCAGGACCTGGGCGGCGACGCGCAGATCCTCGGAACGCGTGACCCGACGGCCCGCCACCATGCGCGGCTCGTGGCCCAGTCGGCGCGCGAGCTCGGTCGACTGGGGGCCGCCGCCGTGCACCAGAACCAGACGGATCCCCAAGGCGTTCAGGATCCCCACCTGCTCCATCAGCGCATCGATGCGCCCGGAGCCGCGAAGAACCTCGCCGCCCACCTTGAGCACGAACACGCGTCCCCGGAAGAGACGCACGTAGGGCGCGGCGGCGCGCAGGCCGGCGAACCCTTGGTCGGCGGCTCGCGGGCGCCTCACCCCGCACCACCTCCGAGGGCGCGCAGGGCCTCGGCGAGCCGCTCCGCTTCGGATGCCCGGAGCGTGAGCGGAGGCATGAGGCGCAGCCACGCCGGATCCGCGCTGGTGCCGGCGAGGATGTCGCGGTCCAGGAGCGCGTCGCGGACGTCCCGCGCCGGGGTCGCGCACTCGAGCCCAAGCAGCATGCCGCGGCCTCGCACGCGCCGCACGGGTCCCGCGACGCAGGTGGCGCGAATCTCCGCCGCGCGCCGCGCCGCCCGTTCCGGAAGCCGCTCCTCGCGCATGACGTCGACCACCGCCTCGATGACCGCGCACGCGAGCGGCCCACCTCCGAACGTGCTGCCCAGGTCCCCGACGCGTAGCTCCTCGCCCAGGGCGCGCGACATGATGAGCGCGCCGCAGGGGAACCCCGCCCCGAGCGCCTTCGCGGTGGTGAGCATGTCGGGAACCACGCCGGCGTGCTCGATCGCGAAGGGTTTGCCGCTCCGCCCCATCCCGCACTGCACCTCGTCCGCGATCAGCAACGCGCCGTGACGGTCGCAGGCGGCGCGCAAGGCGCGCACGTAGTCCGATTCGAGCACGTACGCGCCGGCGATGCCCTGGATGGGTTCGAGGATGACGGCGGCGGTTCGGTCGTCCACGGCGGCGGCCGCCCGAGCCGCGTCGTCTCGGGGAAGGAAGGCGACGTCGAACGGCGTGCCCGGGAACCCGTACCAGCGCTCGCGCGCCCGCCACGTCACGGCTGCGGCGGCCGTCGAGCGACCGTGGAACCCGTGCTCCAGCGCGAGCACGCGCCCACGGCCCGTCATCCGACACGCCAGCCTCAGCGCGTTTTCGTTGGCCTCCGCCCCCGAATTGACGAAGAAAACACGGTCCAGACCGTCCGGGGCGAACCCGGCCAACGCGTCGGCGGCGCGCGCCCGCACCCGAAGCGCGTTCGCGTTGCTGGTGAACATCAGCTCGCCCGCCTGCGCGCGGAGCGCCTCCAGCACCCTCGGGTGCCCGTGGCCGAGCGCGCACACCGCGTGTCCGCCGTACAGGTCGAGCAGACGACGCCCATCCGCGCAGCGCAGATACGACCCCCGGCCCGACACCGGCTCGATCGGGAGCTGGCCGTACACCTGGGCCAGATGGCGCGCTTCGGCCTGGCGCGCGTCCGCAACCCGCGTCCGAGGCACCTCGGCCGATCCGCCGTTGCCGGCGCGCGTACGATCCGGCGTGGCCACTCGAGTCGGCCGGTTCAAATCCACGCCGCCCCGGGAGCCGTCAGCCCGGTGGTCTCGGGCAGCTCGAGCAGCCGGTTCATCCATTGGATCGCCCCACCGGCCGCCCCCTTGACTAGGTTGTCGAGCACCACCGTGACCGCCAGCACGCCCCGGTTCGCCGCCATGGCCAGCTGGGCGTGATTGCCGCCCACCACGTCCTTCAACCTGGGCGGCGCATCGACCATGTGCACGAAGGGCGCGTTCGCATAGTGACGGGCATACGCGTCGCGCGCCTGGTTCGGATCGACGCCGTCGCGCAGGCGCGCGTGCAGCACCAGGTGGATGCCCCGCGCGAACGGGCCGGAGCTGGGCACGAAGTGCAGTTGGACGCCACGGCCGGTGAGCGCCCGCAGGATCCCCTCCACCTCGGGGGCGTGGCGATGGGCGAGCGGCTTGTACGCGAACATGTTGGCGTGGCGCGTCGGGTGGTGCGTGGTCGACTTGGGGGCGCGACCCGACCCGGTGCTCCCCGTCACCGCGCTCACCATCAGGCGGGAATCCACCAGCGCCGGGCGCAGGAGGGGCATGCTGGCGAGCAGCATGGCGGTCGCGAAGCATCCCGGATGTCCCACGTGGCGGGGCTTGCGCCTTGAGGCGTGTTCCGGCAACAGGCTCCGGAACATCGGCATGCGCTCCGGGGCGCCGTGCTCGAACCCGTACACGGCCTCGTACGCCTCCGAGTTCGGGAAGCGGAAGTCCGCCGAGACGTCCACCACGCTGGGAACGCACGCCCGCTCCTCGCAGAGGTCGAACGCCTGGTCGACCAGGCGCGCGCTGGCCCCGTGCGCGGCCGTCGAGAAGATGGCGCAGCGGTCGCCGAGCGTGTCCGGCGTCTCCTCCAGCGAGGTGAAGCGCAGCTCGGGCCACACCCCCCTCAGGTTCGGGAAGACCGCCGCCACCGGCTCTCCCCTCCGGCTTCGCGACACGACCGCGGCCGGACGAATGCGCGGATGGGACGCGAGCAACCGGAGCAGCTCGCCACCCACGTAGCCGGATCCGCCGAGGACGATGGCGGGAATCGCGTCAGGCATGCGCACCCAGCCCGATGTGGGCGGCCACGGCGTCTCCCAGCCGTGCGCCGTGGGTGACCGCGTTGATCGCGTCCAGCCCGGTCCGCTCCCGGATGATGTCGTGTCCGACCTTGTTGTCGGTCGCGGGCCCCGTGATGAGCGCCGGGGACATCCCGAACTCCTCGTCGAGCAGCCGCGCGCCACCCCAGGCGGCCACCGGATCCGACGCGCACAGCAGCAGGCACGAGATGTTCGCGCGCACCGCCTCATCCCGCAGGATCGCCTCCACCCCGTACGCCCCGAGGATTCCGTCCCCCAGCTCGAAGACGATCACGTCGGGATCGTCGGAGGCCAGCCGACGCAACATGGTGCGCGTCAGGTCGGGCGCGTTTCCGGGTCCGGTGGTGACCACTCCGAAGTCCGTGAAGATGGCGGTGTTGCGGGCACCCGCGTCCTCCATGGCCAGAATGTCGCGTCGCAGCGAGACCCCCGTGGCCTTGAAGGCGTCGATGACGTGCCCCCCGTGCCGGAGTCGCCCGATCACCGCGCACGCCGCCGCCGTCTTGCCGGAGTTCATGCACGTACCCGCGATGGCGACCACCGGAACCCCTCCCAGCTCCAACTCGGGCCGGGAGTCCAGCGGATCGCCGCCCACCCGGGCCGGGACGCCCACCCGCTCGCCCAGGTAGGGAAACTCCAACACCACCCCCAGCACGCGCGCGTCGAACGGCTTGCCCAAGGAGGCGTTCACGGCGTCGCACACGCCCATCACGCCGCCCATGTTCAGGATCTGCAGGATGTCGCCCGGACGGGTGGCGTCGGGCACGTGTCCCGAGTAGCCGAAAAGGGCGTTCCGGTGGCCCAGCGCGCCCACCACGACATCGCCCCGGCGCACGCGCGCCATGCGTCCGCTGGCGAGCTCCAGGCGGTTGTACGAGGACTTCTCGTTCAACACCTCGACCGCCACCATCACACCCTCCTCGCTGGGAACGCGGTCGCCCACCCGGATGTCCCGCCCCGAACCCAGATCGGAGGCGACGGACGCCAGCTTGTCGATGACGATGCTACGCATGGCCCTCGCTCCCGGACGCGCTCAGGCCGGCCTCGCGGCGCAGGCGGCCCACCAGGGCCCGCTGCTCGCTCCGGTTGCGGGTCGCGATGAAGATGGTGTCGTCTCCCGAAAGGGTCGCCAGCACCTCCTTCCAGCCCATCCGGTCCAGAAAGAGCGCGATTCTCTGCGCGGCGCCGGCCGCCGTCCGCATCACCGTCAGGTTCGGGCCCGCCACGTGCACCGCGCGCGCATAGCTCGACAGCGTGCGCCGGTCCTCGTCGGAGAGGTTGAGGGGCCGCAGGCCGTAGCCGCCGGCGCCCTTCATCGCTCCCAACCGGGCCAAGTCGCGGCTGACGCACGATTGGGTCACCCGGATCCCGCGTTCCCCCAGCAGGCCCACAAGTTCCGCCTGGCTGGAGACTTCGCGGTCCTCGAGGATCTCGGCGATCACCGCCCGACGCCGCGCGGGGCTCGTGGGTCGATCCGACATTTTGGCAGAGATTGACGCGGGTTGCGGGGTCGATCTGCCATTTTGGCAGACAGGATGTGCCAAAATGGCATACGTGACGTGGCTACATACTTGCTATAGCTATGCACATGATATGCGATTCGGTGGAATCGTCAACCCCCGGGGGCATCTCCCCCCGGGGCCCATTACTACCCCGATGGAGTTGTCCCGTCATGGCGCACACCCTCCATTGGGGCCAACCAAGCTGGTCAGCGATGGCGGGAAACGGAAGGGGGCGGTGTCCGCCCGAGCATGGGGACCGGATGGTCGAGCCGGAGAGGGCCGGTCGCCGTCCGGGGTCCTTGGAGCGTGCCGATGACTGATGAAAAATCCGAGGTGGCTCGGAGCGTATGGTTTTCCGATGGTCCTTGGAGCGTGCCGATGACTGATGAAAAATCCGAGGTGGCTCGGAGCGTATGGTTTTCCGATGGAACCTCGCTCGACACGCGGACCACCGATGGCAAGAAGGTTCCCCTGTACGCGACCGTGCATGAAGAGACACCGATCGGTTGGTATTGCGAACTGCTCACCCAGTTCCCGATGGCTCCGGAGATCAAGTCTTGCGATGTGTTGCGCGGCTTCGAGAATCTGCCGCCAGACACGCGAAACCGTGTCTGGCGCGGCCTTCGTGAGATGACGATACACGTCTCCGATCCGAGACCGTACTTTGGTTTCGCGGACGAGGTCTACCAGAAGATCTGCGGCGTGAGATTCCAAACACTCATGCAACGCGCTCGGGAGCCGGGGCACGAGGACTTCTTCCGCCTTGGCGAGTCCCTGATCGGCCAGCTGATGCTCGCCGACTCGGCCAGGCACCGACTAGAAAGGGTCCTGTGGATCGCTGAGCGCGGACCATGGTCGTTGCAGGGGCCTTTGGAGGACGACCCGGATGACGTGATCGACGAACTGCGGAGACCCCGAATCTCGGTGGTCGCGTCCGTTGCCGAATACGCGGCACGGGCCAGCGCCGCGTTCACCCCAGCCTTGGAGAAGGCAACCGCCGATGGAGGTGAGGCTGAGCACTTGCAATACTGGGGCGGGCCGGGGCCAAGCAACCTCAGCCTACGGGGAACGCGCAAGATCTTGGAAGAGGGTCACGCGTTCGATGACGGCAACAGGCGCCTGACAGACGATTTGGAACGCGAACGGCGTGGCCTCTTGGAGCAACTGAATCGGAACAGCCCATTGAGGAACAACCACGCGTTCGATGACGTCAACGGACGCATGCCACACGTCCGGGAGGGCAAGCGGCCTGATCCCTCGGGGCCGGCTCAGCACCGCCGGCTGGTGCCACGGAGGCGTGAGGCGAGCGACAAGGCCGCCTTCATCGATATCGATTCGAGGAAGGACCCGCGAATCCAAGCAACCGATATCGCGGCAGGCTTCGCCAGGCACATTCTCACCCAAGATGGGCCGGAGGGGCTGATCAGACGGTGGAGTAGGGTGTACTACAACGGCATTCGTCTTACTCAAGGCAACCTTGATTCGGCACTTCGTTTCTGGCGTAAGATCCGCTAAGGGCCGCCAGAACCGACGGGAGTCGGCTGCTCCCTAATTTGAGTGCGAAGGCTATCGCAGCGAGACCACGTGATCCATGTGCAGAGTCAGCCGGCCATCCTTCGCGAAGTAGCGATGGAATGCGCTCCTATTGACCGTCCTTCCCCGTCGATAGACTTGGTAGATTCGCGCGATCATGAACTGAAAGCTCCCACTGGGAGGCGTGCCGCAGCAGATGCTGTCCGACCCGAGTGCTGAGACCGCGAGTGACGCCTCACCTTCCCGTGCCCTTGCCAACGGGGTAAGGACCTGATTGTCCTCCAGCGTTACGATCAGGTTCGGACTCAAGACCCGTGGGTGTAGTATCGCCATCTCGGCGAACTTCCTGCAGAGAGTCTCCGGTTGAAGCGCAAGGGAGCCAGCGAGAGCAAAACCGAAGATCTGGTCGAAAGGCTTGGTGTCCTGATCGAACTCCTCGGCTTTCGTTCCGTGGAAGGAAGTGGTCGCGCCGTATCCCCGGAAGGGAATAGTTGGTTCCCCTCCTAGCCCGTCCGCGGAACGCCAAGCGTATCTCCGAAGCGCCTTCACCGATGCGATCTTGTTGAAGATGTCTTCCAGGTCCTTGGAGGCGAGTCTGCTCTTCACTTCGCCGACCGCGATGACGCCTTCGCACGGGTAGTAGGTCGTCGCCGGATCGTCGTTGATCGAGAATTCGGGGCAGACATGCTTCTCGTAGAGCACAACGTCCATCTGCTTGCTTGCGCCTCCATGGCTGTCGATTACGCAGCCCGAGCCAACAGCGATGCCGTCGGGAAGCAGGTGCTGGAGTTTCTTGCGGGTGGGAGTCTCCCTTGCGGACCCGACAAGTCCGGGAGTGGTAGCCCGGCCGGCGGTGGCGAAATTGGCAACCAGTTCACGACCAACGTCGGTCGCGTAGGCAACGGGGTCGAAGTCTCTCTGCATTCGTCGCGACGCGGAAAAAGGGAGTGAGATGGGGGTCACTGCGGCAACTTACCTTTGCGCGCCAAGGCGTGGAACCCTATCCATCGGAAATATTGATTCCCGTAGTGCTCCTCGCCAACGACCTCCCGCCACCCTCTTCCCATCCGCCCCCGGCACCTGGAGACCCCGTGACCCAGCCCACCAAGCGCGACCTGCTCTCCCGGCCCGTGCGGCACGTCGACATCCGTTCGTTCGACGCCCGACCGATCATCGACCAGTACCGGCGCACCGCCATTCAGGCGCGCAACCTGGCGCGCGCGGCGGACATCTTCTCCGAGATGCTCGCCGACCGGGAATGCGTCGTCATCCTGACCCTCGCGGGATCGCTCGTGTCGGCGGGACTCAAGAAGGCGCTTGCGACGCTCATCGACGCCGGCATGGTGGACGTGGTGGTGTCGACGGGCGCCAACATGGTGGATCAGGACTTCTTCGAGGCCCTCGGGTTCCGCCACTACATGGCGCCGCGTTCGCCCGAGCATCCCGCGGTGACCGACGAGCGCCTGCGCGAGCTGGCCATCGACCGCATCTACGACACCTACATCGACGAGCACGAGTTGCGGGTCTGCGACCAGGCGATGAGGCGCATCTTCGACCGGCTCCCTCCGCGCCCGCACTCCTCCCGCGAAATCCTGTCCGAAATGGGACGCTTTCTGGAAGACGGCTTCCCCGAGTCGGAGTCCGTGGTGCTGTCGGCGTACCGGAAGGGCGTTCCGGTCTTCGTCCCCGCCCTCGCAGACTCATCCGCCGGCTTCGGCATCGTGTCGCACCAGGCCGCGGCGGCCCGCGCGGGACGCGACGCGGTGTCGGTCGACTCGGGAAGGGACTTCCTGGAGCTCGCCCGCATCAAGCTCGCAGCGCGCGCGTCGGGGCTGTTGATGCTGGGCGGAGGGGTGCCGAAGAACTTCGCCCAGGACGTGGTGGTGGCTGCGGAGATGCTGCGGGACGAGGATGGCGTGGTCCCGGAGGGTGGCGAGGGCGCGGCGACGTCCGCCGAGGTGTCGATGCACCGGTACGCGGTCCAGCTGACGGTCGCGGACAGTCGCGACGGCGCGCTCTCGGGTTCCACCCTGCGGGAGGCGACGACGTGGGGCAAGGTGGACACCGCGCGCGAACAGATGGTGTTCTGCGAGGCCACCCTGGGGTTTTCGCTGCTCGCGAGCGACGCTTGGCATCGCCGGGCATGGGAGGGGCGAGGCGAGCGCAGGTTCGCGGACTGGCTCGAAGCGCGCGCCGTGGACGAGGTTGCCGCCCACGAGCCTCAACGGCCCCCGGCGCGGACGCGGGAGGCGCCGCCGGGCGTGCCGATGTAGCCTCGGGCTCCACGAGGCGAGACGATGTCCGCCGCCCCCGGGCGCGGCGACGCGGGAGCGGGAACTCCCAGTCCGCCTAACCCTTCCCGATCTCCTCCGCGGCCATCAGCGAAAGCGCGCAGAACGTGAGCGTCCCGTTGGCGCAGCCGCTTGAGACGATGGTGGGCGCCCCCACCACGAACAGGTTCTCGTGGTCGTGCGTGCGACCCCAGCGGTCCACCACGCTGGTGGCGGGATCGTCGCCCATGCGGCAGCCCCCGCCGGGGTGCTCGAACAGGCGCGACGCCCGCGTGCTCATCACGCGGCCGCCGGCCGCGCGCGCGAGCTCGTCGAACCGACCCAGCAGGACCTCGTGGGTGTGCGGTTCGAGGTCCAGGGTGACCCGACCCGCCGCGTAGTCGATCCGGGGCATCGGATCGCCGTGCGCGTTGCGCTTGCCGGCGTCGAGGGTGAGCCGGCTCTCCCGGCTGGGAAGCACGTCGTAGTACGAGCGGATGCGCGCGGTCGCGGTGGACCGGGTGCGCCCACGCCAGTCCGCCATCACCTCGTCGCCCCACAGCAGCCGCCCATCGTCCGTCACCAGGCGCGCTTCGCGCCCCACGGTCGATTCCCACAGGCGGATGTCGTGGCGCAGATAGCGATCCAGCGGGCCGGGACTCGCGAAGCGGTGCGACATGAGGCTGTTGTTGGGGAAGATCCCCGGATAGAGCCTCATGGGCAGCTCGATGAAGCCGCTCGCGAACCAGTGCCCGGTCATGTGGCGTCCCACGTTGTCCGTGCGGTTGGCCAAGCCATCGGGAAAGCGGCTGTTGGCCGACAGCAGGAGGAGATGCGCGCTCCACGCGTGCCCGGCCGCGAGCACGAAGGTCCGGGCGCGGAATTCCACCTCCTCGTCGGGGGCGTCCCGATGAACGCCCGTGGCGGACTCGATCCGGTCCGAGCCCGATTCGAGGTCCAGCGAACGAATCAGGGTGCGCGTGTGGAGCTGGAGGCGCCCCGAGGCGAGCAACCGGTCGAAGGTGATGTCCGGCGTGTACTTGGCGCCCGTCGGACACACCGCGCAGGTGTCGCAGCGCTGGCAGATCCCGCGCCCCTGCCACGGCTCGGTGTTGCGCGCCCACGGCTGAGTCCAGAAGGGGATGCCCGCCGCGTCCGTCCACTCGCGCATGCGCTCCAGATTCCACGAGAGCGGCAGGGGCGGCATGGGATACGGCTGGGAGCGGGGGTCGTACTCGGGCGGTCCCTGCTCGCCGGCCACGCCCATGCGCTCCTCGGCCTCCTGGTAGTACGGCTCGAGGTCGTCGAAGGAGATGGGCCAGTCGTACCCCACCCCGTACAGCGAGCGCACGCGGAAGTCCTCCGGCGAATACCGGGGCACGGCACCCCCCCAGTGCATCGCCGCGCCCCCCAGCACCATCGATTGGTACATCTCCCCGGTGCCGGTCTGGCCGGGGATGTGGTCGTTGGGGTAGGGGTTTTCGCCGTACGCGAGCATCCGCGCCCGGGTCGCGGCCCGCTCCTCGAGGGACGCGGTGCGCCCTCCCGCCTCCACCACCGCGATGGAGAGCTCGGTGTGTTCGGCGAGCCGCTCCGCGACCATGGCGGCGCTGATCCCGCCCCCGATAATGCAGACGTCGCTTTCGATGGTCCGGGTCATGACGCGGCCCCCGTCAGCGGGGCGGGCTCGTCTCCCGCGCCCCCGAGACCCCGGCACGCCTGCCTGGCGATGGCCCGCCCGTAGCAGATGTCGGTCGCCACCGGGGAGGCGAGGAAGTGGGCCGCGAGCGCGAGCGCGACGTGCCCGGCGTTGGCCGGCCGCCCCAAGTCGGCCCCCGCGCGGCGCACGTGCGGCTCGAGGATCCGTCGTCGCTCGGGCACCCCGACCTCCCCGAAGGAGGCCCCGAAGCGCTTGCCGCTCTCGACGTCGAGGCCGCGCAGCTGGGCGACCCAGCCCGGCCGCGGATCCGGCCCCGTGTACACCGTCTCCGGCACAAGGTAGGGGTGGGCCATTTCCGCCACCGGATCCAGCCCCTCCGACCAAAGCTCGAAGGCGGCCACCGCCCGCTCGCGCCCGTCCTCCCCCAACTCCTCCGGCAGGATCGCCTCTCCGACCGCCCGCAAGGTCGCGGGAGCCAGAGCATCGTTCGGCTCGGGCGCGGACGGCGCGCACCCCGCCAGCGACGCGGCGGCGACGGAGGCCGCGGACTGCTTCAGGAAGGTTCGGCGTGATTCGGCCATGTGCTTTCGCTCCTTGTTCGCCCGCGCTGGTGAGACGGCGGTCGACGCGGCTCCCCCGCGGCGCCCTTGACCCGCCCCGGAAAGTGTAGGATCGCCCGCGCGGTCGGGCCAGCGGCCCGTTGCGCTCTTGCCATCTTCACCGTTTCACCCTTGCCATTTTCGCCGTTGTGAGTTCGCCATTTTCACCGTTGTCTCTTTGCCATCTTCACCGCTGGTCGTTCGCCGTTTTCACCGTTAGCTTCATGCCGTATTCGCCGTTGACATCATTCGGCGCATCGGATTCCCGCCCGTGGTGAGGATGAACAGTGGATGCAACCCCGTATCTGCCCAGAATCGTGGACGCGCAGCTCGCCGAGCACTTGGCGGCCGTCGGCGCCGTGGTCATCGAGGGGCCCAAGAGCTGTGGCAAGACCGCGACCGGAAGACATCACGCGGCCAGCGAAGTCCTCCTGGACGTGGATCGAAACGCGCGGCGCATGGTCGCCCTCGACCCCGCGTCGGTGCTGAGTGGCGCATCGCCCCGCCTACTCGACGAGTGGCAGACGGAACCGGATATCTGGAACCATGTGCGTCGAGCGGTTGACGACCGACGCGCTCCGGGTCGGTTCATTCTCACCGGGTCGGCAATCCCCGCGGACGACGTCACCCGCCACACGGGCGCCGGACGCCTCACCCGGTTGCGGATGCGGCCCTTCTCCTTGTTCGAAGGCGGCCACGCAACCGGTGAAATCTCCTTGCGGAGGCTCGTGGACGGTCAACCGCAACAAGCCGGACGCCGCGACCTCCCCATTCCACAACTGGCCGAGCTCATCGCCCGGGGAGGATGGCCCGCCCATCTCGGCCAACCGCTGCCCCAGGCGCTCACCCTGAATCGCGCCTACCTGAACGAAATCCGCCGCGTCGACGTGGCCGACGTCAGCGGAAGCCGCAGAGATCCGGTCAGGGTGGGACGCCTGCTCCGCTCCCTGGCCCGGAACGTGGCGACTCCGGCATCCATATCGACCCTGATCAGGGACGTTCACGGCAACGGAAGCGTCATGAAGTGGGAGACGGCCGCCAACTACCTGGCCGCCCTCGAACGGCTCATGATCGTCGAGGACCTTCCCGCCTGGGCGCCCCATCTGCGCTCGCGAACCACGCTCCGGACCACGCCGGTCCGGCACTTCGCCGATCCCTCCCTCGCGGTCGCCGCCCTTCGCGCGACCCCGGAGCGCCTCATGGCCGACCTCCGGTACTTTGGCCTGCTGTTCGAGTCCATGGTGATTCGGGACCTGCGCGTGTACGCACAGGCCATCAACGCGGAAGTGTTCCACTATCGCGAAAAAGGCGGGTTGGAGGTCGACGCCATCGTCGAAGCGGACGATGGACGCTGGGTCGCCTTCGAGATCAAACTGGGCGACCGCTGGGTCGACCAGGGCGCCAGGAACCTGCGCCGCCTTGGGCAACGCATGATCCAAGGTGGACGAGGCGCTCCCGAGGCGCTCGCGGTGATCGTGCCGAACGGTTACGGCGCGGTGCGGCCGGGCGATGTGGGGGTCGTGCCGGTTGGGGCGCTGGGGGTGTGACGGAGCCCTTCCGCCCGCCGAAACCGCTCGCCTCGTCGGACGGGGGAACCCGAAAGCGGACACTTCACGTGCTCCGAACACCGGACACTCCATTTGCTCCCGCCCACCCGCCGCCGGGATCTTGACAACGGGGTGGCCGCCACCCCGACTAAGCGCGAGGGCGGGTTCACCGCGCTCCCGGCCACCCGACCCGTTGCCGCGATTCGCTCCCCCGGAGGACCTACCCATGGCATCCGAACCAGGCAGGACCGCACACGGCGTCCGCTACCAACCCGACGAGAGCCCGCCCTGGCCGCTGGCCGCGGGGCTCGCGCTTCAGTACTCGGTGCTGGCGATCGGGGGCGTGGTGCTCACCGTGGCGATCGTGCTGCGCAGCGCTGGGAGCGGCGCGGAATACCTCGCCTGGGGAGCGTTCAGCGCGCTCCTAGTGAGCGGCGTGGCCACCATGCTGCAGGCGCGGCGCGTGGGACGACTGGGGTCGGGATACGTGTTGATGATGGGCACGTCGGGGGTGTTCATCGCGGTCTCGGTGGCGGCGCTCCGCCAAGGAGGACCGAGCCTGCTGGCCACGCTCATCATCGTGTCGTCGCTCTTCCAGTTCCTTCTCGCCGGGCGACTTTCGATTCTGCGGCGGATCCTGACGCCGACCGTGGCGGGCACCGTGATCATGCTGACCGCGGTCAACATCATGCCGTTCCTCTTCGACTTCATGGACAACGTGCCGGAGGACGCCGCGCCGCTGGCGGCGCCCGTCACCGTCATGGCGACCCTGGCGGTGACGCTCGCGGTGATGCTCAAGTTCAGTGGTCCGGTGCGCCTGTGGGGACCGCTGATCGGGATCGTCGCCGGTGTCATCGCGGCGTCGTTCTTCGGGCTGATGGACGGCGGACCCATCCGCGAGGCCGGCTGGGTGGGCGTGCCGTTCGCCGGTTGGCCGGGTCTGGCGTTCGACTTCGGTCCGGCGTTCTGGGCCATTCTGCCCGCCTACACCTTCGTGACGCTGGTGGGCGCGATCGAGACGATCGGAGACGCGGTGGGGATCCAGAGGGTCTCGTGGCGCGAGCGGCGGGCCACGGACTACCGGGCGGTGCAGGGGGCGGTCGCCGCGGACGGGTTCGGCAACCTGCTCTCGGGGCTCTTCTCCACCGTGCCCAACTCGACCTATTCGAGCAGCGTTTCGGTTGTCGAGATCACGGGAATCGCGTCGCGGCGGGTGGGGGTGTGCATCGGCCTCATCTTCTGCGTGCTGGCGTTCCTGCCCAAGGTGACGCAGCTGCTTCTGGTGATCCCGGATCCGGTGCTCGGCGCCTACGCCATGATCATCATTTCCGTACTGTTCATGCTGGGTACCCGGATCGTGCTGCAGGACGGCATGGAATACCGCAAGGCCACGGTGGTGGGGTTCTCGTTCTGGGTCGGCGTTGGATGCCAGAACGGCCAGATCCCCACCGAGAGCCTGGCGCCCGTCCTGCAGCAGCTCCTCGGCAACGGGATGACGTCGGGAGGGCTGACCGCGCTGGTTCTGACGGCGTTCGTCGAGCTCGCGGGGCCGCGGCGCACGCGCATGCGGGCCGCGTTGAGCGTGGAGTCGCTGCCCAAAATCCACGCCTTCCTGGAGGACTTCGCCCGTCGCGGGGGATTGGACGACGGTACGGCGAACCGGCTGGCGCACGCGGCCGAGGAAACGCTGCTGCTGCTGATTGGGGAGGGGGAGGGGGACGAGGCGTCCGATTCCACGGCCAAGCGACTGCGGCTTACCGCGCGAACCGAGTCGGGAGGCGCGGAGCTCGAGTTCTTGGCCTCGAGCGGCGAGGGCAACATCGAGGATCATCTGGCGGTGGTGGGCAAGCACCCCGTCGACGCGACGGAGGAACACGAGTTCTCGCTACGGCTGCTGCGACACTTGGCGACCTCGGTGCAACACCACAAGTACGAGAACGTCGACGTGGTGACGGTGCGGGTGGACCCGGTGGGAGCGGCCTGAGCGGACGCGGGAGGCGGCCTGAGCGGTCGCGGGAAGCGGCCTGAGCGGTCGCGGGAAGCGGCCTGAGCGGACGCGCAATCCGCTTGGGTTGGCCGAGCGCATCGCCCACGGTGGGCAATCCGCACGCCAGCCCCTCCGTGAGCGCGACATTCGTCTTCGGCGCCGGATCGCGAAGTCGGTCATCCGAGCGTGGTCGCACACGACGCCGGACGTGATCACCGTCGTCAACGGTCATCATCAGATTCCTGCCGCTGTTGGCGTCATATTCCTGCCGTTGAGAATGTCATATTTCTGCCGTTGTTTTTGTCATTTTTCTGCCGCTTGTCTTGGCGTGGGACGTCGAGGACGCTAGCCGGCGTGAGCCGCCCACCTGCGCTCGCGGGCCGCCCTCCGCAAGCGTCGGGTCCGACACTTCGTGGATCGTCGCTGGCGGTGGCCGCGCTGGAAGGCCATCCGGTGCCGATCGGGGCGTTGGGGCCGTAGGCGCGGAGGGCACCGCCACTCTCGGTGCCCGGGCGGATTCGCTAGTCTGGTCTAGATTACCGGCGTCGATCCCTCAAACCGCGAACCCCGGAAGGCGAATGACCCACCGACCTCCCTACCGCATCACGCGAGCCATCGTCGCGCGCATCGCGGAGATCGGTGAGGTGATCGGACGGACGGAGGCCACCGGGGCCGCGCGCGATCCGCGGCTTCGGCGCCTCAACCGCATCCGCACAATCCGGGGGTCACTCGCCATCGAGGGCAACATCCTGAGCGAGGAACAGATCGCGACGATGGTCGATGGACGGCCGATCGCCGGACCCCTCAGGGACCTGCGGGAGGCACGCAACGCGATTGCCGCATATGATCGCTACGCGAGTTGGGACCCCGCGAACGAGCGAGACCTTCTGGTGGCCCACGAGGTCCTGATGGCGGGCCTGCTCCCTTCTCCCGGGCGGTACCGTTCCGGTTCGGTCGCGGTGATGGGCGCGGGGGAGGTTGACCATATCGGTCCGCCCGCCCGTCGCGTGCCCCAACTCATGGACGATCTCCTCACGTGGCTCGCCACCACGAACGAACATCCGCTGGTGACAAGCTCGGTCTTCCACTACGAGTTCGAGTTCGTTCACCCGTTCGACGACGGCAACGGACGGTTGGGGCGCCTCTGGCAGACCCTCATACTGACGCGCTGGAAGGCCTTGTTCGCCGACATTCCGGTTGAGAGCCTGGTTCATGCGCATCAGAACCGATACTACGAGGCGATTCGACGGAGCTCGGAGGCGGGCGAGAGCACGCTCTTCATCGAGTTCATGCTCGAAGTGATCTTGGAGGCGCTCCTCTCCATAACGCCGAGCGACCAAGTTGGCGACCAAGTTAGCGACCAAGTCGCGCTACTTCTGGCCGCCTTGCGCGCGCATCCGAGAGCGGCGGTAGCGCTCATGGCGGAATTGGGGCTGACCCACCGGCCATCGTTCCGCAAGAACTACCTGCGCCCGGCGATGCTGGCCGGTCTCGTGGAGATGACGCGCCCCGACGCGCCGACGGCTAGGAATCAGAAGTATCGGCTAACCCGACCCGGACGAGGGGTGCTCCGACGGCTGGAGGAATCCGTCGGCCGACCCGGGGGCCAATGACAGGAAGTCCTTCGCCATCGCCGGGCCCGCGGCCTCGTCCTCGTGCTTGAAGAACACGAAGGCGTGCTTCCAGCCCCGCCCGTGGATCCGCTCCATCCAACGCTTCAGCTCATCGCGGGTGTAACCCAGCCGACGCATACGCAGGTATCCCCACGTGCCCGTGCCCAACGGCGCGGCCTCCGGCACCCCGGGCGGGGGCTCGTCCACGTCGGCGTGCACCAGGGCGAAGTCGCGTTCGGCCAGGAGCGCGCGCACCTCGTCGTCGAACCAAGAGGGGTGACGAAACTCGAAGGCGGCGCGCGTGGCTTCGGGCAGACGCTCCGTGAAGGCCGCCAGCCGGGCCACGTCCTTGCTCATCTTGGGCGGCAGTTGGAAGAGGATCACCCCGAGGCGCGGCCCCAGGGTGGCGCACGTTTCGACCAGGTAGGTGGTCTCGTCCTCGCTGGAGCGGCCCAGACGCTTGAAGTGGGTGATCCGGCGCGACGCCTTGATCGAGAAGCGGAAGCGCTCGGGCACCTGTTCGGCCCACTTCGCCAGAAGATCGGCCTTAGGCAGCCGATAGAAGGTGTTGTTGATCTCGACGGCGGGCAGCTCGCCGGCGTAGTGCGAGAGCATTGCGCGCGCGGGCAGCTTCTCCGGATAGAAGCGTCCCTTCCATTCCTTGTAGGAGAAGCCGCTGGTTCCCGCCCAGATGCGCATGCCGGAATGATGCGGCACGCGGGTGGAGACCGCCAGCCCGGGGGCGGGTGGCGCCGCAACTCATGCCTTGGGGGGGGGCCACGCCCGCACGGAGTGGTCGGCTGGAGACCGCCAGCGGAGGCGGGCGACGTCAACGCCTCCGTCGGCAACTGCGATCGATGCCGGCGTTCCGCGCGGCGGACTCCGCGCGGCGGACTCGAATCGCGACGGTCGCGAATCGCCGACGCTGGAGGCGAGGTCCTCCTTCGCGGACCGTCGTCCGGGCCGGGCGTGTACGCCATGGCGGGAACCAGGGCGGCGGACACGCGACACAGGACGGGAGGCGCGGATGGAGCCGGCATCGAGCACGGAGGTGACCCCGGGGGACACGGTCCTCCTGGTGGGCACGACCAAGGGGGCGTTCCTCGCCCGCGCGCGCGATGTGGACCGGGCATGGGACTTCTCCGGCCCCCATTTTCCCGGGGAGGAGGTCTACGCGATGGCGTACGACGACCGCGCCGGTAGGTCGCGCCTGTGGGCGGCGCCCAGCAGTCCCTTCTGGGGCACCACGCTGCGCTTCTCGGACGACTTCGGAGGGAGCTGGTCGGGGAAGGACGAACGCCCGGTCAAGTTCCCGGAGGACTCGGAGCTTTCGCTCAAGCGCATCTGGCAAATCCGGCTCGGGTCGGAGGCGGAACCCGACGTGATTCGGCTGGGGGTCGAGCCCGCCTGCCTGTTCGAGTCGCGCGACGCGGGCGGGACATGGCGCCCGGTCGAGGGACTGCTGAACCACCCGCACCGCGAGCGCTGGCAGCCGGGCGCGGGCGGGCTCTGTCTGCACACCATCATCGGCGACGGCGCGCCCGACGGGCGCATGGTGATCGCCATTTCCGCGGCGGGGACGTACCGGAGTGACGACGGCGGAGCAACCTGGGTCGCCCGCAATACGGGGGTGCGGGCGGAGTTCATGCCCGACAAGTATCCCGAGTTCGGTCAGTGCGTGCACAAGATCGCCCATCACCCATCCAACCCCGGACGCCTCTTTCTGCAGAACCACTGGGGGCTGTATCGCAGCGACGACTGGGGCGATTCCTGGGTGGACATCGCCAACGGCGTCCCATCCGACTTCGGCTTCGCCATGGCAATGCATCCCTCCGATCCCGACACCGTCTACATCGTGCCCATCGAGTCGGACGGCTTTCGCTGCACCCCGGAGGCGAAGCTGCGCGTCTACCGAACGCGGGACGCGGGAGGGAGCTGGCATCCGCTCACGGAGGGCCTCCCGCAGCGGGACGCGTACGAGACCGTGCTGCGCGACGCGCTCGCGACCCTGGCCCCCGGACGGGTGTTCTTCGGCACGCGCAGCGGGAAAGTGTACGCCTCCCGCGACGATGGCGACTCTTGGGAGCTGGTGCGTGACGGACTCCCGCCGGTGGTGTGCGTGAAGGCGTGCGTGGCGGCGGGCTGATGTCGGCGGACGCGCGCGCCGGCGGCATCGGAGGCCGGAATGCGGCGAACCGGGAGAATGAGCGGCCCCGGGCGACGGGGAACCGCGCGCGCGTGACGGCGCGGGCGGGTAGACGGCTCGATGTGCCCGCGGCGGGCGATGGGACCCCGGAGGGCAAGGCGACGGAACGGCGACCGATCGCCAGGGCCGCACGGTCGGTCCGGACGGCCGAGCCCGTTCGGATCGTGCTTCCGGAGGCCCTGAGGGAGCTGGCGGGCGGGCGTGGCGTGGTGGAGCTGCGTTTGGACGCGGGCGAGGGCGCCCCGGCCGCCGGAGGCGAAGGGACCATCGGGCACGTGGCGGCTCCGGACGGCCACGCCCGCGGCGTGGGGAAGGACGCTCCGGCCAACGAGGGCCCGGATGCCGCGAGGACGACCCCGATCACGGTCGGCGCGGTGCTGGCGACCGTGCGAACCACCCACCCCGGACTCTACGACCGCCTGATGACCGAACGGGGGGTACCGCGACCCCACGTGAACATCTTCGTGGACGGAGAGAACATCCGCTTCACGGGTGGGCTCGAGACCGAGGTGGCGGCGGGCCGCGAATTGGTCGTGCTGCCGGCGATCAGCGGCGGATGAGGATGCCCGCGACGGACGGGCGACGCACGGATGGGCGACGCACTACCCCTCGCCCCACCCCAGGAACCCGAACCACGGGCGACGGACCGATCGCTTGCGCCAAGGTGCCGACGGGAGGCGCGTTGGACACGACTTCCACCCATCGTGCGTTCGGCGTGGCCCGAGCGGGCCGGACTCCTTGACCTCCGCGCGTCTCCTCTCGTTCGAGGTCGCGGGCACCTCGGTCTCGGCGCTGCTGGCGCGCCCCGTCGACGCGACCGCGCTGCTCGTGCTGGGGCACGGAGCGGGCGCCGGCATGCGGCACGTCTTCATGGAGGAGATGGCGGCGCTGCTGGCCGAACGCCGGGTGGCCACCTTCCGCTACCAGTTTCCCTACATGGAGGCGGGCCGGCGGGCGCCCAACCCGCGGCGCATCCTCACGGCCACCGTGCGGCGGGCGGTCGCGACGGCGCGCGAGGCGACGCCCGATCTGCCGTTGTGCGCGGGCGGCAAGTCCATGGGGGGGCGCATGACATCGCTGGCCGCCGCCGAGGCGCCGCTCGCGGACGTTCGCGGGATCGTCTTCCTGGGGTTTCCGCTGCACGGCATCGGCAAACCGCCCGGCATCGAACGGAGCGCGCACCTCGCCCAGGTCGACGTGCCGCTCCTCTTCGTCCAGGGCACCCGTGATCGCCTCGCCCAGCTCGACCTGATGCGCCCCGTGGTGGACGACCTGGGGGCCCGCGCGACCCTTCACGTCGTGGATGGCGGCGACCACTCCTTCAAGGTGCTCAAGAGAAGTGGGCGCACCCACCCGGAGGTGATGGCCGAGGTGGCCGATGCGGTGGGCGGGTGGGTCCGGTCCGCGACGACCCCGTGAGCGTCCGGGCCGTGGCGCGCGTGGCCGAGGTCGCCGATGCGGTGGGTGGGTGGGACCGGTCCGCGACGACCCCGTGAGCGTCCGGGCCACGGCGAGCTTGGCCGAGGTGGCCGACGCGGTGGGCGGATGGGTCCGGTCCGCGACGACCGCGTGAGCACCCGGGCCACGGCGAGCGTGGCCGATGCGGTGCGTGGGTGGGTCCGGTCCGCGACGACCCCGTGAGCATCCGGGCCACGGCGAGCGTGTTGGGTCCTCCGAACCCCTCCGCAGGGCGTTGCAAACCCAAGAATGCAACAAGACGTTGCGTTTCCGATTATGCAACACCGTACAGAGGGTCTTGGAAGGGAATAAACACCCCTCGCGCCCGCCAGCAGTCCGTTGTCAAACTCCCCCCGGCATTCGAGCCGCGTGGCATCCGCGCTGGACCGCCGCGCTCGGCGTTGCCAACCCAGCAGCCCGTGGACAAACTCCCCCCGGCATTCGAGCGGCGTTGCATCCGTGCTGGTTCGCTACGCTCGGCGCTGCTACCCCAACCACCCCATCAACCGCTCCAGCGCGGCCACCAGGTCGGGTTCCTCCTCCAGCACGGGGGCAAGCGGGTCCCGCCCCAGGGCGGCCATGCGCGCGGGCGCCGTCCGGATGGTGTGCCGCTCGATGGTCAGACCCTCCCTCACCTCGCCCCACTCGAGCGGCATGGACACCGGGGCCCCCGGCCTGGGTCGCACGCAGAAGGGGGCGGCGATCAGCTTGCCGTGGCCGTTCTGCAGGTAGTCCAAGTAGACCTTGCCCTCCCTCCGCCCCACCCGGCGCTCCACCGTGGCGATCTCCGGCAGCTGCATCGCGACCACCCGGCTCATCACCCCGCCAAACTGCTGTGACTGCTCGTAGGTGCAGCGTCGCCCCAGTGGGATCATTACGTGCAGCCCGGACGACCCACTGGTCTTCACGTAACACGGCAAGCCCGCCTCCCGGCACACCTCGCGGATGCGGTTCGCCACCACGATCACGTCGTCGAAGGAAGCATCCTTGGGATCCAGATCGAGCACGCACCAGTCGGGCCGGGCCGGCGTCTCCAGGCGGCTGTGCCACACGTGCAGCGGTATGGTGCCCATGTTGGCGATGTAGAGGATGGCTTCCGGCGCATCCGCCACGAAGTAGTTCAGGTCGCGCCCCGAACTCTCCGAGAAGACGGTCGCCGTGCGCAGCCACTCGGGGGCCCACTCGGGCGCGTCCTTCTGGTAGAACGACTTGCCCTCAATGCCGTCCGGGTAGCGGGTCATGACCAACGGGCGGTCCTCGAGGTAGGGCAGCAGCCAGGGCGAGATGGCCCGGTAGTAGTCGATGAGGTCGCCCTTGGTGTGGCCTTCGCGCGGCCAGAACACCTTGTCCAAGTTGGTGAAATGGACCTCCCGGGCGACACCATCGTCGCGCACCGGCGCGGGCTCGGTCAGCGGCTCGCGCCGGATGGCGTCCTCCTCCCGAACGCACTCTCGCGGGTGTTTGTCGTCGCGAAAGCGAACGAACGACGGATGGCGCAGTTGGCCCGCTTCGGTCCACTCCCTGTAGCGCACCTCCGCAACCAACTCCGGACGGACCCAGCGTTGCGCGCGGCCGGCCACGAACGTCCCCTTGCCGGCGGCCGGGCAGTCCGCGACCTCGATCTCGCCGAGCATCGCGCGGATTTCGTCGAGCTGTTCGACCGTGAACCCGGTACCCACGCTTCCCGCGTGCACCAGGGTGTCGCCGTCGTAGCGTCCCAGGTGCAGCGAGCTCAGCCCGCGCCGCTCGTCCGGCGGCTCCGACCATCCGACGACGACGAAGTCCCCCGTCTCGACCGCCCGGATCTTCATCCACGAGCCCGAACGGCCCGGGACGTAGACGCCGTCCGCCCTCTTGGCGACGATCCCCTCCAGGCGCATCCTCGTCGCGTGTTGGTACATCACCTCGCCCGCCTCGACGATGTGATCGCAGTAGTGCAGGGGCCCCACCGGAGGCAGGACCTCGCGCAGCACCCGCTTGCGCTCCGTCAGGGGCATGGCGCGCAGGTCCAAGTCGCCCAGCGCCAGCAGGTCGAAGACGTACATGCGGGCGGGAAGCTCCACCGCCGCGCGCTGGATGTCGGCGTGGTTCCGCAGCCGGCCCCGCTTCTGCAACCGGGCGAAGCTGGGCAGTCCCGCGGCGTCGTGAACCACCACCTCGCCATCCACGATCACGTGGCCGAAGGGCAGTCCGCGCACCGCCCGCGCGATCTCCGGGAAGGTGGCCGTGAGATCGTTCCCGTTCCTCGACCGCAGCACGGCCACGCCCCCCTCGCGGGCCGCGACGATGCGATAGCCGTCGTACTTGATCTCGAAGACCCACCCCGGGCGCGAGAACGGGGACTCGCACGCGGTGGCGAGCATGGGACGCACCGCGCCCGATTCGACCCGGCCAGGTCGCGCGCCCCGCTCCCGGGCCTCCTCCTCCACGGCGGCCTGGCGCCGCTCGGGGTGCGCGACCTGGTCCACCGCGAGCCCCGAATACACCGACTCCACCGGATACGCCTCGGTGCCGCGCTCATCCACCCAGCCATCGGTTTCCTTGATCAACAACCAGGAATTGGCGGACTGGCGCGTCTTCACCAGCGTCCAGCGCCCGTTCAGCTTGAAGCCGCGCAAGTCGAAGAGCAGCTTCCCGTTCTCGAGCCCCGCGCGCGGATCCTCGACCGGCACCCACACGCCCTTGTCCCAGAGAATGACCGAGCCCGCCCCGTAGTTGCCCTCCGGAATCACGCCCTCGAACTCCGCGTAGTCCAGGGGATGGTCCTCCACATGGACGGCCATGCGCTTGTCCCGGGGGTTGGGGGAGGGGCCCTTGGGCACGGCCCACGAGAGGAGCACCCCGTCCAGCTCCAGCCGGAAGTCCCAGTGCAGCCGGGAGGCGTCGTGTTGCTGCACCACGAACAGGCGGCTCCCGGCGAGCAGCGCGCCGCCGAAGGGCTCCGGCGTGCCGGACGCCCGCCGCTTGGCGCGATACCGGGCGAGCTTGTCGCGGGAGGCCGGCATCGGATCAGTCCCGCGCGTCGAGGGCCGGTATGGCCATCGCACGAACGTTGCGCGACGCCGCCGCGCGGCCACGTCGCGGACGCGTCGCCCGTGGCGTCCGGGCGCCCAGTGCGTGGGAGTGTCGCGCGCGGAAGCCGGCGCGCCCTCCGTCCATCTTCCCTTTGCCCGGTCCGCCAACCATCATGTAAGCTTTCCCGCCCATTCTCGGAACCCGATTACCGGGGGCGTCATGGCCGCACGAGCGATCGGAACCTCCAGCATCTCCTTCGGTCTCGTCACGATTCCCGTCAAGCTGTTCGCGACCAGCAGCACGGGCGCGCGCGTCAGCTTCAACTGGATCGACCGCAAGACCGGCGTGCGGGTGCGCCAACAGTACTTCAACCCCGAGAACAACCAAGTCGTGCCCAAGGACGACATGGTGAAGGGCTACCAGTTCGCGAAGAACCAGTTCGTGCTCCTCGAGCCGGACGAGCTCAAGGTGCTCGAGCAACCCAAGACCGACGCCATCGAGATCGCGGAATTCGTTCCCGCCGAGGAGGTGGAGCGCGTGTACTTCGATCGGGCGTACTACCTGGGGCCGGACCGGGGTGGCGGCCGCGCCTACCGCCTGCTGGCGGCCGCGCTCAAGCAGACCGATCGCGTGGCGGTCGCCCGGTTCGCCACCCGCGGCAAGCAGTACCTGGTCATGGTGCGCCCGTACCGCAACGGCCTCATGCTCGAACAGCTGCGCTACAAGACCGAGGTGCGGTCGTGGGACGAGGTCCCCGTCGAGGAGGGCGACATCGACCCGGCGGAGCTCGACCTCGCGGTGCGGATGATCGAGCAGCGGACCGCCGACGAGTTCAAACCGGACGACTATCGGGACGAAGTGCGCGAACGCCAGCTCGAGCTCATCCAGCAAAAAATCGACGGCGAGGAGATCACGGTCGCGGCGTCCGCCGAGCCCCAAGCCCAGATCATCGACCTCATGGCGGCGCTCAAGGCGAGCATCTCGGGGGAAGCCGGGGAGGAGGCCGGAGCGCCCCCCGCGCGGAAGGCGGCCACGGGCTGAGCAGCCCGCCGATGAATCCGCCCGAGCACCGAGAGCGGCGTGGCGCCGGGCTGGGAGGGGGTGCCTCGGAGGACGGGGCGGACGATGGCGCTCAGGGCCATTCCGGGGGGTTCGTTCTGCGGTCCATGTATGAAGATGTTATGCGAGTTTAGCCCGATGAGCGACGATTGACCACGACTAGGTGGAGGTCCCCGGAGGCGATGGGTGACCCTAACCGCGCAGCGCCGGGATTCGCGCCTCGGGTAACCCGCACACCCCGCCACATCCGCGCTCCACGCCACCCCATGCGCCCGCCGTGCCCAAGGCCGGTACCGATTCCCGCCCCCGGCGGTCGGGGCCAACCCGTTCGGGCTATGGGCGGTCGCGCGTCACCTCGTTGAGCCCCCACGCCAGCGCGAGGTGCGCCGGGACCGCAACCGCCAAGTAGTACCCGTTCACTTGGTCGATGCCCGGCACGATCTGCATCGCGAGCCCCAGGGCGGACACCCCGGCCGCCAACCGCGCCGTCCTGTGGGCGGGCCCGCGCCATTTGCCCGCCAGCACCGCCGGCAAGACGACGACGGCGAGCACCAGAGACAGCGGATTCGCCTGCAGGAAGTTCTCGTTCCAGTGCATGAACTCGTGGCGGGTGAAGTGCGACGCGATCATGACCAGCCCGGCGAGCCCCGCGACCAAAGACCATGCGCCGGCCAGCACGCCGAATCCCACCCGGGCGACCCGGGCAACCACGAGGTTGGCCCTCCCCACGCGCGCCGACGAACCAACCCGGGCCGAGCCCGCCAGCATCAGGACGAGCACGGCTCCGGTGGCGGCGAACCCCATGAAGCGCACGGGGGGTTGGGTGAGGGGTAGGTGGCCCGGCGAGTCCAGCACGACCTCGGAGGTCACCAGCTCGGTGTCGCGCAGGAAGTCGCGCAGCAGCATGGGAATGAACATCTCGTCCCAAGCGTTGATGGGACGATCGCCGCGCGCGCTCATGAAGAAGTCGAGCGACGTGAAGATCAGCGCGTCGTCGGCCGTCAGCCTTCGCGTGTGGAAGCGGTAGGTCTCGCCGGCGCGCGCGCTGAAGCGGTCCCGGAGGGCACCCTCCAGCACGACGTCCAAGGCGTCGCGCACGCGGGTCGAGCAGTTGTCGAGGAAGTACTGATACCGGTAGAAGCGATGCTCGGGGCGCGCGTTGAGCTCCGCCATGCGCAGAAGCTCGAGGCGTTGACCCGGGGTCAGATCCAACTCCTGCTCCACGACCCCGCGACCCGAGGCCACATAGGACCGGAGCATCGCCTCCGACGGCAGGGCGGCCATCCAATACCGCCAATCACCCAGGAGGAAACGCCAGAAGAAGCCCTCCTGGCCGAAGTCGAACATCCCCCAGTTGTACGAAACGTCGAGGCCGCGCGCCGGATCCTGGATGCGGATGGCGTTGTGGCCGAACATCTCATAGACGATGGGTCCCGCGCCGACGGTAATGAGCGAAACGCGCAGCTCGGAGCCGGGCTCGGAGTTGGCGAACTCCTGAAGATCGCCAACGGATCCCCGGCCCCCGATGATCGCGGAAACCGGTACCGCCGGACGCGCGAACATCACCGGCGGGGGCGGGACCATGGGGTGCGCGACCGCCCCGGACGGGACAAGCCACGCCGCGCTGGACGCGAGCCATGCCGCGCAAGCCAGGCTCGTTCGAAACCGAGCGCTCGATCTCGGCAACGGTGCACCCTCGTTCGTGGGGACGGGATCCCAGTCGGGTGGAACGTACACCCCGGGACGCCGTTTGCCCCCGATTCCGCGTGCGGGCGCGCCGGGAAGAGCCGCATCGCAACGTCGACCCGGGTGATTTGTCAGCGTGACGGCTGTGCGGACGATTTTGGCTTGGGAAAGGCAGGAGACCGCGCTTGGGAGGGTCGTCGATTCGCGGCACACGACGTTTCGGAACGCCGGCGCTCTCGGCCCTTGGCGGAGCTCATGAACGCGGGTGCGCGCGCGTATTGGCGTCAGAGCTGGCGCACCGTCCCCTGGAGCTCGTGCCGCCCCTGCTCCCCGGACGGACCCACAATGTTCGACACGCCGCAGTTCGCCAGGAGCGCCTGGGCATCCGCCTTCCCGCTGTCGGACGGTGCGATCACGTCCTCCCCCTCCCGGCGCTCGTCGCTCAGGGCGTCGAAGATGCCCGCGTCTTCCTCCGCGATCCGGGACGCCACAACCCTGAGATTGGTCTCGCCGGTCGCCGGATTGTCGAAGACCGTGGCGGTCAGCAGATCGTGGTAGGTGTCGCCGGTGAGAATCCGGGTCCCCAGCCCGGAGGTCTGCCTCCGAGCCCTGACGAACCCGGCGTCGCTGTTCCCGTCCTCGATCGTGTAGTCCATGATGTTCAGCTGGGCAACCGCGCACTGGTACGCGGTCTCCCTCCCCGGCGGCGCCACGCCATGAAAGGACACGGGCGCCGACGAACAGGCCGAGGCCAGAAGCGCGGCGAGAGCGGTGCGTTTCCTCATTTCTGTCTTTCTCCGAACGGCGGGATTCGTTGCCGGCGCCGGCTTTGCGCTTGGCTGCCCTGAAACATAGGCGGATGCTCCGAGGGCGTCAGCCCCGCCGTGGGGTGTCAGCGCCACCCTCGGCGATGCATCCGGACCACTCCACGCGCTCCTTTGGCGACTCACTCGGCGCGCCTGCGGCGGAGCCGAGCGCGGATCGTGCGGCGCCCGGCGTGGATGTTTGGAGGATTTTGTCTACATAATCTTCCACGGATGGAGAATTTTGTATACATAATCTGCCAAATGGCTGGAAGATGCCACGCCGCATTTCCTATAGCTGGTGGAATACGGTTAGGAGGGCTGGCCGGTTCGGCTAGGTGATCCCCGCCGAGGCTCGGCCACGATCCTCCGGCATCCCCCACTCCGTCGACAACCACAGGAACCCCGGCTGGCGCGGAAACCTCGGCACCGCCTAGACTGAGCCGGAGACCGAATCGTTCGCGCCACCCGCGCGCCGCCCCCGATCATCCGCGCCACCCCCGAAGGAGATCCCCGATGCCCGCGGTTCAGCTGCCCGCCCGCCCCCGCCGCCCCCGACCCCCCCGCGCCCGCCGGGCCGCCGCGATTCTCGGCGCCCTCCTGGCGGCCGCCTCGACCTCGGCCTGCGATGCGGGCGGCGGTCCGCCCTCGGCCGAGGCGCCACCCGCGAGGCCCGACTTCGCCAACTCGACGCGCCCGTACGCGGCGTCCGCGCATGGCGGCAACTACATGCAGAACTACTACTTCCCCCCCGCCCCCAGCTCCACCCCGTGGTACCCGGCGTGGGCGCCCGACGGCCAGAGCGTCGCGGTCGCCATGAGCGGATCCATCTGGAGCGTCGACCCGGCGACCGGCGTCGCCACCGAGCTGGTGCGCTCCGACGACTACCTCTCCTCGCCCAACTGGTCCCCCGACGGGCGCTGGCTGGTGTACACCGCCGACGAGGGCGGCGGCCCCATCCAGCTCGAGGTGCTGGACACGGGCACCGGCGAGACCCGCCGCCTCACCGAGGGCGCCGAGATCCACGTCGATCCGCGCTTCTCCCCCGACGGCACCCGCCTGGCCTACGTCTCCACCGCTCCCAGCGGCTTCTTCAACATCCACATCCGCGCGTTCGCGAACGGCGCCTGGGCCGGAGAGGAGATCGCGGTCAGCTACGACAACAGCTTCGGGCGCGACCGGCTCTATTTCGGGCCGTGGGACATGCACATCTCGCCGTCGTGGCTGCCCTCGGGCGAGGAGCTGCTCATCGTCTCCAACCGCGACGTGCCCCTCGGGAGCGGCAACGTCTACCGGGTTCCCGCCCGCGAGCGCGGCATCGACGACCGGGTGGCGGTGCTGGAGGAGCAGAGCCTCTACCGCACCCAGCCCGACGTCTCCATCGACGGCCGCCGGTTCGTCTACTCCTCCACGGCCGGCGCGGCCGACCAGTTCAACAACCTGTACGTGCAGCCCACCACCGGCGGCGAACCCTACAAGCTGACCTTCTTCGAGCACGACGCCTTCCATCCGCGCTGGTCTCCCGACGGCGAGTGGATCGCGTTCATCACCAACGAGGGCGGGCTTCCGCAGCTCGCGCTGCTCGAAACCTACGGCGGGGCGCTGCGGACCATCGACATCACCGAACGCCGATGGCGGGAGCCCATGGGCACGCTCTCGGTGACCACCTTGGGAACGGACGGGGCGCCGGTCGGCTCGCGCGTCCACCTCACGGCCTCCGACGGCAAGCACTACGCGCCGGTCAACGCCTATTCCCGCGTCAGCCGCGAGCGCGACCAGGTCTTCCACCACACCGGCACCTTCGAGGTCGAGCTGCCCCCCGGCACCGCGCAAATGACGGTCGTGCGCGGCTTCGAGTACACGCCGCGGGAGTTCGACGTGGAGATCGTCGCGGGCGAGGAGACGAACATGAGCGTCCAGCTGACCGAAATCTCCGACCTGAGCGACGAGGGTTGGTATTCCGGGTCGACCCACGTGCACATGAACTACGCCGGGAACCTGCACAACACGCTCGAGAACCTCATGATGATGTCCGAGGCCGAGGACCAGGACGTCGTCGCCGAGCAGATCGCCAACAAGGACAACCGCATCCTCGACCATCAGTTCTTCGTGCCCGGGGGCGGCGCCCACCCCCTCTCCCGTCCGGACATGGTGCTGGTGGTGGGGCAGGAGTACCGTCCGCCCTTCTACGGACACGTCTTCATGTTCGGCATGACCGATCACCTCATCTCTCCCTACGTGACCGGCTACGAGCAGACCGCGATCGAAAGCCTCTATCCCTCCAACACCGACATGTTCAGGAAGGCCAAGGCCCAGGGCGCGATCACCGGCTACGTCCACTCCTTCTTCACCGGCGACCCCTTGGAGGGCAACCTCGGGGGCGCGAAGGGCTACATCGTGGACACCGCCCTCGGGACTTCGGACGCGATCGAGTGGTCCACCCCACAGGACGGATACCCACCCGTGTACGCCGTGTGGAACAACGGCTTCCGTTCAACCATGGTCGGCGGCGAGGACTCGATCTCGGACCTGCACGCGACTCCGCTGGTGGGCTCGATGCGCACCTACGTGCGCACGCCGGACGGCAGACTGTCGATGGAGGGCTGGTTCGAAGGGATGCGCGCCGGCAACGCCTTCATTTCCAGTGGCCCGCTCCTGGACGTCACCGTGGACGGGCGCATCCCGGGGGAGGACGTGGAGATGGTTTCCGGCGGCGAGGTGTCGGTGGCCATCCGCGCCTGGGGGGTCGTGCCCATGCGCAGCGCCGTCATCGTGATGAACGGAGAGGTCGTGGAGGAGATTCCCTTCGAGGGCGACCGGTTGTCGATCGACGTGGAGCGCACGGTGCCGGTGGAGCGCAGCGGCTGGATCCACGTGCGGGTGGAGGGCGACCCGGAGGACCGTGCTCCGCTCGACACCTCCTACCCGCTGGCGCTCACCAACCCGGTGTGGATCACGGTCGGCGGCGCCCCCATCCGCAGCCGGAGCGCGACCGACTACGCGCTGCGCTGGATCGACAAGCTGCAGGACATGGCAGAGGAGTGGCCCGGGTGGCGTTCGGATGCCGAGAAGGCGCACGTGTACGCCCAGTTCGACGAGGCGCGCGCGATCTACCGGGCGCGGGGCGAGGAGGCGGCGCCGGGAACCTGACATCCGGACATCCCCGTGTCACTTGGGGCCGAGCAGCGGCGCCACCGGGCCGACAGCCTCCTGCGGGGTCCCATCGGGGTCCAATAGGGGTCCTGAGGGGGTCTTATTGGGGTCTTAATGGGGGGTCCAATTGGGGTCCCATCTAGACCCCCGGCGGGAGTCGTGCCGCACCTCCGAACCCGCGTCACGGCGCCGGGTCGGCGATGAGCGCAAGGGGCAGGGCGTACAACCGCATCCGGCCACGGTGGAACGGGAGCACCTGGCTTCCCGTGTGGAAGATCACGCCGCGTTCAAACGCCGCGCCCGCCAGTTCCGCAAGCGCGGCGAGGCCGTCGAAATCGCGGGGCCCGACCGTGGCCGAGGCCTTGACCTCCACCCCGACGATGCGTCCGTCCGCCCGCTCAATCACGATGTCCACCTCGCGCTTGCGCTTGTCCCGAAAGTGGTACAGACCGACCTCCTCCTCCGCCCACTCGGCGTGCTTGGCGCACTCCATGAAGAGCAGGGTCTCCAAGAGAGCGCCGTAGTGCCTGCTGGCGAGCAACCGGGCCTCCGTGCGCACGCCCAGGAGATGCGACGCGAGACCGGTGTCCACGAAATGGAGCTTGGGCATGCGCACGGCCAACCTGCGCGCCGGGTTCTTCCGATATGAGGGCACGCGACGAACGAGGAAGAGGAGCTCGAGGACCTCGACGTAGCTCTTGGCCAGTTTGTCATTGAGTTCCAAGTCGTTGGCCACGTTAGCGTACTTGAGCAGGTTGCCGCTCAGGCCGGCGAGATACGGAGCGAGGGCGCGAAGCCGCGAGTGGTAGTCGCCCCGGGCGTCGTAGAGCGTGTCGAAATCCTTGAGGAAGCGCCCCTCCGTATACGACCTGAACCAGATGCCGCGCGCGCGCCGGCTCATCGTCTGAACCTCGGGATAGCCGCCCATCAGGATCAACCTGGCGATTTGCTCCCGGGTCGGGGCGCGCGACCCAACCCGGGCGGGCCGACCACGATTCCGTCTCCGTCCCATGTGCCGTTCGCGATCTCGCGGATGTGGATCCAGCCACGTCGAGAACTCGCCCGCGAGGAGATGGTCGATCAGGTTGCGTCTTCCTCCGTGCAGTTCGGCGGCCGAAAGGGGTAGCAACTCCAAGCGGGCCATGTGGCCGGGCAGCCCCTCCCGGGTGCGCGCCGACCTGAAGACGTCGGCCGAGCCCGTGAGAAGGAAGAGACCCTTGCCCGAAATGGCGGTCGCGGCGGCGCTGGCGTGCCGGTCGGATGCCTCCTTGATCGCGGGCACCAGCTCGGGAACCTGCTGAAACTCGTCGAGCACCACGGGCTCGCGCTCGAAGGACCTGACGAGGCCGTGAGGATCGGAAGCCGCCGCCGCGAGCACCGCCGGGTCGTCCAGCGTGAGGTAGCGCAGCCCCAGCTCGGCCGCGACGCCGCGGACCAAGGTGGTCTTGCCGGACTGCCTGGGACCCGTGAGGTGGACGATCCGGAACTGCCCGAGCATGTCGCGCACGAGCGAATGGATGTGCCGGGAAAACACGTGCTCAGACCTCCGCCGCAATGCGGACCGCCAGCCCGGCGCCTCGCCCCTCTCGGTACCCGGGCGGATTCACCCACGGACTCTTGGCGGGATTCCACCTTGTCGACCCGAGAAATCCCACCCACCACCCCGGGAAGCTCAAGCGCTTAACCCGGGAAATCCCGCCTCTTAGCCCGAGAAATACTGCCGACTATTACGAGAAATCAAGAGGCTCGGCCGCGCTCGGAGGGCAAATGAGGCGCGCGTCGGCGGGGCGTCGGGCCCGAAAGGCGCCTTGAACGCCGGTGGCGGGGCGAATCGGGCCGAAAGGCAACGCCGAGCGCCGCGGTCCGTGCGCGGGCCGAGTCGTGCGCCGCCTGCCCGCTCAGGCGGCGGATGACGGGCCAGCGGAGCGCACGGTCGTGCCTCAACCCTCCGGCGCCGCGTACCTCACCTCGCCGCCCACGATCGTGTACACCACCTCGGTGGCGGGAATGTCGTCCTCGGGAATCGTCATGATGTCCCGCGAGAGGACCACCACGTCGGCCAGCTTGCCGGGGGTGAGCGAGCCCTTCAGGTGTTCCTCGAAGGCCGCGTAGGCGTTGTTGATGGTGTAGCTCTCCAACGCCTCCTTGCGGGTCATGCGGTGCTCGCCTGAGAAGACCTCCCCGCTGTTCATGCGCCGACTGACCGAGGAATAGAAGCTGGCGATGGGCGAGATGTGCTCCACGGGCGTGTCGGTGCCGTTGCCGACGACCACGCCGGCGTCGAGCATGTCCCGCCACACGTACGAGGTGCGCATGGCGCGCGCGCGACCCAGACGCAGGGGAATCCAGGGGCCGTCGGAGGTGGCGTGCACGCCCTGCACGGCCGCGATCACCCCCAGCTCGGCGAAGCGTCCCACGTCGTCCGGGTGGATGTGCTGGGCGTGCTCGATGCGCCACCGCAGGTCGCTCCCGTCGGTGCTGGCCGCGAACGTCCGCTCGTAGATGTCGAGCACCTCGCGGTTGGCGCGGTCGCCGATCGCGTGGGTGTTGACCTGGAAGCCGTGGCGGACGGCCACCTCGGCGGTGCCCGCGATGTCGTCCACCGTCTCCAGCACAAGCCCCGGGTTGTCGATGTCGGCGTAATTCTCCAGCAGCCACGCCCCGTGCGAGCCCAACGCCCCGTCGATCTGGCGCTTGATGGAGCGCACCGCCAGGAAGTCGTTGCCCTCGGGAATGATCCGGTACTCCGGGAGCTTCTCGGCCATGACCTCGTTGGATTCGCGCACCATCACGTACAGGCGCACCGGCAGCGCCCCCTCGGCCGCGAGGCCGCGCAGCCGATCAATGGTGGCGAAGCTGCTGCCCGCGTCCTGGAAGCTGGTCACCCCGTGGGCCAGCGCCTGTTCGCCCGCCAGCTCGACCGCGCGCACGAACTCGGCATCCACCTCCTCGGGCGAACGCCCCTCGTCCGAGCGCGCGATGGCGTCGCCCACCAAGCGCTGGGCGGTCTCGCGCAGCAGGCCGGTGGGCGCGCCCGAGGCGTCCCGCACGATCGTCCCGCCGGGCGGATCGGCGGCGTCCCGGTCGATTCCGGCGAGTTCCATCGCCAAGGCGTTGGCGAAGGAGGCGTGGCCGCTGGCGTGGGTCAGGTTCACGGGATTCGCCGGGCTCGCCGCGGACAGCTCGGTGTGGAGGGGCACGCCGTCAACGCTCGGCTCCGGCGTCGACGTCCACTTCTCCTGGTGCCAGCCCCGCCCGGTCACCCACTCGCCCGGCGCCACCCGGCTGGCGGCGTCGCCCACCATCCGCACGATCTCCTCCCAGCTGGTGGCGGTGGTGAGGTCCAAAATCATTCGCGCGCGGCCCAGGCCCATGTAGTGGCCATGGCCCTCGATGAAGCCCGGCACCACCAGCCGCCCGTCGAGCTCGATCACGCGGGTCGAGGGGCCCACGTGGCCGGCGATCTCGTCGCTCGTGCCCACCGCCGCGATGGTGTGACCGGCGACCGCCAGCGCCTCCGCCTCCGGCAGCGCGTCGTCCACGGTCACGACCTTGCCGCCCAACAGCACCAGGTCCGCGTACTCGGCCGGGCCGGGCGCGCACGCGGCGACCAGCACGCCCAGCAGCAACACCGAGCGCGAGAGCGAGACGAATGGAGAGGGCTTGCTCCGGGGGGGAGAGGGCTTGCTCATGGGAAGACTCCGAACGGCGTGGAACGAACGTGAACCAGCTGAATCTGCCAATTTGGCAGACAGAAGGACGGCTAGAGGCGGCGAGTCTGCCAAATTGGCAGACGGCGGACCTTCACGCCAAGATACGGCGCACCTCCACGCCACGATAGCGGCCATGAGTCCGTGCATGAATCCGCCCGAGCACCGAGAGCGACGGGGCGCCGGCCCGCTAAGGGACCATGCGGTCCAGAAACGCGCGCTCGTCCACCGTGAGGCTGCGCACGCCGAAGGTCCGCACCTTGCTCAGCAGCACGACCACCTCGTCGCGGTTGAGCTCGTGCAGCTCCTCCACCGGAATGTGCTCCCACCTGCGCCGCGTTTCCGCGTCGGGCCGCGCCGAGACCGCGCCCTGCATGCGTCGTCGCACCATCCGCCGCCGTCGTTGCCGCGCCCAGAGGTAGACCAGCGCGCCGGCGAAGCCACCCAGGTGCGCGAAGTGGGCCACGCCGTCGTTCACCTGCGTGATGCCCGCGAACAGGCTGAAGCCCGCGAGGAACAGAACCAGCCAGCGCGCGCGGATGGGCAGAATGCCCCAGATGTAGACCGGCTCCCGCGGCCAGAAGCGCGCGAAGCCCAGGAGCACGGCGAACACGGCGCCGGACGCGCCCACCACCGGCGCCATGGGAGGTAGGAACGAGAAGAGCGCGCCCCCCAGGCCGCCAAACAGGTACAGCCTGAGGAAGTGCGTCGACCCCATGCGCGACTCCAGGCGGGGCCCGAAGAAGAACAGGCCCAGCATGTTCAGGGCGAGATGCCAGAAGCCCGCGTGAAGGAACATGTAGCTCAGCAGGGTCCAGGGCCGCAGGTGGGCGAGCTGGGGCACCAGGGTCAGCGCCCAGAAGCCACCGGAGCGCGGTCCCGCGACCGCGAAGAGCAGAAAGACCGCCACGTTGGCGGTGATCAGACGTTTGACCCACGGTGTCATCTCGGGTCGGCCCTTCCGTGCGTGGTTTCGCGAGGGAGTGGAGGCGGAGGCGGCGCAAGGCTCGCCGCGAGGGGCCGCGTCCGCGCCATTCGTACCAGCGGCCCGCTCGGGTGGTTCCCGGAAATCCCCGCGCCGGGGGTCTGGTGATTCGGCGCCGCACCCGCGCATATTCGGGGTTCCGCAATCCAAATCCAAACGGAGAACCCGGATGATGACCCCGACCTCGCGCTGGATCCTCCCGCTGCTCGTTGCCCTAACCGCCTGCCAAGGCGGCGAAGCGCCCCCGTCGACGGGAGATGGCGCCCCCGCAATCCCGGGCCCGCGCTCGCGCGACGGCATGGTGTCGTCCGCCAACCTCATCGCCAGCGAAGTGGGCGCGGGCGTGCTGGCGGCGGGAGGCAACGCCGTCGACGCGGCCATCGCGACCGGCTTCGCCCTGGCCGTGGTCCACCCGACCGCGGGCAACATCGGGGGCGGGGGCTTCATGGTCATCCGAACCCCCGACGGCGACGCGACCGCCATCGACTTCCGCGAGAAGGCGCCCCTCGCCGCGCATCCCGAGATGTTCACCGACGAGAACGGCGAGTACTCCTTCGACATCCACCACAACAGCCACCTCGCCGTGGGCGTGCCGGGCACGGTGGCCGGGTTCGCCCTCGCCCACGAGCGCCACGGCGGCGGAACCCCGTGGGCGGACCTGGTGGAGCCCGCGGTCGACCTGGCCGGCGACGGCTTCACCCTCAGCCCGGCGCTGGCGCGTTCGCTGGCCTCGGTGCTGCCCCGCATGGAGCCCTATCCCGCGAGCGTCGCGCAGTTCTCCCGGGACGGGGTCCCCTACGAGGCCGGGGAACGGTTCCGGCAACCCGATCTGGCGCGCACCCTGGGCCTCATCCGCGACCAGGGCAGGGACGGGTTCTACCAAGGCGAAACGGCACGCCTCCTCGCGGAGGAGATGGCGCGCGGCGGCGGCATGATCACGGAGGACGACCTGGCCCGCTACCAGGCGCGGGAGCGCGCCCCCATCCGCGGCACCTATCGCGGCTACGACTTCGTCTCCATGCCACCGCCCTCGAGCGGCGGCACCGCCATCGTCCAGATGCTGAACATCCTGGAAGGCTTCGACATGGCGTCGATGGGGCACAATTCCGCGGCCTACATCCACCACCTCACCGAGGCGATGCGCCTCGCCTACCGCGACCGGGCCCGCTTCCTCGCCGACACCGACTTCGTCGAAGTGCCGCTGGATCGGCTCACCAGCAAGGCCTACGCCGACGAGCTTCGGGGCACGATCGACGCCGGGCGGGCAGGCCACTCCGAGCCATCCCAAGTCGCGATGGCCGAGGAGAGCACCGAGACCACGCACTACTCGGTGGTGGACCGCGACGGCATGGCGGTTTCGGTCACCTACACGTTGGAACAGGGCTACGGCTCGAAGATCACGGTGCCCGGAGCGGGGTTCCTCCTCAACAACGAGATGGGCGACTTCAACGGCATGCCCGGCCTTACCAACGAACGTGGACTGATCGGCACCGACGCCAACCTGGCGCGGCCCGAGCAGCGCATGCTCTCGAGCATGAGCCCCTCCGTGCTGTCGCGCGACGGAGAGCTGGTGGCGGTCATCGGCACACCCGGCGGACGCACCATCATCAACACCGTGATGCAGCTGGTGCTCAACATCGTCGACCACGGCATGAGCATCGAGGAGGCGGTGGCCGCGCCCCGGATCCATCACCAGTGGCTGCCCAACAACGTGCGCGTCGAGGAGGGCGGCGTCGCGGACGCGGACGCGGAGGCGCTGCGCGCGATGGGCCACGACGTGCAGGTGCGCGGCAGCCAGGGGCGGGCCAGCTCCATCGGGGTGGACCCGGAAACCGGCGAGTTCGTGGGCGCGCCCGACCCGCGCAGTCCGGACGGAGGCGCGGCGGCCCCGTCGGGTGGCTGACGACCCGGTCGCCGGCCCGAAGACGACGCCCACCATGCCCGCCCGACGAGGGAGTCGCCGCGCGCCCGGAGCGCGGTGCGCGCGCGCGGGCGGGTTCGGCGTGGTCCGTGGGCGGTGCGCGCGGGTGGACGGGTTCGGTGTCCTCCATGGGCGTCCACCTCGGAAACCCGGCCAGCCGACGGCCGCGCCTTGGCGTCTCCGCGCCCCGACCCTTGGCGCGGGACCGGGCGGACCCGGTTCGTGAAGGACCCGAACGCACCCGTCCACCCGCACCTGATCGTCTTCGCGCTCTGGCTGCTCGTGTTCTCGGCGAGCAGTCAGACCATGGTGATCTCTCCCATCCTGCCCCTGATCCGGGCGGAGCTGGGGATTCCGGATGCCCGGCTGGGCACCCTGGTCACCGCCTACAGCCTCATGGTGGGGATCATGGCCGTGGTCTCGGGCCCCATCTCGGACCGCGTCGGGCGGCGGCGCATCCTCCTGCTGGGGTCGGGGGCCATGACCTGCGCCCTCGCCCTGCACACCCTGGTGGACTCGCTCCCGGAGTTTCTCATGGTGCGCGTGCTCGCCGGCGCCGCGGGCGGCGTGCTCTCGGGAGCGGCGGTGTCGTACGTGGGCGACTACTTCCCCTACAAGCGGCGCGGATGGGCGACCGGCTGGGTCATGAGCGGCTCCGCCGTGGGCCTGATCATCGGCATCCCAGTGGGCGTCCTGCTGGCGGGCGAGTACGGCTTCCGCAGCCCCTTCTACTTCTTCGGCGTCATGATGGCGCTGACCTTCCTGTTGGTGTACGCGCGCGTGCCGCAGCCCCCGGTGCGACGCCGACGCTCGCGGCTCACGGTCCAGCGCGCCATCGCGGGCTACGCCGTCATGCTGCGCCGCCCGGAGATCGCCTTCGCCGCGCTCGCCTTCTTCAGCGTGTCGCTCGGGGTGGCGCTCTTCGTGGTGTACTTCCCCACGTGGCTGGAGGCCTGGCACGACGCCACCTCCCAGCAGATCGCGTCGCTGTTCCTGGTGGCGGGCGTGGCCAACGTCATCGCCGGCCCCCAGGCCGGGAAGCTGTCGGATCGCGTGGGTCGCAAGGTCATGGTGGTCGGCTCCTGCGTCGGCCTCTCGGTGGTGATGCTCTCGACCGTGCCGCTGATCACCAGCCTCTGGGTGGCCTACCCCCTCTATTCGCTGATGATGGTGCTCATCGCCACGCGCACGAGCCCCTACTCCGCACTCCTCTCCGCGCTGGTGCCCGCCAACCGACGTGGCTCCCTCATGAGCTTGACGGTCGCCCTGGGGCAGGTGGGGTTCGCGCTGGGCGCGATGGTGGCCGGCTACTCCTACTCGTACCTGGGTTTCGCCGGCAACACCGTCATGGGCGCGGTGGCCGTGCTCTGCATGGGATGGATCGTGTGGGCCCGGTTGCCCGAACCGGAGATGGAGTGAGGCCCGGTCAGCGGCGGCTCTCGGGACCCGTCGAGCTCTCGGAGACCGCGATGCGCTCAGGATCACCCGCGAGGCCAGCGGACGAGGACGTCCCGAGAATGACATCCATTTCGTTAAGGATGCCGAGGCAGCTGGCCCGGGAGGTGACCGAGGCCGCACGACAACGCGGCGTCAGCAGATCCGCCCTGATTCGCGAGATCCTCGGGATGTTTCTGCGCGAGGAGAGGGCCAAGCGGCACGAATCAGCCCTTGCTCTGGCGGCGGACCTCGCTGGCGCCTTCCCCGGACCGGAGGATCTGTCGGTGAACCCGGACGACATGCTCGGATTCGGAGATGGAGCGCTGAGCGGGAATCAATGAAATGACTACCGGTCGGGTGGTCTCGACCCCCATCTCCCGCCGCGAGCTCCAAGAGTGGGCCGAGGAGCGGTTCGGCGACTGGATGAAGGCGGTTGTCGATGTGTCGCGCGACGTAATGGCCGTCGGGGGAGATCTGCACGCCGACGCCGCCGCCGCACTGTTGGCCGAAGGGTCGCGCCAAGAGGACCTCTGGGCAATCAACGTCCTCCTAGGTGAGGAAGGCGCCGACTGGATCGAGTTCGACTCGATGCTCAACATCCGCCCGCGGGAGGGAAACCGGTCCCGCGGCGTTGACGACCCACGAGTGCGCGCTCGGATCCGTGGCGTTGTCGAATCACTTGTGGCGGAGTGACCCGCCGGACATGACTCGCACACTGCACAAGCGGGCCGCCTCGGGCGCCTGGCATCGGCTCGAACTCGTGGAACAGCTCGGGAACGTGGGCAGCGAGGTGGAGCGCGCCATCCGGTTCCACGGGGCTGGCAACCAGAGGCGGTTCGAGGGTGCGTTGGAGCGGGCGCTCGAACTCTTCGACCTGACCGCCGGCGACCCGCGCTGGCACGGTCACCGCTGCCAGGAAATCCTGCGCGCCCGCGAGGAATTCTGTCGCCTGTTCTTCGACCCCGACGTGCCGCGAGGATCGGCGGAGGGATTGCGAAGATACTTCTTCGGCTTCGCCCACGCGGCGCGCATGCTGCACTACCGGCGGCGGGGCGGACAAGCGCCCCTTACGAGGCGGCGTACCTGACGACCTCCGAACGGGATACGTGATCGGGTCGGGGTATGGGGTGGGTTGGCGCCAAGCGAGGGCTACCTACCGGTTAGGGCAGAGGTTGGAGGGACGCAGGAGCTTCTGCAGGAGCTCCTTCCGGCTGGCGCTGGCGTTAGCAGAGTCGCCGGTCGGCAGGAGGCGACCCTTGGGTTTGGGGACGAGCTTGGGGTCTCTGAAGTCCTCCCCCAGCTTCTTGTCCTTTGAGTAGAGGACGCGGGCCCGGCTTGTCCGGGCCAGGGCGATGACGTGCGGGTCGTTGGAGCGGAGAGCGGTTGGCAAATCGCCCTCCTCGGTTGCAATCGCGTCATCCGAATAGCGCCGAACACGGCGGCTCCTCTGGGCTTCGACGGCCCACTTCTCGAACTTGCGGTGCTTATTCAATTCCTCCCACAACTTGCCGCCAACGACGAGTCGCGCATCGGGTTTCTCCAACCAGTTGAAGAGGTCACACCCTGCTATCGAGCGATTGCTCCCGAAGACCTCACCGACGCAGTCGGCGTCAAGGATCACGCACACCGTTACAGCCCAAGCGAGCGGCGGCGCTCGGTGCGGAAGAACTCGCGGTAGCCGGGGGGAATACCGCCGTCCCGCCGGATTAACTTGTCTTCTTGGTCCCAACCCCGCGAGACGAGATTGCCCTCCTGATCCCAACCGAGCGCATGGATGCTCACCGACAAGTTGTTGCGCTCAAAGTAGAGAAGCGACACGTCCTCGGGCCGGAGGGCGGTCTCCCCGTCGCGCACCTCCATGCGGATGCGGTCGATGAGGTGGTCGCTGTGGGTCTCAATGAGGAGCTGCTTCCCGGTCGCGGCCGCTTGGCAGAAGAGGCTCCCCAGCGCGGCCTGGGCGCTCGGGTGCAGGTGGACTTCGGGCTGCTGGACGAGGAACATCCGCGGTGGGGTCGTCCGCAGGAGTTCGGTCACGACCGGAAGTACTTGGCTGACGCCGTAGCCCATGTCAATGAGGTTGCGCCAGGGACCCATGTTGCGCCTGCCACGCCTGCCGCGCCTCTTGACCTCGACTTGGAAGGGTCCGGTGTCGATCCTGTTCCTGTCGAGGTGCCTGATCCTAACCTTATCAAAGAGGCCAGATTGCTTCCCAAAATCCTCCAATCCAGATCGAATGCCATTCCAATGTTCAGGGTTGCGACGGTCGATGTCGGCCAGAAACAAGGGGACGTAACTACCTTCGGGGTCCATGAGTGGGGGGGTAGGGTCGTAAGTGCGGCGTGGCTGCGACCTGACTGGAGCGCTCGCGATGGGTCGCGGGAGTGAGAGGGAGTGGGGGAAGTCCAACCTGTAGAGCCTCCCTAGTTCGTTCCTCGTGAAAGGTCGATCCGGCCCGCTCATGAGCTCGGCAAGGTCACTTGGATCCTCAAGTCGGAAAAACGGCAGGCGCAGCAGGTAACCCAATGCGAACATCTGGCGCTGTCCGATGTTCGCATCCGCGTGGATCCGTTGTCGAGTCCGAGAGTCAAGCGTGATCCGCCACCTGGATTCGTCAATCCCAACGAAGACGTCAGTATCGCCGTCAGCCCCGGCCACGGCTTCCAGGAATGCGCTGCCATCGCCCAATCGCCGACGTGTGGGCATGAGCCAGCGGTCCGGCTTGGAAAAGGTCGCATCATAGCGTGTTGCCCGAGATCCGCTTCCAGGTATGGCTGTGAATCCAGCTGTGAATTCCTCCGCCCGCCCTCCACCAGCGCCCCGGTGATGAGCGATTTCGTCGAAGCTCCCCAAGTCGTAGGGTGGCTCCTTGAAGTCGGGGAACCTGTTGTCGAACGCCATATCCCAAAGCACGCGCGCTAAAGCCAGGAGCGACGTCTTGCCGGTGGAGTTTTCGCCTACGAGCAGGGTTACGGGGGCGAGGGGAACGCGCTGCTCAGCCCGGAAGCACCGAAAGTTCGACGCTCGCAATTCCTGAAGAAGGCTCACGGGACGCCCGGGAGATCGCTCTGGGGCGCGCACCACCAGCCTTCGCCGCCCGCGAAGGACAGCCCGTTGTCATCCCGAGGATACATGAACACTCCTCCTTCAGTGGCCCGTTCGCTTGGGTCATCTCGCCACCCGCGATCCGAAACGATGATCACCATAGGGTTGAGCGGACGCCGCCGCCACCGGATGGCCCGACGCGCCCGACGACGCCAAGTTGGCGGACACGGGACACATCCGTGATATTGCACCGCTCTTGATGTTGCGTGCGCGTCACACGGCGTTCGTCGGTTCCCTAAGGGCACCCGGCGCGCTTGGGCCCGCACCTTGGCACGTACCCTCGACGGCCCCACGACGCCATGCCAACGCCCCACCGCCCCCCCCTTCCCCTCCTCGCCGCCGTGCTCGCCACCGCCTGCGCCCCCGCCACCCCGCCCGCGGCCGACCCCCCGCCCCCCGAGCTCGCCGCGAACGTACCCCTCGCGTCGGGCGCCGTGATGAGTGCCCCCGAGCCGGATCCCGTGGAGGCCGGGCGAGCTCCCCTCCCCGGCGAGTACGCGGGCGCCTTCGACGTCCTCCACTACGACCTCGTCCTTTCGCTCCACGAGGGCCGAAGCGACATCGACGCCCGCGCGCGCATTCTGGTCGCGCCCCCCGTCGACCGGGACACGCCCATGGAGTTCGACCTAGTGGGGCTGGCCGTCCACGCCATCGAGGTCGACGGCGTCCGCACGCCCTTCGAGTACGCCGACGGCAAGCTGCGGGTCTTCGCGCCACCGAACGCGACGGACACGGTCACGGTGGAGGTGGCGTACGGCGGCACCCCCGACGACGGTCTCATCATGCGCGACAACCTGCACGGCGACCCGGGGGCCTTCGCCGACAACTGGCCCAACCGGGCGCGCTTCTGGTTTCCGTCGGTGGACCACCCGAGCGACAAGGCGACCGTGGAGTTCACCATTCACGCGCCCGCCGCCTGGCAGGTCATCGCCAACGGCACTCTCGCGGCCCCCACCGTCCCCACCGACGACGACGCCCTGGGCGGCGCGGGCGGACGACGCACCTGGCGCTGGGCCACGACGGTCCCCATCCCCAGCTACACCATGGTCGTCGGCGCGGCCGACCTCGCCGTCCGCCAGGTGGGGCTCGCGGCGTGCGGCGACGCCCCGGTTTCCCCGCGCAGCGACGGGTGCGTGCGCGTCTCGTACTGGGTCTATCCCCAGGACACCGACAACGCGGCCCGCATCTTCCGGCGCGCGGCCCAAATGGTCGACTTCTACACCGAGCTGATCGGCCCGTACCCCTACGAGAAGCTGGCCAACGTGCAGAGCGCCACGCGCTTCGGCGGCATGGAGAACGCCTCGGCCATCTTCTACGGCGAGCAGGGAATCGCCCAGGGGCGCAACATCGAGGGCACGGTCGCGCACGAGATCGCGCACCAGTGGTTCGGCGACAGCGTCACGGAGTCGGAGTGGCACGACCTGTGGCTCTCGGAGGGCTTCGCCACCTACTTCGGGGCGCTCTTCTTCGAGGAGGCGGAAGGGCCCAACGACTTCCGAAGCAGAATGGAGGCGAACCGTCAGCGCGTGCTGGGATCGAGCGACGTCGACCGACCCGTGGTCGATCCCGAGGAGGGCAACCTCTTCAACCTCCTCAACGCCAACAACTATCCGAAGGGCGGTTGGGTGCTGCACATGTTGCGGACCATGCTGGGCGACGAGGCCTTCTTCGCCGGCATCCGCGGCTACTACGCGCGCTTCCGCGACGACGTGGCGAGCACCTCCGACTTCCGCGCCGTCATGGAGGAGGCCGCCGGCGCCGACCTGGGCTGGTTCTTCGAGCAGTGGCTCCACCGGCCCGGCTTCCCGACCCTCGGTTCCGAGACCACCTGGGAAGAGGAAACCGGAGAGGCGGTGGTCACGATCCGTCAGACCCAGCGGGCCGACTGGCCCACCTTCCGGCTTCCGCTCGACATCGAGTTCGAGGTCGAGGGCGCCCCCCGGCTCCATCGCGTCGAGGTGACCGAACGGGAACAGACGTTCCGTTTTCCGCTGGACGCCGCGCCCTCCAACACCACCCTCGATCCGGCGGACCATCTGCTCATGCGCGTGGAGGGTGGATGAGGGTCGGGACCGCGCCGAGCCCGGAAACACTTGATATCGCGGCCCGGATGCGCCACCATGGCAACTTCCGCCGTTTCGTCGGAAGGCCGACATGAGATGAACGGAGACGCCTCTTGGCCAAGACGCCACACCTCAGGTTCGAGCGCGACATCGCCGAGCTGCGGCGACAGATCGACGGGTTGCGCGCGCTGGCGGACGAGAAGGGCATTGACGTCATGCGCGAGATCGAGGTCCTGCGGGGCCGGCTCGCGGCCATGACCGAGGACATCTACCGCAACCTCGCCCCCATGGAGCGGGTGCAGGTGGCCCGCCACCCGAACCGCCCGTTCATGCTCGACTACGTGGAGCGCGTCTTCACCGACTGGATCGAGCTGCACGGCGACCGCACCTACAGGGACGACCAGGCCATCGTGGGCGGCTGGGCATGCCTCGACGGACGGTCGTTGATGGTCATCGGCCAGCAGAAGGGCCGGGCCATGAAGGAGAACCTGCGCCGCAACTTCGGCATGCCCCACCCGGAGGGGTACCGCAAGGGGCTTCGGCTCATGAAGATGGCCGAGAAGTTCGGGCGCCCGGTGGTGACCTTCATCGACACGCCGGGGGCCTATCCCGGCATCGGCTCCGAGGAGCGCGGCATCGGCGAGGCGATCGCGCGCAACCTGCGCGAAATGGCCGCGCTGCGCGTCCCCACCATCTCCATCGTCATCGGCGAAGGCATGTCCGGAGGAGCGCTCGGCATCGGCGTGACCGACCGCATCCTCATGTTGGAGCACGCCGTGTACTCGGTCATCTCGCCGGAGGGCTGCGCCGCCATCCTCTGGCGATCGCGGGACCACCGCGAGAAGGCCGCCGAGGCCCTGCGCCTGACCTCGGACGACCTGTTGAGGCTGGCGGTTGCCGACGATGTCGTCGCGGAACCGGTCGGAGGCGCCCATTCCGACTGGGAGGCCACCGCGCGGAGCGTGTCCGACGCCCTGGGGCGGCACCTGGCCGAGCTGACGGCGCTCGACACCGACGAATTGCTGGCCCGGCGGTGGGCCAAGTACGAAGCGATCGGGGACTGGGCCGGAAAGGGGCTCGACGAGTCCGCGGAGGCCGGCTCGGGCCTCGCCATCGAGCGTGGCGGGAGCATGCGGGCCGGCGGCTGAGGGAATCCCGGCCCGGGTTCGAGGATCGATGCCAGAGTTCGCCGAAGTCCGGTTCAAGGGAACGCGCAAGGACTACTTCACCTGCGAGCCCGGGACGCTTCAACCGGGAGGCTGGGTGATGGTGGAGGCCGAGCGCGGACGCGACCTCGGCCGGGTGAGCGCCCTGGGCGCCATCGCCGAACGCAAGTGCGGCAGCTCGGGCGGATGCGCCACGCCGCAACCCTCCCGGAAGGTCCTTCGGCGGGCCCGCGCCGAGGAAATCCGGCACGCGGGATGGCTGCGCACCGACGAGGAGCGCGTGCGCCTCACGGCGAGAGAGAAGGTCGCCAGCCACAAGCTCGGCATGAAGGTGACGGAGGCGGAGTGGCGGTTCGACCGCAAGAAGCTGACGATCTACTTCACGGCCGACCGCCGGGTCGACTTCCGGGCCCTGGTGCGCGACTTGGCGCGCACGTTCCACACCCGCATCGAGCTGCGCCAGATCGGCGTGCGCGACGAGGCCGCGATGCTCGGCGGCGTGGGGCGTTGCGGCCGTGAGCTGTGCTGCTCGACCTGGCTTCCCTCCCTGCAACCCGTGAGCCTCCAGCTCGCCAAGGACCAGCGCCTGTCCCTCAACCCGTCGCAGATCTCGGGCTGCTGCGGGCGTCTCATGTGCTGCCTCAGGTACGAACACGACGCGTACGTCCGGGCGCGCCGGCGCTTCCCGCGCGAGGGCAGGACGGTGCGGACGTCGTTGGGAAGGGAGAGGGTGGTGGCGGTGGACATCTGGAGCGAAACCGTCACCCTCATGGCCGACGACCGGACCCGTCGCACGGTGGCGCTGAAGGAGCTCAGGGAAGAGGTGTCCCACGCTCCCCGGGGGGACGGTTCCGGCTGACGCGCGCCATGAGCCGACGCCACTACCTCACGACGCCGATCTACTACGCGTCCGGCGAGCCCCACATCGGGCACGCCTACACCACCATCCTCACCGATGTCCTGGCGCGCGTTCACCGGCAGGCCGGCGCCGAGGTCAAGTTCCTCACCGGCACCGACGAACACGGTCCCAAGATCGCCGAGGAGGCCGCCCGGCGCGGTCTCGCCCCCCTCGAGCTGTGCGACCGCATGGCGGGTCGCTTCCGCGAGGCGTGGGACGAGTTCGACATCTCCTTCGACCACTTCATCCGCACCACCGAGCCCCGCCACATCGCCGTCGTCACCGCCTTCCTCCAGCGTCTTCACGATGGGGGGCACATCTACCGGGACCGCTACCTCGGTTGGTATTGCATCCACGAGGAGCGCTACTGGACGGAGAAGGACCTGGGGCCGGGAGAGACCTGCCCCGACTGCCGACGCCCCGTCCGCCAGATCGAGGAAGTCAACTACTTCTTCCGCATGAGCGCCTTCCAGGAGCGGCTCGTGGGCCACATCGAGGCCAACCCGGGCTGGATCCTTCCCGCCGCGCGCCGCAACGAGGTGCTCGGGTTCCTCCAGCAACCGCTCGAGGACCTGTCGATCTCGCGTCCCCGGAGCCGCGTGAGCTGGGGCGTTCCCCTGCCCTTCGACCCGGAGCACATCTGCTACGTGTGGGTGGACGCGCTCATCAACTACGTGACCGCGTCCGACGCCATCGACCCCGACGCCCCTCCGGACGAGCGCGGGTTCGACACCGCCATCGACTCGTGGTGGCCGGCCGACCTGCACGTGATGGGCAAGGACATTCTCACCACGCACGCGGTCTACTGGCCCACCATCCTGATGGCGTGCGGGCTGGAGTTGCCGCGCCGCATTCTCGCCCACGGATGGTGGCTGGTGGGCGAAACCAAGATGTCGAAGTCGCTGCGCAACGTGGTGGACCCGTTGGCGCTCATCGCGACCCACGGGGTCGACGCGGTCCGCTGGTACCTGCTGCGCGAGATGGCCACAGGCAGCGACGCCTCGCACACGCCCGAGCGCTTCCTCACGCGCTACGACGAGCTGTCCAACGTGCTGGGCAACCTCGCCAGCCGGGTGACCTCGATGATCGCGCGCTATCGGGACGGCGTGCTCCCGGACGCCGCGGGCCGGGGGCTGGCCCCGGAGACCGGGAGGGCCCTCGCGGGCTACCGGGGGTTCATGGACGACCTCCGCGTGCACCGCGCCCTGGCCGCCGCCATGGACCTCGCGCGGCGCGCCAACCGATACGTGGAGGAGCGGGAACCGTGGGCTCAGGCGAAGGAGCCGGATCGGGCGGCGGAGCTCGACGAAACCTTGGCCTCCCTGGCGCGCTGCCTGACGGTGCTGACGGCCCTTCTGGAGCCGGTCATGCCGACCAAGATGAACGCGCTGGCGGGAACTTTGGGGCTCGCCCGGGTTCCCACGCTGGACCGGGCCGTCCACGACCCGCTGGGCGGAAGAACCGTAACGCGCGGCGAGCCGCTCTTCCCTCGCGTGAGCCCGTCGGGTTGACCGTCTTCGACGAATTCCAATAGGTTCAAGGCCCTCCCGCGAGGTTCAACGCCCTCTTCGCGCCCGGTCCATCCCGTCCTCGGTCACGCCACGTGCCTGACCGCTTTCAGCCCCCAGATCGTTCCAGAGGCATGCCAAACCAACTCGGCGCCATGCTGAAATCCAAGTGCTCGGCCATGGGGTCGACCCTTGTCTCCACGTGGTCGGCTCTCGTCTCCAAGTGGTCGGCGCTCGCCTCCACGTGCTCGGCTTTCGTCGCCAAGTGCTCGGCCCTCGCCTCCAAGTGGCGGTCGGCCCTCGTCTCCGGGTGGTCGGCCCTCGTCTCTGGGTGGTCGATTCTCGTCTCCAAGTGGTCGACCCTGGTCTCCAAGTGCTCGGCCCTCGCCTCCAAGTGGCGGTCGGCTCTCGTCTCCGGGTGGTCGACCCTCGTTTCCAGGTGGTCGATTCTCGTCGCGCCGGCGGGCGATGGGCGGCATCGGCGGTTCGACCTCCCGTTCGGCGTCATCCTCGCCGGGGCGGGCGCGGTCGTCGTCCTCCTGGGCACCGCCCTCTTCGTCGCCGTGGGCGGCGAACACCGGATTCAAGCCCGCCAGCTGGCCGCCAAGAACCAAGCCATGGCCGAGGAGCTGGCCGGCATCCGCGAGCAGCTCGCGAGCCTGGAGGGCGCGGTCGACGGTTTGGCGGAACAGAACGAGCGCGCCCGCGTGCTGGCCGGCCTCGAGTCCATTGACGCCGAGGTCCTTCAGGCGGGCGTCGGGGGTCCCGGCACGGTCACGCCCCGGTCGCACCCCTTGTGGGGTCTGGACTCCCTGTATTCCAAGGAGGCCTTCGCGACATCGTTCGACCTGACGGCCCTCCAACGGCGGGTGCGACTGCTCGGCACCAGCCTGACGGAAGCCGCCGACTCCCTGAGCAGCCATCGCGAATGGTTGGCGTCGGTGCCCTCCATACTTCCGGCCCGCGGCTTCATCTCTAGCCACTTCTCCCCGGCCCGCCTGCACCCGGTGCACCACCTTCCCCTCCCGCACGAGGGCATCGACATCTCCACCACCGAGGGCTCGGCCATCGTGGCGACCGCCAATGGCGAGGTGACCTTCGTGGGGCGACGCAACGGCTACGGCCTGACGACGATCATCCGACACGGCTTCGGGTACGAGACCCTGTACGGCCACGCGAGCCAGATTCTGGTGCGAAGAGGTCAGAAGGTGGAGCGGGGCGAGGTCATCGCCCTGGTGGGAAGGACGGGAATCACGACGGGCCCGAACGTCCACTACGAGGTGCGCCTGAACGGACGGCCGATCGATCCGCACCGGTTCATCATCAACGTCATCCCCTAGGAATCGGGGTGGCCCGTGGATGAATCCGCGCGAATGGCGAGGCACCGGGCCGGCGAGGCGCGTTGAGTCCCGCGTTGGCGCGACCGGGCCGCGACGCGGCGCCGAGCCTAGCAGCCCGTGGACAAACTCCCCCCGGCATTCGAGCGGCGTTGCATCCGAGCTGGACCGCTGCGCTCCGCGTTGCTTTTCGGCCCAATAGCTCTGCTATTCGGCCTTCAAAGCGCCTTGCCAGCCCGGCGCCACGCCGCTCTCGATGCTCGGGCGAATTCATCCACGGACTGCTAGCGAACCCGCGCGGGCGCGTCGCCACTCGAATCCCGGTCGTTAGGCCACGGACGGTTGGGCGGTGACGGTCGCCCTCCTCGCCGGAATGGCGCTCCTGAGCGCCGCGTCCGACCCCGAATCGCTCCGGCCGGACACCATTCTCCGTCCGCCCGACGGACCCACCCTCGCCTTCGTCGAAGCCACCGGTTCACCCACCGCGGCGATCCGCGTCACGGTCCCCTTCGTCGAATCCGATTCCGAGGCCGGTGCCGGGTATCTCATCCAGCTGCTGGCGTTGCAACGGGGCCAAAGACTCGCCGACGCGCTGGGCATCGAAATCGTGGCGCACCGGACCTCGCTCGGTCTGGTCTATCGGCTGGACGGCGCGGTCGCGGACTTCGAACATCTCGCCAGCGTCGCGCGCGAACTGCTGGGGCGACCCGAATCGCCCGGCTTCGTGGCGGCCCGGACCCGTCTCGAGGGCCTGAACCGAGAGGAACGCGAAACCGCCCGCGGTGCCCTCCGGCTCCGGTTGCGCGCGCGCATGGCGTCGCCGATTCCCCCGGTGACGGGCACCCTCGAGTCGCTGGCCGCGCTCAACCCGGCCCGGTTGGTGGAGCGCTGGCGGGCAACCCACCGTCGGGGCGATCTCTCGCTGGTCGTGGTGGCCGACGTGCCGCTGGAGGCCGCGTTCTCCGCTCTCGCCGAACTCGGCGAACCGGGCCCGGCGCCCGACTCGGTGGAGCTTCCGATTGCCGCGCTGGGAACGCCGTCCCCCCCCGCACCCGAGCGAATTCGGGTCTGGTACGGCGAGGCGCACCCATCGGGAAGCGCCCGCGACCCGCGCTCCGCGCTGCTCGCGCGCCTCGCGGGCGACCACCTTGGCGGCATCGGCGGCGAATTCGAACCCCACCTCGAGCGGTGGGAGGTGGGCGAGCGGTCGTGGCTGGTGTTGACCGCCGCGGCCTTCGCCCGCGACGCGGCCACCATGCGCGCCCGCGCGCGGAGCTTTCTGGGCGACCTGCGGGCGGCGCTCGACCCGACCACCGTGCGCCAGGCGAGGTCGGCGCTCCGTTTCGAGCTGCTTGCGGAGACGCGCTCGCCGGGCGGGCTCGCGGACGTCATCGGCCGACACTTGGACGCCACCGGCGATGGCGACGCCGCCCCGGACCACCTGCGGCGGTTGAACCAGATCGAGTTCGAAGACATGGTCAGGTTTCTTGACCAAGTCGCGACCGAGGAGGTCGTGACCGCCGAAGTGGGCGCCTGATGGCGCTGGCGCGCCTTCCGGGGCGGGCGGCTCGGGTGCCCGCCTGGCGGGCGCTTTGGATCGTTCTCCCGCTCGCCGCGCCGACCTTGGCGGCGGCCAACGACGGCGGCGGCGTGGTGACGCGTGGCGCGGGAGCGTCCGGTCACGGCGACCGGGCTCCGGAACACGTCGACGCGCCAGCGACCCGTGGCGGCGACCGGCCGGGGCGCCCGTCCGCGGCCGCTCGGCGCGCGCCCCCCCAGGTCCCGCCCTCGGACACGTTGGAGTTGCTGGTTGTGAGCCCGCGACCTTGGACGTCGGCCGTCGCCGTCACCCTCTCCCTCGCCGGCGGACACGGCGACGACCCGCCCGGGCGGGAGGGGGCGGCCTGGCTGCTGGGCATGGTGCTCGAGCGGGCGGCCAACGCCAACCTGGCCGAAACGGGCGCCTCCGCCCAGATCGAGGTGGTCGACGACCGAACCTGGGTCACCCTGCTCGCCACCTCGAGCGACTGGGCGCGGGCGTACGAGGTCCTCACGCGCACGCTGGTCGCCGACCCGCTCGATCCCGAGCTGTCCGACCGGGCGCGCGCCGACCTGTCCGGTCAGGTGTTCTTTCAGCGCGACGCGCCCGTGCGGACCTTCGAGCGGGAGGCCCGGCGCATGCTGCTGGGGGAAGAGCGCGCGCGCGCGCCCATGGGGACCCCGTCCAGCGTGAGCGACATGACCACCCAGGTGCTGGAGGCGGCGCGCGCGCGCATCCATCGCCTGGAGGGCGCGCGCGTGGCCGTGGTGGGCCCGGTCGCCCCGGCCGACGCGGCCTCGGTGGTCGGCGCCCACCGGACGCTGGCGTGGCGCGCCCGCGACGCCTGGGAGGTGGAGGGAGCACCCCTGCCGCCGCGCGCCCCGGGATGGGCGTGGGAGGAGGGCGGCCGCACCTCGGTCGCCGACGACATCACGAACAACTGGATCCTGGCGACCTACCCGTTCGCCGGAGCGACCCCGCGCCGGCCGATGGAGTTTCTGGCCCACCTGATCGGCGAACGCTTGGCGACCAACGCGCCCGCCCCGGGGCTCATCAGCCAACGGGCGGAGGTGCGCGAGCTCCCCGGAGGGCCCGTTCTGGCGGTGACCGTCGCCGCCGAGTGGCCGAACGGGCGCGCGTGGGAACAGCGCGTCGCGGACATTGTGGACGACCTCTCCGCCAACCCGCTCCGCCCGGACGACGTGACCCGGGCGCACCGCAGGTTCCGCGCGACGAGGGCCCTCGCGCTGGCGAACCCGGAGCGCGAAGGCCGCCGTCTGCTCGTCGAGGTGGAAGCGAACGGGGAGCTCGCGGAACTGCGCGCACCCCCGCAGGGTCTGTCCCCCGAGGGGATCCGGCGCGCGGCCGCCGACCTGGGCCAACCACGCGTGCTCGTCCACGGTCCGGGCGAACCGCCTTGATGCATCGGCCCGAGGGTGGTTACTTTGCGGCCGAAATCCGCGCCACCGCATTGCGTGCGAGCCGGAAGCAGCCAGCTCGCGAGTTTCAACGGGACACCTTGGAGTCACTGCACCATGAGGAACGGAATCCTTTTCCTCGCTCTCGGCGGCGCCATCGCCTCCGCTGCATGCGGGCCAACCGACGTCACGATCAACGCCAGCATGGAAGTCGCCGGGGCCGAGGGCACGGAAGTGCGACCGCTGGCCGAGATGGAAATCCAGCTTCTCCCCTTCGACCGCGACGCGATCTTCGACTCGCTGGCGCGGGAAGCCAGCGAACCGGAGCCGGAGATTCCCGCGGACCTGCTCGCGGCCCAGACCCAGGTCGCCGAGGCACAGGCGGAATGGCAGGCGCGGGAGAGCGAGTGGTCCCTGCTCAGGGAGGAGCTGCTCAACCTCAGGGCGGAGATGGACCGCCTCAATCCGGCCGAGGCCCAGTACCGGGTGATGTTCATGGAGTTCGAGGACAACGAGCAGCGACTCGTCCAGGTGGAGCGCCAGCGCGACGCCGCCTTCGAGGAGTTCACCTCCATCCAAGGCTCCATGATCGAGCAGGCCGAACAGGTGAGGATGCTCCGGGAGATGTGGGGCGACGACGCCTTCGCGGACTATGGCACGGTGGCCCAGTTCCAGATCGACGTGAGCGGGCTTGATCCGGTCGTCGACACCACCGACGCATCGGGCGGCGTCGTCGTCCAGGCGCCCGGGGGTCAATACTGGGTGCACGCGCGCTGGGAACGCTCCTTCGACGAGCTCTACTGGAACGTCCCGCTCACGGTGGCGGGCGAGCCCGTGACCCTGATGCTCGACGAGAGCAACGCGCAGGTCCGTCCCATCCTCTGACCGGACGGGACGGGCTTCCGCCCGGTCGTCCGGACCGCAACCCGGTCCCGTGAGTCGTCGGCCGAGGTTGCTGGGCGTGGTGCCGGCCTGCGGGCTGTCCACCCGCATGGGGCGCCCCAAGGCACTTCTCGATGCCGATGGGCGGTCCTTTCTGGCACGCGTGGTGTCCGCCTTGGCGGCCGGGGGGTGCGCCCCGGTCGTGGTGGTGGCGCGGAAGGCCGGCGGCGCCGTGGGGCGGGAGGCGGCGACGGCGGGCGCCACGGTGGCGGTCAACCCCGACCCCGGGGAGGGGCCCATCTCGTCCATCCGGTTGGCGCTCGCGGGGTGGGGCGACGGAGTGGACGGATGCGCCATCTGCCCGGTCGATCATCCGTTGGTGACGGGCGCCACGGTGCGGGCGCTGGCCGCGCGCCTGGGCGACGGGTCGGCCGACATCGTGATCCCCACCCACGACGGCCGGCGCGGCCACCCGACCCTCTTCCATCGTCGCGTGTTTGACGAGCTCCTCGACCCCGCCCTGCCGGAGGGAGCCCGCACGGTGGTGCGGCGCCGCCCCTCGCGCGTCCGCGAGTGCGTGGTGGACGACCCCGGCGTGATCGCGGACATCGACACGCCGGCCGAGTACCGCGACCACTTCCACGTGGCATGACCACACCCGGCAGCCCGCGGACGAATCCGCCGGAGCACCGAGAGCGGCGGGGCGACGGGCTGGCAAAGCGCGTTGAGGGCCCCGTGGCGCCGAGGCTCGACGCCGCCGACCCGCGTGGACGCCGCACCTCCCACGGCGAGGCGCCCAACCCACCCCGCGCCCCTCGTCCCGGCGGCCAAGTCCCGCCCGGACCGGACGCGGCGGCCGCGGCCACCCGCATCCTGGAGTCGCTCCGGGGGTCGCGGGGCACGGTCGAGCTGCTGGTCGTCGCCGACACCGAGGGGCGCGCGGCGGGTGCCCGCATGCTGGTGCGCCCGGACGCGGTCGAGGGATCGTTCGGCGACCCCGAGCTGGACGCGGCCGCGCTGGACGTCGCGACCCGCGAACGGGGCGCGCGCGGACACGGCGGATCCCTCCACGACGTGCGCACGGCGGAGGGCCGGCGTCTACGGATGTACGCGGAGGGCCACCGCCCCCGTCAGGAACTCGTCGTGGTGGGCGCCGGCCACATCGCCCAGCCGCTCGCCACCCTGGGCACGCTGCTGGACTTCGAGGTCACCGTGCTTGACGACCGTCCCGAGTTCGCCACCCGCGAGCGGTTTCCCGAGGCCGCCGCCGTGCGCACCATCGACTTCGCCGACCCCCTCTCGGGCATCGACATCCACCCCGGGTGCCACATCGTCCTGGTGACGCGGGGGCACAAGTACGACTACGAGTGCCTGCGCCGGCTGCTGGCGCGCGATGGTGGCGGGACGCCGGCGTACATCGGCATGATCGGCAGCCGCCGCAGGGTGCGGGCCACCTTCGTGCAGCTCGAGGCCGAGGGGATCCCCCACGAGGTCATCGCCCGGGTGCGGGCTCCGGTGGGGCTGGACATCGGCGCGCAGACCCCGGCCGAGATCGCGGTGAGCGTCCTGGGGGAGATGATCCTCGAGCGGCGCGGCGGGACGGGAGCGCCGTTGCGCGGTCGCGAGCGCATCGTCGAGCGCTTTCTGGCCGGCAAGTCGGGCAGGAGGGCCGTCGAGTGAGCGCGCCAAGCGACCAGGACGTCTACGAAGCCGTGCTCGCGACCGTGCGCGCGGGCCGACGGGGGGCGCTGGCCACCATCGTTTCCACGCGCGGGTCGACGCCGCGCAAGGCCGGGTCGCGCATGCTGGTGGACCCCGAGGCCGGACTGGTGGGCACCGTCGGCGGGGGGTGCGGGGAGGCGGAGGTCATCGAGGCGGCGCATCAAGTCATCGAGGACGGAGTCCCGCGCCTGGTGAAGGTGGACCTCACCGAGGACCTGTTGGGGTGGAGCCCGGCGGTGTGCGGCGGCATCATGGACATCTTCGTCGAGCGGGTGTGCGCGCGTCACGAGGACGATCCCGTCCCGTGAGCCGGGATCCGGACCGTCCCGCCCACGTCACCATCCACTACCTGCGACCCCCGGACCGGCTGCAGACCTTTCGCCAACCGGTGGTTCACGACGCCCTGGAGGTTACGGTCACCCTCTCGCGCGGCATCCGCGTTGCGTCGCCGATGGAGGTGAACGGCAGGGTCGTGCTCGAGACCGGATCCGACATCGTCTGGTTCACCTTCCCGCGGGCGTGGCACGACATCGGCCGATTTCACACCGCGGACGGGGCCTTCACCGGCATCTACGCCAACGTGCTCACGCCCGTCGAGATGTCGCCGGGACGGGTGTGGCGCACCACGGATCTCTTTCTGGACGTGTGGTTCGAGCCCGGCGGGGCGCCGAAGTTGTTGGACGAGGACGAATTCCAAGCCGCTCTGGAGGCGGGCGCGCTGGATGCCGACACGGGACGGCGCGCGCGCCGGGAAGCGCACAGGCTCATGGAGCTCGCGGGCGCGGGCGTGTGGCCTCCGTCCGTGGTGCGGACATGGACGCGCGACCGGGCGCTGGCCGCGCTCGCCGGTCACGCTCCCGCGGGGTTGGACGGCACGCCGGGGTGACATCGGTTGGCCACCCGGCTCGATGGCTACCCGTCGTCGTCGCTTCCGGCCCCATCCTCCTGAACGAGTGGCTCGGCGGGTGGGGCGGCAACGTCGTCGACGCGGTAGGCCGCGCACAGCCGCTTGAGGTCGACGTGGAGGCCGCCGAGCACCTCCGGGTCCTCGCGGATGCAGTCGATCAGGCGGTCGTACGCCTCCAGTCGATCGACGGGCAGCGCGACATCCTCATGCTGGTAGGCGCCGCGGTCCACGAACACCAGCCGGACGGTGGCCATGGCCCGCGACTCCCCCGGGGAAGTCATGTGGATGGCCGGGCCGCGTCGCTCATGGCTGGCCCTCCGCCAACCGCTCGACGGCGTCTTCGATGGTGGCGTAGTCGAAGCCCGGCAGCCTCCTCGCCGCGCCGTTTCCGCGGCTGACCAGAACGCTGGGGGTGCTGGTCAGGTTGAGCGCGCTGGCGAGACGCAGGTTGGCCGAAACCCGGCGGGCGTGCCGGTCGGAGTTCACGCACTCCCGGAAGGCGCCGTCGTCCAGCCCCAGGGCGCGGGCGTAGCCCACGAAGTTGCCGACCGGATCCGCGGACGACGCCCACGAGAACTGATTGTCGAAGAGGGCGGTGTGATACTCCCAGAAACGATCCTGGTCGCCGGCGCAGTGGGACGCCCGGGAAGCCAGGAACGAGTTGGTGTGCTGACCAAGCGGCAAGTCGTAGAAGACGAACTTCGCCCGACCGGTCTCGACCAGGTTCAGCTCGATGAGGGGCTTGGTGCCCGAGGCGAACATGGCGCAGCCCGGGCACTGGTAGTCGCCGAACTCCACCACCGAGATGGGCGCGTCCGGGTCGCCCAGCTCGGCTCCGTACGCCAAACCGACGAGCTCCTCGTCGGAGAGGTCGCCCAAGTCCACGGGCTCGGTGACCGCACTGCTGAAGACGGACGAACCGGTGGTGTAGACGGCGGCCACCACCCCGATGACCCCCACGCCCCCGAGGATCATGTACAGCCGCTTGACGCCGCCCCCCGTGGGCTTCCGCCTCATCTCCTTGCGTTGCTGCGCTCTGTTGGACATCCGCGCTACTCCGTTGCCGGTCGTTGTCGATGAACCACGCGCGCCTTGGCGCGTTGCGAGATGGCGGGCGCGAACACACGCCCCGCCCCTCGGGCCGCAAGCTAAACTTGGCGCGTGGGGGAACCCGCGCACAAGGTGGACGATGCCTCCCCATCGCGGGTGGCCGCCCACCAAGGTCGGGGGACGCGGCTTCGGCCTCGTCCAATCCAGCGCGGGCGGCCCGCCCCAAAAGGGCCGGGGACGCGGTTGACGTGGGTCTCATGCGCCCGTGGCCGTCCCGGCGCCGCCCCGCTCCCGGCCTTGGGGCGGACGGCCATCCACGGACGGCTACGCCATGATCGCGTCGACCACGTCCCGGGTGCGGGTCAGGTCGGGAGCCACCAGGTCGGCGCCGGCGGCCTCGAGCTCCTCGGTGGCGAAGTGCCCGGTCGCCACGGCGAGGGTGCGCGCTCCGAAGTGGCGGCCGCACTCCACGTCGAGCGGGGTGTCCCCCACCACCACCACCGATTCGGGGGGGAAGCGCACCCCCCACACCCGCTCCGCCCTGCCGACGGCGATGGCGGGAAGGTGGTTGCGGCACTCCCGGTCGCACCCGAAGCCGCCGGCCGGAAACGCATCCGCGGCCAACCCCGCCGAACCCAGCTTCAGGCGCGCCCCCTCGCGAATGTTGCCGGTGACCAGCCCCACGGCCACCTCGCCGCCGCGCTCCTCGAGCGCCGCCAACAGCCCGCGCACGCCCGGAAGCGCCGTGACCGGCTCCGCGGGCAGGCGCCGCTCCAGCTCGCGCGCGTAGAGCGTCCAGAGTCGGGGCAGTCCGGCGTCGATGCGCGCGTCGTCCAGCCCGGCCCCGCGCAACAGGTCGCGGGCGATCTGCGGGTCGGTCCGACCCGCGAACGACACCAGGTGCACCGGGCCGATGGTCCCGTAGACCCGCTCCACGGCCAAGGTGAACGCCTCCTTGGCCGGGCCGCCCCACACCAAGGTGCCATCGATGTCAAAGAGAACGAGGCGCTTCATGGGTACGCTCCGGTGGTTCGGGGTCGCGTTCCCCGGGCGCCAACTTGCGCGGTGGGGCGGAACACCCGGCAAACCGTGGACGGGACGGGCCGCGCACCGACGGCCGCGAGACTCCGGACCGGCGCCACTACCCCACCAAAGCCGCGACATCCGCGTTCCCGCCGCTGATCACGGCCGCGACCCGGTCACCGAACTCGGCCGCCCCCGACCGCAGCGCCGCCACGGTGGCCGCCCCCGAGAACTCGGCAACCAGTTTGGCGCGCTCGAGCAGGAACACCGCCGCCGCACGGATGGCGGCGTCGGTCACGAGCACCACGTCGTCGACAAGGTCGCGCACCAGCGCGTAGGTGAGGTCGCCCACCCGCACGGGCGCCAGCCCGTCCGCGATGGTGTCGATGCGGTCGATGGGCGCCACCCGGCCGGCGTCCAGCGCGGCCCGCATCGAGGCCGCCCCCTCCGGCTCCACCCCGATGACGCGCACGTCGGGCCGGAGGGCGCGCAGCGCCACCGCCACGCCCGCCGCCAGGCCGCCGCCCCCGATGGGAACGACCACGGTGTCCACCTCCGGCCAGTCGGCGGCGATCTCGAGCCCCACCGTTCCCTGCCCGGAGATGATGTCCGGATGGTCGAAGGGGGGGACCACCACCAGCCCCTCGGCGGCGGCGATCTCCTCCGCGCGCGCCCGCCGCTCCACCGAGGTGGTGCCCTCGAACACGACCTCGGCTCCGAGCCGGGCCGCGCCCCGGTGCTTCACCGCCGGCGCCGTGGTCGGCATGACCACCACCGCGCGCGCGCCCCGGAGGCGGGCCGCCAGCGCCACCCCCTGGGCGTGGTTGCCCGACGAGTAGGTGATCACGCCGCGCGCCACCTCCTCCTCGGAGAGCCGCGCGATGAAGTTGTGGCTGCCGCGCAGCTTGAAGGCGCCGCAGCGCTGGAGCGACTCGCACTTCAGGCGCACGTCCGCGCCCACCTCTTCGGAAAGGTCGGGCGACCAGAGCAGCGGCGTGCGCACCGCCACGCCCTCCAGGCGCGCCGCCGCCGCACGCACGCTTTCGAGCGACGGAGGCGTCACCCGGCACCCTCCCGGTCGGCGCCGGACACCGCCTCCCGGTCCCGCGCCACCTCATCGTCATCGGTCTCGCCGTCGACCCCCTCCGGGACGCCATCCCCACCGTCGTCGCCCATCACGCGGGCCAGGTCCACCAGCTCGTCGTCGTCGTCCAGGTTGAGCAGGCGCACGCCCTGGGTCGCCCGCCCGATCACGCGGATCTCCTCCACCCGCTGCCGGTTCACCACGCCGTTGCGCGTGACCAGCATGAGCTCGTCGGACGGGTGCACGGCCTTCACCGCCACCACCGGGCCCGTCTTCGAAGTGGTTCTCATGTTGATGACCCCGAAGCCGCCCCGACGCTGCAGCCGGTACTCGTCCACCGCCGACCGTTTGCCCATGCCGCCCCGGGTGGCCACCAGAATGGACGAGTCCGCGGAGGGCACCATCATGCCCACCACCTCGTCGCCCTCCCGCAGGCGAATACCGGCCACGCCGCGCGCGACGCGCCCCATGGGACGCACGTCCGACTCGCGGAAGCGGATCGCCTTGCCCGCGCGCGTGGCCAGGAGCACGTCGCTGGCGCCGTCCGTGATCTGGACGTCGATCAGCTCGTCGTCGTCGTCAATCCGAATGGCGTTCAGCCCCACCATGCGCACGTTGCCGTAGGCCGACAGGGGTGTCTTCTTGACGATGCCCTTGCGGGTGCAGAACAGCAGGTGGCAGTCGGGCGCGAAGGTGCGCACCGGCACGAACGCCGCGATGCCGTCCCTCGGGTCGATGTTGCGCAGGTTCACCACCGGTTTGCCGCGCGAGTAGCGCCCCGCGTCCGGCGCCTCCCAGACCTTGATCCAGTGGCACATCCCCGACCGGGTGAAGATCATGAGGTAGTCGTGGGTGGAGGCCACGAACAGGTGTCCCACCTCGTCCTCGTCCTTGGTGGCCATGCCCTTGAGCCCGCGCCCGCCGCGCCGCTGCGCGCGATAGGTGGCCAGGGGAATGCGCTTCAGGTAGCCCTGCCGACTGACGGTGAGCACGACCTCCTCGTCCTTGATGAGGTCCTCCATCTCCAGGTCCGCCACCCCGGTGAGGATCTCCGTCCGCCGGTCGTCCCCGAACTTCTTCGCGACCTCGCGGAGCTCCTCGACGATGATCCGCATGCGCCGCGGCCTGCTGGACAGGATCTCGTCCAGCTCGGCGATGACGGCGCGCACCTCGGCCAGCTCCCGCTCCAGCTTGTCGATCTCGAGCCCGGTGAGGCGGGCCAGGCGCATGTTGAGGATCGCCTCGGCCTGACGCTCGGTGAGGCGGGCGGATGGCGCGTCGGCGGCCTCCGCCTCGAGCCGCCGGCCCTCCTCCTCGGAATCGGCCCGCCGGGCCAGCTCCCCGGCATCCACCTCGAAGGACTCCGAGCGGAGCCGCGCCATCGCGGTGTCGGTGTCCGGCGAGGAGCGGATGATGGCGATCACGCGGTCGATGTTGTCGACGGCGACCTTGAGGCCCTCGAGAATGTGCTCCCGCGCCCTCGCCTTGCCGAGCCTGAACTCGCTCCGTCGCACCACCACCTCGTGGCGGTGGTCCACGAAGTGGAAGAGGATCTCGCGCAGCCCCATCACCCTGGGCACGCCGTTGACCAGCGCCAGCAGGATGGTGCCGAAGGTCGCCTGCATCTGGGTGTGCTTGTAGAGCAGGTTGAGCACCACCTGGGGAACGGTGCCGCGCTTGAGCTCGATCACGATGCGCATGCCGTCCCGATCGGACTCGTCGCGCAGCGCCGACACCTGGGTGAGCTTCTTCTCGCGCACCAGCTGGGCGACCTGCTCGATGAGGCGGGTCTTGTTGACCATGAAGGGGATCGCGCGCACGACGATGCGGGCGTTGCCGCGCTTGCCGGCCTCCTCCACGTCGGTGCGCGCGCGCATCACCACGCGCCCGCGGCCGGTGCGGTAGGCGTCGCGGATGCCCCGGCGGCCGCAGATGAAGGCGCCGGTGGGGAAGTCCGGCCCGGTGACGATGCGCTCGAGCGACTCCTGGGGGAGGTCGGGGTCCTCGATCAGGGCGATGGTCGCGTCGACCACCTCGCGCAGGTTGTGGGGCGGGATGTTGGTGGCCATCCCCACCGCGATCCCCGAGCTGCCGTTGACCAGCAGGTTGGGCGCGCGCGCGGGAAGCACGGTGGGCTCGTCGATGCGGCCGTCGAAGTTGGGGATGAAGTCGACGGTCTCCTCGTCGATGTCGGTGAGCAGCTGGGTCGCCAGCGCGGTGAGGCGGGCCTCGGTGTACCGGTAGGCCGCGGGGGAATCGCCGTCGATGGAGCCGAAGTTGCCCTGGCCGTCCACCAAGGGGTAGCGCAGGGAGAAGTCCTGCACCATGCGCGCCATGGAGTCGTAGACCGCCGAGTCGCCGTGCGGATGGTATTTGCCCAGCACCTCGCCCACGACGGTCGCGCTCTTCTTGTAGGGGCGGGTGGGGCCGAGCCCCAGCTCGCTCATGGCGTAGAGGATGCGACGGTGCACGGGCTTCAGGCCGTCGCGGACGTCGGGGAGGGCGCGGCGAACGATGACGCTCATCGAGTAGTCGATGAACGACTCCCGCATTTCGTCTTCAAGCAGCCGCGCGAGTATCCGTTCTCCGGGGGCGGAATCCATGCAGATGCCTCGTGGGGGTTACGCGCGAGGGGCGAGGGAGGGAGGGAGCGGGGATGGCCGTCCCGGACGCGCTCCACCGGCGCGGACCGACCCGCGACGCACCGGTGCGCGGGCTCGATCCCTCGATCGGGATTGTGGGAGGGCGCCGGCGGCCCGCGCCACGCTCATGGGCGACGGGCGCGGCGCGAAACGCCCTTGATCGGCTTCAGGTGCCCGGCGCCGGATAGTAGATGGCGAGCGCGTGGCCGATGAGTCCCTGGTTGCGACCGATGTCGGCCGTCGCCTGGCTGCGCGTGGTGTCCTCGATGCGTTCGAAGATGATCGCGTCCGCGCCCAAGGCCGCGGCCTCGGTCCGGAGCAGGAGCAGCATTTCCTCGTTGGACGTGCCCAGCGGGGCGCGCGCCGTGACCGGACCGATGGTGCGGTAGCCTTCCTGGGCGGCCTGGCCCATCGCCGGGACGATGACCTCGACCTCCTCCGGACCCGCCTTGGGAGGCAGCTGCACGCCGGCGCACGCCGCCAGGACTCCGGAGAGAGCGAGAATGGCGACAAGGTTCCTCATGCCCTTCTCCTCGTGGGATGAATGCGTTGGGAGCCGATGGCTCGGCCGTCCTGCGGGTATCCCCTAAAATAACGGAACGCGTAGCCGAGAGCCACGTTTGCCGCCGTTGACAAGCCCACGCTCCTCCTACCCGCCAGGCACCTCGACCAGCTCAAGGACGACCGGGGATCCCGCGGACTCGGCGCGCACCAGCACGTGGGGCCGGTCGACCGTGAAGTAGGCCCGCTGGTTGCCGTCGCCACCGCTGAAGCCGACCTCGACGACCTCGAAGGTGCCCGCCGGCACCGTGATCTCCGAGGTGCCGCGGACCCGAAGGGTCACCGTGCGCGCGCGACCACTCTGGGGCTGGACCACCGGGTAGCGCAGCTCCTGGCCCTCCTCCAGCTCCGAGATCCACGCCACCAGCTCGTCCATTTCGCCCAACAGCGCCCCGCGCACGACTTCCCGTTCGATGTCGCGCGGGTCCTGGCCGGTCGCGGTCGCGCGGCCGGTCACGCGGTCGCCATCCATTTCCAGCTCCCAGCTCGCCTGCCCCTCCGGCGTGACCACCCGGACGCTGTTGGCGATGGGCCGGAAGGTGCGGGGCGAAAAGAACACCTCCGAGACCTGGGTGACGTTGTTGGCCCGCACCGTGCTGGTGAGCGTCATCGCGCGCTCGTCGTCGCGGGTGGCGAACCCCAGAACCCGCTCCATTTCCGCGACCGACCGGTTCCGCACCATCAGCCGGTAGCGCCAGATGCCGGGCTCGAGCACCGAGGGGTCGTAGGCGACATCGGAGTCCCGCACCTCGACGTCGTCGATGGAGAGGCGGTTGCCCTCGGCGTCGACCATGCGCACCCGACCGAACCGCGTCAGCCCGGTGCGGATTTGGGTGGCGTCGCCCACCACCACCACCACCGCGCGCTCCGGATCGAAGTGTTCCACCAGCGCGCCCTGGATGTCTTCGGGGGCGACCGCGGCGACGCGGTCCCGGTACGACTCCAGCTCCTCGGTGGAGCGCCCCCGCAGTCGATAGGTCGCGACCTGGTTGGCGATCGCCTGGGGCGTCTCGATGGTGCGCGGGAACGACCCGACGAGGTAGTCGCGCACGTCCGACAGCTCGTCGTCGGGCACCGGTTCGGAGCGGACGAGCTCGACCTGGTTGAGCAACTCGGCGAGGGCGCTGTCGGTGACCTCGGCGCGCACCTCGGCGTTGGCCAGGAAATGACCGAGGTCGCGCTTGCGCACCGCGGACGCGTACGAGCCGTAGGTCCAGCCCTTGTCCTCGCGCAACACCTTGAAGAGGCGGCCGGTGCTGGAGCCGCCCAGGATGCGGCCGCCCAGGTTGAGCGGCATCCAGTCCTCGTGGTCGCCCTTCATGGCCGACTGCCCGACCAGGATGGTGGACTGCACCGATTCGGGCCGGTGCACCAGGATGATCTCCCTCTCGTCGCGCGCGGGCACGTCGAAGTAGGTGGGGGGCCGCGAGGGACCGGGCTCCCAGTCGGCCAGCGCCTTGTTGAGGCGGGCTTCGATGTCGTCGGTGGTCACGTCGCCCGCCACGACCACGAGGGCGTTGGTGGGCTTGTAGTGGCGCGCGTGGAAGGCGATCAGGTCGGACCGCCGAATCGCCTCGATGCTCGCGGGCGTCGCTTGGAGGCCGTAGGGATGGCGTCCGTAGACCGCCTGCTGGAACTCCCGGCTGGCCAGAAAGCCGGGCGAGCCGAGCTGCACCCGCAGACCCGTGGCCGCCTGTTGGCGATACTGGTCGATCTCCTCGTCGGGGAAGCTCGGGTTGACGACGATGTCGCCCAGCAGCGCGAGGCCGGCGTCCAGCTGGGGGGTCACCACGCCCAGAATCACGTTCGTCCAATCGTCGCCCGCGGCCGCGGACAGGTTGGCGCCGATGTGGTCGGTGGCGTCGGCGATTTCCAGCGCGGTCCGGGTGTCGGTGCCCTTGTTGAGCAGGCTGGCCACCATCGCGGCCACGCCCGCGCGATTGCGGGGGTCCGCGGCGTTTCCCGCCCGCACGACGAGGTTGACCGTGACGTACGGTTGCTCGTCGTGGGGCACCACGATCAGGTCCGCGCCGTTGGACAGCAGGCGCTCCTCGAACTCCGGGAACGGGATCTCGTCGAGCGGGAGGGGCTCGGGAGGGCCTTGCTGGGCGGCGGCCGCCTCGGGCCGCGCGAACGCCATCGCGGCCAGGACCAGCATTGCCGACCCGCCGAGCGCGGTCCGGAGCGGTTTGCGGCGTGGTGCGATCATGGGACGACCCCTCCGGTGGGGCGGGCGACCACCACGGTTCGATTCTCGGGCACGAGGTACTTGCGCGCGACCTTGAGGACGTCGTCGCGGGTTACCGCCTCGTAGCGCGCGAGCACGTTGTTGACCTCGAAGGGGTCGCCGTGGGTGAGCGCGTAGGACTGAAGGATGCTGGCCTTGGCGCTCACCGTCATGCGGCTCGCCACCTGGGCCGCGCGCTGCTGGTTGAGCGCCTTCTCCAGCTCGCGCTCGGTGATCCCGTCGGCCTTGAGCTTCTCGATCTCCTCTTCGATCACGGCGCGAATGTCCTCGATGTTGCCGCCGGCGTGCGGCAGGCTGCCGAAGAGCATGAGCCCAGACCCCAAGCGCTGCTGGAGGGCGGCGACGACGGCCGGAGCCAGCTCGTCCCGCTTGACCAGACGCTGGTGCAGGCGGCTGCTCTCGCCCGTGCTGAAGACCTGGGCGAGCATGACGAGCGCGTGGAGGTCCGGATGGCCCGCCTCCGGGATGTTGTACCCCATGTACAGGAAGGGCAGCTGGGCGTGCTCGTCGCTCACCGATGCCGTCCGTTCCCCGTCGGCGCGCGGAGTGAGGGGCGGCTTGGGAAGCGGGGGCACGTCGGCGCCCCGGGGAATCGCGCCGAAGTGTTCCTCCGCCAACGCGCGGATCTGCTCGGTGGTGACCGCGCCGACCACCGCCAGGGTGGCGTTGTTGGGCACGTAGTAGCGCTCGTGGAAGTCCTTCACGTCGGCGGTGGTGGCCGCGTCGAGATCCTCCATGGAGCCGATCGGCGTGTGCCGGTAGGGCTCGTAGTCGGTGGAGAGCGAATCGAGGATGATGCTCGCTTGCGCGTACGGCTGGTTGTCGATGCGCAGGCGGCGCTCCTCCTTCACCACCTCGCGCTGGTTCTCGAAGCCGCGTTCGCTCACCACCAGGCGCGCCATGCGCTCGGCGTGCAGCCAGAACGCCAGGTTGACCCGGTTGGAGGGGAGGGTCTCGAAGTACGCCGTGCGATCGGTGGAGGTGGTGCCGTTGTAGGTGCCGCCGGCGTTGTTGACCAGCCGGGCGAAGTCGCCGTCGCCGAGGTTCTCGGTCTCCTCGAAGAGCAGGTGCTCGAAGAAGTGCGCGAACCCGGTCCTCCCCGGCCTCTCGTGCGCGCTGCCGACGTGGTACCACATGTTGACCGCCACCACGGGCACGGAGTGGTCCTCGCTGACGATCACGCGCAGCCCGTTGTCGAGCGAGAAGGTGTCGATGGGGATCGGGGGCAGGTCGAAGGCCTGGGCGCGCGCGGGCCCGGCCAAGGCGGCCCAGGCGAGCGCCAGGCATGCCACGAGCGCCATCCGGCGAAGCGGGCGCGACGGCGCGACGAATCGGTTTGTGGTCACGTGAGCCTCGTACGTTGCGGGGTCGGCCCCGGAAGGCCGGCGAGGCAGGCTCCGGTCACGCTCGCGGGTTCGGCCATCACCTCGTGCGGACGGCCCATGGCGACCACCCGTCCTCCGCGTGCCCCGGCGCCCGGCCCCAGGTCGATGACCCAGTGCGCGGCGCGCACGACATCCAGATTGTGCTCGATGACAATGACGGTGTTGCCGGCGTCGATCAAGCGCGTCAGCACCCGCAGGAGCTTGGCGACCTCGTTGCCGGAAAGCCCGGTGGTGGGTTCGTCCAGGATGTAGAGCGTGGCGCCCCGACGCCCGGACGCGCCCGAGAGCTCGCGCGCGATCTTCAGCCGCTGGGCCTCGCCACCGGAGAGGGTGGGCGCGGGTTGGCCGAGCCTCAGGTAGCCCAGCCCGACGTCCTGAAGGTGCCACAGGGTCCGTCCCAGGCGTTTGCGCCCCATGAAGAAGCGGATGGCCTGGTCGACGGTGAGCTCCAGCACCTGGGCGATGTTGAGCCCTTTGTACGTCACGTCCAGGATCTCGCGCTTGAAGCGGGTGCCCCGGCAGACGTCGCAGGGGACGTAGACGTCGGCCATGAAGATCATGTCGATCTCGACCTGGCCCGCCCCCTGGCAGGCGTCGCAGCGGCCGGCGGCGACGTTGAAGGAGAAGTGGCGCGCCTTGTAGCGCTTCCTGAGCGCGAGGGGTTGGGCGGCGAAGAGCTTGCGCACCTCGTCCCACGCCCGGATGTAGGTGACCGAGTTCGAGCGCGGCGTGCGCCCGATGGGCGACTGGTCGATGCGCGCCACGCTGGTCAGGCGGGAGGCGTTGGCGATGGAGCGGTACGCCCCGACCGGCTCGCCCAGGTGCAGGCGGGCGGTGGTTTCGCCGTCGTTCATCTCGCGCTCGAGGGCGCGGTGGAGCACGTCGTTGACCAAGGTGGACTTGCCCGAGCCGGAGACGCCGGTCACGACCGTGAGGGCGCGCAGCGGCACGTCGATGTCGACGTCGCGCAGGTTGTGCAGGCGGGCGCCGCGCAGCTCGAGTCGGTCGCCCGGAGGGGCGTCTCGGCGCGGGGGCGGGGGATCCGCGGCCCCGGCGATCAGGCGCCCGGTGGCGGTGTCGGCGGCGGCGAGGCCGTCGGGCGGGCCCTCGAACACCAGGCGGCCGCCCTTCTCGCCCGACTCGGGACCGAGCTCGACGACGTGGTCGGCGGCGACGATCACCTGGAGGTCGTGCTCCACCGCCACCACCGTGTTCCCCGCGCGCGCGAGTCGGACGAGCAGCGCCAGCATGGCCGCCGTGTCGCGCGGGTGGAGCCCAATGGTGGGCTCGTCCAGAACGTACAGGGTGTCCACCAGCCGCGAGCCGAGCGCGTTGGCCAGGTTGATGCGCTGCGCCTCCCCGCCCGAGAGCGTGCGCGTCTGGCGACCCAGCGTCAGATAGCCGAGCCCCACATCCAGCAGGAACCCCAGCCGGTCGCGGATTTCCCGCAGGATGGCGTCCGCGATGTCCTCCTCCATTCGGGACAGCTCGAGCCCGTCGATCCAGGGCAGCAGCTCGTCCATGGGGAAGGCGCAGATCTCGGGCAGCGTGCGGCCGCCCACGCGCACGTTCAGCGCCTCCGCGCGGATGCGGGCCCCGCCACAGTCGGCGCAGGGAACGGCGCTTTGGTAGCGACGCAGGAAGACCCGGATGAACTGCTTCCTGCGCTGCCGTTCGCGCGAGCGCAGAAAGGGAATGACGCCCACGAAGTCGGGGGAGCCTCCGATCACCGCCTCGCGGAAGGACGCGGGCAGCTCGCGCCACGGTTCGTGCTCGTTCACGCCCCGGGCGCGGGCGAATTCACGAAGGCGGGCGCGCTCGCGCGCGTAGCGTGGCTTTTCCCACGGGTCCACGGCGCCGTCCGCCAGCGAGCGTCCCGTATTGGGCACGATGAGGTCCTCGTCGTACTCGAGCGTGGCGCCGAAGCCGGTGCAGGTGGCGCAGGAGCCGTACGGGCTGTTGAAGGAGAACAGCCTGGGGGTGGGGTCGGAGAACTCGATGTCGGGGTGGAGCGGGCACCTGAAGCGCTCGGTGAAGCGCAGGCGCGCCTCGTCGTCGGACGCGGACGGGCGCGCGACCACCGCTTCGCCCAACCCTTGCACGAAGGCCACCCCCAACGAGTCGGCCAGGCGGTCGCGCACGCCCGGACGGACCGAGAGCCGGTCGACCACCACCAAGGCCTCGCGCGCCAGCGTCAGGTCGGCGCCCGCGCGCGCCGGGTCGCCCGAACCGGCACCGGCCAAGTCAACCAGGACGCCATCCGCCATGACCCGCAGGAACCCGCCGGCGCGCAGCGTCTCCACCACCTGGGCGTGCGTGGCGCGCTCGCTCGCCTGGAGTGGAAACGTCACCATGATCCGCTCCCCCTCCGGCAGCGAGAGCACGCGGTCCACCGTGCCCGACGCGGTGTCCCGCCGGATCCGTCGGCCGCAGCGCGGGCAGTGGGTGTGCCCGACCCGCGCCCAGAGGAGGCGCAGGTAGTCGTACACCTCGGTCGCGGTGCCGACCGTGGAGCGGCTGGACCGGGTGGGGTTGCTCCGCTCGATCGCCACCGCCGGCGGGATTCCCTCCACCGACTCCACCCGCGGCTTGCGCATGCGGTCGAGGAACTGCTTGGCGTAGGTGGAGAGCGACTCGACGTAGCGCCGCTGGCCCTCCGCGAAGAGCGTGTCCAACGCCAGCGAGGACTTTCCCGACCCGGATGGCCCGGTGATCACCGTGAAGGCATGCCGCGGGATGTCGAGATCCAGATCGGCCAGGTTGTGCTCGCGCGCGCCCCGCAGGCGAATCGGACGGTCCATGCGCGCAACATACCACGATCCCGGCGGGGTCCGCCAAGAAGGGCGCCGGGCGGCCGAACGCCGCGTGGCGACCCGATGGAACCGGGCGGCGGCATGCGCGAGGACCCACCCCGGCCATCGAATGGCCCCCTTCGCTCCGCTCGCCGCGCGCGGGTTGGCGGGGCGGTCGGTTGCTCGCGAACACCGTTCTTGCCAACGTGTTTTCGGCACTTCGGCGTGCCGGGCTCGAGCCGGGCGCGGGGCTTGGGCCCGGGCGAGCGGTCCAGCCCCTTCCCCAAGGGGCCCGCGGCAACCATCCAGGGAGAAAATGCGAGAATGAAGATCCGGACCGAACACGAGGACCGGGCGCTTGTCGCGAGCGTGAGCGGACGGATCGATTCCGCCAACGCGCGCGACTTCCAGGCGGAGCTGGAGGCCGTGCTGGACGAGGGTGGCAGGGGGGTGATCCTCGACTGCGAGCACCTCGCCTACGTGAGCAGCGCCGGGCTGCGCGTTCTGCTCCAGGTCACCCGACATCTCGACCGGAAGCGTGTGCCGTTCGTCGTCTGCTCGCTGTCACCCTTGATCTCGGAGGTATTTCGGATCAGCGGGTTCGACAGGATCATCCCGGTCGCGGCCTCCAGAAAGGACGCCCTCGCCACCCTGCCCCGGTAGCCTCCCTTCCCGAGCTTTCCGCCAAGGAACGTCGCGTGACGCCGCTGAGAATCGCGCTGCCCAACAAGGGTCGGCTGTCGAAGAGCGCCCTGGCGCTCCTGCGCAAGGCCGGATTTGGGGCCCGCATGCGCGGCGACCGCTCGCTCACCGCGCCGCTCGGCAACGACCATCAGGCCATCTTCGTGCGGGCGGCCGACATCCCGGAGCTGGTGGCGGACGGGGCGGCCGAGGTCGGGGTGACGGGCGCGGACCTGGTCGCCGAGAGCGGCCGGGAGGTGCGCGAGCTGCTGGATCTGGAGTTCGGCCGGTGTCGCCTGGTGGTGGCCGTGCAGAACGAGAGCGACATCCGCGAGGTCGCGGACATCCCCCCCGGTACGCGGGTGGCCACCGCGTTTCCGCGGCTGACGCGGTCCTATTTCGACCGGCGCGGCATCGCCGTCGAGGTCGCGACCGTTTCGGGCGCCGCCGAGATCGCGCCCCGGCTCGGAGTGGCCGAAATCATCGTGGACCTCACGGCCACCGGATCCACGTTGCGCGTGAACGGGATGCGGGAGGTGGGGACGGTGCTGGAGTCCACGGCCCGGCTGATCGCCAGCGAGGCGGTGCTCGACAAGGCCCCGTTCGCGGAGGGGATCTCCGAGTTCCGTTTGGCGCTCGAATCGGTTTGCCAAGCGCGCGAAAAGAGATACCTGATGGCCAACGTGCCCCGCGACCGGTTGGACGAGGTCCGGGAGGTGATCCCCGGCATCTCCGGACCGACCATCGTGGACGTGATGGGCGGCGGGCCCTGGGTCGCGGCGCACGCCGTGGTTGACGCCGACTGCCTGTCGAGCACGATCCCCCGGCTGAAACGGCTCGGCGCGGAGGGCATTCTGGTCACCGCCATCGAGAGGCTGATGCCTTGAAGCTCGCCTTCGACGCGTCCCTCGAGGCGATGAGCCCGGATCAGCGCCGGCTGCTGCTCGAGCGGCGCCCGCCCGCCGAGGCCGGCGTGCGCGGGAAGGTGGCCGCGATCATCGCCGACGTGCGGGCGCGCGGAGACGCCGCCCTGCGGGATCTGGCGCGCGCGCACGACGGGGTTCGGCTGGACGCCCCGCGGGTGCCGCGCGCGCGGTGGAGGGAGGCGGCGCGGCGGCTGCCCGCCGAGGTGACCGGGGCGCTCGAGCGCGCGGCCGCCAACATCGCCGCCTTCCACCGGGCGCAGCTGCCCGCCGACCGGGAGGTGGAGACCGAACCGGGCGTGGTGGTCGGGCGCCGCTGGGTGCCGCTCGCCGCCGCCGGGGTGTACGCCCCCGGCGGCCTGGCCGCCTACCCGTCGAGTGTCCTCATGGGGGTGGTGCCCGCCCGCGAGGCCGGGGTGGAGGAGGTGGTGGTGTGCTCCCCACCCGGGCCGGACGGGGAACCGCCCGAGGCCGTCATGGCCGCGTGCGCGCTGGCCGACGCTACCCGCCTGTTCGCGGTGGGGGGGGCGGGGGCGGTGGCGGCCATGGCGTACGGCACCGGGTCGGTGCCCGCCGTCGACGTGGTGGTGGGCCCCGGCAACCGGTGGGTCACCGAGGCCAAGCGGCAGGTGGCGGGCGACGTGGCCATCGACGCGCCCGCCGGTCCCTCCGAGATCCTGGTCGTGGCCGACGACACCGCGCCCGCCCGACTGGTGGCGCTCGAGATGGTCGCCCAGGCCGAGCACGACCCCGACGCGGCGGGCGTTCTGGTCACGCCCAGCGCCCGCCTCGCCGCGGCGGCGAGGCGGGCGCTGGGCGTGATCGTGGCCGGTGCGGAGCGCCGCCGGGTGGTGGGCGAGGCGCTGGCCACCCGGGGCGCGATCGTGCGGACGCGCTCGCTCGACGAGGCCACCGGGTTCGCCCGCGCCTACGCGCCCGAACACCTCGCCCTCTACGTCGCCGACCCGGAGGCCGCCATGGAGCGGGTGCCCACCGCGGGCACCGTGTTCCTGGGACCCGCCAGCTCGGTCGCATTCGGCGACTACATGACCGGCGCCAACCACGTCCTGCCCACGGCGGGCCTGTCCCGGTCGTATTCGGGCCTTTCCGTCAACCACTTCGTGCGCGGGTACACCTACCAGCGCGTTCTCCCCGAGGCGGCCGCCTCGCTCGCGCGTCCGGTGGCTCGCCTCGCGCGGCTGGAGGGCCTCCCCGGCCACGCCGAGGCCGCGCTCGCAAGGATGGCTCCATGACCCCGTTCCCCCGCGAGGGCCTTCGCGCCCTCAGGCGCTACACGCCCATCGAGGACCCGGTCGAGATCGAGCTCTCGGACAACACCAACCTGTGGGGCTGCCACCCCGACGCCCTCCCGGTGATGCGCGACGCGGCCTCGGGCGACCTCTCCAACTATCCCGAGGCCTACTCGAGCGACCTGCGCGACGCCGTCGCCGAAGAGTTCGACGTTCCCGCGAGCTGCGTCATCACCGGTTGCGGCTCCGACGACGTCCTGGACTCGACCTTTCGGGCCGTGTGCGAACCCGGCGCGCGGGTGGCGTTTCCCAACCCCACCTTCCTGATGATCCCGCACCTGTTGGTCGTCAACAGCCTCCGGGGCATTCCGCTGGGAGACGCGCGCCGGCCACCCTCGCCGCGGCGGCTGCTGGAGGCCGACGCGGACTTGATCTACGTCTGCACCCCCAACAACCCCACCGGCACCGCCCTCTCCAGAGCTTGGATCGACGAGCTGCTGGACGGGGTGGGCTCCACCGGTCCGGTGGTCATCCTGGACGAGGCGTACCACGACTTCGGCGTGGCCTCCCCCGGCTACGACCCGGGCGAGACGTCGCTTGTGGAACGCGCGCTCGCGGCGCCGCGGGTCATGATCGCGCGCACCTTCTCGAAGGCGTACGGCCTCGCCGGCCTGCGCGCCGGCTTCGGGATCGCCCACCCGGACCTTCTGGGCGAGGTCGAAAAGGCCCGCGGACCCTTCAAGGTCGGTCTGCTGGCCGAACGGGCGGCCGCGGCGGCGCTCCGTGACCGGTCGGGCTGGCTGGAGCCCACTGTGCGCGAGATCGTCGCCTGCCGGGAACGATTGGTGGCCGAGCTGCGCCGGCGCGGCGGCGACCCGCTGCCCTCCTCCGCCAACTTCATCATGCTGCCGGTACCGTTCTCCGCGATCGAGGTGACCCGGCGGATGATCGCCCGCGGCATCGCGGTGCGTCCCTTCCCCGACGTGCCCGGCGTGGGCGAGGCGCTGCGCGTGACGGTGGCCCCCCCGCCGGTCATCGAGCGGTTCGTCGAGGCGTGGGAGGAGATCTGCGGCCCGGCGGCAGGAGGCTCGACCCCGGGGACCGCCGGATGACGCTTCGGGTCGGCGTCTTCGACTACGGCGCGGGCAACCTGCATTCGCTGGTCAAGGCCATCGAGGCCTCGGGAGCGTCGACGCGCGTGTTCACCGACTGCCGGGCGGCGCTCTCCTCGGACGCGCTGGTCCTTCCCGGGGTCGGCTCCTTCGCGACCGCGGCCAACGCATTGGCGGGCGCCGGTGGGGCGGTCCGGGAGGCGCTGGAGGATGGCCTACCCTGCCTGGGCATTTGCCTCGGCATGCAGATCCTCTTCGAGGAGAGCGACGAGGGCGGGGGCCCGGGCATCGGCTTCCTGCCCGGGCGCGTCGAGCGGCTGCGCGGCGGGATCGTGCCCCACATGGGTTGGAACGACGTGAGCGCGGGCGCCGATCCCCTGTTCGCGGGGACGGGCGACCTGGTCGCCTACTACGCCAACAGCTACGTGTGCCGGCTGCGGGACGAGCGATCGGTGACGGCGTGGTCGGAATACGAGGGCGACCGCTTCCCGGCCGCCGTGCGCCGGCGGCGCTGCTGGGGCACCCAGTTCCACCCCGAGAAGAGCTCCGGGCCCGGTCTGCGCATCATCGCCAACTTCCTGGCGCAGGTGGCCCGGTGATTCGCGTCACGGGCGCGCCGGACGGGCCCCCGGAAGCCCGCGGACGCACGCGCCCCGCCATGCGAGCGGCGTGGCGTCCACGCCGGACGCGTACGCTCGGCGTTGCCGTTCGACCCGGTGGCGCCTCCCCCGGGTCTCGGGGGCGCCCCGCCAGGCCGGCGCCTCGCCGCTCTCGGTGTTTGGGCGAATGCACCCACGGGTCGCTCAAGGCGGCCGCCGAGCTTCGCCCATGATCGCCATCCCCGCCGTCGATGTCAGCCGGGGGCGCTGCGTGCAGTGGGTCGGCGGACTGCCCGAGACCGAACGGGTCTCGCTGCCGGATCCGGCCGCGGTGGCCGCGCGCTGGTGGCGCAAGGGCTTCCGCGCCCTGCACGTCGTTGACTTGGACGCCGCGCTGGGCCGGGGCGACAACCACGCCGTGGTGCGCGAACTCATGGCCGCCACCAGGGCCGTCACCCAGTTCGGGGGCGGGGTGCGCGACCGGGCGGGCATCGAGCGGGCGCTCGCGGCCGGGGCCGCGCGGGTCATCGTGGGCACGCGGGCGGTGGAGGACCCGGCCTGGCTCGCGCGCGTGGCGGAGGAGTTTCCCGAGCAGGTGGTGGTGGCGGCCGACATGCGCGACGGCAAGGTGCTGCGGCGGGGCTGGACCCGAGCCAGCGACACGTCCGTCGAGGACTTTCTGGCCGCGTTGGACGACCTCGCCCTCGCGGGCGTACTGTGCACGGACGTCGCCCGGGAGGGACGCGTGCGGGGTGGCGACCATGGGCGCGCCCGGGCCATCATCGGGGCCACCCCTCACCCGGTGTGGATTTCGGGGGGAATTCGTTCGCTCGCGGAGCTGCGCCGCCTGGGCTCGGCGGGAGCCGCGGGGGCGGTGCTGGGTATGGCCCTCTACGACGGCACGTTGCCCGTGGAGGCGTTGGCCGCGGAATTCGGCGGGCGAGGCCAACCAGGGACTGGGAACGCCAGGGACAAGGAGCGGTGACCATGGGCCGGATCGTGCGCGAGACCGGCGAGACCCGAGTCCGGGTGGAAGTGAACCGGGGTGACGGGTCACCCGAAGTCGACACCGGCGACGGCTTTCTGGACCACATGCTGGTGACCTTCGCCCGCTACTCGGGGCTCGAGCTCCGGGTCGAGGCGCGCGGAGACCTGCACCACCATCTGGTCGAGGACGTGGCGATCGCCCTGGGGATGGCGCTGGCCGACATCGTTCCGGCCCACGCGGCCCGCTACGGCTGGGCGACGGTGCCCATGGACGAGGCGCTGGTTCAAGCCGCCATCGACACCGGCGGACGCGCGTACTACGTCGGCGACCTGCCCACCAGCCTCGCCGACCATTTCTTCCAGAGCCTGAGCACGCATCTCGCCGCGACCCTGCACATTCGGGTCGTTCGGGGCCGCAACCGCCATCACGTGATCGAAGCCGCGGTGAAGGCGACCGGGCTCGCGCTCGGCCAGGCGCTCGCGGAGGGCGACGCCGTCTTCAGCACCAAGGGCGCGGTGCGGGTCGCGCGCGATCCCGGGGCGGAGGCCGAACGGCCTGTGGACGGCTAACGTATGCTTCGCCCCCGCATCGTGGTCTGCCTGGACGTTCGCGACGGTCGGGTGGTCAAGGGAACCCGCTTCGTGGACCTGCGCGACGTGGGCGACCCCGTGGAGCTGGCCGGTCGCTACGAGGCCGACGGGGCCGACGAGGTGGTGTTTCTGGACATCACCGCGTCGCACGAGGGGCGCGCCACGCTGCTCGACACGGTGCGCAGGACGGCGGAGGCGCTCTTCATTCCGCTGACGGTGGGAGGCGGAGTCCGAACCGTGGACGACATGGGCGCGCTCCTGCGCGCGGGCGCCGACAAGGTGAGCGTGAATTCCGCCCTCGCGCGCGAACCCGAACTCGCCGCCCGGGCCGCGGCGCGCTACGGCAGCCAGTGCCTGGTCGCCAGCGTCGACGCGGCCCGCGAGGGCGATGGTTGGCGCGTGTACACCCACGGAGGCAGGTTGGCGAAGAACCTGGACGCGGTCGAGTGGGCCACGGAGTGCGCGCGACGGGGCGCCGGGGAGATCCTGCTCACCAGCATCGACCGGGACGGCTCCCGAATCGGCTACGATCTGGAGCTGACCCGGCGGGTCGCCGAGCGCGTGTCGGTGCCGGTGGTGGCCTCCGGCGGGGGCGGCTCGGCGGAGGACGTGCTCGAGGTGCTCACCGCGGGGCGGGCATCCGCCGCCCTCTTGGCCGGCATTCTACACGACGGGGTCACGACCGTGACGCGAATCAAGTCCGCACTCGAGGCGCGCGGGATTTCGCCGCGATCATCGAACGGCGGCGCAAGGAGCAATGCGGGATGACGGACACACCCGAGGCAACCACCCAGGACCCGCCGTCCCCGACGCTTCCCGGTCGGCGCATCCGGAACACGCGCGACCTGACCCAGGTCAGGTTCCGCTCGGACGGCTTGGTCCCGGTGATCACGCAGCACGCCCGAACCGACGAGGTCCTCATGCTGGCGTACGCCAACCGCACGGCGCTCGCCCTGACCCTGGACACGGGCCAGATGTACTACTGGTCGCGGTCCAGAAAGGAGATCTGGCGCAAGGGCGCCACCTCCGGGAACGTGCTGTCGCTGGTGTCCCTGTACTTGGACTGCGACGCCGACGCGGTTTTGGCCAAGGTGCGGCCGGCGGGCCCGGTGTGCCACACGCTGGCGCGCACATGTTTCGTCGAACCCGGGACCGAGGCATCGAAGCCGAAGGTCGGCCCGCCGGAGGAACCGGATCCCGGGGAGCGCCCCCCGCCCACCGTGCGCGGGAGCCAAGTGCTGGACGACCTCTGGGTCACCCTGCGCGCCCGCGCGGAGGAAATGCCCCCCGGCAGCCACACCGCGCGCCTTCTCGACGACTCGAACCTGCGGCTGAAGAAGCTGGGCGAGGAGCTGGTGGAGCTAATCGTCGCGCTCACCCGGCGCGACCCCGCCGCGGTGACCCGCGAGGCCGCCGACCTCGTGTACCACCTGATGGTCGCGTTGATGGGGGCCGGCGTGTCGCTTCACGCCGTCGGCGCCGAGCTCGCCCGCCGCGCGGGCGACGATCCAACTCCAACGAAGGAGTGACCCATGGCATTCGCGCTGCTTTCCGCATTCACCATTATCGCCGGCGGAATCGTGCGCCTGTTTTCCGGGATCAACCCCCGGAATGCCGGCATGGTCCGGCTCGTCTCCTACGGGTTGATGACGGCGGGCGTGGCCCTAATGGGCCTCAACTCCGTGATCCTGATCGACGTGGGCGAGGTGGGCGTGCAGCACTTTCTGGGCCGCGTCACCGCGCGTCCGCACGCGCAGGGCGTGCACGTCGTGAACCCCTTCGCCAGCATCGAACGCATGTCGGTGCGCGAGCAGAGCTTCCCGCCGGGGGGCGACGTCGAGCGTATCGAGGCCCAGACCAGCGAGCAGCTGAACGTGACCCTCGAGGTGTCGATCCTCTACCAGATCGAGGGCGCCAGGGCCCCGTCGCTGTTCCAGGAGCTGGGGACGGAGCGGCAGGTCACCAGCGCCATCGTGGAGAACTCGGTCCGCAACGGGGTGCGCGACGCGGTGGCCACCCGTTCCATCAACGAGATCTTCTCGCCCGACCGCGCGGAGCTCGCCGGCAACATCGTGGCCGCCATCCAGTCCAGCGCCGAGGACCGCATCCAAGTGGTGCAGGCCTTCGTGCGCGACATCCAAGCCCCCGAGGGCGTGCGCCAAGCCATCGAGGAACGTCAGCAGCGCGAACAGCAAGTCGCCCAGGAGCGCTTCCAAACGGAGATCATTCAGGAGCGCGCGCGTCAGCAGATCGAACAGGCGCGGGGCATCGCCGAGGCTCAGCGGATCATTTCGGAGGGCCTGACCCCCGAATATCTGACCTTCCACTACATCGAGAAGTTGGGCGAGCTGCCCGCGGGCTCGGTGGTGTACGTGCCCACCGAGGGAGGGATCCCGCTGATGCGGTCCCTCGGGGGCGGAAGCTAGCCGCCCGTGAATGAACCCGCCCCGACACGGAGACCCGCCCGGCGCCTCACGCTCTCGGCGTTTGCCGTCCTCGGGCTGGCCGCCCTGGCCACCTCGTGCTCGCCCCTGTACGTCCTGCGCGCGGGGTGGGAGGAGGCGCGCATCCTCACGGCCCGCCGTCCCATCGAGGACGTGATCGTCGACCCGGACACCGACGAGGGCACGCGCGCCAAGCTCACCTTCGCCCGCATGGCGCGCGCCTTCGCCATCGACGAGCTCGGGCTCGACGTCGGCGACTCCTACACCACCTACACCCACCTGGACCGCGACACGTTGGCGCTGGTGCTCTCCGCGGCCGAACAGGACCGCCTGGCGGCGCGGACCTGGTGGTTCCCGGTGGTGGGGCGGGTGCCCTACCGGGGGTACTTCGACCTGAACGACGCGCTGGAGGAACAGCGCGAGCTGGAGGCGGAGGGGTTCGACACCTGGCTGCGCCCGACCTCCGCCTTCAGCACCCTGGGGTGGTTCGCGGACCCGCTGATGTCGACCGTGCTGCGCCAGGACGAGATCGGGGTGGTCCAGACGCTCCTGCACGAAGTCTCGCACGCCCACCTGTGGGTGGCCGGCAACGTCGGCTTCAACGAGAGCTTCGCGACCTTCGTGGGCGACGCCGGGGCGGCCGCCTTCTTCTGCGCCGACTCGGGCGAGATCGAGACCGTGCGTTGCGCGCGCGCGCGCCAGCGTTGGGGCGACGCGATGAAGTTCTCCGTCTTCCTGGACGGCCTGGTGTCGGACCTGGAGCGCGTCTACGACGACCCCGCGCTCGGCCGGAACGAACGACTGGCGGCGCGGGAACGGATCTTCGCGGAGGCCCTCGCGCGCTTCACCGACGAGGTGCAACCGACCTTCGAGGCGAGCAGCTACCAAGGCTTCGTGGACACCCCCCTCAACAACGCCACGCTGCTCGCGCGCATGCGCTACTACCACCGGCTGCCCGACTTTCAGGCGCTGCTCGACCACCACGACGGAGACCTGCGCGCCACGGTGGCCTGGATCGCCTCGCGGGCACCCGAGCTGGCCGACCCCTTCGACGCGCTTTCCCGCTGAACCCAGTCCGCAACGCCGGTTGCGAGAGGCTGTGTCCGGCGCGAACGTATGGACATGGACGACACCCCCACCCCGAGCTACGTCCCCTCCGAAGTTGAGGCGAAGTGGCGCCGGATCTGGGAGGAGCGCGGCGTCAACTCCCATTCGATCCGGGAGCTGCGCACCTCCCAGGCGCCCTACTTCAACCTGATGATGTTCCCCTACCCCTCGGCCGAGGGGCTGCACGTGGGCAACATCTACGCCTTCACCGGGGCGGACATCCACGGGCGCTTCCAGAGGCTCCGCGGGCACGACGTCTTCGAGCCCATCGGCTTCGACGCCTTCGGCATCCACTCCGAGAACTTCGCGCTCCGGCACGGCACCCATCCCATGGACCTGATTCCGGGGAACGTGGCCAACTTCACCCGCCAGCTGCGGCGCATCGGGGGGATGTTCGACTGGCGGCACGCGGTGGACACGACCTCCCCGGACTACTACCGCTGGACCCAGTGGATCTTCCTGAAGCTGTTCGAGGCCGGGCTCGCGGAGCGCAAGAAGGCCCCCGTCAACTGGTGCCCCTCGTGCAAGACCGTGCTCGCCAACGAGCAGGTCGAAGACGGCCTCTGCGAGCGTTGCGACGCCACCGTCGAGCAGCGCGTGATCGCGCAGTGGTTCTTCCGCATCAGCGACTACGCCCAGCGGCTGCTCGACAACCTGGACCACATCGACTGGTCCGAATCGACGCGCAAGGCGCAGGCGAACTGGATCGGCCGCAGCGAGGGCGCCCGGCTGGTCTTCCCGGTCGCCGGATCCGACGACGTGATCGAGGTGTTCACCACCCGCCCGGACACCGTCTTCGGGGCCACCTACATGGTGCTCGCGCCCGAGCATCCGTTGGTGGAGCGCGTCACCGCCCCGGATCACGCCGACGAGGTGCGCGCGTACGTGGACCGGGTGGCCGCCATGGACGTGGTGAGCCGCCAGAAGGCCGGGGCGGGGAAGACCGGCGTCTTCACCGGAGGCCACTGCGTGAATCCCGCCACCGGGTCGCGGATCCCGGTGTGGGTCGCGGACTACGTGCTCGCCGGGTACGGCACCGGGGCGATCATGGCGGTGCCCGGCCACGACGAGCGCGACTTCGAGTTCGCGCGCGCGTTCGGGCTGCCCGTGGTGCGCGTGGTGGCGGGGCCGGAGGACGACGCCGACACGCCGCTCGAGGAGGCTCACACCGACGCCGGCACCGGGCGCATGGTCAATTCCGGCCGCTTCGACGGGCTGGAGGTGGCGGAGGCCAAGACCGCCATCGTCGCCGCCCTGGAGGCGCGCGGCCTCGGAGAGAGGCAGGTGAACTACCAGCTGCGCGACTGGTGCATCTCGCGCCAGCGCTACTGGGGCCCGCCCATCCCCATCGTGTACTGTCCCGACTGCGGCGCGGTCCCGGTCCCCGAGCGCGACCTTCCCGTCGTCCTGCCCCGAATCGAGGACTTCAAGCCCGACGACGACGGCGTGAGCCCGCTGGCCCGGGTGGAGTCGTGGTACAGCGTGCCCTGCCCCGCCTGCGGCGCGCCCGCCCGCCGCGAAACCGACGTCTCGGACACCTTCCTGGACAGCTCCTGGTACTTCCTGCGCTATCCCTCCGTCGGTTGCGACGACGTCGCCTTCGACCCGGACATCACCCGACGCTGGCTGCCGGTCGACAGCTACATCGGCGGCAACGAGCACGCCGTGCTGCACCTGATGTACGCGCGCTTCGTCACCATGGCGCTGCGCGACATCGGCCTGCTGGACTTCGAGGAACCCTTCACCCGCTTCCGCGCCCACGGGATCATCGTGAAGGACGGGCGCAAGATGTCGAAGACCAAGGGCAACGTGGTCACGCCGGATCCAGTCATCGAGGAGTTCGGAGCCGACACCTTCCGCCTGTATCTGATGTTCCTGGGTCCCTTCGCGGAGGGCGGCGACTACCGCGACGACGGCATCCGCGGGCCGCTGGGCTTCCTGAGGAGGCTCTGGGACACGGTGTTGCGCGCCGCGGACAACGACGCGCCCCCGGACCCGCGCCTCGAGGGACGGCTGCACCGCACCATCGAGCGGGTCACGCGCCAGATCGCGGACCTTCAGTACAACACCTGCATCTCGGGGATGATGGAGTACCTGAACGCGGTGCGCGCGGAGGGGCGGACGCCGGCCCGGGCCGAGATCGAGCCGGTCGTGCTCATGGTGGCGCCCTTCGCGCCCCACATCGCCGAGGATCTGTGGGAACGGCTCGGGCACGAGGGCGGCCTGTTCGGCGCGGCGCGCTGGCCCGAATCCGATCCGGACAAGGCGCGGCGACGGTTCGTGACCCTCGCGGTGCAGGTCAACGGCAAGGTGCGCGGCACCATCGAGGGTCCCGCGGAGATGAGCCGCGAGGAGGCCGTGGCGCTCGCCCGCGAGCAGGAGAACGTCGCGCGCTTCCTCGATGAGGTGGCCGTGCGCCGCGTCATTTACGTGCCCGGCAGGCTGATCAACCTGGTGGTCGGGTGAGGTCGCGTTCCGCGAGCGCCCAGGCGGGTCGCGTCCGCGAGCCTCGCCTCGCCGTGGATTCCAGGTTGGACTCCCCAACCCCCAGGAAAGGCTGAAATGCCCGCATCCCCGCTTCCGGACCCCGCGCTGTCGCGCCTCGCCATCGACGCCGTGCGCGTGCTTTCCATGGACGCCGTGCAGAAGGCCAACTCGGGACACCCGGGGGCGCCGATGGGGCTCGCGCCCGTGGGATACCTGCTGTGGACGCGGCACCTGCGCCACAACCCGGCGAACCCCGAGTGGAGCGACCGCGACCGCTTCGTGTTGTCCGCGGGGCACGCCTCGATGCTCCTCTACTCGCTGCTGCACCTCACCGGCTACGACCTGCCCCTCGACGAGATCCGGCGATTCCGCCAGTGGGGCTCGCGCACGCCCGGGCACCCCGAATTCGGGCACACGCGGGGCGTGGAGACCACCACCGGACCGCTCGGCCAGGGGATCGCCAACTCGGTGGGCATGGCGCTCGCGGAACGCTGGCTGGCCAACCGCTTCAACCGCCCCGGGCACGCGGTCGTGGACCATCGCACCTGGGCGCTCTGCTCCGACGGCGACCTCATGGAGGGGATCTCGCACGAGGCGGCCGAGTTCGCCGGCCACCAGCGCCTGGGCAAGCTGATCTGGGTGTTCGACGACAACCGGATCACCATCGACGGCGGCACCGAGCTCTCGTGCTCGACCGACCACGCGCGGCGCTTCCGCGCGTACGGGTGGGATGTGCGGCGCGTGGACGACGGCAACGACCTGGTCGCCCTGGACGCGGCGCTCGCGGGGGCGCGGGGGGAGGCGGAGCGGCCCTCGCTGGTGATCGTGCGCACCACCATCGGGTACGGCAGCCCGGGCAAGGCGGGGTCGTCGTCGTCGCACGGCGCGCCCCTGGGGGTGGAGGAGGTGGTCGCCACCAAGCGCAACTTGGGCTACCCCTCGGCCGACCCCTTCCACGTGGATGCGGAGGCGCTGGCGCACTGGCGGGAGGCGGGCGGGCGCGGGGCGGGGTTGGAGGAGGCGTGGCGGACGCGCTGGGAGGCCTACAGGGCGGCGCATCCGGCCGCGGCCGAGGAGCTCGGCGCGGCCTTGGCGGGCGAGCTACCGACCGGGTGGGACGCCGACGTCCCCGACCTGGGCGCGCCCGCCAAGCCGCTCGCGACCCGGGTGTTCTCCGGGCAGGTGCTCCAAGGGCTGGGACGGCGCATCCCCAACCTGATCGGCGGCTCGGCCGACCTGGCCGGCTCCAACAAGACCACCCTGCCCTGGGCGGAGAACCTGCTCCCGGAGACTCCGGGCGGGCGCACCCTCCACTTCGGGGTGCGCGAGCACGCCATGGGCGGCATCCTGAACGGGATGGCGCTGCACGGCGGCGTGCGCCCGTACGGGGGCACCTTCCTCATCTTCTCGGACTACATGCGGCCCTCCATCCGGCTGGCGGCGCTCATGCGCGTGCCCGTCACCTACGTGTTCACCCACGACGGCATCGGCGTGGGCGAGGACGGCCCCACCCACCAGCCCATCGAGCAGCTGGCCTCCCTGCGCGCCATCCCCGGCGTGCTCGACCTGCGTCCCGCCGACGGACCCGAGACCGCCGAGGCCTGGCGGGCGGCGCTGACCCACGCGGACGGGCCCAGCTTCCTCGCCCTCACCCGCCAGGCCGTGGCGACCCTCGACCGCGACGCGGCCGCCTCCGCGGCCGGGCTCCACCGGGGCGGCTACATCCTCCTTGAGGCCGACGGCGCCCCGGAGGCGATCCTCATCGCGAGCGGCTCGGAGGTCGGTGTGGCCGTGCGGGCGCGCGCGATGCTCCAGGCGGACGGCGTGCCAACCCGGGTGGTCTCGCTGCCCAGCTGGTTCCTGTTCGCCCGCCAGCCGCGCGGGTACCGCGACGAGGTGCTTCCCCCCGAGGTGGCCGCGCGGGTCTCGGTGGAGGCCGCGAGCACGGCCGGTTGGACCCGCTGGACCGGCGACCGGGGCACCTCGGTCGGCATCGACCACTTCGGGGCGTCGGCCCCCGGAGCGGAGCTGTTCGAGAAGTTCGGGATCACCGCCGAGGCGGTGGTGGCGAAGGCGCGGGGGTTGGTGGGGCACATCTATGTCGGATGAGCCGTCTGCGTTTGATCCCCGGATGCTGATCGCCGGTCCATTGCACCCTTGTGCGCAGTGCGAACAGCCTGAACTGGGCACGCTGTCCATCACAAACGATATTCACGACCGTCGTTGCCGCAACTGCTCCTATACGAAATCGGAGCACCTGCCCCCGATCAGGAAGAAGTTGATCTACTTGGACCAAATGGTTCTCAGCAGTATCGCAAGGGAGCTCGATCCAGATTGGCCAAGGAAGACCGTGCAGAAGGACGATTACTGGCTGGACGCTTTTGATCGCATTGAACGACTGGTAAAGCTCCAACTCATTATCTGCCCGGAGTCGCCCATCCATGAACTAGAATCTTCGATGGACGACCGACACGAATCAGTGCTCCGCCGCTTGTATCGGCACTTGGCGAACGGTATCAGGCTCTGTTCCCCGCACGATCTGCTCCTTACACAGTTGGAAAAGGCATTCAATGCATGGGACACAAGGGAGAAGCTCGATTGGGGGACTCTCGTCGCTCGCCGGGACGTTGTCCAAAGTGACCCGGATCGATGGAGCGAGCCCATCCGCCTACATGTCAACATGGGTCGTGCAGACGACGAGATCACCCGTCGTCGGGAATCTCGGGAGCATGCGCACAGAGACTTGTGTAGCCTCTGGAAGAAGTGGGCATCGGAAGGTAGAATGGCATTCGATGATCGCTTCCAGAGGGAACGCCGAGGATTCGCGGATGGGGTCTTCCAAAACCTTCAGGTTCATGCACAGCGCTGGCAAGAGGCAACGACGAGCATGGGGGCGAGCCGTGACCTCACGCACCTCATTCCGCCGTGGACAAACCTCCTTGTCACATGGGTGGAGCGCCGTCTGGAGAAGAAGGGAGTCCCAGTGGAGAAGAGATGTCGCCGAATGATTGATTTTCTGTACTCGGAGGAAGCATTGAGTGCTCCTGAGAATCACTTGAGTGCCTTATTATTTGCTGGGTTGGGATATAGAGCGGGTAACGGTCAGCGGCGCGTTCCCGACAAAGGCACGAGCAACGACATCAAATTCATCTCCGCCTATTTGCCGTATTGTGACGCCATGTTCATCGATAATGAGTTCGCCCAGATCTTGGGCGAGCCACCGGTGGCTTCCCAAGTCAACTACCCCACGAAGATTTTTTCCAATCGGACTCGAGAGGACTTTCTGGATTACCTAGCTGACTTGGAAACGGAAGCCGATGAAGATCATGTCGACCGGGTTGTCCGTACGTACGGCGAGGAGTGGCTCCGACCGTACCGATCACTGCTCGAGCATGAACGCGGCAGGTGACGCGCCTTTCGGTAACTCAGTCCAACTGTACAAGTACGGTAATCACCTGACACCCGGCCTCACCGAGGTCAGGCTCTACGCTGCCTTTCCGGCCTCCTTCCCGGTCGGGGGCTAGGGGGTTTGCCTCTGCATCCCCTCAACGGTCTCGTACCAGGTCGTCCGTCCCTTGATGCGGAGATGCTCCTCGAGAAGGGTGCGGTGGAAGCGTTCGATGAAACCGTTCGACTGGAGCCTCCCGACCCTCGTGGTGAGGGTGTCCCAGGAATAGTTGGAGGTTCTCCGAAGGGGAAAAGAGGTCGTGGTGGCTCCCGGGGGCCTGATTCCGGTTAGAATCAGGCGAGCAATCAACCCCAACGGGAGACCACCACGATGAGGAAAAGGTACGAAGGAAGGGGCGGGGCCGACAAGCGGGCGGCCCGGGAGCTGCTGGCGAGGGAAGGGCGGCATCTGCTGCCGCTGGCGGATGTGTTCGTGCGGGCGGGAGACGCGCTGGACACGATCATCGACGTCATCGGGCGGGCGGCGATCGAGGCGGTGCTGGAGATTGGCGCGTCGGACGTGGCCGGGCCGAAGCAGCCGGGCAGGCGGCGCGGCGGCGGGGTGGCCTACCACGGCCGGCAGAAGGGCCGTGTGTACCTGTCCGACAGAGCCGTCCGGGTCGAGAAGCCGCGGCTGAGGCGCAAGGGCGGGGGCGAGGTCGCGATCCCGGCCTATGAGATGCTGCGGCGTCCGGAGGGGCTCGGGGACCGGATGCTGGAGCTGCTGATGCGCGGGGTGAGCACGCGGGCGTACGGGAAGGCGATCGGGGAGATGGCGGAGACGGCGGGGGTGAGCAGGTCGTCGGTGAGCCGGCGGGCGGCCGAGGCGGCGGGCGAGCGGTTGAGGGAGCTGGCCGAGCGGCGGCTGGACGACCGGGACGTTGTGGTCGTGTACCTCGACGGCGTCCAGTTCGCGGGCCACCACGTGCTGGTGGCGCTTGGCGTGGACGCGGAGGGGAACAAGCGGATTCTCGGCATCCGGGAGGGTGCGAGCGAGAACGCGGCGGTCGCGCTGGCCCTGCTCGAGGAGCTCGTCGAGCGCGGCTTGGACCCGAGGCGGGGGCGGTTGTTCGTCATCGACGGCTCGAGGGCGCTGCGTAAGGCGGTCGACCAGGTCTTCGGGAAGGCCTGCAAGGTGCAGCGCTGCCGGAACCACAAGATGCGCAATGTGCTGGGGCACTTGCCGAAGACGCTGCACGACCAGGCGCGCGCGGTGCTGCGGGCGGCTTGGAAGCTGGACGGAACGGATGGGAGGGCGAGGATCGAGCAATTCGCGTCATGGGTCGACAGGGAGCATCCGGCGGCCGCGCGGAGCCTGCGCGAGGGGCTGGACGAACTCTTCACCGTAAGCGAGCTCGGGCTCACGGCTCCGCTGCGCCGCTGCCTGGGCACGACGAACCTGATCGACAACGCCCACTCCGGCATGCGCCAGCGGATGCGGCGCGTCACGCGCTGGCGGGACGGGTCGATGGTGGTCCGTTGGGCGGCCGCCTCGTTCATGGACGCGGAGCGGAGCTACCGCAGGATCATGGGCTACCGGGATCTGTGGATCCTCAAGGCGCACTTGGACGAACTCACGGCCCCGGTTGCCGAGAACGAGGCCGCATCCGTAGCATGAAACTCACGGGAGCCACCGCAACCTCCAACTACGGTTGGGACAGCCTCCTCGTGGTCCGATGCTCGATGTCCTCCAACTGGAGGAAGAGCTCGTAGGGATGCCTGTCCGGCCGGCCGCGGTACTCGCGCCCGTTGTCGCTCACGATCACCCGGATCCTCACGCCCCGCTCCTCGAAGGAGGGCAGCACGTGGTTGGTCAGGATCTGGACGGCGGTCACGGGCATCTTCGAGGTGTGGAGCCGGGCCCAGACGTGGCGGCTGGAGCAGTCCAGCACCGTCTGGACGTAGACCTTGCCGACGCCCTTGAGAGTGCCAGCGAAGAAGGTGTCCACGGCCACGACGCGACGCGGTTGGGGTGCGGCCCCTTCGCCCCGGGCAGCCGGTCGAGCAACCCCTCGGCGCCGTACACCTGAAAGTTGCGGCGGATCTCGTGGAAGTGCTGGCGGCTGTAGCCGAGGATCCGGCACGCCTTCGACACATTGCCGAGTTCCTGGGCGAGCTGTAGCAGCGACAGCTTCCGCCGCGCTATCTTCTCTGCTTGGACGGTGGTCATTCTGTTCTCCTCCGTGGTTGTTGAGTGCGTCGAACACCTCTCAACCAACCTCGGTGAGGCCGGTCTGGCCACCGTCCCCTTTTGGGGACACCTGTCAGGTGATTATCTTACTAGGACAGGTGGGGGAGCGGGCCGGCGTGTAGGCTGGATCGGATGGATCGCGCGGTGACTTCGGCCCAAGTCCCACATCGGTTGTGCATATCCGCGCCTCATCGTGCGCATATTCACCCGTCGTCGTGCGCATATCGTCACAACCTATTACTGTGACATCACTTACGCCGTGCGCATATTCGCTGGTCTTGTGCGCATATCTTGGTCGTCCACCGTAGCCCAAGCGTCACCGCCACGCCAAAGATGAGCAGTGAGCTCGTCTGCCCCGGGCGCTGGGTGGCCCAAGTCAGACACCTCCGCCGGACTTCCCTCGCCGTGAGTGGTGGACCCAAGATCCCCGCTCGGCGGACAGATGATATCACTTGTGATCGAGGGATGATACTATACCGAAGTGCCGTTTCCAAAAGAACTTATACCACCCCACAACCAAGCTCACCCCCACCACCCTCACGGCCCCAGCGCCCCCACCGGAATCACGCCCACGCCATCGGGCCGCTGGTACCCATGGCCACCTCCCGTAATGACGGCGAGCGCCGCCGGCGGGCCGCTTCGGGCGGTGTCCACCCGGCCCGCGAACCGAAGGAGGGTGGCGGCCGCCTCGTCGATTCGCCCCTGGCCCAGCTTGATCTCGAACGCGGCCCAACGGCCGGGACCGGCGTCCACGATCGCGTCCACCTCCAGACCCGTGTTGTCGCGGTAGTGGAACACGCGCCCGCCCATCGCCTGAGCGTGGACGCGCAGGTCTCGAACGACCATCGATTCGAAGAGCAGACCGAACCAGGGGATGTCGTTCAGGAGGTGCCCGGGGCCGGCGTTCAACGCCGCGGTCGCGAGTGAGGGATCCGTGAAGTGTCGCTTGGGGGCGTGTCTGAGGCGTGACCGGGACCTCAGGTGGGGAGCCCATGGAGGCTGGTGCTCCACAACCATGAGGCGCTCCAGCGCGACAAGGTAGGAACGGGCGGTCTCGTCGCTGAGCGAGTGATCCGCGCCTCCCGCATCCCTCGCCATGGTCGCGATGGACGCGCACGTGGCGGTGTTGCGCGCGAGCGTTCGCAGAAAACGGCCGACTCTCTCGGGATCCCTCGCAACGCCACCCGCCCGCCGGATGTCCACGCGGCGGACCTCGTCCAGGTAGTCGCGGTTGGCCAGCAGCGCATCCTCCTCGGATTCCCTGCGGAAGTGACCGGGCCAACCACCGACGCAGATGAACGCGGCCAAGTCCGGGAGCGGCATGTCGTGCGTGAGGCGTGGCACTGGGTCTCCCGCTACGACTCGCTTCAGGGACACTTGACCCGTACCGCGCCCAAGCTCGAACAGCGACATGGGACGGAGCCGAAGACGGCTCATCCGCCCAGCGCCCGTGTGTCGGGTGATGTCGTCGGGGGGAAGCGCCGAGCCTGTGAGAATGAAGTGGCCCAGGCCTGGCCGATCATCAACGGCTCGCCGGACGTGGTTCCAGATGCCGGGCTCGGCCTGCCATTCATCGATCAGTCGCGGAGTCGCCCCTTCGAGGAGTAGCCGCGGATCGACGGCCATCGTCTGCGGCACGGCCGGATCCGCGTCCATGAGCACTTCGCTCGCCGCCGCCTGGCGGGCCATAGTGGTTTTGCCGCAGACCCTCGGACCTTCGATCACGACGGCCCCCGCCGCGGCGAGCCTCCGGGTCAATTCGCGGTCGGCGATCCGCGGGCGATAGTCCGGCGGGAATGGGGCGTTGGGTGTCATGCGAGAGAGCATGACGCCGCAATCGTGCTTTCGCAACCCCTACGATCATGCTTTTGCAACTCCCACAACCGTGCTTTTGCAATTCCCGTGATCGTGGATTTGCAACGGCTCACCCACCCACCAGACGCGCGACCGCGAGCGCCCGACGAATGACGGCCCGCTCGATCTCCGCGACGGGCGACGCGACCCGGGTGAGCGAATCGGCGCGGGCGCGCAGCGCGGAGGCGGCCGCTTCGGCCGGGGTGGCCCCGGCTTCCGGCCCCACGCCACCACCATCGGCCACGACCGCGAGCAGGAACCGCACCAGCCGCTCGTCCGGATCGAAGGGCCGCCCCTGACCGAGCGACTCGGGCCATTCGAGGGCCGCCTCCAAGTGGCGACGGGCGGCCGCGCGGTCGGGGTTGCGCCCTGGAGCCGCCCCCCGGGCGCCGTCCTCGAGTGCGTCGAGCGCCGCCCCGACGTGCGCCAGCTCGTACAGGAGATGGCTCTCGCGGGCGTTCTCCGACGGGAGGACATGGGTCTCCGTCAGGATCTCGACCGCCTCGCCGTTGCCTCCCGCCTGGAGGAGCCCGCGCACGTGGAGCAAGTCGAGGTTGAAGTCGTCCGGGAAGAGCGCGCGGGCCCGGCCGGACGCCTCGCGCGCCTCGGCCCAGCTCCCCGCCTCCTGCAGGTGCCGGACGAGGGCGACGTGGAGGAGCCGGCTGCCGGGATCGACCGCCACCGCGCGCCGGAAGTCCGGTCCCGGATCGCCGCCCATGGCCTCCGTCAGGTGCGCGCGCGCGGCGTACGCGGGTCCGTAGTCGGGGTCGTCGCCCAAGGTCGCCAACACGTCGGCCGCCTCGGCGTCGCGATCGAGCGCCCACAGGTTGAGGCCCAACAGGTGGCGCCAACCCCAGTGTGGGTGTTGACGGGCGGCCCAGCGCAGCACCGGCAGCGTCTCGGGCCGATGGGGAAAGGCGAAGGCGGGATCGACCTCACCCCCCAGCAGATCGGCGTCGTCCACCAGAAAGGCGCGCCACGCCACCGCCACGGGGCCGCCGCCCACCTCCTCCGCCAGCCCCAGCAGGCGCGCCGCATCGCCCGGCAGTCCGCGGTTCGCGTAGCCAACGGCGAGCTCCAGCAACGTCTGCCCCGGAAACTCGCTTCGCATCGAAGCGGCGAGGCGGGCGGCGGCCGCGGCCGCGGCTTCTCCCTCCCCCGACTGCCCGGCGGCCGCCGCGAGGAGGCGCTCGGCCAGCACGAAGTGGTTGAGCGGGTCGAGCTCGAGTAGCTCGGCGAGCACTCGGTCCACCCCGGCCCCATCTCCCGCGAGACGCGACGCGACGGCCAGCACCTCGCGCGCCGGAATGCTCCGGCGGTCGTGGTCGAGCGCCAGCGCAACTTGGCGGCGCGCGTCGGCCAAGTCCCCGTCCTCGAGCGCCAGCTCCGCCATCCGTATCCGCGCGGCGGCGCGGTGGGCCACCGAGCGCGCGGCCCACCCGAACGAGTCGAAGGCGTCGGCGCGGCGCCCCAGGGCGCGGTACAGGTTCCCCGCGAGGAAGTTGGCCTCCGGGTCGTAGGTGTCGAGGCGGAGCGCGCGCCGCGCGTTCGCGAGGCCCTCCTCGTAGCGGGCCGACCGCAACGCGAGCGCGCCCAAGCCCAGCAGCGCCTCCCGGTTCCACGGTTCGGCCGCGAGCGCTCGTTCGTAGAGCCCCCGCGCCTCGGCGTACCGCCGACCCCGCGCCAGCTCGCGCGCCTCGAACACCAAGCGATCCGTCTCCGGGAGGGCGTTCCAGACTTCGGCGTTGGTCGCGAAGGATCGCGACAACGCGGGGTCGCCGTCGGGCCCGCAGATGCCCCCCAAACCGGCGTCGCCCGGGTTCGAGCACGCCTCCAGATCCAGCCCGGGCAGCGAAACCCGCCACGGGTCGCCGGGCGCAACCTCGACCTCGACCGTCACCGCTTCGAGGGGCGCGAGCGTCACCGGACGCGCCGCCACTGGTTCGCCACCCGCCCATGCCTTCACGGTGTCCGCGACCGCCTCGAACGCCTGGACCACCACCCGGACACCGCCCTCGCCCACCTCCACGTGCAGGGCGCCGCGCGGAGAGGCGTCGGTCAGGCCGCCCGTGCCCTCCAACGGGAACCACGTCTCCGTCCAGCGACTGGACGAGAGTGGCTCGAAGGTGGCCTGGGAAACGGGGTTGCGATCGGCCCCGGGCTGATACTGCACGTGCAGGCGACCCGCCTGGAACTCCACGTACTGTCCGTCGCTGTCGGTGAGCAGATCCTCCCAGACGCCGCCCTCGCGCGAGAGCGCCCACAGCCACATCTTGCGCCCGGGCATCTCCTCGTGCGGAGCCCAGTGCCCCCAACCAAAGTCGTCGTCGCGATAGTAGCCGCCGAAGAAGTCGTTCAGCGCCCCCACCACATGGTAGGACTTGCTTCCCCCGAAGGCGTTGTTGCGGTAGAGGGGGAGGAAGCGCCCCTCCTCGTCCACCGGCCACGGACGCTCCCGTCCGGAATGCTCCAGGTACGCGTCGCCGGGCACGTACAGCTCCAGGTCGTCCCGGGCGAAGGCGGCGGCCGTCATCCAGTTGTAGTAGGGTTGCTCCAGCGGGGTCGGGTTGCGCCACAGCACGCGCGTCTCGAAGGCGGCCCGGTCGGCGGGCAGGCGGATCTCGACGCGCCAAGGGGTGCGCGAGGGAAGGTCCGTGGCGCCGACGATGGCGCTCACGCTGCCGTCCGCGTTCTCGCGCAGCGCATAGTCGACGGGGGTGGCCGTGGCCGGGGTGTGCCCAATCACGCCGAAGTTGAACTCGATGCCGCCCGACGTCCACGGGCCCCGCAGCGCGATGTCCCGGAATTTCATCACCTCGTTGCGGTAAATGAACTCGTGGCCGGTCTCCTTCACCACCGCCCCCCACACCTTGCCGCCCACTTCGGGGAGCACGAAGACCTCGATGAAGTCGTTTTCCATGGTCACGACCCTCCATTCCCGAGGCTCCGGGGTCGCCGCGTATCCCTCGAAGGTGTGGTAGGGATACAGCCTGCGGTCGGTGGCGAGCACCGGCACCGGGTTGGGGTCCGAGAAGGGGTACGTGTCCAGGACGCGCACGTCCTCCGAGATGTGGGCGCGGGGTGCGGGGACGGCGCACGAGGCGACCACCAGGACCAAGCACGAAATGACCGCGCTCGGCAGTCGGTGGATGAATCCGCCGCGGGCTGCCTGGGACCGCCGGCGGGCGCCGCGGGCGGAGGATCCGGAGAAGGTCGACACGTTGGCGTCCGAGTTCCGGGTGCTGGCTGACGGCGCGGAGCGCCGAGCATCGTGGTGCGCCATGGGTAAGGCTCGGGGGTGCGACGGCATCCCGCAAGCCACCGCCCGAGCACCGTGATCGGCGTGGCGCCGGGCCGGCGAACCGAACCGCGTCCTCATCCCACCACGCCCGCCAACCTCTTCGAGATCTCCCGCAGCCGCAGCCACTGCTGATAGAACAACGGCAGCATCATCATGGACTCCATGAACTGGAACACGTACATGACCACGGCGAACACCGCGCCGTACTCCGCCGTCTCTCGGACCGCCGCGCGCACGGCGAAGACCAGCAGGGCGATCATGAACACCCAGTTGATCCCGTAGTTGGCCGCCTCGAGGTCGGAGAGCCGGATGTTCCAGCGCATCATGGCGCGGAGGTGCGCGCCCAAACGGCCGGGGTCACCGCTGCGCACCTCGTCGACCTGCCGCTCGTGCTCGTCGTTGAGGCCCCGGTTGTACCGGGTCGTGAACCTGCCGGTGAGGGCGTAGAGCGTCACGGTGGCGGTGGCGGTCACGACGCATCCGACGAAGACGGGAAGGTTCAACGTCGCGACGATCAGCATGATGCCCGCCAAGCCGAGGGTGCCGTTGACGAGTTCGGGAAGCGAGTTCTCGAAGAACCCGACCATCTCCTTGAGCATCCCCAGGCGCGCGGTGCGGGTTGAGGTGCTCGTCCCGTCGGCGGTTCCGACCATCTCCTCGCCGAGGGTGGCGTAGATGCGCGCGTAGGCGCGGCTGTCCACCAGGCGACGGACCACCGCCATCCCCATGGCGGCGACCCCCAGGATCGCCAGTTCGTGGAGCCCTCGCGCCGAATCCGCGAGCACGCCGTCGATGGCTCGGCCGATCATGAGCGGGAAGAGGATCCAGCCCGCCGCCTCCAGGACGACCAACAACAGGCTCAGCGCGAGCTGCCCCGCGAAGCGCCTTGCCAGCCCGGCGCTCCGGCGCTCCCGGTGGCCGGACGGACTCATCGGCAAACTCCGAGCAGCCCCCGGACCGCCACGCGGTGCGCGCACCCGGATCCGGTGGTCCGCTTGCGATCATCGTCCATGGCCGAGGGGGCTGCTACAGGTTCCTCCGGTACCGACCCCCCACCTCGTACAGCAGGGCCGTGATCTGTCCCAGGGTGCACACCTTGCAGGCCTCCATGAGCGCCGCGAAGGTGTTGCCGCCCTCCAGCGTCACCTTGCGCAGCCGCTCGAGCGCGACCTGCGCGCGCCCTCGGTTGCGCGCCCGGAAGGCGCGGTTGGACGCGATCGCGTGGTCCTTCTCCTCCGGGGTCGCGCGAATGACCTCGCCGGGCACGCGGGTGGGCGATCCCTCCGGGCCCAGGAAGGTGTTCACGCCCACGATGGGCAGTTCCCCGCTGTGCTTGCGCGACTCGTACTCGAGGGACTCGTCCTGAATGCGGCCCCGCTGGTACATCCGCTCCATCGCGCCGAGCACGCCCCCGCGCTCCGACAGCCGCAGGAATTCGCGCATCACCGCCTCCTCCACCAGATCCGTCAGCTCCTCGATCACGAACGAGCCCTGGAGCGGGTTCTCGTTCGCGGAAAGGCCCAGCTCCTTGCTGATGACCAGCTGAATGGCCAGCGCGCGGCGCACGCTCTCCTCGGTGGGCGTGGTGATGGCTTCGTCGTAGGCGTTGGTGTGCAGGGAGTTGCAGTTGTCCCAGAGGGCGTGCAGGGCCTGAAGCGTGGTGCGGATGTCGTTGAAGGCGATCTCCTGCGCGTGGAGACTCCGGCCCGAGGTCTGGATGTGATACTTGAGCCTCTGCGAGCGGGCGTTGGCGCCGTACACGTGCTTCATCGCCTTGGCCCAGACGCGCCGCGCGACCCGCCCCAGCACCGCGTACTCGGGGTCCATGCCGTTGGAGAAGAAGAACGACAGGTTGGGCGCGAAGTCGTCGACGCGCATCCCGCGCGAGCGGTAGTACTCGACGTAGGTGAAGCCGTTGGCGAGCGTGAGCGCCAGCTGGGTGACGGGGTTGGCCCCCGCTTCCGCGATGTGGTAGCCGGAGATGGACACCGAGTAGAAGTTGCGCACCCCCTCGTCGATGAAGTACCGCTGGATGTCGCCCATGAGGCGAAGCGCCAGCTCGATGGAGAAGATGCAGGTGTTCTGGGCCTGGTCCTCCTTGAGGATGTCGGCCTGGACGGTGCCGCGCACGACGCCGAGGGTCTCGCGGCGGATGCGCTCGTAGACCTCGCGCGGGAGGACCTCGTCGCCGCTCACGCCGAGAAGCGTCAGGCCCAGGCCGTCGTTGCCCTCCGGAAGCGCCCCCCGGTAGCGGGGTCGCTCCACCCCGCGCTCGCGATGGAGGGCCCGGATGCGCTCCTCGACCTCCGCCTCCAGGCCGTTCTCCCGGATGTGCAGCTCGCACTGCTGGTCGATGGCCGCGTTGAGAAAGAAGCCGAGCAGCATGGGCGCGGGACCGTTGATGGTCATCGACACGCTGGTGGAGGGGTCGGCGAGGTTGAAGCCGGAGTAGAGCTTCTTGGCGTCGTCCACCGAGGCGACGCTCACCCCGGAGTTGCCGACCTTGCCGTGGATGTCCATGCGCTCGTCCGGGTCCTCCCCGTAGAGCGTCACCGAGTCGAAGGCGGTCGACAGGCGGTTGGCCCGACTCGCCCGGCTGAGGAAGTGAAAGCGTCGGTTGGTGCGCTCGGGGCCGCCCTCGCCCGCGAACATGCGCTGAGGATGCTCGTCCCGGCGGCGCAGCGGGAAGACGCCCGCGGCGTAGGGAAACGCGCCAGGAACGTTCTCGGTGAGGCGCCAGCGCAGCACCTCGCCCCAGTCCCGGAAGCGGGGCAGCACGACGCGGGGAATGCGCGTGCCGGCGAGCGACTCGCCGTGGAGGCTCCGTTCCAGGGTCCGGCCGCGCACCTGGAAGGTGAGGCTCCCGGCTTGGTACCGGCGCCGCACCGAGGGCCACTCCGCGAGCAGGTCGAGGCTTTCGTCGTCGAGGCGCGCGCGGGTCTCGCGGTAGAGTTCGACCAGGCGGCCCACTGCGGCGTCGTCCCCCTCCGCCGTTTCGAGCGGGGGCGCGAGTTGCTCCGGTTCTCCGTGGGGGATGCGCGCGCCGGCGCCGTCCCGGCCGGAAGCGCCCGACCGCTCGGTGGCCACGCCCGTCGCGGCCCCGGTCGAGCCGGGATCCGCCGCGCCCGCGCCCCCCTCGCCCCCGCGCAGCAGCTGGATCGCCCCGTACAGCCGGTACAGCCGCCGAGCCAGCTCCACCCGCTCCCCGACCCCGCGCGCGTGGTCCCGCCCGGCCTCCACGATCTCGGCCAGGTAGCGGGTGCGCTCCGGTGGAATGAGGGTGTGGTCGGCGCGATCGTCGTCGACCGGGTCGCGTTCGGTCTCGAGGGGCGCGCCGGTCTTGCGCCGCAATTGGTCGAGGAGCGCCAGGTACAGCCGGGTCGCGCCGGCGTCGTTGAAGCGCGAGGCCACGGTGCCGTACACCGGAAGCGCCTCGTCGGGGACGCTCCACAGCCGGTGGTTGCGGCGATACTGCTTGCGCACGTCGCGGAGCGCGTCCAGCGCCCCCGGGCGGTCGAACTTGTTGATGGCGACCACGTCCGCGTAGTCGAGCATGTCGATCTTCTCGAGCTGGCTGGCGGCGCCGTACTCGGCCGTCATCACGTACAGCGACACATCCGAATGCCCCACCACCTCGGCGCCGAACTGCCCGATTCCGGGCGTCTCGATGACGACCAGGTCGTAGCCGGCGGCCTTGCAGATCTCCACCGCCTGACGCGCGTGCGGCGACAGGCCGAGGGTCGAGGCGCGGGTGGCCAGCGAGCGCATGTAGACCCGCGGGCTCGCCGCGGCGTTCACCCGGATGCGGTCGCCCAACAGCGCCCCCCCGGTGCGTCGCTTGGACGGATCGACCGAGATGATCGCCACCCTCCCCTCCGAAGTCCCCGACAGGTAGCGGCGCACCAGCTCGTCGACCAGCGACGACTTGCCCGAGCCGCCCGTGCCCGTCACGCCCAGCACGGGGACGCGCCGGGCCGCCGCCATCTCCGCCACCACCTCCATGGCCTCGTCGGCTCCCGGGCAGCCGTTCTCGACCGCCGAGATCATGCGCGCCACGTTCCCGTCGTCCCCACCGGCGAGCGCGCGCGCCGCCCCGCCCGGATCCGCTAGCGACGGCATGGGGCGGCGCGCCCCCCGCAGCACCTCGTCGATCATCCCCTGCAGGCCCATCGTCCGCCCATCGTCGGGCGAGAACACCCGATCAATGCCGCGCCGGCGCAGCTCCTCGGCCTCCTCCGGCAGGATGGTGCCGCCCCCGCCACCGAAGATGCGGATGTCCGCGCCCCGTTCGCGCAGCAGGTCGCGCACGTAGGTGAAGAACTCCATGTGCCCGCCCTGGTAGGAGCTGATCGCGATCGCGTTGGCGTCCTCCTGGATCGCGCACTCGACGATCTCGAGGGCGGAGCGGTTGTGCCCCAGGTGAATGACTTCCGCGCCCGAGTCCTGGAGGATCCGGCGCATCACGTTGATGGCGGCGTCGTGTCCGTCGAAGAGCGACGCCGCCGTGACTACGCGGATGGGCGGTGCGGTGCGCGGTGGGGCCTCGACAAGGCGATCCATCCAGCCTCCTTCACGGCACGATCACCGAAAGGGCCGACGGCGCGACATCCACGCGCACCTCGCTCGCGCGCGACTGATGCACGTCGCCATCGACCTCGTAACGTACGCGCCCTCCGAACCGCACGGCAAAGGCGCGGCCCTGGCGCATGGAAACCCCCGGGGCACCCACGTGCCCGCCCTTCCCGGCGAGGCCGAACAGGCGGGCCCGGCCGAGGGGCGAGGAGTCGGCGATCGCGCACGCGTCCAGGCGCCCGTCCCCGAGGTCCGCGTCCGGAGCGATCGGGAACCCGCCCCCGAAGATGCGCCCGTTCGAGATCGTGAGCATGAGGTGCCTCCCCTCCGTGCTCCACCCCTCGCCGTCCGACACGCGCAGCCGCGTGCCGCGGAAGAACATCAGCTGCTGGAGCGCGGCGACCTTGTACAGGACCTCGCCCTGCAGGAAGCGTGCCCTCAGGCTGGCGTCGATGACGGCGATGTCGAAGCCGAAGCCCACCAGGTTCAGGAAGTGACGCGGCCCATCGCGCCAAGCCACGGTGGGCGCAACCTCCGGAGACGGGGCCGGGCGCCACCCCGACACCACCCGTCCCACGTCGATGCGACGGGTTCGGCCCGCCGCGAGGGCGGCGACCGCGTGTTCGGGATCCCGGTAGGTCAACCCGAGGCTCCGGGCGAAGTCGTTGCCGGTTCCGGCGGCCAGGAGTCCCAACGCCACATCCGAACGCCCCGACGCCACCACCCGGTCCGCCACCTGGCTCCACGTACCGTCGCCGCCCACCGCCACCACCAGCTTGGCGCCCTCCGCGATGGCCCGGTCCGCGAGCTCGGCCTCCTCGCCCGCCTTCGTGGTGGCCGCCCACTCGTGGGCTCCGAGGTGCCCGTCGAGGAGCCTGCGGTACAGTGGCATCCGGCGCGCCCCCCGCCCGCGCCCGGAGGCGGGGTTGAAGATGACGAAGGCGCGCACCCCTCCGCTCAGATCTTCTCCAGCTCCTCGAACACCTGGACCCCGTCCCTCATCCACTGCTCCCGGAACGGAAACGCGGCGACCTGGTCGAGCGTCAGCCGCGCGGTCATGGGGTGCTCGTACAGCTTGAGCGAGCCGAGCTCCTCCTCGTGCTCGCTGTGCGGTCCGCGCATGTGAATGTCGACCTTGAAGCGGCTGTCGCCGTTGACCATGAACGACTGGTACAGGTGATCGACGGGCTCCGATTGGTGGTCCGCGATCTCGAAGTCCATGATGGGTCGGTCGCCCTCGCGCACCTCCACCCGCATGCGCCCGTCCGAGGGCATGAAGTCGATGTCGAGGTCCTCCATGTAGTGCGGCAGGTGCCAGCGCTCGATGGCGTGCGCGCGCGAAGCCTCGGTGCTCGTGCCCACCAGGAAGGGGTAGAAGGCCGATTTCGCCATCTCCTGGCCCGGCTTCACCAAGGGCGGGACGATGACCGAGAGCACGATCTCCTGGTAGGGGCCGACCATGCTGTCGGTGAAGTCGAAGGCGGTGACGGCGAGGATGCTGGCTTCGTGTTGAACCTCGAGCGGTTGGAGGTGGGGGGGAAGGATTCGACGGGCATCCGCCGTGGCGATCTCGAAGAAGGCGCTGACGGCCTGGGAGTAGTGATACCGGGTCAGGGGCATTTTCCGTATTTCCTGAGGATGGAAACGATGATTTCGGCGCCCTCCTCGAGCTCGGACCGCGTGTGGGCCGCGGAAATCGACATGCGGAAGCGGGACTTGTGCTTGGCCACCGCGGGAAAGCGGATGGGGTTGATGTAGACGCCCCGGTGCAGCAGATCCTCGGCGATCCGGAAGATGCCGGCGTCGTCGCGGATCATGATGGAGATCACCTGGGAGGTGGAGTCGCCCACGTCCACCCCGGCCTCGCCCAGCAGACCGTGCATGTAGCGGGCGTTGTCCCACAGCCGTTCGCGCAGCTCGGGCTCCGCCCTGGCGATCTCCAGCGCCTTCAGCAGCCCGGCCGTGACCGGGGGCGGGAGCGCGCACGAGAACACGCGCGAGCGGGCGAAGCCGCGCAGATAGTAGATGAGCTCCGCCGAACCCGCGACGAACCCGCCCAAGCCGCCGAGGCTCTTGGAGAAGGTGCCGAGGTGGATGTCGACCTCGTCGTCGAGCCCGAAGTGCTCCGCGACCCCGCGTCCGTTCGGGCCGTAGACGAAGGTCGAGTGCGCCTCGTCGATGAGGAGCCGGGCGCCGTGCGCGCGGCACACCTCGACGACCTCCGGCAGCCGGGCCACGTCGCCGTCCATCGAGTAGACGCCCTCGACCACCACCAGCTTCTTGCCCTTGAACCCCTTCAGCTTGCGATCGAGATCCTCCGGGTTGTTGTGCTTGAAGAAGCGCGAAGTCGCCTTCGAGAGGATCATCCCGTCCACGATGCTCGCGTGGGCCAGCTTGTCGGCCACGATCAGGTCGCCGGGGCGCATGAGGCCCGAGATGAGCCCCACGTTGGCGCTGTACCCGGTCGGGAAGAGGAGCGCCCCCTCCTTTCCCTTGAAGGCGGCCAGCTCCCTGGTCAACCGCTTGTGCAGGTCCATGGTGCCCGAGAGCACGGGAGAACCCGAGGCGCCGGCGCCGTACTTGCGCACCGCGTCGCACACCGCCTCGATCACCTCGGGGCGGTAGGAGAGACCGAGGTAGTTGTACGAGGCGAAGTTGATGAGGTTCTCGAGCCGCTCGCGGGTCTTCGGGTCGCCGATCTCGACGCGCGTGGACGGGGCCGAGCCCATGGGCAGCCCGTACAGGTAGTAGCCGCCCGTGAACTCCGCGTCCTTCCACCACGCTCCGAACGGCTCCAGGATGGTGAACGGATCCGTGCCCGCGCCGAAGTAGAAGTTGGTGTAGTCGTAGTCGCCCAGGCGCGCCGGCGGTGGATCGGCGCGGTTCCCCGCGTTGCCGCGAGCGTCGTGCGCCTCACCCTCCGTGGCGGCCACGGCGAGATCCGCGGCGCCGTCGCGGGCCCCGGGGCGCGTTGACGACGGAGCGGACTTCCTGCTAGCGTTTCGAATGCTGGTCATATGTTTACTCGATTCGCTCCTGATCGGACCACTCGGATTATCCAGGAAACCTCAGTGAATCCCCGCGGCGTCCTAACCCTGTCCGCGCTCGGCGCGGCGTTGCTGGCGTGCGATCTGATTCAGCGCCTCCTGATCGCGCCCATGGCGCGGATGCTTCCCGCGAGCCGGGACGCGGTGCTCACCGAGTGGCAGCGCTTCACGGCTCATGTGGTCATCTTCTTCCTTCGCCACATGGGGGGCGCCCGTTTCGGCGAGCTGCCCCGGATTCCCGCTTCCCCCGGCGTTCTGGTGCTCATGAACCACCAGTCGCTGGTCGACATCCCGCTCGTTGTCGCGTCGATGCGCGGCACCTACCCGCGCATTCTGACGCGCAAGCGCTACGAGAAGGGCGTTCCCCTAATATCCCACATGACGCGGTTGTACCGATACCCCTTCGTGGATCCGCGAGCAACCCTGCGCGGCGAGCTGGAGCGGTTGCGCGAGGAGCAGGCCGCGTCCGAGCAGCCGCTCGTGGTGTATCCCGAGGGCACGCGAACCGGCACGGGTCGCATCGGCCCCTTCAAGACGCTGGGGCTCGCCACGATCCTCGCGGCGCGGCGGTGGAAGGTGTATGTCGTCGTGGCGGATGGCTTGTGGCAACGGGCGCGGCTCAAGGATTTCGTCGGGAACCTATCGGCGATGCGCGTCCACGTCGAGTGCCGGGGCCCGTACGACTCGCCGTCGCCCGAAGCGGACCTGCTGCCGTTCATCAAGGAGATGCGGGGCGTCATGACCGGGTTGCTCAACGACATGCGGCGCGGCGCCGCGGCGCCGGAGCCCGCGTGAGGGCAATGGACGCGTCCACCGAGCACCTCGTCTCGAAGCTTCGGGAGACCGGCGACGAGGGGTTGGTGGCCGTGCTGGCGTACGGATCGCGGCTCGTGTCGGCGAGCCCGGACCGGCACAGCGCCTACGACCTGGTCGTGGTCGTCGACGACTACGGGGCGTTCTACCGCGCCCTCGTCGAGCTCGGCCACACGGCGCGCAGCGCGGGGCTGCTGGCGACCGTGAGCCGCGTGCTGGCCCCCACCGTCGTGGCCTTCTGGCCAGAGCCCCCGGACGGCCCGCTGGCCAAGTGCCTCGTGCTCTCGCGCGCCGACTTCGAGCGGGAACTCGGGCCACGCCGCCTCGACCACTTTTGCCTCGGCCGGGTGGCGCACCACATATCGATGGTGCATGCGCGCGACGAGGAGACGGCCGCCTGGGTCGAGGAGCGGATCGCCGACGCGCGACGGATGGTGCTCGACTGGACCCTGCCCTTTCTGGAGGGCGCGTTCTCGGTGGACGACTTCTGCCGGCGCATGCTCGAGATCTCCTACGCCGGAGAGATTCGGCCGGAACGGGGCGGCCGGGTGGGCGTGGTGTACGAGGCCCAGCAAGAGACCCTGCGCGACATCTACGCGCCCATTCTGGAGGCCGGGGTGGCCTCGGGCGAGCTCGCGCGGTCGAACGGGAAGTACCGCGCGGCCCGGCCCGCGTCGGTGGCGGCCCAGCTCAGGTTGAACGCGTACTTCGGCGTGAGCAAGGCGCGCGCGACCACCCGCTGGGTGAAGCACATGGTGACCTTCGACCGCTGGTTCCCCTACATCGTGCGCAAGGTCGAACGGCGCACGGGCATGACCTTCGAGATCACGCCCCTGGAGCGGCGCTTCCCCTTCCCGCTGCTGCTCCCCAAGGCGTGGCGGGTGCTGCGGGCCGGGCGCGCCGGATCGCCCGGGGCGCGCCGGTCCGTGAAGCGGAGGGGTCGGCCGGCGCCGGGAACGCGTGGGGCCCGAACGTCGTGAGACCCGAGTTGACCGTGCTGGTCGTCGTGTTGGGGGTGGGGCTGGCGTCCATGCCGGTGTTCGCGCTGAGCCGGGCCAGCCGCGCGCCGGACGCGCTCGAATCGTCGACGCGGGGCAAGTTCGTGCTTGGTTCCTTCGTGCGCCGCTGGTTCTACTGGTTCGTGCGGCCGGTTGAGCGGGCATCGGTGCGCCTTGAGATCTCGCCGCTCTTCTTCAACCTGCTCGGGTTGGCCATGGGGATGGCGGCGGGCTGGTTCTTCGCCTCCGGACGGTTCGCGCTGGCGGGCTGGGGCGTACTCCTCAGCGGCGCCGCGGACGCCTTGGATGGGCGCATCGCGCGGGCGCGCGGCGTGGCATCGGCGCGCGGGGCGTTTCTGGACTCGACCATCGACCGGTTCGCCGAGGTGGCCGCGTTCGTGGGGTTGGCGGTGGCCTTTCGCGTCTCCGGCCCGGCCCTCGCGGTGGTGGCCGCGGCGCTCGGGGGTTCGCTGCTGGTGAGCTACACGCGCGCGCGCGGCGAGAGCCAGGGCGTGCTGTGCACGGCGGGCGTGATGCAGCGCGCCGAGCGACTCCTCCTGATCGGGTTCGGCGCGATCCTCGACGGCGGCGGCTCCGCGCTCCTGGGGCGCGAGCCGGGCACGGTGCTGCTTGCCGTGATGGCGGTGACCGCGGCGGGCACGGTGGCGACCGCCGTCTTCCGCACGGTGTGGATCGCGGGCAGGCTGCCGTAGAAGCGGTCGGATCGCGCCCAGACTTGCCTGCCAGCACGGCGGAGCCGCGCCAAATGCGGAAGCTGATCCTGCGGAACTTCCAGTCGCCGGGCGACATCGTGATGCTCACCGCGGCCGTGCGGGACCTTCACCTGTGCCATCCCGATGTCTTTCTGACCGACGTCCGCACCTCGTGTCCCGCGTTGTGGGAGCACAATCCGCACCTCGTTTCGCTGGACGAGGAGGACCCCGACGTGGAGGTCCTGGACTGTCACTACCCCTTGATTCACCGAAGCAACCAGACGCCCCATCACTTCCTTCACGGCTTCATCCACTACCTGAACGAAAGGCTGGGCCTTCGAATCGAGCCCAGCGCCTTCAAGGGCGACATCCACCTCTCGGACGAGGAGAGGAAGTGGTTCTCCCGCGTGGAGGAGGCCCGGGGAGTCTGCACGCCGTTTTGGCTCATCGTTTCCGGCGGGAAACTGGACTACACCATCAAGTGGTGGGACCCGAAGCGGTACCAGGCGGTCGTCGACCACTTCCGGGGCCGAGTGGAGTTCGTCCAGATCGGTGAGGACGGGCACCATCATCCACCGCTCGACGGGGTGGTCGACATGAGGGGGCAAACCAGCCTTCGCCAGCTCGTGCGGCTGATGTATCACGCCCAGGGCGTGGTGACGCCGGTCAGCCTGCCGATGCACTTGGCCGCGGCCGTGGAGGTCCGGCCGGGCATGCCCTTGAACCGCCCGTGCGTCGTGGTGGCGGGAGGCCGCGAGCCACCCCACTGGACCGCCTACCCGCACCACCAGTTCATTCACACCGTCGGCGCGCTGCGATGCTGCGACAACGGAGGTTGCTGGAAGTCGCGCACCGTGCCGCTGGGCGATGGAGACCACAAGGACGACCCCGACCAGCTCTGCGTGGATGTCGTGGGCGACCTGCCTCGTTGCATGGACATGATCTCCGCGGAAGAGGTGATCCGGCGCATCCAGTGGTACTTCGATGGCGGAGCGATCGATTACCTGCGTCCTCGCACGCGGGGGGATTAGCCCATCAGGACGGTCGAGGTCGTGTCCGGCGAGCTTGCATCGTCGCGTGCGGGTGAGATAGACTGCCCGAAGGGTTCACCCGCGGAGTGGAGGACATGAGCGACCGCCCCCCCGATTCAGGACGCGACCGGCTCCCCGCAGTCGGCGAGGAGCGGAGGGAGTTCCTGCGCCTGCTCACCGGCGGAATCGCGGGCGCCGCGGCGGCGCAGCTGCTCGGATGCGCCGAGATTACCCTTCCCGACGACGACGAGGGCGGTTCGTCGTCCGGCAACGATTCATCGGGTTCGGCGGGTGCCGCGAGCTCCTCGTCCTCGTCGAGCGGCCCTTCGTCGAGCTCTTCGAGTAGTTCCGGTAGTTCGTCGTCGAGCTCATCGAGCGGCTCCTCCAGCTCCAGCGGGTCCTCGTCGTCAAGCTCCTCGAGTGGCTCCAGCAGCTCGTCGTCGTCTTCCTCAAGCGGCTCGTCGTCGTCTTCGTCAAGTTCGAGCTCCTCGAGCGGCTCCTCGTCGAGTTCGAGCAGTTCATCGAGCGGCTCCAGCAGTTCTTCGTCGAGTTCCTCGAGCAGCTCCTCCGGCTCCAGCAGCTCGTCGTCAAGCTCCGGCGGTTCTTCGTCTTCGAGTTCGAGTTCGAGTAGTTCGTCGTCAAGCTCCTCGAGCAGCTCGTCCTCGTCGAGCTCTTCGAGCAGCTCCTCCAGCTCCGGTGGCTCTTCCTCCTCGAGTTCGAGTAGCTCATCGTCAAGCTCGTCGAGCAGTTCGAGCAGTTCGTCGTCGAGTTTCCTCGCGTGATTCCAGCGGTGTCGGGCTCGGCCACGGTAGTGGACCCCGCGCGCGACTGACCGACCCCATGGACACCGTCCAGCGCAAGATCTCCGCCATCCTGCGGGACTCCGTCCGCGCCAAACAGCGGCTTGTGGGGCATGCCGACCGCATCGAACGCGCCGCGCGCCTGCTCATCGACGCGCTCGCCGAGGGACGCAAGGTTCTGGTCTGCGGAAACGGCGGCTCGGCCGGGGACGCGCAGCACATGGCCGGCGAGCTGGTGAGCGGGTTCCGGAGGCGCCGGCGCGGCCTGCCTTGCGTGGCGCTTACGACGGACACCTCCGTACTCACCTCGTGCGCCAACGACTTCGGGTACGAGGAGGTCTTCGCCCGGCAGGTCGAGGCTTTGGGCGCGAGGGACGATGTCCTCGTTGGCATCTCCACGTCGGGCAATTCGGCGAACGTCATCCGGGCGTTCGAGGCCGCCGCCAGCGCCGGAATGAGGCAGGTGGCGCTGACCGGAAACGACGGGGGACGGGTCGCGAGGATGCCCGGCGTCCACAGCATCGTCGTGCCGTCGAGTTCCACGCAGCGCATCCAGGAAGGCCACATCACGATCATTCACATCCTGTGCGCGCTGGTGGAGGATGCGGTGTTCGAGACCTGACGGCCGGTACGCATGCCAACCTCGACGCCCGGGATCTGGCCTCGGAACGCCATGAAGTTCCTCGTTGTTGGCGACGTCATGTGCGACACCTACGTGTTCGGACACGTCTCCGGCATCTCTCCCGAGGCGCCCGTGCCCGTGCTGGCGGGCATCGAGAGTGAGCGCCGCCTGGGGGGCGCCGCCAACGTGGCGGCCAACCTGCGCGCCCTCGGTTGCGAGGTGCTTCTGGTCGGCGGCGTCGGCGACGATGTCACCGGTCGGTGGGTACGGGAACGGCTGCGGGCGCTGGGCATCGGGGAAGTGCTGTTGGAGGATGCCGCGCGCCCCACCACCGAGAAGACGCGCATCATGGCCGGCCATCAACAGCTGGTCCGTCTGGATCGCGAGAGCCACCGGCCGTTGCCGCCGGAGCTGGCCGCCCGGGCGCTGGCGGAGACGACCTCCATCCTGGCCGAGGTGGATGGCCTCATCTGCTCCGACTACGACAAGGGCGTCTGCGCGCCCGGCTTGGTGGAGCCCCTCTTCGAGAGGACGAGGGCCGCCGACCTGCCCATTTTCGTCGACCCCAAGGCGCGCGACTTCGCCCGATATCGCGGCGCCACCGTGCTGACGCCCAACCTCGCCGAGGTGGAGAACGCGATGCGTGATGGCCTGGAGTGCGAGTCGTCGCTGGCCGGCGCCGCCGAATGGCTGCTGCGGCGGAGCGAGGCCCAGGCCCTATTGGTAACGCGCGGCGAAGCCGGAATGAGCCTGTTCCAGCCCGCGGAGGCTCCGCATCACCTGTCGGCCCACAGCCAGGACGTCTTCGACGTGACCGGGGCCGGCGACACCGTCACCGCCACGTTCGCGGCCGCGTCCGTCGGCGGCCGGTCCCACCCCGAGGCCGCGTGGCTGGCCAACGTGGCCGCGGGCATTGTCGTGGGCAAGGTGGGCACGGCTGTCGCAAGCCGGGATGAGCTCGAAGCCCAGGTGCGGGCGCACGGCGAGAGGTCGCCGGGCGACCCGCCTGATATGACTAAGCTAAGTGGACTAAGCTAAGTCGCGTAGGGCCGGATTCCGGCGCGGGCCGTTACCCCGAGAGGCCCAACAACCACCCCAGTACGGCCAGCACGAAGCCGAGCACGCGCAACGCCTTGCGCGCCGGCGACGCTCTGGCGTCAGCGCGGAGTTGGGCAACCAGCCAAGTCCGGAGTCGCGCTGGCAGGCCGAGGGCTAACCGCCCCGGCGCCGTACCGGCACGGTCACCGCTTCGCCGGGATCGGGACGAATCCCCCGTTCGTCCAGCCGCCGGTAAATCGACGGCATGCTCCCCGTCAAGATCTCGTTCAGCCGCTCGACCAGGGGCGGCACCCGCTCCCACGACTGGTCGAGCCGCCAGAGCTGGTCGGCGGTGGGGCGGGTGCTGGACGACTCGATGGCCCCGGCGGCGCGCGCTCCGGCCGCCGCCTGGTTGATGTCGCGCCCGAGCTCGCGCACCTCCTCCAGAAGATCGCTCACCTCGTCGCTCAGGGCTTCCGGAACCTCGTCCTGTTCGCGCAGCAGGGCGCCAACCTCCATGAGCTGGGTGGTCACGCGCTGGACCGCCCGACCCGCCTCGTACACCGGGCGGGCGAGGTCGTGGGCGCTCATGAGCGCGGCCTGCCGGGCCTCCAGGTCGCCGCGGCTCATCTCGACGCGCGGATCCAAGCGGACGGTCACCGGCCGCTCGCGCGTGAGCCCGGCCGCCTCCAGGCGCACCGTGTAGTCGCCCGGAAGCACGCGCGGGCCGCGCGCCTGGCCGCCCTGAAGGCCGCCACCCTGGCCCGGACCCGCCCCGGACGGCTCGTACGGCGGCTCGATCCGCAGATCCCACCGAACCTGTTGGATGCCCGCGCTCCCCGGGCCGGTCAGCTCGCGCACCACTTCGCCGCCCGCGTCGAGGATGGTGATGCGGGCCCGCCCCGATGGCGCGCGCGCGGTCGCCGGGTCGTCCCCGTCGGCGTCCGCGTCGTCGGCGCCCGCGCCATTGCCGCCGTTCCCGTTCGTGGTCGTGGCCACGGGCGCGGCGGCCGGGAGGTCGTCCGCGAGGTGGTAGCGCACCAGCGCCCCGGGCGGCGGGTTGGGCGACACGTACACCCCGGGCGTCCATCCCTGCGGCGTGTACGGGTTGTACAGGGTGGCGCGCCGCACGGGGAACAGGTGCGCCCCGGCCGCCAGCACTTCCGTGGTCAGGCCCTCAAGGGGCGCGATGTCCTCCATGATGTAAATGCCGCGCCCGTGCGTGCCCAGCACCAGGTCGTTCTCGCGCGGGTGGATCTTGATGTCGTCCACGGGAACCGCGGGCAGGCCGTTGTTTAGGGGAATCCAGCGCTCCCCGCCGTCCACCGAGAAGAACACCCCGACCTCGTTGCCCACGAAGAGCAGTCCGGCCGTCCGGTGGTGCTCGGCGAGCGCGTTCACCGAGGTGGCGGGCAGCCCGTCGACGATGCGCCGCCAGCTTGCGCCGTAGTCGTCGCTCACGTGGACGTGGGCCGCGAAGTCGTTGTTGCGATGGCCGTCGAAGGTGGCGTACACGGTGGCGTGGTCGTGGGCCGACGCCACCACCCGGCTCACGTAGGTGCGCTCCGGGAGCCCGGGAATGTTGCCGGTCACATCCGTCCAGGAACCGCCTCCGTCCAAGGTCACGTGCACCTTGCCGTCGTCGCTTCCCACGTAGAGCAGCGACGCGTCCAGCGGCGACTCCGAAATCGCCTTCAGGTTGCCGTAGGACGCCTGTCCGTCGTTGGCCGACATCATGGGCTCCGAACCCGGCACGCCCATGATCTCCAGCTCCGCGCGGTCGATGGCGTGCGTCAGGTCGGGGCTGATCTCCTCCCAGGTCATCCCCAGATCGCGGGAGCGGAATAGGACGTTGCCGCCCACGTACACGGTGCGCTCGTCGTGCCGGGAGAGGAGCACGGGCGTGTCCCAGTTCCAGCGCAGCTCGCGCTCCGCCTCGTCCGCCAAGGGCCGACCCAGCGGCCTCATGCGGGTGCGCTCCATGGTCTCCAGGTCCACGCGCATGAGGTTCCCGCCCTGCGACTCCGAGAACATCACCCGCGGGTTGTCGGGATGCATGACGGTGTGGAAGCCGTCGCCGCCCCCGACGTTGTACCAATCGCGGGTGCGGATGCCCTGGTTGGACCATGTGTCGCTGGGCCCGCACCACGAACCGTTGTCCTGCAGTCCGCCGCACACGTGGTAGGGGTCGCGCATGTCCACGCCGATCTGGTAGAACTGGGCCAGGGGCAGGTTGGTCAGCTGACGCCAGGTGCGCGAACGGTCCCAGCTGATGGACACGCCGCCGTCGCCGCCCAGGATGATGTGGTCCGAGTCGGCCGGATTGATCCACATGGCGTGGTGGTCGGGGTGCACCTCGGTCGCCGCGTCCGGGGTGAAGACGTTGCCCCCGTCGAGCGACTTGTAAAGGCTGGCGCCGGCCGTGTAGACGCGCTCCGGATCGTTCGGGTCCACCCAGATCTGGCTGTAGTACATGGGGCGGTTGTTGGTGGGGCTGATCCGCTCCCAGCTCTCGCCCCGGTCGGTGGAGCGGTAGACGCCGTTGCGGGAGGCGCCGCCCCCAGCCCCCCCAAAGCCCTGACCGGGGGTGCGCTTGTCGGCCTCCACGATGGCGAACACCAGATTGCCGTCGCCGCGGAAGATGTCCAGCCCGATGCGTCCCATGTCCCCTTCGGGCAGCCCCTCGGTGAGCTTCGTCCAGGAGGCCCCGCCGTCGGTGGTCCGGTGGATTCCGCTCCCGGGCCCACCTCCGTTGAACCCCCAGGCCGTGCGCCGGCGCTGGTACATGGCGGCGAACAGGGTCTCGGGGTCGTTCGGGTCCATGGCCAGGTCGATGGCGCCCGTGTCCTCGTCCACGAAGAGCACCAGCTCCCAGCTCTCGCCGCCGTCGGTGGTCTTGTAGACGCCCCGCTCGGGGTTGGCGCCCCACAGCCGCCCGACCGCCGCCACGTACACCGTGGACGGGTCGCGCGGGTGGATGCGGATGCGGGAGACGTGGTGGGTTTCGGCAAGCCCCATGTGTCGCCACGAGCGGCCGGCGTCGGTGGACTTGTAGACCCCGTTGCCCCACGGCGAGCTCTGCCGGTTCTGTGGCTCCCCGCTCCCCACCCACACCACGTTGGGGTTCGAGGGCGCGACCGTCACGTCCCCGACCGACTGGGTCGGCTGGTCGTCGAACACGGGTTCGAAGGTGGTGCCGTGGTTGACGGTCTTCCACACTCCGCCGGTGGCGGTGCCCACGTAGAAGGTGGCGGGGTCGCCTTCGACCACGGCCAGGTCGGAGACCCGCCCCCCCATGATGGTGGGCCCGATGTTGCGCCACTCCAGGTTGGCGACCGCGGCCTCGACGCGCGCCACGTTCGTCTGCGCGGCGACCTGCGCGGGCCGGGCGGGGATGGGCGCGGTGGCCAGGGCCAGCCAAGTCAGCGCAACGCGGCCGGGCTGATGGGCGTTCATGGTCGTCTCCTCGTCCAAAACGGTGCTTGCGGGAATCCCCATTGTACGTCCGCGCCGGGCGCGGGGGGAGATGGGTGGCGCGCCTCGGATCCGCCGCGGTCGGGCTCGCGCGGCCCATGGACGAATTCCCCCGGCGTTCGAGTGGCGTTGCGGCCCGCGCCCGACCGCCACGCTCGGCGTTGCCTTGCCCGCCCGGCTCCACGCCGCCCGGTGCTCGGGCGGATTCGTCGCCGGACCGCTACACTGAATCATGGAGCGGACACGCGACGTCGCGCGTCGGCCCCGCGCGCCTCACTCCCGGACGTGTCGCGCGCCTCCCGCAACCCGCTCATCCACACGCCCAGGCCCGCGCACCACAGGTCCCGCCCCCACGGCACGTCGAGGAGGACGCCCCCATGAAGCACCCCCGGAGCCGCAACCCCTTGTCCATCGGTGGACGGACTCCCCCCGGCACTCGAGCGGCGTGGCATCCGCGCGGGATCCTCGCCATCGTCGCCCTGGCACTGGCGTTCCCGTCGCTCGCCACGCCCGCCGTCGGCGCCCAGCAATCGCTCGCCGACGACCCGGGCGTCGCGGAAGCCCTGCATCTCCTCGACGTCTGGATGGATGCGGCGCAGGCCTACGGGGGCATTCCCGGCGCCTCGCTGTCCGTGGTCCACGACCAGGAGCTGGTGTGGGCCAAGGGATACGGTCACGCCCATGTGGAGGGCGGCGTGCCCGCAACGCCTTCGACCCTGTATTCCATCTGCTCCATCTCCAAGCTCTTCACGGCGGTGGGCGCGCTCCAGCTGCGTGACCAGGGCAAGCTCGCGTTGAACGACCCCGTGGCGAAGCATCTCGCCTGGTTCGACATCAAGGACGACTACCCGGAGTCGGGACCGGTGGACATCGAGGGACTGCTCACCCACACCTCCGGTCTGCCGCGAGAGGCGGGCACGCCCTACTGGACGGGTCCCGACTATCCCTTCCCGACCCGCGACAAGGTCGTGGAGACGCTGCCCACCCAGTCGATGCTCTATCCGCCGCGCACCTACTACCAGTACTCCAACCTGGCGCTCACCCTGGCGGGCGAGATCGTCGCGGAGGCGTCGGGGCGGAGCTACGACGACTACGTGCGCGCCAACATCCTCGACCCGTTGGGGATGACCAGCACCTTCACCGACCTGGACGACCGGTTCCGGGGCAACCGCCTCGCGAGCGGCTACACCGCGCGCGGACGGGACGGCAAGCGCCGGCTGGTGCCGGACTACCAAGTGCGCGGCATCAGCGCCGCGGCCGGGTTCATCTCGACGGTGGAGGACCTGGGACGCTTCGCGTCGTGGCAGTTCCGCGTGCTGGAGGGGGACGACGAGCTGCTCGACCGCAACACGCTGCGCGAGATGCACCGCGTGCACTGGCTCGAGCCCGACGGGAACGCCACCTACGGGTTGGGCTTTTCGGTGTGGCGGTCCGATGGCGACACGTTCGTGGGCCACGGGGGCTCCTGTCCCGGATACCGCAGCCAGCTGCTGCTGCGCCCGCGCGACAAGGTCGCCACCGCCTTCATGACCAACGGCCAGGGCGTGAACGCCCGCCGGTTCGCCCAGACCACCTACGACATCGTCGCGCCCGCGTTGCGGCGGGCGGCCGGCAAGCGCGAAGCGGACGCGCCCGGCCGCGACGACGCCCAGCCGGATCTCGGGCGATTCGCCGGAACCTACCAGCGGCCCCTCGGCGGCGAGAGCGCCGTGCTGACGTGGGACGGCGACCTGCACGTGCTGTCCCTCCCGACCGACGACCCGCTCGGCTCCCTCACGCGGCTGCGCCACATCGAGGACGGCACCTTCCGGCGCGTGCGCGACAACGACGACCTGGGCGAGGCGTTCATCTTCGAGGAGCTGCCGGACGGAAGCATGCGCATGTGGCGCAACGACAACTACAGCGTTCGCCCGGCGGGAACGTGAGGGCCGCGCGCGCGCCCGAAGCGGGCGCACCCGGCCGTTGGCGCTCCCATCCGACCCCCGCCGCGCCAACGGCCGCGGGCCGGGGCCACCGGCGGGCGGGGCGGCGAGCGCGGACCCTCCCGCCGTGGGGGCTCGTCCCAGCAGGCCGTGGACAGACTCCCCCCGGCATTCGAGCGGCGTGGCATCCGCGCTGGTTCGCCGCGCGCGGCGTTGCTTTTCGGCCCAATGGCTCCGCCAATCGGCCCTCGCAGCGCCTTGCCAGCCCGGCGCCACGCCGCTCTCGGTGCTCGGGCGCATTCATCCACGGCCTGCTGGCGCTTCTGGCGATCCCGGGGCCGGCCGCCGCCCAGAGCGGGCCTCCGACCGACCCCGCCGCGGCCTTCCCGGTCGACCGCGCGATGGTGGCGCGCATCCGCGAGGAGGGTCTCCAGCGCTCCCAGCTCGCCAACACGCTCTCCTACATGACCGACGTGCTGGGCGGGCGGCTCACCAACTCCGAGGCCATGGACCGGGCGCAGCGTTGGGTGGTCGGCGAAATGGAGCGCGTCGGGCTGGCGAACGTCGCGCGCGAGCCCTTCATGCCCTACGGGGTCAGCTGGGACAACGAGTACGTGTCGGTGCACATGACCGCGCCCGCCTACCAGCCGATGGTGGCCTACCCGATCGCCCACACCCCCGGAACGAACGGCCGACTCGAGCTGGACGTGGTCATCGCCGATGCGCGCGCGCGACGCGACCTCGAGTCCCTGAGGGGCCGGCTGCGCGGCCGCGCCGTCCTCTCCACCCCACCCCCCGCCATCGACCTCACTCGGTTCGCGACCGGCACGCCCCGCCGCAGCGACGAGGAGATGCGCCGACTCGCCGAGGACGTCATCCCTCCGCCGCCCGGACCCGACGCCTACTTCTCGCGCCTCTACCCGGATCCTCCCGCCAACCCGGACATCCTGACCGCGGCGGAGCGGCTCGCCTTCTTCGTCGAGGAGGGGGTCGCGCTGGTGCTGGAGTCCAACAGCGGCTGGCCGGGAGCGGTGCGCGGCTTCGCCCGGGCCGGGGCGCGCGAGGACCGTTGGTCGCGCGAAGCCACCCTATCGTCCGTTCCGGTGGTGGCGGTCACCCCGGAGCACTACAACCGCATGTACCGCATCCTCCGGCGCGGCATTCCGGTCACCGTGGACGCGGAGGTGCGCAACCGCCACGGGGCGTCGGTCACCGAGGCGCGCAACGTGGTGGGCGAGATCCCCGGCACCGACCTGGCCGACGAGGTGGTCATGCTGGGCGCCCACTTCGACACCTGGCACGCGAGCCCCAACGCGAGCGACAACTCCTCCGGGGTGGCGGTGATGCTCGAGGCGGCGCGCATCCTGAACGCCATCGGGGCGCGGCCGCGCCGGACCATCCGGGTGGCGCTCTGGTCGGGCGAGGAGCAGGGGCTGTTCGGCTCCACCGAATACGTGCGCCGACACTTCGGCGACCCCGCGTCCGGCACCCACCCCGCGTACGGGAACTTCTCGGTCTACTTCAACCAGGACTACGGCCCGGGCCAGTATCGGGGCGTGTGGCTGCAGGAAAACGAACACGTGCGCCCCATCTTCGAAGCGTGGATGGAGCCCCTGCGCGACATGGGCATGACCACCCTCTCCACCCAGGGCGTCGGCAGCACCGACCACGTTCCCTTCGACCGCGCCGGCCTGCCCGCGTTCCAGTTCCTGCAGGCGCGCGTGGGCGGCACCGGGGGTCACACCAACCTCGACTTCTACGACACCCTGCCCATCGACGACCTCATGAAGAACGCCGTCATCATGGCGTCCTTCGTATACCACGCGGCCATCGCGGACGCGCGCATCCCGCGCAAGGGAACCGGCCGATAGTCCGACCAAGGCGCCTTGCCAGCCCGGCGCCACGCCACTCTCGGTGCTCGGGCGGATTCATCCACGGACTCCGGGTCGGAACCGGACCCCCGCGCCTCCCTTGCGCTCGGCCTACTTCACGTCGCCCATCAGGCGCTTGATCCACGGGCTCATCAACAGCGCGACAAGTCCCGCCACGCCGATGATCTGCGCCACCGCGAAGAAGAGCGGCGAAGGCGCCAGCGCCTCGAGTCGTCCGGCCACGAGCCCCGCCACCACGTTGCCCAGCGACGTTGCCACGAACCACAGCCCCATCATCTGACTCACCCGGCTGGGCGGCGCCAGCTTGGTGACCGCGGAGAGCCCCACCGGCGACAGCGCCAGCTCGCCCACCGTGTGCAGGAAGTACATGACGACGAGCCACGAGGCCGACACCGGGGTGTCCGGCGTCGCGTTGGCCGCGCCCCACGCGATCACGAAGAAGCCGGCGGCCAGACCCAGCAGCCCCAGCGCGAACTTGACCGCCGTCGACGGATTGGCGTTGCGGTTCGCGAGCCACACCCACAGCCACCCGAACACCGGCGCCAGGCAGACGATGAAGAACGCGTTCACCGACTGGAGCCACTCGGCCGGGTAGTCCCACGACCCGATGGTGCGGTCCGTGTAGTTCTCGGCGAAGAGGTTCAGCGACGAGCCCGCCTGCTCGAATCCCGACCAGAAGAGCACGGCCAGCATCGCAAACCAGAAGATGGCCACGATCTTCTTCTTCTCGACGACGGTATGGCCGGAGAACATGAGGTAGAGGAAATACACGACCACGACCACAAGGATTAGCCCGGCCAGGCCTGTGGCGACGTCGGTGAGGGTGATCGGAATCGTGCCGCTGGACACCAGCAGGCCGAAGGCCACGAGCGCGAGCGCCAAGGCGGCGCAGCCGACGAAGAAGCGGCGGCTCAGGGCGGCGACCTGCGCCGACGTTTGGTCGGTGCGCAGCACGCCGGCGTCGCCCAGGCGACCGTACCCCATCCGAAACTGGATCAACCCCAGCACCATGCCGAACCCGGCCGCCGAAAAGCCCAGGTGCCAGTTCCAGTCCCGCCCGAGCCAGCCGCACACGATCGGTCCCAGAAACGCGCCGACGTTGATCCCCATGTAGAAGATGGAGAACCCGGCGTCCCGCCTCGCTCCCCCTTCGGGGTACAGGTCCGCCACCACCGAGCTCACGTTGGGCTTGAGCAGACCGGTCCCGATGACGATCAGGATCAGCCCCAGGAAGAAGTTGAAGTCGTTGGGAACGGCCATGCTGAAGTGCCCGGCCGCGATGACGCATCCCCCCACGAAGACGGCCTTGCGCTGCCCCCACAGCCGGTCCGCGACCCAGCCCCCCGGCAGTCCCAGCAGGTACACGAGCCCCGTGTACAGCCCGTAGATCGCCCCGGCCGTCGCGACGTCCAGCCCCATCCCGGGGTTCGCGGCGGTGGTGGCCTCCGCGAGATAGAGAATCAGAAGCGCGCGCATCCCGTAGTACGAGAATCGCTCCCACATCTCCGTGAAGAAGAGCGTCATCAACCCTCGGGGATGCCCGACCTTGGTTGCCGTCGTCATTCGGACCTCGGTGCCAGTGGATTCGTGGTGAGCGGGGAAGCTACGGCGCGGGAACCTCGTGGGCGAGTCGCGGCGCGGCAACGGCAACGGCGGATGCCCGGCTTCGACGCGGCGACCGCGCCGCGGCCGGCTACGGGACCGGGGACGTCAACAAGCCCGAACCAGCGAGTCCGACCCGAATTCGGTATGTTGAATGCCATGAGGATCCACCCTGCTCCGCTCTTCGCGCTGGTCGCGGCCCTCCAGGCCTGCGCCGGCGCCGGTCCGGGCGCCGGCCCGCCCGCCGCGCGTCCCGACGCCGACCGCATCGCCCGGCTCGAGGCCATCTACCAGGCGCGCGCCGACAGCCTGCTGCTGAACCCGCACGAGGCCGACATCCACTTCATCACCGGCATGATCGGGCACCACGCCCAGGCGTTGGTCATGGCCGGGCTCGCCCCTGAGAACGACGCCAGCCCCACCGTCCAAGTGCTCTGCGCGCGCATCATCAACGCCCAGAGCGACGAGATCGCCATCATGCAGCGCTGGCTGCGCGAGCGCGGCCTGCCCGTGCCCGAAATCCACATCGAGGGCGCAACCCTCATGGTGCACGGACCCGAGCACGCGGCGCACATGCCGGGGATGCTCTCCGCCGAGCAGCTGGGCGAGCTGGAACGGGCCCGGGGGCGGGACTTCGACCGGCTCTTCCTCACCTACATGATCCAACACCACGAGGGCGCCGTCACCATGGTGCACGACCTGTTCGCCACCGACGGCGCCGCCCAGGACGACTTCATCTTCAAGATGGCCTCCGACATCCAGGTCGATCAGGCCACCGAGATCGCCCGCATGGAGCTGATGCTCGAGCGGATGGCCGCGCCGGGCCCCTGACATGGAGACGCCCCGTCTCCTCGGAGGGCCCGCCACCCCGGCCACGCCGACCCGACACACCCGCCTTCCGTGATCGCCACATCCATATCGAAGCGAGGTACCGAGATGACGTCTCCCACATCGACGCGCGACCGCGTCCCGCCCCCGACCCGCCCGAGCGCGCTCCTCGCGTGCGCGGCGTTGCTGGCCATCCTGCCCGCGTGCGCCGGCTACTCGTCGGCCGATCCGGGCGCCGGCATGGCGCCCGCCGGGCTCGCCCCCCTGAGCGTGAGCCCGCCCACCCCGGACCCGCGCGTCGGCCTGGCCCCGGGCCTGTTCGACGCCGGGGAGGCGATCTGGAACCTGCGCCTGATCTCGACCACGCCTCCGCCCGAACGCTTCATCGGCCAAACCAATTCCGACCTGGCCTTCACCGGCGACTACGTCATCCAAGGCAACTACGACGGCATCCAGATCTGGGACATCTCCGACCCCGCCAGCCCGGAATCGGTGGTCACCTACGTGTGTCCGGCCTCGCAGAGCGACGTGTCGGTGCACGAGCACCTGCTCTTCGTCTCCGGCGAGGGACTCGGCGGGCGGCTCGACTGCGGTGAAGGCGGAATCGAGGAGGCGGTGAGCCACGACCGTCTGCGCGGCATCCGCATCTTCGACATCACCGACATCACCGCGCCGGAGTACGTCGCCAACGTGCAGACCTGCCGCGGCTCCCACACGCACACCGTGCTCGAGCACCCCGGCGACGACGAGAACGTGTACGTCTACGTGTCAGGCTCCTCCACGGTGCGACCCTCCGAGGAGCTGCCGGGCTGTTCCGACGCGCCGCTCGAGGAGGACCCCAACACGGCCCTCTTCCGCATCGAGGTCATCAAGGTGCCGCTCGCCGATCCGGCCAGCGCCGAGATCGTGAGCTCGCCCCGCATCTTCCACGACCTGGTGGCGCCCCCCACCCACGGCCTCTCGCCCGCCGACATCGAAGAGCTCGAGGCGGCCCGCGCGGCCGGCGCCTTCGTGTGGGAGGTGAGGGGTCAGCCGAGGATCATGCGCGACCGGCAGGCGCTCCAGCTGCTCGAACAGATCGTCGAGCGGCGCGGGGGCGCGGGCGCGCCCACCCCGGCGGACAGCGCGACCCTGCGGGAAATGCTCCCCCAGCTGGCCGCGCAGATGCCCGCCAGAAGCGAGAGCGGCCCGACCCAGTGCCACGACATCACCGTGTATCCCGCCATCGGGCTCGCGGGCGGGGCGTGCGGCGGATACGGCATGCTGATCGACATCCGCAACCCGGAGAACCCGCTGCGCCTTTCCGCAGTGGCCGACTCCAACTTCTCCTACTGGCACTCGGCCACCTTCAACAACGACGGCACCGCCGTCATGTTCACCGACGAGTGGGGCGGGGGCGGAGCGCCCAAGTGCCGCGCGTCCGACCCAATGGAGTGGGGCGCGAACGCCGTCTTCACCATCGAGGACGGCGACATGGTGTTCCAGAGCTACTACAAGATGCCGGCGCCCCAGACGTCGCTGGAGAACTGCGTGGCGCACAACGGGTCGCTGATCCCCATCCCGGGTCGCGACATCATGATCCAGGGCTGGTACCAGGGCGGGATCTCGCTCATCGACTGGACCGACCCCGCCAACCCGGTCGAGATCGCCTTCTTCGACCGGGGGCCGGTCGACCCCGAAGTGATGAGGAGCGGTGGAAGCTGGTCGGTCTACTGGTACAACGGCGTGATCGTCAACTCCGAGATCGCGCGCGGGCTGGACGTCCTCGAGCTGGTCCCGAGCGACGTGTTGACCCAAAACGAGATCGACGCCGCCAACTCGGTGCGGCTCACCCAGCTCAACTCGCAGGGGCAGCCCATCTTCGAGTGGCCCGCGACCTTCGCGCTGGCCCGGGCCTATCTGGACCAGCTGGAGCGGCACCGCGGCTTGGCCGCCACCCGAATCGAGTCGGCGCGCGACGCCTTGGCCGCGGCCGAGGGCATGACGGGGTCGGCCCGGGCGTCCGCGCTCAGGTCCCTGGCCGACACGCTCGGCTCCGACGCCGCCGGCGCCCTCGATTCCGCCAAGGTGCGGACGCTGGCGGCGGCCGTGCGGGAGCTGGCGGCGGCCTAGACCACCCAGGGGTACAAACCTGCCCCCCGTTTCGAACCATTACGACCACTGCAATCGAGGACGCCACATGACTTCGGGCCCGTTGACGCGTGACCGCATCCAAACTACGGCGCGCCCGTCCGCGCTTCTTCTCCAGACGGCGCTGCTCGTTTTCCAATCCGCGTGCGGAGGCCTTTCCGCGCCGGGTTCCGGCGCCGGCCCCGCGGGACTCGCGCCCCTGCGCGTGAACCCGCCCACCCCGGACCCGCGCGTCGGACTCGCGCCCGGCCTGTTCGACGCCGGAGAGGCGATCTGGAACCTGCGCCTGATCTCGGCCACGCCCCCGCCGGAGGAATTCGTCGGCAGCACCAATTCCGACCTCGCCTTCACCGGCGACTACGCCATCCAGGGCAACTACGACGGCGTTCAGATCTGGGACATCTCCGACCCGGCCAACCCGGAGTCGGTGGTCAGCCATGTGTGCCCGGCCTCCCAGAGCGACGTCTCGGTGTACGAGCACCTGCTGTTCGTCTCGGGCGAGGGATTCGGCGGAAGGCTCGACTGCGGCGATCAGGGGATCGAGGAGGCGGTGAGCCACGACCGCCTGCGCGGCATCCGTATTTTCGACATCACCGACGTCACCGCGCCCGAGTACGTCGCCAACGTGCAGACCTGCCGCGGCTCCCACACGCACACCGTGCTCGAGCACCCCGGCGACGACGAGAACGTGTACGTCTACGTCTCCGGGTCGGCCCCGGTGCGGCCCGCCGAGGAGCTGCCGGGCTGCTCCGACGCGCCCCCCGACGAGGACCCCAACACGGCCCTCTTCCGCATCGAGGTCATCAAGGTGCCCCTGGCCGATCCGGCCAGCGCCGCGATCGTCAGCTCGCCCCGAATCTTCGAGGACCTGGTGGCGCCGCCCACCCATGGTTTGGCGCCCGACGACATCGCCGACATGGAGGCCGCCCGCGAGCGTGGCGCCTTCGTGGCCGAGATGATGGGCATGGTGGTCGTGCTGCCGGACCGCTACGTGGAACCCATGCTGGCCCAGATGGTGGCCCAGCGCGGGGGCGAGGGCCCACCCACCGCGGCCGACAGCGCGGCGCTGCGCGAGGCCCTGCCCACGATCATGGCGCAGATGGCGGGGCCGGCGCACGGCGAAGCCTCCGGACCCACCCAGTGCCACGACATCACCGTGTACCCCGCCATTGGGCTCGCGGGGGGCGCGTGCGAGGGATACGGCATGCTGATCGACATCAGCGACCCGGAGAACCCGGTGCGGCTCTCCGAAGTGGCCGACTCCAACTTCTCCTACTGGCACTCGGCCACCTTCAACAACGACGGCACCGCCGTCATGTTCACCGACGAGTGGGGCGGCGGCGGCGCACCCAAGTGCCGGGCCTCCGACCCGAGGGAGTGGGGCGCGAACGCCATCTTCAGCGTCGACGGCGGCGACATGGAGTTCCGGAGCTACTTCAAGCTGCCCGCGCCGCAGACGGCGCAGGAGAACTGCGTCGCGCACAACGGCTCGCTCATCCCGATTCCCGGACGCGACATCCTGATTCAGGGATGGTACCAGGGCGGCATCTCGCTCCTCGACTGGACCGACCCCGCCAACCCCGTCGAGATCGCCTACTTCGACCGCGGGCCCGTGGACGGCGAGGTGATGCGCATGGGCGGCAGCTGGTCCGTGTACTGGTACAACGGGCTGATCGTCAACTCCGAGATCGCGCGCGGGCTGGACATCCTCGAGCTGGTCCCGAGCGAGGTCATGACGCAGAACGAGATCGACGCCGCCAACGCGGTGCGGCTGACCCATCTCAACTCCCAGGGGCAGCCCATCTTCGAGTGGCCGGCCACCTTCGCCCTTGCGCGCGCCTACCTCGACCAGCTCGAGCGGCACCGCGGCCTGGACGCGGCCCGGATCGCCGCCGCGCGCGACGAGCTGTCGGCGGCCGAGGGCATGACGGGCCCGGGCCGCGCCTCGGCGCTGCGGTCGCTGGCCGACGCGCTCGGGTCGGACGCGGGCGGGGCGCTCGATTCCGCCAAGGTGGAGAAGCTCGCGGACGCGGTGCGGCGGCTGGCCGAGGTCGGCTGAGGCCAAAGCACGGTCGGGGTCCGCGGCCCGGTCGTCGGGTCGCGGGCCCAAAGCGGCCGGCGGAGGATCAACGCCCGCGCGCCCAATGTCGTGTTCGGGCAGGGACGTGCAGCTTGGCCCCCGCATGCATTCATGAACCCTATCCGCCGCGCGCGAGTACCACTCGGGTAGGCGTCGCATGGACGCCCTCTCCAAGCCGGGAGGTGTTGACCCGGCGCTACCAGGCCCGGCGCACCCGTGTCCCACGCGGGAGAGGGTTCCGCGGACGCCCGAACTCATACCTTGGCGCGGTCGGCGGCATTGCCATGAGCAAGTACTTGCTGATGTTGGCCTTGGCGGTTCTTCTCCCGGCGGAGGCCATCCGCGCCCAAGTCCCGCCAGCGGCCATTCGCGCCCAGGAGATTACCTCGATTCTCGCCCTGATCGAACGCGCGAGGGTCGATCAGGCGGCGGCGACAACCCTCATCGCCGGCGCGCACGAGGCGGCGGAGTTGATCGCGCGTGATCCGACCAGCCGGGAGTCGTTGCCCCTCGATCTCGACATGTACTTTGACCGGCACTCGGAGATCATCGCGGGCGAGTTCGGAGATGTACCGGATGCGACGCGAGCGGTGCTCGTTGAGGCGCTCACGGAGTTGGCCATCGCCTACCCCGACAAGTTTTCGTCGCAAGACGCGCTGGCCGAGGCGGGCAGAGTTGGCTTCGCGCGCGTGGGCGAGGCGTTGTTCCGCGTCTACACGAGCCAACGTGAGCGGGGGTACCAGTGGCCGGATCTCGTCATCAACTCGTACCAGTACCTGCCACCCCACCAAGCGCTGCCTTACCTATCAGAACTGACCGCGCAACAGAACGACAACGTGGCTGCGTTGACGGCGTTTGAGACGATGGTGAAGCTGGGTCAGGAGGGTGCGGATGCGATCATGGCACTCGAACATGCGGGTACCGTGAACGACTTCGTTTGGCGTTCCGTGCGTATGGGCACCGTGAAGGTTGACGAGATTTGCCCGCTGATCCCCGACTTCACACCCTGCGTACAGAACGCGATCCTCGGCAACCCTCAAGGCGCGATGCTCCAGGTCACCTGCGACGACCTGCCTCGGCTCCGTGGCGCTTTCCCACCCGGGGAGTACGCGGGCCTTGTGCGCAGGCTGTGTCGCCTTGACTCCTGAGAGGCCGGGCTGCTCCTTCGGGAGCCGCGAGATCGCCGTCCCGTCCGCGCCGATCACAGCGCACGGAATGGGGCCGAAATCGCGCGGGCCTCAGCATCGAACCTGGGAGGCATGGCCATGAGCAAGTACTTGCTGATGTTGACGTTGGCGGTTCTTCTCCCGGCGGAGGCCATCCGCGCCCAAGTCCCGCCGGAAGCCATTCGCGCCCAGGAGCTCAACTCCATACTCGCCCTGATCGAACGCGCGAGGGTCGATCAGGCCGCAGCGCAAACCATCATCGCCGGCGCGCACGAGGCGGCGGAACGGATCGCGCGTGATCCGGCCAGCCGGGATTCGTTGCCCCTCGAGCTCGACATGTACTTCGACCGGTACCCGGAGATCATCGCGGGCGAGTTCGGCGAGGTTCCGGATGCGACGCGAGCGATTCTCGTTGAGGCGCTCACGGAGCTGGCCATCGCCTATCCCGACAACTTCATGTTGCCATACGCGCTGGCGGAAGCGGGCAAAGTTGGCTTCACGCGGGTGGACGAGGCCTTGTTCCGCGTCTACACCGCCCAGCATGAGGGCGGGTACATCCGCGCCGCCATGATCATTGATTGGTTCGAACACCTGCCGTCCGACCAAGCACTGCCCTACCTAGCGCGCCTGGCGGCGCAACAGGAGGACAACGTGGCGGCCCTGACGGCGTTTGAGACGATGGCGAAATCCGGTAGGGAGGGCGGTGATGCGATCATGGCGCTAGAACGCGCGGGGACCGTGAACGACTTCGTTTGGCGTTCCGTGCGCATGGGCACCGTGAAGGTTGACGAGATCTGCCCGCTGATCCCCGATTTCACGCCCTGCGTCCAGAATGCTATCCTCGGCAACCCTCAAGGCGCACTGCTTCAACTGGATTGCGACGCCGTGGTCAGGATGCGTGACGCTTTCCCACCCGAGGAGTACGCGGGCCTTGTGCGCAGGCTGTGTCGCCTTGACTCCTGAGGGGCCGGGCTGCTCGTTCGGGAGCCACCAAGTCATCGCATCCATCCGCGCCGACCACCGCGCACGGAATGGGGCCGAAATCGCGCGGGCCTCAGCATCGAACCTGGGAGGCATGGCCATGAGCAAGTACTTGCTGATGTTGGCCCTAGCGGTTCTTCTCCCGGCCGAAGCCATCCGCGCTCAAGTCCCGCCGGCGGCCATTCGCGCCCAAGAGATTACCTCAATTCTCGCCCTAATCGAACGCGCGAGGGTCGATCAGGCCGCAGCGCAAACCATCATCGTCGGCGCGCACGAGGCGGCGGAGCGGATCGCGCGTGATCCGGCCAGCCGGGATTCGTTGCCCCTCGAGCTCGACATGTACTTCGACCGGTACCCGGAGATCATCGCGGGCGAGTTCGGCGAGGTGCCGGATGCGACGCGAGCCATGCTCGTTGAGGCGCTCACGGAGCTGGCCATCGCCTACCCCGACAGGTTTTCGCCACAAGACGCGCTGACGGAGGCGGGCAGAGTTGGCTTCGCGCGCGTGGACGAGGCACTGTTCCGCGTCTACACGGGCCAACGTGAGCGCGGATACCAGTGGGCGTCCATCATCATCGACTCATACCAACACCTGCCTTCCGACCAAGCGTTACCCTACCTAGCACATTTGACGGCACAGCAAGATGACAACGTGGCCGCCATAGCAGCGTTCATGATGCTGTTGAAGTTTGGTCGAGAGGGCGGTGACGCGATCATGGCGCTTGAACATGCCGGGACCGTTAACGACTTCGTTTGGCAATCCGTGCGCATGGGAACCCAGAAGGTTGACGAGATTTGCCCCCTGATCCCCGATTTCACACCCTGCGTACAGAACGCGATCCTCGGCAACCCTCAAGGCGCGATGCTCCAAGTTACCTGCGACGACCTGCCTCGGCTCCGTGGCGCTTTCCCACCCGAGGAGTACGCGGGCCTTGTGCGCAGGCTGTGTCGCCTTGACTCCTGAGGGGCCGGGCTGCTCGTTCGGGAGCCGCGAGATCGCCGTTCCGTCCGCACCGATCACGATGGGTTGCCTCTGACGGACCCACACCGCCGGCTCCCTTCGGTGGGTAGGCGGACGCGCACGAAGGCGCCCCGGCGGATCGTTCCGTCCGCCGGGGCGCCTTGCGCGTGTGTGCGAACGCGTTGGTGGAGCATGCCGAGGAGCGCCCATCGCCCCCCGCCCCGGAGCCGCGTGAGGTACAAGCAGGCGGATGCCCGCCCGAGCCGCGCAGCGTCCACCCGCCGGGAAACGGGCGGTCCCCACTTGCCGCACGCCCGCGCCCGCCGTACTAGTCAGTTGGACCAGAGGCTCTTCGCGTCGCGACATTCGGTGGCGACGGGAGGCCGCCGACCCCGGGGCTGGAGGCAACGATGGTGGACGTTGATCGCAAATCTTTCCTCGCGAGCCTTCCCGTGGGTGCTCTCGCCATCATGTCCCACGAGGACAAGGCCGAGGCGCTCGAGCACTACATGGAGGACGAGCTGGACGAGAAGATCGCCGCGCGGCGGGGGGAGGTGGACGGGGAGGCCGGCTCCATCATCACGCTCGACGAGCTGGAGCAGGAGGGGCCCCGGGCGCCGCGCGGCACCGGTCGGCTCTTCCAGCCGCGGGAGGAGGAGTTCGAGCCGCTGCCGGACGCCCCGACCCTCCTCGACTTCTTCCGCCTGCGCTTCGCGCCCGCGAACCACGTCCTGCAGAGCGCCACGCACGCGCTCACCACGGGACAGCCCGAGCGGACCATCTTCGCCTGCCTCATGCACGACGTGGTGCTCAACCTCATCAAGGGCGACCACGGATGGTGGGGCGCTCAGCTGATCGAGCCCTACGTGGACCCGCGCATCTCCTGGGGCATCCGCTATCACGCGGCCCTGCGCTTCTACCCGGACGAGGAGTTCGGGTACGAGTATCCGGAGATGTACAACCGCATCTTCGGGCACGACTACGTGCCGGAGCCCTACATCAAGCAGGCCTACGAGCACGCGCGCGGCCACAGCTGGTACGCCGAGGCCCGGCTGATCACGGTGAACGACACCTACGCGTTCCAGGACGACATGGACGTGGACATCAACGTCTTCACCGACATCATCGGACGGCAGTTCAGGCAGCCCAAGGAAGGGCTGGGCTACGACAACAGCCCGGTCGCGCACATGTGGCGGACCATCGCCAACCCGAACCGGCCGCTGTAGGAGGGCCGGGCGAGCTGGCCCGCGGGTCCGGGATTGGCGTACGGTCGCCGGCGAGGGCCCGAACCGGGTCGGGAGTTGGCGTTCGGTAGGCGGCCGGGACCAAGACCGGGCGGACACCGCGTGGCCGGGCCGGTGCCCCCGCGGATGAACGCCCCCGACGCGGACCGGGAGTCACGCGGGCCGGCGCCAGGTCCCCTGATCGGGATGGTAATGCGCGCAAGAGTGGAAGTGCGGCGCCGACTCGCCGTCGGAGGCTGCGTTCCAGGCCGGTTCGCCGTCGTGGGCCGAATTCTGAGCGTCCTCGCGGTGTCGGTGGCCTCGCAGTTGATGGCCGCGCCGGTAGCCCCCGCGCCGCCGCGCGCCGCCACCGAGCCCGTGCCCGCTTACCTCGCGCCTTCGCGCCTCCCGGCCACGCTCGCGCAGACGCCGCCGGCATTCCAAGTCCGGGGCGTCGTCACCGACTCGACCGGCGCGGGGCTGGGCAACGCCATGGTGGTGGCGCTCGCGCGGCCGGACTCCGTGCTGGTCCGGCACACATTGAGCTCGGACGATGGCCGCTTCGCCATCGACGGCCTCCCCGGGGGCGACTACATCCTCCAAGTCACGCTCATCGGCTACGGCACCCTGCGGCGCGACTTCAACCTCGCCGACGCGGACGTGGACGTCGGGGGCGTGACGCTGTCGGTGGCGGCACTGGAGATCGACCCCGTGGTGGTCAGCGTGGAACACGTTCCCTTCGTGAACCGCCGCGACACCTTCAGCTACAACGTGCGCGCGTTTCCAACCCCGCCCAACGCCACCGTCGAGGAGCTGCTGCGGCGTCTCCCGGGGGTCGAGGTCGACGCCGACGGCTCGGTGACGGCGCAGGGCGAGGCGGTGGCGAGGATTCTGGTGGACGGCAAGGAGTTCTTCGGCGACGACCCGACGGTCGCGATGCAAAACCTGCCGGCCGACGCCATCGAGCGGATCGCCGTGTACGACAAGGAGTCGGACATGGCCGAGTTCACGGGGATCCCCGACGGCCAGGAGGAGCGCACCATCGACCTGAAGCTCCGGGAAGAGGCGCGCAGCGGCCACTTCGGGCGCGCCCGGGGCGACATCGGGAGCGATGCCGCCAGTCGAGCCCGGCTCACGGCCCCCGTGGGCGCCGAGGCGAGGTACAACGGGTCGCTCTCGCTGAATCGCTTCTCCCCCACCGTCCAGCTCGCGCTGACCGCGAACGCGAACAACGTGAACCAGGGGCGCTCCCGGGGTGGATTCCAGAACCTCGCCGCGGGCATGCCGGGCGGCGGGGGAGGGTCGAGGGGCGGGCGGTCGAGCGACGGCGTCACCGAGACGATGGGCTTCGGGGTCAACGGAAGCCGGGAGTTCAGCGAGGACAACTGGATTCGGGGCAGCTACTCCGTCAACCAGCTCGACAACCTGCAGGACCGAAGCCTGCGACAACGGGCGCTCTTCGGATCGGATGTCGCTTCGCTGGTCGACCAGACCACGAACCAGAAGGCCGACAACCTGAGCCATCGGCTGAACCTGAACGGGCAGGTCGCCTTCTCCGAAGGCCACGAGCTGCGGGTGCGCGTGAGGGGCAACGCGCGCGCGTCGTCGCTCACCTCCTTCGCCGACCGGCAAACCCGCGCCTTGGGCGGCGACATGCTCAACTCCGCCACCACCGACTACCGGGCGGGCGGAAGCGAGCTGGGGGGAGACGGGCGGCTCACCTGGATGAAGCGCCTCGACGACGAGGGCCGCAGCATCGTCGCGGAGCTGAGGAGCGACCTCGACGACTCGGACGTGACCGGCGACCTGTCGTCGGTGGTCACGGGCGAGGGACTGGGCCGCGACGGCGACGGGGATGTGCGCGAGATCCTGCAGGAACAGTCGCGGGCGGGGCTGACCCGGAGCAATTCGGCGCGCCTCTCGCTGACGCAGCCGCTCGCGGAGGGCCACACCGTCGAGCTGTTCGGCCAGCGCAACACGACCCACCAAGACCGCGACAACGCCGTTTTCGACCTCGTTGACGGCGCGCGCATCCACAACCCGGCAATGAGCTCGGGGTTCGAACGAGCCTATACCTATCTGCAGGGCGGGACGCGCTACAGCCGGAACACCGAGAGCTCCTGGTTGACGGTCGGGCTCCGCCTGCAGCGATCCCAGCTCGTGGGCGTCATCCTCGACCGGGACCAGTCGATCGCCACCGGATACACCCACCTGCTCGGCAGCGCGCGGCTGAAGAAGGAGATGGAGGAGGGGCGAACGCTCCAGGTCCGCTACGACGGTTCCAGCCGCGAGCCGTCGCTCGCGCAGCTCCAGCCCTACGTGGATAACACCGATCCGCTCAACGTCTACTCGGGGAATCCGGATCTGCGCCCGGAATACCGCCACCGGGTCAGCGCCGACTATCGGCTGTTCAACGAGGTCACCTTCGTCAATCTGCGCGGCTTCGGCGGCTTCACCTACACCGACGACAACATCACGATGTCGCGACTCTTCGACGAGCGCGGCCTGCAGACGCGGATGCCGGTGAACGCCGGCGGCGAATGGTCGAGCAACCTGGGGGCCAACTTCGGCACGCCCGTGCGCAGGCTCGGCATCGACCTCGACATCGAATACGAGCTCGACTATTCCGAAGGCACCGAGCTGGTGAACCACACGGCCAACGAGAGCCGAATTCTCCGCAACTCGCTCGAGATCGGGGTGGACAACCGGGACAAGGACCGCTTCGACGTGCGCGCCTCCGCGACCTTCGACTTCAATGACGTAGCGTACTCGCTGAACCAGGAGCTGAACCGCGGCTACGTCAACAGCCAGTATCGCGCGGAGGCCACCGTCCACTTCGGCGACGCTTGGACGCTGGAATCGGACTACCGCCACCGGGTCTTCGACCGGGGACTCTTCGGGGAGACGAGCAACGTCGCGCGCTGGGACGCCGCCATCTCCCGGCGGGTGCTCGACGAGCGTGCGGAGATCGAGCTGCGCGCCTACGACCTCCTGAACCAGAACCAGGGCGTCGCCATCACGAATTCGGCGAACTACATTCAGGAATCGCGGACCGACTCCCTGGGGCAGTACTTCATGCTTAGGGTGATGTACCGGCTGGGAACCCCCATGAACCGGAGAGGATCGCGGGGCGGGAGACGATAGGGCTGGGTGCCCGGGCGACGGCGCGGGCACCGTGGCGGCCGGGTCGCGCGGGCGACCACACACGGAACCACATGGGGAACATGCGAGCAATCCGATTCCTGGCCGTGGTGCTGGTCGCGACCGGCGCAACCTTGGGCGTGGCGACCTGCGGGGGTGACGGCGGAACCACCCCCACCCCCCCCGACCCCACGCCGCCGGCGAATCGCGCGCCCACCGCCGTGGGCGCCATCGCGGCGCAGACGGTCGTGGTCGGGGCGAGCGCCACGGTGGACGTGGCCGCCAACTTCAGCGATCCGGACGGCGACGCGCTGACCTACGCGGCGGCGAGCTCCAGCGACGCGGTCGCCACGGCTTCGGTGTCGGGGAGCACGGTGACCGTGGAAGGCGTCTCGGCGGGAACCGCGACCGTGACGGTGACCGCGCGCGATCCGGCCGGACTCTCCGCCACCCGCACCATCGACGTGACGGTGGAGGCCGCCAACCAAGCGCCCGTGGCGGAGGGCGCCATCGACGACCTGACCCTGGTCGCCGGCGCCGAGGCGACCGTGGACGTGACCGCCAACTTCAGCGACCCGGACGGCGACGAGCTCGCCCACGCCGCCACCAGCTCGGATACCGCCGTGGCGACGGTGACGGTTGCGGGCGCGGTGGTGACCATCGCGGCCGTGGCGCCGGGAAGCGCCACCGTCACGGTGACGGCCACCGATCCGGGCGAGCTCTCCGCCACCCAGCAATTCGGCGTGACGGTCGAGGCGCCCAACCAGGCGCCCGTGGCGGAGGGCGCCATCTTCGACCTGGCCCTGGTGGCCGGCATTGAGGCGACCTTGGACGTGACCGCCAACTTCAGCGACCCCGACGGCGACGAGCTCACCTACGCCGCCACCAGCTCGGACACCGCCGTGGCGACCGCCTTCGCCACCGGGGCGACCGTGACCGTAATGGCGGTCGCGCCGGGCGACGCCACCGTGACGGTGACCGCCACCGACCCGGGCGAGCTCGCCGCGACCCAGTCGTTCGACGTTGCGGTCGCGCCGCCCGCCATGCCGCCGACCATCGCCGAAACCATCCCGACCCACGACCTGATCGTGGACAGCATGGTCGTGCTCGACCTGTCGCCGTACTTCGAGGAGGGCGACCTGACCTACGCGGCCACGACCTCGGACGAGGCGGTGGCGGTGGCTTCGGTGGAGGGCGGCGCGGTGACCACGACGGGCACGGGCGCCGTCGAGGACAGCGTGAGCGTGGCGCTGCTCTCGGTGACGGCCACCAACGAGCACGAATTGTCGGTGACGCAGGACTCCATAATGGTGCGGGTGCACCGGGAACCGTACGACACGCTGGCGGGGATCTCCGTGAACGAGGACGGGACCATCTCCTCGGGCGCCCTGACGTTGAGCACCTGCCTCAACATCGTGGTCCCGTTCCCCGTGGGGGGCACCACCTTCCGGGTGTTCTGGTCGGAGTGGCAGCGCGCCGTGGGCGGGGGGTGGGTCACGGCGCAGAACAACGTGCGCACCGACCCCGTCCTGGGCCCGGTCAACATTTGCCCGATCAGGATCGGGGAGGACCGGTTCCCGCCCGGGACGTACCGCTTGGTGGGCCACATCGAGATCGGAGGCGTGGCCGACTTCCTGAGGTCGTCCACCATCGAAAAGAAGCCGTAGGGCCGAGCAAGTCCGGGGGACGCGGGTACGAGTGAGTCCGTCCGCGGGCCGCTACCCCGCGAGTACGCCCGAACTCACTCGCTCACGGGCGGCGGTTCGTCCTCGTCCTCGTTCTCCGGCGGGCGGGGCCGGTTCATGCGCAGCGTGACCCCGCCAAAGAAGGTGGAGCCCGAACGCTCGACCTCGTGGTCGCCCTCGTACAGGTAGTCGAGGATGGCCTGGTTCTACGAGAGCCCCGCCTTGGCCACCAGCTCCATCCACGGGCCGTGGGCGGTCTCGTCGGGCGCCTCGGTGACGCCACTCCAGATGGTCACCCTCGGGTTGTACCCCCCGCCCCCCGCGCCCGTCGACCCCTTGAGGGGCATCTGGATCAGGACGCTGTCGGTCATGGGCAGACGGAAGACGTCGGTGTCGAAGTCGGCGCCGTAGCGCTGGTAGCGGGCGTAGGTGCGCTGGTTCATCTCGAAGACGTCGCGGTTCGAGTTGATGCCCCGCGTGATGCGGTCGCGCAGCTCGAAGGCGGCGTCGCGGTGCCGGGGAAACTCGGGGCTGTCCACATAGCCGAACCCCGGCATGAACCAGCCCTTGTTGAACCCCCAGTTGCGCTCGGTCACGCGCCCGCGGCGCACGAGCCCCGTGTATTCCGAAAAGAGCTGCACCACTTGGTGGGACGGGTAGCCGTGCGGGTTCAGGAAGATGTCCGGCAGCCACGCCTCCCAGAGCCTGCCGCGCACCTTCGACTCCGGGTAGATGGGCTGGTCGTCGCCCGCACCGGAGGTGACGTCGACGCCGAGCGAACCCAGATAGCCGGCGTGCAGAATGTAGTCGGGGGTCATGCGGTACAGATCGTAGGCGAGCTGGGCGCCGTCGGGGTTGGTGAAGGGGTGGATGACGACGTTCACGCGGTCGAGCTTGGGGCGCTGCCCGGGATCGGTGAGCAGCAGCTCGGCGTGGCGCAGCACGTGGCTGGTGGAGGAGACCTCGTTGGCGTGCTGGCGCGCCGAATAGATGACGGTCGGCTTGTGGGTGGTGGCCTTGGCGCGCGACCAGTGGGAGGCGGCGATGGGCGGCATCAGGTCCATCGCCCATATGGTCCGGCCCAGGTAGGATTCGCCCGCCCGGTAGACGCGCGCCTCCTCGAACGCGGCCCCCATCTGGGCGAGGATGCGGTGACCCTCCGGAGGCGGCATGGGCGTGTCCCACTGCACCAGGCGCTCGCCCGAGTAGCTCCAACCCTCGGGCAGGAGGGCGCGCCAGTCGGGGTGCGGGTCGGGGGTGCCGTTGGCCGCGAGATGGACGGTGCGGCGGGCGTCGGGGTCCTCCTCGTGCGTCCATTCGACCTGGGCCTCGATGGTTCCCAGGCCGGGGAAGGCCAGCGCGGAGGCGTACATGCCGCGCGCGCGCATGGCCTCGATGTGCCCGAGGGTGGCCTCCACCTGCTCGCCCGAGAGCATGCGCTCGTCGACCTGTAGGGGCGGCGCGTGAACGAGCAGGCTGTCGCGCATGTCGGCGTCGGTGTCGACCCGCACGCGCAGGGCGAGGTGGGAGAGACCGGACGTGCCCTCGCGCACGTGGGCGCGCCGCGCGGAGGGCCGCTCCATGGCGATGCGCGGGATGTCGAGGCGCGTCTCCCCCGTCTCACCGGAACGCTCGCGATGGCGCACCACCACCGCCGGGCGGGAGGTGGCGAACCCCGAGAAGGAGACGCTGACGGTTCCCGCCCCACCATCGGATTTCGGGAGCATCACGGGGATGACGCGCCCCGGATGGGTGAGCCCCTGGCCGCGCGAATGACGCCCCAGCAAGTCGAAGAACTCGATGGTTCCGAAGTATACCTCCTCGTGCAGGGCGTCCATGGTCGAGTGGATTTCGTTGTCCACCCCCAGACGGTAGTCCGGCTCGCTGAGCCGGGCCTCGACCACCAGCTCGCCGAAGTGGGGCGCGTCGGCGTCGCCGCCCCGGGGAATCCCCTCGTGGCGCTCCATCACGTATTCGTAGATGGCCGGGAGGACGGTTCCCTGGTAGTAGTCCCAGAACGCCTCCGGGTCGGTGACGATGCGCTCGTCCGCGAGCGTGCGTCCGCCGGCGCGCGCCTCGATCCACCCGGTGGTGACGCGGACCTGCTCATAGTCGCGGAAGCGGTCGACGTAGGGGCGGAGCACCCATTTTGGGTCGAAGCTCTCGGTGAGGATGACGGCGCCCGCGGGATCGGTCACCCGCACCTCGTAGGTGGGGCCCTCCAGGACCTGCTCGAAACGGATGTGGTCCAGGTCCAAGTCGAGCTCCCGGGCCAGGACCTCGTCGATGGGGAAGATCTCGTGCAGCCAGCGCACGGGGGTGTGGATCGCCTGCTGAGGCCATTCCTCGGGTGGGTCGTTGCGCCGAAAGCGGATGAGGATCTCGCCGATGTCGGCGCCCTGCAGCCGGGGGCGCACCCCCTCGTGGAGCCAGTAGTAACCCTGCTTGAAGGCCGAGCGCACCTCGACCACGGTGGCGTTCGGGTCGGCGCCGCGTTCGAGCAGCGCGGCCCGCACCTCCTCCTCCAGCCGGCGACGCACCTCGGGCGGCTCGCTCAGGCGGGCGCGCACCGCGACCGGGTCGCCCTCGGTCACGGACGGCAGCACGCGCTCGTCGATGACGGCACGGAAGCGTTCGACCTCGGAGGGGAGGGTGAGGGATTCGGCGAAGATGGGCGCGGCGTTTTGGACGTCGCGGTCGTCGACGATCACCGCCAGCCGGTCCGCGCCGAGGGTGGCCGCCCGCTCGCGCACGAACGCGGCGAGGCCGGAGTCGGGTTTCTCGACGGAGACGAGAACCTCGACGGCGGCGAGATCGCGGCCGGCCAGATCGGCGAGGATGCGGTCCAATTTGTGGAGGCCGATGGCCGCCTGGCCGGCGGGAGAGCGGCCGGAGAGGGTACTCCAGAGCTCCCGTTCCACCTCGTCGAGGGTGCGCCGGTCGTCGCCCCGGGCGTCCAGATGGGGCAGGGTGACGGCGAGGTGCTCCAGGGCGCGGCGCGCTCCCGCCGAGTCCCCACCGGTCACCACCAGCGCGGGTTTGGCGCCAAAGGCCGCCGGCACCAGCTGGATGAGTCCCTCCCCGGCCTGGAGGCCGGCCAGGTCGATTCGGCCGCTGTCGGCCAGCTGTTCGGTGAGCGGGTTGTCGGTGCCGGCCAGCACGAGTGTGGGAAGGGAGGCGGGGCGCTCCAGGTCGGCGGCGGGCTCGACCAGCGGGACCACCAGCCCGGTCGACTCCAAGCCGAGGCGGGCGGCGAGGTCGGGCAGCGCCTCGATCGAGGTCGCGCCCGGGGCCAGCAGGACGTCCAGGCGGTCGGGGATCTCGTTGCCGTCCGAGTCGCCCAGCAGGCCGCCGGTGGTGTACAGGTTGGAAAGGTCGAGCGACCGTTTCGCTCCACTGCCCGGTCGTCCCGGCACCGGACCGGGCGCGGGCGGCGGGGCGCGACCCGGGATCCGCACCACCGGGCCGGACGCCAGGCGCACCTCCACCGAGCCGAGGCCGGGGTAGGCGAACGGATCGTCGGGCTCGTCGGAATCACCGGCTTGGTCGAGGGCGGGCGGGGCGGGGGCGGGGTCTGGGGCGGCGGACGGGGCGGCGGCCGGGTCGGGGGCGGGGGCTTCCGTCGGGGTCGGGGCGGGGGCGGCTGGGTCGGGGACGGCGGTCGGGGCGGGGGCCGGGGCGGCGGTCGGGTCGGGGGCGGTCGGCACATCCGCTCCGGCCGCGAGCGCGCGCAGCACTTCGGTGGCGGCCTCCATGTCGGCCGCCCCAACCCCAACGTCCGCGATCAGGCGGTGCACGCCGGCCGATCCGGCGCGCGCCCGAGCCTGCCAAAGCCGCACATGCTCGACCTCCACGCCCGACCCCTCCAAGGCCGCGCGCACATCGTCGCCCGCGCGCGCCAACCGCGGCGCGGACAGGGTGCGCGTGTGCGGAAGCGCTCCCGCGAACATGCGGGCCGCCGCAACCAGCCCCTCGTCCCCGCCACCCAACACCAGCACCCAGCGCCGGCCGTTGGTCCGGCGCACCGCCACCACCCCCTCGTCGGCGTCCAGCGAGGCCGGGTCGACCCCCGGCGAGGTCAGGCCCGACGCGGCCAGTCCTCCCCGACCGACCACCACCCGCACGCCCTCCGCCTCCGCGCCGCGCGCCAACGGCAGGTCCAGCGCCATGGTCTCGAAGCCGAGACGGGCGGCGATCTCGGCGGCCGCGCGCGTCTCCGCGGGCGTGGGGGTCGCGCCGGTCACCAGCGACGCGTTGACGAAGTCGGGCACCGCGTCGCCGTTGGTGTCGAGGACGAGCCCGCCGACCTCGAACAGGGTGGTCAGGTCACCGGAGACCGATCCGTCGGCGATCTGGGCGAAGGCCGCCCGTGGCGACCCGACCCACGACGCCAACCCAACCGCGAGGGCCACAAGCCCGCGCCAATCCGCGAGGGCTAGCAGTCTTTGGATGAATCCGCCCGAGCGCCGAGAGCGGCGAGGCGCCGGGCTGGCAAGGCGCATTGAAGGCCGAATAACAGAGCCAGTTTGTCCACGGGCTGCTAGGGGCGCCGGTCTCCCGCCGGCAGAGCGGCGCGCCCGCCCAGTGGCCCGCGGCGGGACCCCGCCCGGCGTTGGACCCGCGTCGCGTCCGTTTCGAACGCCAAGGCGCCGGATTGCGCGATCGCCCCCGCACCCCGCCGCGCACGCCCGGGTCGCGCGGCGCGCCCCCTCGCCCGGCTGGAACACGCTCACGAGCCGTGGCGCGCGGCGGCCCCCGGTCCGCCCGCGGCGATCGCCACCCGGATGGCGGCCATCGCCTCGAACACGAGCCAGAGCACGAGCACGAAGATCGCGCCCCCGACGCCGAACAGGAGCCACGTCTCGCTGGTCCAGTAGCCGATCATGTTGATCACCATGGCCCAAGTGGTCATGACCAGGAGGAAGACCAGCGGCACCATGGTCACCCAGATCCTCCGCTTGAGGCTGAAGAGGAACAGCGTGATCACCAGCAGGCTCATCGCCCCGGTGAGCTGGTTGGTGGTCCCGAAGAGCGGCCACAGGCGCATGCCGCCCGCGCCCCGGTCGACGCCGAGCGCGAGCAGGGCGCAGCTCGAAACCGCCAGGGTGGTGGCCATCCAGCGATTGCCGGCGGCCTTGATCCCGTACTCGTTCCCCAGCTCGGCGATGATGTAGCGCTGCAGGCGAACGCCCGTGTCCATGGTGGTCGCGGCGAAGCTGATGACCACCACTGCGGCGAAGGTGACGGCGAGCCCCTGGGGAATCCCGATCCCCTGCGCCAGGAATCCCACCCCCTGCACGAACGCCTGGGTCGCGCCCGCCGACGCCGACGCGAACGAACCGTAGTGGTCGTGCCAGCCGTCCACGCCCACCACCACCGCGAATCCCGCGGTGGTCGCCAGGATGGAGGTGAGCGCCAGCGATCCCTCCCCGACCGCGCCGCCGTACCCCACGTAGCGGGCGTCGGTCTCCTTGTCGAGCTGCTTGGAGGAGGTGCCCGACGACACCAGCCCGTGGAAGCCGCTAATGGCGCCGCAGGCGATGGTCACGAACAGCAGCGGGAACCAGTTGGGCGTGTCCGGCGGCAGGTTGGTGTTGACGGCGGGCGCCACCACCGGCGCGTTGGTGAAGATGATGCCCAGGCTGATGATGCCGAGCGCCACGAACAGCTGGTGGCTGTTGACGTAGTCGCGGGGCTGGAGCAGGAGCCAGACCGGCAGCACGCTGGCGAAGAAGGCGTACACGAAGAGGACGATCACCCAACCGGCGCGCACGCCGTCGGTGGTGGCGGCCGCCGCCGCGGCCGCCGGGTCGCCACCCGCGGCCTCGACTTGCGCGGGCGTCGGGTCGAAGCCGAAGAAGTCGGGCAGCTGGAGCGGCACCGTCTGGCCCACCCAGATCAGGAGGTAGAGCACCGCCAGCGCCCCCAGCGACGGCCACAGCAGGCCGAATCCCGAACGGTAGATGAGGAAGCCGACCGTGATCGCCACCACGAGGCTGCCCCAGACCGGCAGCACCGCCCCGGGGTTGCCGATGAACAGGTTGGAGATCACCACCGCGAAGACCGCGTTCACCAGCAGGAGCAGGAAGAAGATCACCAGCAGGAAGAGCACCCGGCCCCGGTCGCCCACGATTTGGCCCGCGAGCGTGCCGATGGAGTTGGCCTTGTGGCGGGTCGAGATCCACAGGGTGCCGAAGTCGTGCACCGCCCCCGCGAAGATCGTGCCCAGCACCACCCACAGGAACGCGGGCAGCCATCCCCAGATGACCGCGATCGCCGGTCCCACGATGGGCGCCGCCCCCGCGACCGACGTGAAGTGGTGGCCGAAGAGGACGTTGCGGTTGGTGGGCAGGAAGTCCACCCCGTCCTCGAACTCGTGGGCCGGCGTGCGAAAGTCGGGGTCGAGCCGGTAGATCCTCCGGGCGACGTACCGGGAGTAGACGAGGTACCCGGTGGCGAACGCGGACAATCCAACCAAGAGGAGTACGATTGAGCTCACGGAAGCCGTCCTTGCGCTAAGGGAGAGACGCGCGTTCGCCTGCCTGCCGAGGCGCGAAGCAGGGTCATGTTACGTCGCGCGTTCCGACCTCGGCAACGTCGCGGCCAGCCGCTCCAGCGCCTCCAGACCGTGCAGCCGGCCCTCGCACAGGGGAACGACGTGCACGGGATAGGCGGCGAAGCTCTCGCGAACCCGGTCCGCGTACGCGCGCTGACGCCGGCGCCGCGACGCCAGAAGCGTCCCGTCCGCGTCTTCGGGAACCACCTGGTTGAGGAAGATGGCCGCGACCGGAATCCCGTACTTGTCGAGCATTCTCACCGACCGCTCGGTTTCCGCGACCGGAAGGTGCTCCGGCGTCACCACGAAGACGAACCCCGCGCGCCGCGCGTCCGTGATCAGGGCGCGCGCGCGGCGGAAGCGCGCCTGGCGACCGGTGAGCGCTTCGAGCACCGGATCCTCGCCACGGTCCTCGGAGCCCGCGGCCGCGCCCGCGACGTTGCGCCACATGCGCCCGAGCACGTTGACCTTCCGGCGCCGGGAGATCAGCCCGCTGATCCACGCGTCCATCAGCTCCGGCAGCGAGAGCAGCCGCAGCGTGTGTCCCAGCGGCGCGGTGTCGAAGATGATCCGGTCCCAAGTGTCGCCGGCCTCCTCGGCGATCCGGGTGAAGCGGTCGAACAGCGCCGATTCCTCGGCGCCGGGCGTCACGCGCGCGATGTCGATCTGGCGCTCGACCTCCCCCATGAGACGCGGCGGCGTGCTGTCGGCGATGCGCGCCTTCACGTCCGCGATGTAGCGGTCGGCCTCCTCGGCGGGGTCGATCTCGAGCGCCCACAGCCCGGAGCGCACCTCCCGGGCGTCGCCCCCGAGCCGGGTCTCGAGCACGTCGGAGGTCGAGTGCGCGGGATCGGTGGACACCAGCAGGGTGCGGTGCCCCGCGCGCGCGGACTCCAGCGCCATGACCGCGGCCAAGGTGGTCTTGCCGACCCCGCCCTTGCCTCCGAAAAAGACGACCTCGCGATCCAAGATCCGACGCGGCGCGGCCAAGGGCCTAGCAGTCCGTGGATGAATCCGCCCGAGCACCGAGAGCGGCGTGGCGCCGGGCTGGCAAGGCGCCCTGAAGGCTCGGTAGCAGCGCTACCGGGACGAAGGGCAACGCCGAGCGCAGCGGTCTAGCACGGATGCCACGCCGCTCGAATGCCGGGGGGAGTTCGTCCGCGGACTGCTCCAAGTCCGTGGATGAATCCGCCCGAGCACCGAGAGCGGCGTGGCGCCGGGCTGGCAAGGCGCCCTGAAGGCTCGGTAGCAGCGCTACCGGGACGAAGGGCAACGCCGAGCGCAGCGGTCTAGCACGGATGCCACGCCGCTCGAATGCCGGGGGGAGTTCGTCCGCGGACTGCTCCAAGTCCGTGGATGAATCCGCCCGAGCACCGAGAGCGGCGGGGCGCCGGGCTGGCAAGGCGCCTTGAAGGCTCGGTAGCAGCGCTACCGGGACGAAAGGCAACGCCGAGCGCAGCGGTCCAGCACGGATGCCACGCCGCTCGAATGCCGGGGGGAGTTCGTCCGCGGACTGCTCCAAGTCCGTGGATGAATCCGCCCGAGCACCGAGAGCGGCGGGGCGCCGGGCTGGCAAGGCGCCCTGAAGGCTCGGGGACAGCCCCCTCAGCAGCATCTGAACCCCCCGTCGGGGCCGCGCGGCATGCCGATGCGCACGTGCCACTGATGGAATTCCTCGATCACGTCGGGATAGATCTCGAGCGCGTAGAACGCCACCGGGTTCGGCGCCCCCAGCAGATCGGCGAACCCGAGCAGCAGGAACGTGTCCCGCTCCTCGCGATAGGAGCGATGGATCTGCGACCGGTAGGGCGCGAAGTAGATGCCCTCGTAGATCTCTCCCGCGGCCCGCAGACCCGCCCGCAGGCGCCGGATGGCTCGTCGCACGCGGCCCCCGCCTCTGGTGTACTCCCTACCTGGCATCGTACTCTCCGTCGCTCACGGGATCTCCCCAGCTCGTCACGGCGTTGACGTTGAGCGCGATGTGGACCATCGCCCCGCCGGGCGCGGCGCCGTGCCAGTGGTTCTCGCCGGGCTCCACCACGATCAAGTCGCCGGGCCCCGCCTCGCCCACGACCCCGCCCTCCTTCTGGTAGCGGCAGCGACCCTCCACCACGAGGAGCATCTGATACCCGCTGTGGGTGTGCCAGTTGGTGCGCGAGCGCGCCTCGAAGCGCACGCGGTAGACGTTGACGCGCGGATCCGCGGGAAGCGCGCCCTCGATGCGGCGCAGGCTGCCCGGGCCCTTGAAGTTGACCGGGTCGGAGGCCTCGCGCGCCAGGCTCTCTAGTGGAAACACGTTCATGGGTGTGGTCCTCGGATTCTCCGTTGCCGGAATGTGGATGGGTGCCATCATCGCGCACGAGGGCGCGGTTGGCCAGCCCCGCACCTATCGGACTAAACTAAGCTTAGTCTAGTTTAGCTAACCTCCGTCCAACCGCAGCGCGTCCTCGCCCAGCACCTCGTCGAGGTTGCGCACCAGCCGGTCGGCGTCGTTCTCGTCGAAGACCAGCGGAGGCTTGATCTTCACCACGTTGTGGAGGGGACCGTCGGTGCTGAGCAGGATGCCGCGGTCGCGCATGCGCTCCACCAGGTAGGTGGCGTGACGGGGCGCCGGATCGAGCGACCCCCGGTCGGTCACCAGCTCGATGCCCAGGAAGAGCCCGGTGCCGCGCGCGTCGCCCACGATGGGGTGGCGCTCGACCAGGCGCCTCAGCCCGGCGAGGAGCCGTGCGCCGACCCGCCGGGCGCGTTCCCGCAGCCCCTCCTCCTCGATCACGTCCAGCACGGCCAAGCCGATCCGGCACGACACCGGGTTGCCGCCAAAGGTGTTGAAGTACTCCATCCCGTTGTCGAAGGAGTCGGCGATCTCCCGGGTGGTCACCACCGCCGCGAGCGGATGACCGTTGCCGATGGGCTTGCCCATGGTCACGATGTCCGGCACCACCCCGTGCTCCTCGAAGGCCCAGAAGCACGAGCCGGCCCGCCCGAACCCCACCTGCACCTCGTCGGCGATGCAAACGCCGCCCGCCGCCCGGACGCGGCCCATCGCGTCCCCGAGGAACCCTTCGGGCAGCACGATCTGGCCGCCGCAGCTCAGGATCGACTCGAACAGGAAGCCGGCGGGCCGGCCCCCGAGCGCGTCGATCGCGCGACCCACCTCCTCGGCGTAGCGGGCACCGCAGTCGGGGTCGGACCACCGGTGGCGGCCGCGGTAGCCGTCCGGCATGGGCACGCGCGCGACCCACGGCGGCGGCCCCGCGCCCCCGGGGCCGTCGAACTTGTACGAGCTGAGCTGAACGAGCGAGCTGGTGTTGCCGTGGTAGCCGCCCTCCAGCACGACCATCCCCTCGCGTCCGGTGTGCGTGCGGGCCATGCGCAGGGCCAGCTCGTTGGCCTCGCTCCCGCTGCACACCAGGAAGCACACTTCGAGCGGGTCGGGCAGCGTGGCCGCCAAGCGCCGGGCGTACTCGACGATCCCGTCGTGCAGGTAGCGGGTGTTGGTGTTGAGCACGGCCATCTGCTCCTGGCCCGCCGCCACCACGCGCGGGTGCGCGTGCCCCACGTGCGCGACGTTGTTGACGCAGTCTAGGTAGGGTTGTCCGCCTTCGTCGTAGAGATACGCGCCCTTGCCGCGCACGATCTCCAGGGGGCGCCGGTAGGAAAGGGAGAGCGACGGTCCGAGGAGGTCGCGACGGGCGTCCAGCAGCTCCGGGGTCGCGTTCGCCGGGGCCGGAGCCAGCTCCGGAATCCCCAGCACGAGGTTGGGGTCCGGCGACAGGCTGAGCCACACCTCCCGCTGACTGGGGGGCGCCACGCCCGGGAAGTCGCCCTTGCGACCCAGCGGGTCCACCATCAGCTGGAAGTGCAGATGAGGCGCCCAGTCGCCGTTCTCCGGATACGGTCCGATCCTTCCGATCTCCTCGCCGGCCCCGATTCGCCGTCCGGCGCGAAGCCCCGCGAGCGAGTCGCGCGACAGGTGTCCGTAGAGGGTGAACCACGCGCCGGCTTCGCCCTCGTGCCGCAGGATGACGGTGGGCCCGTAGTCGAGGCGCGCGTCGTTGTCCCGGAAGCCGTGCACGGTCGCCGGGAAGGGCGCTTGGACGGGCGTTCCGGGCTCGGCGAACAGGTCGACGCCCAAATGGACGGTCCTCCGCTCGAGCCCCTCCTCGCCCTCGACGGCGAAGACGTCGGAGTCGTACCAGCGGCGCGCCTCGTCGTAGCGTCCCAGCCCCACGACGGCCCCCGCGGCCCGCATGTGCCCGAAGAGCAGATCGGTCCAGCCGCGCGCGTCCAACTCGCCCGTGGTCCCCAGCCAACGGCTGCCGACGCTCAGATCGAAGACGGCGTGCGGGCCCGCGGCCAGCCGGGGCGGCAGGACCGGAGCGAAGGCACCCGCTTCACGCTGGCGCCCAAGCCACGCGCGCAATGGGCTCGCCCGCGGGTGGGGCTCCAGACCGCACGCCCCGCGCACGCGGCAGCGCGCGAGGTCCGGATGGAACTCCGCTCCGCGCGCAAGACGTTCCAGGAGCTCCCAGACGTACGCCTCGCTGATGCTCAGATACTCGTTGTCCGGTTCCCGGGCCCGCTGGTGGGCGGCCATGGTCGCGCTCAGGCACAGGCGCATGCCCGCGAGCGGAAAGGCGGCGGCGATCTCCTCCTCCCGCAGGGGATACTGCTCGTGAAACCCGCTCACGGCCCGCGCCAACGCGCCCACGGGGTCGCGCTTGGAGAGCATGGCGTAGGCGCCCGCGACGGCCGGCTCGGAAGCCAGCCACGTGCGCATGGCGTCTCCGAAGTCGATGATGCCGGTGACGCGCCGGTCTCCGAAGCGGCCCCCCGGCGGCGTGTCCCCGACCCGGTTGGCCAGCACGTTGTGGTCGTTGGCGTCACCGTGCACGATCTGGGTGCGAAGGTGCGGGATCAGGGGCGCCAGGCTCTCCTCGCAGTCCGCCATCCGGCGGCGCAGCAGCGCCCGCCGGTCCTTCCCGCGCACGCTCCCCACGCGCTCCTCGAAGATGGCCGTCGCGGCGCGCAGGTCCCAGTGGAAACCGCGCTCGGCCGCCGGGTGGTCGAAGTCGGCGAGCGCGCGGTCCAGTCGCGCGAGGACGCCGCCCCACGAGTGCAGGAGCTCCGGCCGCTGCGGGCGCACGCGCGCGACCGGGACGCCCGGCAGGTAGGAGACCACGCGCAGGCGGTGGCGGACGCCCTCCCTGTCGAGGGTCGAGATGGTGGCTCCGTTGAGGTCGGGAACCACCGAGGGGAAAGGCCGACCGGGCGGGTCGCCGCCGTCATCCTCCCGCCATCGCTCGGCCAGGCGCGCAAGGAGGGCGCCCTGCATCTCCAGCGACTCCTCGGGCTCGGCCGGGTGGGCGACCTTCAGGACAAAGGCCCCCGGGTCACGCGCCGAGCGGTCGGCGCCGTCGCCCTTGGCGCGCCGCGCATCCCCGCGCACGCGCAGCAGGAAGTTGCGGTCGCGCTCGCTCGGCAGCTCCGTGGCGATGACGCGCATGCCGTAGCGATCCAAGGCCAACGCCTCGGCGTCCCCGGGCGTGAAGGAGGGTCGGGTCATGATGAGCCCGGGCACCGGGCGCGGCGGGGCGCCGGGCTGGCGAGGCGCCCGAAACGGACCCCGCGGCCCGCATCCCCAAGCGGCGTTCCACCGCTCGAGCGGTAGCGCGCGGCCGCTGGCGCGAACCGGCTCTCCAGGCTGCGCGACACGCCTCCTCCTCGGTTGCGATCGCCGAACCCGCCGGCCATCCCTTGATCTCGTCCCTCCCGTCACGCCCACAACGACAACAACCTAACGGTCCGCCGGCACGTCGGCCCGGGCACCGAGCGCGGCGGGGCGCCGGACGTCCCCCGCTTGCCCGCGCGGGAGGCGGGGACCCAAATTCGCTCCCTTGGCGATTCCACGCGGAGGCCTCCCATGTCCCCAGGCGTTCTAGCGGCGCTCGCGCTCCTTCCCATCCTCGTCGGGGGAACGCTGCTCGTCGGATTCCGGGTGCCGGCGAAGTTCGCGATGCCCATCGCCTACGTCACGGCCGCCGTGGTGGCGCTGACCGCGTGGCGGGTGGCGCCGATCCGGGTCGCGGCGGCGTCGGTCCAGGGCCTCTTCCTGACCTTCGACCTGCTGGTCATCATCTTCGGGGCGATCCTGCTGCTCAACACGCTGGAACAGTCCGGGGGCGTTTCCGCGATCCGGCGCAGCTTCCGCGGCATCAGCGAGGATCGGCGGGTCCAGATCATCGTCATCGCCTGGCTGTTCGGTTCCTTCATCGAGGGGGCGGCGGGGTTCGGCACCCCGGCCGCGGTGGCGGCGCCGCTTATGGTGGCCATGGGGTTCCCGGCCGCCGGGGCGGTCATGATCGGCATGATGATCCAGAGCACCGCGGTGACCTTCGGGGCCGTGGGCACGCCCGTGCTGGTGGGCGTGCAGGGCGGCCTGGGCGGAGAGGCCTTCGACGCCCGCCTGCTCGCCGCCGGCATCACCATGGACGCCTTCCTGCGCATGGTGACCGACCGGGTCGTGGTGCTGCACGCCATCGCGGGCACCCTGATGCCCACCCTCATGATCGTCATGACCACCCGGTTCTTCGGCGCCAACCGGTCGTGGACGGAGGGATTGTCGATCTTCCCCTTCGCCTTGTTCGCGGGAGCGGCGTTCACCGTGCCCTACATGCTCACGGGGTGGCTGCTGGGACCCGAGTTTCCCTCGCTGCTGGGAGCTCCGGTCGGGCTCCTGATCGTGATCCTCGCGGCGCGCCGGGGCCTTCTCATTCCGAACGACACATGGGATTTCCCGGAGCGCGATCGCTGGAGGAGGGGCTGGGCCAGCGGCATGGAGGCGCGCCAGGATCTCGACGACGACGACGCGCGCGTTTCCGTCGGCATGGCGTGGGCGCCCTACGCGCTGCTGGCGGCGCTGTTGGTGCTCAGCCGACTGTCACGGCTTCCGCTGCAGGACTGGCTGCGCGCTCCGGCCATCACCTGGGCGAACGTGTTCGGCACCGACATCACGGCCACCACCACCCCGCTCTACCTTCCCGGAACCATCCTCATCGTGGTGGTGGCCGTCACCTTCCTCCTGCACCGGATGAAGTTCGCCGAGCTGCGGCACGCCTTCGCCACGTCGTCGCGCGTGCTTCTGGGGGCGGGCTTCGTGCTCATCTTCACCGTGCCCATGGTGCGCATCTACATCCAGTCGGGCGTGAACTCGGCCGAGCTGGTCAGCATGCCCATCGCCATGGCCGCCTGGGTGGCGGACAACGTCGGCCAAGTGTGGCCGCTGTTCGCCGGGGTGACCGGGGCGCTGGGGGCCTTCATCGCCGGGTCCAACACGGTGAGCAACCTCATGTTCTCGCTCTTCCAGCACGGCGTCGCGGAGCGGCTGGCGGCGTCGAGCGCCATGATCGTCGCGCTGCAGGCGGTCGGGGCGGCGGCGGGCAACATGATCGCGATCCACAACGTGGTGGCCGCATCGGCCACCGTGGGGCTGCTCGGTCAGGAAGGGGTCACGCTGCGCAAGACCATCCTGCCCACCCTCTACTACCTCGTCGTCATCGGCGTGCTGGGGTTGATCGCCGTGCACGTCATCGGCCTGGCCGATCCCCTCATGGTGGCCGCCCGTGGGTGAAATGGCCCGAGCACCGAGCGCGGCGTGGCGCCGGGCCGGCAAGGCGCTCCCGAGGCCCGAGTGCGGCGCCACCGGGCCGAGGGGCAACGCCGAGCACGGGGGGCCCGCGCGGATGCCACACCGTTCACGGCGAACTTGACCCACCCGCACCCGGCCAATCTCTTTGATGGACGGGGTCCCGGGACCCGCCGCGTTCGGGCTACCCCCAAGCCGCGCCTGGGAGTTCGTCCGCGAACTCCCAGGTTCGCCCCCACACAAGGACGGTCGCGCATGTCCGATTCCCCACGGCGTGGCTTCGTCCACGGTCTCGTCGCCCTCCCGCTCCTCTTGGCGCTCGCCGTTTCCGTTCCGGCCGAAGCCCAGTCGCCGGACCGCGTGGTCGCCTTCACCGGCCCACGCCTCATCGATGGGCGCGGGGGCGCCCCGGTCGACGACGCGACCATCGTGGTGCGCAACGGACGCATCGAGGCGGTGGGCCCGACGGCCGGCACGACCATTCCCGACGGGGCCGAACAGGTCGACCTGACCGGCCGGACCGTCGTGCCCGGCTTCATCAACGCCCACGGCCACGTGGGTCGCTCGGCCGGCGGCCTCGAGGGAGCCGCCGCCGACGAGGCCGTCCGCGACGAGCTCCGACGGTACGCGGCCTACGGCGTCACCACGGTGAACAGCCTGGGCGGCGACGGCGAACCCGGCATGCGCGTGCGCGACGCCCAGGAGGACGACCCCGACCTCGACCACGCGCGCCTGCTCATCGCCGGCCCGGTCCTCACCGGGTCGACCCCGGCAGAGGTGCGCGCCGAAGTCGACGACGTCGCCCGGCTGAACCCCGACTGGCTCAAGCTGCGCGTCGACGACAACCTGGGCACCTCCACGAAGATGCCACCCGCGGCGTACCGCACCGCCATCGACGGAGCGCACGCGATGGGGATCCGACTGGCCGCGCACATGTTCTACCTCGACGACGCCAAGGACTTGCTGCGCGCGGGCGCGGACTTCCTCGCCCACAGCGTGCGCGACACCGACATCGACGGGGAATTCGTCGACCTCGTCGCCGAATCCGGGGTCTGCTACTGCCCGACCCTCACGCGCGAGGTCTCCACCTTCGCCTACCGCGAGCGGCCCGCCTTCTTCGACGACCTGTTCTTCACCCGCCACGCCAGCGCCGACGAGGTGGCGTCGCTGTTGGAGGAGGACCGCCAGCGCTCCGTCCGCGAGAGCCGTTCGGCGGCCCTCTACGAAGCCGGTCTCGCCGTGGCCCTGCGCAACGTGAAGGCGGCGGTCGACGCGGGCGTCACGGTGTCGCTGGGCACCGACACCGGGCCGGTCGGACGGTTTCAGGGCTTCTTCGAGCACATGGAGATGGAGCTGATGGCCGCCGCCGGGCTTTCCCCGGCCCAGATCCTGGCTTCCGCCACCCGCGACGCCGCGGCCTGCCTGGAGCTGGACGACGTGGGCACGCTCGAGGCGGGCAAGTGGGCCGACTTCGTGGTCGTCACCGAAGACCCCCTGGCCGACATCATGAACCTGCGGTCCATCGAGTCCGTGTGGATCGCGGGAAACCGGGTGGAGCGGTAGCGCCGGCGATCCCCACCGCGACCCGGCATTCGCGCATTCGCGCCGTTGACCCCACCCATGCCCGGGGCTAGAATGGCGCCCGTGGGGGCCCTCCGATACGCGAGCGCGTTGGTCGGCACCTCCAATGCCCCGCGCGGTGGGAGGAGACCCGGCATGAGTCGCGTTCACGCCCTTCGTCCTGCCGCCGTCGTCCCAGCAGCCCGTGGACAAACTCCTCCCGGCATTCGAGCGGCGTTGCATCCGCGCTGGTCCGCCGTGGCTCGGGAACCCCGGAGCCTGCGCGGCCATTCGTCACCGCGAGCCGCTTCCCCGTCCCGAGTGGGGACCGCCGCCCACGCCACCATCCTGGACGGCGCCGGGAAGGGGCGTCTACGTTGATTGAGGAACGCGTGGCGGACGCGGGGATGTATGAACACGGGAGTCGGACGCGGCCACCCGTGTCGGAGGCGATGGCCGGGCGAGACCCGAACACCGGTGCGGGCGCGTACCGAACGGCACAACGAAAAGGGAGGATAGGGGAATGAAACCGCGGCGTTCCGTGATCCTGGCGATGCTTGTGGTCGCCGTCTGCGCGCGTTTGGCGCCCTACCTGCTGGCGCAGTTCGGGATGCCCATCGACCCGGAGCGGACCACCTATCCGTGGAATTTCTCGCCCATTCTGCCGCTCTGTCTGTTCGGAGGCGCATGCTTCGCCCGGGCGCGCACCGCGTATCTCCTCCCCTTGGCCGCCTGGTTGCTGGGCGACTTGGGGATCCTCGCGCTGACCGGCCGGGTCGAGTGGGCGTTCTACTCCGGCCAGCCGCTGGTCTACCTGTCCATGGCGCTGGTGGCGACCGCGGGATTCACGCTGCGGAGCGAGCGGTCGTGGACACGGGTGGCGGGGGCCGGGCTGGCGTCGTCGCTCGCCTTCTTCGTGATCACCAACTTCGGCGTGTGGGCGTTCGGCGACGGGCTGCTCTACCCGAAGACGCTCTCCGGATTGGTGGACTGCTACGTGCGCGCGATCCCCTTCTTCCGCAACTCGCTCATGAGCATGGCGGTCTTCCTGCCGCTTCTGTTCACCCGCGTTTCGCTCAAGCGGGCGGCGCCCATGCCCCTGCACCGATTCGCGTCGAACCAAACGTAGCGGCACCCCCGCGGACGCCCCGGCGCCCCGCTCATCGCGGGCGCGCGACCGAGATCGGGTGTGCGCTCACCGCGCCGCCTCACCGGGCGCGGTTCGCGGCCGCCCGCCATCGCCCGCGTCGTCTTCCGGCAACGCGGGCGCCGATGGAGACGCCGCCCGCGTCCACTCCACGCTTCGCTCCCAGAGCTCGCGGGCCAGCGCCTCGTCGCGGGCCTGCGCGCTCGGAAGCCTCTCCTCCAATACGTGGAAGTACCGTCCGGTCACGTGGTCCCGAGTCGGGTCCGCGACGAGGTTCATGACCGCCTCGCCACCGACGTCCGGGCTGGCCATGAACCACGTGAGGGGACGCACCAGGAGGCGCACGGCCGGCGGGGTCTTCCTCCAGATGTCGGTCGCCAGCACGCCGGGGTGCACCGCGTTGGCGGTGATGCCGCGCCCGCCCCAGCGCCGAGTCGTCTCCATGGTGAAGAGGACGTTGGCCAACTTCGAGTCGGCGTAGGCCTGCAGGCCACCCTTCCAGGCACGGCCGCGGGCGATGTCCTCCAAGCTCGCCCTCCGCAGATCACCGCCGCGGTGGCCGCGCGAGCTGACGTTGACGATGCGCCCCCGTCCGGCCCGCAGGCGATCGCGCAGGAGGCGGGTGAGGAGGAAGTGCCCGAGGTGGTTGGTGGCGAAGGTGAGCTCGAAGCCCTCGGCGGAGGGCACGCACCGCGACTGCGAGACACCGGCGTTGTTCACCAGGATGTCGATGGCGGGAAGGCGGGCGACGAGACGTGCCGCCAACTCCCGCACGTCCGCCTGTCGGGAGAGGTCGGCGCGTTCGACCACCGCCCGAACGGTGGCGTCGCCCACCGCCGGCTCACGCCCCAATCCACGGTCCCGCATTTCCGCCAGCGCCCGGTCCCCCCGCGCGCGGCTGCGGCACACCATGGTGACCCGGGCACCCGCCGCGAGCAGCATCTCCGTCGCGGACCGGCCCACGCCCGAGTTGGCTCCGGTCACGAGCGCGACCCGCCCTTCCAGGGAACCGGACACCGGCCTCACCGCATGGCCCTTCCCGCCAGGGCGGACGCCCCGCGCACCCGCCATCCGCGCCTTAGCCGCCCTCCCCCGCGGCGCTTGGGTCCCGTTCCTCCCCGAAGTGCTCGGCGAACCAGTCGACCATGCGCCGCCAGTGGTCCACGAAGTCGGCCTCCGTGCTCGCGCGCCCGGCGCCGTGCCCGCCCGCCGTGTAGTGCACCCAGACGACCTCCTTGCCCAGCCGCCGCAGCGCGTAGTACATCTCGCGCTGGTTGGTGGCCGGTACGTTCCAGTCGCCCTCCCCGGAGAGCATCAGCAGCGGCGTCTCGATCCGGTCGGCGAACATCACGGCCGAGTGCGCGACGTACTTGTGCGGCTGCTCCCAGAGCGTCGCGCCGATGCGGTCCTGCCCCACTTCCGCCGCCGCGTAGTTGCGCGTGGTGATCTTGGGCGAGTCGCCCAGGAAGGAAATGATGTTGACTTTGCCGGAGATATTCGCCGCCGCCGCGAACCGGTCCGTCTGGGTGATGAGCAGGTTGGTCGCGTACCCGCCGTAGCTCTGTCCGTAGACGCCCACCTTGTCGGGGTCGACCAGACCCCGCTCGATGATCTTGTTGATCGCGTTGGGCACGGCCTTGAGCCAAGCTTCCCCCGGAAACCCCTCCTCGAAGCGCACCGAGGGACGGAAGCCGAACCAGCCCCGCGCGGTGATCAGGTTCATGTTCTCGTTGAACCCGTTGTCGAAGTACTCCTCGTAGATCTCCGCCACCATCGGATAGGCGCGCCCCGGCTCGTAGCCGACTGGATAGTAGAGGATGCCGTGGAGCGTGTTGCCGTCGACGTCCAGGTACTCCACGAGTTCGCTTCGGGTCAACGCCACCCCTTCCAGCCCGGGGTTCGAGTCGGTGAGCCGCCGGGGTGACGATCCGTCCCCGCGCGCGACCCAAATCTCCTGGGGATGGTCGCCGTCCGACATCGCGTAGACGAGCGTGGCGCCATCCTCCGACACGTTCCAGGACCGGTAGAGGTTGGCGTCCAACATCAGCGTCTCGACATCCCCGGATGCCGTATCGAGGCGCTTCAGACCCCGTTGCCAGCGGTCCGGGGCGGAATAGCTGAAGTAGAGATGCCGGCCGTCGTCGCTCCACGCCTGGACCTGCCGGTTCGGGCGCTCGTCCTCGTCCTCCTCGAGCCGGAGCAGCGTGCGCATGTCGCCCCCGTCGAGATCCAGGAGGTGCCATGCGTCCGCGGAGGTGAGCAGCAGCTGGCCGCCGGAGGGGCTCCAGCGCTCGACGGCGAAGCCATCGTCCCCGGAACCCGTCGCTTCGTCGCTTGCGCCGGGAGCGCCACCCGGCGTGGATCCGGCCTCCCCGGCCGCGGTGGGGGACCCGTCCACACCGCCTCGATGAGCCTCGGTGACGTCCACGGCGGCGTCCTCCGCCAAGCGGCGCACGAAGACCGAGCCCTCCTCGGCATAGGCGAAGGCGTCGCGTCCGTCGTTCCAAACGACGTTCAGACGCTCCTCGCCGGTGTCGCGCAACAGAACGGGATCGCCCCCGGCCGCGAGATCCAACCGGTGGAGCGCGTACTCGGTGCCGTCGCGGCGGGTGTACGACGTCCTGGTGCGCGTGGCCGTCGAGAACGTGATGTGGGACCCGTCCTCCGAAAAGCCCACATCCACGGGTGTCTCGTCCCGCAGCACCTCGCGCACCGTGCCGTCGACCACGGACGCGAGCACGGTCACCTGCCGGTCGGCGAGGTTCCTCACCCGGTCCCAGGCGAGGAAGTCGTTGCGCGAGTCCTGCACGATCACCGCCGCGTCGGTGAGGGAGTGGAACGCCGCGCGCGCCTCCTCCGCCCAGCCGGGGGGCCGCAGCCCGAGCAGCACGTGGGCGCCATCCGGCGACCAGACCAACGGCGACGACGACGCGATCTCCGCGTCGGTGCGCAACCGGACGGTCCCGCCCTCGGCGCCGGTCGCATCGAAGACGCGAAGCTGGTAGCGCCCGCCCTCGACGGCGAAGTAGGCGAGCCGTTCGCCGTCCGGAGACCAGGAGTGGGCGCGCAGCCGGGCGGGCTCGGCCTCGACCCAGGTGGGCTGCCCGGTGCGCGTGTCGACCACCAGCAGCCGGGTCGACGCGGGGGAGATGTAGGTGGGGTCGCCAAAGCGACCATGGTCGACCCCCGTGCGATCCCGGCGGGTCGTGACGGTCACCGCCACCCGGGCACCGTCCGACGTGACCGCCGCGATGCCCGGCGTGCGCACGTCGAGCGCGAGCTCGGCGGTGAAGGGCCGCTGGGCGGCCGCGGGTTGCGCTCCCGCCAACGCCAGCACCGCGGCGCCGACGGCCGCGACCGGGATGCGGGCCGTACCCGCCCGGTGGCGGCGAGCGCGCGCCATGAACGAGGGAACGGCGGGAAGGGCGCGACGCGCGGGGATGCTTGGGGCGATGCTCATGGCAGGGTTCTTCCGAAAGGTGACACCGAGTGGGTCGCGGTCGCGGCCCGGGGACGACTCCGCAGGAGGACGGAGAGACTCAACCCGGCGGCCCGTCCGGGTGGAGCTCGCACTCCGGAGGCTGCAGCCGGGTCCAGGAAAGCGACGAGATCCGCCAGTCGGCGCCCTCGCGCAGGAGGATGAAGGCGTCGGCCCCGCAATGGCTCAGGTCTTCGCCCACGTAGAAGTCGTAGGGCGTCCACACCATCGCCAAGTCCCCGCTGACGCGAACTTCCGCGTCCCACATGCGCTCGGTCATTCGCGGCCCCGCGGCCTCCAGGCGCGCCACCATGTCCTCCAGCGTCGATGTCGAGACGGAACGCTCGCCGGCGGCCGAACGCTCGACGGAGTGCATCAGGATCCCGGGGCGCAGCACTTCGCGCAACAGGTCGACGTCCCGTTCGCCGAGCGCGTCGAAGAGCGCCCGCACGGTGGCGAGGATCGCCGCCCGGTCGGCGTCCGAGGGCAGGTGGCCACCCGGGGTGGACTGGAGCTCCCCGACGGCCGGCGCGGCTTGACCACCCTCTTCCCCGCCCGCGCCGGGGGGCGGGTCGCAGGCGACGAGAACAAGGGCGGTCGCGGCCGGAACGGCTAAAACGCGAATCACGATGTGGTTCCTCCGGGGGGATGGCCAACGACGGAGCTCCAAGCGGGCCCGTGCGGACCGTTTGATGGTATCCGCGCGACCACGCGCTCGCCAGCGCACCCGCTGGCAATCGGACGCACCGCCACTCGAATGCCGGGAGGAGTCTGTCCGCGGGCCGCTGAACCTACCAGAACGCGATGTACAGGGCCGCCGCTCCCAGAATCACCCCCCCGGCCCACAACCGGGCACCGGGCGCGGGGGTCGGATCCACCGCCGCCGCGGAGCGCGGCAGGGAGCGCGCCCGTGCCAGTGGACGAACCCGCGTCACCGTCCCCATGAAGGCGCAGATCACGAGGAAGGTGATCGCCATGTGGTGCAGGAACGCGACCTCGGGAAGGCGCCAGAGCAGCAGACCATAGACGGGCACGCCCAGCAGCATCCCCCCGAAGGCCGCGAGCGGCGGCGTCCTGGGCACGAACAGGCCGAAGAGGAAGGCCGCGACGATTCCCGGCGAGATGAACCCCCAGAACATCTGAATGTACTCGAAGACGCTTCCCGCACGGGCCACCAGCGGCGCCCAAAGGCAACCGACCAGCGCCAGAACCGCCGTGGCCACCCGCCCCACCGTCATGAGGCCGCGGGACGACGCCTGGGGACGCAGGTGGCGCTTGTAGAGGTCGACGCTGAAGATGGTCGCCGCCGAATTGAGCATCGAATCGAGAGAGCTCATCACCGCCCCGAAGAGCGCGGCGAACATGACCCCGGTCAGGCCGGCCGGAAGCAGCTCCCGCATCATCACCGGGTAGGCCTGGTCCGGATTCGCGACTTCCCCGGCGAAGAGCTCGGCGGCCATGATCCCCGGCAGGACGATGATGAAGGGGATGAGCAGCTTCAGGAAGGCCGCGAGGAAGATCCCCCGCTGGGCGTCCGCCAGACTGCGCGCCGCGAGCGTTCTCTGGGTGATGAACTGGTTCAGGCCCCAGTAGAAGAGGTTGGGAATCCAGAGGCCGCCAACGAACACCGCCAGCCAGGGCATCTCCGGATGGTTCCAGGGGAGCACGGTGTGCAGCTTGCCCTCGGCGGCCGCCAGAAACGGCTCCACGCCGCCGATCGCGCGCAGCCCCAGCACCGTCACCAACACGCCGCCCAGAAGGAGGGCGATCCCTTGGATGAGGTCCGACCACACCACCGCCTTCAGGCCGCCGTAGATGGTGTAGGCGCCGGCGAGGAGTCCGATCAACCAGATCCCAAGCGCGATGTCGAGCCCGAAGACCGATTCCAGCGCCAGCGCCCCCGAGTAGAGGACGGTGGCCAGCGCGACCAGGACGTAGGCCGCCATGACGTAGACCGCCATGAGCGTGCGGGTGCGCGCGTCGTAGCGGTACTCCAGGAACTCGGGGATGGTGTAGATGCCCGCGCGAAGAAAGCGCGGGAGGAAGAACAGGCCCACCAACACGAGCGTGACCGCCGCCATCCACTCGTAGCTGGCGATGGCGAGCCCCAGGTCGTACCCGCGGCCCGCCATGCCCACGAAGTGCTCGGTCGAGATGTTGGACGCGATCAGCGAGAAGCCGATCAGCCACCAAGGCAGATCGCGGCCCGCCAGAAAGTACTCCGCGGCGCCCTTCCGGCCGCGCGAGGCGTACAGCGACACGCCCACCACCAAGGCCAGGAAGCCGCAAAAGGCGGCGACATCGAGAGGTTGGAAGGTCACGCGGTGTCGCTATCGCGACTTCCTCGCCACCAAGGCGCAGAGAACCAACGTCACCGCCGGCACCACGGCTTGGCCCGCCTGGCCGTTCGCGACCAGCGTGTAGATCGCGCCCAGCATCACCACCATCATGCCCGCGGCGGCGAGAAACCGCGTCTTTCGCACCAGCAAACCGACCGCGGCGGCCGTTTCGGCGACGCCGATCAGGTACTGGAACCAGCCCGCGTATCCCCAAACCGCGAACTGCTCGACCATCGAGCCGGCGAGCTTGGTTACGCCGTTCAGCAGGAAGAGCAACGCCAAGACCACCGACACGATGGTGATTCCCATGCTTCTCTTTTCCGCCATTTCACGCTCCTTTCGTTGCGCGTGTGTGGATGGGCGAGGGAGGCGCCGCTCCCCCGCGGGAGGCCACGTCTACCGCGAATAGTTGGCCACGGTCGCCGCGAGCAGAAGCGCCAGGGCGGGGATCGCGATGCGCTCGGTGTCGCCGGCCCGCAGCAGCGTGAGGAGCGCGCCAAGCATGACGGCCATGGCGGCCAGCGCGCCGTACAGCCGGGTGCGCCTGCGCATCAGAGCCAAGCCCGCCGCCGTCTCCGTCACGCCGACGAAGTAGAAGAACCAGACGGGATAGCCCCAGGCCTCGAACCGATCCCACCATCCCCCGACGAGCTTCATGGCGCCGGTCATGAGGAACACCAGCGCCAGGAGGACGGACACGGTCGGAATCACCTGCTCCGGCACGTCCCTGGTCGACATCGCTCGCTCCCGGCCCATCGTGGATCGCCCGTCCGTCCCCGCCCTTGGCAAGGTACGGCGTGGACGGTCGCGGGGACACGGCCCAGCAGTTCGTGGATGAATCCGCCCGCGCACCGGAGCGGCGTGGCGCCAGGCCGACAAGGCGCCTTGAGGGCCCGGGTGCGGCGCTACCGGGAGGAGAGGCAACGTGGAGCGAAGCGGTCCAGCGCGGATGCCGCAGGGAGTCCGTCCACGGACTGCTTGAGGGCCGGTCGCCCGGCGGAGGTGTGACGGTGGGGCTCAGACCCCCTTCGCGTCCGGTCCCCAGATGTGCTTGTGCAGCTGGGTCTGGAAGCGGACCGGCAACCCGTCCTCCAGAATCCAGCCCGCCAGCCGGGCCGGATCCGTCTCCCCCCACACGGGCGACATCAACAGCGCCTTCAGCGACCCCCGCCGGATGCGGTTCGCCAAGCCCCGTTCGGCGATCACCTCCCGCGCCCACTCGTAGTCGGTCCGGTCCCCGACCACGAACTTCACCTCGTCCCCGGCCGTCAGGTGATCGAGGTTGGACCATCGGTTGCGCGCGACCTCGCCCGAACCCGGGCACTTCAGGTCCATGATCTTGTGCGCGCGAGGGTCGAGCGGTTCGATGTCGATGGCGCCCGAAGTCTCCACCAGTACCGTGAACCCCCGCTCGAGGAGGAGGTCGACGAGGGCGAACGCGCCCGACTGGGCCAGCGGCTCCCCGCCCGTTAGCTCCACCAGGTCGCACCCGTGCCCGCGCACCCGCGCAAGGATCTCGTCGAGGGAAAGGCGTTCGCCGCCGCTGAACGCGTAGGCGGTGTCGCACCAGACGCAGCGGAGCGGACAGCCGGTCAGACGCACGAAGGTGCAGGGCATGCCCGCCCAGGTGGACTCGCCCTGGATGGAGTGGAAGATCTCGGTCACGCGCAGGGACGCCCCACGGCTCCCGGTGCGCGGCGAAGCGGGCGTCGCCGACTCGGTCGCGTTGGCGGACCCGCTCACTTCGCCCCCACCCCGGACGGATCGGGTCGCGCGTCGCCGCCCGTGGCCTCGGCTTCCCGCCGCCCGATGCCTTCGTCGAGCAGCGTCTTCGCCCGGTCGAGCGTGAGGGCGCGCAGATGGTCCACGGCGGCGGCGCGCCCCCGCTCGCGGCAGAGTACGGGCGTTTGCACGTGCCCCACGATCCCGAGCCCGGTGGCCGCCCAGCGCGGAAACACCAGATAGCCGACGTGGGGGGCGCGCAGATCCGGCGTGCGCTCCACCTCGAGCGAAACCGTGTAGGGGTGTCCGTCGGCGCCCTCGAAGGCCGGCGGACGGTCGTGCGTGTCCAAGTACCCTCCCAAGGTCGCATCGGGGACGCCGTGGACATCGTCCGCGTCGGGAGCGGACCCATCGGCGCCGGCGGCCCGTGCGGGATCGCGGTTGGCGGGCGGCCCCTTCCGGGACCCTTCCGGAGTGTCCTCGAAACGGTTCGTCACGATTGCCAAGGTCGTCGCGCCACGAGTTCGGCCATCCGCCCGGACGGGGAACGCGGGCATCATCGACCCACGCTTCGAATTCCGTCCGGGCTCCTCGCCCAAAGCTAGCGAATCCGCCCAAGCACCGAGAGTGGCGGGACGCGGGGTGGGCGAGGCGCCCCGAAGGCCCGGGTGCGCCGCCACCGGAACGAAAGGCACCGCCGAGCGAATGCCGGAGCGAGCTCGTGCGCGGATGCCACGTCGAGGGAGTGTCGGGGGTGTTCGTGCCCGGGCTCCCAGGGGCCGGCTGCTCGTGCGATCCGCCCGGATGGTGGTTTACATTAGGATCCGCCCCTCCCCCAGCAGTCCATGCAGTCCATGGACGAATCCGCCCGAGCACCGGGAGGGGCGTGGCGCCGGGCTGGCAAGGCGCCTTGAGGGCTCGGGGGACGGGGGCGACCCTACCTTGCCGACGGGGGAATCGAGTTTATGAGAGCCGCGCTCTTCCACGAATGCGGCGGCCCGGAGGTCGTGGGCATCGGCGAGGTGCCGGATCCCGTCCCCGGCCCGGGAGAAGTACGGGTCGCCGTCCGGGCCGCGGCGATGAACCACCTGGACCTGTGGGTGCGGCGCGGGTTGCCCATCGACATCGCGCTGCCGCACATCGGCGGGTCGGACATCGCGGGGGTCGTTGACTCGGTGGGACCGGGCGCCGAGGAGGTTCCGATCGGCACTCGGGTGGTGGTGGATCCCTCACTCGACTACGACGGGTACGACGGCACCAGCTCCGGACGGAGCCTGCCGTCCCGTGAAGTGCGCATCATCGGGGAGCACACCCCGGGTGGCTTCGCCGAGTACGCGGTGGTGCCCGCGGCCAACTTGGTGGAGATACCGCACGGTTTCGCGTTCGAGAACGCGGCCGCAGCCGGGCTGGTGGGCGTTACCGCATGGCACGCGCTGGTGGAGCGCGGGCGGGTGCGACCCGGCGAGCGGGTTCTGGTGACCGGCGCGTCGGGGGGCGTGGCCACCATGGCCGTCCAGATCGCGCGCCACGCGGGAGCGACCGTCCACGCCGTCACCAGCGGGACCGACAACGTCGCCCGCGTCCGCGACCTGGGTGCCCACTTCGTCTACGACCGAACCACGACCGACTACGCCCGCGAGCTCCGGCGGGACACCGGCCAACAGGGCGTCGACCTGGTCGTGGACTCGGTCGGCGCGGCCACCTGGGCGGCCAACCTGCGCGCCCTGGGCCCGAGCGGCCGCCTAGTTTGCTACGGAGCCACGACCGGTCCCGTGGGCGAGACCAGCCTTCCCCTCCTCTTCTGGAGGAAGATCTCCGTTCTGGGCAGCACCATGGGCACGCCGGCCGACTACCGCAGGGCGATGCGGCTGGTCTTCGACGGCGTCATCGGGGCCCCCGTCGACGACGTTCTTCCGCTTGATCGAGCGCGGGAAGCCCATGAGCGGTTGGAGGCGGGCGAGGTCTTCGGCAAGTTGGTGTTGAGGCCGTGAGCGCCCGCGCGATTCGGCGATGGAGGTCACCCACGCACCGGGGCCGAACATGGATCTGAGGGAAGCGCAGGCCCGGGTCGACGCCTGGATCTCGCGGTTCGAGGAGGGATACTGGCCGCCGCTCGCCAACCTCGCGCGCCTGGTCGAGGAGGTCGGAGAGCTCTCCCGCGAGCTCAACCACCGCTTCGGATCCAAACCCAAGCGGGCCGACGAGGCCGAAACGGATCTCGCGCTGGAGATCGGCGACATCCTCTTCGTGCTGATCGCCCTCAGCAACGAGCGGGGCATCGATCTGAACGACGCCCTGAACCGGGTGCTGGAGAAGTACGAGACGCGCGACGCGGATCGATGGACGCCCGCGTCCCCGCGCGCGTGAACGGCCCGCCACCGCGTCGCCGACGGGCGCGACCCCACACCCGCCTCCCCGCGCGCTTGAACGGCCCGGTGCCCGGAGCGGCCCGCCGTTCCACGCCGACCTCCCCGCGCGCGTGAACACCCCCGTGAGGTCGCCGCGGGAGCTGCGCGCGCGCATCCGTGCGCGTGCCTTGGACCTGGGGTTCGACCTGGTTCGCTTCACCCTCCCGCGCCCCAGCCGGCACATGGACGCCTACCGGAGCTGGATCGCGGCCGGCGCCCACGGCGAAATGGACTACCTTGCCCGGGAGCATTCCGTTGCGCGTCGCGGCGACCTCCGGCTCACCATGCCCGAGGTGCGCTCGGTCGTGCTCGTGACGCACAACTACCACCAGCCCGATCCCCCCGGACTCCCCGAGGACGGGTCGCGCGCGGTGTTCGCCCGCTACGCCCGCGGCGACGACTACCACGACGTCGTGAAGCGGCGCCTCAGGACGTTGCTGCGCGGGATCGAGGTGGATGCCGGCCATCGCGTCGCCGGGCGCGCCTACGTGGATACGGGACCGATTCTGGAACGCGAGCTGGGCATGCGCGCCGGGCTGGGGTGGCTGGGCAGGAACACGATGCTCATCCACCCCCGGAGCGGCTCGTACTTCTTCCTGGGAGTGCTGCTCCTCGATCTCGCGCTCCCCGCCGACGAGCCGTTCACCGAGGATCGCTGCGGGACCTGCCGAAGCTGTCTCGACGCCTGTCCCACCGGTGCCCTGCTGGGACGCGACGCGCGCGGGGCGCCGATCATGGACGCCCGTCGCTGCATTTCCTACCTGACCATCGAACACCGGGGGCCGATCCCGCGCGACCTGAGGGCTCCCATCGGCAACCGCGTCTTCGGCTGCGACATCTGTCAGGAAGTGTGTCCATGGAACCTCAAGTTCCGGAGTCCGGCGCGGGAGCCCGCGTACGGAACGCGCCCGGAGCTGCGCGGGCCCGGGCTGGTGGAGTTGGCCGGACGCCTGCTCGCCATGGACGCCGCGGCGTTCGCGCGCGCGTTCCGCGGTTCTCCCGTGAAGCGCGCCAAGCGCGACGGCCTGCTGCGCAACGTGTGCGTGGCGCTCGGAAACCAGGGAGGCGAGGAAGTGGTGGCCGTGCTCACCCGGGCGCTCGAAGACCGCGCGCCCCTCGTGCGCGGACATGCCGCCTGGGCCCTCGGGCGAAGCGTGGCGCTGGCCGCCGCCAAGGCCGCGCTACGCGCGCGCAGGGAGGTCGAGAACGACGCTTGGGTGCGCGCCGAGATTGTGCGGGCGCTCGACGGGAGCCGTTCGCGCCCACGGCGGGGGAGCCCTCAACCCGGGGAGGCGCCACCTCCGCCATTGGCCTCCGCGTAGGCCGCGGCGAACTCCCGCACCTTGGCGGTGACCGCGGCCTCGAGCACGGACTGGGCCTCGACGATCGCGGCGATGCCCAGCTCGGTGCCGAACCAAGTCACCGCCTCCGCCAGCGTGATCTGGTTGTCGCGCGTCATCTGGGTCGACTGGTGGACGCGCACGGCCACCGAAAAGGCCAGCGCCCCGGTTACGGCCACCCCGTCGCCGGGCGCGCACTCCAAGTCGATGCGCAACTCCGGAAGACCGGGGTTGCGGAGCATCTCGCCCTGGGTCAGCAGCTCCACGTCCGACGCCGCCAACGTCTCTTCGGCCTGGATCCGCACCGACTCGTCGGTGAGACCGGCGCCCGCGCACGCGGCCCCCGTGCTCGCGCTCACGAAGACGCCGCCCAGATCCTCCAAGGTATAGCGGTTCCACACGGTGTCCTGGGCCGAGGCGTCCGCCACAAGGCCGAACGTCCCGAGTACCATCGCCATCCACGCGTAACGCTTCATTCCGTGCTCCGTTTGGCGGACGTCCACTCGCGTCCCCGGCTTCGGTCTACGCGCCGGATTCGGCAATCCGGGGTCTCCCGTTCGGATCGCCCAATCCCTCTCGCAAGAGCGAACCCCTCGCACGGGTGCGAGGGGTTCGGCGGTGGCGGGCCGACATCGTGCGTCAGCACGACCTGCAGTTGTGGTTGTTGCGCGATCCCAGCTTCTCCAACAGGGCCACGGTGACGGGATGCGGCTGGGCCCGCTGCTCGGGGCTGTTGGCCATGTCGGCGACGGTGTGCCCCCGCCGGCTGAGGAGGGTCGGGTCGGCGCCGCGCTCCACGAGGAACAGGATGGTCTCGTTGTCCCCCCGGGCCGCCGCGTGATGAATGGGGGCGAACCCGTCCTTGTCGCGGATGTTGGGATCGACACCCACCTCGTCGACCAGGAAGCGCACCGCCGGCAACCAGCCGTTGGGCACGTGCCGGTGCGTCTGCGCGACCCGCGAGGTGCCGAAGCCGACGCCCGAGGCGGCGTGCAGCGGGTGGACGCCCGGCCCGCCATGCGGCACGGGCTCCAAACCCGATGGATCCTCCTCGGGTTCGTTCGAGCGGCCCGGGAAGTTGAACCGCCTCGGGTTGATCAGGTTGTACGTCCAGATGTTCGGGTCGGCCCCGTTGTCGAGCAGCAGCCTCATGGCCCGCACGTCGGCGGCGTAGGCGGCCCGCCAGAACGGGGTCGCGCCCGCGAAGTCCACGCCCATGCGCCCGGCGTTGTAGGCGGCGTACCAGATGTGGGTGCTCGTGCGGGCGTTCGGATCGGCGCCCGCGTCCAGCAGCAGCTCCATGAGGGTCAGGTAGTCGGTTTCCTGCTGACGGAAGGCCTGCGGCTGCGGATACCACGTGCGCAGCGACCACTCGATGTTCAGCGCGGCGAACAGCGGGCCCGCGCCGTCGTCGCTCACGAGATTCGGATCGGCCCCGGCCTCCAGCAGCGTTCTCGCCAAGTCGTAGTTGCCGTTGATGGTCGCCAGCAACAGGGGCGAGGATTGGTCGGCGCTGAGCAGGTTGACGTCGGCGCCCTCGTCCAGCAGGACGCGGGTCGCTTCGGCGTTTCCGTTGCGAACGGCATAGTGCAGCGGACCAAACCCTCCCTGCAGGCCGATCTGCTCGATGGAGGAGAGCACCTTGGGTCCGTCGGGCGGGAGCTCGGGCTCGCGGCCCTGGCCGGCGCCCGGAGGCCCGCCGCGTCCCTGTCCGGGACGCTGGGCGGCCGCGTCCTCCTCGGGCTCGGGTTCCTTCTCCGCCTCGCGGATGCGCTGCCGGCGGGTTCGCTCCTCCCGGTCGGCGGCTTCGATCTTGGTGAAGTCGCGCGTGTCGCTCACCAGGTTGGGATCGGCGCCCGCGTCGAGAAGCGCCTGGAGCGCCGCCGCCGAATTGCGCGCCGCCGCGAACATCGCGGGCGTCCGGCTGGAATATGCGTCGCGCGCGTTCACGTCGGCGCCGCGCGCCGCCAACGCGTTCACCACGGCGTCGGCGTCGGCCTCCGCGGCGAAGTGCAGGGCCGACGCCCCGGTGCCGGTCAGGATGTCGGGATCGGCCCCGGCTTCGAGGAGGGCCCCCACCACCTCGGCGTTTCCGGCCCTGCTGGCCAGGTGGAGGGGCGTGTATCCGCCCACGCGGGTGGTCGGCTGCAGCGTGGCGCCCGCGAAGATCAAGGTCTCGACGATCTCCAGCTCGTTGTTCAGGGCCGACCAGTGCAACGCGGTCATGCCGTCGGGCTGGGCCGCGCTGGGATCCGCGCCCCCCCTCAGCAGGTTGCGGATTGCCTCCACCTCGCCGCGCTGGGCGGCGTCGGCGACCGGTGACTCATCGGGCGTGGCGGCGACCAGCAGCAGCGCGGAGACCGCCAACGTGCACTTCGTCCAAGGTGCGCAGGTTCGCTTGCTTCCGGACATCATTCCACTCCTCGCGGGCGTGCCTGGCTGCTGGCGGGCCGTGGACAACCTCGCCGTTCTCGATGCTCGGGCGGATTCGTCCAAGGCCTGCTAGACGGCAAAGGTGCCGGTGCTGTTTCCGAACGACTGGAGGTCGTTCAGGCCGAGTCGATGTAGCAGGTCGAGCATGACGTTGGCCATCGGGGTCCCCACCGGAGCCACGACGTGCCGCTCGCCCTCCAGCAGTCCGTTCATGCCGCCGACCATGAAGAGCGGGCAGCGGGCATGGTTGTGGATGTTGGGGTCGGCCATCGCCGATCCGTACATGACCATCGTCTTGTCGAGCAGGGTCGCGTCGCCCTCCTGGGTCGCCTCCAGCTTCTCCAGGAAGTACGGCAGCATGCCGACGTGGTAGGTGTTGATCTGGGCGAAATCGAGGATGCGCTCCTCCCGGCCTCCGTGGTGGCTGGCCGCGTGGAAGGGCGTCGAGGAGCCGCTCTCGGGGTAGATCCGCGGCGAGGCGTCGCGCCCCAGCTTGAAGGAGAACACCCGGGTCGTGTCGGAGGTGAAGGCGAGCAGCTGCAGGTCGAACATCACCTCCATGTGCTCGCGGAAGTCGTCCGGGACGCCCACCGGCGCCTCCGGAATCTCCCGCTCCTCGCCGCTCATGTTCTGCGCCTCGATGCGGCCGATGCGCTGTTCCAGCTCGCGGATGTTGTCGATGTAGCGGGAGACGCGATGTTGGTCGGCCGGCCCCAGCTCGCGCTTCAGGCTGGTGATCTCGTCCAGCATCCAGTCGAGGATGCTGCGGTCGGTGCGGAGTCGGTGGGCGCGCTGCTCCGGAGTTCCGCCCGCCCCGAACAACTGCTGGAAGACGGCGCGCGGATCACGGATCATCGGCAGCGGCTCGCTCGGGGAGGCCCAGCTCACCGTGTCCGTGTAGGCGCAGGCGTAGCCGTAGGCGCAGCCACCCGCCTGGTCGACGTTCTCGATGGTGAGCTGCATCGAAGGGATCGGCGTCTCCTGGCCGAAGCGCTGAACGTACAGCTGGTCCATGGAGGTCCCGATGTGCAGGTCCGAGCCCTGGGTCTGCTTGGGATGGGCCTGGGTGAGGAAGACCGCCGTGGTGCGGAAGTGGTCTCCCCCGATCTCCTGCGGCGAGAACGCGTCCGCCATGCGCGCGTCCGTGTTCGTCACGATGGTGAGGTGCTTCCGGAAGGGCTCGAGCGAGCGCAGGCTGGTGGGCGACAGGTCGAAGTCGCTGCCCTCGGTCGCGGGGGCCCAGAGGTTCCGCGATGCCCCCCAGTCGTTGCATCCCGCGGCGCCGTGCACCTGTTCGATGAAGACCAGGCGGGTGTCGTCGGGGGCTCGGCCGTCGGCCGTCGCCGGCCACAGCCGCCCCGCCGGAATCATGGCGTCGAGCAGCGGAAGTCCAATGACGCCGCTCACGCTCCGCAACATGGTGCGCCTGGAGATGTTCTTGCCGGTGATGAAGTTCATCGTTCAGACTCCGTTCCAGGAATAACTGCGAGTGCACCGGCGAACGCGGTGCTCGGGCAATGGATGGGTTCGGGCTTCAAGCTCCGCACGGTTCGGTTCCCTCAGTTTCCCGCGGGCGACGCAACCGCTTCGGGCGCCACCAGCGAGGAGCGGAACGCCGGGCTCTCGACCACGCCAAGGACGAACGAGGAGAACCGGTAGTCGTTGTCCGCCGCCGCGCGCACGATTCGGCGCACCGTCGGCATGTCGTAGTACTCCACCCTCCGACCCAGGCCGTACGCCATCAGGTTCTCGGTGAAGATGCGGTGGAACACCTCCGGCCGGCTCAGCAGCGCGTTGCGCAGGTCCGCCGGTCCGGTCAGCAGGGTGCCGTCGTAGAGCTCGCCCACCGGGTCGACCGGGTTGCCCTCGTCGCGAATGCGCCAAGCGCCGGTGACGTCGAAGTTCTCGAGCGCCAGCCCCAGCGGATCGATGACTTGGTGGCACGACATGCACACCGGGTTGGCGCGGTGCTGCTCCATGCGCTCGCGGACGGTGCGGAAGCGGCCGTCGTCCGCGCCCTCCGTTTCCTCGAAGGCGGGCACGTCCGGGGGAGGCGGCGGGGGCGGAGTTCCGAGCAGCACCTCCAGCACCCACTTGCCGCGCAGCACGGGGGACGTGCGGTCGGCGTGCGAGGTCATGGTCAGCACGCTGCCATGGCCGAGGATGCCGCGCCGGTTCTCGTCGGGGTAGGGGACGCGCCGGAACTCGGGACCCGTGACCCCCGGAATGCCGTAGTGCCGGGCCAGCCTCTCGTTCACGAAGGTGTAGTCCGCCGTCAGGAGCTCGGCGACCGGACGATCCTCGGTGGCCATGTGTGCGAACAGGAGCTCGGTCTCGCGGTGCATGGCGTCGGCCAGGGTGCCGTCGAAGTACGGATAGGACAGCGCGTCCGGGTCGATCTTCTCCAGGTCCTGAAGCCTCAGCCACTGGGCCCCGAAGCGCCGGGCCAGCCCCTCGGCGGCGCGACCGTCGGCGAGCATGCGCCGGGCTTGGCGCAGCAGGACGGCGGCGTCGGAGAGTTCTCCCCGGGCGGCCGCGTCGATGAGCTCCTGGTCGGGGGGAGCGCCCCACAGGAAGAAGGAGAGGCGCGAGGCCAGATCGGTATCCGCGATGGTCTGGATGGTGCCCGGGGTGGCGCCCGGGGCCCGCTCCATGCGGAAGAGGAAGTGCGGGCTGGCCAGAATCGCCTGCAGCGCGCGCTGGACGCCGCCCTCGAAGCCGCGCTCCTCCTCGCCCTGGTCGTAGAAGGCCATCAACCCCGCGAGATCGCGGTCGTCGAGTGGACGCCGGTACGCCTTGGTGCCGAGCCGCGCCACGATCTCACGCGCGCACGGCCGAGCCTCCCCGGGGGAGGTGGGACGGCAGCTGAAGATGAGCTGCCGCGTTGGCGTGTCCGACACGCCGGTCACCTCGTAGGGTCCGAGGATGGAGAGTCGCTGCAGGTGCGGCATGGTGGTGACGCCGTAGCCGATGCCGATCTGCCCGTCCGCCAGCGTGTGGTCGATGGGGCGGATCAGGTCGTCCAGCTCGCCCTCGAAGCGCTTCAGGAAGGCGGCGGACACGCGCCGGGGGCCCGCGCGCACGTAGATGGAATCGGTCAGGACGTTCAGCCCGGTCGGTTCCGACTCCGACATCCACCGGTCGATGGTCACCAGCGCCACTCGCTGGCCGTCGATCGACACCTCCATCTGCTCGTTCCCGAAGGTGCGCCCGAAGACCTCGCCCTCGACCGCCGGATAGGGCTGGATGTGGAAGACGTACTTGCCGTCGGCCGGGAAGTTGTGGACGACGGAGACGCCGCCCCGCGTGCCGAAGGGCGCTCCCTCGACGCGGTCCGCCTGCGACGTGGTGCGGGGCAGGCGGTAGCGAATGGAGTTGGGTTCGGCGTTGGGGTCGCCCACGGCGACCTGGCTAATGAAGTTGGCCGCCCGAAGGTAGCCCTCCATCAGGGTCGCGGAGGGCGCCTGCACGTCGGCGATGTTGTCGAAGTTGGCGCTTCGCGTGTCGAGAGGCAGGAACTCCCCCACGTCGACCCGGAGTCCAAGCAGGTCCCGCACCGCGTTCGCGTACTCGGCGCGGTTCAGGCGCTGGAAGGTGCGGAATCCGGGGTTGGGGTTCCGGTCCCAAGCCTCGTCGACCCGGGTCTCGAGCTCCTCGGCCAAAGCCGCGAGCGTGTCGCCGGCGGGCCTGGGGAAGCCCAGCGGAGGCATCATGCCGGCGCGCAGCTTGCGAATCATCCGCTCCGCCGTCTCCGCCATCTCCGGAGCGGACTCGACCTCGAACGCCTCCAGCGAGAGGTTGCCGGTCATGAGGGCGTCGTTGTGGCAAACCTGGCAGTAGGTGCGCACGACGCCGGTGAGCGAGGCGGCGTGCTCCGGGGCGCGGGCGTCCACCGTCGCGCCAGCCCGGGCCGACGCCGCTTCGCCGGGGAGGGAGGGAGCGGGTTCGGCGGGTCCGTCCGTCAGGACAAGAAGCAACCCGAGCGTGGTGAGCGCGGCGGGAAGAGAGTTCATGCTGGCCTCGCGCGGCTGGGTTCCGGAGGTCGGCGGAAGGCCCGGGGGCGCGACCCGAAACGGCATTCGGACGCCCCGAGGCTTTCCCTCAGGCTCAGAGAGCCATAAGAATAGCCATCCCCCCTTGAGACACGCTAGGGGTGGAGGGCGCTGAGGCGCGGGCGCCGACGAGCGGCGAAGCCGCGGTCCCACACCTCGCGGATCCATCTCCCATCGGACGTTTCCCTCTCGGACGTTTGCCGCCGCCATCACAAGGAATCGGATGACCCTGTATCCCGCGATCGTTCAGCTGCTTGGCGGGGCGTCCCTCGCGGGGGCCGCGGCCGCCCTGGCACTCATCCTCGCGCTGGTCCCGTCGTCGGGTCGCCGTTGGCTGCGCGCCTCGCTCGCCGGCCACCAACGCCACGTCATCGGCTGGGCTTGGACCATGGCGCTCGCGGCGACGGCCGGCAGCCTCTACTTCTCCGAAATCGTCGGGTTCGTGCCGTGTCCCTTCTGCTGGTACCAGAGATTCGCGATGTATCCGCTGGTGCTGGTGCTGGGGGTGGGGCTGGCGCGCGCGGATGCGGGGATCTGGCGTTTCGCCCTTCCGCTGCCCGTGATCGGCTTCGCCATCGCGGCCTACCACGTCGCCCTCCAGTTCCGCCCCACGCTGGACCTGGTGCCCTGCTCCGGCGGCGTGCCCTGCTCCGGGCGGTACGTCGCCGTCTTTGGGTTCGTCTCGATTCCCGTGATGTCGGGCGCGGCCTTTCTGATGATCGGCGCGCTCCTGCTGCTGATCCGGCAGCTGCGGGTCGCCGAGGCGGAGTCGGGGGAGGACGACGAATCCACCTGAGCACCGAGAGCGGGGGCGCGCGGCTGGCAAGGCGCCTCGAAAGCCCGGTTGGCGACGTCGCCCGGGACGAAGGGCAACGCGGGTGGCGCGCGGTCCGGGGCGGCCGCCACGCCGCTCCAATACCGGTGGTTGTTGTTCCGCGGGCTGCCTCAACCGGCGCGCCCGCTGCGATGCCAGGCCGCCAGAACCTCCGCCTCCCGCTCCGGGGTGGTGCCGGCCCGCAGGTTCGCCTGGCGCTCGGGAGGCCGGGAGAAATGATACGCCAAGGTGTCGCGCGCGGTGTCCGCCAGTGGTCGAAAGGTGAGCCCCGCCTCCACTTCGGGCGTCAGGTCGAAGCGCGCGAAACCCTCGAAGCCGGGCACCGGGGGCCGCCAAACCGGCATCTCGCGATACGGACGCATCCCCATCTCTAGGAGGAAGTCTGTGTCCACCCACGTGAAGGTGGTCTCCGACGTGGTGACCGCGCGGATGCCGTAGAGGAGCTCGGTCATGGGCCGCGGCGTGGCGGGCCCGATACCGTTGTAGGCCCCGGTGTGACCGGTTTCCGCCATGCGGATCATCCACTCGGTGAGGTCGCGCACGTCGATGATCTGAACGGGGTCTGACCCGTCGCCCGGGGCCAGCACCTCGCCCCCGCGGTGGATGCGCGCGGGCCAATAGGTGAAGCGGTCGGTCTCGTCCTCGGGACCGATGATGAGGCCCGGGCGCACGATGTTGGTCCGCTCGTCGCCGAACACGCTCCACGCCTCGCGCTCCGAGAGAGCCTTGGCGAGGCCGTAGGGGAGGTTCTCCGAACCCGGTTCCACGCCGGCCGTCTCGTAGGTGAAGGTGGGGGCGTCGGAGGTCATCGGGACGCTGCTCAGGTCGGAGTAGGCCGAGCGCGACGAGACGTAGAAGTACCGGTCCACGGAGTCCCGCAGAAATTCCGCCGCGAGGCGCACCCAGTCCGGATTGGCGCGCGAGTTGTCGATCACGACGTCCCAGGTGTGGCCCGCGAGCGCGTCCAGCTGGCCGTTGCGGTCGCCGATGAGCGTCTCCACCTCGGGGAACATCCCCGGGTTGGAGCGTCCGCGGTTGAAGAGCGTGACCGAGTGACCGCGCGCGAGTGCGTAGCGCACCTGGAAGGGGCCGATGAACCCCGTGCCCCCGAGAATCAGGATGCGCAACGAACGCGCCTGGCGGGGTCGCGGGTGGGCGCTTGTCGGTTCCGCACGGCTCGCCCCGGCGGCCGTGGCCGGAGCCAGCCCCAACGCCGTGCCGGCGGCCGCGGACATCTTCAGGAACCCTCTTCGGTCAACGGGCATGGAAGCTCCTCCCTGCGTTCCGGCGACGAGGCCTAGAGCACGGACCATGCGCTCGGGCGGTCTCGAAATCTCTTCGACCCCCTACCGTAACCCGCCCGGGTCGACCCGGCGAGCACCACCCCGCACCACGCTCCCCGGGGCTGTCTTCGCGTGGGCGACACGCCGGCGTGGCGCGTGACGCCAAGGTCGCCCGCGGCCGTGGGCTCCGGGAGGATGGAGCGGCGCCACACCCGCCGACGCGGATCGGGCGGGCAGCTTGCGCGCGCCGGGGCGCGGCGTCCATCGAGGGCGGGCCACAGGACGCGGTCGGCGGGCACCGAGCGCGCGCGGACGCGTAAGTCGATCGTCAGCCCGGACCCGCGTCGGAAGCGGGCAGCGACCGCGCGTGGGGACGCGTCCTCATTGAGGGCGAACCACAGGACGGGGTCGGCGGGCACCGAGCGCGCGGGGACGCGGCTCCGACGCCGGAGCGGGCGGTGGATCCGTTCGCGGGCATCGAGCGCGCGCGGGGACGCGAGGCATGGCTCCGGGAGTCGTCGGATCGGGTGGGATTCGCATTTTCGCGCGCCTCGCACAGAATCTATTGTCCGGCCGCGCACCCTTGGGGGATGGTCCGAGTGGCCCCACCACGGTGGCGACGCCGCCGAGACCGCACCCCCCGGGGGCTCGGCGGCAGGCGGCGCGCATCCCGGAGGATTCCGCCGCGTCAAGCCGGTGAACGTTCGAATCGAGGGCGAATGAACGGCGCGCGCACCGGGGCGCGCCCCCGAGGAGGCCGACGAAGATGAGACCCGACACGCGACGAAATCCCTTCCGGGCCCGACACCCCTTCCGGCCCTCGCCCACGGCGGCGGCCGGCTGTCTGGCGGCCGTGCTTGCCGGGGTCCCGTGCCTTGCGCCGGCGCCGCTGTCGGCTCAGTGGACCAACCGGTATCCGAGGGTCCAGGGCTACGGGCACCAGATCTACTTGGAGGGCTACGAGATGCCCACCCTCACCAGCGGCCCCATCGACCCGGCGGCCGCGCCGGACGGGAACCGGCTCGCCTTCGCGTCGCACGGCTGGATCTGGGTGCTGGACCTGACCGACGGGGGCGCGCGCCGGCTGACCTCGGGCGCGGAGATGGACGCGCGCCCCGCGTGGTCGCCGGACGGCGGCCGCGTCGCCTTCGTGCGCGACGACACGCGCGACACGTGGATCGTGGTCGTGGACGCCGCCACCGGAGCGGAGGTGCTGCGCGAGAACACGCCCGCGATCGAGCTCGACCCGGCCTTTTCGGCCGACGGCGAGCGACTCTATTTCGCCTCCGCGTCGGCGGGGACGATCGACCTGTGGGCGCTCGACCTCGCGAGCGGGGAGAAGGACCGCGTCACGGACGCCGCCGGGATCGAGCTGAAACCCCAACCGGGCGGGCGTTCCCTGGTGTACCTCGCCAAGGGCCGGGGCGCCGATCGGGTCGTGGTGGCGGGACTCGACGGCTCCGGGCCGCGCACCCTGGTCGAGGGCAGCATCGCCTCGATGGCCCGCCCGGCCCTCAGCCCCGACGGGTCGACGGTCGCGGTCAACTGGCCGACCCAGGCGGGGTGGGAGCTGCGGCTGATCGACGTGGACGACCCCGCGGGGTCGATTCTCCTTGTCGGCCCGCCGGGAACCGGGGGCGGCACCCCCCTCACCCCCGCCTGGAGCCAACCGGGTGGCGAATGGGTGTACTACTCGCGCGGCGATGGCAACCGGCCAATGCGGCTGTACCGGGTGCCCGCCGCGGGCGGGCCGGCCGAGGAGGTCGTGGTGCGCGCCTGGGACTGGGGGGTCGAGACCGGCACGGTGCGGGTGCGCACCACGCTCGAGGCGGGAGGCCCGCCCGCGCCCGCCCGGCTGGACGTCGTGGACGCCTCCGGCCATCCCGCGGTTCCGACGGGATCGCGACCCTGGTTCGACGGCCAGAGCGGTCGAGTGTACGCCTACTCCACCGGGGTCGCCGAGTACACGGTGCCGGTGGGAAGCGCCACCGTGGCCGCCGTGCAGGGCCTCGCGACCCCCGAGGTGGCGCGCACGGTCGAGGTCGCGGCCGGGCGGACCACCGAGGTGGAGCTGACGCTCGCGCCCGTCTGGGACGCGCGCGCCGGGGGATGGGTGTCGGGGGAGCACCACTTCCACCTGAACTACGGCGGACCCTACGACCTGGCGCCCGAGGACCTGGTGCCGATGATGCGCGGGGAGGCGCTCGACGTCGCCACCCCCCTGCTCGCCAACCTGCACAACCGCTTCGAGGACCAGGACCTGTGGGGTTGGCGGCGGGCGGGCGAGGGCCCCCTCATCCGCTTCGGCCAGGAGGTGCGCTCGCACTTCCTCGGTCATGTGGGCCTGATCGACATCGGCGACTTCTTCTGGCCGTGGGTGTGGGGCCCCGGCTACCAAGTGTACGGCGACGACGACCGCGCCAACGCCGAGGCGCTGGGCCACGCCCGTTCGCGGGGCGGCCTCGGGTACTACGTGCACCCGGTGAACGCGCGCGCCGCCGAGCGGGCCGAGCCGTGGTCGGAAGTCCCGTTTCCGGACCTCGCGCCGAGCGTTCCGGTCGAGCTGGTGGCGGACGCCGTGCTCGGCGACCTGGACGCGCTCGAGGTCGTCTGCCTGTGGAGCGACGAGGTCGCCACCACCCAGGTGTGGCACCGGCTCCTCAACCTGGGCATTCCGGTGGCGCCCAGCGCCGGCACCGACGTGATGAACAACTTCTTCCGCACCATGGCGGTGGGTACCGCGAGGGTGTACGCGATGACCGACGGCGCCCTGAACTGGCCGGCGTACATGGCCGCCCTTCGCGAGGGCCGCAGCTTCGTCACCAACGGTCCCTTCCCGGACTTCCGGTTGGAGGGGGTGGGGCCGGGCGGGGTGGTGGCGGCGGGCTCCGCCGCATGGACGCTCGACCTCGCCTCGGCGGGTTCCGTCGAGCGGGTGGAGGTGCTCGTCAACGGAGCGGTGGCGTGGCGGTCGGATGGGCTCGACGGCCCCGGTTCCCGGCGGTACCAAGGCTCTCTCGAGCTCCCGCGGGGCGGGTGGGTCGCGGCGCGCGCGGTGGGCGGGGACACGGAATGGCCCTCGATGGCCAGCTATCCGTTCGCCCACACCGCGCCGATTTGGATCGGCGAGGTCGGGAGCACGGAACCCGGTGCCCGAATGCGCGCGGCGGGCGAGCTCGCTCAGGCGCTGCGGGTGGCGCGCAACCGGCTGGTCATCGGCTACGGCGACGCCGACATCCCCAACCTGCTGGCCCGCTTCGACCGGGCGGAGGCGCGGCTGGAGGAGTGGTCGCGACCCTGACGCCCGTGGGCCCCGGGTCGGAGCCCGCACACCGATCGAGCGGCGGTGCGCCCCGCTGAACGCTCGAACTCGGCGGCGCCTCCGCACCCATCGGTGCCGCCACTCCGCCGTCGAGGCGCCTTGCCGACTTGACGCTCCGCCGCGCCAGGGGATCCGGCGAATGGGTCCACGCACCGCCAGGCTCTGGCGTCGCCCTTCGGCCCATTGGGCATCCGCGCAAACTCGTTCGCGAGGTCTCGGAGAGCCCCTCCGCGCGGGCCGGCCGCTGGCCACCCGAATGGACCACGGTTACGTTAGGCCCGTCTTTGACGGGGCTCCATGGGGTGCGGCGAATCCTCGGGATGAAGGGATTCGAGTGCGACGACGGGCTCCATGCGCGCGACGCGACCCACGCGTTCAATCAGGACGCCTTCGGGCATCCGCATTACGAGGAGGGTTCGATGAAGGAAGTCGGCACTGCAAGGCGGCGGCGTCTCCCTTGGATGTTGGTCGCCCTCGGACTGGTCGCGGGAACGCCGCTCTCGGCCCAGCAGGGAACGCTGTCGAGCCGCGTGACCGACGCGGAGGCGGGGACGCCCGTGTCGGGCGCGACCGTGGAGATCGTGGGCCAGACCCAGGGGGCCACCGGGGCCGACGGCGACTACACCGCTTCGGTGCCCGCCGGCACCTACTCGGTGACCGTGACGCTGATCGGCTACGAGACCACCCGCGTGGACGGGGTCGCCGTGGACGCCGGTTCGACCACGACCATCGAGATCCCGATCCGTTCGCGCGCCCTCATCCTCAATCCGGTGGTGGTGACCGCGTCGCGCCGGCAGGAGAAGGCTTTGGAAGCGCCGGCCTCGGTGTCCTCGGTGTCCTCGGCCGAAATCGCGCGCACCATCGCGACGACTCCGGCGGACCATGTCCAGGTGCAGCCCGGGCTGGACGTCTTCCAATCGGGTCTGACCGGCAAGAGCGTCGTCTCCCGCGGCTTCAACAACGTCTTTTCCGGCACGCTGCTCACGATCGTCGACAACCGCTACGCGCGCATTCCCTCACAGCGCTACAACTTGTTCGACCTGATCCCCGTCACCGACATGGACATCGACCGCATCGAAGTGTCGCTCGGTCCCGGTTCGGCGCTGTACGGGCCCAACGCCGCGGCGGGCGTGATGCACATCATCACCGCGTCCCCCATCGACCGGCCGGGGACCTCGGTCTCGCTGGCGGCGGGCGAGCGGTCGATCTTCTCCGGCCAGTTCCGCACGGCTCACGCGGTCTCCGACCGGTTCGGGTTCAGGTTGTCCGGCCAGTACATGCGCGGCGACGACTTCGAGTACCGGGATCCGGTCGAGGTCGCGGCCGCCTCGGCGCCCGGCGCGAATCCCCGGATCGCCGCCCGCGACTTCTTCTACGAGCGCCAGGCGTTCGACGCCCGCATGGATATTCGCGGCGGGAACGGCTCCTCGTTCGTGCTGAACGGCGGCATGAGCCAAGTCAACAACGCAATCGCGCTCACGGGCATCGGCGCCGCGCAGGGCAAAAACTGGGTCTATCCCTACGTGCAGGGCCGGTTCTCAAAGGACAGGTTCTTCGCGCAGGCCTTCTACAACACGAGCGACGCCGGCGACACCTATCTGCTGCGCACCGGCCAGGACATCGTGGACAAGTCCTACGTGATGTCGGCGCAGGTGCAGCACGGCTTCGACCTGGGGGAGCGTCAGAGCTTCACGTACGGTGTCGACCTGATCGGCACCAATCCGCGCACCGAAGGGACGGTGCTGGGGCGCAACGAGGACGACGCGAACTCCACGGAGCTGGGCGCCTACCTGCACTCCGAGACCGCGCTCTCCGACATGTTCGACCTGGTGGCGGCGGTGCGCGTCGACGATCACAGCCGACTGACCAAGACCAACATTTCGCCGCGCGTGGCGCTGGTGCTCACGCCCACGGAGGGCCAGAACCTCCGGTTCACCTACAATCGGGCCTTCTCGACGCCGTCCACCAACAACCTGTTTCTGGATGTTCTGGCCGGCAACATCCCCATCCTGCCGGGCATCAACTACGGAATCCGCTCCCAAGGCGTGCCGTTGGGCGGTTACAGCTTCGACAACCAATGCCGGGGCGGGGTCGAGTCCCGATGCATGTATTCCCCCCTGATGCCGGGGCAGGCGCTGCCGGCGAACGCGGTCCTCTTCTGGAATCCGGTCGTGCAGACCCTGCTCCCGCAGTTCGCGTCCATGCTGCCGCCCGAACTCGCGCCCTTCCTCCCCCAGCTGTCGGCCCTGCTCATGAACCCGGGGGCGGGCGACCCGGAACTCGGCACGCTCTTCCGCCGCTTCGACGTCGCCGCCGCCGGCGCCGGGTCCCCCAATCCCTTCGTTGCGCTCGATGGGCCGAGCGTATTGGGCGTTCCCGATCTGGTTCCGACCATCCACAACAGCTTCGAGGTGGGATACAAGGGGCTGATCAACGACCGGGTGTTGCTCGCCGCGGACGTCTACCGGACGCGCATCGAGAACTTCGTCGGCTCGCTTCGCGTCGAGACGCCGAACGTCTTCTTCGATCCCGCCTCGATCCAAGCCTTCGTTTTGAGCCGACTCAGCCCGCTCATTCAGGCCGGGGTGATTCCGCCCGCGCTCGTCGAGGGCCCGCTCGCCCAGGCCATCGGGACCATCGCGAGCCTGCCGCTGGGCACCCTGGCCACCGACCAGGGTGAATCCCACGACCTTCTGCTCACCTACCGGAACTTCGGGGACGTGTGGTATTCGGGAGCGGATTTGGCGCTCGAGGTGCTCCTGTCGGACCAGCTCAGCCTGAACGGCAACTTCTCCTGGAAGAGCGCCGAGTGCTTCAACAGCTCCGACGACGACTGTGACGACATTGACGACATCGCGCTGAACGCCCCCAGCCACAACGGCTCGTTCGGGCTCACCTACGCGAACCAGGGGAGCGGGCTGTCCGCTCAGGGACGCGTGCGCATGACGGCGGGATTCCCCGTCAACTCGGGGACCTACGTCGGCGTCATCGACGGCTACCAGGTCATGGACGCTTCGGTGAGCTACCGCCTGCCCTTCCAGCCGGGTACGACGCTGTCGGTCACCGCCAACAACCTGATGGACAGCAACCACACCGAGTTCGTCGGCGCCGCGCCGCTGGGCCGGTTCGTGATGTTCCGGGTGCGGCACGACTTCTAGGAACGAAAGGCGACGCGGAGCCTAGCAGTCCGTGGATGAATCCGCCCGAGCACCGAGAGCGGCGTGGCGCCGGGCTGGCAAGGCGCTTTGAAGGCCGAATAGCAGAGCTATTGGGCCGAAAAGCAACGCCGAGCGCAGCGGTCCAGCGCGGATGCCACGCCGCTCGAATGCCGGGGGGAGTTCGTCCACGGGCTGCTAGCAGTCCGGTGCGGACACCGCGCCCCTCGAATGCCCGGGGGAGTTCGTCCGCGGGCTGCTCGGGGAGCGGGAGCGACGACTCCTAGCGAGCGGGAGCGAGCGGCGTCACCTCGATCCGCGAGATGTGCACGTCGAGCATGTGGTTCACGCGGAAGCCGTAGACGCCGTCCATCGCGACGTCGGCGCGGGGTAGCGCGGCGACCTGGGCGTCGTTGACGAAAAACCGCACCTCGTCCGCGTCCGCTTCGGCCGCGAGAACATTTCGCGCCGTGGCCGCGTCTCCCCGTTGCGCCCAGCCCAGAATGGCGTCGTGGGCCGTCCAGGGGAGGACCGTGGGAGCGGCCGCGCCCTCGCGACGCTTGACGATGAACTCGCCCCCGTCGCGGATGAGGAAGTAGCTGTACTCGATGTCGTCGCCGTCCAGGTCGCGCCCGCCGGCAAAGAAGCCGAACGCCTCGCGCATCCCCTCCGGATCGAACAGAAACACCTCCATCTCGAGGCGGAAATCGCCGGAGGTCTCCATTTCCGGGCCCCAGTAGATGGCGGCGGGCCCGGAGGTGACATGCCACCCGGGCGGCATCGCGACGAACATCTCGAGCTGGTCCTCGGAGGCGCCGGGATCGTCGAAGCGGACCTTCCAGCCGTCCGGACGCTGGAGGTCCTGGGCGGTGAGGGCGGGCGCGGCGACGGATGTCGCGAGGGCGAGGACGAAGAGCCGAATCGGAAGTGCGAGTCTGGTCATGGTTCCTGGCGCGTGACGGGAAACGTGGCACAGGAAGATCCGCCCGCGGGTCCGTGAAGGTCAACCGGTGGCGCGCGCCACCGGTGGTGGGCTGGGTCCCGAACGTTTCACGAGTCGGGCGGCGCGCGTATGTTTGTCCCGTCCCCCCCGTCGCGCGGGGGTGGTTCACCCGCAAACGGAGGTTCGACATGCGACTTCGCAACCTGTGGCTCACGGGAACGACGATTCTGGCCGGGTTCGCATTCGCCGCCGGGGCCCAAGCCCAGGGCGAGGCCCGCTACGGCACGTGGCTGATGGACTCGGACCGGCCCCCGCCGGCCTCCAACGTCATGACCTACGAGGCCTACGGCGATGGCGGCATGCGCATTACGGTCGCGAACACGAACGCGAGCGGCGAGACCTCCGAATGGGGATACGTGACGCTGTTCGACGGCGAATTCCGGCCGGTGGAGGGGCAGGAGAACGCCGAGACGGCGGTCGAGGTGGTGAACGAGCGCAGCACGCGCATCCTCAACAGCCGCAATGGCCGGGTCTACCAGGTGATCATCAACACCCTCTCCGAGGACGGCAACACGATTCAGAACGAGTACGTGCGCCTGGACGAGGAGGGTCGGATCACGGGGGTTACGCACGCCACGTATCGGCGCGTGATGGAGTAGCGGACCCGACTCCCGCGATCCGCACGGGGCGCCTCGCGAGGAGACGTCTCATGGCGGTTCTCACGGTGAAGGTTGCGCCCGGAGCCAAGACCAACCAAGTCGTGGGCTGGATGGGCGATACGCTGAAGCTCCGCGTCTCCGCCCCGCCGGAGCGAGGCAAGGCCAACCAGGCCGTGGTGGCGTTGCTGGCGCGCGCGCTTGGGGCGGGCCGGAACCAGATCGTGATCGTGGCCGGGGCCGGATCGCGCCGCAAGCGGGTGCGCGTCGAGGGAATTGCCCTCGAGGAGGTGCGCGAGCGGATTCCTACCTGAGGAAGATGCTCTTGGGGATGTAGCCGGTGACCACCTGCGTCAGGTCCACCACCTCGCTCACCCGGAGGTCCACCGCGATGCTGGCCAGCGAGAGGGCCTCGGCGGGCGACAGCCCCTTCTCCTCGCCGAGGAAGTTCACGACCTCCCAGGTCGCGTTGCGGGCGGCGCGATCCAAGTCCAGATCGATGCCCATGATCATGTGGTACTCCCCGTCCTCGGCGCGCGGCGCGGTGAGCGTGCGGCCCTTGCGCACGCCGAAGCGGAACACGCCGGAGAGGGACTGCTCGATCGCGGTGCCGCTCACCTCTCCGTCGCCCTGCGCCCCGTGGGGATCGCCGACGTAGAAGAGCGCGCCCTCGTGGAAGACGGGTAGGTACAGCGTGGCGCCGGCCTTGAGGTCCTTGACGTCGAGGTTGCCGCCGAAGGCGCCCGGGGGACGAGAGCCCTGCACGCCCGGCACCGTCACGCCCGGTTGTCCCACCACCGGGTCGGGCGCGACCGCGAGGATCCCCATGAAGGGCGCCAGCGGCACGTGGATGTCGTCGGAGAAGAACGCCACCTCGCGCCCGTCCACGTCTCCGGTGCGAATCACGTGGCGGGTTCCGGGCGGGATGTCGAGGGCCGGGTCGTCCGGACGGGCGCCGGGATAGCCCATCGAGAACACGCCGCCCCGGGCGGAGGTGTTGTTGATGCCCCACGACACCCGCGTCTCGGTGGACAGGATCTCGATCTCGAGCACGTCTCCGGGCTCCGCCCCCTCGATGTGGATGGGCCCGGTGATGACGTGGCCACTGCGTCCTTCGCGTGGGCGCCCCTCGCGGGAGGCCCAGAAGTCCAACACGTCCTGGAGGATCTCGTCGCGCGGGAGGCCAAGGCCGGTCAGGTAGGCCACCGGGTCCTCGTTCTGGGTGGCGCCGGCGTGGGTCAGGGTGTTGATGCGCACGGTCTCGCCGGGCCGGACCCGGAGCACCGGCTCCCGGTCGATGGGAAACCAGCCCCAGACCACGTTTTCGGGCGTGGAGGGGACGAAATGGTCGACCTCGCCCGCCGGTTCGGCGCTGCGCATTTCCGGCGTGGACGGGTTGGCCGGCGGTCCGCCGTTCCCACCCTCGGGCGCGCACGCCCCAGCCAGAATGACGATCAGCGCCGGCGGCCCCGCGCCGGCGCGCCACCGCCCGGGAGGGCCACTCCCGGCGGTCGTCGGCGAGCCCGGCGACCCCAGTTGACCCTGTCCGCCATCTCCCTCACCGTGAATTCGTGGGTCGCGCATCTTCGGGGCTCCTCCGTTCTGGCACATTGTCGACTCGGCACGTACCGTTAGCGGCCGATCAGCCTCGAATCAAACCGGCGGCCCGCGCGCCGAGCCGAATTGGCCCCTCGGATTTGGCGCGTTTCGCCGGCGCGCGATGGCTGGATGCCCCTCAGCGGAGAACGGACGTGTTCGACACCAACGACCCCCGCCTGTACCTGTTCGCGGCTCTGGCCATCGTGGCCGGGCTGTTCGTCCACCACTGGGTGCGCGCGGCGCGCGCGACGGCCGGCGACGGCTCGGGGAGGGGTGGCGTCCGCGGCAGGCCCAGCCCGTTCGAGCTGGTGGTGGGCTTCGTCACCAACTTCTTCGACACGCTGGGGATCGGCTCCTTCGCGCCCACCACCTCGCTCTTCAAGCTCGCGAAGACGGTTCCCGACGACGAGATCCCGGGCACCATGATGACCGGCCACACCCCGCCCGTCATCGTCCAGGCCTTCATCTTCATGACCATCATCGTGGTGGAGCCGCTCACCCTCTTCACTCTGATCGCGGCCGCCGTGCTGGGGGCGTGGCTGGGCGCGGGGGTCGTGACCCGCCTTCCGCGCCACTGGATTCAGATCGGCATGGGGATCGCGCTGCTGATCGCGGCCGCCACCTTCCTGCGGTCCATTTTCGGCACCGACCCGGTGGGTGGAGAGGCAACCGGGGTCACGGGCGCCGGCCTTGTGGTCTCCGCCGTCTGCCTCTTCGTGCTGGGGGCGCTCATGACCATCGGCATCGGCATGTACGCGCCCACCATGATCGTGGTCAGCGCCATGGGCATGACCCCCGCGGTGGCCTTCCCCATCATGATGGGCTCGGCGGCGTTCCTGATGGCGGTCGCGGGAATCCGCTTCGCGCGCGCGGGCCGCTACGGGCTCAGGGCGGCGCTGGGGCTGACCCTGGGGGGCCTCCCGGCCGTGCTCATCGCGGCGTTCATCGTGCGTTCGCTGTCGCTCGACGTGATGCGCTGGCTGGTCGTGGTGGTGGTGCTCTACGCGGCGGTGGCCATGCTGAGGTCGGCGGCGGGAGAGTTGCGAAGGGGTGGGTGACGGGGGTGCGCGGCCCCCGGGGCCTGCTTCCGGCTGGAGTCAGCGAGCTCGTTCGCGGTGCTCTTGAAGATGGCGGTAGTTGACTGCCGACGAGGGCTCCACCGCCGACGCGGCAAGGTAGAGGTCGAGATCAACGGTCACGAGGGGTGTGTTCCGCGACACGAGGCCCAGCAGCCCCGCATCGGTTAGGCCGAGACGGGAATAGGTCGGGTGTCCGGCCGCGTCGGCGCTGGCCACGACGACTTCGTGGCTCTCGCCGATGAGGATGCGAAGAGTCATCAGCAATCGCGATCGCTCCGGCTCGCGGTGCTGTCCCAAGAGATTCGATGCCTCCGTGAGTGTGTTGGGCGTGACCAGGATTCGCTCGAATCGGCTTACGATCCGCCGCACGCGTTCATAGTCCGCGGGACCGAACGTCCGCAGTCGACGGTGCTTCGCAATGATGTCCGGATCCAGCGCGCCAACGACCAGCAGGACCAGAAGGTTGGCGTCCACGAAGACGCCGCTCGGAGGCGGTGCTTCAGGTCGGGACGGAGACATCGCGGTGCTTCAGGGCAATGACGGTCCCATCGTCGCGCATGCAAACGGTCTTATAGGTCCGGTGGGCCGCCGGGCGGGCAAGGAGAGCGACGTCCCGCGCGCGGGCGGAGTCGGACTGCCAATGGCGCTGAAAGCCGATGGTTACTTCCCACACGGCCTCTTCGGCCTTGAATTCCAGTTCCTCCAGTCCGACCCGGGCGATTTTTTCGTCCTCGAACAACTCTCCGATGTAATCCTTCGCCGCCTGGACGGCTTCACTGGCTAGCATCATGCACCTCCTACGGCGTCACGGCCATTTCACGGGATCAGTCTCGGTCGGCCCCACGGCGAATCTACCGGATGCCCAAGCGACCTCTCAAGCCCGCTGATCCCACGGCAAGATGACCATGCGCGCAGGCAGCCCCACGCCCGCCTCCGGCCGCCCGACCCGGCCATCCGCGATGGCCGTCGGCCGCGTTGCGTCGGAGCGAGTGGCCATGCGCCAGTCGGCGGCGACGGAGTTGGGGCGGGGTGGTTGACGCGCCACCCGGCCGGCGGTGATTCTGGTGGCGGGTGGGGATTGGGCGACAAGCCAGCATCGGGAGCTAGGGGCGTGAAGCAAACGGCGGGCAGCGTGGAACCGATCCTCGGACCCGCACCCGCGGAACGCCCTCCGACGGGCGGCCGGGCGGATGCCGAGCGGATCGCCATGGAGCACATTCCCTTGTCACCCATCCCGGCGGTCAACGTCGCGTCCGTGCCGCAGCGGTCCCCCCTTCGCTACCCCGGCGGCAAGACGTGGCTGATTCCCCACGTGCGGCGATGGCTGTCCACCCGAAGGAAGGCGCGTTGCTTGGTGGAGCCCTTCTGCGGCGGCGGGATCGTTTCCCTGACGGCCGTCATGGAAGGGCTGGTGGACGAGTGTGTGTTGGTGGAGCTGGATCGCGATGTCGCCGCCTTCTGGCACGCCGCCTTGCGTCACACCCCCGCTCTGTGCGAACGCGTGCTGGCGTTCGACGCGACGCGCGCCAATGTCATGGATGTCGCCAACCGAGCTCCGGAGACGCTCTTGGAACACGGTTTTCGCACGCTCGTCCTGAACCGTACGCGTCGGGGCGGCATCCTGGCCCAAGGCGCCTCGCTCCCCCGGATCGGTGAGAACGGCAAGGGTGTCGCCTCCCGCTGGTATCCCGAAACTCTGGTGAGACGCCTGCGGGAGATTGAACTGTACGCCCCGCGCATCACGTTCCTCGAAGGTGACGGCACGAGGCTACTCGAATCGGCCGCCGGCATCCCCGGGGCGGCGCTCTTTATCGACCCGCCGTACACTGCGGGAGGCAAGCGTGCGGGTAGGCGACTGTACGCCAATCACGAAGTGGACCATCCGGCGATTTTTGAACGTCTCGCCGATTGCGACGCCGATTTCCTGATGACCTACGACGCCGCCCCGGAAATCCTCGACTTGGTGCGCCGGCACCAATTCGTGGCCGTTCGGGTCATGATGAAGAACACGCATCACGCTCGGATCCCGGAGCTGATCGTGACCCGGCGACATGTGTTCGAGGAGACGTCGCCTCAGAGGAGCCTGCGTCTTGAATGAGCGATACGGAATCGCGGAATGGTATGGTCGAGGATTCTTGGGTCTCCGACCGGACGAACGAATGCGACTGGCGGACACCGCGCTCGAAAACCGGCGCGAAGGCCGCCCGAAGTGCCGATTTCAGGCTGGCGAACCCACCTGCGAAAAGCGTGGGGGTGTCTGTGGCCTTCGAAGGTATTCCGGCACGGGTGGCCGCATAGAGCACGGCGAAGGCCAATTGGTGATCACATGTCCAAAGAGGTTCGACCAAAACGGGGTCGTACTCTACTGGTTGGCGGATATTCTGGGTCTCGACAATGCGAGAACGCGCATCGCCCGCGAAGTGCCCTTCATGCGCCGAGGACACTGGGAAGTGCTCACCTTGGAAGAGACCGAGGTGAAGCTACAATCGGCTGAGACAGTGTCCCGCTCCGATTTCGAGCGATCCCTGGCGCAGAGGCTGCATGAGTCCTTGAGGGAGGATTTGCGCCAAGCATGACGTGCACCCAAGCTCGTTGAGCATCTCGTTCAGCCGCGGCAGGCCCCTCACCCCCCCACCCACAGCTCCGTCCCCGGCTGAAACGCCTTCCAGGCGAACCAGAAGGCGATGTACGCGCCCTCAACGGGCTCAAGGCGGGTGCCCTCCATGGGGCCCTCGAGAGCGACCCCGTCCACGCGCCAGCGCGAACCGGTCTCGGTGTCGACGACGTCACCGCCGGCATACTCGAAGGTGAGGGTTCGCCCCTCCACCACCGGGTTCAGCGCGAACGCCGCCTCGCCCGCGTCGTCCCACACCACCAGCACGGGCCGGCCGCCCACCGTGTCGTTCACCACCGTCACCGCCGACCCGTCCCGCCCGAGTTCGCCGAACGGGTACGCCCTGCCTCCGTCGGAATCGTCGAGGACCCCGAGCACGCGCTCCTTGACCGGACGGCGGGCGTCGGTCACGGGCTGGGGGTAGAAGAGCTGGGTGTTGGCGAGGCTCTCGTAGTCGCCGTAGGGATAGCGGTCGTAGGTCGTGCTCAATCCCCCGTCCGGACGCACCACCACCAAGCCGTTCTGGTTGAGCGCGCGCCAGCGGTCCCAGCGCACCTCCGACGATGCGATCAGCGGAAGCGGCTGCCCCAGCTTGGATCCGCAGCCGGCCTCGCGCAGCATTTGGGGCCAGAGCGAGCGTTCGCCGTCGGTGCGGTCGTACATGATCAGGTTGTTCTGGAAGAGGAGCCCGGAAACGCCGAACTCCGCCCCGGCGACGTCGCCTCGGTCGAACACGATGCTCGACCCGGTGAGGGGACAATAGGTGACGGCGACCCGGCGTTCGCCGAGGGTGAGGTTCACGATCTCGTGCCACCAGAGGATGCGGTGGGGCACCGCGAACGCCTGCCCGTCCAGCTCGAAGCTGATCACGCGGTCGCTCTCCCACAGAAAGCCGGTCTGCTGGTCGAAGATGCCCGCCATGGGCGGGTTGGTGAGGGCGGGGATGCCGTCGACGCCCACGCCTCCGTCGAAGACCAGGTCGGTGTTGATGGCGCAGTTGGGGCCGACGTCGACCGGCGAGGTGGGCTCGGGGCCGGTGGGGGCGTTGGAGCAGGAGAGGAGCAGGGACACGCCCGCCGCCGTGAGCAATGAAGGTCTGGGTTGCATCGTCGGGTGCGGCCTCGCCGGCGGGGGAGGGGCCCGGGCCGTGCCGAGCCGTTGGAGTACCGCTATCATAACCCGGTGCGCCGGCAAGGTGTCCGCCGGGCCCAGTCGATCATCCCGCCCGCCACTCCATCGGGGGAAGCGACCGCTTGCTCAACTACATCTGGGCGGCACTGCTGATTTCGGCCTTCGTCTTCGCGGGCTGGTCCGACATCCGCGATCTAAGTGAGGACACCTACCGCAACGGAAGGCCGCTCCCGGTGACGCTGGAGTTTCCCGCGGGCGCCGCCGATGCCGGGCGCACGCCGGTGCGGATCCGCATCGACGGGGCGACCTACCGGGACTTCTACGACACCGACGAGAGCCCCGCGGCAAGCTACGACGGCGTCCTCCTGCGCACCGACGAGGGAACGGTGCTGCGCTTCGACGCGGGCGCCGCGCTGCCCGAACCGCTCGAGACCATCCGGGGCGTGTCGCGTTCCAACGACGACGAGCTTCAGGGGGTGGTGGAGGGCTTGGCGCCCCCTCCCTCCGGCACGGACGAGACTCCCGCCGCCGCCCAGGCGGCCGTGCGCTTCGAGCCGGTGCGCTTCGTGAAGATGACCGCCATCGGCGCGGCGGCGCTCGATTTCGCGGAAACCGCCGCCGGCATCGCGATCGGCCTCATCGGGGTGCTCGCGCTCTTCCTCGGGGTCATGAAAATCGCGGAGGAGGCGGGCATCATCTTCGCCATCGTGCGCCTGGTGCGGCCCGTGCTGCGGCCCCTCTTCCCCGAGGTGCCCGACGACCATCCCGCCCTCGGCATGATCGCGCTGAACATGACCGCCAACGTGTTCGGACTCGGAAACGCCGCGACCCCATTCGGCATCAAGGCGATGGAGGAGCTCCAGCGCCTCAACCCGAGCGAGGACACCGCCACCAACCCCATGGTGATGCTGCTCGCTATGAACACGGCGAGCGTGCAGCTCGTGCCGCCGGTCCTCCTGCTGGCGCTGCTGGGCCTCCAGATCAACCGGCTCATCTTCGCCATCGTCATCACCACCGGCCTCTCCCTGCTGGTGGCCATCGTGGCCGCGCGGCTGTACGGGAGGCTGCCGGGCTCGCGCGCCTCGGACCCCAACCGGCCTGGACTCGCCGGCAAGGGATCGCCGACCGCCGGCCAAGGGCGACCCACCGGCGGCGGGGCGTCCCGGGGCGGGGAGGGCTGATCATGGAATTCGCGCGCGAGCTGATCGGGCTCCTGTCGGCCTTCGTCATCCCCGTCATGCTGGTTGGCTTCCCCCTGTACGGGTTGTACAAGCGGGTGCCGGTGTACGAGACCTTCGTGGAGGGCGCGAAGGAGGGGTTCGGGGTGGCGGTGCGCATCATCCCCTACCTCGTGGCCATCCTGTTCGCCATCGGGATGTTCCGCGCCAGTGGCGCCATGGAAGCGCTCGAGACGGCGCTGAACCCCGTGCTCGCGTCCATCGGCTTCCCGGCCGAGGTGCTCCCCATGGCCATCATCCGCCCGCTGACGGGCTCGGGCTCGGCGGGGCTGATCGCGGACATGGTCGCCCAGTACGGAGAGGATTCCCTCTTCGTCAAGATGGCCGCCGTGATGTTCGGCTCCACCGAGACGACCTTCTACGTGGTGGCCGTCTACTTTGGCGCTGTGAACGTCAAGCGCACCCGGCACGCCATTCCGGCCGGGCTCACGGCCGACATCGCGGCCATGCTGTTCGCGGTGTGGGTCGTGCGGCTGCTGTTCGGCTAGGCGCGCGCCACCTCCGGCCGCCCGTGCACTACCACCTCATTGGAATCGCGGGCACCGCGATGGCCTCGCTCGCCGGGCTCCTGCGCGCCAAGGGCCACCGCGTGACCGGTTCCGACGAGGGGGTCTACCCACCCATGTCGCTCATGCTCGACGACCTGGGCGTCGCGTACGCGGACCGGTACCACCCGGACAACCTGGCCGCCGGTTTGGACGTGGTGGTGGTGGGCAACGCGATCGGGCGCGGCAACCCCGAGCTGGAGGCCGCGCTGGACCGGCGGCTGCGCCACGCGTCGGCCGCGGCCACCATCAAGGGCGAGTTTCTGGAGGGCCGCCACGTGCTGGCGGTGGCGGGCACCCACGGCAAGACCACGACGGCCAGCCTCCTCGCCTGGCTGCTCGAGCGCGCGGGGCTGGATCCCTCCTTTCTGATCGGCGGGATCCCGGCCAACTTCGGCGTTTCGTTCCGGCTCACGGGCTCGGAGTTCTTCGTCATCGAGGCGGACGAGTACGACACCGCGTACTTCGACAAGGGCCCCAAGATGTGGCACTACCTGCCTTGGACGGCGGTGGTGACCAACGTCGAGTTCGACCATGCGGACATTTTTCGCGACGACGTCGCCTACCGCTTCGCGTTCGAGCGCTTCGTCAACCTGGTGCCCCGGGCGGGCACGCTGGTTGCGGGCTGGGATTCTCCGGCGCTGCGCGCGATGTGCGGTGCGTCGCGCGCGCCCGTGCAGTCGTTCGGGGTCGCCGGGCCGGGAGGATGGGCGGCGGTCGGGGCGGGAGGATGGGCGCCGGTCGGGGCGGAGGATGGGGGTGGGGACGCGGGCGAGGGGGGCGGGCCCGAGGCCGGGGCGGGCGCGCGGGCGGTGGACGGACCCCGAGGGCGGCCCGCCCCCTCGCATCCGCGCTGGCGGGCCGAGCGCGTCCGTCGCGGGCCGGAGGGCACCCGCTTCTCGGTCCGGCGGGACGGGGAGGTGCTGGGGGAGGTGGAAACGCGCCTCTCGGGGGACTTCAACGTTCGCAACGCCTTGGCGGCCATGGCGGCCGCGACCGCCGCGGGCGCGTCCTGGGACGCGATCCGCGCGGGCCTGCGGGACTTCCGGGGCGTCCAACGCCGCATGGAGGTCCGCGGAGAGGCCGGAGGCGTCACGGTGGTGGACGACTTCGCGCACCACCCCACGGCGGTCGCCGCGACCTTGGAGGCGGCGCGGCAGCGGTTCCCGGGTCGGCGGCTGATCGCCGTCTTCGAACCCCGCAGCTACACGGCCCAGCGACGGGAATCCCAGGAGGCGTTCGGGACGGCGCTCGGGTCGGCCGATCACGCCATCGTGGCCGGGCTCTTCCGACCCGAGCGCTACGACGACGCGACCCGCCTCGACCCCGTTCAGCTGGTGGAGTCGCTGCGCGCCCGAGGGGTCGAGGCGGACCACGAACCGGCCGTGGAGGGAATCGTCGGCCGGGTGGCGGGCGGGGCGCGCCCGGGCGACGTCGTGCTCGTTATGTCCAACGGCGGGTTCGGAGGCGTCCACGACCGGTTGCTGGCCGAGCTGGAGGCGCGCGGGACCGCGCGCGCCACCACCCGCGACCCGGCGGCTCCCGCCGGAATGCCCGGAAGCGACCCGGGCGCGACGGCCGTCTCCGGGGCCAAGCCGACCCTGGACGGCCCGGCGCCGGAGGGAAGGCGGACGAACCCGTGACGGCGCGCGACCCCACCCCCCCGCCCCTGCGGCCGCGCGCGCTCGGACCCGGCGCCCGGGTGGCGCTGGTGGCCCCGGCCGGACCGCTCCAACCCGGCGTGCTGGACAAGGCCGCCGACCGGTGCCGGAAGCTCGGGCTGGAGCCGGTCGCCTACCCGGCCGCGACCCGCCGCCAAGGGTATCTGGCGGGAAGCGACGCCGAGCGCCTCGCCGACCTCCAAGCCGCCTTCGACGAACCATCGACCGACGCGGTGTGGGCGCTCCGGGGTGGCTACGGGACGCTCCGCATCCTCGACGATCTGGATCTCGCGCGGCAGCGTCGCGCGCCCATCCCCTTCATCGGTTTCAGCGACAACACCAACCTCCACGCCCTCCACGCGCGGGCGGGCGTGCTCTCCTTTCATGGCCCACACCCGGGAGCCGACTTCCCGACGGGCACCGAGGCGTCGTTCCGTGCCGCGCTCTTCTCCGCGAGACCTCCGGGACCCCTGCCCCTCCGGCCCGAGGACCCGGTTCCGCACGCGCTTCGGGAAGGGAGCGCGCGGGGGCGGTTGATCGGCGGCAACCTGGCCATCCTGGCGTCGCTGTGCGGATCGCGGCACTCGGTATCCGCGCGCGGGCGCATCCTCTTCCTGGAGGATGTCGGGGAACCGGCCTACCGGGTGGACCGGATGCTGCACCAGCTCCTGCGGGCAGGCGCGCTGGACGGCGTCAGCGGGCTCGCCTGCGGGCGCTTCACGGGAGTGCGCGAGGGCGTGGACGACATCACGGCCGTGCTCACCGAGTTCGCCTTCCGGCTCGGGGTGCCCGCCGTCGCCAACCTCCCCTTCGGACACACCGAACACAACTGCACGCTCCCGGTGCTCGCCGACGCGCGCCTGGACGCGGACGCGGCCACCCTCGCGGTGACCGAACCCGTTGTCCGGGCGCGATGAGCCCGGCCGCCATCCCCGGCCGCCGGGTCGTGGGCGCGCCAAGGCAACAACAAGTACCTTTGGGGAAGTAGGAGTGACGCGCGTCGGGAAACAGGATGATCGCCGACCCGCGCCCCGGACGCCGCGAGCGCATCGAGGGTGGTGGGCGGTGTCGCGCCCCCTGCCCACCCGTCGAGCGCCCGCCGCATGCTTCGCAAAGAGATGGCCACCATGGGGGTTGAGGGAATGAAACCGCGAGGGTTGCGGGCCACGGTACTGGTCGGACTCCTGGCCGTCGGCTGCGGAGGGGATGGCGGCACGGTCGATCCGGCCCCGCCGCCCGCGCTCACCGGCACCGTCGTCGGCCAGGTCACGGTGGAGGGGACGCCGCTGGCGGGCGTGTTGGTGTCGCTGACCGGCGCCGCCGGCCAGTCCACCGCGTCGGGCGCGGACGGTTCGTTCCAGTTCGTGTCGGTGCCGGCGGGGACGCACACCGTGACCCTCGCGAGCGGCATCCCCAACGACGTGACCTTCCCGCGCACCACCGCCCAGGTCACGATCTCCACCGCCGGGCAGCAGGTGCGCGCCGACTTCCCCGGCGAATACCTGCGCACCTCGTCCATCAGGGGCCGCGTGCTGGCGGTGACCCAAGGCAGCCAACCCGAGCCGGTGGCGGGCATCGCCCTCCGCATGACCGGGCTTGGGGAGGCGGCCGACACCACCGACGCCGCCGGCCGGTACGAGTTCGTGGCGCTGCGCGCGGGCGAGTACACCGTCTCGCTGCTGACCACCGCCGGCTTCGCCTTCGACGCCACCAGCTTCACGCAAACGCTTTCCACGGGGCAGAGTCTCGAGCACGACTTCGTCGGCGCCGCCGACCTCTTCATCGCCACCGAGTCGCTCAAGACCGGTCGGATTGACGTTCCCTATTCGCAGCAGCTGGTGGCGCGCGGCGGCGTCACCGAGGGGTTGGTGTGGAGTCTCGAAGGAGGCGCCCGCCCGCCCGAGGGGCTCGCCTTCACCCGCAACGGGTTGATCGCCGGGACCCCCCGGGCGACGGGCGTGACGGAGCTTCAAGTGAGCGTGACCAATGCCGGAGGACGGCGGGCGAGCGCGACGCTGTCCCTGCGTGTGTGCGAGGGCGCGCTGGGCTTGGAGGAAGGCGACTACCAAGTGTTCCGCGCGGGCGAGCGCGGCGCGTGCGGCTTCTTCGTGCAGGCCCCCCGGGCCGGCGCCTACTACCGCGTGACCATGGTAGGGACCGAGACGTGGACGAGTCCGCGGCTCCACGACGTGGGACTGGAGGTGGAGGGCAGCTTCGCCGCCACGTCCGCGACGGCCGTGGCGAGCGCGGAGCGGACGACGCGCGTCGGGACGAGGCGGGCGGCCGCTGCGGAAGCGGACGCGGGACTCCGACTGGAGGACCTGATGGAGCGGGAGCGCGACTACGCCCGGGCCCACGCGCGCCTGCGCCGCGCCGAGGCCGAGCTGGTGGAGCGGCTTTCCGCCGATGGCCCCCTCCCCGTCCTTCCGGACCTCTCGCACCGGGTGGCGCGCTCGACCGGGGGCGGGGTCGGCGCGAGTCGGGCGCCCGAGGAGTACGAGTTCCGCCTCAGCGACGCGTTCACCGGCAGTTGCACCGTCGACACCACCGTGACCGCCCGGCTGGTCGCCGAGAGCGAGCACCTCGCCTTCTACGAGTATCAGACCTCGGTCTCGCCCGACAACGTGCGGCAAATCCTCGACTACTACGACGACTACGGGGAAGAGGTGATCCGGCGCTATTTCGCGGGCGTGGGCGACGTGAACGGCGACGGCGTCGTTAACGTCCTCATTCGTCCCAACCTGCCGGGCAACACGCGCGCCTACGTGTGGTCCGCCGACATGACCCTCTCGCGCAACTCCTGTCCGGCGTCGAACGAGATGGAGCTGATCCACATCGCCGGCGGGAGCATCGACGACGTCGGCGACGGCGACTACTGGGCGCTCGGCACGATCGTGCACGAAATGAAGCACGTCAGCTCGCTCTACAAGGGGTACCGCAGGAGGGGTTCCGATCGCTTCCATCCCCTGTGGATCGAGGAGGGCACGGCCGACATCGCCAAGGAGGTGTCGTCGCGCCTGGCCTGGGAGCGGGCCGGCGGGCCGGCGATGTCCGATCGCGTGACGGCGGACGACCTGCGCTCCGCGATCCGGGCCACGGGAGGCACCGCCCGGGCCGAAGCCTACGGCGTTTTCATCACGATGGCGCGCACGGTGTGGGCGTTCGCTCCCGACTCGAGCGCGGTGACCTTCCACTACGGCGATGGCGAGGTGGGCGACGTTTACGGCTCGGGTTGGCAGTTCCACCGCTTCCTGCGGGATTGGGCGGTGGGATCCAGCGGTTCGATCACGGACGACGCGCGTTTCATGCGCCAGCTGAACGACTCGCTCACCGCGTCCGGGACCGCCGGGATCGTCGCGGTCACCGGCAGGTCCATGGAGCAACTGCTGATCGAGCACGCCGTGGCCATGACCTTCGCCGGGAGCGAGCGGGTGGCGGGCGCCGACGTTCCCCGCTTCGAGACCTACGATTTCCCGACCGCCACCGAGGTCTTCAGCCAGCCCGACCCGCCCGGCTTCTACCCGTGGCCGGTGACCACGACCGGAGAGGACACCGACGACGCCTTCGCGCCCATCGCCGTGCCGCTGGCCACGTCCGGTACGCGCGAGTTCGGCGGCCGTCTGGGCGCGAGCGGGGTGCGCATCCACGACTTTCGCGCCCGCGCCGCCGGAAACGGTGCCGCGTTCCGCTTCGACATTCCGCCATCCGCCCGGGTGATCGTGGCGCGCATCCTCGAACCGGATCCCTAGGAATCACCAGCCAAAGGAGGCACTCGATGAAGCACGTGCACGCACCCATGAACGTCACCCGATCCACGCGCCGCGCGGCCTCGTCGCTCCCGTTCCTGGCGCTGACCGCGTGTGGCGCCGACGCCCCTTCCGCGCAAGCCGACGCGGAGCTGACGGAGCGCGCCCGCGGCATCCACGAGCGGGTCATCACCCTGGACACCCACGCCGACATCAACCCGGGCAACTTCACCGCCGAGCTCAACTACACCATGGACCTGCCCACCCAGGTGAACCTGCCCAAGATGGAGGCGGGCGGGCTGGACGTGGCGTGGTTCATCGTCTACGTGGGACAGGGCGACCTGACCCCCGAGGGGTACGCCGAGGCCTACGAGCAGGCGATCGCCAAGTTCGACGCCATCCACCGGCTGACCGAGGAGATCGCGCCCGAGCGGATCGGCCTGGCCCTCACCTCCGACGACGTGCGCCGCATCGCGGGCGAGGGGCGCAGCGTGGCGATGATCGGGGTCGAAAACGGATACCCGGTCGGGGAGGATATCGGGCGCATCGAGGAGTTTCACCAGAGGGGCGCGCGCTACCTGTCGCTCGCCCACAACGGGCACAGCCAGCTCGCCGACTCCAACACCGGTGAGGCGCTGGACGACTGGCTGCACGACGGGCTGAGCGAGCTGGGTCGGCGGGCGGTGGCCGAGCTCAACCGGGTCGGGATCATGATCGACATCTCCCACCCCTCGAAGCGGGCCAACATGGAGACCTTCGAGCTGAGCCGGGCGCCGGTGATCGCCTCGCACTCCTCGGCGCGGGCGCTCAACGACCATAGTCGCAACCTGGACGACGAGCAGCTCATGGCGCTGAGGGAGAACGGCGGCGTGGTCCAGACCGTGGCCTTCCGCGGCTACGTCGACGGGCCCAAGAACCAGGCGTACCAGCAAGCATCCCAAATGGTCATCGCGGAGGTGGCCGAGGAGATGGACTTCGAGATCGTCGGCGGCGGGCGCGGGCGCGCCTTCTTCATGGCGCTGCAGGCGATGAGCCCCGAGGAGCGCGAGGCGTACCAGGCCGGATTCCGGAGAGTCCAGGACGCGGCGGCGGAACGCATCGCCGTGGAGGTGGCGCCGGTCACCCCGCCGGTGGACGTCGCCGACTTCGTGGACCACATCGACTACATGGTCGAGCTGATCGGGCTCGAACACGTGGGCATCAGCTCCGACTTCGACGGCGGTGGCGGGGTCACGGGGTGGGACGACGCCTCGGAGACCTTCAACGTCACCTTGGAGCTGGTCCGGCGCGGCTACACCGAGGAGGAGATTGGCATGCTGTGGAGCGGCAACCTGCTGCGCGCGCTGGACGACGTGCAGGCCGTCGCCGCGGAGATTCGGGCGGAGAACAACTGAGCAGTCCGTGGGCGAATCCGCCCTTGGGTGGCCAAGGGTCGTGGCACCCGGATCGCGTTTTTGATGCTCGCGCCCCGGTGGGTTAGCTTTCCCGTTCGTTCCCCCGCAATCGCTCCCGGGAGGCGAAATGGTCCCCATTCTCGCGCTCTGGCTACCGATTCTGCTTGCCGCCGCGCTCGTCTTCGTCGCGAGCTCGATCATCCACATGGCGTTGGGTTACCACAAGAACGACTACTCGGGGATCGACTCCGAGGACGAGGTGATGGATGCCCTGCGCCCCGCCAACCTCGCGCCGGGCGACTACTTCCTCCCGCACGCGGGCAGCACCGAAGTCATGAAGTCGGAGGCCTACCAGGCGAAGCTGCGCAAGGGGCCCGCCCTCTTCATGACCGTGGCGGATCCGAGCGCGCTCGGCGGCATGGGCAGGAGTCTGGGGCAGTGGTTCGCCTACTGCGTGGTGATCGGTGTGGTCGTGGCGTACGCGACCGGCCGCATGCTCGGGCCGGGAGCCGACTACCCGACCGTCTTCCGCCTGGCCGGCACCGTGACCTTCTGCTGCTACGCGCTCGGAGAGCCGATGCGCTCCATCTGGTTCCATCGGAAGTGGTCGACGACGTTCAAGACGATGTTCGACGGGCTGATCTACGCCTGCCTGACGGGTGGAACGTTCGGCTGGCTGTGGCCGGAGTGACGGTTCTCAACGAGCCCGTGGCCGGGAGCGTGGTTCTTCGGGCGCGGCGGGCGAGCTCGCGACCACCAATACCGGGACGCCGAGGACCCGGCACCGCAATTCAGGTCGCAATCGAGGTCGACGATGGCTGAATCCAAACATTCCCGCTGGCGCGGCGCCATGCTCTGGGTCGGCGCGATCCTGATCATGGCGGGGGCGGCCATCTACCAGCGCCGCACGGGCCCCACCTATCCACTGCGCGGCGAGGTCGCCGTGGGCGCCGACGCCTACCGCTACCAGCTGGTGCGAAGCCAAGAGACCATTGAGCGCGCGAGGGTCGCGCTCCCCCGGCCGGGCACGGGCGCCAGCGGCGCCATGACCTACCGGCGCTACCCCACCAGCGACGAGTTCACCACGGTGGAGATGGCGGTGGAGGATGGGGAGGAGGGTCCGGAGTTGGCGGCCTACCTGCCCATCCAGCCGGCCGCCGGCAAGATGGAGTACTACTTGGAGCTGGAGACCGCCGGCGGGTCGGTGCGCATCCCCGCCGAGGAGGGCGAGGACGCCAACATCATCCTGCGCTACAAGGATCCCGTACCGGCCCCGCTGTTGATCTCGCACGTGATCGCGATGTTCTTCACCGTGCTGATCGGCATGCGGACCGGCTTGGGGGCGCTCTTCGCCCCGGGCAACATGCGCACCCTCGTCTGGGTGACCCTCGTCGGGATGACGGTGGGTGGACTGGTGCTCGGCCCCTTCGTGCAGAAGTACGCCTTCGGCGAGTACTGGACGGGATTCCCCTGGGGCTACGACCTGACCGACAACAAGCTGTTGGTGATGTGGGTGGTGTGGGTCGCCGCGGCCTTCGCGCTGGGCATGAAGCCCAAGCGGAAGGCCGGACCCGGTCGGGTGACGGTGGGCGTGGCCGCGCTGGTCATGACCGTGGTGTACCTCATCCCGCACAGCATGCGCGGGAGCGAGCTGGACTTCGCGGCCGTGGACAGCGGCGTGCCCGCCGCCGAGGCCGTCGGGACCGGCCGCAACTGAGCGCTCCCCACCCCGCCGGGCTCGCGCGATTTCGCAAGGTAGGGCGCGCGACGGCGGATTGCGTTCCCGGAGACGCGCGCGATCCCGTGGGGTCGGGTCGGGCTTCCCCGACGCCAATTGGCCGGCCCCGACCATGAACGCCGCGCACCTCCACTTGGTGACGGTGCACCTGCCGGTCATCCTATGCCCCCTCGCGCTGGTGCTCTTCCTTTGCGCGCGTCTTCGCCACGACACCCCCGCGGCCCGCATCGGTTGCTGGCTGCTGGTGGCCTCCGCGGTGGTGGGCGTGCCCGCGTACTTCTCCGGGCCCACCGCCTTCGAGGCGATGGAGAGCGAGCTGGCCCCCATGCGCGACTTGGTCGAACTGCACGCCGTCCTCGGCAGGGCGGCCTTCTTTGGACTCATTCTGCTCGCGCTGACCGCGCTCCAGACCGTACTGCGCGAGCTGCAGGAGGAGCCCGTCCCGGCATGGCCGCACCGCGTCGTGGTGGTTGGCACGGCGTTGCTTAGCTACGTTCTGGCTTGGACCGGCCACTTGGGAGGCGCGATCCGGCACCCGGAGATCGGGGAGACGCTGTCGTGGCTGTTCCCCCGCTTGTGAGGGCGTTACGCCCTGCTGGCGAACACGTTGCGCGCCCGCGCAAGGCACCCGTGATGCGTCCGCCGAGGCGTCGGCCAGCCCGATGCCCGGCGCCCAAACCCCCGACCGAGAAGCCTCATGAGCCGTCCCGCCGTCCGTTACGTCACGCCTTCGCCATCCGGCCCGGTGCTCCCCGCAGCCTGCGGACGAACCCCGTCCGGCGTTCGAGCGACGTCGCATCCGCGATGGATCGCCTCCTTCGGCATCGCCCTGCTGGCCGCGGTCCCCGCGCCCGCGAGCGCCCAAGGCGCGGCCGCCGAGACCGCGGCCGAAGTGCGCGCCCTCATGGAACATCCCTCCATCCAACAGGCGTTCAGTCACATCGAGGAGCAGGACCCTTGGACCATCGCGACCCTGCGCGAGCTCACCCAGATCCCGGCGCCTCCCTTCATGGAGGAGGTGCGCGGACGGCGGTTCCTTGAGCTGCTGGTGGAGTCGGGGGTGGACTCCACGTGGGTCGACGAGGTGGGCAACGTCATCGGCCTGCGGCGCGGGAACGGCACCGGACGGATGATCTTCTCCGGTCACTTGGACACGGTGTTTCCCGAGGGCACCGACGTCACCATCCGCGAGAACGGCGACACGCTGTTCGCGCCCGGCATCGCCGACGACACCCGCGGCCTGGCGGCGGTGCTGGCGGTGCTGCGCGCCATGAACGCGGCCGAAATCGAAACCGGGAGCGACATCTGGTTCGTGGGCACGGTGGGCGAGGAGGGCACCGGCGATCTGCGCGGGGTCAAGCACCTCTTCCGCGAAGGGTCGCCGGACTTCGACGCCTTCATCTCGATCGACGGGCTGGGACACAGCGGCGTGACCAACGCGGGCCTGGGCTCGCACCGCTACCGGGTGGCCTTCAAGGGTCCGGGCGGGCACTCCTGGGGCGCGTTCGGGCTCGGCAACCCCATCCACGCCCTGGGGCGCGCCGTGGCCGCCTTCGACGCCCAAGCCAAGCGCTACACCGACAACGCCGCCCAGCGCACCAGCTACAACGTCGGCACGGTGGGCGGCGGAACCTCCGTGAACTCGATCCCCTTCGAGGCGTGGATGGAGATCGACATGCGCTCGGAGAGCCCGGAGGCGCTGCTCGAGATCGACGCCGTCTTTCAGGAGGCGATGCGGCGCGGGCTCGAGGAAGCCAACGCGTCGCGCGCCCGGGGCGAGGAGCTCACCCTCGAGGTCACCATGATCGGCAACCGACCCAGCGGCGAGATTCCCGAGGACCACCCCTTCGTTCAACGCGCGCTCGCGGCCACCGAGCTCATGGGCGGCATCCCGTCGCTCCGGCGCTCGTCAACCGACTCCAACACGCCGATCTCGCTCGGCATTCCCTCCATCACCATCGGGGGCGGGGGCGCGGGCGGCAACGCGCACTCGCTCGCCGAGTTCTTCATGAACCACAACGGTCCCGTCGGCATTCAGCGCGCCCTGCTGATCCTGGTGGCGCAGGCGGGGATGGCGGGACCGGTGACGGATTAGTCCGACGCCTTCGCCGGGTGGGCGTGGGTCCACCGCCCGCCCGGATTCCGCATCCACGCCCATGTCCAACTTCTCCTCCGCGCGCGAGCGCCGTCTCTGGATCTGGACGGCCGTTGTCGTTGCCGGGATCTACTCCACGCTCGGCTTGGCGCGCACGCTGGCCGAGTCCCTGGGCAGCGAGTTCTTCTCCGTATGGGCGTTCCTGGCCGGCTGCCTTCTGGTTCTGGGAACCGTCATCACGCAGGGGCTCAGGGTCCGCCCCGGGGGGGCGGAGGTCGTGGTCGCGCTGGGCGTCGCGGCCGCCTACCTGCTGATCCTGGTGCGCATGTCGATCCCGACGGAACGCTCCCACCTGGTTGAGTACGGGGTGGTCGCGATCTTCATCCACGAGGCGCTGACGGAACGCGCCGCCCGCGGCCGCCGGGTGCCCGTGCCCGCCCTGCTCGCGATATTGGCGGCCTCGGTGGTCGGCACGGTCGATGAGGTCATCCAAAGGCTCATCCCCAACCGAGCCTTCGACCCCGTGGACATCCTGTTCAACGTGCTGGCCGCCACGATGGCCGTCTCCGCGAGCGTGGCCCTTCGCTGGGCGCGGCGGTGGGGCTCGTCATGGGTCGGGCGCGATGGGGGCGCCTGACCCCTTGGCCCACGGGCCGCCAAGGCCGGGGAGTGCCGTCGGCGCCCCGTCAGTACCCCAGCGCCATCGCCCCCGGCCGGCGCGGGTCGGCGTAGCCGTGGAAGAGCCCATCCGCGAACATCACCGTCTGCAGGCTGCCCATCCCGGCGCTGAACCGCACATCGTGGCCGCGGGCCCGCAGCGCGCGGATCACGTCGGGGCTGAAGCCGCTCTCGACCTCCAGCCGGTCCGGGTACCACTGGTGGTGCATGCGGGGCCGGGCGGTGGCGTCGGCGATGTTCATGCCGTGCTCCAAGACGTTCACCAGCAGCTGCAGGTTGGTGGTGATGATGCGGCTTCCACCCGGGCTGCCGGTGAGCAGGAAGGGCCGGCCTTCGCGCAGCACGATGATGGGGGTCATGGAGCTCACCGGCCGGCGCCCCGCGGCGATCTGGTTGTCGGCGCTGCCCATCAGCCCGAAGGCGTCGGGGATGTCGGGCCGCAGGGTGAAGTTGCCGAGGTTGTTGTTCATCAGGATGCCGGTGCCCTCGATCACGACGCCCGAGCCGTAGGAGAACATGAGGGTGTAGGTGTTGACCAGCGCGTTGCCCTCGCCGTCGAGGATGGAGTAGTGCGTGGTCTCCGGGCTCTCGTACGGGGCCAGGTTCCCCGGCCCGATGTCGGATGACGGACGGGCGCTGCTTAGGGAGATGCCCCGCGCCAGCTCCGCCGCGTAGTCCTTGCTGGTGAGGGCGGCGACGGGGAGCTCGAGGTGGTCCGGGTCGCCCAGGTACTTGCTGCGGTCTGCGTACGCCAGCTTCATCGCCTCGGCCATGACGTGCATGGCGTCGGCGCTCCCGTAGCCCATCTCCTTCAGGGGGAAGTTCTCGAAGATGTTCAGCATCTGAACGATGTGCATGCCCCCGGAGCTGGGCGCGGACATGGCCGCGATGTCGTAGCCCCGGAAGGTGCCGCGCACCGGCTCGCGCTCGACGACGCGGTAGTTGGCCAGGTCCTCCAGGGTGATCAGGCCGTTGTGCCGGGCCATGTCGTCGGCGATGCGGCGCGCGACCTCGCCCCTGTAGAAGGCGTCGGCGCCGCCCTCGGCGATCTGCTCCAGCGTCCAGGCCAGGTCCGGCTGCCGGTAGAGGTCGCCGACCTCGTAGTTGGAGCCGTCGGGCTTGTAGAACTTGGCCCGCGAGGCGGGGTTGGCGCTGAGGCGGGGCTTGCTGCGGGCCAGGTTGACGGCCAGGTCCTCCCACACCACCATGCCGTCGCGCGCCAGGTCGATGGCCGGCTGGGCCACCTCCCGCCAGCTCATGGTGCCGTAGTTGCGCAGCAGGTGATCGAAGCCGGCCACCGAGGCCGGAATCGCCGACGACTTGTGGCTGAAGCGGTACTCGTCGTTGTCGACCTCGCCGTCCGCCCCGAAGAACATGTCGGCGTGCGCGGCCGCGGGCGCGGTCTCGCGAAAGTCGACCACCACCGTGCGGTTCTCCTCGGCCAGGTGGAGCAGGATGAACCCGCCGCCGCCCACGTTGCCGGCGCGCGGCAACGTCACCGCGAGCGCCAGCCCCACGGCCACGCCCGCGTCGATGGCGTTGCCGCCCCGCCGCAGGATGTCCACCCCGATGCGGGTCGCGAGGAAGTTCTGGCTGGCCACCATGCCGTTGCGCCCCACGACCGGGTGGTGAATGGCGTTGTAGGTGTTGATGGGAGCATCGGCGGGCGCGGCCTGGGCGAGGGCCGGGCGGGAAACGGCCAGGTTCGCCGGCGCGACGACGGCCACAAGGGCCAGCGCGGCGAGCAACCCGTGGACGAGTCCCCCCGAGCGGCGGGGCGTCGGGTTGACGAGACGGTTCGAGGGCGCGGCGACGGCGCTACCGGGCCGAAGCGCAACGCGGAGCGAGGCGAACCAGCGTTGGCGCCTCGGCGCTCGAACGGCGGAGAGGGTCTGTGCGCGGGCCGCCGGAGATCGTGTGTTCATTGAATGCATCGTCTCATCCGTCGTTCGTCTCCCGGCGCGTCCGGGAGCGCGTGGTGGGTTCGCCGCCCCGTTTCGGGGGCCATCCGCGTGCCCTTTGGGGGCGCTCTCCGCTATCTTACCGCTGATTCCGGGGTTTCCGATACTCCCGAGCCGGATGTTGAAGGTCCCCACGGGCACAGGAGGGTGGCCGATGGCAGGCAAGTCGAGCGAATCCCGCGGCGGAAACGGACGCGCGGCGAACGGTCCCGGCGGCGACGGGCCGGCGGCGGATGTCCGCGACGGACGCGCCCACGCAACCGACGCGGGGGGCAACGGTCGCGCCGTCAACGGGCGCCGGACCCCCCGCCAGACGCGTCGCGTCGACCGCGACATTCCCACCCGATCCGACACGGGCGACTACGGGGACGCCTTTCCCAACTCCCGCAAGGTCTTCGTGGACGGTCCCGGCGGGATGCGCGTCCCCATGCGCGAGATCTCTCTCTCGGGCGGCGAGCCTCCGTTGCGCGTCTACGACACCTCGGGCCCGCGCGACGCGGACGTGCGGCGGGGCCTGCCCAAGCCGCGCGCCGCGTGGATCGCCGAGCGCGGCGGCGTGGGCCCGTCGCTCCCGCAGGCATCCGCCCGGACCACCGCCGGGCGCAACGGCGTGGAAATGCCGGCCGCCCTGCTCGCCCAACCCCTCCGCTCCACGGGCGGACCCGTCACCCAGCTCGCGTGCGCGCGCCGGGGCGAGATCACCCGCGAGATGGAGTTCGTCGCCATTCGGGAAGGCGTGACTCCGGAATTCGTGCGCGACGAAGTGGCCCGCGGGCGCGCCATCATCCCCGCCAACATCAACCATCCCGAATCCGAGCCCATGATCATTGGCCGCAACTTCGCGGTGAAGATCAACGCCAACATTGGCAACTCCGCCGTCTCGTCCTCGATCGAGGAGGAGGTTGCGAAGCTGCGCTGGGCCACGCTCTGGGGCGCGGACACGGTCATGGACCTCTCCACCGGAAAAAACATCCACGAGACGCGCCAGTGGATCCTGCGCAACTCGCCCGTGCCCATCGGCACGGTGCCCATCTACCAAGCGCTCGAAAGGGTGGGCGGCGCCCCCGAGGATCTCACTTGGGAGGCCTACCGCGACACCCTCGTCGAGCAGGCGGAACAGGGTGTGGACTACTTCACGGTGCACGCCGGGGTGCTGCTCCGCTACGTCCCCCTGACCGCCAATCGCGTCACCGGGATCGTCTCGCGCGGCGGCTCCATCATCGCGCACTGGTGCCTGGCGCATCACCGGGAGAGCTTCCTCTACACCCGCTTCCACGAAATCTGCGAGATCATGGCGGCCTACGACGTCTCCTTCTCGCTGGGCGACGGCCTGCGACCCGGCTCCATCGCGGACGCGAACGACGAGGCCCAGTTCGCCGAGCTTCGCACCCAGGGCGAGCTCACCCGCATCGCGTGGGAGCACGGCGTGCAGGTCATGTGCGAGGGACCGGGCCACGTGCCCATGCACATGATCAAGGAGAACATGGACAAGCAGCTCGAGTGGTGCGACGAGGCGCCCTTCTACACCCTCGGACCACTCACCACCGACGTCGCCCCCGGCTACGATCACATCACCAGCGCGATCGGCGCGGCGCAGATCGGGTGGTACGGGACGGCGATGCTCTGCTACGTCACCCCCAAGGAGCACCTCGGCCTTCCCAACCGCGACGACGTGAAGGCGGGCGTCGTCACGTACAAGATCGCCGCCCACGCCGCTGACCTGGCCAAGGGGCATCCGCGAGCCCGGGAATGGGACGACGCCATTTCCAAAGCGCGTTTCGAGTTCCGCTGGGAGGACCAGTTCAACCTATCGCTCGACCCGGTGACCGCGCGCGCCTTCCACGACGAGACCCTGCCGGCCGAGGGCGCCAAGGTGGCCCATTTCTGCTCGATGTGCGGCCCCAAGTTCTGCTCGATGCGCATCACCCAGGACATCCGCGCCTACGCGGCCGAACAGGGCTACGCGACCGCCGACGACCTCGTGCGAACCGGGATGGAGCGGAAGGCGGAGGAGTTCCGGGAGCGGGGCCGGATCGACTGAACACGGCCGGTCGGTCGCGATCGTCGCCAACACCGCGAAGACGCGCTCCGGGCGGACCCAACTCCTGAAATATGAGCATCCAGAGTTCATATTTCAGGAATGCGAGTGCCCCACAGGCCTACCCCGCCGTCCCGTCCAGCAGCTCGAACATCCGCCGCACGGCGATCTCGGGGGCGCCCGGCCCTTCGATCTGCGGATAGTTCACGGCGTGGTCGGTCAGGTCGATGCGGGCCGCGGCCTCCTGGTAGGAGAGTCCCTGGGCGTGCAGCGCCCTGGCCCGCTCCTCGAAATCGCGCAGGTACGCCTGCAGATGGTCGATGCGCGCGCGGTCCTGGAAGGGATCGCCGTGGCCCGGCAGCACCCAGTCGAACTCGAGTCCCTTCAGGTGCTCCAGCGTCTCGGCCCATTCGCCCGGATAGCCGTCTCCCATGAAGGGCAGACGGGGCAGTAGAAGGTCGCCGGTGATCAGCACGCGCTCGGCGGGAAGATGCACCACGACGTCGCCGCCGGTGTGGCCGCGGCCGAAGAAGAGAAGGCGGATCTCGCGGCCGCCCGCGAACAGGGTCATGCGCTCGGAGAGGGTCGTGTTGGGGCTTTGCGGGTCGAGCCCCTCCTGGCTCGCGTGGTAGTTCTCCAGGAAGGCGAGCTGGTCCTCGAGCTCGATGCGCTCCTCCTCGATGTCGGTGCGCATGACCTCGTCGCGCAGGTCGGCGATCTGGTCCGGGAGGCCACCCACGAAGTTCTCCCACGAACGGCCCATGGAGCCCCCGTTCTCGATCATCTCGCGAGTGAACTCGTGCCCGATGATCTCGACGCCGTCCGGGTAGGCGCTGTTGCCGTGGGCGTGGTCGAAGTGGAAGTGGGTGTTCACCACGTAGCGCAGGGGCTTGCCGGTGAGCGCCATCACCTCGTCGTGGGACGCCCGTGCCGCGGCGGGCGAGATGTGCGACTCGACCAGAAGCACGTGGTCGTCGTTGACCACCACCGCGCCGTGGGAGCCCACGTTGAGGGCGCCGGTGCCGCGGGCGTGATAGACGCCCGGCACGACTTCCTCGAACTCGAACGCGGGGCCCTGGTACAGCGAGCCCGGCGGAAGCGGCGCGTCGGACGTGGCTTCGGGTTCCCCGGCGGTCCGGGGCGCTTCCGCGCAGGTCCAGGCGACGAGGCAAAGCAGGAGGGCGGAGAGATGGCGCATCGGGTTCTTCCCGTGGTTTGAGTACCGGATGGCGGACGGCGAACCCCGGCCGTGAACGAGTTGGCCGGCCGAGTCCTCATGGGGCGGGCGTCCACCCCCGGGAATCTTGGTGGACCGCGTCGCTGCGCGCAAAGCCCGGATCTCGGCGCCGACCCTCGTGTTCAGCCTCCCAGCTCGTCCAGCCTGCCATAGCTCGCCTCGATCCCCTCCGCCATGCCCGTCGCGAGCATCGCCTCGCGCGTCGCCTTGTCGGGAGCGGTCACGCGCATGGTCAGAAGAGTCCCCGAACCGTCCGCCTCGAAGAGCGTCTCAACGTGATTGTCCGGGGTTGGGTCCGGCATGTGCATCCGTTCAATGTGCACGATGCGCGAATAGGGCTCGAGGGCGACGAACTCGCCCGTGAGGAAGAAGCTCCCCCCGTCCGCGTTGGCCCACTCGTAGCGTATGCGGCCCCCGGGCTCGGCCTCGCTCAGGCAGACCGGCATGGTCCAGCCCTCCGGTCCCAGCACCCACCGCCGAATGAGCGCGGGATCGAGGTGCGCCCGGTACACGGCCTCGGGAGGAGCCGCGAAACGCCGCGTGATCACCACGTCGGTGTCGCCCTCGGTTCGCAGGTCCAGTCCGCGCGGCCGGTCCGTCGCCTCATTCATGGCCACGCTCCGACGCTCCCCGGGAAGCGGAATCGCGGAATCACGGGATCACCGCCGCCGGCGCGAGGTTCATCACCCAGAGCCCCGTGCGCATGTCGGAGACGAAGATGTTGCCCTTGTAGGGCTGCGGACCCCACGCCATGGTCGTGTTTTCGCCGTCCGGCGTGGTCATGAACGAGGCCACCTCGCGCCCCTGCGCGCGCAGGTCCCCGCGCAGCTCGCCGGACACGTCGACGATGCGCAATCCGCCCTGGTAGTAGGCGATGTAGAGCAGATCATCCTCGACCCAGAGGTTGTGGCTGCCGGCGTCGGGCAGCCTGAATTCGGCGACTTCGCGCGGATTCTCGATGTCGCTCACGTCCACTACGTGGATGTACCCGCGCGGACCGTCGCACCCCGGGCAGCCGAAGATCTCGTCGCCGAGAAACACGTAGTCGCCGTAGCGGATGGCGTGGTGGGTGTTCCCGTAGAGCGCGCCGCCGATGTCGTAGAGGTAGTTGTGCGACGAGATCGGTTGCGGTTCGGTCGGGGTTCCGCCCCAGCGCCCATCGCCTACGTCGAGCATGACCAGACCGTCGTTCCAGTACGACAGGTAGGCGATGCCGTCCACCACGCTCACGTCGTGCAGGTACTTGTTCCTCTTGTCGAGTCCCCAGCGGCCGGCCTCGAATGGGTTCGCGGGATCCGAGATGTCGATGATGTGGACGTCGAGCGTTCCGTTGTTGATGGCGTACACCAGGTCGCCCACGAACCAGACGTTGTGGATGCCGCCGGTGAGTCCCTCGGTGTAGTGGGTGATGGTCTCCGGGTCGGCCGGGTTGGAAATGTCGATCAGGGTGATGCCGTTGCGGCGGTTGGAGGCGCTCTCGCTGGTGACGATGGCGATGGTGCGGTCGTCGTTGATCTTGACGTCGTTGACGCGGCGCCCGTCCACCCTTACCGAGTCGACGATGGCGGGCGCGGCGGGATCGGTGACGTCCCAGGCGTACATGGTCGCCGCCGACATGGTGCCCGTGTAGGCGTAGTCGCGCCCGTCGAGTCCCTCGAAGACCCAGAGGTCCGAGGTGGCCGTGCCGAGCGGCCCCTGACCCACCATGGCGACCTCGCGGCGGCCCTCGCGCGGGAAGACCTCGATGTCCACCGCCTCGACGGCCGGGCCGGCGTCCACCGTCACGCGGTACCTGCCCGGCTCCTCGGCCACGAACGCGCCGTCCGGGTAGGTGGCCGCCCCGGTTGTGGCGGTTCCGTCCGCCCCCTCGACCCGGTAGGCCAGCGCGATGTCATCCACGCGGGCGCCGGCCGCGTTGGTGGCGCTGGCGACGAGGCGCACGACGTCGCCGGTGCGCACCCGCGACTCGGGGGCCGACACGGCCAGCCCGACCACCGGGTTGGGCACGACCTCCAAGGTGATCTCCCCGCGCGCGCCACCCGCCTCACCGACGACCGCCACCGTGCCGGGGGCCACCAGCCGCACCCGTCCCTCCCCGGTGACGGTGGCGACCGACCCGTCCATGGAGGACCACCGCACCTCCTCCTCCGCGTGCTCCTCCCCGGCCGTGGTGATCGCCCGCCCGGTCAGCGCGAACGAGGTGCCCGCGTAGCTGGCGTGGGCGGGCGGGTCGATCTCGACGCGCGCCACCGGGTAGTCGTTGACCTTCACCGGGATCTCGCCGACGGGCGTCCATTCGGGCTCGGTCCCCGGCGGCCCGGCCTGGCCGAGGAACACGCCGACGACCGCCTCGCCGTACTCCACGCCCCGCAGGACGTAGGTGTCGGGCACTTCGTTCTTGATCGAGCGCAGCTCGAAGGGCCCGACCGTGCCGACCCCCCAGAGCGCCCCCTCCACCACGTTGCCGTTGGCGTCGCGCACGATGCCACGGAAGGTGACCGAGTCACCCCGGTTCACCTCGATGGACGCGGGCACGATCTCGACGGACACGGGACGCCCGACCACCTCGGATGCATCCGCCACCGCGCTGGGGGCATCCTCCGCGGCGGCTGGAACCTCGCCGGCCCCAGTGGGCGCGGGTGGCGGGGGTTCCGCGTATCCGCCGCAACCGGCGGCCAGAACGGACAGCACGGGGACAACGAGCGCAAAACGCGTCATGGGGTAGGGCTCCGGGGGTGGGGGCGTTGGGGGTCGGTTGCCGTAGGCGGGCCAATTACGGCGGCCAAGTACGCGTGTACCCCGGAGGCGGGGGTGTGAGCCGATGGGGGCGTTTGGACGCGGATCATCTCGTCCGGTCCGCGTGGCAGAGCGGGAAATCGGTCTCCGGACTCCCCAGCCCATCTCGCGCGGCGGCCCGGCGTCGAGCCTCGCGCAACCCCACCCAAGGCGCGCGTCCCCACCCTCACCGCGCCGAGCAATCGGGTACGCGCCCCACGCCCGTTTGAAATCGCCGTCCCCCCTTCTAGCTTGATTCACCAGCACCGCCCGCGCCCCCGCAACCGCAAGCCCACCGCATGCCGACTTCCTCCCGCGACACGCTCGCCATCCTCCGCGAGATCCGTGAGCAGGGCGGGAACCGCACCTCGCCCGGCCTCCCCGACGAGGTGATCGAGCGCTTCGCCGCCGGGCACCCCGCGCTGCGCGAGGCGGTCGCCGAGGCCGCGGAGAACCACCGACGCTTCCGGGAGGACCTACCCGAGCTGGCCGGCCTGGACGAGGCCGAGCAGGTGCGGCGGATGCAGCGCGGCTACCTCAACTTCTACCCCGACGAGCTCGTCTGCCCGTACGTCGCCCTCGCCGCCCGCGGGCCGTGGATCGTGACTTCGGCGGGCGCGGTCATTCACGATTCGGGGGGATACGGCATGCTCGGGCTCGGGCACTCGCCCCCCACGGTGCTTGCCGCCATGAGCCGGCCCCGGGTGATGGCCAACATCATGACCGCCAGCCCAAGTCAGGCTCGCCTGATCCGGGCGCTCGAAACCGAGATCGGGCATCGGACGGGCCGGGCGTGCCCCTTCGAGCGCTTCGTGTGCCTCAACAGCGGTTCCGAGGCGATGACCTTCGCCTCCCGGCTCGCGGACGTCCACGCCAAGCAGGTCACCGACCCGGGCGGCGCACGCGAAGGCGCCGTCATTCGAACCCTCGCGCTCGAGGGCGGCTTCCACGGGCGCACCAGCCGGCCCGCCCGGGTCTCCGACTCGACCGCCCGCCACTACCGCGAGCACCTCGCCAGCTTCCGCGACCACGACGCGCTCACCGTGCCCGCCAACGACATCCGCGAGCTGCGCCGACTCCACGCCCGCGCCGACGAGGAGGGCTGGTTCATCGAGGCGCTCTACATGGAGCCGGTGATGGGGGAGGGGGATCCCGGCAAGGCGGTGACGCGCGAGTTCTACGACGCGGCGCGCGCGCTCACCCGCGATCACGGCGGTCTGCTGGTGGTCGACTCGATCCAAGCGGGGCTGCGGGCGCACGGCTGCCTCTCCATCGTCGACTATCCCGGCTTCGAGGACGCCGCTTCGCCCGACGTTGAGACGTGGTCGAAGGCGCTCAACGCGGGGCAGTACCCCCTCTCGGTGGTGGGGATGACGGGCCGGGCCGCCGCGATGTACCGTCGGGGCGTGTACGGCAACACCATGACCACCAACCCGCGCGCCCTTGAGGTCGCGGTGGCCGTGCTGGATTCGCTCACGCCCGAGTTGCGGGAGAACATCCGCGCGCGCGGGGCGGAGTTGGTGGACAAGCTCGAGCGGTTGGCCGAGGAGCTGGACGGCCCGGTGACCGGCGTGCAGGGCACGGGACTGCTGGTGAGCTGCTCCCTCGAGCCCGGCATCGGGAGCCACGGACGCGGAAGCGTGGAGGAGGCGATGCGCCGCGGCGGGGTGGGCGTCATCCACGGCGGCGCCAACTCCGTCCGCTACACGCCCCACTTCGCCATCACCTCCGCCGAGATCGACCTGATCGTCGAAGCCACCCGGGCCGCGGTCGTCTCGCGTCTGGAGCCTGCGGCCGCGTCGATCTAGTCGGGTATCCACGCCCGACCGGCGCTTGGGGCACCGCCGGCGACCCACCCCGCACGACCGCGAGTTTCGCGGCCGCGCGCCGGCGTGCATATTGCCCCCTTCGCCGGTTCCCCGAGTCGCAACGCCTACCCGAGACGTCGCCATGATCGCAGCCGCCCGCGCCACCGCCGCCCTGCTCCTCCTGCTCGTCCTGGTCGCGGCCTCCGCGCCCGCCACCGCCCAACAGGCCCCGGCCCCGGCGGCCTACGCCGACCTGGAGTGGCGCTACATCGGGCCGGAGGGCAACCGCTTCTCCGCGGCCGCGGGCCTACCGGACGACGCCCACACCTACTACGTGGGCGCCGCCTCGGGGGGCATCTACAAGACCACCGACGGCGGGGTGAACTGGGACGCCATCTTCGACGACCAGCCGGTGCAGTCCATCGGCGCGCTCGGGGTTGCGGTGACCGATCCCAACATCGTGTGGGCCGGCACCGGAGAGGGGAAGATCCGCAGCCACGTCTCCATCGGTCAGGGGGTCTACAAGTCCACCGACGCCGGCGCGACCTGGACGCTGATGGGGCTTGAGCAAACGGGCCGCATTCCCCGACTCGCCATCCATCCGACCAACCCCGACATCGTCTACGTGTGCGCGCTCGGTCACGCCTACGGGCCCCAGCCGGAGCGGGGCGTCTTCCGCACCATGGACGGCGGCGAGAGCTGGGAGCACATCCTCTTCGTCGACGAGGACACCGGGTGCTCCGACATCGCGCTCGATCCGAACAACCCGCGCGTTCTGTTCGCGGGGACCTGGCAGCTCGAGATCCGCACCTACGGCCGCACCAGCGGCGGTCCGGGCGGCGGCCTGCACGTCTCGCGCGACGGCGGCGACACGTGGGAGAAGCTCAACGGCCCCGACAACGGCATCGGGCTGCCGAACCTGCCGGTCGGGAAGGTCGCGGTGGCCATCGCCCCCTCGAACAGCGACCGGGTGTACGCCATGCTCGAGACCGGCGACGGGATCCCGTGGGAGGGCCGCCCGACCGAGGACGGCCAGGTGTGGGACTCCCACGACGGGGGCCGCACCTGGAGCCTCGTCACCCGCAACCGCAACGCCATGGGCCGCCCGCACTACTACTCCCGCGTGGTGGTCTCGCCCGACGACGAGGACGAGACCTACTTCTTGACCGCCTCCTTCTCCGTCTCCCACGACGGGGGCCGCAGCATCGACGTGATCCCGCGCGAGGACGCGCCGGGCGGCGACCATCACGACATGTGGATCGACCCGGACAACGGCGACCGCATGATCGTGGCCCACGACCAAGGGCTCTCCATCTCCATCAACCGGGGCGCGACCTGGTTCCGGCAGCGCCTCACCAACGCGCAGATGTACCACGTGACGGTGGACAACGAGATCCCCTACAACGTCTTCGGCAACAAGCAGGACGAGCCCACCTACCGGGGCCCCAGCAACAGCCGCATCATGGGCCAACGCCGCATCACGGGCATCCCGCGCGGCATGTGGCACCACGTGGGCGGCGGCGAGAGCGGGTTCGCAACCCCGGATCCGGTGGATCCCAACATCGTCTGGTCCTCGGCCTCGGGGTCGGGGATGGTCGGCGGCATCGTGGTGCGCTACGAGGAGGACCGGCGCCAGTACCGGGCCGTCGAGGTGTGGCCGGAGCAGAGCCGGGGCGCGGCGTCGGGCGTGCGCTACCGCTTCATTTGGGACGCGCCCGTGCACATTTCCCCGCATGACAACACGGCCGTCTACGTGGGCAGCCAGCACGTGCACCGGACGCGCAACGGGGGTCAGAGCTGGGAGGTCATCAGCCCCGACCTCACCCTGAACGACCAGAGCCGCATGGGGCTGTCGGGAGGGCTCACCGGCGACAACATCGGCGTGGAGTACGCGGGCACGGTCTTCGGCATCAACGAATCGCCCATCGAGCCGGGGGTGATCTGGGCGGGCACCAACGACGGACTCCTGCACGTCACCCGCGACAACGGCGCCACGTGGACCAACGTGACCGGCAACATGCCCGATCTGCCGGAGTGGCTCGCGGTGCGCAGCATCGCCTCGTCCCGCCACCAGCCGGGGACCGCCTACGTGGCCATCGACGGGCACCAAATGAACGTGCGCGACCCGTACGTCTACCGCACGCGCGACTACGGCGCCTCGTTCGAGAAGATCACGGACGGAATCCCGCCCAGCATGCTGAGCTACACCAAGATCATCATCGAGGACCCGAGGCGCGCGGGCCTGCTCTACGTCGGCACCGAGAACGCCATCTACGTCTCCTTCGACGAGGGCGACAACTGGCAGCCGCTGCAGAACAACCTGCCCGCCGCGCCCGTGTCGGGGATCGTCATCCAGGAGCACTTCAACGACTTGGTGGTGGGCACCTACGGACGCGGTTTCTGGATCCTCGACGACCTCTCGCCCCTGCAGCAGCTCACCCCGGAGGTGATGGCGTCCGCCTCGCACCTGTTCGCGCCCCGCGACGCCTACCGCTTCCGCCCCATCACCCCGCCCTCCGTGCCCTACGACGACCCCACCGTCGGGCGCGACCCCGAGTACGGGGCCTACCTCAACTACTGGCTGGCCGAGCCCGCCAACGAGACGCCCACCATCGAGATCGTGGACGGAACGGGCGCGGTGGTGCGCACCATCGAGGGCGGCAACGACGCGGGCGTGAACCGCGCGTACTGGGACCTGCGCGACGAGCCCAACGATCCCATTCTGCTCCACACCAGCCCGATGTACGCCGAACACATCGTGGTGGGCGAGGAGGGTCGCCCGGCTCCGGGGGCGGCGCAGGTCTCCATCCTCATGCCTCCCGGGCAATACACGGTGCGCCTGAACGTGGACGGGGCAACCCACGAGCAGCCGCTCACCGTCATCAAGGACCCACATTCGGCCGGGAGCGAGGCCGACATCGCCGAGCAGGTCGCGTTTCTGCGCGATGTGCGCGAGGACATCGTGGCCGCCGGGGAGTCCGTCCACCGGGTGGAGGCCCTCCGGGTCCAGCTCGGGACCATGGCCCGCTTCGCGGAGGACGAGGCGCTGTCGGAGGCCATCAACCAGCTGCGGGACCGGCTCGTGGAGGTGCAGGGCACGCTCGTGGACCTGCGGCTGACCGGGCAGGGGCAGGACGCGGTGCGCTTCGAGGCCCGCTTGTTGTCAAAGCTGGGGTATCTGACCAACGCCCTCGCGGTTGCCGACTTCCCGCCCACCGACCAGGAGATGGAGGTGAAGGTAATCCTGAACGAGCAACTGCGGGCGCACCTCACGGTCGTCGACCAAGTGATCGCGGAGGACGTGGCGGCGCTGAACGAGATGCTGCGGAGCCGGGGGCTGCTGTTGATTACGGACGGGTAGCGCGGGAGCCGGCGCCGGGTGGGGACCAATACCTCACACGCGGTCGCCTCCATCCTCCGCCAGCGCCTCGGAGATGCTCACCGGAAGCGTCAACGGAGGCTTCTCGAGGATCGAAGCCGCACCACCCCGCCCGGGCGGCGCCAGCCCCAGCTCGATGAGGCGCGCGCGCCCGTGGGCCGACTTTGTCCGGCGCTCGGGCGGCCGCGCGGAGTTCGGGCCCATCCGGCCCGTGCGATCACCAACGGGACTCACGTCGCCAACACGCAGTAGCGGTAGATCCTCAGGCCCTCGTCCGCCGCCATGTTCTGGGCGATGTCGTCGGCGCCGTAGGTTTCGCCCAGGTCTCCGATGGGCCCATCGGCAACCACCTTGAGGGGCGTTTCGGCCTCGAACACGGCCAGATCGGCGAAACCCGTCGGGAACGACGCCCCCATGGCGCGCTCCACCGCCTCCAACCGGGCGAGGTCCCGCTCGTTCTCGAACACCCGCTCCCGGAGGTCCGCGGCGAAGTAGTCGAAGGCGATCCGGAACGACGGGATTCCCTCGCAAAGTCGCCTCAGGAAGGGGAAGATGGTGTGGGTGGGTAGGTACATGGTGTTGCCCTCCCACACGATCACGGTCGGGATGTCGGGGTCGAACCCGGCCTCCGCCAGCTTCGCGGGAAGATCCACCTCCAGGTAGTTGTGGGGCACGGAGGGGCAGGGAGCGAGGCCGCGCCGGCGCAGGACTTCGTGCTTGTAACCCACCACGGCGCCCTGGTCCACCTCGTAGTGGGTCACGCCCGGAGCGGCGAACAGGTGCGCCCGCATGTCCAGTCCGGCCCCCAGCGAGACGACCTGACCCGCGCCGTTGGCGATCCCCCGCTGGACGAAGCGGTTGAAGAACCGCGTGCGGAACCGGATCATGCTGGCCGATTCGGGAACGGCCGTGGCCAGCTGGCGGGCCATCCCCATGGCTTGGTCGGTGACGAACCAGTCGGCGTAGGGGTCCTCGAAGAGCGGCCGTGGCTGGTCCTTCTCCATCGCCCGAAAACAGGCGATCACGAACGCGGTCGTGCCGACTTCGTTGATATCCACGGTCATCTCTAGCTCCTGGGTGGTTTGCGTCTCCTGGGGATGGCGCCGGTCCATCGCGGACGCGCCGAAGCTAGTCGCCGGGCGATGGCCAAACCATACGTGGACGGTAGCGAACGAGAGCCTCGGCGTTGCCGTTCGTCCCGGTGGCGCCGCCATCGGGCCCCGGGGGCGCCTTGCCAGCCCGGCAGCCGCGCCCAACCCCCCACGGCCCGCGCGCCGCTCGCGCCACGTTCCCGCGGCCGGCGCGCCGCGACGGTTCCTTGGCGACCCTGGTCGCACGAATTGACGACCGCCGCCAAACGCCGAGAAATTGGACGCATGTCACACACGGTTCGCCGTCACTTGCGGGTCGGGGCGGATGCCTACGACGAGATGATCCGGCGGTTCATCCCCGGCTACGAGGCGATGCTCGAGGTCGCCGCGCGCACCGTCGCCAACAACGAGCCCGGCCATGTGCTCGACCTGGGGGCGGGCACGGGCGCGCTCTCGGAGGCGGTGCTGGGCCACCCGGGCGTTGGCGTGGTGGAGCTCATCGACGTGGACGCGGAGATGCTCGACCAGGCCCGGGCCCGACTGGAGGGGTTCGACGACCGCGCGCGCTTCCGCGAGCGGTCGTACTTGGAGGCGCTGCCCGCGTGCGACGCGGTGGTCACCTCGCTGGCGCTCCATCACGTGCCCAAGTTGGAGGACAAGCGCGCGCTCTACCGGCGCATCCACGCATCCCTCCGCCCCGGCGGGATCTTCGTGAACGCCGATGCCGTCATGCCCGCCGAGGCGGCCGCCCGCGAGGCCGGCTACGCGTTCTGGGCGGCCCACATGGCCTCGCGCGGCATCCCCGAGGAACGCGCCCATCGGCATTTCGAGGAATGGGCCGAAGAGGACACCTACTTCCCCATCGAGGAGGAGCTGGCGGCCATGGAGGCGGCGGGCTTCGACGCCGACGTCGCCTGGCGCCATGGACCCATCGCGGTTACGGTGGGGCGGTGACTACGCCGTCAACGAAGAGACCGCAGGGAGGTGACGAAAATGTCATCCAGGTGCATCCAAGTCGGAATCATTCTCTGCGCCTTCGCAACGACATCCGCCAAGGCCCCGCTGCTCGCCCACGCCCGACACGAGGGGATGGAGATGGGAATGCAGATGTCGTCCCACTCGGACGGATCCGGGCCTATTGGCGTGATGGGGGCGCACGCGATGGCTCGGGGCGGATACATGCTCTCGTACCGGCACATGCGCATGTCGATGGCGGGCCAGCGCAACGGCACCGACGAACTGACGACCCAAGACGTCCTCGACCAGTTCATGGTCGCCCCTCTCGACATGTCCATGATCATGCACATGGGCGGCTTCATGTACGCCCCCGGCGACGCCGTCACGCTCATGGCCATGGGGAGTTGGCTGGATGTTGGCATGAACCACCAAACCCGCGCCGGGATGAACTTCGCCGCCGAGTCCTCGGGGTTGGGCGACGCCAGCCTGGGTGCGCTCATCGGGTTGAAGCGACAGGGGTCCACGCGTGCCCACCTGAACGCCGCCGTGTCGATCCCGGTCGGTTCCATCGAAGCAACGGGCGTCACTCCCATGAGCCAGGGCACCGCGGTTCAGCTGCCCTATCCCATGCAGCTGGGCTCGGGCACTTGGGACGTCATGCCGGGCGTCACCCTAATGCGGATGGGCGAAGGCTGGTCGTGGGGCCTGCAGGGTATGGGTCGCCTGCGCGCGGGCAACAATAGTCGAGGCTACCGCAAGGGCCACGGCGCCACGGTCACGGGTTGGTTCGCGCTCAGGCCGTCGCAGGTGCTCGGTCTTTCGGTGCGCGCGGAATGGCGGCATTGGGGCAACTACTCGGGCCACGACTCCGCCTACACGAATCCGATGATGGCGCCGACCATCCGAGCCGAGCTTCGCGGCGGCAGGCGTCTGGATTTCCCGGTGGGCGTCAGCGTCGACATCCAAGACGGGATCCTTGCGGGTCATAGTCTTGCGGTGGAGTGGCATGTGCCCGTCCACCAGTCGCTGCATGGTCCGCAGCTGGCGAGCGACTGGATGCTCACCGCGGGGTGGCGAAAAGCGTTCCATCCTCACTGACCAAGTATGCTCCGGCTGGACCTCCCCGTCCCGACCGGACTCCCGCGGGGTCGCGCGCGCACCGTCGCCAACCACGAGCCCGGCCGGGTGCTCGACCTGGGGGCGGGCACGGGCGCGCTTGCGGGGGCGGTGGTGGGCCACCCGGGCGTTGGCGTCGTGGAGCTCATCGACGTGGACGCGGAGATGCTCGACCAGGCCCGGGCCCGACTGGAGGGGTTCGGCGGCCGCGCGCGCTTCCGCACTTGGCGCCATGGACCCATCGGCGTGCTGGTGGGGCGGAGGCCCGCATCCGACATGAGGCCGCAACCAACCGGGGAGGAGCGCGCCGAATGACCATCAACAACCGAGCGTCCGTCCGATGACCTTCGACATCCTGTTCGTGCTCGGGCTCACCCTGGCGGCGCTCATCCTGTTCGCGCTCGACCGGGTGCGGGTCGACCAGGTCGCCATGGCGGTGCCGGCCGTCCTGCTGCTGAGCGGCATACTCACGCCCGGCGAAGCGGTGTCGGGGCTGTCCAGTCGCGCGACCGTAACGGTCGGTTCGATGCTCGTGCTGGGCCTCGGGCTTCGCAAGACCGGTCTCGTGTCCGCCATCGGGGCATGGGCGCGAACGGCTCCCCTTGGCGGACCCTACACCCGCATGTTCGCGCTCTGCCTCATCTGCGCGCTCCTCTCCCCGTTCCTGATGACCACCGCCGTCGTGCTGGTGTTTCTCCCCGTCTTCGTCGCGCTCGCCGATCAGGCGGAGGAACCGGCCTCCCGGTATCTCATGCCCCTGTCCTTCGTGTCGATTCTGGGGGGCACGGTCACGCTCATGGGGACCACCACCAACCTGGTCGTCCACGGCGAGGCGATGAGGCGGGGGTTCGACGAGCTCGGCATGTTTTCGATCACCCCGCTCGGCCTGATCTGTCTCGCCGTCGGTCTGCTGTATCTCTTCACCGCCGGCCGGGTGCTCCTGCCTCGACGCCACCGGCCACCGGACCTCTCGGAGAAATACGATGTGCGCCGGTTCGTAACGGAACTGCACGTCCCGGAAGAGTCTCCCGCGAATGGCCGCTCGCTGTCCCAACTCGGGTGGGGCGAACGCTATGGGGTCACGGTGCTGGACATCGAGCGGGGCGATCGGGAGATCACGGCGCCCCACGGAGATCGCCACATTCGGCCGGGCGACGTCCTGTACGTGCAAGGGCCGGCCGAGCAGCTCCTCGAGCTCGCCCGCCTGCAGCGCCTCAGGACGCCCAGGGAAGGGGACCGGCAGGAGCTGGATCTCACGACCGGGCGGGGCCGGTTGGTCGAGGTCCTCGTCGCCCCGGGCTCGAGTCTCGTGGGTCGGACGCTCCGCGATCTGAACTTCGCGCAGCGGTTCGACGCGACGGTGATCGCGCTGCGGCACCACGGCGTCACCGTGCTGGAACGGCTGGCGGAGGTGCCGTTCCGGGTCGGCGATCTGCTTCTCGTGCGCGGAACCGCCACGGCCCTGCAACGCCTCGCCGACGATCCCGGTTTCGTCCCACTGGCGGAGGTGAAGGCCCGGGGCGGGAACCGGCCACGGGCCGGCGTCGCGGCGGCGATCATGGCCGGCGTGGTGCTCAGCGCGAGCCTGGGCGTGCTCGACATCATGACGGCCGCGCTCACCGGCGTGGTGCTGATGGTGTTCACGCGCTGCGTGCACGTCGAGGAGATCTACGGGGAGGTGGAGTGGATGGTCATCTTCGTGTTGGCCGGCCTCATTCCGCTCGGCCTCGCGCTCGAGACCACCGGGGCGGCGGAATTGCTCGCGGTGTGGGTGGTGACCCTCACGTCGCCACTGGGGGAGATCAGGCTGATCGCGGCCTTCTATCTGATGACCGCCGTCATGACCGCCGTCGTGTCCAACGCGGCGACCGCGGTGATGCTCACTCCGGTGGCGATCTTCGCGGCCACGCAGGGCGGCGTGAACCCGTACGCGCTGCTCGTCGCCGTCATGTTCGGGGCGTCCGCCTCGTTCGTCACGCCCTTCGGCTACCAGACCAACGTCATGATCTACGGGCCGGGCGGATACCGCTTCATGGACTTCGTGAAGGTGGGCGGCCTGCTCAACCTCATCCTGCTCGTCACCGCCACCCTCTTCATTCCCCTCTTCTGGCCGAGTTAGGGCGGGCCACGCCCGGCGTTGTCGGCTCAGAAGGAGACCGCCGCGCAGGAGCACAACACGCTCAGCGCCGCCGAGCGCCGTCCACGTCCGACGTTGTCGGCTCAGAAGGACACCGTGGTCTGCGCGAAGGTGTAGGTCGCGTTGCCCTTGGCCGCGTTCCTCATCAGCTCACCCGCGACGAGCCGCACGACGCCCGCCTCCAGGCGGACGCGGGCCGCCGCCGGCTCCCACGCGGCGATGAGCTCCCACTGCGTCCCGACGTGCCGCGCGGCGCCACCACCCGCGTTGGCGATGCCGGCCGTCGTCCACTCGTCTTTGGATGAGGCCAGCCAGTAGCCGCGCGCCGAACCCATCACGTTCACGCTGGGCCCGGGCGCCAGCGTGAGTCGGGCGCCCGGCGTGGACAGGTTGGCCCGCGCGAAGGCGCCGTGAATGCCGCTGGGTCCGAATTCGAACGAGCGCGACCCGTACAGGCTGCTGAACCGGTTGTTGCGGCCATCCATCGGGTCCCGGTCGCCGCTGGCATGGTCGAACCGGAGCTCCAACCGGGGCGCGCCCCACGCGGCGAAGGAATATCCCACGCCGACATGCTGAAGATGGGCGACGTGCGTCAAGTCCGTGGTGGCGGCGCGCGAGGCGCGGGATCGGCCGAATTGGAAGGCGGACTCGAGCTCGTAGTCGAAGCCGGCGATGGTCGCGGGGCGGTGGAGGCGCGCCCCGATGGTGTGAAGATGCCGATCGGTCGTGGCCACGCCCGGAGCGTCCGCCTCGCTCAAGCCATAGTAGTAGATCTCGCTCCCACCGCCCCACGGGATGGTCGCTCCCGAGAAATGCACGCCCCAGAAGCGTAGAGCGAACCGCTCCCGGTCCCATCGCGGACGGTTTTCGCGCACCGGGCCCGATACGCGGCGTTCGACGGGCAGCGTGTGGAACGCGCGCACTCGGTGGCCGGTGGGCCCCGTCCACCGCCACTCGACGCCGGTGAAGGCGTCGGAGGTGTTGCGGAACCGATTGCGCGAGACCAGGCGCCGACCACCGATGTCCATGGTGAAGCGTCCCGCGCGCAGGACGCTCCGGCTTCCCCGCGGACCGACGTCGTCAATCGGAACCTCGACGTGGGCCTGCAGCAGCTCCATGGGGTTGACCATGTCGGTGTTGAGGGCCGTCACCGAGTCCGCCAACACGGCCCGCGAGTCCTGCAGCTCGACCCGCAGCCCAACCCGCCGGGCGTCCAACCTCGCGGAGAGCCGCGTGCGGAACATGAGGGCCCGACCGACGCCGTCCAAGCCGGCGCGGAACTGGTTGCTCAGGCGCTCGTACCGGGTACGGTGGTCGCCGGACAACGACAGAACCTGAACCGGCGACGCGGAGTCCGTGGATCGCGGGGACGGCGCGCTTGCGGGCATCGTCCCGCCCAAGCCGAAGGTGGCGGCCAGGATGGGGATCGACTGCAACAGGGGTGGCATGAGCGGGGCGACCCTCCTACGGCACCAGCGCGTCCGGGGTCAGCGACGTTGTCGGGTCGGTGAAGCGTCCAGCGCGGATGCCGCGTCGCTCGAATGCCGTGGCGTTCGTCCACGGGCTGTTGGCAGTCCATGGATGAATCCGCCCGAGTACCGAGGGCGGTGGGGCGCCGGACTGGCAAGGCATCCCGAGAGCCTCAGGGCTGCCCGGTGATCTGGTCGAAGGTGAGGTTCTGGATGCCGTACTCGCGCCAGTCGTCGTGGTCGAAGTGCCACCATTCCGCCTCGTAGACGGAGAAGCCCTCGGCCTCCATGGCGCGGCGCAGCAGCTCCCGGAACCAGCGTTGCCGGGAGGTGCCGCCCGGATAGTCGGGAAACGAGCGTTCCGAGAACTCGTCGAAGCCCCCGACCATCTCCACGGGCTGGCCGGTGGCGAGGTCGTAGAGGGTCAGGTCGATCGCCGCGCCGCGGTTGTGCCGGGACCCGTTCGCGGGATTGGCCACGAAGATCTTCTGCGACTCGGGGGTCGCGTCCCAGAACATCCGGGTCACGTACCAGGGCCGGTAGCCGTCGTGAAGCAGCAGCCCGTATCCGTGGGCGGCGAGCGCGCGATGCGCCCGGGCGACCGCTTCCGCCGCGGGGCGCTGCAGAAATACGCGCGGCTCGTCGTAGAACACCGACGACATGAAGTTGTTGGTGGTCGCGTAGCGGACGTCGACGCGGATGCCCGGGTCGAGGGACGTCACGTCCACGAGCTCCGAGTCGCGAAACCGTCCCGACTCCGCGGGCGGCGACGCGGCCAGCGCCTCGGCGCGCAGCTCCGCCACCGGACGCACCGGCGCGATGCGGAAGGTGGCGCCCCCCTCGGTTCCGACTTCCCGGCGAGGGAAGCGCACGGACGCCGCCTCCACCGATGTGGCGCGCCCGTCCGCCGCGCGCGAGAAGACCAACCGCTCGCCGTGGTAGAGGCCCCAGTCGGGGAAGGCGTACACGTCCGCCGATATCTCGCTCAGCGGATAGGAGAAGAACCATTCGATGAGCGCGAACAGTCGACCCTCGCGCTCCAGAACATAGAGCACGTTGTGGTCCCATCCATATTCGCCAATCAATCCGCGCCAGTGTTGGGGTGGTGGATCCGGCGGACCCCCGGCGGGACGACGCGGGTGGCGCGCCGACGGCTCGCCGAGCTCGATCAGGTCGTCGCCGTCGCGCAGGAAGCGGGCGCCGAAGGCCAAGCGGTCGTCCACCACGAGCGTGTCGCCGCGCGTCCGGACCCGGACCGTGGAGCCGCCCCGAAGCGGCGTGAGGTACAACCCGCCATTGCGCTCGTCGAGCTCGAAGCCGTCGTCGCCCGCGCCGTACACGCCCTCCAACTCCAACGCGAGCGCCGGATCGACGGGGTCGGTCGCGGGCGGCGCCTCGACCGGAAGGGGCGCGCCATCCCGCACCGCGAGCATGAGCTCCAGCGCCGCGTCCGCAATGCGCCCGGTCACCGCGTTGGTGCCATCCACCGCCGACGCCACCACCACGCCGAGGCGCGCGTCCGGGAGGAAGGCGAGCTGGGTGGAGAAGCCGTAGATCGCGCCTCCGTGCCCGAGCCATCGTTCGCCGAACCGCCGGTCGACCGAGAACCCCAGCCCGTAGCCGGCGCGCGCTCCCTCCTCCGCGAACTGGGGCTCCCACATCGACTCCAGCGCGTCGGCGCCCAACACGCGGCCGTTCACCCCTTCGCCCAGTCGAAACATCGCGCTCATGAAGCGCGCCAGATCGAGCACCGTCGAGTACATGCTCCCCGCCGGCGCCATCCCCAGCTCGAAGGTCGGCGCGTCGAAGAGCCCCCGGTCGAAGCCCCACATCCAGCCGTGGGCCAGGTTGTCCGCGATTTCCGGATCGGCCGTGAACGAGCTCGCGTTCATCCCCAGCGGCTCCAGCACCTCGCGCCGCAGATACTGGTCGAAGGGCTCGCCCCGCAGGACCTCCAACACGCGTCCGACCACGGCGATCCCGGCGTTCGAGTACTTCGTCCGGGTACCGGGTTCGTAGATGAGCGGGGTGCCGTTCAGGCTCGCCACCGTGGCGGCCAAGCTGGTCCCGCCGTCGTCGAAGTAGTGCCCGGCGGGCGGTTCGCGAATGAGTCCCGACCGGTGGGCCATTAGGTGGCGCAACGTGATGGTCGTGCCCGAACGGTTGTCCGGAGCGAAGTCCGGGAGCCACGTCCGCACGGGCGCGTCCAAGTCCACCTGGCCGGCGTCGACCAGCCGCATGACCGCGATGTCGGTGAACAGCTTCGAGACCGAGCCCACCCGGTAGGTCGTTGAGGCGGTGGCGGGCGCGCGCCCCTCCGCGTCGCGGGCGCCGAAGCCGGCCGCCCACACCACCTCGTCCCCGTCCACCAGCGCGATCGAGACCGCGGCCAACCCCTTGTCCGCGCGCTCCCGCTCGATGGCGGCCGCAAGCCGGGTGGCCACCTCGGGGTAGCCGCTGGAGACCCGGACGTCGCGCTCGGATTGGGTCGCGCCACCGCACGCGGTCGCGAGGATCGCGATGAGGATGCCGGACGGGCGCGCGCGGGTTGGCGGCGGTCGGTGGAGGGTACCGCGCGGACGCCGGGTGCGGGGGGGCGCGGGGTTGTGAGGGTGGGCGGAGGGGTCCTTTCCGGCGGGATCGCAACTTGCCAAGATGATGCTTCGCATTTCCGATGATCCGAGGGAGGAGGGAGCCACGTTGTCGCTGGTGGAGAGTACCAGCGCGCGGCGCGCGGCTGCAAGCGGTTGCAGGGTCGGGATGGTCGTCATGAGGGCGGCCTGGATCGGCGAAGCGACCTGAATCGATCCGATGGATGCCGGGCTGTCATCCCATGCGGGTCCGGAGCGGACGAACGCCGCGCGGTGACGTCGCGTTGACGGGGACGATGTGCTCTCCGGCGCGCACGTCCGGCCCGGGGTGACCAAATGTTGCGCGGTGACGTCGCGCCCCGGGGCGGGGACCGCATCCGGTGATGCACCGGGAAGGTCGCGTGTGCATCACAAGAAGTCGCGTACGCATCGCGAACTGTAATGTGCGCATAACATCATGTAATGTGAACATCACAAAACACCGGCAGCGGAGGGGCGAGCGCTCGAGTCGGTGGATCGCCCTCGCCGTCCCGGTTCTTGTTCTCCCAGCGACGCCGTTGTTGTTCTCCCCGCGACGGTGGGATCGGGCCGAGCCTCGGCCCGGGGACCAGGACGGGTGGCCACCAGCGTGTCCGGCGTCTTGCGGGTGTGACCGGGTTTCGTGTTCTTCCATGCTTCCGGATATTGAGGAGCTGGGCCGGCCCGGCGCGACGCTGCTCACTGCGGAGAGCGAGGCGCCGTGATGGCGGCCCACCAAGGCACCGGTTCAATCCCGTTCGATCCGGAAGGACATGAGGGTGGCCGTCAAGATCGTCGACCCCCGGGCAGTGGAGAGCCTCAAGATCGTGGAACTCGAGTGATGGTGGTTCGGCCGGCAGTGAGTGGGCGCGGAGAACACGAACAACTCGTGGCGAGAATGGGTCTGTCCATGACCGCCATGGAAGCGTTCTGCGATCGCTGGGGAGTGAAGGAGCTGGCGGTGTTCGGGTCCGTGCTGCGCAACGACTTCGGGCCGGACAGCGACATCGACGTCTTGGTGCGGTTCAGGTCACAGCGAACGCCGGGCCTCTTCGGTGTTGTCAGGATGCAGCGGGAGCTGGCCGAATTGTCCGGGCGCGCCGTCGACTTGGTCCATCGCCCAGCAATCGAACGAAGCCGCAACTACATCCGCCGGAGGGCCATTCTGGGGTCCGCGAGGGTGGTCTATCCCGCGCCATGACCTGCCGGAGCTGATCGGGCGGTTGCAGCGACCCATCCCGCCGGAACCGGGCGGCGTATGGTCCCAACAGAGCTGTTGCCAACAAGCACGGTGGCACACGGACAGCCTTGAGCGCCAGCCTGCTCGTTCCACCACCTCGCCCTTGACCGACGAAGCGGTTTCCCTACATTTTTGTTGCCAGCAATGTCGTTGGCAACAAACTTGATGGGAAAACAGGTATGGGGTTGCGAAAGGCAGGAGGAAACTGGGTCGATGGAGACCGCTTCTTCGACCGAGAGGCGGAGGTCGAAGCGCTCATCGAGCGGGTCGAGGATGGCACGCATACGCTGGTCACCGCCCAGCGACGGATGGGGAAGACCAGCTTGGTGCGCGAGGTGCTAAGGCGCCTCCATGCGTCTGGAAACTACGAGACGGTGTTCGTCGACTTGGAGGCGGCGAACACTGCGGAAGACGCCGTCGTGGAGATCGCTGCTGCTGCCAAGCCGGTTCAGGGCCTATGGACCCGCCTGAGAGACTGGAGCGCCCAGGGACTGAGGGAGACAGGTGACCGAATCGAGGCGCTGAACTTGAACGAGTTCGCTGTCAAACTTCGAGCGGGAATCGATGCAGGTCGGTGGCGCGCCCAGGGGGATGGCTTGTTCGCATCGTTGGCCGCAAGCGCGAAGCCAGTGGTGCTGGCGATCGACGAGCTCCCGATCTTGGTGAATCGGCTACTGATGGGCGACGACTACCGGATTACGCCCGAGCGCAGGGGGAATGCCGACAACTTCCTGAGCTGGCTTCGCAAGAACGGACAGGCCCATCGCGGTCGCATCCGAATCATCGTGTCGGGCAGCGTGGGCTTGGAGCCGATCCTCGAGCGGGGCGGGCTGAGCGCACACGCCAACATATTCGATCCCTTCGAGCTGAGACCCTGGATGGAGGAGACCGCAGTCGCGTGCCTCGGCGAATTGGGTGCTCACTACCGTCTGCAAATCCCCAACCGTGTCCGCAAGGAGATGTTCCGCCGCCTGGGATGCGGCATTCCGCACCACGTCCAGCAGTTCTTCGACAAGCTCCACGAACACTTGCGGCGCGAACATCGACGGGAGGCTTCCCTCGAGGACGTCGAGAAGGTCTACGAGCAGGAAATGCTCGGCGTGCGCGGGCAGGTGCATCTCGAACACTACCAGACTCGACTGCGCATGGTTCTCGGCGATGACGGCTATGAGGTCGCTCTGGAGCTGCTGACGGAAGCGGCGGTGAGCGACGGGGTGCTCACGGACGACTCGATTCGGAGCTACGAGGAGTTCCGGTCCGCCTCACCCGATGAGTCGACCACGCCGACACCAGTTAAGGATGTGCTGCACGTCCTGGAGCACGACGGCTATCTTGTCCGACACGACGACGGCGGCTACCGCTTCGTGTCCAATTTGATTGAGGACTGGTGGCGGGCGCGAAACGAAAGAGGATTCGTTCCCTTCGGCCAGCGTAAGCCCTAAGGCGGGAGGCGAACCGTGGCTACCCCGACCAAGAGCTACAACCCGGGTTTCCTGACGGACGACCAACTGAAGGCGATGTTCTGCGTCAGGCTCCCCGAATTCGAGTCGTTGATCGAAACCCTGCGCGAGAACACCGGCGAATCCAACCAGCACGCGCTGGTGATCGGGCCACGGGGCAGCGGCAAGACGACACTGTTGCTACGTGTGGCTCTCGAGGCTCGATCGGATCCCGAGCTCCGGAAGCGGTTGTATCCCATCGTCTTCGCGGAGGAGAGCTACTCGGTGGGCACGTGCGGCGAGTTCTGGCTGGAATGCCTGTCCCGCCTAGCCCAACAGGAGCAGCGAGGGGCCGGAGAAGTGGACCTCAGGCGCACCGTTGAAGACCTGCGCGCGGAGCGCGACGACGTTGCCCTCCGTGAACGGTGCCTGGGGGTGCTACTGGACTTTGCCGAACAACGGAGCAGGCGCTTGGTGCTCTTGGCCGAAAACCTCGACATGCTGTTCTCCGACATGACGGATCCCGACGCCGGCTGGTGCTTGAGGAAGACGCTTCAGACCGAACCGCGCGTCATGCTGATCGGCAGCGCAACCAGCCGTTTCGGCGAGATCGACAGACCCGATCGGGCTCTGTACGACCTCTTCCGGATCCTCACCCTGCGGCCACTCGACAAAGCAGAGAGCGCCGCGCTCTGTGAACGGGTGACCGGGAGAGAGCTCGAGGTCCGCGTGGTTCGTCGCCTTCAGATCCTCACCGGGGGCAGTCCTCGGCTGCTCGCGATCATGACCCGATTCGGAGCCGCCAGATCGTTTCGGGGTCTTCTTTCCGACCTCTTGGATCTCGTTGACGAACACACGACCTACTTCAAGAGCCACATGGAGTCCCTGCCCGCGCAGGAGCGGCGCGTCTATCTGGCCCTCGTGGAGCTGTGGCGGCCGGCCACGGCGCGGGAAGTCGCTGGGCGAGCGCGGATCGAGACCAGCAAGTGCAGCGCTCAGCTTCGTCGCCTCATGGGGCGCGGCGTGGTGTTGGACGCTGGGGGGACGGATCGGAAGAGGGAGTACTACGTCAGCGAGCGTCTCTACAACATCTACTATCTGCTCCGCCGAAGCCGAGGGAGCGACGGCCTCGTGGAAGCGCTCGTTCGGTTCATGGACGCATTCTACACGTCGTCGGAACTGAAGAAGATGACGGGGGAGATGGTCGGAGAGCTGCCCGACCTGGACCCGATCAAGCGTGAGGTGCAGTTGGCGGCGTTGAGGCGACTGAGCATCCTGCCGAAGTTGGCGCGGCACTTCCATAGTGCGCACCCGGATCTTGTGCCCTGCGACGTGAGAGCGGCCACGAAGGAGGCGTCGGTTCTGTTGAACCGGAGTAGTGCCAGGTTCACGGCGGGCGATCTCCGTGGCGCGCTTGCGATCTTGGATGAACTGGTGCGGAGTATTCGAGGGCATCCGGCCCCTACCGTTCGGGAGATATTCGTCAAGGCGCTTGTGAATCGGGGCAACGTGCTCGAACGTCTTGAGCGACCCGAAGCAGCGATGCGTGACCTCGATGAGGTGGAGCAGGTCCCTGACGGTAGGGAATCGTCGGACCTCCGACCCGTCTTGGCGGCTGCAGGCCTCCTCAAGTCCTATCTTCTGCAGAAGCTGGCACGCACCCAGGAGGCGAATGACGTCTGCGACCGGCTCATCGACACATTCGCCTGCGATTCCTCGGATCCGGTCGCTGAGTACGTAGCGGGGGCCATGCTCCATCGTGGGCTGCTGCTGGAGGAAATGGGCCGCGCCGAGGACGCTTTGGCCGCCTTCGATGAGCTCCAGAGACGATTCGGGTCCGCCGAGTTGGTTGGTGTCGTAGTATTCGTCGCGGCCGGCCAAAACAACAGGGCAGCAGTCCTTGATCGTCTTGGCCGGCAAAGCGAGGCGCTCCACGCGTGCGAAAACACCTGGGACACCTGGAATCGCTTAAGCGACCATGCATCCACGCGCCTGCTGCTTGCCGCTTGCACGGCCATGGTCATCAAGAGTGGGATTCTGAGCAGAAGCGGACGCTCGGAGGAGTGCCTAGAAGTGTGCCGTGCGGTCTTGGATGCCTTGGACCGGCATGAAGAGCGCGCCGTTGTCCAGCAGCCGGCCGACGACCGCACCGAAGATGTGCTCTACAGCAGGCTGAAAGCCCATGAGATTCGCGCAACTACGTACATCACGGCAGGGAATGTGCACGCCGTCGCCGACGACGTACGGGCGATTCTGGCAATACTTCCACGCGTGGCGAAGGCACTGCCGGAATTCATTCGCTTCCTGATGATCGCCAGTCATACACTTGGCGTCGACCAAATGGTTTCTCTGATTCGCCAGTCACCGTCGGCGGCCGACCTCCTCGCGCTAACGACCGCTCTCGAAATGGAGCTGGGAGAACAACCGAGGGTCGCGACCGAGGTCCAAGAAGTGGCCCGGGACATCCGACGCGAGCTGGCGCGCGTTCGCCAAGAATCGCAGGATGGCGCCTCCATCGTCCTACAATGATCGGTACGGTTTGGGCGAGGCCGCGCCACTGCCGCCCAGCTGTACAAGTATGGTGATCACCTGACACCCGGCCTCATCGAGGAGAGACAGCTCCAAGGCTGGCGGCGGCTCATGCGAAGTCCCACGGATTCGTGACGACAAGATCGAGGCCACGGAAATCGCTCACGTTCCTCGTGGCCACCGAGAGGTCTCGGGCCTTTGCCGTTCCGGCGACCAGCGCGTCCCCAAGGTCGAGCGGGCGACCCATCCGCCGAGCGTCCGCTCGAAACCGGGCGGCCCAAGTGGCCGCCGTCTCTTCCAAGGGGAGAATGCGATCCTCGTAGCGTTGCAAGAGCCGGGACAGCGTTTCACGCAGAGCGTTTCGCCGTCGTCCCGGTGGCAGGAGGTGGAAGCCAAACTCAAGCTCGTGCAGCACGACCGCGGACAGCCAGAGATCGTCGTGCGCTCGCAGGAAGCCAAGCACCGGAGAGGCCGGGGCTCGCCTCGTTAGCTCGGAGACCACGTTGGTGTCCAGCAACGCGCCTCTCACCCGTCGTCCGTAGCAAAGGGGATCGCGCGGCGGGACGCCCTGTCGCAAGGCGGGTCCAGACTCAGGCCACGAGGCACGTTCTCGATCAGCCAACGGCCCAGTGATTCGCGTTCAGGGGCCTTCTCGCGCCACATGCGTGCGGAGACGATGACGAAATGTCTTCGGACTCCGATTTTCTGCGGCCCCTGCTCCTCGGCGAGGCGCAGGATCTCCGAGAGGCGCGCCTTCGTCTCGGCGACGGTCCATCTGCGATCCGGGCTGGATTCGTTCATCTGCATGCTTCCTTCTCTTCTCCGCCTTGGCAGGTCGTGTCCATGCCTAGTCCAATATAGACTAGTGCGACATGGATCATATCATTTGGGGTCATGAAGCGAAAGGCGGTTCCCCTATCCCACGATCACCGTGCCCTCACGCACCGCGGCCGCCCCTCGCCTTGGCGACGGTCCATCTCCGACCGCTCCGGATTCACTCATCGGTGTGCCCAGCCCGGAGGTCCGAGGTCCGCAGAACGACGCGGACGTAGCTCCCGTCCACCTCGTTGACGAGCTTGGGCTCCGTGCCGTTGAACTCGCGCATTCCCCGTCGCATTAGTAGCCAACCCCTTCCTCTCCGCTCCATCAGCCGACGGACCACCATCGCGTTTGCCATCATCTCGTTGCGAGACCTTGGCGCGCCACCCCCTACGGCCTGTGCGACGGTCATGTGGTTGGGCAGCGTACCCGGGCTGGTGACCTGAATGCGGTCAGCGAAGACCTCGACAAGAATCGGCGACCCGGTTTGCGCATAGTCGCGGTGGATTACCGCGTTCACAACGGCCTCCCGGAACACCTGCTCCGGCACAAGTGGCAGGTCTTCGCGATGGATGCCGCGATACCGTTCACCCCGCCCAAGGCTGCGAAACCAGTCCATCGCGCGGTGAACCTGGTCTTCCAGCCGCCCCTTCGCCTCCGCCACGCTGATTGCGTGCGAGGCGCGGTCGAGCCCGGCGTAGCGCGCACACTGGACGAACAAGCTCAGTGTGTGGGGATACCTCTGAGGCCCTCTCCCGAAAACCATTAGCCCGTACAGAGTCGGCCGGACCACGCCGTCCATTTCCGCGCAAACGGACGCGTTGCGTAGATCGTCTTCGCTCTCCGGTTGAGGCCCGTCCTCCGTCTCCTTCCCCTGCGCCCGCATGAAGGACTCGAATGCCTCCATGTCGATCTCATGCTTGGTTGCCGAGGTCACGATCTGGAGTTCGGTGAAGACCGACCTCGGGCGTGCGTCTTCGCTGGGCCGGACTAGGGGGAGTACCTGTGGCCAGTTCATGAACGCTCCCCTCGGAGTCTTCGGAAAGCGATCTCGTCTCCCAGAAGTCTCCGTACGGAGATGCCCTTGTGCTCTTCGGACGGCAAACCGTGCGGATCGCTCACTCGTTGCTTTGCCAAGCGCGAATCCACCCGCTTGCTCAGCAACACCCACTCGCAACCGACCAGCATCTCTTCCTCCCATTCCAAAGCACATATGGATCGCAGGAACTCAAGGAACGGTGCTGACCGATAGAGCTGTTCGAGCCCCTTGCTCTGATCGCGCGCGGTCTCCTTAAGCTCAACGAAGACAGCGGCGTCGCCGTCGTCCTCCTGGTACAAGACCAGATAGTCGCAACTCTTCTGATAGCTCTGGGCCACGCCGCTCAAGCTTCCGAGTCGCTCGACCGCGATCACAGTCGCCTCATCGGGCAACCCCCGCAACCTCGTCTTCGAGACCCGGCCATCGGAACCCTTTCCCTTCAGCACCGCAACTCCTTGCGCCACGGGTACCTTGGCCTTCTTCTCGAGCACCCCCTGGACCCGCTGAGCGAACGCCCGCGAGCTCACTCTCCAGCCTCCGATTCCATTCGAGAAGCCAACGCAATGGCTCTGTCGTTGATGGCATCAATGGTGTCGTCGAAAACCGGCATTTCGATGCCATAGGGGCCGATCTTGCACTCGGTGAGTCCACCGTTCTCAGCCACATAGGCCCGCACGCGCTCGCGGCCGAGCCCCTCGTCCGGGCCGTAGCGAAGCTTCTTCGCCACCTCGGTCTTGTCCGGAAAGTTCCGACTGAGCATGATGAGGTTGTTCAGCTCCTTCAAGATGTAGTCGCTGTGCGTCGTGATCACCACGCGCAGCCCCGCGGTCACGAACCTCGCCAGCAGTCGCGCGAATTGCACTTGGTTTGCGGTGTCCAAGTGACTCTCGGGTTCGTCGATGATCAGGAGCCGGTCCCGGCTCGCCGAGTACTTCAAGAAAAAGTACAGGTCGGACAGGCCTCGCGCGGAAGATGAAGCGAGATGAAGCGGGATATTGAAATGTCTGTGCTTGCGCGCCTTGGCTATGAACCGAATGTCGTCTCTCGCGTTGCTGTAGTATCCCTGCATCATCTCCTTGATGTTGTCGAAGAGATTCTCGTCGGCAAGCGGTGAACGGTCACTCGGGAGGTCGGGGATGCTGCGCGTAAAATCGATGTTGTCCTTGATGGGCCTTGCGTATCGGCTGGTCGTTTGGTCCACGATGAGGAACGGTGATCGTGTCTGGCCGGTACCCTCGCCAACATGCTTCTGGAGCAGGTCGATAATCTGGTTCTTGGTGAAGTCGAGCTCCTTGAAAAAGAGCGAAATGCCGAATCGCTCTGCGGTGAGGACGAATGGGTTCGGGAACAGGTCCTGCATGAGAAACTCGTAGTAGGCGTGTGCGATCATCTTTAGGGTGAATACACGGGGCGCGCCACGTCCGCTGGTCCCGGACGCTGTGACGGCACCGTCGTGGTAGTGGATCGTCAGAGGTCGGCGGCCAAGTGAGAACTCGAACGGGGACGGGCCTTGGCTCAAGGATCCGTCGTCGCCTATGATCTCAAGGGCAGACTTTGCGAAACTGTTGTGTCGCGAGTTGAACACCCCCCCGAACATCGGCGAGAAGCCTGCGGCGACCTCCTGAGCCAAGACTGATCGTTGCCTTGCCAAGTCAATGGTTGATAGTGGCACTCGCTCCTCCTCTTCGCCGCGAATGCTGCGGTCGAGGGCACGGACCTGCGGGAAGCCACTCTCGTCCTGCACAAGCCGTTCCGCGGCACGTCGCCAACCACCCCACCACTTCAGAAACCCGTACAGCGAATAGGCGACGTACGTCTTGCCGGTGTTGTTTCGGCCGGCGATCACCGTCAGGTCTCCGAGTGCGAGATCGGCCTGCTGGATCGGCCCGATGTTGGAGAATCTGAACGTCACCGGAATCGCCCGGCTACCGGCTGTCATGCCCATCTTCGGTCTCCCATGTTTCGACTGATGGCTCCTGGTCCGCGAGCGCCGTGCGTCACGCACCGCTGCCATCAGCTTCCCGTCGCGTTTGGCGACCCACGCGCAGACGGCCTCGGCGTCGCCCAGCATTCCGCGGATGCGTCGACTAGGTTGCCGGCGGCGCGAACACGAATCAAGCCCGGACGCCAGCTTGATGCTGGAATCGTTGAAGCGGAAGGCCCAAACGTTGGAGAACCGCCTCGGCGATGGATGACCTCCGTTGTCGTGAATACGTCGCCTCCAACCTGTCTACCACCCGCTGCCGGAGGCCGCGTTCCGGGAACCGGGTCTGGCTTGCCGCTGCCGGGTCACGGACGCGACGGGAAGCGCCAGCTCCCGCCCGCCCCCTCCCCACCCCCCCCACCTTCTGGACATCATCCACATCCCATTTTAAGATCGTTGGCCCCCGCCGAAGACGGGGCAAACAGCGAGTTGCTCGGAGCGCGGGGACGGCACGGGCTGCCCGAAGGCCGCGCGATGGCAGGATTCGCGCGGCTTTTTGTGCGCGGGGCACCGATCCCGACCGCGTGGCGCCCAAAGCCGCGACGGGATCCGGCCGACGCGAGCGGAATGTTGCGGGAGGGCGCGGAGAGACCACGCGCAAGGAGGACGGAGATGATCGCCGTGCAAGGGGTGACCAAGCGCTTCGGTCCCCTCGTGGCCGTCAACGACGTGTCGTTCGAGGTGGATCGGGGCGAGGTGGTGGGCTTTCTGGGACCGAACGCGGCCGGGAAGACCACGACCATGCGCATGCTGACCGGCACACTCCAGCCCGATTCAGGGGTGGTGCAGTTCGACGGCGTGCCCATCGAAACCAACCTGAGGGAGGCCAAGCGGCGCGTCGGGTACCTTCCCGAGGCGAACCCGCTGTACGACGACATGCTGGTGGCGGAGTTCCTCGAATACGTGGCCGAGATCCGCCGGATGCGGGGCGCCCACGCGCGGCGCGCCGTGAAGGACGCCGCGGAGGAGACGGCGCTGGAAGCGGTGTTCTACCGCCCCATCGGAGAGTGTTCCAAGGGATACCGGCAGCGCATCGGGCTGGCGGCGGCGATCCTGCACCGTCCCGAGATCCTGGTGCTCGACGAGCCCACCGAGGGGCTCGATCCCAACCAGCGGGTGGAGATCCGCAAGCTCATCGGCGCGCTCGGAGCGGAGCGCACGGTCCTCCTCAGCACGCACGTGATGCAGGAGGTCGAAGCCACTTGCCAGCGACTGCTCATCATTTCGGGTGGACGGCTGGTGGCCGATGGCACCGTTGCCGACCTGGCCGCCGATCGCGCCGGCGGCGCCTACTACCGGGTCGAAGCGGAGGGCGAGGGCGTCGCCGAGGCGCTGGCCGGCCTGGAGGGCGTCTCCTCCACCACCGCGGAACCACGAGACGGCCGCACGCGCGTTCGCGTGGAGGTCGCTTCCGGCGCCGAGTTGCGGCCCGCCATCTTCCAGCTCGCCACCCGCAATGGATGGGTGCTCTGGGAGCTGCATCGCGAGCGCGCCAACCTTGAGCGGGTCTTCCGCTCGCTCACCGCGAACGGTGAGGCGGGCGCCGACGAAGCCGGCCGGACCCCCGAGGAGGCGGCGGCCGAAGCCACTTCCTCCGAGGCCGCGTCCGAGGGCACATCCTCCGAACCCCCCGCTCCCGAGGCCGCCGAGACGTCCGCCGAGGAGGTGACGCCATGAGTCGCTCACGCTTTCTGGCGGGCCTTCAAGGCGTGCTCACCATCGCGTGCCGCGAACTCCGGGGCTTCTTCGACCAGGCCACCGCCTACATCCTGATCGTCGCCTTCCTGTCGCTCGGGATCTTCCTCGAGTTCCGAACGCTGTACGCCGCCAACATCGCCACCCTGCGCCCCTTCTTCGATCTGCTGCCCTGGCTCTTCGCCGTGCTGATCCCGGCCGCGACCATGCGCTCGCTGGCTGAGGAGCGCCGCAGCGGAACCTTGGAATGGCTGCTGGCCCATCCCTTCAACGAGATCGAGGCCGTACTCGGCAAGTTCTTGGGCAACTGGATCTTCGCCGTGGTGGCGCTGGCCGGCACGCTGCCCATGTCCATCGGGGTGCTGCTGGCATCCGAGGCCGACCCCGGCATCGTAACCGCCCAGTACGTGGGGGCGTCGCTGCTCGCGGCCCAGTTCGTGGCCATCGGCCTGTGGGCGTCGAGCATGACCCGCAACCAGATCACCTCGTTCATGCTGGCCATCGCGGTCAGCCTGGCGCTGGTGCTGATCGGGCTTCCGTTGGTGCAGATTGGGCTCACGCCGATGCTCGGAGGCGCCGCGGCCCGCCTCTCGGTGATCGGGCACTTCGAGAACGTCGCCCGCGGCGTGATCGACCTGCGCGACGTGCTGTACTTCCTCTCCACCGCCGCGCTCTTCCTGGTGTTGGCGATGGCGATGGTGAGCCGGAGCCGGTTGAGCCAAGGCCGCTCCGACTACCGTCGTCTGCGCGTGGGCACAATCGCGGTCGCCGCGCTGGTGTTGGTGCTCAACCTGCTCGGCGGCTACGTGCGCGGGCGGCTGGACCTCACCCGAGGCAACCTCTACACCTTGGCCGACGGAACCCGCGAGGTGCTGGCGAACCTCGACGACATCGTCACCTTCACGCTCTTCGTGTCCGACGAGCTCCCCCCGGAGGTGCAGGCCACCACGCTGCGCGACGTGGAGGACCTGCTCGCCGACTTCCGGCGCGCGGGCCGCGGGCGGCTGGTGGTGCAGCGGGTGGACCCCGACGATGACGACGACGCGCGTTCCGAAGCCAGCGGCATGGGCATTCCCGCAATCGAGTTCAACGTGCTGCGCGACGATCAGTTCGAGGTGCGCCGGGGCTACTTCGGGCTGGCCATGCAATACGCCGACCAGCAGGAGGTCATTCCCGTCATCGACCGCGCCGACGACCTCGAGCTGCGCATGGCGACGGCGGTCGTGTCCATGACTTCGGACGCCCGTCCGCGCCTGCGCTTCGCCTCCGGGTTCGGCGCCAGGCAGGCCTTCGAGCTGCCGGCGCTGCAGCAGGAGCTGAGTGATCGCTACTCGGTCGGGAGCGTCGCGCTCGACGGCGACACGGTGCCCCCCCTGAGCTCGGATTCCATCGACGTGCTGGTGGTGGCGGGACCGACCGAGCCCATGTCCCCGTTGGCTCTGGAACGACTCGCGGAGTACGTCGACGGCGGCGGGGCCGCGATGCTGTTGGTGGAGGGAACCCGCATCGATCCTCAGTCGCCGATGGCGTCCCCGGTGACGTCGGGGCTGGAGGGTTTCATCGAAGAGCGCGGCGTCCGTTACGACGGCGGCATCGTCTTCGATCTGGCGTCGGCGGAGCGTGTGCAGATGGGCCGGCAGGGGATCTTCGCCGTGGTGCGGTCGTATCCGCTCTGGCCCATCCTGTTCCGGGGCGCCGATCATCCCGTCACCCGCGACCTGAACAACCTGTCCGTGGGATGGGCCAGCGCCCTGGTGCCCATCGACTCGGCGCGCGTCACGCCGCTCTGGACCACCACCGAGGCGGGGGGCGTGCAGGCGCCGGGCAGCCCGATCGCGCCCGACATGCAGACCTTCCCCGACGAGGCCGGCCTGGGGGTCGAAGTGGTGGCCGCCGCCGTGGACTTCGCGCTTCCGGGGGAGGAGGGGGAGGAGAACGAGCCCTCCGAACGAACCGGGCGGATGGTCGTGGTTGCGGACGTGGACTTTCTGGACGAGCAGTTCGTCCGGTCGAGCCGTCAAAACCTGCTCTTCGCCGCCAACGCGGTCGACTGGCTGGCCCAGGACGAGGCGCTCATCAGCATTCGCTCCAAGGATCGGACCCCGCCTCCGCTGGCGCTGGAGTCGGATTTCGCCAAGGACGCGCTCAAGTGGGGGAACCTCGTGGGCATTCCCCTCTTCTTCTGCCTCGCCGGCGCCTTGCGGATCACCGGCCGGCGGACCCGCGCCGAGCGCCGCTGGAACGAGATGGACGCATGAGCAAGAACGCATTGAAGAGGCTGGTCATCGCGCTCGCCGGACTCGTGGTCGTGTACGGCGCCATCCGCCTGGTGGGTGGCCGGGGTCCTGCGCTTTCGTCCGGTGCGCTTGAGCTGGCGACGGAATTCGAGGGCATCGACGAGCGCACCTTGGAGGGCGCCACCTTCAGTGGCCCCGACCGCGAGATCGAGGTGGCGCGCGCCGCGGGCGAATGGACGGTGAACGGGTACCCCGCCGACTCCACCGCCGTGGCGCGCATGTTCACGGCGCTCTCGGAGGTCGAGGTGGACGCGCTGGCGGCGACCAACCCCGCCAACCACGAGCGCCTGGGCGTGGGTGGCCGCGAGGCCTGGTCGCTGGAGTTCCGCCTCCAGGGGGGCGAGAGCCGCATCGTGGCCCTCGGCCGGGTGGGCTCGGCCTTCCAGACGGCCTACGCGCGCCTACCCGGTTCCGACGAGGTGTACACCGTGCGGGGCGACCTGCGCGGTTCCTTCACCCGCACGCTCACGGACTGGCGCGACAAGCTGATCGCGCGCGCGGATGTGGCGTCGATCCACGCCATGGAGGTCGAGCGCGAAGGCGAGGTCGTGGTGGTGGAGCGGGACGGGGAGGCGTGGACCGTGACGGGGTCGGGGTCGGTGCCGGATTCGGCCACCGTCGCCAACATGCTGGACGAGGTCGACGAGCTGCGGGCCATTGGGTTCGTGGAGGACGGATCGGAGTTTCCCACCGAGGAGGTGCGCCGTTTCGTGGCCATGAGCGAACGGGGCGACACCCTACTGGCGCTGGAGCTGGCGCCCGTGGACGCCGAGTATTGGGTGCGCGCCGCCGGGAACGACACCCTCTACCGCGTGGCCTCCTTCCGCGCCAACCGCATCGTGCCCGAGCCGGACCGGCTGCTGGGGCGGGAGGAGGGGCAGGGGTAGCGGCCAGCCCGGTACACTCCGTCGCGCCCGCGGCCCGGGGCCCGGGCGAACTCATCCACGGCCTGCCAGGAGTCTTGGTGCGGAAACTGAACCTGTCCGAACAGAGGATCCACAGCACTGGGTGAGCCTGTAAGAGCTTGAGGCGGTCCGGGGCAGTCCGGCCAACGACCGAGGCATGCGCCCCGTGCGGGGAGTCCGGATCCGTTCCAGCGGCAGGTTCGGGATCCGTTCCATATCCCACTCGAATCCCGAGCCGGCTCGTGGACTACGCTTTCCCCCGTGGGGGCTCGGAGCTCAGCCCTCGCTCGCATCCGCCGCGTCGCCCTTCATCGCGGCCCTTCGCCTCCGCGGCTTCCCGAGCCTGGCCGCCTTCAGGTTGAGGCGGGCCGCCAGAAGGGTCGCCAGCACCACCGCGGCCACCGTCGGCCAGAGGGTGTCGGCTCTCACCTTCCAGAAGTAGTGCAGCACCGCCAGCCCGGCGGCCAGGTACACAATGCGGTGAAGGCGCCGCCAGCTCCTGCCCAGGCGGCGGATCCATCCTCGCGTCGAGGTGATCGCCAGCGGAACGAGCAGGACGAACGCGGCGAAGCCCACGGTGATGTACGGTCGCTCGGCGATGTCCTCGATGACGTACTCGAAGGCGAAGAACTGATCGAGCGCGACGTACGCCATGAAGTGGGCGAGGGCGTAGTGGAACGCGGCCAACCCGAGCCGTCGCCGGTGGCGCACCAGGTTCCATCCCGCCCAACGGCGCAGCGGGGTCACCGTGAGGGTGACCAGAAGCAGGATCAGCGCGGACGCGCCACTCCAGTGCGTGAACTCCTCGATGGGGTTGGCGCCGAGGCCGTCCTCGCGGAAACGGCGGACGAGCCAGAACAGGGGCGCGAGACACACGAGCCAAACGGCCGCGCTCTGGACGCGGGCCCGGGTCTTCACGGGCAACCCCCCGGTGATCGCGCGACGCACGTTGACGTGGAAGACGTCGCGAAGCCGCACGTGGTCAAGAGCCGACGCAGGTTGACTAAGTTGACTAAGCTAACTTAGCTAAGTGGTGGCTTGGGCGGCGCGGATCCCCGGACAACGCGCCCGATCGGCGTGGCGCCAAGTTGGCAGGGCGCCTTGAAGGCCGACGGCGGAGCCATTGGGCCGAAGGGCAACGCCGGGCGCAAGGCCTGGGAACGCGGATGCCACGCCACTCGCATGCCGGGGGGTTCGTCCGCGAGCTGCTAGTACCACTCGGCCAAGTCCATCCCCGCGTACATGTGCGCCACCTGGTCGCCGTACCCGTTGAACATGAGGGTGGGCTGACGCAGGAACCTGCCAATGCGCCGCTCGCGCGCCTGACTCCAGCGCGGATGGTCCACCGTCGGGTTCACGTTGGCGTAGAAGCCGTACTCGTGGGGCGTCTGGACGTGCCAGGTGTTCATCGGCATGTCCTCCACGAAGGAGATCTCGACGATGCTCTTCACGTTCTTGAACCCGTACTTCCACGGTGCCATCAGACGCAGTGGAGCTCCGTTCTGGTTCAACAGGCTACGCCCGTAGAGGCCCGTCACCAACAGGGTGAGCGGGTTCATCGCCTCGTCCATGCGCAGCCCCTCGAGGTAGGGCCAGGGGAGGAGGGGACGGCGCTGACCGGGCATCTGCTCGGGCCGGACGATCGTCTTGAACTGGACGTAGTTGGCGGACCCGGTGGGCTCGAGGCGCGAGATGACGTCGGCGAGCGGGATGCCCCGCCACGGAACGACCATCGACCACGCCTCCACGCAGCGGAGCCGGTAGATGCGGTCCTCCTCGGTGTGGGGCGCCAGCAGGTCCTCGAGTGGGTAGGTGCCCGGCTTGGCGCAATGCCCGTTCACCTCGACCGTCCACGGCTCCGGCTCAAAGTCTCCGGAGTTGCGCGACGGGTCGCGCTTGTCCATCCCGAACTCGTAGAAGTTGTTGTAGGTGGTGATGTCCTCGAAGCTGTTGACCTCGCCGCCGAGCTCGTCGGTCGCGTCGGAGAAGTCCTGCCGGCCCGATTGGGCGTGCGCGCCCAGCGCCGGGGCGGCCAGGTGGCCGATGGCGAGCGTTCCGCCGGCCGCGATGAACCGACGCCGATCGAGGTAGACGCCCTCGGGCGTGATCTCCGAGGACGGGATGTCGAGCCCGGCGTTTCTCACGCGAATCAACATGTTGTCATTTCCCGTTTTGCGGGTCCGTGGACCTGGGTTTCCCGGCGCCGCGGCCCGCTCGCGTCGGTTCGGGACCGGAAGAGCAAGCGGGTCCGCGCCGCGGCATGGGCGCGACTTGGCCGGCGCGCGGTTGTGTTTGGTTCGGGCGCTCCCCGGTTGCTCAGCCTCCGGGCGTGCGCGACAACGAGCGGTAATACTCCTCGATCAGCTGGCGGAAGCCCGGCGGCACCTCGTCGGAACCGGAAAGGAGCAGTCGCTCGACGTCGCCTTCCCCCGCGGCCCGCCGGAGCCCGAACTCGAAACGCTTGACGCCTTCGAGAATCTGGGTCTGGAGCCGGAGGATCTCCTCCATGTCGTCGTAGACGCGGCGGTCGTCGAGCTCCCTCATCGCCCGGATGACGTCGTCGAGTTCCTCAACGCCGACCCCGGCGTCCGAAAGCCGTTCGCGCAGGTCGGCCATCTCGCGCGCCCGCTCGCGGTACTCGCCTCGGAACTGGCGGATGTCCTCGGGGGTGAGCCCGCGCGTCCAGCCGCCGCCCGGGCCGAATCCGGCGCCGTCGACCGCGCTCCGGTCGCCGCCGGGACCACCCGCGGCGCCCTCCTGCCCACCCTGACCTTGCTGGCCGCCCTGACCCTGCTGGCCTCCGCCCTGCTGGCCTCCGCCCTGCTGGCCCTGACCCTGTTGGCCTCCGCCCTGCTGGCCCTGACCCTGTTGGCCCTCGTCTTGCTGGCCTTGACCCTGTTGGCCCTGACCCTGCTGGCCCTCGCCCTGCTGGCCCTCGCCCTGCTGGCCTTCGCCTTGTTGGCCCTCGCCCTGTTGGCCCTCGCCCTGTTGGCCCTCCTGCTGCCCCCGACGCTCCCCGCCCGGGCGCTCCTCCAGCCCGCGACGGGCGTTCTCCTCGGCGCGCGCCTGCAGCCGCCGATTGAGCGACTCCATGTTGCGCACCATGTCGCGGGCCTGGTCGAGCGACTCAATGGTGCGGTCGTCCACCGGCTCGCCGATGGCTTCGGACGCCTGCCGAAGCTGATCGCGCAGCTCCATGAGGTGCTCGGTGGTTTGCTGCTCGAAGTCGCGCGTGAAGTCGGGGCTGCGCGCGCCGGGCAACCCGCGGGAGTACTGGATCCGTTCCCGGATCTTGTTGTCGCGGATGTTGCGCAGGGCGTCGTCGAACGACTCGGCCGCCTGCCGCTGCTCGGACCCGGCCTCCGCCGACATCTGGTCGATCTGCCGCTCCAGGTCCGCCACCTCCCGGGCCATCTCGTCCTTGCGCTCGATCACCCGGCGCACGCGCTCCGACGTGACCTCCTCGGCGCCGGAGATGGCCACCGATTCCTCGGCGACGTCCAGCTGCTCCTCGATCAGCTCCTCGCTCCGCCGCAGCGCGTCCTGCGCGTCGCGGTCGACGCGTCCGGACCGATCACGATCCAGCAGTCGCCGCGCGGCGCGCAGTCGATCCAGCGCGGACCGCGCGTCCGCGGCCGCCTCGTTGCCCCGGGCGGCCGCCGCTTCCCGCATCGCGTCGGCGGCGTCCTGGAGCTGGCGCGCGGTCTCGGCCAGTCGCTGGTTGGACTGCATGCGCGAGAGCTCCTCCAAGCGGCGCGCCTCCTCCTCCACCTCATCGGCGAGCGCGCGCTGGTTCTGCGCGCCGCCCCCGGCCGCGCCCTGCGAACGGTTGGCCAGTCGCTGCTGGCGCTCCGCCTCCTGCTCCTGGCGCCGGGCGAGCTCGCGCAGGCGCTCGAGCGTCTCGTCGATCTGCTCGTCGGCCTGCTGACGCTCGCCGCGCTGCACGCTCTCGTACTGGTTTCTGAGCTTGTCGAGCTCGAGCTCGAAGAGGTCGGCGAGGTCCTCCGCGCTGGGACCGCGGCCCCCGCCTCCGCCTCCGCCCCCGCCCTGCTGCTGCGCCACCTGCACCTCGTCGTAAAGCGCCTCCGCCCGCAGCAGTAACTGGAGCGCCCGCTGCTCGTCGGCCAGCGCGCCCTCGGGGTCGCCGGCGTCCAGCCGGTCCATGGCGCCCTGCATCTCCTCCATCGCCCGCGGCAGGAACTCGGCGATCTGCTCGAACTCGGGATCCCGCACCACCCCCCGATTGTTGAGGCGCGTGACCAGAGTGGCGACTTGGTCGCGCAGACGCTCCTGCGACAGCCGCACCACGACCAACCCCTCGCTGAACCCTTCGGGGGAATAGCGGTCCCGGTCCCGGTTCAGGTTGAAGGTCGCCGAGATGACCTCCCTCTGCTGCTCCGACAGCTCCTGCTCGCCGCCGCCCTGGCCGCCCGCCCCGCCTCCGCCACCGGGCGGTTGCTGCTCGGCTTGGCGAAAGTCGGTCTCGAAACGACGGATCTGCAGGAAATAGATGTCGCTGATGGCCTCCTGGCTGCCGGTGCCCGCGTTGTCGCGCGCCTTGGCGTAGTAGGAGATGATGTCGCCCGGGACGAGCTCGTGGTCCTCCAGAAAGAACGTGTGGCCGGCGCTCACCTCGCTCAGGGGCGGGGCGGGGGAGCCGAACAGCGCGACCGTCCGCTCCTCGCCGCCGTTGACCGAAAAGACCAGCTCCAGCTCCTGGATCCCGTAGTCGTCGATGGCGCGCGCCTCGACGAAGAACTCCTCGAGCGCGTTGGCGCTCTCGTCGCGGCCCGGACGGGTGAAGGACAGGGATGGCGGTTGGTCGTTCAGCACGTCGATGGTGTACTGGGGCGACGCGGGCACCAACCCGGCGCGCGCGCTCTCCATCTCGATGTGGTAGAAGCCGTTCTGGCTCACCACGAAGGACCCCTCGAAGGAGCCGTCCTCGGCCCGCGTCAGCTCGTTCGCCAGCTCGTCGTCGCGCCACAGGTTGGCGCGCGGGGCGGGGATGGTGGGGAAGGCGCGCAGGTGGACGCGGGTCCCGCGCAGCACGGCGATGTCGCCCCCGTCGTCGACGGTGCGGTCCGGAAGCCCGGTGTAGGCCGGGAAATCGTACACCAGCTCCAGCCGATCCACGTAGGGCAGGATCTCCACGTCGATCCGGTACAGGTCCGACTGCACCCCGGAGGAGCGCACGAAGTACTCGGTGACGTCCTCCACGCCGAAGAGCACCACCTCGAACGCCGCGCCGGCGTCGTCCGTTCCGGCACCCTCCTCCGCGGCGCCCTCCGCGCCGGTGCCTCCCTCCTCGACGCCGCTCGCCGGAAGCATGGACAGCGACCGGAACTCGCCATCGGAGCCGGTGCGCAGGAAGAGTTCCGCCTCGGCGGCCGCGAACCCCAGGTTGCGCGCCGCGATGCGCAGGTCGGAGCCGCGCGTGATGGCGACGTCGCCGGGGGTCACGTCGATGGAGTAGGGGTTGACCTCCGCCGCGTTGGCCGTCGGCGAGAGCAGCACCGAGGCGCCGTGGCGCAGGAAGACCGGGCCGGTCAGAAAGACGATCAGAATGGCGAGCGCGATTCCCGCGACCGCCGCCGTCCACCGGAACAGCGCCGCCCGCTCGATCCGGTGCCCGCCATCCACCGCGCGCGCCTTCTCCACCGCGGACTCCGTGAGCCGCCGCACGAGCGCGGGGGAGTGGGTCGCCTGGCTGGCCTCGGGGTCGGCTCCCGCGTCGATGGCGCTCAGGACCGCGGCCTTGAGGGACGGTTCGTGCTCCTCCAGGTACAGCGCCACCTGCGCGTCCGACGGACGCCGCCAGAGGGGGCGCACCAGGAACCAGAACCCCGCCGCGAGCAGCGTCAGCCAGGTGGCGACGCGGAAGCCGTTGACCACGGCGGGGCTGAAGCGGGTGCCCTCCATGCCCCACGCGGACACCAGGAAGGCCACCAACCCGATCCCCAGCAGCGCCGCCAGTCCGCGCAACGCGATCCGCATTCGCCAGCGCGCGCGCACTTGGCGAATGGCGTCGAGAAGTTCGAGTCGTGCGCGCTGGTTGAGTCGTGTGGGCACCTCGGCTCCCCCTGTCTGGTGCGACAACCGCTCGCCCCGGTTCCTACGGCTGGCTGGCGGTCCTTCGCGACATAAGATTGGACACCATCGTCTCGAGAGCCAGAAGCAGGAAGGCCGCCACCAGGAGATACCACCAGATTCCCTGACGCCGTTCCCTGTCCTCCGGCCCAAGTTCCGCGCCGGTTGCGCCGTTCGCCCCGATGCCTGGGCTGGTGACGGCCCCGGCGAACTCCCCGGGGTCCATCGCCTCCAGGTCCGCTTCCGCGAGCACGACGTTCACGGCGATCGCGGGCGTGCCCGGCCCTCCTCCCCCGCCCCCGCCGCGCAGCTCGTAGAATCCCTGTTCCGCGAGCGGCAGAAAGCCGGGTCGGGCCCCTCCACCCACTTCAATGGAACGGTTGGACGGCGAAAGCGCGACCAGCCCGTCCCCTGCGTCCAGCGCCAGGTCGGCGAGCAGCCGATCGGCCTCGCTCCCCTCGCCTTGCTCCGACAGGTTCAGCACGTCGTCGACGGTGTGGGAGGGCGTGGGCGGCCGAAAACTCCCCGCGTGCTTGACCAGCTGGTGCGCGAACGGGAGGAAGATCGGCTGCAACACCATGTCGTTCCAGTAGTTGTCCAACATCGACGTCCAGAGCAGCACCCGCCCCGTCCCCACTTGGCGTTCCGTCAGCGCCACCGCCCCGTTGTCGAAGCGGGCCAGCACGCCCTCCGAGCCCGGCAGCGCCACGTCCCGGTAGCGGAAAAAGCTGGCGTCCGTGAGGTCGCCGCTGCGGGGGGCGGCGAAGAGGGCGAAGACGGGGTGGGTGTAGTCGATGCGGCCAAGCGTACCCCCGCGTCCCTCGCGCCACTCGGGCTCCATGACCGGTCCCACCGAGCCCGCCAGCAGGTCCGGCGCGTCGGCGGGCCAGCTGCTCCGTTCGCCCAGAACGACCACGAGGCCCCCGCCCGATTCGACGAATTCGCGCAGGCGCTCGCCCACACCACCCCGCGGCGGCCGCGAGCCGTTCAGGATCACCACCGACCGGCCCGCCAAGTCGGCGGCCGTCATGGCGCCCACGGTGGTCACTTCGACATCGAAGGCCGGGTCGGTGCCGATGTCCAGCGCTTGGACGAGGTACAGGCTGGGATCCCTGGGGTCGCCCCCGTCCTCGACCACCAGCACGGAGAACCCCTCGCCCGGCGACAGCACGAAGTGGGCGACGTCGTTGGCGGGCAGGGCGTCGGCGGGAAGTCGCACCGACCCCCGCGTGAACGGCTCGCTCAGCGTGAACGGCGGCAGCGTCACCACGGCGGTGGCGTTGGGCGCGAGCGAGGCCGTCGCCGACCCCACCGGTCGGCCGTCCAGCTCCAGAACCACCTCGACGTCCTCGGCGGGCTCCTCGCCCGCGTTGACGAGCCGGGCCGAGGTCTCGACCCGTTCCAGCCCGTCGCGGCGGCTTCGCTGGAAGAGGAGCTGGCCGACGGCGAGGTCGCCCTCGTAGGGTCCGCTCACGGCCACCGTTTCCACCGTGGTCCCCGGGGGCAGGCGCGCTCCCTCGTCGCCGTCCCATCCCGAGCGCTGGAAGTCGGAGACCACCACCGCGTGCCGAGCCGGCAGGTTCGACTGCTCCAGCACGGTGCGCGCGAGGTCGAGCGCCGGACCGAAGCGGGTGGCGCCGGCCCCGGGCGTGGCCGTGTCGAGCGCGGCCAAGAGCGCGGCGCGCTCGGTCGTGGAGCGCACCGGCAGGGTCGCGCCGGTCGAGAAGAACACCAGGGAGGCGCGGTCCTCCGGTCCCAGTCGGCGCACCGCCTCGCGCGCGCCGGCCACCGCGTCGGCCCAGCGTTCGCCGTAGTCCATGCTGTACGAACGATCCACGAGGATGACCACCTCGCGCGCCGGCTGCGCGGCCCCCAGGGCGACGTCGTCGCGGTCCAGGAAGGGGCGCGCGAACGCGGCGATGAGCGCCGTCAACGCCGCGATGCGCATCAACAACAGGAGCCAGTGGCGAATCCGCCGGCGCCGCGTCGACTTGTAGGGCACCCGCCGCAGGAACATCAGCGAGGGGAACTCGACCACCTCCTTGCGGTCCCGCTGAACCAGGTGAACGAGCACCGGCCACGCCAGAAAGCCGAGGCCCAGGAGGAAGAGCGGGGCGAGGAAGGCGAGGGCGCTCATCGGTTGCGGGTCAGCCTTTGGCGGGCGGAAAGGTAGCTGAAGAGCGCGTAGTCGAGGGGCGTGCCGGTGTCGGAGAGCGCGTAGTCGATTCGGTGTTCGACGAACCGCCGCGACAGGGTATCCGCGTGGGCGCGGATGAGCGACCGATACCCCTCCCGGAGCCGTCCCGGCACCACCGGCAGGCGGGCCTCCGTCTCCAAATCCTGGAAGCTGGCCGGCCGCTCGAAGGGAAAGTCGAGTTCGGCGGGATCCAGAACGTGGAAGACGATCACGTCATGGCCGGCGTAGCGCAGGTCCTTCACGGCGTCGATCACCGCTTGCGGCTCCTCGTAGAAGTCCGAGATCACCACCATGATGCCCCGCCGCCCGATGCGGCCGGCGAGCTGGAAGAGCGGATCGGCCAGGGTGCCGGCGTCGCCGGCCTCGATGCGGTCGATGGCGTGCAGCACGAGGTCGAGGTGTCCGGCCGCCGGGGGAATGTAGTCCACGATTTCGCCGGCGATGGTGACCAGCCCCACGCGGTCCCGCTGCCGTCGCGAGAAGTAGGACAGGCACGCCGCCAGGTAGCGCCCGTAGTCGAGCTTGGAGATGCCGTCCCGCCGGAAGGTCATGGAGCGGGAAATGTCGAGCACCACCAGGAAGTTGGCGTTCGAGTCCGCCTCGTAGTGCTTCAGGTAGAAGCGGTCGGTGCGCGCGTACAGGCGCCAGTCGATCCTGCGGATGTCGTCGCCCGGCATGTACTGCCGGTGCTCGGCGAAGTCGACCGAGAGCCCAAGGAAGGGGGCGCGGTGCAGGCCGCTGATGAACCCGTCCACGACGGTGCGCGCGAGCAGCTCCAGGTTGTGGATGCGCCCCAGGACCTTGGGATCGATGAAGCCGGTCTCGGGGCCGGACGGACGGACGGCGGTGCGCGCCACGCTACATGCCGGAGGCGGGCGTGGGGACCTCGGCGATCAGCTCCTCCACGATCTGGTCGGTCGTGATCCCCTCCGACTCCGCGTGGAAGTTGGTGAGCACGCGATGCCGGAGCACCGGCTTGGCCAGGGCGCGGATGTCGTCGAAGCTGACGTGGTAGCGCCCCCGGGTGAGCGCGCGCGCCTTGCCCGCCAGGACGAGGTTCTGGGCGCCCCGCACGCTGGCTCCGAACGAGACCCACTTGCCGATCGCCTCCGGGCGGTCGCCGTTTGGGCTCGGACGGCTCGTGCGCCCGAGCTGCACGGCGTAGCGCAGCACCGCGTCGGACACGGGAACCTTGCGCACCAGCTGCTGGAACCGGATCAGGTCCTCGCCGGTGACGGCGTGGGAGAACTCGATGTCCTGCAGCGAGGTCGTCTCGCGCACGACCTCCAGCTCATCGTCCTCGGGAAGGTGGTTCATGACGATGTGGAACATGAAGCGGTCGAGCTGGGCCTCCGGGAGCGGGTAGGTTCCCTCCAGCTCGATGGGATTCTGGGTGGCGAAGACGAAGAAGGGCGGCTCCAGGTCGTAGGTGCGGCCCTGGATGGTGACGCGGTGCTCCTGCATCGCCTCCAGAAGCGCCGACTGGGTCTTGGGCGGGGTCCGGTTGATTTCGTCCGCCAGCAGGATGTTGGTGAAGACGGGGCCCGGGGCGAACACCATGGTGCGCCTGCCGGTGTCGGGATCCTCCTGGATGATGTCGGTTCCGGTGATGTCGGCGGGCATCAGGTCCGGCGTGAACTGAATGCGCGCGAAGTTCAGGTCCAACACCTGGGCCATGGTGTGCACGAGCAGCGTCTTGGCGAGCCCGGGCACGCCCACGATCAGGCTGTTGCCGCCCACGAACAAGGTGAGCAGCACCTGCTCGATCACCTCGTCCTGGCCGATGATGACCTTGCGCAGCTCGCTCAGAATCTGGTCGCGGCCCGCGGTCATGCGCGCGGCCAGCGCCACGTCGTCGGCGTCTTCGAGGGCGGGAAGGGCGACGCCCGCGCCCGATGCGGATTTGTTGATGAAGGCCACTCTGGTCTCTCCGGGAGTCCCGTGAAGGGATGGAAGCGGGTGGATGGATGGAGGTCAGTGCGTCATCGCGTAGATGACGTAGTTGACCCCGAACTTGTACGCCTCGTTGGTCAGGTCGATGGGAAGCCATCCGGCGTCGGAGAACTCCCAGTAGTCCCCGTGGTCGTTGTTGTAGTTGGCGATCAGCATCAGCCGCTTGGCCGGATCGTCGTCCTCGAAGATGCCGAGGTATTGCGGCCAACCCCCGGAGTTGTACGGGGGCGTGAGCGACTCCGGGTCGGGGATCTCGAAAAAGGAGTCGAAGATGACGGGGAGGGGGTCGAGCCGCGACAGGTCCTGCAGCCTCCGGTCGGGCAGCGCGCGCGCGAGCTGGGCTTCGAAGTTGGCCAAGTCCCGCCGACCGCCGAAGTCGTCGAAGATCACGAAGCCGCCCTTGAGCAGATAGTTCCTGAGCCCCTCCAACTCGGCCTCGGACATCACCCAGTATCCGGGCTCGGACACGTAGGCGAGCGGATAGTTCGGGAGCTCGGGATCGTCGAAGGTGAGGATGTTGCTGCCGCCTTGGTACGCGTTCACGAAGGTGGTGGTGGTCAGGATCTTCGCGAAGTTGCGCTCGGCGCGCGGATAGTCGTGCGCCCAGGGCGGCTGGCCCCACCCCCGGCGGCCCCGCCCGAGGAAGTTGGGAAGGCGGCCCCCCCCGCCGGTCACGTCGGTGCGGATGCGAACGAAGGTGAAGCGGCCGTCGTAGGGGATGTTGGCCTCCCGAACCTGGGGCGCCGCCCCGGCGCCACGCCGCTCTCGGTGCTCGGGCGGCTTCATCAACGGCCTGCCGGCGACCGCACCCGACGAATTGGGCGTGGTGGCCGCGGAGTGGTTCGACGGCCCGGCGGCCCGTGAACACGCTCCCTCCGGCATTGGAGCGGCGTCGCATCCGCGTTGGACCGCTTCGCTCGGCGGGGCCCCGCCCGGGCCGGTCGCGGCGAGCACGCACACGGCCGCGCCGACGGCGGCGACCGCGAGACCGCCCGCTGCCCGCGTCACCATGGCCGTGGCCGCCCGCGCAGGTCCATGAGCAGCTCCTGGGCGGCCTCGAAGTTGGGCGCCCGCTCGAGCGCGCGCAGCACGGTGCGGCGGGCCTGGGCGACGTCGCCGGCCTGGTGCTGCGCCACCGCCAGCCGGTGCAGCGCTCCGGCCATGTCCACCGGGTCGAGCGCCACCTGGGCCGCGCGCGCGCGCACCGCGACCCCGTGCAGGCCCCGACCGGCGGCCAGCGCGGCCAAGCGGTCGTGGGTCTCCTCGTCGAAGGGGTAGATGCGCACGGCGCGCTCAAGGGCCGCGATGGCCCCCTCGTCATCGCCGGCCGCCTCCCGGAGACTCGATTCGTCGAGGTTCGCCTCCAGGAAGGACTCGTCGACCGCGGTCAGGGCCTCGATCTCGCCGAGGGCGCGCGCGCTGTCGCCACGCTGGAGGTGGATGCGCGCGAGCAGCCACCCCGGGCTCGCCGGCCCCGCGTACTGCGGAAACAGGTCGCGGGCGCGCGTCAGGTACTCCTCGGCCTCGTCCAACCTCCCGTCGTCGAAGAGCCGCGCGCCCATCGCCATCTGCGCCATGAAGTTGTCGGGATGGGCCGCCGCCAGCCGCTCGACCTCCTCCGGAGCCAGCGAGCCCCGTTCGGCGAGCGCGGGCAGGGGTTCCAGCGCGGCCAGGACGTCGCCGAAGCGATCCTCGAAGTACTCGGTGAAGATGCCGTCGAAGCGCTCGATGTCGGTGCCCAGCACCCGTTGGAACACCTCTTCGGTGGTGGCGTCGCGCCCGTACTCGCGGAGCATGGCCACCAGGGCTTCGGGCCCGTGGTCGCGCGCGATCAGCTCGCAAACCAGCGACGCCTGATAGTAGGAGTGCACCACCTGGTCGGCGTAGCTCGGGCGCACGAAGCCGTCGTTGAGTCGGCTCACGGGCGGGACCCGATCCTGGTTGTAGGCAACCAGGAAGGCCGGGCTCGGGTTGTGACCCCACGAGGGCGCGCCGCGGCGCTGCTCGTAGACCGCGAAGCCCTCCGCGAGCCAGCGCGGCACGCGGTGGTTGGAGAGCCCCAGGTGAAAGACGTGGGCGATCTCGTGCCAGAGGGTCGACGCCCAGTTGAACGCGCCCCGCTCGCGCGCGGAGGGGGAGTCCATGGCCACCACCGAGCCGAAGCTCACCCCCAGCGCCCCGAGACCGGCCAGCCCAACCGTGCGCACCGAAAAGTCCGCGTGGCTGGGGAAGAGCTCGAGCCGGATGGGCGTGGGTGGCTCGTACTGGTAGCGCTCGGCCAAGGCTTGGTAGGCCCGCTCGGCCAGCTCGGCCACGTAGGGGGCCAGCAGTTCCGCCTCCCGGCCATCGATGGCGATGCGGAAGTGCCCGGTTTCGGTGATCTGGTAGCGCTCGAAGGTGTCGAGCAGGTCGAGGGTGTTCTTGTACCACGGGTTGAACGGATCGCCCTCGAAGGCCCGCTCGAGCTCGGCCCGGCCCTCCTCAATGGCGCCCACCCGCAGCTGGTTGATCCCCAGGATGCCGCGCGCCTTCCAGGCGTAGGGGTCGATGTCCACCGCCTCGCCGGCGAGGTCGACCGCGTCCGCGTAGCGGCGGTTCTGCACCGCCATGTCGGCCACCGTGGTCAGAAGACCCGGGTAGCGAGGGTTCAGCGCGCGCACCCGCCCGCGCACCGCCTCGAAGTCGTCGTGGCGGTCGCGCAGGTAGTGGGTCGCCGCCAGCACGGAGAGCGCCTCCAGCGAGGCCGGGTTCACCTCCAGCGCGGCGCGCGCCTCCTCCTCGGCGGCCTCGTGGTCCTCCAGGCGCAGGTGCAGGCGCGCCAACAGGGTGCGCGCGGGAACGAGGTTGGGGTTCACCTCGAGCGCGCTCCGCGCCGTGCCCATCGCCTCGGGGGAGCCGTCGAACTCGAGCGCCAGCGCCATCCCCAGAATCGCCTCCGGGTGGCGGGGATTGCGGGCGAGCACCTGCTGGTACGATTCGCGCGCGTCCGGGCTCCGGTAGGTGTCGAGGAAGAGCCGCCCGGTGCGCAGATGCGGTTCCGGATTGGATGGGTCCGCGGCCACCGCCTCGTCGAAGGCGCGCAGGGCGTCGTGCAGTAGGTCCGATTCCTCCACCCCCAGGTGACGCACGGCGATGCCCACCGCGGTGAGCTCCGCCGACGATAGGGAGGAAGTGCGGTTGTAGTAGTCGATGAAGTCGTCGAACGCGCGCATGGCCTCGTCGCGGCGGCCGGTGCGGAGCTGAAGTTCGGCCAGGTTCACGCGGGCGGTGACCTCGTCGTCGGCGCCCGCCGCCATGGCCGCCCGGAAGGCGGCCTCGGCCTCCTCGTGGCGCCCGCGCTCCATGAGCACCTCGCCGAGCGTGTTTTCGAGCGCGGCTCCGTGCCGTTCGCGGCCATCGCGCGCGGCGGCCTCGGCCTCCTCGTGGCGGCCCACCTCGGCGAGGGCGCGCGCCAGCGCCCGGTGCGTGGCCACGGTGGCGTCGCGGCCGCGCGCGAGGCGCCCCAGCTGGCGGATGGCCTGGTCGTACTCCCCGCTCGCCAGGGCGGCGAGCGCCTCCTCCCGGGCCTGCGCGGCCAAGCCCACGCCCCCCGCGAAGGGCGCGAGGCAGAGCGCCAACAGGAGCGCGGCGCCGGTCGGCGACCGGGGCCGCAACGCGACCGTCACCACCCTCCTCCTCCCTCCTTCTCCCGGATCGCCCGCGTCGTCAGGGTGAGCTCCACCAGCAAGTCCTCCAACTCCGTCTCGTACCGTTCGGCGTCCATGGTGTCCTTCAGCGCGGTGAGCGACGCGATGCGCTCCTCCAGCTCCCCCCGCCGCTCGTACAGAGCCGCCAGCTCGGGATCGGCGGCGATCTCGGCTTCGGTGACCCGGGCCCCACCCCGGGAGAGGAACACGGTGCGCGCCAAGGCGCCGTCCAGATCGCTCTCGTCCTCGAAGTCGCTGCCCTCGCCGTCGCCGTTGTCGTCGAGGAGCGCGTGCTCGGTGGCGAGCAGGCCCTCCTCCTCGAAGCTCCGTTGCACCTCCCTGCGCGCGTACGCGAAGGCCTCCAGCACGGACACACGCTCGTCCTTGTCGGTGTCGGCCGCGCCGCCCGCGAAGGCGTCGGCGAAGAAACCGGCGAACCGGGTGGCGTTGCGCTCGCGGGGGGAACGGGTCGCGGTGATCACCGTGCGGTTCGGGCCGGACATCTTCGATATGAAGTCTCCCGATGCGCTGGCCGTGTTGACGAACACCACGGTGCGCGTCCCGAACTGTTCCACCAGAAAGGCGAAGTCGGTGGCGCTCAAGTCCCGTCCCGGCACGTTGAAGCGCGACTCGTTGCCGCTGAAGCTGCCATGTCCGATGAGCACGATCATCACGGCGTCGCCCGGCCCCGCCCGACCGGCGAGCGCGCCGAACGCGGCCTCGATGTCCTCGCGCCGGGAGGGCCCGTCGATGAGCGGATCCGCATCGGGTCGCTCGGCCAGCCAGACCACGTCCGCCGGATCGAGGCCGTACTCCTCCAAGGCCGCCCGCACCACCGCGCTTCCCCACCGATGAAAGCGCTCCCGGTACTCGTCCGTCCCCCCCGCCCCGCTCACCACCACCAGGTGCGTCTGCTGGGCGTTCGCCTCTCCCACCCAAACCACCGCGACCAGCGCCAGCGCGGCCAGTAGTCCGTGGACGAGGCCGCCCGAGCACCAAGAGCGGCGGGGCCGGAGCGCGCGGCTCACACCAGCCCCCGCGCCCGGCGGTAGCCCCACTCGCACAGAATCAGGCCCAGCAGCACAAGCAGCAGGACGGGCATGTCCCACAGATCCATCTCCTCCACCGTGGTCACCCCCGCCCCCGTCACGCGCAAGTCCTCCGGGAGCGCCGCGACCGTTTCCGGCGTGTAGAAGATCCCCCCGGTCTCGCTCGCGATGCGCTCGAGCAGCGGCGTGCGCGCCCCGGCGTCGAAGTACTCGCTCGGTTGGGGCGCGACCTGGAAGAACGCCTCGTCCACCCCGATCAGGTCGTCGCCGTCGTAGGCGCGCACGGTGAGCGTGTGCAGCCCCTCCTCGGTCGGGACGAAGTCGGTGGCGTACTCCCCCGCGTTGCCGTCCACCACCCAGTCCATCCCCAACTCCAATTCCTCGCCCAGCGGGGTGGTCACCGTCGCCTCCACGACGCTGTTGCTCATGCCCAGGTAGGTCGAGTCGTTCACGGTCGCGGTGAGCGCCACGCTCTCCCCCGGCTCCACGCGGTCGCGGGGGACCTCGGCGGTCACCCGGTCGGGCACCCCGTCCACCAACCAGCGCAGCATCTGTCTCCAGAAGGTCTCGTGGGTGGCGTCCTCCAGCGGCAGCTGCATCTGCCAGATCCAGGTGTCCTGGACGGCAAGGCTCAGGCTCTTGCCCGCCCCGTAGCGCTGGTGGGCGAGCGCCACGTGCTCCTCGTCCAGATCGTCCGCGATGCCCCGGAGCAGCGTCGTGGCTCCCGGCTTTACCCGGTGCAGCGGGTTGTAGGTGAGGAGTGGCGGCAGCTCCGACCAGCGCGCCGCGGACTCCTCCTCGGTGCCGGCCAGCTGAAGCGCCGGAACGCCCAACCCGGCCTGGGTGGGCTCGACGCTCACGAAGGCGTGGTAGCCATCCGGACGCGCGTCCTCGTCGGAAAACACCACCGGGAGCACGTCCGCCAGCGGCGTGCCCGCGTAGCCGCCGCGGGCGAAGGAGTTGCGACCCCCCAACGCCAGCAGGCTGCCGCCGCGCTTGTCGACGAAGTCGGCGATCATCTGCAGCTGGTCGCCGGTGAAGAAGCTCGCCTCCACCGTCCCCAGCACCAGGCTGCGGTAGGCGTACAGCTCCGCCCGCGTATTGGGAAAGCCACCCTGAAGCTCTTCGCCGTCGTCGACGTTCAGGCGCAGGAACTTGTTCTCGGCGGTGCGCTGCAGCACCACCAGCTGAAGGTTGTCGTCGTCCGCCACCGCCCGCCCCATGAAGCCCACTTCGTAGCGCGGCTCGCCCTCGAAATAGAGGATCTTCTCGCGTCGGTCCTCGACGCTCACCAGGGCGGTCTGGCTGTTGTTGCGCGCCACCTGCTCGGCTTCGTCCACGGGAATGCGGAAGGTGTACGCGCGCGCGCCCGGCGTGGAGGCGGTGAAGCGAACCGGAACCGTGACCGGCTGCCCCTCGTCGGGGAGCTCGACCTCCCGGGTGCTGACGATCTGTCCCTCGTCCTCCACGATCAGGGACACGGTCTCTCCCTCGTACCCGGAGTGGGTCACGACCACGTCCACCACCACCGAGGAACCCGCGAGCACCGTCCGGGGCGGATCGGCGCGGCTCACCTGGATGTCCCGCTCGAAGCGCTCCCGGCCCACGCCCACGGTGTACACGGGGACCCCCCGCGCCTGCAGCGCCATGAGCGACTCGGTCAGCTCCTCGCCCGAGTTGTCGGCCCCGTCGGTGAGCACGACCAGACCCGAGAGCGGTACCGAGGCCAGCTCGGAGCGGGCTCGGTCGAGTGCCGGACCCAGACGGGTGCGGCTTCCCATGAAGCTCATCTCGGAGACGTCCTCCATGCGCTCCGTGCGCGAGGAGAAACGGAAGTAGCGCACCGCGAAGCGCTCGGACAGGGCGGAGGGTATCGGGTGGTCCGGAGTGCCGAAGGTCTCCTGGAGGAAGGAGCCGCGGGACCGGCCGTCGTGGTCCTGGATCTCCATGCTCCGGGAGTCGTCCAGGAGCACGCCGACGAAGTTGCGCTGCGGCACCACCGTCGACACCACCAGCGCCGGGCGCAGGAGGCAGAAGCCCAGCACCGCCAAGCCCGCGAATCGCAGCCCGCCCAGGACCACACGGTCCAGGCGCCGGCTCTTTCCGCGCACGCCCAGGTAGCTCAGGAGCGCGACGACCGCGATCAGGCCCGCAACGACGGCGCCGGTGGCCAACGCGTCCGCCGCCGCCAGGGAGAAGTCGCCCTCCCGGAAGACGACGGGGCGGTACTTGAAGAGGAACTCGAAGAGGCTGGCGAGCACGTGCGCGTCCGGTCAGTGGCTCATGGCGTAGATGATGAAGTTGACGCCCATCTGATAGGCGTACGTGGAGTACTTGAGCGGATAGTAGGGGTTCTCCGCCCACTCCCAGGCGTCGCCCAGATCGGTGTTCCAGTTGACGATCACCATGAGTCGGCCTTCATCGTCGAAGATGCCCTTCACGTAGGGGTCGTAGCCGTCCCGCTCGTGGGTGCGCCAGCCCCCCGTGCCGTTGTTGACGTTCGGCACTTGGATGATCTCGTCGATGTCGTAGAAGTTGTGGAAGATCTCGTGCTCGAGCGGCACGTCCACGATGGGGAATTCCGGGAAGACCTTCCCCATCTCGTGCTCGAAGACCTCCCACTCGTAGGTTCCCCAGAAGTCGTCCACCACCAGAAAACCGCCCCGCAGCAGGAATTCCCGCAGCGCGGCGACCTCCTCGGGCGTCATCGACATGGACCCGACCTCCACCGCGTAGAGGAAGGGGAAGCGATTCAGATTCTCGTCGGTGAGGAGCCGGGGATGCTCCCGCAGGAACATGTCCAAGCCGGTGAGGCGCTCGAGCACGATCAGGAATTGTCGGTCCGACTTGGGGTAATCCGTCGCCCAGGCCTGCCGCCGCCAGCGCCGAAAACCTCCACCTCCCCCGCTGTACGCCACGCGCGTGAAGTAGAACTCGTGCATAGGCGGAGATGGCTCCTGCCCCGCTTCGTCCGGGGGCGGGAGGCGGACCGCCGCGCCCGGGAGCCCCGCCGCGCCAACGAGGGATCGATGCGCGAACCCGCCGGCGGCGGCCCCGGTCGGGTCCGACTCCGCGACGGTTGCGCGCGGGAGAGCGTCCGTTGGCGTCGGCGCCACGCCGCCACCGGATCGCGACCCGGGCTTGTGGACCAGCGCGGCACCGGCCGAGAGGCCCGCCAAGGCGAGCGCGACGCCGACGGTTCCCCGCCTCCACCCACTCCCGTTCTGCTGCACGCGTCGCTCTCGACTCACGTGACCCCCCTGGTTGGAGAGCTGCCGACGACCCTCGGCGGCGCAAGCGCGGAAGGCTCGTATTGCCCCATGCGACGAAAGGTTCCGAAGGCGCGCTCCGCTTCCGAAACGCGCCGCGCCGCGGCCGGTTGCTTGATCGAGGTGGCCGGGGACGCATAGAATGCCGCTCCCGGCCGCGTCCGGGCCACCATCGATTCATCGCGCCGACATCAGCGCATTTTGCGTGCGGGAGGGAGGTCTTGCAACCATCCGGCCACAAGCGGAGGTCGCCGAGCCGCTTCGCGATCCTGGTACTTCTTCTCCCGGCGGCGTGTCGGGGACCGCTGGAACTCGCGCCCAGCGACGCCGACGACGTGCTCGCCCGCCAGCTTCTGGAGGCTCCCGATCCCGGTCGCCGCGGCCCCCACGAGGTGCGCACCCTCTACTACGGCAGCGGTTCGGACCGGAATCGGCCCGAGTACCGCGACTCGGTCACCTACGTCACCGAGCCCGTCGACGCCTCCAAGCTGGTGGATCTCGGTTCGTCGGCCGGGAGCCGCAACAACTATTGGGGCTTCGAGCCCGATCGCTTCCCGCTCAACGCGCGCGTCTGGTATCCCGTCGGCGACGGACCCTTCCCGTTGGTGCTGGTGGTGCACGGCAACCACGACATGCGCGACTTCTCGGACCCGGGATACGACTACCTGGGAGAGCTGCTGGCGAGTCGCGGATACATCCTGGCGTCGGTGGACATGAACTTCATCAACGGAGGAATCCGCGGCGAGAACGACGCCCGGGGCTGGTTCCTGCTTCGGCACGTGGGCGTCTGGGAGGGATTCAACGAAGACGAGGACAACATCTTCCACGGACGCGTCGACATGGAGCGCATCGCGCTCATCGGGCATTCGCGGGGCGGAGAGGCGGTGGGCCACGCCGCCGCCTTCAACCGCCTGGAACGCTACCCGGACGACGCGACCCTCGAATTCGACTTCGGATACGACATCCGCGCGATCATCGCCATCGCCCCCGTGGACGGCCAATACCTGCCCACCGATCGGTTCGTGCCGGTGGAGAACGTGAACTACATGGTCTTCCACGGGTCGCACGACGGCGACGTGACCAGCTTCCACGGCCTGCGTCTGTACAAGCGCGTGAGGTTCACCGATGGCCATCCGCGCCTGAAGACGGCCATCTGGGTCTATCGCGCCAACCACGGACAGTGGAACACCGTGTGGGGCGCGCACGACAACGGCCCCCGCAGCGGGCGCATCCTGGACCTGCGCGCGCTCATGTCGGGCGAGGACCAGCGACGCTTCGCGGAGGTGTACGTCTCGGCCTTCCTTGAGACCACGCTGCGCGACGACCGCCGCTATCTGCCGATGTTCCGCGACCACCGGGTGATTGGCGGGTGGCTGCCCCCGACCATGTACGTGACCCGGTTTCAGACCGAGAGCTTCCGCACGCTGGCCGACTTCGAGGAGGACGTCGACGTCACCTCGGGAAGCCATCCCGGGGTGCGCGCGCGCGGCGACCACCTTTCGACGTGGCGGGAGGGCCGCGTGGGGCTGCGCTCGAGCAACCGGCCGGAGACCTCGGCCTCCCAGGACAACCAGGCCGTGTGGTTGGGTTGGAACAACCGCGTCGCCGGCGCGGACACGCTGGGCCCGGCGGCGGCGTACGCCATCGAGCTGCCGGAGCCGCTCGCCGCGGAGTGGGAGCTGGGGCCCGAGGCGTCGCTCGAGCTGTCGCTGGCGGTCACCCGCGCGAAGCCGGGACCGCGCGGCGCCGGGGAGGAACGTGGCGGAGACGCGGACGATTCGGGAGATGGCGGACGGGAGTCCGGGGAGGCCGAGGACGACGACGAGCCGCCCGATCTGAGCGTCGTGGCGCGCGACCGGAGCGGAATCGTCGCCTCCGTGCCGCTCAGCCGCTACGGACCGGTGCGCAAGCCGTTGGAAATGCGGATCCTGCGCCGTCGCGACCTCGAGGACGATCGCTTCGCCAACCTCTTCGAGCTGCTGCTGCAGAGCTACTCGATTCCGCTGGCGGACTTCGTGGAGGCGGCTCCGGGACTCCGGCTTGGCGAGCTGAGCGAGGTGGGGCTGGTCTTCGACCGGACGGTGGCGGGCGAGGTGGTGCTCGACGACGTGGGCCTCGCCCGCATGGATCCGGCCTACACGGCCGCGCGCGTGCCCTGAGCGACTTGGGGGACTAGCGGAGGGGCGCCGGCTGGCAAGGCGCCTCGAAGGCCCGACAGCGACGCTACCGGGACGAAGGGCAACGCCGAGCGAAGCGGTCCAGCGCGGACGCCACGCCGCTCGAATGCCGGGGGGAGTTCGTCCGCCGGCTGCCTACCGCGTTCCTACCGCCAGCTCAACCCAAGGCGATGGGCGGTCAGCCCGCCCTCATGCCGCTGCCACGCGTAGTCGATGGCGACCCGGTCGCCGTTGAACGCCCCCCCGAGGGCGACCGGACGACCAAAGCCGTCGGGCGCGCGCCGGACCCCCACGCGCGCGGTGAAGGTCCGCCCGCGCACGGGCCAGTACGCGACCTCCATGCCCGCGCCCGGGACGACCGTACCATCCGCCTCGCGGGAAACGACGGCGCTCCAGCCCAAGTCGAACGGTCCGACCGGGATGGCCGGCGTGGATCCGCCCGCGGCAATGCGAAAGGGCAGCGGGACCCGCACTTCGCCCAGGGCGAGCGCCGGTCCCAGGTTCTGCGCGGCCAGCGCGAGCCGTGCCGGCCCGACCCCGACCGCCAGCCCCAGGTCCACCGCCCCGGTGGCGTCGTGATGGCCGCCCAGGCGTTGGTCCACCAGCTTGGCGGCGACGCCGGCCCGGACGCCCATCACCTCGCGCGCGTACCCAACCGTGACGGCGACCTCCGACGCGCCCACGCCGCCGGAGGCGAACAGCGACCGCGCGTCGCGGGAAAGGACGGCCGCCCCGCCCTCCCCGGCGCCGTACCCGAGCGTCTGAACCCCCACGGCCACATCCGCCGACGACCACTCCGCGGCTCCCGACACCGTGGCCAACAGGCTCGCGGTCCCGAAGCGCTGAATCGACGCGCCGACGCCACCGCCGCCCCCGATCAGGGCGGGGTTGTGGAAAACGGCGTCGGCGGCGTCGCCCACCGCGTGGAAGGCGCCGCCCAGCGCGAGCGCGCGGGTGCTGGCGGGCAGCTCGAGCACCAAGGGTCCGTGTTCCCGCGACTGGGCCACCCCGTCGGCGGGGTTCAGGGCCCAGGCGGCCAACCCCGCCAGAGCGCCGAGCAGCAAGACGGTGAGGCCGAGCCTCGGGGACGTGCGGGTGGTGGCCAGCGGCCTCGATCCAAGACGGGAGGGTTCGCTCGCCCCAGTGGGCGGCGGTGAGCTCGGCGGCGAGGGTGTCACGAGGTGGGCGTCCAGGGTGGGTGAAGCGGGCACGCGGGTTCACCGAAGAAGGGGTCCCGCGCTCGGCCGGGTCGGCGCGGTCGCGGGCGGGCCGGTCGATTCGCCGCGAGTATACCCGTCGCGCCGGAGGGTGGCAAAATCACACGGGTCCGTCCTCCCACGGGCCCCACATCGCGTAGGTGGCGCTGGGAGCCGTCTCGCCGCGCTGCCGCCCCCCCTGCTGGTTGAAGAAGAGCACGCGTCCGTCCGGGCTGAAGCACGCACCCGCGAACTCGCCGGGCGCCCGCCCCTCCGGGCCCAGGGGCGCGCGCGCCAAGTTGACCATGCGGCCCTCGCGGTCGAGCGCGCGCACATGCTGGTCGCCGCTGCCGTCCTCGCACATGACGAGTCCGCCGCGCGCGCTCACCACGATGTTGTCCGGAGCATCCAGCACCTCCGGCGAGGGCGACTCGAACACCAAGGCCAGCTCGCCCCGGTTGGCGGACACCGACCGGTAGTGGAACACCTGGCCGGCGGTGGCGTCGCCCCCGTTGGTGGAAACCACGTAGATGCCGCCATCGCCGTGGAACGCGCCCTCCAGGCGGGCGAAGCGGGCTCCTCCCTTCGCGAGCCCCTGCTTGAAGACCGCCAGCGAGTCCCGCCCCGCGTCCGCCGGATCGGGGTCGTCGATGTCGACCCAATGGACCTGCAGGAGCATGCCCTGCGTCTGGCCGCGGGCGGTCAGGTAGCCGGGCTGCCCGGTGACGGCGAGCATTTGGAGCCGCCCGCCCGCGGTGAGCACGCCGGGCTGGTGGGGGATCAGGCGATAGAGCCCCGCGCCCGGCCGGCCGGGGACCCGCGGAACGTACCAGGCGTCCTCGGTCTCGTACACGATCCCGGTCGCCGGGTCGACCGCCACCGCCTCGTGCACGAAGCGCCCCATGGCCGTGAGGGGCACCGGATCGACCGGCCCGGTCGCTTCGACCGGCACTTCGAAGACGTAGCCGTGGGGTCGGCCAAACCCGTCGCCCCGCCCATCGGTGGTCTCTTCGCAGGAAAGCCAGCTGCCCCACGGCGTGGGTCCCCCCGCACAGTTCACGCGCGTGCCCGCGAGCGACGCGAACTCGTCCACCAGCTCCACCCTCAGGTCGTCGCCCTCGCCGGTGACGCGCACTTCGAGCGAGGTCGTGCCGCCGCTCCCGGCGTCATCGTAGGCGGGCGCGCCGATGGGCCGCGCGGATTCCGGCGGGTCGATCATCTCGTGGTTGCGGATGAGGCGCACGTTCCCGTTGGCCATGGGGAACGCGGCCATGCCGTCGAACGCGTTGGGGACGTCGAACCCCTCGCGCACCGACGAGGGGACGCCCCCCGAGCTCAGGCGGACACATCTCAGCCGCTCGGCGATCTCGAGCTCGGGACAATCCGCGGACCGCACCAGCGGCCCGTAGGGTTCGATGATCGGCGACTCGGAATCGGCCCGGCCACCTCGCCGTCCGCTCCCCCACGCGGCCAAGCCGTCCAGCGACGGCGCGAACGCGGCGAACCCGCCGGCGGAAGCCAAACGGGTGAGAAATCTGCGTCGTCCCAAGGTCATGTTGCGCATTCCCGTCAGGTGTTGGCGAAGGGCGCCCCGCACTCGGCGGCGCGCGACGCGGCGCGATCAATCGGACAACGGACACGCCGACCACGCCACGCATGAATTATGGCACGATACCGGGGTGCGTGCCCGTGAGGCGCGGTAACGATTCGGTAGCATCGGCGGATCCGTCCCGCTCGCGGGGGCACCGCCCGTCACGGCACCCGGGGACGGGGGGCGCCCGGGATCCCCTCGTCAGATCAGCCGGAGCTGCTCCCCGACGGGCCGCAGGATGTCGGGATCGTCGTTCAGGACGCTGTTCACCCGCGTACCGACGGCTTGCCGCGCGTACGGCCCGGCATGGGGGGTCCCCAGCCGAGGGAGCAACGCGCGGACGTGAACGGTTGGGTCGAGCCACTCCGCGAACCACTCCGGATCGACGATGGCGGGCTGGCGGTCGTGGATGTCGGCGAGTTCGGCGGAGGCCGGCGTCGTGAGGATCGCAAAGGACTCGACCACGTCACCCCGCATCGCCCAGCGCTCCCAGATCGCGGCGAACGAGAGCGGTGATTCGTCGGCCAGCGACAAATGGTACGGCTGCCTCGCGCCCGCCGGCCCCCGCCACTCGAACCATCCATCGGCCGGAACGAGGCAGCGCCGTTGGCGGAAGGCGTCGGCGAATGCCCGCTTCCCGAGAATCGTCTCGGCGCGCGCGTTGATGAGCGGTGGCCCCGCGCCGGCGTCCCTCCACCACGAGGGCACCAGTCCCCAGCGGAGCTCCGCCACCCGCCGCCGCCCATCGTCGTCGACCCGGCAGACCGCGAACTCCTGCGTCGGAGCGCCGTTGTAGCGACGCTTGCGCGCAAGCGAGGGCGGGGGCCCGGTCACGCCGTAAAGGTCGTGGATGGCTCGCGGCGACAGCTTCTGGATGAATCGACCACACATGAGTCGGGCGTACACCGGAATCGCGTGATTGGTGTGCGGGAGGGTGCCGAACACGGGAACGGACCAAGAACTGGTGCACGCGGCGCGCTCAAGCGGTGGCGCGAAAGCCACCACCTCTCGGCGACGACAATTGCACCACATGGTTCTGTCCGGTTGGTCATCCCAGCGGGGTTGGGATATACTGCGACGACGAGTAGCAGTCGCCGGCAAGGAATGACCAACGTGCACACGACTTGAAGGATGAGGCACCACAGTAGGCGGGACCGCTGGAGTTCTTTCGCCAATATCGCGATCATTGTGACTCTGGCCGTCCTGCTGCTGAATCCATCCGGTGTGGTGGGTCGGTGGCTAGCGTCGACGTACCGTGGGCTGGGGGCCGCCGTAGCGTCCGCCGTTAGACCCTCCGGGCCGGAAGCCAACCGCTCCCTTGTCCCCGGGCGTTCGATGTTCGACTCATCGGGGCTTCCGCAGCTTGCCCACGCGTTGTCGGTCATCGCCGGCGGGTTCCTTCTTCCGGACTCCGGAATCGTTCTGGTCGAGCGCGCCGAGGTCCCCTTCGTTGACATGACGTCCGGGAAGACCAGGGTGTTCGGTCGGGAGGGCGGCGGGCCACACGAGTTCCGTCGCAACCGACGTGCCGTGTGTGGCCCGCGGGGCATCGCCGTAGACGCCCGCGCCCTCCCTTGGCTTGACCGTGGGAAGCAGTCTCCGTGTCTGCCATTTTGGCAGATCGCGCCGATTCCCGAACCGATGGCTCTGCCATTTTGGCAGACTTCCCGAAGCTGTCCCAACCGTGGTTAGGGCCTCGATGGCGCGAGCGAGCAGCTACCTCCGCAGCCCGCGGATCCAAGCTCGCATCACGTCGTCCCGGCACGTGAGCGCGTGTACGGTCCAATTCCCATCTTCGGTCGCGAGGTCATAACAGGGAGAGAGTTCCATGTGGTAGCGTTCCCTGCACGCCTCGGGGTCGATCGCGTCGGAGCAAAGCGAATCCGCAGTGATGGTCGGGTGCCCTCTGTCGAAAGCCAGTTCGGCCTTCTCGACACACACGGTCAGTTCGGGGAGGTTCGCACACAACTCGTCCCCGATGATCCCTGACTCATCGTACCGGATCCATCGCAGTGACAGACCGTTAAGCGTACCGTCCTCCTCAAGTGAAATGAGCATGTCGCGACCCTCGGGCGATTCGCTCATATGGAGCATCGCCAAGCCGCCTATGCTCACGTCGAGGAGCTCCTGGCTCGGCCTGCCAACCAAGCCGTTGTGTACGTCCGACTCTCCGAATTCGTCGTTGTTCATCGTCGCGATCATGGCGAGGTACGGAAGTCCTTGTCCCTCCGGTTGGTTATGGAGCTTCCACGGCAGCGACGACAAGTCTTGTAGAATCCGCGCTTCTCTCCGTTCGGCGTAGACACGGTAGATGGCGTCGGACGCTCCCTCGAAGCCGTTCAAACCAGCGTTGTACAGGAGATCAAGTGCGCGCCGGCTCTCACTCCGATTGACGGTAACGGACCTCTCCACGATGGCGCTGGTGATTGCGTCCACTGCTGAACCCGGAACAGATCCGAACTCGCCTGAGAGGATGCCAACCGATGCACGCCAGAACAGGCTATCGTCGTAGGCGGTTAGTTCGTACTCCGCCTTCCGTGTCGCGGCCAACACGTCGGCCACAATCCTTTCCGCCACCACGGGATCGGAGACAGCCCGCGAGACCAGCAAGGACGCGTTGGATCGCCGTTGTTGTTCCTGGCCGACTATCGCACTCGGGATCAACGCCAACAGTGCAATGATGGTGGTCTTCATGGCTTGCTTCTCCCCTTTAGTTCGAATGTTGGACGTTGCGGAGAGCCCACAGTCCACCTACATGATTCCAGTACCGAAAGACTGTTGGTGGGCCGCCATGATGGTTGGCTGCCGCCTCAATGTTGCTTGCGGCGACCCTGATGATGGAACGCGCTTCCTGTACGAGCGTGATCCGGTTCGTGGTCACGAGGCTTTCGAGTTGTTCGAACATGTCCTCCCTATACCACTGCCTCTCGGCTAGGTTGACGTGCTCGGCTTCGTGATCGTGGATGTGGCTCCGCACACGCCCGAACTGGTTTGGAAGTGCGCAATACCTTCCGTTGGCGTAGAACATGTTCGATGCGCCAGCTCCGCAGCGTTGTCGCAGACTGCCGTTGAACGTGTAAGCCCTTCCGTCAGTTCGGTAGTTGCTGTGGATCTGGTAGAATACATTGACCGGCGTGTTGTGGCGCAGGACGAAATAGTAGTCCCGCCATGGACCGGAGCCTCGTCCGGCGCGAGGTGCCGTTCGGTCATTGATGTAGTCTCCGCACTGGTCGTTGATGTCTCCGGCAAACCCAGCCGCGCCCCCTACGCACCTGTCCAGAGTAGGTGGAGTCGCTGCGCGTGAGGACACGAACCGGACGTTCCTTTCAGTCCATATGCTGGAGTTACGTTCCTCTACTACCAATTCGACGGACTGGGTGAACGGGACACCTTGACGCGCAGCGCTTCCGGCACTTACAGCACTCGCACCGCCGGCCTCGTCTTCTTCGGGATGCGCCGTACCCGTCAAGACCATCATCCCACTCGCGACTGCGTGGCCTTCCCACGCTCTACCACCTCGACGCGTAGTTCTACGGTATGGGTTGTTCGTCGTGAAAGTCCACTCAACGTCAGTAAGTCTGGCGTTGGGCGGATCGGTCGTGAGCCGACAGCCTCCTACGCTTCCTCGTGTGATCCGGCTGTCACAACCCAACCGGACATTCACCGTCGGAGTCGTGCTGCCGCCGCCACCTCGTGTGCAGTGCAAGCGTTCAGTGTGAAAGACCTCGCCCGTGTCCAAGTAATACCATACCAAATACCAGCACCCCTCCTCGCTCCCGTCGTATGCCACTGTGTGGATCGCAGGCGAGGTCCCCTCATCCAGCGAATCGCCGTCAAACGCGGTAGGAACCACGTTACACGCGAGGACACCGACCGTGGTGACCACGGTGAGCATCAACGAGTACCGCCAGAGTTTGGCCATAACGCCTCCTTATCCGGTCATTGAACCGTTTGCTGATTTTGGGAACCCCGGGGCCTTGCAGGCGCTTCGGAGCTCTGGCGAGATCGCACATGGCAACCTCCTCATTGAGGTGATCGTGGGTTCATTGGACAGGTTGGAGTTGAACATATGGTGGCTTCCGGTTGACCGGCAATGGGCATCGAAGATGTCACTTCGAAGGCCCTCCCGTGGAGGGAGGTTGGCGACCGCAGCACGACGGTTGCTCGGCCGTCAACCTCGCGCAGGGTAGGCTCCCACATGGCAGCAGGACCCCACGCCTTCCCGGCCCGACCCCACCCGCCGCGGAAGCGGGCTATTCCAACGGCACTTCCAGTTGCACCTGCCGCGCGATCGATTCGGCCAGGGCCCGAAAGTCGCGACGGCAGTCCAGCACCGCCGATGCGTGCCCGCCAATCGCGCCGTCCGCCGCCTTGAGCGCGAAGATGGGCTTCCTGGCCTCCTGAGCCAGGGGCATGAGGCTCCGGTAGTGCTTTAGCGTCGCGAGGCAGTTCGGATCGGGGTCTGCGATTTCCGGCCGCGCGCTCTCATCCATCACCGCCGTGCGGTAAACTTCGGGAATCCGCTCCATCCATCGTCGGTAGGCCATGACGGGCCGATCCAAGCGCACCGCATGCTGCATGACGACGTAACCTATGGGTCGCATCGCACCCTCCGGCACCTGGAGATCCGATGCTGGATTCTTCTGGCGGCGCTCCTCCCATTCGCCCCGCCACCGTCGGAGCGTGGGCCCCAGATTGCGGAGACCCTGCAGCGAATGGAGATCGGGAGCCAGGGGCACGACCACGGCGTCGGCGGCAACGAGCGCGCCCCGATTGAACGCTCCGAGGTTGGGTCCGAGATCGACCAGAATCACCCGGGCGTCAATCTTGGAGGCGCCCATCCGAAGGATGCGCGCCAGTGCGGACAGCACCCGAAACGCTCGCGGCTGGCGGTCCAGGCACGCGGGCCACTGGCTCGAGAGGTCATCTTCCGCTGTGGCCAGAAGAAGATCGCCCACCACAAGCCCGAGGCCGGGATCGGGCTCCTCCACATGGGGAGCGACAACGTCTCCCGTTCCCTCCAGCAGGGGTCGGAGGGCGCCGTACACGGTTGATCGCTCCCCCTGCTCCGGCCAAAGGGGCTCAAGCTCCCGGTCCTTGAGAAACATGCTCGTCAGATTCGCCTGCGGATCGAGGTCCGCGGCGAGCACGTTTACGCCAAGATCAGCGTACATCCATGCCAAGTGGTAGACCAGGGATGTCTTTCCGACGCCTCCCTTGTTGTTGAAGAAAGCGATGGTCTTCATTGAGAGGCCCCGATGGTGACGACCACGTGAGCAGGCTGGAAATCGAAGACTGGCTCGGGGTTGCCGTTCTCCTCCAGTTCTCTCTTGGCGAGGGGAATCCCAAGGCCGAAGCGCTGCGCGAAACCCAGGTAGTGCATGATCTCGGCGACGAGCGGATTGCGGTAGTCGACCGCGCCGCTGCCAAAGTTCGCCGGTGTGACTTGTCCGTACAGCCCGCCAGGGCTTCGGATCTCAATACGATCGGCGTACCAGTAGAGCTGAACGGGGGCGTTCGTGCCCTCGTAGCTCCGATGCATCACGGCGTTTCGCGCGAGCTGCTGCAGCGCCACGATCGGATAGTCCGGCGACCGCAGCTCGCGCGCCGCGGTCGCCACAACCGTTCGGATCGAGACATTGATCTTCAGGAGCTCGTCCATCCGACGCAGCACGTCCTCGATCCTGCCGGAGATTCGGACTTGGTTGCGGATCGGGTCCGTGAGCTGCGTGCCGTCGATCCTGACAAACTGCACACACGCTCCGGGGACCCAGTCTTGAGGATGTCGACCGAGGCCCAAGAGCGCGCCCCAGGTCGGCTCGGCATCCACCAGCAACCGCAACGAATGCATCTGCTGCTCCGTGGACCGCTGGTTGCGGGACAGGACGTCCCCCGCCACCGCGTGCGGCAAGTATTGTGAGCGAAAGTACTCCAGGTCGAGGTGTGTCACGGTGGCGTCCCGGGCCGGCCGCAGATCGAAGGGGCGCTCTCCGGCTCGGCGACGCTCGCTCAGACGCTGTTCCTCCTCGGGAGTGGCCAACCGGAGGGTCGGTCCGACCCGGACCCAGACCCGCCCTCTGAAGCGAACCGGCGGGCTCCGGGACGGCTCAACGACGATTGCGGCGACTTCGCATCCGGAAAGCGTGTGCTTCTGGACGACCAGGGACGGGATGGGCATGATGGCGCCGTCGTCCTTCATGTTCGCAAGCCGGGTCAGGACCTCGTCGCCGATCCGCGAATCGACGCACTCGCCGTCGTCCTTGACTCCGATGAACACCACGCCCGGAAGCCCGTGGTCAGCCAGATCGTTGGCGAGCGCGCAAATGTTCTTGCGAAGCTTGTTGGTGTCCGTGGCGGATTCCTTGCGCTCCACCCTGTCCGACCCCAAGTCGGCCAGCAGTCGGTCCAGTTCACGTTTTTCCAGTGGGCACATCTCTCGTCGCCCCGCCGCCGCATCCCGGGCCTTGGGTGGATTCCGGGCCAAGATACTCCGAGCGACCGAAGCTCGCATCCAAGACACCCACCAAGCTGGAACCAGCCGCGCCGTAGACGCCCGCGCCCCTCCCTCGGCTCCACCGTGGGTAGCAGTCTCCGCGTCTGCCATTTTGGCAGATCGGTCGGGTTCCCGGACGATGACTCTGCCAATTTGGCAGCCTTCCCGAGGCTGTCCCAACCGCAGTTGGGACCTCGATGGCGCGAGCGCGCAGCTACCTCCGCAGTCCCCGCACCCAAGCTCGCATCACGTCGTCCCGGCACGTGAGCGCGCCTACTGTCCAACGTGTGCAAGCATGGCAACCCCCTGACACCCGGCCTCCGTGAAGCCGTTCCACCGGGGCCTCCCAACCCTCATCGTCCGGTACCCGATCTCCCCCTCCTCCCGCCGCCACCCCCGGGGATGGCCCGGCCACGCTGGCGGGTTGCCGACGCGGACGCGCCGGGATCCTCTCGAAGGACGAGCCGGGACCATCTACTAAGCTTGTAGTTGACAAACCGGCACCGCCTCCCCATGTTGCGACTAGATCCTTAGTAGCTCGGGGCGGGGAGCAGGCGGCTGACCCCTCCGACCACCCGACCACCGACGGATTCGGCCAACGCGCACGAGGAGGGAGCCCCGTGACCACGCTCACCACCCGGGAAATGGATGTCATGGCGATCCTGTGGGACTTGGGATCGGCGACCGTCGCCGAGGTCAGCGCCCGACTGGACGACGACCTCGCGTACACGACCGTGCTCACCGTCCTCCGGATTCTGGAGTCGAAGGGCCTCGTCGGGCACGAACGGGAAGGGCGCGCGCACCGCTACCACCCCCTGCTCGCGCGCCGGGAGGCCGGCCGATCCGTCCTCGACCGCCTCCGCGACAAGGTCTATTCGGGATCGACGGAGATGCTGGTCGCCAACCTGGTCTCGGACGAACGGCTGTCCGCGGGGACCATCCGCCGCCTGCGCAAGCTGATCGACGAGCGACTCGAGAAGGAGGAAGAGCGATGATTGCCGCATGGATGCTTTGGTCGTCCGGAATCGGTCTGTTGTTCCTGGTGGCGGGGCTGGCCGCCGAGAAACTCCTCACCCATGGCGGCCGGCCAACGCGATGGGTCTGGGTTGTCGCGGGCGCCGCCACGACCGCCTTGTCGCTGCTGCGCATTCCGGGGACCCCATCGGGGGGGTCGGTTCCTCCAGCGGAGGTCGCGCCCCCGCTCCTGGAACCGCTCACGGTGACGGTCGCCAGCGATTCCATGCTCCGCTCCTTCGACGACCTTCTCGTGCTGGGTTGGGTCGCGCTCTCTTCGTTGCTGGTGGTCACCGTCCTGTTCGCGTTTGCGCGGCTCGTGCGCGAGGCGAGGTCGTGGCGACCCGGTTCACTGGACCATCGCTCCGTGCTCTGGTCCCGGGACACCGGCCCGACCATCGTCGGCCTCCTGCGGCCACGCGTCGTGCTGCCCGCGTGGGTGCGCGCGCTGGATCCCGGCGAGCGGCGACTGGTTCTTGCGCACGAGGAGGAGCACATCCGCGCCGGCGACGGGCGGCTCCGGTTCCTCATGACGCTGCCCCTCTTCGTCTTCCCGTGGAATCCCGCCCTCTGGCTCCAGCGGCATCGCCTGAATCTGGCCGTCGAACTGGACTGCGACCGGAGGGTGATGCGCCGCATGCCGGGACATCGCCACGCCTACGGCAACCTCCTGCTACGCGTCGGCGCCGGACGTAGCGGACTCCATCGTCTGGCCGTGGTCTCGTTGTCCGAGGGGGGGTCGCAGCTGGAGCGTCGCATCAACAGACTGGAGGAGCACATGCCCCGCGTGCGTCGGCTCACCGTGTTGGCCTTGGCGCTGGGGACGGCGGCCATCGTGGCGTTGGCCGTCCTGTTGCCGCGAGTTCGCGGAGAGGATGCGCCGGCCGCCGACGACCTGTTCGGCATAGGCGACCTGATGGCCGAGCCCAGCTTCACCCCCTTCACCGAGCGCCCCGACCTGCTGAACGAGGCGGAGGTCCGGCTCGCCCTGCGGGACGAGTACCCTCCCCTCTTGCGCGACGCGGGGATTGGAGGGGTCGTAGTCGTGTTCTTCCTCATCGACGCCGATGGCGCGGTGCGACGCACGCTGGTGTCGACGTCGTCGGGCCACGAAGCACTCGACTCGGCGGCCCTCCGGGTGGCTCGCGTCTTCAGGTTCACGGCGGCGCGCAACCGGGGCGAGCCGGTGAACGCATGGATCCCGATTCCGATCACCTTCCAGACCGGCGAAGAGGGTGCCGAAGCGGAGGCCGGGGACCCGGAAGAGCCCGGGGCGGGAGCTCAGCCGAATACGAGCTCGGAGATCGCGTCCGAACCCGAGGTCCCACCGGAGGCACCCGGACGCCCCTTTGTTCACTTTGTTCACTTCTTCATCGACGAGGACGGCCGCGTGCGGAGGACTCTGCTTGGAAACCGACTGGGGCGGGAGGGCTCGAACCTCCAACCTCCTGGTTAACAGCCAGGCGCTCTGCCGGTTGAGCTACACCCCATCACGGTTTGATCGGCGCGGACGCGCGGACGGCGTCGCGGCACCCGTGCGATTCCCGGAAAAAGCCATCCCACGGGCGTCCTGTCAACACCCCCGCACCGCCTCCTCCGCGGCGCGGGGGTCAACACTGGTTCCGCTCCGCGTGTCCCGGGAGTTAGGTTACCCGACTTGGCGAGCGCGCCGGCCCCCGTGTCCGGACGCGTCTTCGCCGCGCCTCCGCAACCCACCGGACCAACTCCGGAGACTTCTTCTCGAATGGTACTCAAGCTGGTCGTCGCACAGGCGATCCTGGCCCCCGCCCAGGGCGACGTCCCCGAGCCGTTGCCCGCCGTCGCGGAATACGATGGCTCCGCGGGACAGCTCGACGTGGCCACGCCGCGCGTCGAGGACCCGGACATCGACATCGACGGCCGCCTGGACGATGCCGCGTGGGCACGCGCCGCCCTGCTGCGCAACTTCAGCCAGTACGATCCGGTCGAGGGCATTCCGGCGGTGCAACCAACGGAAGCGCTCGTGCTGGTCAGCGACGACGCCATCTACTTCGGCGTGCGCGCGTACGACGGCGATCCCGGCGGGGTGCGCGCCTCCCTCAGCGAGCGTGACAGCTGGGCACGGGCCGACGACTACATCCGCGTCGTGCTCGACACCTTCAACGACCGGCGGCGCGCCTACACCTTCATGGTCAACGCGTACGGCGTGCAGCAGGATGGCATCTGGGTCGAGGGTGGCCAGGGTGGCGGGGGAGGTGGCCGTGGAGGACGGGGCGGTGGCGGGGGCGGGGGACGCCGGGGCGGCGGGTTCGGACCGCCGCCCGTCGACTACAACCCCGACTTCCTTTGGGAGTCGGAGGGCCGCCTGGACGACCAAGGGTACACGGTCGAGATGCGCATCCCGTTCAAGAGCATCCGCTTCCAGAACACGCCCATGCAGACCTGGGGCATCAACATCATGCGCAGGGTGCAGCGCACCGGGTACCAGCAGTCGTGGGCTCCGCTCTCCCGGGACTTGGCCAACCAGCTGGAACAATCGGGCACCCTGAACGCGCTGGAGGACCTCGATCCGGGCCTCTTTCTGGAGATGAACCCGGTCCTGACCGGCAAGCAACTCGGAGCCTACGACTCCGAGGCGGACGCCTTCCAGCGCGACGACCCCGTCGGCGACTTCGGCTTCTACACCACCTACGGCATCACGTCCAACCTCATCCTCGACGGCACCTACAACCCCGACTTCAGCCAAGTGGAGGCGGACGCGGGGCAGATCGCGGTCAACGAGCGCTTCGCCCTCTTCTTCCCGGAGAAGCGCCCGTTCTTTCTGGAGGGGATGGACATCTTCCAGCTGCCCAAGCAGCTGGTCTACACCCGCTCGGTGGTCGACCCCATCGCGGGCGCGAAGATCACGGGGAAGGTGGGCAGCTTCAACGTCGGCTACATGGGCGCCGTCGACCAAGTCGCATCGAGCCTTTCGGAGCGTGACGCGGTCGTGAACCTGGTGCGCATGCGCCGCGACTTGGGGACCAGCTCCACCATCGGCATGACCTACACCGACCGCACCCGCTCCACCGACGTCTTCAACCGGGTGGTGGGCGCCGACGCGCGTTTGGTCATGGGCGGGCGCTACACGCTCCAGCTGGTGGGGGCGGGCAGCGTGCGCGGTCTGGGAGAAGATGGATCGGAAATGGGAACGCTGACTTCCGCGAGCTTCGAGCGGACGGGACGCACGTTCTCCTTCAACGGCGAATTCGAAAACATCCAGCCGGCGTTCGAGGCCGGCAGTGGGTTCATTCGCCGGGTCGGGCTGACCCAGATACAAGGGAACGTTTCGCTCAACAGAATCGGGCGTCCCGGCGACCTGTTGGAGCGCTGGGGTCCGTCGCTCTCCGTGCGCACCCTCTGGGACCACGACACCTTCTGGGATGGTGGCCGGACGGAGGAGAGCGAGGTCCGACTGACCACGACGGCCTCCTTCCGCAACAACATCACCCTCTTCGCGACCGGCACCCGCACCGACTTCCACTTCCCGGCAAGCGACTACGGGGGACTGTTCACGCGGGTTGGCCCGGACGAGAGCGCGCCGCTCGCCGTCGACCAGGCGCACTTCCAAGGTCTTCTCGGGGCGAACCTCTTCCTCATGGCCAGCTCGTGGCGAAAGGTGCGCGGCAACATCCGCCTCGGCTGGAGTGAGACGCCCCTCTTCTACCGCACGCTGGACGTGCCCATCGAGGCCGCGGACCAGTACTCCGGCGGCGTGAGCCTCAACCTCTACCCCTTCACGGCGCTGCAGGCCGAAGTCGGGGTGAACCACGAGACCCTGATCCGCAAGCGGGACGGGGACCGCTACTCCTCCGCGACCATTCCGCGCGTCCGGGCCCAGTACCAGTTCACCAAGGCGCTCTTTCTGCGGAGCATCCTCGAGTACGCGCACCGCCATCAGGAGCCGTTGCTGCATCCCGTGAGCGGGCTCCCCCTCGAGGACTGTTCCAGCGATTCGTGCGCCACCCTGTCGACGTCGGTGGGACACGATGTGCACGTCGAGGTGCTCCTGAGCTACGAACCCTCGCCCGGCACGGTCATGTACGTGGGTTATTCGCGGGATATGGAGGACACGGGCGCGTTTCGGTTCCAGCGCATGAGGGCCCAGGCCGACGGCCTGTTCGCCAAGGTGAGCTACCGATTCCGTCTGTAGCACCGTCCCTGTTGCCCCCACCCTTTGGGCAGGGGAGCGCAGCCGCGCGCGCGACCGGAGACGAGGCGGAGGGGTGCGGCCGCTATCGTCGTTCCAACACCGCCGTGCGCCCGCACTGCCCGCACATCAACCAGACGCGGTCGCGCACGTACGAGACATCGGACCGCGGGCGAACATCGCGCCGCACCATCACTGATCGGCACCTGGGGCAGGAGGGCGGCTCGCCGTCGTCCAAGCGCTTCTTGAGGCGGCGCTCCTCTCCGGGTGTGAAACTCATGGCGGCCCAGCTCCCATGCGCGGCACGCATCGCGTCACGGAGATCGGCCGAAGCGCCGTCCCCCTTGCCACGATAAGAGGCCCGCTCTTGGCGAAACAGGCAATCGAGATCGAAGGAACCGTAAACGAGGTCCTCCCCAACGCAACCTTCCGCGTCCGGCTGGAAAACGGGCACGAGATCCACGCGTACCTCTCCGGAAAGATGCGCCAGCACTACATCCGCGTGCTGGAAGGCGACCGCGTCAAGTGCGAGATGTCTCCCTACGACCTGTCGAAGGGACGCATCACCTACCGCTACAAGTAGTCGCCCGTCCCGAGCGATCCCGCCAAGCGGCCCGCGACCGTCCGCGCCGGACGCATGGAGGGGAACGGAGGCCGTTTCGGGCACCTCGCGACCATCGGCCTCCACCGTTTGCGCCGCGCGCAACAATGAGCGTGGCCGTCCCCGCTCGCCCGGGGCATCACCCCCCGCGATCACGCCGCGCGCGACAACGGCGTGACGGTTCCGCTCGCTCGGGGACATCGCGCCACACGGTACGGACCGCGGACGGAGGCCCCATCCCGTTCGGCCTCGACAATCGTCCACGCGCGCGCCTCGAGCCGCACGGTCAACCGTCCCCGCTCGCCCGCGACAGTCGCCTGATGGGCCCCCCCGGACACCCCAAGGTCACGGTCATCCCCAACCGCCATCCCCACGCCCACGGCGGTGGGCGAGCTTGTTTCGGGAGGAACGGCGACACGCGGCGGATGGCGCGCTTCGGGGGGACGATGCTCAGCATCGCGCAAAGCATCAGGCGGGAACTGCTGGGGGAGAGCCCGCAGATGGAGCGTGTCCGACACCTGATCGCGCGCGCGGCGGATGTGGATGCCCCGGTCCTCATCACGGGCGAGACCGGCACCGGCAAGAGCCTCACCGCCCGCCTCATCCACGCGCACGGCGCACGGCGCGGCGCGCCCCTGGTTCCGGTCAACTGCGCCGGGATCCCCGATGGGCTGTTCGAGAGCGAGTTCTTCGGTCATCGGCGCGGCGCGTTCACCGGTGCCGTCGAGAGCAGGCGCGGGCTCTTCGAGGTCGCGGATGGCGGCACCCTCTTTCTGGACGAAATCGGGGAGCTGCCGCAGTCTCAGCAGGCCAAGCTGCTGACCGTTCTGGAGGACCGGCAAGTGCGCCGGGTGGGAGACGAGACCATCCGCTCCCTCGACGTGCGGGTCGTCGCCGCAACCTCGCGGAACCTGTCGGAGGCGGTGCCGGCCGGCCGCTTTCGGGCGGACCTGTTCCACCGCCTCGCCGTGCTTCGCATCGCGCTCGCGCCCCTGCGTGAGCGGCCCGGGGACATTCCGGTTCTGGCGCACATGCTCCTCCGGGGCCTCATCGAGCGGTATGGGGTGCGCACCCGTGAACTGCCCGTCAAGGTTCAGGAGGTCCTCATGGAATACCGGTGGCCCGGGAATGTCCGCGAGCTGGCGCACGTGCTCGAGGCGGCCGCCATCTGCAACCCCCGCAAGCGGATCTCCGCGAGCGGCGTCGAAGAGGTGATCCGGTCGCAGCCCGGGCGCCGGGATGGTACCGACGTTCGGTAACGGCGTGGTCATCGTGCCTTGGACGGCTTGGCAACCCATTCGCCATTGCGGGCCAAGCATAGCGGTCCAGCGCGGATGCAACGCCACTCGAATGCCGGGGGGAGTTCATCGGCGGGTTGCCCAAGTCCGCGGATGAATCCGCCCGAGCACCGAGAGGGGCGGGGCGCCCACCGACCAGGTCGCTTCAACTGGGCGACCAGGTCGCGTTGACAGGGCCGACGGGGCCCCTGCAACGGGGTGGGATGTTGCAATGGCCACGGCGTGGATCTACCGTGCCTATGGCCGCAGCCGCCAGCCGCGGCTGGTTGGCGCCACGTTCGATCAACCTGCGGAGGCTTCGATGGGTCGCGGTAAACCAGCAGTTCGTGCGCCGGTCCTTTGGTTGTTCGCCGCGCTTCTCGTTGGAGTCACGGGAGTCGCTCCGGTCGAAGCGCAGGAACCCGAAGGCCGGGAAGCGGACGATCCCGTCCGCGAGCTCGTCTCGCGCCTCACCCTGGACGACTACAAGACCACGCTCAAGGGTCTCACCCAGTTCGGCGACCGCCGTCAGGGGACGAAACGCAACCGGGACGCCGTGGACTGGATCGAGGTCACCCTGCAGGACTTCGGCTGCACCAACACCGAGCGCGTCCACTACCAGTATCCGCCCGCGGGCGCGCGGCCGCGACGTCCCTTCGCCACTCCGGGTCCCCGACCGCCTCCACCGCCGCCCAACGAGAACACGACCACCCCGACCGGCGGCGACGTCGGCCGACGCGGCCCCGGTCCGGGAGGCAGCGTCATCTTCGGCTACCGGGCCCGCACGGGCGTGAACCGCGACCCGATGGCCCAGCCCGACGAGCGCATCCGCGAGCTCAACCGCGAGGAACCGGTGGACGGCGACCGGTCGCAGGTCTACTGCACCAAGGTCGGCGCGACGCGCCCCGACGAGATGTACATCATCGGGGCCCACATGGATGGGCACGGGGTCAACGAGGCCGTGGACGACGACGGTTCCGGCACCGCCCTGGTGATGGAGCTCGCGCGCATCTTCAGTGCCCCGGACGTCGAGACCGAGCGCTCGATCCGCTTCGTGCTCTGGAACAACGAGGAGACCGGCCTGAACGGCGCGCGCGCGTACGTGGAGCAGCGCGAGGGCCTGCAGGGGGTGGAGGATCCGCCCGGGTCCGGCAGATATCCCGAGCCGCGTTGGCTTGGGATGATCCAGCACGACATGATGCTCTGGGACCATGGCGCGCCCGGCCCGGACGGACGGGTCAGCCGGGACCAGCGTCCCGAGGCCGACGTCAACATCGAGTTCCAATCCAACGCCGAGATGGCGACCGAGGCCATGGAGCTGGCGTTCTTCTTCAAGGCCGCCAACGAACAGTACGCGACCGACTATCCCGCCACCGTCGGTCCGCACATGACCAACACCGACTCAACCCCCTTCATGCACCTCGTGCCCGCGATCAGCCTGCGTGAGAACGAGCGGGGCGCTCAGGTGGGTGCCGGCTGGAACCCGAACTGGCATCAACCGACCGACGTCTGGACCACCTATACGGACGACGACTTCCGGCTTGGCCTCAACGCCGCCCAGACCACCCTGGCGGCGATCGCCCAGCTGGTGGGCGCGACCGTGGACCCCTAGAGCAGGCCGTGGATGAATCCGCCCGAGCACCGAGAGCGGCGTGGCGCTGGGCTGGCAAGGCGCTTTGAAAGCCGACTGGCAGAGCTATTGGGCCGAATAGCAACGCCGAGCGCAGCGAACCAGCGCGGATGCCACGTCGCTCGAATGCCGGGGGGAGTTTGTCCACGGCCTGCCAACAGTCCACTGATGGCCCGATGCGTTGACCTGGCGGGTCACGACTGTTCCGCGGCGGGCAGCCCGCCTCTGGTGGACGCGTGCCAAACCCCCAAGGCGCCAACGGCCGTCCACGCGATTCCGTGAGCGAGGAGCCGGGCCAGAGGAAGCAGAACGGCATCCGTCGTGCCCGCGAGATAGCTCTGGAAGTCGTCCAGAGCCGCGCCGGGGATGAACAGCGCGTCCGCCACCCAGCTCCAAGGTCGTCCCAGCAGATCGGGTAGGGTTGAGCCCGCAAGCAAACTGCCAAACGCGAACGCGAAGGTCGCGATGGTCGCCCCGCGGGACATCCACGCCGAGAATCCGAACCCCATCGCGCCGACGATCAAGGTGAGGGGAAGCGTGTCCACGAGCTGTCCGGCGGAGAGAAACCCCGGGGCGACGGCGGAGACGATCAGGCGAGTCGCGCCCAGGGCGAGCAGGGTGAGCGCGAACGCGAGGGACAGCGCCTCCAGGAACCGGCGCAGATAGAAGACAACCGGATCAATCGGCTTCTGCAGCCAAAGCCGAGCGATGCCACTCCTCAGGTCTCCCGCGACGACGTCCGCGACGCAGATGGCCGGTATCGCGAAACACAGAATCCCGAATATCACGTTCAGGTTTGCCGCGATGGCCGCGGGCTCCCCACCGACAATCAGGGGCAGGAACGCCAGGACGGTGGCGAGCACGGTCACGATGAGCGCCTTGACGCGAAGACGGAAGGAAAGGACGGCGCGTCTGGCGATGGATGTGTACATGTCTACGTGGTCCCTCCGGTGAACTCCGACTCGAGAACGCTTCCCGCCGGCGACTCCGGGGCGCGCAGGGCGGGGCCTGGACGCATGGTCCCGCCATCCAGAATGAATGCATGGTTGGCGACCCGTTCCACTTCCCCCAGCTCATGGCTGGCCATCACGACCGTGGCCCCCCGATCGCGGGCGCCGGTGATTTCCCGTCGAAGGGCGTGCCGCGCGGGCGGGTCGAGCCCCGAGAATGGCTCGTCGAGCAGTACGACCGCGGGTTCGCCGATGAGCGCGTACGCGAGGGAGAGCCGGCGCTTCATGCCCTTCGAGTACCGCCGGGCGGGGCGCGACAGGTTGGCGGCGTCGAATCGGGTTCGCGAGACGGCCCGTTGGAACGCGTCAAGCCGTTCGCCCTCCGGAATACGGCCAAGGTCGACGCCTCGGTCAAGAATATCCCGGGCGTTCCAGAACGCGGGAAACTCGATGGTTTCCGGTTGAAGGGCGATTCCGTACCGTCGCCGGTACTCCACGGGAGGCAGCCCGCCGATTTGGCACGTGCCGGCCTCAATGGGCAGAAACCCCATGAGCGCGCGGAACAGTGTGGTCTTTCCGGCTCCGTTGGGCCCCACGATGGCGGTGACCTCACCCGGCCGCGCGGTCATGCGCACTCGGGACAACACCCGGCGACGACGGAATGCTCGCCGGTAGGAAACGTCGACCTGATCGAGGACGATGTCCGCCGCGTGCGAGGCCATGGTCAGCGCCCCTCCAGTGGATGGATGTCGATTCGGGTCCCCTGGAGGTCCTCCCAGCCCACCAGAGCCGAGCCCTCATGCACGAAGACGTAACGGGCGCGCGGAACGGGAAGGCGCTGCCCGTCCCGGTCGCGGCTGGCGAGGACGTAGCTCTCCGGTTGATCCGAGGCCGCGACGCGATAGATCCATTCATTGTCCGCGGTCACGAACAAACCGAAGAACGGATGGAATGCATCCGGCAGCTCCCAGCGAACGTTCGGCAGCGCGGCGAGCTGTTCGCGAGTGGCGCGCACCAGTTCATCGGGAGTGGGGACGGGATCCATCCAGTCATGGCACACGGACTCGAGCACGTCGCCTTGAAGATCGTGGACCCCCAGGCACTCGTCGATGTTGGCGCCGAATACGAATCCGCTCGGATGCGCGGCGAGGGTGTGCCACATGGATCCACCCAGGACCGCGGGTCCCTCCGGATCGGAACCTTGAGTGGCCAAGGTGCGCATGAACCCGTCTCTCGTCTCCAAGATCACGCGCGCCTCCTGTCTCAGGTCCGGCTGCGTGCAAAGGACGAGCATCAACAGGCCGAGCGGTGACGAAACGATTCCGCTGGCGGCCGGAACCGCACAGTCGTCGAGACGCAGAAGCCGATCGGCGACGGGCTCCCCTTCCGGGTCGAACAAATGAAGACGACGTCCGGCGAATTCCAACACGGCAACGGAGTCCCCGTGCACCGCGATGGCCGCCAACCTTCCCCCGAACTCGCCGGGCCCCTGGCCTCGGCGTCCGAAGCTCCCGAGCAAGGCGCCCGACGAGCTCACGCGATGAACTCGGGCGGCGGTCGCATCGAGAACGAACCAAACCCCATGCCCGAACGCCGCGTCGTCCGCGGACAACACCTCCGGCAACAGGGCCGCCGTGGAGGGAACCTCCATCGGTTCCGTCACCTCGAATGCCCGCGTGGATTCGACGCCGACCTCCGCGCCGGCCTCCCCGGGCTCCGCGCCACCCCCCCGGGCGCGGCGCTCGGCCCGGATCTCGACGACGCTGTCCGCCAAGACGGCCAGAACGGCAACGCCGACGACTCCAACGAACCAGGCGCTGAACTTCGCCCTCGGTCGCGTGTGGTGTGCTTGGTCCATTGACTACAATCCTTTCCGCAGCGGGTGGTCGCCATTTCCAACGGCGGTTGATTATGAAAGTCGATTATTCGCATCCGTTCGGTCCGACGATGCCCGACAAAGATACCCCGTGTCGCGTCGTTGACCATGGCGGAATGGGAACACTGGTGGGAACTTCGAGCACAGAGCCCAAGCGCGCGGCCAACCGCCACCCTCGGGTCGCCGCTCGGACATCCCGGTTGGCGGGCCGCTCCGGGACCGGCAATCCCTCGTCCGGTCCCGGAGCCCCTCGGTCCGACGCCAAGGCTACGTTCGTGTGCGTCACACGATGCCGTGGCTACCCCGACAATCCCAACGTCACGGATGGATCACTCCACCATTATCCCAAGAGCTCGCCCGCCGTGTCTCCGATCAGGCCAATCGCGCAGCCCACGCCGTCAACACCTCTGCCGATGTGGCAGCTTCCCCGCTGCATCGCGCCGTTCGCATCCTCAAGGCACTGGGCGTGCGCGTCATCGGCGGCCGCTTGGCACTTCCCGTAGTTCTCACTGGGCGTACACTCCCGCGCGGTTCCGTCGCGATTCTGGCACTCGGCGAGCAACGGTCCCGCGCTCAGGGCGAGCGCCGCAACCAGGGCGATGCCGGTTCCACCGACGCGGGCGAGGTGTTCTCCGATTCTCTTCATGACTGTTCTCCTGCTAGAGACGTGACTTTGCGGGCCGATCTCCGGCCCGCGCGAGGGCAACAGCCGATTCGCGGGAGGCGTGTTCCGACATCGCGACGCGACGGCGCCCTTGGGACGCCGCGGAGAAGGAGGGTGTCGGGTCGTGGTTGTTTCAGCATGGCTGCTTGTGAGGGGTTGGCCGGCGCGCCGGTTCTCCGTGGCGAGCGAGACGGAAGAGCCCTTCCGCGAAAGCGGCATGTTCGCCCGTCACTCATCCACGACCCGTGCCGAAGTGCGACGCGCGGGCGAGTCCATGGCTGGATGCGCCGGCACGCACGCCCCGCGCCGGTCGCGCATAGCCTTGTCTTGACGGACCCGGGCGCGGAAACTTCGACGGAGAGCGGGCGTAGGGCGCCGGACACGCACCGGACCAACGGAGAGGGGAAATGAAGAGGTTCGCTCAGCTGTCGCTTGCGGGAATCGCCGCGATCGTGCTCATGAAGCTGGTCGGGTTGGTGGTCGTTCCCCTACTGGGGCTCGTGGCGACGGCCCTCGCCTTTGGATTCAAGCTGCTCCTGCTTGCCGGAGCCGCGTGGATCGTCTGGACGCTGTTGCGAAAAAGCGGGTGTTGCGGAGTGAGCGAGGAGGAGTAGCGCCGCGCGACCCGCGGGCCGCTCCAAGTCCGTGGATGAATCCGCCCGAGCACCGCCGAGAGGGGCGGGGCGCCGGGCTGGCAAGGCGCCTTGAAGGCCGAATAGCAGCGCGAGCGGGCCGAAAGGGAACGCGGAACGCAGCGGTCCAGCGCGGATGCAACGCCGCTCGAATGCCGGGAGGAGTTCGTCCGCGGGCTGCTACGCCCACCGCGCGAGCCGCCGCAGCTCGCGGGCCGGGCCCATCACCACCAGCTCGTCGCCCACCTCCAGCGTGGTGGTTCCCTTCGGCTTGAACGTGACCTGTTTCGGTTCGGCTCCGCGCAACAGGGCAACCACGACCACCGACGCCAGCGGACGCAGCGCGTCGAGCGCCTTGCCCGCGGCCGGCGACCGAGCGCCCAGCACGATCTGCTCGGTCCGCAGGTTCAGATCCCGCAGGCGGTTGTCGACTTCGACCAGCGTGGTCGCCGACGGGCGCACCAGCATGGCGGCCATGGTGACGCCGCCGCTCACGTTGGGACTCACCACGTGGGTCGCGCCCGCGCGGTACATCTTGGCGGTGGTCTCCCGGTCGTCGGCCCGCGCGACCACCGTCATCGCCGAATTGAGAACGCGCGCGGACAAGCACACGAACAGGTTGTCGGCGTCCTCGCTCAGGCAGGTGACGAGCCCGCGGGCGCGGCGGACGCCGGCGGCCTCCAAAGTCTCATCCCGCGCGGCGTCGCCCTCGATGACCAACACGTCGGGATGTCGCCCGCGGATGGACCGAACCCGGTCCGGATCGTCTTCGACCACGACGAAGTTCAGCTCCGACCGCTCCAGCTCGATGAGCACCTGCCGTCCCGTGCGACCGCACCCGCACACGATCACATGGTCCCTTAGCTTGGCGATGGCTTTCATTTGGCGCCGCCTTTGAAACGTGCCCGCCAAGTCCCCTTCGATGAAGAGCGCCGTGATGAGGGCGAACCAGAGGCCGAGTCCGGTGAGGCCCAGGGCGAGCAGGCCCATGGTGAAGTTGCGCCCGGCGGCGGAAAGCGGAGCGACCTCGTGGTACCCCACCGCCGTGAGCGTGATGACGGTCATGTAGAGCGCGTCGTGGAACCTCCATCCCTCGATGGCCATGTAGCCGGAAACGCCAATCGCGTTCACGACCACGAAGTACGCGGCCATCCAGGCAAAGCGCCTCGAGAACGAACCGCTCATCGAGGTGCTCACGTCATGGGGGCCCGATGCCGGTCATGAGGGCCCGATGCCGCCGGTTCTCCCGCGCCGGCTCACGAGGCGGGTTTGACGCGCCGGCGGCCGGAGCCACCCCTCGGCCGGGGAGCGTCGCGCGCGGGCTCGCGATGGTAGTCGACCCGCACGCCGCGTCCGCCCAGCGTGGTCCCGTTCAGGGCCCGCACCACCTTCCGCGCCACCTGCCGGCGAACCTCAACGCGCGCGAAGGTGTCCTGGATCTCGATTCTCCCCACTTGGGCACGCTCGATTCCGGCCCCCTCCACGGCGGCCCGCAGGAGGTCGCCGGGCCCGATTCCGTCCCGCGAACCCACGCTCATGAACAGGCGCACCCAAGCTTGGGCGCGACTGGGCAGCTCGGCCGCCTGGGGGTTGGTCGCCGGGCGGGCGTCACCCGCGCCGGCCTTCACATCGGCGGGTGCGCCATGAGTGGAAGGACTCTTCGCGGACCGGCTCGCCAAACGGCTCGCGGCCGCCGCCACCTCCACCGGATCGAAGCGCTCGAGGAGGGGATCCAGCAACAGCATTTCGGCGGCGAGATCCTCCTCCTCCAGGATGCGCCGCAGCTCCGAGCGCCGGCGTTCGAGATGGGAAGGCGCGTCGGATGGGGGAGGCGGCGGAAGAGCGCGCAGCCGGCAGCCCGCCTCCGCCGCGATCGCCTTCAGGTGGGCCACCTCGCGATGAAGCACCAGAACCGCGGCCTCGGCGCCAAGGCCGTGCCGGCGCCACAGGGCGTCGGCCCCGGCCGGCGCGTCGACGCTCAAGGTCGCGACGAAGCTCGCGTCGGGGACCCCCTCGAGAAGGGGGGCGCGAGCGCCGTCGTCCTGGCCCGAGAGCCAGACGGGCGCGGAGCCATCTCCCGGCGCACCGGCCCGGAAGCCGTGCAGCGACAGCAGGTCGCCCACGTCGGCCGCGCGGTCGTCGGACGCGCAGTGGACCAGCACGTGGCGCGCGTCCCCCTCAAGCACTTCGGAGACGGTCCGCACGAGATCGGCGTCGTCCTTGCGGCAGATGCGATAGCGGAGGACCCCGCGCACCGGCCCGGCCTCCGCTTGCGGTGGCGCATCCGACGCCGCCGACAGGTGCCCCGCCTTGCGCGCGTGAGCGCGGGCGAGGGCCCGCACCTCGGGCGTGACCGGAAGCGAGATCACGATCCGCTGCGCGGTCGCGGGCACGAAGCCGAACAGCGTCTCCAGGTCTTCGAGCCCGTGCGATCGCTGGATGGTCGCGGCTCCGTCCACCACGACCGCGCGGAGCTCCTCCAGCCGCAGCCGCGAGTTCCGCACCGCCTCGAGGAGGTCGGGCGCGGTGGCGAACAGGATGTCGGAACGTTGCGGGGAAGCCCAGGGCGAACCGAGCGCCGCCACGGCGTGTCCGGTCGCCATCGCCAACCTCGCCAGCGAGGTGGCCAGCGCCCCGGCCGCCGCCGCGGAGGCCGTGAGCACGACCGCCCGGGGCACCGAGCCCCCCGCCTCGATGCGCTCGAGCAGGGGCGCGCCGTACGCCACCAGGGTTCCGCTGCCCGGTCCGGCGCGCACGAGCGCGTTGTTGCCGCGCCCGAGCAGGGGGATCGCGTCCCGCTGGAGCGGCGTGGGACGCTCGACGCCTTCGCCCGCAAGGGCTTCCACCAGCTCCGCCGCGAGGCCGAGCTCCTCGAAGGAATCCGCCATCAGGAGGGATCCCCGGATCCCGGCCCGCCCGCGTCGCCCGGTTCGTACGGGAGATGGTTGAGGAACTTCTGGGTCTCGTAGTCGATGCGCGAGGTGCGCAGCCGATCGGTCGAGGCGGTCACCGACGTGTACATCCCGTGGCGGTGCGCCGAGAGCGTGAGCGTGCCCTCCTTGCCCGCGTAGGTCGCCTCGTGCGCCGAGCCCCGGGTGCGGGCCAACCCGACGACCTCGGGGAGAATCTCCTCGGCGCGCGCCATCACGGCGGCCGGGGAGAGCGCCGTCTTCCTCTGATATCCGGCCATCTCTTCGTCCCACTCGCTGGTTGATGTTGGGTCGGGACGTCGCCCGGACCGCCCGTCCACGCCGCTACCCCGACGCGGCCGCCCGGAGAAAGCGAAACAGCTCCCGTTGGCCCGACAGCCCTTCGAGCCTCCGCGCGCCCGCCTCGAGGGTGGGCGGCGCGCGCACGCCGCATCCGAGCGCCGCCTCGCGCATCTGGTCGACGTCGGCCGCGTAACGATCCACATCGAGCACCGCCCGCGCCTCGGTGGGGTCGAGCCCCGCCTCCTCCGCCAAGCCCACGAGCACGTCGATGCGGCCGATGTCCGCCCGTTCCTCGAAGAACGACCGAAACAGTGCCGCATGCACCGCGTCCCAGCAACCCCGCGCGCGGGCGTGGAGGGCCAACTCGTGCGCCTTGCGGCTCCACGGCACCCGGGGCGGGATCGGGACCTCCAGCCCGTAGTCCGCGGCACCCCGGCGCACGGCGTCGCAGCGGTCCCTCCATGCCTTCGACTCGGGGTCGATGGGCGGCAGTGACGGGCGCCGCAGCTCCAGAGGGCGGCGGTCCAGGCTCACCCCGACCGGCAACCGGGCGCGGAGCGCCTGCTCCAGGAGATGGCACGCGGGATCGACGTAGTCGAAATGGAAGATGACCTCCGCTTCCCTCATGGGCGGAATCTCGCGAGCCGGACCGGGCGCGGCAATCCGGCGGGCACGCGCCCGTCCGAAAAGGATCGCGCGCGGGGCGCCGCTTGATCGCCCGCCCCCGCCGGGGCAACTTGGGAGCGCGTTCGGGCGGGAGGATGCCCGGACGAATCCGGTCGAAGTCCGCTTCCCCTTTCGATGCGCCGCCCATGTCCTTCAGCCAGAACGTCGCCCGACTCCAGCCGTCCGCCACCATGGCCGTCAGCACGACGGCGAAGCGCCTGCGCGCGGAGGGGCGGGACATCATCGACCTGAGCGCCGGCGAGCCCGACTTCGACACCCCGGCCTGGCTGGTGGACGCCGCGGTCGAGGGCGTGCGGGGAGGCGCCACGCGCTACACGCCCGCGGCCGGCATGCCGGAGCTGCGCGCGGCCATCGCGCGGTCGCTGGTCGCCCGGGGGGCCAACGCGTCGGGGAGCGACGTGGTGGTCACCGCCGGCGCCAAGCAGGCGCTCTTCAACGCGTGCTTCACCTTCTTCGGCCCCGGAGACGAGGTGATGATCGCGTCGCCCTACTGGACCAGCTACCCGGAGATGGTGACGCTGGCCCGCGCCGAGCCGGTCTTCGTGCGGGGACCGGCCGAGAAGGGCTTCGTGCTCCGCCCCGAGGACTTGGAGGAGGCCCGGGGGCCAAACACCCGCGGGCTCATCATGTGCTCGCCCGGCAACCCCACCGGAGCCGTCTACACGCACGCCGAGCTGGGCGCGGTCGCGCGCTGGGCCAGGGACAACGGGGTGCGCCTCATCAGCGACGAGATCTACCGGCACATCCACTTCGCCGGCGACGGGCCGGCGGCCGGCCTGCTGGAGCTGGATCCGGGCGACGTCGGTCCGTTCGTTCTGATCGACGGCGTCTCCAAGGCCTTCGCGATGACCGGGTGGCGCATCGGCTTCTCCTACTGCGAGGGAGCCGGGGCCAAGAAGATGGCCGCCTTCCAAAGCCACGCCACCTCCAACCCCGCCACCCCTTCCCAGCTCGCGGCACTGGCCGCCTACGGCGACGTGGAACGGTCGCTCGCGGACATCGCGCTCATGACGGAGGCGTACGCGCGCCGCCAGAAGCTGGTCGTGTCGCTCATGCGCGAGCTGCTTCCCGACCTCGCGTTCGTCGAGCCCGGGGGCGCGTTCTACCTCTTCTTCCGGGTGGCTTCGATGTGCCGCGAGGGCGAGGGCTCCAGCGACTTCTGCACCCGCATGCTGGAGGAGGCCGGCGTGGCCCTGGTGCCCGGCTCGGCCTTCGGCGACGACCGCTACGCGCGCATGAGCTTCGCCACCTCGGACGAGCTGCTCACCGAGGCGATCCGGCGGATGGCGGGGGCGCTCGGGGGGGTGGGGCGGTAGTCGCACCGAAGCGCCCCGCCCCCTCCCGGGCTATCCCGGCAGGCCGTGGATGAATCCGCCTGGCGCTGTGGACCTTGGTCGAGTCGGTCGTCGAGGTCGCCACGTCCTTCATGGGGCCGCCATCCGGAACGATCACCCTGTCCGAGATGGTCGCGTTCGCGAACGCGGTGAAGTCGATCCGCCGGACCGCCGATCCGGCGTGCGCAGGCACGCTGAACGACTCGGGCACGAAGCTCATGCCGGCCCTCGACGGGCGCACCGTAACGGCTTCGCCGACGTCCTTGGCCTTGAAGACCGCCGTGTAGGCGCCGCTGGCGCCCGTAACCAGCCTGCCCGCGTTGGGACCGCTCGTCGGGACGTTCTGCGGAGCCTCGCCGTCGATCGTGATCTCCACGCCCTCGACCGGCGCGTTCGTGCCCGAGAGCCGGACCACGCCGCTCACGCTCGCCGTGCGCGCGTGCGCGCCGTCGAAGTTCACGATCTCCGACGCATCTTCGCCCAGATCCACCTCCCGGCTCGTCACGTCGAACACGTACGCGTTGCCCTCGATCGCGATCGTCACCGCGTAGGCGCCCGCCGCCAGACCCGCGAACGAGTACTGCCCCGCCGCGTCCGTCGTCGTCGCGCGCTCCTCCACGCCCGACAGCGTCACCGCCACGTCGCCCAGACCCTCGCCCTCCACGCTCACGCGCCCGCTGATGCCCGACGTGCGCAGCAGCACCCCCATGAACGACGCCTCGACCGTCTCGCCAAGGCCCACGCTCACCTCTCGCGACGTCGCCTCGAACGCGTAGTCGCGCGCTTCGAAGTCCGAGATCGTCACCGCGTAGTCGCCCGGGCGCAGCGCCTCGAACCGGTACGCGCCGTCCGCGTCCGTCGCCGCCGTGTGGCTCTCCTCCGCCGGTCCGCCCGACAACGTCACCGTCACCGCCGCCAGACCCTCGCCCTCCACCGTCACCCGGCCCTCCACCGCCGACGTGCGCAGGAACTCGCCCGTGAAGTCCGCGTTGCCCACCTCCCCCACTCCCACCTCGATCTCGACGCTCTCCGTCGCGAACGCCACCTCCTCCGCGTAGCCCGAGATCGTCACCGCGTAGTCGCCCGGGCGCAGCGCCTCGAACCGGTACGCGCCGGCCGCGTCCGTCGCCGTCGTGTGGCTCTCCTCCGCCGGTCCGCCCGACAAGGTCACCGTCACCGCCGCCAGACCCTCGCCCTCCACCGTCACCCGGCCCTCCACCGCCGACGTGCGCAGGAACTCGCCCGTGAAGTCCGCGTTGCCCACCTCCCCCACTCCCACCTCGACCTCGACGCTCTCCGTCGCGAACGCGACCTCCTCCGCGTAGCCCGAGATCGTCACCGCGTACGTGCCCGCCCGCAGGCCCTGGAAGCCGAACCCGCCGTCCGCGTCCGTCTCCGCCGTCTCGCTCGCGTGCGCGCCCTCGAGCGCGACCGTCACGCCCGCCAGCGTCTCGGCGCGACCGTCATCGCCCGCCGCCGGATCCGCCGCGACCACCGCGCCCACCACCGCCGAGGAGCGCGCGTACTCGCCCGCGAACGCGAGCTGCACCGTCTCTCCGTCCGTCGCGATCGTCGCCGACTGCGTCACCTGCGCGAACGTCGCGTCCGCCGGGTAGCCGCTGATCGTCACCGTGTACGTCCCCGCCTCCACGCCCGTGAACGCGAAGTCGCCCCCCGCGCCCGTCGTCGCGCTCGCGCCCGACGACAGCGCCGCCGTCACGCCGGCCGCGGCCGTCCCCTCGATCGTCACCGTACCGGCGATCGTCCCCACCGGCGTCGGCGGCGGCTCCGGCTCCACCGGCGGATCGCCCTCGCCGCACGCGCTCAGGGCCAGCGCCGTCAGCGTCGCCGCCGCGAACAGCCTCAGTCGGGTCTGGATGACGGGTCGATTCATGGTCGTTTCATCGCTCGGTGGGTGAAGGCGGCCACCCGATCGCCGGGGGCCGGAAACGCCTCAGGGAGCGCAAGCTCGCACGACGGGCACCGGATGTCCAATCATCATGCGCCCCAACGAGTTGCGGGTACCGGAGAGGCTCCCGCGCCCAACCGCCCATCCCGGCTCACCAACGGGAGCGGACCTCCCACGGTTCGGGCAACACCGGACGGTTGCGCGTCGTGGCCAGATGGCGGGACCCAGTCACGGGCCCCCCGCGACCTCCTCCAGCAGCCCGCGGCACGACCGCTTCACGATTTGGAAGCATTCCTCGAACCCCCGCCTGTTTCCATAGTAGGGGTCGGGCACGTCCTGGTCGCCGCGGGCCTCCGGGTCGAACTCGCGCAGGAGGCGCAAGCGGGCGGAGCCTCCCGAGGAGCGACGCAGCGCGGCCAAGTGGGCGAGGTTGGCGCCGTCCATCGCGATCACGTGGTCGAAGTCGCGCATGTCGCCGGCGTCCACTTGGCGCGCGTGTCCCGGCAACTCGACCCCGTGGGCGCGGGCGACCGCCAGCGCCCGCGCGTCGGGACGCTCTCCGACGTGCCAGGATCCGGTTCCCGCGGAGTCGACGCGGACGTCGAGGTCGGCCTGCCTGGCCAGGTGCGCGAAGACGCCCTCGGCCAGCGGAGACCTGCAGATGTTGCCTAGACACACGAAGAGCACTGAGGTTACGGCGCGGTCGGTCATGTTGGCTTGAGCGCGTTCCATCGTATCGAGAACAAACGGAGGAGGAGGCGATTGCCGGAAGCTACATCGTTCGAATCCATGCGCCTATCCCCGGAAACCCTGGCCGCCGTGGAGGCGCTGGGCTGGCGCGAGCCGACCCCCGTGCAACGGAAGGCGATTCCGCCGGGGCTGGAGGGCCGGGACATCGTGGGCATCGCCCAAACCGGAACGGGCAAGACGGGGGCGTTCCTGCTGCCCGTGCTGGAGAGCGCCGTGCCGGGCGCGGGCCTTCAGGCGCTCGTGCTGTGCCCCACCCGCGAGCTGGCGCAGCAGGTGCTCGGCGAGGCCGTCGCCCTTTGTCGCGGTAGAACCCTGCGGTGCGCCGCCATCGTGGGGGGCGTGGGCTACGGGCCACAGCGCGCGGCGCTGGAAACGGGCACGGAACTCATCGCCGCCACGCCGGGGCGCTTCATCGACCACATGCGCCGCGGGCAGGCCGACCTGGGCGCCGTCCGCCATCTGGTGCTCGACGAGGCCGACCGCATGCTCGACATGGGCTTTCGCCCGCAGATCGAGAGCGTGCTCCGCAGGGTGCCGAGGAAGCGCCAGACGATGCTCTTTTCGGCCACCATGCCGCACGGCGTGCACGCCCTCTCGCTTCGCGTCACCCGCGACCCGACGCACATCGAGGTGGCGCCCTCGGGGACCACCGCGGAGGGGATCGACGAGCGGGTGTATTCGGTCAAGCCCGGGAAGAAGGCCGACTTGCTGGTCCGCCTTCTGACCGATCCGGACTGGGACCAAGTGCTCGTCTTCACCCGCACCAAACGCGGCGCGGACCTGCTGCTCTCCCGGCTGGAGCGCGAGGGGATTTCGGCGGACGTCATGCACTCCGACCGCCAGATGCGGCACCGGGTGCGGGCGCTCGACCGCTTCGCGACGGGAGGCGTGCGCGTTCTGGTGGCCACCGACATCGCCCAGCGGGGCCTGGACGTCGAAGGCATTTCGCACGTCGTCAACTACGACATCCCGCTGGATCCCGACGACTACGTCCACCGCATCGGGCGCACCGCGCGGGCGGGCGCGGTGGGCACCGCGGTCAGCTTCCTGACGGCCCCCGACCTCGCGTACCTCAAGTCCATCGAGCTGCTGCTGGGGCGCACGCTCGAGCGCATCCACCTGGCCGAGTTCGACTACGCCGGCACCCCGGTCGAGACGCGGCGCGACGGAGGCGGGCGCAGGCACCCCCGTTCGGCGCGCGGCCTGGGGTCGAAGTCCGCCGATTCGCTGTCCCCCGAGGAGCTGGAACGGCTCCTGAACCGCCCACCGGCAACCGACCCGTCATGATCCTGAAGCGCTACGGCTCCAAGCTCCACAGCGTCCAGCCCGACTTCGATTCCCGCGCCCTCACCGAGATCGGATTCCGCCGCGACCGGACGCGCTCGGTGGGCGCGGAAGAGTTCGCGCGGGAGTACGAGGCGGTCGAAAACCTGGCGTTGACGGCCGACGCGGAAGGCCCGGTCCACGACCGCGCGGAACGGGAGCTGCTGCTCGGGCTCGAGCGGGAGCTGCGCCGGGTCGAGGCCGACGCGGGCGACGGCGTGGTGGTTGTCGAGACCGCCCAGGGCGTCGACTACCCCAAGACCCGCGACCGGAAGCGGAACCAGATCCGCGAGGGCCGCAACCGGCTGTACTTCCACTGGACCATCGATCCTCCGCTGCGCGTGACCGTGTTCCGACCGCGCGCCTGAATCCATTCCCGCGTTCCCGCGTACGATGGGGTCACGCGAACCGGGCCGGGGTGGCGCGGTTCGCCGCCGGTATGGAAGCAAGGAGGCTCACGATGCTCATTCGCAGATCAAGCAGGCGTTTCAAGGGACGCAGGGACTACACCCTTTCGAACAGACGCGAGACTCGTCCCACGGCGAGCGAACGGATGCTCGGCAGGGACACCCGCGCCCCGGCCACCCGGTCCCGCCGGGAATGGACGGCCGACGCGGGGTGATCCCGCGCTCCCGGCGGAGGCCGGGACGCGACCACGAAAAAACGGAGCCCCGGGAGAACATCCCCGGGGCTCCGTTGCGTTTCCGGCGGACGCGCGGCGTTCCCGCCACGCCCCCATCGCGATCCGCGACCCCGCCTCAGCGCGCCTCGTCCTCGGTCACGGGGGCCGGCGTCCTCCACCTGTCGAACCAGCTGCGCAGGTAGAGTTGGGTGCGCAGGAAGTTGGAGGGGATGCTCGAGGTGCCATGCCACTCGTCCTTGAAGCGCACCATGGCGGCGGGGACCTTCAGGACCCGCAGCGCCTGGTAGAACTCCTCGGTCTGCGCCATGGGGGTGCGAAGATCCATTTCGCCGGTCATGAGCATGGTGGGCGTGGTGACGTTGCCCACGTACATCAGCGGGGAGCGGCGCAGGTGCTCGGAGGGGTCGTCCCAGGGGAAGTGCTCGAAGTTCTTGTACCAAGTGGCTCCATCGGTGGTGCCCACGAACGACAGCCAGTTGGTGACCGGGCAGTTGGCGGACGCCGCCCGGAAGCGGTCGGTGTGCCCCACGACCCATGAGGTGAGCACGCCGCCGCCCGAGCAGCCGTACACGAACATGTTCTCGGTGTCGACGTAGCCTCGGGCGATCACCTCGTCCACCCCGTTCATCAGGTCGTCGTAGTCCTTGCCGGGATACGCGTTCTTGATGGCGTTGCCGAAGGCGCTGCCGTAGCCCGAGCTTCCGCGCGGGTTGGTGTAGAGCACCACGAAGCCGTTGGCGGCGTGGTCCTGCCAGCCGAAGTTGAAGCCCACGTTGTACATGCCGTGGGGCCCGCCGTGGATCGCTAGGATGAGGGGGTATTGCTCCGAGGGGTCGAAGTCCGGCGGCTTGATGACCCAGCCCTGGATGTCGAAGTCGTCCACCGACTTGTACCAGATCTCCTCGACCTCGCCCAGCCTGACGTCGGCCAGGACGTCGTCGTTCACGCGCGTGAGGCGTCGGATGTCGTCGGCGGCGTCCAACCGGAGGGAGATCACGTCTCCGGGTTCGTGGTAGCTGGTGAGGGTGCCGACGGCGTGGCCGCGCTCGTCGATGGTGGTGACCGCGAGCATGTGGTTGCCGCGGGTCACCGCGCGCGGCTCGCCGTCCACGGGGGCGAACCAGAGGTTCGAGTTGCCCTCCATGGCGGCGGTGAAGTACACCCCGCCGCCGTCCCGGGCCCAAGTCACCTCCGAGAGGCGGCGCCCCAGCTCGCCGGCGATGCGCCGAGAACCCGAACCGTCGGCGTTCATCACGTACAGCCCGGTTTCCACGTAGGTGTCGTCGGACCAGTCGTTGGCCTGGTAGGCGATCAGGCTGCCGTCGGGGGAGGGAACCGGGCTTCCGTCCGGCCCGCGGTGGTCGGTGATTTGGCGAATCGCGCGGGAGCGCACGTCCACCGCGTAGATCTCGGACTCGCGCCACGTCTTGTCGATGTCCTCGGAGTCCTCGATGCGCAGCGACTGGAAGACGATCTCGGAGCCATCCGGCATCCATCGGGGCGCGGAGTGGTTCCAGTCGCCGTCGGTGAGCTGGCGCGGCGTGCCGCCCTCCGCCGGCACCACGAAGAGGTGCTGGAAGCCATCGTCGATGTAGCCCCGGCGATCGCGCCGGTAGGTGAGCCGCGTGACGATCTTGGGGGCCTCTGTCCAGCGCGCGCCCTCGGGCGGGGCGGGCATGTCGACGGCCCAGCGCTCGTCGGACGGCACGGTCATGACGAACGAGACGTGGGTGCCGTCGGGCGACCAGGCGATGTTCGACGGGCTCTCCTCGAGGCGCGTGATCTGCGTGGTCGCACCCTCGGCGTCCATCCAGCGCACGAAGATCTGCCCGTCCCTGAGGAAGGCGATGCGGGTGCCGTCGGGCGACCAGCGCGGGCTCGAGCCCTCCAGCAGGAAGCGGGCGCGCGAGCCGTCGGCGTTCATGACCCACACCGAAGAGGCCCGGCGGTCCTCCCGCTGGTCCACCCAGGATCGCGTGTAGACGATGCGGCCGCCGTCCGGGGAGATGCGGGGATCGGCCACCCATTCCCAATCCAGGTACTGGTCGAGGGACAGAACCCCTCCCTCCTGGGCCAGGACCGGAGCCTGGGGCACGAGGGCGAGGAGCGAGACGAGCGGGATCATTCGGGCTCGGCGGACCATCTTCATCCTCCGGGAAAGCGGACGCACTTCCCGAGTCTCGCGAAGACTCGGGAGCGGAGCGGGAAAATACCGGGGTGGATGGCGCCGGGCCAGCCTCCGGGGCATTTGCTCGCGCCCCGCCGGTGCCCCCACATTTCAGGGCTGCGAGAATCGAGCGCCGGCGTGTTCGGCGCGCCACGCGACTTTCCGGAGAGACCACCATGGCCCGGACCACGACACCCTCCCGCCCCCTCCCGACGGCCCAGCGATTCCGCGGTGGATCGCGGCGACGACGCGCGGCCACTCCGGCAACCCGTGGACAAACGCCCCCCGGCATTCGAGCGGCGTGGCGGCCGCGCTCGGGCGGATTCATCCACGGACTGCTGGCGGCCGCGTGCGGGGTGTTGGCGCTCGCCGGCGCGGACGGCCTCTCCGCCCAGGACGGCTACCGCATGCCGCCCGAGGAGGTCGTGCGCATCCTGGACGCGCCTCCGGCGCCATTCGTGGACGTGAGCCCGAACGGGGAGTGGATCGTCCTCACCGAGCGCCGCAGCATGCCCTCCATCGACGACATGGCGCGACCCATGCTGCGCCTCGCCGGGCGCCGCATCGACCCGGCCACCACCGGCGTCTTCGGTCCCGCCACGGGACGCGACCCGGGGCTGACCACCTCCCTCTCGGTGATGAACATCGCGGACGGGTCCCGGCGCCCCGTCGACGCGCCGGAGGGTGGTTGGGGGGCGCCGCGCTTCGCCCCCGGGGGTGACCGGTTCGCGATCACGCGCACCGTGAGCGACGGGATCGAGCTCTGGATGGCGAGCGTGTCCCAGGCCAGCGCCCGCAAGCTCACTGAAGCGCGGCTGAACGGCGTGCTGGGCGAACCGTGCGAATGGATGCCCGAGGGAGACGAGCTTCTTTGCGCCCTGGTGCCCCCGGGGCGCGGGCCGGCGCCCATGGCCCCGCAGGTTCCGGCCGGGCCGGTCATTCAGGAGGCCGAGGGGCGGACGGCCCCGGTGCGCACCTACCAGGATCTCATCGAGGACGCGCACGGCGAAGCGCTCTTCGAGTACCACGCCACCTCCCAGCCCGCCCTGGTGGACGCGTCCACCGGAGCCGTGCGGACGCTTGCGGAACCCGGCATTTGGGATCTGCGTCGCTCGCCCAGCGGCGCCTTCGTTCTCGCGGAGCGGACCGTGCGTCCGTTCTCCTACCTCGTGCCCGAGTCCCGCTTCCCGAAGGAGCTCGAGGTGTGGAGCCGGGAGGGCGAGGTGGTGGCCCGCGTGGCATCGATTCCCCTCGCCGACGGGGCGCCCATCGGAGGCGTCGAGGCGGGGCCGCGCGGACACCGCTGGATGCCGGGCGAGGATCACGCGCTCATGTGGGTGGAGGCGCTCGACGGCGGCGATCCCCGAAGGGAGGCGGAGCATCGCGACCGGGTGATGCGGCTGGCCGCGCCATTCGACGGCGACCCCGTTGAAGTGACCCGAACCGAGCTGCGATTCGCCGGTCTCGCGCGCGGCGAGGACGGTCTCGCGCTGCTGACCGAGGCCGACCGCCGCGCCAACACCATCCGCACGTGGCGGATCGACCTCGACGGCGGCGCCGAGCCCCGACTGGTCTGGGACCGCAACGCGCAGGACCGCTACGGCGACCCCGGGACGCCGGTGACGCGTCGCGCGGCCAACGGCGAGGCCCTCGTCAGGCAGGATGGCGACTGGATCTTCCTGACGGGCGCGGGCGCCTCGGACGCCGGCGACCATCCGTTCCTCGACCGCGTGAACCTCGCCACCGGAGAAAGCGAACGCCTCTTCCAGGCCGCCCCCGGCAGCTACGAGTCGGTGGTGGCCATGCTCGACGACGACGGCCGCCGGATCCTCACGCGGTACGAAACCCCGCTGGACCCGCCCAACTACTTCGTGCGCGACACCCGTGGCGGCGACCGCAGGCGGCTCACCGAGTTCGCCAACCCCCACCCCGAGCTCTCCGCCGTGACCCGCCGGTTCGTCACCTACGAGCGCGAGGACGGCGTGCAGCTCTCCGGCACGCTCTACCTGCCCGCGGACCACGAGGAGGGAACGCGGCTGCCCACCATCGTGTGGGCCTACCCCAGAGAGTACTCGAACCCGGACGTGGCCGGGCAGGTGCGCGGCTCGCCCAGCCGCTTCACGCGCGTGGGAGGGGCCTCGCACCTCTTCTTCCTGACCCAGGGCTACGCCGTCTTCGACGGGCCCACCATGCCCATCGTCGGCCAGGACACCCCCAACGACACCTACGTGGAACAGCTGGTGAGCTCGGCCCAAGCGGCCGTCGACAAGGTGGTGGAGATGGGGGTCACCGACCGCGACCGGGTCGGGGTGGGCGGCCACAGCTACGGCGCCTTCATGACCGCCAACCTGCTGGCGCACTCGGACCTGTTCCGCGCCGGCATCGCGCGCAGCGGGGCGTACAACCGCACCCTCACGCCCTTCGGCTTCCAGAACGAGCGGCGCACCTTCTGGGAGGCGGGCGACGTCTACTTCGCCATGTCGCCCTTCATGCACGCCGACCAGATCAACGAACCGATGATCCTCATCCACGGCGAGGCCGACAACAACTCCGGCACCTTCCCCGTGCAGTCGCGGCGCATGTTCCACGCCCTCAAGGGGAACGGGGGCACGGCCCGACTGGTGATGCTGCCCCACGAGAGCCACGGCTACCGCGGGCGCGAGTCGGTGATGCACGCGCTGGCCGAGATGATCGAATGGATGGACCGGTACGTGAAGAACGCGGGCGTGCCGGTGATGGACCGGTAGCGGGACCGGCGGCGCGTGGATGACAACCGGACGGGTGCCGGACGGGGCGGGGCCTCGGGCCGGCGGGGCGCCCCGAGGCGCGCATGGCGGAGCGATTGAGCCGGGTGGCGACCCCGAGCGAGGCGGGACCCTCAACGCCGGAGACGGTGGGTCCACCGACCGACATGGAGTGGGACGAGTCGCTGGAGGCGGTTGCCCGGCGCTGCTTCGCCGGGGAGGAGGAGCTCAGGCGGGAGCGGAAGGGAGCGTGGCGCCACGCGCTCGCTCGCGCGTGGACGCGTACCAGGGGCAACGCCCGCGACCTCGCGGAGACCATCGGGCTGGGTTGGTCGCTGCTCAAGTTGGGGGGTTTGTGGCTGGTCCTCGCGGGCTTGTTGGGATCGGGCCTTCTGGGCTTCGGCATCGCGCTGGGACTCCTCGCGCTCATTCGCCTCCTGCCGGCTCGCCGGCGCATGGCCCGCCGCCTTGCCGCCTTCCGCGACGGTGACGCCGACGCCACCCGGGCGGTCCACCGGTTCGCCGCGGAGGAGTTCCGCGCGCAGGTCGAGAGGCATCGGGCGCGAACCCTGGGCCCGGAATCCGAATGGGGGGTCGCGCGGGCCTCGCTGACCAAGGCCGTCGCGAGCGCCCAGGGCTCGGTGGCGTATTGGCGCGCCCGCCTGAACCAGGACCCGGAGGACCCGATGGTCGCCGGCCAGCTCAGGACCGCCACCGAACTGCGTCCGAAGCTGCGGGCGGCGCTCGCCAAGCTCGACGCGCGCCGCGAGGTGCTGCTCAGGTTCTACGCCGACTGCGAGGCCAGGATCGCGGTCATGGAGCGCCACAATCGCGACGTGGAGCAGACGCGGAGGCTGGATCGGCTGTCGGATGCGGCCGACGGGGTGATCGCCGGAGCCGGCACGGCGGCGGCCGAGGTCGGGGCGAGCTTCGCGCGCGAGGCGCACGCGGTGGGGCGGGTGCTGGGAAGCTTCGAGCGCCTCCAGCTCGAGTCGCTCGCGGGCGAGGCGCCGGTGGACGACATCGAATTCCTCGCCGAACGGATCAACGAGGCGTCCGAACGGGAATTCGACGCGGTGGAGCGACTGAGCCGGATGATCGGGGAGTAATGCCCGTACGCGCCGCCGTCATGACCGGCCCCCGCGAGCCCATTGAGGTGCGGACGCTCCCCGACCCGGACCTCGAACCGGGCGCCGTCCTCCTGGAGACCATCGCCAGCGAGGTGTGCGGAACCGACGTGCACCTCTGGCACGGGCGACTGGCCGGCGTGCCCTACCCCATCATTCCCGGTCACGTCAGCGTGGGGCGGGTGGCCGAGGCGCGCGGGGTCGAGCGCGACGCGCTCGGACGGCCGCTGGCGCCCGGAGACGTCGTCACCTTCCTGGACGTGCACGAGACCTGCTACCGCTGCCACCAATGCCTGGTGGCGCGCCAACCCAACCGCTGCCCGGCGCGCAGGGTCTACGGGATCACGTACGCCCTGACGGACGGGTTGCTGGGGGGATGGGCGGAGCGCATTTGCCTGAAGCCGGGGGTGCGCATCCTCCGGCTGCCCGACAACCTGGACGCCGACGACGTGATCGGGGGCGGGTGCGGCCTCTTCACCGGCTTCGCGGCCGTGGATCGGGCCGGGGGGCGCATGGGCGACGTGGTGGTGGTGCAGGGGGCCGGTCCGGTGGGGCTGGCTGCGGCTGCCTTCGCCGGCCTCTCGGGGGCGGCCGAGGTCGTGCTCATCGGCGACCCGGACGCGCGCCTGGCGCTCGGGGCGCGCATGGGGGCGGGGGTCGTCCTCTCGCTGTCGGGCACCACGCGGGAGGAGCGCTTCGAGGCGGTGATGGCCCGCACCGGTGGGCGCGGGGCCGACGTCGTCATCGAGGCGAGCGGCAACCCGGCCGCCATCCCCGAAGGGTTCGCGCTGGTCCGCGACGGGGGCCGCTACGTCGTCGCCGGGCACTACACCGACGCCGGATCCGTCGACATCAACCCCCACACGGACATCAACCGCGGGCACGTGGAGGTGCGGGGCCAGTGGGGCACCGACTTCCACCACCTGGTAAGGGCGCTCCGGCTGCTTTCCCGGCACCGCGAGCGCCTCCCCTTCGCCGAGGTGATCGGGGGACGCTATCCGCTGGAGGCGGCGCAGCGGGCGCTGGAGGATGTGGCGGCGCTCAGGGTCACGAAGGCGCTCGTGGTGCCCTGAAGGCTCGCGGACGAGGACCGCCCGGCCCACCCGGCGTTTGGGACGGTGGCGTATCTCACCCGGAGTCCGCCTCGCCCCGCCTCGCGCATCGCCCGGAAGCGCCGCCCCGGCCCCTCCACGACCCGCGACCCGCACGCTCCTACCCTGAGTCCGCCTCGCGCGGGACCCCGTCGATGAAGATGCGGCGCGCCAAGTCGAAGCCGATGGCTTGGCTCTCGCCGTCGGGCCCGCCCAGCCGCACCGTCACCGGGCCGTTGAACGGGGCTCTCTCCTCCACCGCGAGGACCACGCCCGGGAGGAGACCCTTCGCCTCCAGGTAGCGAAGCCGCTCCGGTTCGTCGTCGCGCACCGAGCGGATCCGGACCGGCCCGGTGGCGTCGGAGTCCGCCAAGGTCGGGTAGCTGGTCGAATCGATCTCGCCGCCGCGCGTGGGGATGGGCGCGCCGTGCGGATCGTGGCGCGGGTTCTTGAGGGCGTCGGCCATGCGCTCGACAAGCCCGTCGGAGGCGGCGTGCTCCAGCCGCTCGGCCTCCTCGTGCACGTCGTCCCAGGAGTACCCCAGACGCACACTGAGGTAGGTCTCGATGATCCGGTGGCGGCGCACGACGCGGAGCGCCTCCCGACGTCCGCTGGGCGTGAGGCTCACGCCACGATAGGGCTCGTGCTCCGCGACGCCCAGGTCGGTCAGGCGCTTCATCATTCCGCTGACCGAGGCGGGCTGCACGTTCAAGGCGCTGGCGATATCGCTCGTGGTGGCGGTATCGTCGTGCTCCGTGAGGGCGAAGATCGCCTTGAGGTAGTCCTCGACGGAGGTCGAGTAGCGGGAAAAGGTCGCCATGCCATGAGTTATGGTTGCGTGAGCGGCCTCGTGGCGTAAGCCTCCCAAAGTAACCTGTCGCGTCCGGCGCCGCCGTGGCACATTCCCCGGCCCCCGGGGTCCGCCGCTCCGCGGCACCGAACCACTTCCAGCCCACCAGACGAAATCGGGAGCCTGTCGACATGAGAATCGGAACCTCGCCCGCCCGTCCGTTGACGATGCCGCGCCCGCACCGAGGGCACGGAGGCGCCGGACCGGCAAGGCGCCTTGAGCGGCGGGGGGCGGCGCTGCTCGCCTGCTGCCTCCTCGCCGCGCTGGCGCCGGAGGGAGCGCGCGCCCAGGGCGGCTTTCTCATCTTCCAAGCCGGATCGTACGTGCCCACCCAGGACCTGGGAGTCCTAACGGACGCCGGTTTCGGCGAGGCGGTCGAGTTTGGCGAACGGGAAAGAAGCTTCGCCTATTCCCTCGGTTTGGAGCTTGCCGTTTCGGGGCCGTTCTCCGGGCGCGCGACGCTGGCGTACGGCACCAGCGCGGACGTCGTCGTCGAGGAGGGCATGTGCCCGGAGTGCGAGGCCAGCAACAACGTGCTCAACGCCACCGCCGCGCTGGTCTTTCGCCCGCTCCCCGATGGGCTGGCGATACAGCCGTATCTGCTGGGCGGGGGCGGCGTGAAGCATTACGACCTGCAGTCGCTCGACGCGCTGAACCGATCACCCCTCCAAGACCAGACCAGGCGGACGCTCCTGCTCGGCGCGGGCATCGAAATCCGGCTTGGGCCGATGCGCGTGGTGACCGAACTCTCCGACTACGTCAGCCCGATCTTCGCCGACAACGACGTGGAGGCCACGCAGCACGACTTGTTCCTGACCGCGGGGCTCATGCTGGGGAGCGGTTGAAGCGGGAGATTTTGCGGAACCATCGAGAGGTCATATATTTAAGGGTTAACGGTCTTCTGCGGCTCGTCCGCGCCGCTCCGCGCGCGGCACGGGTTCCGGTCCGCCCATTTCGAGATCCTGGACGAGTGGAGGTAAGCGTGCCCGATTCCGCGCCCAGCGAGAGCGTCGTCGACTCCGTAGCCGTGGACGCCAAGCGCATTCTGCTCCGCTACGGGACGCCCATCGCGATCCTCGACCAAGTGTCGGAGGGAGACCGGATCGCCTTCGCCCGCCAGGTCAGCCGCACCCGTCTGTCCGACCGCGAGCCACGCCTCAGGGCCCTGCTCGAAGAGCACGGATATATTGAGGCACGATAGAGGCCTCGTAGTTTGACGGCCGACCGCAATGGTCCGGCGCTTGTTCATGTGGTGAGGGAGGTTCCATGATCGGGTCGCGGGCTGCTCGCCGAGTTGCTCTTTCGTTGGTTCTGCTGTGGGGATGCGGCGGGACCGGTTCCACCCGGGTGGAACCCACCACCGACCAGGTCGCGCGCTCGGGCGTGGGGATGGTGGTGGCGGCCCAGCCGCTGGCGACCGCGGCGGGCGTCGAAATGCTCGAACGGGGCGGGAACGCGGCCGACGCCGCGGTCGCCGCCGCGTTCGCGGTCTCGGTGGTGGAGCCGAGCATGAACTCCATCGGTGGGCGCACGCAGATTCTGGTGAGGACCCCGGACGGGGGCGTCCACGGGATCGACGCCACCACCCAGGCCCCCCACACCTACGACCCCGACACCGCCCCCCAGGCCGGGTACGGGTATCCCACGGTCGGGCTGCCGGGGGCGGTGGCGGGCCTCACCCGCCTCCTCGCCGAGCACGGCACCCTTCCCCTGGCCACCGTGATGGAACCCGCCATCCAGTACGCGGCGGAGGGCTTCACCCTCCTCCCGGGCGAGGCCGCCCGTCAGGCGTCGGCGGTCGAGCAGCTGAGGGAGTCGGAGGGCGCCAGCATGTACTTCCTGAAGCCGGACGGCTCGCCCCACCAGGCCGGCGACCGGCTCGCGCAGGCCGACTTGGCGATGGTGCTGCGACGCATCGCGACCGGGGGCGCCGACGCCTTCTACCGGGGCGAGATCGCCGACGCCATCGCCGCCGACGTCGAGGCCGCGGGCGGGCACGTGACGGCCGACGCGCTCGCCCGTTATCGCGCGGAGGACGCGCGCGTGGTCCGGGGCAGCTACCGCGGTCACGAGGTGGTCGGGACCTTCACGCCGGCCGCCGGGGCCATGACCATCGGCGTGCTGCAGATCATCGAGAACTTCGACATGGCGGCCGCCGACGAGGTGACGTGGGCCGCCGTGGTCGGCCAGGCGCTGGCGTTGGGCTTCGAGGCGGCCCGCACCCACCGCGGACCGGACGCGTGGCGACTGCTCACCTCACCCGACTGGGCGCGCGAGCAGGCCGCGCGCGTGCGGCTGCCGGTCGCCGCGGCGGCCATGACCACGGAGCCGACCCAGCCACTTCGGCACGCCCCGCGGCCGGTGGAGACGCCATGGACCGCGTTGGGACCGGAGCGGCCGGAAGCGTGGGGAGCGGCCCAAGTGGGCGCGCTAGGGGCGGCGTTGGGGCTGGAGCGGCCGGAAACGTGGGGAGCGGCCTCGGTGGGCGAGCTAGGGGCGGCGTTGGGACCGGAGCGGCCGGAAGCGTGGCACGCGTGGGCGCCGGGCGCGTCCCGGCCGGGCGCGGACCGTTCCCAAGTGGTGGCGGGCGCCCGCGCCCCCGTCGCCTACTTCCCCGGTCCCGACGACCAGGGCCACACCACCCACCTCTCGACCGCGGACGCCAACGGCATGGCGGTCGCGCTCACCCAAACCATCGGGCCGGCGATGGGCTCGAAGGTCGCCACCCCGGGACTGGGCTTCCTCTACGCCGCCACCCTGGGCGGGTACCTGGGCCGCCTGGAGCCCGGCGAGCGGGCCCGCTCCAACATCGCTCCGCTCATGGTCATGGACGACGGCGCGCCCATGCTGGTGCTGGGCGCGGCCGGGGGCGCCCGCATCGTGTCGGCCGTGGTGCAGGCGGTGTGCCGGGTGGTCGACCAGGGGCTTTCCCTCCCGGAGGCGCTCGCCGCCGCCCGCGTGCATCCCATGGGAGGATCGCTGAATTCGCCGGGTGGGCGGAGCGGATTCGAGATGGAGACCTCCCCGGGAATCGGCTGGTCGCCGGACGTCATGGCGGCGCTGGAGGCGATGGAGTTCGCCGTGCGGGAGGTGCCACGCGCCGGCGCCTTCGGACGCATTCACGGAATCCAGTTCGACGCGGCGACCGCAACCTGGACCGGGGCGGCGGATCCGGACTGGGAGGGGAGCGCGGCCGCGCCGAAGCGATGAGGAGATCGCCCGAAGTGGGAACGCCCCCGCCGGTGGGCATGGCCCCCAATCCGCCCGAGCACCGAGAGCGGCGTGGCGTCGCCTCCGCGCGCGCCGCCGTTCCGCTGCTCCTGTTAATGGCCGCCGGCGCCTGCGCGCCCGGGGACACGCGGGAGTTCGACGTCATCCTGCGGGGCGGCACCGTGCTGGATGGCGGCGGCGCGTCCCGGGTCGAGGCCGACGTCGGCCTCGCCGACGGGCGCGTCGCGGCGGTGGGCGACCTCTCCGACGCCACCGCGCGCGAAGTGCTGGACGTCTCCGGCCTCCACGTCGCCCCGGGCTTCATCGACGCGCACTCGCACGCGGGCTCGGGACTGGACGGCGAGGACCGCAGCCACGCCGAACCCCTGCTGGCGCAGGGCATCACGACGGTGGTGGTGAACCCCGACGGCGGGGGGCCGGTGGACATGGCCATGCAGCGGGAGATCCTGCTGGTGGACGGGCTCGGCGTCAACGTGGCGCAGCTGGTTCCGCACGGTTCGGTGCGACGGGCGGTGCTGGGCATGGACGACCGGCTGCCCGACCCCGACGAGCTGGAGCGCATGAAGGCGCTGGTGCGGGCCGGCATGGAGGAGGGGGCGTTCGGGATGTCGTCGGGGCCGTTCTACGCGCCCGGCAGCTACTCGGACACCCGCGAGCTGACGGCGTTGGCCGAGGTCGCGGCCGAGTACGGCGGGGTCTACACCAGCCACATCCGCGACGAGTCCGACTACACCATCGGGCTGCTCGCGGCGGTGGAGGAGGTCATTGCGGTGGCGCGCGGGGCGGGGCTGCCGGGGGTGGTGACCCACATCAAGGCGTTGGGGCCGCCGGTGTGGGGCAAGTCGGCGGAGGTTATCGCCGCCATCGACGCGGCCCGGGCCGAGGGCGTCCGGATGTACGCGGACCAGTACCCCTACGAGGCGTCCTCCACCGGGTTGTCGGCGGCGCTCCTGCCGCGCTGGGCGCAGGCGGGAGGAGGGGACTCCCTGATGGCCCGTCTCGCCGACGCGGGCGCGCGGGCCCGCATCCGCGAAGAAATGGAGGCCAACCTCGCGCGCCGCGGAGGAGCGGATCGTCTCCAGTTCCGACGCTTCCGTGCGGATCCGTCCATAGAGGGGCGCACCTTGGAGGAGGTGGCCGCCGACCGTGCCCTCCATCCTCTGGACGCGGCCTTGGAGCTGTTTTCCGAGGGCGACGCCTCCGTGGTCTCGTTCAACATGCACGAGGACGACATCGCCGCCTTCATGATCCAGCCCTGGACCATGACCGCCTCGGACGGAGCCCTGCCCGAATGGCGGGTCGGCGTGCCCCATCCGCGCGCGTACGGCACCTTCCCGCGCAAACTGCGCAAGTACGCGCTCGAGGAGGGCGTGGTGAGCCTCGAGGCGGCCATCCGCAGCATGACCTCGCTGCCGGCCGAGGTCTTCGGTTTCGCCGCGCGGGGGCGGCTGGCCGAAGGCGCGGTCGCGGACATCGCGGTGTTCGACCTCGCCGCGGTCCGCGATCCCGCCACGTACACGGACCCGCACCAGTTGTCGCAGGGTATGGTGCACGTTTTCGTGAACGGCACGGCGGCGATCCGCGACGGCGCATTCACCGGCGAGCGCGCGGGGCGCGTCCTCCGGCGCGCGGCCCGCTGACGCTTCCCGCCGGCTTCGCGCGGCCGCCCATCCCCTACGAGACCCCGGAAGCACCCGACCCCGCATGAAGGTCCGCAACATCGCGATCATCGCCCATGTCGATCATGGGAAGACCACCCTCGTGGACCAGATGCTCCGCCAGGCGGGGGTGTTCCGGGACCACGAGCAGGTGCGCGAGCGGGTCATGGACTCCAACCCGCTCGAGCGCGAGCGCGGCATCACCATCCTCTCCAAGAACACCTCGGTGCGCTGGGGCGACTTCAAGATCAACGTCGTGGACACCCCGGGGCACGCCGACTTCGGGGGCGAGGTCGAACGCGTTCTGCGCATGGTGGACGGCGTGCTGGTTCTGGTCGACGCGGCCGAGGGGCCGATGCCCCAGACCCGTTTCGTGACCGGCAAGGCGCTCGAGCTGGGACACGCGCCCGTGGTGGTCGTCAACAAGGTGGACCGCCCGGACGCGCGCCCCGAGGAGGTGCACGACGAGGTGCTGGAGCTGTTCATGGACCTCGAGGCCTCCGACGCGCAGCTCGACGCGCCCTTCCTGTACGCCTCCGGCCGGGAGGGATGGGCCACGCCGGACCCGGGCGACCGGGGCGACGACCTCGCGCCGCTGTTCGCGGCCGTGGTGGAGCACGTGCCCGCGCCGCCCGCGGAACCGGCGGGACCCTTCCAGATGCTGGTGTCGACGCTGGACCACTCCTCCTACGTGGGACGCATCGCCATCGGAAGGGTCGAGCGCGGGCGCATTCGGGCCGGCCAGGAGGTGGCGGTCCTCCCGCTGGGTTCGGCGGGGATGGTCGACGAGGACGAGGTGGCCCGCGCGCGCGCTCTCAAGGTGTACGGGTTCGACGGGCTCGAGCGCGTGGAGGTGGCGGAGGCCGCCGCCGGGGACATCGTGGCGGTGGCGGGGATCCCGGGCGTGGAGATCGGCAGGACCCTGGCCGACCCCGGGCGACTCGAGCGCCTGAACGGGATCGCCGTGGAGCGACCCACCATCTCGGTCGACTTCGTGGTGAACGACTCGCCCTTCTCCGGCGAGGGCAAGTTCGTGACCACCCGCCAACTGCGCGAGCGGCTGTTTCGCGAAATGGAGCGCAACGTCGCCCTCAAGGTGGAGGAGACCGACCATCCGGACACCTTCCGGGTCGCGGGGCGCGGGGAGCTGCACCTCTCCATCCTCATGGAGACCATGCGCCGCGAGGGCTACGAGTTCCAGGTCTCACGGCCCCGCGTGCTCACGCGCGAAGGCCCCGCGGGCGAGCTCCTGGAACCGTACGAGGAGCTGGTGGCGGACGTGCCGGAGGCGCGCGCGGGCACCGTCATCGAGAAGCTGGGCGGGCGGCGGGGCGAGATGTTGGAGATGAAGCCGACCGGACGGGGCACGATTCGCCTGCGCTTCCGGGTTCCGGCGCGCGGCCTCTTCGGTTACCGGACCGAGTTCCTCACCGACACCCGCGGCGACGGCCTGATGCACCACCGCTTCATGGAGTACGGACCCTGGGCGGGGACGCTCCCCGGGCGGCAGCGCGGGGCCGTGGTGGCCGACCGCCGGGGCACGGCGGTGGGCTACGCCCTGTTCGGACTTCAGGAGCGCGTCACCTTCTTCCTGGGACCCGGGGCCCCCGTCTACGAGGGCATGATCGCGGGCGTGCACGTCCGGGCCGGCGACCTGGACGTGAACGTGTGCCGGGGCAAGAAGCTCACCAACATCCGGGCGGCGGCCGCGGACGACAACATCCGGCTCGAACCCCCCCGGGCCATCACGCTGGAGTCCGCCCTGGAGTTCATCGCCGACGACGAGCTCATCGAGGTGACGCCGACAGCCGTGCGTCTGCGCAAGCGAATACTGGATGCCGGCGCGCGCCGGAAGGCGGCGCGTCGGGGACGATGAAGACAACCACCAACGACGGGGCCGCGCATCACGGCCCGACCGCCGAGCGCGGGTTCGGGCGCTTCTTCCTGCCCGGCCCCACCGAGGTTCGCCCGGAGGTGCTCGCGGCCCAGAATCGGGCCCTGATCGGGCATCGCGGCGAGCCCATCAACGCGCTCATGCGCGAGATTCAACCGGGCCTCGGGGCCGTGTTCGGGACCTCCCGGCCCGTGCTCACCTCCACGTCCTCCGCGACCGGCCTCATGGAGGCGGCGGTGCGAAACGGCGCCCGCGAGCGCGTGCTGTCGCTCGTGAACGGGGCCTTTTCGGAGCGCTTCGCCCGCATCGCGCGCGCCTGCGGCTTCTACGTGGAGGTCTTGGAGGTCCCGTGGGGCGGCGTGCACGATCCGGACTCCCTCCGGGCCCGCCTGCGCCAAGGCCGCCACGACGCCGTGACCATGGTGCACTCCGAAACCTCCACCGGGGCCCTCAACCCCGTCGCCGAGCTGGCCGCGGTGGTGCGCGAGTTCCCCGACACGATGGTTCTGGTCGACGCCGTGACCAGCGCCGGGGGCGCTCCGGTGCGGGCGGACGAGCGCGGACTGGACTTCGTGCTCACCGGTTCCCAGAAGGCGATGGCGCTGCCCCCGGGGCTGGCCTTCGGGGTCACCTCCCGGCGCATGTTGGAGCGTTCCGCCGGCGCCACCCGCAAGGGCGTCTACTTCGACCTGGTCGCGTTCCACGACGCGCTGGCCAAGGATCAGACGCCGAACACGCCCGCGGTGACGCTGATGTACGCGCTGGCGGAACAGGTGCGCCACATGCTCGCGGAGGGCCTCGAGGCGCGGTGGGCGCGACACGCCGCGATGGCGCGCCGGTGCGCGCGGTGGGCGGCGGCGCGTAGGGACGCCGGCTGGGAGCTGTCGGTGCTGGCGCCGGAGGGCTTCCGCTCGCCCACCGTTACCTGCCTGCTCCTGCCTCCGGGCCGGACGGGTCCCGAGGTCGCCGGCGCGATGAGGGAGCGGGGGTTCGTGATCGGGGCGGGGTACGGCGCGCTGAAGCCGCGGTCGGTGCGCATTGGCCACATGGGAGACCACACCGTGGAGGAGCTGGATCGGGTGCTGGAGGCGTTGGAGGAAGTGCTGCGCGCACCCCCCGGGAAGCCACGCGCCGGAGGGGGGCGATGAGCGCGCCGGACGGGCGGTACCGGATCGCTGTGGCCGACAAGGTCTCGCGCTCGGGGCTCGGCGCGCTCGCCGACGATGAGCGCTTCGAGGTGCTCTGGCTGGCCGAGCGCGCGCCGGCGGAGAAGGTGGACGCCATGACCGGGGCCGACGCCGTAATCGTGCGCAGCGCCACCCGGGTGACCCGGGCGCTGATCGAGGCGGCTCCCAACCTGAAGGTCGTCGGGCGGGCGGGAGCCGGGGTCGACAACATCGACCTCGACGCCGCCACCGAACGCGGGATCCCGGTGCTGAACGCCCCGGCGGGCAATACCGTGTCGGCGGCGGAGCTGACCTTCGCGCTCATTCTGGCGCTGGCGCGCAAGGTGGTCGCCGCGGACCGATCGGTGCGCGACATGGCGTGGAAGCGGCCGGGGCTGGCGGGCGTCGAGCTCAACCGCAAGACGCTCGGGCTCGTCGGCGCCGGTCGCATCGGCGGGGAGGTGGCCCGGCGCGCGCGCGCGTTCGGGATGAAGGTGCTGGTTCACGATCCCTACCTGCCCGCGACCCGCGCGGAGGAGCTGGACGCGGAGCCGCGCGAGCTGGCCCACGTGATCGAGCACGCCGACTTCCTCAGCCTCCACGTGCCCCTCACCCCCTCCACCACGGCCATGATCGGGGCGGAGCAGCTGCGCCGCATGAAGCCGTCGGCCCACCTCGTCAACGCGGCCCGCGGGGGAGTTGTGGACGAGGCGGCGCTCGCGCGCGCCCTCGAGGAGGGCTGGGTGGCCGGTGCCGCGCTCGACGTCTTCCGCGAGGAGCCCCTGCCGGCGTCCAGCCCGCTCGTGAACGCCCCGAACCTCATTCTCACCCCCCATTTGGGGGCGTCCACCGCCGAGGCGCAGGAGCTGGTGGCCTCCGAGATCGCGACGGCCGTGCGCGGGGCGCTGATCGACGGCGATCTCTCCCGGGCCGTGAACGCGCCCGGCATCGACGGCGCGACCCTGCGCAAGCTGCGCCCGCTGCTGGACCTGGGAACCCGCATGGGGCGTCTCGCGTGCGCGCTGGCGCCCGGAGGCATGCGCGGCCTGCACGTGAGCTACGGCGGGAAATCGGAGGAGGCGCCGGGCCCGCTCACGGCGGCGGTGCTGTGCGGGTTGCTGGAGGATGTCGTCGGGGGGGCGCGGGTGAACGCCGTCAACGCGGCCCGTCTCGCCGAACGGCGCGGCATGAAGGTGGTGGCGGCGCGCGCGACCCGGCACCCGGACTACGCCGAGTATCTGGTCACGGAGGTGGAGGCGGAAGGGGGGCGGTTGAGGGTCGCCGGGGCGCTGCTGGAGGGCACCCATCCGCGCATCGTCGGCATCGGGGGCTTCTCCATCGACCTGGTGCCGCGCGGATCCATCGTCATCGTGCGCAACCAGGACAAGCCCGGCGTGATCGCCGGAGTGGGCACGGTGCTGGCGTCCATGGGCTTCAACATCGCCGGGTACCACCAAGCCCGCCTGCAGCCGGGTGGTGAGGCCATGGCGGCGGTCTCGGTGGACGGAGAGGTCACGCGCGAGCTGATCGAGCGTCTGCGCGAGCTGGACCAGATCTCCTACGTGAAGCTGGCGCGGTTGGGTTGATGCCGGGAGGCTCGAGTCAGCATCTAGCTAATCGGACTTAGCTAAGTGGACTAAGTCGCCACCCAAAGCCCCTCGGACCGCACCCCTTGACAGTCCGTGGGATGAATCCGCCCAAGCACCGAGAGCGGCGAGGCGCCGGGCTGGCAAGGCGCATTGAAGGCGGAATGGCAGAGCTATTGGGCCGAAATGCAACGCCGAGCGTAGCGAACCGGCACGGATGCAACGCCGCTCGAATGCCGGGGGGAGTTCGTCCTCGGGCTGTTAGGGGATCACGTTGTGGCGACGCAGCACCTCCACGGTCTCGTCGATGGGAAGGGCTTCGGCGGTGTTCCCCATTCCCGACACGGTGGTGGCCTTGAAGAGGGAATTGTAGATGGCCTCCTCGGTGGCTTCCACGGTGGCCAGGAAGAGCGGCGACATGCGGGCGTTGGGCACTTCCTCCAAGGCCAGCGTCCCGTCCCCGGCGCGCCGCGCCCCGGGTGCGGTGGAGAAGGCGATCACGTAGTCGCCCGAGCCGTTGCCCGCGAACGACCCGGTGCGCGCCAGTCCCATCATGGCCCGCCGAGCCACCCGCTCGAGCTTGAGCGGTGAGAGGGGCGCGTCGGTGGCCACCACCATCATGATCGACCCCTGCCCCTCGTCGCCGGCGCCCCCGGCCCCGCTCCCCGCCCCGTCCGCCCGCGCGGCCGCCCCGCCCCCCGGCACCGACCCCTGGAACGAGTGGCGGCCCAGCTCGCGCCCCACCGGCGCCCCGGCGATCGAGAGGATGCCCCCGAAGTTGGACTGCACCAGCACGCCCACCGTGTGGCCGCCCAGCTCGTTGGGCACCACCCGGCTGCTGGTGCCGATGCCGCCCTTCCAGCCGAAGGCGCGGGTTCCGGTGCCCGCCCCCACCGACCCCTCCTCCACCGGCCCCGACCGAGCCGATTCGAGCGCCGCGCGCACGTGGGCGGCCGTGATGGGTCGCGCGCGGATGTCGTTCAGGCCGCCGTCGTTGGTTTCGCCCACCACGGGGTTCACGGAGCGCACCCCCTCCATGCCGTCGCGCGCCAGCATCCACTCGGCGAGCGCGTCCGCCGCCTTCCACACGCACAGGGTGCAGGTGAGCAGGATGGGGGTCTCCAGCTCGCCCAGCTCCCGCACCTGGGTCACGCCGACGAGCTTGCCGAAGCCGTTGCCGACGTGCATCGCGGCCGGCACCCGGTCGCGGAAGACGTTCCCGCCGTGCGGGCGGATGGCCGTCACTCCCGTGCGCACGCGGTCTCCCTCGCGCACGGTGGTCTGCCCGACCAGAACGCCCGCCACGTCCGTGATCGCGTTGTGGGGCCCCGGGGCGAAGATGCCGGGGGCGATGCCCAGGTCGCGCGCCCGGGGGCGGGGCGCCTCCTGCGCGGCGAGGGCGGGAACGACCGGGCTCCACGCCAGGGCGACCAGCGCGGCGGCGGCGGCGAGTCGCGCGCGGCGGCTCGGGCGGTTCCGGGTGCTCGCGAGGAATGGCGGCACCACAGAGAGGGACGGTACTCCAAGGAGTGACGGTGCAAGCTTCGACAAGGCGGTCACGGTCGTGCTCCGGTTCGAGTATTCGTGGGGCCCCGCGGACGTGGGGGCCGCCGATGGGAAGGGCCCATCCGTCAAGTTGGGGTGGCGTTGTCCCGCCCGTGCCGAGGAGCGAGGGCGGCCGAGGTTCGCCTCAACGGAGCTGCTCCCGGTTCACGCCGGTTGGCCGGCGCGAGAGCGGCGGGGTGGCGGCGTGGGCGTGGGGCGGCCCTTGCAGCACACCGAGCACGCCCCGGTGGTGGTCACCGATCCCCGCCCAGGCGTGGGGCGACTCGAGGCCCCCCGTGGGCCGGCGGACTCATCCGGGGGCCGCCACGACATCCACGATCAGCAGCACCAGCAAACAAGGCTGATAGAGCAGCGTGGCCACGAATACCCGGCGCGCCCGCCGATCCGTGAGCCGGCCCGCCGTCGCGAGGGTCACCGCCAGCAGCCCCACGCCGGCGAGCAACGCCCCGGCCGCGTACACCCTGCCGGACGGGCCGAGCAGCACGGGGCCGAGGCTGATCGGGAGCAGCGCGGCCACCGCGGCGATCATCCGCAGGCTGAGCAGGTGCCCCCGCTCGTCGCCGGCGGGCGCCATGACGATGCCGGCGCGCGCATAGTCCTCGCGGCACATCCACGCCAGCGCGAGGATGTGCGGCAGCTGCCAGATGAAGAACACCGCGAACACCGCGAACGCCTGCGCCGAAAGCGCGCCCGTCGCCGCCGTCCAGCCCACGAGGACGGGAAGCGCGCCGGGGAGAGCCCCTACCAGGCTCGCGAGCGAGGTGCGCGTCTTGAGCGGCGTGTACGCCAGCACGTAGAGGGCGCTCGACAGGAGGGCGAGAAGGGCGGGCAGCCACCCGACCACCGCCCACAGGTACATGGCTCCGGCCCCCGTGAGCATGAGCCCGAACGCGCGGGCCCGACCTGGCCGAACGCGCCCGGACGGGATCGGACGCTCCCGGGTGCGCGTCATGAGCGCGTCCAGCCGCCGCTCGGCGAACTGGTTGAGCGCCAGCGCGCCCCCCGTCACCAAGCCGGTTCCCAAGGCCGCGTGGAGGATGGGGAGCGCCCCCAGCGCGCCCTGGGCCGCCACGTAGCAGGACACGCCGGTCAGGGTCATCACGAAGCACGCGATCCCGGGCTTGGTCAGCTCCAAGTACGCCGCGGGGCCGCCCGCGGGGGTTGCGGAATTCATGGCCAATCAGCCCGTGGACGAACTCCCCCCGTATTGCCGGGGACTTGGCGACCGCCGGAGAGGGTCGCGGAAGGGAATCGAACGATCGTGCGCGTCAGGGTTGTCGCGGAACCTGCGGGGAATGAACCGGGGCTTGGTGGGCAAGGGGGTTGGTGGGCGGCAATTTGCCGGCGGCGGAGGGTATTGGCAAGTTTCCCGCGTGTGGCGTGTGGTCCCCGGATCCCGTCCGTCGGGCGGGGTCGCACTCGATTCCCCGGATCTCCATGAAGCCGTTCGTCGCCCTCCCCCTCCTGTGCGCGCTGCTTGCGCCGCACGGGGTCTCCGCCCAGGCGAACGCGGCGCGGGCGGCCCTCGACGAGGGTGTGCGACTGGCGCAGCAAGGCGATACCGCCCAAGCGCTGGGCCTCATGGAACAAGCCGTCGCGATCGATCCCGAATACGCGCAGGCCCATTTCCTCAAGGGGCTCTACCACGCCCGGCAGGCGTCGGGCCGCACGGGCGACTTCCGCCGCCGCATCGTCGCCCGGGACGCGCTCGACCAGGCCGTGCGCCACGACCCGGAGAACCCGCTGTACCTGTTGGAGCTCGCCAAGCTCCTGATGGCGCAGGAGATCCGGGTGGACGCGCGCAGGATGCTTCGGCGGGCGCTGGACGTGGCCGAACGCGCCGACGCCCCCACGCTCGCGGAGGTCCATTATCAGCTCGGCATCATGAGCGAGACGACGTGGCGCCGCCTTCGCCACCGGCGCACCCTCCCCATCGGCACCTCGGAGCTCCGGGCGGACATCGCCTTCGAGAGCGCGCACTACGTCTGGGACCTGCTCGACGCCTCGGCCCGCCCGCCCGGGCAGGGCGCCGCCGCGCGCGAGGCCATGCTCGACCACTTTCGCCGGGCGCTCACCGCGAATCCCGCGCACACCGGGGCGGCCACCCATCTGCTGGCCTTCCACTACGACACGGGGCGCATGGTCGAGTTCATGACCGAGGCGCGACGCTTCGTGCGCGCGGCCCCCTCCGAGCCGCGGGGCTATCTGGCGCTCGGACTCGGACTGCACGCCGAGGGCCGCGACGACGAGGCGGCCGGGGCCTTCGAATACGCGATGGAGTTGCTGGACGACGAGGAGCGCGCGGACTTTCTGGCCGTGTCGCGTCTGCTCACGCGGGACGACGCCGAGGTCTTCGAGGCGAGCGTCGGCGCGGACCCGGCGGACGCGGCCCGCCGCTTCTGGACGGCTTGGGACCCACTCTACCTGACCCCGTCGAACGAGTTCTGGGCGGAGTACGTGTCGCGCATGGCGTACGTCGACCTGCGCTTCGGCCTGCCCGAGTACGACGTCCCCGGATGGCGCACCGACCGGGGCCAAATCTGGGTGCGCTACGGCGCGCCGGCGCGGCGGGCGAGCTACCCGGCCACCACCGGCACCGCCGGCGACCCCGAATCCCTGGGCCGGGTGACCACGGTGTGGAGCTACGGACGGAACGGGCCGGTGTTCGTGTTCCGGGGCATGCCCGGCTACCGGGGCGCCACCTTCGCCAACGACTTCCGCTTCTACGCGGAGAACCACCGCGCCCGCCAGCCGGCGCGCTTCACGGCGCCGTCGCTTCCGGCGCTCCTGCGGATCCCCGCGCAGGTCGCGCGCTTCCGGGGCGGGGGCGACGAGATCGAGCTGGAGGTGTACGCGGCCGTTCCGCTGGACTCGCTCCGGGAGGTGGTCGGGGCGCCGGTGGCCACCTTCGAGACCGGCCTCTTCGTGGTCGAACCCGGCGGCGCCGAGATTCGGCGGGTCACGGAGGTCCGGGAGGCGACCCTCGAGGACGGCGGCGCGCTCCCCATGAACTGGCGCGCGCGTGTACCCGCCGGGCAACCGCACATCGTCTCGGCGGAGGCGCGCGATCCGCTCAGCTGGGCGGCCGCCGTGCACCGGGCGCGCGTCGACGCGCGCAGCTTCCCCGCCGGCGAACCGAGCGTGAGCGACATTCTGCTGACCCGGTCGCTCGAGGTGGTCGCGGATCCGCCCCGCGCGCGCACCGACTTCCGCATGGTTCCCGAACCCACGCTCACCTACGCCCCGGACGACGAGATCGGCGCCTACTTCGAGCTGTACAACCTGCTTCCCGACTCCGACCGGTTCGCGTCGTACGAGCTGGAGCTGGCGGTGACGGTGGAGGAGATCCACCGAACCGGGTCGCTCGCGCAGCTGCTGGGCGAGCTGGCCGACCGCTGGGGACTCAGCGCGGAGGGCGACCAGGCCGTGCGCCTCGCCTTCGACAAACAGAACCGGGTGCGGGCGCGCGACATGCTGCCCGAATACTTCACGATCCGGCTCGACGATCCGCCACCGGGGCGGTACGGGTTGCGGCTGCGGGTGTTGGACCGCAACGCGCGCGTCGAGCTGGAGGTGGAGCGGGAATTCCAGGTTCGGGAGCCGTGACCCGGCTCGGTCGTCCACCACGCCGCGCGCGCCTTCGGGGCGGCCGGAGCCGGCCATCCGCCCGCGGCGTCCTCGCCGTGGCGGCCGGGGTGCTCCTCGCCCCCGCCCCCGCCCCCGCGCAGGACTCCGGTCCCGGCGGGCACCGCAAGTGGCTGGGCGCCGCCATCGGGGCCGTGGTGGTGGGCGTGCCGACCTTCGCCTCCGCCGACTTCGGCCCCAACCTGGGCACCTGCACCCGCACCCAGTGCTTCGCGCCGCTGGCCACCGCGGTCGGCTTCACGGTGGGCTTCCTGCTCGGGAAGGAGCTCGACGACGGCGCCGCGCGCCGTTTCGTGGCGGGTCCCCGGCTGGACCTTCGCCCAGACCGGACGGTTCGGCTGCCCTTCCCGCCCGACCGGGGGCGGGCGGCCGGGGCGGGCGTGCTGTGGAGCGCAAGCGAGGGACTGATCCTGCTGGAGGACGGACCCCCGACGTCGGCGGGGGGGCTGCGGGGACCACGCGACGCCGCGCTGGTGGAGGAGCGCGCCGCCATCGTGGCGGCCACCCCGACCGGCCTGTTCGCCCTTGCGATGGGCCGGAACGACATCCCCGGCCGAAGGGTCGACGCGCGCGGCGCCCGGTTGGTCGCGGCGGGGCGGGGTGGGGGGCTGGTGGTGTCGGGGGCGGGGGGGCTGATCGGCTTCTCCAGCCTTGGGCGGGGGGCGAGCCTGGAGCTCGCGGAGCGGGCGCGCACCACGGGCGGCCCGCTCGCGGCCGACCTGGTCTGGCCGCGCGCGTCGGGGGTCGCGTGGGTGCTCGAGGGCGCGCGTCTGGTGGCGCGCGACGGGGGCGACCTGGCGGAGGTGGGGGCGCTGGAGCTGTCCGCCGCCGCCCGCTCGCTGGAGGTGGACGGCCCGCTCGGCGTGGTGGCCGCCGGCCGGGAGGGCGTGTACGTCGTCGACCTGACCGATCCGGCCGCGCCCCGGCTCGCCGCCCGCTACCAGGGGGTTCGCAACGCCCTGGACGTGGCGCTGCTGGGACCCCGGGCCTACGTCGCCGCGGGCGAGCAGGGCCTGGTGGTCGTGGACCTGGCGCGTCCGGCCGAGCCGGTGGTGGCCGGCGTGGTCCGAAACCTCGGATCCCCGTCGCTGGTACTAGGATCTTCCCGGCGGGTGTGGGTCGTGGACGCCGCCACCGGCGAGGCCCACGCGGTCTCGTTTCCCGACGTCGTCCCCCCCGGCCCTCCAAGCCTTCGCGCTCCGTCACCGAGGGGACCGGCTCCATCAGACCGATGACACCGGGCAACGCCACCAACCGCGACCGCCGCCTCCGCGAGAGGAAGCTCTGGCGCATGGCGATGGGCCTCTCCGTGGGCATCCATCTCTTCCTGTTCCTCTTCTGGCGCATTCCGGCCCCCGTCGTGTCCCCGTACGCCGCCGCCGGCCCGCGGGCGGGCGACGACCGCGCCGCGGCGGGCTCCATGCAGGCGCTTCGCCTGGCCATGGCGCCGCCGCGCCCGATCGTTCCGCCCCGCTTGCCGACCCCGGTCCCGGTGGAGGTCGAGCCCGTGGAGTTCGAGGAGTCGCTGGAGGTGGACTACGCGTCGCTCCTGGGGGAGCGGCCCGGCGAGGGCGAGGGTCCGGGCATCGAGGAGGGCGAGGGGCGGGGCGACGGCGGCACCGCCGCCGAGGGAAGGTCGCGAACCATCCCTCCCTCTCCCCGCAGCATGATCCTGCCCCCATCCAACCGAAGCCTGAGGGACCGGGAGGTCGAGGTGTGGGTCTTCGTGCTGGAGACGGGGCGGGTCGCGGCCGATTCCGTCCGCCTGATGCCCCCCACCTCCGACCGCGACTTCAACCGCCGGCTGATTCAGGAGGCCGCCCGCTGGATGTTCGAGCCGGCGCGTCGGGGCGGGATGCCCGTGGCGGCCTGGTTCCGTTACGTCATCAGCATGGAATAGACTCCCTCATCCACCGCCCGAACCGCACCCCGGCCCGGGCGGCGACCCGCCGGCGAATGGCATGACCCCACTTCCCTCCACCCGCGCCAAGCGGGTTCTCTGGGTCGACGACGAGATCGACCGGCTGCGTCCCCACCTGCTCTTCCTGCAGCAACGGGGCTACCACGTCGACGCGATCGCGAACGGCGACGACGCGCTCGCGCTTCTGCGGCGCAACCCCTACGACCTCGTCCTGCTCGACGAACAGATGCCCGGGCGCCGAGGCCTCGAGGTGCTGGCCATGCTGCGCCGGCTGGACCCGCACGCGCGCGTCGTGATGGTGACCAAGTCGGAGGAGGATCGCACCATGACCGAGGCGATCGGGCGCCGCGTCGACGACTACCTGGTCAAGCCGACCAGCCCCCGCCAGGTGCTCTCGGTGGTCACCCGCATCCTCGAAGGGTCGAGCATTCGCCAGCAGCAGGTGGCGCGCGACTTCGCGGCCCGCTTCGGATCCCTGTCGGCGCTGCGGGCCGAGGTCCGAACCCACGAACGGTTCGCTTCCTTGTACGCGGAGCTCGTGGACTGGCACATCCGTCTGGATCAGGCGGGCGAGACCGGCCTGCTGGACTCGGTCAACGGGCTCCTGGCCGAGCTCCGCCACGACTTCGGCCTCTGGGTCACCCGCAACTATCGGGGTTGGGTGGACGGCGCCGGGTCGAACCGGCCCGAGCTGTCCCCCGATATCGTGACGAACCACGTGGTGCCCATGCTGGGCGCCCAGCCCGCCGTGTTCGTGGTCCTCGACTGCATGAGGCTCGACCAGTGGCGCGTCATCGCGCCCCTGCTCTCGCGCTGGTTCGACATCGACGAGAAGCTCTACTACTCCATCCTGCCCACCGCCACGCCCTACGCCCGCAACGCCATCTTCGGAGGACTGTTCCCGGACGAACTCGCCCGGAAGCGGCCCGGCTGGTGGGACGCGTCCGACGACGAGGGCAGCCTCAACGCCTTCGAGGACGAGCTGCTGGCGGCCCAGCTGAAGCGGCTAACCGGGCGCGACGTCCCCCTCCATTACGAGAAGATCTTCACCGACCGCGAGGGCGACCAGGTCCGGGCGCGCTTTCACTCGGCCGTGCGCACCGAGGGCGCGCTGGTGGCGCTGGTGTTCAACTTCGTGGACCTGATGACGCACGGACGCAGCGAGTCTCCCGTGCTCATGGAGGTGGCCAGGGACGAGGTCGCGCTCCGCAACCTGACCCGCGCCTGGTTCGAGCGCTCCACCGCGTTCCAGGTGCTCAAGGAGGCCGGGACGGCGGGCTACCCGGTCGTGCTCACCACCGATCACGGCTCCATCCACTGCAACCGTCCCACCACCATCTACGCCCGCAGGGACGCCACCACCAATCTGCGCTACAAGTTCGGCGTGGATCTCCGGACCGCGAACGCGTCCACCGTTCTCCGCACCAAGCGGGCCCGCGACCTGAGGCTGCCCGCCGGACGCATGGGCACGACCTACGTGGTGGCTCGGGACGACTACTTCATGGTCTATCCCACCAAGTTGAGGGAGTACCAGTCGCGCTACCGCGGGTCCTTCCTGCACGGCGGCATCTCGCCCGAGGAGATGATCGTTCCGGTCGCGCGCCTGCGGCCCCGAGGCCGGAGCGCGTCGGGTTGAGGCTGTATCTCCGCATCCTGCGGTACCTGGGGCCCTACGTCGGGGTGTTTCTGGGCGCGGTGGTCGCCAGCTTCCTGTTCGCCGCCTTCGACGCCTTCTCGATGGTGCTCCTGATCCCGTTCCTGAGCATCCTGACGACGCCCGGGGCGGACGCCTCGAGCGGGGTCGGGGAGGGGATGCTGGACCGCCTGCTGGACGCCACCGCGGGCCGCCTCGTCGCCGGGGCGCGGGAACCCCAGGACGCCGTGCAGGCCCTCATCCTCCTCATCCTCGCCGTCTTCGCGGTCAAGAACGTCTTCGACTTCCTGAAGACCTACCTCGCCGCGCGCGTCGAACAGGGGGTGACCCGCGACCTGCGCAACCAGGTGCACGACCATCTGCTCGAGCTCGACCTCGCCTTCTTCGGGCGGACGCGAATCGGGCAGATCGTCTCACGGCTGACCCACGACGTCGAGCTGGTGCGGACCCTGTTCACGCGCGAGATGATGCGCGCGATCTCGGCCGTCTTCGAGGTGGGGGCGGTGGCGGTGCTGATGGTGGCCGTGTCCCCCTCGCTCACGCTGCTCGCGGTCGCGGTGCTCCCGGGCATGGTGGTCATCTGGGGACCGATGCTCAGAAAGCTGCGGCGCGAGGACGGGCGGGTGCTCGACCTCGCCGCGGAGGTGAACGCGCGCATTCAGGAAACCTTCTCGGGGATTCGCCTGGTGAAGGGATCCGCGGCGGAGGACTACGAGCGCGGACGCTTCCGCACCCTCACGGGATCGTACTTCGCACACTTCCTGCGCGCCGAGCGGGTGCGCGCCCTGGCGGCGCCAGTGACCGAGATGGTGGCGGCGCTCGGCACCATCGTCGTGCTCTGGTACGGCACCCGGCTGGTGCTCGTCGGGAGCGAGCTCACCGGCGCCGCGTTCCTGGGGTTCGTCGCGCTCAGCACGAAGCTCTACCGGCCCATCAAGTACCTGAGCAAGCTGCCCGCCATGATCCAGCCCGCCGTGGTCGGGGGCCGCAGGCTGTTCGAGTACCTGGACGCGCCCGCGCGCATCCGCGACCAACCGGACGCGATTCCGTTCACGGGGGTCGAGCGGGAGATCGCGTTCGAGCGGGTGGGCTTCGCGTACCGCGAGGGCAGGCCGGTTCTGGAGGACGTGTCGCTCGTGGTGGAGCGGGGCACCATGGTGGCCGTGGTGGGCCCGAGCGGGGCCGGAAAGAGCACCCTGGTGGATCTCCTGGGCCGTTTCCTCGAGGTCACCTCGGGGCGGATCCTGATTGACGGCACCGACATTCGGCGGTTCCGGCTGCGCAGCCTGCGGGGGATGATGGGGATCGTCTCGCAGGAGACCGTGCTCTTCCACGACACCGTGCGCGCCAACATCGCCTACGGGCTGCCGGGCGCGGGCGCGGAGGAGGTGGAGAACGCGGCCCGCGCGGCCGGCGCCCACGAGTTCATCGAGGCGCTGCCCGACGGCTACGACACCCTGGTGGGCGAGCGGGGCACCCAGCTGTCCGGCGGCCAGCGGCAGCGGCTGGCCATCGCCCGCGCCATCCTGCGCGACCCCCCCATCCTGATCCTCGACGAGGCCACCAGCGCGCTCGACGCCGAGGCGGAGCGTCGGGTGCGCCGCGCCCTCGACCGGCTCCGGGAGGGGCGCACCGTCTTCGTGATCGCGCACCGCCTGTCCACCGTGCGGGACGCGCGCGCGATCTTCGTGCTGGACGGGGGGCGGATCGTGGAGTCCGGCGACCACGACCGGCTGATGCGCGCGGGCGGGACGTACCGCCGGCTCCACGACATGCGGAGCGGGTCGCCGGCCGGAGTCGGACGCGCGCCCGACGCGGTCGCGGCGCGGAGTTGACTCCGGCGAGGCACGCGCATGGGAACGTCCGGGAAACGGCGCGCGCGCGTGCGGCACGGGGTCGAGTACGCGCTCTTCCGCGTGGCGGCCGGGTGCGCGCGGGTGCTGCCCCGGCGGTGGGTCGAGGGGCTGGGGGGGGCGGCGGGGTGGCTGGCCGGGTGCGTGCTGGGCGTCCGCCGCGAGGTCGCGCGGGAAAACCTCGCGCGCGCGTTCCCGGAGCGTTCGCCCGCGTGGCGGGCCCGGGTGGCCCGGGAGAGCTACCGCCACCTGGGGCGCGCGGCGGCCACCACCTTCCGGCTCGCGCGCCTCACGCCCGCCGAGATCGTCGCGGCCTCCAGCGTGGAGGGGTGGGAGCATCTGGCGGAGCCGGTGGCGCGCGGCCGGGGCGCCATTCTGGTGACCGGCCACATCGGCAACTGGGAGGCGGGGGGCGGGGCGCTGGCGTGTCGCGGCCTCCCCCTGGACGTGGTTGTGCGCCCCCAGAACAACCCGCTCTTCGACCGCGCGCTGCTGCGGGCGCGCCGGCGGCTGGGCATGAACGTGATCCCGCGCGGCGGTTCGGCGCACGTCCTGCTGCGCTCGCTGCGCGCCGGCCGGGTGGTCGTCCTGCTCGGCGACCAGAACGCCCACGCGCGCGGCCTCGTGGTGGACTTCCTCGGCGCGCCGGCCTCCACGGCCCGCGGGGCGGCCCTGCTGTCGCTGCGCGCGGGAGCTCCCCTGGTGCTCGGCGTGTCCCTCCACGAGCCGGCCGCGGCCGTGCCCCACCGCCTCGTGTTGGAACCGGTGTCCATCGCCCGCGCGGGCCCACCGGCCCGGGACGTGGAGGCGCTGACGCGCGCGCACGTCGCGGCGCTCGAGCGCTGGGTGCGGCGGCATCCGGACCAGTACCTGTGGCAGCACCGGCGCTGGCGCCGTCCATCGGCCACCGAACCCACGCTGGAACCGTCCCCGCGCCGTCCGGTATAAGCGCCAGCCCGTTGTACCAGCCGTTCGCCCTTCCCTTCGGTTACCATCACGCGAAGCCGAAGGGGCATCCGCGCGCCCGATGGAGTCCAGCTTGGTCCACATCTGCATACCCGCGCGCAACGAGGAGGGCACCATCGGCGTGCTTCTCTGGAAGATCCGCAAGGTCATGGCCGAGTTTGGCCGCGACTACCAGATTCTGGTGTTCGACGACGGCTCCGACGACGACACCCGCTCGCTGCTCTCCAGCTACCGGCGGGTCGTGCCGCTCACCGTCCTCCACGGCGAGAGGCGAATGGGCTATTCGGGGGCGACGGAGGAGCTGCTGCGCCGGACGGCGCAACGGGCCGACTATCCCAAGCGGGACGTGGCCGTGACCCTTCAGGCCGACTTCAGCGACGATCCGGCGGGCATCGAGCCCCTCGTGAAGGTGATCGAGGGGGGCGCGGACCTCGTGTGCGCGGCCTACGACGGGGAACCCCCCGGAACGACCCGCTCCGCCCGCTTCGCCCGCTGGCTCGGGGGTCACCTGTTGCGCGGCGCGCTCAAGTCGGCGCCGGTGGCCAATCCCTTCGGGGGCTTCCGGGCGTATCGGGTCGTGGTGCTGCGGAAGATGTTCGACGAAGCGGGAGAGGGAGGCCTTCGGCTCGGCGAGGGCTGGGCCGGCAATTTGGAGCTGCTCGAGCGGGCGCTGCCCCATGCCCGCACCGTCGCGGAGGCGGTGGTTCGGGAACCCCGCAACCGGCGCGTGCGCCGATCGCGGTTCCGGACGTGGCGCACCCTGCGGGGCCTAGGCCGGGCCCGGGGACGGGTTACCTTCGCCGCGGCGCCAGGATCATGAGGCGGCGGTTCGGTCTCCTCGCCCTCCTGCCGGGACTCCTCGTCGTTCCCGCGCCCGAGGCCCGCGCGCAGGCGGCCACGCCATGGATCAGGCCGGCGGAACCCCTTGAGGCGCCGGTGCCGTTCGAAGTGGGCGAGCGCCTGGAGTACAAGGTCAAGCTCGGCATCTTCAACGCCGGCGAGGGATCGCTGGAGATCGCGGCCATCGATTCGGTTCGGGGCCATCCGGCGTACCACGCCATCATGCGCATTGACGGCGGACTGTTGTTCGCGCGCGTGCACGACGTCTTCCAGACTTGGTTCGACACCCGCACGCTGACCACGCATCGCTTCATCCAGGACCAGAACGAGGTGGGGTCCGAGCGCTACCGGCACTACGAGATGTTCCCGGAACGGGGCGTGTGGGAGCGGAGGGACGACGAGGAGGTGGGCGACCTCCCCTCGGCGCTGCCGCTCGACGACATCTCCTTCGTCTACTTCATCCGCACCCTGCCGCTGGAAGTGGGCGACGTCTACACGTTCAACCGGTACTTCAAGGACACGGGCAACCCGGTCGTGGTGCGGGTGCTGCGCAAGGAGGAGAAGGAGGTCCCCGCGGGCGTCTTCCAGACGATCGTGGTGCGGCCCATCATCCGCACCCGGGGGATCTTCGGGCAGGGCGGCGAGGCGGAACTCCACTTCAGCGACGACGACCGGCGGGCGCTCGTGTACATGAAGTCGAACATCCCGGTGCTCCCCGGCAGCCTCACCCTTCATCTCACCAGCCCCCCCTCCTGGCAAACCCCGCCTGGGACGGCCACCGGCGACGGCACGGGCTCGGTTCCCCCGTCCTGAGCGGAGACGCACCCGGTCGCCGGCTCCGGCTGGAGACGCCCGAACACGTTCGTCTGGACTACGCGCTGGCCGATGTCGGGTCGCGGCTCGCGGCCCTGCTCATCGACATGGCGATCATCGTCGGGGGCCTGCTCCTGCTCGCGCTGGCCTATGCGCCACTGGCGGGCGGAGGCGTGACCTCGCTGGCGGAAAGCCTCGGCGCGAGCGTGGTCATGCTCGCCTTCTTCGCGCTCCAGTGGGGATACTTCCTGCTGTTCGAGCTGCTGCGCGATGGCCAAACCCCCGGCAAGCGCGCCCTCCGCCTGCGGGTGCTGCACTCCGGCGGCCAGCCCCTCTCGGTGCGAGGCGCGGTGATCCGCAACGTGATGCGCGTGGTCGACTTCCAGCCGGCCATCACGGGCGCGCTCGGTGGGGGCGCGATCATGCTCACCGCCCGGTCGCAGCGGCTGGGCGACTTGGCCGCCGACACCATCGTGGTGCGCGAGGACGGCACCGAGGAGGTGGCCTGGCCGGAGGCCTCGTCCGCCCCGGCGGCGGGCCGACCGCTCCTCTCCGACGAACAGTTCGCGCTGCTGAGCTCATATCGCCACCGGCGCGCCGACCTGTCGCCCGAGGCGCTGCGCTCCGTCGCGGACGCGGTGCTGCGCGCCATCCGACCGGCGGTGGAGGGGCACTCCCTTCTCGGGACCGTGTCGGACGACGAGTTCCTGGTGGGTCTGCACGACGAGGAGGAGCCGCGCCGGGCGGCGGCCGGCGGTGTTTGGGGGCGCCAGGCGGCCGCGCTGGTGCGGGAGCAACGGCGCGAATGGGCGCGGTACGCCGAGCTGCTGCGCAAGGGCCGCCAGGGCGGGCTCAACCGGATTCCCGAAGCGGAGCTCCGGACGTTCGGCCGTCTCTACCGCGGGATGACGGCCGACCTGGCCCGCGCCCGAACCTACGGCGCGCCCGCGTCGGTGCTGCGCAGCCTCGAACGCTGGGCCGGGGCCGGCCACAACCTCCTCTACCGCGCCACCGACGAGTCGATGGTGTCGGTGCGCCGCTGGCTAAGCTCCGGGTTCCCGCGAGCCGTGAGGACCCAGGGCCGACCCATCCTGCTCGCGGCGCTGCTGCTCTTCGGGCCGATGGGCATCGCGTACGGCCTCGTGCGGTCGAACCCGGTGATGGCCCGCCACATGACCTCGTCGGCCATGCTGGAGCGGGCGGAGTCGACCCCGCGCGGAGACATCGAAGCCGAATACGTCGACATCCCGGGCACGCTCATCCCCCTGGCCTCGACGCGCCTCGTCACCAACAACGTGCAGGTCGCCCTGCTGGCCTTCGCGGGGGGCGCGCTGGCCGGATCGCTTACCGTGCTGCTGCTCGTTTTCAACGGCGTGCACCTGGGCGCGGTTCTGGGGCTCTACGCCAACGAAGGGCTGCTGGGCGTGATTCTCGCGTTCGTCTTCCCGCACGGCTTCATGGAGCTCACCGCCATCTGCCTAGCGGGAGGCGCCGGGTTGTGGCTCGGCTCCGCCGTTCTGGTTCCGGGTCGGCGCACGCGTCGGGCGGCGCTGCAGGCGCGAAGCCGGGCGGCGCTGTCGCTCCTTGCGGGCGTGGTCGGCCTGCTCGTGATCGCGGGACTCGTGGAAGCCTCCTATTCCCCGTCGGGTCTTCCGGCGGCCGCCAAGTTCGCCTTCGGCGGTGCGAGCGCGGTCGTGCTGGCGCTCTACTTCGCGGTGGGGGGGCGGAGGGGGACGGGGTCGCAAGTTGTCGGCTGACGGGCGACACGTCGTCAGGCTGCGAGACATCTTGGCGACCCTTGATCGCAGTCGGGAGCCGGCGGGGATGGACCTGCCCGGTTTCCGGTTGCACGCGCTCAAGGGTCGCTTGAAGGGTCACCACGCGGTTTCGGTGTCCCGCAACTGGCGGGTTACGTTCCGGTTCGAGAACGGCAAGGCGGTCGATGTGGACTACGTGGACCACCATTGAGAGGAGAGGATCAATGGCCATGCACAACCCGCCGCACCCGGGCGGCATTGTGAGGCGGCAGTGTTTGGAGCCGCTGGGACTTACGGTGACGCGCGCCGCCGAGGGGCTGGGCGTCACGCGGCAGTCGCTGTCCGAGTTGCTGAACGGGCGCGCGGGCGTATCGGTCGAGATGGCGATCCGTCTTTCGAAGGCGTTTGGATCGACGCCCGAGACCTGGCTGGGCATGCAGATGGCCCACGACCTCTGGCGTGCCCGTGGCCGCGCCCGCGAGATCGAGGTCGAGCGCTTCGTGGCGGCCTGAAGCCGAGACGAGCCGCGCTTCGTGCGCGGGAACCCGTCCCAAGTCACTCCGTCCAGCTCGCGTCCGCCCGCCTTCGGGGTGCGTCCGCCCCACTGCTTGAAGAAGAAGGGCACGTCGGCGGCCCCGCATTGGTCGCGCAGCGTCCGCACCCAGGCTGGATCGGCGGGACGGGCGCGGGCTCCGCTCTCCCCGCCCACAATGACCCAGTGAAGGCCGGTATCTTCGGTCGCCGCGCCGATGAACGCGCTCAGGTTCAGCGGTCCGATGAGGGGTTCGCAGCTCAGGAACCGCACGGCCGCCGGAACGGCCAAGAGATGGCGCACCCGGTGGTCGACCGATTGGTCCTCCACCGAGGTCCCGATCCAGATGTTGGCCGGGAATCCCCTGGGGAACATGTCGCGGTTCCGTCGCATGAACCTCGCGGCTCTGGCGGGACGCTTGGTGAGCACCTGATAGACGTGGCGGTCAACGTCGAGCATGACCCGGAAACACCGGCGGACGAACTCTTCTGGGACTTCGCGGTGAAACAGGTCCGACATCGAGTTGACGAAGACCCGCCGAGGCTCTCGCCATGTACCGGGTATGCGCAGGCGTTCCGGCCACAGCCGGACGGCGAAGGGATCGCGCCGGTTCGCGGGGGTGTCGACTACGGGAAGGCGTGCGCGGTAGCTTCGCGCCAAGAGCCTCTTGGAGAGGCGCTCCGCGTAGCAGTGGTCGCACCCGGCGGACACGCGGGTGCACCCCGTGGTTGGATTCCATGTGGCGTCGGTCCACTCGATGGCGCTTCGGTCGGGCACGCTTCCCTTCCCCGTCCTCTCCTTGGCTGGTGTCGGTGAGTGCACGGAAGGTAATGATTTCGGTATTTGTTCGGCAAGCGATTCGGTCTCGTGGATGCTCGGCGCGCGGCAGTCTCGGTTTGGGGCGGTTGGGACGTTACGTTCCCGTTCGAAGATGGCGCACGGGTCGCTGTGGACGATGTGGACCAGCACCAAGGAGGACAGGCCATGGCCTTTCGAACGAGCCGCGCTTCGTGCCCCTGACCCCCGAGCAGCGCGCCCGCGAACATATCGACGGGCAGCTTGAGGCCTGCGGATGGGTTGTGCGGGACTTCGCGTCGATGAACATCCACGAGGCCCGCGGGGTGGCGGTCCGGGAGTTTCCGCTGGAATGGGAGAGGGACGGCGTGACCAAGCGCGGATCCGCCGACTACCTGCTCTACGCGGACGGGTGGGCGGTCGGGGTCGTCGAGGCCAAGCCCGCCGGACACACCCTCCAAGGCGTGGTCGTCCAATCGAAGCGATACACCGAAGGGCTCGACGAGCGGGTGCCCGCGAAGTACCGGCCCCTGCCCTTCGCCTACGAGGCCACCGGCGAGGTCACCCAGTTCACCAATCAACTGGATCCCGACCCGCGCAGCCGGGAGATCTTCAGCTTCCACCGCCCCGAGGAGCTGTTGCGGCTGCAGGACCTTGGGTCGGGTCAACTGCGTCGGCTGCTCGGGAAGATGCCGGAGTTGCGGAAGGGAAAGCTCTGGTCCGTCCAGCACGAAGCCATTCGGAATCTCGAGGAATCGCTGGCCCATGGGCGTCCGCGCGCGCTGATTCAAATGGCCACCGGCAGCGGCAAGACCTTCACGGCGGTCTCGGCCTGTCACCGGCTCATCAAGCACGCGGGGGCCAAGCGGATGCTGTTTCTCGTGGACCGCAACAACCTCGGCAAGCAGACGCTGAACGAGTTCGAGCGCTTCCGGGACCCCGGCTCCGCGTACACGTTCGCGGAGGAGTACCGGGTCCAGCGACTGCGCGGCAACGCCGTCGATCCAGCGAGCAAGGTGGTCATCACCACCATCCAGCGGCTCTACTCGATGCTCAAGGGCGACCCGGAATACGACCCCGCCAACGAGGACAACTCGCTGTTCGAGTCCGGCGGGCCGCTCCACGACGAGCCGGTCCCGGTGGCGTACACGCCCGGCCTGCCGATCGAGGCGTTCGACTTCATCGTGATCGACGAGTGCCACCGCTCGATCTACAACCTCTGGCGTCAGGTGATCGAGTACTTCGACGCCTTCCTCATCGGTCTGACCGCAACCCCGAGTCCCCAGACCATCGGCTTCTTTCAAAACAACGTGGTGCAGGACTACTCGCACGTGAAGGCCGTGGCGGACGGGATCAACGTCGGCTACGACATCTACCGGATCAAGACGAAGATCAGCGAGCAGGGCGGAGCCGTGTTGGCGAGGGCTGGGAGGTACGTGCCCAGGCGCGACCGCCGCACGCGCAGCACCACGCACGCCGAGCTCGAGGACGACCTGACCTACACCGCGAACCAGCTCGACCGCGACGTGGTCGCCCCGGACCAGATTCGGCTCGTCGCCAGGACCTTCCGCGACCAACTCTTCACGGAGATCTTCCCGGGCCGCGAGGAGGTCCCGAAGACGCTCGTGTTCGCGAAGAACGACAGCCACGCCGACGACATCGTCAAGATCCTGAAGGAGGAGTTCGGCAAGGGCAACGACTTCTGCCGCAAGATCACCTCGAAGACGACGGGAGCGTCGCCCGAGGAGCTGCTGAGCGCCTTCCGCAACTCGTACAATCCGCGCATCGCGGTTACGGTGGACATGATCGCGACCGGCACCGACGTGAAGCCACTGGAGTGCCTGCTCTTCATGCGCAACGTGAACTCGGCGGGCTATTTCGAGCAGATGAAGGGACGCGGCGTTCGGGTGATCGACCGAGACGACCTGACGAGCGTGACCCCCGACGCGCGGGCCAAGACGCACTTCGTGATCGTTGACGCGGTGGGCGTGTGCGAGCGCGACAAGACCGTGTCGCCGACACTCGAACGCAAGCCCTCGGTCGCGACCAAGAAGCTGCTCCAAGAGGCGGCGATGGGGATGGTGAACGCCGACCTCGTGTCGAGTCTGGCGTCGCGGTTGGCACGGCTTGGCCGACGGCTCGACGAGAGCCAGTCGGCGCGCATCGCCAAGGAGGCGGGCGGCGCGGGCCTGGCGACGCTGACGGGCGCGCTGCTGGAGAGCATCGATCCGCAGCTCACGCACGACGCGGCGGTGGAGAAGCACGGGCTCTCCGACGACGAGGACCCGACCCGGGAGCAGCTGGACGCCGTCGAGCGCGAGCGGATGGCCGTGGCGCTGGAGCCCTTCGCGCGGCCGGAACTTCGGCGGGCGATCGTCGAGATCTCCCTGAGCCTGTACCAGATCATCGACGAGGCGGCCATCGACGTACTGCTGGACTTCGGGCGCGACGAGGCCGCCGTGGAGAGCGCCCGCGCGAAGCTGGACGACTTCCAGCGGTTCATTGAAGAGAACAAGGACGAGATCGAGGCGCTCCGCATACTTTACAGTCGACCTTACAGATCAGGTCTCCGGTATCGCCACGTCAAGGAGCTTCGCGACGCGCTCAGGAACCCGCCCGTCGGCATCCACGACCCCGCGAACGGGCTGTGGCGGCTGTACGAGGCGCTGGAGCCGGAGCGGGTGCGGGGGCGGGGCGGGAGCGCGCTGGTGGACTTGGTGGCGATCGTGAAGCACGCGATCGAGCCCGACGAGCCGCTTGTGCCCGTGGCCGAGCAGGTCGAGGACCGCTACCGGGAATGGCTCGCGGAGAAGGAGCACGTCGGGCAGACGTTCACCGCCGCGCAGATGCGGTGGCTCGACGCGATCAAGGACCACATCGCCAGCAGCCTGCGAATCGAGCGCGACGACTTCGAGGAGGTGCCGTTCAACCAGTGGGGCGGGCTGGGAGGGGTGTACCGGGCTTTCGGTGCGGGGCTGGAGCCGCTGCTGGAGGAGTTGAATGAGAGGTTGGCGGCGTGAGCGGGCTGCCGAAGGGGTGGGTGGAGGCGAGAATGCAGGATCTGGTTAGTATCAATCCCCTGAAGCTGAAGCCCGACTTTGAGGATGGCGCTCCGCTGGTGTTTGTTCCCATGGCAAGGGTAGCCGAGGAGTTCCGGGGCATTGACGTCTCCGAGCGCCGCCCCTTCTCTGAGGTGAAGCGCGGCTACACACAGTTTCGACCGGGAGATGTTCTCTTCGCGAAGATCACGCCGTGCATGGAAAACGGGAAGATCGCAATCGTCCCAGATATTCGGCCACCAATCGGATACGGGTCTACCGAGTTCTTCGTGATGCGACCGAGAGCAAGCGGCATTGGCCCGTGGATTGCGTACTCGATTTTGCGATCCTCATTCCGGCAACTGGCCCGCGAGAACATGCAGGGTGCCGTAGGCCAACGGCGTGTACCGAGAGTCTGGCTCGAACACGCTTCGGTCCCACTCGCCCCCCTCCCGGAGCAGCACCGCATCGTCGCCAAGATCGAGTCGCTCTTCGCGAAGCTGGACGAGGGCATCGCCGCGCTCAAGCGGGCGCAGGAGAATCTGGAACGCTACCGTGCGTCCGTCCTCAAGGCCGCCGTCGAGGGCAGGCTGACGGAACAGTGGAGGAGGGAGAATCCGCCCACGGAAACCGGCGAGGAACTCCTTCAGCGCATCCTGGCCGAGCGGCGGAAGCGGTGGGAGACCGAGCAACTCGCGAAGTTCAAGGCCAAGGGGCGGAAGCCGCCCAAGAACTGGAAGGCGAAGTACAAGGAGCCGGTCGCGCCGGACACGACTGGGTTGCCGGGGCTGCCGAAAGGGTGGTGCTGGGCCACGGTGGATCAGGTTGGGGTCGCTATACAGTATGGGTCTTCAGCCAAGACGTCGCTGGACCCCGAAGGAGTGCCAGTCCTCCGCATGGGGAACATTCGACCAAACGCACTTGACCTCGACAATCTCAAATACCTTCCAGTCGATCACGGTGATTTTCCGACGCTACTGCTGGCACATGGCGACTTGCTTTTCAATCGGACGAATAGCGCCGAGTTGGTGGGTAAGGCGGCTGTCTACCATGGCCGGCCGGAACCGTGTTCTTTCGCGTCCTACCTCATCAGGGTCCGCCCGGCACGGCCTCAGCTGTCTTCAATAGTGTCGAACGGCCTCAATTCCACTTGGGGTCGAGCATGGATCGCCTCAGTAGTCTCCCAGCAGGTCGGTCAAGCCAATGTCAACGGGACGAAGCTGCGCTCCTTCCCCTTCCCCTTGCCCTCGGAGACGGAGCAAAGCGAAATCATCCGGCGCGCACGCGACGGAATGGATGCAGTTACCGAGTCAACCGACACGATCATTAGCCTACTGAAGGACGTGGCCACCCTCCGCCAATCCATCCTCCGACGCGCGTTCGAGGGCCGCCTAGTTCCCCAAAACACGGACGACGACCAGCGTCCGCCAGCAGTGCGTGTCCACACCGGACGCGATCAAGCCAAGGGTTCCACGCTGTCACAGCGAAGTGCTTCCGCGCTTCCCAATTGGCGACGCCCTCCTTTATCCACAAGCAGCTAAGAGGCACTCCATGAAATGGTCGATTCCATTAGCTTCACCTCCGTCTCTCGACGTGCGTGTCAAGCCCGGCCACCCCATTTACATCTTGGGTCCCAACGGATCCGGTAAGTCTGCCCTCGTCCAAAATCTGGCAACTACTTGTAAAGCGAAAGACGTGCGATTTCGCCGCATCCCCGCGCACCGACGAAATTGGCTTGAAGAGAGCAGCATCACCATCACGCCAGCACAGCGACAGGAATGGAGTGCGAGATCGGAAACACTGGAAGCCCAAGTCGATGCGCGCTTCTATGATCATAGCCCAACCCAGAAACACTCAGCGATTTTCTATGATCTGATAGCCCACGACAACTCCAGAGCACGGTCAATTGCCGAGCTCGTTGACAGCGGGGATACCGTCGGTGCGCGGAAACTCGCCACTGATTCGCGCCCTTCGTTGGACGACCTGAACGATTTGCTCGCGGCAGGCGGTTTGTTGGTGGCGGTCGAGAGGACCGGTGGTGAACGGCTCTTGGCACGTCACCGCAACTCAGGCGCGCGATACGACATCGCGGAGATGTCGGATGGTGAGCGCAGCGCTGTCTTGCTAGCTGCTGATGTAATCACCGCCGGCCCGCGTATGGTGTTTCTGATCGACGAACCTGAGCGGCATCTGCATCGATCAATCATCGAGCCGTTTCTACTTGCTGTGTTTTCGCGGCGCTCAGACTGTGCCTTCGTGATCGCGACATACGAGGTCGGTCTTCCAGCCGTCGATCCCAATGCGCAAGTGCTGATGGCCCGTTCCTGCCAATGGGGCGACAAGAAACCCAAGGCGTGGGACGTCGACCTGCTGCCACCTGATTCACCCATACCGGATGGGTTGCGGCGGGCTATCCTGGGAGCCGGGAAGACGGTCTTGTTCGTTGAAGGTCAGCAAGACAGCCTTGATCGCCCTTTGTACGAAGCACTCTTTCCCGACGTGACTGTCATCCCAGTGGGCAGTTGCCGAGAGGTGCAGAGTGCGGTCAGGGGGATGTCGTTGTGGAAGCCACGGCAGCACCACCCAGTGCGAGCATTCGGCCTAGTTGACAAGGATGATCGAGAGGACGCGGCCATCGATCAACTCAAGCGGAATGATGTGTTCGTGTTGTCATCATCGAGCGTCGAGGGGCTCTACTGCTGTGCCGATGCCATCGCGGCGGTCTCGTCACGGCAGGCGGCGACTCTCGGGGACAACGAAGAGACCATGCTCCGTGACGCGCGTTCCGAGGCATTGAAGGTTCTTGCCGGCGATGATCTGGAAGGGAGGATGGCTGCGCAACGCTGCGAGCGAATTGTGCGGCACCAAGTCCTAGAGGCTCTGCCGGGCTGGAGGGCGATTCTGAAGGGTTCTGACCTAGTCATTCCAGAGATGAAGATGGACGATCTGCTGTCAAGGCAAAGACGCCGATATCGAGAGCTATGCAAGGCGGAGGATCTCGATCAACTAGTATGGAAGTATTCAATCAAGCATAGTCCCTTGCTTGATCGTATCGCGAAGAAGCTTGGATTTCAGAGCCAGAGAGACTATTGTCGGGCAGTCGTCAGCCAGGTCCGAGCGTCCGATGACTTGCGTGACAGGTTGCAGAGTCGCGTTCCCGGCCTTGCACGTGCAATTGCTGCTGCGGGCGAGGTGCCGGAGCACGACCCATGACGACCTCACGAGTGGACCCAAGCGCGCCTGTTACCGGGCATACAAAATTGCAGGAAGGTGGGCATGGAAAATGTCAGGCTTGAGGCTCGTGCCCGGAGGTTGGCCGTGGGGTGGTGTGGGAGGGCGGGTAGGGATCAGGCGAGGGTTGGCTACCATCGCGTCTCCATCGAACGAAGGAGGCGTGATGCTCGGGAGAGAGACGCGGGTGCTGTTGCGACACTACCTGGAACAGGGGATGAGCAGGGCCGCGGTGGCGCGGCGGCTCGGCATCAGCGAGCGGACGGTGTACCGCTGGATCGCGGCGGGCCAGCTGGATCGGGAGATGGACGAGGGTCCGGTGGAGTACGGACCCAGGCGGCGACGGCCCTCGAAGCTTGATCCGTACAAGGAGATCATCGGGGCTCGGCTGGCCGAGTATCCGGAACTGAGCGCCGTGCGCCTGTACAAGGAGGTCCGGGCGGCGGGCTACGAGGGCGGCTACGACCAAGTGAAGCGACACGTGCGCGAGGTTCGGCCGCGGCCTCCGGAGGAGCCGGTGCGGCGATTCGAGACCCCTCCGGGCCACCAGGGCCAAGTGGACTTCGCGGAGTTCCGCACCCCGTGGGGCAAGCGACACGCGCTGATCGTGGTCCTCGGGTACTCGCGGCTGATGTGGCTCCAGTACTACGAGCGGCAGACGATGGCGGTGGTGATGGAGGGCTTGGAGTCGGCCTTCCGGTACTTCCGGGGCGTGCCCTCCGAACTCCTGTTCGACCAGATGAAGGCCGTCATCGTGGAAGACGACCGGAACCGCGGGGGACGGCTGGTCGAGAACCCGGAGTTCGTGCGCTTCGCGGTCCACTGGGGCTTCCGGATCCGGGCGTGTCGGCCGTACCGGGCCCAGACGAAGGGCAAGGTGGAACGGCCGGTGAGCTACATCCGCGGGAACTTCTTCTACGGTCGCGACTTCGTCTCGGACGCCGATCTCAACGCCCGGGCGCTGCGGTGGCTCGACACCGAAGCCAACGTGCGCATCCACGGGACGCTGAGGGAGCGGCCGGTGGACCGCTACGAGACCGAGCGGCCGCATCTGACGCCCTTGGCCCGTTGGCCCTACCGCCGGGTGATCCCCCGGTCGTCGGGGCCGGGACGGCGGCGGCCCGAGGCGGCGGCGCTGCCGCCGCGATTCGACGTCGAGCGTCGTCCGCTGGCCGAGTACGCTCGGATGACGGAGGGTGGGGGGTGAGCCGGCCGTCGCGCAGGGAGCGGATCGCGGCTCAACTCGCCGACCTCAAGATGCCCGGCGCGCTGGAGGCGCTGGACGGTGTGCTTGCCGGGGTCGACGGAGGGAGTGCGACCGCGGGCGAGGCCATCGAGCGGCTTCTGGCCGCCCAGATCGGGCTGCGCAACGGCCGTCGCCTCGAGGCGGCCATGCGGTCCAGTCGACTGCCGTACGTGAGAACCGTGGCGGACTTCGACTTCTCCTTCCAGCCATCGATCAAGCGCGAGCAGATCGACGCGCTCCACGAACTCGGCTTCGTGGAAAGGAGGGAGAACGTCGTCTTCCTCGGCCCGCCCGGGGTCGGCAAGACGCACCTGGCCATCAGCCTGGCGATCGCCGCGGCCGAACGCGGACGCAAGATCTACTTCGGGTCACTCACGGACCTGGTGAACTCGCTCGAGGAGGCGAAGGCCGCGGGTCGACTCGAACGCCGACTCAAGACCCTGACCCACCCGGCGCTCCTCGTCGTCGACGAAATCGGGTACCTGCCGGTGACCCAGAGTGGCGCCGTTCTCTTCTTCCAACTGATCAATCGCCGCTATGAGCGCGCCTCGACGGTCCTTACCTCGAACAAGGGCTTCGAGGAGTGGGGTCGCATCCTCGGCGACGAAGTCATGGCCGCCGCCCTGCTCGACCGCCTCCTGCACCGCTGCCATATCGTCAACATCCGGGGCAACAGCTACCGCATGCGGCACCACGCCGAGCTCTCGAAGGCCATCCACCCCCTTGCCGGAACCCGAACAAACCCCAATTCCCCGGGCGAGGAGCCCGGGTCATGAGTGCCACTCGGCTCCCGGCCCGCTGCCCCGCTCCGGTCGCGTCGCTCCCTACGCGGGGCAGCGCTTGGACCCTGACATTTTCCATGCCCAAAACCCTGACATTTTCGATGCCCAAGACCCTGACATTTTCGATGCCCATTGACAGCGCCAGCCATTGCCGAAGTGCTTGGGCCTGGCCACGGCAACTTGCCGACGCCCGCATGGGGCCAATCCCACCGCTACGGGCGGACATCCCCGCCCGTGGTCCGCCGACGCTTCGAGCGAAGCTGGAGGAACTTCTGCGACCTGTACCGGGATATCGTGGACGGCTGGCAGTTGTACGATAATTCCGGTCCCGCCTCCGTCCTACTTGAGGAGTCGGAGGGCTGGAAATGGGTCCGCGAGAAAGCCTCGCGGTGGCGCTCCTCCGACCCGGAGCCAAGCGACCTGAAACCAAGGAGCTCAGAGATGACGCACAAGCCAGGCAGGTTTCCCGAAGGCGAACCCAAGGTCGAGAGTGTTCTGGCAGCTCTCGCCATGGCGAGGGAAGATGCGATGCGCCGGAAGGCGGCCGTGGAGGCTCGGCTGAAGGAGGCACAGGAGCAGTCGGGCGACGGCGAACCAACGGCGGCCGAGCGTGTCCCCGCCGAGGATGCCCCCTGAAGACGTCGAGCACATGATGGTGGCTTGGACAGCGGCTTCTCCGAAATCGGGCCGGTGGCGTTCGCCACCTCGCTGACGAACACTCTCAGGGCTCTCCCGAACCGTACCACCTCAGAATGGCAGCCCATCCGCCCTTGACGCCGCGCGAGGAGTACGGCACGGAAGGTCGTCGAGCATCAGCGGAAGCGTGCTCGCGTCGAATCCGAATGCTCCGTACCGCTCCATCTCGGCGGCCCACGAGGTGGTCTCGCGCGCGAGAAACCGCTTGGGAAAGAGCACCGGGCGCCCGAGCTTGATCGCCTCCCACCCTTGGTACCGCATCCCGCTCGTCTCGGTGGCCTAGCCATGGTCTTGTTGCGTTGGGGGAAGTTGGAGCGCCGCGCGGGCCTGCCCGGCGGGAACTGGGAGACGAGCAGATAGCGCTCCCCGATCAGGTCCTGAAGCTCGCGGTTCCTCTGGACCGCGTACCGACCCAACGAGGTGCCGAGCGCGTCCGGGGCCGGAGGACGCCGTCTGCGATCCCGCCTGCGGGACGAGGGCGGTCTGGTGCCGCAGGACCCAACTGATGAGGCTGCCCCCGCGCTGTTGAAGCGCATCCGGGCACCGCGGCTTGCAAGGGAATGACGAGCCGACCCAGCCCGCCTCGCCCCATCTCCCGTCCGTCTTCGATGTCGACCCGGAAGGCCGTCTATTGCTGACTCGAGAGCCGCCGTAGCCTGCTGTACCGTACGTCCCCCACCAGTCCTGGAGCCGCCTCCGACAACACATCGAGCACTGACGACAGCCCATGGGGCGCCACTTGCATTCCTTCGGGTACAACGCGATCCAAGAGTTCAAGCGTCTGCTGCGGGAATCTCCCCGCAAGCGGTGCCCTTGGCCCGAAATCCAGAATGAACTGATGCGCGTCGACTTCACAGAGGTGGTGCTTGACCGCATCGAATACATCCGGGAACGCATCGCCGGTGTCGAACAGCAATGTCAACCATTGCTCGCTGGTTCCACTGGTCCGATAACGGCGTTCGTTTGGCCACGCGTGACGAGTGAACGGAATGACGTGCTCACGCCACCCGCCAGTGTCGTCTGCCCCGCGACGTGCCAAGACCCAGATTACGTGCTCCCGCCAATCCGCCCTGATGCTTCGCAGGCAGCCGCGTGCCTCTTGGAACGACAGGAGGCGTCCAGTTGATTGCGTCAAATCCACGATCCACTCGCAGTAGTGCCACGCCTCCTCGTGCCAGCCCCGGGAGTCCATCGTAGTCGGTAGGGCGATGAAGCCCGGCTTGATGTAGTCGAACAAGCGTCGGATCGTGGCGCTCTGAACCCAGAGAATTCCGTGCCAAGCAGCCGCGAACCGGGCGTGACCCAGCCGAAACAATGGGATCATCTTCTCGCCCACCCACTGTGGGTCAACACGATTGAGTTTGGCAATTCGGCGGCTCAGCCAACAGACCGCGTCATCCGCTACCTCACCACGCGCACCCAGAAGTCTTTCGAACCGGATCTTCACGTCTTCGGAGATTCCGGCGCCGGCCCTTGGCTCATCCCGCTCCAATACCTGCCACAGCCCTTCGACAGCTTGGCCGACCGGCGAATTAATTGCACGTTCGAACGTCGGCCGAGACGCCTGAACTGGGTGCGTCCTAATCGCTGGAGCGGTTCCGGTCGCTCGCGATCCGTCCGAGCTAGCCCTGAGGATCGACCCGACCAAGTGGTCCCACACCTTGAGGCCGAACGCCCTATCGTGCGAGGCTACTTCCGGAAACCGTTTCACCAACCATCTCTGGACCGAATTTCGCATCTGGTCGATTGTCGCGCGAGGGAGTCGCAGAAGCCAACCATGCAGCACCCTGGTTGCCCGTGGCGGCGAACCCTCGGGCCAATGGTAGAGAGCGGAGTCCCAGAAACAACCGGGGAACTCACCGCGACGAGCGGCCGCGACGAGAGCCCGGATCGCCCGTGCAGGATGAGCCTTCACCAACCCGGTGAAGGGTTCCTTGCGAACACCCGAAGCCCGGGATGTCCCGGTGTTGTCCCTTGCTACCGACACGATATCTTGCACCGGAACTCCAACCAGCAACGAGTGATCCTCGTCATACTCCACGTCTCGGACTCCACGGTCATGCGCCGCCACCGCCTGGCTGATCCAATCGTCGGTCCACCGCGGCAGACTGTCTTTCATACTTGTCCATTGCCGGACTAGACCACTAGGAAACACGCAGTCGTGTCTGGCGAGCCATCCAAACCGCAACGCTGCCTGCCGCCGTGCCTCATCTTCATCGTCGCATTGTGGTGGCCCCCGCAAGATGCGCTCGCTCATGGCACGTCGTTGTTTGTCCGACAAATCACCCCACCGATCCCTCAAGAGGAACAGCAGCTGCCGTTGGTCACCAAAGCGCCAGAACTGCTCATCCGACAGCGCACCGATGTGAGCCACCACCTCCGCAGCCGAAAACAACTCTGGATTGTTCCATACCCAAAGCCGCAGCTTGTCGAAGATGGACGGATCGGCGGCGGGCCAGAGAGCAATGTGCCGCTTTGCGCGGGCCGGATCCATTCTCGCAAGACGGGCGAATAGCTGGCGAAGCCAGCGGACATATACGTCTGCGTCGTCAGGAAGATTCGCTTCCCTGCCGTTCTCAGCGAGAAAGGGACTCAACGGACGGACATGCTGCCAATCGATTGTCCGGAGCCGAGCCGCAGCGCGAACGAGATTGCGGTCAAGCGCGGCGTAGACCAACGGCACGTGGCTTTCCGGCACTTGCGGCCAAGAAATGTGCTTAGGCGGAAACCGCACACTGAAGTGGGCCACTCTTTTCCAATCGAGATCCGACCAGGCACCAGACGGCGGTGGTTCGGCCAGGGTGCTTCGCGGATCAACCTTGAAGACCGGTTCCGCCAGCAATTCAAACTCAAGAAGAAGGGTGGGCGTCCAACCCTGCTCTTCGATCTGACGCTTGAGGCGATTCAGCTTCGGAGTGAGACTTGTCTCTTGCTCACGCGCCAGAGACCGGAGGAGCACCACCCAACCAAGTCGAACTTGGGCGGCAAGCCCATGGGCGTCTCCCACGGCCCGTTGGAGCACATCGTATAGCTCCGGGTGTAACGCGTCTTGCCTTGCAATCCACCAGGCCAACACTGGGTCGTTCACGCACGACACCATCCAACCGGCGAGGTGATGCAGGCGGGGCGCGAGTGGGTGGAACCGCGACCTCCGGTCGTACGCCAATCGCTGCCACCTGCCACCGCTCTCGTCTCCCGGGCGCCAGGCAAGCAGGTCGTCACCGCGCGAGGTCGCATGACCCTCTCCACCGTCGCCCACCCACGGCGGATCGTCATCGAGGCGATATGATTCCAGAGGATCGAATGGCTCTATGACATTAGCAATGGCGAGCACCGGCGGCCCATACCTGTAGGACCGATCAAATACGCAAAGCCACTCGGCCGGTGGACTCGGCGTCGTTTCGGCGAACTCCTTGGCCCCGACGGTGGTCCTGACCAAGTGCGTCACCATTCCTCTCTCGTGCGGGGTCAACGCCCTCGGTCCCCTCAGGCTCAATCTCACGACACCGCGCCGCCACGACGCAGGGTCGTCTGCACGACCAGCCCAGGCTTCGAGCGTCTCCCAGAGCGCATCATGATCGTTCCCTTTGCCTTCGTAGGGAATTGCCTTTACTTGGCGACTGCGCCACTCGGCTTGAACCGCTTCAGCCTCGCCTTGATCGAACGCGAAGACTCGGTCCCGGGTGCGGTTCCCGGAGAGCTTGAGACCTTGGAGCATATAGCGTATCGGTGGATCCTCCGCCCGATAGCCAAGCAACACCACGGTGAAGTGTTCGAGCAGGTCGCGGACGAACCTCGCAGCCCAGCCTTCCAAGAGGTACGCGCGTCCCAAGTCTTCGCTGCCGAGAACGTAGTTGTGTGTGCCGGACTCCCTGTCGGCCAGTCGGCCATGCAGGTAGGTTATGCCAGTGACGGCAGACCCGTGTCGCAGGGCAGGATACATCGGCGGTTCGAATAGGGTCTGCTTGCCGGACGCCGCGAGCACTTTCTCGAACAGGCGATCGAAGTTCGTGGTGACGATCTGGGGCTTCCCCTCCATGTTGGCCGACAGACGAGCTATGATACTGTGCTCCCATCCTTCGGGCCGAGACTCACATCTGCGGCTCGTGGAAGATCCGTTCAGTCTATTCCACACGATCTTCTTCACTCGCTCACGCCCGTATTCCTCGTAGAGCCATTGGAAGATTCGGTCCAGCGATGGCCGGGACAACTCTTCAAGGTCCTGCTCGCGATCATCCGACTTATGGGTGTCGAGTGCCCGCCGGATCTTGGAATCCGATCTCGGATCGAGCTTCTTGATCACCAGCTCCGCGAGCTCAATGAAATCGGGCATTCCGGCCGGCTTCGACACCCCCGCACCACACAGGAACACGACCTTGCCCGCATCCCGCTCCACGAGCAGTGAGTCAGGAATCGCGGGACCGTTAGCTTTGAAGCGCATCAAGAACTCCTCTTCACCGATCCGAATTGCGCCGCCCTCAAGACGGCAGCCCATCCGCCCGTACCCCCGCCCCAAGAGTACGGCACGGTAGGTCGTCGAGCACCAGCGGAAGCGTGTTCGCGTCGAATCCGAACGCTCCATACCGCTCCATCTCAGCGGCCCACGAGGTGGTCTCGCGCGCGAGAAACCGCTTGGGAAAGAGCACCGGGCGCCCGAGCTTGATCGCCTCCCACCCTTGGTACCGCGTCCCGCTCGTCTCGGTGGCCTCGACGATCAGGGTGGCGTCCGAGATCAGCGCCATGGTCTTGTTGCGTTGGGGGAAGTTGGAGCGCCGCGCGGGCCTGCCCGGCGGGAACTGGGAGACGAGCAGATGGCGCTCCCCGATCATGTCCTGAAGCTCGCGGTTCCTCTGGACCGCGTACCGACCCAACGAGGTGCCGAGCACGGCCACGGTTCTGCCGCCAGCCACCATCGCGGTACGGTGGGCCATCGTGTCGATCCCGAGAGCCAAGCCACTCACGACGGTGACGTCGTGCTCCACCAGCATCTCGGTGATGCGCCGCGTCCACAGCAAGCCCTCGGGTGACGGGCGTCGTGAGCCCACGACGGAAATCCGGGGACCTCGTTCCAGCAGCGACCGGTCGCCTTTGAGGTAGAGGCGTTCGGGGGCGGCCTTCTCCTCGAAGGGGTTGAGGGGACCGAAGAGGTCTTGGAGCGTGACGGCCTGCGGGTGGGTCACGGTTCGAGGGATCCTCGGTTTTGACGGGGCGCCGCCATCTTGTATTATCGTGCTAACGGCAGCTTGTCTCCATCCAAGATACGTTTCCGGGACCACTTGGCGAAACCGGTTCGGGATGGGGCGCGTGCCTTGAAGGGGGCCATCACATCCCGGAGCCGGTGGTCCGCCGACGCTTCGAGCGCAGCTGGAGGAACATCCGCGACCTGTACCGGCACGTTGCGGACGGTTGGCAGGTGTACGACACTTCCGGTCGAGTCCCGGTCCTGCTGGAGGAATCGGCGGGCTGGAAGGGAGTCCGTGAGGAAGGGCCCATGTGGGATCCGTCGACCCTCAGGCGACGAACCATCAAGTCAGGGAGGCTACAGGTGACACGGAAGCCGTGGCGGTTCCCGGAGGGCGCGCTGGAAGTGGAGAACGTCGTGGCTTCTCTCGTCCGGGCAAGGGAAGTGGCGATGCGCCGGAAGGCGGCGGTGGAGGCGCGGCTGGCGAAGGAGGCACGGGAGCAGTCGGACGGCGGCGGCCATCCGGAGCCAGCCGAGGGCGAACCGGTGTCCGAACCCGCCGCGGACTGACTCGGATGGACCGGCGGCCCTCCGTGCGCGACCGGAACCGCCCCTGAGTCCGCCACCTCGCCCATGCCCGCCAACCACACCCGGCAGATCGTCAACAAGGCGTGGAGCTTCGCGCACCTGCTTCGCGACGACGGCCTGTCGTACATGGCCTACACCGAGCAGATCACGTTCCTGCTCTTCCTCAAGATGGCCCACCAGCGGACCGAGCCGCCGTGGAATCATCCTCCCATCGTGCCGAAGGGACTCGACTGGCCGAGCCTGCTCGCTCGCGATGGCGAGGAGCTCGAAACCCACTACCGGCACATCCTGGCGGAGCTTCCCCGCCAAGGAGGAATGCTGGGCGAGATCTTCAAGAAGGCCCGGCAGGAGATCCAGAATCCGGCCACGCTCAAGCGCCTGATCGTCGACCTGATCGACCCCGAGGACTGGGTGTCGATGCACGCCGACGTGAAGGGCGACATCTACGAGGGCCTGCTGGCCAAGTCGGCCCAGGAGTCTCCGAAGGGAGCGGGCCAGTACTTCACGCCGCGCGAACTGATCAGGGCGATCGTGGACTGCGTGCGTCCGGGGCCGGACGACACCGTCTGCGATCCCGCCTGCGGGACGGGTGGGTTCCTGCTCGCCGCCCACGACCATGTGGTCCGGGAGCACGGGAGCGCGCTCGACCCCGACCAGAAGGCACACCTGCGCACCCGCTTCGCGCGCGGCTGGGAGATCGTGCCCGCGACCGCCCGGCTGTGCATCATGAACCTCTACCTGCACGGAATCGCCCCGGACGAGCCTCCGGTCCGCTCTGGCGTGGACAGCTTGGCCAACGACCCCGGCGAGCGCTTCTCGATGGTGCTCACCAACCCCCCGTTCGGCAAGAAGAGCAGCGTCCGGATCGTGAACGAGGAAGGTGAGCTGGAGACCGAGTCCGACACCTACGAGCGTCAGGACTTCTGGACCAGCACCAAGAACAAGCAGCTCAACTTCCTACAGCACGTGAAGACGCTGCTCAAGATGCACGGCACCTGCGCCATCGTGGTGCCCGACAACGTGCTGTTCGAGGGCGGCGCGGGCGAGACGGTGCGCCGCAACCTCCTTCAGGCGTTCGATGTGCACACGCTTCTTCGGCTGCCCACTGGGATCTTCTACGCCCAGGGAGTGAAGGCGAACGTGCTGTTCTTCGACGCGAAGCCGGCGCGCGAGCAGCCGTGGACCGAGCGGCTCTGGGTCTACGACCTGCGGACCAACAAGCACTTCACCCTGAAGATGAAGCCGCTCCGGCGGGCGGACTTGGACGACTTCGTGACGTGCTACCGGCCGGGCGAACGCCACAAGCGGGAGCCAACGTGGAGCCCGGAAAACGAGGACGGTCGCTGGAGGGCGTTCGAGTACGACGAGCTGGCGAAGCGCGACAAGCTGAACCTGGACCTGCTGTGGCTCAAGGACCGGTCGCTGCAGGACGGCGAGAACCTCCCCGAGCCCGATGTGCTCGCCGCCGCCATCGTCGAGGACCTGAGCGCGGCCCTCGACGCCTTCCGCGCCATCAGCGACGAACTCGAGGCATCGAAGACGACATGACGCGAGTTCCAGCGCGACCCTTGGGAAGCGGCGACCCATGAGCGAGAACTGCTCGACCCGGGAGGGTTACCGGGCCGTCGCCGCCCCGATTACGATTCGGGAGGACGCTCCCTCTGAACTGCGGGGGGTGATTCCGCTCCTCGCTCAGGAGGCTGGGCTGTCGCCGCGCGCTGCGGCACGTGGTGTGCCGAACTCTGTTGGTTTCGCCAGATCGCAGCAACTCGTCACCCACCGATCTCTGGGATGAAGTCAACACGATCTTGGACGATGCTCCGCGGTATCAGGTTTACGACGCAGCCGAAGCGTTCTACAGTCGCATCAGTCAAGATCGCGACCCATCTTCAGCAACGCGATCTGCGGAGCGCCTCAACGGCTTCATGATGGAGAAGGGCATCGGCTGGGAGCTACGAGACGGCCAGATTGTTCGGCGTGGCTCCGAGGCCTTCGCCATGAGCACTCAGAACGCACCTCGTGTTCTCGAGGAGTCCAGACTCGCCGTCGCGGCAACCGAGATGCGGGAGGCCTTCGCTGATATTTCCCGTCGCCCTGAACCGGATGTCACCGGCGCAATCCAACACGCAATGACGGCGCTCGAAGCGACGGCACGAGACGTGACCGGGCAGCCGAAGCCCACTCTCGGCAAGCTCGTATCCCGGCTTAGCCTTCCAACGCCGCTCGACCAGGGCGTCCAGAAGCTCTGGGGCTATGCCTCCGACAATGCGCGCCACGGTCGGGAGGGTCGCACCGTAACCGCGGCCGAGGCGGAACTTCTCGTGACGGTTGCCGGAGCACTGTGCGCCTTCCTCGTCCAGCGCCGCTCTTGAGCTCTCCGTCCGATGCCGGCGGGCTACGGGCGACGGTGAGGCTGCCGCGTTCTTGTGGACAGTGCGTAGTGTGGCGATCGGACGCGTCTTGGGAACTAAGCGGAACTTCACAGCCGGTCCAGGGGATAAGGATCGGTAAGTCAACGGGATAGCGACGAACAGGCTGTCAGGCTACTGGAAACATTTTGAGGGGATCGACCTTCAGGAGTTCGAAGGCTCGTCGCTGAAGGGGGGTGGGGTGAGCGAAGAGGGGAAGGAGGCATCGGGGCCGTCGACGAGAGTGACGTGGTTGAGGGTGAGAGTGGCGAGGTGATCGAGCAGGGAGGGGAGGCTCTGGACGGGGAGGCCGTCGGGGGAGCGGCGGGAGCTGGCCTTGGCCTTGGCGCCGGGTGAGGGTTGGAGAGGGGCGACGGGGGAGGTGCGGGCGTCGCGGGCGGCCTCGGGATTCGGTTGACGCGCCACAGGGTGACCTTGTATGATCAGCATCGCCTGAGGTGCCGTTATCATCAACTACAGCGATGGCAGAGGCTCGCAACAGAATGCGGTGATTTGGAGATCGGAGAACAGGATATGAGTGCCAAGAAGAGTCCTGAGAAGAGTCTCAAGGAGTTGAAGCAAACATTTAGGCAGCTCAGGACGCTGCTTGGGCGTGTCCCGAAAGATTCGAAGCTCGGGAAGAAGCTCGAAAAGTTCGCGAAGCAGTTGAAGAAACTCGACAGGAATTTCAAGAGGGACGGTAAGTTAGACAAGAAGGCCTACAAGAAACTCCGAAAGAGGCTCAGAAAAGTGTTCGAAAGGGAGCTTCCTAGACTCTCAAAGAAAATCTTTAAGGAAAAAGCCAAGAAGAATCTGAAGAAGAGTCTCACGAAGAGTGTCGCGAGGAGGGTTATTATTCCTCTACCTCCCCCTTGGGGGGAGGCCGTCCTACTTGGGTGGATTGTGTTTGATTCCGCGATGGATGCGGTCGATTACCTGGAAAAGATCGAGAAGATAAGGGATTTCTTCGATTCCCTCCAAGACGATGCTGGCGACACGAATGGCGCTGCGAAGGGACCCGAAGTCGGGGAGGCGACCGAAGACGGAAAGAGCGGCGGTGACGTCGCCCCGGCCACCACTGGCGCGACTGGCTCCACAAAACCAGCCCGAGCTCGATCACGAGCCCGATCTTCCAAGTGACATCGCGCCGGTCAGTGGCGCGACTCGCACCAAGAATCGGGCTCGTTGAGCGTTGCGCTACGGCTGAAGGTATCCCTTTCCTTAGCAGTGTTCGATGTGGTGAGGTTGCCCCGTTTTCGTAGACAGTTTGTAGTGTGGCGACTGGACGCCACCTGGGATCGGGCCGCGGCCGCCGTCAGTTGGCGCGGCGCCTGAGGCCATCCCGAGGGGTCGGCCGGGAGCGCGACCCTCGTAGCGGCTGAGCAGCCGCCGACAGGCCCCTCCCATTTCCCCTGGCCGCCCCGGCCCGCTCACCCGGCGCGGGGGGGCGGCTAACGGGAAAGACCTTCATTGTAGGGAGCATGTCGCCAACGTCCCGTTTCCGGAGGGAAGCTCACCCTCATGGAGGGTGCGTTCGAAGTCCACCGGGGACCGGTAGCCCAAGGCCGAATGTCGCCGCCGCGGGTTGTACCACCCTCGATGAACCGGAAGACCTCATCCCGGGCTGTCTGCGGACCCGGGAAGCTGATCCGGCTCTGAAGCTCGCACTCCAGGGTGGCGAAGAAGCTCTCCGCCATGGCGTTGTCGTAGCAGTCGCCCACGGATCCCACCGAGCACGCGACACCCGCCTGCTCGCAGAGCTTTCGGAACGCCGAGGATGTGTACTGCGACCCTTGGTCCGAGTGGTGGATCACCCTCTCCGGCCGCCGGGTGTTCAGCGCCATCTCCAGCGCCGAAAACACGAGCGCGGCGCGCAGGTGGAGCGCCATCGCCCACCCCACGACCCGCCGTGAGAACGCGTCCAGCACGGCCGCCAGATACAGCGGCCGTGTCTGTGTCGGTATGTGGGTGATGTCCGCAACCCAAAGAAGGTCCGGGGCGTTGACCCCGTAGTCCCGCTCCACCAGGTCGGGGGCCCGCCGCGCCCCAGGCTCCCGCACCGTGGTCCGGAAACGCCCGCCGGCGGCTCTCGCCTCGAAGCCCGTCCTCCCGCATCAGCCGAGCGACGCGCTTCCGACTGACGCGAGCCCCCCGATCCCTCAACTCGGCATGGATCAGCGGCGCACCGTAGGTCCCGCGGCTCTCCTCGCGGATCTCGCGGATCAGCGTCCGCAACCACTCGTCGTCCTCGATCCTCCTCGAAGGAGTCCGACTCACCGACGCGTAGTGGCCCGCCCTCGAGACCTCGAAGACACGGGCCATCGCCGCGACGGAGAACTCGGCCTGACACGCCCTCATGAATCGGAACGCCTCCCGGTGGCCTCCCGGGCGAACCAGGCCGCGGCTTCTTTTTGGGATGTCTCGCTCCTGCCGAAGCTCCCGGTTCTCCTGCCGAAGCTCCCGGTTCTCCTTCCGTTCGGCGCGGGTGAAGCCGTCGCTCCGAAGCCCCTCCTCACGATCCTGCTCGGCCACTCACCTCCGGATCGTCTCCGAGCTCGGCTCGAACTCCCGAGCCAGCTCCATCGGCCCGCGACCCTGTCGAACCAAGGCGACCAGCCGTTCCCGGTACTCTCTCGAATACCTCTTTCCCTTTCCTGTGCCCACATGGACCTCCATGGCGTTTAGCCAACTCTAGGTGTCCACGAAATCGGGGCAACTCCAATCACGTCATCCGCCACCACGGCAAGACGCTCGACCCGGACCAGAAGCGCCACCTCCGGCAGGACTTCGTTCGCGGATGGGAGATCGTGCCCGCCACGGCCCGGCTCTGCATCATGAATCTTTGCCTCCACGGGATCGCTCCCGAGGACTCTCCGGTCCGGTCCGGGGTGGACAGCCTGGCGGGCGACCCCGGCGACCGGTTCTCGCTGGTGCTGACGAACCCCCCGTTCGGCAAGAAGAGCAGCGTCCGGATCGTGAACGAGGAGGGCGAGCTGGAAACGGAATCCGACACCTACGAGCGTCAGGACTTCTGGACCAGCACCAAGAACAAGCAGCTCAACTTCCTCCAGCACGTGAAGACGCTGCTCAAGATGCACGGCACCTGCGCCATCGCGGTGCCCGACAACGTGCTGTTCGAGGGCGGCGCGGGCGCGACGGTGCGCCGCAACCTACTTCAGGCCTACGATGTGCACACGCTCTTGCGGCTGCCCACTGGGATCTTCTACGCCCAGGGAGTGAAGGCGAACGTGCTGTTCTTCGACGCGAAGCCGGCGCGCGAGCAGCCGTGGACCGAGCGGCTCTGGGTCTACGACCTGCGGACCAACAAGCACTTCACCCTGAAGATGAAGCCGCTCCGGCGTGCGGACTTGGACGACTTCGTGACGTGCTACCGGCCGGGCGAACGCCACAAGCGGGAGCCAACGTGGAGCCCGGAAAACGAGGACGGTCGCTGGCGCGCGTTCGAGTACGACGAGCTGGCGAAGCGCGACAAGCTGAACCTGGACCTGCTGTGGCTCAAGGACCGCTCGCTGCAGGACGGCGAGGCTCTTCCGGAGCCGGAGGTGTTGGCCGGGGAGATCGTGGAGGATCTGAGCGCCGCGCTGGAGGCGTTCCGGGCGATCGCGGATGAGCTGGAGGGGGATGGGGATCGGCCCTGATCGCTCAGAGGACGGGATCAGGCCCCCTGATGGACACGCGCTGGGGGGGAGCTGCCAGGTCAAGTCACAGTTTTGGGTGATTCTTCGTCGGAAGATGCGGTCCCACATAACCGATCTCGATCTCCTTTGACTTGTGGACGACGCGAAAGTGAATGCGGTAGGCTTGGCCGACCCTGACATGCTGCTCATAGGTCTGGTTCCGCCGCTCGTGATCGGGAAAGACGCGCAGGTGCCCGTATTGTTGCATCGTGGGCTCGCTCTCGGGAGAGCTGGGGATCTCTGGAGTCCGAGCCGCTTCGCTCCGTCGCCACCGCATGCATGCGTGATCTAGGTCAACGAGCTTCCAGACGAATCTAGCAAAGTATCCTTGCGGCACTTTCGCGAACTGGCCGTCCACCTCGGTACCGAAGCGGAGGTGCGGAAAGCAAACCCTCTTCCGATCAGCGAAATCGTGAGATCGGCCTTCCGCTAAAGCCTGCTGGCTTCGTCGAAGGAGAGCACCGGACACCTCCTCGACGTGACGCGGTTCGGCAACGTGCAGGACCTCGACGTTGGCTTCCCTTTCGCAGCAATCATCGTCAAGCCACTGGTGCCGGAGTGGGATTCGGGTCCGGTCCCACTGCCCGTCGGACGGCAGGCTGGCGCCGATGCCATGGAGGAGAAAGGCGGCGCCCAGGCCGCGAGCCGCGAGTGAGGCAGTCGGTTCCGATGCGCCGGACACGTGGAACTCCGACCGGTGGAAGCGGTCGCTTAGCGCGTTACCAGCTTCCTGGGGCAAGTCGGTCTGAGTGGCCACTCCCACAAGCAGTCTCTTCAAGTCTGGATCGGCGCTGCTGATCCAATCGTACGCCGTGTAGCCGGTGGCCAGCTCGCAGTTCCAGAACTCCTCACCAAAGGACACCAACTCCGCTGGCCTGCCGTTCATCACTCCAGCGATGGCCTCCACCATGCTGTCAAGCCGCCTGCTCCCCTCGTCGCGAGAGTCGGCCACATGTCGGGCGGACAGCTCGTTGAACACGAACCACAGCTTGCCACCTGGATTCCCCACCCCGGAATCAGATCCCCTTGGCCGAAGCACGGGAAGCTGTGATGAGGCGGGACAAGTCTCGCTCATGCTGGTCGAAGAAGCCTTCAGGCCACACGTCGAGGCGGCCGGCACCGTTGAGCTCAGGCGTGGTCACCCGCACATCAAGACCCGCGCGCTCGAAGTAGTGAATCGCCACTTGATCGGGCTCCAGAATGCCCTCGGCAACAGCAAGTCGAACCCCGTTCAGCACATGGTCGCTGTGGGTCTCGAGAATCACCTGAGAACCCCCCGCGACCGCTCGCGCCGCCAATTCCGCCAATGCCGTCTGCCCAGCCGGATGGATGTGGGCCTCGATGTTCTCGATCACGATCAGATGTTCTCTGGGATCGTCACGATCCCGCTTGGGTGCGAGCAAGGCGGTAATCGTCGGCAGGGCATAGCTCACGCCGAACCCCACGTTGCCAGCCCGGAACGGACGGCTGGGCACGTCGTCCGCCTGCTCATAGCTGTAGCTCGCGACCGCACAGTCCGCTGCGGGGATCGCCTCTACTCTGAGTGCCGCTCCTGGACTGACCACACCCAGCCAGGCGTTGGCTTGATCGGCCAGCGTGTTCTTCGGTTCCCCCGGGTGTCTAACCGACGGGTCGACGGGAAGGCTCGCCCTCTCGTCGAGGTACCACAGCACATGCTCCCCTCGCTTTCCCAAGGGCGTTGCCGACTGGCCTACCCCTTCCACGTAGGGGAGGGTCAACTCCGGCCCAAGTCGGTCCGCGGCAAGGTAGAATATCTTGCGGGGGAATGCTTGGCTGGTCCCGTCCGACTCGATTCCCAAGGGCGGTGACCCCGACCCGCTCGGCGACCGGTCTTCTTTCATCCAGATCGTGGCGCCCTCGGCGAGTGACAGAACGAGCCGGACCACATCTTCGTCAGCTCCCTCATGAAGGACATCGCGAAAGGAGCCCAAGTTGACGAGCGGCGTGCGCCATAGGCCGCTCTTCGACAAGTCCTCCCCGCGCTGGTTGAGGAGCAGAATGGCTTGGATTACGCTGCTCTTTCCTGCCCCATTGAGCCCGGCAAGGACGTTCAATCCCCGCAGCGGGATGCTCTGGTCCCGGAAGCACTTGAAGTTCTTCAGGTGCAGTGAGTCGATCACGACAGCCTCCCTCCCACCAATTGCCGCATTCGCTCGAAGCGGATCGTGACTTGTCTTGTTGCCTGCGTCCCCACGGAGATGCTCTCGAAGAACTCCGCGTCTCCCATGAGCTCGCGCAGGCCGACCACCAGTTCCGTCTTGCGCTCCCTGAGCCCATCGACCCGGCCTTCGGGCACCTCGGCCAACGCAACTGCAAGGCTCTCAAAGAGCGGCTTGTTGACCGGGCTTCGCCAACCCTTGTAACCCGCCCGTGGTGGCTTGCGAAAGGCCTCCTTCCCGAAGATTTCCGCCGCCAACACCATGGCTCGCCGAAAATCGGCACTCAATGCCAGATGGGTGTCCGTGTGGCCGTTGAGCCACTTCATGGCGCGCATCAGGAATTCGTCCTGCTTGCCCGCGTACGAGGCGTCGCCCAGCGCCCGGAAGGCCAGGAAGCGAAGGACGCATTCGCGATCGGCCATGCGCCTCGGGTTGACGGTGCCGTCAGTGGCCCTCCGGAACTCGTCGGATTCCGCCAATTGCTGCAGGAGATCGCGGGCTTCGCCCGGATTGAGAGCGTGCCTAATCTCTTGGCCCACCAGTGGTTTGCCCTCGGTGTTGATGCGCTTGAAGACGTTGAACATCACCTCCGGCGGGGTGCCCGGCTCGATGACGTGGCAGGACAGCTGGGTCTCCGTGATCCGGCGCTGCATGGGGCGTGGCAACTCATCGTAGTCGTGCCCCTCAAACTGGTTGAGATACTCCAAGCCTCTCAGGCGCAGGCTCTTGTCGAGAATGAAATTGCGCAGTGTGCCGAGCCTCTGGAGTCCGTCGACCACTTGCCACTTGTCATTCTTGTCCGCCGCCATGTAGAACACGGGCAAAGGAATGCGAAGCAGGATGGATTCGATCAATCGGCTTTGCGTCCCGATGGGCCAGATGCCGCCGGACCTCTGAAAGTCGGGCTCGAGGTCGATCTCCCGCCTGCGAATGCGCTCCATCACGAGATCGACCGTCGGCTCCTTCGTAGCGATTCTGATCCGGGTCGGATCGAATGGCTGCTTGATGGGAGTGTCGCCTTGGCGCTCCAACTCCTCGCGTTCCACGCCCTCGCCTGGGAGCGCGCCTTCCTCCTCCAAGCGGGAACCCTGAAGGGCGGGAGCCGTCGCTTCGCCCGGGAAAACATCAGGGGCTGCCGGATTGGCGTCGTCGGACGGGTCGCCCAGTTGGACCGGCGGCCTTCGGAGCGTTGGGGCGAGAGGCTCGCGAACCACCGCGGGGCGCGATGCCGCGTCGTCCGTTGACTCCAGCCGGTTCTTGTCGTCGTCCTGCATCGTTTCGTGGGCCGCTGCGGGCTAAGGGGTTAGAGAGCATGGAAGGTGCACTCCCGCCGGCGGCGACAGCAAGCCGGAGAGCTTGCGGCGAGAGGTCGCGCCCCATCAGCACGCCTTCATGCGCATCGGCTTCACCACACCCACCAACCCCCTACAGCAACCCCCGCTCCTTCACCTCCACGTACTGGTCGATCGTGGCCGCGAGCGTTTGGGTGGGCGGGACATCGACCACGAGGATGCCGGAACGCCGCATTTCCCGCAGCGCCAGCGCGCGCGCCTGCACCAGCTCGGCCGCGGCCGCCCTTCGAAACGCGTCGGCGTCGGTCGTCACCCCCTGGGCGGCGACTTCCTCCAAGCCCGGGTTGCCGATGGCCACCGCGAGCGGCAAGTGCGCGCGCGCGACCCGGCCCAGCGAGCGCACCAGCGCCCGCGACACCCTCTCGTCGATCACGTCGGAGAAGAGCACCACGAGCGAGCGCTTGCGGAAGGTTCGGCCCAAGGTCGCCATGGCGAGGGGATAGTTCGGTTCCACCATGCGGGTCTCCACCTCGGTCAGCGTGTCCGCGAGCCGGGAGAGGTTTACCCGCCGAGGTGCCGACACGTGACGGACACGCTCGTCGAAGACGATCATCCCGAGGCGGTCGCCGTAGGCCTGCGCGCGACTGGCCAGAACCATGCAGGCGGCCAGCGCGATGTCGGCGCGCTCGCGGTCCAGAATCGTCTCGCGCATGTGACGACCCGCGTCAACGGCCAGAACGACGTGCTGCCCGCGCTCCGCCTGATGGTTGCGCACCACGAAGCGCCGGCGCTTGGCGGAGACCTTCCAGTCGATGAAGCGAGGGTCGTCTCCCCTCACGTACTCGCGGAGACTCTCGAACTCGGTGCCCTCCGCGCGCATGCGCGTCCGGCGGGGCCCCATTTCGCGGAGGGGGCGCCGAACGTCGTGCTTCCTGGCCCGCAGGAAATCGCCGATGCCCGGCTGAACGCGCACGACATCCCTCGCGGGAACCGTAACGCGCGTCCACGCGAGCCCGAGCGGGCCCAGCACGCGCACGTGCAGGTCTCCGAGCTCCAGTAGGCCGCGGGCGAGGGGCCGAATGCGGTAGGTTCGCGATGCCGACCCGAAGGGCTGCACGGTCAGGCGCACGCCCGCATTCCAGTCGTCGGCGCCCGGTTGGCCGCCCGTGCGCTCCCATCGCGCGTCGATGTCGTCCGTGAGCAGCACGCGGAGGGCGCGCGGAGCACGGTTGGCGACCGCAACCACCGCTTCTCCGAACGCGCCCAGGGACGCCACGTCCGGGGCCCGCCGGCCCACCTCGGGGACCCGCGTCCGGCGCGCGTCCCACAGAATCAGCCCGCCGATCACCACATCGACCATGAGCGCGGCGGGCACCGAAACCACCAGCAGGGGCGAGGCCAGCGCGAGCAGCCACAGGGCCCGCCGACTCGGGAAGGCGCGGATCAAGGCCGACCGAACCAGTCGGAAGCCGCGCGCGCGTATCCTGGCGCGGGCGTCACCGGTTCGAAGACGACAACCCGAGTATGGTCAAGATCCTCGAAGGCCTCGAGGATGCGAGCGCGCACCATCGACCAGTCGAGCCCGCCCAACCCGCTCCCGAGGGGAGGGATGGCGACGGAGCGGATGTCCCGGTCCCGGATCTCGTTGACGAGCGACCGTAGCCCCGATTCGATGTCCTCGATGCGGCTCTTGCCGCGCCAATGGCGCTTGCTGGGGAAGTTGATGATGTATCGGGGCGGCAGGCCCGAGCCAGTCTCGTACACGAAGACGCGCCCAGGCTTCATCTCGCCCCGCCGACACTCGGCGAGGTAGGCCGTGAAGTTGGAGGGGAAGGCGCGCTTGAATTGGAGTGCGATTCCGCGCCCCATCACACCGACGCAATTGACGGCGTTGACCAAGGCTTCGGCGTCCTCGTCGAACAAATTGCCCGTCTTGAACCGAATCACTTCGCCTCCGCGTCCGACCCCAGGCGATCAACGTGAACGATGTGGTAGACCTTGGGCCGCTCGGGAACCGGTTCTCCACCCATCCCCGCTACCTCGGCGCCTCCAGCGTCTCCAGCAACGCCGCCACCTCGGCGTCGGAGGAGCGCCCCTCCACCTCGGCCTCCGGCGTGAGCACCACCCGGTGGCGAAGGACGGGGAAGGAGAGCGTCTTTACGTCGTCGGGGATGGCGAAGTCGCGCCCGTTCAGCCAGGCCTCGGCCTTGGTGGCGCGCAGCAGGGCCACGCCGGCGCGTGGGCTCGCCCCCAACGCGAACACCGACTCCTCGCGCGTCGCGCGCACGACCCGCGTGATGTAGCGGCGGATGCGTTCGTCCACGTGCATGCGATCGACGGCGGCGCGCATCGCCAGCAGCTCTTCGCGGGAGACGGGGTCGCCGAGCGGGTAGGTGTCCTCGTTCTCGGCGCGGAAACCCGCGTCGTGGCCGTCGAGGATCCGGTTCTCGGCATCCTCGGAGGGATAGTCCACGGCGATCTTCATGAGGAAGCGATCCACCTGCGCCTCCGGCAATGGATAGGTGCCCTCGTATTCGACCGGGTTCTGGGTGGCGAACGCCGTGAAGGCCTCCGGCAGCGGACGGGTCACCCCGTCCACGGTGACCTGCCGTTCCTCCATCGATTCGAGGAGCGCGGCCTGGGTCTTGGCGGGAGCCCGGTTGATCTCGTCGGCCAGCAGCAGCTCGGTGAAGACCGGCCCTGGCCGATAGGTGAAGTCGCGTCCGGAGTCGTCCAGGACGTTCACGCCCGTGAGATCGGTGGGCATCAGGTCCGGCGTGAACTGCACCCGGCCGAATTCCAGGCTCAGTCCCTTGGCGAGCGCGCGCACGGCCAAGGTCTTCGCCGTGCCCGGGACCCCTTCCACGAGCGCGTGCCCCCGGGCGAGCAGGGTGATCATCATCTGACGGAGCATCGTGCCCTGGCCGAGCACGATCTGGTCGAGGGCGGCGAGCAGCCGGACCGCCGGATTCGGCGAATTCACGCGGAGGCCCTCCCGGGGGTGTGGTCGTCGATGCCCCGCGCGATCGGGATCAGCTCCACGGGACGGGCGGCGAGACCCTGGCGGATGAGCCGAAGAGCGTGGGGCCGGTGGGACTGGGTCTCGAGTCGCGCGAGCAGACGCTCGGCTCCCGGCATGTCCCGGGGCGATGGAAGATGGTGGGCGCGCGCGAGCTGCCCGAGCATCAGAAGAGCCGCCGTCTCGCGGGCGCGCGCGCCCTCGTATACGGCCGCGAGCGCCGTCACGTGCTCAAGCGCCGACCGGCGCGGGCCGGGGACGGGAGCGAGCGGAGCGCCCAGGCGGAGGCCCGCGCACAGGAACGCGAGGAGCACGACCAGCCCCAGGTGAAGCGACGCCCGGCCGATGGGCGCGCCGACCAGGAAGTCGACCGTGGCGCGCGCGGGCGAGCGCGAAGCCCCCAACCCCTGGCTGAACTCGTCGAAGAAGACGGAATCCCCCGGACTCGTCCACGCGATGGCCGCGCGCACGGCCAGCACCGCCGATGGCGCCTCGACGGCCAGCCGGTTCGAGAGGGGTTCGGCGTCGGCGAACGAAAGGATGCGGCCCTCCCCCAGCCGGAGCAGGGCGATGACCGCCCGGCGACGACCGGCCGAGTCGGGGGCCGACAGCAGCAGGGCGTCGTGGGGCGCGGGGCGGGGCCCCGGCCGCGCATCCCCACCCGCCGCCGCCTCCTCGCCGTCGTCTCCGGATGCCGTGTCGGGCACGATGGCGTACCGGGCCGCCCGGGCCGTCGGCAACCCCTCGGTGAGGATGTGGCCCGCGCTCCACAGGGGGCCGCCGTCGCGCCGTGGGTTGGTCGCCGGGGCCGGTGCCTCCTCCGTGGCTGGCTCGCCCTCCGTGGCTGGCGCTCCCTCCGTGGCTGGCTCGCCCTCCGTGGCTGGCGCGCCCTCCGTAGCCAGCGGGTCCTCCGCAGCAGCTGACGCGTCCCGCGTGGCTGGATCGTCCTGCGTGCCCGGCTCGTCCTCCGGCACCGACTCGTCCTCTGCGGCTGGCTCGTCCTGTGTGGTTGGCGCTCCCTCCGCGACTGGCGCTCCCTCCGTGTCCGACGCGCCCCCCGTGGTTGGCGCGCCCTCCGCGCCCGCCCCGTCCTCCGTGGCGGCCGGCTCGCCACTTCCACCAGTTCGCTCCGCCGTTTCGCCAAGCGCGTCCTCCAGCTCGGCGATGGCGCCTCGCGCCCGGGCGTCGACGTCGTCCCGCCAAAGCCCGTGGCGCGCCAGTCCCAGCGAGTCGAGGATGGGCGACCCGGGCCGGGGCGCGTGAATGAGCGCGCCTCCCCCCCGCACCCACTCCAACAGCTCGTGGACCTCGCGCGGGCTGGGGCGTCGCGCCGGCTGAAGCATCACCAGGGTGCCGCGCAGGGGCTCGGCGTCGACGAGCGGCGTCACGCGGGTCGCGGTGGGCGGACCCAGGCGCGCGATGGCGCGGTAGAGCGCCGCCACCCCGTCCGGCGTGGTGCGGAGGGCGCTTCGGAGGGTGCCGCCGGAGAGGGACCCGGAGGGCCGGAGGGCGAAGGCCGCGACCCCGAGAAGGACGGTCGCGACGGCCATGGCCGCCACCACCCCCCAACCCCTCCCCGGCGGCGGCGACCCTTCCCGCTCCCGGGCGCGGTCGGCCGGAGCCGCCGCGCGCGCGGGCGTCCGCCCCTCCATCACGCGTCCGCTTCTCCGGCGACGTCGCACCCCATCCGACGGGCCAGCCGCTCCAGGCGCCGGTAATCCGGCGAGGTGGGCGGACGGTGGCCAAACGCCATCGTCTCGAAGCGGCGCATGAAGGCGCCGACGTCGGTCAATCGCGGCCCGTCCACTACCCCGGCCGCCCCCGCCTCCAGCACGTACTCCCCGGGGGTCTTGGAAGGGTGGAAGGCCACCGCGCCGCGGCCGTCGAGCGTGAGCACGAACCCCTGGTACAGGGCCGTCGCGGCACGCCGGTACTCCATCGCGCGCGCCCGCGCGGCGGCGAGGCGAAGCCAGTCCCCGGCGGTGCGAGGCTCCTCCCGCACGTCGTCCGGATCGCCGTACGCCGGAGTCGGGCGCCGCCCGGAACGCCAACGCGCGGCGGCGAACACCGCCGCTCCCACGAGCGCGGCCAGAACCAGCGCCGCCAAGGGCTCGGACAGGCCCCGGGGGATGTCCGGCAGGACGCGGTCCAGCCACTCCATGAACCTCGCCCAGCCCCAAGCCAGGAAACGCGCGAGCAGGCCCTGGTCGAAGGACTCGAACTCCGGGCCGGCGCGGATGTCCCGGAGCGTGCGCGCGACCTCCGCGGCGGAGGGCAGCCCGCTCTGGATCACTCGGCCGCCAAGGCCTGGGCCGCGGCCCTCAGGTCGGTTCCCTCCGAGCGGGCCCTAAGGTCCGCGAAGAGGACCATGGCGCACGCCATCCAGAGGGGAGTCGTCACCGACTGCGCGCCCAGCCCGGCCAACTGCACCGTCCAGTACCGAACCAAACCGACGCTCCCCGTGGGATTGGAAGCGAACATGCCCCCGGCCGTACCCGCCAGCGACGAGACCGCCAACCCGGGCAGGAGGGCGATGAACCACGTGACCACGAAAACGAAGAAGGTCCGCAGCCGGTTGCCGCGCACCAACCCGAAGCATCGCCGCAGGCCGTCCAACGGTCCGCGCTCCTCGATCACGATGGCGGGCACCAACATGTAGGTGTGGGTCGCCCACCACCCCGCCACGCCCATCATCGCCACCAGGATCACAACCACCCCGACCGCGCCGGCCAGGACGGAACCACCGTCGAAGGCCACCCACGTCCCCACCAGCGCCACGGGAAGCAACGCCACGAACACCGCCGCCGCCAGCAGCGCCAGCGCGAGCAGGCCCGCCCCCACCAGGCGGTGAAGCCGCGCCAGGGCGTGCGCGTAGCTGGCCCCGATCGAGGCCGGGCGGTCGCCCATCCGGGCGTCCATGGCGGTCGCGAGCGCCGCCCAGGTCCATAGGGAGAACATCGTTCCCACGGCGAGGAAGGCGGCCAACCGAACGAACAGGGCCGAGTTGATGTCGAATTCCCCGTCGCCGATGGCGAAGGGAAGGGCGGTGGCCAGCGTGGCGGGTGCCAGACCCATCAGCGCGAGCGGCACGTAGAGGCGATAGTCCAGACGGAAGAGGCCAAAGCCGAGATCGAGCACCTCCCCGAACTCCAGAGGCCGCGATGGGATCGCCACCATTGCCTGCTCCCGTGTCGGGTTATCGCAATCGCGGGTTCGGCCGCCGTTCCCGCGAGTCGCGCGCACCGTCCGGCGGCGCAAAGCGGGCGCGCGCCTCCCGCGCGATGGCGACGAACTCGGGGCTGTCGCGCAGCGCATCCCAAGCCGGATCGTACCGGATCATCGTCAAACGGCGGTCGCCGAGGGCGAGCGCCTGGCGGAGATGCTCCAGCGCTCCGTCCGGGTCCCCCGCCGCCAGGCTCGCGTGCGCCAGGGACGTGGGCCGGACCCGCTCCCCGGCCGCCAGCCTCGCCATGAGCCAATCCAGCCGCCACGACCAATACCCGGCCGTGCCGGAGGCCTCGACGGCGCGCTCGAGCCGCACCGCCGCCTCCGCGTCCGGCGCGTCCCGCGCCCCCGACGCGCTCCACGCGCGCACCGCCGCGACCGCGCCCCCCGGGTCGCCGGCGGAGGCCCGCAAGCGCGCCAAGGTCGTCCAGGCCTCTCCCGACTCCGGGTGCGCGGCCACCACCGCCTCGAGCACCTCGATGGCCTCGTCGCCGCGGCCGCCATCCGCCAGACGGCGGGCCACGAAGCTCAAGCGCCTGGGGTCGTCCCCGGCCGTTTCGAGCAGGCGCCGGCTCACCCCCTCCTCCAAACCGCGTCCAATGCCCGTGGTGGCCATGACCAGGGCGGTATCCAGCTCGGCGAGCGAGATGCCGGCCAGGCCGGATGGGGGCGGCGCGGGAGCGGGAATGGCGAAACCCTCCCCGGCCGGCGCCCCCGGGAGGCTGTGCGCGAAGAACTCGACCACCTCGCGCGCCTCCCCGGAACCCGGGTCGAGCGCCAAGGCGCGCGCCGCCTCCTCGCTCGCCCGCCCCATCTCGCCGGGGTCCAGGAAGCCGTCTTCGATGTCGGCCAGGAAGCGCGCCCCCGCCAACCCCGCCAGCGCGGAGGCGAAGCCCGGGTCGCTCCCGACGGCCGCCTGGAAGTGCTCGACGGCCAGGCGGTATCCATCGGCCGTGCCCAACCCGAGCTGGTGCAGGCCCCGCAGGTACGCCTCCTCGGCCTCGGGCGCGGCCCTCGGCCCGCCGGCCGCGAGCAGTGCGACCTCCTCCGGGCGCTCGAGGTGCTCGGCGATCCCCGACGCCACCGCCGCCGCCACCTCGCTCTGGAGCGCGAGCACCTCGGTCGCCTCCCGTTCGAACCGGAAGGTGCGCATGTGCGCGTCGCTCGCGGCGTGCACCAGCTGGAGGGTGATGCGCACCTGGTCGTCCAGGCGGGTCACCGACCCCTCCACCAGGGCGTCGACGCCGAGCTCGCGGCCGATCACCGGGGCGGACAGAAGGGTGTCCCGGTACCGCATCGCGGAGGTCCGCGACGCCACCCGCAGCCAATCGAGCTGGCCGAGGCTCGAGGTCAGCTCCTCCTGGAGACCCGCCGCGAAGTACGCCTCGCTCGCGTCCGGCGAGAAGTCCTCCAGCGGGAGCACCGCGATCGACCGGATGGTCCGGTCGGGATCGAAGGCCTCCAGGGTGATCGCCCCGGGCTCGTCCGCCGGGCCGAAGGCGCCGCTCGACAGGAGCCACCCGGCCAGCGCGCCGGCCGTCCCCATGGTGAGCAGAAGGAAGGCGACGCGCGGCAGCACGCCCTTGGCCGGACCATCCGGCGTGCGCCGGATCCCGTCCGCGGAGCGCTCGTACACCCAGGCCAAAGCGACCCCGGGCGGGAAGCCGAGCGCGACCGCGATCACCAGGACGCGCAGTCCACGCTCGCCCATGCCGAAGGCCGGGAGGATGATCTCCCCCAGCTGAAGCAGCACGAAGGCGACCGCGCCATACCCGATGGCGAAGCGGACGACCCGCCTGCGGCGCAGCTCGGCGATCAGATCGGCGAACGCGAAGCGACGCTCCGGCGGTTTCACGGCGCCCTCACTCCGGCCGGCTCGACGTCGGCGCGCCGCCCGCGCCTCCCGCCGGCTCGTCCCCGGCGGGGCCTCCCTCCGGCGCGACGGCCTCGGGGTCGCGGAAGAGATGGAGCGGCGCCCCCTTCAGCACGCGTCCCTTGGCGCGGACGCTGAATCGGTATCGCCCCGGCACCGGAAACACCACGTTCTCGACGGGCAGGATCAGGCAGGTGCGGGCCGGTGGCCGATCGGGCGCGCGCCGATCCACCTCGGTCTCGCCCTCCACGGTCAGGCACGGCTTGCGCGAGGGGTCGAGCAGATCCACGCGGAAGCGATGCCGTCCCTCGTCGCTTCGATCCCACTCGATGCCCGCCACGATGACCATCCGGCTCTGAACGGCGGGGAACCCGGGGGCGAACAGGTCGTTGAAGGCCCCCTGGACATCGATGCGGGTCCCGGTGGACGCCTGCCGCGCCGAATCGCACGCCAACGAGAGATACAGTTCCATGCGGGCTACGCCGCTCCGGTGCCGGATGATCGTTGCGCGTCGCCGCCGGGCGGTCCCCAACCGCCACCGCCGGGGGACTGGATGCTGACGATGTCGCCCGCCTTGAGGTCGAAGGAGACCTTGCCCGGCAGGATCGTCTCCTCGCCCCCGGAGATGAGCGCGTTGACCCCCGGAGCCCCGTCCTCCCCACCCCGCGCCCCGGCCGGGCCGCGCGCGCGCCGCTCGCACAGGAGGGTGGAGCTACCGTCCACCAGCACCATGATGTCCCGGCGCAGGCCGTCGCCGCCGCGGTACCGACCCCGCCCCCCGCTGCCCCGGCGGAGCGAGTAGCGCGTCACCCGGAAGGGATACGCGTGCTCGAGCGCCTCCACCGGCGTGTTGAGCGAGTTGGACATGTGGCAGTGCACCCCCGAGAGCCCGGAGTGGCCGGGGCCCGCGCCCATCCCGCCCCCCACCGTCTCGTAGTACGCGAAGCTCCGGCCGCCCTGGTCGACGCCGCCCATGGTGGTGTTGTTCATGGTTCCCTGGCTGAGCGCGGGCACGAGATCCGGCAGCGCCTCCCCAAAGGCGCGCAGCAGCGTATCTGTGATCCGCTGGCTGGCCTCCACGTTGCCCGCGGCGACGCTGGCCGGAAGGTGGGCGTCGACCAGCGAGCCCGGCGGAAGGCGCTGCTCCACCCGGGCCATCGAACCGCCCCCGGCGGGCAGCTCCACCCCCAGCAGCCCCTCCACCACGCAGCGCACCACGTAGCGCACCGCGGACGAGGTGATGGCCGCCACCGCGTTGATGCCGCCCTCGGTCCGGGGCGAGGTGCCCGCGAAGTCGACCACCAAGCCGTCGCGCGAGATCTCGAGCGCCACCCGGATGGGCACGGGTCCGTTGCCGAACCCGTCGTCGTCCATGAAGTCCTCCGCCTCGAAGCGCCCCGGAGGCATGAGGCGGATGCCGGCCAGGAGGAGCTGGTCGGCGTAGTCGATGAGGTCGCGCATGGCGCCCAGAACCGCCTCCGCGCCCCGCCGCTCCACCAGGTCGAGCAGGCGGGCCTGGCCGGTGTGGAGCGCCGCGATCTGAGCGCGCAGGTCGCCCGCCCGCTCGACCGGGGTGCGCACGTTGGCGAGGATGGTGTCCCACAGACCCCGCCGCCGCTTCCCGCGCGCGAAAAGCCGCACGGGGGGAATCCGCAGCCCCTCCTGGTAGATCTCCCGCGCCAGCGGCATCGAGCCCGGGGTCATCCCGCCCACATCGGAGTGGTGCGCGCGCGAGGCGACGTGGCCCAGCAGCACGCCGCCGGGCTCCGCGTACACGGGTGCGACGAGGGTGATGTCGGGAAGATGGGTGCCGCCCCGGAAGGGATCGTTCAGGCAGGCGATGTCGCCCTCCTCCAGCGTCCCCAACTCGGCCAGGGCCGCCTCGACGCTCATGGGCATGGCGCCGAGATGGACCGGCATGTGGTCTCCCAGCGCGACCGCCCGGGCGTCCGGCGTGAAGAGCGCGCACGAGTAGTCGCGCCGCTCCTTGATGTTGGGAGAGAAGGAGGAACGCCGCAGCGCCGCCCCCATCTCCTCGGCGAGGGCGGCGAACAGCTGACGGAAGATCTCGAGGGTCACCGCGGCCGGGCGAACCCCCGGCGCGCCGCCCGGATTTGCACCGCCCGGAGCGGGAGCGTAACCTTGCTGGGCTCTTCCGCCGGATTCCGAGTCGCCGGCGATGTCATGCATGGCCAAGGAGGTGAAATTGTCGGATTCGAAGCTCCTGGATCGCGCCAGGGATGAACTCTTCAGTCACATCAACCGGTGTGGCGTGGTCGATGCCACCGAGGCCGACCAAACCGAGTGGATGAAGGAAACCATCGACTATATCGCGGAACGCTACCCGACGCTCGGGGCGCACGAGCTGCGCTTTCTGCACGCCGTCGGCACGCGCTTCTGCCAGCCCGCCATCGCTCGCGGGACCGCGACCATCGGCGTCGCCGACGACCCGGCCGCGGCTCCCGGCCCGGAGTAGCCCGGGCGCCCGACAATACCGCGGCCCGACGCCTCGGCGCAAATCCGCGCCACCCCTCGTCCAAAACCGCACCAACCCGCCACCGGTGCGCCCCCCGCTCGCGGTGCCCAACCCGCCGCTCGGCTCACGCCCCCACCCTCGCGCGTCTTGGTTGCCGTATGGACGGCGGGTTAGATTCGAGCGCGCTCGCGCGCGCCGGTCCCCGGGAGCCGGGGTCGTCCACCCCGCGGGCGGCTCGGTCGCGCCCCCAACATCTCCACCGGGAGGATGCGGATGATGCAGGAGCGGTTCCCCAGCTCTGAGGAATACGACGAGGAAGCATACAAGCTGTACGATGAAGGCGATTACGACGGGGCCCTCGAGATGTTGAAAGAGGGCCTTTCCCTATATCCCAACGCCGTGGAGTTGTATGTCGGCATGGGATACGCGCGTCTCGCGCGCGAGGAGTACGCATGGGCCCGCGAGAGCTTCCGGCAGGCTCTGACGCTGGATCCCGATCACGAGGACGCCCTGGTCGGCATGGGCGAGCTTCTGCTTCGGTTCGGACAGAAGGAGCGCGCGCTCCGGCTCTTCGGGAAGGTTGAGGCGCTGGGCTACGACACCGACGTCGACCTCATGCTGGCGATGGGACGGGCCCTGTTCGGCGCGGGGCTCCACGTCGAGGCGCGCGACGCGTTCGCGAGGCTCGTCGCGGCCCGGCCGGACTCGGCCGAGGCGGTGGCGGCGCTCGGCTACGCGCTCCAGCGCACCGGAAACGAGCTTGAGGCGACGCGCCACGTCCGGCGCGCGCTGCGGCTCGCTCCGGAGCTGCACGAGGCCCGCGTCTTCCTCGGCCACATCCTGTATGACCGCGTCGACCGGGAGGGGGCCATGCGCGAATTCGAGCGCGTGCCCCTCTCCGAGCACCGGGACCCGCGCGCCGTGTGGCGGGTGATCGAGCTGAACGCCTCGCTGAGGGGCATCCCGGTGGGAGACGCCAGCATGGAGCCCTGGCAGGCGCGGCTGCGGGAACTGGAGGACCATTCCGACCCGATCGACCGTCTGCTGGCCGAAGTCGAGGCGGAGGCTTCGCGAACGGCCGGCCCCGCGGTCGACGACCCGCAGCTGGAGCTGTTCGAGGGCGGGCCGCCCGCCGATCACGACACCCACCAAGTCCGGAGCCGCGAGGGCGGGCCCTTCCAAGGGACCTGGCACGAGATCGTGCGCCAGATGCGCGACGAGGCGGGATTCTCGCACGAGACCGTCGCCCACTTCATGCGGCGGCTGTCGGAGCGCTGGCGGGAACAGTTCGGTCTGGAGATCCCGGTCACGGATCCCGAGAGCTTCCTGACCTCGGCGATCCTGGCCGGGCTCATGCGGCGCGTGGGCGACGACGACGACGCGGCCCCATGACTCCACCCCCCACGGCATCCGGCGCGGGAGACGCGTCGGGCGTGCCCGGCGCGGCGCGCGTCGCGGTCATTCCCGGAGACGGCATCGGGCTGGAGGTCACCCGCGAGGCGGTGCGCTGCCTCCGGACGGCCGCCGACCGGCACGGCGCGGCGATCGACTTCGTCGACTGGGACTTGGGAGCCGACCGCTACCTGCGGGACGGCGTCGCCATCTCCGACGAGGAATTCCAGCGGCTCGCGTCCAACTACGACGCCATTCTGCTGGGCGCCCTGGGAGACCCCCGGGTTCCCGACAACGCCCACATCCGCGACATCCTCCTCGGGCTGCGCTTCGGCCTCGACCTGTACGTCAACTTCCGGCCCTGCGAGCTGCTCGACCCCCGGTTCTGTCCCCTGCGCGAGGTCCCGGAGGACGGGATCCGCATCGACATTTTCCGCGAGAGCACCGAGGGCGCCTACGTCAACATGGGTGGGCACTTCAAGAAGGGGACGCCGGACGAGATCGCCATCCAGGAGGACGTGAACACCCGCAAGGGGGTCGAGCGCCTGGTGCGCGCGGCCTTCGAGTACGCGCGCCGGGAGGGGAGGCCCAGGGTGACCATGGTCGACAAGGCCAACGCCCTGCCGGCCGCGGGCGCCCTGTGGCGCCGGACCTACGACGACGTGCGCGCCGAGTACGGGGAGATCGAGAGCGACGTCATGCTGGTGGACGCCATGGCCATGGATCTGGTGCGCCGACCCGGGCTCTACTCGGTATTGGTCACGTCGAACCTGTTCGGAGACATCATCAGCGACCTGGCGGCCGTGGTGACCGGCGGGCTCGGCCTGGCGCCCTCGGGCACCCTTCACCCCGGACGCCACGCCCTGTTCGAGCCCGTGCACGGCTCGGCCCCGGACATCGCCGGCAGCGGACGGGCCAACCCGATCGCGGCCATCCGCTCGGCGGCCCTCATGGCTCGGCATCTGGGGCACGACGCGCTCGCCGACGACATCGACCGCGCCGTTCGGCTCGCCCTCGCGGAGGAGCGGGTCACGCCCGATCTGGGGGGCACGCTCTCGACCACCGACGCGGGGCGCGCCATTCGCGACCGGCTTGGCGGGCCGTAGGGCCGCCGGTGGACGAACCCGCCCAAGCGCCGAGGGGGCCGGGACCGTCCGGGATAGCGGGCCGTAGGGCGCCCGGCCATCCATCCAACAACCAAGAGGGACCATACATGAACCATTCAGAGGACCGCACATGACCGCGCGCGCGCGGGACATCGTCTTCCTTTCCGGAAAGCGCACCGGGTTCGGCGCGTTCGGCGGATCGCTCAAGCATCTGTCCGCCACCGAGCTGGGCGTCGCCTCGGGCCGGGCCGCGGTCGAGGCCGCCGGCATCGCGCCCGACCAGCTCGACCATGTCGTCTACGGGAACGCGCTTCAGACCTCGGGCGACGCGATCTACCTCGCCCGCCACGTCGGGTTGGGGGTGGGCACGCCGGACCGGGTTCCCGCCCTGACCGTCAACCGACTCTGCGGCTCGGGCTTTCAGGCAATCGTCAGCGGGGCCCACGAGATCCTGAACGGGAGCGCCCGGGTCGTGCTCTGCGGCGGGACCGAGTCGATGAGCCAGGCGCCCCACGTGGTGCGCGGCGCCCGCTGGGGCAACCTGCGCCTAGGGGACCCCGGGCGATCCTTCGAGGATTCGCTCTGGACCGCCCTGGAGGACACCAGCTGCGGCCTCACCATGGCGCAGACCGCCGAGGAGCTCGGCGACCGCCACCAAGTCACGCGCGAGTACTGCGACGAGGTCGCCCACCGCAGCCACGTGCGCGCGCGCGCCGCGTGGAAGGAAGGTCGCTTCGCCGAGGAGGTGGCGCCGGTCACCCTCCGCACGCGCCGGGGCGAAAGGGAGTTCGCCGCCGACGAACACATCCGCGCCGACGTCTCCCCGGAGGGACTGGCGGCGCTGCGGCCGTACTTTCGCAAGGGTGGCTTCGTAACGGCCGGCAACGCCAGCGGCATCGGCGACGGGTCGGCCAGCACCGTCATCGCCGACGCGGAGTGGGCGGCCGACGCGGGCCTCGCGCCGCTGGGTCGCCTCGTCTCGTGGGCCTTCGTGGGCGTGGAGCCGCGCGTCATGGGCATTGGGCCCGCTCCGGCGGCCCGCGCCGCCCTCGAACAGGCGGGCTTGGCGCTCGACGACATGGAGCTCGTCGAGGTGAACGAGGCGTTCGCGCCCCAGTACGCATCCGTCGAGCGCGATCTGGGGCTCGACCCGGAGCGCACCAACGTCAACGGCGGCGCCATCGCCATCACCCATCCCCTGGCGGCCTCCGGAACCCGCATCACCATTCACCTGCTTCACGAGCTGAGAAGGCGCGGCCTGCGCCACGGCCTGGGCGCCGCGTGCATCGGTGGCGGCCAGGGCGCGGCCATGATCGTGGAAGCCTTCTCCTGAGGAGGAAGACGTGAAAGTTCAGCGCGTAGGGGTCGTCGGCTGCGGCCTCATGGGCAGCGGCATCGCCGAGGTTGCGGCCAAGGCCGGATTCGATGTCCTCGTGAACGAGGTCGACGAAGCGGCGCTCGAAGCCGGCCGGAGCCGAATCGTCAAGTCCATGGCCCGGGCGGTCGAACGGGAGAAACTGTCGTCGCAGGCGCGCGACGAGGCGTGGAGCCGCCTGTCGTTCACGACGTCGCTCGCGGACATGGCCGACCGTGACCTGGTGATCGAAGCGATCGTCGAGGACCTCGCGGTCAAGGCGGAGCTGATGGGCCAGCTGGACCGCATCACGGGCGCGGAGACCATTTTCGCCTCCAACACCAGCTCGCTCACCATCACCGAGATCGCCGCCGCCACCGGGCGCCCCGATCGCGTGGTGGGCCTCCACTTCTTCAACCCCGTGCCGGTCATGAAGCTGGTGGAGGTGGTCCGCACCATCGCCACCGACGACGGCGTGTTCGAGACCGCCCTGGGGTTCGCGCGCGATATCGGCAAGGAACCCATCAAGGCCAAGGACAACTCGGGGTTCGTCGTCAACCTGCTGCTGGTGCCCTACATGCTGGACTCCATTCGCCAACTGGAGCGGGGCGTGGCCTCGGTCGAGGACATCGATCGGGGGATGACCCTGGGCACCGGCTATCCGATGGGTCCGTTCCTGCTGTGCGATTTCGTGGGGGTCGACACGACCTACCGCATCGCGGAAATCATGTTCGAAGAGTACCGGGAGGCGAGATACGCCCCCCCACCGCTTCTCAAGCGCCTCGTGGCGCTGGGGAGGTTCGGGCGCAAGACGGGGAAGGGATTCTACGACTGGAGCACGCAGCCGCCTCGCCCGCTGCCGCTGTAGCCGCGGTGCGCGCGGGAACCCGGATCACGCGGGGCGCGCGAGTACCCGGATCACGTTGGGCGCGCGGGAACCAGTCAGGTTGGGCGCGCGAGAGCCCCAATCACCTCGGGCGCGCGAACACCCGAATCACGCAAGGGGCGCGAGTACCCGGATCACGTTGGGCGCGCGGGAACCCGAATCACGCGGGGCGCGCGAAAACCCGAGTGAAGCGAGGGAGGGTGCCCGATTGGGGCGGAGGGTGCCGGCTCGCGGGCGGCCGCCGACGCGTGTGGCGTTTCAGCGGCGGGAGGTGATCCGCCTCTGACGCCGCCGTTCGCGACGGATCGCGGCTTCCCGCTTGCGCTTGCGCTGCGCGCTCGGCTTCTCGTAGAAGCGGCGCTTGCGCAGCTCGGAGTAGAGCCCGGACCGCTGCACCTTGCGCTTGAAGCGTCGAAGCGCGCGCTCCAGATTCTCGCCTTCCTGAATCAGAACTTCCAAACAGGGCCTTCCTTTCGTTGTGGCCGGTGCCTCCATGCGCCCGGGAACGACCCCCCTCGGGCACGGGCAGGCAATCTAGCCGATCCCCGGTCATTGCGGAATCCCCATCCTTCGTCGGACCCGCTCATCTGGTCGTCGGGTCCCGTTCGCCCGGTAGTCGGGCCCGTTCACTTGGTCGTCGGCCCCCGTTCACCCGGTCGTTGGCCCCCGTTCACTTGGTCGTTGGATCCCGTTCGCCTGGTCGTCGGCGCCCGTCCACCCGGTCGCCGGCCCCCTTCACCCGCTCGTCGAGCCCCGTTCGCCGGGCGGTCCGTTTCCCTCCTCCGGCGTCCGATTGGCAACGTCGGGCTCGGATTTCCGGTGGCCGACCCGGGGGGAGCGCGAGACCCCGTTTTTTGTAAAACATTTGTGTCGGACGAGCGTCCGATGGGTCGCGGCCGGGTCGGTGGAAGGCGCTTCCCCGCACGAACTTATCCCGAGCAAATCCACTGCCTCGGAAGGTGCCGTCAGTCCTCGGGAACAAGTGAATCGTTGTTCTTGGCGCCATCCCGTAACCTGTTGCGACATCACTATTTATGAGATGGCGCCGGTTGTGTGTCCCGTCGCTCTGGAGGCCTTGCGCACCGGAGCCTCGGGGCTTACCGTCGTGCCTCGCGGGACGATCTCCGGTTGCCGGCCCGGCACCATCGCGGGGCCTTCGGCGCGGCGCGGGGACCCGAACCAAGATCGCCTTCGGTTTCACATGGGCCACGGAGCAAGCGGACGAGATGTGGAAGACCCGATCCGTCAACCTCAGCGTCCGTCTGCCGCGCGATGTTGCCAGGAAGGCCGAAGCGGTTCAGGAGTCGGACCCGGAGTTCCTCAGCCGCGTTCTCATCGGAGGACTCACCCGGCGCAGCATATACGAGCACCTCAAGGAACACGAGGAGTCCCACTCCCCCCGCGGCGGCGACGCCCGATAGGTCCGCCCATCGTCCTCCCTCCGGGCATGGCATCGCCAAGCCGTTCGCAGTAAGATGAAACCGCCTCAGTAAGGTCCTTTCTTTCCCGTCCGGTTCGAGTCGGGAGCTCGACGCGCGCCGGATGCGGCGACAACGGGAGGAGACGTGGCGGGGACCGATGGACCGGGCGACACCGGCGCCCATTCCTCAGCGGGACGGACGGACCGCGAGTCGCTCGCCGTCCTGCGCGCCAAGCACCGCGACTACTGTTCCGCGCGCGTGTTCCGCATCATCCAGCGCATGTCCCCCGACGAGATGTTCGTCTTCGTCAAGGACCTGAACCCGGATTCGGGAGGCGGCGGCGAACTCTCGTACGACGAAATGGTTCGGCTGGCCACCAAGCGGATCTACGCGGAGGAGGGGCTGCCCAGCTTCGACGACTGGGTCGAGCAGTACCGGGCCAACCCCGAGCACTTCGACGCCGTGCTGCTCGATCTCTGGAAGTCGGCGGAGGGACGGGGCGAGCCCTCTAGCTAGCAGTCCGTGGATGAATCCGCCCGAGCACCGAGAGCGGCGTGGCGCCGGGCTGGCAAGGCGCCTTGAAGGCCCAATAGTAGAGCTATTGGGACGAAAGGCAACGCAGAGCGCAGCCGTCCGGCGCGGATGCCACGCCGCTCGAATGCCGGGGGGAGTTTGTCCACGGGCTGCTAGATTGGGAGAAGGGCGCATGCTCCCGGGTTTCCCGCACCGCGCCCACCGCGTCGGTGGCCCACGGACGAGGCCGGCGGCCCACGGACGAGGTCTGCGCGGCGTCGGAGCCGCGAATTGGCCGGTTGGGCTCGGCGGCGTCCCTAGGCTAGAAGGGCAGATCGTCGTCGGGTTCGCCGCGCGTCGCGCCCCCACCCGCCGCACCGGACCGTGGCGGGCCACCGCCCGCGTCGCCCATCTCCGGAGTCCTCCCCCCTGACCCCAGCATGATCATTTCCCGCACGATGATGTCGGTCCAGTAGCGCGTCTCGCCCTGCGGCGTCTGGCTCTGGGAGTACTCGAGCCGGCCTTCGACGTACAGGCGGTCCCCCTTCTTCACCCACTGTTCGACCACGTCCGAGAGGCGTCCGAAGAAGGTGAGGCGATGCCACTCGGTGCGTTCCCGCTGCTGCCCGGAGCGGTCGTTGAAGGTCTCGTTGGTGGCGACGGAGAACTTCGCCACCTTGGTGCCGGAGGGCGTCATGCGGATGTCGGGGTCGGAGCCGACGTTGCCGATGAGCGTGACCTTGTTCAGCGAGCGGCTCATGGACAAGCCTCCGTGGGACTCTGGTGGACGTTCGGGGAGCGAAGTCTAACCTAACCGGAACAGGGTGGCCATGCCGTTGGAGGGCCCGCCACCGCCCGATCCATCGCCCGAACCGCTGGCGCCGGAAAGCGCTCGGGCGGTAGGTTTCGTGCCGATCCGGCGAACGCCCCCGCCGCCCCCCCAAACACCCCTTCCAGTGGATGATCCGCCATGCCGGAACGGCAATACGTGCGTGTCGAACGAGACGAGGAGATCGCGATCGTGGTCATCGACCGACCGCGAAAGCTCAACGCACTCAACCCGCGGGTGGTGACCGAAATCGCCGACGCGTTCGAGGCCCTGCGCGAGGACGACGACGTGCGCGGCGTGATCCTCACCGGGGCGGGCGAAAAGGCCTTCGTGGCCGGGGCCGACATCGGCGTGCTGGCGGAAATGACGCCCCTTTCGGCCGTCGAGGTCAGCCGCCGGGGGCAGGAGGTGCTGACGGGCATCGAGCGGTTCCCCAAGCCGGTGCTGGCCGCGGTGGGAGGCTTCGCCCTGGGGGGCGGATGCGAGCTGGCGATGGCCTGTCACCTGCGCATCGCGTCGTCCAACGCGCGCTTCGGGCTCCCGGAGGTCACGCTGGGCATCCTTCCGGGGTACGGAGGCACGGTCCGGCTCGCGCGCATCGTCGGGCTGGGGCGCGCGCTGGAGATGACGCTCACCGGCGACATGATCGACGCGGCCACGGCGGAGCGCTACGGTCTGGTCTCGCGGGTCGTCGAGCGGGCCGAGCTGCGCGACGCCGCGGTCGCGTTCATGCGCGGGATCACCAAGAACGCACCGGTGGCGCTCCGGCTCGCCCTCGAGTCCGTCTACTCCGCGCTGGACGCCCCGCATGCGGACGCCCACGCCCTGGAGTCCTCGCTCTTCGGCGTTCTGGCGGCCACCGAGGACATGCGCGAGGGCATGGGGGCGTTTCTGGAGCGGCGAGGGGCCAACTTTCGCGGACGGTGAGGCACGGTGCGCCTGAGCCGCCTTTCGCTGCATCACTTCCGCAACCTCGGAGAGCAGGAGCTCGAGTTCCCTCCGGAGGGGGTCGCCATCGTGGGCCCCAACGCGCAAGGAAAGACCAACCTGCTGGAGGCGATCCACTATCTGGAGACCTTCCGATCGTTCCGGACGGCCAAGGACGAGCAGTTGACGGCGTTCGGACAGCCCGTCTTCCGGCTGGCCGGTCGCTTCGCGGGCGATGACCGGGAGGTGAAGGTGACGGCGGCCTTCCAGCGGGCCGGCGCGCGCAAGAAGGTGACCGTGGACGGCGTTGAGCCCGACCGCCTTGGCGACGCGCTCGGGCGCGCGGCGACGGTGGTCTTCGCGCCCTCGGACGTGAAGGTGGTGGCCGGAGGGCCCGCCGAGCGGCGCAGGTTCCTGGACATCGTGCTCTCCCTGGCCTCGCCGGGCTACCTGCGGGCGCTTCAGCAGTACCGACTCGTGCTCGCCCAGCGCAACGCGGCGCTCCGGGCGCGCGGCGACCGCGCCGCCGTGGCCGCCTGGAACGACCCGCTCACTTCGCTCGGCGCCCGGGTGATGGGCGCGCGGCGCGACTGGATCGCCGGCTCGGCGCCGACCTTCCGCACCCTGTACCGCGAGATCTCCGGGGGAAGGCCCGCGCGCCTGTCCTACCAGCCCTCGCTCGCGGAGGCCGAGGGTGTGGATTCGGCGGCCCTGCCCGAGCTGTTCGCGGGCGCGCTGGAGCGCTCGCGCGGACGGGAGCGGAGGCTGGCGACCACCGTGGTGGGACCGCACCGCGACGAGATGGGGATCACCCTGGAGGCCGACGCGGGCGAGCTCGACCTGCGCACCTTCGGCTCCGGGGGACAGCAGCGCACGGGAGCCCTGTCGCTCCGGCTCACCGAGGCCGCCACCGTGCGGGAGGCGCGTGGACGGACGCCCATCCTGCTGCTGGACGACGTGTTCTCGGAGCTGGACGAGGACCGATCCCGGCGCATCCTCGCGCTCATCGAGGGGAGCCTGCGCCACCAAGTGATCCTCACCGCCCCCCGGGAGGCGGACGTGCGCGTGCGGCGGGAGACAATCCCGCGCTGGCGGGTCGAGAACGGAGTCGTGAGCGGGTGAGCGAGACGCGGCGGGAGCTTGCGCGCGTTCTGGCGCCGCGCGGGCTTGGGCTCGGCCCCGACGGCACCTTGCGCACGGTGCCGGGAGGGGCGCGGGCGGGGGCGGCCCGGAGGGGGCGCGGCGGTTCCGTGACGCCGGGCCCGGAGAAGGTTGGCGACGTGCTCGGGCGCGTGCTCCGGCGCCGGGGCCTCGCCAAACAGCTGGAGTACCAGAAGCTGTTGGAGGAATGGCCCAGGTTGGTGGGCGCGGGGCTGGCGCGCCTGACCCGGGCGCGCTCGGTGCGGGACGGAGTGCTGGTGGTGGAGGTGCCGTCCTCGGCGTGGGCCATGGAGCTCAACATGCGCCGGCGCCAGATCATGGCGCGCCTGAACGCGGGTCGGAGCGTGCGCGTCAAGCGGCTGGTGTTCGTGCTTTCCCCCGGAGACGAAGAGGAGGGTGGGTCGTGAGGCGCGGGTTCCTCCGCCGGGTCGCGCGATGGCTCGCGGTGGCCGCGTGCGCGTACTTCGCGGCCGTCTACGTCGGGGCGCGGGTGGACTGGGTGGCGATGGAGCAGGGTCGCGCCCCCTCCACCCTCCCCCCCGCCCCCTCGACCCGGGTGGCGGGCGCGATGCACGCGCACACGCGCCGCTCGCACGACGCAATCGGCACCGAGGCCGAGCTGGCGCGAGCGGCGCGGGCGGCCGGCCTGGACTTCGTCGTCGTCACCGACCACCGCGACGCCCGGTCGCCCGCCGACGAATGGGACCGCGTGGCCGTGCGGACCGAGGGCGTGCTGATCGTCCGCGGCCAGGAGATCCGGGTGGAGGGGGTGGGCAAGGTGCTGGTCGACCGCGTCGACACCACGGTGGTGGCGTGGACGGGCGGGGCGGAGCGCTTCCGCGCCCGGGTGGCGCGCGACTCCGCCCTCACGGTGGTGGCGCACCCGCGCGGCCGGCCCTCGGACGCCTGGCGGCCGGGCGAGGCGGCCGACATGGCGGCCTGGGAGGTGTTCGACTTCGCGGACGTCGCGCGACGACGGCTGGCCAGCCCGAGCGTGGCGTACCACTTGGTGGCGCTGGTGGGGGGCGAGCTGGCCGGCCGCGCCGAGCACGGCTGGCTGCGGCTCCACCGGGACGGCTTCCGCGACCCCGCGGTGGCCGCCTTCGACTCGCTGTGGGACGGCGGCCCCACCGCGGTCGCCGGCCTCGACGTGCACCCCAAGGTCCGGCTGCCGGGCGGACGGCTCTTCCCCGACTACCGATCGGCGTTCCGCACCATGATCAACCACGTCGCGCTCGAGGGGCCGCTCGAGTCCGACCCGGTGGCGGCCGCGCGCGCGCTCGGGGCGGGGATCCGGCGGGGCGACGTGTTCGTGTCGTTCGGCGACGCGGAGGGCGCGCGCGGCTTCCGCATGGCGGTGGGCGGAGCCCCGCCGGGCGGTTCGACCCACCTGGCCGAGGGGCTCCGCCTGGTCGCCGCATTCGCGACCGATCCGGGACGGGTCGCCTACCGGGTGGTGCGCGACGGTCGCGAGGTGGGGTGGTGGCGGGGTCCCGGCCTGTCCCTGGCGGTGGACGGCCCGGGAGCCCACCGGGTCGAGGTCCACCGGTATTCGGCCCGCCTGGGTCGACTGGTGTGGAACCTGCGCCCGTGGATCTTCGTCAACCCGGTGGGCGTGCGGGCGGCCGACGAAGCGCCGCACCCCGCTCCCGCTCCCGCCGCGGCTCCCTCCGCGACGCGGCGCGAGCCTCCGCCCCAACCGCCGCCACCCGACCCGCCGAATGATGCGTCGCAGCGGCGAGAGGGCGGGCGCGACCTTTGAATGTCGGGGTCCGAGCGCGCCCGGGCGGACGCGCCGGACACCCGCGCGCCCCGCTTCGAGACGCGGCCCCGCCACACCCCCGCGCGACCCTCCACGGCACCTCCGTGGATGGCCGGAAACGCCCGAAAACGCTAGATTACTAGGTCTTGAGGGCCGTCACCCGCCACAGTCGGACGCGGCTCGAATTCTCCCCTCCGAAGGGTGCCGGATGACCGAGGAAAACGCGACCAACAACGCCGAGTACACAGCCAGGCAAATCCAAGTCCTGAAGGGGTTGTCGGCCGTCCGCAAGCGGCCCGGCATGTACATCGGATCGACGTCGGCGCGGGGTCTTCACCATCTCGTCTACGAAGTCGTGGACAACTCCATCGACGAGGCGATGGCGGGGTTCTGCACGCGGGTGGACGTGCGCATCCACGCCGACAACTCGGTGACCGTCATCGACGACGGACGCGGCATCCCGGTCGACATCCACCCGGTGGAGGGCGTGCCCGGCGTCGAGTTGGCCATGACCACCCTGCATGCGGGCGGGAAGTTCAACAAGGACACCTACAAGGTCTCGGGCGGCCTTCACGGGGTGGGCGTCAGCGTGGTGAACGCCCTTTCCAAGCAGCTCGACGTCGAGGTCGTCCGCGACGGGCAACGCTATCGCCAGAGCTACTCGCGCGGCGAGAAGCGCACCGACCTGGAAGTCGTGGGCCCGGCGGAGGGCAGCGGAACGCGGGTCACCTTCAAGCCGGACCCCCGGATCTTCACCGAGCTCCGCCTGAACCAGGACACCCTCTCCGGGCGCCTGCGCGAGATGGCCTTCCTCAACCGCGGGCTGCGCATCAGCCTGCGCGACGAGCGCGACGCGGACGACCCCGGGGAGTACCACGAGGAGGTCTACCAGTACGAGGGCGGCTTGGTGGAGTACGTGGCGTTCCTGCGGGGCTCGCGCCAGCCGGTGCACCCGGAGGTGTGTTCGTTCGAGGTCAGCCGCGAGGAGGCCGAGATCGAGCTGGCCCTCCAGTACGACACGAGCTTCTCCGAGAACACGCACACCTTCGTGAACAACATCAACACCCACGAAGGCGGCACCCACCTCACCGGCCTGAAGGCGGCGCTCACGCGCACCATCAACGACTACGCCCGTCGCAACAAGCTCTTCAAGAAGGCAGACGAGAGCCTCTCGGGCGACGACGTGCGCGAGGGGCTCACCTGCGTCCTCAGCGTCAAGGTGCGCGAGCCGCAGTTCGAGGGGCAGACCAAGACCAAGCTCGGCAACTCGGAGGTGCGCGGGGCCGTCGAGGCCACCGTCAACGAGCACCTGCAGATCTTCCTGGACGAGCATCCCAGGGCCGCCAAGGCGATCATCCAGAAGTCGCTCCAAGCCGCGCGCGCTCGGGAGGCCGCCCGCAAGGCCCGCGACCTGGCGCGCAGGAAGAACGCGCTCGAGGGGGGCATCCTCCCGGGCAAGCTCGCCGACTGCTCGCTCTCGGATCCCGCCATGACGGAGCTCTACCTGGTGGAGGGCGACTCCGCCGGAGGCTCGGCCAAGCAGGGCAGGGACCGCCAGTACCAGGCCATCCTCCCGCTCAAGGGCAAGATCCTCAACGTCGAGCGCGCGCGCATCGACAAGATCCTCTCCAACGACGAGATCCGCGCGATCATCACCGCCATCGGGGCCGGAATCCACGAGGACTTCGACATCGACAAGGCGCGCTATCACAAGATCATCATCATGACGGACGCGGACGTGGACGGGGCCCACATCCGCACGCTTCTGCTGACCTTCTTCTTCCGCCAGATGAAGGGGCTCATCGACGGCGGTTACGTCTACATCGCCCAGCCGCCGCTCTACCGGGTCGCCAAGGGCAAGCGCGAGTTCTACGCCTACTCCGAGGAGCAGCGCGAGGAGTACATGCAGCGCTTCTCCAACGGCGGCGAGGCCGCCAAGGGCGTGGGCATCCAGCGCTACAAGGGGCTCGGCGAGATGAACCCGGATCAGCTGTGGCGCACCACCATGGACCCCGAGGCGCGCACCATACTGCGGGTCGACATCGAGGACGCGAGCATCGCCTCGAAGCTCTTCGACCGGCTCATGGGCGACGACGTGCAGCCCCGCCGCGAGTTCATCGAGCGGAACGCCAAGTACGTCAAGAACCTGGACGTGTGACGGGGGTGGCCGGCGCGGCGTTGGCCGCGAGCCATTGGACGGCCAGAATCTGACCTTGGCGCGCATAGTCGGCCGCCTCGCCCAGAATCCGCGCGGCCTCCTGCGGCGCGTGGAAGCCCATCGAGTTCTCCGCGGCGATGAAGTCCAGCCGCCACTGGGCCGTGCGCTGAAGCGCGAGCGCCCCGGCCAAGTCCTCGTCGCCGGCGCCCGCCGCGCGCGCGGCCACGATGGCGTCGATCTGGGCCATGAGCGCGTCGCCGGCGCGCTGGAGCAGATCGAAGTTGCGCTGTTGGATCTGGTCCACGCGCGCGGTCATCTCGGCTTCGGACACCTGGTGGCAGACCTGGCACGCCCGGTTGATGTTGAGGAGGGGGCTCCGGACCCAGTGGTCGGAGATCTTGCCCGCCCCGTCGCGCATGTACGGCATGTGACAGTCGGCGCACGCCACTCCGCTGCGCGCGTGGATCCCCTGGCTCCATAGCTCGAATTCGGGGTGCTGCGCCTTGAGGATGGGCGCGCCCGTCTCGGCGTGCCGGTAGTCGAGGAAGCGTTCGCTCCCACCGGCGTCGAACTCGTCCCAGTACGCCTCGATCTGCTCGACCCGCAGCCCCTCTCCCCAAGGGAAGGTCAGCTTGGCGCCGGGCCCGCAGTAGTACTCGACGTGGCACTGCGCGCAGGCGAACGAGCGCATCTCGGTGCGGTCGGCCAGCTGGTTGGGGTCGTAGGGCTCCTCGCGCGGCCCCTGGCGCCACCGCTCCACCGAAGGCAGGGGCGGCAGGGGCGCGTCGGACTCGGCCAGCGCGGCGATCCCCTGAATGAACCCCGGCCGCGTCACGCGCAGCCGCATGGTGCCCGGCTCGTGACAGTCCACGCACGACACGGGATGGGCCTCACCGCCGCCCTCCTGGTACATGAGCTCGCTCAGATCGCGGTACGAGTACTGGTACGAGCGTTCGAACCCGACCGTCGCGTCTCCGTCGCCCAGCGACCGGTACAGGGGCATGATCGACGCGTGGCAGTGCAGGCACGAGCCGGATTGCGGCTTCTCCAGCCGTCGGGTCTGCTCCTGGTCGTGGAGCATGTAGGCGTGCCCGCGCCGGTCGCGGTAGTCGATGGAGAACGCGTAGCCGAGGAACATCCGGCGGAGCCACGGGTCGCGTTCGATCTTCTCCTCGGGGAGCGCCTCGCTGCCCCCGTGCCCTCCGAACCGCGTCCGGGTGGCCTCGGCGGTCAGCAGGTAGCGCCCGTACTGGCGGGGCCAGTTGACGCCCCAGAGGGCCGGGTCGGTGTCGTCCTCGCCGACTTCGACGAGCTGCGCCGGCCCCCTTGCCGCCTCGTCCCGCCGCTCGACCATGCGCACCAGCACCGCGGTCGTCAGCACGACGCCGGCCGTGGCGAGCACGAACACGGGAATGGCCCACCGTGGCGTGATGGTCGCGCGTGCCCGTTCGTCCGGGGCGCTCTTCGCCGATGTATCCTTCGCTTCGTTCGTCATGTTCCATCGCTCCTTGCTACGTTGGCCCGGGTTTCGACCCTGGCCGCCTGACCCGCTCCCGCCGCCGCCCTCATGGGCCCGCCCAGACCCGCCCGCTCGCCATGGCCCACGGTGACGTGGCAGCGCACGCAGCGCAGCTCGCCTCCCGTCACCAGGTCGTGGACCAGATCGCCGTGGCAGGCCAGGCAGTTCTCCTGAAGGACGCGCGCGTTGGAGGCCGAAATCAGAATCGGCTCCTCGAACCGGCCCGTCGTGAACGCCACCGCGTGGTTCCATCCGTTGCGCACCTTGGCGACGGACTTGGGGAGGAAGGCGTCGGGCAGGTGGCAATCGACGCAGGTCGCCGCCGCGTGGTGGCTCGCCTTGAGGTAGGAGTCGAGACGCGGCCGCATGATGTGGCAGTTGGCGCAAGCCTCGGGATCCGTCCCGAAGTACGCGTGACCCTCCCCGTACTCGAACGCGAAGATGGCCATGCCCGTCAACACGGCCACGGGCCACAACACGGCGTGCCACCACCCCAGTCCGGCCGCGGGTCGCGCCTTGCGCGCGTTGGTGTTGCTTTGCCCGCTCGCCGCACGCGGCTCCCCGCCTTCACGACCCTTCGTCTCGGGCGCGTTGTTGTGAATCGCCATCGCGCGCCTCCCGTCTCCCCGCGCATCAACCGTGTCCGATCCCTCGGCAGACCGCCGGGGGTGGACGGGCCCCGCGAGCCGCCCCCAAGCTCCCACCCGGAGGGATGGCGACGGGGCCGTGAACCACATGTTGGCATACACAGGGGTGGGGCGTTGTTGCCATGTGAGCCCGGGGGGGTGGGAAGGGTCGGGCTCGCCTTCTTCGGGAGGGGGGGACGCGCGGAGGTCACACCTCTCTTGCCGCCAGCTCCCTAAAGCGGCTGCGCGACGGAACGGTCAGCAGAGGAAACCCAAGTACGACATGCAAGTTAGCCATCGCTGACACGTATCCGTGGAGGAGAAGGCTGGCCGCCGCGTCACCACCAAGTCGCGAGAGTGTGGTCTTGACGCGTAAGTTCTCATCGACGACACGTTTCCAGCTCCTACGGTTCTCGTCGCCGAGCATTTGGAGTACGCGCGCCGCGCGCTCCGCCCTGTCAGGCCAAGTCTCGGATTGCTTGCTGAAGTGGTCCGCGGTCCAATAGGGGCTCCGGTTTATCATGATCAGCGCGCCCTCTGAACCGCGCTCGCCTCGTGCCGCACGGTCAAACTGATCCACCAAGGCCTTTCGCCGTGTCGCTGTGCTCCTGTGGTAAAGTATGCGGACGGTACGGAGCAGCCCGAAGGCCTCGCCGAGAGCTGGGATGCGCAGCCACCGGACCGGTGCCGGTTGCATAGGGCCTGAGGCATCGACCACTACAAGTGCATTGGGTTCCTGCAGCGCAGCACAATGCGACGGCCACCGTCGTTTCCGGGCGGGGATGCCGATGGGCCACTGCTCAGCCATGTTGTCGTAGATTCCACCGTCTGACAAAGCCATGAAGCTGGGCGTCTTCCCTGACCCGTGCAGAAACCTGTGCTGTGTGGTCTTTAGCCAGCGCGGCGGAAAGGCACCGGGGAATGCAGCGGATACCTGTACGGCATCGGCCAAACTTAGCTCGGCGGGGCACCCCCAGCCGAGACGATAGGAACACACGAAACCGCCCGAGAAATATACGTGGTGTCCGACGCGCACATCTGTGGCACAGATCACATGCTGCACATTGGTGCGGCGGATGTCTCGAAGCAGCGTCGGGCTTCCATCAGATGAATAGAGTGTCTTCTGGAGGGCGCGAGCGCACATCCTGTTCCGCAATTGAGCATAGACGCTCCAACCGGCTAGCCCGAGGAGGAAGCAGGTCGTGCGTACCAGAACATCAACGGGAAGCCACCATAGGGCGACGACGGCGAGGAAGCCGGCAATCATCGTCACGAGATAGACCCATGTCGTCCAAGATGCCCACAGCGTGCCACGGTGCGCCACTCGCCGAACAAAGGAGGAAACCAAGCGCGCCAGTCCATCGGTGGCGAGCCGCGAGTAGTCTCCGCCCTGGGCGATCCAAGCGTTCGTAAGCGATCCACCCGATACGGACGAAACTGAGATCACACTCCGGTTGACGCCGGCGTCTGTCAGGTATAACAGGACGCCTAGTCCGAACAACGAAGCGCGATGACCACCACCCGACAGAGCAATGGCGATCCGTCGAGTCCGGTTCGGCACCTCCTTGATCATCAGGAGTCCTCTACACTTGGTACGGTTGCGGTGTGCCAGGAAACACCGCCTGAACCTACGATTGCCATCAGCGCGGGCATGCCGTCGCGGTACATGTGGTCCTTGAGCCAAGCTAGGAATTCCAGATCGGCAGGGCTCGGGTTGCAGGTCGATCCCTCTGGATGCGAGTGCCATTCACCGAGGTAGGCGATCACGTTTCCCGTGCGCCGCCCGATGGCATCAACCGCTTCCTTCAATCCGACGCAGCCGCGGATGTAGGATCGTGGCCACTCCTCGCTATCGGGCGGTGACGGTAGCACGTCCACGACGTAGAGCAATCGGTGAGCCTGATCGGCATAACCGAGAAGGACTCCCCCAGTCTCGTTGGGGAGCGACTGTCTTCTGAGATTAGTCAGCTTCTGGATAAGGGCTTCGTCAGTAGAGATCTGCCAATCTTCGCATTGATCCCAGACCGGAGCGGCCAAGGCGATTTCTTGATATGACACCGAATGGTCTGCAGCGCTTTGCCAGACGGCTAAGCTGGGTTTCACACTATCGATCCTCTGCCGCAGTGCTCCAGCGGCAATGCCGGAAAAGAGAGAGAACATCTCTTGGGGAATGGTACTGGTCACGTCGCGGCAGGAGTGTCCGTAATGCACCTGCTCACCTTCATCCGACAGATGCTCCGCGAGTTGTTCCCGCTCGATCACGGCCCGATAGTACTGCGCCTCGATACAGTCGAGGCGAACTGAACGCGCCCGATCCTCGGCCATCACGACCAGTGCGGTTCCCGCTGGGTTGAGAAAGATCGAGAGTCGTCGGGAATCCCCGGGTGCATCCAGCGTCAGCCATCTGGCCACCGCGACAGAGGCGGAGAAGTCCAAGGTGACGTCGGTGGTCTCTAACGCGTTCCGAAGCTCATCGGCGAGCGGCGGGGTAAGCACATCCGCGCATATCGATTGAACCGTTGTGCCGTCTTCAAGAAGTCCGTTTACGAAGTCGGCGATAGCTCCGGCTTTCTCCAAACCAAGGCAGGATCCTGGGAGGGCGTGGCGTACCAGATTGTGGGGCAGCAGCACGTCGTGGTCAACGACGGTCCATGTCCCGAAACCGGCTCGAGCCAAGTTGAGAAGAGTATGTGAGCCGAGCGCGCCCACACCTATAGCCGAGATGTGAAGGTCAGGCGCGCCTCGGATTCCACTGAATCCCTGGGCATCTTGAGGGGTCAGGTCTTGCACTGGATTGAAGGGCTGGAGGCGCACCTCGGCGGACTCGGAGGTCATCAACGGCTTGCCAATGACGGTGGCGACGTGTCCATCAAAATCGTCGGTCAGGCCAAGAGACGTGCTCAGCTCGCGGACGCTTCCGTTCACCCCAAAGACTCGGACTTCAAGCGCCTCCGGTGCGCCGTCATCGGAACGACGTCCTGGGATTCTCAGGATCAAGAGAACACGAGCCTCTCGACTCCCGGGATTCTCAATCATCTCATCCCTGAGCCTGCTTCCTAGAACCTGAAAGAGATCGGTACCCATCGGTTGGAGGAGCTGATGTAGTTGAGAGAGGTTCTCCGGCTGATGGGTTAGCTTACGGTGAGTCTGAGGTTTAGCATCGACAACGAGAGCGATTGATCGAGTGCCGGGTTGAATGCCGCCACTACCATCTCGACTGGCCACTAGGGTATGATCGGGTCGGGCACTCCGTTGAACGACGTACAAAGAGAGAAGCTGCGGTTCTTGCAAGGTGGCAGAGTTGAAAAAGTGGCTTGGTAGAATAACGTGAGCGGTAGAATCCGCCAAGAACGGCTCAACTGGCTGGTCCGACTGATGGAGAGTCCCGTTGGCGGTCTTGCGCAGCCACGTGTGCAGCTGGCGCACGTATCCGGCAGCCGTCCAGCGAAGGCGCTGCTCGGCGTAGGGTTCGTCGAACAGACAGAGGATCAGCGGTTCGCCCTCGGCACGCAGGTAGGTGTGCGGTACGCTCGGAAAATCAGGCCGTAACGCGTTGGCTCGTGGCTCGGTTAGGTCCTTCGGGTCGAACGCGATCTCGAAGGGCTCCACCATGCGGATGTCTTCTACAGGCGAGGACGGCACTTCCGGACTCACATCGAGGCGGACCAATTCCGATCCATTCGGTTGCGTTCGCACTGCGACCAGCTTGGCGAAGGGCAGGACGTCCGTCTGCAGCAGCCGGATCAGTTCCCGTGCCTTCGGAATACGAGCCTCGCCCGGTTCGACCTGTTCAGTTTGCATCGGATGCGGCCTCATCCAGCACGCGGAGATCGCTGGGTGATCACGCTCGCCGCTCCCCTTGGAATGACCTTGCGGACCGTTGCGCCCTGCCCGCCGATCTCGACCACCAGCGGCTTGGGGGCGCGCCGCTTCGGGTGCTCCATCGTCACAAGGAACTCACCGGACTTGATCCTCGCTACCTCGCGGTAGTACTCGGCTGCTTGGCGGTGCGGTGGCTGTTCCACGTCTTCGACGGGTATGGGCTTGCTCGCGGAGATGAGGCGGCCTCGTTCCTGCCCCTGCGTTTCGTAGAGCCACCTGACTGGCACGGTCGGCTCTGTCTTCCGCTTCCCCTTCTCAGGTCCGAGCGACAAGTATGAGCAGTGGTGAGGGAGCTTGACAAGGTGCCACTCCAACCGCTCGGCATTCCCGTTTCGCTGAGTGACGCTCACGATGTCGGCGATGACGTCATGATCGACATCCGACCCAAGGATGACCTTGGTCTCCGTCTGGGATTCGACGAAGGTCGCCTGGACGACTAGGGCGTCTCGATTGCGGTCCACGATCTCCCCATCTTTCGCGCGCATGGCGAACGGCGAATGCACGAAGAACTCCAAGCCATCGTTGGCCCTCGAATAGCCCGGGATGATCTGGCCCGCGTCCGTGATCAAATGCTCCCTCGCCGCCATCGTGAGCTCCTGTCGGCGCAGCCATCCCTCAAGCGACGCGGGCCGCGAAAACACCCGTACTCCCTGCCCCTCCTTGAGCCGGTGCCGAGCCTCTCTCTGGATGATTCTCTTATCGCCGGTCAGACCGGTCTCGGTGATGGCCGCTGCAGGCACCCACAATTCGTCGATCTTGAAGCGACCCGCTCCTTGGTACTTCGCTGCGTGTTCCAGAAAGAAAAAGTCGGAGGCTCCGGCCACATGATCGTCGTCCAAGTGGGTGAACGCCACCACTTGAAGACCGGTCTGGTCAGCCTTGGCGAGTTCGGTACGGAGCTGTTCCGCGAGGTCGATGCGGGGGTCGGTTGCGTCGCCTGGATCCCGCGTGTTCGCGTAGTCAAACAACAGTGTCCGACCGTTCGCCAAATCGATCTTGGTGGTGTCCGCGTTGCCGAGCGGATAGAATGTGATGGTGTGCATCCCTACTGACTCCTGCCGTAAAGAGGTGTTCCGTCGACCTGCCGGCGTGCGTGTGGGCCACGTCGTTGTCCACAATGATGCGATCTCTCGGTTCCGAGGCCGCCCTGTCCAAGTTGCCCTGGCACCGCGCGCCGCGCTACCCATTCGAGCACGTCGCACGCGCGCGTTTCTTTCCGATCCCCGCTCCGCCATGACCCCAGCACGTCGCAAGCCGTCGCGAACCCCTCATCCGCGAAACGGTAGCGAACGACGGCGATCCCGTCGTTGGCGCAGGAACCCGGCACCAGCAGCAGCGCAGCGACCCGAGCGCGGTTGGTCCGAGCGGGTGCGACACCGTCCGAACGGGGAGGGGAGCGGCCCCAACGACGGCGAGAGTTCTTTTTAAGCAGGAACGCCGGGTGTGGGCTTTTCTGTTTGAGCGGCACGCAGGGCGCGATGGCGTTCGCCAACCGACAGGTACTGGAACCCCGCCTCAGCCATGCGCGAAGCGAGCGCCCAAGGGTTCGGCGATCCACATCGGCAGGATGGCCCGCGCAGCCGCCAATTGCTCGAGATCCTCCTTGGAGAGCTTGGGCAGGACAACGTCGAGGCCGTCTTCGATCTCGTGTGGACCGAGCCATGCCAGCGCGCGGATGACCACGCCGGCCGTGCGGTCCGGCGCCGTCAGCTGCCAGCGCGGAGCGTTGCGCAACTCCACGGGATGCTTGCCGAAGTGCAACTTGCGGTCGGGGCCGGAGGTGAGGTAGACCGAGCGAACCACGTTTTGTGTGGTCAACCCGAGCCAATTGGCCGCGCCGCCTCCGTTCGGAACGATGGTTTCGCCCCAGAGTTCGGATAGTGCCGCAAGCGCCTTCCGAACCGGCGGCGCGCAAAGGCCGAAGCGTGTGTGGATCGGACGCATGTAGACGCCTCGGCAGATCCGCAGGAGTCGCTCCGAGCCAGCGAGTCGGGAGAGCGCTCGTGTCACCGCGCCCCGGCTCCCGAGGTGCAGGAGATCGCCCGCCTGAATTGGCGTGGCCTCCGGCTTGGCCTCGGCGTACTCCATGATCCGCTCGGGCAGGCTGTTCATGGCGCTGGCGTCTCCGTCAAGCTTGATCGGTCGACCAAACATAAGCGCCGCCCTCGCAGGCGCGCGACCACGTGTCTCTTCGATGGCAAGTGGATTCCCTCGCCATCCAGAGTTGCCCCCTACAGCCGCCGAGAGACCCAGAGGCCCGTTCAACGACCCGTGCGCCATGGGGGAAGTAGGAGGCGGCGGTGCTCGCCGGAGTACGAGGGTCGGAGATCATGGAGCTGGCGAGGGCCGGTCGCAGGTCTACCGGGAGGACGTCCGGGAAACCGAGCCTCGGGTGGCGACGGAAGCAGGAGGCAGGAGGCTCACCAGTCGAACCACCCGGACGGTCGCGACATCCAGCTCGTCCAGCTCCATGTAGGCCATCAGGCCATTGGAACCGAAGGCGTTGGGGAAGCGGAATTCGTCGGCGGCCAAGGTCCCCAGGTAGTCCCCGTCCGCCGTGAGGACATCGGTGGGACCTCTGGACACGCCGTCCCCACCCGTTCGCGAGACCCAGATTCGGTCCTCCGAATCCACCGCGATGTCGTCGATGACCGGCACCTCGGAGGCGTATTCCATCATGGGCGCCATCGACTCCATCAGCAATGTCGACAGAGCTTCTTCCTCCGAGCTCGTAAGGTTGGGACCGGTGGCGATAACCGTCGTGCCGCCACCCGTCAGCTGCCGCCGCCTTGCCGCCTCCCGCATCCCCGGAGTGACCGGCATCGGCTTGATCGACCGCTCCAGTACCGCGTCCACCGCGCCGTCGGCCCGCAGGATCTTCACGTGGTACCCCACGGAGTCGACGACGGCAATCCGGCCATCGGAGAGCACACCGGCGACAAGGGGAGGGGCGAACGCCAGCGTTCGTGGAAGAAGGCTGTTGGGGAGCGACACTTGCATGTCGCCAACGCGAACGGACGTTCCGTTCCCCTCCCGCACGGTCCCCGCGGATGGGTCGTGCGCGCGGTGCAACTCGACGGCACTCTGCTGGCCCAAGGTGTGGATCTCGAGTGTGCGAGTGTCGCTTCCCCTTGCCAGCAGTCGGTTGTCCGGCAGCGTACCCAGGAAGGTCGGAAATCCGGTCGCCGACACCATCATCGATCGAGTTGGGGTCGTTTGTCCCGGCAACGGCAACATCCGGGACCGATCATCGAACCCGTACTGGTCCACGAACTCCCCGTCCGCGTCAAAGAGGAGCAGGCCACCATGACCCGCGTCGACCACGACTATGCGATCATCACGCAGAACCACGGCGCGCACGACGCTCCGCAGCTCACCGGGTCCATCGCCGGCCCGGGATACGAAGTGGCGGAATTCTCCGTCCGGACCGGCGACCGCGATGCGAGGTTGCCTCCTGTCGACCAGAACGACGTTCTCCGCGCCATCGAAATGCACCTCGGAGATCTCGACGAACGCCTGCCAGTCCGGCACGTCGGCGCCGCCGAGCGTGTAGAGCTCGCGCGTGGTCGCGAGCAAGGGGATGTCCGTCGCGACGGGACGCGTGCCGTCGCACGCCATGGCGAACGTCGTCGCCAAGAGCATCAGCACGCGGAAGTGAGGTGGCCTCATCTTCTTGGAGAGGTCGTTAAGGTGGATTCCAGGATCGAACTGGAGGCACCGGTAATGGCCGGAGTTCAAGGGCATGGTGGCGCTCCGCGGCGGACAGGTACTGGAACCCCGCCTCAGCCATGCGCGAAGCGAGCGCCCAGGGGTTCGGCGATCCACATCGGCAGGATGGCCCGCGCGGCCGCCAGTTCCTCGAGATCCTCCTTGGAGAGCTTGGGCAGGACATGGTCGAGGCCGTCTTCGATCTCGTGTGGACCGAGCCATGCCAGCGCGCGGATGACGGTGCCGGCATTCCGGTTCGGCGCCGCGAGTTGCCAGCTTGGGGCATGGCGAAGCTCCACCCGGTGAGCCCCGAAATGCAGGAGGCGGTCGGCACCGGAGGTGAGATAGACGGAGCGAACCGTACACTGCGTGGTCAGTCCAAGCCAATTGGCCGCGTCGCCTCCGTTCGGGACGATGGTTTCACCCCAGAGTTCGGACAGTGTCGCAAGGGCCATTTCAAGCCGCGGCCCACGAAGACCGAAACGGGTCTGGATTGGACGCATGTAGACGCCGCGACAGATCCGCATGAGCCGGTCCGAACGAGCGAGGCGGGAGAGCGCTCGTGTCACCGCGCCCCGGCTTCCGAGGTGCAGGAGGTCGCCCGCCTGTATTGGCGTGGCCTCCGGCTTGGCCTCGGCGTACTCCATGATCCGCTCGGGTAGGCTGTTCATGGCGCTGGCGTCTCCGTCACGTTCGTTCGGTCGACCAAATATAAGCGCCGGCCTCGCCGGCGGGCGACTACGAGTCTTTTCCGATGGCGAGCGGATTCGCTTGCAGGAAATGCTAGCCATGATATCATGGGTCCCGTCGTGTTGATATCATCATCGCATGTGAGGTGATACTACCACTCCAACCACCCCCCAAGGAGCGCCGCCATCGACACGGTTCCTGCTGCGGGGTCCAGACCGCCCGGATTCCCCAAACGCGCCGCCCATGTTGCCCCCGCGTGTCGCGCCGCGCTACCTATCCGAGCACGTCGCACGCTCGCGCTTCCTTCCCGTCCCCGCGCCCCCATGACCCCCAACACGTCGCAAGACCGCCGCGAACTCCTCATCCGCGAGACGGCGGCGAACGTCGACAATCCCGTCATCGATCTGGAAGCCCGGCACCACCGGCGGCGCGGCGACCCGAGCGCGACAACGCCGAGCAGTGGCGACACCGCCCGAGCGGGGAGCGGCGCGAACCCAGCGACGACGAAGGCCGTCGTGGACACCAGCGTCCTCCTTCCCGGCGCGTTCTTCGGCGGGGCGCCCCGCGACGTCCTCGCGGCGTGGCGCGCCGGGCGGATGGAGATGGTCGTGTCGGCCGAGATTCTTCGCGAGTACGTGCGGATCGGCGAACGACTGTCGACCCGGTTCCCCGAGGCCGACTTCGCGGGGGTCATGGACGCGGTGGTCGCCAACGCCACCTGGGTGGCGCCGCCGCCGTTGCCCGCGCCCGCGTGCGAGGATCCCGACGACGACAAGTTTCTCGCGTGCGCGGTCGCGGGGGGCGCGCGGTACCTCGTGAGCGCGGACAAGGCGCTCTTGGCGACTTCGCCCTACGGGGACGTGGCCGTAGTGCGGGCGCGCGACTTTCTGGAGGCCCTCGCGGAGGGCCGACCGGATGGCCCCGCGCGTGCGACCGGGCGACCGGGCACGCCATGACGCGCGCATCGGTCGGCGCGGCCGTCGGGGTGGGGCTGGCGGCCTTGGCGGGAGGGTGCGCGCCGGAGTTCGACCAGGCCGCCCCGGCCTCCATCGCCGTGGCGCCCACTTCGGCCACGTTCACCTTTCTGGGCGAGTCGCGGACGTTCACGGCCACCGTCGTCGACCAGGACGGCAACGTCGTCCAGCGGCCGGTCGCGTGGACGACCGACGCCCCCGGCGTGGTGAGCGTGGACGCCTCCGGCGTGGCGACCGCCGTCGGGAACGGCACCGCCACCGTCAGGGCGGTGCTGGAGCAGGTCAGCGGCATCGCCACGGCGACCGTCATCCAGACCCCAACCACCCTTCAACCGGCCGCCGGCGACGGACAGACGGGCAGTCCGGGCACCCTCCTGAGCGCGCCGCTGGTCGGGCGTGTGCGGGACGCGGGGGGCAGTGCGGTCGCCGGCGTCGAGGTGACCTTCGCGCCCGCGCCGGGGAGCGGCGTCGTCGCGCCCGCCACCGCGACCACCGACCCGGAGGGCGAGGCGCGCACCTCCTGGACGCTGGGCGACTCCGTCGGCTCCCAGTCGGTGGTGGCGTCGGTGGCCGGCGGCCCGACCGCCGTCTTCGCCGCCACGGCCGAACATCCCGCCACCTTGGTGGTCCACTCCGGCGACCGGCAGGAGACCCGGACGGGAAGAGCGACCGAGGAACCCGTGCGGGCGCGGGTCGCCGGCCGGTCGGGGGCCGGACTGAGCGGGGTGGTGGTCGCCTTCGAGGTCGTGGGTGGGGGCGGCTCCGTGCCCAACTCCAGCGCCGTGACCGACGCCGACGGGCTCGCCTCGCCGGGTCGCTGGACCATGGGGCCGCCCGGGCCGCAGGAGCTGCGCGCCACCGTCGTGGGGTTGGAGTCGGTGGTGTTTCGCGCCACCGCGCTGGCCACCCCGGTCGCGCGCCTAATGGCCGTGGAGGGGAACGGACAGCGGGTGGAGGTCGCGCTGCCCGTGCCCGTCGCGCCCCTGGTCAAGGCGGAGGACGCCGACGGCAACCCGGTGGTCGGGGCGCGGGTCGCCTTCTCCGCGAGCGACGACGGCGGGGTGGTCCCGGCGGAGGCGACGACCGACTCGGCCGGGTTCGCCGCGGTCGAACGCTGGACCATGGGCCAGATGGCCGGGAGCACCTACGCGCTCACCGCGACCGTGGCCAACGCCGACGGCACCTCGGCCACCACGACCTTCACCGCGGAGGCGACGCCGGCCGTCTACGACATCGAGCTCGAGCACGTGACCGCGTCGGTGCTGACCGACTCCCAGCGCGAGGCGTTCGCGCGGGCGGAACGCCACTGGGAGCGCGCCATCGGCGGCAACCTCGCCTGGAGCACGCTGCGCCGGACCTCCCTCGTCGAGTGCCTCGCGCGAAACGACATCTCCCACGACGTCCCCGGCGACCGCGTGGTCGACGACCTGCTCATCTACGTTCAAATCAAGGAGATCGACGGCCCCGGCGGGGTCTTCGGAGGCGCCGGACCCTGCCAGATTCGCGTGGGCAACTCGTTGCCCGCGGTCGGGGTGATGTTCTTCGACGTCGGCGACCTCGATCGCATGGAGGCCACCGGTCATCTGTACGGCACCATCCTCCACGAGATGGCGCACGTGATCGGGTTCGGGACCCTTTGGGAGCACCTCGGCCTGCTGCGCGACCCGGCCCGCGCCGGCGGGAGCGCCAATACCCACTTCACCGGACCGGCGACCAAGGCGGCCTTCGACCGGATCCGCGGCGACCACTACCCGGACAGCGATCTGGTGCCGGTGCAGCACTTGGGGGGCGAGGGCGTGTGGAACGGCCACTGGCGCGAGCTGGTCTTCCGGTCCGAGCTCATGACCCCCTTCCCCGACCGCGGCCCCAACCCGCTCAGCGTGGTCAGCATCGCGTCGATGGTGGACATCGGGTACGCCGATGTCGACTACGACGTGGCGGACGCGTACCTCCTGCCCCCGCCACAGTCCGTCGCGGCGGCGGCCGGGGCTCCCGGGCGCCCGGTCGACCTGGGCCGGGAAGTCCTGCACGGACCGCTCATGGTGGTGGACCGCGACGGCAACGTGGTGCGGTACCTGGCGCCACCGCGACGGTGAGCGCGCGGACCGGCGTCCCCGGCGCGGCCCACGAACGAATCGCGAGCCAACCGGCGCGCACGCCCCGCCGCTCGAGCGCCGGGGGAGGTCGTCCGCGGGCCGCTCGTCCCCAATCGCGCCGGTCGGCTTGGGTCGGCCCCCGCACGGCGCACGTGGAGGTTTTTCGCGGGCCGCTCCTCCCCAGTCGCGCCCCTCAGCCCTCCGCGTCGAGGGGCGCGTAGGGCTTCGTTCCGGGCACCATGATGCCGCCCCGCTTGGCGCCCAGGGCGATGTTCCCGTAGCGCTCCGCGAAGGCGGGCGGGAGCTCGCGCCCGTCGTGCGTGGCCGAGAGCCAGAGCCGCAGCAGGTGCCGCCTGCGCTCGGGCTCGGGGTGGTCCTCGTACCCGGTGCGCGCGTGCACGATCTGGTGGTTGTGCACGAACTGCATGTCGCCGGGCCGCAACTCCATGTCGAGCCGGATGTCGGGGCGGGCGGCCAGCTCCTCGAAGAGGTCCATCGCCTCGGTCTGCTCGGGCGGCACCGGGGGCACCCCCTCGTGGCGCTGGGCGCCGTCGAAGAAGTCGCGGGCGTAGTACGTGGTGACGCAGCCCGCGTGGTGGTTGAAGACGGGCATCCGGTAGTAGGGGAGTTTGCCCTCGGGGATCTCGCCCTTGCGGTCGATGTGGATGGGGCGGGAAAGCACGTCGGCCAGGTCGGGACGCCGCCGCCGCATCTCGTGGTGGATGGTGGCCGAGCTGGAGATGGAGCTCAGGCCCCCCCGCTTGGCCGGGCGCACGCAGAACAGCCCCACCACGTCGCACGAGTCGGTGTGGAAGCGATGCCGCGCCCGGGTCGCGTACAGCCGGTGCTCGGGGTTGGCGGGGTCGTGGCCGATGTCCTTGACGTGGCCGAGCAGGTGCCCCTTGGCGTTCTGCGAAATGGCCTCGCCGAGATGCGTGCCGATGGCCCAGAAGGCGATCGCGATCTGCCTCATCGAACGCCCGCGCACCGGCAGGCCGCGCATCAGCACGAACCCGCGCCCGCGCAGCAGCTCCTCACGGACGCGCGCCAGCTCGGGGGCCAGTCCCGGAAGGGGAACGTCGTCGCGCGTGATGTCGGCGATGTCGAGCCCCTCGCGCTCCACCCCGGCCACGGCCAGGTGGAGCTCGCGGATCTCTCCGTCGGTGAGGTGGCGGATCCAGCATTCGGACCCGCGCATCTCCGATCCATACCAAACGTCGGGGCCCGTCGCTTCGGGGCGCGTCCCGGAATTCGGTTCCGCCGTCATGTCGATCATCCGAGCCTCAATCCGTGGGTGAGCCCTCCAGCAGCCCCTCCAGCGGCATTTCGCGCGCGCCGTTCTCGTCGCACACGGCGTACGCGCCCTCGCCGGACGCGTACATGGCCACCCCCGCGTGCTCGCCCCTCTTGTTGAGGGCGAAGAAGCGCACGTTGAAGGCGGGCTCGCCGCGCGAGTTCAGGAGGCGCTCCTCCACGGTGTTGGAGCGGATGCGCTCGAGCGCCACCATGCCCGCGTCCAGGGGATGCATGCCCTCGCGCATCTTCTCCACGATGAGGAAGGAGCAGAGGTTGAACAGGTTGGCCTCGCCCCGGCCCGTGGAGCCGGCGGCGCCCACCTCGCCGTCCACGTACAGTCCGGCGCCCAGGATGGGGGAGTCCCCGGCGCGCCCCGGGATCTTCCACGAGAGCCCGCTGGTGGAGGTCACCCCGCAGATGTCGCCGTTCGGGCCGATTCCGTCGCAGTTGATGGTGCCCCAGAAGCTGTTCTCGTCAACTAGGCCCTCGCGCACCATGTCGAGCCCGGCCTGGTACCCCGCGCGGGTGCGCGCCTCCAGCGCGGACCCATCGGCCCCGCCCGGACGCCCCCGTCGCGGATCGGGGAAGTGGCCGGGATCGATGCGCCGCTTCCACTCCAGCCACAGCGCGCGCGAGCGGTCGGTGTTGAGGTCGTCCTCGATCTCGAAGCCCATCATGCGGGCGAACTCCCGCGCGCCCGCGCCCACCAGCAGGTGGTGATCGGTGTGCTCCATGACCGCCTTGGCCACCAGCGAGGGGGTGCGCACCCCCTCCAGCCCGGCCACGCCCCCGGCCTGCCTCCTGGGCCCGTGCATGCAGCACGCGTCCAGCTGCACCACCCCGTTGGCGTTGGGCAGGCCGCCGTACCCGATTCCGGTCTCGGTGGGGTCGAGCTCGGGGATGTTCACGCCCGCGATGAGGGCATCCAGCACGTCCGCCCCCTCCACGATCATCCGGAGCGCCCGCTCCACCGCGCTCTCGGGGCCGCCGTTGGTGAAGCGGATGCCGCTGGTGTCGGAGATCACCACGGGGGAGACCGACTGCGGGGCGTGCACCACGGGCGCGCCCTCGAAGGTGCGGGGCACGGCGCCCGCCACGCCCGCGGCGGCGGCGGTCTTGACGAAGTCGCGACGTTTCATCTTGAGGTCTTCCGGCGAAGGTGCGGCGGGTCGGCCATGGCCGCGTCCGCGCCCGTGGCCGGTGAATTGCGACCCGTGGATCGCGAAGTATGGACAGGCCCTCTTCCCCCAGGCAAGTTTCAACCCATGCAGATCAGCGAGAAAGCGGTTCGCAAGGCGTTGCGCACGGTCAAGGATCCGGAGCTGCATTTGGATCTCGTGGTGCTCGGGCTGGTGTACGACATCGAGATCGACGACGCCAACGTCCAGGTGCGCATCTCGCTCACCACCCCCATGTGCCCCGCGGCGCCCCAGATCGTGGAGGACGCGCGCGCGGCGGTGGCGGCCGTGGAGGGCGTTGAGAACGCCGAGGTGCAACTCACCTTCGACCCGCCCTGGACCCCGGAGCGCATCAGCCCCCTCATCCGCTCCTCGCTGGGCCTCTGACGGCGACCCGCGGCGGAGGTGAAGTGCCGCGCGGTGATGCCGCGGAGGATTCCGTGATCGTCGATTACCTCGAACAGGACGGGTAGGCGTGCCCTTCACCGAAGAAGAACTCAAGGCCCGCGTGCAGGACGGCCACATCGTGGAATCGCCCGAGGAGATGACCGAGGGCTACCGGAAGGCGCTCGCCATCCAGCTCACCGTCCAGGCCGACACCGAGCTGATGAGCGCCCCCTCCTACTGGATGGCCGCGCGCCACGCCCCCTCCGCCAACACCCAGGTGAGCGCGCACGCCATCATCCAGGACGAGCTGGCCCACGCCAACATCGCCTACCGACTGCTCGAGGACATGGGCATCTCGAAGCAGAAGCTCGTCTACGAACGCGAGCCCCACGAGTTCAAGCACCCCTACGGCTTCGACCAGCCGCTCGACAACTGGGCGGACCTGGTGGTGGCCAACGGCTTCTTCGACCGCGCCGGCATCTGCCTGCTCTCGGACGTGCACCGCAACACCTCCTACGGGCCCCTCAAGCGCGCCCTGGTCAAGGTGGACATGGAGGAAACGTTCCACCTGCGCCACGGGGAGGTGTGGATGCGGCGCCTGGCGCGGGCCGGGGGCGAGGCGAAGGAGATCCTGCAGCGCTCGGTGGACTGGATGTTCCCCATGACCGTCGAGTGGTTCGGCCTCCCCGACGACCGCAAGCGCCACAGCGGCCAGCTCGAATACAAGCTCAAGGGGCTCACCAACGACCAGCTGCGCCAACTGTGGATGTCGTCCACCGTGCCCCTGTGCGAACGGCTGGGGCTCGACGTGCCCGCCCACTTCGACGAGGCGTCGCGGTCCTACGTGCTCGACTACCCCTTCCCCTGCCGGTACGACGAGGGCGCGAAGCGCTGGCTCTTCGAGGAGGGGGAGATCACGTGGGGCGAGGTGTTTCAGCGCTGGAAGGGGCGCGGCCCCATGAACGAGATCTACGTGGAGTCGATCCGGCGCTCGCGCGCGCGGGTGGGCGCGTGGCTGAACTGACGATGGCCAACGGGCTGCCCATCCACGTGACCTCGCACATGAGCGGCGGGCGCGACCTGTGGTCCGAACCCCTTGCCGAGCGGCCCCCCGACCCCGAGGCGGCGGTGTGGCGCGCCCTTGGCGAGGTGCTCGACCCGGAGCTGCCCGTGAGCGTGACCGATTTGGGGTTGATCTACGGGGTGCGGGTGGACGGCGAGCGCGTCCACGTGCGCCTGACCTTCACCGCCACGGCGTGTCCGTGCATGGAGTTCATCGAGGAGGACGTGCGCGACCGCCTCGTGGCCGAGCCCTGGATCGCGCGGGTGGAGATCGAACAGGTATGGGATCCGCCCTGGACGAGCGCGCGCATCACTCCGGCGGGACGCCGCGCCCTCCGAGGCGCGGGGGTGAGCGCGTGACCCCGGCGGGGCGCACGATGGAGGAGGCCGTCTACGATGTCTTCGCGCGCAAGCGGAGGAGCGAGCCGCTGCGCCACATTGGGTACGTCGACGCCCTCGACGACGCCTTGGCGCGCGTGTACGCGTGGAAGACGTACGACGAGGAGAACTGGTTCGAGATGTGCGTGGTGCGGCGCGCCCACATCATCCCGGTGAACCGCGTGGACGGCCCGTACGCCGCGCGCGCGGCCGGGCGGCTCGGCCGTCGCGCCGGAGCGGAGCGTTGAGCGCGGGCGCGCCGACCACGGAGGCGCCGGCGGCACTCCACAGGCTCATCCTGTCGCTCGCCGACACCAAGCGCATGCTCGGCATTCGCTACAGCGACTGGCTGCTGGGGGCCCCGTCCATCGAGAGCGGCATCGCGACCGCGTCCATGGCGCAGGACGAATGGGGCCACGCGCGCCTGCTCTACGCCATGCTGAAGGACTTCGGCGTGGATCCGGTGGAGGTCGAGCATTCGCGCCCACCGGACGCGTACTGCTCGGCGTCGTGCCTGGACGAGCCCTTCGCCGACTGGGCCGACGTCGTGGCGGGCGTGGTGGTGGTGGACGGAACCCTCTCGCTGGCGCTCGAGGGCTTCTCCGAGGGGGCCCACGAGGCGGCCCGCCGCCGCATCCCGAAGATGCTCGCGGAGGAGGCGTTCCACCGCGATTTCGGGCGGGCGTGGATGCGCCGCCTCGGCGAGGGCGCGCGGGAGGGGCGCGAGCGCCTGGCCGCGGCGGTCGCGCGCATGCTCGCCGACGCGGTGGTGTGCCTGCTCCCCGACGACGAGGAGGCCGAGCTGCTCGCCGGCGAGGGGTTCGTTGCCCGGCCGGCCGAGGCGCGCGCCCAACTCGCCCAACGCCTGGCGGAGCCCCTGGCCGCGCTGGACATGGTCCCCGCCACCCATCCGCCTCCCGCCCCCGACTGGATCGCCCACCGCCGCCGCCCCCCCGGAGCGCCCGCCGCCGACGCGGTGGAGCGCGCGCGGGGCGACCGCAACCGGGCGTTGTTCGTCGAGTGAACGCCGAGGACGTGGTGACCGGCGCCGGCGGCCTTCCCGCGTCTCCCAGGTGCCCGTTCTGTCGGCGCGCCGAAACGCGACTGGTCAACCCGTTCGGCGGCCAGCTCTCGGTGGCCACCTACTGGTGCGACCGCTGCCGCACGGCGTTCGAGCACATCAAGTGGACGGAAGCGGTCCAGCCGCCTTCGCCCGAAGCATAACGGCGGCTTCCGGGTACGCACTCCCGGGCGCATTGGCCCAACCTGGACACCTCACACGCACGGGCGAGAACGCCATGGAGAAGCGCTCCACGTCATATCGCGGACCGTGGGCAACCCGGGGGCGAACGCCCCCCGGCAATCGAGCGGCGTGGCTCGGGACGGCGCTGGGCATGGTCCTCCTCGCCGCCTGCTCGGCCTCGTCGGCCCTCCCCACCTCCCGCGGCCTCATCACCGTCTCCGGCGCGCGAATACCACCCGACGCGGCGCGCATGGACTCCATCGACATCTGGGTGCGCCCGGAGCTTCGCAACATCGAGGAGGATCCCTCCTTCCTCATCGTGACCGGCTTCAGCGAGTCGCCGGTCATGCCCTGGGAGGACTTCGTCATCGAGGGCGACACCGCGCGCCTGACCCTGGAGGGCACCATCGCCGAGGCGCGCGCCGTGTACTTGGTGTACGCGCACCTGCGCCTCATGCACCAAATGGATCGGCTGGAGGAGTGGCTTCCGGAGGCGGTCGGATTCGAGGGCTACCCGCTCGAGCGCGCGATCGTGGCCCGCACCGCGGAGGTCTGGTTCTACGGCCGCTCCCTGTACGGCTGGCCACCCTACTCGCCGCTCGACGAGCTGCTCTTCTCCAGCGAGAACGGCTACCTCGACGCCTACCTGCTGACCGCGCGCGCCGAGGAGTTCGCCATGGAGCGCGACGCCTGGCTGGACGAAAGTCCGGGGGCGCAGGAGGAGTACCGCGCGTGGTTCCGGAGCGCCTTCGAGACCAACCCGCCCGGCTTGCGCTGATGCCGGAGCGCGATCCACCGGCCGGCGGTGTGGCGGCGCGGCGGCGCGCTCCCCCGGACGCCGGTCTGGTCGAGGAGTGGACGCGCACCGGACACTGGCTCTTTCGCTGGCGCGGCTACCTGCCGCTCCTGGTGCTGACGTCGCTGGCCGCGCTCAGCTTCGCCTTCCCCCCGAGCACGGCCGGCCAGCTGGACAACTGGGAGCTGGCGGGGCTGCTCGTGGCCGTCGCGGGTCTGGCGCTGCGCGTCTGGACGGTGGGACACGCGCCCAGGGGCACCTCCGGCCAGGGGACCCGCAGGCTCGAGGCCGCCTCGCTGAGCACCGAGGGCGTGTACTCGGTGGTGCGCCACCCGCTCTATCTGGGGAACCTGCTGATCTGGGCCGGCGTGGCCACGACCACGGGCAGCCCCGCCGCCGTGGCGGTCACGGTTCTCGTGTTCTGGATCTACAACGAGCGCATCATGCTCGCCGAGGAGCGCTTCCTGCGCGAGCGCTTCGGCTCCGTCTTCGTCCGCTGGGCGGCGCGCACGCCCGCGCTGCTGCCCGCGCCCCGGCTCTGGCGGCCGCACCGGCTCTCGTTTTCTCCCCGGTTCGCGCTCCGGCGGGACCACGCGGCCTTCTACGCCTGGGTGGCCGCGACCACGACGCTGGAGGTCGCCGAGACGTTGGGCGCGGGCGACGGCTTGGATCTCGCGCCCTTCTGGGGCATCTACTTCGGAGGCGGCACGGTGGCGTACCTGGTGCTCCGGAGCCTCAAGAAGGAGTCGACCTTCCTCGACGTCGAGGGACGGTAGGCGGCGTCGCGGGGAGGGGGGAACGTGAAACCGTCCTCACGACGGGGTGAGCAGCCACCTGATCGACACGGGCGGGGTACCGGAGTCGTCTTCCAGGACATGCAGGTCGATGCGACCGGTTTCGGCGAGGCGCCGGTTGCTCACCTTGCCTCCGAACGCCGCGAACCCCCGCACGGTGACTTGGCGCCGGGTCCCGTCGGGCGCGGTGGCGATCAGCCGGGCGCCCCTCAGGTTGCGCACCCGCGGGGCCGGACCCTCTTGAAGCCGGAGCCGCAGAATGCGGCCGCCATGGGGCCCGTCCAGGGCGTCGATGACGCGAAAGACGTGGGGTTTCGCGGCCATGCCACCTCGGGGAAGTCGGAGTGCGCGACGGTGGCCCGGGGCGCTCCCGGGCCGCTGCGGCACTACACTAGAAACCCGGGTTGCCCCCGTCAATGCCGGAGGGAGGAGGGGTTGACCCGGGCGCGTCGCGGGGATTCGAGCGGCGACGCGGGACGGCGCTGACGTGCAGCTGGCGAACCTGATGCTGTTGGGCGTGCTGCTCGTCCTCGCCCCCCTCAACGGAATCGCGCAGGCGACGATGGCGCGCGGCGCCACCGACATCGCGCGCATTCCGGTCTACGCGAGTTCGGCGGTGCTCATCATCGTGCTGGGCGCCGCCAGCGCGATCGTGGGCGGGTTGGAGGCGGGCCCGGCCTCGCTGGGGCTCGTGCCGCTCGACCCCCCGTCCCTCGCGGCGTGGACGGTCATGATCGTCGCGGCGGTGCTCGGGCTCATGATGCTGTCCACGTGGGTCGCCCGCTCGACGGGCCTGCGCGACGCCCCGCTCCTGGCCCGGCTGCTTCCCCGCACCCGATTCGAACGGGCGTGCTTCGCCGGCCTCTCCCTGGTCGCCGGGACGGGGGAGGAGATCGCCTACCGGGGGTACGCCATGTCGGCGCTGGGGGCGATGTCGGTGGGTCCCTGGATGGCCGCCGCGATCACGTCGGTGGCGTTCGGGTTGTTACATTCCTACCAGGGCGCGCGGGGCACCGTGACGACCGGGGTGGCGGGCTTCGTCTTCGCCGCGTCGTTCATTCTGGCCGGGAGCGTCTGGCCCGCGATCGCCGCCCACGTCATCATCGACCTCATCGCCGGGCTCGTGCTCGGCGAGAGGCTGCTCACCCATGGAGATGGAGGACCCGACGCGTGCGCGTAGACCTCGCGTTGCTGGCGGACGCCGCCACGGTGGACGGCGCCGGCAAACTGAACATCCTGGGCATCTTCGACTCGATCACCACCACGCGCTTTCCGGCCAAGCACGGCCTCATCTCGCTGGTGCTGCGCTTCTCGGCGGGACTGGAGCAGGCCGGGGAACACGGCATCGGCATTCGCCTGCGCGGACCCTCGGGCGACGACCTCCTGCGCCTGGACGGCAAGGTCAAGTTCGGGCCCGGTCCGGCGCGTGACGGCGGGCAGCTCAAGATCCCCCACATCCTGAACATGGACGGGATCGTCTTCCGGACTCCGGGCCGCTACTCCTTCGACGTCGAGCTGGACGGAGAGCACCAAGTGTCGCTTCCGCTCCGGGTGATGTCGTCCGCGTTCCCCGACGCCGCCGAGGCCTGAGCGCCCTCGTGCCGGCCGTGGGCGAACTCCTCCCGGCGTTCGAGCAGGTCCCCCGTCTCCGGTTTAGGAGAAGCCACAAGGCTTAGGAGAAGCCACAATGCAGATCGCCCGCGCGAGGGAGCGCATTCTTCCGCGTCCCATCGAGGAGGAGATGCGGGAATCGTTCCTCGACTACTCGATGAGCGTCATCGTCCAGCGCGCGCTGCCGGATGTGCGCGACGGGCTCAAGCCGGTGCACCGGCGCATCCTCTTCGCCATGCGCGAGCTGGGTCTGGCCCCCGAGCGGAGCCACAAGAAGAGCGCGACCGTGGTGGGGGACGTGCTGGGCAAGTACCACCCGCATGGCGACAGCGCCGTCTACGACGCCCTGGTGCGCATGGTCCAGGACTTCTCGCTGCGCTATCCGCTGGTCGACGGCCAGGGCAACTTCGGCTCCATCGACGGGGATCCGGCGGCGGCCTACCGCTACACCGAGGCGCGCCTGTCGCGGGTGGCCGCCGACCTGCTCACCGACATCGCCCGCGACACGGTCGACTGGGCCCCCAACTTCGACGAGCGCCTGCGGGAGCCGGTCGTGCTGCCCTCGCGGCTGCCCAACCTGCTCATGAACGGCAGCGCCGGGATCGCGGTGGGCATGAGCACCAACGTGCCGCCGCACAACCTGGGCGAGCTGGTCGCGGCCATCGGGAAACTCGCGGGCGACCGCGATCCGACGCTGGACGAGCTGATGGAGGTCCTTCCCGGCCCGGACTTTCCCACCGGCGGCTTCATCGTCGGGCGCCAGGGCATTCGGGAGATGTACCGCACGGGCCGGGGACGCATCGTCATGCGGGCACGGGTGGTGCGCGAGACCATCCGCGGCGGTAGGGAGCAGCTGGTGATCACCGAGCTGCCCTACGCCATCTCGAAGGCCAGGATCATCGCCCAGATCACCGGGCTGGCGCGCAAGGGAGCGCTGTCGAAGGTGTCGAACCTGCGCGACGAGTCCGACCGCGACGGCGTCCGCCTGGTGGTCGAGCTGAAGCGGGGCGCCGATTCCGGCAAGGTGCTCGGGCGCCTCCTCCGGCGCACCAGCCTGCAATGCACCTTCGGCGCCATTCTGCTGGCGCTGGACGGGGGCGAACCGCGCGAGTTCACCCTGAAGGAGATGCTGGAGCGCTTTCGCGACCACCGTCTGGAGGTCATTCGGCGACGGTCGCGGCACGAGCTGACTCGGGCGGAGGAGCGCGCGCACGTCCTCGAAGGCATTCTGCGCGCCCTCGATCACATCGACGAGGTGATCTCCATCATCCGCTCCTCGGCGGATCGCGCGCGGGCGGAGGAGCGGCTGCGGGAACGGCTCGACCTGTCCGAGCAACAGGCCGCGGCCATTCTGGAGATGCGCCTGGCGCGCCTGACCTCGCTCGAGCGGCAAAAACTCGACGACGAGCTCGCCGCGCTGGGCGGGACCATCCGCGAGCTGCGCGGGATTCTGGCGAGCGAGCACAGGCAACTGGAGGTGATGCTGGAGGAGCTGGAGGAGGGGGTGCGCGCGTTCGGCGACGCGCGACGCACCACCATACTGGACGGGGAGGCCGCCGCGCCCGCGAGCGTGAAGGCCGAGGAGGCCGACGAGGACGTGGTCGTCACCGTCAGCCACCAGGGCTTCGTCAAGCGCATGCCGGTGCACCTGTACCGCCGCCGGCTGGCGAGCGGCAAGCTGCTCGCGGGGATGGAACGCTATGCGGACGACTACCTGGAACGCCTCTTCGTGGCGCGCACCCAGGGCTGGATGCTGGCGTTCTCGGAGGGCGGGCACGCCCACTGCCTCGGCGTGGCCGACGTGCCCGAGAGCGGGCCGGCGTCGCGCGGGCAGTCGCTGTACGGCCTCACGGAGGGCGGCCGGACCGATCCGTTCGCCGCGCTGCTGCAGGTCGACAGCCTGACGGCGGACGCGCACGTGGTGTTCGTGACCGAGCGCGGTACGGTCAAGCGCACGCTCCTTTCGGCGTTCTCGAACCCGCGGTCGGGCGGGGTGACGGCCTCGCGGGTGCGGCCCGGCGACCGCATCGTCGCGGTGATGCTCTCCGAGGGCGACGCCGACATCATGCTGGCGACCCGGGAGGGGCGCGCGATCCGCTTCGCCGAGGGGCAGGTGCCGGTGATGGGGAGGGCCGCCTTCGGGGTCAAGGGCATTGGGCTGCGCGACGACGACCGGGTGGTGTCCGCGCTCCTGATCCGCCGCGAGGGCACCGTGCTCGCGGTGTCCGACCAGGGGTGGGGTCGGCGCACCGACGTGAACGACTACCCGTTGCGCAAGCGCGGGGGCTTGGGCGTGCTGATGGCCCCGCCCGGTGGGGGCGGGGGGCGGCTCGCCGGGGCCATCGAGGTGCTCGACCAGGACGCGGTCATGTTGGTGACGGCGGCGGGTCGGATCACCCAGGTGGTGGCGGGGAGCGTTCCGGTGACCGGGAAGGGCGCGCGTGGCCGGCCGCTGGCGCGGATCGACGTGGGCGACCGTGTGGTTCAGGTGACCCGCACCCAGGGTGGTGGGTCGCCGGGCGGGGGAGGGGGGACGGGCGAGGCCGCGCCGCGCCGGCAGCTCGAGCTGCTCTCGCCGGACGCGGGATAGCGCCCACCCGTCCCGCGAGGTCGGGTGGTGGCTCGCGGGTCGCCCCGGGCAGTCCGTGGATGAGTCCGCCCGGGCACCGAGGGCGAGGGGGCGCCGGGCTGGCAAGGCGCCTTGAGGGCTGGTAGCAGCGCTACCGGGACGAGAGGCAACGCGGAGTGAAGCGGTCCAGCGCGGATGCCACACCACGCGAATGCCGGAGGAGTTTGGCCGGGCGCCGCTACTCCGTGGTCGCTACCGGTCCGGCCCCGGCTCCCTCGTCAGGCTGACCTGGACGGTGGCCCCCACGTCCGGCGCGGCCTCATCGCCGTCCCATGTGTAGTTGGCGGCGAAGGCGTGCTCCCCGGGCGCGTTGACCCGGGCTTCCGCGAGGGTCAGGCTGGTCGCGTCGAGATGGAGCGCCAGACCCGCCAAGTCCTCCTCCCCGAGGGCTCGGTCCAGCGTGAGGTGGATGAAGCCCTCGCCGCCGACCCCCCAGCGGATGCTGGTGACCACGTGGTCGGTCTCGCCGACCCGGAAGCCGGGTTCGCCGAGCGCGCCGTAGTGGCCGGCCTCGGCGGAGCAGTTGGCCGCGCCCTGGCAGTACCCCACCGCGTCGCCGGCGCCCGGCCGCCCCACCGTCAGCTCGGTGGACCACACGGGGGCTTGGGCGGCCGCCTGGAACGGGAGGCCGAACAGGGCGGCCGCGGCCGCCAGGAGGAATGCCGCCGCGGTCGGCGGGGTTGGGTGGGTGGTTCGCATGGACATTCTCGCCTCCGTTGCGGATGATCGCGCTCGCCACGCCGGAATTCCTGGGCGCCCGTGGATGAATCCGCCCGAGCACCGAGAGCGGCGTGGCACCGGGCTGGCAAGGCGCCTTGAAGGCCCAATAGTAGAGCTATTGGGACGAAAGGCAACGCGGAGCGCGAGCGTCCAGCGCGGATGCAACGCCGCTCGAATGCCGGGGGGAGTTCGTCCGCGGGCTGCCCCGAGTCCGTGGATGAATCCGCTCGAGCACCGAGAGCGGCGGGGCGCCGGGCTGGCCCCGCCCCGTCCCGGGCGTGTCCGGGAGGGGGCGGGGCGATCTCGGTCAGCCGGGGCTGAAGCCGCCGCGGCGGGGGCTAACGCAGCGGGTCCAGCAGCACATAGTGGACGCCCGCCGTCCATCCAGCCGACCAAGAGGCATTACCATCCGTCCTGTAATCGATACCGATGAGTAACTCCTTGCTCAGCAGCGCGTCCGGGTTCCCGAGGTCGATGGATACCCCAAGTTCGGGGTCGGAGTTATTAGGATCCGGGACGTTGGCGAGAGTGTGAAATTGCGTTTGGTTGAGCGTCAATTCGATATAATCATCGTTTTTGTTCCGGTCGTGGGCACCGTCGATCCACACGGTATTTCCTTTGTATTCGATTCCATATACATCTTGGTAATCGGCTCCGGAGCGGTCAAAGATGAGGGGACCATAACTTATACCAAGCCGTTGATAATTGGTCCGGCGGAAGTACCACGGCTTCAGCTTGGTTTGGGTTTCCGGAACCGTATCGGGGGCGGACGGCATCGTCCAGTCGTCCGTGTCGTCGTCCGGAGTTCCGTTGTCGCTCGCCGTCACGACGCGAATTAGGAACTTGCCCCACCCTCCCCAGCGAGTGACGATGACCGTGTCGGGCGAGGCTCCGACGGCGGTTGGTTCGTCCTTCAAGCGCGCGTCCCTCCAGCCAGTAAAACCCGTCACCCCACTACCAGTGCTGTCCCTAGTATTAACCTGAATCGTGTGGGTGACGGTGTGGCCCCTGGGAGCCGGGTCGGCCACCCACGTCACCTCGGTACGGCTCGTGTAAATCGTGTCGACCACTTGGACGGTGTCGCGGATGGTGAGGGGACCCGGAATCACCACGCGACGCACGCCGAGATTCCGCCCAACCACGTTGGACGCCGTGATGACCCCGTAGGTCAGGCTCTGCGCGGGGGCGACGTTCACGCCCCGGCCGGTCGCCGGATAGGTGATGGCGGTGATGCTCGCGAGCGACGTGTCGGCCATCGCCGCCGACATGGTGTAGGCGCCAAACGCTACGCTCAGCGCGTAGGTGCCGGTCACGCCCGTGGTGTCGCTCACCACCACGGTCGAGTCGGTCGTCGACGTCGCCGAGACGATCACGCCCGCCTGGGGGCGGCCCTGTCCGCTGACCACCAGGCCCGAGATGGTCGCGTTCGCGAACGCGGTGAAGTCGATGCCCGACGCCGCCGCGCCGGTGTGCGCCGGGACCTCGACCGACGCGGGCACGAAGGACAACCCCGCCTTCGACGCGCGCACCGTCACGCGGCCGCCGGCGCCCTTGGCTCCGAACACCGCCGTGTAGGTCCCGTCGGCGCCCGTCACCAGCCGGCCGCCCGGAGGAGCCTCGCCGTCCACCGTGATCTCCACGCCCTCGACCGGCGCGTTCGTGCCCGAGAGCCGGACCACCCCGCTCACCCGCGCCGTCTTCGCGGCGCCCGCGAGGTCGATGTTCACCTCCCGCGGCGCGTTCGCCGCGAAGTCCACGATGGCGCGCGTCTCCCCGTGCGCCGGGTGCGCCGTCTCCACGAAGATCCTGTCCACGTGCGTGTCGTCGCCGATCGTCCGCGTCTCCGCGCCGAACCCGTCGATCACGTAGCGGCCCAGCGCGTCGCTCGCGTCCGTCCGCCCGTTCGCCCGCACCGTCACCCCCTCCACCGCGAAGCCGTCCTCGTCCGTCACCCGACCGTACACCACGCCCGTTGACGGCGTCACGTCCAGCTCGAGGTCCGCGACCAGCGGGTTCAGCGCGTTGCCCAGCGACGCCTCGCTCCCCCGGCCGCCCATCCGCGCCCGCCAGCCGTCCGACACGCCGAGCGCGTACGCCCCCGACGCCAGACCCCCGAAGCTGAACTCCGTCCGCTCGTCGCGCGGCGTCCCGTCGTCGTCGCTCTCCCCGGTCGTCTCGCTCCGGTCCTCGCCCGCGAGGTTCCTGCCCTCCACCGGCGACAGCGAGACCCTCACGCCCGCCACGAACGTCGGCATGTCCGGCGACCCGACGATGAAGCCGTCGCTCGTCGGATCCCGCCCCACCCCGGTCTTCCACACCCGCCCACGCACCGTGTGCGACGTCACGTACGCGAACGACGAGCACTCGTCGTGGTCCTGCGGCGCCTTCGCCCGCAGCGGGCACAGCGAGACCGCGGGGCTCGAGCCCCCGTTCGCACCGAACGCGCCGCCCTCGATACCGTTCGCCTCGCGGTCCCGGTACGCCGCGAGCTCGTCCGCCCCGAGGATCATCACGCCCGCTTCCCCGACCACCGAGGCCTGCACGATCACGTTCGCCTCCGCCGGAAGGTGCGAGAACGTCCACGCGCCGTCCGCGTACTTCGTGTTGGCCGCCGCGTTCCAGTCCGACAGCGGACGCGAGCGGCCCGACCCGTCGATGTGACGGAGGCCCACCGCGATCCGCCGCGCGTCCCCGTTCCCGTCGCGCACGTCGCCGCCCAGAAGGTTGCCGGTGTACCCCGCGACCTGGTCGAGCTCGTGGTGCACGTACACCCTCAGCGTCTGCGTCGTGTAGCGCGCCTCCATCGCGCCCGCGTCCACGCGCCGCGCCAGGCGGAGCCCGGTGTGCGCGTGCTCGACCGCCGTGGCCTCGTAGGCCTCGCCGCCGTCCAGCGCGTCGTCCTGGTCCTCCGCCACCGCGAACGCGAAGCTCGCCGGCAGGTCCCCGGGCTCGACCAGCGCCCCGAACTCGGCCGCACCGTCCTCGTCCAGCCGGCCCTGCGCCGCCTCCGCGTCCTCCCCCTCGCCCGACGCGACCGTGAACGCCCAGCCCGCCAGCGGCGCGCCGCCCCCGTACTCGCCCCGCGACACCGTCGCGCCCGAGACCGTCACGTCCACCCGCAGGTTCACGATGTCGTTGGCGTTCGCGCCCTCCACCGAGAACTCGCGCGGGTCCCACGTCACCGGCGTCATGCCCTCGGCCACGTGGTAGGCCTCCGCCGTCACCGCCGCGTGCACCGTGTGCTCCGCCACGCCCGCGCGCGCGACCCGGATCGACACCATGCCGTCGTCGTCCGTTTCGCCGCGCCCGAGCTCGTTCTCGCCGGCCGCGTCCGCGTACAGCGCGACCGCCGCGCCCGGGAGCGCGTCGCCCAGCTCCTCGCCGCGCCTCAGCGACACCGCGAAGTTCACCGTCGTGTGCGTGATGTCGAACGGCAGCGCCACCGTCGCCGGCTCGCCCACCCCCAGCGTGACCGGGTACGACAGCCCGCCCCCGTACGCCACGCCGGCCGCCGCCAGATCCGCCGCGACCGTCGCGTTCACCGGCACCACCAGCTCGTACGGGCCCGCCTTCAGGCCCTCGAACGAGAAGCGGCCCTCCGCGTCCGTCATCCCGCTCTCCTGCTCGGACACCGTTGGACCCACCAAGGTCACCGGGATCCCCGCCCGCGCCAGCACGCCCTCGCCCTCGTCGAACGCGTCGTTCCTGGTCGCCTCGTCAATGAACGCGAAGCCGCTCACGCTCGCCGTGCGCGCGTGCGCTCCGTCGAAGTTCACGATCTCCGACGCGTCTTCGCCCAGATCCACCTCCCGGCTCGTCACGTCGAACACGTACGCGTTCCCCTCGATCGCGATCGTCACCGCGTACGCGCCCGCCGCCAGACCCGCGAACGAGTACTGCCCGGCCGCGTCCGTCGTCGTCGCGCGCTCCTCCACGCCCGACAGCGTCACCGCCACGTCGCCAAGGCTCTCGCCCTCGACGCTCACGCGCCCGCTGATGCCCGACGTGCGCAGCAGCACCCCCATGAACGACGCCTCGACCGTTTCGCCAAGGCCCACGCTCACCTCCCGCGACGTCGCCTCGAACGCGTAGTCGCGCGCTTCGAAGTCCGAGATCGTCACCGCGTAGTCGCCCGGGCGCAGCGCCTCGAACCGGTACGCGCCGTCCGCGTCCGTCGCCGTCGTGTGGCTCTCCTCCGCCGGTCCGCCCGACAAGGTCACCGTCACCGCGGCCAGACCCTCGCCCTCCACCGTCACCCGGCCCTCCACCGCCGACGTGCGCAGGAACTCGCCCGTGAAGTCCGCGTTGCCCACCTCCCCCACTCCCACCTCGACCTCGACGCTCTCCGTCGCGAACGCGACCTCCTCCGCGTAGCCCGAGATCGTCACCGCGTACGTGCCCGCCCGCAGGCCTTGGAAGCCGAACCCGCCGTCCGCGTCCGTCTCCGCCGTCTCGCTCGCGTGCGCGCCCTCGAGCGCGACCGTCACCCCCGCCAGCGTCTCGGCGCGACCGTCGTCGCCCGCCGCCGGGTCGGTCGCGACCACCGCGCCGACCACCGCCGAGGAGCGCGCGTACTCGCCCGCGAAGGTCAGCTGCACCGTCTCTCCGTCCGTCGCGATCGTCGCCGACTGCGTCACCTGCGCGAACGTCGCGTCCGCCGGGTAGCCGCTGATCGTCACCGTGTACGTCCCCGCCTCCACGCCCGTGAACGCGAAGTCGCCCCCCGCGCCCGTCGTCGCGCTCGCGCCCGACGACAGCGCCGCCGTCACGCCGGCCGCGGCCGTGCCCTCGATCGTCACCGTACCCGCGATCGTCCCCACCGGCGTCGGCGGCGGCTCCGGCTCCACCGGCGGATCGCCCTCGCCGCACGCGGTCAGGGCCAGCGCCGTCAAGGTCGCCGTCGCGAACAGCCTCAGTCGGGTCGTGATCTCGGGTTGGTTCATTTTCTGCTCTCTCGATGGGTGAAGGCGGCCGCCCGATCGCCGGGGGCCGGATGCGTTGCACGGCGCGCAAGCTCGCGGGACCGGCGCCGGATGTCAAACCCTCATGTGTTCCAGAAGGTTACGGTCCGCGAGGGCTCTCCGTCCCTCAGTCCGGAATCACGCGCCCCGCCAAGTACGCGCGCCAAGCCGCGCCGTCGAGCGAGACGATGTTGGCGAACAGGCGATACGCGCCCGGAACCCCCTCCGGAAACTGTCGGAAGAAGGCGAGCCCGGTGTAGACGTACACGCCCTCGCCCAACGGAGCGACGAGAAGCGAGCCCTCCTTGGGAGCCTCTCCGGGATCGGCCATCGAGAGCAGCGGCGTGAAGGCCGGATCCCACGTGTTGAGGAAGTAGAGCCCGCGCTCCTGCCTCCATCCCTCGAAGTCGGCGTCGTCAATGCGGTTGGGCGTGGTCAGCACCGGCGCTTCCGGGTGCAGGAGGGTGACGGCGGCGTTCTCGTCGGTGATGCGGTCGTGGGGGCGCGTGATGGTCACCGCGTACGGTGCGTGCCCGCTCGCCGGGAAGGCGTACTGGTTGTACTGGGCCACAACCGTCCCGCCGGCGCGCGCGAAGTCCAGCACGGCGTCGTTGGCGGCCGCCAGGTCCTCGCGGGCCTCGTAGGCGCGCACGCCCAGCACCAGGACGTCGAAGCGCTCGAAGTCGCCGGCCAGCACGTCCGCCGGCGCGAGCAGTTCCACCTCGAACCCCAGCGAGGCGAGCGCCTCCGGGCCGGAGTCGCCCGTGCCCATGATGTACCCGACCCGGCGGTCCTCGGGCACCACGACGGGGAAAATGGAGGTGCGCAGCTCGGCCGGGTGGAACTGGGCCGCCCGCTCGATGTGCGGGTAGTCGATGAGGTCCACGCGCTCGTCCCAGGCGCGGCCATCGGGGGCGCGCACGGTGGCGGTCAGACGGTCGCGCCCGACCCCCCGGCCGGCCGTAGGCGCCACCGTGAGCGTGTAGGTGCGCTCGGTGCCGGGCGCCGCGAGCTCCACCGGAACGGTTGCGGGCGAAACCGACCAGCCGGCGCCCTCCAGCGCGAGCTCGCCGGCGATTCCCTCGCGCGCCTCGTTGCGCACGCGCACGGTCACCGGGCGCGCTCCGGTGTCTCCGAGCGGCCACACCATCTGCGCCGGCGCGACCGTGACCGACACGGCGGGCACCAGCAGCAGGGGCTTGGTGAACTCGCCCTGGGCGGGGTCCACGCCGTAATAGCGGGCATCCCGCTCGCTGGCCAGGGACACGCGCGTGGGTGAGCCGGTCGGGTCGCCGTCCATGACCAGCTCGAAGCGGGCGCCGCCGGTGAGCACGGGTGGATCGTGGGGCAGACCGCGAAGCGCCGGTTCGTCCGGCCAAACGTAGACGTCGCCCCGCCGGGGCTCGCGAAGGTAGTAGCGGCGGGATGGTTCGGCGTCGGCGGGCACGCGCACGCGGAAGACCCAGCGGCGGATCTCACCCGGCGCGAGCGTTTCCGAGGTCCCGGAGACCGTGGTGAGCGAGGTGCGACGGGGACCGAAGCCTCCCGTGTCGGTGGTTCGGCCCTCCAGCAGGTCGGCGCTCCACCCCTCCGGCAGCGCCAACCCGGGTCCGGCACCCTCCACGCGATAGGGTCCCGCGTTCCAAAGGTCGACCCGCACCTCGAACGACTCCCCCGGGACCACCAGGTCGTCGCTCGCGCGCACCTGGGTGAGCACCGCGGACGAGGCCAGGAGGGCCTTGCGCACCAGGGCGTGCCTGCGCGCGAGCACGTCCGCGACCTCGGGAGGCGCGTTCGGGCCGCCGGCGCGCGCGATGATCCGGTCCAGGGTCGAGAGCGCGCGGGCCAGCGCCGGAGCCGACTGCTCCGGGGTCATCGCGTCGAGCGAGGCCCGGGCGACCTCGATGGCCGCCCGATAGGTCTCGATTTCCCCCTGCGCCGCCTCGCCGGGCGGCACGGCCTTGGCCACCAGACCGGCGAAGGTCGTGTCGACGCCGGCGAAGAACCCTCCGGTGCCGTCGATCCCGTCCGCCGTCCTCAACAGCGCCAGGGTCGACTGCCGCGGTCCCATCGGCTGCGCCGACCCCATGTCCTGGGAACGGTGCTGGCTGCGCGAATCCATCGACACTTGGTGGTAGGAGCGGGCCAGAAGCGGATCGAACGCCCCAGGTTGGATCGTGGTAGACTCGCCTTCGACGAACCCGCCCCGCGCCAGATAGAGCTTGTCGGCCCGCCACGCCTCGACGCCGTCGCCGAGCTGCTCCGGAAAGCGATTCGGGTCGGCGGCCACGTCGAAGGCCTCCTGCGTGAGAATGCCCGCGACCTGGTGCTGTCCGTGACCGTCCCTCGGCGTGCCGCTGAACACGGAGACGATGACCTGTGGCCGGAAGCGGCGGATGGCCCACACCACATCCCCGAGGATCTCCTCGCGGGGCCACTTGGTGAGCGCCTCGTCGGCGGACTTGGAGAAGCCGAAGTCGATGGCGCGGGTGAAGAACTGCTCGCCGCCGTCGATGGCGCGCGCGGCCACGAGCTCGTTGCTGCGGATGATGCCCAGACCCTCCCAGAACTCCGTCCCGATGAGGTTCTGTCCTCCCTCGCCCCGGGTGAGCGCCAGGTACGCCGTGCGCGCACCCATGCCGCGGGCGACGGTGGTGATCGTGTTGGTGTCCTCGTCGTCGGGGTGCGCCGCGACCATCAACACCCGCTTCACCCCGTCCAGCTGGCGCAGGAGCAGCCCCACGGCGACCGCTCCGCGATCATCCGGGGGAGCCTGGGCGAGCGCGGGGACGGCGGACGGGACGACGCCGGAGAGGAGCGAGGCCACCAGGGCGGCGCGGAGGGGCAATTGAAATCGAGTCATCTGGACACATCCCTTGGTCGTGCGCACGGCGGTGAAGCAGCTCGTGGACTAAGGCCCCGCGGCGTTCGAGCGGCGTGGCACGCGCGCTGGATCGCTCGAGCACGGCGTCGTTCTTCGGTCCAACGGCTCCGCGATTCGGCCTTCAAGGCGTCATGCCGGCTTGGCGCCCGGCTCCATTCGGGGCTCGGGCGGATTCGTCCACAAACCGCTCGCGCAACGTAGCCCGGCGGGCTGGCGAGGAAAAGCGCGTTCCGAGCGAGCGAGCGCGCCCAAGCCCTGGCGGCCCGCGGACGAACTCCCCGCGGCATCGAGCCGCGTCGCATCCGCGCCGCTTCGCCTAGGCGATCACCGTCCCGGATCGATCTGGAATTCGGCGGCGCCCAGTTCGTCGAACCACGCGTTCACCTGCTCGGGGTCGTCGGTGAAGGCGAGCGACAACAGCAGCAGCAGCCTCGCCTTCTGCGGATAGAGGTTGTCGGTGCCGGTCCGGAAGCGATGGGTGCGCCGGAAGACCACGCCCATCTCCTCGGCCGCCCGCCGCACCTCGCCCGAGGCGCCCCCTCCGGCCAGCACGATGCCCCGGACTCCGGCCTCGGCCCACGCCGCGATGGCCTCGTCGGGTCCCGCGCCCTGGTACCCCATGAGGACCTCGACCCGGGGAAGGTCGTCCTTGGAGATTCGGCTCAGGTCGAAGGGGGTCATCCAGCGCTCGCGATCGGCGCACAGCCGCGCCCGCGGGGGCGCCCGGTAGGTGCGCACGTTGAGTTCGTCGATGAAGCCGAGGATGCCGACCCCGCGCGAAACGAACGTGTCCATGCGGTAGGCGTCGCCCTTCCACGCCTCCTTGGCCGCGTGGAACTCGTCGTTGAGCATGAGCACGGTGCCGAAGCAGCGGGTCTCGCCGCTGGCGGCCAGCACGATGGCGTTGAACAGGTTGGCGTGCGCGTCGGTGCCAATCACGGTCCAGGGCCGCATCGCCCCGGTGATCACCACCGGCTTGCGGCTCTGCACGGTCAGGTCGAGCCAGTAGACGAACTCGTCCATGCTTCCCGTCCCCGAGGTCACGACCACGGCATCGGCGGTCTCCAGCGCCTTCTCGACGGCCAGGGTGAGGTCGTGGAAGTCGGCGATCGCGTAGCCGCCCGAGGGTCGGTTGCCGAACTGGACGGTGCCGACGTCCGCGACCTCGTCGATCTGGGGCCTGAGCTCCGCGAGCATCTCGTCGATGCCGAGTTGGCCGGCCCGATAGCTCTGGAAGCTGGTGCGGGTCTCGGAGACGCCCGCGATGGTGCCGCCGGTGGCCACGATGGTCACCCGGGGAAGCGCTCCGCGATCCTCCGACGAATCCATGGCGGACGATGCCGCCTGGGTGGCCTGGGTGACGGGGGCGGGGGTTCGGGCCGTCTCCGGGGAGGCGGCGGCGCGCGCCGCGTACGGGGCGGGAATGGCGAGCCCCAACAGGCCGCCGATGACAAACCGTCTCATGGACCGTTCTCCTTCGGGTTTCGGATGCTCGCCGGGCCCGGCGCGAGCCCGAGCCGCGCTCGAGCCACCCCGGGAATCTTCCCGAGTCGTCTGCGCGATGTTCCGTCGAGGGATTCGCGGCGCTCCGGGTGGTCCGCGCGCCGGCGTGGCCGCGGGACTCCTGAAGGATACGCGCCCCGAGCCGTCCTGCCGACCCTTGCCCCGTGGCGGTCGGTGGATGATGGCTACGCGCCCGAGCTCCCCGGCCAGGACCGCCCGAGCGCCGCGGGCGCCCTTGACCGACCGATCCATCCCGCCAGCGCCGCGAGGGTCAGCAGGTAGGGAAACGCCAGCAGGAGCGGGTAGGGCACGTTCGCGAAGACGGCCTGGAGCTCGAACTGAAGCGCCGAGGCCGCGCCGAAGAAGAGGGAGGCGAGGAGCACCAGAAGGGGATTCCAGCGTCCCAGCACGACGACCGCGATGGCGATGAACCCCCGCCCCGCCGACATGCCCTCCGCGAAGGTGCCGGCGTGCGCGAGCGTCAGGTGGGCGCCGGCGACCCCGGCGAGCAAACCGCCGGCAAGCACCGCGAGCACCCGGGTGCGGCGCACGCGAATGCCGGCGGCCGCGGCCGCGTCGGGCTCCTCGCCCACGGCGCGCAGCTCCAGCCCCCAGCGGGTGCGAAACAGATGGTACCACAACAGCGGCGCCAGCAGATAGGCCAGGTACGTGGTCCACGTCTGGTTGAAGAGCGCCGGTCCCAGGGCGGGGAGGGCGGAGAGGCCGGGCACGGGCAGCGGGGGCAGGGTGGGAAGGGTGAGCGCGGTGCCGGTGGCGCCGAAGACGCTCTGGTAGACGACGCCCGTGATGCCCAGCCCCCCCAGGGTCACCGCCGTGCCGACGATGATCTGGTCGGCGTCGAGGACGATGGCGAACAGCGCGAAGCCCCCCGCGATGGCGGTGCCGGCCGCCGCGCCCGCCAGCACGCCCGCCCCCGGTGAGCCCGTGAGGAGCGCCCCGAGCGCCCCGCCGAGAGCCCCGCCGATGATCGAGCCCTCCAAACCGATGTTGATGACCCCGGCGCGCTCGGCGATGGTTTCGCCCAGGGCGGCCAAGGCGAGGGGCGCGCCCAGGCGAACGGCCGCCTCGAGGAAGGACTGGAGGGTCGCCGCGTCCACGGTCAACCCTCCTTCGCGGGCGCGGGGCGGGGGCCGTCCGACCCGGGCGCCGACGCGTCGAGCTCGACTGCGGCCCCGTCCCGCCCGGAGGCGGCCTCGGAGGGTTCGGCGCCGGGATCGTTCCGCCCGGATGCGGCATCGTCCCGCCCGGAATCGACCTCGTCCCGCCCGGATGCGGGCCCGCCCGACCTGGATCCGCGCCCGTGCCGCGCGGATGCGACCTTGGCCGACCCGGACGCGACCTCTTCGGGCCCGCCCCCCCGGGAAGCCACCGCCCGACCCGGCAACCCCACCCCCATGGCCATCCCCCCGCGCAGCAACCGCCGGGTCGCCACCACCGCGAGGATCACGAACGCCTCGATGACGCCGACCCAGACGGCGGGCACACCCACGTCGCGCTGCATGGCGGCGGCCCCCGCCTGCAGGGCCCCGAAGAAGCCGGCCGCCAGGAGCACGGCGAGCGGGTTGAGTCCGGCGAGGAGGGCGACCGCGATGGCCGTGTAGCCGTAACCGGGAGACAGGTTCTCGTAGAGCGCGAAGGTCACGCCGGCCACCTCCACCCCACCCGCCAGCCCGGCGACCATGCCGGACAGCAGGAACGCCCCCAGCACCACCCTTCCCGTGCGCATGCGGCCGGACACGGCGGCCGCGCGGGCCGACGCGCCCACCGCCCGCACCCGAAACCCCCACGCGCTGTGTTTGAGCGCCCACCAGAGCGCCCCGGCCAGCACGACCGCGACCGGAAGGCCCGCGTGCAGCCGACCGGACCCCAGGCGCGGGAGCCGGGCCGCGAGGGCGATGGGGTCGGTCTGCGGGAAGATCCCGCGCGCTTCCCGCAGGGGGCCCTGCACCAGCCAGGCCACCATGTGAATGGCGACGAAGTTCATCAGGATGGTGGTGATCACCTCCCCGACCCCGGCCCGCAGCTTGAGCCCCACGGGAACGAGCGTCCACAGCCCCCCCGCCACCGCCGCGGCCGCCATCGCCCCGGGCAGGAGCAGCCACGGGGGCGCGGACGGAAAGGCGAGCCCCACCCAAACCGCCGCCACCGCGCCCGCGTAGAGCTGCCCCTCCGCCCCGATGTTCCACACCCCGGCGCGGAAGGCGAGCGCCACGGCCAGCCCGGTCAGGATGAGCGGCGTCGCGCGCACCAGGGTGATGGACGCGAACCGCTCCCAGGAGCCGAAGGCGCCCGAAACCAGCGCGCGACCGGCGGCGACCGGGTCGTATCCGGCCCAGGCGAGCCCCACAGCCGCCGGCAGCGCGACCACCACGAGCGCCACCACGCCGGCCGCCGCCGGACCCGTCCACCGGGACCGGAATCGACGGCGGGTCACGGCCCGTCCGATCCCAGCATCAGCCGCCCCATCCCCGCGGGGTCGCGCTCCGCGTCCGGCACCGCGATCAGGCGGCCGCGCACGAGCACGAACACCCGGTCGGCCAGGTCGAGCACCTCGTCCAAGTCGGTGGAAAAGAGCACGATGCCCGGCGGGGCGCCGCTCGCGGCGTCCCGCCGGTCCGGGTGCTCGGCCGAACTCGCCCGCGAACCGCCGGACGGGCCGCTCCTGAGGCGCACGAGCTCCTCGCGCACGAAGGCGGCGGCGGCGAGGTCGAGGCCGCGCATCGGGTTTTCGGCCACCAGCAGGTCGGGCGCGCGCGCCAGCTCGCGGCCCACCAGGAGCTTCTGTCGGTTGCCACCCGACAACGACCGCGCCGTCGCCCACCACCCCGCCGCGCGCACGTCGAACCCGACCACGATCGCCCCGGCGGTGCGTCGCATCGCCCGCCAGTCGATGAGCGGCCCACGGCGGTGGGCGGGGTCGTCGTGGAAGGCCAGCGCGGTGTTCTCGGCGAGGTCGAAGCCGCCGATCAGCCCGCCCGCGCTTCGGTCCTGCGGGATGAGACTCACGGTCGCGGGAAGGTCGACGCGACCGGCGGCGGGGCGCACCCTGCCCGACAACGCGAGCGCGAGTTCGCGCTGGCCGTTCCCCTCCACCCCGCCGATGCCCACGATCTCGCCCCGCCGCACCTCCAGCGTGGCGTCCCGCACGGCGAGACGGCCGTCCTCGGCACGCACGTCCACGGCCGCCAGCTCCGCCACCCGGGCACCCGGGGTCGCGGCCACCGGGCGGGCCGCCGGGGTGGCGGAGCGGCCGATCATGGCCCGCGCCAGACCCGGCGCGTCGACGGCCGAGCGCGCCCGGGCCAAGACGGTTCGCCCGCCCCGCAGCACCGTCACCCGGTCGGCGACCCGCAGGATCTCGTCGAGCTTGTGGCCAATGAGCAGGATCGTGCGCCCTTGGTCGCGCAAGGCGCGCAGAACGCCGAACAGCCAATCCACCTCCCGCGGCCCCAGAACCGTCGTCGGCTCGTCCAGAACCAGGACCCGGGGGTCGCGGTAGAGGGCCTTCAGGATCTCCACCCGCTGCTTCGCGCCCACCGACAGGCCGGCAACCGTGGCGCCCGCGTCCACCGGCAGCCCGGTCACCCGCTCCAGCTCCGCCAGGCGGGCGCGCACCCGGTCGAGCGCGAGCCGCATTCGGCCGCCCGCGCGCGTCCCGAGCGCCACGTTCTCGGCCACCGTCAGGCTGGGGACCAAGGTGAAGTGCTGGTGGACCATGCCGATCCCGGCCGCGGCCGCGGCGCGCGGTCCGCCGGGGGGCAAGGGGCGCCCCTCGACCAGGACCTCCCCCCGGTCCGGGCGCAGCGCCCCGCACAACACCCGCATGAGCGTGGTCTTGCCGGCGCCGTTCTCGCCCAGCAGCGCGTGCACCTCGCCGGGAAAGGCGCGCAGGTCCGCGTCGGCGAGCGCAACCACCGGCCCGAAGCGCCTGCCCACCGACCGCATCTCGACGGACGCGCGCGCCATGGGCTTCAGGGACTCCCGGACTCGTCCTCCAGGAACTGGATCCGGGGCACCTCCAGGGAACCGTCGCGAATGGCCCTTCGCGCCTCGTCGACGCGCCCCAGCAAGTCGGCCGGGATGCGGTCGCGCGCCGCGGGGTTCACGATGAAGTCCACGACCCCCTCGCCCAGGCTCAGATCGAGCGCCCCGCGAGGCAGCGTCCCGGCCACGAACCGGCTCGCCACGTCCAGGAAGGCCCGCGGCATGTCGATGGCGGCGCTTCCCGCGATGACTTCGGGGGCGACATCGTTCTGGTCGCGGTTCATGCCCATGGCCCACACGGGCGTACCGTCCCCGTTCGCCTCCCGCACCGCCTGGAACACGCCGAAGCTCGCGGCGTCGGTATTGTGAATCAGCACGTCGGCGCCCCGGCTCAGCTGGGCGGTGGCCGCCTCCCGGGCGGCCGCAACGTCGTCCCAGCTGCCGATGAAGGCCTCCAACACCTCAATGGTCGGCTCGATGGCGCGCGCACCCGCCGCGAAGGCGCGGAAGGTCCCCTGGGCGGGCGGAATGGCCACGCCCCCGACCATGCCCACCACCTTCGACCGGGTCAGCCCTCCCGCCATCATCCCGGCCAGATAACTCCCCTCCTCCAAGCGGAAGATCAACGAGTGCACATTGTCCGAAATCCGTCCTCCGCTCGAGACCACGATGGTCAGGTCCGGGAACTGCTCGCCGGCGCGCAGGGCCGCGTCCTGGTACTCGAATCCGTGCGCGAAGACCAAGTCGTACCCGGACGACGCGTACGAGAGGAAGGCCTCGTCGAACTCGGCGGGCGAGCGGGTCTGCTGGTGGCTGACGCGCGCGCCAAGCGACTCCTCGATCAACAGAAGGCCCTCGTACGCCCCCGCGTACCAGCCGGCGTCGCTCACGGGCCCGGAGGTGAGCAGCGCAACCCGCAGCGCGTCCTCGGCGGCACCGTCGTCTCCGCCCCCGCAGCCCGCCGACCATCCGCCCACCACACACGCCACCGCGAGCGCGGAGGCCGAACGTCGAACCGTCGGAAGGCTCATGAGTATCTCCCGGTTCGGGACGCCGCCCCGCGCAACGCGGGATGGAGGCGCCTCCGCACGTGAATCATCGCGATCGAAACTGGCGCGCCGCCACGCACCGCGCGCAATATAGAGCCGTCGCGCGGCAACTTCGACCCGAAACCACGTCCCGCCCGCCGGGACGGCCAGCCCCGAGCAGACGCCATGTCACAGCAGCGAGATCACTGGAATTCGAACCTGGGATTCGTCCTGGCGGCCACCGGAAGCGCCATCGGCCTGGGCAACCTGTGGAAGTTCCCCTTCATCACCTGGGAAAACAACGGCGGCGCATTCGTGCTGGTGTACCTCCTGTGCATCGCCGCGGTCGGGCTTCCCATCATGATGGCGGAGCTGCTGATCGGCCGCAGGAGCCAGAAGAGCGTGGTCGGCGCGCTCAAGGAGGCCGCGGGTCCGGCGTGGGGTCTCGTGGGCGGCTGGGCGGTCGCCTGCGGGTTCATCCTGCTCAGCTACTACACCGTCATCGCGGGCTGGTCGCTCTACTACTTCGCGCGCACCATGGAGTGGTCGTTCACGGGCTTTCCCGCGGGACTGGCCACGGGCGACATGTTCACCGAACAGGTGGGCAACGGCGGCCTGCAGCTCGCGCTCTCCCTGGGCTTCAGCCTGGGGACCGTGGCCGTGGTCTACTTCGGGGTCAGCAAGGGCATTGAGCGCATCGCGCGCACCTTCCTGCCCATCCTCTTCGGCATTCTCATCCTCCTTCTCTTCAGCGCCCTGGGGATGAGCGGATCCGGCGAGGCGCTGCGCTTCGTCTTCCGGCCAAGCTTCGGGGAGCTGGAGGCCGACTCGGTGCTGGAGGCGCTGGGACACTCCTTCTTCACGCTGTCGCTGGGGATGGGCGCCATGATCACCTACGGCTCCTACATCGCGCGCCATCACTCGATCGTGAAGGCGTCCGCCCTGATCGTCGCGCTCGACACCCTCATCGCGCTCATCGCCACCATCATCATGTTCTCGGTGATCTTCTCGGTGTCGGGAATGAGCGAACAGGTCGGCGGGTCGACGGTGGGCATGCTCTTCATCTCGCTGCCCGAGCTCTTCTATTCCGAGGTGCCCTTCGGCGTGCTGCTGGGCCCCCTGTTCTACGTGCTGGTGGCGCTCGCCGCGCTCACCTCCACCATCTCGCTCCTTGAGGTGGTGGTGAGCTACGTGATCGACGAGCGCGGCGTCGCGCGCCATCGCGCGACCATCGGGAGCGGGATCGCCGTCTTCGTGTTCACGATCTTCGCCGCGCTCTCCTTCACCGACACCCCCTTCCTTTCGACCATCGCGCCGTTCGCGAACAAGACGGGGTGGTTCGAGACCGCGGACCACTTCGTGTCCAACTGGATGCTGCCCACCGGCGGGCTCGCGATCACCATCGCGGCGGGTTGGGTCATGACCCGCAAGGCCACCGAGAGCGAACTGATCGACGGCAACCAGCCCAACTGGTTCAACTACGGCGTCTGGCGCTTCTTCATCCGCTTCGTGGCCCCCTTGGCGGTGGCCGCCATCATCATCGCCGTGCTCTTCGGCGTCGACTTCAGCTGAGGCGCGGATGACGGCGGATCCACTCGCGCGTCCGACCCCCAAGCGACCCGCCATCCTCGATGTGCGGGGTCGGGTGCTGTACTTGGCCGACGACAGCGCGCTCGTGCGCGCCCAGCTCCACGACGGGGTGGACCTGGAGCCGACCGAGGCCCTGCGCGCGCGTCTGCGCGACCAGATCTCCACCGACGAGATCACGCCCGCGTACGTTTGCTTCTTCTACGACGAGACGCTGGGCGAATTCCCCTACCTGGGGCTGCGCGCCACCAACCCGGAGACCGGGGCGGCGGAGTACCCGGTCGAGCGGTCGAGCGTGCGCGATGGCGGCTTCGCGTGCTCGGTCGCGGGCAAGCGGCGGGGCAAGGGTTCCAGCCGGGAGCAGAGCCCCTACGCGGAGCTGATGGCCGGCATACAGGTGGTGGTCGGCGAGAGCATCGAACGCATCTACAACGAGAATTGTCAGAACCTGGGCATGCTCACGACCACGGACTTCGGCGTGGCGGAGCGGATCGCGCGCGGGGAGCCGCTTCGGCTGGAGGAGTTCACCCGGGGGAAGGACGAGATCACCCGCCAGATCATCGAGTACGGGGGCCTCTTCGAGTTCAACGTGGCGCGCCTGCGGGGGCGGGCCACGGTGCCGGCGCCCGCGTGCGCGTCGGTGGTCTCCGACGGCGTCGAATCCTCGCCGGACGCAGCGCCCGACGCCTCGGCCGGACGCCGCGACGCGATGTCCGGCGCCACGAACGGAGAAGCGGCCGGGAAGGACGCCACGGGCCGCGCGATGACCTTGGCCGAGAAGATCTTCGCCCACCATTGGGTGGTCGACGCGGCGGGCGGGGAGGTGGGCGTCGACGCGGTCGGCCCCGGCGAGGCGGGCTTCTTCCGCACCGACATCCGTTTCTCCCACGAGTACGTGACCCCCATGGCGGCCATCTTCTTCGAACGGAAGATGGGACCGGAGGGACGGGTGCGGGACCCGGACAGCGTGCTCTTCTTCCGGGATCACCTGACGTTCCTGCACAAGGCGATGAGCCAGGAGCGCATCGAGGAGGGGCTGCTGGAGGTCGCCAACCAGCTCGAGGTCAAGCAGCGCGAGTTCGCGGAGAAGCAGGGAATTCGCCTGTACGGCGAACAGAAGGGGCACCGGATGGGGTCGGTCGCCATCTGCCATTCCAAGATCCTGGAGGACTACGCGGAGCCGGGCATGCTCATCATCGGCTCGGACTCGCACACGCCCCACGCGGGCGCGATCGGGGCGCTGGCGTTCGGCGTGGGCACGACCGCCATCTTCAACTCCTGGATCACCAAGGACGTGCGCGCGCAGGTGCCGCCCTCCTTCAAGGTCGTCGTCTCGGGGACGCCGGCCGAGGGGGTGACGGCCAAGGACTACATGCTCGAGATCCTCCGCCATCCGTACATCCGCGACGGGCACGCGATCGGGCAGATCGTCGAGTACGCCGGACCCGCGGTGGAGGCCCTCCCGGTGGACGAGCGCGCGACCATGACCAACATGGCCGCCGAGGTGGGCGCCTTCACCGGGCTGGTGGGGGCGGACGGGGAATGCGTGGAGTTTCTGGTCGCGGAGCGCGGGATGGAGCGGGAACGGGCCGAGGCGCTGGTGCGGGACATGCACAGCGACCCCGGGGCCGAATACGTCCGCGTCATCGAGATCGACGCGTCGGCCGTCCGGCCCATGGCGGCGCTTCCCAACGACCCCGGAAACGGCGTGCCGCTGGAGGACCTCGAACCGAAGCGCGTCCGCATCGACATCGCCTACGCGGGCTCATGCACGGCGGGAAAGAAGAAGGACATGGACATGTACGCCCGCGTCCTCCGCGAAGCGCGCGACCGCTGGGGGCTCGCCGTGCATCCGGACGTGGAGTGCTTCATCCAGTGCGGCTCCACGGAGGTGCGCGAGTACTGCCGGGAGCGCGGGTACCTGGAGCTGTTCCACGCCATGGGGGCCACCTTCATCGAACCGGGATGCGGGGCCTGCATCAACGCCGGACCAGGGGTCACGCGACGTCCGGACGAGGTGAGCGTCTCCTCGCAGAACCGGAACTTCCCCGGGCGCTCCGGGCCGGGTCAACTGTACTTGGCGTCGCCGTATTCGGTTGCGGCGAGCGCCGTGGCGGGCTACCTGACCGCGTGGCGGCCGGGGGTGCGACCGCTGCCGGTGGAGGCGCGCAGGCGGTTGGCGGGATGAACGGGCGGGCGCGGGGGCTCGGCGTTGCTTTTCGGCCCAATGGCTCTGCCAATCGGCCTTCAAAGCGCCTTGCCCGCCCGGCGCCACGCCCCTCACGGTGCTCGGGCGGACTCATCCACGGACTGCTGGGGCTCTTTTTCGCCATCGGCTGCTCGGGCGGAGACGCCGACCCGTCACCGGACGGTGTCCCGACCTTCCTGGGCACGGTCGACCTCGAGTTCGGGGAAGTCGATGGCGAGGATCCGTACCTCTTCACCAGGATCGAGTCGATCGTCGAGGACGCGCGCGGGCGGCTGGTCGTGGCGGACCTACAGTCGCACGAGGTGCGGGTCTTCGGATCCGGTGGCGACTTCCGGTTCCGTTTCGGCGGCGAGGGAGAGGGACCCGGCGAGCTGACGCAACCCTGCTGTCTCGGGTTCGGGCCGGACGGCAACCTGTGGGTGCGCGAGCGGGGCCGATACAGCGTGTTCCGGCTGGACGACGCGGGGGCGCGGTACGTCGATGGGACGAGGATGGCGCACGGGGGCGTGGGCATGGTCGCCCCGGTCACGTTCGACGCCGAGGGGCGGCTGGTCGACATCGGGCCGCTGACGAACGCGGACGGAGGCTCCACCGCACGCTACCGTCACGGTGCCGATGGAGCCGTGGACACGGTCGTCATCGCCGATCCGGAGAAGTCGGCGACGGGTTCGACCACGGTGGAACGCATGTTCGGCGAGAGCCGGGTCACCTTCTTCGTGTACCAGCAGTTCGGGCCCCGGTGGGTTCACGCCCACGCCCCCGGCGGCGCGTGGGCCGAAGCGGTCACCAGCGCGTACTCGGTCACGCTCCACCACCCGGACGGGACCGCCTCGTTCATCGAGGGCCCGCGGCTGCCGGGCCCGCGCCTCGGCCCATCGGAGCGTGAACGCGCCCAAGCCACGGTGGACCGCGAACTCGAGCGGTTGGACCTCCGAAGCCATCCGTTCGGGATCCCCGACCGCAAGCCACCGCTCGCCAGCCTCTTCTTCGACCGATCCGGTCGCCTCTGGGTCGAGAAGTCCTCCGCGGAGGGGGAGGAGATGCGGGAAGCCGACGTCTACGTGGGGCCCGCGCTCGTGGCGCGGTACCGCTGGCCGCGCCGCGTCGACGTGGGATCGGTGCCCTGGGTGACCGAATCCGCGCTGTACGGCACGACGAGGGATTCACTCGATGTGCGCCGCGTCGCGCGCGTGCGGTTCGAGCCGGGCTTCTGACGCCGAGCGACGCCCACCGTTGGGGTGGCTGATGGCCGACGCGGGCACCGAGAGGTGGCCGGAGCGCGAGTGGCCGACGCGGGAGGCGAGAGGTGGCCGGAGCGCGGGTTCCGCCGCCGCTGAGTGCCGGGAGGGAGTCCGCCCGTGAGCGGTCCCCGCACCCGGGCGGTCGGACCGACCGCGTTCGTGCGATGGGGGAAGGGCGGAGGAGTGGCCGCTGCTGGACTCGAACCAGCGACCCCTACGATGTGAGCGTAGTGCTCTGCCAACTGAGCTAAGCGGCCAAACGAAACCCGGGCCGCACCCGAAAGCGACGGCCCGCGTTCCGCGATACCCCCACGGGGAGTCGAACCCCGGTCTCTTGGCTGAGAACCAAGTATCCTAGGCCACTAGACGATGGGGGCGTCAGCATCCAAAGGATCGGTAAGATACCCCCTTCCCCCGCGTCGAATCAATCCCCCTCCGAACGGCCGTCCGATTCCGCGAAATCCGCTACGACGCGAACCAGCTGGTCCAACGCGTGGTCGAGCAGGTCGCGGGAGATGGTCGCGGCGGGGCTCAGCTCGATCACCTGACCCCGATCGCCCGCGGGCAGCACCAGCACGCCCCTCGCCAACAGCTCCGTGGCGATGCGCGCGCCCGCACCCACGCTGGTGGTTGCGATCTCGACGCCCGCGAGCAGACCCATGCCCCGGACTTCGGCGACGTGCCCGACCCCCGCCAACTGCTTCCGCAGACGGGAAACCAGGTACTCCCCCAGGCGTGCGGCGCGGCGGTCGAGGCGTTCCGCCCGCACCAAGTCCAGAAAGGCCAGCGACGCGGCGCAGGCGACGGGGTGTCCGAGGAAGGTGCTGGTATGCACGGCTTCGCCGGCGGACTCCGGCCACGCGTCGAAGACGGCCGCCCTCCCCACGCACGCGCTCAGGGGGAAGCCGCCTCCGAGCGCCTTGCCCAGGCAAACGAGGTCCGCGTCGAGCCCGAGGGCGGAACCGGCGAACATGGCCCCGCAACGGCCGAGCCCGGTGAACACCTCGTCGGCCACCACCACCGCCCCGTGGCCCCGGGCGAGCTGACGCAGTTCGGCCAGAAAGCCGGGAGGTGGGATGCGCACGCCCCCGCGACCCTGCACCGGCTCGACCAACACCGCGCCGATGGGGGCTCCGGCTCGGGCGCCATCCTCGAACGCCCGCGCGCACGCGGCCAAGCTCGACGGCCCGTCCTCCGCGAGCACGGGGAAGGGGGCGAACCGCACCCCGTCGTACAGGCGTTTGCGGAAGGGCCCGCGGAAGTGGTCGCGATGCGTGGTCGCCAAGGCGCCCAGGGTCAGGCCATGATATCCACAGGCGAAGGCGAGAATCCCCGGCCGCCCTGTGTACAACTCAGCAGTTTTCAACGCGATTTCCACAGCCTCCGACCCCGCCGAGGCCAGCACCGCGCGCGCCTCCGGCCAAGGCGCCAGCGCGGCCAGCCGTTCCAGCAGCTCGACCTTGGCCTCCGGGGGGTGGATGTCGCCCATGCCGTGCACGAGCCGGCGCTCTTGGTCGCGCGCCGCCCGCATGATGCGCGGGTTGCGGTGGCCGGCGAAGGCGACCCCAAAGGCGCCGGTGAGGTCGACCAGCACGTTGCCGTCCACATCGCGCACGTTCGACCCCAACGCCTCCCGCCAGAAGACCGGAAAGCGCTCGCCAATGAAGGTGACGTCGCGCGACTCGACCCGGCGCAGCCGCTCGCCGAGCGCCCGCGAGCGCGGCCCGGGAGGGGCGACCCTCACGAGCGGAGGGGCATCGCCGAACGGGCGGGCGCCTCCCTCGCTCGACTCTGTGGAGAGGTCGCCGGGGCCCGGGTGTGGAAAACTCGCGTGGGTGTTGATGCGACTCTCCTCCGGTCCGGCTGTGTTGGGCATGGTTGGGCCTGTTCTCGCTTCCGCCCATAATCTGGTGACGTCGCCACAACAGAACCGCCGAAACCGAGGGCCGTAGACGATTAGGAAGGGGTCGGCAGCGCACCGCCAAAGATCTGAGAAGCCGTCTGTCCTTCGTAAACACTGGGTTCGGGCAAGACGGCGTACTTCATGTACAAGCGCCAGATCGCCCGCCAGCGTGGACTGGCGGGATCCGCCTCTTCGACCGGGAGACCAAGACCCTTCGCGTCCGAGACCGAGATCACCGCGCTGTGACTCTTCGGCGCCCCGATCAGTGGGTCCTTCAGGTCTTCAAACAGGCATTGGACGTCGTCACTGGAGCGGTCGGGAACCGACGCCAGCGCTTCCTTGACCAGATCATCGGTTCGCGCAAGTTGGTCCCGTGCCTGCTCCGCCATCAGCGCGGTCACGGGGTCGAGCAGGGATGCGTGAAGCGGATAGGTGCCTGGGTTGCGCTCGACGCTGGCCTCCGCCCTCTCGACGGCGGCGATGATCGACCGAGCGGAGTGGAGCGACCCATCGCCAAGCAGGAACTGCGGGTCGACCGGGCCAAGATCGCTCGTTGGCCCCATGTAGATGCGGTGAGCTCCGAGCGCGACCAGCGTGCCCGCGCTCTTGGCTTGGTCCGGCACAACGACCGTGAACTCCCGGCACCGCGCTTGGATCTGGCGAATGAGCCGAAGCGCGGTCTCGCCGTCGCCTCCCGGGGTGATCAGGACGAGATGGAGGTCTTCTTCGGGGCTTGCGTCAAAAAGTGTCTCCTCGAGCAGGGGAATGCTCCGAGAGAAGAGGGAGTCGCGGAGGACGATCAAACGGCAGCGGTGCTCTTCCTGGTACTCGCGAATGAGTGCTTGGCGCTGGTAGCGGGCCGCGTTGCCCGCCTCGTAAAGCGGACTGCGAGCGGTGCCTGGCACGAGCAGGATCAGACCGGAAAGCGGGGATGGCGGAAGACCACTGGCCGATCGCCCCGAGCCTTGCGGGCCTGGTCTCGTGCCCGTCTGGCCGTTTCGATGCGCTCGCGCCAGTCATGATCGTAACCCGCCGGGGGCCGCACGGCGGGAGACTCCCCCAGGCTCGGGGATTTCTTTGGGGCGTCCGAGCTGCGCCCTGTCGGGGTGCGTGATTTGGTCATGAACTCCTCCTTGTTTCCCAAGAAATATAGCGCCCGCCGCGGGCACGGCCATGGCTGGATGGGGTGATGTCCCCGACAAGCCGCACCCCAACCGCCATCTCCCCGGCTTCTTCCCCTTGACCGTACACCCCAGCAATTCTGACATCCGAAGGTTCCGTGATTAGGCGGGAGGCCGCGCCTTGGTATGGCGTCGGAGCGATGCAGATAGGAGCATTGTCGGCCGTCCTGTGGCGACGGAGGCCGCCCCAGAAGGTTAGATTGGATACCGTGTTCCCTTCTGAGCTGAGAGCAGCAAATGGAATCGTGGCAACCTCCGACACCCAGCAACCCTATAAGGTGCCCCCGTGTGGCCAAGCTATGGATACAGCGGCTGTTCGCACAGCCCCCATCTGACCCTAACTTGCGCCGGGGTCTCCGTCAGGAAGCGATAGGTGCGATTGACCATCAGGAAGCGCCGGAGGTATGTGCTCGATGACCGAGGTGATCATCCGCGATGCATCAAGCTGTGACCCTGAGCGCGTTATGGTAGTGTGGAGCCGGACACGCAGTAGGTGACCCTTCCCGAACAACTCTTCCCCGGTGTCGACTCTGGCGAGAAACTCGTCATCGGTGATCGCAGCTCAATACGACACGTCGCCCTCCGCGAAGCGCCACTTGTTTCCCTCTCGGAAGGAGAGACTCGCCACTTCGAGAACGGTCTCGGACTCTTGCTCCGATATGACTTCAGGTTCCCGGAGTCGTCGAAGGGTCCGAAATCATGTGCGGTGACGAAGAACTCGATGCCGAAAGAGGCGTTGGCGAAGTCCGTACTGACCTTAGTACGGATGACCGCGTCCTTGCCGTACGCCATTCGAGCTACCTCTCCGACAACCTCCCCGAAGCCGAGAATGGCGGCCCCGAGTTCGACGGCGCCCATCCGGCCGCGATCAACGTGTTCGCCCGTGTAGCGGACTTGAAGCTGCATTGCTGCTGTGGGGGGAGAAGTAGCCAAGTGTGGTCCTCACCTAATGGTAAGCGATTCTGATGATCGGGCGGACCTGCCTTGGATGGGTGATTCGGCTCGTGGCGAAGGGCTCACGTCGGCTATCAAGCCTGCGCCATCGAGCCCCTTCAGGTCAAGTGGCGGTCGTGCGACGGCGTGGAACTTGACGCCAGACCGGTTCCCCCCCGAGCACTCACTCAGGCGCCCCCGGCTCGACTCGAAGCGTTTACGCCAGTCATACACAGTCCCGACGTGACCAACCGGGTACAGCCCTACCTAAGTGCCATCTTCCCGAATCCCCGCCGTGCATACGGTCTCTTCGTACCTCGTCGACAGTTCGGGGTAAGTATTGACGGTGACAAGGATTCGGTCTCCGTCGGTCATGCCGCTACAGGTGCCTCGGCCAAAGCGGCTCAGCGGCGGCCTTGACGATGGCCCGGGCCAAGCGCGAACGGTGGCAATCTCTCGAGTCCCGCTCAAAGCAGGTGAGGGCCACTCGTTCACCCCGCTCGATCCAGCCCGTGATACGGGCCACCGCGTCCCGACATCGGAAGAGGGTCGTCTCCTCGTAGAGGGCGAAGAGCCGATCATAGGCGGCCCGGTCGCTGACCCCGTTGCGGTGTCGGGACTCAATTCCGAGCTCCGGGAAGGACTCGTACGTGATTCCCAACTCTCTACAGCCCTGAGAAAGAAGCCCCTTCGAGAATCCCCATTTGCGGCTCAATGGTCTCGATCGCACATCGCAGAGACGCGAGATGCCAGACTTGAGAAGTTCGTTGAGGTATTCCTCGTAGCTTCGTCCTTCGTAGCCGATCGTCGCGAGCAAGCCGCCGGTCGGCTTGCTACCGGGCTTGGCAACCGCGGACCGATCCCGACCGGCGATAAGTGCCCGACCATTCGCGCCGCTTCCACTCCCGGTCCCCCGGCTCCGGATCCGTGCCGCGAAGACGGCCACATCGCGATCCTTGATGTTTGCCGCAAGCCGATGGCCCTCGTCGGTGAGGTGCCAAGCTTCGGGGTCCATGAGACCACGCCGGGCGAGCCTGTCCCTGTCCGCCACCGCGGTGAACGAACGGGGCGATCGTTCGTGGGCGATGAAGTCATAGGGTGCGGTCGCCCCCCTCTTTCGACACCGGCGGCCATAGGTGAACAGGAGTTGCTGGAAGTCGCGCTCCGCCATCTGTCCCCCGCAAGCCCTGAGGAGGGCCAGAAGGACACGCTGCCGACGAGACAAACGGGAGAGCCCCCTCGAGGTGCGTGACTTGGTCATGAACTCCTCCTCGTTTTCCGAGCAATCTAGCGCCCGTCGCGGGCGCGGCCATGGCTGGATGGGTCATGTCCGCGAAAGCCGCACGCAAGCACCATCTACCCGGATTCTCGCCGCCCACAAGCCTCCTCAGCTCCGCTGGGACCTCTCGCAGGTCCAGAGGCGGTGACGAGAGGAGTGCTCGTGTTGGCGTGGCTCCCGGGAGGCTGTGGAAGTCGTCACGAATCTCGCCGCACTGGCTGCGGTAGTGGTCTCCCCAGCCCCACCCCCCCTACAACCGTGGCTCCGCCGCCATCCCCATCACGTGGTACCCCTTGTCCACATGGACGGTGGCGCCCGTGATCCCCGCCCCCAGCGGCGAGCACAGGAAGGCGGCCGCGTTGGCCACGTCGTTGGCCGTGTTCACCTCCGGCAGGGCCGCGTTGGCGCGGTAGTATTCCACCATGCGGTCGATCATGCCGATCGCCGACGCCGCGCGGCTGGGCAGCGGGCCCGCGCTGATTGTGTTCACGCGCACACCCCATCGCCGCCCCGACTCGAAGGCGAGCACCCGGGTGTCGCTCTCGAGCGCCGCCTTGGCCGCGTTCATCCCTCCGCCATACCCCGGGATGACCCGCTCGGAGGCCAGGTAGCTGAGCGACACCGCGGCCGCCCCCGGTCGCATGAGGGGCCCGAAGCGCTGGACCATGCTCACCAGCGAGTAGGAGCTGGCGCTGATCGCCGCCAGATAGCCCGCGCGGCTCGTCTCGATGAGCGGCTTGCGCACCTCGGGGCCGTTCGCCAGGGAGTGCGCGAGGATGTCGAGGCAACCCTCCCCGAAATCGGCGCGCAGGGCGTCCGCAACCCCTTGGATGGTGTAGCCTTCGAGGGCGCGATAGCGCTTGTCGTCGTGGTACTCCGCGGGAACGTCGTCCGGCGTGTCGAAGGTCGCGTCCAGGGGATACACGCGCTCGATCTCCAGCTCGCCGCCACCCGGGAGGGAGCGATCCAGCCTTCCCTTCGCCAGCATCTTCTTGAAGATGCGCAGCACCGGCGGCCACGTGCCCACGCAGATGGTGGCCCCGGCCGCCGCCAAGGCCCGGGCGATGGCCCAGCCGTACCCTCGGTCGTCCGCGACCCCGGCAACGAACGCGCGCTTTCCCGTCAGATCTATGCCCAGCATGGGGACCCCCTCCATGTCCGTGGTTCCGTGACCCATCCGATGACCGGTTGGGACACCATTCGGTTCGCGCGCGCCGACCCCAAGCCGCCCGCGCCCGCGCGCGTCACCCCTCTCCCCCCCGCCGCAGCCGCGTGGCCACCCAGAAGAGCAGCCCCGCCGTGAACGCCAGCGCGAGCACCGTGCCCAGCCGCTCCCCCGCGTCCACGCCCAGGTACCAAGCGGCGCTCACGACGGTCGCGCACGAGCAGAGCACCAGCGGGCGCGCTCCCTGGGAGAGGCCGTACCACAGCCCGGCCGCCCCCGCCCCGGCCACCACGGCCGCGGCCCCCGGCGGAGGAAGGTCCAGCACCTCGAGCGCGGTGCCGAACCCCAGCGGGATGGCGAGCAGCACCGACGTCGCAAGGTGAAGGCCGTGGCGGGCGCTCCTCAGCGTCGCGGGGGCTCGATGCACGCCCCACAGCGCCAGCAGCGTGACCAGCAGGAGCCAGGCGTCCAAGGCCAGCAGCGTCTCGTCGCCCAGCTCGAGGGGCCCGGCCGCGGTTAGGGCGGCCATCGGATAACCCGCGTACAGGCTGACCGTGAACGCGTTCAGGGTGCGGCGCGAGACCAACCCGGCCCGCCCGAGGCGCAGCAGCCCGGCCAAAACCGCCAGCGTGGCCGCCAGAGCCCCGTCGAGGATCCAGATGACGGTGTCGGCGTCCAAGTCGAAGGCGCGAAAGAGGAAGACGGCCAGGAAGCCGTAACCGAGGGCCGTGCCCACCGCCGGCATGACGGGGTTGCGCCGCGCCAGCACCGGCAGGGTGGCGACCGGGGTCGCCAGGGCGAGCAGACCCACCAGCGCCCCACCCGGCGTCGCGTTGCCCCACGCCTCCACGGAGTACGCGTACGCCGCGAGGAGCAGCACCAGACCGCTGGTCTGCAGGGCGTAGGCCACGGGCGGGTACCGCCGCCCCGCCTCCAGCCGCATCCCGAACGCCACCACGAGCAGCCCCGCCGCGAAAATGACGCATGCGCGCGCGGCGGGTCCCAGCTCCGGCCACGACCACGCGAAGAAGGTGATGGCGGAGATCACCAGGAGGATGCCGGCGGTCCCCGAGACGGCGTACTGCAGGAACCGGCGGCGTCCGCGTCGCTGGCCACGCGCGTGCTCCTCCCGCAGCGTCGCGGCCAGCTCGTCGGAAATCAGCCCGGCCTCGCGCCAGCGTTCCAGCGCGGAGTCGATCTCCGATCCGCTCACGCGCTCCCTCCCAGCCACAGCCAGAACGCCCCGTAGAGCGCCAGCAGCGTGAGGCCCTCCCAGCGCCGCACCTTGAGCGCGGACCCCGCCATGGGCCACACCAGGACCGACAGGACGAGCATCGCCAGGAACTCGCGCCCGAGCACCCCCGGGGCAATGGAGAGGGGTTCGATGACGGCGGCGGCGCCCAGCACCGCGGTGAGGTTGAAGATGTTGGAGCCGATCACGTTGCCGACCGCGATGTCCGCCTCGTTGCGGGTCGCGGCCACCACGGAGGTGGCCAGCTCCGGCAGCGAGGTGCCGATGGCCACGACGGTGCCCCCAATGAGCAGCTCCGAGATCCCCATCCCGGAGGCGATGTGAATGGCGCTGACCACGATGAGCCGCCCACCCAGGACCAGCAACCCCGATCCCACGAGCACCAGGAGGACGCTCTTGGCCACCGACGGCGGCTTCTCCCGGGCATCCTCCTCGGAGTACGCCTTGAACTCCCTCAGCAATTCGGGCGTCTCGCGCCGCGCCGAGCGCAGCAGGGCCCCCAAGTAGAGCGCCAGCGAGCCCAGCAGGACGGCGCCGTCCAAGCGGGACGCCTGATGGTCGGCGATCAGCGGGAAGACGAGCAGGGTGATCGCGAGCATGGCCGGGATCTCGCGCACCACCATGCGCCGGTTGACGCCCAGCGGCTGCACGATCGCGGTGACGGCCAGAATGAGGCCGATGTTGGCCAGGTTGGACCCGAGCGCGTTTCCGATGGCCAAGTCGGAACTTCCGCCGATGGCCGCCAGCACGCACACCACCAGCTCGGGAGCCGACGTGCCCAGCGAAACCACGGTGAGGCCCACCACGATGGGGCGCGCGCCGACCGCCTTGCCGAGGCCGGCCGCGCCGAAGACGAGCCAGTGGGCGCCCAGATAGAGGCCGATCACGCCGCCGAACAGCCCCAGCGCAGCGAGGATCAAGTCCGGTTTTCCGTGGCGAGGCGAGGAGCCCGCGGACGACCCCCCCCCGGCATTCGAACGGCGGCGGAGCAAGCGCTGACGGGACCTCCCCGGACGACAGGCCGCATGTGGGGCTTACGTGAGCGCCGGGGCGCGACGATGCGGCGGTGGGTCATCGGGGGGCCGGATGCGTGGATCGGATGGGGAGAGGGCGGGGAGGTCGACGGGCCCGGCACCAGGGGACGGGTTCGGGCGCGAGCTTGGCACGAACGATACACGCCCGGCCGCAATCGCGCACCGGACGTCAGGTTTCGGCGGCGGGGTAGCGCTTCAGGAACGCTTCCTCGTCCAAGACGGTCACGCCCAGTCTCTCCGCCTTGTCGGCCTTGGATCCCGGCTTCTCGCCCCTCACCAGATAGCCGGTCCTGGAGCTGACCGACGAAACCACCCTGTCGCCCCGGCTCTCGACGCGCTTCCTCGCCTCGGACCGGGTGACGGACTTGAGTCTGCCGGTGAAGACGACGCTCGAGCCCTCGCGTCCTCCACCCTCCCGCACGGGCGGCGGCGTGAGCTCGAAGCCCTTGGAGAGGATGGCGTCGAGCGACTTGGCCCGCGCTTCATCCCGAAAGAACCCCGTGATCTTCTCCGCCATGACGGGCCCGATCCCCTCGACGGCCTCGAGCCGCTCCACCGTGGCCTCGCGCAAGACAACCAGTTCCCGGAACTCCGCGGCCAGCACGCGCGCCACCGTGGCGCCCACCTCGGGGATGCCCAGGCCGTGGACGAAACGCGCGAGCTCCGTGGTCCTCGCGCCCTGAATCGCCGCCGCCAGCTTTCGCGATCTGGTTTCCGCGAACCCCTCGAGCTCGAGGAGATCGTCCGGCGTCAGATCGAAGAGGTCGGCGGGCCCGCGCACCAGCCCCTCGCCAACCAGCAGCGCGACCGTCTCCGAGCCCAGGCCTTCGATGTCGAGCGCGTGCCGCGACACGAAATGCTCGATGCCGCGCTCCAGCTGCGCCGGACAGCCCAAGCGGTTGGAACAGACCACGAACGGTCCCTCCTCGACCACCGCCGCCCCGCATCGGGGGCATGCCCCGGGCATGACGAAAGCCTCCGAGCGCTTGCGCCCCGGTTCCTCAACCCGCTCGACCACCTGCGGAATCACGTCCCCCGCGCGCTGGATGCGCACCAGGTCGCCCTCGCGCACATCCTTGCGCTCCAGCTCCTCGCGGTTGTGCAGCGAGGCGCGCGACACCGTCACGCCCCCGACCTCCACGGGACGCAGCAGGGCGAGGGGCGTGAGCTTGCCGGTGCGGCCCACCTGAACGGCGATGCGCTCCAGGCGGGTCACCTCCTGCCGGGGTGCGAACTTGAACGCGAACGCCCACCTCGGATGGTGGGACGTGCTCCCCAGCGCGGCGCGCGGGGCCAGCGCGTTCAGCTTGAGCACCACCCCGTCGATCTCGTAGTCGAGGGCGTCGCGATCCCGCGCGAACCGGGCGTGGTAGGCGATGGCCTCGTCGATGTCCGCCACCCTGCGGGTGCGGTCCGGCGGCCGCAGCCCCCAAGCGCGCAACGCCTCCACCGCCTGCTCGTCGGTCTCGAAGCCCCCTCGGCCGCCGACATCCTCCACGGGCCGCGCGTCCCGCCACTGGACCCCGAGGATGTCGTAGGCGAAGAACTCCAGCGGACGCGTCCGCGTGATGCGCGAGTCCAGCTGGCGCAGAGCCCCCGCCGCCGCGTTGCGCGGGTTCGCGTACGGCTCGAGTCCGGCTTCGACCCGGGTTCGGTTGAGCTCCTCGAAGGAGGAGAGGTACATGAGGACTTCGCCGCGGACCGCGAGCAGGGCTGGGGCCGGACGAGAGGCGCGCGAGGCCGACGGATCATCGGCCGAGGGCCTGGGCGTACCCCACTCCGACGCCGACCGCAAGCGAAGGGGCACCGAGGGGATGGTGCGGGCGTTCTCGGTTACGACTTCGCCCTCCCTCCCGTTGCCGCGGGTGACGGCGCGCTCCAACACTCCGTTCACGTAGACCAGCTCGAGCGACGACCCGTCCAGCTTGGGCTCCACCATGTACTCGACCGGGCCCTCCACGACCTTGCGCACGCGCTCGTCGAACCGCCGCGCGTCCTCGGGCGCCTCCGACGAGTCGAGCGAGAGCATCGGCGCCACATGCGGCGCCACCGGGAGCTCCGGAAGCGGATCCGCTCCGACCCGCCGGGTGGGCGAATCGGGCGTGACCAGGTGGGGGAACGCCGCCTCCAAGGCCTGAAGTTCCCGAAACAGCCCGTCGTACGCGCCGTCCGAGATCTCCGGCCGGTTCTCGACATGGTAGAGGTGGTCGTGGCGCCTGAGCTCGGCGCGCAGGTGGGCGGCTCGGCGCCGAGCTTCCCCCTCGGTTGGGATCACGGGCCGGCGTTCCCCACCCGCGCGCCGGGTGCGGCGAGGCGCCGGGTTGGGGGGTGGGTCCACGGGGTGCTCTGGATTCTCAAGGGGTCCGGGAGGCTCCTCCGGTGGCTCCCGGCATGGGCGATGCCGGCCAGCGCCGACGCGTGACCCAACGATAACCCCAAGGCCGGGGGCACGCTCCCGTGGGATCCGCCGCGCGGCCCGCGCGCGCGGGATGACCCTGCGGGCACCCGCGCCGCCTTGCGATCCGGGACATCCACGCGGATGAGACCATGTCGGGACGCCACGGAGAGTTCCGCGCCCATGGCCACCGGGCGACGAAGGCACTCCCCGACCAGCCCGCCGTCGCGGGATGATATCATGCTTACTTGTTGGATGATATCACTCCGTGCGGGAATGATATCACCGCTGGCGGAAACCCGCCCTCGGGGGAGAGAACCAACGGGTTGCGGTGATACGGCAATACGGTTAGCATGGTTTCATGAAGGCAACCATCAACATCCCGGACGACCTGTACCGGAGGGTCAAGGCGGATGCCGCCATGAGAGGGCTCACCATCCGCGAAGTGACCACGCGGCTCTACCAACGCTGGCTCAACGAGGAGGAGCCGATGGCGGATGAGTCGAGCCGTATGGACTGGCCCCACTCGTGGTTCCGAGCGGCGGACGAAGCCATGGGGAACGCTCCGCCGGGGCCCACCGCGTCGCGGCACCTGCGCTCCGACCGGAACCGGCTCGAACCCGCGTGAAGCCTCTGGTTGTCGACGCCAGCGTCTGGGTGTCGGCCTTGGATCGCACCGAGCCGCGATCGGAGGCGTCGCGCGCCTTCCTGGAGGCCGTCGGCGCGCGTCAACGCCCGATCGCGCTCCCCGGACACACCGAGATCGAGGTGGCGTGCGCGCTCTCGCGACGCCTGCGCGACACCGGGCGGGCCCGCGTGATTGCGCGCCAGGCACTGGACTTCCCGTTGATCACGTGGCACGCCCTGACCCGGCGCATGGTCCGTCGGGCCGTGGCCATCGGCACGCGGCGGTTTCTTCGCTCCGGCGACGCCGTCTACGCCGCGGTCGCGGAGGCGTCGGGCGGCGAGATGGTCTCGTGGGACGAGGAGCTGGTCGAGCGGGCGGGCGCGGTAACGCCCAAGGCCTGGGTCGGGCGCCACGCCGATTGAGCGCAACCATGTCGCGGAGGTGCCTGTTCGCCCCTCCGCCCGGGTTCGCCTGGAGCAGCCGGCGGACGCAATCCCCTCGGCGTTCGAGCGGCGCCGCATCCGCGCTGGACCGCCATCCTCGGCGTTGCCCATTCCGCGGTGCTCGGGCGGATTCATCCACGGACTGCTAGATTCCCCTCTCGCGCCCCACCCGTTCTTCCCGGAGGACACACCATGTCGACCCGCCCGCCATCGCGACGCTTCCTGCCCGTCCTTCTTACCTGCGCCCTTGCCGCGATCCTGCCGCCCGGCGCCGCGCAGGCCCAGATGGAGCCCACCACCCCGCGCGGGGCCGACGAGGGCCAGGGCCCCTTCGACCGCATGGTCATCCGGGGGGTCACCGTCATCGACGGCACCGGAGCTCCCCCGCGCGGACCGGTGGACGTGGTCATCGAGAACGACCGCATCGTCGAGGTGGCCTCGGTCGGTTATCCGCTGGTCGAGATCAACGAGCGGGCGCGCCCCGAAGGTGGCGACCACGAAATCGACGGCGAGGGCATGTACCTGCTCCCGGGCTTCGTGGACATGCACGCCCACACCGGCGGCGTCCCCAAGGCGCCCCAGCCCGAGTACGTCTACAAGCTTTGGTTGGGTCACGGCATCACCACGTCGCGCGGGGTGCCCCACGGAAGCTTCGAGTGGCAGCTGCGCGAGAAGGCCATGGCGGCCGAGAACTCGATCGTGGCGCCCCACATGTTCGCGTACGCGCGCCCGGGAACCGGCGAGGGCTGGGAGGGCGGGTTCATTGGCTCCCCCGACGTGGCGCGCGAGTGGGTGCGATGGGCGGCCTCCCAGGAGATCGACGGCCAAAGGATCGACGGCCTCAAGCTGGGCGCCTACGACCCGGAGGTCATGGCGGCGCTCATCGACGAGGCGCACCGGTTCGGCCTCGAGACGGTCGCGCACCTCGACCAAATGGGCGTCGGGCGCATGACCGCGCTGGACGCCGCGCGGGTCGGCCTGGACATGATGACCCACTACTACGGCCTCATGGAGTCCATGCTCACCGACCACTCCGTGCAGGCGTGGCCGCTCGACTACAACTACAACGACGAGCAGCACCGCTTCGGCAACGTGGCGCGCCTGTGGAGTCAGGCCGCCGAACCCGGCAGCGAGCAGTGGGAGGAGCTCATCGACGAGTTCCTGGAGCTGGGCTTCGGGCTGGACCCCACCATGACCATCTATGAGGCCAGCCGGGACGTGATGCGCGCCCGCGAGGCGGACTACCACGAGGAGTTCACGCTCCCCTCGCAGGAGGAGTTCTACCAGCCCAGCCGGGTGGCGCACGGGTCGTACTGGTTCTACTGGACGACCGAGGACGAGTACCACTGGAAGCGGTTCTACCAGAAGTGGATGCGCTTCCTGAACGACTACAAGAACGCGGGCGGGATCGTCACCACGGGTTCGGACTCGGGTTTCATCTACAAGCTCTACGGCTTCGACTACATCCGCGAGTTCGAGCTGCTGCGCGAGGCCGGCTTCCATCCCATCGAGGTGATCCGCGCCGCCACTCTCCACCCGGCGCAGATGCTCACCAAGCACTCCGACGAGCCCGCCGACTTCGGTATCATTCGGCCCAACACGCGCGCCGATCTGGTGCTGGTCGACGAGAACCCGCTCGAGAACCTCAAGGTGCTGTACGGCAACGGCGCGCCCAAGCTGGACGACGAGACCGGAGAACCGGGGCGCGTGGGCGGGATCAAGTACACCATCAAGGACGGGATCGTCTACGACGCCCAACAGCTGCTGGAGGACGTGAGGGAGATGGTGCGCCGGGCGAAGCGGGCCGCCGTCTCGGACGACGGCCGGCGATAGGCCGCGGGGGGTGACCGCGCCGCGCATTGTCGCCTCGGCGGCCCAGCACTCGGCGCACGCGGCCGCCCCGCCCCGCGCGATGACGTCCCCGGGGTCGGAAGGCGCCCGGGAATTGGACATCGCGCGTCTGCGCGCCGACACCCCCGGCTGCCGCGACCGGATCCATCTCAACAACGCGGGCGCGGGCCTCATGCCCGACTCCGTCCTGGCCGCGGCGCGCGACCACCTCGAGCTGGAGGGCCGAATCGGCGGTTACGAGGCCGCCGACGCGCGCGCCGACCAGATCGCCGCCGCCTACGACGCGGTCGCCGGCCTGCTCGGGGTGGCGGGCGCCAACATCGCCTTCACGGAAAACGCGACCGCCGCCTTCAACCAGGCGCTCTCGAGCATTCCCTTCCGGCCAGGCGACGTGCTGGTCACGAGCACCAACGACTACGTCTCCAACCAGATCGCCTACCTGTCCCTGCAGGCGCGCATGGGCGTGGAGGTGGTGCGCGCGCCGGATCTGCCCGAGGGGGGCGTCGACCCGGCCGCGGTGGCGCGCATCATTCACCGGCGCGGCGCGCGCCTGGTCGCGCTGACCCACGTGCCCACCAGCTCCGGGCTGGTGCAACCGGTCGAGGAGGTGGGGCGGGCCTGCCGCGAGCGCGGCGTGCTCTACCTGGTGGACGCCTGCCAATCGGTGGGGCAGATGCCGGTGGACGCGCGCGCCATCGGTTGCGACTTTCTCTCGGCCACGGCGCGCAAGTTCCTGCGCGGACCGCGCGGGGTGGGGTTCCTGTACGTGTCGGACCGCGCGCTCGACATGGGCCTCGAACCCCTTCTGCCGGATCTGCGCGGCGCCCATTGGATCGACGCCGACCTGTACCAGCCCGCCCCGGACGCGACCCGCTTCGAGAACTGGGAGTTCGCCTACGCGCTGGTGCTGGCCACCGGCGCGGCGGCGCGCCACGCGACCCGGCTGGGGCTCGAGCACATCCGCGAGCGCGCGTGGGGGCTCGCCGACTTCGCGCGCGCCACCCTGGGGGCGCTGGAGGGCGTGACGGTTCTGGACCGGGGACGGATCCGCTCCGCCATCGTCTCCCTGAGCGTCGCGGGCCGCGAGCCGGTCGAGCTCGTCCACGCCCTCCGCGAGCGGGGCGTCAACACCTCCGCCACGCCCCACGGCCACGCCGTCATCGACTTGGACGCCAAGGGAGTCGAGGGTACCCTGCGCGTCTCTCCGCACTACTACAACACCCGGGCCGAAATCGAGCGGTTCGCGGAGGCGCTCGGCGATCTAACGCGGAACGGCGCGCGTTGACCACCGGCGAGCCAACGCCCCCCGGCATGTCCCCACGATCACCGGCGGGCCTTCAAGGCGCCCTGCCGGCCCGGCGCCTCGCCGCTCTCGGTGCTCGGGCGGATTCACCCACGGACTCCCAGGACACCACGATGACACGCCATCGATCTCGCGCGGCCCTCGCCATCCTCCTCCCGGCGCTCGCGGCCTGCGGCCAGGACGCCGGAAACCCGCCCGCCGAAGCGACCCGCGCGCCGCCCGAGGGCGCCCAGGCGATCTCCCTCCTCGGCGAGCCCCTGTATCCCTCCCCGCCCTCGCCCGAGGTCGCGGCCCGCCAGGCCGAGGACATCGACCGCGCCCGGGCGGACTACGAGGCCAACCCCAACGACGCCGACGCCATCATCTGGCTGGGCCGCCGAATCGGCTACACCGGGCGCTACCGCGAGGCCATCGAGGTGTTCGGCGAGGGCATCGAAAAGCACCCCGGCGACGCCCGCATGTATCGCCACCGGGGGCATCGCTGGATCAGCGTGCGCGAGTTCGACCGCGCCATCGAAGACCTCTCCCACGCGGCCTCCCTGGTGCGGGACGTCCCGGACGAGGTGGAGCCGGACGGCCAGCCCAACGCCCTCGGCATCCCCACCAGCACCCTCCAGTCCAACATCCACTACCACCTGGCGCTGGCCCACTACCTCAAGGGCGACTTCGAGGCCGCCCTCCCGGCGTACGAAGCCTACATGCGCGTCACCACCAACCCGGACCAACTGGTCGCGATCTCGCACTGGTGGTACATGGCGCTCCGGCGCCTGGGGCGCGCCGAGGAGGCGGCCGCCGTCCTCGAGCCCGTGACCGCCGACCTCGAAGTCATCGAGAACACGAGCTACCACCGCCTCCTGCTGATGTACAAGGGCGAAATCGAAGCCGACGAGCTGTGGGACCCGGAGCGCGACGACCCGTCCGGCGTGGCCATCGCCTACGGCGTGGCGACCTGGCACCTGTACAACGGGCGCGAGGAGATGGCGCGGGAGATGTACGGCCGCATCCTGGAGGGCTCGGGGTGGGCCGGATTCGGGCACATCGCGGCGGAGGCCGAGATGGCCCGGCTGCGAGCCGGATGACCGGCGATGTCCGCTTGACCCCGGGGACGGCCAACTCTAGATTTCTGAGACGGAGAATCATTCTTGATTACGGCCCCGCCGGAGCACCCCGGCGCTCGGGCCCCGTCTCTCGCTGGACCGCAACTCCCCCATCGAAACGAACCCCATGAGCGAGTCCTCCATTCTCAAGACCCTCGCCCTGCGCGCCCGGGTCGCCGAAGAGGAAACCGAAATCCTCAAAGGCGTCGACCTGGAGATCCGGCCCGGCGAGATCCACGCCATCATGGGCCCGAACGGGTCCGGCAAGAGCACGCTGGCCAAGGTCCTCGCCGGACACCCCGGCTACGAGGTGACCGGAGGCAGCGCCTTCTTCAACGGCCAGGATCTGCTGGAGCTGGAGACCGACGAACGCGCCCGGGCGGGCGTGTTCCTGGCCTTCCAGTATCCCGTCGCCATCCCCGGCGTCTCCATCGCCAACTTCCTCCGCACCGCGCTCCAGGCGCGACTGGAGGAAGGCGGCGAGCTCGACCTGTTCGACTTTCAGGACCTCTTGCTGGAGCGCATGGAGCTGCTCGAGATGTCGCCCTCCTTCGCCGAGCGCGCGGTCAACGACGGCTTCAGCGGGGGTGAGAAGAAGCGCAACGAGATTCTGCAGATGGCCGTGCTGGAGCCGTCCCTGGCCATCATGGACGAGACCGACTCCGGCCTCGACATCGACGCGCTCAAGGTGGTGGCGCGCGGGGTCAACACGCTTCGCAAGGAGCGGCCGGAGATGGCCGTGCTGTTGATCACGCACTATCAGCGGCTGCTCAACTACATCCAGCCCGACTTCGTGCACGTGATCGTGGACGGGCGCATCGTCCGTTCCGGCGGTCCCGAGGTCGCGCTGCGACTCGAAGAAGGCGGCTACCGCGAGTACCGGAAGCTGCAATCGTCCGTTTCCGCGGCATAGGACGTGGACCAACTTCCCCCGGGCCACTCCTAGGCGCGGCGGACCGACAACCCGCGAGGTGCTGGAATGCCCACGAACGAAGCCGTACAAGATCTCGGGCTCGACGACTACAAGTACCACTTCATCACCGAGGACGAGCCCGTCTTCCGCAGCGGGCGCGGCCTGAACGAGAAGGTGGTGCGGGAGATCTCGGCGCAGAAGGGAGAGCCCGACTGGATGCTGGACTTCCGCCTGAAGTCGCTCGCCATCTACAACGCCAAGCCCATGCCCACCTGGGGCGGCGACCTCTCCCGGCTGGAGTCCGTGCTGGACGACATCTACTACTACGTGCGCCCCCAGGAGCGCATGGAGCGGTCGTGGGACGACGTTCCGGAGAACATCAAGGAGACCTTCGACCGGCTGGGCATCCCCGAGGCCGAGCGCGAGATCCTCGCCGGCGTGGGGGCGCAGTACGAGTCGGAGATGGTCTACCACTCCCTCAAGGAGGAGTGGGAGGCCCAGGGCGTCATCTTCGATTCCATCGAGGACGGCCTGCGCAACCACCCCGAGCTCTTCCGCGAGCATTTCGCGACCGTGGTGCCGCCGGGCGACAACAAGTTCGCGGCCATGAACTCGGCCGTTTGGTCCGGCGGGTCCTTCGTCTACATCCCGCCCGGCGTCGAGCTCGAGACCCCGCTGCAGGCCTATTTCCGGGTGAACCAGGAGCAGATGGGCCAGTTCGAGCGCACCCTCATCATCGCCGACGAGGGCTCGCGCGCCCACTACATCGAGGGCTGCACCGCGCCGGTCTACTCCACCGAGTCGTTCCATTCCGGCGTGATCGAGATCGTGGTCAAACCCGGCGCGCACTTCCGCTACACCACCATCCAGAACTGGTCCAACAACATGTACAACCTCGTGACCCAGCGTTCGATGGTGCACGAGAACGCGACCATGGAATGGCTGGACGGGAACCTCGGTTCCAAGCTCACCATGAAGTACCCGTCGTGCTTCCTGGTGGGCGAGAGGGCGCACGGCTCGATCCTGTCGATCGCCTACGCGGGCAACGGGCAGCATCAGGACACCGGCGGCAAGGTTGTCCACGCCGCGCCCCGCACCAGCTCGTCCATCATCTCGAAGTCCATCTCCAAGGGGTCCGGACGGGCGAGCTACCGGGGGCTGTGCAAGGTCTACGAGGGATCCACGGACGCGAAATCGAACGTGGAGTGCGACGCCCTGCTCATCGACGAGGCGGCGCGCACCGACACCTACCCCTACATCGAGATCGACGAGAACCAGTCCACGGTCGGGCACGAGGCCCGCGTCTCCAAGGTGGGAGAGGAGCAGATCTTCTACCTCATGAGCCGGGGAATGCCGGAGGAGGAGGCCATCGCCCTCATCGTGCGCGGCTTCATCGAGCCCATCGCCCGACAGCTGCCGCTGGAGTACGCGGTGGAGCTGAATCGGCTCATCGAGCTGGAGATGGAGGGCTCGGTGGGATGAACGGAAGCCGCAGGATCAGGCGCACACCCGCGTCCGTCCCAGGACGTTGAGCATAGAAGCAACCGCATGCCCCGGACATCGATAGCGAAGGCTCCCGCCGCGGAGGCGGCGCCGGAGGGAGTGACGGCGACCATCAACGCGGCGGCCGTGGAGCGTTTGGCGGCCGGCGAGCCGGACTGGCTGGCCGAACTGCGTTGGCGCGCGTGGAAGGTCTACGAGTCGACCCCCCTCCCCACGACGCGGCTCGAGGAGTGGCGGTACACCGACCTGTCGCGCACGCTCGACCTCCACGCGCTGAGCCCCGTCGCACCCGGCCGCGACCGCACCGCCGGCGCCTACCCGCCCGAGCTGCGCCAGGCCATGCGCGAGGACTCCGACGCGGCCGGCCACATCGTCGAGATCGACGGTCGGGTGGTGCACACGGACCTGGCGCCCGAGCTGGAGGCGCGGGGGGTGGTGCTGACTTCGCTGCGGGACGCGGTCCGCACGCACGAGGAGCTCGTGCGCGCGCACCTTGCCGTCGACGTCATCCCGCCGGAGCGGGGGAAGTTCTCCGCGCTCAACGCCGCGCTCTGGACCGACGGAGCCGTGTTGTTCGTCCCGCGCGACGTTACGCTCAAGCTTCCCGTGCGGATCACCCGTTGGGTCTCCGATCCGGGGACGGCCAACTTCACGCGCACCCTGGTGGTGGGAGAGGGCGGATCCACGCTGTCCGTGGTGGAGGAGATCCTCTCGCCGCGCTTCGACCGGCAGGCCTTCTTCCTGTCCGCCACCGAGGTTGTGGGAGGGGACAACAGCGTCACGCACTACGCGTCCGTTCAGCGCATGGGGCTGGGCGCGTTCCACATGGCGCTCTACCGCTCGCTGGTGGGCCGCGACGCGCGCACCGACTCGATGCACGTCACCCTGGGGGCCAGCACGGCTCGCCTGGACCTCGACTCCGAGCTGGCGGCGCCCGGAGCCCACAGCCACATCCTGGGGCTCTACTTCGGCAACGAGGACCAACACTTCGATCACTGCACGAGCCAGAACCACGCGGCCCCCCACGCCACCAGCGACCTGCTCTACAAGGGAGCCTTGGACGACGCCTCGGGGTCGGTGTTCCGCGGCATCATCCGCGTTGCTCCCGGCGCCCAGCGCACCGACGCCTACCAGACCAACCGCAACCTCCTGCTCTCCGAGCAGGCATCGGCCCACGCCCTCCCCAACCTCGAGATCGAAGCCGACGACGTACGCTGCTCCCACGGGGCCACGGTGGGCCAGCTGGAGGAGGAGGCGCTGTTCTACCTGCAGAGCCGGGGGCTTTCGCGCCGAAAGGCCGAACGCCTGGTGGTGCGCGGCTTCCTGCAGGACGTGCTGCGGCGGCGTCCGCCCGGCAGCGTGACCGAGAAGGCGACCCGGGCCATCGAGGAGAAGCTGCGTGCCCACTAGCAGCGCGGCGGTCCAGCGCGGATGCCACGCCGCTCGAATAGCCGGGGGGAGTTCGTCCGCGGGCTGCCCACAGCCCGTGGACGAATCCGCCCGAGCACCGAGAGGGGCGGGGCGCCGGGCGACCACCGGGACGATGACCGGTGTTTAGGAAGCAGCCCGAGTGGCATTGCGTGGCGGATGTGGACTCGTGTCCTCCCGGGTCCCTGCTCGCCGTGATGGCCGGAGAGGTCCCGGTGGTGCTGGCCAACGTGGAGGGCGTCTTCCACGCCCTGCGCGACCGCTGCTCCCACGCCGACTACCCCCTCTCCGACGGAACGCTGGACGGCGATCAGGTGGAGTGCATGTACCACGGCGCCCGCTTCGACGTGGCCAGCGGGCGCGCGCGCTGCCTGCCCGCGATCCGATCGGTCCGCTCCTACCCGACCGAGGTGAGGGAGTCGGCCGTGTTCGTGCTGGCGTGAACGCGCACCCATCGGCCCCGGCCGAGGTCGGCGCCGCCAAGCGGCGCGCGCGCGCGAACAGCTTCGCGGCGGCCGCCCGGCGCGACTTCCCGGCCCTCCGGCAGGAGGTGGGGGGCAAGCCCCTCGCGTACCTGGACAACGCCGCCTCCGCCCAGAAGCCGAACGCGGTCATCGACGCCATCGCGCACTACTACCGGCACGACCACGCCAACGTCCACCGGGGCCTCCACGAGCTGGCGCGCCGCGCCACGGACGCCTACGAGGGCGCGCGCCGCAAGGTGGCCCGCTTCCTGGGCGCCACCGACCCGGCCGAGGTGGTCTGGACGCGCGGCACCACCGAGGCGATCAACCTGGTGGCGAGCGCCTGGGGCCACACCTTCCTGCGCGAGGGCGACGAGATCGTGCTCTCGACCCAGGAACATCACTCCAACCTCGTGCCCTGGCAGCTCGCCGCGGCGCGCGCCGGGGCCCGTCTGCGCTACTTGGAGCTGGACGACGAAGGGCGCCTCCGGCTCGAGGCGCTGCCGGAACTGCTGTCGCCGCGCACGCGCATGGTCGCCCTCTCGCACGTGTCGAACGCGCTGGGGACGGTCAACCCGGTGGCGGAGATCGCCGAGCAGGTCCACGCGGCCGGCGCGCTGCTGCTCGTGGACGGGGCGCAGGGCGCGCCCCACCTTCCCGTTGACGTCGCCGCGCTGGGCTGTGACTTCTACGCCGTCTCCGGCCACAAGATGTGCGGGCCCACCGGGATCGGCGCGCTGTGGGGACGGCGCGCGCTGCTCGAGCGGATCGAACCCTACCAGGGGGGTGGCGAGATGATCGCGATGGTGGAGCGCGACCACAGCACCTGGGCGGAGGTGCCCCACAAGTTCGAGGCCGGCACCCCCAACGTGGCGGGCGCGGTGGGGATGGGGGCGGCCGCCGACTACCTGACCGGCATGGGGCACGACGTCCTCGCCGAGCACGAGCGCACCGTGCTCGAGTACGCCCTTGAGCGGCTGGCGTCCGTCGAGGGCATTCGCCTTTTCGGGCCGCCCATCGACGAACGATGCGGGGTGGTGTCGTTCCTGCTCGACCGCGCCCACGCCCACGACGTGGCCACCATTCTGGACGCCGAGGGGGTGGCCGTGCGGGCGGGTCACCACTGCGCCCAGCTGGTCATGAAGCACTTTGGCGTTGCCGCCACCTCGCGCGCCTCCTTCTGCTTCTACAACGACACGGACGACGTGGACCGGCTGGTCGAGGGACTGGACCGCGTCAACGCCATCTTCGCATGAGGCGAAGGACCGCGAGGCCCGCCCCATGACCCAAGTCGCGCTCGGCTCGCTCTACCAGCAGCTCATCCTCGAGCACTACCGAAAGCCCCGGAACAAGGGCGCGCTCCCGGGGGCAACCGTCGTGGTGCACATGGCGAACCCCATGTGCGGCGACGAAATCCGACTGCACCTGCGGCTGGACGAGGACGAGCGCGTGCGGGAGGCCACCTTCCTCGGACAGGGCTGCTCCATTTCGCAGGCTTCGGTCTCGATGATGACCGTCCGCCTGAAGGGCGGGACGCTGGACGAGGCGTTGGCGCTGGCCGAACGCTTCACCCAGATGATGCACGGGAGCGACGAGGCGGCCCGCGACAGGAAGCTGGGCGAGCTGCGGGCGCTTCAGGGGGTGAGCAAATTCCCGGTGCGCATCAAGTGCGCGCTGCTCGGCTTCGATGCGCTCCAAGAGGCCGCGAAGCGGGTCCGGAGCGCCGAAGAGGCGTAGCTTTCCGCAGACAAAGTCCCGCCGGCATGCGAGCGGCGTGGCATCCGCGCCGGACCGCCGGGCTCCGGCGTCGTCCGCGGACCCACCCACACCCGCGACTCACGGCTCCAGCAACACCTTGACCGCCCCGCTGGAGCGGTGGTTGGCGGCCGCGCCCAGAGCCGTGCGGAACTGCCCCAGCGGGAAGACGTGGGTGACCATTCTCTCCAGGGGCGTGCCCGTCTCCTCCATCAGCTCGTGCGTGATCGCCATGGTGTGCCGGGTCCCGCCCCGCCACCGCTCCCGGCCGTAGCCCACGTAGCCCTTCAGCTCCAGCTCCCGCGCCCACATCGGCGTCAGATCGAGTTTGGTTCGACCCGCGCACCCCAGCATCACCACCCGCCCCCGCGCCGACGCGAAGCTCAGCGCCTGCGCCAAGCTTCCCGCGCTGCCCACGCAGTCGAAGATCAGAGGGAATCCCCCGCGCTCGAAGACCTCCGGGCCCACGATGGGCTGATAGGCCACGGCTCCCGTGTCGACCAGGGCGTTGCGCGCCTCGAGGCCCGGCGACACCACGTCCGAGGCACCGAACGCGCGCGCGAGCTCGGCCTCGTGGCGGCGCTTGGTCTGGCCGAGCAGGAACCCCTCGAAGCCGAGCGCGCGCAACGCCCAGATGGTCCCCAAGGCGATCGGACCACTCCCGATCACCAGCACCGGCTCGTCCGGATGCGGAGGGCTGCGCAGGGCGGCGTGCACGCCGATGGCGACCGGTTCGGTCAGCACCGCGCGGCGGTCGGGGATGGCGTCCGGGACCGGAAACAGCTGGCTCCGGTGCGCCACCATGCGCTCCCCCCACCCCCCCGGCAGGTCGCGGTGATAGCCGATGGTGAGGCCGCGCCCCAACGCGCCGCCGGCGTCGCGCCGGGGACCCTCCTCTCCCGCCCGCTCGCAGGTGGAATGGAGCCCCGCGTCGCAGGACCGGCAGTGGTCCTCCGGGCCAAACCCGCGCGCGGCGCAGGAGATCATCGGGTCCACCACCACCCGCCGCCCCACCTCCAAGCCCCGCACCCGCGGGCCGACCTCCACCACCCGCGCCAGGATCTCGTGCCCAAGCACCGCCGGGAAGGAACCGAAGGGCTCCATGGACGGGCTGGCGGCGTAGGTCACGTTGCTGACGTCGGAGCCGCAGATTCCGCTCGCGAGCACCTCCAGCCCCACCCACGAGGGCCCCGGCAGCGCGGGGACGGGCAGCTCCTCCAACCGCACCCCCCCGGCGGCCCCGAAGAGCGCCCAGTCGGTCACCCGGCCGAGCGACTTGGCGATGAGGTAGCCGGGAACGGAAACGTGGAAGCGGACGGCGCGCATGGCTGGCTCGATGGTTGGTCGGATGCGGATGGGGGTGCGTGGCTCCGGCCCTACGAGGCCCTCGCGGTAGCGGGCCGCAGCGCCTCCAGCGCCCGACGAACCTGCACCGGCACCATCGCCCGTCGCCAGTCCGGGTCCACGATCACGTTCCCAAGGGGATGGCACTGGCGGTGGGCCCGCTCGGCGAGCGCGTCGATCACTTCGCCGGAGAGCGCGCGGCCGACGGCGATGCGCGACCAGCCGGTCAGGAGCCGGGGTCGGGCGCCCAGCACGCTCACGACGCCCATGATGTGACAGATCCGCCCGGAGCGCTGAAAGTCGGCGGAAACGGCCACCGAAAGCAGCGGGAAGTCGATGGAGCGGCGCTGGCGCAGCTTGACGTACGCCGCGCGGCTCGCCCTGGAGGGAAACGGAATGCGCACCCGGGTCACCAGCTCCCCCGGCTTCCTGCGGCTGTTCCAGACGCCATCCGTCAGGAAGAAGTCGTGCAGGCCCACTTCCCGTCGTCCCTCGGGACCCGCCAGCTCCACCATCGCGCCCAAGGTCATGAGCACCGGCGGCGTATCCGCCGAATGGGCCGCCACGCACTTCCTGCCCACGCCGGTGACGTGGCACACGTCGCCGTCCTTCTTGAGGCAGTACCCGAGGGCGCCGCGCCAGAACTCGGTCTGGTTGTAGTACGTGCAGCGCGTGTCGAGGCAGATGTTGCCTCCCAGGGTGCCCATGTTGCGCAGCTGCGGACCCGCCACCTGTCCGGCGGCCGCGGCCAGCGAAGGGAACCGGCGCCTCACCTCCGGATGCCCGGCCACCGAAGCCAGCGTCTCGGCCCCTCCGACCACCAGCGCGCCGCCTTCCCGCCGGAACCCCCTCATGGCGCCGATCCGCCCGAGCGACACCAGATGGTCGGGCGTGAACAGCCGATGCTTCATGTTGGGAATGAGGTCCGTGCCCCCGGAGACGGGGAGCGCCCGGCCACCCCACCGGTCCAGCAGACCCACGGCCTCGTCGATGGTTCGGGGCCGGTGGTAGCGGAACGGGGGGAGGCGCAGCATTCAGCCATCCCCGCGGGCGGTGCCGGGGCTCAGGGGCCGGGCCACCATGATCCCGTCCTGGCCTTCGATGCGCCGGACTCGCTCGGCGAGCGGAACCTCGCTGACCTGGACCGCGGACCCAACCAGGGGAGCGTGGAGCAGGAACACGTCGCCGTCCCGCACCAGCGCCAGCCCGGTGTGCGCGACGTCGAGGCCGGACACGGTGGAGGTGGCGGCGATGATGTCGCCCGGGAGGATCCCGGAAGCCGCGCCCTCGATGTGGTCCTCGCCGATGTAGTAGCGCGGCCGGGCGCTCAGGCGCGCCTCCGCGTCGGCGATCTCCTCGACCAGCGCGGGCTCGGAGAGCTGCCGGTAGGCCTCCGGGTGCGTGGACATGAAGTCGATCACGGTGGCGTCGGCCACGCCGCCGAGCTCGCGGGAGATGTCCCGCACCAACCCGCGCGCCGCGTTGTCGGCGATCCACTCGGAGAAGTAGTGGAGCCGGCTGGGGTAGCCGTCGAGCGCTCCTCCCCGGTACCGGATCTCCGTGAGCAACCTCCGGTACTCGGCGCGCAGCCGCTCCTCGTCGTCGAGCATCGACCGGTCGCGAAGATGAACCAGGCGGCCCAGGGCGATCACGTTCTCGACGAAGGTGACGCAGTCGAGCTCCCGCAGGTTGACGACCAACCGCTCGGGGCCCTCCACCTCCAAGGTCCGGGGCACGTACGCCGTGCCCACGAAGGTGACCCCGATGCGGGCCATGGTCTCGCCCAGGGGGAGAAGATGCAGGTCCTCGTCCCAAGCGCGGGCGAGGGTGGAGCGCACGATGTCCCAGTCCTCCGCGGTACCCTCGGACAACGCCAACAGGCGGGCCTCCTCGGCGGAGGGTCCGGAATCGCACGATGCCGGGACGAGAAGGGCCGCGATCGTCGCGGCGCGACCCGTCGCCCGGGCCCAACGCGCGCGCATGGCGTGCCCGAACGCGCTCCGTCCCGCGCGTGCGCCGGGTGGTATGGGCGCGGCACTCCGCGGACCCCCGAGATCTCCCCCGTTACGCCTCCGGCTCCCGCGACGGAGCGTCGCCGCATTGGCGTTCATCGGCCCACCCCCACGGCGATCCCGTCGACCGCCGCCGGCTCCCAGCGACGGGGCCGCCCCGTTGGCGTTCATCGGCCCACCCCGGCCGGCACGGCGTCGGTCTCCCTGGGGTGCTCGCGTTTCGTTGCGCGGGCCGGCCGGCGCCGCGGCGGCCGCAGCGCTCCCGGTCCCCCGGCCTCCTGGATGGCTCTCCACACATTCGGGGGCGAGAAGGGCAGGCGGTCCATGCGTACTCCAATGGCGTCGTGGATGGCGTTGGCGATCGCCGGAATCGAGGAATGGAGCGGCCCCTCGCCCGCCTCCTTGGCGCCGTAGGGACCCTCCGGATCGATCGACTCGACGATCAGTGATTCGATTTCCGGGGTGTCGAGGCTGGTGGGGATGCGGTAGTCGAGGAGCGAGGGCGCGTTGTGAAGCCCGGCGCGCCCCTGCCCGGTCGTCTTGAAGATGTGCTCCTCCATGAGCGCCTCGGCGAACCCCATGTAGACGGAGCCCTCCATCTGACCTTCGACCAGCACGGGATTGATGGCGCGCCCGCAGTCGTGCGCCACCCAGATCCGCGCCACGTCCACCATGCCGGTCTCGACGTCCACCTCGACCTCGGCCACGTGGGCCGTGAACGAATACGCCGGCGAGGCGCCGATGGTCCCGCCCCGATAGTCGCCGTGATTGTCGCGCGGGGTGTCGTACCAACCCGTGGCCCCCAGCGTCCCGAAACGCGCCTCGGCGAGGTTGAACGCCCGGGCGATGGGCATCCGTCGACCGGTGTCGGCCGCGAAATACGCCCATCCTCCGGCCAGTCGCACCTGGCCCGGCCCGCACCCCCAGTCCTCGGCCACGGCCTCCCGCACCTTGCGTCCCAGCTTCCGCGCGGCGTCGATGCAGGCGTTTCCGAGCATGAAGGTCACGCGCGACGAGTAGGCGCCCAGGTCCACCGGCGTGAAATCGGTGTCGCCGGCCAGCACGCGCACGTACTCGAGCGGAACGCCCAGCTCCTCCGCGGTGATGTACGCCACCATGGAGTCGCAGCCCTGCCCGATCTCGGACGCCCCGCTCAACACGGCCACCCGTCCCGACCTGTCCACCTGCAGCTGCACGGCCGACTGCGGCATTTCGTTGGGATAGACCGGGTAGTTGGTCCCGGAGATGTAGCACGACCCCGCCACGCCGAGGCCGCGCCCCGAGGGCAGTCGGCGGAAGCGCTCCCGCCATCCGCTGGCCCGCTCCACGGCGTCCAGGCATTCCAGGAAGCCGTTGGAGGTGACGCGCAGCTCGTTGACCGTGCGCGTGTCGCCGCCCATGAAGTTGACGCGGCGGAGCTCGATGGGGTCAATCCCCAACCGCTCGGCCAGCTTGTCCAGCTGCACCTCGAAGGCGAAGCGCGGCTGCACCGAGCCGTGGCCCCGCTTTGGCCCGCACGCGGGCTTGTTGGTGTACACGCGCGTGGAGTCGAAGCGATAGGCGGGCATCGCGTACGGCGCCGTGAGCAGTTGGCCCGCGTAGTACGTGGTCACCAGCCCGAAGGACGCGTAGGCGCCCCCGTCCAGCACGACCTCCGCGTCCACGGCCCGCAGCTTGCCGTCCGCGTTGGCGCCGGTTCGGTACTTCATGTGGAAGGGATGCCGCCCGCGGTGGGCGTAGAACACCTCCTCCCGGGTGTAGAGGATCTTGACCGGACGGCCCGTGACCATGGCGAGGCGGGCGACGCAGAACTCCAGATCGAACGGTTCGGACTTGCCCCCGAACGCGCCGCCCACGGGCGGCTGGACGACCCGAATGGTCGCCGGGTCCAAGCCCAGAACCGAGGCCAGCTCCCGATGCAGGTAGTGCGGCACCTGGGTGGCCGACCAGACCGTCAGGCGCCCGTTCTCGTCGTAGCGCCCGATGGCGCAGTGGGGCTCGATGGGCGCGTGGGTGGTGCCCTCGAAGAAGTACTCGCCCTCCACCACCACCTCCGCGTCCGCCATGCGCTCGTCCACTTCGCCGAAGCTGAGCCGCACATGCTTGGTCACGTTGCCGTTGCGCCCGGCGCGGCGCGGTTCGTGGATGAAGGGACGGTCGTCGCCTCCGTCCGCGGCCAGCGCTTCCCACGGATCCAGGAAGGCGGGCAGCACCTCGTACTCGACGCGGATGCGCGCGAGCGCCCGGATGGCGGTGTCCTCGTCCACCGCCGCCACCGCCGCCACCCCGTCGCCGACGTGGCGCACGCGCTCCACGCACAGCGGGTACTCGTCGGGCGTCCAGGGGATGATGCCGTAGCGGACCGGCATGTCCCGGCCGGTGACGACCGCGCGCACGCCATCGAGCGCGAGCGCCCGCGAAGCGTCGATGGAGACGATGCGGGCGTGGGGATGCGGGCTGCGCAGGATCTTGCCGTGCAGCATGCCGGGGAGCGAGATGTCGTCGGTGTACGCCGCCTTGCCGGTCGCCTTGGCCAGCCCGTCCACCTTGCGCTGGGGCCTGCCGACCAGCGTGAAGGACTCCGGCGCGGCATCCGGCCCCGGGGCGTCGCCCGTTTCCGCGCGCGCGCCACCGGCCGCCGCCCCCGGGGAAAGCTCCCCCAAGGCCGGACCGCGCCCCCGTGGATCGCTCATGGGTCGTCCTCCCGCGCGCCGCGCTCCCCGCGCAACACGGCGGCCGCCGCCTCGACCGCGTCGTAGATGCGGGTGTAGCCGGTGCAGCGGCAGAGGTTGCCGGCGAGCGCCTCCCGGATCGTGGCCCGGCTCGGAGCATCGTCGCGCTCCAGCAAGGCGACCGCCGAGCACAGGATGCCGGGCGTGCAGAAGCCGCACTGCGCCGCCCCGTTCAGGTCGAAGGCGTCCTGCAGCGGGTGCGGGCGACCCGCGCCGGCGAGCCCTTCGACGGTGCGGACTTCGCGCCCGTCGACCTCCAGCACCGGCGTGATGCACGACAGGTGGGGCGCTCCGTCGACGATGACCGTGCACGCCCCGCAGTCACCCTTGTCGCAGCCCTGCTTGGAACCCGTGAGCCCGATGACGTAGCGGAGCGTCTCCAGCAGGGTGTAGTGCGAGGGAACGCCCGGGGCGTGGTCGTCGCCGTTCACGCGCAGATGGACGATGCGGGTCGTTTCCTTCGCCATGCGCGTCCGGCGGCCTCCCGCTCCCCGTGAAGTTCCCGCGGCGATCCGGGCGCGACGGTGGCCGATGCCCCCCGTGGGCGCCCTCGAGCACGCCCCGGAACCCGTCGAGGGACCCCGAAGAGCGGATTCGCGACCGCCGCGCATGCAATAGTACCAAGACTTGAGGCTACGGTTCGCTCCTCGTTACTATTCCGGCTCGGAAGCCCGCCGCGGCAACACCCGCGAACGCCATCGCGGTACCCACGGCCCGTTCCGCGTTGTCCACACAGCCACCGGAGTGATTTCGCGATGCCCTACCCCGAGATGATCGTTTCCCCCATGCGCGAGGAACTCGTCCGCCTTGGCTTTCAGGAGCTGCGCACGGCCGACCAGGTCGAGGCGGTGGTGGACGGCGAGGACCGCAGCCTGCTGCTGGTAGTGAACTCGATCTGCGGTTGCGCGGCGGGCGCCATGCGTCCCGGCGTCGCGCTCGCGCTGGAGAACGAGAACCGTCCCGAGCTCCTCACCACGGTCTTCGCCGGCCAGGACATGGACGCCACCGCCAAGGCGCGCGAGTACATCGCCGGCTACCCGCCGTCGTCACCCGCGGTCGCGCTGTTCAAGGACGGCGCGCTCGTGTACATGATGGAGCGCCACCAGATCGAGGGGCACGCCGCCCACCAGATCGCCGCCAACCTGGGAAGCGCGTTCGACGAGCACTGCGCGTAGCAGTCCACGGGCTGCTGGGAGTCCGTGGATGAATCCACCCGAGCACCGAGAGCGGCGGGGCGCCGGGCTGGCAAGGCGCCTTGAAGGCCCAATAGTAGAGCTATTGGGCCGAAGGGCAACGTCGAGCGCAGCGGTCCAGCGCGGATGCAACGCCGCTCGAATGCCGGGGGGAGTTTGTCCACGGGCTCCTAGAGTATCGTTTGTCCCAGCGCTGACGCGATGAGACCCACCGCCATCCGCGCGGTGCGGTTGCGCGCATCCAGCACGGGGTTGAGCTCCACCACTTCCAAGCTGAGAAGCCGTCCCGACCGGGCCACCTTCTCGCAGATCAGGTGTCCCTCGCGGAAGGTCAATCCGCCCGCCACGGGTGTGCCGACCCCCGGCGCGATCATGGGATCCAAGCTGTCCAGGTCGTAGGAGAGATGGAAGCCGGCGGTGCCGGCGCAGGCTCTCGCGATCGCCTCGTCCACGCAGGGGGCGATGCCGCGCTCGTCGACCTCCGACATGGTGAACACGCGCACGCCGGACGAGGTGACCACCTCCCGTTCGGCGGGATCGATTTGGCGAACGCCGATCATGCTCACGTTCTCCGGTCGCACCGCCGGGGGCAGGTCCGCCAGCGACGTCAACACCCGCGGCCCATGACCGGTCAGCACCGCGAGCGGCATTCCGTGCACGTTGCCGGAGGGGCTGGTCTCCGGGGTGTTCATGTCGGAGTGGGCATCGACCCAAATGAGCCCGATCCGTTCCTGGCGGCGCGCGTGGAACCGGCTCACCCCGGCCACGGATCCAATGGCGATGCTATGGTCGCCGCCCAGCACGAGGGGCATGCACCCGCGCACCAGCGCGTCCTCGACCAAGTCCCGGGCGCGTCGGCACACCGATTCGACCTCGTGAAGATAACGCGCGCGCGGATCCTCCTGCTTGGTGCGCTCGGGATCGGTCGCCACCACGGTTCCCATCTCGCGAATCCGGTAGTCCAAGCCCCGCAGCGTCTCCCGGAGGCCGGCGATGCGGATTGCGGATGGTCCCATGTCGACGCCGCGCCGTCCGGCGCCCAAGTCCATGAGGACCGAGACCAACGCCAGCTGCCTCACCGGTCGGGAAGCTCCTTCAGGCGCGCCTTGCGCGCCCGCTTGCGACGGCGGGCCGCGTCCTTCTCCCTTTCCCCCGGCAGCCGCATGCTGACGGTGACGCCACCCATGACGGCCACCCCATTGACCCGCAACACGGGAGATTCGGCGCCCGGGGAACCCACGGACGAGTCCTCGAGCTCGAACCCGCCCAGGATGCCGGCCCCGTTGCATTCGACGTGGAGCCCCGGCGGAACGATGATCTCCACGCCGCCCCACATGGCGAAAACGGTGACCTCGGTCACCCCCCGCCCCAGGCCGGCCTCACGAAAATCCAGCTCCACGCCGCCCATCAACGCGACCGCATAGGTCTCGCGCGGCGCGATCCACGCCCCGGCTCGGGTGCTCGCTCCCAGCACCCCCGCCAGAAACTGCCGGGCCGGCACACGCTCCTGGGGAACCGTGTTCGCGGGCCGCGCGCGCGCCGGGGCGGGGCCGCCATCGGTGGGTCGCGAGGGGGCCGAGGGCAAGTCGGCCACCAGCGCCTCGAGCTCGCGGGTGGTGGTGGCCCGGTGGGCGAGGTCGAGGCGCCCCTCGAAGTCGCGCATGGACAGGCCATCCTCGGCGAACCGTTCGCACAGCCGGTCGATGGTGGCCTGGCGCACCTCGCCCAATAATCCTCCGCCACCGGCGCGCGGGTCGCCGCTCCCCATCTACGCCCCTCCGCGCAGAAACGCGCGGCCGAAGCCCTCCAGGACCCGCGCGCACGTCTCGATCTCGTCCACGGCGACCCATTCGTCCGCCGAGTGGGCCTGCGCGATCGATCCGGGACCGAAACACACCGCCGGAGTGCCCGACTGGTTCAGGAAGGCGGCGTCCACCCAGGCGGTCATGCCCTCGATGCGCGGATCCGCGCCGGTGTCGACGATCGCCTCGAGCAGGCCACGCACCAGGGGCGACGACTCCGGCACCTCCGTGCCCGGACGGGCCAGCGCCATCCGCAACCCGGCGCCCGTCCGGGCCTCCTCCCCCAGCTCCGCCACCACCCCCGCGAGCTCCGCCATCACCGTCTCCGGAGTCTCGTGGGGAAGGGTGCGCCGCTCCACCACGACCTCGCAGCGCTCCGGGTAGACCGAGGGAGCGGAGCCTCCGGAGATGGTGCCGGCGTGAATGGACCCCCAACCCAACAGGGGATGCGGCGCCCGCTCCAACAGGCCCTCCTCGTACTCCTTCATGGCCACGAGGAACTCCGCGGCGTGCACGATCGCGTCGATCCCCCGCTCGGGTCGCGAGCCGTGCGCGGCGCGTCCCGAGAAAACGGCCTCGACCCACACGAAGCCCTTGTGGGCGGGCATGACCGCGAGCCCGGTCGGCTCGCACACCACCGCCGCGGCGGCGGCCACGCCCGCGTCGGTGAGCGCCGCCATTCCCGTGCTGGCGTGTTCCTCGTCGGCGGTCAGCGCCACGATGAGCTCACCGGGCGGCCCGTGGCGCGCGAGCTCGGCCGCGGCGCTCAGCAGGGCGGCGACCCCACCCTTCATGTCGCACGACCCGCGCCCCCACAGGCGCCCGTCGCGGACCTCCGCCCCGAACGGATCGATGGTCATCCCCTCCACGCCGACGGTGTCCAGGTGACCGTTGAACATCAGGCTCCGAGGCCCATCGCCGATGCGCCCCAACACGTTGGGTCGGCCCGGCTCCGGTTCCGTCACCGAGACGGCGAACCCCCAACCCTCGAGCAACTCGGCCGCGCGGGCGGCAATCCGCGCCTCTCCGCCGCCCGAAGCCTCGATCCGAGGGTTCACGGAGGGAATGGCCACCAACAAACGCGCCAAGGCAAGGGCGTCGCCCTCCCGCGCGCGGCGCCGCACGCCCGTCGCTCCCGTGGTCATCGCGGTACGCTCCCCCGGGAGGGGCGCCGCCCGCGGATGGCGTGGGATTTCCGTGACTCGGGAGCGGCGATTCCCGGTTTTGCGACCCCAAGCGTCGTCCGGAATACGCCAACGCGCGCCCGAAACGGAGGAATCGCCGTGCTTGGATGGGGTTGGGCCACGGGCCGGGCCAAGCGGCGCGGCTAGTCGAAGTGGTCCTTGTTCTTCTCGATGTAGCTCGTCCACTCCTCGGGAACGTCCGTGTCCGGGAAGATGGCCTGGACGGGACACTCGGGCTCGCAAGCCCCGCAATCGATGCACTCATCCGGGTGGATGAGGTACTGCTCCCCGGCTTCGTAAATGCAGTCCACCGGACAGACCTCGACGCAGCTGGCGTCCTTGGTCCCGATGCATGGCTCCGTGATGATGTATGTCATTGTCCCTCCCGAGAATCCCATGGTCCCCGGGGATGGCGCGTCGCCGACGTCCTCCCCGCGGCCCGGCCGGGCGTGGCGCCGGCTCGACATCGCGCTACATGATGCAGGAAGCCAATGGGGGTTGCAAGGACCGCGCCCCCCGGAGCGGACACGCCCCCGACCCGCTGGTTCGATCGCAACCCGCCGAGGCCGGAAGTCCGTGGTTGAATCCGCCCGAACGGCGGGGCGCCGGGCTGGCGGAACGCCCTTCCGCCAAGGCGGCTCACGGGCCCCACGTCTCGTCCGCGACCCCCGCGGCGCGGTTCTCGACCCGGGCCAGCACGAAGAGCAGGTCCGACAGCCGGTTCAGGTAGGCGATGATCCCCTCGTCGACCGTTTCTCGCGCCGCGAGCGACACGGCCTCGCGCTCGGCCCGGCGGCAGACGGAGCGGGCGACATGCAGCGTCGCGGCGGCGGGCACGCCACCCGGCAGGATGAAGCGCCGCAGCGGGGGCAGGTCTTCCTCCGCCTCGTCCATCCATTGCTCCATGTCGCGAACCCGCTCGACCGGAACCGGTGGCACTCGCGGCTGTTTGCGACCCTCCGCGGCCGGTGGAACGGCGAGGGAGGCGCCGATCGCGAAGAGATCCCGCTGGACCCGAGCCAGTCGGGTGGCCGTGGCCGGCACCTCGGTCTGGCCGCGGGCGAGGCCGAGGCAGGAGTTGAGCTCATCCACCGTGCCGTACGCCCGCAGGCGGGGATGGTCCTTGGCGACCCGCCCGCCGCCCAGCAGGCCGGAGGTACCGCCGTCCCCTCGTCGGGTGTAGATCTTCATCCCGCTATCGCAACTTGACCACCCGCCTGAGCACCTGGGCCTTGTCGAGCAGGCTCGCCGCCTTCTCCGTCGCATCCTCGGCTTCGGGGAGAAGCAGGTCGCGGATGTCGAGCAGCGCCTCCAAGTAGAGCTGATCGCGCTGGAAGGCGAAGTCCAGCCGATCCATCTCGGCGCGGTCGTTCTCGCGCTCGGCCTTGCCGAAGGCGCTCGTGTAGATGGCCTCCAGGTTGCCGACGATGCGGCTGCGATCTCTCATTTGTTGTCGACCCGCTTGCGTGCAGGCGCCCGGGCGACCGACGGCCGGGCGAGGAACTCCCGAACAACGCGGCGCAGTTCGTCGAAGTGTCCGTGAAAGTAGTGGTCCGCTCCCGGGATGACGACCGCCTCCACCGCGCCTCCCACCCGCCGGGCGAGGTCGGCGGCGCGGGCCCCGGAACCAAACGGGTCGCGTTCGCCCTGAACGATCAGCACCGGCCGGCGGGCCTCGGCCAGGAAGCCGTAGTCGTACCGGTCGAGAGCGAGCCCCACGCCAACCATGGCCGCGACGCGCGCATGACCGGTGCCCGCCATGAGCGCCACCCGCGACCCGAACGAGAACCCGCCGGCCACCAACGGCAGGCCCGGAAAAAGACGCTCGAGGTGTTGGAGGGCCGCGCGCGCGTCGTCCGTCTCGCCGACGCCGCCATCGTGGGTGCCGGTGCTGCGCCCCACGCCGCGAAAGTTGAAGCGGAGCGCCGCCAGTCCCGCCTCGGTCATGGCCTGGGCGGCGCGGTACACGGCCTTGGTGTTCATGGTTCCCCCGTGCAGGGGATGCGGATGGCACATGACCGCGGCCGCGCGCGGGGCCTCCGTGGGCCGGCGCAGCACGGCCTCCAGTCGGCCGTGCGGGACGGGTATGGAGAGGAATCCGCCCGTCGCCGCGGGGGGTGGGGGAGTTCGGTCGGTTCGCATGTCGGTCGGGACGAAGCTATTCTTTTGGGGCGGCGCGAAGCCGGTCGGGGCGGGAGGACCATCATTGATGATCGTCGGAAAGGCCGAGTTGGTGAAGCGGGTAAACCGCATGTACTGGGACTCCAACGAGAGCGTGAACCAGATCGCCGAACGACTCGACCTCTCCAAGGGTGCCCTGTACGGCTTGATCGAACCGGCGCCCGCCGACGGATCGTGCCCGGACTGCGGTGAGCGACTGAGCTTCGGCAACCGGACGTCGCGCGACCGCGGCGTCGCCGAGTGCGCCACCTGCCCCCGCGTCGACAGGCCGACCGCCGCCGTTCCAACGCGGGCCCCGTTCGCGCACGCGGCCGAGTTGGCCGCCCTGCGCGAGCCTCGCCGATGGAGCGGTCGAACGCTGGCCGGCTGCCTGATCGTCGGGGCATTCGCGGGGGCCCTGATCGTGAGCCTCGCACGCCGCCGCTGACCCGCCACCCCGCGGATCCCCGCGTGACGAAGACCATTGGCGCGTTCGGCGCGCCCACCCCTCCGGACAGGATCGGTACCCGACCATGAAACCACAACACCCGTCGCGGTTGGCCGGGAATCGCCTCCGCGCACACCTTCGCCGGCGGACCTTGGCGTCCCCGCTGTACCCGCTCCTCATCGCGCTGGCGAGCGGCTGCGCGGGTGGTGAGGGCGATGCCGATTCGTCCGCGCGGGAACCGGCCACGCGACCCCTTACGGAGAGCCTTCTCGGCAGTCCTCCGGAAACCCTCCCGGGGGAAGAGATCGACTTCCCCAGCCTGGGCTACGACTTCGGAGACCCGGACGCGGCACTCCGCATCGCCGAGCTCAGCGACTTCGGCTGCGGCTTCTGCCGAAGGTTCCACCAAGAGACCTTCCCCGCGCTGCGGGAGGAGTACATCGACGCCGGAACCGTGCTGTGGAAGTACATCCCCATCGTGACCGGCATGTTTCCCCATGGGGACGTGGCCGCGCTTGCGGGCGAATGCGCGGGAGAACAGGGCGAGTTCGAGCGGATGCGGGAGCGGCTCTTCGAGGATCAGGGCACGTGGAAGGGCAGCGACGACGCCATGCCGCACGTCCTCGGCTACGCCGCGGAGCTGGGTCTGGACTCGGAACAATTCCGGTCCTGCATCGCCGAGGAGCGGCCGCGGGACCGGATCGCCGAGGGTGGCCGGGCCGCCCGGGCGCTGGGGCTCCGCGGCACGCCGAGCTTCCTGATCAACGGGTTCCCCGTACAAGGCGCCCTTCCCACCCAGCTCTTCCGCGACATCCTGGACAACGAGCTGGCCGCGCTGGCCGAGGCCGCGGAGCCGGGAGGCTAGCCTCCCGGCCGGCGCTGCACGCGGTCGAGGGGCCGCGCCGTGCTGGTCGGCCGCCTGGCCTCGCGGGTGGCCAGGTTGAACCGGTCTCCCGGGGCCAGGAAGTAGAAGCTCCCGCCCGAGTCGATCCGGGCGCCGCTGTCGTAGATCACGACGTAGCTCTCGCCGATCACCTCGAACTCATCGCCCTGAACCACGATCGCCGTGTTCTCGTCGATGCCGATGCCCAGCAGGTCGGGCATCGCCTCGAGCACCTCGAGCATGTCGAACTGCCGGTTGCGGCGCAGCAGGTGCTGATCGATGCCCACGTTGCGAAGGAAGCCGAAGCCCTCCTCGTGGTCGCCCATCATGATGGTGTTGGTGCGGGTGTCGCCGCGGATGAGGTAAGATCCCTGGATTGAGGCGCCGGCCGAGGAGCCGCCAATGACGCCGCCGCGCTCGAGCACGCGGTGGAGCTCCCGTTCGGTGCGCGTGTCCAGGTAGGAGTCGGCGATCCGCCACTGCCGCCCTCCCGGGAACCAGACCCCCCCGGCTTCCTGTATGGGTCGCACGAACGCCTCGCTGTCCGCCTCGGCGCGGTCGTTGGTGTGGATCACCGTCAGGTTGGTGGCGCCCGCCGCCCGAAACTGGCGCAACCCGGGGTAGAACTCGTCATAGTCCTCCGCCCCGCCCGCCGTCGGGATCACGACGATGGGGGCGTCGGGGCCGCCGGCCAGGTCGATGAAGCGGCGCACGATGCCCAAGTCCCGCATGGCGCCCCCCACGACCACCAGCGATCCGTTGGCGGGGCCCACCTCCTGGGCGCCGAGAAGCGTCGCCGTCCCCCCTCCCCCCGCTCCACCCAGGGCGAGGGCGACCATGGTGGCGATCACGCTGCTGCTCCGGCTCATCTTCGACCTCCTGGGAATCGTCCGCCTCGCGGTTCGACGGTGGTGTGGGTTGGGGCTGGCGAGCAACCCCAACTGGAATCATTCCCCCTTGGGCGCGGTTTCGCCAGCCACGACGCGCGGAGAACCGGAGGGGACGCGCCGCCCACCCTCCGCGCCGCCCGGTCCGTCGGGTGTGGCGAGACACCGCCTCGAGCGTCCTCGAAAGGGCACGGCGACCACCCGGGTCCCCACCGGGGCGCGGGGCACTCGGCGGCGAGGGACGGGCCACCGACGGCGACGCGTGCGAAGAGTCGGGACGGCCTTGCTGATGAGCCGCTGATGCGGGGCGACTACCGTTAGAACCGTCACGCTCATCTCCGCCGGAGAAGGATGCCAATGCCCGGACCAAAGCGCCCCCGGTCTCCATTTCTACTCCTGTCCGTCCCGTACCGGAATCTCGTGCCGCTCACGGCTCCCGCCGAGTTCGTGGAGCGTGAGACGGGACTCAAGGGATCGGCCCTGATCTGGCGACTGGAGGCGCGGGACCTGGCCGACAACATGATGATCGCGCGCCGACGACCCGCGGGCGTCGTCCTGATCCTCGTTCTTCCGCCCGCCTCCTCGCTGACGGCCGAGACCGATCTGCTACACGTCATCGGACGGTGCAGGCCAACGGCCATCGTTCCGCATCACGAGGATATTGATCCGGAAGACATGAAATCCCTCATGCGGCGCCCCCCGACGGACCTGCCGGTCGAACTGACCGAGTACTTGGCGTGGAGGGGCCTGCGCGTCGACCGCGGAACACGGGACATCATTCGCCGCACCGCCAAGTTGGCAACCCACCTCACCACCATCGCCAGCCTGTCGCGGACGATCTACCTGTCACGCCGCGCGCTGGGTCGCCGCTTCGTGTCGAGAGGACTTCCGGTGCCTTCCCACTGGCTGCAGTTCTGTCGGATTCTGCACGCCGTCCTCCGGCTTCAGAACTCCTCGCGCAGCCTGCACTCGGTGGCCTGCGGCCTGGGTTACCCCGATGGCTTCGCCCTGAGCAATCAGATGAACCGGCTCATCGGCGTCAGGCCGTCCACCGCCCGACGGTGTCTGGGCTGGGAATGGCTGATCGAGTGCTGGCTGCGGAAGGAGCGGGCGTCCGGGGCCTTGGCTCACGACTTGCACCCCGGCGGCTCACGGGAGGGATCCCTCCACCCGTTTGATTCCCATCGCGATCCGAGCCGTCGGACGCGAGCGTCCGTGGCCCGCCGGTCAGCTTCCAAACCACTTCAACCACATACAAATCAATAACATACACAAATGGCAGAATGGCCCTTCGGGAGAGTGGACACACAAGCCCGCCAAGATGCGACCCGCCCCGCCTTCAGATTCCTCACCTTCGGCGGCCCCACATTGATCACCGGATCCTCGGTCCTTTCGCTGTCGCCCCTCAGAGGGGCCCTGCTCGGCCTGCTCGCAACCGCGCCGCATGACGGCGTCTGCAACGCGCGCGTCATCGAACTGCTCTGGAACCCCGGTCCCGCCGGTCGACGGAAGCACCGACTGAGCCAGCTCGTCTATTCGCTGAATCGTGAGTCCGGCGGAAGGCTGGTGCTGAGGAAGGGTCACCGGCACTACCTGGGCAGGTCGGTCGCGACCGACTATCCGTTCGTCGACGCGGCGATCTCGCGGAATCGGCTGATGGAGGCCGCCGACCTGCTGAAGCGCGGCTTTCTTTCGGACCTGATCGAATCTCCCTCGGAGGCGTTTTCCGAATGGCTGGAGGAGACGAGGCTCGAGTTGCGCGGCCGGATCCGACGGGCCGCCGCCGGACGGTGGACCCACTTGAACGGACAGGGCCGATGGACGCGGGCCGTCGAACCGGCCCGGGTTCTCCTTTCGCTGAACGCCTATGACGAGCAGGCCCTTCGCATGCTGATTCGCGCCGAGGCGATGGCCGGAAGAGTGCGCGAGGCGGAGGCCGCCTTCCAGAACTTTCTGGAACGCTCCGAATTGGACGACCGGAAATGGGTTCCTCAAGCCGAGACGCTCTCGCTGGTCGACCACATCCGCGACATGCCCGCCGGGGCCACTCCACAGGTCGCCGGGCGCGCGCTGGCCAACCCTCCACTGATCGGGCGCGCCGACGAGCTCGCCGCACTGTCCGATGCGATGCTCCCACGTTCGAGCGGCGGGTCGCGCCTGGTCATCGTCCGGGGTGAACGCGGGACCGGCAAGACTCGGCTCGTGGAGGAGTGCCTGAACACCGACCTCCTTCGCGGCAGTCGCATTCTTCGCTGCCGCGCGCCGCGGACCGGTCACCGCGCCTTCCTCGATTCCGTCCTCGACGCCCTGACATCCTCCGGTATTCGCTCCGACCTGCGCGAACTCGCGGAGCCGTGGCGCGCGATGATGCTGGAACTCCTGGCAGAGCCCCGCGCCAAGGCGAAGCCGCTCTTCGAACCGCCCCCGATCAGACTCAATCGGGTCGACCGGCGATACCTGGAAGCCATCGGTCGTCTGCTCCTTCACATGGCCGGAAGCGACCACATGATCATCTTCATCGATGATTTCCACCGGGTTGCCGCGGACTCCGCCACATTCCTCAGGCACGTGCTCCGGCGGTGGCCCGCGTCGCCGCCGGCGTTCACGCTCTCGATCACGACCGAAACGGTGCGCGAGGAGGACCCGCTGGCCGGGCTGCTTGGAGATTCGCCACCTCAATGCGAGGTCACGGAGTTCTCGCTGGGTGAACTCACCCGGGAGGCCGCCCGCGATTTGGTGGATGTCGTGGCGGATGGCCGCATCGAGCCGGAGGAGCGGGACCAGATCGTCGAATTGGGCGATCGGAACCCGCTCTTCCTGAGGATCCTCGCCGAAATGCAGCTGGCGGGATCGAATCTGCCCAACCTCGATCCCGACGACTTCGTACCCGTGCCCCGCTCCATCTCCGAAGTCTTCTCGCGGCGTCTGGCGGAGTTGGACGACGACGCCGAGTGCGTGCTTCAGCTCCTCACCGTGCTGGGGCGACCCTTGGACCTTGGTTCGCTGTCGCGATCGACGGAACGGTCACGCGCCGCCTGCGCGCACGCGCTCGACTCGCTGCAACAGTCCCGGCTCGTCGGGAGGAGCCGGGACGGGTTCGCGGTGCGCTACGAGCTGATCCGCCATACCGTCTACCACCAAATGAGGGCGGCGCGTCGGATCTGGGCCCACGAACGAGCCGCCCGCTACCTCGATGGCCCCGACACCGGCGCGACGCCCGCGGAACTGGTGGTCCACTATCGTCACGCCCGCATGCCGACCAACGCCCTCCGGCACGCCCTGGTCGGCGTTGGCGCCGCCGTCAGGTCCCGTGCCTTGGCGGAGGCGTCGCAGCTCTTCGCGCTGGCCTGCCGCGACATCCGCGATCCACGCGCCTACGCCAAGATGGCCGAGCTCCTCGCTCGCCTACACTACCATCGCAGGGAGACCGCCGAAGGCCCGAAACGGTTGGAGACCGCGGCCGCTCGGCTTCGGAAGGTCCGGGACCTTGAGAGCGCGCTGGTTTCGGAAATCCAACGCGTCGATCTCCTCGCCGCCGACGGGGCGTGGTCTCCCCGCGAGGCCGTGCTCCGGATCCGCGAACTCCGACGCGCCGCCGAACGAGCGAAACACTGGCGAGCGGCCGCCCAGGCAATCGACTTGGAGCTCCACATCCACAGGCGGGAAGGGCGCGGTCGGGAGGCGGACGCGCTTGCCGCCCACGCCAAGGAGCTGCTGAGCGGGATTGACCCGGAGTCGCGCGGTCCCTTGCACGCCAGCCTCGCGCTGCATCACCAGGGCGAATTCCGCGAGGGACTGGGTCATGCGCGCGAAGCGATCGCCACGGCGCGCCGGAATGGCGCGCCGGATCAACTCCTGCGGGCCCTGGTGCGCCTTGTCGCGATCCAAGGCGTGCGCGGGCTGATCGCCGATTCGGAGGCCGTCGCGGCAGTGGAGGAGGGGGAGCGGCTCGCCGGCGAGGGCGGGGACTTCGTGGAGCATTACAACCTGTTCGTTGGCGTGGGAATGGGATTCCGCGCGATCGGGCAGCTCGACCAGGCCAGGAGCTGGTATGCGAAGGCCGGCGAGGCGCTCTCGGAGGTCGACACCTGGGAGTCCCACGTCGCGCTGCAATGCAAGCTGGGAGAGCTGGCGCTGGAGGAGAGGGAGCTGGACCGGAGCGCCGCCCACTTCGCCTCCGCACGACGACTCTGGACCATTGGCATGGGCCGCCACCTCAGGGTAATCAGCCACGCGGGCGCGGGCCTGACCGCGTTGCGCATGGGGAACATGTCGATGGCCCGCGAGATGGCCGACCAAGTGTCCGACCCGCCCGCAATCTGGTTCGAGGATCCGTGGGTGTTCGCCTTGTTCAGGGCGCACGTATTCGAGTGGAGAGGCACCGTGGACAAGGGCGCCGACGCGGTGGGCGCCATGGCGGAGCTCATTCGGACGACGCAGCCCGCCCACTGGGCTCGGCTCAAGCTCGAAGAGGCGCTCCTGAGACTGCGCCATTCGCTTCCGAAGCGGGTCGAGACGACGAAGGAAGCCATGGAGGCCGCGGCCAACCTCGGGGTCAACCGCTGGATCAATCTCCTGAAGGCGGCCCGGGAGAGGGCGCGCGAGCGCGAACTACCCGGTTGATCCGGCGCGGCGTCGGAGCGACGCTCCGCCCACGAGCCCTTGGACACTCCTCGCGGGATGCGATGCGAACGGCCCGCGCGCATGCCTGCCCCCAGGATCAGCGGTGCGAGGCGGTCGCCACGCCTCCGCCCTCGGCGATCATGCCGTACCTAGCAGCCCGTGGACCAACTCCCCCCGGCATTCGAGCGGCGTGGCATCCGCGCTGGACCGCTGCGCTCCGCGTTGCTTTTCGGCCCAATAGCTCTGCTATTCGGCCTTCAAAGCGCCTTGCCAGCCCGGCGCCACGCCGCTCTCGATGCTCGGGCGGATTCATCCACGGACTGCTAGAGAGACACGGGTGTCGGGAGGCTCCGTCTTCGGCGCTGTTGTCCCGCCCCACCATTCCGCCGCCCCGACTCTTCCGTTTGCTTGTTGTCATGCCACCGACCCCCAGCGAACTGATCCACGACCGATCGCGGCGCGGTCTGCGCACGGTCTACCGCGACCTCGTTCGCGAGGCCCGCGCCATCGATGCGGCGGTGGATCGCATCCGGCTTTCCGACATCGACCTCGCCTACGAGGAGCTGGCGTCGGTGGAGGAGCTGCGCGTGCTCGTTACCGAGGTCAACGCGGCAACGCTCAAGCTCGAGGCCGAGGCGATTCTGGCCGATCCCCGACGCAGCGACAACCTGCGCGTCGTCATGCGTCTGCTCGCCGAGGGGCGTCTACGGGTGCGCTGCGCGCCCCTGCTGGACTGGGCACCCAATTTTTCCGTGTTCGCGGGTCCGCGTGGACGCCGCGTCCTGCTCCTGGGCGTCCACTGGTTCCAGATTCCCTACCCCTCGCGCGGTCCGGCCTTGGCCGTGGTCCAGAGGGGCCGGCGGGTCCGGGAGGTGCGCGCGCGATTTCGCGAAATGTGGCTCCTTGCGCACGACATTGGGCCGGCGCTGCGCGGCGTCTTCGAGGCCGCCGAGGGGGCGGCTTGACACGTCAACGGGCTTGGGGTAGGGTTGCTGGCTACCGTGGCGTGTTCATTCCGGCGTAGCTCAGTTGGTAGAGCAGGTGGCTGTTAACCACCGGGTCGCAGGTTCGAGTCCTGCCGCCGGAGTTCGCGCTGGCCGCGCGGAGGTCACGCCGGCCGGGTGTTCACGAGGCCCCGGAGGGCCGGCCCTCTCCGGGGCCTCGTCGCGTCCGGTACCCTCGTAGGGGCGGCGCGCGCATGCTTCCGGGCGGCGGGACGCACCCCGCCGAAGCCATGGTCGCCTCCGACGCCGCGCGTCTCCCTCAGGGCCGGTAATTCAGGAGCAGCGATCCGCTGTAGCGCTCGAAATACGCGTCACCGATCTCCGTTTCCGCCCGGGTCCAGCCGAGGCGAAGGAGGCCGGTTACGGCGTCGGTGAGGTAGCGGCTGACCCCGACGTACACGCGCGACGCGTTGTCGGCCTCTTCGCCCGGAATCAGGCGGATGAACTCGGCTTCGGTCAGATAGTCCTTCGCGGTCAACACCGCCGTGACGTGAAGCCTCATGTCCGCCGGGAGCGGGGTCGACACGCCCGTGTTCACCGAGACGGCGTTGTATTCGGTGCGTCGCGAGTTGGATCGGTTGAGGATGCCCTGGATGCCGACCTCCGCGGTGATCCCCGACGACTCGAACCCGTTCGAGGCCTCGAGCCCGTCATACTGCCACAGCGCTCCCACCTGATACGCTCGATCCCGGCGAAACGGATCGCTCGGGAGGGAAGTGCCCTGCTTCGGATACCGGAATTCGGTGAACGAGCCGTGGAAGCGCATGGTCAGCCTCGCGGCGCCCCACGTTCGTCCCTGGGAGGCGCCGAGCTCGAGTCCGATCTTGTTGCGGTCGAGCAGATCGAGTTGCGGCACGAGATCCTGGGCGTTGTAATCGGACCAACCGCCCTCGACGCCCACATCCCAGGAGGTGCGACCGGCCTCCAGCGTCTGGAAGAGCAGGGACCCTTCGTAGTTCGCGTACCCGGGCTCGAGAAAAAGGGGCGTCGGCGTGCGATCCACCACATCGCGCCCGCCCGCCCGCCCGCTGAGCTGCAGGAGACCGTGACTCGTCCTCCGCCGGAACACCGCGTCGAGAACCCGGCTCCAGACGCGGGGCGCGTAGTCGCGCAGCTTGAAGCCATACGCGTCGAACTGGCGGACGCCGCCATCCATGGTGACCGTGAGGCCGTCGAACCCGTTGGGATTGGAGCTCAGCACGGCTCGGACGCCCAATTCCGCGCTCGTCGCCCAAGCCTGGTCCACGCTATCGACCAACGGAAGCGTGACGGATGGAATGCCCCCGCGATACCGTTCCACATGCATTCCGCCGGTAAAGACCAGATCGGTCACGCGCGCCTGGGCCGAGAGCGTGGCGTTCCACGCCGGACCCACGAGAGCCGCGAGCGTCGCGATGCAGACGGCGCGACTCATGCGGTCTCCTCCCCCCCGATCCGCTGGCGGAACTCCTCGGCGCGACCCATGGCGATGTCGCGCCGTTCGACCACGAACTCCCTGGAACGCCGCAGTTCCTCCAAGCGCCGCGACAACTCCTCGCCGACAAGCAGATCCTCGGCGTTGTCGGGTGTCGCGTCCGGGCGCCCCACCGGAACCCGAAGGTCGCCGAAGCGGGACAGGTCAACCCCGAAGTCCCGCGTCATGCGCGCATGGCGCTGCCGCTGTTCGAGCAACTCGATCTGGGCGTCGATGTCCAGCAGGAGAAGCCCGTAGCGCGCCGCCGCCCGGTCCAGAAGGTCCGCCTTGGCCCTGATTTGATCCCGCGTGTCCCCGGGTTCGATATTGATCTCGGGGAAGGGGTCGTCGTCGATCTCGACGGGGCGGGCGAGCTGGTCGGCCTCGTCGTACAGGAAGGCGATCCGGCGACCGATGAGGTCGCGCCGGGGCGCGTCCGAAGCCTGGGGCAGCTCCTCGTACAGTTCGTCGAGTTCGTCCAGCACGACATCCAAGTAGGAGCGCCGGGCCTGATCGAGCCGGCCCGCGGCGTCGGCGAGAATCCGGTTGCTTTGCTCCAGGTCCCGCGCCTGATCCTGGTAGATCGCCAAGGCGCGGTCGTACCGCGCGCGATCACCGGATTGGCGAGCCTCGGTGGCCTCGTCCAAGGCGCCGTCAAGCAGGTCGCGAGAGAGATCGCGGGCGGTGAGCGCGGCGTTGTAGGCGCTCACGGCCGCGCGATAAGTGGAGCGTTCCACGTCCTGCGCGGTCGCGACCGAGGGAAGGCCCACGCACAAGGCCAGCAGCAATCCGCCCCAGCACCGAGAGCGGCGTAGCGCCGGGCTGGCAGGGGGCCTTGAAGACGCGGCTGCCCAACCCAATGAGCGGAGCAACCCCGCCGGCAAACCTCCGTTGCCACCCGCGGCCGATTGGCCCATGAGCCGCCTCGGTCTATGCGTCGATTCCGTATTTCTCGAGCTTGTAATAGAACGCGCTCGACTTCAGCCCCAGCAGCCTCGCCGCCTCCGCCTTCACCCCGCCGGCACGCTCCAAGGCCTGCCTGAGGAGCTTTGCCTCAATACCCTCGACCACGTCGTTCAGGTTCTTTCCGCCCTCGGGCAGATTGGCGGTCCGGGGCACGGAGTCCTCGTCGTTCATCGGGGGCAGGTCGCTCGCCTTGATCGTGGGACCGTCCGCGAGCAGGAGCGCCCGCTCGATCACGTTCTCCAGCTCGCGAACATTTCCCGGCCACGCGTAGTTGGTCAGCCGGTCCATCGCGTTCGCCGCGACCCCCCCGACCCCGGAGTTGGTGCGGTTGCGCAGCTTGGAGATGAAGTGATCGACGAGGAGCGGAATGTCCTGGATGCGGCTCCTGAGCGGCGGCAGCAGGATCGGGACGACATGAAGACGGTAGAAGAGGTCCTTGCGGAACCCCTCGCTGGCCAGGAGCTCCTCCGCCGGAGTGTTGGTGGCCGCGATGATGCGCACATCGACGGGAATGGTCCGTTCGCCCCCGACGCGCTCCAGCTCCCGTTCCTGAATGACGCGCAGGAGCCGAACCTGCGTCATGGTCGAGATGGTGGAGATCTCGTCCAGAAAGATGGTCCCGCCGTCCGCCAGTTCGAAGCGTCCCCGCCTCCGCCGGTCCGCGCCCGTGAACGAACCCTTCTCGTGCCCGAACAACTCGGAGTCGAGCAGGCTCTCCGCCAGGGCTCCGCAGTTCACGCGCACGAAGGGGCCGTCCCTACGCGACGAGCTGGCGTGAATGGCGCGGGCCACGAGCTCCTTGCCCGTCCCGGACTCCCCGTAGATCATGACCGTCGACTCGCTGGGGGCCACGCGCGTGATCCACTCGTACACCTGCCTCATCGCGGGCGCCTCCCCGATGATCTGCCCGTATCGGGCCTCGGTCTGCTCCTTCAGCGACGTGTTCTCGATCCGAAGCGCCACGTTCTCGCGGCGCAACTCGTCGCGTTCCTCGCGCTCGCGCAGCAGGCGACCGACCTTCACCGCGAACTCCTCGGGGGAAAACGGCTTGGTGATGAAGTCGGCCGCCCCCAGCTTCATCGCCTCCACGGCCCGGTCGACGGTGCCGAATGCGGTGATCATCATCACGTCGGTCCCGGGGGCCTGCGCGCGCACTTGGCGGAGTACCTCGATGCCGCTCATACCCGCCATTCTGAGGTCGGTGATGACCAGCTCCGCGCCATGCTCCTTGAAGAGCGCGAGTCCCCGCGTCCCGTTCTCGGCCGAAAAGGTCTGGTGGCCGTGTTTGCGCAGCAGCAGCTCGAGGCCCTCGCGAATGGTGTCGTGGTCGTCGATAATCAGGACTCGCGCCATGGTACCGGAGGGAGGGGCCCGCGGGGGGCGGTGGAAGGAGGACGAACACGGGCCGAACCGCGAGACGCGGGGGGGCACGCGGGCCGGTTTGCGTTGCTCGCCCGATCGGTGAGTCGAATCGCGCGGCGCGCCCGGTGGCTAACGGGTACCGGCGTCGCCGCGCGCGACCGGAAACACCTCCGAGCCCGGCAAATATAGGCGGAACTCCGCGCCATTCCCAGCGACGCCGTCACTCGAGGCCAGCTCGACCCTGCCGTCGTGGGCTCGCGCGACGCCGGCCACGATGGCGAGCCCAAGGCCCGCGCCCCGCTCCTTGCTGGTCACGAAGGGCTGGAAGATCTTGCCGCGTATCGATTCCGGCACTCCCGGCCCGTTGTCGCGCACGGACACCATCACTTCGCCGTTGCTGAACTCGGCCTTGAGCCATACGCGGTCACCCGCTTCGGCCGCGTTGCGCAACAGGTTCAGAACCATGCGCTTGACCTGCCCCGAGTCCGCCACCACCTCCAGTTGCGCGTCCGGCAGATCGACCTCCAAGCCGCCCCCCCTCGACTCCAGCTCGGTCGCGACCAGCTCCGCCGCCTCACTGAGCGGCACGCGGATGTCATGCAGGGTCGGCTGCGGCGCCCGGGGACGGGCGTACACGAGGAAGTCCGTGATAATGCCGTTCAGGGCGTCCACCTCCGCCTGGATCTTCTGGAAGAGCCGGGCCCGTTCCGCCGGATCGGCGCTGTCCGCCGCGATGGCCGAGAAGAGCTTGAGTCCGCCCAGGGGGTTCCGGATCTCGTGGGCGACCTGCGCGAGCATGAGCCGGAGCTGCTCGTCCCGCTGAATGATCCCCAGCCGCATGCGCTCCATGGCGCGGGAGAGGCGGCCGATCTCGACGCCCGCCTCCCCCTCGACCGGCCGGGTGGTGCGGCCCCGCTGGATGCGAAGCGCCACCCTGCTGAGGCGCTCCAGGGGCTCGGCGATGCGGGCGGCCAAGCCGATGGCCACGAGGACCGAGAGCACGACCACGAACCCGGAGGCGATGAGCACCGATCGCCGCAACCTCGCCAGGGGAGCGAGGTAGTCCGCGCGCATGAGCACGGCGAGGGCGACATCGGAGTCCTCCAGCCGCGCGAAACCGTACTTGTAGAGGCGCCCGTCCAAGCCCTCGAAGGGCGTCGAGGTGGCCAACCCGTCCTCCCACAATCCACTCAGGTCGTAGGCCGAGAAGATGAGCACCTCCGTCCCGATGATCGGCAGCCCCTCGGGCGACTCGGTCGACACGATGGCCGTGTAGGAGGGAGGCCGCGCCCCGGTTCGGTCACCGCCGCGCCCGGGGCCTTCCCCCGAGGGGTCCGGAGACTCCCGACGAATGATCCAGGCCGCATCCACGTAGCCGCGGTCGACCAGGCTGCGTAGGCGCTCGTGGGCCTCCGTCCAGAACAGGTTCCCTTCGTCGCCCGGGCGGAGAAGGAGCAGGTTCCCCGCTTCCAGGCCGGTTTCGGCCGCCACGCCCGCCGTGACCCGGAGCTTGTCGTCCAGCTCGTTCTCGAGCGCCCGGCTGGTGACCGAGAACGCCATCCAACTGCTGGTGGCCGTGAAGACGACCGCGAAGGCCACCAACACCAGCACATACATGCGTCGAAGCGGCACTCTCGCGATCTCCGTCTGCGGTGGGGTCTCCGGCGCGGGGGAGGGTCCTCCAACGGTACGCTAGCGAACCGGTCGGACCGCCGAGGGCGGCGGCGTCCCCGGTTCACAGACCACAGGGCACCCGCTCCCGGACCACTTCGCTGAATTGGATGGTCGCCGGCGTGCGCGGGGCGACGACCAGGTGAAAGGGCGTCTGCACCACCGCCGCGGGCGAGCAGAAGTCACCCGGGGCGAACTCCACAAGCCGAATGATCGCGCCGTCGCGTATGGGCAGGATCTCGCGGATTTCCAAAACGCTACCCGCCTCCTGGCGGGCGCCGTCCGCCGCCACCACGACCATGTCCACCGACCAGTCGATGTCGGGAGGTGGGGCGCCACCGGCGTGCCATGCCCAGAAGTCTCCCCAGCTCGCGGGCGCGTCGCGCGCGCCCGGCCCCCCGAAGAACACCCGGGAAGCCAGCCCCCGATCACCGGCCATTGCACCCTGCTCGAGGGTTGCGAAGGGAATGCTCAGGCTGTACACGCTCGGGACGGAATCGCCCAGGGTCCGGTGGTGCGCGAACCTCGAAACCTGGATCACCCGGCTGGCGTGCACGTCGGGCCCCGATCGCGCGGGGTCCAGCGCCGCCAACGGGCCCAGCGCACACCGGGTCCAACTTCTTTCCTCGCTCCGAATCTCATCCTGAAGCCGCAGGGTCACGCGGGCCTGGCCATCACAGGTCGGGTTCAGGGTCGGATCGAGGTCGTCGATGAAGAGGTCCAACCCGACCACGCCGTGGATCTGCGTGATCAGCGTCGCGTAGGACGCGGCGAAGGCGGCCGGCAGCCCCGGACTCCGGGTCGTGGTCTCGCTCCCGACAACGCCCCTGTAGGCGATCGACTCGACGAGCTGCCACGCGCCGGTCGACCGCCAAACGAGTCTTTGGCGCAGCTCGCCCTCGGCGGGCGACGGGACGAACCGACGCGGAGTCAGCACCTCCACGACCAGCTGACCCGATTGGCCGAAGCGCAGCGTGGGCCCCACGCCGTCCTCGCCACACGCGAAAAGGGCGGCCGCCGACATGGCCGCCAAGATCCACCGAACCCCGAGCCGTCTGGTCACGCCGGTGCCTCCGTCCTCCTCTTCCGTTTGGGTGTTGCGCAATGGGCGTCACCAATATAGGGCGCTGGCCACCCCGCGTCCCAAAACGTTCTCCGGGTGCGGTGCTCGGGCGGATTCATCCACGGACTCGGGGGCGGCCCGCGGGCGAACTCCCCCCGGCATTCGAGCGGCGTCGCATCCGCGCCGGGCCGCTTCGCTCCGCGTTGCCTTTCGGCCCCGTGGCTCTACTATTGGGCCTCGGGCACGCCTTGCCCGCCCGGCGCCTCGCCGCTCGGGCGGATTCATCCACGACTGCCAAGCCAAGCGCCCAAGGAGCCGCATGGACCCCCGCGACCGTTTGCTCGCACTTCTTGTCCGGCGATCTCTCAGGATTGGCCGCTTCACGCTTTCCAGCGGCGCCCGCTCGAGGTATTACGTTGACGCGCGGACGACCACCATGACCGCCGAGGGGCTGGCGCTCGTTGGCGACGTATGCCTGCGTTACCTCCGCCGTACCACCTTGGATCCCACCCACGTCGGCGGCCTGACCCTGGGCGCCGACCCGGTCGCCTACGCCATCGCCCGCCAGAGCTGGGAGGAGGGCCAACCCATCAATGCGTTTTGCGTCCGCAAGGATGCGAAGGACCACGGCACGCGCCGCAGGATCGAGGGCGGCCTGCCGACCGATGCGCGCGTGGTCGTCGTCGAGGATGCCATGACGACCGGCGCGAGCACGCTGAAGGCCATCGGGGCGGTGGAGGAGCACGGCGCCCAGGTCCTCGGCGTCCTGGCACTCGTGGATCGAGAGGAGGGGGCCCGCGAGCGTCTCGCGGCCAAGGGCTACGCGGTGACGACCGTGTTCCCGGCGAGTCGGCTGCTCGCCGCCGCGGAGGGAGGGTCTCCCGCCATTTGAGGAACCGCCGCGCGGGGGTCCCGATTTCCCCCCGAACGCCCCGCTCGCGGCGTTCCCTGGTCAGTCGAGTAGGCGGAGGGGCATCACCAGGCAGAGGTAGTCGATCGCCTCCGCATCCTCCGGCGGCACGGGTTCGACGGTCGCCGCCCGCTCGGGGGCCTTGAAGGCCAGACGCACGTCATCCGTGGGCATGTGCTGCAGCACCTCGATCAGATAGTTGGCGTTGAACCCGATCTCGAGATCTTCGCCTTCGTATCCGAGTTCCACTTCGTCGTATCCCTCGCCCAAGTCGGGCGTGCTCACGCTCAGATTCATTCGGCTCTCGGAAAAGCCGAGCTTGATGCGGTGGGTCTGGTCGCTGGCCACCACGTCCATCCGCTTCACGGCGGCGAGCAGGCTGCGCCGGTCCACCACGGCGGACTTGTCGTTGTCCTTGGGAATCACCTGCTTGTAGTTGGGATACGTGCCGTCGATCAAGCGGGTGTAGACCTCGGTGGGCCCCGAACGGAATCCGAGGAAATTGCCGTCGCGCGCGAGCTCGAGCTCATCCTCATCTCCAAAGAGTCGCTGGACGAGCCTCAGCGCCGCGGGTGGAACGATGAGGTTCGAGGCCGCGGGCCCGGACGAGGCCGTCTTGACCGTCATCGTCGCGAGCCTGTGGCCGTTGGTCGCGACCATTCTCATCTCGTTTCCCCGCAGCTCCCAGAGCACCCCGCTCAGGATCGGCCGGCTCTCCTCGCTCGAAACCGCGAACGACGTGTTGCGGATGAGGGCCAGCAGATTGGCCCCGGAGGTCGTCCACGCCTGATCGAAGTCCAAATGGGGGGACGATGGGAAGTCATCCGCCGGTAGGCCGTTGAGCTTGAAGCGGCTCTTGCCGCACACGAGTTCCATTTGGGTGCCCAGAGTGCCGGCCATGATCGGTCGGTCCGGGAGGGCCCGCACGATCTCCTGGATCTTCTTCCCGGGAACGGTCAACGAACCGGACTCCTGAACCTCGGCCGGAATGCGGGTTCGTACGGTGACGTCGAGGTCCGTGGCCGTGATCCAAAGGCCCTCGTCGGTCGCGTCGAAGAGGATGTTGGAGAGCACCGGAAGCGTGGTGCGCGCCGGAACCGACTGGGAGACTGCCGTGAGTCCCTGGTACAGGTTCTGCCGAGTCAGGGCGAGCTTCATTTGGGTTGGGTCCTGGAGGATGTGAGGTTGCGGTCCGGCGGAAATCCACGGGAGGAAGTTCTGATTCTACCCTTGGATAAGCAAAAAGTAGTAGTAGTAGGGGCCGTGGAGTTGTGGACAACGCCCGCCTCCATCCGGGTAACCTGCTTCACCCCAAGCGCCTTGGGGATGGCGGGATGCCGTGGATTGAGGTTGTAAAACCACATCGGGTTCTCAACCACTCCACGGAAGGGCGCCGGGAAGCGGTGCGATCCACGAAGTTTCCCCGGTTGTCCACACTGATTTCAACATGGTTCGTCACGCCTCGCCCGCGATGATCCTCTCGCGCAAACGGGAGACGCGCCGAGCGAACTCCTCGTCCGTCTGGAGGTGTCGATCCACCTTTCTGATGGAGTGGATGACGGTGGAGTGATCCCGACCGCCGAAGGCCGCGCCGATTCGGGTAAGGGGGGGATCGAGAATCTCCTTGATCAGAAACATGGCGACCTGCCGGGGCACGGTGACGTCGCGGGTTCGCCGCTTCGAGACGAGTCCGCCGGGCTCCACGCCCCACGCCGACGCGGCCGCGTTGAGGATGTCGGTCAACGACGACGATGGCGGGGACGCGGCGGTCGGGAGCCGCGAATCCCGCAGGGCCTCGTGGGCGAGCGCGAGCGTGATTTCCTGATTCGTGAGGGACGAGAAGGCGAGCAACTTGATGATGGCGCCCTCCATCTCGCGCACCGACGAGGTGCAGGACCGGGCCACCAAGTCAATGACGTCGTCTTCGAGCAGCAGCCCGTCCGCGGCGGATTTCTTGCGCACGATCGCGATTCGGGTCTCGTAGTCGGGTGGCTTGATGTCCGCGACCAGACCCCAGGCGAACCTCGACACCAGACGTTCCTCGAGACCGGACAGGCTGTTCGGCGCCCGGTCGCTCGTGAGGACGATCTGCTTCTTGGCGTCGTACAGGGCGTTGAAGGTGTGAAAGAACTCCTCCTGCGTGCGCTCCTTCCCTTCCAGAAAATGGATGTCGTCGACGAGCAGGAGGTCGATGTGCCGATAACGTCTCCGGAACCCGGGAGTGGCTCCCTCCTGAATGGATGTGACCAACTCGTTCGTGAACTGCTCGGTGGGCAGGTACGCGATGCGCGTCCGCGGAGCGTGCCGCCTCAGGTAGTTGCCTATGGCGTGCATGAGGTGGGTCTTGCCCAGCCCCACCCCCCCGTATAGGAAGAGAGGATTGTACATGCGCGCCGGTTTCTCGGCCACGGCACGGCAGGCGGCCACGGCAAGCTGGTTGTTGTTGCCCACGACGAGGCGGTCGAAGGTGTAGCGTTCGTTCAGCTTGTCGGAGGGGACGGTCGGACTCGACTCGGAGACGTTGGACCGATAGGGGGTCGACGAGTAGGAGGGCGTTTCCCCCGGAAGGGAAAACGCGGCCGACGCGGCGTGCGAAGCCGATGAACGGTAGGAGACCGACAAAGGCCGCCCCAACCTTTGCTCGATGCTCCGGCGGATGAGCGCGCCGTACTTGTCCTCGATCCACTCCACGTGGAACTGGCTCGGCGCCTCAACGAGAAGCTCGTCGTCGGAAAAGCCAACCGCCTCGGTGCCGGAAAGCCAAGTCTGGAAGCTCTGCTCCGGGAGGAAGGCCCGCGCGGACGCCAACGCGTGAGCCCAAATCTCGGAAGCGGAGAGTTCCATCGGGGAAGGACTGGGGGACGGGATCGGGAAGCGGAAGGCCCCCGGGAACGGCGAAGGATGCGGGCAGCGGACTGCTAGGGTACCCTTGGGATGTGGAAAAGTCAATCGCGACGGGCGGGCCGACGCCCCCGGAACGCGACCCATTGGAACCCGCGTGTCGGGGCGTGTCGGGGTTGACGACGCGCGAGGATTTCCGGTAGGTTGCTCGCCCGTCCCTGCTTCGCGAGCTCCATGGATCGGGAGGCCGTCGCGGGCGGGTGGCTCCCTTCACGAACGTTCCTCATGAAACCGACATACAGACCACGGAACCGGAAGAGAAAGAACACCCACGGATTCCGCGCCCGGATGAGCACCCGGGCGGGCCGCAAGACGCTTTCGCGGCGGCGAAGGAAAGGGCGTCGCCGGCTCGTCGTGGAGATCGGCTCGAAGTAGACGGCGCGTACGCCGCAGAGCCGGGGCCCAAGAAGCGACATGAGCCTTCCGCAGCCGAGACGGATCCGCCGCTCCGGCGAGATCCGTGGTCTGCTGAGGTTCGGGAAGCGAAGGAGCACACCCCAGCTCGACGTCTTCCTCGGGACCTCCCCTGCGGGCCGTGTGCGCTTTGGGACGATCGTGCCGAAGCATGGCCATGCCATCGTGGACCGCAACCGGTTGAGGCGTCGGCTCCGCGAGATCGGGCGAGTCGAGGTGCTCCCGCGGTTGGACACGCTTCCGCGAGGTCCGGACTTCCTGGTCAGAGCCAGAAGGGAGGCGTATCGCGTCCCCTTCCGTCAGCTCAGGAATCAACTGGTGAAGCTCACCGAGGAGCTACTCTGAAGTTCCTGCTTGGCGGCATTCGGTTCTACCGCGCGGCCATATCGCCGCTCACCCGACCCAGCTGTCGCTTCGTACCCAGCTGCTCGGCCTATGCGCTGGAGGCGCTCGAGCGGCACGGCGCCCTGCGCGGCTTCCGGCTGACGCTCCGGCGACTGTCCCGGTGCCATCCCCTCGGCGGACAGGGGTTCGATCCCGTGCCGCCGCGCTCGCCGGGCGCCCATGGGGGTGTGGCCCGCGGGCGCGCAGCCGAGGCGGAAGTGCTTGAAGTCGCGGCGGTTGCGGACGCCATGGACCCGAAGACCCGGGGGATCGCGCGATGAGGCCGGAACTCCGCTTCGTCCTCGCGGTGGTCTTAATGATCGGCGTCCTGTTCGGGACGAATCTGCTCTTCCCGCCGGTCCCGCCCACGGAGGCGCCCATTCCCGCGTCTCCGGAGCGCGAGGCCGCGACCGACGAGCCGGCCGCTTCCGAGGCCGCAGGGGACAGGGAAATCATGGCGGCGGACCCGCCGGCGCCCCCGGCGCCCCCGGAGCGCACGATCCGCGTCGAAGGGCCCCTGTACGCGTTCGAGTTCAGCAGCTACGGCGCGCGGTTGCGGTCGGCGATGCTGCCGGGCTTCAGATCGTTCGCCGATGACGGTCCCGTGCAGCTCCTGCTGCGCGATGGAACGGGCGCGTTGGGCAGCCGGGTCGTCGTCGCCGGCGACACCCTCGATTTCTCGTCCGTGCCGTTCGAGGTGTCTCCCGCGGAGGGGCTCGCGCTGGTCGCGGGGGACGACCCCGGGGAGCTGAGCTTCACCTTCGCGACTCCCGACGGCGGGACCGGATTCGAAATCCAATACCGGTTCGACCCGGATTCCTATCTGATCGACGTGCGCGGGCGCGCCTTCGGGGTGGATCGGGGCCTCCTGCTCACCGATCTGGGGCAGGGATTGGCCTTCAACGAGGCGCGACCCGCCGACGACGAGCAGGCGCTGGCCTACGTGGTCAACCACGCCCAGGACGGGATCCGGCAACGGCCGCTCAGGAACTTCGAGGAGGATCGGGTCGAGGACGGCCCCCTGCTGTGGGTGGCGCTCAAGAGCAAGTACTTCCTGGCGGCGCTGCTGGCCGGCGAGGACTGGGAAGCGGAGCGTTTTCTGGGAGGGGTGTTCGCCCGCCGCCCGGTCGACCCCTATGTGGGCGAGGAGCCGCGGGTGTCGGTGACCGCCACCCAGAGCCTGCTGGCCGACGATTCGTTTGCGTATCGGCTGTATCTGGGACCGCAGGACTTCACCCGGTTGAGGGCGATCGGCGGGGACTTGGAGGACGTGAACCCGGTTGGATGGAGGTGGCTGCGGCCCGTCATCCAGCCGTTCGCGGCCATCATCACGACGATCCTCATCTACCTGCACACGCAGCTGGGCTGGGGCTACGGATGGGTGCTGATCCTTTTCGGGGTCCTGATGCGCGTCGTGCTCTTTCCGCTGAACCAGAAAGCCATGCGGGCGCAGCTGAGAAACACGGCCGCCGCACCCCTGGTCAAGGAAATCCAAACCAAGTACAAGAACGATCCCCAGCGCCAACAGGCGGAGATGATGAAGTTGTACAGGGAACACGGGTTCAATCCGCTGGCCGGATGCGTGCCCATGCTCATTCCCCTCCCGGTGCTCATCACGCTCTTCTTCGTGTTCCAGAACACCATCGAGCTTCGCGGCGTCTCCTTCCTATGGCTTCCGGATCTCTCCGCTCCGGATCCGCTGTACCTCCTTCCCGTCTTTCTCGGCGCATCCATGTTCCTGCTTCAGTGGGTGAGCATGCGCGCCATGGAACAGGTGAATCCACAGATGAAGATGATGCTGTGGTTCATGCCCATCTTCATGGTCTTCATCTTCTTCCAGTTGGCGTCGGGGCTGAACCTCTACTACGCGACGGCGAACGTCGCCACGCTGCCCCAGCAGTACTGGATCGCCAAGGAGCGACGGAAGGCGTCGGCAAACAGGCCCACGTAGGTTGGAGGGCCGCCGATCAGGGACCGCTTGGCGGGTATGGGGAGCAAGTTGACGGACACCATCGTCGCGGCGGCAACCCCCCCGGGGCCGGGGGCGCTGGCGGTGGTGCGACTCTCCGGGCCGGACGCCTTCTCCATCAGGCGCGCGCTGGCGCCGAATCTTCGGGACGGCGGTGCGCGGCGGGCGATGTTGGCGGGGTTGTACGACGCGGAGACCGGTGAACTCCTCGACCGGGGGATCGTCACCAGCTATCCCGCACCGGCGAGCTATACCGGTGAGGACATGGTGGAGATCTCCTGCCATGGCGGAATCCTCGTCCCAAGCCTCCTGCTGGAGCGGGCCATCGAAGCGGGCGCGCGCCTGGCCGAGCCCGGAGAGTTCACCCGGCGGGCCTATCTCAACGGCAAGATGGACCTGCTGCAGGCCGAAGCGGTGTGCGACTTGGTCGGGGGGCGCAGCCGGGCGCTGCACCGGGTGGCGGTGCATCAGATGGAGCGCGGGCTGTCGGCGCGAATGACGGCGGCGCGCGCCTCGCTGGTCCGGCTGGAGGCGCTGCTGGTTCACCATCTGGACTTTCCCGACGAGGACGAGCCCCCGACCGATTTGGAGTCGGTGGCCGAGGAAGCGCGGGAGGTGCGTCTGCGGTTGACGGACGTGCTTGCCACGGCGCCCGAGGGAGAACTGCTCCGAGAGGGTGCGCTAACCGTGCTAGCGGGAGCGCCCAATTCCGGTAAATCAAGTATTTTCAATGCGTTAGTGGGACGAGAGCGCGCCATCGTGACCGAAGTGCCGGGCACCACGCGAGACGCCCTTGAGGCAACCGTGCAGTTGGGTGGCTATCCGTTCCGGCTCGTGGATACCGCCGGGTTGCGGGAAACCACCGAGCGCGTCGAGGCACTGGGGATCGAGGTCGCCCGCCGCTATCTGGCGCGAGCGGATCTGGTGCTCTACTGCGTTGAGGGAGGCGATCCCGTCGCCGGGGCCGACCTGGCGTTTCTGGGCGAGCGCGATGGACCCATTCTGGTCCTGGAGACCAAGTCCGATCTGGTTCCCCGGGACGGCGCGAAGCCACGGTCGCGGGAAGCCTGGGCGAACGGCGCTTTGGAATCGGAAGAGGGGCCCGGTCGTGTTGGCGGTTCACCCGGGGGGCCGCGGGATCGGGCCGCGGGCATCGCCACCGGTCGGGGCGGGGCTCCACCTCGCCGCATCGCGACTTCGGTGGTGACGGGAGAGGGGCTGGCGGAGCTGGGCGAGGTTCTCCCGCGCATGGTGTTCGGCGGACTGGTCGAAGCCAACGCGGAGATGCCGGTTGTGACGCGCGCACGCCACCGTCGAGGGCTCGAGCGGGCGGTCGAGGAGTTGAAGGCGTTTGAACGGGCTCTGGCGACCGGCGTTCCCGCCGAGGTGGCGGCCACCCATTTGAAGCCGGCGGAGACGGCCTTGGAGGACATCCTTGGGATCGTTACCCTGGACGAAGTGCTGGACCGCGTGTTCCGCGACTTCTGCATTGGCAAATAGTGGGACGGCGACGGGACGTGGACGGATCCGCACGAGCACCGAGAGGGGCGGGGCACCGGGCTGGTAGGGCGCCCTTGGGGCTCGTTGGCGGCGCCACCGTGCAGACGGACAACGCGGGGCGCGACGGCGGGGCGGTGGAGGCACCGATGCCGGCGCGGAGGAAGGGGCGGATCCTCGCCCCCCAACCGTCCCTTGGCCCAGCGGGCATGTTGTGATTGGCATGGAAGTGGACGTGTGCGGGGGTCGGGCGACGGGAGACTGAAGCGCGGATCGCGGGTCGTGGACGGGAAATACGACGTCATCGTTGTGGGTGGAGGGCACGCCGGAGCGGAGGCGGCGGCGGCGGGAGCGCGCCTCGGAACCCGGGTGTTGCTGATCACGCCGGATTTGGGGCGCATCGGGCAGATGAGCTGCAATCCCGCCATCGGAGGCATCGCGAAGGGGGTTGTCGCGCGTGAGGTCGACGCGCTCGGCGGCGTCATGGGGCGGGCGACGGACGCTGCCCGCATCCACTTCCGAATGCTCAACCGATCCAAGGGGCCGGCCGTGTGGGGACCGCGCGCCCAATGCGACAGGACCCTTTATTCGTTGGCCGTGCGGCGCGTGTTGGAGGAGCTGCCGACGCTCGACCTCTTTCAGGACATGGTTTCCGACCTGGTGCAGCGCGGCGATCGGGTCGTGGGCGTTCGCACCCGCAACGGTCTGGAGTTCCGGGCTTCCTCCGTGGTGATCACCGCGGGGACCTTCCTGCGGGGGCGCCTTCATGTCGGCCTTGGGGATGGGGTCGAGGGGGGCCGGGCGGGAGAGGAGGCGTCGGTCGAGCTGGCCGGTGCCTTGGAGGGTCGGGAGCTGGAAGTGGCCCGTTTCAAGACGGGTACGCCGCCGCGGGTCGATGGTCGGTCGGTGGACTACGACGAGCTGGAGGAGCAGCCCTCGGAGCCTGGGGACTATCGCTTCTCGGCGTTCACGCGTGCGGACTTCCCGGGTGAGCGCCCCTGTTGGATTACTTGGACGGGGGAGGAGCTCAGGGACATCGTTCTCGGGAATCTGGAGCGGAGCGCGCGATTCGGTGGGTCCATCGCGGGCCGGGGTCCGCGCTACTGCCCCTCGATCGAGGACAAGGTCGTGCGGTTCCCGGACGCGCGCGGGCACCAGGTGTTCTTGGAGCCGGAGGGGTTGGACACGACCGAACTCTATGTGAACGGGTTGTCCACCTCGTTGCCCCCAGCCGTGCAGCTCCGGTTCCTGCGGACGCTGCCGGGGTTGAAGCATGTTCGCATGACCCGCAGCGGATACGCGATCGAGTACGACTATTTCCTCCCGCATCAGCTGCGGCACACGCTGGAGGTGAAGTCGCTGGGCGGACTCTTCCTCGCCGGCCAAGTCAACGGCACGACCGGGTACGAGGAGGCGGCCGGACAGGGGCTGGTGGCGGGCGCGAACGCCGCCTTGGCCGCCTTGGGAGAGGCACCCCTGATCCTGGAACGCGACCAGGCGTACATCGGCGTGCTGATCGACGACCTCGTCACCAAGGGCGTTGACGAGCCTTATCGGCTCTTTACCTCACGCGCGGAGTTCCGCCTGCTCCTCCGGCAGGACAACGCGCTCTCCCGGCTGGGACCCCTGGCCCGAGCAAGGGGATTGTTGTCGACCGCGCAGGTCCAAGTGCTCGAACGCCGGCTGAGTGCGGAAGCGCGGCTGCGCGAGTGGTTCCGAGCCACGCGTCTGCTGCCGGAGCAGGTGAACGACGCCTTGGTGGAGGCGGGGACCAGTCCGATCCAAACGCCGGCACGAGCGATCGACTTGGTCAGAAGACCCGAGGTCACATCGGAGACGCTGGTGCGCGCCGCCAACGCCTCGTTCACGGGAGATGATTGGCGGGAGGCGCTGCGGGCGATCGAGGTCGACCTGAAGTATGGGGGGTACGTGCGGCGTGAGCGGGATCGAGCGGCCACGCTGCGCGCGCGTGCCGAATTGCGCATTCCCGAGGACATCGCGTACGAAGACTTGGTGACGCTGTCGTACGAGGCTCGCGAAAAGCTCGACCAGGTGCGACCGACGACATTGGCCCAAGCTGCCAGGGTCGCCGGGGTTTCGCCCGCGGATCTTCAGAATCTGGTGCTTGAAATCCGGAAGCAGGGGGGTGGGGTACCTTCAGATCGTTTCACGGGAAACATGACGGTGAAACAAAACGGAGGTGCCCACCGCGTTTCACGGGAAACGTGACGGTGAAACAACCCCCGGACCAGGACTTCGACGTCGGGTTCCTGGTGGGGATCCTCGTTGGGGAGGGGCATTTCGGAGGCGATGGACGGCAGCCACACATCACTCTCCGCATGCACACCGACCACAAGGCGCTCTTCGATTGGATCATGGAGCACTTCCCCGGGGGCAGGCTCTACGGGCCCTATCACCACGGAGGACGCCAATACTACCAATGGATGGCGCGCGGCACCTTCCTCCGCGAACGGCTGGTTCCCCTGCTGGACCGTCATCTCGATGAACGGTTGGACGCGAAGGCCGCGCGCCGCTTCCAGGAGATGAAGGCCCGGTACCATCTCACCGACTCGGATCCGACCCGTCCGACGGACGAGCCTCCCGGCACGGCATCGCCCGAGGAGCCTCGGCCCTAGGAGTCTGCGCCGCAGAAGCGCGGCGCCGGTGAGGTGAGCGGGAGCAGTCTGTTGCTGATCGGGGTGATGCCCGGCAAAGGCATTCGTTGATGGGGGGTGGATGACCGGGCCAAGGGCCGCATGGTGCCAAATCGGGGCCCGGGAAGCCCCGGGCAGCTCCGCGGGGCGCGGTTGCGGGGCGGCACCGGGCGCCTCACGCCACCTTGAGCGTGTGCAGCCGCCTGACGTTGAGGGCGAGGCACACCAGCGTCCACTCGGCCTCGACCTTGCGCAGGCCCCGGAAGCTGAATCTTCGAAATCCCATCACCTCCTTGACCCAGCCGACGGGCGCCTCCGCCATCCACTTGCGGCGCGCGTATCGTCTTCGGCCCTCCTCCGTGGCCAGCTTCGCGGCCATGCGCGCCTTTTCGGGATACCCGTCGGCGTCCGGGGCCGGGACCGTTCTGCCCTCGCGGGCCAGCGGCACGTAGCCGTCCACATCCCGCTCTCCCAGTTCCCGCAGGTTCGACTCGCTGCAGTAGCCCGCGTCCGCCAACACCTGCCGCGGCGTCTCGCCGCACGTCCCCGCCACCGCGTCCACCATCGGGACCAGCTGCCCTCCGTCGCTCGCACTGTTCGTCACCGCCGCCGCCACCACCAGCTGGCTCTCCCCCTCCACCGCGATCTGCGCGTTGTAGCATTGCTGGAACCCTTCCGAACTCGTCTTCATGATCCGGCTCTCGGGGTCCGTGAAGTTGCTCTGCGCCGCCTCGGCCGGCTCGCCGTAACCTCGCTTGTAGGGACTGCCTCCCCTCGGATTGCGAGCCCGTCCCGGCTCGCGGCCCCGCGCGTCGTCCCTCGCCCGCTGCTCCGCCTCAAGCCGCGCCTTCGCCGCCTCGATCGCCGCCAGCCGGTCCTCGCGCCGCCTCAGCTCCTCCGGCAGCTCGTCGCCCCGGGCATCCTCGCCGTATTCGGCGTCCTCCGCCGCGTCGACCGCCTCCGCCTCCCTCAGCAACTCCGCAATCTCCGCCCGCAGGCGACGCTCCTCCCCGCGCATCCGACCATAGCTCATCGCCTTGCGCTTGCTCGCGTTCGCCCGAACCTTCGTGCCGTCCACCGCGACCCTGCCCAGCCCCGCCAGACCCATCGCCCGCGCCAGGCGAACCACCTCGGCGAACACCTCGCCGAAGTCGGCGAGATGCCGACGGCGGAACTCGCACAGCGTCCGGTGTCGTGGAAAGTTGTCCGCCGCCAGCATCCGAAACGCGACGTCCTCCACCAGCCTCCTCGCCAGCTTCCGCGACGAAAACGTGCCCGTCGCGTATCCGTACACCAGCACCTTCACCATCATCCGCGGATCGTACGGAGAGTTGCGCCGCCCGTCCCCCTCGTACGGCGCGTAGAACGCGCTCAGATCCAGCGCGTCCACCAGGTCGCTCACATGGTGCGCCAGGTGCCCCTCCGGAATCCATTCCCGGAGATCCCGTGGCAGCAACCGCATCTGGTCCGGCTGGTACGGTCGAAACCTCGTTCCCATTGACCCCTCCCCGGCGGAAGATCAACCTTTCACGATGCCTTCAACACCCCCAAGGATAACGGCTGTGGATTCCTGCGGCGCAGACTCCTAGCAGGCCGCGGACAAACTCCCCCCGGCATTCGAGCGGCGTGGCATCCGGGCTGGACCGCTGCGCTCCGCGTTGCCTTTCGTCCCGGTAGCACTGCACCCGGGCCTTCAAGGCGCCTGCCAGCCCCGCGCCCCGCCGCCCCCGGTGCTCGGGCGGATTCATCCACGGACTGCTACCCACATTGGCGGTCCGTTGGAGGGAATCCACGCGCTCCCAAAGAGAAGCGGGGCGACCCCCCAAGGGCGCGCACGAAGCGGCGAAGGACGGGCGGCCACGTCCCTTGGATGCGGTTCCCGTGCGGAGACGCGTCGCCGCTCCCCGGCTGGCGGGCCCGCACCTGGAAGTCGTCGCGCTCGTCGGCTGGCGGGCCTGGACTCCTCGCAGGGCGCGACCACTTCCAACTCGCCTCGCTTGATGTGCCGGAATGACGTCCAAGAGGCCGCAAAACCGACCTGCCGGCGAAGCCCATCCACCTTTTCCGCAGCGCCGGGGTCCGGTTAGCTTTCCTGCGGGGTCGCCTCGTCGGCATCTCGAGGTCGCCCTTGGTACCGCATCTCGCCATCCCACCACCGAGACCGACCGCCGCCAACCATGTCCAGAGTCATTACCATCGCCAACCAGAAGGGTGGCGTGGGGAAGACGACAACCGCGATCAACCTGGGAGCCGCGTTGGCCGTCGCCGAACAGCGAACGCTGGTCGTCGACATGGATCCACAGGCGAATGCGAGCAGTGGGTTGGGGCTCTGGGGCCCCGATCAAGCCTCCGGCATGTACGACGTCATGATCGGCGGGCGCCCGATCGAGGAAGCGAGGGTGCGTCAACTTCACTTCCCCCACTTGGACATGGTTGGCACCACCCGCGATTTGGCCGGTGCCGAGATCGAGCTGGTGGGCGTCGCGGCCCGCGAGTCGGTCTTGCGTGCGGCACTTGAGCCGATTCGCCAGGAATACGACTACATTCTCGTGGATTGTCCCCCGTCGCTGGGGCTTCTCACGCTCAACACGTTGGCGGCCGCCGACTCGGTGCTCATCCCGATTCAGTGCGAGTTCTACGCGTTGGAGGGCCTCAGCCAGCTCCTGAATACGGTGCGGGTCGTTCAGCGAGGGCTGAACACGGGCTTGGAGATCGAGGGCGTCCTTCTAACGATGTTCGACAGGCGACTCAACCTGTCCAACCAAGTCGCTCGCGAAGCGCGCGAGTATTTTGGGGACAAGGTCTTCGCGAACGCGATCCCGAGAAACGTTCGCTTGGCGGAGGCGCCGAGCTTCGGCAAGCCCATCATCGTATACGACGTCCTCTCGGCCGGGGCGCGCTACTACCTGCATCTCGCCCAGGAGGTGATTCAGCGAACGCAACATAGACTCGCGGCAACGGGGGCGCGCGAACCCTCGTGAGCCTTCCTTCGACGTCGCGACTCGGACGCGGCTTGGGCGCCCTGCTCGGCGATCATCTTGATCGGCCGGGAGAGAGCGAGGTCGCAAGTCTGTCCCTGGACTCCGTGGTGCCCAATCCCTTCCAACCTCGTCGTGAGTTCAACGAGGAGGAAATCCGGGAGCTGGCGGCGTCCATCGGCGCGAACGGATTGCTCCAGCCCGTCGTGGTACGGTCCGCGCCGGCGCCGAACACATGGGAGTTGGTCGCGGGAGAGCGCCGATTTCGGGCCGTGACCCGCCTTGGCTGGAGCGAGCTGCCGGCCATCGTTCGCCAAGTCGACGACGAAACCATGCTCGTGCTCGCGCTCGTCGAAAACCTGCAGCGGCGCGACTTGGACGCCCTTGAGGAGGCCGAGGGCTACAAGGTGCTGCTGGACAAATTCGATCGCACCCAAGAGGAGATTGCGCTGGCCGTGGGGAAGAGTCGTGCCGCGGTGACGAACACTCTGCGACTACTCAAGCTCCCGGTCCGGATTCGCCAGCTGCTCCGGGAGGGGAAACTCACGCCGGGTCACGCGCGCGCGCTCCTTGCCGTCCATGACGAGAAGTGGGCCACGGAGCTGGCTCGAAGGGCCGTCAAAGGCGGTTGGTCCGTCCGCAGGCTCGAGGACAACGTGCGCGCCAGCCCGACTCCTCCCGCACGAAATGAGGAAGCCCCCCGGGAACCAAGACGCCAGCCAAGGTCGCTGGGAGCCTTGGATCCGACACTCCGGGCGCTGCAGGAGGCCCTGCGCGCGGTGCTTGGGACCCGGGTTGTCGTCCGACGGCGGAGAGGAGGCAGGGGGCGAATCGAGATCCCATTCCACAACGACCAGGACTTTGAGCGGCTGTTCGCCATCGTGTCCGGCCAGGAGGCGTCGGATGTCGTGGAGTGACATTCGGTTGCGCAATCGTCGCATCTTGACGGTAACCCTGGCCCGCGGACCGGGGAACGCGCCAAGCCACGGATTCACCACGATCCACGCGGTGCTCGTTTCCCTCGCGTTCATCGCGCTGATTTCCACGAGCTACCTGGGCGGGGTTGCCGCCACCATGCATCGCGCGGACGCCTTGGCGGACTCCCTTGCGGTCCAAGCGGAGGGTTTTCGGGCGCTCAGCACGCACATGGACACGGTCGAAGCCCGCTATCTCCGCATCGCGGACCTCTTCGGAGCCCGGCCGGGAGCGCCCTCCGACGCGTGGATGCATCCGGTGGGGAACGCGGGGAGCTCCCGGCCCTCCCCGGCCGACGACACCAGGCCCACGAGTTGGCCGCTCACCCAGAGGGGGTTTGTCACCCAGGACATCCTGCTGGAAGGCTTGGTCGGGGACCACCCGGGTTTGGACATCGCCGTTCCCACCGGCTCCTACATCCGCGCGGCCGGAGGAGCCGTTGTGGTCGAAGCGGGGGAGGATCCGCTCTATGGCCGGTTTGTTCGCCTTGACCACGGCGACGGGTACGGCAGCGTCTACGCTCATGCGTCCGTGACGTTTGTTGAGGCCGGAGACGTGGTGCGCCAAGGCGAGGTGATTGGGTTGAGTGGGTCGACCGGGCGGTCGACGGCGCCGCACCTGCACTTCGAGATTCTCCGCAACAATGAACCCATCGATCCGATGACCATCCTTGAACAACCTTGAGGAAGTTGGCGGCAGCCTCGGTCGGTGGAAAACCCCGGATCCGTGCGGCCGGTAGGCGCGGGTTCCTCTCCCTTGAGAGCGGTGTGGAAAACATATCCAAACCGTTATCTGTGTTGATCTTGTGACGGGCAACACTTACTCCGTCCCAACCATGTTGTCCACAGCACGGCTCGTTTTCCACACCAACTTGGCAACCATGTGGGTCGGTCGCTTCGCCGAGGGAAGGATGGTGGATGGAGGAAGGCGCGAGGATCCATTCGTCGACCGACGCCTCGGCGCGACACAAACAGCGAGAATCGCGGCATGAGGTTGGAATCGCTGGTCGAGTACATCGACGGCTATCTGCGGGTACCCGACTTCCCCGACTACCCCAACGCCCACAACGGCCTTCAGGTTCAGGGTGCCGCCGAGGTGCGCGCCATTTGCGCGGCCGTGGACGCCAGCGAAGCGGCGATCAACGCGGCCGCCGAGCGCGGCGGCGATCTGTTGATCGTGCACCACGGTCTGTTTTGGGATGGCGCCGCTCCCGTGACCGGTCGGCGCTTCCGGAAGTTGTCCGCCCTCATCCACAACGGGGTGGGGCTCTACTCGGCTCATCTGCCGCTGGACGCGCACGCCGAGGTTGGCAACTGCGCCCTGCTCGCGCGCGCCCTGGACATCGACATCGAGAAGGGGTTCGGATCCTGCCAGGGCGTCGACGTTGGCTGGATCGGGGCGACGTCGGAAACACGCGACTCGCTTCGCGAACGCCTGTCCAAATCATTGCAAGTACCAGTCCGACTGATAGATGGAGGTCCCGAAGACATTCACCGGGTCGCGGTTGTGACGGGCGCCGGCGGCTCCATGATCGCCGAGGCGGCGGCGGCGGGCGCGGACGCTCTGGTCACGGGGGAGGGGGCCCATCACACCTACTTCGATGCGTTGGAGTACGGGGTCAACGTATACTATGCGGGCCATTACGCCACGGAAACGCTGGGCGTGCGCGCGCTTGCCGCCCATCTCAAGGAACGCTTCGGCATTCCCTGGGAGTTTCTGGACTTCCCGACGGGCCTTTAGCGGCCAAGGGCCGGGGGTAGCGCACAAGCCCGTGGACGAACTCCTCCCCGCATTCGAGCGGCGTGGCATCCGTGCTCGGCGGATGCCTCCACGGGCCGCCAGCCGCCGGGCACGGCGGGCCCCTCCTGTCGGGGCGACGGAGCTGGATGGATGACCGCAAAGCGAGGCGAATCATGAGGTGCCCACAGTGCGGCCGGGACGCCGCCGGCAGGTTTTGCGCGGAATGCGGGGCGACCGTCCGCGCACCGACATGCCCATCGTGCGGAGAGGCGGTCCAGGCGGGAGCCTCCTTCTGCATTCACTGCGGCACACGCCTGCGGCGCGCCGGACCGCCACGGGCGACCGCGGGGGGAAGGCGGGTGTTCCTGGCGAGCGGCGTGGTGGCCACCGTGGCCGTCATCGGCGTGGCGTTCTGGGCGCTCAATCCGGATGAACCGTCCTCGTCCGCGCCCCCCATTCCCGGCGGAGGCTTGGTCCCCGGCGCGGGGACACCCCCCGATCTGAGCTCCATGACGCCGCGCGAGGCGGCCGATCGTCTGTATGATCGGATCATGCGCGCCGCGTCCGCCGGAGACACGACCGAGGCGCTGGCGTTTCTGCCGATGGCGCTCGACGCGTACGCCCTGGTGTTGCCTCTCGACGCGGACGGGCACTATCACGTGTCTCTGCTGCACGCGTTGGGCGCGGACCACGAAATGGCGCTGGAGGTGGCCGAGCGCGGCCTGGTCGACGCGCCCAACCACCTCCTCCTCTTGGGTGCGGCGGCCCACGCGGCCGCGGAACTGGGCGACGGGAACGGAGCCAACGCGTACCACGACCGGTTTCTGGACGCGTGGGAGGACGAACGGGCACGCGGGCTCGAGGAGTACTCCATGCACGCCATTCCCTTGGCGGAGATGAGGGAGGCGGCGGAGGCGCGCGGCGGCGGGTAGCGCCCCTGGCAGTCCGTGGACGAACTCCCCCCCGGCATTCGAGCGGCGTGGCATCCGCGCTGGACCGCTACGCTCGGCGTTGCCCATCGGCCCAATGGCTCCGCCAATCGGCCAGCGGTGGGGTTCCGCCCCCCGCGTTCCGTTGCCGTGAAAAGCGTCGGGGTTTTATGATTCCGTCCCACGCGCCACAAGGCGCGAACGGGGCGGGGACCTCGACCGGAGGCCCCGCGTGACGCGCGGAACGGCCGGCGGACATCGACCGGCCCGGCGCGTGGTCGGGGGGCCGGTTCGGTCCGGCTCAATGGGAACGAGCGACGGAGAATCTCGAGGTTGAGCCAGCCCCTCAGAGCTTGGAACGGATACGCGCCGGCGGGCAAGGACACGGGCAACGTCAGGCCCAAGGGCACCCCCCGCATCGGCGCGCACGAGGGTCTCGCCACGGTACCCCCCGGCGACCGCAAGCCGTCATGGCTCAAGGTGCGTTCCCCCGGGGGGCCCAACTATTTGCGGCTGAAGCGCCTCATGCGCGGCCAAGCGCTTCACACGGTGTGCGAGGAGGCGGGCTGCCCCAACATGGGCGAGTGCTGGGAGGCCGGCACCGCCACCTTCATGATCCTCGGCGACGTCTGCACGCGCGCGTGCAAGTACTGCGCGGTCGCCCACGGGCTCCCGACCGTGCTCGATCGCGACGAGCCCCGGCGCGTCGCGGACACCGTGGTCGCCATGGACCTCGAGCATGTCGTGATCACCAGCGTGAACCGCGACGAACTACCCGACGGCGGCGCGGCCATCCATGCGGAAACCGTTCGCCGCATCCACGAGCGACTGCCCACATGCTCCGTCGAGGTCCTGATCCCCGACTTCAAGGGCGACGAGGACGCCCTGGCCACCGTCTTGGCCGCTCGCCCCGCGATCCTCGGGCACAACTTGGAGACCGTTGAGCGACTCCATCCGGAAGTGCGCCCGGGAGGCCGGTACTGGCGTTCGATTTCCCTGCTGGGGGCGTCCAAGCGCATGGCGCCGCGCATCCTGACCAAGACCGGCCTCATTCTGGGCATGGGGGAGCGCGCCTCCGAGGTGCGTCAGGCGATGAGCGACCTTCGCGAGGCCGCCGTCGACATCCTCACCCTGGGCCAGTACCTGCGTCCGTCGCTTCGGCACATCCCGGTGGCCCGCTGGGTCTCCCCGGGGGAATTCGAGGGCTGGAAGCGGGTCGGCGAGGAGGAATTCGGCTTTCGGCACGTGGAATCCGGTCCTCTGGTGCGCTCCAGCTATCACGCGAAGGACCAGGCGCGCCAAGTGTCCGCCGGCGCGGCGGGGTCGATTCGGCACGTGATGGAGGCCGACCTGCCCGCGCCCGCCGAAGTGCCCGCGTTCCGGCTGGTTCAAATCGAGACCGGACGTTCCGCGGGGAAGCGAGAGGATGGGCGGGAGGTGGCACATGCCTGACAGCGCCGTTCGGGACGCGTCCACGTCCGCTCCGCCGCCCCTCGTCGAAGGGTTCCCGGCCCAGCAGGTACTTGGCTTCCTGCGCGAGATGCTCGTGTACCGGCGATTCGAGCAGAAGGCGGAGGAGGCGTACGCGATCGGCAAGATCGGCGGCTTCTGCCATCTGCACACCGGGCAGGAGGGGGTGGCGCTCGGCTTCATCGGGCCCCTGCGCCAGGACGACTACGCGATCTCCGCCTACCGCGAACACACCCAGGCGCTCGCCAAGGGCATCTCCGCGCGCGCGGCCATGGCCGAGCTGTACGGGCGCGTGGATGGCTGTTCGGGCGGCAAGGGCGGCTCGATGCACCTGTTCTCCGCGAAGCACAACTTCATGGGTGGATGGGGCATCGTGGGGGGCCAGATCCCCTTGGCCACGGGTCTGGGCTGGGCCATCCGGTACCGCGGCGAGGACCGCGTCTGCGTCTGCTTCCTGGGAGACGCGGCCGTCAACCAGGGCGCATTCCACGAGTCGCTCAACCTGGCGGCCATCTGGAAGCTGCCGGTCATCTACGTCGTCGAGAACAACGGATACGGCATGGGGACGGCGTTCAACCGCGTGACCGCGACCCCGATGGTCGAGAAGTCCCGGGCGCACGGGATTCCCGCCCACTACGTGGACGGCCAGGACGTGCTCGCGGTCTGGCGGCTGATGGAGGACCTGCTGGAACGCGTGCGCGACGGCGCCGGACCGCAGTTCGTTGACGCCGAGACCTACCGCTTCAAGGGGCACTCCATGTCCGACCCGGTATCGGGCACCTACCGAAGCAAGGAGGAGGTGGAGTCGAAGGTCCGCGAGGACGACCCCATCGCCCATGTGCGCGATTTGTTGATTCGGAGTGGACATCTCACGCGCGAAGAACTCGAGCGCATGGACCAGGAGGTACGCGAGCTCGTGGACGACGCCGCGGACTTCGCTGACCGGTCGCCATTGCCCTCCGAGGAGACCCTCCAAGAGCACGTTTACAGCGACGTGAAGGTGCGCGGTAGGCTCTTCTTCGACGGGCGGGGAACCTGAAATGGCGGTCATGACCTACCGCGACGCCCTCAACGAGGCGCTGGCGGAAGAGATGGAGCGCGACGACGCGGTCTTCCTGATGGGTGAGGAGGTCGCGGAGTACGATGGCGCCTACAAGGTGTCCCGGGGTCTGCTCGACCGCTTCGGCGAAGATCGGGTGGTGGACACGCCCATCAGCGAGCTGGGGTTCGCCGGGCTGGGCGTGGGCGCGGCCATTGCCGGGCTCCGGCCGGTCATCGAGTTCATGACCTTCAACTTCGCGTTCCTGGCCCTCGACCAGATCGTCAACAACGCCGCCAAGACGCACTACATGTCGAACGGGCAGCTGCATGTGCCCATCGTCTTCCGCGGACCCAACGGGGCGGCCCTGCAGCTCGCGGGCCAGCACTCCCAGGCGTGCGAGTCGTACTTCGTTCACGCCCCGGGCGTGAAGGTGGTGAACCCGGCGACGCCGGCGGACGCCAAGGGCCTGCTCAAGGCGGCGATTCGCGACGACGATCCCGTGGTCGTGATGGAATCCGAGCTGCTCTACAACGCGCGCGGCGACGTTCCCGAGGGAGAGCATGTCGTGCCCCTGGGCGTGGCCGACGTCAAGGCGGAGGGTTCCGACGTCACCATCATCTCGCACGGACAGATGGTCCACGTGGCGCTGCGGGCGGCCAAGGCGCTGGACAAGAACGGGGTTTCCGCCGAGGTGCTCGATCTGCGCTCGCTCCGTCCCTTGGACATGGAGGCGATTCTGGCCTCCATTCACAAGACCAATCGCGCCGTCTATCTGGAGGAGGGATGGCCCTTCATGGGTACCGGCGCCCAGATCGTCGCGCTGATCCAGGACGAGGCCTTCGACGACTTGGACGCCCCCGTGCGGCGAATCACCCAGGCGGACGTGCCCATGCCCTACGCGCGCAACTTGGAGAAGCAGTCGAAACCCGACGCGGCGCGCGTCGTGGATGCGTGCCAACAGGTTCTCTACCGAACGTGACGAGTCGCGCCATCCAACGCCCCGCAACCCCCAAGTCACCCACCCGAGACAAGCCATCCGTGGACGAGCTTCTCCCGGCATTCCGGCGTCGCGGCATCCACGCCGACGGTTCGGGCCCGGCGTTGCGTCCAAGTTCGATGGCGCCGTCTCCGCCACCTCAACCTGCCCCGACGGCCCGATGCCCGGTCGCTCCCGGCGCGTGGGGGGCGCGTTCCCTCAAGGACGGCTAGTCGATGGCCACCAAAGTGCACATGGAAGCCCTCTCGCCGACCATGGAGGAGGGGCAGGTCGTCAAGTGGATCAAGGCCGAGGGCGACGCCGTTGCGGCCGGCGACCTCCTGGCCGAGATCGAAACCGACAAGGCGACCATGGAGCTCGTCGCGCGCGGCGACGGCGTGTTGCGGGCGGTGCTGCTGGGCGAAGGGGAGACGGCGCCCGTGGGCGAGGTGATCGCGGTCATCGGGGCGGAGGACGAGGACGTGTCGGAGTTGGTCGCCGCGGCCGCCCCGGCCGCCGCGCCCGCGGCCACCGAAGCGGAGCAAGCGCCGACCACGGAGGCGCCGCCGCCCGCCACTCCGCCCCCCCCCGCCCCACCCGTCGTCCCCCCGCCGGCCAACGACGCCCCGCCCGCCAGCGAGGCCTTGCCGTCCCCGGAGGCTCGCGGCCGCTCCAGAGCCTCGCCGGTCGCCCGCCGGCTGGCCGGGGAGGCCGGTCTTCCACTGGAGACGATCGTGGGATCCGGGCCGCGCGGGAGAATCGTCAAGCGCGACATCGAGGCCGCCTTGGCGGCCGCGACCGTGGCCACGGCCGCGACGGCGGCCACATCCGCGACCGCCCCCGCGCCCGCGACCGCCCCCACGGCCACGCCCGCAGCGCCGGGCGAGGACTTCGTCGACGTTCCCCTCAGCCAAATCCGCAAGACGATCGCGCGCCGGCTGGTCGAGTCCCTGGGTCCGGTGCCGCACTTTTTCCTCACCGCCGACGTGGACATGACCCGGGCCGCCGAGCTGCGCCGGCAGCTCAACGAGCTCGGGCTGGACACGCGCATCTCCTTCAACGACATCGTCATCAAGGCCACGGCGCTCGCGCTTGTCCGCCATCCCGAGTGCAACGCGTGGTGGGGTGGCGATCACGTCCGCCGACACAACCGCGCGCACATCGGCGTCGCGGTGGCCATCGACGACGGCCTCATCACCCCGGTGGTTCGCGACGCGCACGCGCGCCCGATCGCGGAGATCTCCGGAGAGGTGAGGGAACTGGCGGCGCTGGCCCGGGCGAAGCGCCTGCCACCCGAACGGTACACGGGGTCGACCTTCTCCATCTCGAACCTGGGAATGTTCGGGATCGAGCAGTTCACCGGGGTGATCAATCCCCCCGAGGCGGGGATCCTGGCGGTGGGCGCCGTCGAGGAGCGCCCGGTGGTGGTCGAGGGGCGCGTTGCCGTGCGACCCCGAATGCGCATGACCATGAGCTGCGATCACCGGGTGATCGACGGCGCCCAGGGGGCGCGCTTCCTGGCCACCTTGAAGGAGCTTCTGGAGAAGCCGCTCAGCGTCCTGGTGTAGCCGCTCTCGGTGCTCGGGCGGGTTCATCCACGGACATGGGGCGCCGCCGGCCCGGCGACGGGCTCGCGCGGCGGCGGGGCCCGCTCAGCTCGCGACGGGTTCCTTCCGCAGCTTGTCGACGAACTTGGCGCGCGCCTTCGCAACCTTGGGGGCCACCACCGCGCGGCAGTACGCGCTTCCCGGATTGCGCGCGAAGTAGTCGCGATGATACGCCTCGGCCGCGAAGAACCGCGCTTCCGGCACCAGTTCGGTCACGATCGGCGCCTCCCAGAGTCGCTGGTCCGCCAATTCCGCCATCACCGCGCGCGCGGTGGCCTCCTGATCGGTCGAATGGTGGACGATGACCGAGCGGTACTGGGTTCCCACATCGGCTCCCTGGCGGTTCGGGGTGGTGGGGTCGTGGATGGTGAAGAACACCTCCAGCAGCTCCCGAAACGAGATTTCGTCCGGCGCGAACAGGATGCGGACCACTTCGGCATGGCCGGTGCCGCCGGCGCAGACCTGCTCGTAGCTCGGGTCGAGCACATGTCCACCGGCGTACCCCGACTCCACCCGTCGCACGCCCCGAAGCTGCCGATAGACGGCCTCAAGGCACCAGAAACATCCTCCGCCCAGCGTGGCGGCCTCGAGCTCCCGCTCGCTCATGTCGCCTCTCTTCTCCTTCAAGCGTCGTCCCCTTGTGGCTAGTTTTCCGCACTCCCCGTAGCCAGTTGGTTTCCGTCCTCGTTGTAGCTGATTCCGCCGCACTCGTTCCCCTCCCGGGCCCGCGCGCTCGCGACGGGGTCCTTCCAGGAGAGCCTGCCGTGCCACCGGACGCCATGATCACGACCGCAACGCGCCTACGTCACCACGGTACCCCCCCCTCCCTTCGACTGCCGATGGCGGGGCGTCCACGGGCCGCCGGAGGAGGGGGATTCCGAAGACGCCGCGGGCGCCGGCGCGCGCCCGGCCCCCGGGCGCTGAGCCTCGTCTGGTTCGCGCTCTCGCTGACCGGCTGCGCCCATCAACCTCCGGCCACGGGACGCGTCGAGCCCCTTGGGGCCGCAACGAACCCGGAGTCCGGCCCGGCCGCCGGCCGCAACGACGCCCGCCATCTGGACAAGCCCTACGTGGTCGTGGTGTCGTTCGACGGGTTTCGACACGACTACATGGAGCTGTTCGACACGCCCAACTTCGACCGCGTCGCGGCCGCGGGCGCCCGCGCCGATGGCCTGATCCCGGTCTTCCCATCGCTCACCTTCCCCGCGCACTACTCCATCGCCACCGGGCTGTACCCCGGCACCCACGGCCTGGTCGCCAACACCTTCCACGACCGGGATCTGGATCGCACGTATTCCCTCTCGGATCGGGAAACGGTGGAGGACGGGCGATGGTACGGAGGGGAGCCGATCTGGGTGACCGCGGAGAAGCAGGGGATGGTGAGCGCCGCCTTCTACTTCGTCGGGTCCGAAGCCGACGTGGGGGGCGTCCGCCCCAGTTACTGGAAGCGCTTCGACCCGCTCATCCCCAATGAAGTGCGCGTCGACACCGTCCTCGCCTGGCTCGACCTCCCGGATGTGGAGCGACCCCACGTCGTCTCGCTGTACTTCGCGGAAGCCGACTACGCCGGACACCGATTCGGTCCCGGTCGGGGACCGGAATTGGCCGAGGCGGTGGCCCGGGTCGACCAGGCGCTTGGGCGTCTTCTGAACGGCGTGGACCAACTCCCGCACGCCGACCGGGTCTTCGTTCTGCTCGTGTCGGACCACGGCATGAGCGGCGTTCGCCCCGAGGGGCACTACGCGCTGGACGAGATCGCGGACTTGTCCGGGGCGCGGCTGACGTCGGGGGGCACCGTGGGCATCCTCTTCGTCGAAGGAGGCGAGGAACGCGTCGAGGAGCTGCGCTCGCAACTCGACGAGGGAATGCCGCACGCGGAGGTCCACCGCGTTGGCGAAGCTCCCGCGCGGCTCAACCTGAACGGTCATCCACGATTTGGCGATCTCATCGTGGTGCCCGAGGAGGGATACACGGTCGGCATCGGGCCGCGTAGGGGCAGCAGCCAGGGGATGCACGGCTGGGATCCGCGCTTCCGGTCCATGCACGGCATCTTCCTCGCGATGGGGCCGGGCATTGACCCGGGCACGCGGCTGCCCCCCATCGAAGGGGTGGACATCTATCCCTTCATGGCCCGCGTGCTTGGCCTTGAACCCGCCGACGGAATCGAGGGGGACCCGGAGGTGTTGGCGGGGTTGGGACGCGGATCGGCGCCGCCGCCACGGTAACGGCCAACCGGCCGCCGCCGACGGTGTTGACATCGCGTCCCCCCCGTGGCCCCGATCACCGCGTGGGGCCACGTCCGTTCCCTCCATCTCCCGCTTGACATGCTTCGCCGGATCGCTATACCTTCCTTCTCCTTGTTGCGGGGTGGAGCAGTCTGGTAGCTCGTCGGGCTCATAACCCGAAGGTCGCGGGTTCGAATCCCGCCCCCGCTATTGGAGAGCGCCGCCGAAATGGCGGCGTTTTCCGCGTGGCCGGACGGCGTTCGATGAAGGGTGGCGCCACAGGAGACCGAGATGGGGATCATGCGGGGAGCAACCGAGGAACTTCGACCGTGGGCCTTCCTCCGGTCGGACCGCGAGCGGGCGCTACGCTGGTTTCCGTCCGATACGTGGTCGAGCCCGCGTGGGCGGGGAGGCGGGACTCGCCGGTAGCCTCCGGCGAACTCCCGACCCAGCCGCCCGCACCGAAATGGTTCGGGCGTTTTTTTGGCCAGGTAGCTCAGTTGGTAGAGCACGCGACTGAAAATCGCGGTGTCGGCGGTTCGATTCCGTCCCTGGCCATCCACCGGCTCGCCGGCCCAAGGGATGGCCGGTTGCGCGCGGGGGTCCGTAGCTCAACTGGTAGAGCACCGGTCTCCAAAACCGGGGGTTGGGGGTTCGAGTCCCTCCGGGCCTGTACAACTGGGGGGAGAGCCCTCATCGTCTAACGGCTAGGACACCACTCTTTCAAGGTGGCGGTCGGGGTTCGATTCCCCGTGAGGGCGTTGGGAACGCGCGCGAGGAGAGCGCGAAAGCAGGGGCTGTAGCTCAGTTGGTTAGAGTGCCGGTCTGTCACACCGGAGGCCGCGGGTTCGAGTCCCGTCAGCCCCGCTGAGTTGTTTCTTGACAAGTCGGGTCATCGGCGAAGGATCGGGGCCGTAGCTCAGTTGGGAGAGCGCCTGAATGGCATTCAGGAGGTCAGGGGTTCGATTCCCCTCGGCTCCACTCGCCACCTGCCGCCACAGGTGGACACGCTCGGATGGCGGAATTGGTAGACGCGCAGGATTCAGGATCCTGTGGGGGTTAACCCCGTGAGGGTTCGAGTCCCTCTCCGAGCATGGCGGGCCGCGACGGCGGCACCGATTCGATGAAGGACGTTGCCCACGTGCTGGAATTGGTAGACAGGCTGGTTTGAGGGACCAGTGTCGGAAACGGCGTACAGGTTCGAGTCCTGTCGTGGGCACTCGTAGGCCATCGACGGTCGGCCCTTCCATGGCGAAGGTCGACGAAATCAGCGCCCGTAGCTCAATTGGACAGAGCGCTTGACTACGGATCAAGAGGTTGGGGGTTCGAGTCCTCCCGGGCGTATTCCCTTCGGGGAGGTGAGGGCCAGGAGGTGTTTCCGGGCCGGGGGCGCGTAGCTCAGCTGGTTAGAGCGCTACGTTGACATCGTAGAGGTCAGAGGTTCGAGTCCTCTCGCGCCCATCCGCCATCGCGAGTTCCGTGGACGCGGGCGGGGTAGGGGCCGTAGCTCAGTTGGGAGAGCGCAGCGTTCGCAATGCTGAGGTCAGGGGTTCGATTCCCCTCGGCTCCACTTCTGGTTGGCCGGCGAGATGCGGGAGATGATCGCCACCATAGCTCAGCTGGTAGAGCACGTCACTCGTAATGACGGGGTCGTCGGTTCGAATCCGACTGGTGGCTTGCGACTTGCCGGCAGGCTTGCGGCTTGCCGGCAACGTGGTCGGCTCGCAGATTGGTATGAGGATGCCCCGTGGTGTAACTGGCAACACGTCTGACTCTGGATCAGAAGAGTCCTGGTTCGATCCCAGGCGGGGCAATTTCGGAGGGGTGGCCGAGTGGCTTAAGGCGGCGCCCTGCTAAGGCGTTGACCCGAAAGGGTCTCGTGGGTTCGAATCCCACCCCCTCCGCTGCCGGGCGGAGCCCGCCATCGGAGGGGGCGGGTTTCGAACCCAGGGTTGAGGCTGTGGTGCTACGCATCCTCGCCTCGCCGTCGGACCCGCTTTGCGGGGCCTCGGCTGCGAATCCCACTGCGGGCGGGTGACGGTGAGGGTGCCCGGCGGGGGTTGCCATCGGACGGGGTGGGCGTCGAGTTCGGGGTTGAGGCTGCGGTGCTACGCATCCTCGCCTCGCCGTCGGACCCGCTTCGCGGGGCCTCGGCTGCGAATCCCACTGCGGGCGGGTGACGGTGGGCTGCCGGGTCGCGGCCGCCATCGGAGTGGGCGGGTGACGGCCAGCCCGTCGCCAGGTCGGTCTCGGTCCTCGGGTTCATCCGGGGATTTCTTGGGTATCGCCCCATCCGCGGGCACCGGTCGGGTTGGTTGGCATCCCGTTTTGTTGGCTTGGGGCCCGTTTCGCCGCGAGCGGCGCATTTGGTTCTTCTTCTCCGTTGGACTGCGCGATCAAGGGTGGATTGCGGCCAAGGACTTCTTCGGACGGGTGGCCGAGTGGCTTAAGGCGCACGATTGGAAATCGTGTGGGCTAACGCCCGCGTGGGTTCGAATCCCACCCCGTCCGCTGCCGGGCGAAGCCCGCCATCGGAGGGGGTGGGTTTCGAACCCAGGGTTGAGGCTGCGGTGCTACGCATCCTCGCCTCGCCGTCGGACCCGCTTCGCGGGGCCTCGGCTGCGAATCCCGCGCGGGCGGGTGGCGGTGAGGGTGCCCGGCGGGGGTTGCCATCGGACGGTGCGGGCGTCGAGTCCAGGGTTGAGGCTGCGGTGCTACGCATCCTCGCCTCGCCGTCGGACCCGCTTCGCGGGGCCTCGGCTGCGAATCCCACGCGGGCGGGTTGGCGGTGAGGGTGCCCGGCGGGGGTTGCCATCGGACGGCGTGGGCGTCGAGTTCGGGGTTGAGGCGCTGCGGTGCTACGCATCCTGGCCTCGCCGTCGGACCCGCTTTGCGGGGCCTCGGCTGCGAATCCCGCGCGGGTGGGTGGCGGCAAAGCGGTGGAGCGCGGCTAAGTCGGTCCGTTGGGGGACCTTCTTGCCGGAGGGTGGAGGGCCCTCTCATTGTCCAGATCGCCGCCTTGAGGGCGGCACCCACAATTCGGGGCGTGGCTCAGTCCGGTAGAGCGCTGCGTTCGGGTCGCAGAGGTCCCCGGTTCAAATCCGGGCGCCCCGATTTGGAAGGTGGTACCGAGATGCCGCCCCCCCGAGCCGATGCGACCCGGTTTGTCCGGAGGCGTAGTCTAATTGGTAAGGCACCGCACTCGAAATGCGGCGGGCGCAAGCCCTTGGGGGTTCGAGTCCCCCCGCCTCCGTTCCCGGTTTCCCGTGCGTTCCGGCACACGGACTTCACGCGCTTGTCGATCCCCGCACCGACGCGGGGTTCGAGATCGCGTGCTGGCAGTGCCGCGCCGCTCTCGGTGGTCGCGCCGATTCATCCACGGGCCGCGATGTGTGCCGGTGCTTGTGGGTGGTTGGGGTTGCCTTCGGCCCCGCCCGGTCGCTCTTGGCTCGCCCGGTCCCTCCGCGTGGCATAAGTTGCCTGTTCGGTTCAATTCGTACCGGGAGGTGCCTTATGTTCGCGACCGACGATTCCAAGCTCGCCACGTGCCTGGTCATGGTTCTCGCCTTGGCGACGGGGGCGTGCGCCCCGGCCGACGGCGGAGGCGACGAATCCGCCGGGGCCGCCGGGATGGCCGATCCCGCCAGTGTGCCCGACCCCGCGATGGCGGGGCTGCCCAACCCGACGTCCGAGGTGATCACCGGCTTCGGCCCTCTCCCGGACGGACGCGAGTGGGGATCGACCGCGGGCGTCGACATTGGGCCCGACGGGCAGCTGTGGGCCTACGACCGCTGCGGTGGCAACGCGCTCAGCGACGGCTGCGGCACCTCCGACGTGGACCCGATCCTCAAGTTCGACCGCGAGACCGGCGAGGTGCTCGCGAGCTTCGGCGCCGGCCTGTTCATTCTTCCCCACGGATTGCATGTGGATCGGGACGGCAACGTCTGGGTCACCGACTCGTCGGGCAACGAGGAGCAGACCAAGGGCCATCAGGTCTTCAAGTTCAGCCCCGAGGGGGAGATCCTGATGACGCTCGGCACCGCCGGCGTTCCGGGAGACGGGCCGGATCACTTCAACCAGCCCTGCGACGTCATCACCACGCCCGAAGGGTACATCTTCGTTTCCGACGGTCACAGCGGACAGAACGAGCTTCCCGCTCCCGGATCCACCGGGCGCATCGTCAAGTTCAGCCCCGAGGGCGAGTACATGATGGAGTGGGGCCGGATCGGGACGGGTCCCGGCGACTTCCGGACCCCGCACGCCTTGGAGATGGACTCGCGGGGACGCCTATTCGTGGCCGATCGCGGCAACCACCGCATCCAGATCTTCGACCAGGAGGGCACCCTCCTCGACACCTACCACCAGTTCAGCCGGATCAGCGGGCTCTTCATCGATGACAACGACATGCTGTACGCCATCGACTCGGAGTCCAACCCGAACAACCACCCGGACTGGATGACGGGAATCCGGGTTGGGCACGCGAGCGAAGACCGGGTCACCGCGTTCATTCCACCCCACGCGGTGGAGGGCCGACCCCACGGGGCCGCGGGAGAGGGCGTCGCCGTTGATGCCGACGGCAACGTGTACGCGGCCGAGGGCCCGATTTCCCGGCCCTTCGCGGGTGGAGGGCTAACGAAGTACGTGCGGTCTCCCTAAGCAGCCCGCGGAGGAACTCCCCCCGGCATTCGAGCGGCGTGGAGCCTGACTTTGGTGCGGCCGCATTGTGGCGGGAGTGGCCGCAGCACCGGTGATGGATCGGGATCGCCCACCCCATCGCGACCTCGGGGACGGATCGCACCGGGGGGCAGGGCCGCCCCGCCGGTCGTGGCCACTGGCGCCACGTCCCTTCTCGACGGTGAGTTGGACCACTCTGGGAACCCGCGCGGAAGACACCGCCGCGCCCGGGGCACGGGGTTCGTGCTCCCCATTGAGCTCTTCCGACCGGACCTCCGGTTAGCGGCCGCCGGGATCCGTCGGGCGCGGCACATCCTCGCCGGGTAGGGGTGGCGCGTGGACTGGGTCGCGACGGGCGCGGGTGGCCTGTTCGAAGGCGTACCCCAGGGCGAACAGCCCAGCCTCATCGAAGGCGCGGCCGAGGAAGGAGATCCCGACGGGAAGACCGCGCGGAGTGAATCCGGCCGGCACGATGAGATCGGGCAGGCCCGCGAGGCTCGCGATGTTGGTGCCCACCATGCCGCCGAAGTGGTTGACGGCGGAGCGCGCGGTGGGTGGCGTGTTCGAAGTGGGGTAGACGATGGCGTCCAGGGCCTGGGCGTCCAGCATTCCGCGCACGACGGCTTGAACCATCGGGAAGCCGTGCTCGCGCATCGCCACGTACTCGTGGTCGGTGAGCGCGCCGCTGGCCTCCTCCCGTCTGAAGAGGTTCCAGCGAACCGGATTGGGACGCGATCCGTCGGGCATCGGCGCGACGATCCTGTCGGATCTCTCGATCATCTCCTTCAGTGTCTTCGGATACTCCGGTCCGAGGCTCGCCAGATAGTTCGCGATCTGTGATCGGAACTCCGGATGGCGAACCGTGGCGTACCAGTCGTCCTTGACGGCCAGGAGCCACGGCGGAAAGCGCACGTCGACCACCGTCGCCCCTTGGGCACGCATGGTCCCGAGCCCGGACTCGATGACCCAAGTGACCGCGTCGTCGTCTCCCATGAGGTCGCGCGCAACCCCGATGCGGGCACCCTCGAGCGCGCCGGCGTCGAGGAACCGGGTGTAGTCGGACTCGAACCGGCCTTCGCTCTTCCGGGTCGTCGGGTCGGCGGGATCGACGCCGGTCATGACGCCGAGCATCGCCGCGACGTCGTACACGTGACGGCCCATGGGACCGGCCATGTCGAGCGTGATGGCCAGTGGAATGATCCCGTCGTGGCTCAGCAATCCGTGCGTGGGGCGAAGCCCGACGATTCCGTTGTCCGCCGACGGGCCGCGAATGGAGCCGCCCGTGTCGGTTCCGACACCCAGCTGGGCGAAGGACGCGGCGACGGCGATACCGGCCCCGGTGGACGACCCGGAGGGGGTGCGGCTGGGGTCGTGCGGGTTCTTGGGGAAGAAGGTCCCCAAGGAACTGAGGATGCCGCCGGACGCCAGCTCGCTCAGGGCTGTCTTGGCGAGGATGATCGCCCCGGCGTCGCGCAGTTTCGCGACGATGAACGCGTCGTCGGGGGGGATCGCGCCGGCCAACAGCGCCGACCCGCCGGTGGTGGGCATGTCTCCCGTGTCGATGTTGTCCTTCAGCACCACGGGGATGCCGTGCAACAACGACCGCGGTCCGCCGCGTTCGCGCTCCGCGTCGAGCTCCCGGGCCCGCGCGAGCGCGTTCTCGTTCAACCAGAGCACGGCGTGAAGCTCGGGACCGGCTTGGTCGTAGGCCTGGATGCGGGCCAGGCTCATTTCGATGAGCCGCTCCGACGTCAGCGCACCCGAATCGAACGCCGCATTAAGGTCTTCGAGGGTGGCCCACCCAAGTCCGGACGGCTCCAGGGACGTCTGTGCCCGGGCCGGGGCCAAGGCGACGAGGGCGGGAAGAAGCCCGACCATCCACCCGTCGACGAGCGTCCACGAGCGCCGCGCGGAGCATGGCAGGACGCGCATGATCGCGCGTGGATCAGCAGAAGATGCAGAGGTGGTTGTTGATCACGCCCAGGCCGTCGAGTAGCTCGATGGTGTCGTAGAAGGGCGTGAGTCCGTTCGCGGGGCCGTTCGCCATGTCGATGGTGGTGCGGCCCGATCGTCCCACGATGAGCGGATCGGCGCCATGCTCGACGAGGTAGAGGATCACGTCGTTCATGCCCCGTCCCGCGGCGCCGTGGATGGTTCCGTACCCGAGGTGGTCGCGAAGGGTGACGTCGGCGCCCAGTTCCTCCACCAGGTACCTCAGCGCCGGAAGCCATCCGTCGGGCACGTGGCGGTGGAAGTTGCCGGCGCGCCCCGCGCCCTCGCCGGAGTTGCCGGAGGCCGCGTGGATGGGGTAGGTGCCGGGGCCGCCCGGAGGAATGGGGGGAATGCCGGACTGGTCCGACTCCGGCTCCTCGATCTCAAGGCCCACGAACAGGTTTCCGGCCGGCGCCTTGGTCGGCGTGTGGGGGTCGGCCCCGTATTCCACCAGCAGCTTCATCGCGGGCACGTCCAGCCCGTGCGCCGCCCGCCAGAAGGGTGTGGCGCCCCAGGTGTTGATGCCGATTCCGCCGAAGTTGTACGCCAGGAACCAGTAGTCCATGGTGAGCCGGGCGTTGACGTCGGCGCCCGCCTCGAGCAGGGCCCTCATGGTCTCGATGTGGCTCGATTCCTGCTGTTCGAAGGCGCGCTGCTGCGGATACCGGGACTTGGACGCCCAGCGGGTGTTGATGACCGCGTAGAGGGGCGTGATGCCCGACGGGTAGTTGGGGATGTTCGGGTCGGCCCCGCGGCCCAACAGCTCCAGGCCGAGGTCGTAGTGCCCGTTGATCATGGCGCTGTTGATGGGCGTGTTCAGATCGCCGCCGCTGGGCTGGTTGATGTCCGCGCCGCCATCCAGAAGCGCGATCGCGGCCTCCCGGTGACCTTCGCGCACGGCGTGCAGGAGTGCCGTGAGGCCGCCGTGATAGCCGGCGCGCTCCTGTGAGGTGGGGGCCCTTCCGGCGGTCTGCGCCGAATCCCAGTCGATGCGCGCGATCTCCGACGCCTCGACGGGCGCCACCGCCTCGTGGGCGCGCGCGGCCCGCAGCGCCTCCTGCGTCTGGGCGAGCGTCGGTGCCCAGGTTTCCGGGTCCGTCGATTTGGCCCGGTGGAACTCGAGCACGGAGTCGCGCACCGCGGCCGTGAGTTTCTCGCGGTCCGCGAGATCCTGGAACAGGACCACCTTGCTGGTGACGCCCACCTCCGCGCCTCGTTCGATGAGCGCGTTGATCGCGGGCACGCGGTTGCGGGAGGCGGCGAACATGAGCGGCGTCTGGCCCCACGTGCCCTCGCGGGCGTTGACGTCGGCGCCGTGATCGACCAGCGCCTCCACGGCGTCCACGCTTCCGGACAGGGCCGCGAAGTGGAGGGGGGTGGAACCGTTGGCGTTGCGCGCCCCGGCGTCGGCACCCGCCTCCAGAAGAACGCGCACGGTGCCGCCGTGGCCCAGTTCGGCGCCTATGTGCAGCGGGGTGAGGTCGCCGATGCGGGTGGGGGCCTCAAGGTCGGCGCCCGCGTCGACCAGAACGCCGACCAGCTCCACGTTGCCCAGTTCGGCGGCCCAGTGGAGCGCGGTCATGCCGTCGGCCTGCGCCAAGTTGACCTCGGCGCCTTGCGCGAGCAGTGAACGCACCGACTCGACGTCGTCCCGCATGGCGGCGTCCGCCACCGGCGACTCCGGCGGTGGCGCCGCCCAAAGGAGGGCGAGCATCACCAACGGAATCCCCGCGTGCACGCGGATTCCCTCGTTCATGGGACGCCTCAGCCCGACGACGCGGCGTCGGTGGCCAACCCGCCCGGGTAGCCCAGGCTGAAGGCTCCCGTGCTGTCGCCGAAGCTGGTGAGGTCGGTGTGCCCCAGCTTGTGCAGCAGGGTGAGCATGACGTTCGCCAGCGGCGTGCCGTCGGGCGCGTGCAGGTGCACGTCGCCGTCCAGTTGGCCGTTGGCTCCGCCCAGGACGATGAACGGCACCCTCAGGTGGTTGTGCACGTTCGGGTCACCCATGGGCGAGCCGTAGATGATCATGCTCTTGTCGAGCAGCGTCCCGTCGACCTCCTCAACCCGGTCCAGCTTCTCCAACAAGTAGGGGAGCATACCCACGTGGTAGGTGTTGATGACCGCGAAGTCCGCGATCGCCTCCTCGCTGTCTCCATGGTGCGAAGCCGGATGGAACGGGGTGTCGACCCCGCTCTCCGGGAACGTCCGCGCGGAGGAGTCGCGCGACAGCTTGAAGGAGAACACGCGCGTCATGTCGGTCTCGAACGCCAGCACCTGCAGGTCGAACATCATCTGCATGTGTTCGCGGAAGGAGTCCGGGACGCCGGCGGGCGCTTCCGGCATGTCGCGCGCATCGCCGCTGGTGTTGCGCCGCTCGACCATTTGGATGCGTCGCTCGATCTCGCGCACGTTCTCCAAATACTGGTCCATGCGCCGACGGTCGCCGGGCCCGAGCGTCTGCCGCATGTGCGCCACCCGCTCCGCGATCCAGTCGAGGATGCTGCGGTTGGTGGCGCGCCGCGCGAGCCGCTCCTCCGCCGTGGATCCCGCCCCGAACAGCTGCTCGAAGGCGACGCGCGGGTCGCGGATCACGGGGAGGGGTTCCGTGGGAGAGGCCCAGCTGAGGGAGTCGGTGTACACGCAGGTGTATCCGTACGCGCAGCCTCCGGCTTGGTTGATGTTCTCGATGCACAGCTGCATGGAGGGGATGGGCGTGTCCTGGCCGAAGCGGTCCGCGTAGATCTGGTCGAGCGAGGCGCCCACGTAGACGTCCGATCCCTCGGTCTGCTTGACGTGCGCCTGCGTGAGGAAGGTCGCCGTGGAGCGGAAGTGGTCGCCGCCGATCTCCTCGGGGATGAAGGCCTCGGCCATCTTCACGTCGGTGTTGCTCACGATGGTGAGGTACCGGCGCCACGGCTCCAGGCTGCGCATCGAGGTGGGCGACAGGTCGAAGTCGCGCCCGATGGTGGAGGGGCTCCAGAAGTTCTGTTGCGCCCCCCACGTGGTGCAGCCGGCGGCCCCGTGCGACATCTCCATCGCGATGAGGCGCGTGGCGTCCATGGCCCGGACGGCCTCCCGTCCGCCCAGACCCGCCGGGATCATGGCGTCCAGCAGGGGCAGCGCCACGGTCGCCCCCATGCCCTTGAGGAAGATGCGGCGCGGAATGTGCTTGCCGGTGATCATTCTCATCGGATTTTCTCCCCTCGGTACCGCGTTTCGCGCCTCGCCGAATCGGCGGCGAGGCAACACCCTATTTATTCATCCGTCCCGCGCAACCCCCGGGTGGGCCATCCGGCGCCCAGCGCCGCAAGTCGCGCGTTCGGCTATCGGCTCGACGCCTCCTCGACGACGGTCTCCGGCACCTGGCTGTACCGGAAGGCGTCGCTCTCGATCACGCCCGTGAGGAACGAGGACATCCTGTAGTCGTTGGCTTCGGCGGCCGCCACGATCGCCCGGATTTCGGGCATGTCGTAGTACTCGACGCGACGACCGAGCGCGTACGCCATGAGGTTCACCGTGAAATTGCGAATCAGGGGGATGGGCCGTTCCAGCAGCGCCTCCTGCAGCTGGGCCGGGCTCTCCACCGGGGTGCCGTCCCAAAGGGTTCCGCGCGTGTCGAGCGGCATGCTGTTTTCCCGAATGCGCCACCGACCGGTCACGTCGTAGTTGTCCAGGGCGAGGCCGATCGGGTCCATGAACTGGTGACACGCGGAGCACACCGGGCTCGCCCGATGACGCTCCATGCGCTCGCGGGTGGTGAGCATGCGGCCGCCGTCGCTGCTCTCGGTTTGGTCGAGATCCGGGACGCCCGGCGGCGGTGGCGGCGGCGGAGTGCCGAGCATGACCTCCATTACCCACTTCCCGCGCAGCACCGGCGACGTGCGGTTGGCGTGGGAGGTGAGGGTGAGGATGCTGCCGTGACCGAACAGCCCGCGTCGACGGTCGTCGGGGTAGCGGACCCGCTGGAAGGCTTCGCCCGCGACGCCGGGAATGCCGTAGTGTCGGGCCAGGCGCTCGTTCACGAAGGTGTAGTCCGCCGTGAAGAGCTCCAGAACGCTGCGGTCCTCCTGGACGATGTTGTTGAAGAAGAGCTCGGTTTCGGCGAGCATGGCGTTGCCGAGCTGCTCGTGGTAGTCCGGGAAGAGAAGGCGGTCCGGGTTGACCTTCTCCAAGTCCTCGAGCCGCAGCCACTGGGCCGCGAAACGCGACCCGAGCGCCTCGGCGCGCGGATCGGCGAGCATGCGCTCCAACTGCGCCCGCAGGGTGGCCGGGTCCGAGAGCTGGCCCCGGCCCGCCAGGTCGACCAAGGTTTCGTCGGGAAGCGTTCCCCACAGGAAGTAGGAGAGCCGCGAAGCCAGATCGAGGTCCGAGATGGCGTACAGCTCGCCCGCCCGCGCGCCCGCGGGGGTCTCCTCCACCCGGAACACGAAGTCGGGGCTCGCCAGAATCGCCTGCAGGGCGGTGCGAACGCCCTCCTCGAAGCCCTCGTCGGCCTTCAGATCGTAGAAGGCCATCAGCGATTCCACCTCCGACGACTCCAGCGGACGCCGGAACGCCTTGCGGCCGAGCCGCTCCACGATCTCGCGGGCGCACGGGCGCGCCTCCGCGGGCGTGGCGGGGACGCAGCCGAAGATGGCGCGGCGGCTGGGCGTGTCCGAAATGCCGGTCGGGTTGTCGGGACCGAGAATGACGAGGTCCTTGAGGTGGGCCAGCACGGTGATGCCGTAGCCCGAGCCGCTTCCGATCTTGCGATCGCTGAGCGACCAGTCGTGGGGAGAGAGGATGTCCTCGACCGGGCCGTCCGCCCTTCGAAGGAAGACGGCGCTCACGCGATGCGGTCCCGCGGTCACGTGGAAGGGCTCGGTGGTGAAGCTCATCCCGTTGGGGTCGGCGACGTGCATCCAGCGGTCCACCTCGAGCAGCGCGAGGGGCTCGCCGTCGAGGGAGAGCTCGATCTGCTCGCCGGGCGTCACCCCGCCGGTGATTTCGCCCGTCGTGGTGTGCTCGAACCAGAGCTCGAAGGTGTAGTCGCCGTCCGCCGGGAAGTTGTGGACGACGCTGACGCCCCCCCGGGTGCCGCGGGGCGCGCCGGGGACGCGATCCCACTGGGAGGCGTAGCCCGAGCTGGTGTAGGTCACCGAGTTCCTGGGGGCGTCGGGGATTCCCACCGCCAGGCGGCTGATCTCGTCGGCGGCCCGCAGATACGCGTCCAGGTTGGTGGGCGAGAGCATCTGCACGTCGGCGATGTTGTCGAAGTTGGCGCTCTTGGTGTCGAGGGGCAGGTAGTCGCCGCCATCGATTTCGAGGTCGAGCAGGTCGCGGATGGAGGCCGCGTACTCGGCCCGGTTGAGGCGCTGGAAGGAGCGGTTGCCCGGCGTCGGGTCGCCGTCGGCGGCCTCGTCGATGAGCTGCTCGAGGGTTTCGACCAGCAGGCCCAGCGTGTCGCCGGCCGGGCGCGGCATGCCGGGCGGAGGCATCATGCCGGCGCGCAGCTTGCGGATCATCTTCTCCGCGGTCTCGGCGGACCCGGGGGCGTTCTCGACGTGGAACGAGGCCAGGCTGAGGTTGCCCGTGAGCAGGGCGTCGTTGTGGCACACCTGACAGTACGTGCGGACGACGCCCGTGAGGTCTTCGGGGGAGAGGTCGCCGGACGGGCGGGGGGACGGGGCGTGAGCGATCGGTTCGCCGGTCTCGCCGGGGGGCGTCCCGAACGGCGGTTCGGCCGCCGCGGCGAAGCCGGCGAGCGCCATCAGAACGGCGAAGGGTAGCCTCATGAGGACCGCCTTCCAGATGATGAGACTTGGTTGCTCGGACTGGGGCCGTCCGCCGCCGGCGTCCGTTGGGCTCCGACCGAGAGCCGAACGAGGATGCGGGAGACGGCTAGCCAGCATGAACAGTACGGTTGAGGGGCGCGTCTTCGCAATACTCGCCTTCGTCACCGCAACGCGACGAGAGCGTGACCGCGCCCGCGCGCGCCCGCAAGGTGGCTCCCTTCCACCCCGGAAACCACGCGGTCTCGCTTGGGACTACACCAGAGCTGGTCCGCGGACCGCCAGGCTCGCCCGCACGCGGATACCGTGCTAACGTGCCGGTGGGCCCCCGCGGCATCGGGGGCGGCCGGGTCCATCCGGGCGTGGCCCAACCCAGCCCCACCTTGGGGCGCGAACAAGGAGCATCGAAATGAAGGCATGGTCCGCGGTATCGGTTGTCATCCTCGCGGCGGTCGCGTTCCTTCTCATGCGTCCCGGCTCGGACGCCAGCACGCCCACCGCGATGCAGGCGCCCACGCCCGAGGAGCGGGAGGCCGCCTTCCAAGCCGAGCTCCGCATGGAGAACCCCATCGCTCCGCTCAACTCCGTCTGGATCGAGGAACTGACCTGGATCGAGGTGCGCGACGCGATGGCCGCCGGCAAGACCACGGCCATCATTCCCACGGGGGGCGTTGAGCAGAACGGGCCCTACGTCGCGCTGGGCAAGCACAACTACGTGCTCGAGGGGGCCTGCGACGCCATCGCGCGCGAGCTGGGCAACGCCCTCTGCACGCCCATCGTCAAGCTGGTCCCGGAGGGTGGATTCGAGCCCAAGACCGGTCACATGCGCTATCCCGGAACCCTCACCGTGCGCGACGAGACCTTCCGGATGATGCTCGAGGACGTGGGCCAGAGCCTGTATGCGCACGGCTTCGAGCACATCATCTACATTGGCGACAGCGGCGGGAACCAGGCCGGAATGGCCGCCGTCGCGGCGGCGCTGAACGAACGCTGGGGGGAGACCCGGGCGCACCATATCGCCGGCTACTACGACAACGCCGGCGTCGTGGCGCGCATGAACGAGCTGGGCGTCGAGGAGGGGCCCAGCGACGGCTACCACGACAGCTACTGGCTGACCGCGATGCAAATGACGGTCGATCCCGCGACGGTGCGCTACGACGAGCGGGTCGCGGCCGGGAAGGCCTCCATCAACGGCGTGTCCATCACGCCCAAGGAGGAGACCATCGCGCTGGGCGAGCAGCTGATGGAGTGGCGCAACAACAAGACGGTGGCGCTGATCCGCGAGGCGATCGCGGGCACCAACTGAGCCGGGTTAGCTTAGTTTATCGGACTAAGCTAACCAGAGGGCTTTCCGCGCGCTCTCGCGAAGCGGAGCGGCCCAGCGCGGACGCAACGTCGCTCGAATTCCGGGGAGGTGCGCACGGGCCGCGACGGGCGCACGGTGGAGCCGTGGCGCCGGACCCGGTCCCGATCCGGGGGTCCCGCACGAGAAAGCCGGCGCGCGGCCCTCGGCGCCACCCGCCGTCAATACTCGAACCCCTCCCTGCGGAAGGCGGGGTTGCCGTCCACCAGCGTGAGCAGGACCCTGTCGCCCATCTCCAGGATCCGGTCCGGCTCGCGCTCCAGCGCCCACAGGTCGTCGAGGTCGAGCACCACCAGGTCGGCGACCTTGCCGGGCTCCAGGCTGCCGGTCCAGTCGTCCGAATAGGTGAGGTAGGCGTTGTCGATGGTCATGGCGCGCAGCGCCTCCTCGATGCTGATGATCTGCTCGGGTCCGTGTTGGCCTCCCCAGAGATCGGTGCGGTTGAGCATGGCGTGGAGGCCGATCCACGGGCTGTAGGGCGAGGTTCCGTAGTCCGACCCGACGGCGATGCGCACGCCGGCGTCCAGGTAGCTGCGCAGGGGCTTGAGGCGGGCCATGCGCGCGGGGCTCAGGTTGGCCGAGAACGAGCGGCCCTGGTGGTAGATGAACGACGGGTTGACCGCGGCGATGATGCCGTATTCGGCCATCTTGTCGAGCACGCTGGTGCCCTCCTCCATGGGCAGGTAGGCGTGGATGACGCTCCAGCGCAGGTCGGCGTCGGGGTCCTCGGCCCGGATGGAGTCCATCAGCATGGCGTAGATGTCCACCGTCTGCTTCATGCCGAGGTCGCCGGTGGCGTGGATGTGGGGCTCCCAGCCACGGTCGACGGTGGGGCGCAGCTGTGCCTCGCGCACGCCGTTGTCCACCCAGTGGTAGCCGTAGTTGGGTTCGCCCTCGATGTTCTCCCAGTCGACGAAGGGCGCCGAGACCCATGAGCTGCGGGTGCCCGCGCCGCCGTCGATCTGCCACTTGGTGCCGCGCCACCGCAGAAAGCGGTCGCCGAGGTTGTTGAAGGGGAGGGAGGCGAAGTGGGCCTCGATTTCCTCGGGCGACTGGGTATTCCACATGCCCTCGTAGACTTGGAGGATACGGAAGTGGAGGAGGCCCCGGTCGCGGGCGGCCTGGTAGGCGCGCATCACGCGGCCGCCCCCGCCGGGGTCGACGATGCCGGTGACGCCCAGGCGGGTCATCTCGCGGCTGCCGTAGTCGACCGCGCGCACCTGGGCCTCGTAGTCGCGCGCCGGGGGACCGACGGTCACCAGCCGGGTCGCGTTGCCGAGGAACATCCCGGTGGGGATCTCCACCTCGCGGGTCCGCCCGTCCACCGTGACCGTCCGCGCCTCGCGAAAGATCCTGTCCTCGTGGTCGAACCAGTCCGGGTCGCGCAGCCACCAGTCCGGCCAGGTGGACGAGTCGGCGTCGTCGATGCCCATGAGGCGGAAGGCGGCGCTGTTGACCGCCAGGCCGCGGTAGACGCGGTTCAGCCACAGGGGATTGTCGGGGGTGTGCTCGTCGAGCTGCCAGCGGGTGAAGGGGGTCTCGTACTTGTGCTCGTCCCAGCCCTTGCTCGTCACCCACTCCCCCGGCGCCGGATCGAGGCGGTCCATGAGGTCGGCGATCAGCCACGTGATCGCGTCCGCGCTCATCGCGTAGCGGAGGTCGCTCTCGAATTCGGCCTCGATGCCCAGGAGGGAAAAGTGGAGGTGCGAGTCGATGAGGCCGGGCAGGACGACCCGTCCCTCCAGGTCGGTCATGCGCGTGTCGGGGCCGGCGAGGGCGAGGACCTCCCCGTCGTCGCCCACCCGCATGATTTCGGAGCCGTTGGATCCTTGCCGCCACGCGATCGCCTGGGCGACGGAGAAGTCGCCGTCGACGGTCACCACCTGGCCGTTGTGGAGAATGCGGTCGGGAACGAAGGACGCCGAGGAGCCTCCGGGCCCGCACGCGGCCACGGCCAGCAGCAGGGCGCTGGCCAACATCCCGCGGGCTCCCGAGGATGGGGCGGAGCGATGGTGGGCGGAAGACGCGGCGGGCGCCTCGCTCCGGTTGTGCGGCGGGCCGGGTTCCGGGTGGCGAAATGGGCGGTCTGGGCCGAGTGTGCGCATCTCTCGTTCCGCGGTTCGGTGGTTGGCGTGGAGCGGATCACTTGGATTCTAGCAATCCGTGGCCGAATCCGCCCGAGCACCGAGAAGGCCGGGCCGCGCCAACAAGGCGCCTTGCGCGCGGGTGCGGCCGCCACCGGGACGAGAGGTGACGCGGGGCAAGGCCGGGAAAGCCGCGCCGGAGCCGCCCTTGGATGGGGCTCGGGAGCCCCTAAGGACGACTCCGGCGCGGCACGGCCCGCCTATGTCATGGTGCTTCTAGGAAGCCGAAAATGAATCCGCCCAAGCACCGAGAGCGGCGAGGCGCCGGGCTGGCAAGGCGCTTTGAAGGCCGATTGGCAGAGCCATTGAGCCGAAAGGCAACGCCGAGCGCAGCGAACCAGCGCGGATGCCACGCCGCTCGAATGCGGGGGAGAGTTCGTCCACGGCCTTCTATGGTTCCGACACCTGCATGGTCACCGGTGCGGCGATGTAGTCCGGATGGCCGCCATGGAGGAGCTGGATGGTGACCTCGGTGGATCCAACGCTCACGCCGTGGAAGCGACCGCCGAATTCCGCGGATGTGTCCAGCTCCCACGACAGGACCGCGTCGTCGGCGATCTCCACGCCCAGGCCGAACTCCTCCTCAAGATGGATTTCGTCTCCGTCGTGGTCCACGAACCGTACCTCGATAAGCTCCGTGCTTTCGCCCACGTGAACCGTGATTCCGCCCGTCCAGCTCTGGGTGTCGCCGTCGTAGCTCGCGGCGACCGAGCCGTTCACGATGAGCTGCACGCCCTCGGGCTCGGCGTGTTCCTCCTCCTCCACATCGACGGCCGACTCGCACGCCGAGAAGGTCAGGATGCCCGCGGTGAGCAGGGCGAAAGGCAACTTTCGTCTCGAATGATTCATTTTCCTCATTCCCCAATTGGTTGATGTATTGTCTCTAGAAGACGACCCGATACGCCACGCTGATGGATCTTCCCGCCTCGGGCATGATCTCCTTCACGCGCGACAAGTGGTTTCTGTACTCGGTGTCGCCAAGATTCTCCCCCCGCACGGTGATCACGTTCAGCCGCCCTCCGATCGTGATCCGGACTCCGGCGGAGAGATCCAAAACCGCATATCCGTCGGTTGCGCTCTCGAAGGGACCCGTCCGGTCCTGCCGGGCCGCCGCCCGGGTTTCGGCCACCACGAACCAGTCGCGGGGCGCGTAGCCGATGGCGATTCGGCCCTGCAACGGCGGGATCAGGGGAAGCGGCTCGTTGGTCGCCTCGATCCTCCCGCTTACGTAGGAGGCCACCGCCTCCACGGTCAGGTTGCCCACGACCCCCCATTCCAACGCGCTCTCGAAGCCGGCGAGCACGGCGTCGTCTCCTTGAAACTTGAAGATCGGCAGCAGAACCCGGCTGAGCTCGCCCGTCTCGAGGGGATACACGTACCCCGAGATCGCGTTGTGGAACACGGTGGTTTCCGCGTTGACTCGGTCTCCGGCAAAGCGCACGAAGACGTCGATGCCCGTGCCGCGCTCGGTCTCCAGCGACGGGTTTCCCACCTCGAAGGCGTAGGCCGCCAGGTGCGGACCCTCGGAGTAGAGCTCGTTGACGCTCGGGGTGCGGAACGCCCGGGCCACGGAGGCGCCCACGGTGAGCCGTTCCGTCAGCCGCCCGAGGACCCCGAGCGACCCGGATGCCGCGCCGAAGGACCTCGCGCGGACGTGGCCGATGTCGGAAAGGGGATCCTCCCGCTCGGGCCGCACGGCCGCCCAATCGTAGCGGAGGCCGGCTTCCACGCGGATCGGATCGAGATCGATCTCCTCCAGCGCGTATGCCGCCAGGGTCGCGTGCGTGGAGTTCGGGGTGTACAACCCGCCCCCGAAGCCGAAGCTCTCCCACGACGCCCGCGTTCCCACGCCTCCCGACGAGAACGGCCCCCAGTCCGCGTGGCGGGCGCGAAGCTCGCCGCTCACCGTCTGGAGGTCGTACAGCGTACCCACGATGTCGGGGTACTCGATCTCCTTGTGGCGATACCACGTGTGGCCCGCGTTGAACTCGACGCTCTCGAAGCCGCCATCGGAACGAAGGATGCTGCGCAGCCGGGTCGCGGTCCGCTTCATTTGGACGCGAACCCCTTCGTCATGACCCCCGACGAAGCCTCCGGGGATGCCGTAGTCGTTCTCGTAGTGACGGAAGGTGGCGCCCGCGTGTCCCCAGTCGTCCACCCAGGAGGTCCCGGCGGACACCTCCCGGACATCGGTGTCGGTGTTGTTGAGGAGGCCGGCCGGGGTCTTCAGGTCGTCGCTGGTGCGAAGCGCGACCTCCAGCCGCACGGGAACGTGGTCGGTCAGGGCGTGGGTGGCGTGCAGGCTCCCGCCGGCCGCGTTGCTGACGCTTTCGCCCCGCAGGACCAGCGCGCCCGTGAAGTGGTGCGGCACCGAGGACGGCACGTCGTCGCGCACCACGTTGACGACGCCGCCCAGGGCGTTGCTTCCGTAGAGGATGGCGCCCGGACCCCGAATGACCTCGACGCGCCGTGCCGCCGACGCGTCGATGGCCGTGGCGTGGTCGGGCCCGCTCGCGAACTGGTCGGACACCCGTTGTCCATCCTCCAGCAGGAGAATGCGGTCGCCGCTCAGTCCCCGGACCACCGGATGCGCGGAACCCGGTCCCGTGCTGGTCACCGCAAGCCCCGGCTCGGAGGCCAGCGTCTCCGCAAGCGTGCCGGACAGGCGGCGCTGCAGGTCCTCTCCCGCGAAGACGCTGGTTGGGCGCAACACCTCGTTGGCCGCGCGCGCGACCAGCGATCCGGTCACCACCACGCCCGGCAGCGAGATGGGGTTGGCGTCCAGATCCACCTCCAGAATCTCCCCTCTCGACGGGTCCACTTCCAGCGAGACCGCGCGGTAGCCCAGGCGCTCGACCCGCACCGTGTAGACGCGCGCGCCGGGCACCGGGACGTGGAAGGTGCCATCGCCATGGGTGACCACGATGCCCGCGGTCGCGTCCACGGAGACGAGGGCGCCGGCGAGAGGTTCGTTCGAGTCGGCGTCGCGCACGACCCCCTCGATCTCGCCCTCGTGCTCGACCTGCGCGGCCAAGCCGGTGGTCGAGAGCGCCAGTGCCAATGCTGCCGGAAGCGGGCCGGCGATTCGCCGTATTGTCATGGACGGCCTTCCTCGAACCCGACCGAAGCGCCCCCGCCTTGACGCGCGCGAGATCTTCGCGACGCGCCAAGCCGAATCACGCGTCGGCGGGCAGTGCGGTTCGCGGCGTGTGGGTGGTCGCCGCGCAACGAGCGGATGGGATTCCCGGGACAATCGCCCGGGAAGGGTCAGGCCCGGGGAGGGGCCCTGGAGCCGCTCCCGCCGGGAGGGGTTGGGCGGTTTTCCCAAGCGGTCGCGGCCGGGGTGTCGGTGCTGGTTGCGGACACCAGCGGAAGGTCGTTCGGGATCGGGGGGGAATCCCCCGACGACAACGTGCGCGTGAGCTGGCACAGCAGGTGGCTGTGCCCGGTGTCGCCGTGTTCGTCGTTCTCGTTCTCGATATGCCGTTCCGCGCTCGGCCCTCTCGCCTCCAGCACCGCGTCGACCGCCGGAAGCGCGGCGAACAGATTGAACTGGAACAGCGCGAGGGCGAGGACGCCGAGTCGGCGGGGGTCCCGCGATCGAGGAGAAATCGGCTTCACAACCTTTCGTCCACCGTGAGCACGCAGGTCCACTGTGAGCACGCGGACACTGCCCGGAAGCTGTCCCCGGTGGCGGGGGCTGTCAAGCGAATCCGGCCGGCCCCCATGGGGACGCGGCGGGCGTTTGACCCCCGGACCCCAATGGTCCCAGAATGGCTGGACACGCGACACCGGGGCCACCGGGCGCGATCCTGTCAACGGGAGCGAATGAGATGAGGAACTCCAAGCGGATACTCGGCATGCTGGCGCTGACCATGCTCCCGGCCCTCCCGGCGGAAGCGCAGGACCGCCGCGAGCTCACGCCGGAGCAGCGGGCCGACCGGCAGCGCCGCATGGAGGAGATGCGGGTCGCGCCCCGGCCCATCGAGGGCATCAACTCCATCTGGATCGACGAGCTGACCTGGATGGAGGTGCGCGACGAGATCGCCTCCGGGAAGACGATCGGCATCATCGCGACCGGAGGGGTCGAGCAGAACGGTCCCTACATGGCCGGGGGCAAGCACAACTACGTGCTCGAGGCCATGTGCGACGCCATCGCGCGCGAGCTGGGGAACGCCCTGTGCGCTCCGGTAATGAAGTACGTGCCCGAGGGCGATCCCGAGAACATCCGCTATCCGGGGACGCTGAGCGTGCGCCGGGAGACGTTCCGCATGATGCTCGAGGACGTGGCCAACAGCCTCAGGAGCCAGGGATTCACCGACGTGGTGTTCATCGGCGACAGCGGCGGCAACCAGGGCGGCATGTCCGACGCGGCCGCGAAGCTCAACGAGTACTGGGCGGGCGCGGCGCGGGCGCACTACATCGAGGAGTACTACCGGGAGGACATTTGGAGCTGCGAGTTTCTGGAGGAGGAGCTCGGGATCTTCCAGAAGCCGGACATCTGCTCGGCGACGCGCGACATCTACCACGACGACGTTCACTACTCGTCGATCGTGGCGACCACCGACCCGGAGCGCATCCGCGCCCGGCAGCGGATCGAGGCCGGGCTCTACTCGATCAACGAGGTGGAGCTGGGCCCGGTCGAGCGCACCATCGAGATTGGGCGCGCGTTGATCGAGTACCGCACCGGGATCACCGTGCGCGCCATCCGGGAGAGCCTCGCGCGGTAGCCGAATCGCCCGGGCCGCTCGCGCCGGCTTCGATCAAACCGGGCCACCCGGGACGTTCGCGCGAGCGGCTTCGCAGGGCGAACCGCCCCCGTACGGGGCGCCGGCACGGGGAACCGGGCCCAGCGTCGCCGGGCGGCCCGCGCCGTGGGGCGCCGGACGGGCGGGGGGCGCGCCCCCTATCCCAGCGTGGGCGCGAAGGTCGGCGCGCGGCGGTGCTGCGTGGCCTGCTCGAAGGCGTAGGCGATGCGGATGAGCACCGGCTCGCTCCACGCCCGCCCGAAGAACGAGACGCCGGCCGGCAGCCCGGACACGAACCCCATGGGCACGCTGATGTCCGGGTAGCCCGCGATGGCGGCGGGCCCGGCGCTGCTTCCACCGTCCAGGCGGTCGCCCTTGATGTGGTCGGTGGTCCAGGGCAGGTCGCGGGTGGGGGCGACGATGGCGTCCAGCTGGTGCTCGTTCATGAGCGCGTCGATGCCGTCCTCCCGGTTGCCGCGCTGAATGGTGCGCACGGCGTTCAGGTAGACCTCGTCGGTGAGGGGCCCGCGCGCCTGCGACGCGATCATGCGCTCCTGGCCGAAGTGGGGCATCTCCACGTCGGCGTTCCGCTCGTTGAACTCGATGATCTCCGCCAGGGTGCGCACCGGCGCGTCCGGCCCCAGCGTCGCCAGGTAGGCGTTCAGGTCGGCCTTGAACTCGTATTCGAGGACGATGAGGGGGAGCTCGTCCCTCCAGTTGGCCACGGGCAGATTGGCGGGGTCCACGATCACGGCGCCCGCGTCGCGCATGGCCAGGATGGCGTCCTCGAAGAGCGCCATGACGCGCGGGTCGAACCCGGTGAAGCTGCGCGCCACGCCGATGCGCGCGCCCCGCAGGCCGGCCGGGTCGAGGAACGCCGTGTAGTCGGTGTGGAAGTTGCCTTCGCTGGCGGAGGTGGCCTCGTCGCGCGGGTCCACGCCCACGGCTCCACCCAGCAGGATGGCGGCGTCCCGAACGGTGCGGGTCATGGGCCCGGCCGTGTCCTGGGAGTGGGAGATGGGGATGATGCCGGAACGGCTCCATAGTCCGACCGTCGGCTTGATGCCCACGACGCCGTTGCTGGAGGAGGGGCACATGATGGAGCCGCCCGTCTCGGTGCCGACCGTGAGCGCGCACAGGTTGGCGGAAGCCGCCACCCCGGAGCCGGAGCTGGAGCCGCAGGGGTTGCGGTTGAGCGCGTAGGGGTTGCGGCACTGGCCGCCGCGCGCGCTCCACCCGCTGGTTGCGCGCTCGCCCCGGAAGTAGGCCCATTCGCTCATGTTGGCCTTGCCCAGCAGGAGGGCGCCGGCGGCGCGCAGGCGTTCGGCCACGAAGGAGTCGCGCGGGGGCACGGAGCCCTCGAGCGCGAGCGACCCCGCCGTGGTGGTCATGCCGTCGTGCGTGTCGAGGTTGTCCTTGAGCGCGACCGGAATGCCGTGCAGCGGCCCGCGCGGCCCGTTGGCGCGGCGCTCGGCGTCAAGCTCGTCGGCGATCTCGAGCGCGTCGGGGTTGACCTCGATCATGGAGCGCAGCTCCGGGCCACGCCGATCCATCGCCTCGATGCGCTCGATGTAGGCCTGGGCGATGGAACGGGCCGTGTGTTCCCCCGACTCCATCATGCGCCGAAGGTCGTCGACGGTGGCCTCGTCGAACTCGAAGGGAGGGATTTCGCCGGCGATTTGCGTCGAGGGCGCGTCGGGCGCGGAGGGGGAGCACGCGGTGGAGCCAATGGCCAAGGCCGCGCCGCCGGTGGCCGTGGTGCCCAGAAATGTTCTTCGGTCCATGCTCGCTCCTCGTCCTCGTTCCGCGTCGTCCCCTTCCGCGTCGTCCGGCGGCACCCGCGTTAGCGGCTCCCGATTCGCTCCTCGATGAGGCGCGCGGTGCGCTCGGCGCGGGCGTCGGAGATCTGGAGCGCGACCTCGAGCGACTTGCCCAGGTCGGCGATGGAGACCCCGTTGATGACCGCCTGGCCCGTCCGCACCCGTTCGGCCCAGCGGACCGACTCCGGATCGTCGAGCATCATGTTGAAGGTGATGCCGGGGCTGTCGTGCAGTCCGTCGCGGGGCATGTCGTCGGTGACGATGCCCAGGTCGCGCAGCACGTTCGGGGTGCCCGGAGGCGTCCGATAGTACTCCGGGATGAAGTGGACGGCCGCCGCCCCGTCCCAGGCTTGGTTCAGCGCGTTGGCCACGTTCTCCATGCCGCGCTGGTTCCCGCCGCTGTCGCCGATCAGGACGATGTTCTCGAAGCCGTGGACCTTCAGGCTGTGGGCCACGTCGGTCAGCACCGCCTCGAACGTCTCCTGGCGCAGGCTGATGGTGCCCGGGCTGGTCATGTGGCCGCTGGGCGGGTCGATGTTGCCCTCGGGAACGGTTTCGATCACGGGGGCGCAGAGGGCGTTGCCGAGCTTGTTCGCGATGGCGGGGCAGTTGGCGCGCAGCACGTAGTTGTGCTTGCCGGTGACCAGCCACGGACCGTTGGGTTCCACTCCCCCGGTCGAGATGATGGCCGTGGTCTTGCCGCTCGCCAGCGCGTCGCGGACGTCCATCCAGGTCATCTCCTCGATCCAGACGGTGTTGACCTCGGGGAGGGGGTTGGGGGTGTCCGCGCAGTTGTAGGTGTTGGCCCGGCAGTCGCCTCCGCCCATGGAACGGGGATCGGGCGCCGGCCGCTCGCGCGGGCCCCCGGCCGCGGCGCGCATGGCCGCCATGCGGGCGCGACGGGCCTCCGCGTCGGGTCCCGGCAGGGTGCCGCGGTTGGCGATCGCCTTGCGGATGGCCTGGGCGGTGTGCTCGGCGCGGAAGGCCACGATCTCGCGCGCCCACTCGAGCGACTGGACCCGGTCCTCGATGGACACGCCGTTGATGGTCGCCTTGCCCGCCGCGACCCGCTCGTCGAAGCGCACCGAGAAGGGACTGTCGTGGAACATGTTGAGGGTGATGATGGGGTCGTCGTGCAGGGCGTCGCTCTCGCCGTCCTCAAGACCCCGGAAGGCCATGTAGCGGGTCACGGCATTGTAGTCGTAGTACTCCTGCACGTGCGCCACCACGGCCGCGCCCGCGAACTGCTCGTTCAGCCGCTCGGCCACCGCGCGCTGGCCACCCTGGTTCCCGCCGCTGTCGCCAATGAAGATGATGTTGCGGAAGCCGTGCATCCTCAGGCTATGGGCGACGTCGGTGAGGAGCGCCTCGAAGGTCTCTCCCCGGAGGCTGAGCGTGCCGGGGCTGGTCATGTGGCCGCTGGGCGGGTCGATGTTGCCCTCGGGGACCAGCTTGATGATCGGCGCGCACAGGGCGTCGCCCAGCTCGCGGGCGATGGCGTCGCAGTTGGCGCGCAGCACGAAGTTGTGCTTGCCGGTGGCCAGCCAGGGGCCGTTGGGCTCGACGCCGCCGGTGGGGATGATGGCCGTGGTCCTGCCGTCCGCCAACGCGTCGCGGACGTCCATCCACGTCATCTCCTCGATCCAGACCGTGTTGGGCGCGGGCAGCGGATTGGGGGTGTCGCGGCAGTTGTAGACGTTGGCGGCGCAATCGCCGCCGCCCATGCTGTTCGGGTCGCGCTCGGGGCGCTGCTGCGCCTGGGCGGTGGTCGCCGTGACGAGCATGGCTCCGATGATCAGGCTGGTCCTCATGTTCCCTCCTCCTGGATCCGATGGGTGCGCGAGCCATTCCGTCCGCGCGCGCGACGGGAATGATCGTACTTCATGAGCGGTTTCGTGGCGAGTCCGGGGCGGGGGCCCGCACGTCGTTCCGGGGAGTTCGGGAAACCGGGCGGAGCCCGGGATGAGGCGTCCCCTTGGGTCCCGGATCATCCTCCGTGAATCTCCGACGCGGCCCGAAGGCCCGACTCGATGGCGCCGTTCATCCACCCCCGGGCGCCGGAGACGTGCTCGCCGGCGAAGTGGATGGGACCCTCGGGCCGCGCCAGGGCGGTGCCGAGTTGGGTGTCCTGTTCGGGGGTGGGCGCGGCCCACGCGGCCCGGCTCCAGGGGTCGCGTCGCCAGGAATGCGAGACGCCCGCCACGACGTGACCGGAGACCCCCGGCAGAAACCGTTCCCAGTGGGCCAGCACCCGGGCCACGCGCGCCTCGTCGTCGAGCGCGTCGAGCTCGTCGGCGGGGGCGCCGCGCACGTAGGAGACGAGCACGCCCTCGGGTCCGGGGGCGTCCCAGGTGGGGTGCCAGAGCTCCTCGGGCCAGTCGGTCGTCCCCCATCCGTTCAATCCCTCGCCCTCCCAGAACCTCGTCTGGAAGCGGACGAAGACGCGTGTGGCGCTCCGGTAGCGGAAGCCTCCGCCCGCCGCCTCGGTCTTCGCCGCCGAGAGCGCCGGCGAGAAGCGAATGCCGGAGAGGAGGGGCACCGGGACGGTCACGAGCACGCGGTCGGCCTCGTGGGTTCGACCATCCACGCACGTGATGCGGATCGAGCGTTCCGCGACGATTTCGGCAACCGGCGAGGCCGTGACCACCCGTTCGCCCAGGGCGGCGGCGAACGCGGCCGGCAGGCGGTCGGTTCCACCTCTGATTCGGACGAAGTCGGGGCGTTCGGCAAGGAAGGCGGGCGCGGGAAGGAGTGCGCGATCTCCTAGTCGGACTTGCAGATAGAGTCCGGTCTCCGGATAGAGACGGTCGAGCTCCAGCCCGAAGTGGCGGACGTACCCGAGGGTGAGGTCGTGCTCCGGGGGTATGCGGGCCGCCCCGGCATCGGCCGAGTGCCCGGGCGCGAACGGGGCGCGCAGGGTCAGCACGCGTCCGCCCACGCGGTCGCGCGCCTCCAGCACCCGGACGTCGTGTCCCGCCCGGGCGAGCTCGTAGGCCGCCGCGAGGCCGGACACTCCCGCGCCCACCACGACCACTCGGAGCGGCCGTCCGGTCGGGCCCAGGGCGCCGGGCGAGTCCTCCGGCCCGACCGGGTCCGAGCAGCCGAGCAGGCCGAGTCCCGCCAGACCGCCGGCCCGGCGCATGAAGTCGCGTCGGCTGATGGGTGGCATGCGGGGTTGTGTCATACGCCGTTAAGTTGTGTCCCACGCCGCGAGCGCGCACGGTCCCTGAAGGTTGGGCGCGACGAGCGCGCACCGAGTCGTGCCGTGCCACCCGGCCTCGCGCCCTTCCGGCGGACCGCCTTCACGGGAAGGCGTCAGGTCCCTCACAGGAGGACTCAGATGCACCGATGGTCCCTCTCCCCGCTCGCCGACGCACTCCGCCCGACGCTCGCTCTGTGCGTGGCCGCCGCGCTCCTCCCGCATGCCCTGCGAGCCCAGGACTCGCCGCCCGACGACGAGGACGACGCGCCGCGGAACGAGGGCCTGCCCCTCCCCGTCGACCGCACGGTCTCCATCGACATGAGCCAGGGTAGCTGGATCTCGCTGGACGTGAGCCCGGACGGACGGACCATCGTCTTCGACTTTCTGGGAGATCTGTTCACCATGCCCATCGAGGGAGGGGACGCGACCCAGCTCACCTCGGGGATGGCGTTCGACGCCCAGCCGCGCTTCTCGCCGGACGGGGCGCGCATCGTCTACACCTCGGACTACGACGGGGGTCAGAACGTCTGGATCAGGTCTCTGGACGGCTCCGACACGGTGCAGGTGTCGCGCGGCGCGTCCAACCGCACCGAGTCGCCCGAGTGGATGCCGGACGGGAACTACGTGGTGGCCGCGGTGGGCAACTTCCGGGGAGGGAATCTTCCCAAGCTGAAGATGTTCCACGTGGAGGGAGGGGGCGGCATCGAGCTCGTGGACGAGCCCGACAACATGAAGGTGACGGGTCCGGCGGTCTCGCCCGACGGACGCCACATCTGGTACGCGCGCCGCACCGGCGACTGGCAGTACAACGCGCAGTTCCCCCAGTACCAGCTCGAGGCCTACGACCGCGAGGACGGCGAGCGCTACCCGAAATCGTCGCGCTATGGCTCGGCGGTGCGGCCCACGCTCTCGCCCGACGGACGCTGGGTTGTGTTCGGCACCCGCCACGACGACCACACCGGGCTCATCATCCGGGACCTGGCCACCAGCGAGGAGCGTTGGCTGGCGTATCCGGTGCAGCACGACGACCAGGAGTCGCGCGCGACGCTCGATGTGCTCCCGGGCATGTCGTTCACCCCCGATTCCCGCCACTTGGTGGTCTCGTACGGCGGGCGGATCTGGAAGCTCCCGGTGGAAGGCGGGGCCGCCGAGGGGATTCCGTTCCGGGTGCGGATGGAGCTGACGCTGGGCCCGCGCGTGGACTTCGACTACCCCATCGAGGACACGCCCACCTTCACGGTGCGCCAGATTCGCGACGCCGCGCCGTCGCCCGATGGCGAGCTGCTCGCCTTCACCGCGCTCGACCGACTGTGGGTCTCCGACGCCGACGGCTCCAACCCGAGGCGGCTCACCGACGCGGACCGCTCCGAGCACTTCCCGGCGTGGTCGCCGGATGGGGTGTGGATCGCCTACGCGACGTGGGATGGCGAGGCGGGGCACCTGTACAAGTCCCGGGCCGACGGCGGCGGAGCTCCCGAACGGTTGACCCGCGAGCCGGCGGCCTATTTCTCGCCGGCGTGGGGACCCGGAGACCGACTGGTCGCGCTGAAGGGGTTCATCCGCGCCTACGAAAGCCAGGGAGAGGCCGGGACCCCGGGCAACGAGATCGTGTGGGTGTCGACCGAACCCGATGGCGACGACGGCGGCCCGGTGACCGTGATCGCCCCCAGCGACGGACGGCGCGATCCGCACTTCGTGGCGGACGAGGACCGCGTTTTCCTGTTTCGCCCACCCGACCTTCTGGTCTCGATCCGGTGGGACGGGAGCGACGAGAAGGAGCACGCGCGGGTGCGCGGCGCGACCCTGACGGGCGCGACCCAGGGCCTGGCGCCAACGACCGTGCGGATGGCGCCGCGCGGAGACCAGGCGCTGGTGGAGCTGCAGCGGGAGATCTACGCGGTGACCGTGCCGCGCATCGGGATCACGCCCACCATCAACATATCGAACCCCGACAACGCCGCCTTCCCGGCCCGTCGGCTGACCGACATCGGGGGCGAGTTCCCGGCGTGGAGCGGCGATGGCCGTTCGGTGCACTGGTCGCTGGGCAACGCGCACTTCGTCTACGACCTGGACGCCGCCGGAGCGTTCGAGGACAGCGTGGCCGCCGCGGCGGAGGCGGACGAGGCCGAGGAAGCCGAAACCCAGGAGGAGGCCGAGGGGGGCGGCAACGGCGACGACGACGCGTACCGCGCCGCGGAGTTCCGGGTGCTCATCGAGGCGCCCCGCGACATCCCGGAAGGCGTGGCCGTGCTCCGGGGCGCGCGCGCCATCACGATGAACGGCGACGAGGTGATCGAGAACGCCGACATCGTGGTGCGCGACAACCGGATCGAGGCGGTGGGGGCGCGCGGGTCGGTCGCGGTGCCCGAGGAGGCCACCGTGATCGACGTGTCCGGGCGCACGATCGTGCCCGGTTACGTGGACACGCACGCCCACCTGCGCGCGCGCGACCAGCTGCACCGAACCGACGTGTGGCCCTACCTGGCCAACCTGGCCTACGGGGTGACCACCACCCGCGACCCGCAGACGGGCAACACGGAGGTGCTCTCGTACGCGGACATGGTGCGCACCGGCTCGGTGCTGGGGCCGCGCGTCTACTCCACCGGCCCCGGCGTGTTCTGGCAGGACCAGATCGACACCGTCGAGGAGGCGCACGATGTTCTGCGGCGCTATTCCGACTACTTCGACACCAAGACCATCAAGATGTACGTGGCGGCCGCGCGCAAGGGCCGCCAGCACATCATCATGGCCGCGCGCGAACTGGGGCTGATGCCCACCACGGAGGGCTCGCTCAACATCCGCCAGAATCTCACGGAGACCCTCGATGGATATCCGGGGCTCGAACACTCGATCCCCATCTTCCCCGTATACGATGACTATGTGCGCCTCTTTGCCGAGACTGGTCGGGTCTATACCCCGACCCTTCTGGTGTCGTACGGCGGTCCGTGGGCGGAGAACTACTTCTACAGCCGCGAGAACCCGCACGACGACCCCAAGCTGCGCCGCTTCACGCCCCACGACGAGATCGACAGCCGAACGTTGCGCCGGCCGCAGTGGTTCCGTGGCGACCAGCACACCTTCTCGCGCCACGGCGAGTTCGTAAAGGACCTGGTCGAGGCGGGCGGCAAGGCGGGAGTGGGCAGTCATGGTCAGCTCCAGGGACTCGGCTACCACTGGGAGCTGTGGGCGATGGCGGCCGCGGACATGGACGAACACGACGCCCTGCGCACGGCCACCATCTTCGGAGCCGAGGCGATTGGGCTCGACCAGGACCTGGGCAGCATCGAGGCGGGCAAGCTGGCCGACTTGGTGATTCTGGAGGGCAACCCGCTGGCCGACCTGCGCAACACCAACACGGTGGACCGGGTGATGCTCAACGGTCGCCTGTACGACGGCGACACGCTCGACGAGTTGTATCCGCGCCAGAGGCCTCTGGCGCCGCTGTGGTGGTGGGACGACGAGCCGGAGGGGGTGCCGGGGGTGGGGCGGTAGGGGTCCCGTTGGTTGAGATCAGCCTGGATGGCGAGGAGGGTTAGCCCGTGTACGTGAAGCGCGTTCAGCTTGAGAACTACGGTCCGGTGCAACGCTTGGACATCCGGTTCCCGTTCGATGGGGAGAACCCGAAGCCCGTCGTGCTCGTGGGCGAGAATGGCACCGGGAAGACGATCGTGCTGTCGCACATCGTCAACGGGATGATCGAGGCGAAGCATGCGGCGTATTCGGATCCGAACTCTAGGGAGACACCCGAGGGACGCGTATTTAAGGTTCGGGATGGTCGGTATATTGCGGTGGGCTCGGGCTACTATTTCGCTCGTGTCGGTTTCGAAGAGGGTCGGTTCATCGAGGAGATCTTTCTGGCTTCCCCAAGACAGCAGGACACGTCTCCGCCGATGGACGAGGGCACGGCAGCTCATTCGGCGTTGAAGGGCGTTAAGGAAGGCAAATACGATCACTTAGGCAATAACTTCTCCCCCTTACCATCCGACCTCGCGATAACTCGCAAACTGCTTTTCAATAGCTGTTTACTCTATTTTCCTTCAGACCGCTTTGAAGAGCCTGCTTGGGTAAATCCGGCGAGCCAATGGCCTCGTCCCAGCCACACCATCCGCCCCAGAGCTCCGCGAGCGACGGATCGCAACATCATCGCCGCTTCACCACTTCAGGACATTCAGCATTGGTTGTTCAGCGTCGCTCTTGATCGAGCAGTCCTCGAGACGCGGAGTGCCCCAGTTCCTTTCAATACCAAAGACCATGGCACGGTTCGCCTTCCTGTGTTGCTCGAGCGTACCGGAGACGCCACCAACGCCTATGCGCTTGCCCTTCAAGTCATAAACCAAGTCGTGCTAAGGGGTTCTGGTGATGTACAAGTCGGGATTGGCAGCCGACATGACCGGCGCTTGGGGATTATGGTGGACGGTGACCTTCTGGTCCCCAACATCTTCCAGCTCTCCAGCGGCGAGGTGGCCTTGCTGGGACTGTTTCTGTCAATTCTGCGAGACTTCGACTTCAGAGAGGAAAGAAGCGTGTGGTTCCCCAAGGCCGAGGATGTACGCGGCCTTGTCGTCATTGATGAGGTGGACATGCACCTTCACGCTCGGCACCAACATGAGGTGCTCCCGGCCCTCATCAAGATGTTCCCCCGCGTGCAGTTCGTGATGACCACGCATTCGCCGCTCTTCGTCCTTGGGCTGAGCAAGGCACTCGGGGAGGACGGATTCGGCCTGTACGAGCTTCCGTCGGGGACCGCCATTGATCCGGAGCGATTCAGCGAATTCGGCGAAGCGTATCGGGTCCTTGCCGCGACCTCGTCATTGTCTGACTTACGCGCGGGAAGACCATACTTCCTATTCGTTGATGGTGATACAGACGTGAAGTACATCACTCGAGCGGCGATGGTGCTGCAGAAGGAAGACATACTGGAAGAATTTACGGTCAGGCCAGTTGGTGGAGACTCGGAGCTAAAGAAGTTGTGGAAGCAACAGGGACCGCTCGCGAGGGTGGAGTCGGGTCACCGGGCCGTCGTGATTCTCCATGACCCCGAGATTAATGTGGCGTCGGCTGAAAAGGGCAAGGTGTATCGACGGGTCATGCCGAAGTGCCCTGACGAAGAGAGTCATCCGATCAAGGAAGGAATCGAACACTTTTTCGACAAGAAAACCTTGGAGAGGGCCATCGAGCACAAGGAGGCCTTCATCGACACCGTAGATGCTCACGGGGAGAAAGTGCGCGGAGAACGGAAGACGGTCCCTGAGCTGTGGAAGATCAACTCCGACGAGAAGGCGAATCTCTGCGACTGGCTCTGCGAGAATGGAGAGGACAAGGACTTCCGCCACTTCGAGCCCATCTTCGACATATTGGAAGAGATTCTGAAGTTGGCCGGACCCGGCGACGAGTCGCAGGATGGCTCATGAGGAGCACCGACCAAGCGCTTAAGGACCCCGCGTTCGACCGCTCGCTGCTCCGCGCAACCGGCAGATGCTGGGACGGGATGCCGGACCCGCGCGTGGCGTTGGAGGACTTGGACCCCGCGGCGCTCACCGACTATCGTAAGCGGGTCGCCAAGGCCGGACGTTTGTCGGATGACGCGCTGGAGCTGGACGACGCCCGCCTCGTCGACAAGCTCCGCCTCACCGATGGCGACCACCTGACCAAAGCGGCCATTCTTCTCTTCCACGCGGACCCGGAACGCTTCGTGGCCGGCGCGCACATCAAGGTCGGGTACTTCCGCAACGACTCCGACGTGCGCTTTCACGACGATATCTCCGGGGGGCTCCTGAGGCAGGTCGACCAGACCATGGAGGTGCTGCTCTTCAAGTACCTGCGCGCGGGCATCGGGTACGAGGAGACTCAACGGGTCGAGAGCTACCCCATGCCCAAAGCCGCGCTACGAGAGGCCATCCTGAACGCCGTGGTGCACCGGGACTACGCCGTGCCGGTGGACATTCAGATTCGGGTGCACGACGACCGCCTCCTCATTTTCAATCCGGGCTCCCTACCGGACGGATGGACTCTCGACCGGCTGATGGGACCGCATCCGTCGCACCCCCACAACCCGGACATCGCGAGGGCATTCTTCTGGGCGGGTGAGATCGAGACGTGGGGACGAGGAATCAGCCGTATTCTTCGCGCTTGCCGAAGGGCTGGAACGCCCGAACCACGCATCCGCTTGGAACCCGACGGGCTCTTGTTCGAGTTCCCGTTCTCGGACGACTATATGGAGAGCGTGGGATTGGGTCCGTGCCCCGGCGGACGACCAAACGCCCCTAAAAAAAGCGTCGAAGCATGGGGTCCACGCTGAACCACAGCTCGAACGCGCCCCCGGGGATTCCCCACGCGCCGTCGACGCGGATGACGTCGTGGAGCGCGCCCAGCCCCAGACCCGCGTAACCCAGCAGCCCTCCGGTTCCACCAACTTGCCAGGTGTCCCCAAGCAGGCTGGGTGTGGCGCCAACCGCCCCCGCGCCCGCCACCAGCCGCGCCGACAGCCATCCCGACGGCAGCGACATGGACGCTTCGCCCCGCGTCAGCGCGAACGTGCGACCTCCGTAGGCGCGGTAGGGGTGGCCGGGCAGAGTGCCGCGTCCACCCAGCAGAAAGTGGAGCTGCCGCGGCGCCTCGCCCCAGAGCGCACCGGCGTCCACCCTCAACGTCGCGCGACGCGACAGATCGTTCCGGGCCACGCTGCCTTCGATCCCCGCCACCAGCTTCGCCGCCCCGCGGCCCTCCCATCGTCCCGCCGTCCCGTTCACGGACGCCTCGGCCCCCCAGGAGCCCAGACCGCGCCAGCGGCGGACCACGCCGGCGCTCAACGCCGCCCACGGGCCCTCATCCACCGGACGCACCCCGCGCAACGGTTCCGGCGATCCGAACCCGACGGGTGACCGCACGGCGGACATCTCCTCCCAGACGACCCCGACGCGCACGCTCGCCGCGCCTCCGACCGCACGCTCGAGACTCGCGCCAACCCCGGTCGCGAGCCAGGGATCGGTGTAGTCGTGGTTTCTCAAGAGCGTGGACAGGGTGTTCACCGCACCCGACGCACCCGCGAACGGCCCCGCGTCGCGGAGCTGGCGCCCGTGGAAGGCCAGGGTCGCCGTCGTGACCTCTCCCACCATCCATTGCCCGCGCACCCTGGCGGTGAACGCGCCGTTCCCGGTCCCGTACCCGGGCAGCACGTCCAGCTTGACCCCTTCCGTGGGCGCATACGACGCGCCCAGCCCGACGTGCACGCCCTCCGCGCGATTCGCCCTCAGCACCGACGAGACCCGGTCGGTGTAGACGCGAACCCTCGGCAACCCGCTCGCGATTTGGGCACGGGCCGCTCGGCGCGCCTCGGCCTCGATGTCGACCGCGCTCACCGGAGACAGCCCCTCCTCGGCCATCCTGCCCATGAGGGGGTCGCGAAACGCGGTCGAGTCGGCGGCGTTGTAGGGCGGGCGGGTTGGGCGGACGGGCGTCGAGAAGAAGTCGGGGGCCAGTTCCGGGTTGAGCTCGAAGTCCACGACATCCAGCGTCGCGCGGATCACCGAACCCACCGGAAGGTCCAGCTCCGGCAGCTCGCGCCGCACTTCGACCACTTGGCGGTGCGGCAGCACCAGGCCGGCCTCCCAGAAGCGGTGCTCGAGCCTGACCGTGACCCGGTCCGTGCGGGGATCCAGGTACGATGCCGGAGTGAAGCCGAAGGTCATGCGGACCAGCGCTCCCGAATCGACGTCGATAAAGACGCTGCCGACCATGCCGGGGCGGTCCTCGCGGCGAGGACGCACCGCCACCTCGTAGACGCGGATCGGCGTGGCGCGGCCCGGAAAGATGAGGCGGATGGAGTCGGCCACCTGATAGCGATACGTGTCCTCGCCGTCGCGGCCCAGGGGGTGCGGCACGTTGCGCACGTCGCGACCCTCGCCGATGGCGATTCGGTTTCCGAATCCGTTCTGGACCGCGGTCAGGCGGTCGATGTAGTAGTCGAAGTCCGCGAGGGGGAAGAGCTCGCGCTTCCGGAGCGCCTGGATGACCTGGCGCCGCTGGCCGACGGAGTTCTGGTAGAGATCCACCGCCACCTGGTCGACGCGAATCGGGATCGGGGCGCCCCCGTCTTCGCGGTCGAGGTAGAAGTAGATGTGCCCTTCGGCTCCCGCCCGGTAGGCGGCGAGGGCGGCGAGGGAAGGCGCCGATTCACGCAGCGCCCTGGCCTTGCGGATGAGGGAGAGGACGGCCGGGTCGTCGACGGCCGCGTCCTGGGCCGCGACGGGCGCCGCGCCCATCAGCAGCGCGCAGGCGAGCCCGAGGTTGAGGAGACCGGGGCGGCCGACGGCTTGGGTCCGCCGGCCTCGCGGAATCAGACGATGTCGCTGAGCGTGAGCCCGTTCTTCCGCAGAAACGCCTTCAGCCCCACCTTGTCGATCGACCGCAAGGCGGAGGTTGAGACCCTGACGCGAACCGACTTGCGAAGCTCCGGGACGAAGATCCGCTTCTTCTGCAGGTTCGGGAGCTGCCGCCTCTTCGACTTGTTGTGAGCGTGGGAAACGTTGTTCGCGGCCCGTGGGCCCTTCCCGGTGATGTCGCACTTGCGAGACATCGCGTGAGTCCTCCGTTCGTGCCCCGGACGCCTACTTCTCTTCCTTGAAGAGGACGTGGCGGCGCAGGACGGGGTCGTACCGCCTGAGCTCGAGGCGCTGGGGATTGTTGCGCTTGTTCTTGGTGGTGCTGAACCGATAGGGGCTCTCGGTGCTGGACATCTTGATGGTGACGCGAGGACCCTTCGACTTCTTCGCCATGATCTCTCCGTTCGGTCTTGCCCGACCCCGGCCCGCGGGGACGACCGGCCCCGGGACGACCTGCGGACTGACAGGGAACGATAGCCCGTGGACGGCGGCTCGTCCAGATGGAGCGGGAGCGTTGCAGGGACCCGGAGGTTGGTCACGCGGCGGCGTCGGGTCGACCGTCTCGACCACGCCATGGGCCGGGGCGGTTGCTCGGCCTCGTCAGGAGCCCCCAACCAATGCGTGCGCCGGCGCGCGTTCACCGAGAAACCGCGACACCTTCTCCGTGACGAGGTCCACGTCGGCGCTCTCGCATTCCCAGATCACGAGGACCTTCCAGCCGTCGTCCTCCAGCTGCTCGCGGTTGCGCCGGTCGCGCGCGACGTTGCCATCGAGCTTCGCCTTCCAGAAGTCGCGGCGTTCGGGGGATCGGGGCACGCGGTGCCTGGAGCAGCCCGGGTGACAGTGCCAGAAGCATCCGTGGACGAAGATGACCTTGCGGACGGGCCGGAACACCATGTCGGGTTTGCCGGGGAGATCGCGGGCGTGGAGGCGGTACCGATAGCCGAGCCCGTGCACCAGGCGCCGGACGCGCATTTCGGGCTTGGTGTCCTTGCCGCGTATGCGGCTCATGAGCCTGCCGCGCGCTTCCCGCGAGAGGGTGTCGAAGCTTCCGTGCGTGCCCATGCCGACCGTGCGTGCCTTGAGTGCCGATCATGAGGGTACAAGGGCGCGCGGGGAGGGGCAAACGCGGGGTTACGGCCGGTTGCGCGGGGCTTGATGCCACGCTGGATGCCTTGGCTTGCGTGCTCCCAACGCGATAACGTGCTCGGGCGATGAGGAGACGAAGCCCGAACGGAGACCCGATCACAGGCACCGAACAATGACCGACACCACCAACGGCGTCCATGCGGTGGCCAGCACCAGCATCGCGGCCGAAATCGCCAAGTCCCGCCGTGAGCTCCTCGACCTGTCTCTCCGCAACTCGCTCCTGAACTTCCGTACCTCGAATCGTCGCGGGGTCGAAGTCGTTGACGAGAGCTCCAGCGAGACCTTCCGCGTCCTCGTTGAAGACGAGCGAGTCATGTACTTCCGGCCCGTGCCGACGGCCGAGGGGACGGGTCGCTTGGATTCCGACCGAGTGGCCGCAACCGTTGGCATCTCCCTCCCCGGCCCCGCAGAGTCCGTTCCCGACTCCGAAGATACCGATGTCCGGCGCACCAAGATCAGACTCCAGACGGAGCTTGGTCGGGATCAACTCAACCTGCGCCTGCGTGAGACCTTCCGGCAGGCGCGGCTGTCGATTGAGGAGCAAGGGGTCAACATCCTATACCTCGCATTGGGGATGCTCCGGTGGTACGAGTCCGAGGACAGCGATACCGAGCGGCGTGCGCCGCTGCTCTTGATCCCCGTTGAACTCACGCGATCCAACGTGCGCGCGAACTATAAGCTGACTTGGACGAAGGACGACATCGAACCGAACCTCTCGCTCGAGTCCAAGCTGTGGCAGGACTTCAACGTCGCGATTCCGGAGATGCCTTCCGAGGAAGACCTTGATGTTGGCGCCTACCTGCGCAAGGTCGAACGGGCTGTGGCGCAACAACCTCGCTGGACCGTCGGGTACAACGAGATCCACCTCAACTTCTTCTCGTTCAGCAAACTACTGATCTACAAGGACTTGGATCCGGAGAAATGGCCCGAGGACAAGCAACCGGCCGACCATGAAGTCGTAGGTAAGTTGTACGACAAGGAAGGCTTCAACGAGCGCCTTCCAGATAATGGCGTGGACAGCGACGCGGGCGGTTCCAACCGTCTTGACCAAGCCGACCTTCGCCCGGTCGTGGACGCCGATAGCTCGCAGACCCGCGCGGTCCTGAACGTCATGGCCGGACAAAACCTTGTCATACAAGGCCCGCCTGGGACGGGCAAGTCGCAGACCATTACCAACTTGATCGGGGAAGCGCTCGCACGCGGGAAGACTGTGCTCTTCGTCGCGGAGAAGATGGCGGCGCTCGAGGTTGTGAAGCGTCGGCTGGACTCCGTACACCTGGGCGACGCGTGTCTCGAGCTGCATAGTCACAAGACCAACAAGCGCGCCGTCCTCGACGAGCTGAGGCGAACGCGGTCACTGGGCCGTCCCAAAGTCGAGGGACGTGCCGAGAACCACGTGCTCCTCGAATCCGATCGCCGACGTCTAGACGAGTATTCCCGCGCGGTCAACACCCAAGTAGCGCAAAGTGAACTCACCCCGCACGAGCTGATCGGTCACCTCGCGAAGCTGAAGGCCGACGGATTGGTCGTCACTGGTAGGGGGCTCACGCTGCCCGAATCGGCATCGTGGACCGCCGACGACTTTAGGCGTCGGCGTGCTCTGGTCAGCGAAATGCAGGAGCAGGTGAAGAAGATCGGCATCCCGCGGCGTCATCCTTGGTGGGGGTGCGGCCTCCGCCATTTCCACCCCAGCGACGAGCACGAGGTCCGCGACCATGTCGAGGATGTGTCGGCCGCCATCCGCCGTCTCCAACGCGATTGGCGCACTCTCAGCGTAGTGCTTCGCCGAGATGTGGCGTTTGGGGAACTGGAGCGGGACGGTCTCCAACGTACAATCCGCACCGCGCGCAGAGCGGCGGAGGCTCCGGTGCTGTTGGGGGCTGATCACCGCCACCCAGGCTGGGTCACGGAAGCTACGCGGATCACCCGGGTCGCCACCGACGCCCGTCGCTACGGCGAGATCAGGGAACGGCACGGTACCGTCCTCATTCCGGAGGCGTGGGACCAAGACGTGCTGGCGGCGCGCCAAGCGTTGCGTGAGTATGGCCAAAAGTGGTGGCGCTTCCTCATTCGTCCGTTCAGGGACGCGCGCCGCCAGGTGCGTGGGCTGTGTCTGGCCACACCGCCCGCCGCCCTTGACAAGCAGATCGAACTCCTTGACGGAATCTTGGTGGCCAGCAGGCTGCGCCATGCCATCGCGGAGTCGCGCGACTTTGTGGCGGATTTCTTCCCCACGGTTACGCTTGGCGACCGGGCGGACGCGCACCGTGACCTCGCCGAGGCGGTAACTTGGCTCGTGGGACTGCACCGGGACCAGTCCCGCGGGAAGATCGACTCGCACATCCATGCGCTCCTCGATGACCCGCCCGAACGTTCCGATCTGGAGGCTTCCGCCGAAGCCTGCGCGTCCGATCTGAAGACTCTCGACGCGGCGCTGCGGAAGATGAACAGAGCGGTGAAGATGCGATCTGACCGATTCGAGCCATGCGAAACGCTGGAGGAGCGAAAGTACGTAGACCTCGACGCGTGGCTCCGGGATGCCCGCGATGCCGTTGCCAAGGCCCATGACGTAGTACGCTTCAACCAACTGGAAGAAGAAGCCTCCAAGCAGGGGATTGTGGAGGTGGCGGAGGCTGCGTCGGTGCTGGAGGACGCTGCCCAGCAGTTGACGGCACACTTCGAGCATGGGTGCTACACGGCTTGGCTGGAGGTGGCCCTCCGGAAACGCACCGCACTCGCCGAGTTCGACGGGGTCACACACGCGGCCATCGTGGAGAGATTTGGGCAGCTGGACGAGGAGCAGTTTTCCCACAACCGGGCACTCGTTGCCGAACGCCATTGGCAACAGCTTCCGCGAGGGTCGGGGGGTGGGCAGCTGGCGGTCCTTTCCCGTGAATTCGAAAAGAAGCGTCGTCATTTGCCTGTCCGGCGGCTGATGAAGGATGCGGGACGGGCCATCCAGAGGATGAAACCGGTCTTCATGATGAGCCCGTTGTCGATCGCGAAGTACATACCGCCGACATCGGTCGAATTCGATCTGGTGGTGTTCGACGAGGCGAGCCAAGTGCGTCCGGTCGAGGCGCTGGGGGCGATCATCCGAGGTAAGCAGGCGGTTGTCGTCGGCGACAGCAAGCAGCTCCCACCGACCAGCTTTTTCGACCGCTTGGCCGACGACGACGAGGACGAGGCGAGCCAGACCGCCGATCTCGAGAGCATTCTGGGCATGTTCTGCGCGCAAGGAGCGCCGGAACGGATGCTCAAGTGGCACTACCGTAGCCTCCACGAATCGCTGATCACGGTGTCGAACCACGAATTCTACGAAAACCGCCTCGTGACCTTCCCGAGCCCCGACGCCGACAAGAAGGACGTTGGCCTCGTCTTCCGGCACATCCCCGAGGCCCACTACGAGCGCCGCGGAATCAACACCGCCGAGGCGAAAACGGTGGCGCAGGCGGTGATGGAGCACGCGCGAGCCACGCCCGAACTCACCCTCGGCGTGGCGGCGTTCAGCACCGTGCAGGCGCGCCGGATTGAGGATGAGATCGACAGCCTGCGTCGCCTCCATCCCCCGTGCGAGGAGTTCTTCGCCGGGCACCCCGAGGAGCCCTTCTTCGTGAAGAACCTGGAGAACGTTCAAGGTGACGAACGCGACGTGATCCTGATCAGCATTGGGTATGGTACGATCAACGGCTCCTTCCTCCCAATGAACTTCGGGCCGCTAAACAAAGAGGGAGGGGAGCGGCGCCTGAACGTGCTCATCACGCGGGCGCGGCGGCGTTGCGTGGTCTACTCCAACTTCGTTGGCGGGGACTTGGACCTGCAGCGATCCAAGGCGCGGGGAGTCGAAGCACTCAAGACGTTCCTCGAGTACGCCAAGACAGGGAACATCGACATCCCCCGGGTGACGGGGCGGGAGGCCGACTCTCCGTTTGAGGAGGCGGTGGCGACCGAGCTGAGAGCCAAGGGTTTCGAGGTTGAGCATCAGGTGGGGACGGCCGGGTTCTTCATAGACTTGGCGGTCAGGGATCCGTCGCGGCGTGGGCGGTTCCTGCTGGGGATTGAGTGCGACGGCGCCGCCTACCACAGCGCACGCTCGGCCCGGGACCGGGATCGGCTTAGGCAGCAGGTTTTGGAAGGGCTGGGCTGGAAGATCCACCGCATCTGGAGCACGGACTGGTTCCGCGATCCGGACAGGGAGCTTGGCAAGGTCGAGGAGGCGATCCGCGGGGCGCAAGCGGACGCACTCACTTCGGCGCGGAACCCGTTGCCCACGCGTGAGCCGGAAAGGCCGCTTGAGCGAGCAGCCGAGCAAGAGTCCAAGATTCCGTCGCCGACCCACCCCTACACCATGGCTAAGCTCCATCTACCTGCGGACTCGACGCGCAAGCCGCTCCACCGGTGGTCGCGGCCGCTGATCGGACGCTTGATCGCCGACGTGGTCAAGGTCGAGAGTCCTGTCCACTTCGACGAGGTCGTGACAAGGATTCGCGTGGCAGCAGGCGTCGGCCGCTCCGGCACCCGAATCCGAAAACAGATGAGGTGGAGTGCGCGCCTGGGAGTGAACAAGCGGCTCTATCGCGAGGATGCTCGGGGGTTTCTTTGGCGGCTTGGCCACAACGCCGCCGATGTCAAAGTCCGTCGCCGGGATGGCAACATACCCCTTTCGCTTCAGCGGGCCGACATGATCCCGCCGGAGGAGGTCGGGGCGGCCTTGGTCGAAGCCGTCCGAGCAAGTTACGGGATCGCGGCGGACGACGCGGTGCGGGAAGCGGTTCGTCTCTTCGGCTTCAAGCGCACGGGCCGTAAGGTCGCCCGCAGCTTCCGGCACGTACTGGACGACCTTGTGGATAACGGCCGACTCGCTCGGGAAGGCGAGCTTCTGCGGCTGCCGTGAGGTTGTGAGAGGAAGACCGCACCACATTGCGAGCGGCTTCCGCTGGGTTGGGTGGATGAACTCCTCACTACTTCTCCATCCACCGCATCAACGGGATCAACTTCCCCTCGGCGCTCGACTCGATCAGAATGCGCAGCCGGCGCTCGCGCGTCTCCTCGCGTTTCGCGCCCACGACCCAGCGGGCCACTTGCTTTCGGTAGGACGGCCGCGCATTCCGAAAGTACGTCCACGCCTCGGGCTCGGCCTTGACCCGGTTGGCGTACTTCGTAGGCAGCTCCGAAACGTCCTGGGCGTACGCCGCTCGGTCCTTGGCCTTGTCGCGCCGGTTGTACGCGGCAAGCCCCGGTTCGACCACGACTCCCTCCGCGAGCAGCCGCTTCATGCGGGCCAGGTTGCGGGGGCTCCACCGGCTCCGCGCCCGCCGCGGGGTGAAGCGGATCTTGTACGCCTTGTCGTCGACGCTTCGCTTCAGCCCGTCGATCCATCCGAAGCACAGCGCCACGTCCACGGACTCGGCGACCGTGACGCTGGGCAGCTTGGTGGCCTTCTTGTAGTACCCCACCCACACAACATCGGCTTTGTCGTGGTTGGCCTCGAACCAGGCGCGCAAGTCTCCGGGGTTGGCGAAGAAGATGGGGATGGCGTATTCGGTGGGCATCTTCGTGTCTCCGGGGCGTCGGTCCGGCGAGGTGGCGCCCCTGTCAGATCTCACCCCGCCGCGACGCCTCCACCGCGTAGTGGCTGGCCCGCGCCGCGAGCGCCATGTAGGTGAGCGACGGGTTCTGGCACCCGGACGAGGCCATGGCAGCGCCGTCGATGACGAACAGGTTGGGCACGTCCCAAGCCTGGTTGAAGGCGTTCAACACCGAGGTGGACGGGTCGCGGCCCATGCGCGCGGTGCCCATCTCGTGGATGGCCAACCCCGGGGGAGAGATGACCGGCTGGGGCCGGATGTTCCGTCCGCCCGCGGCCTCCAGCATTTCGGCGGCCTGCCGCACCGCGTCGCGCATCATCGTCCGCTCATTGTCGCTCCATTCGCAATGGATGCGGAGCGTGGGGATGCCCCAGGCGTCGACCCGCCCGGGATCGAGGGCCACGTGGTTCTCCTCGCGCGGGAGACACTCTCCGAAGGCGTGCATCCGGAACTCCCAGGGCCCCGGACGGGTCAGCTCGCGCTTGAAGTCGGCGCCGAAGCCCGGTATGTACGCGCCGCGTCCCCAGCCCTCGCGTTCGGCCGCGCCCTGGAAGCCGTATCCGCGCTCGAAGTCCGGGGAAGGCTCGGTGACGTTGGCGAAGCGGGCGATGTAGATGCCGTTGGGACGCCTGCCGCGCGTGGTGCGGTCGTCCCAGCCGTCGAAGGTGGCGCGGGTGTCGACGCACATGGTGTGGTCCATGAGGTACTTGCCCAGCGCGCCGCTCGAGTTGGCCAGCCCGTCGGGGAAGTCCGCCGAAGTCGAGTTCAGCAGGATGCGGGTCGATTCCAGGGCGGAGGCGCCGAGGAAGACGACCCGGGCGTGGAACTCCAGCTCCTCCCGGGTCTCGCGGTCGATGACCCGCACGCCGGTCACCCGGCCCCGCCGCGCGTCCCACACGACGCCGGGCACCACGCTGTTGGGGCGGAGCGTCAGACGGCCGGTGGCATGGGCCGCCGGCAGGGTCGCGTTGACCGAGCTGAAGTAGCTGCGGGTGCGGCAGCCGCGGTGGCAGGGGCCGCAATAGTGGCAGGCGCGCCGTCCCAGGTGATCGCGGGTGAGCACCGCCGTGCGCCCGATGGTCATGCGCCGGGTCCCGCCGTACGCGCGGTGGACGGCGCCGCGCACGTGCTCCTCGACGCACGACATGGGCATGGGCGGCAGGAAAACGCCGTCCGGCACCTGGGGCAGCCCCTCGCTCTGGCCGCTGATGCCCACGAAGGCCTCGACGTGGGCGTACCAGGGGGCGATGTCCGCGTAGCGGATGGGCCAGTCCGTGCCGTGCCCGTCGCGCGCGTTGGCCTCGAAGTCGATGTCGCTCAGCCGGTAGCACTGACGCGCCCACATGATGGAGCGCCCGCCCACCTGCCGTCCACGGATCCACAGGAAGGGATCCTCGGAGTCGCTCGCGTAGGGATGCTCGTTGTCGTTCACGAAGAACTTGCGCGCCACTTCGTCGCAGGCGTAGCACTGGCTCTGGATGGGCTGATCGGCGGCCAGGGCCTTGCGGTCGTTCCAGCCCCGATAGGGCAATTCGGATGGGCGGATGTGCTCGCCGTAGTCGCGGTCCGGGTCGATGGCGGGGCCGGCCTCCAGCACGAGCACGGTCGCGCCCAGCTCGGTGAGCTCCTTGGCCGCCCATCCGCCGGACATGCCCGACCCGACCACGATGACGTCGTATTCCCGGCGGCGGGGGCGGATGTTCATTGTGGTGGCCGGGGGGCGGGCACCCGGTCCCCGTCGGGCGCCAGGGGCGCGCACCCCTCGAAGGCGCGGAAGGTGATGCGGTGGCCGATGGCCGCCAGGCCGGCCTCCGAGGTGAAGTAGCCGGCCACGGTGAAGCGCTTCACGTCGAAGAAGAAGTGTCGGGTCGCGTCGTGGGCGGGGTCGTCGCGGCGGCGGGTCAGCTCGGCGTCCAGTTCGCCCACCAGCTCCGCCCGCTCCGCCGGCGCGCAGTCGGCGAGGTCGCGCCCGAAGCGGTCGCGGGCCGCCGGATCCACCGTGTCGAGGCCGGCCAGGAAGCGGTCGCGGTCGTCGTCGTCCAGCCACCCGTCCACCAGGGTGGCCACGAAGTCCGTCACGCCGGCCTCGGACGCGCCCGGTGTGTCGGTCGCGGGGATGATCACCTCGGCCAGGGCGGCCATCACGCGCGCGCGGGGCGGGGTGAGGTGGCTGGCGGCCGCCTGCGCGCCACTCGCGCCCGCCATGGTGGCCGTCCCGGCGGAGGCGCGCACCCGCTCGGCCCAGGCCACCAGCTCCGCCAGGGCACCCTCGGGCGCGAGCAGGGGACCGCTCGCGATCCCGCCCAGCACCCCGATGGCTCGCCGTCGTTTCATGGGTTGTTGCCCTTCCTGGTCGCCCTTTGCGCGCGTCCGCCCCGGTGGCGCCTGCGCCGCCGTCTCGCCCGATGCGAATGGAGGCTCGGGAAGATGCCAACCTTACGCGCCGCCAAGTCCCCAAGGCAACCACGCGATGCGCCGCGGGTGCCGTGCGGGGGCGCGCTCGTCGCCTTCGACCCTCTGCCCGGTCGCGGCGACCAAACCGTCGCGATCAACTCCGGTGCCATCGAGAGGGGTTGCGGGGCGTGGGGGCGACCCAGCCGGCCGGATCGGCGGTCAGACAAGGCGTCAAATAGGGTGTCAAATAACGGGGCGCCGCTATCATATCTTGTTGTCAAATGATATGTTACCTATGTCAAACAACGCGTCGCACAAGATGTCGCGCAACACGTCACACAAGGAACATCCATGATGGGATGGCTGCGGTGCGGTTTCGAGCGTCGCCTTCATGTCCCGCGCCTGCGGAGGCTCCCGAGGATGCCCGCGAAGACACCCAAGCTCACCCGTCGCCAAGCCTTGAAGGCCACCGCCGCCGCCTCGCTGGGGCTGATGGTGCCGGGGGAAGATGGCGGCGCGCGCGCGGCGGAGGCGGGAGCATGGGCGTCGGCGGGCGGCCGGGGTGGCGGCTCATCCACCGCGACCCCCCGGGACGGCGAGTTCCACCCGGAGGGAACCGCCTCCCAGACCGGCATCGGCCAGTCCGTGGCGCGCTGGTGCTTCGAGGAGATCCCGCTGCAACCGTTCTGCGCGGCGGTCGCGGAGATGGGACTGCCCGCCATCGACCTGCTGACGGTGGAGGAATGGTCGGTCGCCCGCGACCACGGCTTGGTGGTCTCCTGCGGCGACGTGGGCGCGGGCACCATCGAGGACGGACTGAACGAACCCCGCAACCACGCCGGCATCATTGGCGCGTTCGAGCGGCACATCCCGGCCGCCGCGCGCGCCGGCGTGCCCAACGTGATCTGCTTCTTCGGCAACCGACGCGGCATGCCGGACGCGCCGGCCATCGAGAACTCGATCCGGTGCCTGCTGGAGTGCGCCCCCATCGCCGAGACCGAGGGCGTGACGATCCTCGTGGAGGCGCTCAACTCCAAGCCCGGCGGGCACGTCGACTACATTGGCGACCGCATGGCCTACGCCCTTGAGATCGTCCGGGCCGTCGCCTCTCCCCGCGTGCGCATCCTCTACGACATCCATCACATGCAGATCATGGAGGGGGACGTCATCCGCACCCTCACCGGCGCCCGCGACTGGATTGGCCACTACCACACGGGCGGGGTCCCCGGACGCGCGGAGATCGACGACTCGCAGGAGCTCAACTACCCGGCCATCGTGCGCGCCATCCGCGACACGGGCTTCACGGGCTACCTGGCGCACGAGTTCATCCCGCGCGGCGGCGATCCGCTGGCTTCGCTGGCCAGCGCCGTGGAGATGTGCGCCCGGGCGTGATCGCTTTGGACCACCGAGCGCCACGGGTGCGCGGCCATGCCGCCCGGAGCGCGCGATGAGGCCCCCGCGCGCCAAGTCCGCTCCCGGCACCCGCGAATTCGTTTGCCTGGTGGCGTTGATGATGTCGCTGGTCGCGATCTCGATCGATGCCATGCTGCCGGCCCTGCCGGCGATCGGGCTCGAGCTGGGCGCGCCGCGCCGCAACGATGTCCAGCTCGTCATCACGGCCGTGTTCGCGGGGCTGGGGGTCGGCCAGATCGTCTTTGGTCCGCTTTCCGACCGTATCGGTCGCCGTGGCGCGATACTGACCGGTATGGTGGTCTTCATGGCGGGATGCCTGGTGAGCATATTCGCCTCCACGTTCGGCGCGATGATCGCGGGCCGCGTGCTGCAGGGCATCGGGGTCGCGGCGCCGCGCATCGTCACCATCGCCATGGTGCGCGATCGCTACCAGGGTCGTCGCATGGCCCGGCTCATGTCGTTCGCCATGTCCATCTTCGTGCTCGTTCCCACCGTGGCCCCGGCGCTCGGGCAGGCGGTGCTGTGGCTGGGCAGCTGGCGCGCCATCTTCGGCGCCATCCTCGCGGTCGCCGCCATCGCCTTCGCCTGGTTCGGGCTGCGGCAGCCCGAAACCCTTCCCGTCGACCGCCGTCGTCCGCTTTCCGCGCGGGCTATCGGCGCGGCCGTGGTGGATGTGCTTCGCAATCGCGCCGCGCTCGGATACACCCTGGCCACCGGATGCGTGTTCGCGCCGTTCCTGGCCTACCTGAGCACGTCGCAGCAGATCTTCCAGGAGGCCTACCGCACCGGCGCGCTCTTTCCGCTCTGGTTCGGAGTCCTCTCCCTGGCCTTCGGGTGCGCGTCCATTCTGAATGGCCGCCTGGTCATGAGGCACGGGATGCGGCGGCTGGCGACGACGGCGGCCGCCTCGGTCGCGCTGGTGTCGCTCGCCGCGTGGATGGTCGCCCTGGCCTTCGCGGGGCTCCCGCCCTTCCAGCTCTGGGTGGCCTACCTTCTGGTGGTCTTCTTCTGCATCGGCCTCCTCTTCGGCAACCTGAACGCGCTCGCCATGCGGCCGCTGGGGCACATTGCGGGCGTGGGCGCGGCGGTGGTGGCGTCGCTCACCACCTTCATCGGGATGCCGCTGGGCGCGCTGGTGGGGCTGGCGTTCGATGGCACCATGTATGCCCAGATCGTCGCCTTCGCGGTGTTCGGCGCGGGCACCCTGGGCGCCATGCGATGGGCGGACGGGGGCGGGAAGCGCGCGGCTGTCTCACGGTTTCACGGCAGGCGAGAGCGGGAGGGGTAGGGTCACCGGGTCCCCGGCGGTCAATACACCCGCCCGTCAATACATCCGCTTCCCTTGGAAGACGTTGCGCATGTCGCCGATGCGCCCGTCCAGATAGCAGCCGAGGTTGTGGCGGAAGATGTCGGTGATCTTGCGGTTCTCGGTTGCGGCGTTCGCCGAGGAGTGGGGGCTGACGATCACGTTGGGCATGTCCCAGAAGGGGCTGTCGGCGGGGAGAGGCTCGTCCGCGAACACGTCGAGGCCGGCGAGGGCGATGCGTCCGTCGCGCAGGGCCTCCAGGAGGGCGGCCTCGTCCACGACCCCGCCCCGGGCCACGTTCACGACGACCGCGCCGGGCTTGAGCGCCCGCAAAGCGGCCCGGTCCAGAAGCCCGTCCGTCTCCGGCGTGTGCGGGACGCTCAGGACCAGCGCGTCGGCCTCGGCGAGCATCTCGTGCAGGGCATCGTTCGGATGGAGCGCGTCCAAGCCGAGGTCCGTGGCGGAGCGGCGCGACCCCGGGCTGGCCAACCCGACCACCCGCATGCCGAAGCACGCGCCCGTCAACGCGACTTGGCGCCCCACCGCGCCCGTCCCGATGATCGCGAGCGTCCCGCCCTCCAGCGCGCCTCCGCAGAAACGCTCCCAGAGGTGTTGGCGCTGAAGGTCGGCGAGGTGGGTGAGCCTGCGCGTGTGCGCGAGCAGAACCAGGAACACGAATTCCGACAGGGGGCCGGCGTGCACGCCGCGCGCCGTGGTGATGAGCAGGTCGGAGTCCAACAGGCCCAGCGCCTCGACGCGGCGGCCGACGCCCGAGCTGGTGGCTTGAATCCAGCGCGCGTTGGGGGCGTACGCGAGTCCTCCTCCGCCGTCCGGGTCGCGCGGCGGGAAGTCCCACAGGATGTCGGCCCGGGCGAGGTGCGCCCGCCAGCGCGCGTGTTGCCCGGGCGTGCGGCGGAAGTCGGCGGGGCCGGTGTGGTCGGCCTCGTACCGCTTCGGGGGCAGGACCTCCGGATCGTGGACCACCTCCAGGCGCTCCGGGTCCACGGCGCGGATGCGCTCGACCTGCTCCGGCTCGAGCGGGCTGGCGATGAAGATGTTGAGTTTCGCGGGCATGGGCGCCGGATGGATGCCGGGGGTCGGGGGATTGGATGGTCGGGAGGGTATCGCGCGGGACCGCGATTCCACAAGGAAGGGGAGCGCGGCGTCGCCCCTGGTTCGGGTTGGCCGGCTCCAGTGCTCGTGAGGCTCGGCTCTCGCGCAGGTTCCGATTCCCGCGCCGGCTTGGTAGTATGGACCGGTCCGGATCCCGCATCCTCCATCCTTCGGGTGAACCATGCTTGCCACCATCGCCCTCGCCGCCCTGCTGCAGCTTCCCGGGCCCCAGGCGCCCGCCTCCCCCGGCGAGTTCGTCCCCGGCACGACGTACGACCCGGCCATCCCCACGATCCCGTCCGTGGTGGGGCACGAGGTCTGGGAGGTGGTCACGCCACCCGACCAGGTCGTGCGCTACTTCGAGGTGTTGGCCGACGCGGCGCCCGAGCGCACCCACCTGATCCACTACGCGGAAAGCTGGGAGGGACGCCCGCTGGTGATCCTGGTGATCGGATCCCCGGAGCGGATCGCGTCGTTGGATGAGGTGAAGGCGGATCTCGCGCGGCTGGCCCGCGCCGAGGGCATGTCGGCCGGGGAGGAGGAGGAGCTCATCGCCCGCCTGCCGGTGGTGACCGCGCTCATGCACTCCATCCACGGCAACGAGATCAGCCCGAGCGGGGCGGCCATGATGGAGGCCTACCACCTGCTGGCCGCGGAGAACGACCCCAAGGTGGACGTCATCCTGGCGGAATCGCTGGTGCTGATCGACCCGGTGGAGAACCCGGACGGGCGCAACCGCTTCGTGCAGGAGAACACCATGGCGGCGGCGGTTCGGCCCAACGTCGAGCCCTGGTCGGCGGAGCACGACGAGCGCTGGCCGGGCGGGCGCGTCAACCACTACCTGTTCGACCTCAACCGCGACCTCTTCATCCAGAGCCAAATGGAAACGCGGGGCAAGGTGCGCGTCTTCCTCGAGTACTGGCCGCACATCGTGGCCGACTTGCACGAGATGGGGGGCGACGCCACCTACTTCTTCCCGCCCACCGCCCCGCCCGAGAACCCGTGGTACGGCGAGCGCCAGATCGCGCTGATGGACGTGTTCGGGCGCGCCAACGCCGCCGCGTTCGACGCGCGCGGGTTCGCCTACTTCAACCGCGACGTGTACGACCTGTTCTATCCGGGCTACGTCGACATGTGGCCCATGAACCACGGGGCGCTCGGCATGACCTACGAGCAGGCCTCCGCGCGCGCGCTCGTGCTCGAGCAGTCCGACGGCGACACCCTCACCTACGGGGACGGGGTCCTGCACCAATTCACCGCGGCCATGGCGACGGCCCACACGTCGGCCGTGAACCGCGAGCGCATCCTGACCGGGTATCTTGCCTTCCGCCGCGAGGGGATCGAGCTCGCCGGCCAAGGCATCGCCGAGTACGTCCTCCATTCGGCGCACGACCCGGGGATGGCCGAGCGGTTGGCGCGCATGCTGGTGCGCAACGGCATCGAGGTGCGCGAGGTCGACGGGTCCGTGAGCGTGGCGGGCCGCCAGCTCCCGGCCGAGGGCACCTTCATCGTTCCCATGGACCAGCCCGCCCACCGGTTCGCGCGCAATCTGCTCGACGCGCACGTGCCCATGGCCGAGGATTTCGTGCGGGAGCAGATCGAACGGCGCGCGCGCCGCGAGCCCGACCAGATCTACGACCTCACCGCGTGGAGCCAGTCGCTGCTGTGGGATGTGGAGGCGATCCCCGCCGAGCGGCCCACGGGTGCGGCCGGCGCGCCCATGACGGCCACCCGCGAACCGGAGGAACGGACCCTCCCGGCCGCGACCGTCGGCTACCTTATGCCGTGGGGCACGAACGCGGCGGCGGCGGTCGTGGAGGCGCTCGACGAGGGTGTTCGCGTGCGCGCGGCCGGTGCGCGGTTCACGCTCGGTGGTCGCGAGTATCCCATGGGCACGGCCATCGTGCGCACGGCGGAGAACGGCCCCGACCTGCGCGCGACGCTGGGCCGAATCGCGGGCGCGCACGGGGTCGAGGTCGTGCCCATCGACGACGCCTACGTCACCGAGGGCGCGTCGCTGGGCAGCCGGTTCACGAGGGGGTTGCGCGCGCCGAGGGTGCTGCTGGTCTACGACGAGCCCGGCCAGACCTATTCCGTGGGATGGACGCGCTATGTTCTGGAGCGTCGCTACGGCCAGGCCACCACGGTCGTCCGTGCCCCCAGCCTGGGGCGCGCCGATCTCAACCGCTACGACGTCGTCGTCTTCCCCAGCGGCAACTATTCGGGAGCCGTCGGAGGCGGACTCCAGGACCGGCTGAGCGAGTGGATGCGCGGCGGCGGCACCCTCGTGACCATGGCCGAATCGACCCGTTGGGCCGCCCGCGCCGGGCTGCTCGCAACCACCGCCGAGCGCCGCGGAGGCCGCGCCGAGGCCGACGACCCCCCGGACGCCGGCACGCCCGAGCAGCCCATCGAATACCTCGACGCCATTGTTCCGCCCGACGAGGCGCCCGCCTCGGTTCCCGGCGCCATCCTGCGCGTGCTGCTCGACGAGGAGCACTGGCTCGCCTCCGGCACCGACGGCGAAATCGGCGTCCTGGTGGAGGGCTCGCGGGTGTTCCGCCCGGTGACCTTGAACGACGGCGCCAACGTGGGCCGCTACGCCGGGGAGGACGACCTCCTTCTCGGCGGCATTGTCTGGGAGGAGTCGCGCCCGCAGCTGGCCAACAAGGCCTTCCTCATACACCAGCCGGTGGGTGCCGGGCAGCTCGTGGCCTTCGCGGAGGATCCCAACTACCGTGCGTACGCGGAGGCCACCCAGCTGCTGTTCATGAACGCCGTGCTGCTGGGGCCGGGGCGCTGACCGGCAACGGAGAACCCCGCGCCGGGGCTGTGGTGCGTGAGCTTCTTCCCGGCCTCGGCCAAGAGGGCGCGCGCGGCGGAGGCGCGTGAACCCCAACCTGAATCGACAATACCGGAGCATCGAATCGAATGAAGATCTGCGTGGTGGGCGCGGGAGCGATCGGCGGGCTGCTCGCCGTGAAGTTGGCGAATGCGGGGGAGGATGTGACGGTCATCGACCAGGGCCCGCACCTGGAGGCCATCCGGCGCGACGGGCTCAGGCTGATCATGGCCGACGGTTCCGAGCACCACGCCGTGCTCGACGCCCGGGGGGACACGAAGGGGGTGGGCCCGCAGGACCTCGTCATTCTGGCGGTGAAGGCCCAGGTGCTGCCCGTGGTGGCTCCGGGGGTCGGCGACATGTTGGGTTCCGAGACCATGGTGGTTCCGGTCCAGAACGGGCTTCCGTGGTGGTACTTCGAGAAGCACGGCGGCCCCTTCGCCGGACACCGCTTGCGGACCCTCGATCCCGACGGCGTCCTCGCCCGGAGCATCGACGTCGACCATATCGTGGGCACCGTGACCTTCCCGGCCGGCGAGATCGCCGAGCCGGGGGTCGTGCGCCACACCGAGGGCAACCGCTTCCCCATCGGCGAGCTGGACGGCGCGCGCACGGAACGCGCCCAGCTGCTGGTGGACACACTCACGCGCGCCGGCTTCAAGTCGTTCGTCATCGAGGACATCCGCGCCGAGATGTGGCTCAAGCTGTGGGGAAACCTCTCGTTCAACCCCATCAGCGCCCTCACGCGCGCCACCTTGGTGGACATCTGCCAGTACCCCCTCACCCGCCAGCTCGCGCGCACCCTGATGGAGGAGGCTCAGGAGGTCGCCGGCAAGCTAGGGATCACCTTCCGGGTCGGGATCGACCGGCGCATCGCGGGCGCGGAGCGCGTGGGGCCACACAAGACTTCGATGCTCCAGGATGTCGAGGCGGGTCGCTCGCTTGAGATCGACGCCATCATCGGCGTGGTCTCCGAGCTCGGGCGGCTGGTGGGCGTGCCCACCCCGAGCGTGGATGCGATTCAGGCCCTGGTCGCGCTGCTGGACAAGGGGGTGCGGGAGGGGACGGTCTAGCAGCGCTCACGGCTCCCGTCGCGCCGCTGCCTTGGGCATGGTGAACGTAATCGCCGGTGCCCACTACGGGACGCGCTAGCGGATGCGGCGCCTCAAGGGGGTTCGCCTTGACTGAAGGGAAATCGCACCGTAGCATGAAGTGCACGCAAGCCACTGCAAGCCACCAACTACGGTTGAGACAACTCGATTCAATTTGATGGCGAGACTCGCGAATACTAAGGAAGAGTATCGAGTTCTATTTGCCAGAACTGGAAATCGGTGTGCATTTCCGGATTGCTCTCATCCTTTGATTGACGAGGATGATACCTTTGTTGCTCAAGTTTGCCACATCAAAGCTGCTAAACCCGGAGGGCCTCGATACGATGCCGAGATGACCGACGAAGATCGTCGTTCAGTCGACAACCTCATTGTATTGTGCTATCGCCACCACAAAAAGACGGACAACGTTGAGTTGTACGACTCCGCTGATCTTTACAGGATGAAACGGGAACACGAAAGCAATTTCGACGAAGAATGGACCTGCCCCGTTTCCACGGACGGTTGGTTTCTTGGGTTGATGGTCTGATTGTCGTTCGTCCTCCAGTGTGGGGGGGCGGTGGTGGCACAGGACCCTCGTCCGGGGTACGGGCTGCCCGTTCCCCGGACGAGGGTGGCCAAGCGAAGCGCGGCAGCGCCCCCCATCCCGCCCGCCGGGTTTCGCCTCAGGCCGCATGATGCAGCTTCTCGAACTGGGTGGGCGAGCGGTAGTCGAGCGCCGAGTGGAGCCGGCGGGTGTTGTAGAACCCCTCGATGAATTCGAAGACCTCGCGGCGCGCCTCGGCCACCGTGGCGAAACGACGCCGGTTCAGGAGTTCGCACTCCAGCGTCGCGAAAAAGCTCTCGCACATCGCGTTGTCGTACGCGTCGCCCACCGAGCCCATCGACCGCACGATCCCCGCCGCGCGACAGCGCTCCCCGAAGGCCAGCGACGTGTATTGCGAGCCCTGATCGGAATGATGGATCACCGAACCCGTCGGCTGGCGGTTGGAGACCGCCATCGCGAGCGCGTCCGCGACCAGCTCGGTCGGCATCCGGCACGCCATCGCCCAGCCGACGATCCGCCGGCTCCACGCATCGAGCACCACGGCGAGGTACAGCCAGCCCGCACCGGTGCGAACCTGCGTGATGTCGGCGACCCACAGCCGGTCGGGACCCCCGGCCGAGAAGTCCCGCCCCACCAAGTCCGGGGCGGGCTCGGCGCCGGCGTCCCGCCTCGTCGTCCCCGTCCTGAAGCGCCGGCGCGTGACGCCCTCGATGCCCAGCCGCCGCATCAGACGCGCCACCCGCTTGCGACCCACCCGCTCGCCCCCGGCCATGAGCGCCGCGTGGATCCGCGGACAGCCGTACGTCTCGTCGCTCTCGATCCACTTCGCCAGGATCCGGCCCTCGAGCTCGGCGTCGCGCCGCGCCCGGACCGACGGCTCGCGCCGCAGCCAGTCGTAGTACCCGCTGGTGGAGAGACCCAGCACCCGGCACATGGCCGCGAGCGGGAACATGGCCCGGTGCGCCCTCATGAACGCGAACCCCCGCCGGGGATCGATTCGCTCTCCTTCGCGAACCAGGCCGCCGCTTTTTTTAGGATGTCCCGCTCCATCCTCAACCGCTTCACGTCACGCCTCAGGCGCGTCATCTCCCTGCGCGCCTCCGTCGTCAGGCCGTCGGAGCGCCGTCCCTCGTCCAGGTCGGCCTGCCTGACCCAGTTGCGGATCGTCTGGTCGGACGGCTCGAACTCCCTGGCAAGGGATCCGGCACTGCGACCGGCTCTCGCCAGCTCCACGATCCGCTCCTTGTACTCCGGCGAGTATCGCCTCCTCCCGCTTCCCGCCATGGCTCACCTCCTTGGTTGACCCAAATGGAAAGGTGTCCGCCGTACCGGGGCAACTCCAGAATCGTATGACGTCCCCCCAAAGGCACTTCAACGAATCGTGGACGAACAACAGTCATTTGGACAACATGTTGCGCAAATTAACTCGGAATGGATGACGTGTTTCGATTTGGCGATGGATCTTCAATTCTTCGATGACCCGTCCCAACACCTCACCGAGATCAACAACAGCATCGCTTGGGTTAATGATCTCATCGATAGCATAAGTCGGTTCTTGGATGGTTTGCCGACGGATATCGCCGACTTTCTCGACTCGCTTGGGTACGATTCGGCCTCATATCGTGGAGTACCGTACTACAAGAATCCGTTCGAGCACGCGTTTTGGGAATCTCTGAACTTAGGTATGCCAAATTCTATGAATGAGATAATGTTTCACTCGAAGGCGCTTGAGGCGCATATAGCTTTCACTAAGTTGCGATTCCAGACAAACAACCAGGCAACTCGGGCAGAATTGGAAGTATTGAAATCGGAGCTATCGGAGTTAGCATCGTCACTCATCTATCATGACTAGTAGAAGCCCCCCCCTCACAACCCCAGGTCGTTCCACACCTCCATGCGCCCCTGCATCCGGCTGGCGGTTGCCGAGTCGCCGCGCAGGGCGGCCTCACGGTACAGGGCGAAGTAGGCGAGGCCGTAGTAGGTCGCAATGCCGCGGCTGCTGGGATCGCGCCAGTGGTCCCACGCGTCCGGGAGACCGCCTCGGTGCACGTACACCTCTTCCACGAGCGTGCGGGTGCGCTCGGTATCCACCCAAACACCGATCCCGGACAAGACGGCCGGGTCGCTCACCTGGGCAATCCCCTCCGCCTGAAGCGGTGCCGGGTCTCCGGGCCAGAGTCGATAGGCCACTCCCTGACGGACGATGTGCCTACGCAGCCCCATGGTCTCCGGGGCTCCCACGGCGGAGGCGAAGTAGATGGGCCGGTCCTCGATGGAGTTGGCGATGAAGGACAGGGTGAACTGCAACCACGGCTCCATCACGCGGCCCTGCTCGACCGTGGCGGTGACCGGACCCAGGCGAAAGCGGCGGTCCTCGGCAAGCGGCGCCACGCGCGTCACCACCACCCGGTCGATCACCTCGTCGGTCAGTTCGGAATTGATCACCGACCGCGTCGGCGGCGAGATGGGCTCGCGCAGGACCAGCGGCACCAGTCCCGCCGTCCGTGCCGAAGCGGGGTCCTGGGTGTACACGGCCCCCGTGCCCACGGGTGTGTAGGGACGCTGGCACAGGATCCGGGTCGGGTCCGCGTCCGGGTCCTCGCCGGGTCCGCAGGGCCGGCTCAGGCCCCGCAACTGCTTCACGTACCAGTCGGTGTTCAGGTACGAGGTCACCGCCACGACGACATCGCGCCGGATGCCCTCCACCTCCTGCAGGTACCAGAGGGGGAAGGTGTCGTTGTCGCCGTTGGTGAAGATGAGCGCGTAGGGCTCCACGCTCATGAGCAGATTGTAGGCCCAGTCGCGCGCGGCGTAGTCGCCCGTCCGGTTCGCCCGCTGGAAGTTGAGCGTCAGCGGCACCAGCGCCAGCAGGAGCACCGGCGAGGCCATCCTCATGGACCCCACGGTGCGGGACAGCATCCTCCACAGATACGCCAGCCCGATCCCCGCGATGAGGCCCCAAACCGAGAAGCCGACGACGAAGAAATAGTCGCGCTCGCGCACCTCCTTCTCGATTCCCTGGTCGGGGAAGGAGTAGCCGAGCTTGAAGTTCAGATAGTAGACGAGCCCGACGGAGAGAATGCCGAAGAGCGAGGCGATGTAGAGCCAGCTGGCCCGGTCCCGCCGATAGTGCTCGCGCAGGCCGAGGGCCCCCAGCGCGAGAAACATCATGGTGAAGAGAAGACGCCCGAGGGGGAACCGGTTGTTCTCGAAGGCCACGCCTCGGGCCCACTGCCAGTCGAAGTACTGCATCCAGTTGCCGTACTGGGCCACGAGCGGCGCCTGCCGCGGAATGAGCGGCGGCTTGGCGTACTGTTCCCGCTTGAGCGCCGACGACAGCTCCTCGCACCCCGCGTTGCCGTAGGTCGCGACGCTCACCAGCGCGTCGGATACGCTTTCGCAGGTGGGCTGCGCTTCGTTGATGATGGGGTCGAGCCCGGAGCGAATGGGCAGGAAGAGGTGGATGCTCAACCCAAGCAGGACCGCCACCAGGGACGTCGCGTAGAGGCGCGGGTTGAGCAGCGTGCGCGCGCGCACGGAGAGAATGAAGAGGAAGAGGGACGGCAGCACCAGCAGCGCCATGAGGTGGTTGCCCACCGAGAGCGCCATGACGAAGGCCATCAATATCAGAAGGTTGTCCTCCCTTCCCTTTCCGAGGTTTTCCTGCCAGCGGAAGGTGAGCCAGGTGAGGAGGGCGATGGTCAGGAGGGAGACCGTGTAGACCTTTTCGTTCACGTTGGACTGGTTCCAGACCGTGAACGCGGTCGCGCTGATGAGGACCGCCGCGCCCGCGCCCACCAGCCGGAAGCGTTGGTCGCGGGAGAAGAAGCGCAGAATGTGATGGACGACGAGGAACCAGAACCCGTGGGCGGCCGCGCCGACCGCCGACGAAAAGAGGTTGATGCGCACCGCCGTGGGGATCCCCAGGGGAGCGAGCAGGATGTCCCAAGCGCGGGCGAGCACGACGAACAGGGGATTCCCCGGAGGATGCGGGATGCCCAGAATGTGCGCGGTGGCGATGTACTCGCTGGTGTCCCAGAATGCCGTGGTGGGGGCCACGGTCGCCGCGTAGAGGACGAACACCGCTCCCGCCACCCCAGCCGCCCAGCGGTAGGGAGGGGGGGAGTCCGGGGCTTGGAGTCCGGGGGTGGTTGGGGAGGTGATGGTTCGAGCTCCTTGACGCATCCGCGTCCGCACGCGAGCCGTGAAGGCCTTCAGCTTGCTCCGGGCACGAGAGTGATTCCCCCGGCCTGCTTGCCCACTTCCGCCACGCCGACGCGGGCGTATGTGGCGAGGTCGATCACCTCGACCATGCCCCGCTGCCCACCGATTCCCTCGACGGTGACGAAGGCGAAGCGGTCGTCCGGCGTCACCACCACCCCGTGCGTGACCTTCTGCGCGCTCTCGATCCTCGCGAGCCGCTCACCGGTTGCGAGGTCCCACACGCCCAGGTGGCCGCTTCCCTTGAGGGTGGCCAGCAGCCGGGCGCCGTCGTGGGTGAGGGCCAGATTGTAGGGCGCGCCCTCGGCGGGGATGCGCCGGGCGACGCTCCAGGAGTCGAGGTCCACCTGAACGATCTCGTCGCCCCGGTTGCACGCAACGTACACGAAGCGGCCATCGGCCGAGGGGGTGGTCCAAGTCGGGGAACAGGTGGCCATGGCCGAACCGGCGGCCATCGCACCGCCCATGCCGCCGGCCATCGCACTCCCCGACGCGCCACCGGCGTCCATGGCTCCGCCCACGCCCGCGCCGGCCCCGCCCATCCCCCCACCCCCGCCCATCCCCCCACCGTGGGCGACCGGTGCGGCGACCGGCTCGCCGGTCACCAGGTTGAGCCGCCGAGTCACCTCCAGCGAGAAGGTGGACATCTCCACCAGCTGGTCGTCCATCATGCACGCCGAGTAGTGCATTGCGCCGTCGGGCGAGAGCCGCGACCCGTGCGGCATCGCGCAGGTAGTGACCCGCTCGATCTCGTACATGTCCTCGGTGTCCACCACCGACACCGTGCTGGGGACGTGGTCGCCGTGGAAGTTGGAGTTGACCGCGAAGGCCAGCACGCCGTCCGGGGTGAGCGACACGGTCGCGGGGAAGAATCCGAGCTCGATCGCGGCCACCACGGTGTCCGGGCCGGTCTCGTACTTGAGCAGGTGGCCGTTGGGGAAGCCGTGCCCGAGCGTCAGGTACCAGAACTCGCCGGACGGGTCGAAGAACATCCCGTGCGGGCCCTCGATCTCGGCCGGAAAGCGGCCCACCCGGATCACCTTCTCCACCGAGAGCCCGCCTTCCGGCGTGAACTCGAGCACCGCGACCTCGTCCTCCGACTCGGAGGCCACGTACGCCCGGTGGGACTGCGCGTGCGCCACGCCGGGCCCGAGGGCGAGGATGGCCGCCAGCGGGGCCGCGGCGACGAGGGGGGCGATCCGGCGCGACTTCATGCCGCCCTCGCGGGACCCCGGCCGCCGGCTGGAACCGCGCGGAACGCCCCGCAACCGCGTACGGACCCGGAAGGCCGGCCCTGCCGCGTCCGGCATCGCCTCCGAGTCCAAACGAAAGTCGCGGCGCGTCCTCACGCTTCCCCTCCTCACGGAACCAGCGTCCTCCTCGGCTGCAACCTCACGGACCACAGCCCCGAGTGGTGCTCGGCGATGAACAGGTGGCCCTTGTGGACTTGCGGGCCCCAGCTGAAGGGCGCGTTGGGCACGAAGCTGTCCGGGTCGTTGGCGTCGTAGTGCGCGATCTCGCGGCCCTGCAGGCCGAGGTTGCCCTTGAGTTCCCCGGAGATGTCGATGACCCGGGTGCCGCCGTTGTAGAAGGCGGCGTAGAGTCGGTCGCCGTCGATCCACATGTTGTGCGAGCCGGCCTCCGGGATCTCGTAGCGCGCGACCTCCTCGGGGTTGTTGGGGTCGGTGAAGTCGACCACGTGAATGTAGCCGGCCATGCGCGGGGGCGTGCGCGCGGCGTCCAGGTCGTTGAAGCCGGGGCGGCCGATCTCGTCGCCCATGAAGATGTAGAAGCGCCCGGTCGGGCTCCAGTACGGGAAGGCCGCGTGGGTCGCCCCGCCGATGTCGGCGAAGCGGTTCATGAGCACCGGGTTGGACGGGCTGCCGCCCCGGTCTCCGCCGCCCACGTCGATGACGGCCACGCCGTCCGCCCAGTTGGACGTGTAGGCGATCCCGTCGACGATCCAGATGTCGTGAATGCCGTGGCCCGGGGTGTCCAGCTCGAAGCGGCCCACCCGGTGGGGGTTGGTGGGGTCCTCGATGTTGATCACGTCGAAGCGCACGCCGTTGTTGACCGCGTACACGTGGTTGTCGTGGACGAAGACGTTGTGAACGCCGCCGGTCAGCTCGTCGTCGAAGGTGGAGAGGATCTCGACGTTGCGCGGGTCCGAGCAGTCGACGATGACGATTCCGTTGCGCCGGTTGGACGCGCCCTCGCGCGAGATCACGCAGACGCGCCCGTCCTCGGAGACCTTCACGTCGTTGGTGGTGCGCGCGTCCACCACCAGCGAGTCGGTCATGACGGGGGCGGCCGGGTCGGTCACGTCCCACCAGTAGGTCGCGCCGTAGGCGCCCCAGGTGCCGGTGATGGCGTAGTCGCGCCCGTCGACCCCCTCCCACACCCAAAGGTCGGAGGTGGGGACGTCGCGCACGGCACCCTGGCCAATGAACTCGACCGTCTCGCTCACGTTGCGCGGCTCGATGCGGATGGTCCGGTGGGCCGAGTGGCCGGGCACGGTCGCCATGACCGTGTAGACGCCCGGCCGGTACGCCACGAAGCGGCCCCGCTGGTCGATCTCGGCGGGCGCGAAGTCGGCGGTGGCCTCGACGTCCGCGTAGGGTACCACCGAGTAGGTCACCGGCACGTCGCTGGGCTGGTCGCCCGCCATGGGCGCGGCCTCGAAGCGGATCACGTCGCCGGTCCGGCCCACCTCCTGGCTCCCCGCCAGCGAAATGGAGGTCACCGGGCTCGAGATCACGTCGTAGACGACCTCGCCCACCACCCCCTCGGCGGTCGCGGTCAGGGTGACCCGGCCGGGCGCGTGCGCGCTGAACACGCCGAATCGGTCGACGGTCGCGACCGTCTCGTCGCTGGTGCTCCAACCCAGCTCCACGTCGCCCCGCACATCGTCGACGGCGTCGTACACGGTGGCCCGGTGGCGCGTCACCGTACCCACGTGGAAGCGCCCGCCCCCGCCCGGCGAAAGCTCCACCCGGTCGAGCGGCGGGAAGGGCACCGAGACGGTCATCTCCGTGCGGATGTTGCGGTCGGTGGCAACCATGAGGGTCACGAGGTACTCGCCCCCGTACACCGCCCGCACGGCCCCGCTGGTGCGGTTCACGTCCAGGCGCCCGCGCGCGCCGCGCGCCATGTACATGATCGGGGCGTCGACGGGGTTGCCCCCGGCATCGACCACGGACGCGCTGATCTGCCCGCTCTCCCCGGGCTCAAGGGTGAGCACGCCCTCCTCCACCACGATGCGCGCGGGGGTCTGGGCGACGAGGGACGTGGCGCCGAGCGCGAGCAGGGCCACGGACCAGAGGGCTGCGACGGAACGCGTCTTCATCATTCCAAGCTCCATGCGGTGGTTCCTTCTTCGAGCGCTGAACATTGCGTCACCAACGGCTTTTTCGCAATCGGAGGATGCCGGGCAGGGGGCGACGTGGGCGTCCGTGCGGCACCGCGTACGATGGCCGGCGGTCAGGCCGATGTCACCGCGGCGGTGCGACCTCACCCGGACGGATCCTGAAATCGTCATCCTGTTGCCTGCCGGCCATGACGGCCGTCCCGGTGTTCGGGAAACGCACCGCCTTTGCCTGCGAGTGCCTAGCCTCCGGGGATCTGCTATGGTGGACCGAATGCGATGGACGTCTGCGTGACGGCCGTGAGCGAAGCGAGCTATGCTCGAAGGCGTCGCGATCCGACCGGCTGGCAACGGCGGAGCGCTTGGAAGCGCGCGCAGTGGGGCTTCTTCGCTCCTTCAGGCACCCTCGGACGAGCACATGGCCCACAGCACAACCACCGCTCTCTCGATTCCTCGACCCGGCATGCTGGCCACCGTCCGCAATCGTCGCGGCACCGTGACCGCCGTCGATCCCTTTGACGGCAACACCGGGCGGCTCCACCTAGTCCACCTCGACTATCAGGACGGCGCATCACCCTCGTCCGAACGGCTGCTTTGGGAGCGCGAAGGCCGCAAGAAGCTTCTCGAGCCCACCGACCTGCCCAACTACGTTGCGGATCCAATGCCAGCGGCGGACTTCGACGCCCTGCTGCGCGCCGCTCGGTGGACGGCGCTCTCCCCCTATCTCGGGCTCGATGGACAGGGTCGCGAAGGGGGCGACGAACCTGTCGCCAGTCCCTTCCATGGCGGCGTTCGCGCCGAAGATTTTCAGCTCGTGCCTCTGCTCAAGGCCCTCCGCATGCCCCGCGTCAGTCTCCTGATCGCGGACGATGTCGGACTGGGCAAGACGGTCGAAGCCGGTCTGATCCTGACTGAACTTCTCCTCCGTCGGCGGATCCGCCGGGTTCTGGTGCTCACGCCCGCCGCGCTGCGCGACCAGTGGAAGGACGAACTCTGGGAGAAGTTCTCGCTCCCCTTTGAGGTGATCGATCGCCAGAGCACAGCGCGGCATCGCCGGCAGCTCGGCATTGACGCCAACCCTTGGCGGTCGTTCAGCAGGATCATCGCGTCCTACCATTACCTGCGGCAGCCCGACGTGCTGGAAGGGTTCGAGTCCGCGTGCGCCACGCCCGAAGGGTCGCCCCATCTCCCCTGGGACCTGCTGATCGTGGACGAGTGCCACAACCTCATGCCGGCCTCGTTCGGCGAGGACAGTCAGCTCTGTCACATGCTCGCGCGCGTGGCCCCCCGGTTCGAGCATCGCCTGTTCCTCTCGGCAACTCCGCACAACGGCCACACCCGTTCGTTCACCGGCCTGCTGGAGATGCTCGATCCAGTGCGCTTCAGCCGAACCCACGAGATGCAATCTGCTATGCGCCGCCGCATCGACGACGTCGTGATTCGCAGACTGAAGCGGGACATCAATGCCGGAAGCGCCGAGCCCCGGTTTTGCACCCGTGCAGAACCCCAGGCGCTGTCGCTCGCCGTGAATTCTCCGGAAGCCGAGCTGTCGGAGGCCTTCGATGCCTTCCGCACTGCCGTGGGGAAGCTCATCCACAGCAGGACTCGAGGTCGTCGCCGCGCGGGTTCCTTCGCCGTCGAAGTGCTCGGGAAGCGCCTCCTGTCCTGTCCGGCGTCGTTCGCGGACTCCTGGCACCGCACCATGATCGGAATGGCCGACGAGCCCGCCTCGGAGGCCGATCTGAATGCGGCGGAGCGGGTGCTCCGGCAGGAGACGGGAGACGACAGAGAGGCACAGCAGCGACAGGCCACGGCTGCCACGCTCGTGGGAGCGTGGCTTCGCAACTACCGCGAGGAGCTGGCGCCGGAAATCCGCCGCGTCGATCGCGCCGTCGGCGAGTTGGGGTTTGAGCCGGATGGACCCGCCGTCACCGACCAGACCCCATCGATCGACGCGCGCTTCGACGCACTGATCGGGCTGATCAACCGCCTGCTGCTCGACGATGACGCCTTCCGGTCCGACGAACGGCTCATCGTCTTCACCGAGTACAAGACCACGCTGGACTACCTGGCTGGCCGGCTGCGGCGGCAATACCCGCCCGACAGGATCCTGACCCTCTTCGGCGTGGGAGGGCCGTCCGGCATGGGGGCCGACGAGCGCGAGAGCGTCAAGTCCGCCTTTAACGATCCCGATGCCGCGGTGCGGATTCTGGTGGCCACGGACGCCGCTTCGGAAGGACTCAACCTTCACCGGACCGCGCGCTACCTACTCCACTACGACTGCCCCTGGAATCCGTCCCGGCTCGAGCAGCGCAACGGCCGCCTCGACCGCTATGGGCAGTCGCGCGACGTGACGGTGTACCACTTCGATAGCGGCAGCGACCCCGACATCCGCTTTCTGGGCCATGTGATTCGGAAGGCCGACGCCTTTCGCGAAGACTTGGGTTCCGCCAACGAGGTGTTCGACCGTGCCGTGAGGCGTCGGCTGATCGAGGGAGAAGAGGACAGCGTCGTTCAGCAGGCGTTGGACATCGGGGTCAAGACCGCGCGGGCGGGCCGGATGGACGGCTTCGACCAGTCCGTTGCCCCCGGACACGGGTCAAGTGAAACCGGAGGCCGGATGCGGACACTCGCGGAAGCGATCGACTTGGACGGCGGGCACATGGCCGCCACGTTGGAAGCGGCGATGGCCATCTCGGGCGCTGGCCCGCAGCTGGAGGAGGGCGACGAACCGGGCCTCTACCGAATCCGGCGTCCCGACCTGCCCAAGTGGAAGGACGTGATCGACCGCTCGGTGCGTCAGCCGAGCACCTCAACGGGCGACTCGCTGGGCGCTGTCCGGCGGATCGCCTTTGGCCCCGACCCCTTCGTGGAGCGCCGTGGACGGCTTGATGTCTTCAAGACCCGCTCCGACGCACTTCTCATGCATCTGGCGCATCCCATGATGAAGCGCGCGCTGGGCATGCTGACTCGGCTCCGCTATCCGGGCGAGCGCGGAGGCGTGTCGCGGTGGACGGTTCGTCTGGGCGGTGTACCGCCAGACGCCGAGGCCCTGATCCTGTTCAGCGTCGAGGAGCTTGGCGTGAACGAACTCAGGGAGAGTTTCCACCACTGGGTTCGGACCATCGCGTTTCCGGTGCGGGGCGGGCGGCTCGACGCGCCGCTCACGCGTGTGCCCACCGCCGACATTGGTCCCGGGCGCGCCACGAGGGATGCGGCCCACTGGGACTTGGCGCGAGACCTGCTTGAAAGCGCGAATCGCGGCCTGCGGCGTTGGACGCGGTCGCATGCGGACGCGCTCACCCAGCGCCTGCACGCGCAGTTGGAAACCGACGAGGCGGCTGCGCGCGAGCGCGAGAACACGCGCTACAGGGAGCGCGAGGGCGAAGTGTCGACCATGATCGCCCGGTCAACGGTCGGCCGTCTTGAACGTGAAATCCAGCAACTAAGGTTCAAGCGCGAGCAGGGCCAGCTGTTCGACGAAGCCGACGCCCTCGGCAGGCTCGACCGTTCCATTCGGGAGAAGGAACAGGAGATCGAGCGTCGCCAGGGTCACCACGAGGAAATCCGGGACCAGCTGCGCCGGGAGCGCCGCCGCATTCTCGATCGGCTGCTTCCCGCCCGTTTCAAGCTTGCGGACGAGGCGAGGGTGTTCCCGGTCACCGCCGAGGTGCGACTGCCCGACGCCGGCATGGCCGGAGGGCGCCACCGATGACCGCCCGGCCGCAGAAGACCATCCCGGGTTGGGAACAGCTGCGCCACACGGGATTGCTCTTCGACGGCTCCCGGCTCCACGCCATGGCCGAACACGTGCCGGACGCGCTGGGTGAGCACCTGAAGCGGAAGCTGCGCCAACGTGCCCAGGCGGCCATTGGCGGTCGGGGCGATCCGGCGGGCGCCGAGGAAACGTCTGGGTTTGTCGGCTTCGTCCTGGAGCAGGTTTGCGGATTCGATGCGGCTTCGGGCTCCTGGCAACGGGGCAGTCAGGTGCCGCGCGCGCAGGGCCGACGTGCGGTCACTGGGGAAACCGTCAAGCCGCGCCACCTTTGGACCGGCCCGCAGGCGCTTCGCTTCCGGTCTTCGTTGACAACACAAGCCGCATTGGCGTCGGCCGCGGCCGACGAATGGTCAGCCAGGTCCTCGGTTGGCTGCGCGCGGGGAGCGAACACCTGGCGTTGATCACCAACGGTCGGCAGTGGCGCCTGGTGTTCGCAGGTCTCGACTACGACGCCTCGTGCGAATGGGACGCCGAACTGTGGTTCGAGGAAGGCGAGATCGCCGACCAGGTGACGGCCCTGCGGACTCTGCTGCGCCCAGCGACATGGACGCCCCGAGACGAGGGCGGCGCAACTCCGCTGCTTCAGGCGATTCGCGACACCCGCAAGGGCCAGGCAGACCTGTCCGAGGTTCTGGGCGAGAGGGTGCGCGAGGCGGTGGAGATTCTGGTCCAGGCCCACGGCGAGCCTCTGAAGGACCTTATGGAGAGCGAGGAGGGGGTTGCCCCGGCCGACATCTATCGCGCGGCGTGCCGGATCGCGATGCGCGCGGTCGTGATCCTGTTCGCCGAATCGCGGGATCTGCTTCCCCGGGACAATGCCGTCTACTTCGGGGGCTACGGCTTGAACGGCCTTTTCGACCAGCTCGAACGCCGCCATGCGCGCCGAGACGCGATGAGCGAGGCCTTCGGGGCGTGGCCGCGCGTTCTGGCACTCTTCCAGCTGGTTAGCGAGGGCTCGCACCACCCCGACCTTCCGGTCCCCGCATACGGCGGCGAGCTCTTCGCGCGTGGCCGGAGCGACTCCGGCGATGGCGTGTCCCGGGCCCTGCACGTGTTCGAGACGGCGTGCTTCCGCGACGAGGCCGTCTCGGACCGGAGCGTGTACAACATGCTGCGCTTGCTGACCCGGACCAGGGCCAAGATCCGGCAGGGGCGCGGCGGCATGTGGGTGACCGTGCCCGTGGACTTCTCGGACCTCTCCTCCGAATACATCGGCATTGTGTACGAGGGCCTGCTCGACTACGAGCTGAAGATCGCGCCGGCGGGCGATCCGGTGGTGTTTCTCACTATCGGCGACCGCCCGGCGCTCCCGTTGTCGCGCTTGGAGGGCATGGACGACAAGGCTCTGCGGGGACTGTTCAGCAAGCTCAAACAGAAGGCTTCCGACGAAGAGGGTGCGGACGAGGAACACGCCGAGGATGCGCCCGAGGGAGAGGACGAAGAGGCGGACGCCGGGGCGGAGATCTACGAGGATGCCGATGACCAGCGCCGCCGCTATCGCTCTCGCGCGGAGAAATGGGCGCGCAGGGCCGCCGAAGTGGCGAGGCTGGTCAAGAAGCCGCGGGGACGCATGACCCCGGAGCGCAGGCTGACCCACGACCTAAAGCTCGGCGAGGCCGCCCGCAAGCTAGTGCACCAGCATGTGCTACCGGGCGAGTGGTATCTGGCCCGGTGGGGCGGCACCCGCAAGGGCTCGGGCAGCTTCTACACGCGTCCCGGGCTTTCCGTGCCGACCGTGCAACGCACGCTGCGGCCGCTCGCGTATGATCCGCCGGGAGGTTCGCCTGCCGCAGAGGCCAGGCACGCACCGGCCGCCGAGTGGACGCCGAGGCTCCCCGAGGAGATTCTGTCGATCCAGGTCTGCGACCCGGCCTGCGGCTCGGGCTCGTTCGCGCTGGCCGCGTTGCGGTTCCTAACCGAGGCGTTGTACGCGTCGCTTCGGCACCATGGCCGCATTGAAGCCCGCGGCAATCGGTCGCTTGTCCGGATGCTCGGAATCAAGGCCGCCGCGAACGACGAGGGCGAGCGGCTCAGCGACGAGCAGATCCCCTGTCTGCCCGACGATCCAGACTTCGAGCCCCGCCTCAAGGCCCGCCTCAGGCGGCATGTGGTCGAGCGTTGCATCTACGCGGTCGATCTCGACCCGCTCGCCGCCGAGCTCTGCCGTCTGTCGCTCTGGATCGAGACCATGGACCGCGAGCTTCCGTTCGGGTTCCTGGACCACAAGGTGAAGTGCGGCAACGCCCTGGTCGGCGCCTGGTTCGACCAGTTCCTGCACTATCCCGCGATGGCCTGGAAGAAGCGGGAGGGCGGAGACAAGAGCCACTCGAACGGCGTTCATTTCGCCAAGGACGCGCGCGGCAAGGCCATCAAGGACTTCCACAAGAAACGGCTGACGCCCGACCTCAGGCGCTTTCTGGAGGGCCGTACGCTCTTTCACGAGGACCTGCTCGAGGCGGCCGTGACCGCGCACGACGATGCGATCGGGGTGCTGACCTATATGCACGGCCTGCCGGTTCATGACGCGGTCGAACGGGCCGATGTGTATGAAAAGGACTTGCTGGGGTCCATGGAATGGCGGTCGCTCAAGGACGCCATGGACCTGTGGTGCGCCTGCTGGTTCTGGCCCGTAGACGAGATCGAGCACGCGCCGCTGCCGACGAGCTTTGCGGCGCCGCCAGACCAGACGCGGCTGGTGGCAAGGGAGGTCGCCGCGCGGCACCGGTTCTTCCATTGGGAGCTGGAGTTCCCGGACGTGTTCGACCAGGAGGGGGCCGGGTTCGACGCGCTGGTGGGGAATCCGCCTTGGGACATCGCCAAGCCCGTCTCGAAGGAGTTCTTCTCCAACATCGACCCGCTATACCGCTCCTACGGCAAGCAGGAAGCGCGGCGCAAGCAGACGGCATGCTTCGAGGACGCTCTGGTGGAAGGTGATTGGCTCGACTACTGCGCGGACTTCAGAGCCCGGTCGAACTTCGCATCGCGCGCGTCGAACCCGTTCGGAGACCCCGACGAAACCGACAAGGGCGACAACAGGTTCCACTTGGGCGGGAGCAACGCCGAACTCCACGAGCGCTGGCGCGAAGCACGCCGCCGTTCGCACGGGTTCGTGGATCCGCGACACCCCTTCCGTCATCAGGGATCGGCGGACCTCAACCTCTACAAGCTCTTTCTGGAAGCCGCGCACGCGTTGGCGAGGGACGGTGGCCGGATCGGGTTCCTCGTTCCGTCGGGGCTGTACTCGGACAACGGCACCGGCGCGCTGCGACGGCTGTTTCTGGACCACTGCAGGTGGGAGTGGCTGTTCGGCATCGAGAATCGCCAGAAGATCTTCCCCATCGACAGCCGCTCCAAGTTCAACCCTGTGATCGTCGAAAAGGGCGGTTCGACCGAGGCGATCCAGACCGCCTTCATGCGCCGCAGCCTGGCGGACTGGGAGCGCGCCGAGGCTGTTGCGACTCCCTACTCGCGCGCGCAGGTGGAGCGGTTCAGCCCGAAGAGCGCTGCGATCCTCGAAATCCAGTCCCAGCGGGAGCTCGAGATCGTCGAGAAGATCTACGACAACTGCGTGCTGCTGGGCGACGACGGGCCCGATGGCTGGAGCATCAAGTACGTGCGTGAGTTCGATATGGACGGCGACCTAAAGCTCTTCCCGCCTCGCCCCAAGTGGGAGGAGAGGGGCTACCGCCCCGACGAGTACAGCCGCTGGCTCAAGGGCGACTGGCGGCCCATCGGGGAGCTCTGGGCGGAGTTGGGCGTCGATCCCGCCCGCCCCGAGCCCGCGGCGGTCGAGCTGGAGGCATGGCTGTTCGACACGACCGCCGGACCCGAACGCCGGGAGGCGGAGGCGCGCTTCGCGCACGGTCACCTGCTCAAGCCGGGCGACGTCGCGCGCACTGACTGGGCCGAGAGGTTCGCGCAGCCGCCATACGACCGGCTTCCGGTGCCGCGCGCGTCCATTCCAGCGGGCATCATCCTGTCGCGAGACGGCACGGAGTGGATCTGGGAGGGGGCCGGGATCGAGGACGTTGCGCTGCCGCTGTACGAAGGCCGCATGATCGGCCAGTTCGACTTCAGCGAGAAGGGCTGGGTGAGCGGCAAGGGCAGGGGGGCGAAATGGCGCGAAATCCCCTGGGAGCGGAAGCAGATCGAACCGCAGTATCTGATGGGGGTGGGGGATTACGCCGCCAAGGTCGAGGCGGTGTGGCGGCCGAAGGTGTCGCATATGCGTACCTCGTCGGCCACGAACGCGCGCACGGGCATCAGTTCCATGATCTGCGGCGTGCCAGCTGGCGATAAGGCAGCGACTCTCGTCGTCTCGAACGCTCCATTGGCCCTCGCATTGACTGCCCTGTACAACTCATTCGGTTTCGACTTTGTGCTGAGGACGCGGACGGCAGGGCTTAGCGTGGACTACCACGTCCTCGAGCTGAATCCCCTGCTGCCCCCACCCGACCCCCTTGTCGGTTCGGGCATGCTCGCGAGGGCCGCACGAGCGCTCTGCCTCTCAACGGCTCGTGGGTTTGCCCCGGCATCCATTGAGCTTATGGCCACCGACTCCGGCGCGCGGAGCACCGCCCAGGCCGTCGCGCGGGCAGAGCGGATCCGGCTTCGGGCGATCTTGGACGCCGCCATCACCATGGCGTTCGGCCTGACGTATTCCGACCTCCGGTGCATTCTGGATCGATGCGACCTCCCATCAGCCGAAGTGGCCGCCAAGCGGGGTGAGCTAAACCCGAAGGGCTTCTGGCGCTTGGACGCAGGCGTCGACCCCGAGCTTCGCCACACGGTCCTCACCCTGGTGGCGTTCAAGGAGCTGGAGTCTCGGGTGCACCAAGTCGGCAGCCGCGCCGATGGGTGCCGACAGTTCTTCGACCAGAACCGCGGCGAGGGGTGGATGCTGCCAGAGACCCTACGGCTCGCCGACTACGGCTTGGGCCACGACGATCGCGCCCAGAGCCACCAGCCCGTCGCCACCCGGCTCGGACCGCGCTTCTACGACTGGCAGCTTGCCCAACCCCAAGAGGAGTCCCGGCGCGAATGCCACCTCCATGCCCGCAACCTACTCGGCTCTGCGGAGTACGCGAGCCTCGCCCACCGTCTAGGTCTGGGTGACGAAGGCGCCGCGGCCGGGCTATCGGTCATGGCCGACAGCCCGGCGCAGGCGGCCGACCACGAAGGTGGTGCGCTCCAAGCCGCCGAACGCAAGTCAGGATACCCCTCGGACTCGGCTGCGGCCTCGCCCCAGCACGAAATCCTGCGCCGGCCACAGGGGGACCTGTTCGAGTGAGGACTCCGCAGATGCGCGGGGCGACGCCTCAACTACTACCGTCATCCGACGGCTGCATTTCTGTACCTAGCTGATCAAAGATCTCAGCGAGATTGGTCAGCCCCTCTTTGGCTTTCCTGTAGTCTCGAAGGCTGTCTTCAGCCTGCTCGACCAGTTGGTCGTAGGTCACATACCGCGCACCGATTGTACGAAGAGTGTCCTGAAGCTCGCGTTGAGGAGTATCCGGCGGTCCGGGTGACTTGCCCAATACGGCGACGCATTCGATCTCCTGATCCTGACCTGGAAACTTACGTCCGAGACACTTCCTAACTGCCTCACGGTATTTCCGTAGTTGCTTCATAAGCTCATCAATGTGCACCGTGGTCTTGTACCTCTTGAGTTCCACAATTACGTGTTTTCCAAATACGGTGGTGAACCGAATGTCAATGCGTCCGGATTTCTCCTCTTCCGACAACTTGGCGTCGATCGCTGCGAATTCCGCCATGACAGTCTCTTCCATCTGGCGAGACGTTGGACGCTCCCACGACGGATTCAGAAGCCACAGGTGCTTGAACAGGTGCCTTTGAAGGGTCTTCTCCAATGCATTGGGCATCCTATCGCGAAGCTTCCGGATCACCGCGAGCCGACCTTCCACGATGTCATGGTAAAGAATCGCTTCGACCTCGTCCATGCCCGTGATCAAGGCAGCCAAGGTGTCGAAATGGGCCTTGGAGTCCAATGAGCCGAGCTGGCTCAAGAGATCGCGCTGCTTGAGCTTTTCGAATGCGAGAATCGAAGCTCTGTACAGTTCATACTTGGCACGGTCATCGTTAGTCCGAAGGGACTCGATTTTGCCAAACATTGTCTTGGCGATAGCCTTGCTGTCCGGGCCGAGCTGCTCGTACCAACGCTTGATCGCAGAGTATTGAAGAGCGCGATCTGCACCCTTCTCACGTCGCTTGCGGTTCCACTCATCGCGGATCTGCCGCAGGGCTCTTCCAACGGAATCCTTGACAGCTCGGTAGCGTGGATCGCCCTGCTGCACCCGCTGCCGACCGCTTGTCACGATGTCTTCAGAATCGTCATCGTCCAAGAAGTCCGCGATGACTTCGCCCACCACATACTCGGTATACAGCCGAGCCTCGCGGTATTCGGGCAGCAGGTCTTCGTGGACCAACCGGCCGCGCGCGGACAGAACAATGGCATTGTTGACGCCATTCAGCTGCCTTGGTCGCGCAACGGTGCCGATGAACCCTCGCAAGACGGCGGATGTTTGTTCTCCGTCGACTTCGAACGACACCTGTGCCTTTAGCGTACCTGCGGCATCGCCCCTTGGAGCGTGCCGGTAGTCCCAGTTGGGGGCGGGCTCGCCAAAATGCCAGATGAATTCCATCTTGTTGAAGAAATCGCGGTCTTTGACGGTGATCGGCGTGCCATTGATGGCGACGGAGAACCCGGCGTGTTCACCGATCACGCTGAACCGGCGGGCAAGTTGTCGGCGAAGGGGTGCCTCCGTCCAGTCCAGCTTCTTGCGCAGGTTGGTTAGCCGAATCAACGTACCCGGGTTCTTGGGAGCCAGCGACGGGATCTCATCGGGGAGGTAGTCTTGCCTTTGCCTAGCGCAGGCTCGGATGGCCTCTGTCGCCATGGCGAAGGCTGTGGATTCGCCCTGCTTGGTCGTGTGTATCTCTACGGTGTCCGCGATCGAAAATGTAGCGAGCTTTCCAATGCCCTTTCGACCCATTGCGCGCCTGCCGGTTGGGGTCGTGCCGTGGTCTCGACGGCGGTTGTATCCAACGCTGAGGAACCTGTCGTTAATTTCTGCGCGGGTCATGCCGTGGCCGTCATCCTCGATCGTGACGGTCTGCGACTCGGTGTCAAGGGAAATCGATACGTTACGTGCATCAGCATCCCATGCATTTGCGACAAGCTCCGACAAGACGGCGGGATTATTGCTGTACAGGCCGATACCCAAGTGCTCAAGCACCTCGAGGCCGATCGACATCCGCAAGGGTGTCGGAGAACTGCTCATGCTGCATGTTCCTTGATATGGCGACGAATCCCTCGCCCGATCACCTCGGCCAGCGCCACCGGCACCGCGTTGCCGATATGCCTGCCAAGATGAGTGAAGGACGCCGATTCGCCAGCAGGTACCAAATCGTATGCCGCCGGGAAACTCTGCAGTAGGGCGGCCTCCCGGAGGGAGATCGCCCGATCTTGAACAGGGTGGCCGAAACGGCCCCGTCCATACGAGAAGCAACCGGTGGTCATCGTCGGAGCCGGGCGATCCCACTCCATTCGTCCGTAGACGTTCTTGTAGGTGGCGCCGCTGGTCCGCCTGTGACACCGGGCGACGAGGTCGGGGTCGCGCCAGTCGGCCCAGCTACCGCCTTGGCGGGATGCTTGGATGCGCCGGAGGTTCAGGGGCGAAAGGTTAGCCGCCCGGTGGACCGGATCCCCCGGGTGCGTCTCGCCGGCTCGAATAGGTGCCAAGTGGCCGATCGCCTGTCGGACGGTGCGTTGCGGCAAAGGCTCGGATTCGGGGAGTCGAATCGGGCCGAGGCGAGATGCAAGCAGGACGAGGCGGTGCCGGTGCTGGGGAACCCCGTGGGAGGACGCGTCGACCGTAACTACGCTGATATGGTAGCTGCGCGCCTGCAGGCGCCGCAGAAACCGTTTGAACACGCGACCGCCATCGAAAGACGTGAGCCTGACTACGTTTTCCATGGACACGATGTCCGGTTGGACATCGGCGATTCGGTCCATGAAGAGGTCAACCAGCGACCACTTGTCGCTTTTCCGCTTCGCCCCTGCGACGTAGGCGGAGAAGGGGGTACAGGGGGCGCATCCAACGAGGATCCACCCAGCGCCCGGCGGATACCAAGACCGGATATCGGCCTCCGTGATCCGCTCCAGGGGCGCGTGGATGAACCGAGACCGGTTGTTCGCCTCGAACGCGTATCGGCACGTGGGATCAGCGTCAACGCCGGCCACGACTTCCAGTCCGGCGCGCTGCAGCCCATGGGTCAGCCCGCCAATTCCGCAGAACAAGTCCACCACCGCCCACCCCCGCAGCGTATCCTGCTCGGGGGAGCGCCCGATTCCCGGCTCTGCGACTCGCATTGGCAGGTACATCCCTTCGGCTCAGTTCATTCCGACGGTCGGAATCTAACGTCGACCCGTCCGCCACGCGCCACAGCGGTCAGGGGCCTGTCGGCTTACCCCGCTGGCGTTGATCGTCCTCCCATCGAAGCGCTCCATCACGAGTAGTCCGGCGGCCGACCTGCTTGATGTGGCCACGGGCCCATCCAGGCCGACGCTTATGCTCCTTCTCCCGGCGCTCCAGATCATTAGTGATCCCAGAATGGACTACCCTGTTTCCGATCTTGAACTCGTACTTGTACGTGTCCCGAGGCTCCGTCACCTGGTCGTCTCCCTGCGTTGAATACCGGCCGGGCATGTGTTCCCCGGCGAAGGTCTCAAGTTAGCCCCGGTGCGTCGGCGCGTGTACCCCTTCCGCAGGATGATTCGCATGTGTTGGACCTATCCGAACGGTTGCTTGCGCCGAGAGCGAGTTCCGCAGACGATTGCTGGAACCGATCCCGTACCCATCGGACAACCCCATGGCCCTGAACCCCGTCGCGTACATCGAAAAGGTCGCCAGGAGCTTCCTCCGGTACCAGCTCGCGGCCTACCCATTCTCCGATCCCGACCTGCTTGCGCAGATGCGAGGTCTGCTTTCGCTGGACCACGCCCGCGCCTCGCCCCTGCTGAGAGGCCCGTATGTCAGCCTCTCACGCCCCTTTCGGGCAGGCGCTCCCGTTCAGCAACTGGTGAACGAGGGCCTAATCCACCCCCACTTGGCAGAGCGGATACCGTCAAGAATCACCCGCTTCTACAGCCACCAGGAGAAGGCGATCCGGGCAATCGCCGCGGGTCGCACCACGCTGATCTCGACCGGCACGGGCTCGGGGAAGACCGAGTGCTTTCTGTATCCGGTCCTCACTCAGGCCCTAGAGCTCAGGGACGAGTCCGCCACCCCGGGAATCAGCGCTGTCATCGTCTACCCGATGAATGCCTTGGCCGAGGACCAGCTTGTCCGGATTCGCGGCATGCTTGCGGGCACCGGGGTGCCGTTTGGCATATACGTCGGCAAGACCCCCGAGAGAGAGGCGGATGTCGCGGGTGCTCGGCTGCGCGCCGGCACCTCACGTGCCGACTATCTGGCCCGCGTGGAGAAGGCTCGGCGCGCCGGCACCGGCGAGACCGTGTACCCGGCCGAGGAGGCCTGCTCCCGCCAAGCCATGCGGACGCCCGGCGAACAGCCCCGGATCCTCCTCACCAACGTCAAGCAGCTGGAGCTCCTCCTCACGCGCCAGCAGGACATCGAGCTGTTCGCCGACGCCCGCCTCGACCACCTGGTTTTCGACGAGGCTCACACATTCACCGGCGCGATGGGGGCCGAGACGGCCTGTCTCATCCGACGCCTGAGGTCGTTCTGCAACATCGATCTCGGCCACACCCGGTGCATCGCCACCTCGGCGACGATCGCCGACCCCAAGGACCCCGATGCCGCACGCCACTTTGCCGCGCGCTTCTTCGGTGTCCCGGCCCATGAAGTCGAGGCCATCGGGGAGGACTACGAAGCCGAGACTTGGGCCGAGCCCCGGGTGCAGCCGCTGACTCCCGACAGAGACCCGGCGCAGCTGTTGGACGAGTGCGTGCGGGCGGTCGAAGACGAGGACGGATCCGGGTCGGCGCTCAAGCAGGTCTATCGTGCCCTTGCCGGCACCGATCTGCCCGTCAAGACCGGGACCGAGTGGCCCAAGGCGCTGCACGACCAGCTCTCCCGCAACGAGCTGGTCTTCCGACTGAACGAGGAGCTGAAAGAACCGAAGGCGCTGAAGGACTTGCCCGAGGCGCTGGAGAAGCGGATCGGACGGCGCGTGTCCGAAGCCGAGATTCTCGCCTGGCTGACGCTGGGGGCAGCGGCGCGCGACAACGAGCGGCCGCTGTTGCGTCCGGTGGTTCACAGCTTCGTGCGTGGGATCGGAGGAGCGGTCGTGTCGTTCCCGGAGGACCGGAAAGGCGCACAACTGCGGCTGGCCGCAAAGGACGACGCCGACTCCAGCGGACGAGACGCGGTGCTTGCGAACTTCCCGGTCGCTACGTGCACGGTGTGCGGCCAGCACTACTACGTCGCTTTCCTCAAGGACTTCGAGTTCTTCAGCAAGCGTCCAAGCGGCGGGGAGGCGGGTGTCCGCGGCACGTACTGGGAACCCCTCGATAAGACGAACGGCGGCAAACGGGTCCTGCTGTTTGACCGACTGCTGGGCGAGGCGGATGCCGACGACGACTCGACCGCAACGTCGCGGTTCGCCCCGCTCCACTTCTGCCGCCACTGCGCCGCCGCGCACCCGGAGCCGACGGATCGGTGCCAAGCCTGCGGGCTGGAGGGCGAAACCGTTGAACTGAACGCGGTGCGGCAGAGTTCGAAGAATCCGGGCACCTTGACGAGCTGCATGTCGTGCGGGTCCAATGGTCGCACTGTTCTGGGGCGCTACCGCGAGCCTGCCCGTCCGGTGCGCGCGGTAACCGTCGCCGATGTCCATGTCCTGACGCAGGACATGGTCCACCACGCGGCGCGTCCGCGACTGCTGGTGTTCTGCGACAACCGCCAGGATGCGGCCTTTCAGGCGGGGTGGATGAAGGATCACTCTCGCCGGTTCCGTCTGCGGGCGCTCATGGCCAAGGGGATCGAGGAGAACCCCGGGAGCTCCGTCGGCGACCTGGCGGGCTACCTCGACGACCGCATGGAGGACGACGAGTCGCTGTCGCGAGCCCTCCTTCCAGAGGTCTGGCAAGTGGCCCGACGCGAAGGCTCCGGCGGACGCCACATGCGCGAGCGGCGGAAGTTCCTGCGTATCCAGATGTTGCGCGAAGTCACGCTTTCGGCGCGCCAAGCACTTGGTCTGGAGCCGTGGGGCCGCATGAAGGTGCAGTACGAACGGTTGTCACCTTCGCTACCCTGGATCCAGCGGCAAGCCTTCCGGCTCGGCATTCCCGCCGAACGGCTTCGGGACGGGGTGGCGAGCGTTCTCGACCACTTCCGCCGCCGTGGGGCGCTCTTGGATCCGGAGTTCAGGGTCTTCACGAGGTACTGGGGCGAGGGATCGCCCGAGGTGCAACAAGGCTTCATCCCCAGCTTCATCAAGCCGCTGGGAGTCAAGTTGCGGCGGGGACCGGACGAAAGGAAGGACTGGGTCATTCAATGGCTCAGTGCGGTCGGCGACACCACCATGCGACAGATTGCGCGCAAATGGGGCGAGCCACCGGACTCGGTCACAGGGTTTCTCGAAGACCTCTTCGCCGTTCTGGTCGAGCAGGATCTCCTGAAGCCGGTGCGCCTTCTGGGCCAGAGGGGAAAGGCGCTTCCCAACCTCCACGATGTCTACCAAGTGAATGGGGACGCACTTCGGCTGCACCCGAACACCGGTGTCGCGCGCTGCAGGAAATGCCGACGCTCGATCACGCGCGAGGTCCCCAACGGTCTGTGTCCCGCCTGGAGATGCGATGGCGAGCTCGAGTGGGTTCCCGAGGACCCGGACGACTACAACCTGCAGCTGCTGGACCAGGCATACGCAATGCTCCGTCCAGAAGAGCACACGGCCATGGTCCCGCATGAACACCGGGAACGGCTGGAGAACTGGTTCAAAGGCGATTCGAACGCCGTCAACTGCCTCGTCTGCACCCCGACGCTCGAACTCGGGATCGACATCGGTCGCCTCGACTCCGTGTTGATGCGCAATGTTCCCCCGCTCCCGGCCAACTATTGGCAGCGCGCCGGCAGGGCCGGACGCCGACACCGCATGGCCGTCAACATGACCTACTGTCGCCCGGTTTCCCACGACCGGGCATACTTCGAGGAGCCGCCAAAGCTTCTCGGTGGCCGGATCGACGCGCCAGCGTTCAACCTGCGTAACGAAGTGATGGTGGCGAAGCATGTCCACTCGACCCTCATCGCCGCCCTCCACGCCTGCTCACGCGACCCCAGCAGGCCGGGTGCAGAGCGACGAGAGATCCGCCACATCCTCGAAACGTGCCTCCCACGGCGGGTGCGGCCGTATCTCTTCGACGGAGAGATCGTGCGGACGGACCCGTTCGATTTCGATCCGCTGCGCGGGCTGGTCGACCAATTCGAGCCCGAATTGATGGCCAGGGTGCAGTCGGTCTTCAGTCAGGGGTGGCCTGAGGCCGATTCGGATGTCGTGGCCGCCGAACAACTGGGCGAGCACGTCCGAGGCTTCGCCGACCAGCTCGAACGGGTTGTGACGCGACTTCGCGGCCGCCTGCGCTGGGCCATGGATCAGATCAAGCGGCTGAACGCTGTGCGAGAACGGCGCGGAACCCTGAGCGGGGAGGACGAAGCGCTGTTCAGGCGGTGTGGCCGGCTGGTCGCTCGGCTAAAGGGCCAGGACGGAGGCCGCAGTCAGGCGGAGGGACACGATTCCTCGGTCACGTTCAGCGTGTTGGCGGCGGAGGGCTTCCTGCCCGGGTATGGGTTGGACAGCGGATACGTGGTTGCTTGGGCGGAAATCCCGTTCTGGCTGGACGGCGCCAACGACTTTTCGCTTCCCAGGGCACCGGCGACTGCCCTCCGCGAGTATGTTCCCGGCAACCTCATCTACGCCAATGGCCACCGTTTCGTGGCCCGTCGCTTCCACCGGGACTTCGGCGACGAGCACGTCGAAATGCCGGTGTACGAGGTGTCGGCCCAGCATCAGGCTGTCAAGGCATCGACCCTGGGTGCCTCGTCATCGCTTGGCGGCCAGCAGCTTCCCGCCATGGCGGTGTGCGACGTCGATCTTGTCCACCGGTCTCACATCTCGGATGACGAGGACCTGCGCTTTCAGCTGGGAGTGGCGGTCTATGGGCTGGAGCTTGGCCAGCATGCCGGAGGGACGGCCTACCGATGGGGGAGGCGCGACCTGATGCTAAGGCGGGGCGTGCGCATGCGGCTCGTGAACGTCGGTGTATCGGAGGCCATCAAGGGCCGAAACAGCTTCGGGTATCCGGTGTGCACTGTTTGCGGCCAGAGCGTATCGCCCCTGTCCTCGGAGGCTCAGCGCAACAAGTTTCAGGAGTCGCATCGGGAGCGCTGCGGACGTGAGCCCGATTCCATAGGGTTCTACGCCGACATTGCGGCGGACACGCTCTCGCTGCCCGAATGCACGAACGCGACGGAGGCCTACAGCGTGCTCGAGGCGCTACGGATCGGGGCGACCCGGATCCTCGCCATGCACATGGAGGACTTGCAGATCTTTGTGATCGGCGAGATCGGGAACGACGCGGTGCAGGGGCTCCTCTGGGATCCCATGCCCGGGGGGTCGGGGCTTCTGGTTCGTTTGCGGGAGCGCTTCCCGGAAATCGTGGACGTGGCTCAGGAGTTGGTGGAGAACTGCGCCGGAGCATGTGAGTCGTCCTGCATCGACTGCCTTCAGACCTTCCGCAACTCCTACTATCACAAGTGGCTCGACCGGCGAACCGCTTTGGAGGCACTCAAGGCATGGGGGCAGGGACTTGTCCACCGCCACGAGATTCCCCCCAAGCAGCCGGAGGCCTCGCCGTCTGGAGACGCGGTGCCCGTGAACTTGGCCGAGAGAAGGCTACGCCACCTCCTCCTGCGCGCCGGTTTCGGAGAGGGCGTTCGAGGTGAACAGATTCGGTTGAGCAGCGCCTTGGGAACAACGACTCCGGACGTAATCTACCGCGACCCGGAAGACGACGATTGCGAGGGTGTATGCGTCTATCTGGACGGCATGAGCCGGCACCTGCATGGGAACCCGCAGACGGCGAGGAAGGATCAGGCGATTCGCGCGTGGTTGCGCGGCAGCGGATACGAAGTGATCGAGATTCCGGCCAACGAGCTCCACGATGAAGACGCGATGGCGCGCCACTTCCGGCGGCTCGCACGATACCTGGGGCAGACCTCGATGGGCCGGAAGCTGGCCACCGACAGAACGTGGTTCATGGATGGCTCGTCGGGTGCAGCTGGGGAAGGGTCCCGAAGTTCGCTCCCACGGCTCGTGACGCCGACGCCCGCGACGCGCTTCCGAACATGCGTCCCCTTGTTGCCATTGAGGGCCGCTGCTGGCGACTTCGGCGATCCGCACGAGTTGCTCAGCGAGTGGGACCGGGAGTGGGTGGAGCCGGGCGAGGGAATCAAGCTCCGCGAAGGCATGTTCGTGGCGAAGGTGGCGGGCAAGTCGATGGAGCCCCGTGTACCGGATGGTTCTTACTGCTTGTTCGCCAGTCCGGTCACCGGGGCCCGGACTGGTCGCGTCGTACTGGTCAGAATGCGGGACGAGATCGACCCCGATACCGGCGAACGATTCACCGTAAAGCGGTACCGCAGCAGCAAGCGTGAGGACGAACGCGGTTGGCGGCACGTCAAGATCACGCTGGAGCCCGTCAATCCCGACTTCGAGCCCATTGTGATCGCCGCTGATGACGAAGCGGAGGTCGAGATCGTGGCCGAGGTGGTGCGGGTTCTCGGAAGAAGAGCGTCCTGATCCGGTATCCCGATTCCTTCAGCCTCGCGGGAACCGAGCTAGGAGATCGCCCGGATGGTGGCGTCGCAGGGGCGACTCTGGAAGCGAGTGTGGATGCGCCGGGACGCTCGCCCACGGTGCGGCACGGCCGCCTAGATTCTGGTGTGTGCTACAACGCGTGTAGGTCTTTCGGATCGTCTGCTGGATCGAGAAGACTTGGGACGCGCGTCCCCCCGGCATGGCAAGATCGGGGTTGACGGATGCCCGCTAACGTGTAACATCGCTGGACGTACTTGCGCCCCGCCCGACACGCCGAGAGGCCTCGGGCGGGGTTATTTCTGGTCTCAGAAGTTCACCACCAGGGCCATCGTCAGCACCCGGTCCGACTTGCCCAGCGGAATGGGCACCTTGCCCGCCGCCTCCCCCCGTTCGCTGGTCAGCGGCACATCGACGAGGGAGGGACGGTTGTCGAACAGGTACTGGAACTTGGCCTGCAACCCGAAGTGATCGTTCATCGAGACGCCCAGCGTGCTCACCCAGTCCGCGCGCAGGTCCGCCGGGGCGAAGCCGTTCTCGTCGACCACGAGCGTGGTCTTGAACTCGGTGTTGTCGGTCAGTCGCACCTCGTACTCGCCGGAGACTTGGAGCCCAATGAAGGTGTTGGCGGCGTCCGGATTGGGAACGACGTCGTCCTGCGCGGTAAAGGTGAGCCCGTATGAGCTGCGCAGCTCGTGCACCTCATCCTCCACCCAACGGGTCGACATTCCCGCGACCAGCACGTAGCGGCCGTCGATGCCGGTGAAGGTGTTGCGCGTCCATCCCAGCTGGCCGAACACCGACGACCGCTCAGAGAACTCCCGGTCGCCCCGGAAGCGGACGTGGTAGTTCTCCGCGGAGACGCGGGTTTCGCTTTCCTCCTCGACCCGATAGTCGTCGGCGGTGCCGATGGCGGTCCGCTTGAAGCGCGTGGTGTTGGTGCGCAGCGCCCCGATCTCCAGTTTGGACTCGGTTCGCTCCCACTCCGTGATCAGCTCGTTGGCGAGCCCGAACGTGGTCGACTGGGTGTTGCCCCGGGTCTGGATGAAGCTGAACTCGCTGGAGTTGGACCACTCCGGAGGGAGGGGTATGCGGGGAATCTGCGCGTGTGCCGGGGCGCCGATGCCGGGAAGCAGCGCGAGGGCCAGGGAGAAGGGAACGAGCGCCCCCGAACCGAAGTGGCGGCGTCGCCGAACGACCGAACCCACGACCGGGCCCACCCCCAAGCCCAACACCGGGCGACCTCGGAAGCCGGGTCCACGGACCGGGTTGCGGCGAGCTCGTGCTACCAAACGCCCTCGTATCCGTCCGCCGCGAGATTCCACTTGGGCCCGAACACGTGCAGCCTGTTGGTCGGCGACGAGCCGTCGGTGAGCGGGCCGCCCGCGTGCGTCCACGCCAGCAGGCTCCCCTCCAGGTTCAGCACCGCCACGCCCCTCCCGCCCATCCGCCGGGCGTACCTCGAGCTGCGCGCCCCCACCGTGCAGTAGGCGACCACGGTACAGTCGCCCAATTCGTCCAGCCGCTCCTCGAATTCCTCCGGCGCGAGTGCGCCGGGAAGGGTCGACACCGCCCGTTCGGCGGGAGATCGCACGTCCACGAGCACGGTGTCGTTGGCCGGCAGCCGCTCGCGCAGGGCGGCCGCGCCAATGGTGGGCACGTCCGGGTAGCGCCGCCCCACCTGCGCGATCATTTCGTCCAGCGCCCGCCGCTTCTGGTCATTGGAGCGTGTCATGGTGCCTCCACCCGCCGCCGTTCCTCCATCCGCCATCAAACGAAGAACGCGCCCGGCTTCAACCCGACCGCGTCCGCCCACTCGCCCGCCGCCATCTTCGCACCGCCGTCCGGCCGCACCTTGGCGATCCGCAGCTGGCCATCCGGGGCCGCGACCCGAATTCCCTCCGGCCCCACTCCCGTCACCCGTCCCGGCCGCACCGAGAGCGCTTCGTCGATGCGGGAGGCGCCGTACAACTTGACGCTGGCGCCGTTGAACGTACTCCAGGCGCCCGGCTGGGGATCCGCCCCCCGCACCAGGTCCCACGTGCGGCGCAGCGGCAGATTCCAGGCCACGCGCACGTGCTCGTGCCGGCACCAGCCCTCGTAGGTGGCCGCGGCATGGTCCTGCGCGATCTTCGGCGCCTCGCCCGCGCGCACCAGGTCCACGCTCTCCAGCATGGCGTCGACGCCCATCGGAAAGAGGTGGTTGAAGTAGAGGCTGCCCAGGGTGTGGTCCCCGATGTCGACCTCCCTCTGAAGGAGAATCGGGCCCTCGTCGAGTCCGTTGTCCGGCCAGAAGATCGACAGCCCCGTCCTCCTCCTGCCCCAGATGATGGGCCAGTTGATGGAGCTGGGGCCGCGATGCAGCGGCAGCAGGGAGGGATGATACTGGATGGTCCCGTGGGTGGGGATGTTCAGCGCCCGCTCGGGCACGAAGAGGGTGACGTAGGCCATCACGCCCAGATCGGGACGGAGCGACTCCATCTGCGCCCAGGTTTCCCCGTCCTTGAAGGAGGAGGGCTGGAAGAGGGGCACATCGAGCGCGCGGGCCGCGTCGGCGAGCGGGTCGGGGCGCCCACCGGGCTTCTCCGGACGCGTGTAGACGCCAACGACTTCCTCGCCGCGCTCGGCCAGCGCCTTGAGCACGCTCGCGCCGAAGGCCTGCTGGCCGTTGACGATGATCCTCATTGGCTCACCGGACGGTTGGCGTTCATGACCCAGCGGTCGTACCAGGAGAGGTAGCGCTCGTATCGGTCCTTCTGGTAACTGGGCACGCGGATGCCGTGGCTCTGGCCGGGATAGACCACCAGCTGCGTGGGCACCCCCCGCCGGCGCAACGCCTGGTAGAGCTGCTCGGAGTTGAGGATGGGCACGTTCCAGTCGTCCTCGCCGCCCATGACGAGGGTCGGGGTGACGACCTCGCCCACCTTGTTGAAGGGGCTGATTCGCTCCCAGTTCTCGCGGTTGTCGCCCTCCCAGGGCAGCCCCAGCTCGGCCTCCCACTGGCGCTGGTAGTGGTCGTGACCGTAGTTGGCGATGTAGAGCACCTCGCTCGCGCCGGTGATGGCGCCCTCGAAGCGGTCGGTCTGGGTGATGACGTAGTTGGTCAGGATGCCCCCGTACGACCAGCCGCCCACGCCCAGGCGGTCCGGGTCGGTCCAGCCCTGTTCGATGGCGTGATCGATGCCCGCCATCACGTCCTTGAAGTCCGGGTTGCCCCAGTCCGCCCACAGCGCCGCCGAGAAGTCCTGGCCGTAGCCCGACGAGCCGCGCGGGTTGGTGCGCACGACCACGTATCCGTGGGCCGCGAACAGCTGCGACTCGAACTGGAAGGAGTGGTTGTACTGGGAGACGGGCCCGCCGTGGATGCGCAGGATGGTGGGGTAGCGGCGGCCCTCCTCGTAGTCCGGCGGGAAGGTGACGAACCCCTCGATCTCGATGCCGTTCTCCGAGGGAAACTGGAAGTTGCGGGTTTCGGCGATGTTGCGGGTGGCGAGGAAGTCGTCGTTGTGGCCCGTGATGCGGCGCAGCTCGGCCTCGCCGTCCTCGTGGTCCTCCACGGCGAAGATCTCGCCCGGGCGGTCCAGCTGGTTGACCCGCGCCGCGAAGGCTCCGCCGTTCCAGTCGAAGCCGGACACGGAGAGGGGGCCGGAGACCGGCCGCTCCAGTCCGGAGCCGTCCGGGCGGATGCGCGCGATGTGGTTCTCCGAGGAGTCCTCGAGCCCGAACCAGATCCACTCGCCGTCCGGCGAGAAGCGCGGCGCGCGCACGTTGCGGTCCAGCTCGGTGGTGAGCAGGCGGGGCTCGCCTCCGTCCGCCGAGACGACCGCCAAGTGCGTGGTGGCGTACCAAATGAGGCCCGGGCGGATGCCGGTGGTGTGGGCGATCCAGCGGCCGTCCGGGCTCCACGCGGGGGAGCCGTCGGAGCCGGGATTGGTGGTGATGCGGGTCGGGGCGTCGGTGGGCTCCTCCAGGTCGGCGGGGACCACCCAGATGTCGGTGTTGGCGTTCAGGTCGGGCTCCTCGGTCCGGTTGGACACGAACGCGATGCGCGTCCCGTCCGGGCTCCAGACGCCCAACGATTCGTTCCAGCGCCCCGTGGTGAGCTGCCGCAACTCTCTGGCATCGATCTTGTAGACGTATAGGTGCGTCATGCGCGAGCCGGTCAGGTAGCCGGCTCCGTCCCGTTTGAACTGGATGCGGTCGATGACCCATGGATCCCGCGGAGCGTTGGGTTTGGCGTCCTCGTCCTCCTCCTCCGGGTCGCGGATGGCGAGCAGGAGCCGGGTGCCGTCGGGGGACCAGCGGTATCCACCGACGCCCTGCTCGACGTCGGTCAGCGGAAAGGCCTCGCCGCCGCGCCGGTCCAGCGCCCACACCTGGGTCGCGTTTCCGTCGCGCGCCGCGGTGAAGGTGAGGTACCGGCCGTCCGGGCTCCAAGCGGGCGAACCGGCCGACTGGTTGTCGCGGGTGAGCGGGACGGGGTCGCCCCCCGCCACCGGGGCCATGTGGATGCGCGTGTGGGAGGATTCGTCCTCCAGGGAGGTGCGCGAGACCGTGTACGCCACCCATTCGCCCGTCGGGTCGACCACCGGCGCGCCGACGTTTTCCAGCTCGAAGAGGTCGTCGACCGTGATGTTGCGCCGCTCCTGCGCGACCCCCTCCCGGGGCGCGAGCGCCGCCGCGACCAGCGCGAACCCGAGGACCGTTGCGAGAGCCTTCATGATGGACTCCTTGAACTCCTGAACCGATGAGCGATGATCCCGACCAGACAGGGGGCGAACATGAGCGGTGAAGCCAGGGAAACCCGAGCGCACGCAAGCGGGGAAACCCGAACGCACGCAAGAATAACAGGGAGGGAACGGGGGGCGCGACCCGAAGTGGCCGCGCGCTCGCGGGGCCGTGTATGGGCGGTGGGTGGAGGTGGAGGGCCCCGTGTCGGCCACGCGCCACGCCGCTCTCGGTGCTCGGCTGGACACTTCCGCGGATTGTGGGAGGGTGCGCGCCGGAGGAGCCTCGGCTTCGGGCGGGTGATGCTGGCGGTGGTGGTGACCGCGCTCGCCACGGGCTGCGCCGCGCGCGCCGGAGAGGGAAACCCGGCCATGACGCCGGGCCTCGAGGACCAGATCGAGATCCGCATCATCAACAACAACTTCAGCGACGCCCGTTTGTACGCGGTGTACCCCGGCCAGCGGGAGTACATCGGCATGCTGACCGGGAAGACCGAAGCGAACTACACGCTCGACTGGGACATCTCGCAGACGCTGTCCATCGAGATCTCGCTGCTCGCGGGCGACACCTGCACCACCGAGGAGCTGATCGTCGATCCCGGCGAGGCCCTCTTCCTCAGCATCGACTCCACGCTGGCCGCCATGACCGGCTGCCGGCGGACCTGGACGGAGATCGGGGGATGGGGGTAGGGGCTACCGGCTGGCCCACCTCGCCAGCTCCATAGGGCCTCGCGATGTAGCGTGAACCTTACAGGATGTAGCGTTGACGCTACATTTTGTGGCAGGTCGGGCCGGAGAGCGGGCAGGCGGCAACGACGCCGCGCGGCCTCATGTGGCCAAGTTCCGACGCGCAGGCTCGCTGGGCGGCAGGGCCGTCCTCGCGCCCGCGTCGGATCTCGATTCGCGTTCGCCAGCTCGGAGAGCCGGGCCCCCCGACCGACGTCGTCCGCTAACTCAGGGGTGGTGTGGCGTCGGGTGGCCGCCGGTGCCCCGTGCCCCGCTCGAACGCGTGGCCGAACCGCATCAGCATGGCCTCGGTGAACGGCCGGCCCAGGAACTCGATCCCGATGGGAAGGCCGTCCGGGGTGAAGCCGGCGGGGACGGTGAGGGCGGGGAAGCCCGTCAGGGGACTCAGCAGGCGGTTGTCGCCGAGCCCGTAGTCGTCGGCCGGGGCCGGATTGGTCTCGACGTCGGGGGCGATGAGCGAGGGTGGGTGGTCGAAGGTGGCGTGCGTCAGCGCGTCGAGGTCGAGGTCGGCCATCACTTGGTACACGTCCCGGCGGATCTGGTCGCGGGCCAGCAGGTAGGCCAGGTAGCCGGGGTCGCGCGTGGTCTTGCCCAGCGACCCGGCCAGCCCGGTGGCCCGCCACGGGGTCACCTCGCCGCTCAGAAGAATGGAGCGCAGGGTCGCGTGGGGTGGGTCGTCGAGCTGAGCCAGGTAGGCGTCGGTGGCGGCCTCGGTTTCGTGGGCGTTCATGGAGAAGACGGCGTTGACCCGGTCGATTCCCGGGACGGCGACGGCGTCCACCACCTCGGCGCCCAGGGCGCGCATCCGCTCCACGGCCGCGTCGACGATGGCGCGCGTTTGACGGTATCCCTCCGAGTCCGTGTCCAGCGACCGGTCCATGGGGTCGCGGATGACGCCGATGCGCGCCCCCGCCAATCCATCCTCGGAGAGCCCGTCGGCGTAGGAGGACGGCACGTGGCCGAAGGACATCGCGGTCACGGGGTCGTTGGGGTCGTACCCGGCGATGGCGTCCAGCAGGAGGGCCGCGTCCATCACGGTGCGGGCCATGGGCCCCATGGTGTCGGTGGTGGGGTTGGCGGGCATCATGCCGTGGCGGCTCACCAGCTGGAGCGTGGGGCGGAGCCCGACCAGCGCATGCACCGCCGACGGCCCCCGGATGGAGCCGCCGGTGTCCTCGCCAATGCCGATCATGCCCAGGTTCGCGGCCACGCCCGCGCCGGTGCCCCCGGACGATCCGCTCGGGTTGCGCCGCGGGTCGTACGGGTTGCGGATGACCCCGAAGCCCGAGCCGACGTAGCGCGACGCGAACTCGCCCATGTTGGTCTTGGCGATGATGAGCGCCCCCGCGTCCCTCATGCGGGTGACGATGGTGGCCTCGCGCGAGGACACGAAGTCGGCGAAGAGCGCCGATCCGTAGGTGGTGGGCATGTCGCGGGTCTCGACCTGGTCCTTGAGGAGGACCGGAACACAGTGCAGCGGCCCGCCAAGCCCACCCTCGGCGAGCTCCTGGTCGAGGCGGGCGGCCTCGTCGAGCGCGGCGGGGTTCACGGTGACGATGGCGTTGAGCCGGGGCCCCCGTTGGTCGTAGGCGTCGATGCGGTCGAGGTACCCTTGGACCAGCTCCACGCACGTGAGCTCTCCGGCGAGGAAGGCGGCGTGCACGTCGGCGATGGTCGCCTCCTCGAGCTGGAACCCCTGGGCGTCCAGTCCCGCGTCCGGGACGGCGGGCGACAGAATGGCACCCAGGAGGAGTAGGGGCGCGAGCGACGCATTGGGGCGCGCGGGTGCCTCGCCCCACTTCCGCGCCCGCTCGATCAAGGTGCTCATGGTCCGTTCCTCCTTGCTCCACGGCCGGATGTCAACGGGAAGATACGGGAGGCGGGGACGGGTTCCAAGCGGCTCGCCGGGCAAGGGTCCGATCAGGTCGCCGCGTTCCAAGGTCGCTCGTCGTCTTAGGCCACCACGGGCAGCACGAACGGGTGCTCGCCACGGGGTCCGAGATCCTCCGGGGGCGCGCGAGTGGCTGGGTGGGACGGGCGTGGCCGCCTCGCTACCTTGAGGGTGTGAACGCGCGCCCCGCCGTCCCCTGAAACCCCAATGACCCTCCGCAACTCCCACCCTTACGATTCGCTCTGGGACAGCTGCGACCAGCTGCGTGGTCGTCTCGGATCGCCGACCATGATGGTCCGGGACAAATCGCCAGCGAGCATGGACGAGGCGGTGGGTTTGCAGGTGGAGCGTCTGACCGGTAGGGTGGTGGAGCGGGTAGGGATATTGGCGAGGCGGTACCCCGAACCCTCCCGGTGCTGGCGCGTCGTGTCGAGGACCTCTAAGCGAGGATGAAGGAACTTGGAGCGGATGGGGGGACCGGCATGAGTCGGCCGCTGGCGTTCGCGATCTGACGAGGACGGATGCTCAAGAGACTTCGCGTACGCAACTACAAGTCGCTCGCCGACGTGACGGTGGAGCTACCGCGCATGTCGGTGCTCTTCGGCCCCAATGCAGCGGGGAAGAGCAACCTGCTGGATGCGATTCAGGCGCTTTCGAGGATCGCGACTCAACGCACCCTTTCGGAGGCGCTCGAGGGACGGACGATCCGCGGCCACGCGTTCGAACAATTCGGCGGAGGAGCGGCGGGCCGCCATTCCGACAAGCCCGAGAACCAGTTCTCGATCGAAGCGGATCTGAGCGTGCTCAAGGGCAAGAAAGGCATAGCGGACTACCGATACCGAGTCGAGGTTGGCATCACATATGGCTCGGGCGTTCTGGCGAACCGCGGCGAGCATCTGTCCGCTCTGTCCAAGGCTGGCGAGCCCAAGGGGGCCCCCGCCATCGAGACCAATGACGACATCCTAATCCGTCGGACCGGTAGGGGGCGGCCGCGCAAGGAGCGGCTCGGAATCAACTACGCGATCATGTCCGACCCGCGCTTGGCGTCACCTGGCTTCAGAGGCATCGAAAGCGTACGCACCGAGCTCCAAGACTGGAAGGGGTACCATCTGGACCCTCGGCTCGCAATGCTCGCGGAAATGCCGCCCATGGATGTCTCCGACATCGGTCTGTCCGGTGAGTTGATCGGGCCGTTCCTCTACAAGCTCAAGGGGGAGCACCCGAACTACTTCGAGGCTGTACGCCGGACTGTCAGGACCATCATTCCGGGCGTTTCGGGCTTCGATGTCAATCTCACGAGTCGCGGCACACTCGATTTTGTCGTGCAAGAAAGCGGTGTTGCGATATCCTCCCGGATCGCTTCGGAGGGGACGTTGCGAGTGGTTGCATTGTGCGCCCTCTGCCTCAACCCTTGGAACGGATCCCTGTTGACGTTTGAGGAACCCGAGAGTGGCGTGCACCCGCGGCGGGTTGAGTTGATCGCTAAAATGCTCGCGTCGCTGGCGCTCGACGAGGGACGCCAGGTTGTCGTTACCACGCACTCGCCCCTCTTCTGCGGCGCGGTGCTCCGGGAAGCACGGTCCCGAGATACCGACGACATCGGGTTGTTCATGGTGCGCCGCGATGGCATTCGGACGGCGATCAATCCCTTCAAGCCGCCCGGTCCCCTGTTTGAGGACCGCAAGGTTGCGGAAGCACTCAGGTTACCCACTGAGGAACACATCTTCGAGAGTCTGACGCTGCGTGGGTTTCTCGATGGGTGAGGCCTTCCGGGTGGACATGTTTCTTGAGGACCATGCGCACCAAGAGTTCCTGGTTCCTCTTGTGAAGCGTGTTGGTCAAGAGGCGGGTGTTGACGCGCTGCGCGTTCGGGTCTTGAACGCTCAAGGTGGGCATGCTCGGGCCGTGACCTCATACCAGGAGTATCAGCTCCTGCGCGGAACCGGATTGGACATGGGTAGGTCTCCAGAGTTGCTCGTCGTTGCAATAGACGGAAACTGCGGTACGTTTGCCGAGAAACGGGAGGAGATCCGCGAGGCGACGAGCGAAGCGTTCCTGCATGCGCTCGTCACGGCGTGCCCCGATCCGCACATCGAACGCTGGTATGTCGCCGACCCTCAGTCGTTCGAGGAAGTGGTTGGGTGCCGGCCCAATGTGCCTCGCAAGAAGTGCGACCGCAGTGTCTACAAGAAGGTCCTCGCAGACGCCGTCGTTGCCGGCGGCCACCCACGCCCGCGGTTCGGAGGCATCGAATTCGCAGCCGAGTTGGTGGCTGCGATGGACCTCTTCCGAGCCGGCAAGAGCGACCCATCATTCAGGGCGTTTTACGGAGACCTGCGAGCGAGTCTACGGCTTGTGGCTGGAGGCGAGGGCGGCCGGTGAATGAACGAGCGGGCGAAGTCGTTGCGAGGCGATACCACCGAGGACGACCGACCCCGTGACCTCGATTCGCATCTTCATCAGCAGCGTGCAGCGCGAGTTCGCGCGCGAGCGGGAGCAGCTGCGCGACTACCTGCGTGGCGATCCGCTCATGCGCCGCTTCTTCGAGGTCTTCCTCTTCGAGGATGTCCCCGCCTCCGACCGGCGGCCGGACGAGGTCTACCTCGACGAGGTCGAGCGGTGCGAGATCTTCGTCGGCCTGTTCGGCACGGAGTATGGCTTCGAGGACGGTTTGGGCGTCTCCCCCACCGAGCGCGAGTTCAACCGGGCCACGGAGCTTGAGAAGCACCGGCTGATCTTCGTGAAGGGTGCCGCGGGAGGCGAGCGCCACCCGAAGATGCGCGCCCTCGTCCGCAAGGCGCAGGCCGGTCTGGTGCGGAGGCGGTTCGCAACGACGGCCGAGTTGGTGGCTGGGCTCTACTCCGCGCTAGTTCAGTACCTCGAGGCGAAGGAGATGCTGCGGTTTGGACCATTCGACGCCGCCCGCTGCTCGGGCGCGACCATCGACGACCTCGATGTCGAGGGCATGTATCGCTTCATTCGCGTGGCGCGACGGTCGCGGCAGTTTCCGCTGCCGGAGGAGACGCAGCCGGCGGACCTGCTGAGTCATCTCAATCTGCTGAACGCGGGGCGGCTCACGAACGCCGCCGTGATGCTGTTCGGCCGTGCCCCGCAGCGCTTCCTGATCTCGTCGGAGGTCAAGTGCGCGCACTTTCACGGAACGGAAGTGGCCAAGCCGATTCCTTCCTACCAGGTCTACAAGGGCACGGTCTTCGAGCTGGTGGATCAGGCGGTCGACTTCGTGCTGAGCAAGATCGCCCTGTCGGTAGGCACGAGGGCAGAGTCGGTGCAGGCGCCCGTGGCCTACGAGATCCCGAAGGAGGTCGTGACCGAGGCGATTGTGAACGCGGTGGCGCACCGGGACTACACGGACAACAGCAGCGTCCAGGTCATGCTCTTCGCGGACCGGCTGGAGGTCATGAACTCCGGTCAGCTGCCTCCGCCGCTCACGGTGGAGCACCTGCGCGTGGCGCACCAATCGCTGCCCGCCAACCCGCTGATCGCCGAATCCATGTACCTGCTTCGGTACATCGAGAAGATGGGAACCGGAACGGTGGATATGATCCGGCGCTGTGCCGAAGCGGGCCTGCCGGAGCCCGAGTTCGAGGCGGGCGCAAGCTTCGTGACGAGGATATGGCGGCCGGGCGCCAAGGGTACCGGCCTTGGCTCCCATCGTAGGACTACCCAGGGCATGGGGGCTGACCTCCGGCCTACTACCCAAGAACGTCAAGCGACTACCCAGCAAACTACCCAGGAACTGGATCCAACCACCCCGACGACCGATGATACTACCCAAGAACTCGAAGAAATCGCCCAGGAAACGGGCCGGGAAGCGGCTACGGTGCCTACCCGTGATCGCATTCTCGCTCTGCTGCGGAGCGAGCCGACGTTGACGCGCAACGACTTGGCCGCGCGCGTCGGGATCACGCCCGATGGCGTCAAGTACCACTTGGGCAAGCTTCGCAAGGCCGGCCGCATCCGTCACGTGGGGCCGACCAAGAAAGGGCACTGGGAAGTCCTCGAATCCGAGTCCACGCCCCCATGACCCCCCGTTGGCGCACGTGAGACTCAGACGCGGCTGCAGCGGATCGTCGCGCTCTTCAGCGACTTGGGCTAACGCTACTTGGCGATTGGCGGGATCGGGAAGGCAATCGCGGATGAGCTGAACCGAATCCGCCTCCATCGCGCATCAACCACGAACACACCCGGAGACCGCAGACATGGCTGATCTCGACATTCGACCGGAGAGAACCCGCATCGGCTGGATCGGCCTGGGGGTCATGGGCCGCAGCATGTGCGCGCACCTCATGGACCACGGCTTCCGAGCGACCGTCCACACCCGCACGCGCGCCTCCGCCGCGTCGGTGCTCGAGAAGGGGGCGGCGTGGGCGGGCAGCCCGCGGGCGGTGGCCGAGCGGAGCGACGTGGTCTTCAGCATCGTCGGCTTCCCGAGCGATGTGCGGGAGGTGATTCTGGGCGGGGAGGGCGCCTTGGCGGGATGCGAGCCCGGGAACGTGCTCGTGGACATGACCACCAGCGAACCCTCCCTCGCGGTCGAGATCCACGAGGCCGCGCGCGCGAAGGGGGTGGCCAGCGTGGACGCCCCGGTGTCCGGGGGCGACGTGGGGGCCCGGGAGGCGCGCCTGTCCATCATGATCGGCGGGGACGAGGACGTGGTGGAGGCGTTGGGACCGTGCTGGCGGGCAATGGGGAGAACCATCGTGCGGCAGGGGGGTCCCGGGGCGGGACAGCACGCCAAGATGGTCAACCAGGTGCTGATTGGGCCGCTGATGATCGGAATGTGCGAGGCGCTGCTCTACGCCCACCGGTCCGGGCTCGACTTGGAGACGGTCATGAAGTCGGTGGCCTCCGGGGCGGCCGGCAGCTGGTCGCTCTCCAACTATGGCCCGCGCGTGATCGCCAACGACTTCGACCCAGGCTTCCTCGTCGAGCACTTCGTCAAGGACTTGGAGATCGCGCTCGCCGAGGCGGGCCGCATGAAGCTGGCGCTCCCGGGGCTGGCGCTTGCGCACCAGCTGTACAACGCGCTGCGGGCGCAGGGGAAGGGGCACCGAGGCACCCACGCGCTCCAGCTCGCCCTGGCCAACCTGTCCGGCATCGACTGGGTGGGGCGGGACTGACGGGCCGGCCTCAACCCGCCGGCGCCAACACCAGGCGGTTCCGCGCGCGCGCTTCGACCGCCTCGCGCGAGAAGAGCATCGGGAAGTAGTCCTGGTTGGCCCAGCCCTCGGTGAGGTTGCCGTAGTAGGGACTCCCCGGGCGGCCCGATTGTCCGGGCGCGTTGGTGAACAGCGACCCGTCTAGGTCGGCGAAGTCGACGATGTGCCGGTAGGTGGCTCCGGTCGCCGCCACCGTCCCCGCGCCTCCCGAGCGCTCGGCCGAAGGCAGGTCGTAGGCGGTCGCCAGTCGGTGCGGGAATTCACTCCGGTGGTCGCGTCCCCACCGCCACTGGGCGGGATCGTCACCTTGGTCGCGCGCGATCCGGTCCAGGGCGTCGGCCAAGGCCGCTTCCAGCACGGTGGTCGCGTCGCCGCCCGGATTGTCGGCCACCCGGTCGAGCGCGTCCGCGTCGAGGCGGCGGTAGATGGCGGCCGCCCGGCTCTCGCGGGTGAAGACACCGTTCCAGTCCGCCAACTCGGCCCGGTGGGGCTCAATGTCGGCGTCGCTCGCCGTCCATCCACCGAAGAGTGCCGCGTGGGCCGCGCCCGAGGCGGAGTACGCGTCCTGCTGGAGCGCCCGCGAATCCTCCGGGGTGAAGGCCCCGCCCGCGTTCAGGACCTCCTGGACACGCGCGAAGCGGGCGAAGGGGCCGGCCGTCTTGAAGAAGAGCGGTGGGTCGTATCCCGGCGGATGGATGTCGTGGTTGGCGGTTCCCACCCAGCCGCGCGCCGGGTTGTACTCGGTGGGCAGGTCGTCGCGGAACCCGTCCCATTCGTACCCTCCGGTTCCCGGCACCGGCAGCCGGCCGTGCCAATTGGGGCGGTTCGGGGACAGCGCGGCCGCCTGCCAGGCGATGTTCCCGTCCGCGTCCCCGCAGATCATGTTCTCCGTGGGTGCCAGCCAGTAGCGCATCTCCTCGAGGAAGCCGCCGCAGTCGGAGACGACGTTGAGCCGCAGTCCCGCCAAGTATCCCGTGGTTCCCGGTTCGTGCATCGTCGAACGCATGGAGTACGCAAGGTTGTTGTCCGGATCCCGGTGGAAGATGGGCCCGTGGCGGGAAAACTCGAGCTCCAGGGTGACGGGTTCGCCATCCTTGACTTGGACGGTCTCGGCAATGGTGCGCACCTCCTCCCATCCGTCTCCCCACCGCACCTGTTTCGGGTCGTCCGGGTTCACCTGCTCGACGTAGACGTCCGACTGGTCGGTGCCCACGATGGTGAGCCCCCAGGCGATGCGCCCGTTGTGCCCGATGGCCACCCCCGGAAGCACGGGCTCGGTGGACCCGATGACGGTCCACCCGGGGGCGTCCAGATGCACGACGTAGCGCAGCGACGGGTTGGTCACGCCGCGGTGCGGGTCGTTGGCCACGATCGCGTGACCACTCGCGGTGCGACTTCCGTGAATCGCCCAGTTGTTGCTTCCCGGGGAGGTTTCGCGCGCGCCCCGGTTGAGCGCCGTCTCCGATCCCGTCCACGCGTCGTAGGGGGCCACCAGGGGCGGGCTGGCCATCGCGTTGCGGAACCCGGTCACCCCGGCGAGCACATCGCCGGAGATCAACGCCATGTCGACGCCGTCCGGGACGACGAGCTCACGCCACGGGGTCGGATTCGCCCGTCGGTTGGCTTCCTCGGCGCCCAGTTCGGCCACGCGCGGCGCCAGCTGCAGCTCCCGCCGCACATCCGCCACCGGCATCGCCGTCTGCATGCGCAAGAGGGGCGTTTCGGCGCTCCAGTACTCGGGCTCCAGCCCCGTGAGCAGGAACTCCACGGGCAGCTCGCCGGCCGCGGTCGCGTGATCGATGTAGGCGTTGATCCCGGACGCGAACGCCTCGAGGATGCGCCGGCCATCGGGGTGATAGCTGCCGAACTCGGCGTCGTCAAAGGGGCCCCGGAACTTGAGCAGGCGCGCCACCCGGTCGTGCTCGAGCGCCTCCGCGCCCAGCACCTCGGAGAGGCGACCCTCGCCGGCCCTCCGGTACATCTCCATCTGCCAGAGGCGGTCCTGCGCCTGAACGAAGCCCTGCGCGAGGAAGAGGTCGTCGAGGTTCGAGGCGTAGATGTGGGGGACGCCCCAGGGATCGCGCAGCACCTCGACCTCGTCCGCGAGCCCCGGAATCTCGATGCGGCCGTCGATCTGCGGCAGCTGGGCGACCGCCAGCTCCTGAAAGTCGGTGGGCGGAGGTTCGGCGCACGCGCCGAGAAGTGCGGCGAGGCCGAAGGTGGCGGCGATGGCGTGGCCGGGACGCCGGACGGTTCCGGGGGCTCGGATGGGGCGCATGATCTCTCCAAGGGCAGGGGCACGGCTCGACGCGGTGCCGGAACGCGCTCAGGCTACTAGCTTCGGGAGGAGACGGGATCCGCGCAAACGGGCGGATCCATGCGGACGGACACGCCAACTCGGAGCGGTCGATGTACGCCACCCGATCCCTTCATCCTCCCCGGGTCCGCGCGACGGTCCCGCCGAGCAGTCCGTGGATGAATCCGCCCGATCACCGAGAGCGGTGTGGCACCGGGCCGGCGCGGCGCCCTGAAGGCCCCACGAACCGCGATGCCGGGTCGATGGGGTTCGCTTGGACGGGATTCGCCTCGGCGGGATGCGCGCTCGTTTCGGGGTGGCTGCTGGCGTGCGGATTCGCCCTGGGCGCGCCGAGCGCCGCGCATGCGCAGGAGCCGCGCATGGGCTTCGAGCATCTGGCGGGCATCGACGTCGTGTTGGCCTTCGACGATCCCACCGCCAACCGCGTGCTGGAAGCGGCGTTTCAGGAGTCGCTCGGACGACGGATGGGGGTCAACCTGCTCGCGACGGCCGAGCCGGATGCGCTGTCGGTGGTGGCGGTCGCGACCTGCGTGCCCACGGACTGCGCGACCGCCGAGCTCTACTCGGTGGCGTTGCTGTTGTCGAACCACTACGACGCCGCCTGGGCCATCGAGCTGCTCGCCCAGGAGTCCCCGGAGCTCGCCGACCTCTACGCTCCGAGGGTGGCGGAGCTGACGGAGCCGCTCGGCATGTGGGCGGAGGCTTGGCCGCCCGGGGAATACCGGGTGCGCGTGGACGCGTTCGTGGACCAGCTGGAGGCCCGATGCCTCGCTCCCGCCCTGGCCCGGCGCGGCATCGTCGCGGCCATGGCGATCGGGGACAGCGCGCGCGCCCGGCAGCTGGACCAGGTTGCCGGCGACGAACGGGCGCTCTGTTAGCGGGGGGCAGGCAAGCGCCGATCCGCCCTCTAGGCGTCCAGCACCTCGCGCTCGCGGCTCATGCCGATAGTTGCGGAGCCATCAGCGGGCGACATCCCTCCCGTCGGCATCAGCGTCCGAATCGCCGAATACTCGGCGCAACCAACCATGGAAGCTGGTTGCCAGCCTTCCGTTGACGCCGACGTCCTTCTCCGCGATGGCCACCCCCATGCGTCCGGGCCGCTTCCGGGTTGCAAGCCATGCGTGGATCTTTGCACGCAGCGCCTTCCTTCTCTTGAACCGTCGGTGTCTTTTGGGGATTTCGTCGATGTACGCTTTCGACAGAGGCCACACGGGCTCGTTTTCCGGGAGCATTGTCCTGAAAAAGTCCTCGAGCTCTCCGGGTGACTTGTTATCCGGCATGAGCCAGATCCCAATTCGCGGGAAGCGCTTACTCTCCGGAATAAAGGTGCCGCCGGGAATCGGCGATTCGGGAGCCGTGATTCCGACTTGCCGGAGCTTTTCGGAGACGGACGCCCAACGGCACCGAGGACAGTCATCGGCATCCAATATGATTCCAACGGCCTTGCGATTCGACGCCCTGACCTCATTGGGTATGGATTCGAGCAAGGGGTCCTTCCCACGCTTGTCCGAGATGCAGAAGAACGGCTCCTTTTCCTCAATCCGGCGCCACAAATGGAGGACGACGTGGAGATCGCTCTCGCCCTCTACCAGAAGGATGCGGTCGGCCTCGCTACAGCCCTTCACCGGACCTCGATGGTCTGCTCGGCGGCAATTCGCAAGTCGTCCTCCGAGTATTCGACGGCCCAGGTCTCTTCGTCGCGACGATCCACCCGGACCAACGCACTCTCGATGTGGTCGAGCTCACTCGATGCCTCCGCGAAACCTCGCACGCAATCGAAGCTGTGGGTCGTGGCCAGAACTTGAACGTTGTTCGCCTGCGCCGTCTCCAAGATCAGGCGCCAGAAGCGCTTCTGTAGCGTGTGGTGAATTCCGTTTTCCACCTCGTCAATGAGCAGAAACCCATCCTGAGCTGTGGCAAGAGCTAGGCTCACGCCGAACAGGCGCACGGCTCCATCGCCCAGACTCTTCAGCGGCACTCTCTCGGCGACCCCTTCTAGCTGCACGATGACTCGCGCCTGTCGGGCGCTGGATGACGGAAGCGGCGGCTCACGCTGGCTACGTACAACCGCTACGCGCCGTACGTGCTTATCCACGACCAATCGCAATGCTCGGACCGTCGCGTCTTCTTCTGGTTTCAGGACTATTGAATCCCAAGAGTTGGCCATCCTGTGATTGCTCATCAATTCCGGTCCAAGGGATTGACACCGGATTCGAGTGGTGGAGTCGGAGAAGGCACGAGCCATCTTGCGACGGATCAACGCCGGAAAGACTTCCTTGAAGACCGTGTGTTCGCCGTGCTCCTGAGCGACACCAACGACCGGAAGCAATTGGTGGGCACCCTTGAACGCGACTACCAGTCCGAATGCTGAACCGTTCTCGGCCGCTTCGGGAAAAAGCTGCCCAATCTCATCCAGCCAGAGACTCAAGTTCTCGCGTTCGGTCAAGTCCACAACTCGGACGATTAGTTGTTCGTCAGGGGCTGTTGGCCCGATCGCAATGCGACTCTCATCGGAATCTCGGCCGTGAAACAGTGCGGTGAGATCGGGGATCGGTCGTTGACTGCTATCCCAACCTAGAACTTCATCTCTGCTCTCCAGTACGTCACAAATAGTCCGATATCCCCCCCGACCCGCGAAGACGCGCACCGCCTCCAAGACCGTCGTCTTGCCGACGCCGTTCTTGCCCGCCAGAAGGGTGACGCGTCCCAGCCGGCGGATGGAGAGCTCTTGGATTCCCCGAAAACCGGCGATGGCCAAGTCTTGGAGATGCAGGGGACGCGCGGGGCATTCTTCGGACATGGCGCTACCCTCCTCCAAGGGGATCAAGCAGAGGCTCGGTCGAAGCGATCGTGGCCATCGCTACCCGCCCTCCGCCCTCCACGCGTCCAGCACCTCGCGCTCGCGCTCGCGGCTCATGCCGGCGCGTCGGTTGGCGCGGGCGTCCTCCGGGCGGGTCCGGTCCCACTCCACGGTGTCGACGCTGGTTGTCGCCAGGGGGCGGAAGGTGAGGCCGGCCGCGAGCGCGCGGTCGATGTCGACGTACATGAGGTCGCTGCCGGGGGCCCACGCCGGCAGGTCGCCGAACGGCCGCACGTCTTGCGCCTCCAGGAAGTCCTCCGGCACCCAGGTGAACCGAACCGGCGCCGACGTGGCCGCGCGAATACCGTGGAGCATCTCGGCCATCGACATGCGCGTGGCGGGGCCGGTGGCGTTGAAGTCGCCCGCGACGCCGTCCTCGGCCAAGCGCACGATCCACTCGGTGATGTCGCGCTGGTCGATGATCTGGTTCGCGTGCTCGGGGTTGCCGGGAGCGAGCACCTCGCCGCCCTCGAAAATGCGCAGCGGCCAGTAGGTGAAGCGGTCGGTCTCGTCGCCGGGGCCGACGATCAGGCCCGGGCGCACGATGGTGGCGCGTCCCGGGAAGCCGTCGTGGACGATGTCCTCGGAGAGCGCCTTCATGAGCCCGTAGTGGGCCTCGTCGCCGTCCCGCCAGTCGTCCGGGGGCGAGAACCGCTCCGAGTTTTCATTGATGAGATGCTCGTGGAGCACGCGGTCCTTGTGTTGGTAGGCGAGACCGGGGCTGATGTACGCCGAAATCGACGAGACGAAGACGTACTGTTCGACGGCGTCGCGCAGCAGGCTCGTGCTGAGCTGGGCCCAGCGGTAGTTCTGCGTGTTGTTGTCGAGCACGACGTCCCATGTGCGGCCCTCGAGGGCGCCCAGCTCGCCGTTGCGGTCGCCGATGAGGTGCTCCACGTCGGGCAGGTCCGCCCGGGCGCGCCCGCGCGTGAAGATCGTCACCTCGTGTCCTCGCTCCACGGCGTGGCGCACCATGTGCGGGCCGATGAAGCCGGTGCCGCCGAGGACGAGCAGCCGCTTGGGCGTGGGTGCCGCTTGGCGCGTCCGCCGGGCGAACGCGTTGTCGTCCGCGCGCCCGCGCGCGCCATCGGCCGAGGCGCGGCCGATGGCGGGGGTGCCGAGTCCGAGCCCGAGGCCGGCCCCGGCCATTCCGGTCGCGCGCAGGAAGTCTCGACGGGTCGGGTTCATGGTTGTTCTCCCTGACTGGCGGTTCGTCCGCAGGCTGTCATGATGGGTGAGCGTGGGCTACCGGCGCGTCAACGACCCCGACAGGATCACGCGTCCGCAGAAGTCGGTGTCGGCGTGCTCGGAGAGCTCCGCGTTCGCGCCCAGGAACCTCACGGTCGAGCTGAGCGTCCGCGTGCCTCCGCAGAACTCCTCGTTTATGGATTCCGAGAAGCCCCCACCCGTCAATTCCAGGAATCCGGTGGCGTCCAGGGTTCCCGTCACGGGGGCGATGGAGACGGTTCCCCCGGAAGCCTCGATCTCGCCGCTCAGCGTCACGCGCTCCCCCACCTGCTCGACCGTCACGCTCAACCCGCCCCGCAAGGCCTGCGAGTTCAACAGGAACTGAACGAGGTACGATCCGCCGTAGCTGCCGGCGACCTCGGGAATCGGTCCCGTCGGTTCCCCCTCGCCACAGGCCGAGCCGAAGAGGATGCCGGCCGCGAGCGTTCCGCGGGCCGCAAGGGCAAACCGCCTTCGCCATGGCTGGGTCATGGTGCGCGATCTCCTGTCTGGTCCGCCCCGTCCATCGCCGCGAGGCCAGGGCCACCCAACGGGGCCGGAGTGTCGGCCTCGCTGAAACAGGCTAGCCGGGCGGTGGTCGCGCTGCAACGGGGTTAGGCATTGCCCGGATCTCCGGATCCGAGCCGCCGGCGGTGCCGGCCAGCGCGTCGCGCCGCGCGCCCGAGCGAGGGGCGGCCGAAATCGGCGCGGAGTGGCCAGGGGTGGATCAGGCGGCCTTGTGCCCGGCCTCCACCCGGGCGCAGGCCCTACCCAACCGCTCCAGCCCCTCCGCGACCTCCTCGCGCGTGATCAGCATGGAGGGACCGATGCGGATCACGTGCCCGCCCATGCCGCCCAGGCCAATGAGCACGCCCTCCTCGCGGGCGGCCTCCAGAAGCGCCTTCCCGAGGCGCGCGCCGGGCTTCTTGGTCACCGGATCCTCCACCAGCTCCAAGGCCATCATCAGCCCCATGCCGCGCACGTCCCCGATCCACGGATGATCGCGCTGGAGCGCTTCCAGCCCCTCGCGCATCTGGCGTCCACGCCGGGCGGAGCGGGTCGGCGTGTCCTCCTCGACCATGACGTCCATGGTGGCGCGCGCGGCCGCCATGGACACGGGGCTGCCCCCGTAGGTGGAGAAGGTGAGGCCGGTCCAGGCGGCCGCGATCTCCGCGCGCGCCAGGGTGCCACCCACCGGGAAGCCGTTCGCCACCCCCTTGGCGACCACCATGATGTCCGGCTCGACCCTCCAGTGCTCGATGCCGAACCAGCGGTCGCCGGTGCGCCCGAACCCGGCCTGCACCTCGTCGCAAATGAACACGCCCCCGTAGGCGCGGATCACCTCGGCGGCGCGCGCGTGGTACTCCGGGGGCGGCACGATGTAACCGCCCACCCCCTGGATGGTCTCGGCGAGCAGGGCGGCCGGCTGGCCGGTGGTGGTGGTCTCGATCACCTCCACCAGCTCGTCGATGTAGCGGTCGACGTTGTGGCCGTCGGCGTGCCGGTAGGGGTAGGGCGCGATGGCGTGTCGGATGGGGGCCATGGCGGGGAGCGGCTTCCACTGGGCCTGGCCGGTGAGGCTGGTCGCCAGGGTGCTGCGCCCGGAGTAGCCCATGCGCAGGCCGATGATCTCGCTGCGACGGGTGTGCATCTGCGCCAGCATGACCGCGGTCTCGATGGCCTCGGTGCCGCTGTTGGTGAACATGACCTGGTCGAGGCCGGCGGGCGCGAGCCCGACGAGCCGCTCGGCCGCGGTCACGTAGGGTTCGGTCACGTACAGGTTCGAGGTGTGGCCCAGGCGCGCGACCTGGTCCCGCACGGCGCCCACCACGCGCGGGTGGCAGTGCCCGACGGAGGTGGTGAGGATGCCCGCGAACAGGTCGAGGTACTCCCGGCCGTCCGCGCCCCGGGCCCGCACGCCCTCGGCCTCCACCAGCACCAGCGGGTCGTCGTACAGCGGCTTGACGCAGGGGAAGATGCTGGCCCGCTGCCGCGCGATCACCTCGGCGGCCTCCGGGGTCCGGGTTTCCGTGGCCGCCTGGGCGGAGTGGACACGCTCCGGCGGGCGCCGGGTGGGTGAGGCGGCGCCGGCGGAGCCCACGCCCGATGGCGCGCCCACCGCGGTTCTCGTCCGGCTAGGCGTCATGCGAAATTCCGTTTGCGAGGTGACCCCGGGGCATCGTCGGGCGGCCGGGCCAGGGCGGCTACCAACGCGTGATCACGACGCGCTTGTCGGTGAAGAACTCGACCGAGTCGCGGCCCTGCGCCTTGAGGTCGCCGAAGAAGGAGCCGCGCGATCCGCCGAAGGGGAAGAAGGCCATGGGCGCCGCCACGCCGATGTTGACGCCGATCATGCTGATGCCGGCCTGATAGCGGAACTCGCGCGCCGCCCGCCCGCTGGTCGTGAAGATGGAGGTGGCGTTGCCGTACTCGCTCCGGTGCATGAGCTCGATGGCGTCCTCCACGGATGCCGCCTTGGTCATGCCCATCACCGGGCCAAAGACCTCGTCCTTGCCGATCGCCATGTCGGGACGCACGTCCTCGAAGATGGTCGGCCCGACCCAGTGGCCGTCGGGGTAGCCGGGCACCTGGGCGTCGCGTCCGTCCATCACCAGCGCCGCACCCTCCCGCACGCCGCCGTCGATGTAGCCCACCACCCGGTCGCGATGGGCGGCCGAGATCACGGGACCCATGTCCACCCCCTTCTCGAGCCCGTTCCCCACGCGCAGCGAAGCGGAGAGGTCGAGAATGCGCTCGCGGATGTGGGCGTACGCGTCGGCCACCCCCACCACGACGCTTCCCGCCAGGCAGCGCTGACCGGCCGAGCCGAAGATGGACGACACCACCGCGTCGGCCACCAGGTCGTAATCCGCGTCCGGCAGCACGATCATGTGGTTCTTGGCCCCGCCGAGCGCCTGCACGCGCTTGCCCGACGCGCCCGCCTTCCGGTAGAGGATGCGCGCCACGTCGCTCGATCCCACGAAGGAAACCCCGGCGATGCCGGGATGCTCGAGCAGGGCCGTCACCGCCTCGCGGTCCCCGTGCACCACGTTGAGCACCCCGGGCGGCAGCCCCGCCTGCTCGGCGAGGTCGACCACGCGCTGGTGCGTGAGCGGGTCCTGCTCGCTGGGTTTGAGCACCACGGTGTTGCCCGCCGCCACCGCGTAGGGCCAGAACCAGAGCGGGATCATCACCGGGAAGTTGTAGGGGGAAACGACCGCGAACACGCCCAGCGGCTGCCGTATTGCCTCGCAGTCGATGCCCGGGGCCACGTCCTCGAGCACGTCGCCCATCATCAGCGTGGGGATGCCGCAGGCGTGCTCCACGTTCTCGATGCCGCGCTGAAGCTCGCCCCTGCATTCGTCCAGGTTCTTGCCGTGCTCGACCACGAGGGAGCGGGCCAGCGTTTCCTTGTGTTCCTCCAGGAGATGCTTCAGCCGGAAGAACACCCGCGCCCGCTCGACCGGCGGGGTGCGACGCCACGAAGGGAAGGCCGTCGTGGCCGCGTCGACGGCCGCGTCGACGTCCGCGCCCGTCGAAAGCGGCACCCGGCCCAGCGGCGCGCCGGTGGTCGGGTTGGTCACCGGAAGCGAGTCCGTCCCCGAGGGCCGGGTCCACTGGCCGGCGACGTAGTTGTGGATGTCGCGCGAGGTGTCGGTGCTGGCTGTGTCGGCGGACATGGGCGGTCAGCTCCGCTGATGATGGGGCCGGAACGCGCGGGGCGCGGCACCCGGTTGGCAGGTCGCCTCCCCGGGAAGGAACGGCCTTGAAGTGTCCGAACTGGCTTCGGTGGTGTCAAGGGATTGCCGGCGCGCCGACGCGTTGCCCCGCCGCCCGCCGCCGGGCCATCTTCCTCGGACCCGATCCCAACCCCCGCATCGGAGGAAGGCCACATGCGGCCGCCCACATCGAATTCGTCCCGACCCCGAATTCCCCGCTTCCCCCTGATCCCGGCGCTCGTGCTCGCGAATGCGGCCGCGATCTCCGGTCGCGCACAGGAGGCCCCGCCCGCGCTCACCGCGGAGGACTACGCCCGGGCGGAGCGGCACCTCGGGCAGCACATGAGCCCGCTTGTGTTGAATGGGGCGGTCGGTCCCGAGTGGATGCCGGACGGACGATTCTGGTACCGCAACAGTTCCGCCACCGGCAATCAATACCTGATGGTCGACCCGCGCGCCGGCACCCGCGCGCCGGCCTTCGACCACGAGCGGATGGCGACCGCCCTGTCGGGGGTGGCCGGCCCGGGCGCGACCGCCGAGGGTCTGCCGCCGGGGCAGTTTGTTCCGGAGGCCGCTGTGGTCCTCTTCGCGCCCGAGGGCGAGGAGTACCGCGAACAGGGGCGCGCCTTCCGCTGCCGGGCCATCGACTACCGCTGCGAGGAGCTGGAGGGCACCCCGGACCAGCGCCGGGCCAACCACATGGCCATCTCCATGGGGTTCGAGGCGGCGTTTCGGAACGCGGCCTCGGTCCTTTCCCCGGACCAGCGCCGGGAGGCGTTCATCCGCGACCACGACCTTTGGGTGCGCGAGACCGACACCGGCGCGGAAACGCGGCTGACCTTCGACGGCGAGGAGGACTTCGGCTACGCGACCAACAACGCGGGCTGGGTGCGCAGCGCGCGTCCCGTGCTGCGCTGGTCGCCCGACGGCCGCCGGATCGCCACCTTCCAACACGACGGCCGCGGCGTGGGGATGATGTACATGGTCAGCACCCAGGTGGGTCATCCCGAGCTGGACGCGTGGCGCTATCCCCTCCCCGGCGACTCGGTGATCTTCCGCATTCACCGGGTCGTGCTGGACGTGGACGCGCCCGCGGACTCGCGGCTGGTGCGCTTCGACATGCCCCCGGACCCGCACCGCTCCACCGTGTGCGACCATGTCGCGTGTGACGGCACCTTCGCGGACGTGGAATGGAGCGACGACGCCTCCCGGGTGGCGTTCGTGTCCAGTTCGCGCGATCACAAAGTGGCCACGCTGCGCGTCGCCGACGCCCGCACCGGCGAGGTGCGCGACGTCCTGGAGGAGCGGGTCGAGACCTTCTTCGAGTCCGGCGACGGCAGCCACAACTGGCGCGTCCTGGAGGAGAGCAACGAGGTCGTCTGGTTCTCAAGGCGCGACAACTGGAGTCACCTCTACCTGTACGACCTGGAGACCGGAGCGCTGAAGCGCCAGATCACCTCGGGGGCGTGGAACGTGCTGGAGGTGCTGGAGGTCGACGCCGACGAGCGCACCGTCCTCTTCATGGGCAACGGGCGCGAGGCCGGCGATCCCTACTTCCGCTATCTGTACCGGATTGGGCTGGACGGGGGGGACGTGCGCCTGCTCACCCCGGACAGCGCCAACCACACCATCTCGCGTTCGCCCGACGGCGCGTACTTCGTCGACAGCTGGTCGACGCCCGTGACCCCGCCCGTGAGCGTGGTGCGCGACATGAGCGGGCGGGTCGTGGTGGAGCTCGAACGGGCCGACATCTCCGGCCTCGAGGCGGCGGGCTGGCAGCCGCCCATCCCCTTCCAAGTGAAGGCGCGCGACGGCGTCACCGACCTCTACGGGCTCATGTTCCGCCCATCCAACTTCGACCCGTCAATGAAGTATCCGGTGGTCAACTACCTGTACCCCGGGCCGCAAAGCGGCAGCGTGGGCAGTCGGAGCTTCCGCGCCGCGCATCGGGATCTGCAGTCGATCGCGGAGCTGGGGTTCGTGGTGGTGGAGCTGGATGCGATGGGCACGCCCATGCGCTCGCGTTCCTTCCACGAGGCGTACTACGGCAATATGGGCGACAACGGCCTGCCCGATCAGATCACCGGAATCCAGCAGCTCGCCGAGCGGCACGAATGGATGGACATCGACCGGGTCGGCATCTTCGGTCACTCGGGCGGAGGCTTCGCGTCGACGGCCGGCATCCTGCGCTATCCGGACTTCTACAAGGTGGCGGTCTCGCAGGCGGGCAACCACGACAATCGCAACTACGAGGACGACTGGGGCGAGAAGTGGCAGGGACTGTTGGAGGAGTACGACGACGGCACCACCAACTACGACAATCAGGCCAACCAGCTGTTGGCGGAGAACTTGGAGGGCAAGCTGCTCCTCGCGCACGGCACCATGGACACCAACGTGCCGCACTCGAGCACCATGCTCGTGGTGGACGCGCTCATCGCCGCGAACAAGGACTTCGACCTGCTCCTGCTCCCGAATCGCGGCCACGGCTTTGGCAACGAGCCCTACATGATGCGCCGCCGCTGGGACTATTTCGTGCGCCACCTTCTGGGCGCGGAACCACCGGCCAACTACGAGATCGGGCGGTTGCGGCGGCCGGTGGGGTAGCGGGCGAATGCGGGGGAGTTCCTCCGCGGGCGGCTCCACCCTTACGGCACCGCCGCCGTCCCGGCCGCCAGCACCGCCCCCACCGCCCCCACGATGTCCTGTTGCGGGCCGATGCCGGTGTAGGCGACCCGACCCTCCGCGTCCAGGATGACCACGTAGGCGGTCGCGGGCGCCAGGAAGGCGCGGGTGGCGTTGCCCCGCGTGTCCCACAGCATGGGGAAGGGGATGGCGTGCCGCTCCAGGTGCCGCCGCACCGCGCGCCGCGTCTGGGCCACGGCCACGGCGACCGCGAAGAACCCGACCTCGTCGCCGTAACGTTCGAACGCGGCGTCCATGCTGGGCTGGAGCGCCTCGCACTGCTCGCACCAGCTGGCCCAGAACTCGAGCAGCAGGGGCCGTTCGCCGACGTGCGCCGCGAGGTCGACCGGCTCGCCGTCCAGATCCTCGATGCTGGGGAGATTCGGCGTCTCGCCCACCGCGATGCCGACCTCGCCCCGTTCCTGCGCGTGCGCGCCGCCGACCAACATGGCCGCGACGACGAGCGCGGCCACCGCCGCCGAGGGATTTCGCCTCACCTTGCTCACATCACCAGTCCCGTCTGAATGAGATAGTATTCCGCAACGCCCAACATGATGATACCCGCCGCCTTCTTGATCCATACCATCCAGGCGCCCGACTTCGGCAGCCACGCGGTGGTTCCCGAGAAGAGCCCCACCGCCACCAGCAGCGAGGTCATCCCCAGCGAGAACACGAAGAGGTAGACGAACCCCATGGCGCCCGCCTGGGTGGCCGCCACCCAGGTGAGCACCACCGCGAAGGCGGGCGCGCCGCAGGGCGCGGCCACGATGCCGGAGGTGGCGCCGAGCAGGAAGACGGCCGGATAGGACCCTCCGCCCAGGCCGCCGGCCCACCGCAGCAGCCGCTTGGGAGCGCTCACCGGAATCACGTCGAGCATGGCCAACGCGAAGATGATGAGCAGGTTGGCGGTTGCGAACCGCACCCAGGGGTTCGCGCTCACCGTGCCGAACAGGGTGCCGCTGAGTCCCGCCACCAGGCCGAGCAGGGCGTAGAACATGGCCAGCCCGGTGACGTAGGTGAGCGTCAGGCCCACCACGCGGGCACGCGGCGCCTTGTCCCGGGAGGCTCCGGCGACGACCGACGCGGTGATCGGGATCATGGGGTACACGCAGGGGGTGAGGCTGGTGAGAACGCCCGCCCAGAAGAGCAGTCCCATGGCGAGCAGGGGGCTTGCGCTCAGGCTCTCGGAGATCCCTCCGACCTGCGCGGCGGTGGTCCAGATCGATGACATGGTCCGGCTCCCGGGTGCCGCGGTCTACGGGCCCGGCCGGGACAACACCCCGGCGGGGTCGAAGGCGTTCACGATGCCGCGCGTGAGCGCGAGCACGCCCGGCGTGGTGGCGGGCTCGGGCTCCGGCCACCCGGGGAGGTTCGCGCGCGATACCCGGAAGGTCGCCCCGCCGCGCGCGGCATGGGCGCGCAGGCGCGCGAGCGCCTCGGTCGGGGATGCCTGCTCGGGGGCGCCGGAGCGGGTCGCGTCCTCGCCGGCCGCGGCGTCGGGCCCGGCGTGACCGGTGGCGTCGCGCGCCCCCACCGCCACCCGCAACACGCCCGGCGAGACGTGCGCGGCCACCCTTCCGCACTCCGCGCACGCCTCCACCAAGTCGCCAAGGCGCGAGGGCAGGTGGCTGATCCGGGCCACCGCGGCCGCGTCGTCCTCGAAGCGCTCGAGCTTCGCGAACCATTCGGCGGACGCCTCGCCCTCCAGTCGCCGGCTGGCTTCGCGCCCCACGCGCCCGCACAGGAGGCGCTCCGCCGCCTCCACCGCCTCGGGAGAGCCGAGCAGGCGCACTGCGACGGTGGGCTCGTCGGCGTGCTCGGCCAGCAGCTCCAGCGCGGGGATGCGAATCGGGGCGGTGGCGAGCGAGCGGGCCAGCACGACGGCCAGCGCCAGCCGCGAGGTCTGGTAGAGGAGGGTGACGTCGCGCGCCGGCAGCGGGTGCAGGAGCACCGTCGCGGAGGTGACGACGCCGAGCCGTCCCCCGCTTCCCACCGCGAGCTTCACCAGGTCGTAGCCGGCGACGTTCTTGACCACCCGGCCGCCCAGCTCGAGGACTCGGCCGTCCCCGGTGACCAGCGTCAACCCGAGCACGTGGTCGCGGGGCGTGCCGAACTTGCCCCGCAACGGCCCGTACGCGCCGCTCGCGAGCACGCCTCCCAGGCTGCGCCCGGTCCGTCGCGGCGGGTCGAGGGGAAGCCATTGGCCCTGCTCGCCGGTCAGCCGTTCCAGCTGGGCGAGCGAGACTCCGGCGTCCGCCGTGAGGGTCAGGTCGGCGGGGTCGTAGGCGTGGACGGCGTTCAGGGCGCGCGTGCTGACCACCAGGTCGACGGGTCCGTCCAGGTGGCCGGGGGGAAGGGAGGTGCCGTTGCCGACGCACCGCACCCGCCGGCCCTCGCGCGACGCTCGCGCCATCACGGCGCCCAGCTCCTCGACCGTGGCCGGCGTCACCAAGGGCGGGTCGCCAGCCCCCGTGGCTTGGCCGTCCGCCGGGGGACCCGCGTTCATTCCGGGCGCAACGCCGGGGTTCCGGTCGCCGTCCACGGGCTCGCTTCCGGCCTCGTCATCGCTCACCGCCGGCGCGTCCTCCAGTGCTTCCAGCCTCATGCCGTCGCACCCGCCGGAACGGTCGCGCGCGCCTCCTCCCCGGCCTGCGCCGAGTCCGCGCCCGCCGAGTCCGCGCCCGCCGGGTCCGCGCCCCGGATGCGGTCCGGCAGCACCTTGCTCGGGTTGCAAAGGCCCGCGGGATCGAAGACGCGGCGTACCGAGTCCATCGCCCGCAGCACCTCGTCGGAGTGGATCAGGCCCATGTAGTCGCGCTTGTCGAGCCCCACGCCGTGTTCGCCGGTGATGGTGCCCCCGGCTTCGACGCAGATGCGCATGATCTCCTTGGAGGCTCGCTCCACCCGCTCCATCTCCCGGGCGTCGCGCCGGTCGAAGAGGATGTTGGGGTGCAGGTTGCCGTCTCCGGCGTGGAACACGTTGGCGACCCGCAGATTGTGGCGCTCGCCGATGCTCGCGATCCGCGCCAGCACGTCCGGGAGCCGCGTGCGCGGGACGGTGGCGTCCTGCACGAGCAGGTCCGGGGCGATCCTCCCCATGGCGCCGAAGGCCTTCTTCCTTCCCTTCCAGAGCGCCGCGCGCGCGTCCGCCGAGGTGGCCCTGCGCACCTCGCGCGCCCCGCACTCCAGGCACGCCGCCTCCGCCCGCGCCGCCTCCGCCTCCAGCCCCGCCTCGATCCCGTCGAACTCGACCACCAGCGCGGCCGCGGCGTCGGTCGGGTAGCCGGCGGCGAAGACGCTCTCCTCCACTGCCTGGATGGTGGCTTGGTCGATGATCTCGAGCGCCGCCGGGAGCAGGCCGTCGGCGATGATGGCGGTCACCGCCCGCCCCGCGTCGCGCAACCGGTCGAATATGCCGAGCAGCGTGTGCGTCGCTTGGGGAAGCGGCAGCAGCTCCAGATCGACCTCCACCGCGATCCCGAAGCAGCCCTCGGATCCCACGAAGAGTCCACCCAGGTCCAGCTCCCCGGTGTCGAGCCCACGGTCCCCCAGATACACCCGGCTTCCGTCCGGCAGCACCACGTCCAACCCCCGGATGTAACGGGAGGTGACCCCGTACTTGAGGCAGTGCGGCCCGCCGGAGTTCTCGGCGACGTTGCCGCCGATGGAGCAGGCGCTCTGCGACGAGGGGTCCGGAGCGTAGTAGAGCCCGTGCGGCCGGGTCGCCGCGGTGAGGTGGGCGTTCACCACGCCGGGCTGGACGCGCGCGCGCCGATTGTGCGCGTCGATCTCGATGATGCGGTTCATGCGGGCCGTGCACACCAACACCGCGCCTTCGGTCGCGAGGGCGCCGCCGGACAGGCCCGTCCCCGCGCCGCGCGGGACGAAGGGCACGCCCGCCGCGGTGATGGCCCGGACCAGCCGGGCGGTCTGTTCGCCGTCCCGGGGAAGCACGACCGCCCGCGGCGGGTAGCGGTAGGCCGTGAGCCCGTCCGACTCGTACACCATGAGCCGGGCGGGATCGGTGATGACTCCGTCCTCGCCCACGATGCGGACGAGTGCACCCTCCAGCTCGGCGGACAGGCGCGGTGCCTTGGCGATCACGGCGTGGCTCCCGGTGAAGGAGAGGCGCGCGGCCGAAGGGAGCGGGCGGCCGCCGGCGACGCGCGCCGTGGAAGGAGGAAAGCTACCCTTCGGCGGCCAGATAGTCGAGCATGGCCGCGACGCTCGACTCGGCGGCGGCGCGAAGCCGGGGTGGAAGCTGGTCGCCGTAAATCGCGCGGGTAAGCTCCGCCGGTGGGGCGCCCGGGTGGGTGCCCCGCGCCCGCCCCACCTGCTCGATGCGCGCGAGGCGATGCGCGCGGTGGGCCGCGAGCGCCCCCGGCGCGTCCTCCAGGGGAGGCCCGTGCGCGGGATGGATCACCCGGGGCGCCAAGGCCTCGACGCGCGCCAGCGACGCCAGGTAGTCGCGCACGCAGCCCCGGTATTCGCCCACCCAGGTGGTGTCGCCCTCGCCGAGCAACAGGTCGCCCGCGAACAGGGCTCGGGCGCGCGGCCACCAGAGGCACCGGTGCTCGGCGCAGTGCCCCGGCGTGTCCACGGCGACCAGCCTGCCCTGGTCGGTGGGCACCTCGTCGCCGTCGGCGAGCGGGCCGTCCGCGCGGCGGCTCGGTCCCAGCAGCGGCGCTCCGAGCGCGTCCGCCAAGGCGCGCGCGCAGCCCGAGTGGTCGGCGTGGTCGTGGGTCACCAACACCGCCACCCGGCGCGCGCCCGCAACCGCCTCCCTCAACGCGCGCAAATGGTCGGGATCGTCCGGGCCGGGGTCGATGACCGCCGCCACCTCGCGCCCCACGATGTGCGTCCGGGTCCCGTCGAGGGTGAACGGCCCCGGATTGGACGCGGTCACCACGCGGGGGCGGATCATGGCGCGCGCGCCACCCCCGGCCTCACGCGCCCCGCGTTGGACGCGCTCCCGGTGGCCGGGCGCCCAAGGCGTGGCGCGCGCGCCACGGTCGGAGTCTGGCCGGATGGCTGCGCGCGCGGGCTCCGGCCGCCCCCCGGTCGTCCCGGAGTGGTCGATGCCGGGGAGCGCCAACTCACGGGCTGGTGCTACCGCCGCTCGTGCACGAACTGCTCGGCGAGCTTGTCGGCGATCATCTGCACCGAGAGCTCGTCGTCTTCGTCGAACGCCGCCGGAGTGTGGCTGTCGATGTCGATTTGCCCGAAGATGTCCTTGCCCGCCCGGATCAGGACCACGAGCTCGGAGCGCACGTCGGGGTTGCAGGACAGGTAGTTTTCCACGGCTCCCACGTCGGGCACGTTCTGGTTCTTGCCGGTTGCCGCCGCGGTGCCGCAGACCCCCGTCCCCACGGGAATCTTCGCGTGTTCGGTGTTGGCTCCGATGTAGTTGTGAAGCCAGAGCTCCTCTCCCTCCTCGTCCATCAGATAGACGCCGACCCAGTCGAACTTCTCGGACTGGGAGAGTCCCCGAACCGCGTGACGCAGAAGGGCGTCCGACAGATGCCCCTGCTCGCGCAGGCGCTGCAGCTCACCCAGCAATTCAACGGTATTCGCCATGTTCCGGCTTTCTCCCTGGTGCGGAGGCCTTGGTCCCCGCTGGTTTCCTGGTTGCCCTCGCCGCCCACTCCCGTTCCCCAACATGGAAGGTAACGTGGTTGTTCGCACGGCAGGTGCCCGCGCGCGACCTCCGTCCCGCCATCCAGCCCGCTAACCCGCCCGCGCGCCTTGCCCGACTGCCCCATCCTCCGCAAGGCGTTTCCGCGGCTTCCCGCCTCCGTCCGAAAGCGCGGCGGCGAAGTCGGACCCGCTGGGTTCCTGAAACGCCTTCAGCCCGAACTCCGGCAGGATCGCGATCAGGTGGTCGAAGAGGTCGGCCTGGAGGCTCTCGTAGTTCGCCCACGCGGTGTCGCTCGAGAAACAGTAGATCTCGATGGGCACGCCCTGTGGCCCGGGCGCGAGCTGGCGGGCGAGCACCGTCATCTCCTGGCTGACTCGGGGATTGGCCCTCAGGTAGTTGAGCACGTAGATGCGAAAGGTGCCGAGGTTGGTCAGGCGCCGGAGCTCGGGGATGACGCCGGGTTCGCCCTTCGCCTTGGCGGCGTTGTGCGCGTCGATCCTGCGCCGCGCCTCGCTCATGTACTCCCGCAGCGTCTCGTGGCGCGACAGCCGCGCGGTCTCTTCGTCCGTCAGGAAGCGCACCGAGTTCATGTCGACCCGCAGCGAGCGCTTGATGCGCCGTCCCCCGGACTCCGTCATCCCCCGCCAGTTCTTGAAGGACTCGCTGATGAACTTGTGGGTCGGGATGGTGGAGATGGTCTTGTCCCAGTTCTGGATCTTGACCGTGTGCAGGGCGATCTCGATCACGTCGCCGTCGGTGTTGGCCTGCGGCATCGACACCCAGTCGCCAATGCGAATCATGTCGTTGGACATGATTTGGATGCTCGCCACCAGCGACAGGATGGTGTCCCGGAAGACGAGCATGAGGACGGCCGTGAGCGCGCCGATGCCCGACAGGAAGACGAGGGGGCTCTGGTTGGCCAGGATCGCGACGGCGACGACGCCCGCTCCCAGGTAGCCCAGCAGGCCCACCCCCTGGAGGTAGCCCTTGATGGGCCGCGAGCGCGACTGTTCGAAGGCCTCTACGTAGATGTCGTTGACCGCGTTGAGGAACGCGCTGAACGCCGCGGCCGTGGCCATCACGATGACGACGGCGGAAAGGCGGCGCGCGAGCGTCCAGGCCAGAACCACCCCGGCGGGTTCGGTTCCGGCGGCCGCCTCGGCGGGCGTCACGCCCAGCACCGGTCCGATGCCGTAGTAGACGATCGCCGCGGGGACGATGTGGGAGAGGCGCGCGAAGACCTTGCGTTCGATGACGCGGTCGTCCCAGGACGAACGGGTCCGGACCGCGACGCGCCGGATCGCGCCGTGGACGACGCGCGTGGTCACCCAGTCGGCGAGCCACGCCGCCACGAGGAGAACGACGGGTCCGGCCGCGAGGCTGATCCAGTTGTCGGGAAGGAAGGGCATGTGGGTGGATCTCCGGCTCGCGCCGTCCGCGGCGTGTCGCGCCCGAGTTGGGAACAAAGGGAAGGGCCGACCCCCGCCCGCCACCGTGGGTCGGCGCTCCGAGTGAACGGAGCGTCGGAGCCACGCGCGACCCTCGAGGTCGCAACCGGAACAGGAGACCGGCCCCATGAACAACATGGCCTATCCCTTAAAATTGTGCTTTGGGATGACTGTCCACAAGGGACGGCTCTCGCCACGGGCCGGGAAAGATGTGAACTTGGGGCGGGACGGGGCGCCGAGGCGCGGTGGCCGCCCACGGGGAACCCTGCGGAGGAGCCGGCGAAGTGATTTCGCTCGAGGGCAGGAACGCGATCGTCACGGGAGCGGCGAGGGGTCTCGGGGCCGCGTGCGCGCTGGCGTTCGCGCGCCATGGGGCCAACGTCGTGCTGGGGGACGTGCTCGACTGCGCCGACACGGCGCGCCGCATTCGCGACGGGACGGGGGCGTCGGCCGTGTCGATTCGGGCCGACGTGAGCCGGGAGGAGGATTGCGCGGCGCTGGTCGACGCCTGCGCGGAGCGCTTCGGCGATTGCGGCATCCTCCTGAACAACGCGGGCGTCATCGTGCCGGGTTCCATTCTGGACGGCGCCGTCGCGGACTTTGATCGGGTGCTCTCGGTGAACCTGCGGGGCACCTACCTGATGTCGCGTCTGGTGGCCCGCCACATGGTCGAACGGGGCGTCAGGGGGTCCATCGTGAACATGTCCTCCACCAACGCCGTGGTGACCATCCCCAACCAGCTCGCCTACGCGGTCTCCAAGGGCGGGGTCGCGCAGCTCACCAAGGTGATGGCCATGGCGCTCGCGCCGCACGGCATCCGCGTCAACGCCATCGGTCCGGGGTCCATCGCCACCCACATGCTGGACGAGGTGATGGCCGACGAGGAGGCCCGCCGCACCATCCTTTCGCGAACCCCGATGGGGCGGATCGGCGAGCCAGGCGAGGTTGCCGGCGTGGCGGTCTTCCTGGCCAGCGACTACGCGTCCTACGTCACGGCCGAGACCGTGTACGCCGACGGTGGGCGGCTGGCGCTGAACTACACGGTGCCGCCTCCCGAGGATGACTGACGGTCCCCGCGAGGGCCCGGAGGCGTCCGGGGCGCGCCTCGCGATCGACATCGGGGGCACCTTCACCGACGTGGCGCTGGACGCCGGCGCGGCGCCGGTCACGACCAAGGTGCCGACCACCCCCGCGGCTCCCGAGGACGGGGTGCTGGCCGGCGTTCGCAAGGTGCTCGAAATCGCCGGGGTCGCGCCCTCGGCCGTGCGGCTGGTCATTCACGGGACCACGCTCGCGACCAACGCCATCATCGAGCGGAGGGGCGCGCGCACGGCGCTGATCGTCACGTCGGGACATCGGGACGCCCTCGAGATGGCGCGCGAGGACCGCTTCGAGCAGTACGACATCGGCATCGACCGGCCCAAACCCTTGGTGCCGCGCCGTTTGCGCCTGCCCGTCACAGAGCGCGTGGATCACCGTGGACGCGTGCTGGTGCCGCTCGACGAGGCGTCGGTGCGCGCGCTTCCTCCCGTTCTGGACGAGCACGGCGTCGAGTCCGTCGCCGTGGGGCTCATCCATGGCTACGCCAACCCGGACCACGAACGGCGCGTGGGCGCGATTCTGGCGGATGCGCGCCCGGGGCTGTCGGTGACCTTGGCGTCCGATGTCTGTCCGGAGGTGCGCGAGTACGAGCGGCTCTCCACCGCCTGCGCCAACGCCTACGTCCAACCCCTCATGTCGCGCTACCTGAAGGGGTTGGCGGAGTCGCTGACGGCGTCCGGGTTTGGCTGCCCCTTCCTGCTGATGACCTCCGCGGGCGGTCTCGCGACGCTCGAAACGGCCATGGCGGCGCCCGTGCGGCTGGTGGAGTCGGGCCCCGCGGGCGGCGCGATTCTGGCGAGCCGCCTCGCCCGGCGGCTGGAGCTGGGCGACGTGCTCTCGTTCGACATGGGGGGCACCACCGCGAAGTTGTGCGTGATCGACGGGGGCCGGCCCCTGCGGTCGCGCGCCTTCGAGGTGGCGCGCAGCTATCGGTTCCGGAGGGGGAGCGGGCTGCCGGTGCGCGTTCCGGTGGTGGAAATGGTCGAGATCGGGGCCGGGGGCGGGTCCATCGCGACCGTCGACGACCTGGGCCGCATCGAGGTGGGACCGGCCAGCGCGGGGTCGGAACCGGGGCCCGCGGCGTACGGTCGGGGTGGCGCCGACGCCACCGTCACGGACGCGGACGTGGTGCTGGGGCGCATTGAGCCGTCCTCGTTCGCGGGGGGCGCGATTTCGTTGGACCGCGCGCGGGCCACCGCGGCCGTTCGCGACCGGACAGGGGCGAGACTCGGGCTGGACGAGACGAGCGCCGCCCTTGGGATCAGCGAGATGGTGGACGAGAACATGTCGAACGCCGCCCGCACCCACGCGCTCGAGTGGGGCAGAGGGCTGACCGGCAGAACCCTGGTCGCCTTCGGGGGAGCGGCGCCCATCCACGCCGCGCGCGTGGCGGACAAGCTGGAGTTGGACCGCTTCATGGTGCCGGCCCACGCCGGAGTGGGCTCGGCGGTCGGCTTCCTGCTGGCGCCCATTTCGTACGAGGTGGTGCGCAGCCGGCACATGCGACTGTCGTTGTTCGACGCGGATGGGTTCCGGGCCGTGGTGGACGAGATGCGGGCGGAGGCGACCGCCGTGGTCGCGCGCGGGGCTCCCGGAGCCCAAACCACCGAGAGCGTGCGCGCCCACATGCGCTACGTGGGGCAGGGTCACGAGATCGGGGTGGAGGTGCCGCGCGCGGTGGTGGCGGGCGACGGGTCGGCGGGCGGGTTGCGGCGGGCGTTCGACCGGGCGTACGGGACGGTGTACGGCCGGGTCGTCCCCGGGCTGGACGTGGAGGTGCTGAGCTGGACGCTGGTGGTGACGGCGGAGGGGGCGGGGGCGACCGGGGATGTGTTGGCCCGGGCGAACCGGATGGGCGCCGGGGGGCGTCGGGGGGATGGGGGGGTTGTGGACGCGGCCTCGTCGGGGGCGGTCGCGGGGGCCGTTGGGTCGGCTGCGGCATCGGCTGGCGGGGGGGCGGGCGGTGAAATGCGCGCGCGGGAACCCGGGGGATCGGGCGTCGGGCCCACGGGGTCGGCCGGCCCGGCGCCGGATTCCGTGGGCTCCGCCGTCGGATCGGCGGTTGGGTCGGTGGAGTCGCCGGGGTCAAGCGGGGACCCCTCGTCGGGTCTGGTCGCGGGGGCCGGCGGGTTGGCTGCGGCACCGGCTGGTGCGGGGGCGGGCGGTGACATGCAGGGACGGGACCCCGCGGGAACCTCTTGCCCGCCGGCTTCGCCCACCCGTGGGGACGCGGCCGAGGGTGCCCGCCGACCCGAGGAGGACCCGCCCGGCGGGGCGACCGAGCAGCGCGCGGGGGATGGCGGGCCAGCCCCCACCCCACCTCGTCCCGTCCGCCGGGCGGAGCTGGTCGACGGGGCGGGAGGCGACCGGGTCGCGGCCGCGGTGCACCTCCGTGGCGGGCTGGGGGAGGGGGCCCGGGTGGCGGGTCCGGCCCTGGTGGTGGAGGCCCAGACCACCACGGTCGTGCCGGGGGGGTGGGGGGCGGTGGTGCTCCCCGGCGGCCACCTGCTGGTGGAACGAGACGCCGCGCATGCCCCCGCCGTCCCGGAGCGCGCATCCGGACGTCCCTCCCCCGGGGCGTCGGGTTCCGAGCGCGCATCCCAAGGCCCCACTCCCGGGGCTCGGAGTTCCGAGCGCGCGTCCCATGCGCACGTCCCCGGCGACCCACCTCCCGAGGCCACCTCCAACCAGTCCATCGTCCCCGGCGCCGCCCATCCCGAGCCCACCCCCCGCCACCCCAATCCGACATCCCATCGCCCCCAATCCGCATCGCGCGGTCTCGCGCCCGAGTCCGGAGCACCCGGATCCCAACCCAACCACGCCGCGCGGGAACCCGACCGTCCCCATGCCGCATATCCCCGCCCCGTCCATCCCCGCATCCACGACCAGATCATGTGGCGTCGCCTCCTCTCCGTCGTGGAGGAGCAGGCGCGCACCTTGGTGCGCACGGCCTTTTCCACGCCGGTGCGCGAGGCGGGCGACCTCTCGGCCGGCGTCTTCGACCTCTCCGGGCGCATGCTCGCCCAAGCCGTCACCGGCACGCCCGGGCACGTCAACGCGATGGCCGAGTCCGTGGGGTTCTTTCTGCGCGACCATCCCGTTCCCACCTTGGTCGACGGCGACGTCCTCGTCACCAACGATCCCTGGGAGGGCACGGGTCACTTGAACGACTTCACGGTCGTGACCCCCGCGTTCGTTTCGGGCCGTCCGGTCGCGCTCTTCGCCGCCACCAGCCACATCGCCGACGTGGGGGGTCGCGGTTTCGGCGCCGACGCCAACCAGGTGTTCGAGGAGGGCGTCCGCATCCCCATCGGCCACCTGATGCGCGCCGGGCGCGTGGACGAGACCTTGATTCGCCTCGTCCGCGCCAACGTGCGCGACCCCGACGTGGCGGAGGGCGACCTCTACTCCCTCGCCGCCTGCAACCGCACCGGTTGCGAACGACTGACGGCGATGATGGCCGAATTCGGGCTCGATTCCCTGAATTCGCTGGCGGAGATGATCGTCTCCACGTCCCGTCGCGCCATGCTGGCGCGCATCCGCGCCCTGCGCCGGGGAACGTATCGCAACCACATGAGGATCGACGGCTACGACCACGACCTGGACCTCGCCTGTGCCCTCACCGTCCACCGCGACGGCATTCGCATCGACTTCGACGGCAGCGCGCCGATGTCCCCCCGCGGCATCAACGTGCCCCTCGCCTACACGCGGGCCTACGCCTCCTTTGGTGTTCGCTGCGTGGTGGGGTCGGAGATTCCCAACAACGCCGGCTCCCTCGGCGCCATCTCGGTGACCGCCCCGAACGGGTCCATCCTCAACGCCCCTCCGCCAGCCGCCGTGGCGGCCCGCCACGCCATCGGCCAGATGCTGCCCGACGTCGTGCTGGGGTGCCTGGAGCAGGCCATGGAACCCGGGTCGGTGCCCGCGGAGGGGGCCTCGTGCCTTTGGAATCCGGTGCTGCTGGGCGGTCCCGGGCTCACCGGTCCCCACCCGTACGGCGCGGCCGAGCCTTTCGTGGTCAACCCCTTCCACACGGGCGGCACCGGCGCGCGCCCGGGCAAGGACGGCCTCTCCGCCACCGCGTTCCCCTCGGGCGTTCGCAGCACGCCCATCGAGATCACCGAAACCGTGGCGCCCCTGGTCTTCTGGCGGAAGGAGTACATTCCGGACTCCGGCGGCCCGGGTGAGTTCCGGGGCGGCCTGGGCCAGGTCATGGAGATCGCCCACGCCTCGGGGGCACCCTTCGCCATCTCCAAGATGTTCGAGCGGGTGCGCAATCCGGCACGGAGCCGCGCGGGCGGCCAACACGGCGCAATGGGACGCGTTCACATACCGGGGGTCGGAGCGCTGCGCGCGAAGGGCCGCGAGATCGTGCCGCCCGGCCACCGCGTGGTGCTGGAGACCCCGGGCGGTGGTGGCCTCGGCGACCCGCGATCCCGACCCCGCGAGCGCGTGCGCGACGACGTGTTGGACGGTTACGTCACCGAGGAGGCGGCCGCGAGGGATTACGGGCTCTGAAGCGCTTGGGCGGCCGCGCGCGTTGCCGCCACTCAGCCGTCCCCCCGCCTTCGCGTAGGAAGTCGCACCCGTGTCGCGCCAGGTGCCGAAGCAAGTCGCGGCGCTTCACGCCGGCACGGTGATCGGCTCTCTGATGACGGTGGACTCGCCGGCATCCTCGCGGGCCAGTAGCCGGTTGGCTTCGACGACGAGGGCGACGGCTTCGCGAAGGTTCGCCCGTGCCTCGTCGAGCGACGCGCCCTGAGTGTTGGCACCCGGAAACTCTTCGACATAGGCGATGTAGCCCTCCGGCACTTTCAGGAAGACCGCCGTGCATTGCATGGCCATAATCGAACTCCTGGCGAGGGCGAACGATCGAATCCGCAAGCCGTTGGACGGGGTCCCGTTCTTCGACGGGTTCTCGCGCGAATCCACCGTGGCTGGTCGGGTCACCGCGGCGTGAAGTCCTCGTCCTCGCCCAGGTCGCGCACGAAGGCGGCGAGCAGGTTGGCGGCGGCGTCCAAGTCGCGCACGCTCACGATCTCGTTGGGCGAGTGCATGTAGCGGTTGGGAACGGAGACCAACCCGGTTGGGACGCCGGTGCGCACCAAGTGAATGCCGTCCGCGTCCGTGCGGGTCGCGCGCGGGGCGGCTTGAATGCTGTGCGCGATGCCCTCCGCCTCCGCCACCCGGGTGAGGCGCTCGAACACGACGGGGTGGGCGGCGGAGCCCCGGCTCAGGACCGGTCCACCCCCCAGCGTGTGTTCGCCGAGCTCCTTCTTGTCGATGTCCGGCGCGTCGGTGCTGAAGGTGACGTCAACCACCAGCGCGACGTCCGGATCCACCGAAAAGGCGCTGGGGCGCGCGCCCCCTCCGGAGTAACCGATCTCCTCCTGCACGGTCGCGACCGCCACCGCGCCCGCGCATCCGGGGGATTCGGCCAGTCGGCGCAGCGCCTCCAGCACCACGTAGGCGCCGATGCGGTTGTCGATGGCGCGCGAGGCGATGCGGTCGCCCGCGAGCCGCACCAGCGAAGCCTCCACGACCGCGGCGTCCCCCACGCGCAACCCCAGCCCCGCGGCCGCCTCGCGGTCCTCCGCCCCCACGTCGATCCAGAGATCGCGCACCTTGCTCGCCTTGGTGCGATCCGCCGCCCGCATGAGGTGGATGGGCTTCTTGCCCACGACCCCCGGCACTTCGCCGTCGCCACCTAGGATGCGGACCCGCTGGCCCACGAGCACCTGCGCGTCCCATCCACCGATGGTGTCGAAGTAGAGGAAGCCGTCCTTGTCGATATGGGTGACCTGCAGGCCGATCTCGTCGATGTGCCCAGCCATCATGACGCGGGGCCTGCCCCCGGAATTCACCGAGGCGAACGAATTGCCGGTCACGTCGGTCCACACGCGGTCCGCGAAGTCCTCGGCCCGTTGTCGCCAGACGCGCGCGGCGCGGACCTCGAACCCCGACGGGCCGGGCGCGTTGAGCAGGCGTTCGAGGAAGTCGGGCGCCGGAGTCTTGGGAGGCCTCATCTCTCTTCCTGGATGATCTCGCCGGGGGCCGGGCGGGGTCGCGGGGCCGGGTCGCCCGAGTTCGCCTCGGTCCCGAGGGGTCCGCGCCGGGTCCCGAATGCCCATTCCGTCGCCCCGCCAGCCCCGGAATCCGTCCCGCCGAACCCGCCCATGGTGGTCACCCGCAACGACCCGTCGGCCAAACCGCGGTCGATGCGCCGCCGCATGCGCTCCTGAATCCAACGTCGGCTCGGCGGCAGGAGCAGCGAGAAGCCGAGGGCGTCGGTGAGCAGTCCCGGGGTGAGCAGGAGCGCGCCGCCGACCATGACGCAGAGCCCATCCATGAGCGCCCGGCCGGGCACGCCGCCCCGCGCCAGCCGCGCTTGGAACGACCACAGCGCGCGCAGTCCCTCCCGGCGCGCCAACCACGCGCCGGCCACGCCCGTGAGCACGCAGACGGCCAGCGTGGGCAGGAGACCAATCGCGCCCCCCAGGCGGATGAGGAGGAACAACTCGAGCAGCGGGACCGCCACGAAGAGGAGCGCGAGCCTGGAGAGTATCGACATGGGGAAGCTGTACCCCGGGCGATGGACTCCGGTGCCCGGACGCGCGGGCAACGACCGATCCCGCCGCCGTGGCTTGATCGGGATGCGTCCCTTCGCAAACTTGCCGTATGGAGCAGACCTACTTCCGCAAAGGGTTCGGCCTGAAGACCCAGGTCAAGCCCGTCATCGACGCCGAGTACCACTCGCGGCTCGTGGATCGCATCCGCGCGCGCGGCTACACCGACGTCTTCGGCGACATCACCGTGCGCCTGGCGGAGGAGTTCGGGTTCTGCTACGGCGTCGACCGCGCCATCGACTACGCGTACGAGACCGTGGCCAAGTTCCCCGGCAGGGACATCCACCTGGTCGGCGAGATCATCCACAACCCGCACGTGAACCAGCGCATGCGCGAGATGGGCATCCGCTTCCTCCATCCGCGCGAGGACCAGAGCTTCGAGTTCTCGCACCTCACGCCCAGCGACGTGGTGTTGATTCCGGCCTTCGGCGTCACGCGCCAGGACTTCAGGACGCTGCGCGAGATCGGATGCGTGCTGGTGGACACCACGTGCGGGTCGGTGCTGAACGTGTGGAAGCGCGTCGAGAGGTACGCGCGCGACGGCTTCACGGCCATCGTCCACGGCAAGTACACGCACGAGGAATCACGGGCCACCGCGTCCCAGGTCACCCTGTACGACGGGGGCAAGTACCTGATCGTGCGCAACATGGAAGAGGCCGAGCTGGTGTGCGACTACATCGCGGGGCGTCCCGGGAGCATGTCGAGCGACGAGTTCGGGGAGCACTTCCGCCGCAAGGCCACACCCGGGTTCGACCCGGAGCGGGATCTCGCCAAGATCGGGGTGGCGAACCAGACCACCATGCTGGCCAACGAATCGCTGGCGATCGGGGCCCGCATCCGCGAGGCGATGGTGGAGAGACACGGCGAGGACCACGCCCGCACGCACTTCCGCTCCTTCGACACCATCTGTTCGGCGACCCAGGAGCGGCAGGACGCGGTGAAGGCCATGATGGACCGTCCGCCGGACGCGATGATCGTGATCGGCGGCTACAATTCGTCGAACACCAACCACTTGGCGAGCATGTGCCGCGAGTACACCGTGACCTACCACATCGAGGACGCGGTGTGCATTGACACGGCCACGGCCACGGTGCGCCACAAGCCCGACCTCGACCCGCGCACGCCCGAAACGGTGGCCCGCGATTGGCTGCCCGAAGGGCCCTTCGAGCTGGGCATCACGGCCGGCGCCTCCACGCCGAACAACAAGATCGGCGATGCGCTGGCGCGCGTGCTCACGATCCGCGGGGCGTTGCCGGACGATCTGGTGGCCGGGGGGACGGAAGCCCCGGCGGACGAGGCCGCGAACGGCGAACGCGCGCCCAGGGTACTGCCGCAGGTTCGGTAGCGGGCGGGGGGATTCCGGAAGGCACGTTGTCCGCGAAACGGGCCGTGACCTCGTCCGCGTGCCGCTCTCCCCGCGGCCCGCCCCCAACCCCGCCGCCTACCCGATGGTGCCCCGCTCGCCGCGGACGCAGGCGATGAACATGTTCTCCCCCGCGTCGGCGGCGTGGTAGTGATAGCCGCGCGCCTCGTCGGAGTGCCCACGGCACGCGTCCAGCTCGGCGGGCGCCGTTCCGTCCCCGTTCCTCGTCCCGAAGATCGCGTGGCCGTCCATCGCGTATCCGATCAGCGCCGCGTGGCCGTCGTCCTGCACCACCGTTTCGTTGCACGGCGTGGCGGCGTGGTAGTGGTAGCCCTCGACCGGGTTCACGTGTCCCCCGCAGTCGTCGAAGGCGGCGATCGTGTAGGCGCCCAGAATCGCGTGAACCGGTGCAGGCGGGCCCAGCGCGACGCCCTGTAGCGAAACGCCCACGTTGCCCTGGCCGATGGCCGCCGGAGAGGGCAACGGAATGGGGTTGACCGGAATCAACGCCGTTTGCGCCACGCCGCCGCCGTAGTAGTCGATCGAGCACTCCACGCAATGGTTTCGGTACATGGGGTCGACGTCTGGACGCGCCGCCGCCTCGCACGCCACCCGGGTGTCGGTCACGTTGACCTCGCCGGTCTCGGGATCGTACAGCTGCCAGTTCGGGTCGCCGTACAGAGCTCCGACGTTCACGATGAAGGCGCCGTCCAGCTCGTAGACCTCGCCCCCGCCGTCGAACCAGATGCCCCCCTCCTCCGCGGACGCGTCGATCGTCGTGGGACAGAAGGGGCCGATCTCCCGGCTCGCCGGAGCGCCCGCGATCTCGAGGCGGTGGCACGTCGTTCGGGTGCCACCCGAGAGCACGCAGGGCTCCGTGGTTGCGGGAGCGACCAGCGCGCCATCCACGAAAAGCGCGGGATCCAGGCCCGGCGTATCGGAGGGGTCGCCATCCGCCGGAGGTAGGATGTCGGGGTCCGAACCGCAGGCTCCCGCGACGACCGCGAGCGCGAGCGTCGTTGCCGCGCCGCGAGCGGCTCGACGGACCATCGTGGAAACGTTGTTCGGCGGATCGAGGCGCATGGGGCGGCTCCCGGGTGGGAATGGCGGTGAGCTCCGGTCATCGGTGGCCACCCATGTGGCGTCGGGAAGGCCCGGCGGGTTGCCCCGAGTGCGCCGGGAAGGCGAACCGGGCGCGCCGACCCGGTTGATCCGCGTCGCCGGATCGCCGAGCGTACGCGGCACCTCGAGCATCAGCCAGCGCCAGAGTCCGCTCATCCACGTGGACGCGGTCCAAAGCGGATGCCACGCCGCTCGAACGCCGGGGGGAGTCTGCCCGCGGGCTGCTGCTGGCCCACGCGCCCGGCCCGCTGGCCGTGCCCTCCCTCTCCCTCAGATGTGGATCGCCCGTCCCAGCGCCGACAGCGCCGCCTCCGCCACCGCCTCGGAGAGCGTCGGGTGCGGGTGCATGGCCTTCTCCATCTCCTCGACGGTCGCCTCCAGATGCCGGCCCACCACGAACTCGGCGATGAGCTCCGTGGCGCCCGGTCCCACGATGTGCGCGCCCAGAATCTCCGAGTAGCGCGTGTCGCGAATCACCTTCACGAATCCCTCGGAATCGCCCGCCGCCAGCGCGCGTCCATTGCCCATCCACGGGAACCTGCCCACCTCGATGTCGTGTCCGGCCTCCCGGGCCTGGGCCTCGGTGAGCCCCACGGACGCGACTTCGGGATGGCAGTAGGTGCAGTTGGGGATGTTGGCGTAGTCCACGCCGCCGTGTCCGACTCCGGCCAGGTGCTCCACGGCCACGATGCCCTCGTGGGAGCCTTTGTGCGCGAGGAGCGGCGGTCCGGCGCAGTCGCCGATGGCGAAGATGCCGGGCACGCTGGTCTCCATGTGCTCGTTCACGTCGACGAAACCCCCGTCGGTGGTGGCCACCCCGGCCTCCTCCAGCCCGATGTCCTCGGTGTTGGGCACGCGCCCGACCGCCGACAGGACGTAGTCCGCCTCCAGCGCGCGCTCCTCCCCGTCGCCGTCCCGCACCGTGAGCCGCACGCCGTCGTCGCGGGTTTCGGTGCTCAGGAGGCTGGTGCCGGTGAGGATCTCCATTCCGCGCCGCCGGTAGCTCTTCGCCACCACCTCCGAGACCTCCTCGTCCTCGACGGGAAGAATGCGGTCGAGCATTTCCACCACGGTGACCTTGGAGCCGTACGCCGCGTAGATGTCCGCGAACTCGATGCCCACCGCGCCCGCGCCCACGACGACCAAGTGTCCGGGGGCCTCCTTCTGGAAGAGCGCGTGGGTGGACGACCAGACGCGCTCGCCGTCGATGGTGAGCACCGGGATGTCGCGGGGCCGCGAGCCGGTGGCGATGATGACGTTGCGTCCGTGGAAGCGTTGCGCCTCGCCGTCGCCGTTTCGCACCTCCACGGCGCCCCCGCCCACCAGTCGCCCCCGGCCCTCGATGTGCGTCACCCCGTTCTTCTTGAAGAGGTGATGGATGCCGCGCACCAACCGCGACGCCACGCCCCGGCTGCGCTTCTGCGCGGGACCGAGCGCCACCTCCATCTCGCCCAGCTTGATGCCGTGCTGCCCCGCCTTCCCCAGCTGGCCCACCAGGAGCGCGCTCGAGAGCAGGGCCTTGGTGGGGATGCAGCCCACGTTCAGGCACACGCCGCCCAGCTCCTCGTACTCGACGCAGGCGGCGCGCAGTCCAAGCTGCGCGGCGCGGATGGCCGCCACGTAGCCGCCCGGGCCGCTGCCGATGACGATCACGTCGAAATTCCTGTCGGCGTCGGTCACTTCCTCACCTCCGATGCTGTGCGCGAACCTTCGGCGGGATTCGGTGCGCGCACCCCCGATCCGGTAACGGGAAGCCCCGGGTTGGGTGCGCGAACCCCAACGAAGTGTAGGGGAGCCGATGCGGGTTGCAACCCCCGTGCCCGGTTCCTTTGTGCGCTCGGGCGGGCTGGTTATATTGCGCGTTCCTCGGGACGTGGCGCAGTCCGGTAGCGCACCTGAATGGGGTTCAGGGGGTCGCCGGTTCGAATCCGGCCGTCCCGATTCTTCGAGTGAGAGTGTCCGCGGACACGATGTTGCCTCGTCCGGCAAGGAGCGACTCATGCGGCCGCACCTGAGTGTTCTCCCGGCTTTTCTCGCCTTGTACCTCGGATCGCCCGCCCTCTCCCTGGTGGGCGCCCCTCCTCCGGCCCAGGCCGGCGGGGGCGCGGTCGCGGTCGGTTTCGGCCACGTCTGCACCCTGGGGGAGGACGGCGCGGCGCGCTGCTGGGGCGCCAACCCGCACGGGCAGCTGGGTGACGGCGGCACCGCCGACCGCGCCGAGCCGGCCCCGGTGGCCGGGGGGGTGGGCTTCCAGTCCATCTCGGTCGGCCACGGGCACGCCTGCGGGGTGACGGCCGACGGCGCCGTCCACTGCTGGGGTCGGAACGGGTACGGCGAGCTGGGGGACGGGTCCACCACCAACCGCGCCCAACCCGTGCGGGCCGCCGGGGAGATGACCTTCGAGTCGGTGGCGGCCGGCAACAACCACACCTGCGCGCTCACCGGCGACGGCGAGGCGTACTGCTGGGGCCTCAACAGCTCGGCCCAGCTGGGCGTGGCGGCCGGGGCCCCGAGCACGACCCCGGTGCGGGTCGAGACCGACACCCGCTTCGAGTCGATCACCGCCGGCGTTGACCACACCTGCGCGCTGGCCGGCAACGGCCGGGCCACCTGCTGGGGCTCCAACGACTTCGGCGAGCTCGGCGACGGCACCCGCGCCCTGGGGGCCGCGCAACCGGGCGAGGTCGAGGGTCCGAGGTACGACATGCTCTCCGCCGGCAGCAACCGCACCTGCGGGGTCACGGGTGGCGGCGACGCCCACTGCTGGGGCAACAACAACTACGGCGTGCTGGGCGACGGCACCGAGGAGCATCGCGACGGCCCCACCGAGGTGGCCGGCGGACACGACTTCTCCGCCATCGCCTCCGGAGGCGTGCACACGTGCGCGCTCACCGACGACGGGGCGGCGTACTGCTGGGGGCTGAACAGCTTCGGCCAGCTGGGCGACGGCACCACCGCCCACCGGCTGGAACCGGTCGCGGTCGTGGGCGGGCACGTCTTCGCCTCCATCGCGGCGGGGAGTTACGGCACCTGCGCGCTGACCGAGGCCGGCGAGGCGTACTGCTGGGGACGGGTGGCCGGGATGGGGGGCTACGAGGAGGGCGAGGGGATGACCACCGAGCCCACCTTGGTGGGCGGCGGGTCCTCGTCCGGCGAGACGGCCTCGGCGCGGGGCGCGGCCGGCGGTGCGGGGCCGGGCGTCTCGAACCCTCGTCGGGCGTGGTCCGGACCGGCCTTTTCGCTGGGCGCCCTCGCCGCGCAGACGCGTCCACCCACGGTGCAGCCCGGAGCGCCCGGCGAAGACACGCGCGTGCTCCGGCCGGGGGAGCTCGACGGCACCGAGGCGCCTCCCCACACGCATGCCGACGTGCACTTCATGCGGGGGATGATCGCGCATCACGCCCAGGCGGTGGAGATGGTGGCGCTGCTCCGCGACCGCACCTCCAATCCCGTGCTTCATCGGCTGGGCCTGCGCATCGAGATCTCGCAGAAGGACGAGATCGCCATGATGGAGCGCTGGTTGCGCGACCGGGGCGAGGAGGCGTACGACCGCATGGCGCACCACGGCCGTGGCGACATGCATGATGACATGCATGGTGGCATGGATGGCGACCTCATGCCGGGCATGCTCACGCCGGAGAAGATGGAGCGGCTGTCCGGGGCGCGGGGGGCCGAATTCGACCGCCTCTTTCTGGAATACATGATCGAGCACCATGAGGGCGCGCTGTTCATGGTGGAGGAGTTGTTCGCGAGCCCGGGCGCGGGCCAGGGCTCGGCCATCTACCACTTCGCCTCGGAGGTGGAGGCGGACCAGGAGATGGAGATCCGGCGCATGAGGGCGCTGCTGGAGCGCGGCGCCCGGCCCGGGAGCGGGCCCCGCCCGTCGATGTGCGGATAGTTGACGGCCCGTCGCGGAAACGGAAACCGAATCGAGGACCCGAGATGAGGACGCGTGAGATGAACCGAGGACTGATGGGGGTGCGTGCCGTGTGGCTGGGCATGGTGGTGGTGGGGCTGGCTTCGCCGCTTGAGGCGGCCGCCCAGGCCGTGCCGCCCGGACAGACGCGACCCGAGGAGCTCGCCGAGGTGCGGACCGATTCCCTGGCCGAACCGGCGCTTCCCGCCTTCGACTGGGACATCCTGGATCCGCGGGTGAACCTGGCCTCCGGCTGGCTCGACGCCGAGAGCGCCATCAGGAACCTCGAGCTGGTGGCCACCACGCCCCGGCCGGAGGGGTTCTTCAACCCCGAGACGCCGCGCGAGGGGGCCGGCTTCTCCAACACCGACCTCGCCTTCCAGGGCAACTACCTCTTCCAGGGCAACTACAACGGCTTCCAGGTCTACGACATCTCCGACCCCGCCAACATCGAGCTGCACGTGGCGGTGGTGTGTCCCGGTGGTCAGGGCGACGTGTCGATCTACGGAGACCTGCTCTTCATGTCCGCCCAGGAAACCCGCGGTCGGCTGGACTGCGGGACGGAGGGCGTGCAGGACACCGTGAGCGTGGAGCGTTTTCGCGGGGTGCGCATCTTCGACCTCTCCGTCCTCGAGGCGCCGAGGCAGGTGGCGGCGGTGCAGACCTGCCGCGGTTCGCACACGCACACGGTGGTGACCGACCCCACCGACGACGAGAACGTGTACGTCTACGTCTCGGGCACGTCGGGCGTGCGTCCGGCCGAGGAGCTGCCCGGGTGCTCGGGCCTGCCCCCCGAGGAGGACCCCAACACCTCGTACTTCCGCATCGAAGTCATCCAAGTGCCCCTCGCGAACCCCCAGGACGCCCGCATCGTCAGCATGCCGCGCCTCTTCATGGATCCCGAGACCGGCGAGCTGGGCGGCCTTTGGCAGGGCGGCGACCACGGCGAGGGCACCCAGGACTCGCGGCTCACCAACCAGTGCCACGACATCACGGTCTTCCCGGAGATCGGGTTGGCCGCGGGCGCCTGCGCCGGGAACGGGATCCTTTTGGACATCTCCGACCCGGTGAACCCGGTGCGCCTCGACGAGGTGGTCGATCCCAACTTCGCCTACTGGCACTCGGCCACCTTCAACAACGACGGCACCAAGATCCTCTTCACCGACGAGTGGGGCGGGGGAGGACAGGCGCGCTGCCGCTCCACCGATCCGCCCGACTGGGGCGCGAACGCGATCTTCGAAATCGTCGACGGACAAATGGAGCTCGCCGGCTACTACAAGCTGCCCGTACCCCAGAGCGAGCTGGAGAACTGCGTGGCCCACAACGGCGCCATCATCCCCGTGCCCGGGCGCGACATCATGGTGCAGGCCTGGTACCAGGGCGGCCTTTCGATGCTCGACTTCACCGACGCCGCCAACCCGGTCGAGATCGCCTTCTTCGACCGCGGCCCGCTGAGCGACGACGAGATGTACACCGGCGGCTACTGGTCCACCTACTGGAACAACGGCTTCATCTACGGCGCCGAGATCACGCGCGGGCTCGACGTCTTCCGCCTCCAGCCCAGCGAGCATCTCTCCCAGAACGAGATCGACGCGGCCAACATGGTTCAGGTCGAGGAGTTCAACGCGCAGCTGCAGCCGATGTTCACCTGGCCCGCCCATCCCGCCGTGGCGGGTTCGTACCTCGACCAGCTGGAGCGCGCCGGCGACATCCAGCCCTCGCTGCTGGGGCGTTCCCGCTCCGCGCTGGAGGCGGCCGCGTCCTCTCCCGGGGCCGACGTCGCCACGCGGCTGAGGGAGACCGCCGCCGCGCTGGACGCCAACGCCGACGAGGTGGCCGGGGGCGAGCGCCTTGGCGACGCGCCCCGACAGCGCTGGCTCGCCCAGGCGATGCGGGAGCTGGCGGCGACCATGGAGTGAGGGGAGGGGGGGCGCGCCGCTCTCGGTGCTCGGGAGGATTCATCCGCGGGCTCTGGGCAGCCCGCGGACTGCTGGGCCTATGCTTGGCGTGCGGCTGCGCGGAATGGCTCAACCGGAGCGACGGTTCTGGCGCGAGCTCCGCGCAAGACGCGCACGGCGACGCCCCGCTTCCCATCCACCTCTGGCACGACGCCACCGACGACCTCCTGCCCGCCACCGGCGAATGGACCAACAAGGTCGAGCTCGCCGACATTGACGGGAATGGCCTGATCGACCTCATCTTCGCCAACGGGGGCGACTATTCCGAGCCGGGTGAGCCCGAGCGCAACCGAGCGTTCCTCAACCGAGGCCCGGGGCGGCCCTTCGAGGAGGCGACCGACCGCGTGTTCGGCCCCACGCCGGACCTCGCGCGCGTGATCAAGGCACGCGACTTCGACGGAGATGGCGACACCGACATCTTCGTGGGAACCACCTACCTGACGCGGAGCCGCCTGTACCTGAACTCGGGAGCCGGCTTGCCGTTGCGCCCCGACGGTGGCTCACCGGCGGATGCGGGCGAAGAGGGGCGGGCGGAACCCGTGACGGTCGCGTTCGTTGAGCGCACCGACACCCACCTCCCCGCGCTCCCGCTCAGCCTGGGCGATGCCGAGCCCGGCGACGTGGATGGGGACGGCGACCTCGACCTCGTGCTGGCGGACTGGGGGCCGGGCAACAACATGACGAACGAGGGCGGCCGCACCCGCCTGTGGCTGAACGACGGCGCCGGGCGCTTCACCGACGCCACCGAGGCCCGCATGCCGGCGACGCGGGTCCGTTTCTCCTGGGACCTGGAGCTGGTGGACGTCGACAACGACTTCGACTTGGACGTGTTGGTGTCGTGCAAGCGCTGCGCGGGTGGCCTGCTGCTGCGAAACGACGGCGACGGCACCTTCGAGGAGGATCCGCGCGGCCTTCCGCAATACACCAACAACTACGAGTTCGAGGCGATGGACCTCGACGGCGACGGCTTCCTCGACCTCGTGACCATCAACGACGGCGACATCGTCGGCGAGCGGACCTCCCGGAGACGGGAACACGTCTTCCGCAACGACGGCGAAGGCCGATTCGTGGACGCGACGGACGCGTGGTGGCCCCCCTCGGAGAACATCGGCGAAGACGACAACATGGTGGCCTTCCTCGACTTCGATGCCGATGGCGACGCCGACTTCCTGATCGGTTCGCTGAGCGGACCCGATCGTCTGCTGATCAACGACGGCGGGGGTCGCCTGCGCGTGGCGACGGAGGTGTTCGCCGGCGCGGAGACGCCCGGCACGCTGGGCTTGGCCATCGCCGATCTCGACGCCGACGGCAGGCTCGACGTGGTGCAGTCGCAGGGCGAGCATCCCACCGCCATTCAGGAGCGCATCTTCCTTGGGCGGGGGCTCGACGCCTCCGACGGCGCGCCGTTCGTGGGCGACCCGGTGACGGTGCCGGACGCCGACGGCGCGCTGGTCCTGGTTCGTGTGCACCAGCGCAAGAGTCCGTCGCTGGTGGCGGAGTGGGAGCGCGTCGAGGTGACGTGGACGTCGGCGGACGGCGAAGGGACGGTTCCGATGCGCTGGTACGGGGAGTATCTCTGGCGGGCGCGCATTCCCCCGGGGGCGACGCCATGGATGGTGGAGGCCCGGGCGAAGTCGGGGGGGCGGACGTGGGTGCGACCATGAGCCGTCGCGCCGAGGGCCCCCTACCTCCCTCTCGCGGATTCCGATGGCCGCCGCTACTGGCGCTTCTTGTCCCGGGTCTTGACTGGAATCTCAACCACCACATCGCGGCCAAACTCCAAACCGACTACCTTGCAGCCCTGTTCGATTCGTTTCAGCTTCGCCGCATTGCTGGAGTGTGTGGCCACCCACCAACCGCCCGGCAACGGCAGCGCGAAGCTCTGAAGGTCCGGGTTTCCGGGATATAGCTCCCGCTTGCTCTTGGCCACGTACTGTCGAATCCGACCTGAATATCGCTTGGCGTACTTCTGGCAAAACTCCGGATCCATGGACGCAAACGCCGAAAACACTCTTCCCAGAAGCTCGGCGCCGGAGTCGAATGTCTCTCTCCGTCCCCGAAATGTGAATGAGGGCAGTTCCGCGGCCTTCTTGGACGGCGATAGCGATGTTTGTGGCTTCGGCACCAGTCCAGTCGGCCTTGTCCGTGCGGCTCTCGACGCCACCGCACCGCCCAAGGCTTGACCTCGGATGAACGCGGCGGCAGGTTCCCGATCAGGTCGGACTCCGGTTGCCTTCTCAACGCCCTCCGAAAATAACCGCAACAGCAGGGGTTCCGGTTCGGACAGGAGCGTGTTCCACACCGATGCGTACTTCGAGGCCGCCTGCTTTTGAAACCGTGCCTCCTCGTAGTCCCGCTCCGCTCGTCTTCTCGCCGCCTGTGACTTGACGTCGTCCACGTCCAAGTACCTGCCGAGCGTTGCGGCGGATGCTCCATGGTCGTCGGCGAGCAGGTCAATGCGCGCAAACAACCTCTCCTCGTAGGTCCCCTGGCCAGCCGGAAAAAAGAAACTCCAAGTACGGCCATCGGTGAGAACGGCGATCGGCACACCTTCGTGAAAGCAGTACTCGAACAGCTGTCTCTGGCCCTTTCCGTCGGCCTTGCCAAGATCCTTGACCTCCAAGAGGATCGCCGCCTTGCCCGGCGGCTGGCAGAGCGCGTAGTCCACCTTTCTGGTCCCAATCTTGAACTCCGGCGCGACCACCCGAACGTCAAAAACCGGCCAGCGCAGCTGATGCAGGACACGCTTCACAACACCTTGGCTGATCTCCGCTTCGCTTCGAAAGCGCCCGGCGGCGATGCCTCTGGAGAGATCTTCGAGGGTCCGGGTGAGTTGTTCGGTCATAGGCAAGTCCATCACAGCCGCCCGATGGGGCGAGTCCGGGAATCCGCTCGGATCCTTCGCATCAACGGCCAGTGTACGCGCGCGGCTCCGGGGCCGCCAGCCCCGGCGCGCGGGCGCCTCCGAGGCGTGGGTGAGAGTCGATGACTCGGGAGCGCCACGTAGCGCTTGTTGTCCGTCCGGCGTGCCAGCGCTGGCTTGACGGAGAAGGAATCATCGCCGGGAGGTCTCGGTGCACTCCCCACCCATTGCGAGATTCGGTATACTGTCGGTGTCTTGCATGACCGTCCTCGGTGCCGCCGAAAGGAGCGTTTCACAATGGGTCAGAAGACATCGATCGAGTGGACGGAGATCACTTGGAATCCGACGACCGGGTGCACAAGGGTGTCCGCAGGGTGTGACAACTGCTACGCGGAAGCCCTGTCCCGTCGACTCCTCAAGAGGACATACCGCCGCCGCTTGCCGGTCGCGAATACCGCAGCCAACCGCGCAGACCCTTTCGCCCTACGGATCTGGCCGGAGCGATTGGCCGAGCCGCGGAGGTGGAGGGGAAGCCGACTCGTCTTCGTTAACTCGATGTCGGACCTGTTTCACGCCGATGTCCCTCACGGCTTCCAGCGAGCGGTGTTCCAGGTCATGCTGGACGTCAACCGGCACACCTACCAGGTGCTCACTAAGCGGCCGAGTCGCGTTGCCCGGTTCGTGCGCCGGAACGGCGACTTGTTCGGACCCAGAGGGATTCCACCGCACATCTGGATTGGTACCTCCACGGAAGACCAGAAGACGGCCTACAGGATCCAGCACCTTCAATCCGTCCCGGCGGTCGTCCGGTTCCTAAGCTGCGAACCGCTGATTGGTCCGTTAACGTTGTGCGAGGCGTTGGACTCGGGTGGGATCCACTGGGTGATCGCTGGTGGCGAGAGCGGGTTTGGCCGGCGACCGATCGATTTCGCGTGGGTCGCGAGTCTGCGGGACGAGTGTGTGGCCGCGAATGTGCCGTTCTTCTTCAAGCAGTGGGGAGGACGCACACCTAAAGCTGGTGGACGGTTGCTGGACGGAAGGGAGTGGAATCAGTGCCTGAGTGGGGGCGGACGGAACCGCGCGCCGAGGTCTTCGGAACTGCGGGTTCCGCATGACGGTGATCGTCGATGGCAGCGTCCATCCGGGTTTCGGCGGTCCCTGGACAAAAAAAAAGCTTGGCATCCTAGAAAAGTACTTGGACGCATACACGACAGCGCTCAAGAACCAGTCGTTCCAACTGGTCTACGTGGACGCCTTCGCCGGGACGGGACAGATCATGACCAAGTCGGGGCCAGGGCACGAGATCGACAAGAGAGATAGCGAGGCATTCATCTTCGGATCGGTCCAGAGGGCGTTGCAGGTCACGGATCGACCCTTCGACAGGCTGGTCTTTGTGGAGAAATATGGGGAGCACTACGAGGAATTGTGCGAACTTCCCAACCATCATCCCAGCCGACGAATCGAAGTGCGCCAGCAAGACGCCAATCAGTTTTTGTGCGACCTATCCAAGAAGGAGTTCGGGAATTGGCGAGGGGTCCTGTTCATCGATCCATTCGGCACCCAGTTGGAATGGAATACACTTCAACGAGTCGCCCGCCTCGAGAGACTGGACACTTGGATCCTATTTCCAGTGGGCGCGATCGCGAGGATGCTTCCTCTATCTGGCAATCCCGCCGATATGAGTTCGGGGTGGAAGGAGAAACTGAACACGGTCTTTGGAGATGGCAGCTGGCGGAACCTCTATTCGCCTCCTCTTCAAGGAAGTCTGTTCGGGAATGACACCATGGAGAGGGATCGAGGGGTTGATGGTCTGCTCTCACTCTACAAGGATCGACTCAGGACGACATTCGGTGATCGTCTCTTGGACGAGTCGCGTCAACTGACGAACAGCAAGAACTCAAGACTCTTTGAGTTCATATTTTGTGCCGGGCATCCCGACGGAACGCCGCTCGCCAAGCGCATAGCCAAACACCTTGTCAACAACGACGAATTCTAGAGACGTATTTGGCCTTCTTGGGGATTCGCCAATCGCCCGCCTCTCGGCCCGCGTTCCTCGTACTCGCCCGGGCTGACCGGATTCTCACCAGGCTTCTGCAAAGCTGACATCACCTACCTTCTTCTGGGTGTGGATGGCCGTTTTCGACCCACCGTGACCGGCACAGAATATCAACCGCCAGTTGACAAGATAGCAGGACCGCGCTACTGTGTCAACCTCAAGACGAGGAGGAAGAGACAACATGTTTGGAGCTCGACTCCGGCTCGCCCGCAAACGGGCGGGGCTCTCCATGCGATCGCTTGCCGAGCGGATGGACCCGAAGGTCACCGCGCAGGCCATCGGCAAGTATGAGGCGGGTAAGATGATGCCGTCATCGGCCGTCCTGGTCGGCCTCGGGAGGGCGCTCGATGTCTCGCTGGACTTCTTGATGAGCGCTCAGGTCGGGGAGCTCGATGGGCTCGAATTCCGCAAGCACTCGCGCACCTCCGCCCGCGACCGCGCCAATGCGGAGGCCGTGCTCATCGACACCTTGGAGCGGTATCTGACCATCGAGGAAATCCTCGGTCTGCCGCCTGCGGGCGACTGTTTCGAGGGGCGTCGGTACGACGGCGTTGCCACCGAGGAAGAGATCGACGCCATGGCCGACAAACTCCGTCATGCGTGGGACCTGGGGATGGATCCGCTGCCCAGCCTTTGCGGGCTCCTCGAGGAAAAGGGCGTAAAGGTGGTCGAAGCCGACCTCCCCGAGCGCATCAATGGACTGACGTGTCGAGCCCTACGAGACGGCAAACCGATTGCCGACGCGATCATGGTATCCAAAAGGACGAACGTCGAGCTCAAACGGTTCACCCTAGCCCACGAACTCGCCCACAGGATGATCCTTTCCACCGGGAACCCGGCCATCAAGCCGGAAACGGCCATGAACCGCTTCGCCGGTGCCTTCCTCGTGCCGAGCCAACGTCTCCTTGAGCAGGTCGGGAAGGGCCGGAAGCGCGTCACCTACTACGAGATCGTCCGCCTAAAGCACGCCTACGGCGTTTCGGCGGCGGCCATGCTGGTCCGGCTTGGGCAGGTCGGCGTCCTGCGCCGCTCTGCCGTTCGACGCGCGTGGAGAACCTACGCCCGCTCTTGGCGGAGATCGGAACCAGACCCTATCGGTGGGAACGATGGCTTCGCGGCATTGGAGAAACCGCGACGCTTCGAACGCCTCGTCTGGCGCGCCCTCGGCGAAGAGCTGGTCTCGCCGGTCCGTGCGGCCGCGCTTCTCAACGAGTCCCTTGATACGATCGAGCAGCAGATCATTGGTCCACTCACCCATTGATGAGGGTCATCGTCAACGACGCGTCCTGCTGGATCGACCGTGGCGTCGACCTGACTCCGGCGGACACGCCAAACCGTATCAGGTCAAGCAAGTCCGTCGGTTGATCCTCAAGTACAGGCTGGGAGCGGACGATTGATGTACAAGTACGAAATCATTCTCTACTGGAGCAACGAAGATCGGGCGTTCGTCGCCGAGGTCCCCGAGTTGCCGGGGTGTGTGGCGCACGGAGACGATCAAGAGGGCGCCTTGGAGAACATCAAGGATGCGATGCGCTTCTGGGTTGACCGGGCGCGCGAGTTGGGACGGCCCGTACCGGAGCCCAAGGGCGAGCGCCTCATGCTGGCGTGAGGTTGGAGCCCCGCTCGCGCGCAACCCACGCATTGCGCCCCCGCGCTCCCGCTCGCATTATGACAGCTTGGTATCCCGGCTTGCCGGGCCCGGCATCAGGAGTCGAGGGAGTCCGCGCGATGAGGCCAGTTTTTCGCCCAGCATCCCCAGCGCCGACGCTGCGCGGGCGAGCTTTTCCGGGGCTCGGCGGGTTGGCCTCGTCAAGGGCATTGCGACACCGCTCCGGCTTGGGCGCGTCGCTGCTGCTGGGCGGTCTCGGTGCCCTCGCGCCATTGCCGATCCCCGCCGCCGCGCAAACGCCGGAGGAATTCTTCGAGACACGCGTGCGTCCCGTGCTGGCCGAGAGCTGCATGGACTGTCACGGGCGGCTGCGGCGCGGTAATCTCCGCCTGAACTCGCGCGAGGCGATGCTGCGCGGGGGAGACTCCGGGCCCGCGATCATCCCCGGCGATCCCAACGGAAGCCTCCTCATCCGGACGGTGCGTCACGAGATCGACGGGCAGGAGATGCCTCGCGACGAGGATCCGCTCACGCCGAGGCAAATCGAGGGGCTCATCGAGTGGATTCGCATGGATGCGCCCTGGCCCGAGGCGGCGGAGGGGGCGGAAGGGGCCGCGGGGACGGTTCTGGCCCTCGCCGACGAGGGACTCTCGCCCGGCGCTCGCCTCTTCGTGGACAAGGTGCGGCCCGTCCTCGAGCGCAGCTGCTTTTCGTGCCACACCGACGACGAACGAGGCGGCCTGAGGCTCGATTCCCGCGCGCGGATGCTCCAAGGAGGCGGCCGCGGTCCCGCGATCATCCCCGGGAACCCGGAGCAGAGCCTCGTCATCGCCGCCCTTCGGCATGAACACGAAGAGGTGCGGATGCCGCGCAATGCGGACCCGCTTCCGAACACGGAGATCCAAGGCTTCGTGGACTGGATCCGGGCCGGCGCGGAATGGGCCGAGACGACGGCCCCGCTGGCCATTCCGCGCCGCGCGGTCACCGCGGCCGAGCGCGACTTCTGGGCGTTCCGGCCGCTTGCGGAGCCCGCCGTCCCCGACCCCGGGCGCTCCGGTTGGGCCCGCAACGAAATCGACCGCTTCGTGCTGGCGAAGATGGAGGAGAAGGGGCTCGCGCCGCTGCCGGCCGCCGACCGTCGTCGGCTCATCCGGCGCGCCACCTTCGACCTGACCGGCCTACCCCCGACTCCGGCCGAGGTGGAGGCGTTCGTGAACGACGACGCGCCGGACGCGTTCGAAAAGGTCGTCGAGCGGCTGCTTGCCTCTCCCCACTACGGGGAGCGCTGGGGTCGCCATTGGCTGGACGTGGCCCGCTTCGGGGAGGACGACACCCGCGGGTTGGCTCCGGGCGGCTCGGGACGCGAGCGCTACCCCAACGCCTACATCCAGCGCGACTGGGTGGTCGAGGCCTTCAACCGCGACATGCCCTACGACCTCTTCGTCAAGGCGCAGATCGCGGGGGACCTGCTGGAGGAGTCGGAGCGCGAGCGCGCCATCCCCGGGTTGGGTTTCCTCGGGGGCGGCCCTTGGTACTACGACATCGCCGACCCGCCGGTGGCGCGCGCCGACGAGCGCCACGACCGCGTCGACGTGACCTCGCGCGGCTTCCTGGGCCTCACCGTGGGGTGCGCCCGCTGTCACGACCACAAGTACGACCCCGTTGGCATTCACGACTATTACGCGCTCGCCGGCATCTTCAACAATACCGAGTATCACGAGTATCCCATTGCCGGCAAGGACGAAGCCGAGGCCTACGAGAAGGAAAAGGAGTTCATCGACGGCCTCCGGAAGAGCTTGGACGGGTATCTGAGCACCGAGAGCGACCAGTTGGCCCGAGTGCTCTCGCTGCAGGTTTCGCGCTACATGATGGCCGCGTGGCGGGTGACCGGTGAGCCGCAACTTCCGCCCGAGCGCGCGGCGGCCCAGGCTCAGGTCGACCTCGAAACCCTCCAGCGCTGGATCCGCTTCCTCGGCAAGGAACCCAGGCACTACCCGTACCTCGCGGATTGGCGGGAGATGATCGCGCGCGGGGACGCCAAGGAGGAGGAGGCCCAGGCGTTGGCCGACGCCTTCCAGCGGTTGGTGCTCGAGGTGGTCGCGGAGCAGGAGCGGCTCGAGGAGCGCAACCGACGCATCATCGCCAAGGGCACGCCCCTCGAGGAAGTGAAGTCGACGCCGATGCCCAACGGCTTCGAGAGCTTCTTCGACCAGCACCAGCTGGAGCTCGAGACCATGGAGCGGGAGCGCTTCAACCTCTATTCGGACATCTTCAGGAGCGATCTCGACAACGAGCTGGACACCTTCTTTCCGGCGCCGGGTCTCTTCCGGTTCCGAGGATGGGGGCTGGAGCGGCAGCTCGGACGGGTGGCGATGGATCACGTCTCGGCCATGCGCGAGCGTATCGAGGAGCTGGAGGAGGCGCTCCCGGACCTGCCCTTCGCGATGGGCGTGCGCGACAAGGAGCCGGACGATCTGACCGACATCGCGCTGCACATTCGCGGCAGTCCCACGAACTTGGGCGAAGCGGTGCCGCGCGGCTTTCCGACCGTGCTCTCGCGGAAAGGCGCCGAGCCCTACACCGAGGGGAGCGGCCGCCTGAGGCTCGCGGAAGCCATCGCGGAGCATCCAATCACGGCCCGGGTCATCGTCAACCGCGTGTGGCGCTGGCACATGGGCACGGGCATCGTCGACACCCCCAGCAACTTCGGAATGATGGGCGAACGGCCCTCGAACCCGGCGTTGCTGGAGTTTCTGGCCGCGCGCTTCGTCGCCAACGGGATGTCGATCAAGGACCTGCACCGCGACATCATGCTCTCGGCCACATACCGGCTTGCGAGCGGAAGGCACGCGGGCAACGAGCAAATCGACGGGGCGAACCGCTTCTATTGGCGCTCGGATCGGCGCCGGATCGACGCCGAGGGCATCCGCGACGCCATCCTGTCGGTGTCCGGCGATTTGGACGCCACCCTGGGTGGTCCCTCGCTCAGTCTTCGCGACGAGGAGAACAATCGGCGCACCATCTATGGCGAGGTGAGCCGCTTCCAGGTCGACGAGTTCCTGCAGACCTTCGACTTCCCGAACCCGAGCCTCTCCGCGGAGCGCCGCTTCGTCACCAGCGTGCCCGGCCAGAGCCTCTACTTCATGAACAGCCCGTTCGTGAGGCGGCAGGCGGAGCGGTTCGCGAAGAGGCTGCTCGACGAGACGCGTCCGTCCGACGGCACGAACGGCCCCGAGGGCGAACCGGAGGCCGCGACCGTCGTCTTCCGTGATCGCGAGATGATCGAGGCCGCGCATCCGCTTCTGTACGCGCGGGAGGTAACCGAGCTCGAGCTGGCCGCGGGCCTTGAGTTCCTGCGGGAGCGGCGGGCCGCGTTCCTGGCCGAGGAGCTGGCGAAGCGGGAAGAGGCGGCCGGGGAAGAGGTCGGGGAGGACGCCGAGCCCGAGACGCCCGAGCACCGCGCCTCCATGCAGGCATGGATCCAATATGCGCGCGCGCTGTTCAGCGTCGCCGAATTCAGGTTTGTGGATTGATGTCCGACCATCGCGATCATCACGGTTGCGGCATGACCCACGGGGTGCCGCGCACCCGGCGCGAGGCGCTCGCGACCATGGGGGCGGGATTCGGAATGATGGCGTTCGCGAGCCTCGTGGGCACGTCGATGCTCAAGGCGTCCAATGGGCTCGTGTCGTCGATGGGCACGCCGATGCTTGAACCACACTTCAAGCCGCGGGCCAGGAACGTCATCTTCCTGTTCATGAACGGCGGCGTCTCGCAGGTCGACACCTTCGATCCCAAGCCCATGCTCGACAAGTATCATGGGCAGCCGCTGCCGACCGGCGAGATCAAGACCGAGCGGCGTACCGGCGCCCTCATGAAGTCGCCCTTCAGCTTCAAGCGCTACGGGGAATCGGGGACCCCGGTGAGCGAGCTGTTCCCGCACGTGGGCGAGTGCGCGGACGACATCTGCGTGATCCGATCGATGCACACCGAGATCCCGAACCACGAGCCCTCGCTGCTCATGATGAACACGGGGCACATCCAGCCGGGTCGGCCCTCGCTGGGATCGTGGCTCACGTACGGGCTGGGAACCGAGAACCGCAACCTGCCCGGATTCGTGGTGCTCTGCCCGGACCAGCCCACCGTGGTGGGGCCGCCGTTGTGGAGCAACGCCTTCCTGCCGCCCATCCACCAAGGTACGTACATCTCCGACAAAGTTCCGAGGATCGAGGACGACTTCGACCCGGAGCGCCTCATTCCCAACATTCGCGGCGAGGAAACCCGTGGAGATGGCCAGCGCCGCGAGGTGGACCTGATCGAGAAGTTGAACCGGCTGCACATGCGCCGTCTGGAGGAGGACGATCCGCAGATCGAGGGCGCGATCCAAGTGATGGAGACCGCCTACCGAATGCAGACGGAGGCCCCGGACGTGTTCGACATCCGCGGCGAGAGCGTGGCCACCCAGAAGCTGTACGGCCCGGGAAGCACCGCGCGCGGGTGCCTCATGGCGGTGCGGCTGGTGGAGCGGGGCGTGCGCATCGTGCAGGTCTACTACGCGAAGGGCGATCCCTGGGATGCCCACACCGACATCTTCCAGCACCGCAAGAACGCCCGCGACTCCGACCGGCCATTCGCGGCCGTGATCAAGGACCTCAAGTCACGGGGTCTGTTCGACGAGACCCTGGTGGTGTGCGGCACCGAGTTCGGCCGCACGCCCGTGCTCGAAACCGGAGGCGGAAGCGCCGGCGGTCGCGTGGTCAACGGCCGCGACCACAACCCCTTCGGCTTCAGCATCTGGCTGGCCGGCGGCGGGATCAAGGGCGGCATGACCTACGGCGCCACCGACGACTTCGGCTTCAGGGCCGTGGAGAACCCGGTCCACATCCACGACCTGCACGCGACCATCCTCCACCTAATGGGCATCGACCACGAGAAGCTGACCTACAACTATAGTGGTCGGGATTTTCGGCTGACGGACGTGGCAGGCGAGGTGATTCACGACATTATTGCGTGAAATGGGGGAGTCGGCGCTACTTGGCTTCCCGTGACTGTCGAAGCGCGAGCACCATCGGATCACCAGATCCTGCGGATGCCGTAAGCGTCCAAGGCCGCATCCGCCGACACAACCACCAGATCGCGCGCTCTGGCCTGCGCGGCGAGCATCCTATCGAAGGGGTCGCGGTGAGGCCCCGGAAGCCGTCCGGCGCGTTCGGCGTCCACGACCGTGATGGGAAGGTGTCCGAAGCCTTGGGCCGACACGGCGCCCGCCACGTCGAGTGCAAGCGCCTCCGCACCGGGGAGCTTGCCGATCCTGTGCTTGGTCGCGATTTCCCAAGCCGACGCGGCACTGACGACGATGTCGTTCGCTTCGTCGCCAATCACCCGCCGTGCCGCCGCCGACAGGCGTCCACTGTCGGCAATCCACCAGAGGAAGGCATGGGTATCCAGCAGCACCCGCATCGCGACGCTACTCGCCTTCCCATGATTTCAGCTCTTCCTCCGGCAGCGGATCGAAGAAGCTTTCGGGGATGACGACCTTCCCCTTGAGGGCGTCGGGGCGCCGTTCCCCAAGCAGCTCGAAGGCCACCAACCGCGCGACGGGCTTGCCCCTACGGGCGACGACGACTTCCTCGCCCGCCTCGACCTGCGCCAGTAGACGGGACAGATGCGTCTTGGCTTGGTGGACATTGACGATGACCATTGTCGCTCCGCTCGTTGTGGTTCAACCTGACTAGATAGATTAGCTAGATCGAAGGGTGCGATCAAGGATCTTGGCGGATCCCGTAAAGGCCGGCCGCAACCCCGCGCTTGCGTCCCCCCACCTCGTCCGTCAACGTCACCGTAGCCGGGCCGTGAGATCGGTGGCGCCGGAGGGCTCCGGCGCCACCTCGCGCCCCCCACCCGACCGAGGTGCCCGACATGCCAACCCCGCACACCCCGCCCCTCCCGCCGACCGGTTCGTTCACCCCCGCGACCGCCCGCAGCTCGGTTCTCGCGCCGGCGCGCGCCGGATTGGCGGCCTCGGGCATCGACCGCACCGCGTCCACGCCCCACGCCCCCGCCCGCCCCACCCCCGCGACCGCCACGAGGGCCCCCGCCGCCACCGGCGTGGTTGCGTTGGACCCGGCCATCGCCCCCGTCCGCCGCGCCTTGGCGTCCATCACGATGGCCATGGCCGCGACCGTGTTGGCGGCGGCCGCCACCCCCTCCCCCGTCATCGCCCAGGACGTCCCCACCATCGAGGACCACACCCAGGGCACCACCGCCATGGAGGGGCTCTTCAACCTCTACTGGGACGACGACACCGGGTCGCTCTACTGGGAGATCCCCGAGCTGGACACCGAGTTTCTCTACCAGATCTCGATGGGGTCGGGGCTCGGGAGCAATCCGGTGGGCATCGACCGGGGGCAGCTGCGCGGGACGCACGTGTTGGAGGCGCGTCGCGTCGGGCCCCGGGTGTTGCTCATCGAGCCCAACTACGAGTTCCGGGCCATCACCGACAACACCGCCGAGGCGCGGGCGGTGCGCGACGCCTTCGCGCCGTCGGTGCACTGGGGCTTCGACATCGTGGCGCGCACGGGTGATCGCGTGCTGGTGGACGCCACCGACTTCTTCCTGCGCGACGCGCGCGGGGTCGTGAACCAGATCGCGCAGCGCGGACAGGGGCAGTTCCAGCTGGACGCGTCCCGTAGCGCCATCTTCCTGCCCAACACCAAGTCCTTTCCGGAGAACACCGAAGTCGAGGCGATGCTCACGTTCACGAGTGATCGGCCCGGCAATCTGGTGAGCGGCGTCGCGGCCACGGGGAGCACGTTCACGGTCCGCCAGCACCATTCCTTCATCCAGCTGCCCGGCCCCGGGTACGAGCCGCGCGTCGCCGACCCGCGCATCGGGGTGAACGGTCCGACCGTGCGCGACTACGCGAGCCCCATCGACGAGGACATGCGCATCCGCTGGGTGGCCCGCCATCGGCTGCAGAAGAGGGACCGGAACGCGGAGCGCTCCGAGGTGATCGAGCCCATCGTCTACTATGTGGATCCGGGCACGCCCGAACCGGTGCGGACCGCCCTCATCGAGGGGGCGCGCTGGTGGGCCGAGGCCTTCGAGGAGGCGGGCTTCATCGACGCCTACCGGGTCGAGGTGCTGCCCGAGGGGGTCGACGCCCAGGACATCCGCTACAACATGATCCACTGGACCCACCGGCGAACGCGCGGCTACTCGTACGGCAACTCGGTGATCGACCCGCGCACCGGCGAGATCGTGCGCGGGGTAGTGAACCTGGGGAGCCTGCGGCTGCGCCAGGACTACCTGCACGGCCAGGGAATGGTGCCGCCGTTCGCGGGAGGGATCACCTCCGACGACGGGGGCGGCTACTTCGACGTGCCGCTCGACCCCGAGGTGCGCGCCTACTGGGAGGCGTGCATGCTCGCGGGAGCGCCCGACTTCGAGTACCTGGCGCAGGTCGCCGGCAACTCCGACGCGGTGGAGATGGCGCTCGCGCGCGTCCGGCAGCTGTCCGCGCACGAAGTGGGCCACACGCTCGGGTTCCCGCACAACTATCTCGCCAGCACCTACGGGCGCGAGAGCGTCATGGACTATCCCGCGCCATTGGCCACCATTGACGACGATGGCAACATCGACCTCTCCGACGCCTACGTGCCGCGCATCGGCACCTACGACAAGCTCTCGGTGAATTGGCTCTACCGGGAGTTCCCGGAGGGGACCGACGAGGCCGCCGCCCTCGACGAGATCGTCAGGCGGGGGATTGACGATGGCCTCATCTTCATGGCGCACAACAACAACAACTTCATCGGGGCCGCGCATCCCGGCGCCAGCGTGTGGGACAACGGGGCCAACCTGGTCGACCATCTGAAGCTTGAGATCGACGTGCGCGAGATCGGGCTAGAGCGGTTCGGCACCGACGTGATCCGCACCGGCGAGCCGCTCTCGGACCTCGAATACGTGCTGCTGCCCCTCTACATGCACCATCGCTTCCAGCTGCGCTCCGCGGCGCAGACCATCGGCGGGGCCGACTATCGCTACGCGCTGAAGGGGGATGGGCAGACGCCCTTCGCGATCATTCCGGCGGAGGAGCAGCGCGACGCGCTGGAGACGATTCTCTCGACGCTGACGATCGACTTCCTGACCCTGCCCGAGGAGATCGTGTCGATGATCCCTCCTCCGGCCTACCGACATGGCGAGGGCGAAGCCTTCCCCGGGTACACCGGGCTCGTCTTCGATCCCGTGGGCGCTGCGGAGGCGGCCGCCGACTTCGCCGTGGGGGAGATCCTGCATCCCAACCGCATGGCCCGGCTGCTCGTGTTCGGGAGTATGGGCGACTACCCGGGCTTGGAGGAGGTGGCGGACCGGCTGATCGAACACACCTGGGGCGCCGACGCGGCCCCGGACGCCTACCGGCAGCGCGTGCTGCACGCCATCCAGCGCTCGGTCGCCGACCGCATGATGCGACAGGCCAGCCAAGGCGGGAACGCCGCCGAAGTGCGCGCCGTGCTCGCCGACCGGTTGGAGCGGCTGGCCACGGACTTGGAGGCGATGCCGGACCCGTCGCCGCACCAGCGGCTGGTGGCCGCGGACATCCGGCGCTGGCAGCAGCGCATTGAGAACACCGTCCCCGGCGGCGCGCTGACGATGCCCCCCGGCGACCCCATCGGGGGGAGCAGCCGCGGAGGTGGGCGGCCGGGGTGAGCGAGCGCAAGGGGTTCCGACGGCGAAACGGCTTGTGATGCACCGTCAACCTTGAGCCTATGCCGCGGAAGGCGCTGAACGTTTGCTGATCGCGAGGGGTTAGACTGTTGGATGCCTCTGGGACGCTGCGGCTCTGGGGCGTCATGGGTCGACGCATGCTCGAGCGGGGAGCGCGCCGAGCAAGAGGATCCGCAGCGGGAAGATCAACGGACATGTAGGTGAGTGGGGAACTACCAATGGCCGATACGACGTCAACCAAGGCGGGGGCGCTGGATCGCGACTCGCCCGAGGCGACCCAGGCGCCGCCGTTGCGCGAACGAGACTACAGCGCGGGGCACATCGCCAACTACATCCTGGATCTAGCGGACCGGGATGGAGTGGCCGTGACTCCCATGAAGCTCCAGAAGCTGGTGTACATAGCCTTCGGGTGGGCCCTCGCGCTCTACCATCTACGGCTCTTCCGGGAGCGGATCCAAGCTTGGGAGCATGGCCCGGTTATTCCGAGCCTATACCACGAGTTCAAGGTGTACACCGATAGCCCCATCACGGGCCGGTCGTTTGATCTGAACCACGACGGTTCGACTTCGGTAGCCTCGATTCCGAGATCGGATCGGGCTGTCCGCAAAGCCATTTCGGGAATATGGCGAGCATACGGCCGCCTCTCCGCGGGGAACCTACGAAATCGCACGCACGCACCCGGCACGCCTTGGGATCAGGTGTACAACGGCCAAGCGACGCCCGGGGGTGAAATCGCCGTCGAACGCATCCGCAAGCACTTCGTCACGAAGCGGGAGCAGTTCCTTGGATGGTAGGGAAAGGGACTATGGATCGTCGGCGTACTCGGGTGCAACCCCCACGGGGTTCAAGCGATGCTACAACGGCTGCAAACCGGCGCGAAGCAGGCGCACGAAGTCATCAATGCCGCCCTCCCGCTCGACGCCGCACGACTGATAGGCAAACGAGAATCCCTCGATTCCATCGAGGTCCACGGTCAGCGCTCTTTCAGGTCGCTGCCACTCCAGGAGGACGCCACCCGAAGATTGCGGACAGATGTTGGGTCGCGAGAAGTTCATTCTGGCCATGACCTCCGCCACAACAAGTGCCGCATCCACGATGCTCTTCCGTACCGGGCCGGCACCGTACGAATCCCAGTCGGCGCCTAGTTCCAGATAGCTTCGAGTCTCGTCCTTGACGCCCAGCGACCAATTGGATTGGTGAGGGCCGGTGGGTGATGCCGACAGCCGGGGTTCGGTCAAGGACAAGCTCGCTTGCGGTGTCCTCCACAAGTCGAATGCGCGGAATCGGTTGACCTCTTCCTGCTAACACATCGCTTCGGGATACGCCCTCCCAAGAGAATGAAAAGCTGGGCCGAACAGCCATTAGCCATTACTTGTGCCCATGGCGGTTTGACCCAGCTCTCCCGCTTCCGCGATTCGGCCCGAGGGCATGCTCCCTACGGCAGACTCATCGCCATCAACATGTTCGGAGCTTGAATGACCACCCGCTGCTTCCCCTCGTGCATGTAGGTCATCATGCCGTAGCGCGGGTTGCCGGGAAGCTCCACCTGGCCGAGCCGGTCGCCGGTGGCCTTGTCCACGGCGTACAGCATTGGGGTGCCGTCGCTGGCGTTGCCCGTGTACAAGAGCATGTCCGGCGTCACGATCTGCGCGGCCTGCCGTCCCGTGCCCGTGTTGGGGATGTCGATCCCCTCGAGCGCCGGATGGTTGAGCACGTTGTCGGGGGTGTCGCCCACCGGAATCCACCAGAGGTGCTCGCCGGTGTTCATGTCGATCGCGGTGATCCTGCTGTAGGGGGGCTTGTACATCGGTAGCCCCTGAACGCGGCCAATGCGCGCGCCGCCACCCACCGCGAAGTTGTTGATGGTCGTGCCGGTTGGTGCTTCGGTCCTCTCGTCCACCTCGTGGCCCGGCACCAGAACCCGCGCCGTGCAGCCCTTCTGCGAGGTGACGTAGATGACGCCGGTCTCGGGATCCACCGCGGGCGTCCCGTCGATGTTGGTGCCGCCCACGTCGCCGGGGCACCAGATCGCGCCCAACTTGCCCTCGTCGTTGTCGCGGTGCAGCGGCGGCTGGAAGAACGGACCCCAATCGTAGGGCTCGAGCAGGTCGAGCGCGGCCTGTCGCAGCTCGGGCGTGAAGTCGATCAGGTCGTCGACGCTCAGCCCCTGCATGTCGTAGGGCGCGGGTTTGGTCGGGTGCGGCTGCGTCTCAGAAAGCTTCTCGCCCGGCACCTTGGACTGCGGAACCGGCTTTTCCTCGATGGGCCAGATGGGCTCGCCGGTCGCGCGGTTGAAGGCGTAGGCGAACGACTGCTTGGTGATCTGCACCACGGCGGGAATGTCCTGCCCGTCCACGGTCACGTCCATCAGAACGGGCGCGGTGGGGGTGTCGTAGTTCCAGATGTCGTGGTGGACCAGCTGGTAGTGCCACACCCGCTCGCCGGTGCGCACGTCGAGGGCGATGAGGCTGGTGCTGAACAGGTTGTCGCCGGGGCGGAAGCCGCCGTAGAAGTCCTGGGTGGCGCCGTTGGTGGGAATGTAGACGAGCCCCAGCTCGGGATCGGCCGAGAGCGGCGCCCACGACGAGATGTCGCCGGTCCACTCCCACGCGTCGTTCTCCCAGGTTTCATGTCCGAACTCGCCGGGTCCGGGAAGCACGTCGAACTTCCACAGGAAGTCGCCCGTGCGCGCGTCGTAGGCGAGGATGTCGCCCGGAATGTTCTCCATGCGCGACTGGTTGTACCCCTGCTCGGCCGAGTTGCCGACGATGATCACGCCGTTGACCACGATGGCCGGCGACGAGCTGGTGATGTAGCCCTTCTCGAGCGGCACGCCCATGTACGGATCGTACTCGTGCCCCAGGTCCGCGAGCAGGTCCACGGTCCCGGTCTCCGGGAAGCCGTCGATGGGCACCGAGCCGCCGAAGCCCTCGACGGGCTCGCCCGTCTCGGCGTCCAGGGCGTGGAGGAAGAAGGCGGGCGTGACCACGTACACGATGTCGCGGCCGTCGACGTTGGCGTAGGCGACGCCCTTGCCGTGGTTCTTCCGCATCGAGTACTCCCAGCGGAAGGTCTCGGGCTCGACCCAGTCCCACAGCACTTCGCCCGTGGCCGGGTCGGTGGCGATCACGTGGCGCTTCTCCCCGGCGACGCTGATCAGCTTGCCGTTGACGTAGATGGGGGTCGCGCGCGCGTTGACGTTGGGGTACGCGGAGCCGTCCCAGATCCAGTCCACCTCCAGCTGCTCGAAGTTGCCGGGGTTGATCTGGTCGAGCTCGGTGTAGCGCTGGCTCCCGGCGTTGCCGCCGATGTAGGCCCAGTCGCCCTCGGTGACGACGCTTCCTTCCGGCCCCGCGTCCGAAGTCGGGGCGCATGCGCCAACGCCGAGCGAGACCACGGCCAACCCGCACAGGGCGCGCGTGGTCGACGTCCATGATTGACGGTCCTGTCCTGTCATTTTCCGCGTCCCCCTTCAAGCGGTTGAGTGGATCGCCCGGCACACCGGAGCGGGCTTCGCAAGATGAGGATGCGCCGGGGTGTGGGCAAGCTGGGTGTGGGCGGTGGGCGGACGCCATGGCCGCCGATGGCGCGGCCATCCCGGCCACTCGCGTCACCCGGTTCCCTCATCGATGAGGTCCGACCGCCATTCGGGATCGCTCCGCCTTCGGATGAAGTCGCCCAGCAGCGGGATCGCGAACGAGTACTTGCCGTGGCGGTTTCTGAAGACGATGCCGGCGTCGATGAGCGCGGCCAGAATCTGGCTCGCGTGGCTGGGGCTGAACTCCTTGACCGGCAATGCGCCGGCAAGCTCGACGATCTCCTGAACGCTGAACTCCGACTCGCCGTCGTCCACCCGCGCCACCACGTGCAGAAGATCGCGCTGCCGGTCGGTCAGCCTCGACCACCGACCCGCGAAGAAGTCGGTGTCGAGCTTCGCCGTGATCTCCCTGATCGGAACGCTTGGGTTCGCGGATCCCGAGGTGACCTGCGACGCGAAGACATCGAACGCCGCGTGGCAGATGAACTGGATGAAGTACGGGTATCCGCCCGAGTGCCTCTCGATCTGGCGGATGGACTCCTCGGTGAAGGTGATCGGACACCCATCCTCCTGGATCGGCTTCGTGATCGCCTCCCGCACATCGACGGGATCCAGGCGATTGAGAAGGACCACGCGGAACATCCGCTCCGAGTAGGTTCTCGCCTGAACCAGCTTGGGAAAGAGCGTGGGAAGTCCGGCGAGAGCCAAGAGAAAGGGGACCTCCTGTCTTTGGATCGACTGGAACACGTCGAGCATCACCGACAGCGGGTACTCGTCCCTTTTCGCATGGTCCGCCATGTGCTGGGCTTCATCGTAGGCGAACACGATTCCCCGGGGTGGCCTTGCCGACGCGCGCAGCGCCGCCCACACGAACTTCAGCGCGGCCTTCAGCCGATCGGAGACCAAACCCCCCGTCCGTTCGTACACCGCGCGGATGGTCGGGTAGTTGAGGGTGGCGTTGAACCGATCCACTTGGTGACCGTAGCCGGGGCGGCGAACCTCGCGCCGGTCGTAGACGAAGCTGGAGGTTGCCAACGCCACATCGGTGAGGATTCTCGTGGCCAGACGCTTCTCGTCGACCGTCGTGCTCTCGGAAAGGTCGGTGCCCACCCAGAGCCAGCCGTCCCGAACGGCCAACGGCTTGAACGTGTCGAGGAGAACCGTCTTGCCGACGCCGCGGAGCCCGGTGAGAATGAGGTTGGAGAGGATCACGTCCTGGCTCAGGAGCTTCAGGAACTCCCCTCGCTCCTCCTTTCTGCCGGCGAGATACGGGGGCGTGTGGCCGGCGCCGGGCCGGAAGGGGTTTCGAAATGTGATTGAAGCCTCCATGAGCCCATTTGGGAAATTTACGTGTTGTTAGGGCATATCTTAATGTTATGTGTACGAGTGTTTTGATGTCAACGGCTAAGATGGGCGCGCCTCGCCCGCTCGACGCCCCCGCCCCCTCGCGGTGCTCGGGCGGATTCGTCCGCGGGCTGCTACTTTCGAGGAGGCCGTTGATTGGGTCGGCCCGGGCGGCGCGGCGGGTGATGCCGTCGCCCGTCCTTCACCCACGCGAGGACACACGGAGAACGAACGAGTGGCCATGGAATTGAGCGGGTTCGCGCGGTCGCTGACGGCGGAGGCCGCATTCACCGTACTGGCGGTCGCAAAGCGACTCCAGTCCGAAGGGAAGGACGTCGTGGAGCTCGAGATCGGCGACAGCCCGTTCGCGACCACGAGCGCGGCGGCCGAGGCGGGACGGGAGGCGATCGCCGAGGGGCGGACGCGCTACTGCGCTTCCCTCGGGCTCCCCGAGCTGCGCGACGCGGCGGCTCGCTACATGCGCGACGAATTCGGCGTTCCCGCGCGCCGCGAGAACATTGTCATCGCCACGGGCACCAAGGTGTTCGAGCAATATTTCTGCGAGGCCTTCGTGGACCCGGGGGACGGGGTTCTGGTCTTCAGCCCCTACTTCCCGACCTACGTTCCCAACATCCTCAGACGCGGGGGACGTCCGGTGCTCACGCCGCTGCGGCGGGAGGACGCCTTCCGCCCGAGCCTGGCCGCCGTCGAGCGCTTTCTCGCCGAGGATCCCCGGCCCAGGGCCATCTTCGTGAACTCGCCCCACAATCCCACCGGGGGCGTCGCCACGGAAGAGGATTTTCGGGGCCTCGCGGACTTGGTGCGCGGGACGCGCGTCGCCGTCTTCAGCGACGAGCCATATTGCCATATGGTGTGGAAGGGAACCCATACGTCGCCGCTGGCGCAGCCCGGCATGATGGAGCGCTCGGTGGCCGCCTACACGTTCAGCAAGTCGTACAGCATGGGGGGCTGGCGGCTGGGGTTCGCGGTGTCGGCGCCCGAAACCGTCGAGGCCATCGGCAAGATGATCAACACCAGCGTCTCGTGCGCTCCGCCCTTCGTTCAGATGGCCGGGGTGGCCGCGCTCGAGCACGACGCCGGCGAGCGCGACGCGGCCATGCGCCGCTTCCGGCGCAAGGTGGAGCTCCTCACCCATGGGCTCAACCGGATCGAGGGGTTCTCGTCGCTGGATCCGCACGCGACCTTCTACGTCTTTCCGAATGTGGCCCCGGTGTGCAACCGGCTCGGCATCACCAGCCATGGCTTGGCGATGTACCTGCTCGAGGGCGCGGACGACGACTTCGGGGTGGCGTGCCTGGGCGGCGAGTGCTTCGGCGACGCCGGCGCCGGGTTCCTGCGCTTCAGCTGCGCCGCCTCCGACGAGCGTTTGCGGGAGGCGCTGGACTTCATTGCCGAGGCCGTGACCCGGGAGGCGCGGGTGGCCGCCTTCCTCGCGGCGTGGCCCGAGCACCGGCTGGAGTCGCCGTATCCGGAACCGGGAGTGGACCGCCCCGTGCCGGCGGCGGTGTAGAAGCAGCCCGTGGACAACCTCCGCCTTGCCAGCCCGGCGCCCCGCCGCTCTCGGTGCTCGGGCGGATTCATCCACGGACTTGGAGCAGCCCGCGGACGGCTGGCGTTCGAGCGGTGCGACGTCCGCGCTGGACGGGCGCGCTCGGCGTTGCCTTCCGGCTAGCGGCGCGGCGACGATGGCGGTGGCGGGTGGCGCGGTGGCGTCCGGGAACGGAGGCGGAGCCGCCGCGGTGCGCTTCCGGGTGCGCGACATGGACTGCGCGCACTGCGTGACCCGCATCGAGAACGGGCTGCGCAAGGTCGAAGGGGTGCTGGGGGTGGGGGCCAACCTGGTGGGCCGCACCGTGACCGTCGAGATCGACCGTGGCCGCCTCGAGACCGAGCAGGTGCGGCGGGCGATCGGGCGCCTCGGACACCTCGCCGAGGCGGACACCGGCGCGCGCGCCGAACGGGCCAACGCCACTTGGGCGACCCCCCAGGCGCGCGTCACCTACGCGTCGGCCGCCCTGTTCGCGGTGGGGCTCGCGCTCCAGCTCGCGGGGGCGGGGCCACTGGTCTTCACGCTACCGCTGAACGAGGTGCGGGTGGCGTCGCTGTTGTTCGTCGCCTCGGCACTGGTGGGTGGGTGGAGGTTCATGCCGGACGGGATTCGCGCCGCCCGCGCGCGCTCGCTGGACATGAACTTCCTGATGACGGTGGCGATCCTGGGGGCGCTCACGATCGGAGAGTACCTGGAGGCCGCCGCCATCGCCTTCCTGTTCTCGACCGCCGAGCTGCTGGAGCGCTACGCGGTGGACCGCGCGCGGGCGTCGATGGAGTCGCTGATGGACCTCGCCCCCGGGACGGCCGTGGTGGTGCGCGACGGGGTGGAGGAAACGGTGCGGGCGTCGGAGGTGGCGGTCGGGGATGTGGTGGCGGTGCGCCCCGGCGAGCGGATTCCGGTCGACGGGACCGTGGTGGAGGGAGGCTCGGCGGTGGACGAGTCGCCCATCACCGGTGAATCGCTTCCGGTGGAGAAGGATCCGGGCGACCGGGTCTTCGCCGGCGCCATCACGCGCGACGGCTTCCTCCACGTGCGCGCGCGGAAGCCGGCGGACGGCAGCTCCCTCGCCCGGATCGTCGAGCTGGTGGAGCGCGCGGGGGCGGAGAAGGCGCGGACCGACCGGTTGGTGACCCGCTTCGCGCGCGTGTACACGCCGGCGGTCACGGTCGCGGCCGTGCTGGTGGTGGCCGTGCCGGCGCTCGCGGGCGCCGACTTCACGACTTGGATGGTGCGCGGCCTCACCCTGCTGGTCATCGCGTGTCCCTGCGCCTTGGTGATCTCCACCCCGGTCGCGGTGGTGAGCGGCATCACGGCGGCCGCCCGCCGGGGCGTGCTGATCAAGGGCGGGGTTCACTTGGAGGCCATGGGCGAGGTGCGCGCCATGGCGATGGACAAGACCGGCACGCTTACCGTGGGGCACCTGAGGGTGCGGGAGGTGCGGTCGACGCGGGGGGCGCGGGAGGCCACCGTGCTGGCCATCGCGTCGGCGGTGGAGGCGCGCTCGGAGCATCCCGTCGCGCGCGCGATTCACGAGGAGGCGGCGCGGCGGGAGCTCCACCCGCGCCACGCGGTGCGCCAGTTCGCGGCTCGGCGGGGCGAGGGCGTCGAGGCTTTGGTGGACGGCGCGCGCCACTTCGTGGGGAACCCCGCCGTGCTGGGCCTCGACGTGCCGGCGGGCATGGCGGGCGAGGGCCGCGCGGCCGTGGTGGTGGCCGACGAGGACGGGCCGCTGGGGTGGATCTCGCTGGAGGACCGGGCCCGCACGCGGGCGCGGGAGGCGGTGGGGCGGTTGCGCGGCCTGGGCATCCGGCCGGTGGTGATGCTGACCGGCGACGACCATGCCACCGGGCGACGGGTGGCGGAGGAGACCGGCGTGGACGCCGTGATGGCGCGCTTGTTGCCGCAGGAAAAGGTCGCGGCGCTCAAGGACCTGGAGCGCAGGCACGGCCCGGTGGCGATGGTGGGCGACGGCGTGAACGACGCGCCCTCGCTCGCGGCCGCCTCGGTGGGCATCGCCATGGGCGCGGCGGGCAGCGACGCCGCCATCGACAGCGCGGACGTGGCGCTCATGGGCGACGATCTCACCCGCCTTCCCTACCTGGTCCGGTTGTCGCGGACGTCGCGGTCGGTCATCCGACAGAACATCGCCACCGCCTTGGTGGTGAAGGCGGTCCTGGTGATGGGCGTGCCGCTGGGCATGGTCTCGCTCATCGCCGCGGTCTTGGTGGGCGACGTGGGCGTCTCGCTGCTGGTGACCGCCAACGCGCTCCGGCTGGCGCGCGTCGATGCGTAGGCGGCGGGGGCCGAGCGCGCGGATGTGGCGCCGGTGGGCGACGCGGCCGCGCTCGGCGCGCCCGGCGAGGGCGGGCGCGGTCGGTTGGGCCGCCGTGGTCGCGGCCGTCGCGCGGGCCATGGCGTCCGGGCTGGCCGGGGCGGCCGCGCGGGCCGCCGTCTTGGGACCGGATGGCCGGACCGCCGTCACATGGGCGGGATCGGTCGCGCGGGCCGCCAACACGGCATGGTCCGGATCCGCCGCGCGGACCGCCGCCCCCGTGGTCGTGGTCGGGGCCGTCGCGCGGGTCCCCACGGTGGTCCGGGTCGCCATCGCGCGGGCCGCCGCGGTCGGCTTGGCGGTCGCGTGCGCCCTCCCTCCCTCCCCCGCCCTCGGCCAGCAGGGCACCGACGGCCTTCCGGTTCCCCGGAGCTTGGTGGAGGAGGTGCTTCCGGGCGCGACCTCCTTCGAGGTGCGCGACGGCGACCCGCGCGTGATCGTGGGCCGCGCCCCCGACCTCCCCGACGACGAGGCGCTGGTGGGGTACGCGTTCCTCACCTCGGACGTGCCCCCGGAGGAGCTGGGCTACAACGGTCCCATCGAGGTGCTGGTGGGAATGGACCCCACGGGCGTGCTGACCGGGGTTCGGGTCACCCACTACGTGGAGTCCTACATCCGCACCCGCGGCGACTTCCTGCGCACCCCGGGCTACGAGGCCCAGTTCACGGGCAAATCCATCTCCGACCCCTTCCGCGCCAAGCGCGACGTGCGCGTGGTGTCGCGGGCCACGATCTCGGTTTCGGCCATGTCGCGCGGCATCCGCGCCGCGGCCCGCCGGGTGTACGCCGAGTACCTCGCCACCCGCCCGTCCGCCGAATCCGGCGGGTCGCTGCTGACCATCGGCATGGAGGAGCTGGAGGGGCTGTCCTGGTCCGACATGGTCGCGGGCGGGCTGGTGCCCCGCATCCACGTGCTCGAAAACGACGTGACCCGCATCGTGCTCTCCTTCGCGCACATCCGGGGCGACTCCATTGGCGAACTGCTCGTCGGCCGGAGTGGGTTCGGCGAAGTGGCGGAACGGTTCGGGGAGCGGCTGGAGGAGGACCCCCTGATGCTCGTGGGCGTCGATGGCGCGCTCGCCCTCCTCTTCTATCCGCGCACCCTCTCGCTGACGCAGGGCGCCGACACCGTGCGCATGGACGACCCGGACGTGCTCATGCTGGGAGAGCCGCGCGGCGGGATGGTTCGAGGGCAGTTCCGCAACGTCGGGGTGATGGCGGTGCCGGGCCCCCTCGACGTCGAGCGTCCCTTCGACGTCCATTTCGATCTCCGTCCGGGGATGGGGCTCTACTCGACGACCTATCCGCCGCCCCGGGTTCCGGAGCCGGTCGCGGTTGAGGAGGCGCCTCCGGCGGAGGATGCCGGTGTGGTTGACGTGGCCGCCGCCCCGACCGGCGGCGCGGCGACCGGTGAAGATGTGACCGGAGCCGCGGCGACGGGGAACGACGCGACCGACGAGACGGCGACGGGGAACGAGGCGACCGGGAACACGGCGGTGAGGGACGCGACGGCCACGGACGCGGCGGCCACGGACGCGGCCACCCAACCCCCCGAACCGGTTGCGGGTCCCGCCGATGAGCCCGCGCCCGCCGAGGTCCATCCTTCGCCGGGCGCGTCGGAGCTGGCCGGGGAGCCGCCGGCCGCAACCGACGACGCGGCGGAGCCCGCGCCCGCGCCCGATGCGGCGACCGTGGGTGGGGACGCCGCGGTGGCGCCGCCGCCGGACCTGGACTTCTCCCTCGTCGAGGAGCAGACCGTGCTGGAGCGCACGCTGGCGCGCACCTCGCCCGCCGAGGTCGCCTGGATGCTGGGCCTTCTGGCGCTGGTGACGGCGGCGTTCCTCCTGAAGCGCGACCTTCCGCGCTGGGCGGCATTGGTCGCGACATTCCTCTACCTGGGGTGGTTCGACGGCGGGTTCCTGTCGGTGTCGCACATCACCGCGGCCATTTCCGTGGGGCCGTCCGTCTTCCTGGAGGATATCCCGCTGCTCCTCCTCGTGGTCTTCACCGTGGTGACCACGCTCCTGGCCGGGCGCGTCTTCTGCGGCTTCCTGTGTCCCTTCGGGGCCCTGCAGGACTTCCTGGAGAGGGTCGTGCCCCGGCGTTGGCAGAGGGAGCTGCCGCGCGCGCTCCACAAGCGCCTGTGGCTGGTGAAGTACGTGGGCCTGGCGGCGATCCTGATCCCGGCGGTCGCCGGCAGCCGGGCGGGCATCTTTCCCTTCCTGGAGCCCTTCGGGACCGTCTTCTTCCTGAGCTCCTCGGTCGTGCTGTGGAGCATCGCGGCGGCGGTCCTGCTGGCGTCGGCCGTCGTGCCCCGCTTCTACTGTCGCTACGCCTGTCCGTTGGGAGCCGCGCTCGCGGTCGCCTCGACGGTCTCGCCCGTCCGCATCCGTCGGGTGGTCCACTGCGAGCACTGCAAGGTGTGCGAGCACGCGTGTCCCACGGGGGCCATCGAGGGCGCGCGCATCGACTTTCGCGAGTGCGTGCGCTGCAACATCTGCGAGGCGAAGCTGATCGAACGGGCCGGCGTGTGTCGCCACGACATCGACGAGGTTCGGCGCCGGCTGGTCCAGCTGACGGTGGAGCCGGGTGCCGGGGCCTGACCCGATGTCCGAGCCGGGGCCGGCCAGGCACGCGTCGAACGGCGACCCTCCCCGTGGTGGCGGCGTCTCCCGGCGCGGGGCGCTCCGAATGGGCGGGGCCGCGGGCGTGCTGCTGGCTGCGGGCGGCGGTCTCGCGGCCGCACTCCTGCGGCGGGCCGGGCTGCACGGCGCGAGCGACACCCGCGGCCGCATGGGCACGCTCGTCCACGTCACGGTGGTGCACGCGAGGGCGGCGCGGGCGCGCGAGCTGGCCGACGTGGCCTACGACGAGATCGATCGCCTGGAGGCGGTGTTCAGCCGCCATCGACCGGGCACGCCGGTATCCCGCCTCAACCGGGACGGCGTTCTCGACGACCCGCCGCCCGAGCTGGTGGCGGTGCTCTCCCGCGCCCTGCGCGTCGCCGAGCTGACCGGGGGCGCCTTCGACCCGACCGTCCTCCCGCTGATCGAGCTCCACCGGCGCAGCTTCGCGGAGACCGGCGCACCCCCCGCGCGGCGCGATCTGCGCCACGCCATGGCGCGGGTCGGGTACCGGGGGGTTGTCGTAGATGCGGGCCGCATCGCGTTCGCGCGCCCGGGCATGGCGGTCTCGCTGGACGGCATCGCCAAGGGGCACATCCTCGACCGGGTGGTCGAGCGGGTCACGGCCGAGGGCGCGGCGGGCGTGCTGGCCGACGGGGGCGGCGACATTTCGGCCGGCGAGGGGGAGGTGGCCGGGCGCGGGTGGCCGGTGGGGGTCGAGCACCCCCGGGAGCCGGGCGTGCTGCTGGGGACGATCGAGGTGCGCAACCAGGGGGTCGCCACCTCGGGGGACCACCAGAGGGCGCATACCCCGGACTTCCGCCATCACCACATCGTCGACCCGCGCACGGGCGTCTCGCCCGGTCACGCGAGCGCGGCCACGGTGGTGGCGTCGTCCGCCATGGACGCCGACGCGCTCGCCACGGCGGCGATGGTGCTGGGCCCCGTCCACGGGATCGAGCTTCTGGAACGCATCGACGGCGCCGAGGGCATCGTCGTCACCAAGGAGCTCGACCTGGCGCGCAGCGCGGGGTTCGGAGCCTGACGGCCCGTGGACCAACTCCCCCCGACACTCGCGCGACGTGGCATCCACGCTGGACGTTCGAGCTGCGCGTTGCGTTTCGGTCCGATGAAGCCGTTGCTCGGCCTTCCACGCACCTTGCCACCGCGGCGCCCCGCCGCTCTCGGTTCCCGGGCGGACCGAGGCCCCGGAGCGCCGAGTCGACCCATCTGAATCCGATGCCCGAGCCTTCCGTCTCCCAGGTTCGATCCACCGGTTCCGGTGCCGAGGCGACGGGTCCCGTGCGCGTCTCCCTCTTCGCGACCTGCCTGGGCGACCAGTTCTTCGCCCACGCCGTCGTCTCCGCCGTGCGCCTCCTGCGCAAGCTGGGCGTGGAGGTCGATGTTCCGGAAGCGCAGACCTGCTGCGGGCAGCCGGCCTTCAACGCGGGCCGGGACGCCGAGGCGCGCCGCATGGCCGCGCACACCCTGGAGTGCTTCCGCGAGGGCGCGTACGTGGTGCTTCCCTCGGGAAGCTGCGCCTGCATGCTCCGGCGCTTCTACGCCCACCTCCTCCGCGACGACGACCTGTCCCCGCGGGCGGCCGACCTCGCCGGGCGCACCTTCGAGCTGGCGGAGTTCCTGGTGCGGGTGCTCGGGGTCACGCATCTCGGACGCGGCTTGGAGGGACGCCGGATCGCCTACCATCACGGGTGCCACGCCCTGCGCGAGCTGGGCGTCCGCGACGAGCCGCTCGCGTTGCTGACCAACGCCGGGGCCGAGCTGGTCGCGTGGGAGGGGGACGAGGAATGCTGCGGGTTCGGGGGCTTGTTCTCGGTGAGCTTTCCGCGGGTCTCCGCGGGGATGGCCGACCGCAAACTGGACACGCTCGCCGCGGCGGGCGAGGTGGACTACCTGACCTCCGCCGACTGCGGCTGCCTGCTCCAACTCGACGGACGCGCGCGCAAGCGCGGACGGGAGCTCGCCACGCGTCATCTCGCCGATGTGCTTTGGGAGGCCGCCGGTGGAGATACGTAGTCGGGAGTACCCGAAGCGCGCGCGCCGGGCCGGGAAGGTGCGCGCCTCCGTGACCGGGGCGACGCTCTCGTTCGACGCGCGCCGCCGAGCCGCGTACGAGGAAGTGGCCGCGAACGACTGGCGTCGCTGGGCCGAAGGCGTGAAGACGCACCTGCTGACCCATCTGGATCGGTACCTGGAGGAGGCCGAGGCGCGCCTGGAGTCCAATGGCGCCCACGTTCATTGGGCGGAATCGCAGGGGGACGCGCACCGGATCATCGCCGACATCGTCGAGCGACGGGGTGTCCGACGGGCGGTCAAGGGCAAGAGCATGCTCTCCGAGGAGCTCGAGGTGAACGGGCTGCTGGAGGGGCGGGGCGTCGACGTGCTGGAGACCGATCTCGGGGAGTACATCCTGCAGCTGCTCGACCAGCCACCCAGTCACATCGTCGGCCCCGCCATCCACCTGAACCTGGACGAGATCCGCGCCCTCTACCACGCGACCCACGGGACGGCGCTCGACGCCACGCCCGACGAGCTCGCCGCCGTCTCGCGAGCGATCCTGCGCGAGGCCTTCCTCAAGGCCGACCTGGGCATTACCGGGGGGAACTTCCTGGTCGCGGAGACGGGCACCTTGGCGCTCATCGAGAACGAGGGCAACATCCGGCTCACCACCTCGGCTCCACCCGTGCACGTGGCGCTGGTGGGGATCGAGAAGCTGTTGCCGCGCTGGAGCGACCTGGCGGTCTTCCTCCAGCTGACCGCCCGGGCGGCCACCGGTCAGCCGGTGGGGAACTACGTCTCCATGATCCATGGTCCCAGGACCAAGGAGGAGCGGGACGGCCCGGAGGAGGTGCACGTGGTGCTGGTCGACAACGGGCGCACGGAGGTGCTCGCCGACCCCGAGGCGTGGGAGGCGCTTCGCTGCGTGCGTTGCGGGGCGTGCCTCAACGCGTGTCCGGTGTACCGTCAGACGGGGGGGCACGCCTACGGGGCCGTGTACTCGGGTCCCATCGGATCGGTGCTCAACCCCGGGCTGGCCGGACTGCGCGCGTCCATGCCGCTTCCGTTCGCGTCGAGCCTGTGCGGCGCCTGCGAGGAGGCCTGTCCGGTGCGCATCCCCATCCCGGAGCTGCTGTTGAGCTGGCGCCGGCGCGCCGTGGAGTCGGGGATGGACTCCCGGGCCAAGGCGGCTCTGCTCAAGGCGTGGACGGCCGTCGCGACCCGTCCCGGCCTGTACGAGGCCGCCGGAGGGGCGCTGCGGGCGCTTCCCGACGCCGCGCGCCGCGTGCCGCTGCCGGTGGTGGGCGGATGGCGCGAGGTGCGCGCCGATCCGGAGCCGTCGAACGCCACCTTCCGCGAGCTCTGGCGGAGGGGAATCGAATGAGCCGGCGCGACCGTATTCTGGAGCGGGTGCGGGGGGCGCTCCGGGACCGTCCCCGGCCGCCCCATCCGGGTGAACTGAATACGGCGGCGGCCGATGCTCCCGGGCCGGTGGCGCACTTCGCGGACCGCTTCCGGGCCGCGGGAGGGGAGGTGCGCCACTTCGCCGACGCCAAGGACGCGCGCGAGTGGCTGGACGGGTTGGGCGCACGGTTCGCGAGCGTCAGTCACGGGAGGGGCGTGCCCGCGACCTTGAAGGTGCCGGTTTCCGAGGCCCGGCCGCGTGAAGCCGAGGTGGGCGTGTCGGTGGCGCGCGCGGCGGCCGCCCAGTCGGGGTCGCTGGTGTTGCCCGCGGGGGACGGGCGCCGCACCCAGCTGCTTCCACCGGTTCACGTCGTGTTCGTGGACGCCGCCACCATCACCGCCACCCTCGGCGAGGCTCTGGCCGCGTGCCGCGACGCGGGCGGTTCGGCGCTGGCGCTCCACTCCGGCCCCAGCAAGTCGGCGGACATCGGACAAGTCATGGTGACCGGCGTCCACGGGCCGGGCCGGGTGGTCGCCGTCGTGCTCGACGCGTGGCCGACCGCCTGATGCCCGCGCCGAACCATCCGGTCGAGGTGCCGCTTCGACTCGCGTGCGTCGACACGGGATCGAACGGCATACGGTTCATGGCCGTGGAGTTCACCACGCCGGAGGCGTACACCGTGCTGCATTCCGAGCGCGTGCCCATTCGGCTGGGCCACCAGGTCTTTCTGACCGGACGACTCGCGCCCGAGACCATGGACGCCACCGTCAAGGCCTTTCACAGCTTTCGCGAGCACATCGAGCGGTTCGAGATCGAACATTACCGGGCGGTGGCCACCAGCGCCGTCCGGGAGGCGCGCAACGGGCCCCTCCTCGTCGAGCGGATCGAACGCGAAACCGGGATCCGACTGAAGGCGATCACCGGTTCGGAGGAGGCGAGGCTGGTGCACTTGGCGGTGGGGGCGCGAATTGATCTGGAGGGTGGCCGATGGCTGCTCGTGGACCTGGGCGGCGGCAGCGTCGAGCTGTCGCTGGTGGACGACTCGGGCATGCTGTGGAGCGAGACCCGCTCCATGGGTTCGGTTCGTCTGCTGGAACGGTTGGCGGAGCCGGGAGGCGAACCCGGAGCCTTTCGGCGATTGCTCTCCGAGTATGTGTCGGTACTGAACATTCCGGCGCCCGCGCAGTATTGGCAGCCCACCGGGTTCATCGGTTGCGGGGGCAATATCGAAGCTCTGGCCGAACTGGCGGCGCCCGACGGACGCACCGATGGCGTCAGCCGGCTGCCCGTGTCGGGGCTCGATTCCGCGATCGCGCTCCTTGCTCGACTGTCGTACGCGGAACGCATCGAACAACTGGGGCTGAGGCACGATCGCGCCGACGTCATATTGCCCGCCGCCGTGGTCTTTCGGCGATTGGCGGAACTGACCGGCACCCGGGAGATCCTGGTGCCGCACATCGGGGTGAAGGAGGGGATCACGCTGGACCTGATGGCCGATCTGAATTCCCGGGCCACCAACGACACCCGGCGGGATCGGCAGCTCACCCAGGCGGCGGTGTCCTTCGGGCGCCGCTACATGTTCGACGAGGCCCACGGCCGTCACGTGGCGAGGATGGCGGTGAGCGTCTTCGACCAGCTCCAGGCCCTGCACGGGCAGGGATCCCAGGCGCGGCACCTGTTGAAGGTCGCGGCGATCCTGCACGATATCGGCGTGTTCGTCGCCATGAGGAGGCACCACAAGCACACCCTCTATATTCTCGGCAACTCGGAGATCCCGGGGCTTTCGACGCGCGAGATGGCGATTGTGGGCAACATCGCGCGCTACCACCGCAAGAGCCATCCCAAGCCACACCACCGGGGATATGCCTCGCTCGCGCCCGACGACCGCGTGCTGGTGGACCATCTGGGCGCGATCCTGCGTCTGGTGGACGGGCTGGATCGGCAGCGCCGCCAACTGATTCGCGCGGTCACCGCCAAGCTGGACGGACGAAATCTCCGATTGAGCGCCGAGTGTGACGGCGACGTCCTGCTGGAGCGTTGGACCGTGGCACAAAAGAAGAGTCTCTTCGAGGAGACCTTCGGACTCCGGGTCGTCATTGAGTTCTGAATCCGGCGACACTGGGACATCCGATTCGCCGCCAACTCATAGTCCGATCAGCACTGGAGATATTGCGCATCTCCTTCCCACGCCTTATCCTACTCGCGGCCATTGGATGGCCTCCCGATCAACCGTCACACAAGGGAGAATTGAATCGATGGTAGCGACCGACGCTGACGTAATGGGTTGGGTTGAGCAGCAGCTGCGGGACAACCCGGGGGTTACGGTGGACGAGCTGTTCGAGGGGGCCAAGGTCCTCAACGCCGATGTGGCCGAGCTGAACAAACGCCAGTTCCACGCGCGATATCCGCTTCAAATCAAACGCCGGGCCAGCAGGGCCGCGGCGGCCGCGGCCGCTCCCGTTGTCGCGGAGACCCCGCCCCCCGCGCCCGCCCCGGCGCCGGCACCGGCCAGAGGCGGTCCGAACACCGACACCGACGTCATGCGGTGGGTCGAGGGCGAGCTGAGGAACAATCCCGCCGTCACGGTGGACGAGCTGCTCGTCGGCGCGATCAAGATGAATGCCGCGATCGCCGACCTGACCAAGCGCCAATTCCACGCCCGCTATCCGCTTCAGGTGAAGAGGGCCGCGAGCCGGGCGGCCGAGGCCGCCTCGCCGGCCAAGCCCCAGCGGCGTCGCCGCCGCGCGCCGGCCGCGCCCAAAGCGAAGCCCGCGCCGCCACCGGCGAAGGTCCGGGAGCCGTCCGCCGCGACCGGAATCGACCGCAAGGCCGTCCGCAGCATGCTGTTCGACTTTGCGGCCGACGTGACCGCCGCCGAAGGCACGCTGGGCGTCGTGAGGGTGCTCGCGGCGATGGACGACTACATCGACCGCATCGCGTAGCGCGCCCCGTCGGCTCGGGGTTGGCCGGGAGGGGTGGACCGGGGCGGCGTCGCGGCGGCGCGCACCCGCACCTGACCGGGCCGGCCTCCCGCCGCTCAGGTGGGTCCGTTCGCCGCGCGTGGCGCGCCGTCGCCTTCCTTGGTTCGCTCGGACAGCACGACGATGGCGCGCACGGCCACCGCCAGCCCGGACAGGGTAAGCGTGCTCTCGGCGCGAAGCTCCGTGAGCAGCTCGCCGAAGCGGGCCACCTCGCGCCGGCGCAGCGCGGTCAGGAGATGGCCCACGCCGTCGGCCCGCGCCTCCCGTCCGGCCGCCGCGGCCGCCGCGAAGGTGGCGATTCGGTGGTGCGCGCGCGCGAGGTCGTCGTTGAGCGCGCGCGCGGCGCGTTGCTCCCAGCGTTCGTCGCGCGCGCACGCGTCGATGGCGTGGCGCAACCAGGGAATATCGAGCAGCTCGGATACGGCGTAGTAGGCCCGCGCCGCGTACACTGGTTCCGTCCCCGTGTCGCGGGACACGCGCAGGATGTCCATCAGCTGGTCCAGGAAGCGCAGGGTGGCGAGCGCGGGCGCGAGCTCCGCCGCCGGCCCCGCTTCGCGAATCTCCGCCACGAGGCGCTCGAAGGTGAGCCGATCCTCGCCACTCACCACTTCGGGAAAAATGCGCCGCAGCTCGCGCAGGGCACTCAGGTCTCCGCCGACCAGGCCGTCGATCTCCTCTCGTTCGGCGTTGCCGAGCACCCAGCGGGTCGTGCGGTCCAGCACCCGGCTGAGCCCCACGTACCACCGGTAGGCGACCTCCGGCCCGGCCTCCCGCTCCCGCTCCCTTAGACCGGCGATGAGCCGCCGGTGCCCGGAGAGCCGGGAAGCCACCAGCCAGGCGCGCGCCACCTCGTCCGCGGACGCGCCCGAGTCGCGCATCATGCGATGCACGAACCCGGCGCCCATCAGGTCCACCAGGTCGTTGGTCAGCTGGCTGGCGACGATCTCGCGTCCCAGCCTGTGGGCGGCCAACCCCGCCGGCCCCGCGGCGTCCAGGGCCGCCCTGGGGAAGTAGCGCGCCAGGTAGCCGCTGGCGACGCCGTCGTCGACGAGCGATCCCTTCAGCAGGCGGCGCATCAGGTGGAGCTTGGCGTGCGCGAGCAGGACGCACAGCTCCGGCCGGGTCAGGCGCGGGCTGGCCTGGTCGCGTTCGAGCAGCTGTTCCCACGTGGGGAGGTGCTCGCGCGCGCGGTCGAGTGAACCGTCCCGCTCCAGCTCCGAGATGAGCTGGCGGAAGTCGTCCACCCCCTCGCGGGCGCGTTCCCGATCAAGCGACACCGCCAGGCTCTGCGAGAAGTTGTCGAGCAACACCTGCTCGGAAACCGTCTCTCCGAGGTCGCGCAGCAGGCGGTTGCGCCGCGCCACCGTCATGCGCCCCTCCTCCACCGCCGCGTTGAGCAGGATCTTGAGGTTGACCTCGCGGTCGGACAGCGAGACGCCTCCCGAGTTGTCGAGCGCGTCGAGGTTCAGGCGCCCGCCGGCCAGCGCGAACTCGATGCGCGCCCTCTGGGTGAGTCCCAAGTTGCCGCCTTCGCCCACGACCTTGACGCGCAGCTCGCCGGCATCCACCCGCACCGGGATGTTGGAGGGATCGGCGACATCGGCGTGCGTCTCGTCCGAGGCCTTGACGTAGGTGCCGATGCCCCCGTTCCAGAGGAGATCGGCGTCGGCTCGGAGGACCAGGCGCACCAGCTCCTCGCCGCTCACCTTGCCGGGATCCTCGGACAGTCCCAGGGCCGCGCGCGCCTCGGGAGCGAGCTCGACCTCCTTCGATCCGCGTCGCACGACGACCCCGCCGGGGCTCATCACGCCGGCGTCGTAGTCCGCCCAGGAGGAGCCGGGTTGGCGGAAGAGCCGCTCCCTCTCCCGAAAGGAAGCGGCCGGGTCGGGGTCGGGATCGACGAAGATGTGCCGGTGGTCGAACGCGGCGATCAACCGGATGTGCGGCGACAGCAGCATGCCGTTGCCGAACACGTCGCCGCTCATGTCGCCAATGCCGACCACGGTGAAGGGCTCGGACTGAATGTCCCTTCCCATTTCCCGGAAGTGGCGCTTCACGCACTCCCAGGCTCCCCGCGCCGTGATCGCCCATTCCTTGTGGTCGTATCCCACGGAGCCCCCGGACGCGAACGCGTCGCCCAGCCAGAAGCCGTAGCGCTCGGCGACCTCGTTGGCGATGTCCGAGAACCCCGCCGTGCCCTTGTCCGCCGCCACCACCAGGTAGGGGTCGGGCTCGTCGTGGCACACCACGCCGTCCGGCGGCACGGACCGGCCCGCCCGCACGTTGTCGGTCAGGTCGAGGAGCCCGCGCACGAGCGTGCGGTACTGCCGTTCCACCTCGCCACGGGTGGCGACCGACAGCGAGGGCTGGTCGAGGATGACGAACCCGCCCTTGGAGCCCGAGGGCACGATCACCGAGTTCTTGACGATCTGCGTCTCCGCCAGTCCCAGCACCTCGGTGCGGAAGTCGTCCGGGCGGTCGCTGTGGCGGATTCCGCCCCGGGCGACGCGCGCGCCCCGCAGGTGCACGCCCTCCATGCGGGCCGAACGCACCCAGGCCTCGAAGAGCAGGTTGGTCCGGGTGACGGACGTCATCGCGCGCGCCGTCACCTTGAACGCCATGTACGGAACCCCGCCCGAGCGCCGGGTCGGCGTGGCACCCCCGGTGGCGTAGTAGTTCGTGCGCACGGTGGCGTCCATCAAGGTGAGCAGGTGGCGCAGGGCGCGGTCGTCGCTCAGCAGGTGGACGTCGTCCAGCGCCGCCAGCAGCGTGGCCCGCATTTCGTCCGCGTCGGCCAGGCGGCGCTCCGGCGTCCGTTCCCCCGAGCGGAAGCGGATCTCGAAGAAGTCCACGAGCAGTCGGGCGATGCGCGGGTACTTGAGCAGCGCGTCGACGATGGAATCGCGGCTGGGCACCGCGCCCAGCTGGAAGGCGTAGCTGGCGTAGGCGCGCAACACCTCCACTTCCCGCCACGCCAGTCGCGCGGCCGGAACCAGGCCGTTGAGGCGGTCGTTGGTCGCGTCGCCGACGCTCACGGCCAGAAGCGTCTCCACAAGGGACGCGCCCACCTCGTCCAGGTCGAGTGGCGACTTGCCGGCGGTCTGGACGGCGAAGGTGTGGACCGCGCCCTCGGGCACTCCGCCGCCCCTCAGCGTGGCCGGGCTCTCGGCGATCACCCGCAGTCCCGCGTTCTCCAGAATCGGCATGAAGTGCGACAGCACCAGGCGGGGACCGAGGCGGTAGAGGCGAAGCTCGGTGACCCGGTCGCCCGGCGCGACGGCGCTGTGCTCCGGGTTCGAGAGGGCGAACGACAGGCTGCGCCCGTCGGCGACCATCGCCTCGAGTCGCAGGATGTCCCGGGCGGCCGCGTCGGGCTCGACGATCGCGCGGTAGTCCGCGCCGAAGCCGTCGGCGTAGCGCTCGGCCAGGCGGCGCGCCTCGTCGCGCGGGGTCGCGCGCCCCAGCTCCTCGCCCACGCGGTCGGTCCAGTCGCGGGTGAGTTCCCGGACCAGCCGCTTGAATTCCACGTCGGTGACGACGGCCAGCCGCTCGGGACGCGCCCTCAGGTAGAAGTGGAGCCGGGCCTGTCCGCCGCCGCCCAGGGCCAGGTGATAGTTCAGGACCTCGGCGTCCAGGAGCTCGACGAAGGCGCGCTCGATCGCCATGCGCGCCTTGGCGGAGAACTTCTCGCGCGGGATGATGACCATGAACGCGACCCCGCGGCGCAGGGGATCCTCGCGGCGGGTCACGTGGACTCCGGTGGTGTGGTACGACGTCAGCGCGGTTTGGACGTCCTTGGCGATCTCGCGCGCCGAGCCGAGGAAGAGCTCCTCCTTGGGCATCGAGTTGAAGATGGTGTTGATTTCCTTGTAGTCGTGCGCCCCCTTCTGGGCTCCGGCGTCCTCCAGGATCCAGCGCAGCTTCTCGCGCAGGATCGGAATCCCGTCGGCGTGGTCGCCGTACGCCTTGGAGGTGAACAGGCCGATGAAGCGCTCCTCCCCGACCTGCCGTCCCTCGGAGTCGAGCTTCTTGACGCCGATGTAGTCCATGTGCGCCAGCCGATGCACGGTGGACCTGGCGTTGGTCTTGCCGATCAGCAGAAGGGGACCGTTGGCGAGCAGCTTCCGCAGTCGCTCGGGCATGGAGGCGAGCGGAACCGGGTTCGCGTAGCCCGAGCGCGCCTCGTCGCGCAGAATGCCGAGCCCCGAACCGGCCTCGACGGCCACGGTGGGCTCGCCGGTCGCGGGATCGTTCGCGATGTCGTAGCGCCGATTCCCCAGGAAGACGAAGGCGTCGTCGCGCAGCCAAGCCAGAAAGTCCCGGATCTCGTCGAGCCGGTCGCGCAGCCCGGGCAGCCGCCGGGATTGGGTCCCGAGGCGCTTCATGGTGTTGTCCAGCGCCAGGAGCATGGGTTGGAAGTCGTCGGTGGCGAGCACCACGTCCTCCAGGCGCCGCCTCAACTCCGCCTGAAGCGATTCGAGGATGGCCGGCTTGGCCACGCGCGAGATCTCGCAGTGAATGAACGACTCGCGGTGCCGCGCGTCGCCGGGCGGCACGATTCGGCGAATGCGCCCCTCCCGACGCTCGATCCCCACGAGCGGGTAGATGAAGTGCTCGATGGTCAGGTCGCGCGAGTGCAGGTACTCGCGGATGGAGTCCACGATGAAGGGTCGCTCGTCCACGTTGGTGCGGATCACGGTCACGGGCGCCGTCCGTCCGTCCGGTTCCGCGGCCGGGTTGAAGACGCGCACGTCCACCCGGTCGGACCGGCTCTCGCGCAGGAAGGCGAAGGCGTCGGCCGTCAGCCGCGCGAGAGCCGGTGGCGTCCGTTCGCGCAGGTAGAGCGCGGGCGCGCGGGCCAGGAAGAGCGCAGCGAAGTCCGCCGCCAGCTCGGCCTCCCCCTCGGGGAGCATGCGCGCGAGGCACGCGCGGACTTCGTCGATGATGGACGATGGGTTCGGGCCGCGGGGCAGGACCTGGGCGTCCGCCTCGCTCATTCGTGGCGTCTCGCGTTCGCTCATTCGTATCGTCTCACTGACATTGATCGTTCGCGGGCGAGCGTGACGAACATCTTTACCCCGGCTTTGACGGAACCGCTCAACGTGCCGCTGATCTTGGAAACACCCCCGGCCCGGCGAGTGTACGGGACCTCGATCTCGACGATGCGCTGGCGGAGCCGGCCGGCGCGGATCTGCATCTGCAGGGTCCAGCCCCAGTCGCGGTCATCCATGCGCAGCGCGCACAGGCGATCGTGGCGAATGGCGCGGAAGGGAGGCATGTCGCGGAAGCGAAGGCCGAACAGGAGGCGCGCGCACAGGAGCACGACCCGGTTGCCTAGGCGCGCGTGCGGGGGCACGCCGGGCGGGTCGCCGGTGCGCACGCCGAGCACCATGTCGGCCGCGCCCGAGCGAATGGGGTCGATCAGCCGCGCGAGGCCGGAGGGGTCGTCGCTTCCGTCCGCGTCCAGAAAGACCACGATCCCCGGCGGCCGCCGGGCCAGGTGGCGCAGGCCGGCCAGACACGCCGAGCCGTACCCCAGGCGCGGCGCGACCACCACGGTGGCCCCCAGGTCGCGCGCGATGCGCCGGGTGGCGTCCCGCGAACCGTTGTCGGCGACCACCACTTGGTCCACCAGCCCGCGCGGCAGCGCGCGAATGACCGACCCGATGGTGGCCTCCTCGTCGAGCGCGGGAATGAGCACCGCCACGGGGCCGGTGACGGCGGGGGTCGGGGGGAGTGGGGAGGCGCGCATGGGGGCTGGGCGGTCAGCGATGCGGGAGTGGTGAGCCGGTTCCCGGGCGGGCGGGCGTGGGCGCTGGTCGTCCTGGGCTTGGCGGAACTCGCCTTGCTGGCGGCTGCGGGCTGGTGGCCCGACCCCGGGGTTCCCCTTCCACGTTTGGCCTTCCTTGCGGGTGCGGTCGCGGCCTACTGGTGGGCGGCTCGCGTCGCGTTCGACCAACGCGCCGACACCCGCCTCGTGTGGGCCTTCGCCATCCTCTTCCGGGTGGTTCTACTCCCCTGCGTTCCGTTTCTGTCCGACGACATCCACCGCTACCTCTGGGACGGGCACGTGCAGCTGGCGGGCATCAATCCCTACCTGTACCCGCCGGACGCGCCGGAGCTCGAGTCCATTCGAACCGCGTGGCACGCGCGCATCAACAACCCCTCCGTCCCCACCATCTATCCGCCCTTCGCCCAGGTGGCGTTCGCGGCCGTCGCCCTCGCGGGCGCGTCGATTCCGGGGCTCAAGGTCGTGTGGACGCTCGCGGACCTCGCGGCCTGTCTGCTGCTGGCGAAGGTGGCCCAGCGAACCGGCCGCTCCGTCCCCGGGACGCTCGTCCTCTTCGCATGGTCGCCGCTGCTGGTGGTCGAAACGGCTTGGAGCGGACACGTGGAGGCTCTGGGCATTCTCCCGCTCGTGGCCCTGGTCCTGTTCGCCCTGCCCGCGCCCGCGAATGGTTCCGCGCGCGACGCCGCGGACGCGCCGGACGACGATCCCGCCTCCTCCGGCGCCCCCGTCGACTCGTCGCGCGGGCGGTTCGCGTCGAGGCCGTGGGCGCCCTGGGCCATGGGTGCCGCTCTGGCCCTCGCGGCTCTCACCAAGGTGGCCCCCATCGCCGCGCTGCCCGCGCTCACCCGACGCTACGGGACCCGCCTCGCGGTGGCTTGTGGCGCGGTGCTCGTTCTCTTTCATCTTCCCTACGCCGAGGCGGGGACCGCGCTCTGGGCGGGTCTGGCCACCTACGCCGAGCATTGGCGCGCGTACGAGGGGGCCTTCGCCGTCATCGAGGCCGTTCTGCCGGGCCCGATGGCGCCCCGCTATCTGTCCGGCGCCCTGGTGCTGGCGGTCGTGGCCTGGGCCACACTCCGAAACCTCGACGCCGAACGGGCGTTGTTCCTGATCCTCGGGGCCGGTCTTCTGTTGTCGCCGACGTTCCATCCGTGGTACGCGCTCTGGGTTCTGCCCTTCGCGGCCCTGCGCCGGAACCGCGCCTGGATCCTGCTAAGCGGCCTCGCATTCCTTACCTACGGTGGCTTGGGGTCCTACTTGGATGTTGGGGCGTGGCCGAGACCCCTCTGGACGGTTCTCCTCCTCTGGCTGCCCTTCTACGCCGTGTTGCTCCGGGACGCGTGGATGGGTTCCGGAGCGCCTCAGGCCACCGATGCCCAGGCTCCAGTAGCCCAGCACGAAGAGCATCAGGAAGGGGACGGACGCGAATAGCCGGGCCTGGACCGCGGCGATGAGGAAGATGCTCGTCACCGTCGCCATCGCCAGCTTGAGGAAGGTGTCGAGGACTTGGCTCGAGGGAAGCTCGCGCAGCACCCCTCCGGATCCCTTCTTGGGGGTGCGGACGAATCCGTCGCCGCGTCCCGCCAAGCCGCGCAGCACGGCTCGCGTGGCCGGCGCGGTCAACCCCACGCCCGTCGCCAGGGTGACGAACACCGCGGGCAGCAGGCGACCCCAGGGACGGCTCCTTCTGCGACCGGCGGCCGCGTAGTAGACCACGAAGGGAATGGTGGCCAGGCAGAAGATGACGAGGTCGACGAAGAGGAACGCCTCCCCGCCAAGCGCGCGCCGGGCCAGGGCGGAGGGGTAGATCAGGAGACCCAGGAGGAGCGTCAGCGGGTAGGCGACGTGCCCGCACAAGTGAACCACCGCCTCCTTCTTCACGGACAACGGCCAAGGCCCGCGCAGCAGCTCGGGCAGCAGCTTGCGCGCCGTCTGCATCCCTCCCTGGGACCAACGCCGCTGCTGGATCTCGAAGGCGCCCGTCCGGTCCGGGAGCTCCGCGGGCACCCCGACGTCCTCGAGGAAGACGAAGCGCCACCCGCGCATCTGCGCGCGGTAGCTGACGTCCAAGTCCTCGGTCAGGGTGTCCCCCTGCCATCCACCCGCGTCGTCGAGGCATTCGCGGCGCCACATGCCGGCGGTGCCGTTGAAGTTGAAGAAGAGTCCCCCGCGATGGCGTCCTCCGTGCTCGAGAAAGAAGTGCCCGTCGAGAAGAAGGCTCTGCGCGCGGGTGAGCCAGTTGGCGTCTTCGTTGAGATGGTCCCAGCGGGCCTGCACCATCCCGACGCGGGAATTCCGAAAGGGCGGCAGCAGTTTCCCGACGAGATCGGGGTCGGGCACGAAGTCCGAGTCCAGCACCAGCAGGAACTCGCCTTGCGCGCGACGCACGCCCGCGGCCAGGGCGCCCGCCTTGTACCCCGAGCGCCGCCGCCGTCGGATGTGACGCGCGTTCACGCCCCGGGCGCGCCACCACGCCACCCGCCGGGCGACGAGGTCCACCGTCTCGTCGGTGGAGTCGTCCAGAACCTGGATCTCCAAGGCGCGCGCCGGATAGTCGAGCGAGCAGGCGGCGTCGATCACCCGCCGGGCCACCGGAGCTTCGTTGTAGAGGGGCAGCTGAACCGTGACCCGCGGCAGGGGGCCCGTCCACCGGCGCGGGAACTCCGGGGGCGGGCGGCGGCTGAGCAGCAGCAGATAGGTGCGGTGGGCGGCGAACGGCAGCAGCAGGGCCAGCACCGCCAGCGAGAGGCCGATGATGGCCAGCGCCAGAGGTTCAGGCACGGAATCCCTCGCGCGCCGCCGGATCGGTGGGGGATGGGCGGGTGCGTTCCTTGGCGGCCCGCGGACGCAACCCTCCCCCCGGCATGCGAGCGGCGTGGCATCCGCGCTGGATGGCGGCGCCCCGCGTTGCCTTTCGTCGGCCTAGCGCCGAACCCGGGCCTTCAAGGCGCCTTGCCAGCCCGGTGCTCCACCACTCCCGTTGCTCGGGCGGTTTCATGCACGGACTGCTCGACGGCCGTTGGCTCCGGACCGTGGCGCCGCGGGAGCGCGTCGTCGCGCGCGATGTTGCGGTCACGCGTCGTCGGCAGCGCGCTCGTCGATGTCCGCGCTCCACGTGATCTCGATGGCTTCCCGCAGGCTCGCGGCCGTCGGGCACTTTTCGACATGGCTGGCGAGCGCGCGGTCGGTCGCCGCGCGCGCGTCCGCCGGAATGGAGAGCTGGTAGTGGACGTGGATGCGCCTGAGCACCGGCAGCCTGCCCACCACCTCGTTGAAGCCCTCCGCCCGGGCGCCGATCTGGTCCGGGTCGAGGCTGATCCCGCGCACCTCCAGTGCGCCGTTGAGGGTTCCGAGCAGTCACCCGCCGGCGGCGGCGACCACGTAGTCCACGGCGAGGGGCCGGTCCGGTTCGGCGTCGAGCCGGTAGTGGCGCTTCACCGGGCCGTGCACGCCCAGTTCCACCGTGGTTCCCGCGGGAAGTCGGCCGCGCCTGCGGGCACCGGCCACCTTCTCGAATTCCACCTTGGACACGTAGAAGGACTCTTCGCTCATGTTCACTCCTGGTGGTTCGCGCGCGTCGCTTGCGTCGGCTCGAATCCCGGACAGCGCGTTACGGGAAGGCGCGGGTAGCGCGGGTAGCGGGCGTCTTCGCCCGAGAGCCGGCAGAGCCAAAAGATGGAGCCTCTCCGGTTTCCCGTCACCCTCGCGTGCGCGCACACCGAGCAGAGTCCCACCGAGGGGTCCGCGCGCGCGCGGCGTGGGGAGCGGTGCGCGCGCGCCGCGTCCGAGCTCCGGCCGCAGTCCACCGGTTCCGTCACCCGCGACGGTCCTCGATCCATGTCCCTCCCCGGGGGACGGAGTCGTTCGGGGTGATGCCCAGCACGGCCATCTGGCGTCCGGCATCTCCACCTCTGTGCGAAAAGAATGGCGTGCCCGCGCACCGGGTGCAAAACGTGGAGATAGTCAGGTGCTCGGGGTCGACCCCGGCGGCGAGGGCCCGGTGGGCCAGCACGCGCCGAAGATCGACCGGGTGGGCGCGGGAGGCCGGCCGGGCCAGACCCAGCGCCTCGTGCACGTCCCGGCCCACTTCGTAGCAGCGCCCGCAGATGGCCGGACCCAGGTGCATGCGGGCGTCGCGCGCGCGGGTTCCGAAGTCGCGCGCCAGCATCGCCACGCCCGCCTCCAGAATGCCCCCCGCCACCCCTCGCCAACCCGCGTGCAGCAGCATGACGGCCCGGGCGCGCGGGGCCACCACGAACACGGGGACGCAGTCGGCCACCGAGACGGCCAGCAGCGTTCCGGGGTGGCGCGTGGCGTGCCCGTCGCAGGGCGGCACCAAGAGAAGACCGGGCGGAGTCGCCTCGTGCAGGGTGATCGCGCGGCCGTGGACCTGGCGCGCGTGAACCAGGCTGCGGCACCCGGTCTCCGCCGCCAGACGTTCCCATCGCTTCATCACGGCGCCCGCCGGCGCGCCCGCGAACAGTCCGAAGTCCAGGTCGCGGACGGCTCCGCCCTCCCCGTCCGTGGGGTTGTGCTCGACCACGGCATCGCCGGCGTGGTCGCGGGTGGCCGGCCCGATTCCGGAGCAGTCGGCGGTGGCCGACCCGACGTCGGCGCGGTCGTGGTCGCGGGGGCCCGGCCCGACGCCAACCCCGGCGCGGTCGCGGACCGTGGTTCCCTGCACCACCCACGGCAGGTCGCGCGCCCATTCCGGATGCGTGCGCAGGGGGATCCGCCCGGGCGCGATCTCCTCGGTGACCCGACGGACTCCGTCGTGGGGCGGGGGGGTGCCTGGGTCCGGGGGCGGGTGGGTCAAGCTCTCTCCGGGCGTCGTGAGGGGGCGGTGCCGGTCGCGGGACCGTGGGCGGGGACGCGGGAGGCGGGGTATCATCGCCACCGGTCGCGACCTTTACAACTTGGAAGGCGTTCCGGTTATCTTCCACTCCCCGCACGCCGCGTCCGCGCGGGATGGGATACGCCGCGATTCTATTGCCGCACGGGATGTGCCGGGATCCATGCCATCGTCCGAACTGTTCAGCGGGCCCAACGCCGGGTACGTGGAGGAGCTGTTCCAACGGTATCTGGCCGACCCGGAGTCGGTGTCCGCCCGTTGGCGCCCGATCTTCTCCCGGGAGGCGGAGGCGCGGGGTGGTGGGCCCGCGCGAGCGGTCCGGGAACCCGCGGATCCGTCGCCCGCCACGGCGTCCGCGCGTCCCATCGCCGCATCGGAGGGCCCGTCGCCCGTCGCGGCGTCCGCGCGTCCCGTCGCCGCGTCCGAAAGCCCGGCGCGCGTGCCCGAGCCCTCATCGGGCGAGGACCCGTCCGCGCTCCCCGCCCCGCCATCCGCGCGGACGCCGGCGGGCGGCGCCACCCTGCGCGCGATGGGGGAGCTGCTCCACCTCGTAGCCCGGGCCACCTCGCTGGTGCAGGCCTTCCGCGACCACGGGCACCAGCTGGCCCGCATCGATCCGCTCGGAAGCGACCCCCCGGGGCATCCGCAGCTCGACCCCTCCTTCTTCGGCACCAGCATGGAGCAGCTGGAGGCCCTTCCCGCGTCCACCGTTCTGGGCGACGACGACGAACGGGTGCCCGACTACCTGGAGCGCTTGGAGCGGGCGTACTGCGGATCCATCGGATACCAGTTCGAGCACTTGGAGTCGCCGGAGCGGGTGCGCTGGCTCTGGAGCCAGGTGGAATCGGGCACCCACGCGCAACCGCCGGCACGCGACGAGCAGGTGGCGCTGCTGACCCGTCTGGCGTGCGTGGAGGGCCTCGAGCGGTTCCTGCACCGCGTCTACCCGGGGCAGGTGCGGTTCTCCCTCGAGGGCAACGACATGCTGGTGCCCATGGTGGACCTGGTGCTGGAGGAGGCGGCGAAGCGGGGATGCCGGGAGGTCGTGATGGGCATGGCCCACAGGGGCCGGCTCAACGTGCTCGCGCACAGCGTGGGGGTGGGCTACCACGAGATCCTGCGCCAGTTCGAGGGCGTGGCCCCGGCCCCGGACGGGATCCTGACCCTGCCCGACGACGAGAGCGGGATCGGCGACGTGAAATATCATCACGGAGCCACGCGCGACCACGTTCTGCGCGACGGAGGCACGGTGCGGGTCACCCTGGCCCCCAACCCGAGCCACCTGGAGTTCGTCAACCCGGTGGTGGCCGGCATGGCGCGGGCGCGCCAGTTCGCGGGCCCCGGCCAGAACGACCGCCAGGACACCGCCGCGGTGGTGCCCCTTCTCATCCACGGCGACGCGGCCTTCGCCGCCGAGGGGGTGGTGGCCGAGTCGCTCAACCTGGCCCGGCTCGCGGGATACGCCACCGGCGGCGTGGTGCACCTGATCGTCAACAACCAGATCGGCTTCACCACCAACCCGGAGCAGGGCCGCTCCACCCGCTACGCCTCCGACCTGGCCAAGGGCTACGACATCCCGGTTCTGCGCGTGAACGCCGACGATCCGCACGCCTGCCTCACCGCGATGCGCCTGGCGATGGCGTACCGCGCCCAGTTCCACGACGACATCGTGGTGGACTTGGTCGGGTATCGGCGGCACGGCCACAACGAGGGGGACGACCCGGCCTACACCCAGCCGCGCCTGTACCAGCGCATCCGGGCGCATCCCACCGTGTTGACCCTGTACGCCGAGACGTTGGTGAAGGCCGGAGTCGTGACCGCGGAGGACGTCGCGGCCGCGCGTCGCGAAACCACCGACCTGCTGAGGGAGGCGCTGGTGGCGGCCAGCGCGGCGAAGTCGTCCGAGTCCTCCGGGAAGGCAGCGTCTGATTCGCGAACTCGGTCCGCCGGAGTGGCGACCGCGGGCGAGGCGACCGGCGCCGACGCCCGGGACACCTTGGACCACGACCTGGATCCCACCGCGGCATGGGACCACCCCGCGCACCCGACCGCCGTCCCGTTTCCCGCGCTCGCGGAACTCAACGCGGCCTCGACCGCGGTTCCGCCCGGCTTCACCATCCACCCCAAGCTGGGCCGGCAGCTGGAGCGGAGCAGGGGCGGGTTCTCCGAGGAATCGACGCTGGACTGGGCCCATGCCGAAGCGCTCGCCCTGGGCTCGCTGCTGCGCGAGGGAGTCCCCATCCGCTTCAGCGGGCAGGACGCGCAGCGCGGCACCTTCAGCCATCGCCACCTGGTGTTCCACGACGCCGAGACCGGGGCGGCGCACACGCCGCTCGCAGCCGTGCGCGGCGCCCGCTTCGAGATCCACAACTCGCCGCTGTCGGAGACCGCGGTGCTGGGCTTCGAATACGGCTACAGCGTGGGCGCGGACCGCGACCTCGTGATCTGGGAGGCCCAGTTCGGCGACTTCGCCAACGTGGCCCAGCCCATCATCGACCAGTTCGTGGCGTCGGGGCAGGCGAAGTGGGGGCAGCTCTCCCGTCTCGTGCTCCTGCTGCCGCACGGGTACGAGGGGCGTGGCCCGGAGCACTCGAACGCGCGCCCGGAGCGCTTTCTGCAATTGTGCGCCGCGGGCAGCATGCGGATCGTCAACCCCACCACGTCGGCCCAGTACTTCCACCTCCTGCGCCGCCAGGCCCACACGCCCGAGCGTCCGCTCGTGGTCATGACCCCGAAGAGCCTCCTGCGCCACAAGCTGGCCCGCTCCCCGGTCTCGGAGCTCACGGGAGGAGGCTTCCATCCGCTGCTGACGGAGGCCGTCGAGTCCAAGGCGCGCGAGGCCGCCACCCGTCTCATCCTCTGCAGCGGCAAGGTCTACTACGACCTAGTCGCGAGCGAGGAGCGCGCCAACGCGAAGGACGCGGTGCTGGCCCGGGTCGAGCAGCTCCATCCGTTCCCGCGACGGGAGCTCGCGGAGCTGGTCGAGGGCCTCAAGGGCCTGCGCGAGGTGGTGTGGGTCCAGGAGGAGCCCCGCAACATGGGCGCCCGCCCGTACGCGGAGCCGCGGCTCCGGGCCCTGCTGCCCGCAGCCCTGACGTTGCGCCAGGTTGCCCGCCCGGCGTGGTCCAGCCCCGCGGAAGGCAAGCTTTCCGACCACACGAAGGGCCAGCGGCGGATCATCCGGGAGGCCTTCGCCGGATAGGCGGTGTGCGAGGGCCGCCAACCCGGCCTATCTAGCGACGTCAACCCCTCCGACGTCAAGCTCCCCGAAATCGAGCCCCCCGATCTCGTACCAGTCGATTACCCTTTCGGGGATTCCATCGGCGTCGCCGGGCGACATCGAGCGGTCGGCCAGAACCGCCAGCGTGGAACCCAGCACGTCGAACTCCGCCGCGCGGCCCGCCACGCGCACCGTGCCCGCGTACCCCGAAGGGTGGAAGACGTCCAAGTAGGAGAAGCCGCCGTCGTTGCGATCGGTCAGCAACCAGATTCGCTCCCGGTCGTCATAGCGGAGTGCCCTGAGGTAGGACCTCGGCGTCCGCGCGTATTCCTCTGCCGACTGGGGAGGCACGAAGCCGCCGCTCCGCGCCGCTTCGCGCCGGCGCCTGCGGTAGTCGTCCACCTCCCATGCGTCGGGCAATCTGGGCATGTAATTCGTGGCTCTGAACAAGACGCCGCGCGCGTCGTCGCGGTGCCTGAAAACGACCAAGTGGCCATCGCAAACGGGGAACACGAAGCCCCCACCCGGAGAGGCCCGCCCCCAGGAGAAGCCAATCCGGTCCGATGACGCACACCCCGCCTCGCTCCTCAATGCGTCGTCCGGGAAGACGCGCTCCCATAACGTCTCTCCAGAATGGACATCCACCTCGCCCTGCCATGGCTGGTAACCATGACGTCCGCCCACCCTCTTATAGTACGTTCCAGCGATGCTCGACGAGAAGTCGGAGCCGGCAGGGTCGAATGCGATGCCGGGGAGCCTCGACTGAAACACGAATTGACCGTCGGGCTCGAAGACGGACATGCGCCCGAGATCCAAGTCGATGACGCCGAGGGTTTGGTTGGGGCCACGCACGACGGAGAACGGCGTACGAAACTCGCCCGGGCCCTCCCCACTGCGACCGAAGACCCCCACGCTGGCGCCGGATCGCCGAGTGCAGTGGATTCGCACGTCGTAGGACTCGATCACGCACGCCGTGGTCTCGTTTACCAAAGCGATGGAGGAGATGTCGCTGAGAGGGGCGGGCGTGGACGCGGCCGGAGCCAAGGGCAAGGCCGCGTCCGACGGCTCCCCGTTGCCGCAGGAAGTGCAGAGCAACGCGCCCACGACGCCACCCCGGAGCCGCGTCCAGGGCATTGCGGAACTGGATGGCCACAATCGCTTACGCCGAGTCCCTAGCCGCACAGGCTCTCCGCTAGTAGCTTGGACATGTTGCCTCCCGGCGAAAGTTGGTGCTCGTCTCACCGGAAGACCCGGTCCACGGTAACGCCACTGGGCCAGCCCGTTACCCTCATCCGTTGGTAGCCAATGCTGACTGGGGCCCACAAATCGGGCCGTAGGCCCGGCGCCAGTGTGGTCAGCCCGGCCGCTGGACCGTTCTTACGGTAGAGGCATGCCGATGTTCCCGACCCATCTTTCCCCTTCGTCCCATGTAGCCTCGGTCCTCTTGCTCCTCCTCATGGCATGCGGGAACGACCCGCAACCCGTATCGACCGGTGAGATCACGGCGGACGTGGTTCCACGGATAACGTGGAGCGATCCGACTCCAAGTGAAGTTGCCGCCCACACATGGCCGTGGCAGGCCGACACGGTGGTTATCGAGTGCTGGAGCTTCGATTTCCCCCATCTATACACCGTCGCGGCAGGTGGACGTCGGTTCGCTGCTCCATCGGCTTTGCCTCAAGGAGAATTCAGGGTTCCGGGACAAGGAGCCTTTGGAAACGCGGCTGAATTGCCCGGAGTGGTCCAGGTCCAACCCCCGGTTGGGGTCCATCAGGCTGCCCTTGGCATCTGTGGGCCCTGACCCGCCCGCGTTATTGGGCGCAGCTCGCCCACTACCCAGGCCTACCGCGCTACATCGAGCCCCCCGATCTCGTACCAGTCGATTACCCTTTCGGGGATTCCATCGGCGTCGCCGGGCGACATCGGACGGTCGGCCAGAACCGCCAGCGTGGAACCCAGCACGTCGAACTCCGCCGCGCGGCCCGCCACGCGCACCGTGCCCGCGTACCCCGAAGGGTGGAAGACGTCCAAGTAGGAGAAGCCGCCGTCGTTGCGATCGGTCAGCAACCAGATTCGCTCCCGGTCGTCATAGCGGAGTGCCCTGAGGTAGGACCTCGGCGTCCGCGCGTATTCCTCTGCCGACTGGGGAGGCACGAAGCCGCCGCTCCGCGCCGCTTCGCGCCGGCGCCTGCGGTAGTCGTCCACCTCCCATGCGTCGGGCACGGCGATACTCCGCGGCGAAAAACCGCGCGCGGGCGCCCGCCACCTGCTGAACAGTCGCGGGATCGTTCCGGCCCATCGCAATGTTCATTTCGACTCCCGACGCCTACCCCGGAAACAGACTCCGATCAATCGCCGGGACGATCCTTAGCGCGTTCTCGTAGTAGATCTTGCGCAGCACGTCGTCCGGAAGCCCCAGCCCGTACATCTGCCAGAAGGCGTGGTAGCGCCGGTAGTAGTCGAAGTAGTCGTCCTCGGTCTCAAAGACGCGGAAGTAGGTGTGGAACTCCTCCTGGTTGTACGAATCCTTGCCCATCAGCACGCGGTCGCCGTATTCGATCAGCCACTCGCGCGCAAAGCGGGGCTGCCGGCCGAGCTCGTACACAACCGCGCCGAGGCCCACGTACATGTTGGGAATCTCGTCGAGAATACCGCCCAGCCGCTCAAGGTCGTGCCCGAGCCAGCCCAGGTGCGCCGCAATGAAGTTAGTGTTCGGGTGGTTGCGAAAAAGATTGTGCTGTTCGCCAATGATCTGCTCGAAGGGTGGAAACTGGCCCGCGGGCCGGATCCGCCGGGGCCTCAGCCGCAGCTCAAGCCAACGCTCGTTGTGCCGGTCGTGGGGCTGCCAAAACTCGGCGGGATCCGCGGAGTGGATGAGCACGGGAATCCCCAGCTCGCCGGCCTTGTCCCAAAGCGGCGCCAGACGCGGATCGTCGACGGGAATCCTGTTGCCGTCGGTGTCCCGGTCGGCCATGCCCAAGCCCTTGAAGATCTTCAGGCCCGCAGCCCCGGCCCTCACGTCGGCTTCCAGCTGCGCGGCGGCCTCTTCGCCCCAGCCGGGTTCCCCCACGCCAAAGAAGTTGGTGTTGGCGAAGAAGACAAAGCGCGACGGATGCCGCCCGGTCATGTTCTGGAGCCCGTCGGCGAGCGAATGGCCGCTGCCGCCCGAGAGGTTCACCATGACCGCCATGTTGAGCTCGTCCATCTGACCGACCAGCTGGTCGACGGCGGCGGCCGACATCCCCTCGCCCCGCTGATGGCCGTGGATGTCGATGAACGGGAACTTCGCCCGGCTGAGCGGATTCTCCGGCACGACCAGCGTGTTGCGCGGCTCGTACTCGACGACGGTGACGTCCTGGGCGGCCAGCGGCTCGGCGGCGCGCCCCAAGGTGCCGGCGGCGGCGCCCGCGACGACGGTTGCAAGGACCGTGGTGGTGCGGCGAATGGTCATGAGCAGGTACCTCTTGGTGCGGAGAAGGTGGCCGGGTCGATCATCGCCGCCAGACGGCCGCGGAAAATCCATCCCCCAATCTGGCGTCGCGCCGCCCCGGTGGCCAGACTCAACGGTTCAGGGAACCGAACCCGGGTCGGGCAACCGCCGAACCCGCCCGACCCACGCCGCCAAGTCCGTATGCCCGGCACCCATGGACCCCACGCCGCCTTCACCCACGCCGCCCCGCCCCAACCCCCATGGACCTCACCCTCCCCATCCCCCTGGTCCGCCCCCTGGCCTTCTTCGACCTCGAGACCACCGGTCTGAACCGAAGCGAGGACCGGATCGTCGAGCTGGCGCTGCTCATCCTTCACCCCGATGGCCGGGTTGTCGAAAAGGTTCGGCGCTTCAACCCGGGCATCCCCATCCCTGCGGAGGCCTCCGCCGTCCACGGCATCGGCGACGCCGACGTTGCCGACGAGGCCCCTTTCCGGAGTCGGGCGCGCAGCTTGGCGGCCCTTCTGGAGGGGTGCGACTTGGCCGGGTTCAACATTCGTGGCTTCGACCTGCACATCCTGCTGGAGGAGTTCCGCCGCGCGGGGGTGGCCTTCGACCTGGAGGGCCGCCGGCTGATCGACGCGCAGATGATCTTCCACCGGGAAGAGCCGCGCGACCTGGCGGCCGCCGCCCTCTTCTACGTGCAAGAGGAACACGAGGGCGCGCACAGCGCCCGCGCGGATGTGCGAGTGACCGCCCGCGTCCTCGCCGCGCAGCTCGCCCACTACCCCGGCCTGCCGCGCGACATCGACGGTCTCCACGCCTACTGCGACCAAGTCAGGCCCTTTCTGACGGAGTTTCGCAAGTGGTTCTCGGGGGACGCCCTCGGCGACCACGTTTTCGCCCGCGGAAAGCACAGGGGAACGCGCTTGGCGGCGGTGGCGGCGAACGAGCCGGACTACCTCGAGTGGATGCTGACCGCGCGCGACATGCACGCCGACGTGCGCGAGGTCGCGCGCCTTGCCCTGGAGCGCTTCGGTGGCCGGCGGCCGCCCGGGGAAGGCGCGGGCTCCCCGGCCGACGGACGCTGACCCCGCCCGGAGCACCACGCCGACGGCCCCGATTCGAGTCGGGCGCGAGGTCGTTGGGCGCCCGTAGCCGTCCGTCGACAACTCCCTCGGCGCTCGAGCCGCGTGGCGTCAAAGCGGTTTCGCCGCCCCGACCGCCCGCGCCAAGTTGCACCTCACCAGCCCGAATACGATATCTTTCCGGGGCATGCGCGGGTGCCGCGCCGACGCTTGCCCGGCTCGTCGCGGCCACCCCGCCGGTCCCCTCGTGCCAAGGAGAATCAGCATGTCCGTTCACGTGCGGAACGTCGGTGCGGGCGCCACGGGGGTGCTGCTCCTCGCGTTGTCGCTTCCGGTCGCGGCCGCCGCGCAGTCCGCGCCCATTTCCGAGGCCCAGCTGGAGGCCTTCCGTCCGCGGTCCATCGGCCCGGCCGTCACCGGGGGACGCGTCCACGACGTGGAGTCGGTCGCCGACGATCCCTCCACGCTCTGGGTCGCCACCGCCTCCGGGGGTCTTTGGCGCAGCCTGAACCGCGGGCACACCTGGGTGAACGTCTTCGAGGACATGGAGGTCAACACCTTCGGCGACGTGGCGCTCGCCCCCTCCGACCCCATGGTGGTGTACGCGGGCACCGGGGAGCAGAACAACCGGCAGAGCACCTCCTGGGGCAACGGCATCTATCGCAGCGACGACGGCGGGGACAGCTGGGAGCACCTGGGGCTCGAGGACACCCGCCACATCGCGGAGGTGCGGGTGCATCCGCGCAACCCCGACGTGGTCTACGTGGCGGCCAGCGGCAACCTCTGGGCCGCCGGCGAGGAGCGAGGCGTCTACCGCAGCTTCGACGGTGGCCGCACGTGGCGGAGGGTTCTGTACGTCGACGAGCACACCGGGGCCATCGACTTGGTTCTCAACCACGACGACCCGGACATCGTCTACGCCGCCATGTACCAGCGCCGTCGCGCGGCCTGGGGCTTCAACGGCGGCGGGCCCGGCAGCGGCATCCACCGCTCCACGGACGGCGGCGACACGTGGGAGGAGCTGACCGAAGGCATCCCCGCGGGCGACAAGGGCCGCATCGGGCTCGCCATCTCCCGCTCCAATCCCATGGTGCTCAACGCGCTCATCGAGCACCCCGAGGAGACCGGCACCTATCGTTCCACGGACGGCGGCGACACGTGGGAGAAGATGAGCGACCTGAACGGCCGCCCCATGTACTACTCCCACGTCTACATCGACCCGAACGACGAGGACGTGGTGTACACCCTGGCCACCTCCTCCTACCGCAGCCGGGACGGCGGCCGCACCTGGGAGGACATCTCGGCCCGCCCCACCTACGACGTGGGCGTCCACGCCGACATGCACACCATGTGGATCAATCCCTCCGACCCGGAGCACTTCTACCTGGCGGGCGACGCCGGGCTGCACGAGACGTACGACGGCGGCGTCAACTATCGGCGCATCAACAACATCGCCATCGCGCAGTTCTACGCCATCGGCGTCGACATGCGCGATCCCTACTGGGTTCACGGAGGGCTTCAGGACAACCACTCCTTCGCGGGCCCGTCCCGAACCCGACGATGGGCCGGCATCGTGAACGACGACTGGCTCCAGACCGGGTTCGGCGACGGCATGTACCAGCAACCGGATCCGCGCGATCCGCGCTACGTGTACGTGAACTCCAACGGCGGCGGCTACGTGCGCGTCGACACCGAGACCGGGGACCAGCTCGACATCCGTCCCCAACCCCTCGAGGGCGAGGACCGCTACCGCTTCGACTGGGTCTCGCCCTCGCTCGCGTCCCGACACACCGAGGGGCTCGTGTACACGGCCGGAAACCGGCTCTTCATCAGCCGCGACCATGGCGACAGCTGGACGCGAACCGAGGACCTGACCCGCGGGATCGACCGCGACGCCCTGGAGATCATGGGCGTGCGCGGCTCCGACATCCGCCTCTCGCGCCACGACGGCACCAGCGGCTTCGGCGAGATCACCATCATCGCGGAGTCGCCCCTGAACGGCGGCGTGCTCTGGGTGGGGACGGACGACGGCAACGTGCAGCTGTCGCGCGACGGGGGCACCACGTGGACGGAGCTCTCGGGCAACATCGACGGGGTGGCGGACGGCACCTACGTGAGCCGCATTGTCCCCTCGGTGCGGGGCGAGGACGTCGCCTACGTGGCCTTCGACGCCCACCGCGGAGGCGACTTCGCTCCCTACGTGTTCCGCACCGAGGACGCGGGCGCCACCTGGCTGAACCTGAGCGTCGGGCTCGAGGCGGGGGGCTCGGTCAACTCGCTCGCCGAGCATCCCGACAACCCCGACCTCATCTTCGCGGGCGGCGAGCACGCGCTCTTCGCCTCCACCGACGCGGGCGCCACCTGGGCCAGAATGCCCGCCCCCACCACCGCCTACGACGACCTCGTCATCCACCCGCGCGACAAGGATCTGGTGATGGGAACGCACGGGCGGGGCATCTGGATCCTGGACGATCTGGGCGCCCTGGCCGCGTGGAACGCCCGCGTGGCCTCCGCGCCCGCGCACCTCTTCCCGATCCGTTCCACGGCCATCTTCCAGTATTGGAAGGACACCTCGTACCGGGCGCAGGAGGCGTACGCCGGCGAGAACCCGGTGGACGGCGCCATCATCACCTACAGCCTCGGCGAGGGAAGCGGCCCGGCGCGCATCGTCATCGAGGACGAGGGCGGGAACTTCGTGCGCGAGCTTTCGGTACCCGGGTCCGCGGGGGTGCACAGGGTCAACTGGGACCTTCGGCATCCGCTCCCGGGCAGCCCGGCCCTGTGGCGGCCGCACGAGGCGGAGGGACTGGCGCGCCCCATTGAGGACCGGGGCCACTTCGTGTCCCCGGGCACGTTCCGGGTGGTGCTGGAGGCGCGGGGCGCGACCTCGGAGCAGAGCTTGGTCGTCCGGGGCGATCCGGCGCTGCCGGTGACCTTGGCGCAGTACCGGGAGCGCGAGCGGTTCCTGACGGAGGTGCTCGAGCTCGGGCGGGAGGTGGAGCGGGTGCGGGACCAGCTCGGCGGCCTCGGCCGGGACGCCGGAACGGCCGACCGCATCGAAGAGCTCAACCAGGGTCGGGCCGCGCTGGCCGGGATCTACCAGTCCATGAACGGCGGCGGCGTTCGCCAGGGTTCGCTCTACCCGCCGACGGCGACCCACCGCGAGCGCAAGGAGCGCGTGGAGGCCCTCCTGGTCGACGCCCGCGAGGAGCTGGAGCGGCTCGGCGGCCTCCGCTGAGCTCGGGGGGATTCATCCAGGGACCGTTGGACCCCGTTTCCGACAACCGAAGCCCCGTCTTCCGACAACCGAGATCCGACAACCGAGAAGGAGTCCCGCCGACATGTTCATGGCCCATTCGGGAGTTCGCTATCTGGTTCTTCTGTTCGGAGTGGCGTGCGTTCTCTACGCCCTCGCGGGATGGGTGACCGGCCGTCCCTACGACCGCCCCATGCGGACCATCGCGTCCCTCTTCGCGGGTACCCTCCACCTGCAGATCCTGCTTGGCGTGGCGGTGATCCTCACCATCCCGGGCAGTTTCAGCACGGCGCTCATGGGACACATTCTGCCCATGGCGATCGCCGCCGTCGTCGCCCAGCTCCCGGTTTCGGTGATGCGGCGCCGTCCCCGGGATCAACGCACCTACGCGCCCCACGCGGTGTCCTCGCTCATCGCCCTGGCGTTGATCTGGGCGGGCGTTGCCGCGATCGGCCGCTCGCTGCTCGGGAGCACGGGGTAGCCGTAGCATGTCGTCGGGACCATCCCGGGGCCACGCCAGCGAGCGGGAGGCGCGCGATGTGGCGGAGCGCGCGCGCGAACGGCGCTGGAAGCGGCCCAGCTTCGTCAAGTCGCTGTTCGCGGGCCGGTTCCACTTGGATTGGATCCACCCCCATCCGGAGCCCGACCCCGAGGAGCGGGTGCGGGGGCGCCGGTTCCTGGCGGCCCTCGAGGAGTTCGCGCGCGTCCACATTGACGGCGACGCGGTCGACCGCGAGGCGTGGGTTCCCGAGGAGGTGCTCGACGGGTTGCGCGCGCTCGGCGCGTTCGGCATCAAGATCCCGCGCGAATACGGTGGACTGGGGCTTTCACAGACCACCTACAACCGCGCGCTCGAGCTCGTCGCCAGCCGCTGCGTCTCCACCGCCGCCTTTCTCTCCGCGCACCAGTCCATCGGCGTGCCCCAGCCGCTCGCCTACTTCGGCACCGAGGCGCAGAAGCGCGCCTACCTGCCCCGGTTGGCCGCGGGGGCGCTGTCGGCCTTCGCGCTGACCGAACCCGAGGCCGGCTCCGACCCGGCCAACATGGCGACCACGGCCACCCCCACGGAGGACGGGAGCGCGTATCTCCTGAACGGAGAGAAGCTCTGGTGCACCAACGGACCGCGGGCGGAGCTCCTGGTGGTGATGGCGCGCACGCCGGCGCGCGAAGGCGTCAGGGGCAAACGGCCCATCTCGGCCTTCATCGTGGACAAGGCCTGGCCGGGCGTGGAGGTGGTGCGCACCAGCCACTTCATGGGGCTGAGGGGGCTCTCCAACGGCGTCCTGCGCTTCACCAACGTGCGGGTGCCGCGCGAGAACCTGCTCTGGGGGGAGGGGCTTGGTCTCAAGCTCGCGCTCATCACCCTGAACACCGGCAGGTTGTCGCTTCCGGCCCTGTGCGCGGCGGCCGGCAAGTCCGCCCTGCACGTCTGCCGTCGTTGGTGCCGCGGCCGGGTTCAGTGGGGCGCGCCCGTGGGCAGGCACGACGCCGTCGCCCAGATGCTGGGACGGATGACCGCGAACGCCTTCGCCATGGAGGCGGTCATGGAGCTCTCCTCGGCGATGGCCGACGCCGGGACCTTCGACATCCGCATCGAGGCCGCCATGGCCAAGCTGTGGAACAGCGAGACCGCCTGGGCCCTGGTGGACGACGCGGTCCAGATGCGGAGCGGCCGCGGGTACGAAACGGCCGATTCCCTGCGTGCCCGGGGTGGGGAGATGGCCGCGCCCGTGGAGCGCCTGCTGCGCGACATGCGCATCAACCGCATCTTCGAGGGCTCCAGCGAGATCATGCGCCTGTTCATCGCGCGCGAGGCGGTGGATCGGCACCTGAAGGTGGCCGGGGCGCTGGTGGATCCGCGCGCGTCGCTCGGGGCCCGGTTGGGGGCCTTGGCGCGCGCCGGGCTGCACTACGCCTGGTGGTATCCCACCCGGTGGGTCGGGTGGGGCCGGTGGCCCCGATTCGGGAGGTTCGGACGCATGGCCGGGCACATGCGCTTCGTGGACCGGAGCTCGCGCAGGCTCGCCCGGGCGCTCTTCCACTGCATGGTGCGGTTCGGCGCCGGGCTCGAGAAGCGCCAGGCCGTGCTGGGTCGGATCGTGGACATCGGGTGCGACCTCTTCGCGATGAGCGCGGTCGCGGTTCGGGTCGACATGCTGGCCGCCGCGAACCCCGGGGACCCCTCTCCGGGCGATCTCGCGGACCTCTTCTGCAGGCGCGCGCGGCGGCGCGTCCGGGCGCGGTTCTCCGCCCTCTTCTCCAACGACGACGTCGCGACCCGCAAGGTGGCCGCCCAGACCATGGAGGGAGCCTACGCGTGGATGGAGGAGGGCGTGATCACGCTGGCCGAGGTGGAGGCGATGGAGGCGGAGGCCCGCGCCCCCCGCGATCCAACCGCGAAGCCCGCCCGGGAGGCCGCGACGGCCGCGAGCGGCGCGTGAGCCCCATGAGCCCGCGCCTCCACCACTTCTCCCTGGTACTCGTTCTGGGATGGACCCTGGGGCTGCTCCTTCTGGGCAGCATCGTGCACGCCACCGAGTCGAGCCTGGCCTGCCCGGACTGGCCGACCTGCTTCGGCACCATGATGCCCGAAATGACCGGCGGCGTCTTCTGGGAGCACCTGCACCGCATCGTGGCGGGCGTGCTGGTGCTGCTCTTCGCGGTGGCCGCCTGGTTGACCTGGAGGCGGCAGCCCGGGCGACGCTGGCTGGGCGCGGTCGGGTTGGGGGGCGTGGCGCTGCTGGTGGTCCAGTCGGTGCTGGGCGGCCTCACCGTCCTCATGCGCCTCCCGGACGCGATCTCCTCGTCGCACTTGGCGCTGGCCTTCCTGTTCCTCGGGCTGGTCACGGTCATGACGGTGGTGACGGCGCGGGGGTGGGGCGGGGGCGCCCGGGTGGCGGACGCCGCGCGGGCGAACCTGGGGAGGATGGCGGGTGGGGTGGCGGCGCTGGTGTTCGCGCAGACGGTGCTGGGGGCGGTGGTGCGGCACACCGACGCCGGCATGGCGTGCCCGGACGTGCCGCTCTGCCTTGGCCAGGTGGTGCCACCGCTCGAGCACCCGCTCGTGGTGCTGCACTTCGGCCACCGCGTGCTGGGTGTCGTGGTGGCGTTGGCGACCCTCGCGCTGGCCGTCCGGGTGCCGCGCGGGAAGGCCGCCGCCCCCCTCCCGGCCCTCGCGGCGGGCGCGGTGGTCACGGTGGTGGTCCAGGTCGCCGTGGGCGTCCTTTCGGTGAGCACCGGGCTCGCGGTCGTGCCCGTCTCGCTGCACACGCTGCTGGCCGCGCTGCTCTTCGCCCTTGTCGTGGCGCTCGCGACCTACGGTTGCGAACCGGGTCCGCGCCTCGCGGGCGATGCCTCGGCGGCGCCCCCGCCCGCGCGCGGGTTGGGAGGTTCCGGTCCGGCGCGCGAACCCGACCCGCACCCGGCGGGCGGGTAGCCCCCCCGGAGCCGGATCCATGGACGCCGAGGCGATTGGCAACTTCCTTGCCCCGGTCAACGCGTCGCTGAACCTGCTCAGCACCACGTGTCTGGTGGCCGGGTTCGCGTTCATCAAGGCCCGCGACATCCCCCGCCATCGCCTCTGCATGATCGGCGCGGCGAGCGCGTCCGGTCTCTTCCTCGTCTTCTACGTCACCCGTTTCGCCCTCACCGGCACCCACGTCTTCGCCGGCGCGGGAACCGCCCGGGTCGTGTACCTGAGCATCCTGTTCTCGCACATGGTGCTCGCGGTCGTGGTGGCGCCCCTCATCGTCCGCCTGCTCTTCCTGGCGGGCCGGGAGCGGTTCGCCGAGCACGCCCGGCTTGCCCGCTGGACCTTTCCGATCTGGTTGTACGTGTCGGTGACCGGGCTGGTGGTGTACGCCATGCTGTACCACGTGTATGGTTATCTGGATTAGCCATATGCAAATATGGCAACGGCGACGGCCGGAGGTCGCCCCGAGCGCTCGCGTCGTCTACCCGGGCGGTTCCTCCGTACCCTCCCGCAGCACGGCCAGATAGCGCACGTAACCGTACATCCTGCCGCGCCGCCGACCCGTGATCTCGCGCACGACGCCGAGCTCCTCGAGCAGGCGGAGCACCGCGGCCACGGTGGGGGCGGACAGGCCGGTTCGGTGGGCGAGGCGGGGAACGCCTCCGACGGGACGCTCGACGAGCGCCTGGTGCACGCGGAGCGCCGAACCCGCGCGCCGTCCCAGGCCGCCAATGCGCAACCGATCCTCCCGGATGGTCTCGCTCGCGGACCGGGCCGCCCGGAAGGCCGCGTCCGCCACCTCCCGCGCGCCCTCCAGAAAGAACCTCAGCCATGCCTCCCAGTCGCCCGTGCGCCGGGTGTCGTCGAGCAGCTGGTAGTACCGGCTTCGATTGCGCTTGAGGTACAGGCTCAGGTAGAGAAGCGGCTCCCGAAGCAGCCCGGCGTCACACAGCATGAGGGTGATCAACAGTCGCCCCAGCCGGCCGTTGCCATCGAGAAACGGGTGGATGGTCTCGAACTGCGCGTGCGCCAGCCCCGCCTTGACGAGAACGGGAAGCCCGTCGTTCCGGGCGTGGATGAACCGTTCCAGGGCGGCCATGCACTCCTGGACGTGGTGGGGCGGTGGCGGGACGAAGGCGGCGTTGCCGGGACGCGACCCGCCGATCCAGTTCTGGGACCTCCTGAACTCGCCGGGCATCATCGCCCGTCCGCGACCACTCGCCAACAACCGGGCGTGCGTTTCCCTCATGAGGCGGTTCGAGAGCGGAAAACCGTCCCGCAGGCGCTCAACGCCGTGGTTCAGGGCCGCCACGGCGTTCGACGCCTCCAGGACATCGTGTTTGCCGGCGACGGGCACGCCTCCCGCCTCGTGGAACATCAGGTCGGCCAGCGAGGACTGGGTGCCCTCGATCTGGGCGGACAGCACGGCCTCCTTGCGTACGTACCCGTACACGAAGAGGGTTGCGTCGGGCAGCAGCTCCGTGACCGCGTCGAGTCGCCCGATGGCGGCCGTGGCCGCCTCGAGCGGGCGTCGGAGGTCCTCCCGGAAGTTGATCTCCGGCACGGGCGGGAGGGGCTTGGGCACGAAGGCGCGCACGGTTTCCCCGCCACCCGAGGTCAGCTCGTAGGTGCCCGTGGATTCGCGGCGCATGCTGGTTTGCCTCCGTCCTTCGCCGCCCGCGTGGCGGCGCCTCATTGGAGATGGAACCGTTGGAATGAAAGCCAAGGTGACGTCGCCTAACGAAAGATTCAAGGGCTTGGCTTTCGTTGGCGCTCGCGTTGGTAAAGATCCTTTCCTTGGAGCGCCAAGCTCCACCCTCTAACGAAAGCGAAGCCCCATTCGCTTTCGTTAGATCCCTCGCAAAGAAAGAACGTTTCCAAGGAAAGCACAGCTACCCGGGCCGGGAGACGACGCGAAGCGAAGCGAGGCCACGCGGGACGACGCGAACCGGCACAGCCACGACACCGCTCGCACGCCGGGAGGAGTTTGTCCACGGCCACGCGGAGCGACGCGAACCGGCGCGGTGGAGCCACCGCTCGCGGCCGGGGGCGGTTACGTCCGCGCGCCGCCGGGTCTTCGTCCCGCGCGCGCGACCGGCTATCGTTCGCGGGGCTTGATCGAACATCCACGCGCGCTCGGCAGGCGGTCATGGCGAAACTCAAGCGGGAGTTGGGGCTCTTCGACGTATACGCCATCGCGACCGGCGCCACCCTGAGCTCCGGCTTCTTCCTCCTGCCCGGCCTCGCGGCGGCCCAGGCCGGCGGCGCCATCCCCCTCGCCTACCTGGTCGCGGGCGTTCTTCTCCTCCCGGGCATCCTGAGCATGGCGGAGCTGTCGACCGCCATGCCACGCGCGGGGGGCATCTACTACTTCCTGGACCGCAGCATGGGCCACCGGGTGGGTGTGGTGGGCGGGTTCGGCACGTGGACCACCCTAACGCTCAAGTCCGCCTTCGCGCTGGTGGGGCTCGGCGCCTATCTGCGGGTGTACTTCCCCGACGCTCCCGCCGGCCCCATCGCCTTCGCCTTCGCGCTCGGCTTCGGCGCGGTCAACCTGTTCGGCGCGAAGAAGACCAGCTCGATCCAGCTGGTGCTGACCGTGGTCCTGCTGGCCATGCTGGGCTGGCTGATCGGGGCCGGGGTCACCGCCGTCGACCCCCGCGCGTTCGACGGGGCGTTCGACCTGGGCGCCTCTCCCTTCTTCTCCACCGTGGGGCTGGTCATCGTGTCGTACATGGGACTGACCCACGTCGCCTCGGTCTCCGAGGAGGTCCGGAACCCGGACCGCAACTTGGCGCTGGGCATGCTGTTGGCCTTCGCCACGGTGCTGCTCGTCTATGTGCTCGGCACGTGGGCGATGGTGGGCGCGATCGGGGTCGAGGCGCTCTCCGCCGAAGGCGGCAACCTGGCGCCCGCGGCGTCCATGGCCAGGGCCGTGGCCGGAGGCACGGGAGAGGTCGTCATGACGGTGGCCGCCATCCTCGCCTTCACCTCGGTGGGCAACGCCGGCGTCCTCTCGGCGAGCCGGTACCCGCTGGCCATGAGCCGCGACCAAATGCTACCGGCCGCGCTTCGCCGCGTGAGCCGCTGGGGCACGCCCTGGGTCGCCGTTCTGGCGACCGTCGGCATGATCATGCTGTGGCTCGCGCTGTTCGACCCATCCAGCATCGCCAAGTTGGCGAGCGCCTTCCAGCTCATCATGTTCGCACTCGCGTGCCTCGCGGTGATCGTCATGCGCGAGAGCGGCCTCGCCCCCTACGACCCCGGCTTCCGCGCTCCCTTCTATCCCTGGGTCCAGATCGTGGGCATCGTCATCCCTCTCCCGCTGATCGTGGAGATGGGCTGGCTGGCGGCCCTCCTGAGCGTCGCCTTCGTCGCCTTCGGTCTTCTCTGGTACAGCTTCTACACCCGCCCGCATCCCCGCGAGGGCGCCATCTACCATGTCTTCGAGCGGCTGGGGCAGCAGCGCAACGAAGGGCTGGAGGGCGAGCTGCTCCAGATCCTCAAGGAAAAGGGCGTGCGCGACGCGGATCCCTTCGAGGAGCTCATCGCGTCTTCGGAGGTTCTGGACTACGAGGGCGCGGTTCCCTTCTCGGAGCTGCTGGCGCGCGCGTCGGAGTCGCTGTCGCGTCGGTTGGGTCTGGATGCTACGCGCTTGGCCGAGGGCGTGCTCGAGGGCAGCGGCTCCGGCCTCACGCCGGTGTCCCAGGGCGTCATCCTGCCCCACTTGCGGCTCGACGCAATTCAGGGGCCGCACATGGTTCTGGCGCGCGTTCGCGAGGGAATCGAGATCGACACCGGAGAACCCGATGTCCCACCTGCGGACGACGAACCCATCCAGGCGGCGTTCTTCCTCGCGAGCCCCGAGTCCGACGACGGCCGCCACCTCCGCACCCTCGCGCAGATCGCGGGCCGCGTCGACGACGAAAGCTTCCTGACCGAATGGCTCGAGGCGGAGGATGACTTGGAGCTTCGCGAGGTCATGCTGCGCGATGAGCGCATGCTGGTCGTGGAGGTGCTCCACGAGGGGGCCAGCAGCGCCCTGGCGGGGACGACGGTCGACGAGATGGCGTTGCCCGAGACCACGCTCGCGGCAATGATCCGCCGGCGCGGACAGCTGGTCGTCCCGCACCACGACACCGTGATCGAGGAGGGCGACCGCCTGACCATCCTGGGTTCCCCCCGGGACATCATCGACTTGCGGCACCGGTACGACGTCCACGCCACGACCGCGCCGCCGTGGTGGCGGAGCCGAAGACGGGCGCGGTGAGCGCGCCGTTGTCCGCTGGCCGCCGCGGCTAGTCCACCTCCGCCGGCACCACCAACACCGCCTCGCCACCCCCTCCGGCGTGGTTCCCCACCGTCAGCGTCCCGCCATGGGCCTCGATCACCTGGCGCGCGTGCGTCAGCCCCAGTCCCAGCGATCCGGGGACCGTGCTGAAGAAGGGCTCCGTCGCGCGTCGCAGCGCCTCCTCCGGGAAGCCGTCGCCCGAGTCGCGCACGACGAGTCGCGCCGCCTTCCCCGGGTTGCGCAGCGACACGTCCACCGGCTGCCCGCCCCCGTGGAGGCCGGCGTTCGCCAGCAGCATGTAGACGGCGTCGCGCACGGCGTCCCCATCCATGCGGCAGGGAAGCGCCGCGCCCGGAAGGTCCAGTCGGACCTCGACTTTGAAGGCCCTCTCGTACTCGCGCGCCACGCCTTCGACCGCGGCCACCAGGTCGCCCGGGGTGCGCTCCACCTTGGGCGCCTCGGCGAAGAACTCAATGTCCTCGATCGCGTCCAGCGCCTGCTGGATGCGGGGGCGAACGCCCCGCCCGCGGGCGTGCAGGGCCTTCACGAGCGGCTTCACGACGGCCGTCCGGAGGAACCGCGCGAGGCGCGCGAGGGTCTCGTTCGATTCCGCCCGCACCGGCGTCCCCGCGGTGGCGAGGCGCGCCCGGATGGCCTTCACCTCGGCGGGAGCCGTCCGGTCGCCCTCGGCGCCGACCGGTCCGGCCCGCAGGTCCGCCTCGAGCTTCCGAAGGGCGCGTCGGTAGCGCGCCGCGGCCCGGCGGCCGGACACCCACCAAGCGACCACCACGGCCGCAAGCGCCAACGCGAACAGGATGTAGTCGTCGAGCATACGCAAACCGCCGCCTCGGGGAATCAACGGGTGGTTCGGAGGGTTGGTCGAGGGGGTCCTCCGGCACGCGGACGCCGGGATGATGGCGATCCGGCGTGGCGGCGGCAACCGCCCGCAGGCGATGGACGGCCTCCGGGCGGAATCATCCACGGATTCCCAGGTCCGATTCCCGCGCGCGGCGGCGCGAGCATCGAGGGGTGGATCCCCCCAAGGTCGCTCGCCGGGCGCGCGTGCTGGCACGCGCGTGGGCACTGACCGGTCAGTCAGCCCGACGATGGCAAGCCGCGTGCCATTTCGTATGTTTGCCGGGCGGACAGCGAGGGGCCGGCTCCGAGGTCCCTTCACCACGACGTCGAACAAGGGGATCGCGACGGCAATGGCGGGCAAACAATCCGACGGCGGCGCCACCACCGGCTACGAGGCCGATCTGTGGGCGATGGCCGACGCGCTGCGCGGCTCGATGGACGCCGCCGAGTACAAGCACGTGGTGCTGGGGCTCATCTTCCTCAAGTACATCTCCGACGCCTTCGAGGAGCGGCGCGCGGCGGTGCTGGCCGAGTGGGGCGAGGAGGCCGCCGAGGACCGCGACGAGTACACCGCCGAGAACATCTTCTGGGTGCCCCGCGAAGCCCGCTGGGCGCGGCTGAAGGCCGAGGCGCGACAGCCCGCCGTTGGCCAGACGGTGGACCGGGCCATGGCGGCGATCGAGCGCGACAACCCGGCGCTGAGGGAAGTCCTGCCCAAGGACTACGCGCGGCCCGCCCTCGACAAGCAGCGGCTGGGCCAACTGATCGACATGGTGAGCAACATCCGCGTGGGAGACGCCGAGGCCCGCTCCAAGGACGTGCTGGGCCGGGTGTACGAGTACTTCCTGTCGCGGTTCGCGGACGCCGAAGGCAAGCGGGGGGGCGAGTTCTACACGCCGCGCTGCGTGGTGGCGCTTCTCGTCGAGATGCTGGAGCCGTACCGGGGGCGGGTCTACGATCCGTGCTGCGGCTCCTCGGGCATGTTCGTCCAGTCGCACGAATTCATCCGCGCCCACGCCAACGGGAACGGCAACGGGGGCGCGCGGGGCGACATCTCGATCTACGGCCAGGAGTCGAACTACACGACGTGGCGGCTCGCGAAGATGAACCTGGCCATTCGCGGGATCGGCGGGCAGATCGCGCACGGCGACACCTTCCACGACGACCGCCATCCCGACCTGAAGGCGGACTTCATCCTCGCCAACCCGCCCTTCAACGTCTCCGACTGGGGCGGCGAGCGGCTGGCCGAAGACAAGCGCTGGCGCTACGGGGTGCCGCCCAAGGGGAACGCGAACTTCGCCTGGGTGCAGCACATGGTGCACCACTTGGCGCCCCGGGGCGTGGCGGGGTTCGTGCTGGCCAACGGGTCGATGTCGTCGAACCAGTCCGGCGAGGGCGAGATCCGGAGGAGGCTGGTGGAGGCGGAGCTGGTGGACTGCATGGTGGCGCTGCCGGGTCAGCTCTTCTATTCCACGCAGATCCCCGCGTGCCTGTGGTTCCTGGCGCGCGACCGCAAGCGGCGGGGCGAGATCCTGTTCGTGGACGCGAGGAGGCTCGGGCGAATGGTGGACCGCACGCACCGCGAGCTGACGGGCGAGGAGATCGCGCGGATCGCGGGGACGTACCGCGCGTGGAAGGCGGGCGGGGGTGGGGCGGACGCCGGCGAGGCGGACCCGGTAGCGGCGGATGGTTACGCCGACGTGCCCGGCTTCTGCAAGAGCGCGTCGCTGGAGGAGGTGGCGCGGCACGGGCACGTGCTCACGCCGGGGCGCTATGTTGGCGTCGAGCCGCGGGAGGACGATGGCGAGCCGTTCGAGGAGAAGATGAAGCGGCTTTCTGCGGAGTGGCGGGAGCAGCGGGCCGAGGGGGAGCGGCTGGACGCGGTGATCGCGGCGAATTTGGAGAGGTTGGGGTTCGGGGGTGGGGAGTGAGGGCGGTTGGCTTGCTGGGCAAGCCTCGGACTAGTTGCCCCAGCGCGACCCCGCGCGTGAGCCGCCGGACTTCGAGTAGGCCCGGGAGTCATGCGCTCGACGCTGGACGCCACGCCCGCGACGCCTTGGGGCGGACCGTGAAGGGCTCCCGACACCGAGCTCGGCCGCTCCGAGGCGCCGAATGAGCGCCGTTCACTACCGCCCGGACAGCTTCCCGCCGGACGAGCGGCTGGACTGGCGCGAGCTGGTGCCCTTGATCGGCCCCGCGACTGCTGCGGTGGCGCGCTACGACGCCATGCTCGCCAGCGTTCCCAGCCCGGATGTCCTGCTGGCGTCTCTGGCAACGGAAGAGGCCGTGCGGTCCTCGCGCATTGAGGGCACGGAGGCCACCATCGGAGACGTGCTCCGGCTCGAAGCCGGGGGAGAGCCTGAATCTGCGGCAAGGCTCGAGGAAATCGGAGAGGTGGTCAATTGCCGCATGGCGCTGCGGCTGGCCGTGGAGCGACTCGCCGAGCTGCCCCTGTCGCTGCGAGTGGTCCGCGAGGCGCACGCCGTGCTCATGACGGGCGTGCGCGGGCACGGGAAGGCACCGGGCGAATTCCGGCGCACCCCGAACTGGATTGGGCCGCCCGGCTGCACAATCGATCAAGCGACCTTCGTGCCCATCGGCGCGGATCGCCTGGACGGGGCCATGGCCGCCTGGGAGCGCTACATCCACGCCGACGCCCCCGACCGGCTCGTGCAGCTCGCCATCGTGCACGCCGAGTTCGAGGCGCTGCATCCGTTCCTGGACGGGAATGGCCGCCTGGGCCGCATGCTCGTGCCCCTCTTCCTCTGGCAGGTGGGTTTGGTTCGTGTCCCGGCGTTCTACATCAGCGCGTACATGGAAGCTCACCGCGACGCCTACTACGCGGGCTTGCTTTCGGTGTCGCGCAACGACGACTGGACCGGCTGGTGCCGCTTCTTCCTGCGGGCGGTCAAGGCGCAGGCGGAGGACAACTTGGCGAGAACCCAGGGAATCCTGCAGCTCTACGAGGACATGAAGCGGCGAATTGCCGAGCTCACCCGTTCCCGCTACGCGATCCAGGCCTTGGGCGGTCTGTTCAAGGATCCCATCTTCCGTGGACCTGCCTTTGGACGGCGGACCGGGATTCCCCCAAGGACGGCGCGGCGAATTCTGGATCGGCTGGTCGACGGCGGGGTGCTGCGCGTCGTGGTGCCCGGACGGGGTCGGCGGGGGCCGATTCTGGCCTACCCCGACGTGCTCCGCGTCGCGGAGGGCCGGGAGAGGGGCGGTTGATGGTCACGCGTGGCCGACAACGGTCGTTGCTGGACATGTTTGGGGGTCATGTGACCGGCAATGGCGGGTTCTGGACAGATTGCACCGATTCTGACCGCCCACGGCATTTGCTGGACAGACTCGATGGCTACGTGACCGGCAACGGCGGTTGCTGGACATGGGTGACCGGCGAGGGGGCTTGCCGATGATGGTCTCATCCGTCCGAATCGAGAACTTCCGGGGCATAAAGGCCCTCGAAATCGATTTCGGGCGAATCACTGTCCTCATCGGCGAGAACAACAGCGGCAAGACCTCGATTCTCGACGCGCTGAGGCTCTGCCTCCGCGATGCTGGACCCCGGGGCCGCCACGCCTTCGAGGGCTGGGACTTCCACCTCCCTGACGGCCAGTCCGAACCCTCCTCCGCGGATCCCATCGAGATCGTTGTCACGTTCTCCGAGGAGTCGGGAAGGGAATGGGACGAAACACTGGTCGGTCGATTGAACCGGGCGGGCATCCTGCAAATCGACGACAAGCAGCGGAACCAGGTCCGGCTGCGTGTAGCCTGCTCCTACGATGCGGAGGAACGGGACTTCAGACCCCAATGGACCTTCCTTGATCCTGAGGACAAGCCGCTTGAACGGACTGGCTCGCGACCACTTGGGGTGCTTCGGGACGAACTCCGGTACTACTACCTGACCGCCCTCCGCGACGCGGCCCGCCACTTCGACCCGAAGGGACGGTTCTGGCGGCCGTTTCTTCAGGATGCCGAGCTATCCCGGGATAAGAAGGCGGAGATCGAACGCAAGCTGCGAGAGGTGAACGAGCTGGTGGTCTCCTCGCATGCCAGCTTCGAGCAAGTAGTCACGGGGCTGCGGCGGATTCAGTACGTGGTCCCACTCGCCTCGGGCGAAGCGGTCGCCATAGAAGCCGTGCCCAACCGCATGTTCGACATGTTGGCCAAAGCGCGGGTGCACCTGGGTGCCGACTCGGGTGCCCAGATCCCTCTCGACCGACATGGTGAAGGGACTCAGAGCCTTGCCGTGCTGATGCTCTTCTCGGCCTTCCTGGACACCCAGTCCCAAGGGGCGGCGGTGCTGGCGCTGGAGGAGCCGGAGGCCCACCTGCATCCGGCCGCCATTCGGGCGCTGACGGTGCTTCTCCGCGACTTCTCCGGTCAGAAGCTGATTTCGACTCACAGCGGCGAGCTCCTGGCGGAGACGGATGTGCGCGACATCCGGAGGCTGGCTCGCACCAGCGACGGAATCAAGGCCTTTCGGGTTGGCTCGGATACGCTCACCGACGAAGAGACGCGCAAGTTCAACCATCAGATTCGCCATTCTCGTGGCGAACTGCTCTTTGCCCGGTCGTGGCTGCTCGTGGAAGGTGAGACCGAGAGCTGGGTGTACCCGGCGGCGGCCCGCGCTCTGGGGCTCGACCTTCACCGCGAGGGCGTTCGGGTGGTTGAGTTTAGCCAGTCCGACGTCGGCATGCTCACCAAGGTCGCCAACGCGCTCGGGATCTCTTGGTATTGCGTGGGGGACGACGACGGCAATCGGAGAAAGGTGGAACCCAAGCTGATAGACAATCTGGCGGGCGCGGAAGTGGCCGACAGGTTCAGCTTTCCCTACCAAACGATTGAAGCCTGCCTTAAGGCGCACGGCTACCAAGAAGTATACAACGAGTTCCGGGGCACGAGGGGCAAGACGAGAGCCGCCGCAAGGGTGGCGCAGGTCATGGAGGACGGCGACAAGGAAGGCGTGCCAAAGGAGATCCGCCAAGTCCTCGAAGCCGTCATCTCCCTCGCGGGGCGAGGCACGCCGTGATCCCCTTCGCCGACCTCAATGCCAATCAGCGGCGCGCCGTCGAATGGGACGGGGGACCGCTCCTTGTCCTTGCCGGTCCCGGCTCCGGAAAGACCGTCGTCCTTACGCACCGGGTGGTGCGGGTACTGGAGGGCGACCGCAACGCGGCAGCACTCGCCCTGACCTTCACGAGAAAGGCCGCCGCCGAGATGAGGCGGCGAGTGGAACAAGCCCTCGGCGAACGCACCGACCGTGCCCGCCTCTGCACCTTCCACGCCTTCGCCCAGGACTTGCTGGGGCAGCACGGCAGCCATCTCGGCATCCGGCCGGACTTCCAAGTGCTGAGGGAGGAGGAGGACCGGATCGCCCTTCTCGAAGACGTGATGCGCGATATCGAGGGCGGCGAGCAGGTGCCGGAGGACCGTGCGAACCTGCTGCATCTCGTCGACCGCCTCTTCTCGGAGTCGTACGCCGGAGCCGGGCCGCCGCCGCTGTCCACCCATACCCCGGAATGGCTGCCCGCCCTCTTCAACGGGTACTGCAAGGGATTGGTCGAGGCCAACCGTCTCGACTTCGGCGGTCTGCTGCACTTCGCGAACCGTCTGCTGCGGACCAAGCCAGCGGTCGCGCGAGTCGTGCGACTGGGATGGTCGCACATTTGCGTGGACGAGTTCCAGGACACGAACCGTGCGCAGTACGACCTGCTCCGCTTGATCGCTCCGGGTCGAGAGCACAACCTCTTCGTCGTCGGCGACGACGACCAGATCATCTACCAGTGGAGAGGTGCGAGCCCCAAGCGCTTCGTTGATCTGCGGCGAGACTACGATCTGAAGGCCATGCAGCTGCCGGAGAGCTACCGGTGTCCCCAGGCGGTCGTGGAACGGGCGAATCGGCTCATTGGCCATAACGCGTGGCGGATTCCTGCCAAACGGGCCGTCACCGCGCGCGAGGAACATGTCTCCTACCCCGCGAACATCGTTCGGCACAGGGTCTTCGAGAGCCCGGAGGAGGAGGCGGGGTTCGTGATGCGGGATCTTGGCGAACGGAACCTGACGTTGTCCGACTGCGCGGTACTCGGCCGGACCAACCGTTTGGTTAGGGACGCGGCCGACGTGATCCGACGTGGGGGGCACGCGGTGTTCATCCCCCACCCCAAGAGCGACTTCGACTTGCCCTTGCCCGGTCTCATGGTGGAGGCGCTGAGGCTGGCCAACGGACGGCATGACAGAGTCGTGCTGCGGAGGATGTGTCGCCGGTGGGAACAAGTGACCGGCGCCGCGATCGATTCCGCCGCGGTCGAAGCTGCGTCCGCATTGATCGGGGGCGACTTCCTGAGGGCGTGGGTCGATGTGGCGGAGTCGGTCGCCGGGCCCACGGAGGGAGTTGGCCGCGTGGCCCTTGAGCGCATCCGAACCGACCTCGTAGATGGCCTCAAATTCCCCGAAATCGTGGACTGGTTCCTGGAGGACGGGTGGCGGCGGTGGTCCGACGACGCATCGAACGATCACGCGCTAGAGGAGGAGATCAATACTTGGCGGGTCCTGCACCGCGAGATCGTGTCGGAGCACGGTGTTGGCGTGAAGTTGCCTCGATACCTGCAGACCCTGGACATGTCGTCCAAGACGCCCGCGCCTCCGCCCAACGCGATCCAATGTGTCACCGTGCACCGCTCGAAGGGGCTCGAATTCGACCATGTCTACCTGATCGGCATGGCCCAGGAGGTGTTCCCTTCCTACCGAGCGCTACAGCGTGGACCCGGCGGCAAGGAGATGCAGGAGGAGCGACGAAGCTGTTTCGTGGCGATCACCCGGGCGCGCAGGACGCTGACACTCACCCGCTCGCGGCAGTACTTTGGATACCGCAAGGAGCCGTCTCAATTTCTGCGGGAAATGGGGGTACTACCTGAGTCGGGAGGCGACACATGAGAGGTGGTCTGGTAGTGAGACGGAGTCCGACCGAGCATGCCCCGAACATTTGGTCGACGATGCTGTTCGGAGAGGCGTTCGTGGTGAATCCTACCGTGCCGATCAAACGCGGACAGACGACTCCGTTCGTTAGTATGGCCGCTATTGATCCGAATCGTCGTGCTGTTCACGCAGGAAGCGTCAGCGTCAGAGAGTTTCGAGGGAGTGGGAGCAAGTTCCAAGATGGTGATACTCTATTTGCCCGGATCACGCCTTGCTTGGAGAACGGCAAGATCGCCCGCTACTGCTCGGACTCTCCCCAGGGAGATGGCGCTCATGGATCGACAGAGTTCATCGTGATTCGCGGTCGACCAGGGATGACCGATTCTGGGTACGCATTCTACGCTGCTCGCTCGCATTTCGTTCGGGAGTACGCGATCAGCCAGATGACCGGCACCTCTGGCCGGCAACGAGTACCGACGGACGCGTTGGCAGAGCTTGACGTTACCCTCCCTCCCCTCCCCGAACAACGCGCCATCGCCCACATCCTCGGCACGCTGGACGACAAGATCGAGTTGAACCGGCGCATGAACGCCACGCTGGAGGCCATGGCGCGGACGTTGTTCAAGTCGTGGTTCGTCGATTTCGACCCGGTCCGCGCCAAGATGGAGGGCCGAGACACGGGCTTGCCGCAGGACATTGCCGACCTCTTCCCTGACCGGATGGTGGACTCCGAGCTGGGACAGATACCGGAGGGCTGGAAGGTGGCGAATCTGCGGGATTGGATCGAAGTCAACCCGAGACGCACTCTGCGCAGAGGACAAGTCGCTCCGTACCTGCCAATGGCCAAGATGCCCACCGTAGGACACATTCCGGATTCGGTCATGAGTCGGCCCTTCGGATCGGGCATGCGGTTTACCAACGGGGACACCCTCGTCGCTCGAATCACCCCCTGCCTCGAGAACGGCAAGACCGCGTATGTGGACTTCTTGGGTGTCGACCAAATCGGATGGGGGTCAACGGAGTACTTGGTTCTTCGGCCCCAGCCTCCGTTTCCACACCACTATGTCTATTGCCTCGCTCGGAGCGAGGTGTTTCGCGAGTTCGCGATCCGGAACATGAGTGGCACCAGCGGGCGTCAGCGAGTGCCACCAGCTGCCTTAGGGAGGTTCTTGCTGACAATCCCTCCAAAGCCGCTCGCTGCGCGGTTCGGTGCATTCGCCGGATCGGTGTTTGAGAGAGCGAGAAGGGCAGCCAATGACTCATGCGCCCTCACCGCCCTCCGCGACACCTTGCTCCCCATGCTGATCTCCGGCGAAATTCGCGTCCCATCCGACCTCACTGGAGCGCGCCCTTGAACGCGACACTGCCCACGGGACTAAACCAGAAGGAGACGCTCTCCTCATGCCTGTGCAGACTCTGACCGCCCAAGCCGGATTCTCAACAACGGCACTGGGATCGGACCGCGACAGCGTCGACCTGCGGATTCAAACCGGTGCCCCTTCCTCCGTCCCGCGCTTGATCTGAAACTGAAGGCGATGACTCAGCTCGCGAATGGTGCAACAAGCCGTTCTGCCGTATCGTTTTTTGGCCAGAAACTACGACTGAATTCGGTTGAAATGAAGACATCACGATTGCTGACTCCCGTGAAGATCATCATCTCGATGTCGGATTGAACACCATCCCCAAGAGCGTCCCAGCAGGGTCGCCATCGGTGAGCCTCAGACGAACTTTAGCATCGAAAGCGAATCCTTCACGGAAATCGCTGTAGGGCACCATATCCGAATTGAGCGCGCAGATGTACTGAGTCCCAGTGGCTTCCGCAACGTCGTGGGCTCGCTGAATCGCCGCCGCACGCTGGCGGGAATCAACACCATCGTACATCTCGCTGTCGTGCACGAGGAAATCGATGTGGAGCCCGCGGCGGGCGGAGAATTCGAGGACCGCGAGGTCCAGGCAGAAGATCTTCATCTTGCCGATTCCGTCGCTTCCGCTCTTGCTGATTTCGATACTGAATCTCATACCCGAGTCCGTCGTGTCGATCACAAGGCGGCCGGGTGCTTGGTAGAGGGCCTGTGAGTTACGGTTGAAGAGCCGAACTGGAGTATTCCAAGTGTCACGGCGCGCCTTGTGGTCATCAGCGGCCAGCTCGGCCAGATCAGCTCGATCGCTTACGACGCGACGCTCCTCGGATTCCATCTGGCGCCTGCGGTCAATCTGCTCCCTGATGCGCTCCAAGTCCTGGCACTTGGCGACATGCCGTTCCTGCAGCTTGACCATCTCCTCAAGAGCGCCATGGGTGCTCAGGATCTCCAGGAGCCGAGCCCTCTTATCGGTCAGCTCGCGAATCTGTCGATTGGTCTCCGCAATCTGATGCTCCAGTCGAGAGATCTCTCTCTGCAGGAAGCGTCTCCGATCTTGGACGACAAGGCCGTAGAACTCTCTCGCTTCGACAAGCGACCGACGTATCTGATCGGAAAACACAACGCCCATCTCATCGTAGACATCCTCAAACGAATCAGTTGAGGGTGGCTTCTCGGACTCGATGGCCTGCCTATAGAGATTCAAGCGGCGCTCGGCGCTGACGTTTTCGTTGACCTTCCGGTGCAGCTCCTCCGTTAGTTGATTTGCCTCGTCGCGAATGGACTGGTACTCCGGATGCACCCTGAAGGAATCGAGGGCACCGGAGCTGCGCTCGATCTCCTCTGTGAGGGTGACCCGCTCGGCCTCAAGCTCTCCGATGCTCCCGCTGAGGTAGGGCACGGCGCGGTGCTCAACGAGCTTCCGCAAGTCCTTGAGGACCTTGTCTCTGTCCTTGAGGTCCTGCCATTGCACGGCGTGCCGCCACTCCAGCCCGAGCAAGAGCGCCACATGTAGCTGTTTGTCCCAAGTCTGTTGGTGTCGGGAGTGCGTGAACGGATCGCCGAAGGCGTCATGGCCTCGGCGAACGAAATAGGAAATCAAGCTTCGAAACGAAGGGTTGTACTTCGGAGCCTCGGCCTTCGGCAGCGAGAAGAGCGCCGTCCCGAGGAACGCCCGCCACTGAGCCTGGGTGAACGCGCGCTCCTCCATCAAGTTGGCAGACGGAAGGTCCGGCCACTCGTCCCTAAGGCCTTTGACCAACACGGTGTTCGGTGACACGACCGCGCGGGTGACCAAGATCCGCTCACCGGCGAGCGACATCTCCATCGTGAACTGGAGTTGCCCCGGTACGGCGGACACCTTTCCATTTGGGTCAACCAAGGAGGTGAGCGATGGCGGGAAGCGGGAGGAGGCGATACTCGCCGGAGTACAAGGAGCGGATCGTGGAGCTGGCGAGAGCCGGTCGCAGTGCCGGATCCCTTGCCAGGGAGTTCGAGCCGTCCGACCAGACGATCCGCAACTGGGTCAGGCAGGCCGACCTGGACGAGGGACGGCGCTCCGACGGCCTGACGACGGAGGCGCGCAGGGAGATGACGCGCCTGAGGCGTGACGTGAAGCGGTTGAGGATGGAGCGGGACATCCTAAAAAAAGCGGCGGCCTGGTTCGCGAAGGAGAGCGAATCGATCCCCGGCGGGGGTTCGCGTTCATGAGGGCGCACCGGGCCATGTTCCCGCTCGCGGCCATGTGCCGGGTGCTGGGTCTCTCCACCAGCGGGTACTACGACTGGCTGCGGCGCGAGCCGTCGGTCCGGGCGCGGCGCGACGCCGAGCTCGAGGGCCGGATCCTGGCGAAGTGGATCGAGAGCGACGAGACGTACGGCTGTCCGCGGATCCACGCGGCGCTCATGGCCGGGGGCGAGCGGGTGGGTCGCAAGCGGGTGGCGCGTCTGATGCGGCGGCTGGGCATCGAGGGCGTCACGCGCCGGCGCTTCAGGACGGGGACGACGAGGCGGGACGCCGGCGCCGAGCCCGCCCCGGACTTGGTGGGGCGGGACTTCTCGGCCGGGGGTCCCGACCGGCTGTGGGTCGCCGACATCACGCAGGTTCGCACCGGTGCGGGCTGGCTGTACCTCGCCGTGGTGCTCGATGCGTGGAGCCGGCGGATCGTCGGCTGGGCGATGGCGTGCCGGATGCCGACCGAGCTGGTCGCGGACGCGCTCGCGATGGCGGTCTCCAACCGCCAGCCGACGGGTTCGGTGATCCATCATTCCGATCAGGGCTCGCAATACACGTCGCTGGCCTTCGGGGAGCGCTGTCGCGCGGCGGGGATCGTGCGGTCGATGGGCTCGGTGGGCGACGCGTACGACAACGCGATGTGCGAGAGCTTTTTCGCGACGCTGGAGTGCGAACTCCTGAACCGGCGTCGTTTCGCCACGGTGGCCGAGGCGCGCCGCGAGGTCTTCGAATTCATCGAGGGGTTCTACAACACCCGCCGGCTCCACTCGGCGCTCGACTACCGCTCGCCCACCCAGTTCGAGAAGCTGCATCATGCGGCCTGAGGCGAAACCCGGCGGGCGGGATGGGGGGCGCTGCCGCGCTTCGCTTGGCCACCCTCGTCCGGGGAACGGGCAGCCCGTACCCCGGACGAGGGTCCTGTGCCACCACCGCCCCCCCACACTGGAGGACGAACGACAATCAGACCATCAACCCAAGAAACCAACCGTCCGTGGAAACGGGGCAGGTCCAAACTCCCAATTCTCCAGAGCTGGGATCGCCAGCCCCTTGCCGCTAGAGACCCTCGCACCAAGGCAAAAGTGAACTATCTCGATCAACGTGGACTTGCCCAGTCCATTGCGCGTGTCCTTGTTCGACGAGTCTTCGGTCCGGTCTGCGAGGATGACGTTGAGCCCGGGCGTGAGTTGCACCGTACGGAATGACGGTTGGTTGGCGGTGATCGCGTGGATCATGGTAACCCCCTGACGAGCACGCCGGCCTCAAGTCGCACGACTCGCAGAGCGTACAGCATTGTGAGGGTGAGCACGAACCGTTCGAACGTCCCCACCGATCTGAAGTCCCGCACGGTCTCCCAGAGTGCCGTCACTGTGCGGGGCTGCGCCAGCGCCGAGAAGACCACGGCCCCGGCGCCGAGAAGCGACTGCTCGATCGGTATGTGCTTGGTGGGCATGATCATCGCTCGAAGACCTCGCATGTCTCGAAGAGGTAGATCAGGACGGCCTGGGCTGCGGCCTGGGTCTTGAGGTCGCCGAATCCGCGGCGCGCGAACATGCACATCGAATCGAAGAGGTCGTCGCCGGACGACAGACCGCGTGCTCGAAGCCTGTGGTAATGCTCCAAGAAGCCTGATATCAGTCGCCGCGGATATCCGGGATCGTCTTGGCCCAGTTCTTGGATGAATGATCGGACCTGGGGCGCGACAGCAAGATTGGCGGCGATCAGGTTACGGGAGGACGGCGACAGCCCGTTTCGCTCGATCTTGTCCTCGATGGCCAGTCGCGAGAAGTCCCTACTCGGGGGGGTTGGAGGGGCCTCGTAAACCCAACGGGTGGCCTCAGTGAGCTCCTTGAACGTCACCGTCTCCAACCCGGCATCCATGGCGGCGATGACGTCCCCTTCGTGCTTCGCCTTGATGTCGAGCAGCCGGGCCGTCGGGTATTCGCGCTCGCCGTTGGGGTTGGCGTCGATGAGTGCGTGACAGTTTCTGCAGACGTAAAGCAGGTTGGCCAGCGAGTGCCGCTCTTCGTCCGTCATGTCTGGATCGAAGCGGGCAGAGGCGCGTCCTCGCTTGCCGCCGCTTCGCGCCCCCGCGATGTGTGCGACCTCGCCGATCATGCCGTCGTAGTCGTCTCCCCGTGGCTGGGAAAGCAACCTTCGGCAATCCGGCATCGCGCACCGGTTCCCGCTGCGGAGAGCCAGCTGGATCTTGACACGGTAGGGTACGCTCATTTCGGGCGCTGCCGATCCAAACTCCCGGCACAGCGAAGCTGCCGACCCAGTTCGCCGCCGCGCCTCGCGATTGGTCTTCCCTCTGCCATTCCGCCTCTCCCCAGCTGTGGGGCTGGGTGCCCCTCCGGTCGGCCAGCTTGATTTCACCATCGGAAGGTATTCCGACGGAGGGGTCATGGAAAAGTGGCGCTTACGGGACGACGCTTCCGCTCGGAGTCGACGCCGTGCCTGATCACAGCTCTCCCCCCGGAGGCGATTCCCTGTACTCGACCAGACCTGCGCACGGGACCGCATGCAGCCGGGCGCCGAACGGGATGGTGACGTCCCCACACCGGATACCGCTGCGACACCCCGGCGAGCCGCATCTTCTCATCGAGGTCCGGTCGCTGCCTTTGGAATCGCTGCCTCCGCACAACGTGCTGGCGATGATCGCGGGGTTCGAGCGGGCACCCACATCGATGGCCGCAGACTTGCAATCCACATGCAGAGGCGCCATATTTTCGGAATGGCATCCAACTACATCCCGCGATCCATTGAGCCTGTCGTCACACAGGCCTTCAGCGAGTTCCCCGCGGTCGTCCTCACCGGTCCCCGGCAGTCCGGCAAGACCACGCTGCTGAAGCATCTGTTCGGGAAGACGTGCGGCTACGTCTCGCTCGAGCTCCCCGACGTTCGGGCGGCCGCCTACGAGGACCCGCGATCATTCCTGGCCCGATTCCCGCCGCCCGTGATCTATGACGAGGTGCAGTTCGCGCCCGGGCTGCTTCCCTACGTGAAGGAGATGATCGACGAGGACCGAGGTCGCCCGGGGCGGTTCCTCCTGTCCGGGTCGCAGAACCTGTTGCTCAACGAGAGCGTCACCGAATCGCTGCCCGGGCGCGCCGCCATCCTCCACCTTCTCCCGCTGTCCGGTCGGGAGGCCGGCGGCAAGGCGGACGCTCCGCTCGTCTGGGAGGCGCCGAGTCACTCGGGCGCAGGCGCGACCGGCTCGCCGGGGGACATGTGGCGCGCGTTCATCCGGGGCGGATACCCCGAGCTGGTGGCCCAGCCGGATCGCGACGTTCATCTCTGGCATTCGAGCTACGTCCAGACGTATCTCGAGCGCGACGTGCGCTCGCTGCGCCAACTGGGCGACCTGACGCGGTTCCAGAGCTTCCTGCGGGCGCTCGCGGCCCGATCGGGTCAGCTCCTCAACCTGAGCGACATCGCCCGCGACCTCGGCGTGGTCGTAAACACGGTCAAGGCGTGGGTCTCGGTCCTGGAGGCCACGCACCAGATCGTCGTTGTGCGGCCGTACTTCGCCAACATCGGCAAGCGTCTGGTGAAGTCGCCCAAGGTGTACTTCGCCGACACGGGTACGCTGTGCCATCTAACCGGGCTGCGGGACCCGGATCACGCCGCCTTCGGTCCGCTGGCGGGGGCGCTGATGGAGACTGCCGTGCTGGGCGAAATCGTCAGGACGCTGACGCACCGGGGCGAGCGTCCCCAAGTGTACTTCTGGCGAACCGCCTCGGGAGTGGAGGTCGACTTCGTGGTGGATGTCGGCCACGGTCTCGTTCCGATTGACGTGAAGACCACCGCGACGCCGCACCCGAGAATGAGCCGCGGGATCCGGTCGTTGAGCAAGGATCTCGGGGACCGCTGTGGGCCCGGCTTCCTAGTCCACGCCGGGCGGGGGCGGCTGCCGCTGGGGTCCGGTGTCACGGCGGCGGGGTTCGCCGACCTGTAGCGGTCCGGGCCGATCCAATCGCGGTCTTGGGCGGGCCGGCTCGACATCCCGCGCGGATCCCGGCGGTTGGCCGGAGTTGCGCGCCATCGAGATCGTGAGAGAATGGTTGAATAGTCCGAAGAAAGGAGATACGCCATGACGATAGCCACGAGTCCCGCTCCGGGCGGCGAGGTCGTCGTGTTCGAGGGAGCGAACGGTGAGGTGAGGTTGGACGTGCGGCTGGAGGAGGAGACGGTCTGGCTGGACCGCGAACAGATGGCGACGGTTTTCGCGTCCACCTCGGAGAACATCCGACAGCACCTGAAGAACATCTTTGCCGCTGGTGAGTTGGGGGAATCGGCAACTACCAAGGATCTCTTGGTAGTTCGATCCGAGGGTGACCGACGCGTTCGGCGCCGGATCAGGCACTACAACCTCGACGCCATCATCTCCGTCGGCTACCGCGTCAACTCCCATCGCGCCGTCCGCTTCCGCCAGTGGGCCACCCGTACCCTGCGCGAGCATCTGGTCACGGGCTACACCCTGAACGACCGCCGCCTCGCCGAGCGGGGCCTGCGCGAGGCTCGCGAGACGCTCGATCTGCTGGCCCGGACCCTGCGCGGCCAGTCGCTGGTCAGCGGCACGGGGGAGGCCGTCCTGGACCTCGTCACCAGCTACGCCGACACGTGGCGGCTGCTGCTCGAGTACGACGAGGACCGGCTCGACACGCCCCCCGGCACCCGCCCGGCCACGTCCGCCCTGGACCACGCCCACGCCGTCGCCGCGGTCGCGGACTTCAAGGCGGCGCTGATCGCGCGCGGGGAGGCGTCCTCTCTCTTCGGAGTTCCCCGGGGCGATGCCTTGGAGGCGCTTCTCGGCAACGTCGAGCAGACCATGTTCGGCGAGCCCCTCTACCGCACTCGCGAAGAGAAGGCCGCCAATCTGCTTTATTTCCTCGTCAAGAACCACCCGTTCACCGACGGCAACAAGCGCATCGGCTCCCTCCTCTTCCTCCTCTACCTTCGCCAGGAGGAGATGGCGCACGACTTGAACCCGCGCGCGCTCACCGCCCTGACCCTTCTCATCGCCGAGAGCGCGCCCGCGAACAAGGACCTCATGGTGCGGCTGGTCATGCATCTGCTTGCCGAGCCGCCGGACCCTGCGAGCGATAGCGGGTAGCGCCGCCATGATGGTCGCCACCGGTTCGGCGCCGAGCGGAGGGGTCGGGCGGCAACCTGTGCAAAACCTGCACAGGTCTAACGCGAAGCCCGTGTGACGCTATGATGCGCACGACCTCCCTCACCGAATCCGACGTTGAAGCCGCGGCGCTCGAATGGCTTCGGGAACTCGGGTGGCGGGTCGCCCACGGCCCCGCTATCGCGCCCGACTCGGAGGGGGCCGAGCGCGCGGACTATGCCGAGGTGGTCCTCGCACGGCGGCTGCGCGACGCCCTGGACCGCCTGAACCCCGCAATTCCTCCCTCGGCCCTCGACGACGCCTTCCGCAAGGTCGCCCACCCCGCGGGTTCCACCTTGGAGGCCCGAAACCGCGCCTCGCACCGAATGCTGGCCGACGGGGTGACGGTGGAGTACCGGGCCGTCGGCGGCTCCATTCGCGGCGCGCAGGTATCCATCCTCGACGTCGAGAATCCCGGGAACAACGACTGGCTCGCGGTCAACCAGTTCACCGTGGTCGACGGCGAACACCGGCGGCGGCCCGACATCGTGCTGTTCGTGAACGGGCTGCCGCTGGGCCTGATCGAGCTCAAGAACCCGGCGCACGAGAAGGCCACCGTGTGGACGGCCTGGCGGCAGATCCAGACCTACAAGGCCGAACTCGCGCACCTGTTCGCCTTCAACGCGGTGCTCATCGCTTCGGATGGCGTCGAGGCCCGCGCGGGCACGCTCACCGCCGGGCGCGAGTGGTTCAAGCCGTGGCGCACCATCACGGGCGAGGCGCTGGCCGAGCCGCGTCTTCCCCAGCTGCGGGTCATGCTCGCGGGGATGTGCGACCCAACGCGCTTCCCGTCCCTCGTGCGCGACTTCATCGTCTTCGAGGACGACGGCGGCGGCAAGCTGGCCAAAAAGATGGCCGGGTATCACCAGTTCCACGCCGTGGAGACGGCGGTGCGCGAGACGCTGCGCGCGGCCGAGCTTGGGCGGAAGGCGTTGAAGGTGGCCGATCCGCATGGCGGCTACGATTCGGGCCCCAAGCCGCCATCAACCGAGGTGGCGCCGCTGCGTCGTTGGCAGCCCGGCGGCGCGCCGGGCGACCGGCGCATTGGCGTCGTCTGGCACACCCAGGGCTCGGGCAAGAGCCTCACCATGGCCTTCTACGCCGGCCGCATCATCCGCGAACCCGCCATGGAGAACCCGACCCTCGTCGTGCTCACGGACCGCAACGACCTCGACGACCAGCTCTTCGGCACCTTCTCCCGTTGCCGGGACCTCCTCCGGCAGCCCCCGACCCAGGCCCGAAGCCGCGCCGACCTGCGCGACAAGCTGGCCGTCGAGTCGGGCGGCGTGGTGTTCACCACCATCCAGAAGTTCTTCCCCGAGGCGCGGGGCGACCGGATGCCCGGGCTGTCGCACCGCCGCAACATCGTGGTCGTCGCCGACGAGGCCCACCGGAGCCAGTACGACTTCATCGACGGCTACGCGCGCCACATGCGCGACGCGCTCCCCAACGCGTCCTTCATCGGCTTCACCGGCACGCCCATCGAGCTCGAGGACGCCAACACGCGGCAGGTCTTCGGCGACTACATCAGCGTCTACGACATCGAGCGCGCCGTCGCGGACGAGGCGACCGTGCCGATCTACTACGAGAGTCGCCTCGCCAAGCTGGCGCTGGACGAGTCCGCGCGGCCGAGGATCGATCCGGACTTCGAGGAGGCGACCGAGGGCGAGGAGGTCGCGCGCAGGGAGAAGCTCAAGACCAAGTGGGCACAGCTCGAGGCGGTGGCGGGAGCCGCCCCCCGGTTGAGGCTCATCGCCCGGGACATCGTCGCCCACTTCGACCGGCGCCTCGAGGTGCTGGACGGCAAGGCCATGATCGTCTGCATGAGCCGCCGCATCTGCATCGACCTGTACGGGGAACTCACCCGCCTGCGTCCGGACTGGCGTCACGACGACGACGCCAAGGGCCACATCAAGGTCGTGATGACCGGCGGCGCGTCGGATCCGGTCCACTGGCAGCCGCACATCCGCGACAAGGCGCGCCGCGAGCTGCTGGCCAACCGGTTCCGCGATCCGGACGATGCGCTCCGGATCGTGCTGGTGCGCGACATGTGGCTCACCGGCTTCGACGCCCCCAGCCTGCACACCATGTACGTCGACAAGCCGATGCGGGGCCACGGTCTCATGCAGGCCATCGCCCGGGTGAACCGGGTCTTCCGCGACAAGCCGGGCGGCTTGGTCGTCGACTACCTGGGACTCGCGCACGAGCTGAGGCGCGCGCTCGCGACCTACACCGAGAGCGGCGGCGGGGGCGCGACCACCGTGGATCAGGCGCAAGCGGTGGCGGTCATGCTGGAGAAGCACGAGGTGTGCCGCGACCTGTTCCACGGGTTCGACCACTCCCGGTGGATCGACGGCACCCCGTCCGAGCGCGTCGGTCTGCTGCCGGAGGCGCAGGAGCACATTCTGGCGCAGGAAGACGGCAAGGCGCGCTGTCTCAAGGCCGTGCGCGCGCTCTCGCAGGCCTTCGCGCTCGCCGTGCCCCACGACGAGGCGACGCGAATTCGCGACGACGTGGCGTTCTTCCAAGCCGTCCGGTCGGTGTTGGCCAAGCGCGTCCCCGGCGACGCGCGTCCCGAGGAGGAGCTGGACTACGCCATTCGGCAGATCGTGTCGCGGGCGGTGGCTTCGGAGGGCGTGGTCGACATCTTCGCGGCGGCCGGCCTCGAAAAACCCGACGTCTCGGTTCTCTCCGAGGAATTCCTGGCCGAAGTGCGGGGCATGAGGCAACGCAACCTCGCGGTTGAGCTGTTGCGGAAGTTGCTCCAGGGTGAGTTGGCGGACCGCGGGCGCGGGAACGTCGTCCAGGCAAGGTCGTTCGCCGAGATGCTGGAGCGGACGGTGCGCCGGTACGCCAACCGCGCCGTCGAGGCCGCTCAGGTGATCGAGGAGCTGATTCAGCTCGCCCGCGAAATGCGCGAGGCGAACGCCCGCGGCGAGGCGCTGGGGCTCACCGAGGACGAGCTGGCCTTCTACGATGCCTTGGAAACAAACGAGAGCGCCGTGCAGGTCCTTGGCGACGAGACGCTGCGGGACATCGCCCGCGAGCTGGTCGACACCGTGCGCGACAACGTCCGGGTCGACTGGACCCTTCGCGAGAACGTGCGCGCCAACCTGCGTCGGCTGGTCAAGCGCGTCCTGCGCAGGCACGGCTACCCGCCCGACAAGCGGGAGAGGGCCACGCGCACGGTGCTCGAGCAGGCGGAGGTGCTTTCGGCCAAGTGGTGAGGCGTGGGCCAACGCGGCCACCGCCCCGGCGGGCACCGCGACTTCACGTCCGTGGAGGAGGCGCGTGCGGTGCGCCGCGAGATCGCGACGGAGCCGGATGGGGGCCGATTCGCGAAGCCCCACGCTCCTGGCGCCGCTCGGCCATGGCGCCGGAGCGACCTCGACGACCCGGGGCCCCGACGTTGCTCCCGGCGTGCCGGCCCGGTATGGTATGGCCCACGTCTCCCGCACGGCCCACGTTTACCGCACGGCCCATCCAGTCCACCTTACATGACCGACCTCTCGGCGCTCGAAGCGCTTCGCCGGCGATCGTCCGACCCGGACAACCCGAGCGCGGCGGAGCTTCTCGACATCATGCGCTCCGTTCGCACCATCGCGGTGGTGGGCATGTCGCGGGACCCCGACAAGGCGGCGCGGCGGGTGCCGTCCTACTTGGCGGCAAGGGGATACGACATCCTGCCGGTCAACCCGTCCGCGCACCGCATTCTGGGTCGGCCGGCGAGGGCGACCTTGGCCGAGGTCGAGGAGCCGGTGGACATGGTGGTGATCTTCCGGCCATCCGGGGAGGCCGGTGCCCAGCTGGCCGCCGCGGCCGCCCGTCCGGAGCGCCCGGTGGTGTGGTTGCAGGAGGACATCCGCGCCGACGACGAGGCGGCCGCCGCGCGCGCCCGCGGCCTTCGGGTCGTGCAGGACATGTGCGCGTTTCGCGTCCATCGGGCCGCGAGGGCGTTGGAGTGACCCGCGCACCCGGAGCCCCCCGGCCCGGCGCCCCACGCAACCGCGCCCCCGTATCGGAACCCGCCCGCGTGCCCTCCCTCCCGCCCCCGACCCGCCCGTGAAACGCCACCGCGCCTTCGATCCGCCCGAGTACCTCGACTGGCGGCCCGACCCCGACCTGGTGCGCGCCTTCGACGAGACCTTGGCGGAGCCCTCGCGCGCCGCGCTCGTCGCCGAGCTCACCGACGACGACCTGCTCGCCCTGTACCGCGACCTGCTGACGACGCGCCTCCACGACATCGCCCTCAAGCGCTGGGTGCGGCAGGGCGTCATCTCCAAGGCGTGGCTCGCGACCGGTGAGGAGGCGGTCACGGTCGGCGCCGTCCGGGCGCTCGATCCCACCGGCGACGTGGTCTGCCCCATGATCCGCAACGCGGGGGCGTGCCACATGATGGGCATGCCGGTCGCGGACATCTTCCGCGGCTACCTCGCGACCGAGGACGGCCCCAACGGGGGGCGCGACCTTCACATCGGCGCGCTGGACAAGGGCGTCATCCAGCCAATCAGCCACATGGGCACCAACGTGCCGGTCATGGCGGGGGTGGCGCTGGCCTTCCGCAACCTGGGGCGGAGGAACGTCGCGCTCACCTGGATCGGCGATGGCGCCACCAAGACGGGCGAGTGCCACGAGGGGCTCAACCTCGCCGCCGTGCGACGCCTGCCGGCCATCTTCGTCATCCAGAACAACCAGGTCGCGCTCGGAACGCCCCTCGCGCAGCACGGCGCGGGAGACCTGGAGGCTTGGCCCGAGATGTACGGAGCGCGCGGATGGAGCTGCGACGGCAACAACATCCTCGACGTCTACGCGGCCACCCGCATGGCGGCCGACGCATGCCGCGCCGGCGAAGGCCCCGCCATCATCGTCGCCTCCACCTTCCGCATGGGAGGGCACGCCACCCACGACGAACGCGAGGCCCGCGCGACCTTTCCGCCGGAGCTGTTCGAGCACTGGGGACGCAGGGACCCGGTGGGCCTCTACGAAGCCTGGCTCGAGGCGCGGGGGGTCGACCCGGACCAGCTGGGAGAGATCGAGGAGCTCGTGACCGACGAGGTCGCCGCCGCGGCGGACGAGGCGCTCGCCTCCCGCCACCGTCGGCCCGCACCGGAGAAGGCACTCTACGAGGGCATCTCCCAGGGCGGCACGCTGCTCTCCCTGGAGCTGCGTCCGGTCTGAGCGTCACACTTGAGCAACGCCCTCGCGACGGGCATATTGCAGGGTGGGGGAGCACCCGCGCCCCCGCGGGCCGGCGCATCGGGCTCGGCGGCGGAACCCCACCGCGCGGCGCGCCGGGGTCGCCGGGCTTCCGGGTGTCAGGCGGAGGTGTGAAGGAGAAGCCGAATGGCCGAATCCAAGCTGCGCGAACCAGACGCGCTTTCCCGGCTGCCCCTCGACTGCATGAGCGACGAGGAGCTCGTGGTGTCGCACCTGAACGACCGTCGCGGCGCCTTCACGAAGCTCTTCGACCGGTACCGCGACCGCCTCGTCCACTTCATCATCCGCAAGACGGGCGACGCGGACCGCGCACAGGATCTGACCCAGGAGGCCTTCATCCGGGTCGCCCGGCACCTCGAGCGCTTCGACACCAGCAAGAAGTTCTCCACCTGGATCTACACGATCGCGAGCAATCTCTCCAAGAACGAGCTGCGCAACCGGTCGCGCAGCCCCGTGGTCCTCTTCCAGGTATTGCGCAGCCGCTGGGATGACGACCCGCGGCCCCTCCAGTTCGAGGATTCCTCCATGTCCCCGGACGGTCTCTACCGCAAGCGCTTCCTGAAGCGGCTCGTCGAGGACACGGTCGCCCAGCTGCCCGAGCACCACCGCATGGTCTTCCGTCTGCGCGAGCTCGACGGCAAGAGCTACGACGAGATCGCCGAAATCACCGGCGTGAACCTGGGCACCGTCAAGAGCCGCCTGCACCGGGCCCGCAACTCCTTCGCCCAGCGCATCGAACCCTACCTGAACTGAGGGGCGCCATTCGCGGTCCGGGACGGGGCCATCCCGGGAGGGACATCCACGCCACATGTTCGCCAAGCTCCGAGACGCGTTCCGCGAAGCCGTCGACAACTTCAAGACCGAGCTCCATCGGGAACAGATCCCCGAGACCGTCGACGGCCTGCTCGCGGGCATGTATCGCGAAGCCACCGACGCCAAGGCCTACGTCGGCAAGCTGGAAGCCGACCTGGCGGCGGCGCGCGAGCGGGCCCGGCGGGAATTGGAGGAGGCCGAAGTCTGTCACCGCCGCCGCCGTCAGGCCGAGCGCATTGGCGATGACGAGACCGTCCGCGTGGCCGGCGAATTCGCCAAGAAGCACGAGGAGCGCGCGCGGGTGCTCGAGGGCAAGGCGGAGGCGATTCTGCGCGAGCTCACGGTATGCCGGAGCGACGTGGACGACATGTTGGAGCAGATCAAGGTCGCCCGCCTCAAGAGCGAGTCGCTGGGCGCCACCGCCGGACGGACGGGCGCGCGCGAGACGCTCGGCAAGGCCGACGACCTGTTCCGCGATTTCGACCGCATGGGCGAGAAGGTCTCCGGCACCGAGTCGGAGGCCGAAGCCGCCGCCGCGTTCGACCGGGAATTCAGCTCCCCCTCCTCGCGGGAGGAGGACTTGGGGGAGCGGCTCGCGGAGCTCAAGCGTCGGATGCGCGATTCGTAGGCTTCTTCGCCCGCGCGCGCACTCGGCCGGCGGGCGCCTCGCGGATTTGTCCGGGGTGGCTTCCCGCCTCGCGCGCGGGTAGATTCCCCGCCGCTTGGACCAACTCCTCAACGAGACTCGGATAACGCCATGGAAAACTGGATCGGCGTCGGCGTGTGGATCGTTCTCGGCGCCTTCATCGGGCTGATGACGAGGACGGTGACGAAGCGTCCCGAAGAGCGCGCGGGCCACGCGTGGCTGCTGGCGATCTTCGGATCCTTCGGCGCGGTCATCGGGGGCATGCTCGGCGTGGGCATCTTCGAATTCGACGATCCCGTGGCACTCAGCGCGGGAGGCATGATCGGCGCCGTCGCCCTGTCCGCGCTCCTTGCCTGGACCTACCGCTGGGGCATCCGCGGGTGGATGTGACCCCCGCCGAGAAATTCACCGCCCGGAATCTGGACCGGTTTCAGGCGGAGCTGTTCGATTTTCTGCGCATCCCCTCCATCAGCGCCAAGTCGGAGCACAACGGCGACACGCGACGCGCGGCCGACTGGCTGCGCGACGGCATGCGGGACATCGGCCTGGAGGCGGAGGTTCTGGAGACGCCGCGCCACCCGGTGGTGCTCGGCGAGTGGCGCGGGGCGGGGGAGGACGCCCCCACCGTTCTGGTGTACGGCCACTACGACGTCCAGCCCGCCGAGCCGCTGGAGTTGTGGACCACCCCCGCCTTCGAGCCGCATGTGCGCGACGGGCGCATCTACGCGCGCGGATCCGCCGACGACAAGGGACAGCTGTTCCTGCACCTGAAGGCCGCGGAGTCGCTTCTGGCCACCACCGGCCGGCTGCCGGTCAACCTGATCGTGCTGGCCGAGGGAGAGGAGGAGATCGGTTCTCCCAGCCTCATCCCGTTCGTGGAGGCGCACGCCGGGCGGCTGGCGTGCGACGTGGTGGTGATTTCGGATTCCGCGATGTTTGCGCCCGGCCTGCCCTCGGTGCTCTTCTCGCTCCGCGGCCTGGCCTACTTCGAGATCACCGTGCGCGGACCCGCGAGCGACCTGCATTCGGGCAGCTACGGGGGCGCGGTGGTCAATCCGGCGATGGCGCTCGCCCGCATTCTCGCGACGCTGCACGACGATTCCGGGCGAATCGCGATCGACGGGTTCCACGACGACGTTGTGGATTGGGGCGACGCGACCCGCGCCCGCATTCGCGCGCTGCCCTTCGACGAGGAGGAGTTTCGCGAGGGCGTGGACGTGGCCGCGCTGTCGGGCGAGCCGGGGTACTCGACCTTGGAGCGCCTCTGGATCCGTCCCACCTGCGAGGTGAACGGCCTCCTCTCCGGCTACACCGGCGAGGGCGCCAAGACGGTGCTTCCCGCGCACGCCATGGCCAAGGTGAGTTTTCGGCTCGTTCCCGACCAGGATCCGGCGCGGGTGGCGGAGCTGCTGCGCGCCCACGTCGCTCGCGTGGCGCCTCCGGGAGTCCGGGTCGGGATCGACGAGCTGCACGGTGGGCGGCCTTGGCGGGGCCAGGTGTCCGGCCAGCTGATCGACGCGGCCAACCGGGCGATGGCGCGCTCCTTCGGTCGCCGTCCCGTCCTCACCGGAGAGGGGGGCTCGATTCCCATCGTGGGCGAATTCGAACGCATCCTGGAGGCTCCCGTGCTCCTTCTGGGGTTCGCGCTTCCCGGGGCCAACATGCACGCTCCCGACGAGTGGTTCCCGCTGGAGAACTTCGACAAGGGCATCGTCGCCCTCGCCGCGCTGCTGGAGGAGCTGGGGAGCGGCGCGTTCGCGCCCTGAGCGGACGCCGCGTGGGCCGTCGACTCCGGGGTTGGCGCGGCTCACCCCGCGGAATCCGCCGGCTAGATCATGGTGCCCGCCCTGAGCAGGGCCCGCGCCTTGTTCAGGGTCTCCTCGTACTCCGCGCCCGGGTCGGAGTCCGCCACGATCCCGGCGCCCGCCTGCACGTAGGCTCCCTCCCGCGTCGCCAGCAGCGTGCGGATGGCGATGGCGGTGTCCATGGTCCGGCCTCCGTAGGCGATGTAGCCGACGGCACCACCGTAGGGACCTCGGCGCACGGGTTCCAGCTCGTCGATGATCTCCATGGCGCGAACCTTGGGCGCTCCCGAGAGGGTTCCCGCGGGGAAGCCGGCCAGCAGCGCGTCCAAGGCCGTGAGACCCTCCCTGAGGTCTCCCTCCACCCGGCTGACGATGTGCATGACGTGAGAGTAGCGCTCGACCGCCATGAGCTCCGACACGCGCACCGTGCCCGGGCGCGCCACGCGGCCCACGTCGTTGCGCCCCAGGTCGACGAGCATGCGGTGCTCCGCCAGCTCCTTCTCGTCGGCGGCCAGCTCGGCGGCCAGGCGGGCGTCCTCCTCCGCGGTGGCGCCCCGCGGGCGCGTGCCGGCGATGGGGCGCACGGTCACCACGCCGTCCTCCACCCGCACCAACAGCTCCGGCGAGCTGCCCACCAGGGTCACGCCGTCGAGCTCGACGAAGTACAGGTAGGGCGACGGGTTGAGGGTGCGCAGTACCCGGTAGAGCTCGAAGGGCGACCCCGCGAGCGACATCCGCAGTCGCTGACTGAGCACCACTTGGAAGGCGTCGCCGGCGACGATGTAGTCTCGGATCGTCCGCACGGCGCCTTCGAACTCCTCGCGGCTCATGCTGCTCTCGAACAGCGGGTCGGAGGCCGGCTCGGGGCGCAGCTCCATGGGCGGGGGCGGAGGCGACGCGCGCAGGGAGTGGATGGTGGCGGCGACCTTCCGGAGGCCGTCCTCGTAGCGCGCGCGCAGCGCCCGCTCCCCCATTCCGGGTTCAACCGGGACGGCCGCGATGACGTTCGCCCGTCCCAGCAGGTTGTCGACCGCGAGGACCACGTCGGTGAACATGAAGGCCGCGTCGGGGATTCCCAAGTCGTCCGGCGCCGCGTCGGGCAGACGCTCCAGCTGGCGCACCACATCGTACCCCAGGTACCCGACGGCGCCGCCCCAGAAGCGCGGGAGCTCCGGGACCCGCGCGGGCCGGTACGCCTCCAGCCGGCGCGAAAGGTCGGCGAGGGGGTCTTCGGCATCGACGGGCCGCCAACCGAGGTCGGGCGTCCACCAGGTCGCCCTGTCGCCATGCAGTCGCCATACCGCCGCGGGCGCCGTGCCCAGGAAGGTGTAGCGCGCCCAGCGTTCGCCTCCCACCACCGATTCCAGCAGGAAGCCGTGGGGCGGGCGCGCCAGCCGCGCATAGGCGGTCACCGCGGTATCCACGTCGAAGAGCAGCTCCGTCCATACCGGCACCAGGCGGCTGTCGCGGGCGAGCTGGCGGAAGCGTTCGAATGAGAGGGCGGGATTCATGCGACCGAACCTGACGCGCGCGCCCATCGCTGGCAACCGCCCGGACGGGTTGTCCGGCCTGGCCGTGCTGGCCGTGGACACGGGCGGAACCTTCACCGACTTCGTGCTCCACCGCGAGGGGCGGGTGTCCACCCTGAAGCTGCCCTCCACCCCGGCGGACCCCGCGGAGGCCGTGCTGGCGGGCGTGCGGCGGCTGATGGACGAGGGCGCGCCCTTCCTGATGGTGCACGGTTCGACCGTGGGGACCAACGCCCTGCTCGAGCGCAAGGGCGCGCGCGTCGTGCTGGTGACCAACCGCGGCTTCGAGGACGTGATCGAAATCGGGCGCCAGAACCGCCCGCAGCTCTACGCCCTGGTCGGACACCGTCCACCACCCTTGGTGGCGCGCAACGACCGGATCGGCATTGCCGGGCGGTTGGGGCTGCGGGGCGACGAGATCGAGCCGCTCGACCCGGCCGAGCTCGACGCGCTGGGCGGTCGCGAAGGGGAGGCGTGGGCGGTGGCGCTCCTGCACGCCTACGCCAACCCCGCGCACGAGGCCGCCGTGGCGAGGCGGCTGCGGGCCGCGGGCCACCTGGTGTCGGTGTCCTCGGAGATCCTCCCGGAATATCGCGAGTACGAACGCACCTCGACCACGGTCGTGAACGCCTACATCGCGCCGGTGGTTTCGGGCTACCTGGGGCGGCTGGAGGAGCGGGCGGGGGCGCGGGCGATTCGCATCATGGGGTCGAACGGGGGGGCGCTGCCGGTCGCGCGGGCGCGCGAGGAACCCGTGCACACCGTGCTGTCGGGCCCGGCCAGCGGCGTGGAGGGGGCGCTCGCGTGGGCCCGGCGAGCCGGATTCCGCGACATCGTCACCTTCGACATGGGCGGCACCTCCACCGACGTCTCGCTCTGTCCGGGGCGACCGTTGCGCACGCGCGAGTTCGCCATCGGAGGGCAACCGGCCGCCATCCCGGTGACGGACATCCACACGGTGGGGGCCGGCGGCGGCTCCCTCGCCCGGGTGGACCCCGGCGGCGCCCTGCGGGTGGGTCCCGAGAGCGCGGGTGCGGTGCCGGGGCCCATCTGCTATGGTCGCGGGGGCGCGGGGCTGACCGTCACCGACGCCCATGTGTGGTTGGGACGCCTGCCCGCCGACGGCTTCCTCGGGGGCGACGCGACCCTCGACCGGGCGGCGGTCGAGGAGCCCTTGGCGGAGCTGGCCGACCGTTTGGACTCCACCATGGAGGACGCGGCGGCCGGCATCCTGGCCGTGGTGAACAGCTCGATGGAGCGGGCGCTGCGCGTGATCTCGGTGGAGCGCGGCCATGACCCGGCCACGTTCGTGGTGGTGGCGTTCGGGGGGGCGGGGGGGCTCCACGTGGCGGAGCTGACCCAGCGTCTGGGCGCCTCCGCCGCCATGATCCCGCCCGATCCGGGACTCCTGTCCGCCTACGGCATGCTGGCCGCGCCGGTGACCCGGGAGGTCGCGCGCACCGTGCTCGTCGCCCACGACGACCCCGCCCGCGACGCCCGCATCGGCGAGGTGTTCGTCGACTTGGAGGAGACCGCGACCGGCCGCATGGCCGAGGAGGGTTACGAACGCGCGTCGCTGACCGTGGAACGGTGGGTGGACGCCCGCTACTTCGGCCAGAGCTACGAGCTGTCGGTGCGCGCGAGCGACTGGGTGGAGCGATTTCACCGGGCCCACGCGCGGCGGTACGGTTACCGCCAGGACGACGCCCGGGTGGAAGCGGTCACGCTTCGGGTCGTGGCCCGGGCTCCCGGCCTTCCCTTGGATCCACCCGCGCTCGACCCCGCCACCGAGCCGACCCCGCCCGCCCGCACCGCCCCGGTGCACTCCGGCGGACGTCCGCGCGACGCCGCCCGCTGGTGGCGTCGCGACCTGCGCGCGGGTCACGTGCTGCCGGGTCCGGGCCTCGTTCTGGAGTACAGCTCGACCACGTGGATTCCTCCCGGGTGGCGCGCGGAGGTGGACCCAACGGGAGCCCTGCTATTGAGGCGGAAGAGTTAGTCCGACTAAGTGGACTTAGTCCAGCCTCTTCCTTCCGCTGGAGCAGCCCGCCGACGAACTCCCCCCCGGCCATCGAGCGGCGTGGCATCCGCGCTGGACCGCTGCGCTCGAGGTTGCCCTTCGTCCCGGTAGCGCCGCACCCGAGCCTCAAGGCGCCTTGCCAGCCCGGCGCCCCGCCGCTCGCGTGGATTCGTCCACGCGCCGCTACGCCTCCGGCTCCGCCACGCGGGCGTCGTCCATCAACCGCGCCACGCCCTCCGCCGACACTTCCATGGTCTCGACGCGCTCGGTCAGGGAGACCGCGTACTCGCCGGCGGTGGCCACGTGGAGCGTGCCCTGGGCGTCCAGGACCGCCCGCTGCCCGCCCGTGGCGTCGCGTTCGTCGGTGTACCCTCCCTCCAGGGAGAGCCGGACGGTATCCGGAGGCGTGACCCGGCTGTCGATCCACACCAGCCGGTCCGTGAAGTCCGCCGCGCCGCGCCACGCCATGTCCTCGCCCCGGCTGTAGTTGGTGGCCACGAGCGCGCGGAATGCGATCCCCTGTTGCAGGGTGATCTGAAGCATGCCGTTGGCCATCTCGTCGGTGGTTCCGGGGTCGTCCGTCAACTCGTCCGGCGGAAGGAACAGGAAGCCCGTGACCAGCGCGCCCAGCGAGAGATCCAACAGGCCGTTCGGGTTCTCCGAACCGTCGCCGGGCTCGAGCACCAGCGAGCGGGTCAGCCGTTGGCCATCGTCACCGGGGATGGTCCACGTGGAATCGATGGCGGCACCCTGGAAGACCCTGCCGTCGTCCGGGCTGGTGACCCGAACGTCCAGGGTGCGCACGCTCAGCCGTCCGCCGCCACCCTGGGGGCCGCACGCCGCGAGAGCGCACGCCGCGAGCAGGGCGCACGCCACCGGACGCGCGCCGCGGGCGCGCCCACCGTACCTGATGTCCCTCGTTTCTCTCATGACTCCGGCTTCCCCGTTGGTTCGAGTGGAAGAGCTTCGGCGGCTCCGGGCGCGTGTTCCGCCGGGCCTTCGAGCGGCGTCGCATCCGCGTCGCCTTCCGTCGCTCGGCTTTGCCGTTCGGTCCAACCCCCGGACGCCTGGTCAGGATCCACGCCGTCCTCGCCTCCGCCATCCGGTTCGCCCGACGCGCGCGCCACGGCCGACCCGCGCAGCAGGGCCGCCCCCGACACCGCGGCCATGCACAGCAGCACGAGAACCGGAGGCGTCAGCCGCGGAATCAGGAAGAGCCCGTAGGTGACGAATCCCGTCGCGGCCCCCAGGAGCGCGATCCCTCCCCCGGCCACCGTTCCATCCTCCGCCTCGCCGGCGTCCAATCGGCACAGCAGCCCGAGCACCATGCCCGACATGTAGAGCGGGAGGGCCGCCAGGAGGGCGAGCGCGGCCGCCTGCCCGCCGGGCACCACGGAGAGGCCGCCGAAAAAACCCCATAGCGAGGTGAGAATGCCGGCGAGTCCCAGCGAGACGAGCGTGAGGTGCAGGTGTCGCCGCAGGTGCGCGGGGATCTCCTCCACCGCCACGCGGGTGGCGACGAGCAGCCCCGTCCCCGCGGCCGCGGCCTCGGTTGCGAGCACGACGGTGGTGGCCCGAAGGAGGCCGGCTCCCTCGTAGAGGATCAGCCCGGCGGCCATCTCGGCCATCACGCCCATCACCCCACCGATGAGAAACGCCGCCGCGTGCGTGCGGCCCATCGTCGCGCCCATGCCCATCACGGCCCGTACTCGCTTCCGAAGAACACCAGCGGGTCGCCCGCCCGGGCCCCGCACCCCAGCACCTCGCCCACCACAATGGAATGGTCGCCCGCCCGATGCACGGCCCGGATCGCGCAGTCCAGCCAGGCGAGCGCGCCGCGCAGCACCGGGCTCCCGGATTCGCCGTCGCGAAACTCGATCCCGGCGAATCGCTCGTCGTGGGTTCCGCGCGCGAAACGATACGCCAGCTCCTTCTGATCGCTCGCCAACACGCTCACCGCGAACGCGCCCGAGGCGATGATGGGATCGTGCGAGTTCCCCCCTCTGTCGAGGCACACCAGGACCAGGGGCGGATCGAGCGAAACCGAACTGACCGCGTTGACCGTCAGCCCGTGCGCGGACTGGTCGAGGCGGCCGGTGACCAGGGAGACGCCCGTCACCAGGCGGCTCATCGCGTCCCGAAACCGACGCTGGTCTACCATCGCCGCCAACCCCAACGCGGTCGTCGCGGTGCCCGGCGCGCGGCATCCGGATCCCGCCATCGACGCTCCCCCTCGCGACGCATTCAATCGGCCTCCGCGAGCAGGGCCTGATAGTGCGCGTACCGGCTTCGCGCGATCTCGCCCGAGCGAACCCCGTCGCGCACGGCGCAGTCGGGCTCGCGCACGTGGCCGCACGTCCGGAATCGGCAGCCGTCGCGCAGCGCCCGAATCTCCGGGAAGCAGCGGTCGAGGCGCCCCGCCGGAACACCCCACAGCCCGACATCCCCGAACCCCGGCGTGTCCGCCACCAAGGTTCCGTCGGAGAGCCGAAGCAGTCGGCTGCTCACCGTGGTGTGTCGACCGGTGCCGGTCTTGCGGCTGAGCGCGCCGATGCGCAGGTCCAGCGACGGGTCGAGCCGGTTCAGAAGGCTCGATTTACCCGTCCCGGAGGGGCCCACCAGGGCGCAGATGCCCCGCACCGCGACCGCGCGCAGCCGATCGAGCCCAAGGCCCGATTCGGCGCTGGTGAGGATCACCTCGTAGCCGATTCGCCGATACAGGTCGCGCACGGGATGGGAGGCCGCGGGGGCGCCCGGTAGGTCCTGCTTGTTGATGGTCAGCGCGCAGGGGAGGGCGTTGGCCTCGCAAACGGCGAGGATGCGGTCCAGGTAGCCCAGGCTGAGCGCCGGGTCGCGCGCGGACATCACCACCACCACGCTTTCGAGGTTGGCCGCCACCACCTTCGCCGTTCGCCCGCCCGCCCCCCTGCGTTGGAAGGTGGTCGTGCGCGGCAGCACCTCCTCGATGGTGGCCTCGCCGCCGGCCAGGGCCACCCGGACGCGATCGCCGATCACCACGCGGCCTCCCCTCCACGGCTTGGCCTTGAGGCGTCCGCGGAGCGAGGAGTCGACCGAGCCACCGAGGTCGAGGTGGACGCCGTAGACGCCGCCGACCACTTCGTGAACGCGCCCGGTGGAGGTCACGGGTTGGGGGCGTGATGGGCCTGGGCGGATGGCGTGGGAGGCGCGGGTCCCCGGTTGGGGAGGACGGGTGCGAGGCGGTGCCGCACCCGGAACGTCACGCCGCGAAGGATTCCAGCGCGGATCCCTTCTCGCCGTCCCGCAGGCGGCGCAGCGCCCGGTCGCGCAGCTGGCGAATCCGCTCGCGCGTGACCCCCAGCATGTTGCCGATCTCCTCCAGCGTGTGCTCGCGCTCGCCCTGCAGCCCGAAATAGAGACGCAGCACCTTGGCGTCGCGGGCCTCGAGCGTGGTGAGGGCCACGTTGACGGACTCGGCCAGCAGGCGGGCCTCCACCCCCAGCTCGGGCTCGGTGGCCTCCTCGGTGAGGAAGCGCTCCACGAGCTGGGAGTCCTCGCTGTCGCCAATGGGCGCGTCCAACCGGATCTCCGCCGCATTCAGGGTCTGGAGCGACTCGATGAGCTCGGGCGTGAGCCGGGTTGCCTTGGACAGCTCCTCGGGCGAGGGCTCGCGACCGCGCTCCTGCCGCAGCCGTTCCTTCTCGCGGAAGATGCGCGCGAGGTCCGAGGCCCGGTTCAGGGGAACGCGCACCGAGCGACCTTGATTGGCCAGGGAGGCCAGGATCGCCTGGCGAATCCACCACACCGCGTAGCTGATGAACTTGACGCCCTGCTCGGGATCGAACTTCCGGGCCGCCGTCACCAGGCCGACGTTGCCCTCCTGAATCAGGTCGGTGAGCGACACCCCCCGATTCTGATACTTCTTGGCCACGCTGATGACGAACCGCAGGTTGGCCCGCGCCAGCTCCTGGACCGCGTCCTCGTCGCCGCGTTGAGCCCGGGCGCCCAGCACCTTTTCCTGCTCGGGGGTGATCAGCTCGTGCCGGCTCACGTCGCGCAGGTACTGATCGAGCGCGCTCTGCTCCTCGACTCCGGTATCGAAACCGACCAGCAGGCTGTTCGAGCGCTTCTTGCGACGACGAACCGCCTTCTTTCGCAGCGTAGCGGGCATTCTGAGAACGGTCTCCTTGTCGGCCCCGGCGGTGGTTTGCGCCTTGGCGTCGCGTTGCTCCGGCGCCTCGCATACCCATACGCGAGGCGGAGGATCCGCAGCCTAGAAAGATAAAAGGAATTCCGGATTTGTCCAGAACACCGGAGGGCGGTGCCACCGACTGCTAAACCCCACCGACACCGGGGTTCCCTCGCGGATGCGGGCGTGCGCGCGACACCGTTCGCGGCGTGAGCCCCAACTACGCGCCGTTCGCCCGCGGCTCGGACCCAACCGGTTCTCCCGCGAGGTTCGCGTCGTCCTCCGCGAGGAGGTCGAGCACCCGGTCGGGCGCCAACGACCTCTTGCGGAAGGTGAAGACGCGCAGCACCCGGGAGGTGCGGTAGAGCTCGCGGGCCACCCTGGGCAGATCGATCACGCCGGGGATGCCGGTCTTGCCGAGCCGCTCCACGCGCCCGTTCCGGCGGCGCACCAACAGGTCCAACTGGAACATGGCCGGCTTGCAGGGGAAGTCGATCGCCACCTCGCCGGGTTCGAGGTCGAGCGTGTCCGCGAGCCGATCCTCGAGCCCGCGGCGCTCGGGACCCGGGGCCTCGATCCAGGACGGAAGGGTTCGCTCGCCCAGGTCGGCGGCGGTGAGCTCGGCGGCGCGCTTGGGCAGCTGCCGCGCCCCCAGGGCGGGAAGCCAGCGGTGGCGTATGCGGTCGGCGACCGGTCCGCCGCGGGCCTCGGCGCGGCGGCCGATCAGATGCAGAAGCTCGTCGTCGGTCGGGCCCGCCAGCTCGCGCCCCCCGACCAGCCCGGCGTCCACCGCGTCGTTGACGATGCGCGCGCACAGCACCGTTCCCGCCCGCACGGCGTGGTGCCAGTACACCGTGCGAAACATCTGGTACTTGGCGAACAGCAGCGATTCGAGCGCGCTCACCGCCTTTTCGCCCACGCCCACCTCGTAGGCGTCGGTCTCCGGATCGCGCAGCAGGAGCAAGCCCTGCAGGAGCCGTTCGACGTCGACCTCTCCGTAGGGCACCCCGCAGGAGCGCGCATCCCGCCTCAGGTAGTCCATCTTGTCCATGTCGAGGCTGCCGTGCACGAGGCCGCGCAGGGGCATCGCGCTCTCGCCACGGATGAGCGAGCCGATTTCGGCGGCGGCGCCCGGTCCCAGGCCGGCCAGCGCCTCGCGCACCCCGGGCGAGTCCAGAAAGTGCGCCGCGACCGCCTCGTGGTCGCCCGGGTGGTCGTCCCCGCGCAGGTCGTCGAGCGCGTGCGAGAAGGGGTAGTGGCCGATGTCGTGCAGGAGCCCCGCGTACGGCACCAGCTCGGCGCCCCGCCACGCCTCGTCGGGCATGGGTTCCCGCTTCCGGAGCACCCGGAGGGCGGCGCGCACCAGGTGAAACACGCCCAGCGCATGGGCGAAGCGGGTGTGCGTGGCCCCGGGGTAGACCAGGTGGGCCAGCCCGAGCTGGCGGATGTAGCGCAGCCGCTGGAAGGCGGGGGCGTCCGCGATGCGGGCGGCGGTCGCGTCCAGCCGGATCGAGCCCCAGATCGGGTCGCGAATCAGGGCGGGCGCGTTCCGGGGGGACATGCGGAGAGTCTACCGGAGGGCGCGGGGGCCGAGCAATGGGGCGATGACGCGACGGCCGTGGCGGACGAGGGGAACCGTGGCGAACGGGGTGCGGGCCACCGGCGGCGCGGCGTTGGCGCGCGCTCCGCCGAAGGTCGCGGTCAACCTCCGGCGCGGCCCATCGCGCGGATGATCTCGAACTCCTCCGCCCGCACCGGCTGAACCGAAGGGCGCGAGTTCCGCACCAGCACCATCTCCGAAAGCGCCGGCACCTGACGGATGTCCCTTAGCGAAACCACCTCGGGGAACTTCTCCACGAACTCCACGTCCACCATGTACCAGCGGGGCTTCGCCGGGTCGGACTTGGGGTCGTAGTAGTGCTCGTCGGGATCGAAGGCGAAGTGGTCCGGATAGGCCTCCTTGCACACCCGGGCGAGCCCCGCGACTCCGGGCGGCTTGGCCATGCTGTGGTAGAAGAGCACCTCGTCGCCCACGCTCATGGCCTGCATGTTGTTGCGCGCACCGTAGTTGCGGACGCCCTCCCACCAGGTGCGTCCATCCCGCTCGAGGTCGTCGATCGAGTAGACGCCGGGCTCGGTCTTCATCAGCCAGTGCTTCTTGGCCATTTCGGCTCCCTGTCCCGGCGAGGTGCCGGGCCGGTTCGCGTGGAGGTGAGGCGCGGTTCGATGCCGCTCGTATGCCGGGCGGAGTTTGTCCACGGGCTGCTAGCTTGGACCCGCCGACCGCACCTCCTCCGGAGCGGCGTCGGCGAAGCGCGAGAAGTTGTCCCGGAACATGCCCGCCAGCCGGGCGGCGGCGCGGTCGTGGGCCTCCGGGTCGGCCCAGGTGGAGCGCGGGGTCAGGACTTGGGCGGGCACGCCCTCGACCTCGCGGGGAACCGCCAGCCCGAAGACCGGATCGGTCCGAGTCGGCGCGCCGTCCAGCGACCCGTCGAGCGCCGCGCGGATCATCGCGCGCGTGTGCGGGAGGTCCATGCGCCTGCCGACGCCGAACCCGCCCCCCGTCCATCCGGTGTTGACCAGCCATACGCGCGAGCCGTGGCGGCGCAGCTTCTCGCCCAGAATGCGGGCGTAGACGCCGGGGTGCATGGGCAGGAACGGCGCGCCGAAACAGGCGCTGAAGGTCGCGCGCGGCTCGGTCACGCCCCGTTCGGTTCCCGCCACCTTGGCGGTGTACCCCGACAGGAAGTGGTACATCGCCTGCTCCGGGGTCAGGCGCGCGATGGGTGGCAGCACGCCGAAGGCGTCGGCGGCGAGGAACAGGATGTTCGCCGGATGACCGCCGCGCCCGTCCGGCACCGCGCCGGGGATGTAGTGGATGGGGTAGGAGGCGCGCGTGTTCTCCGTGAGGGTGTCGTCGTCCAGATCGACCTCGCGCGTGTCCTCGTCGAAGATCACGTTCTCGAGAATGGTGCCGAACATGCGCGTGGTGCGGTGGATCTCCGGTTCGTGCACCGGGGAGAGCCGGATCACCTTCGCGTAGCAGCCGCCCTCGAAGTTGAAGATTCCGTCGTCGCTCCAACCATGTTCGTCGTCGCCGATCAGGCGCCGCGCGGGGTCCGCGGACAGCGTGGTCTTGCCGGTTCCCGAGAGGCCGAAGAAGAGCGCGGTGTCGCCGTCCTCGCCCATGTTGGCCGAGCAGTGCATGGGAAGCGCGCCCTTGCCCGGAAGAAAGAAGTTCATCGACGAGAAGATGGACTTCTTGATCTCGCCCGCGTAGCGCGTGCCCGCCACCAACACGGTCCGCTCGGCCAGATTGACGACCACCGCCGTGGCGCTCCGGGTGCCGTGGCGCTCCGGGTCGGCTTGGAGGAGGGGTGCGTGCAGCACGACGAAGTCGGGGCGCATGGCGGCCAGCTCGTCGCCCGTCGGGCGCAGGAACATGTTGTGGACGAACAGGGTGTGCCAGGCGCTGGGGCTCACCACCCGAACCGCGATCCGGTGCGCGGCATCGGCTCCGCAGTGGGCGTCGCGCACGAAGAGGTCGCGCTGGTTCAGGTACTCGACGATGTCGGCCCGGAGCGTTCGATAGTGCGCTTCGCTCATGGGACGGTTGATCGAGCCCCAGTCGATCTGGTCGGCCGTGGAGGGTTCCTCGACGGTGAAGCGGTCGTCGGGGGAGCGGCCGGTGTGCGGGACGGTGACCGCCGCGAATGGACCCATGTTCACCAGGTGGCCCTCGCCGCGGGCCAGAGCGGCCTCGTAGAGTCGCGCGGGCGAGAGATTCCAGTGGACGCTCCCCGCGGGCGCCAGGCCATGGGCGGCGAGGCCGACGGCCGCGCGCGCTGGGGTTGAGGACATGGGGGTTGGCGGGGTCATGGGATCCGGGCGGCTCCGGGCTTTGTGGACGAGGTTCGCGGCCCCCAAACACGAGCCTCCGCGAGCCTCTCGAAACACGACGCCGCGCGGAGGAAACAAGGGCGTCAATCTTATTCGCGGGAGCGGGCGAGGGTCAACGGGTCGAGGGGCCGGGAACATCGAGCCGTGAGGGCCATAGCATGGAAGGCCGGCTTCGGGCAGTCCAACGGTTCCCGGGCCCGCTCCCCGCCAGTTCCGAGTCAACCTCCCTCCGAGCCACATCCCACGGCCCCCTTGTCCCATTTCGCAGTTTCGGCTTCGTCCGCGGGCGTGGCGTCCGTCCCGGTCCGTTGCGCGGTTCGCGGTGCGCCCCGCCGCTTTCGGTGCCCGGGCGGATTCATCCACGGACTCCTCCTCCTGTTCGGATTGCTGGCCCCGTCGCCGTCGCGGGCCCAGTCGTCCCTTGGAGACCTGGCCTGCGAGCCGGGACCGGTCTCGAGCATCGTCATCGCGAGCCGGCCCATCTTCGACCCGGGTCCGGAGTCGGGCGGGGCGCCGTTCCGCTGGGTGCGCGAGCTGGCGAACTTCCTGCACGTCGACACGCGCGCGGACTTCATCGCCCGCGAGCTGCTCTTCGAGGAGGGCGATTGCCCGGACGACTTCCTGCTCGGGGAATCGGAGCGTCTTCTGCGCGACCACCGCTTCATCTCGTCCGCCGAGGTGAGGGCGGTTCCCGAACCCGACGGGACCCGCCGGGTGGAGGTCGTCACCCGCGACGAGTGGACCACCAAACTCCAGATCGACGTGGCCGTCGACGACGGCCTCCAGTTCGAGGGCGCCAGCATGGTGGAGGAGAACTTCCTGGGTCGCGGCCACCTCATCGGCGCATTCCTGCGGCAGCGCAAGCAGCGGCGGGACTACGGCGTCGCCCTGGAGTCGGCGCGGCTCGCGGGCACGCGCCTGGACGGACGCCTCAACGCCGGGCGCACGCGGGCGGGCGGCTTCGCCGAGGCCATGCTCGTCTACCCCTTCGTGGGCGAGGTGGGCCGAGTCGCGGGCAGGCTGCGGTTCCACAGCCGCGAGTCGCTCTTCCCCTACGTGCTGAGCCCGGACCTCGACTACGGCTACGCGGTGCTCCCGGAGCTCTTCCAGCGTATCGAGGCCACCCAGGCGTTCCGCTTCGGCGATCCCGGGGACCTGAGCCTCCTGGGTGTGGGGATCTCGCGGGAAATCCTGCGCTTCGACGACTACCCGGGTTCGGTTTCGCTCGTCCGGGGCTTGGACTTCGGAACCCTGCTCGACGACGAACTCGGTGTGGGCGCGCGCTTGGCGCGGCAGACCCGGGGCTACGATCTCACCCGCGTCAACCTGCTGTTGGCGAGACGCAAGGTGCGCTTCGAGACCCGTCGCGGGCTGGACGCGGTGAGCGGAGAACAAAGCGTTCAGCAGGGTGTGGATGTCGCGCTCACCCTGGCTCCCCGGCTTCCCCTGGGCGGTTGGTTCGGTGCGTCGGGTGGGACGACCGCGTCCGAGGCCCCGCTCGCGAGCGACGTCATGGCGCGGATGTCGTTCTTCGGGGGCGTGGGTTCGGCGTCGGCCCTCGTGCTGGTGGACGCGCGCGCCGAGGGCCGGCGGGTGCGCTTCGAGGGCGAATCGGAGGCGCGCTGGCGCGACATCCACTCGGAGGCGGACCTGCTGGCCTACTGGCAACCGGGGGTGGCCGCGGCCAATACCTTGGTGGCGCGCGTCTCGACGGCGGGGGGATGGAACACCATCACCCCCTTCCAGCTGACCCTGGGAGGCCGCGACGTGGTGCGCGGCTATAGGGAGGAGGACTTCCCGGCGGGCCGGCGCGTGGTCGCTTCCCTGGAGAACCGCGTCGATCTGCGCTGGCCCGCCCCTTCGCTGATCGATCTGGGGCTCACCTTCTTCGCGGACGCCGGCAGGGCGTGGGCGGGCGACGCGCCGTTCGGCGTCGACACCGGTTGGAAGAGATCGGTGGGAGCGGGCCTGCGCGTCGGGTTCCCCGTGGGGAGCGCCCGCGTGACGCGCATCGACATGGCGTGGCCGATCGGCGCCGAGTCGGGACGCGGGCCCATGTTCCGCGTGGGCACCGGCGACTTCATCGGCCTTGTGCGCGGATTCGCCGACCCCCAGATGACGCGCAGCCGGCGCTCGGGCGTGAGCGGCAACTTCGCGGGGGTGTCGAACTGATGCGGGCACGCGACCGAGGTGCCGGGCTGCCCGGGTCCGAAAGACCGGCCATTTCCTTTCCTCCCGGAAGGTTGACACGCCGCGTTCCGGTCGTTAGTTCATTCTTTGAATGGGTCTTCCGGTTGACACGGGTCTTCCGGTTGACACGGGTCTTCCGGTTGACGGCCATCCACTTCACGCCGGGAGGCAACATGCTTTACGTGACCCGCAAGTCTCTCCTCTTTAAGGCACTCCCCTTCGTCAGCTTACTCGTTGCATCCAGTTTGCTGGCCCAAGTAGTCGAAATCGGAAACCGATGCAGCGAGTACTGCCACGCTGTTGGCACAAACGTATACAACGATTGGAAGCGAGAAGGGGCTGGCGAGAGACAAGCGCTTTCTGGCGGAGCCGATGCCATGGAGTCGTGCCTAAACGAACTCTCCACGCACGAGATGTGCAGCTAGAGAGGGCATCGTGGGGCCAGGGTCGCTCCGGGTCCCTGATCGCGGAGACCTGCCTATAGCTCTTCCGCACTTGGCACCTTGGGGTCGCAGGCTGCGATGTTGTCTCGTGGTCACAGCATCCATCGTCATCGTTGGCTGTGCCGCGTGTGGTGGCGGTTTGGAGCCAGGACAGGATTTCTCTCTGACTCCATACGCCGCATCGACGGTTCCGCTTAGCGAGAACCCGGGGGTCGTGCTGGCCAACGATACGACCATCTGCACGATCGAGTCCTACGAGAGCCGGGTTTACTGCACCAGCGTTAGCGGTGCCGTGGAAAGCTACTTCGGGCGGGCGGGCGCGGGACCGGGTGAGTTCCAGGGGTTCCTCGACCTTGCGCGTGGACCGGACGGTGTCGTGGGCGTAATCGACGCTGGCTTGGGGCGCATGTCCATTTTCGATCCAGCGGGTACGCTGGAGTCTGAAGTGCGGTTGCCGAACGTCGCCTTTCTAATACCTGGCTCTTCCGTCTTTACGTCGGTGCTGAACGTCAACCTCTTCTCAATGCGACGCGATTCCGCGGGAGTAACCCCCGGTTACCGTCAGGTTGAGATTGACGTGGAATCCAGCGAGATCGTGTGGGAGAGAACCTTCTCCGGCCGGTTCAGTGCCGACGCCGGGTGCACAAGGGAACTTGAGGTCGAAGGGCTCAATTTTGGAGCGTTCTCGCCGCTGGGAGGCTTGGTGTTCCCTGTTTGCCGTGGGCGTTTGCTCTTCTTTGCGGGTCGCGACGACCCTCTCGGAACAATGATCACGGCGCCAAGGTATGTCTTGGAGTTGCCGAGCGAGCGGGAAGTCCAGGAGTACTTGGAGTCCGCGGGTACTTTCGCGGACGAGAACTTTTTCCGGAACACGCCCAAACCATATCCCCGTCTGCCCCTCGCGTTCGACGACCACGGCCGGCTTTGGGTCGTGACCAACCGGGGCCGCAACGACGGGGTTTCCTATCTGGATGTATATTGGGGCGCCGAATATCTGGGTGCCGTGCGTGTCGGCCACGACGCGCTCGCAATCGACCTGCGGGGTTCCACGCTGGCGGTGTTGGTGGACCGTCCGGTCGACTCCGAGGATGTCGACGGATATCCCGACCGCGGCGTGGACTGGTACGACATCGATGTGCTGGCGTTTCCCGAACCTGCTCGGGGCAAGGAGCCGTAGGCCAAGCCGTCACCCCCTTCAACACGCCAGATCCTCCTCAGAGCGCCATCAGATACGTCAGCTTCACCACGCCCGTGCGGCGCCGCCAGCGGGGCTCGCGCGGGTCGAGCAGGTCGCCCGTTAGATAGCCGGTGTCGACCACCACGAACAGGTCGCTGCCGGGGGTGTGGATCCAGTCGATGCGGACGTTGGCCTGGAGCTCGCGCGAGTGATTGTCCCACTGCACCAGCGCGTTGGCGAAGAGCTTGCGGCTGACCGCGCCCTGGAGGTTCGCGCTCACCAGGTGGGTCGAGAAGTCTCCGTCCTCCACCGGTAGCGAGACGCCGTTCCAGGCGTAGCGCGCGCCCATGGTGAGGTGCGGGCCGGTGATCCAGGTCGCGCCGCCCCCGATCTCGGTGCGCGCGCCGGACCAGAAGTCGCCCATGGACCCCTGCAGCGCCCCGGAGAAGGTGCGGCTGTCGTTGGTGCGCAGGCTCACGGTCAAACGGCGGAACACGTAGTCTCCCGCCGGCAGCCGCCTACCGCTGATGCGCGCCGGCGCCTCCAGCCCCTCGAAGCGCTCGCTGAACGCGATGTTGGCGAACTCTCCGGTTTGGAAGCTGAGCCCGGCGCCCGCCCGCAGCTGATGGGTTTGCTTGGCGCCGTCGCGGCCCCGAATGTGGTGGCCGCTCACGTCCAGCATGAGCTGGCGCGCCCACGCGCTCGACTCGAACCGGGGCGTGAACCCGACCCGGCCCTGCCATCGGTCCTGGTTGGTGCGGGGCACGAAGCCCAGGGCCGGCTGGAAGCCGTCGTCCAGGACCAGGCGCGAGATCCCGGCCACGTATCGGTCGTTCTGGAGCACCAGCTCGGCCGAGGCGGCGTTGGCGGCGCCGGCCGCCCGGGGTTCGGTGGCGCCGGCCGACCCCGACGCCCCCGGCGGGAAGGTGGCGAAGTCCGGATTCCACACCCTCGCCGCCCACGCGGTGAACGCGCTGCTGCTCCAGAAGCGGCTGGCGAAGTCGACCCCGGCCGTCCGGTCCCAGCCGCCGCCGTGGTCGAGGCTGGTGATGATCCCACCCAGCGTCGTGCGCGGTCGCACGTCCGTTCGGAGCCGCAGCACCGAGTTCCACGCGGCCGGCGACCCGACCTCGTCGTCCGAGTGCGCGCGCGTGCGCAGCGCCAACGCCCCGATCGACACCGGTCCGGCCTGGCCGGTCAGCCGACCCCCGCCCGCGATATCGCCCTCGAGTCCCACCCGGCGGCTGAAGAAGACCTCCGTCTGGCGCGGCGTGCCGAACTGGAACAGACCGGCCCGTTCCAGGAAGAACTCCCGCTTCTCGGGATAGAAGAGGTCGAAGCGGGTGAGGTTGATCTGGACGTTGTCGGACTCGACCTGCGCGAAGTCGGTGTTCCAGGTGAGGTCGAAGGTCAGGTTCGAGGTGAGGGCGTACTTGACGTCGAGCCCCACGTCGGTCTGCCCGTCGAAGCTCGCGTCGCCCGCCATCCGCTGCGTGCCGGCGATGGCGTACGGCTTGACTTCGGCGTAGCGCCCGCGCCTCAGCCCGCGCAGCCCGTCGAGCGTGGCGTAGCGCGACACCTGCGAGATCCCCGCCCGGTATTCCTGCCCGATGTGCGGCCAGAACACGCTCTCGTTCTTGCGTCGGATCGAGCGCATGAAGGCGATCCCCATGGTGGGCTCGTCGGTGTCCGGGAAGCGGATGGTGGTGAAGGGGATCTCGAGTTCCAGCACCCAGCCGTCCTCGGTCACGCGCGTCTCGCTGGTGAAGACACCGTCCCAGTTCCAGTCGTCCAAGGTCATGCTCTCGTCCGAGATGAGCGCGTCGTCCTGCGTTCCCAGCGCGCCGATCTCGAAGATGTAGGCGTTGCGGCGGTCGTGGTACGTGTCCAGCGCGACGATCACGCGGTCGTCCTTGTCGATGCGCCCGCCCCGGTGGAGGATGCTGCGACGGATGAGCCCGGGTTCGGAGTCGTGGAAGACGAAGCCCAGGTAGAGGGCGTTGGCGTCGTAGCCGATGCGCACCTCGGTGGGTTCGCTCGCGGGCGCGCCATCCACGGGGTCGCGCTGGCGAAAGTCGGTGACCGGATCGATGGTGGCCCAGAAGGGCTCGTCGAGCACCCCGTCGATGACGGGGGGACGGGGGATGGGGGTGGCGGTCGCGCGCGCCTCCGGCGTGGCCGCCTGGGGGGCGGCGGTGGCCGGGGCGAAGTTGGCGATCCCCATGAGCGCCGCGAACCAGCGCGGATGCCACGCCGCCCGAATGCCGGGGGGAGTTCGTCCACGGCCTGCCAGCCCGGACGGCCTTGTCCCGCCGGGCCCTCCGGCGGTTCGCGCGCCGGTCCGGCGGAAGCGCCTAATCACCTCCGCTCCGCGGCCAAAGCGCCCCCTGGTGCTCCGCGGTCGCCGGTCCGGTTCCCAGGAACACGAACTTCTGAAGCCGCTTGCCCTCGTAGGTCTCGGTGGTGTAGAGGTTGCCCCGCGAGTCGGTCGCGACGCTGTGCACCCCGTAGAACTGGCCCGGTTGACGTCCCCCCCCGCCGAAGCTCGCGAGCACCTCGAGCGTCTCGCGATCCAGCACGCGAACCACCTTGTTCATGCCGTCGGCCACGTACAGGAAGCGCTGTCCGGGATCGCGCGAGAAGGCGATGTCCCACACCGATCCGCCGCCCAGGGTCTGGTTGGCGATGATGGCCTCGCGCACGAAGCTTCCGTCGCTCCGGAACACTTGGATGCGGTTGCCGGCGCGGTCGCAGACGTAGACCAGCCCGTCCGCCGAGGGATCGGCGCAGTGCACCGGCGTGCGGAACTGCTGTTGCGGTGGACCGCCGGGCGTGTGCGCGGCGACGAGGTCGTCGCTGGGTTGGTTGCCGTACGCGCCCCAATACCGCTTGAACCCGCCCGTGTTGGAGTCGAGCACCACCACGCGGCGGTTGCCGTAGCCGTCGGCCACGTACGCTTCGTCGTTGACGCCGTCGAACGAGACCTTGGCGACCCGGGAAAAGTGCTCCGTGGAGTTGCTGTTGGGCTGTGCGTCGGCCACCCCGACCTGCATCAGGAACTCGCCGTCGCGGGTGAACTTGAGCAGCTGCCCGTCCGAGTCCCCATTGCCCCCGATCCAGATGTTGTCGTGGTGGTCCACGCTGAGGCCATGGTTGGAGGTCGGCCAATCGTAACCCTCACCGGGGCCGCCCCAGGAGTTGACCAGGTTCCCGTCGGGGTCGAACTCGAGCACGTTGGGCGCGGGCACGCAGCATTCGCTGGTGGGCGGGTCGAGGGTGGCCCCGATCTCGTTGATCTCGTTGAAGGTGGTGCGGCGGTGGATGATGAAGACGTGGTCGCGCGAATCGACCCCCACGCCGATGGTCGAACCCAGGACCCAGTGGTTGGGCAGTGGCTTGGGCCAGAGCGGGTCCACCTCGAAGATGGGCGCCTCGCCGGACATGTCGGGGGGCTGGCGGGCCGACTCGATGGTGCAGGCGGAGAGCGACAGAACGCCGGCGGCGGCGCAGGAAAGGACGGAGGCGAGGATGCGCGGGTGGCTCATGGCGTGACTCCTTTGGCCTTGTGGGACGCCAGCTTCGCGGATCCGCGGTGGTTGCGCCCACGGCGTCGCCGCTTCCGGTACGATGCTTGCAATGGATGAACCCGCAATGCGAAATCGTGTAGCAGGAGGTTCCGGATGCGCAAGTCGCGAGGTTCGGGCGCGGCGGGGTTCGGGACCCGGCATCCAACGTATCGGGAGTGCTCCATGAATCGACAGGCCATGGTGTTGTTCCTTGTCGCGGTCCTCGCGGGCGCGGCGACCCCGCCGTCCACGGTCCGGGCCCAGGACGGGGACGGTTTCCTGTTCGGGCGCCCCGGCGCCACCTTCTCCATTCGCACCGGATTCGACATTCCGCGCGCGGGCAGCGACGTCTTCAGCTACACGAGCGAGCTGCTCACGCTGGAGAAGAGCAACTTCACCGCCGCCATCATCGGGGTGGATCTCGGGGTGCGGTTGAGCGAGCGACTCGACTTGGTGGCCGGCTTGGGCTACGCGAAGAGCGAGACTCCCTCCGAGTTCAGGGACTGGGAGGACACCGACGGCCGGCCCATCGAACAGGTCACCGTCCACTCCAAGCTTCCCTTCACGCTGGGTGTGCGCTACTACCTGCGCGACCGCGGCCGCAGCTTGGGCCGTTTCGCCTGGGTTCCCTCGGGTTTGGTGCCCTACGTGGGGGCGGGAGCCGGCGGCAACCACTACAAGTTCGAGCAGAGCGGCGATTTCGTCGACGTCGAGACGCTGGACATCTTCCATGACGAGTTGGCGTCGGATGGCGTCACGCCCTTCGCGCACGTCCTGAGCGGAGTGGAGTTCGCGGTGGGACCGCGATTCGTGCTGACCGCCGAGGGACGTTATTCTTGGTCCAGCGGCCCCATGGATCGCGCGTTCGAGGGTTTCGAGGACATCGACCTGTCCGGCTTCCAGATCCTGGCGGGATTCGGAATCCGCATGGGTGGGTGACGGGGCCGCCCCGGGAGGAAAGGATGGCGACAGTGGAGGAGGGGAACATGAGAGAACATCGGAGAGCCTTGAAGCGCGTGGCCCGGGGGTTGTCGGTCGTCGCGCTGTCGTGGATGGCCACCGCCGTCCCCGTGGAGGGACAGTCCGCGGTCGGCAGCTGGCTGGCGTTCACTGGATGCTGGACGCCCGTCGACCAGGAGGAGGTCGCGGAAGCGCCCACGCTCTGCGTGATTCCCGGCGAGGACCGGACGTCGGCGGAGTTCGTGACCGTGCGCGGGGGCGAGGTCCTCTCGCGCGAGGTGGCGCGCGCGGACGGTCGTCCGGTGGACGCCACCCAGGAGGGGTGCGAGGGCACCACCACCTGGCGGTTCTCCGATGACGGGCACCGGGTGTACCACCGTTCCGACCACGTGTGCGACGACGCCGTCAACCGGAAGGGATCGGGCATGATGGTGATGGTGAGCCCCACCGCGTGGATGGACGTCAGCTCGGTGGAGGTGGAGGGTCGGGTGACGCCCTGGGTGCAGCGCTACCGGATGGCCACGCCGGAGGCGGCGGAGGCCGCGGGGTACGCCGACCTTGCGACCACGCGCGAAATGGCCATCCGCGCCGCGCGCATGTACTCGACCACGGCGCCCACCATTTCCTCGATCATCGAAGCCAGCGAGGTCCTGCACGCGGAGACCGTCCAGGCTTGGCTGGTGGAGAGCGCGCCCGACATGAACGTGGATGCGGAACAACTGATCCGCATGGCGAACGCGGGAGTGGATTCCGACGTGATCGACGTCGTGGTCGCGGTGGCCCATCCCCGGCGGTTCCAGCTTCGGGACGAGGATGCGACGGGCGCCGCCATCGAGGAGCGCGAGCGGGCCCGCGAAGGGGGGCGTGACCGTTGGCTGGGCGGCCGCTATCCGCGGTACTACTCGCCCTTCGGCTTCGGAGGCTACGGGTACGGGTACTCCCCGTACAGCTACGGGTATTCGCCCTACGGCTACGGGTACTCGCCCTACGGCTACGGGTACGGCGGCTACGGGCTGGGGTTCAACAGCTTCTACGGCATCGGCTATCGCCCGGTCGTGGTGTCGGTCGAGCCGCGCGTCGAATCCTCCCCCGCGAGGTTGATCCGGGGCCGCGGATACACGCGAGGCGATGGCACCCTGCCCCGCGGCGTCGCCACGGTGGGCCGGGACGGCGGAGGGTCGTCGGTTGGCGCCTCCTCCGGCGGGGGCGGCGGGTCGCGGAGTTCGACCGGCCGCACCGCCCGGCGGCGGGGCGGCGGCGGTTCGCGGTAGCGGTAGCGGCGTCGGTTCGGACTGGCGCGGAGAGAGCGCCGGGAGATAGCTTCCCGGTGCTCTCTTCTTTTTGCGAACCGGCTATCGCGGACGGGATTCCTTGAATTACCTCACTGTCTTCGCCGGGGCCACCCGGCCCGTCGTTTTCGGCGCGACCCGGCATTCCGTCGGCGCGGCTCGGCATTCCGTCGGCGCGACCCGGACACCGGCGCGCGACCCCCGGTGCGTTCGGTGGCGGTGGGGCGGCCGCCCGCATCCCGCGGTTGGCGCGGCCCTGCTCGCCATCGTGGCGGCCGCGCCGCTCTCGGCGCAGAACGGCGCGAACGGCGCGAACGGCCACAGCGTCGCCGCCTCCCGCGTGACCGAGGTGCCCGTGCTGGACGGGATCCTCGACGAGGCGGCGTGGAGCGCGGCCCAGGTCATCGACGCGTTCGTGCAGCAGGAGCCCGACGAGGGGGCGCCCGCGTCAGAGCGCACCGAGGCCCGCATCCTCTACGACGGGGAGAACCTCTACATCGGGGTGCGGGCCTTCGACTCGGATCCGGATGGCGTCATCGCCACCGAGATGCGTCGCGACTCGGACCGCATCCTGGACGAGGACAACTTCCAGATCATCCTTGACACCTTCAGGGACCACCGTTCCGCCTACATGTTCGTGACCACGCCGCTGGGGGCGAGGCTGGAGCAGCAGGTCTTCGAGGAGGGCGAGGGGGGAAGCCGGCGCGGCTTCGGAGTGGCGACCAACATCAACAAGGATTGGGACGGGGTCTGGCACGTCGGCGCGCGCAGGACGGACGACGGGTGGGCCGCGGAGATCGCCATCCCGATGGTCACCCTTCGCTTTCCCGACCAGGAGCGCCAGGAGTGGGGCATCAACTTCATGCGCAACATCCGCCGCAAGAACGAGCAGGCGTTCTGGGCGGGCATCCCGAAGCCCTACACCCTCACGCGCGTGAGCCTGGCGGGCAGCCTCACCGGGCTGGAGTCGCTCAACCGGGGCATGGACCTGCGCGTCAAGCCGTTCGTCTCCGGGGGGGCGGCGCGCATGTCGGATGCCGGGGTCGTGGAGAACGACAGGCAGCGCGACATCGGGTTCGACATCAAGTACGGGGTTTCCGCCGGGCTGAACCTGGACCTCACCTACAACACCGATTTCGCCCAGGCGGAGGTCGACGACGAGCAGGTGAACCTGACCCGCTTCGCCCTCTTCTATCCCGAGAAGCGCGACTTCTTCCTGGAGAACTCGGGGCAGTTCAACGTGGGCACCAACAGCTCGTTTCAGCGCGTGGCCGACCTGTTCTTCAGCCGGCGCATCGGCCTGTCCGAGACCGGCGACCCCATTCCCATCCTCGCCGGCGCGCGGCTGACCGGTAAGGTCGGGCGCAACAACGTCGCCATCATGAACATCCAGACCGACGGCCTGCCCGGCGACATGGGGCGGGGCATCGTGGGCCGGGACGGCGAGAACTTCTTCGTGGCCCGCTACAGCCGCGACATCATGGCGCGCTCGAAGGTGGGTGCGCTGGTCATCAACAAGCACGTGGGGAACGGCCACCACATCAACCGCACCTTCGCCGCGGACATGACGCTGGCTCCGCACCCGGCCTTCCTCGTCAACAGCTTCGTCGCCAAGACCTCGACCACGGGGGTCACCGAAGGCCAGCTCGCCGGCTACGTCCGGCTGGGCTGGCTGGACGAGGACTGGAACGTGTACGGCGAGTACTCGGACTTCCAGGAGAACTTCAACCCGGAGGTGGGCTTCCTGCCGCGCAACGGGATCCGCATCAGCAAGATCCACTTGGAGCGCAATCCCAGGCCGGGCCGCTTCGGAGTGCGCGTCTTCGACCCGATGGTCAACATCACCTACACCACCGACCAGAACAATCGGCTGGTGACGCGCCGCATCCACCACATGCTGGGGACGAGGCTTCAGAACGGGGCCTACATCAACGTCTGGTACAACGCCAACCTGGAGGTGCTGGACCAGCCTTTCCGGGTGCGGCCGGACGTCGTCGTGGAGCCGGGCACCCACCGCTTCGGCGACTGGCGCTTCTCGTTCACCAGCGACCCGTCGCGCCGGCTCTACGGGACCGTCTACTACTCCCCGCAGACCTTCTTCGACGGCGACCGCACCGACTACAGCGCGAGCGCGGGCTTCAGGCTGACCAGCCAGCTGGCGGCCGAGGGGGCGTTCACCCGCAACGACGTCCGCCTGCCCGGGGGCGACTTCAGCGCCGACATCGCCTCGTTCCGCATCGACTACGCGCTCTCGCCGGCGATGACGCTGCGCACCGTCACGCAGTACAACTCGCTCACGGACCAGTGGAGCACCGCCGCCCGCTTCAACTACATCTATCGGCCGGGGAGCGATATCTACATCGTCTACGACGAGCTGCGCCGGAACGCCTACGACGAATTTGGCAGGTACAACGAGTTCGCGTCCTTCCGCGAACGGCAGCTGATCGTCAAGGTGACCTACCTGTTCTCAAGATAGGGCGCCTTCTCCCGGGACGATGTGCGGCCCGGCCACTCCGTTCATCCTCCCGGGCATCGGGGCCCCGCGCCGCGCTCCCGGCTGGAGCCAGCGTGCCCCGGGAACAAGCTTCACGCGGGTCCGTCGGCGTGTTCCGCGATCAGGAAGCGCCAGCGTAGCTGGAGTACGAACCAGAGCAGGGAGGCGACCGCCAGAATCAGGGTGCCGAGCGCCGAGCTCAGGAGCGCGACCTTGATGCCGCCCCACACCAAGGTGTCCGAGAGCCCGCCCATCGTCTCGATGGCCTGAGCGGCGATGATGATTCCGACCAGCGTGCCCAGCACGCCGGTGACGGAGGCGAACCCTCCCCAGAACAGGATGGCGTCGATCCAGGTCTTGGCGTGTCGGTCCGGCGTGGCGTCGCGCCAAACCAGTCGGAGCGACCACAGCGCGAGGACGGAGACGGCCACGAGCGAGAAGGTGAGGGGCCAGCGGATGACCCCGAGGGCTGTGAAGGCTTCCATTGCGGTCATGGTGGTTCTCCCGGAGAGGGGGGACGTGGACGCGCGCGGCCGGACGACCGTCGCGTGCGTGGGCGAGCTCCCGGAGGGGACACGCCCAACAGTTCGGCGTGCGCCCCGGAGACCAGTGCGAGCCAGTGTGTCGGAATGAACCAGGCCAGCCCGCCGGCCAGGGTCAGCAACAGTGAAAACGCGAGCAGGACGCAACTTCCGGCCAGCCACCCGGGAAGGATCGACGCGGCCAAACCGGGCTCGGCCTCCAGGGCCCCGGCGACCTGGAGGAAGTCGGCGAGGGCGCCGAGGATCCCCGTGGCGAGCGTCAGACCGGACAGGAGCAGGATGACGCGGAGGTTGCCCGCCGGGTTTTGGTGGTCGTGCTTGACCCACAGCCCGAACGACAACGCGGCGATGGCCGCGAACAGGAGTGCCCCCAGCCCGAGAACCGGCCACAGGAACGGCGAGGCGTGACGGAGCCAGTCGGCCCGCAGGAGCGCGAGACTCTCCGCGAGTAGCACGACCGCGGTGGCCAGGGCGAGCGCCGAGCGCTCGAGGACGCGCAGCCGGCCGGGGCTGAAATGGCGGGTGAGTCGGCGGTAGTGGGAGGCGTGCAGCCGGTCGAGTTCGCGAAGCGTCGCCCCGTCGGGTACGAGGGCGTCCAAGGCGCGGGCACGGGCGTTCTTCGGATGCATGCCCCGGGCTTCGAGCTCGCTCGAGAGCGCCTCGAGGTCGAACTCGAGTTCGCGCAGGATCCTGAGACGGTCGGGAATGGAGACCGTGAGATCCCGGTCCAGCCTGCGCAGCGTCGGCAGGAACGCCCGACGGTCGGCCGGCTTCCCGTCGGCGCCCGATGCGCGCGCGCCGGGTTCCTTGGCCGCGACGGCAACTTCGGCGCCACCGCCATCTCCGACGGCGAGGCTTCGGCCGCTCACGCCGGAAGCTCCCGCGCGCGGCGAAGCATCCGCATGAGCCCGGACAGGATCTCCCGAACCCGGTCCGTTTCTCCGCTGAGGTGCCCGCGACCGATGTCGGTGAGCGAATAGACCTTCCTTCTCCGGCCCGCGTCGGTCGACCAGTGGCCCAGAATGAGCCCCTCCGCCTCCATCCGGTGCAGGATCGGGTACAGGGTGCCGTGTCGGAACCGGAAGATCCCGTTGCTGCGCGCCTCCACGTCCAGGGCGATTTGGTAGCCATGCCCGGGCCCCTCGCGCAGGGCGGCGAGAACCAGCAGTTCGTGGATTCCCCGGGCGAAGCCCTGGGCGTCGAATTCCTGGTTCTTGTCCGCCATCTGGATATCCTTGGGTCCGACGCACGTCTTGATTGTGTCGTGTCTCGAAGTATCGATTATCGATATATAAGCGTAAACCAACGTATCGAAGTTCGATACGTCACGCAAGGCGGGGACGCGGGCGGGGAAAGCGTCAAACCCTCGCCGGCGCGGGCCGCCGGCTTCGGTTCAGGAGGTTGGGACGGTCAGTTCGATTTCGCGGTTGACGTTGAGCCCGCATACGGAGCCCGTCACCGTCGCGGTCGGGGTGGCGCCACCGAGGATGGCGGTGTCGAGCATCGAGATCTCGGAGGTGATGGTGTTGTCGAGCTCGCAGCTGCCCGACCTGGTCCCGCTCGTCCAGCTGAACGAGCCGGAGGACGCGATGTCGATGGAGAAGCCGAGGTCTTCCAGCCGAACGACGACCGCACCCGTCTGCGCAAGACCGGGATTACCGTCCAGGACGAAGGTGGTGCCCTCACCGGTGAATGTGCAGCCGCCGGGGGCCAGTGTGCCCGACAGTTCCACCTCCAAGGAACCCCGTGCCTCGTCCAGGGAGACCGTCGCGCTTCCCGAAAACGCGACTTCGCCACCCTCGGCGCAGGCGACGGAGGCGTCCAGCGGAAGAGGCGTTCCCGGTGGAACCAGCGCGAGCGCCGTCGGATCGCCCTCGAGGAGTAGTCCGCCATACGTGAGAAGGCTTCCACCGTACAGTCCCTGCACGAGGGCGTCGGCTTCGTTCTGGGTCATTTGGTCTCCGTCCGGCTCCGTGGAGCCATCGCAGGCGGCCAGCGCCAGGGCGGCCGGGGCGAGCAGCAGGACGGGGAGGAGTTTCGGGGACATCCGCTGAACCTTCCTCTCTGAAGGCATGGCTTGGGAGCTCCTGGGATGAGGTTGGGTGCGCCGTCAGCGGATCGCCGTCCGGGTCGGTGACGTGCCCCATGGCTTGGGGGGGATGGGGTTGGGTGCGCCTCTTCCGCGAAGGCTCGCCGTGGCCCATGGGGAAGGCGGCCGTCACGCGTGACCCATACCCCCTCCGAATCGGGATGATTCGATCTTGCTGGAATGACCCTGTGCCGCATGACTCGGGATTCGCGGGATCGGCGGATCTCGCGCCCGCTTCCCGGGAGCGGACCGGCATTGACGTTTACGGTTTTTGTTCGGTATCTTGTCGGCCCATGTCCAAGTTGCCGAAGCGGAAGAGACGAGCGTTGCCGGCGCTGCGCGAGGAGATCCGCCGGATTGAGATTCCACGCGAAGCCAGGGCGGCGCGCCTGTCGCCGGGCATCCCGGAAATCGACGGCGCCCTGCCCGGAGGCGGGCTGCGAGCGGGGCGCGTCCACGAGATCGGCGGGGACGAGGCCGCGACCGGCTTCTGCGCCCTCCTCCTGGCCCGCGCCGGCGGGGCCCCGGCGCCGCTCATGTGGCTGGCGCGGGGCGACGATCTCTATCCGCCGGGGCTGGTCCGGTTCGGGATCGAGCCCGGGCGGTTGCTGGTCGCTTCGGGGCTTCGGCGCCGGGCCGACATGCTGTGGGCCATGGAGGAGGCGCTGCGCTGCCGGGCCCTCGGGGGGGTTGTGGCGGAGGTGGCTCTTCTCGACCGGGCCTCCTCCCGACGCCTGATGCTGACGGCCCAGGGCTCGGGCGTGCCCGGGCTGGTGCTCCGGTGCGGGGACGGAAGGGGAGGGGGGGGACGGATCGGGGTGCCCGCGGCCGAAAGCCGCTGGCGGATCACCACCGTGCCGGGAGCCGGAATGGCCAGGTGGCGCGTGGAGGTGCTTCGTTGCCGCGGAGGGAGACCGGGGTGCTGGGTGGTGGGGCTGAACGACGATGGGTGGCGCGTCCGGCCGCTCGAGGCCTCGGTTCCCTCGGTGGATGACCGGAGCCGCGCGGTGAACACTCCGGAGGAGACCGCTCTTCCGGACCTTTCGCGCCGCGCCGGCTGACCCGAACCGAAGCCGTGGGCGTCTCCACCACCCCCCGCCGCATCATTGCCGCCTGGTTCCCCTGGTGGCCGGTGGAGCGGTTGGCCCGGCGGCATCGGGAGGCGCGCACCCGACCCTTCGTGACCGTTGGCGAGCGGCGGGGGCGGCGGGTGATCGAGGCGGTCAACCCGCATGCGGCGGGGGCCGGGTTGGCGCCCGGCATGCCCCTGGCCGACGGGCGGGCCATCGTGCCCGACGTGACCGTCCATCCCGCCAACCCGGCCGCCGACGCCCACGCCCTCGAGCGGCTGGCCCGGTGGGCGGACGGCTTCACCCCCCGGGTCGTGCCGGCCGGCGCGGACGGGCTCTTCCTCGACGTCGGGGGGTGCGCCCACCTCTTCGGCGGCGAGGAGGCGCTGCTGGCGGCGCTGGGGGCGGGGCTGGGGGGGGTGGGGCTCACCTCGCGGCTGGCTCTGGCCGGTACGCCCGGAGCGGCCTGGGCGTTGGCCCGCCACGGTGAGAGGTCTCCGGCCATCGTGCCCCGGTCCGCGGATGCGGCCGAGCTCGGAGAGGTGCTGGCGGAGCTCCCCGTCTCGGCCCTCCGGCTCGACGCCGACGTGGTGGAGGCGCTGGTCGATTTCGGCCTGGACAGAATCGGAACCCTCCACCCCATCGATCCCGGAGCGTTGGCGAGGAGGTTCGGCCCCGCGCCGCGCCGCCGCTTGGATCAGGCTCTTGGTTTCGTCGAGGAACCGGTCGCCTCTCTTCCGCCTCCGCCTCCGCGCGAGGCCCGTCTCGCCTTCGCCGAACCGATTGCGACGGTGGACGGCATCCGCGCGGCGGTGGGGGTTCTGTTGGAGGACCTGTGCCGCAACCTGGGCCGGGCGGGCGAGGGCGTGCGGCGCGTGCGTCTGGTCTGCCGTCGTACCGATGGAGGGCGTTCTGCCCTGGTGGTGGGGACCAGTCGGCCCGTCCGCCGCGCAAGGCTCCTTGCGAACCTGCTCTCCGAAAAACTGGAGAGGATCGATCCGGGCTTCGGCATCGAGGAGATGGTGTTGTCCGCCGAAGTGGTGGAGGGGGTCGAGGAGGAGCAGGAGGATTGGTTCGCGCGGGCCGAGGGGTCGGTGGAGGGATGCGGCGGGGTTGCCGGAGGGAGGAACGGAGCGGAGGATCGCGAGGAGCTGGCCGGGCTCCTCGACCGGCTTGGGAACCGCTTCGGGTTCGGAAGCGTCGCCTGTCCGGTACCGCGTCAGAGCTGGTTGCCCGAGCGCGCGGTCGAGCTCCGCGAGCCCTTGGCCGCGCCCTGCGGGCACGGGCTTGGCTGGCCGGAGGGCCGCCGCCGGCCGCTCCGGTTGCTGTCTCCCCCGGAGCCGGTGGAGGCCGTCGCCCGCGCATCCGGCGAGCGGGAACCCGCGGGCGCGCCGGCCCTCTTCCGCTGGCGTGGACGGAGGCGTCGGCTGCGCGCGGCCGAGGGACCCGAGCGGTTGGAGTGCGAATGGTGGCTGGAGGACGCCCCGTCCCGCGACTACTACTTGGCCGAAGACGAGGAGGGACGCCGCTACTGGCTCTTCCGCGAGCGATCCCGCGACCCCGCCGCCCCGGCGCGCTGGTTCCTGCACGGGCTCTTCGCGTGAGCGCGACCGGGCGCGACCCCGCGGCACGTCTCTCCGGTGGCCGCGCGGGTGGAGGCGCGACGACTTGGACGGACGGCTACGCGGAGCTCCAGGTCACCAGCAATTTCTCGTTTCTGCGCGGCGCCTCCCATCCCGAGGAGCTGGTGGAGCGGGCGCATGCCCTGGGGTACCGCGCCTTGGCTCTGACCGACCGCAACACCCTGGCGGGGGTCGTGCGCGCCCACCACGCCGCCCGGCGGACCGGGCTGCGCTTCATCGTCGGCGCCCGCCTCGACTTGGAGGATGGACCGTCCCTGCTTTGCCTGCCCGTCTCCAGGAAAGGCTACGGCCGCTTGGCCCGCCTGATCACCCTGGGACGCAGGCGCGCCCCCAAGGGGGAGTGCCGGCTCCACCGCGAGGATGTCGCGGAGGCGGCCGGAGCGCAGGTCTTCATCGTCGTGCCGCCGGAAGTGCCCGGCCCCGGTTTCGCCGAGCGGCTGGCGTGGTATCGAAACCGGCTGGATGCGCCCCTCTTTCTGGCCGCCACCCGCCTCCACCGGGGCGACGACGTCCGCCGCTTGGCCGCCATCGCCTCCCTTTCGGAGGCGGAGCGCGTGCCCTTGGTCGCGACCGGCGACGTGCAGCAGCACGTTCCGGAGCGCCGTCGACTCCACAACCTGCTCGCCTGCATCCGCGAGCGCCGCGTCATCGACACCGCTGGCTGGCGCCTCGCGGCCAACGCGGAACGCCATCTCAAACCCCCCGCGGAGATGGCCGCCCTCTTCCGCGATCATCCCCGGGCCTTGGCCAACGCTCTGGAGATCGCCGAACGCTGCCGTTTCTCCCTCGCGGAGCTTCGCTACGAATACCCCGAGGAGGTGGTCGGCGAAGGCCGCACGCCCCAGCGGGAGCTCGAGATCCTGACTTGGGAGGGCGCGGCCCGGCGCTATCCCGAGGGTGTTCCCTCCAAGGTGCGGGCGACCCTCGAACACGAACTTGGCCTCATTGGGGAATTGGAGTACGCCCCCTATTTCCTCACGGTGGCCGACATCGTCCGGACCGCCCGCGAGATGGGCATCCTGTGCCAGGGGCGCGGCTCGGCCGCCAACTCGGCGGTGTGCTACTGCCTGGAGATCACCTCGGTCGATCCGGACCGCATCGATCTGTTGTTCGAGCGCTTCATCTCCGCCGAGCGAAACGAAGTGCCCGACATCGACGTGGACTTCGAGCACGAGCGCCGCGAGGAGGTAATCCAGTACATCTACCGCAAGTACGGCCGGGAGCGGGCCGGGCTGGCCGCGACGGTGGTGAGCTACCGCGCGCGCAGCGCGTTGCGCGACACCGGGAGGGCCATGGGGCTGAGCAAGGACGCGGTCGACCGGCTGCTCTCCATGGCTTCGGGCTGGTCGAAGCCGATGGACGAGGCGTGCGCCCGGGAGGAGGGGTTCGACCCCACGGACCGGCGTCTGCGCCTGACCTTGGAGCTGGCCCGCGAGCTGTGCGGCTTCCCTCGCCACCTGTCCCAGCACACGGGCGGGTTCGTCATTTCCCGCGGGCCGCTGTGCGAGATCGTCCCCATCGAGAACGCCGCCATGGAGGATCGCACGGTGATCGAGTGGAACAAGGACGACCTCGAGGCGCTGGGGCTCATCAAGGTGGATGTGCTGGGGCTCGGCATGCTCTCCTGCATCCGGCGCTCCTTCGAGTTGTTGGAGACGCACCACGGCGTCCGCCACACTCTGGCGGACGTGCCCGCCGAGGACCCGGGAGTCTATGGGATGATCCAGCGGGCGGACACGGTGGGGGTGTTCCAGATCGAGAGTCGGGCCCAGATGGCGATGCTTCCCCGGCTCAGGCCCGCCACCTTCTACGACCTGGTGATCGAGGTGGCGATCGTGCGTCCGGGGCCCATCCAGGGAGACATGGTCCATCCCTATCTGCGCCGGCGCAGGGGGGTCGAGCCGGTGTGCTATCCGTCCGAGGAGCTGCGCGAGGTGCTGGGCAAGACCTTGGGCGTGCCTCTCTTCCAGGAACAGGCGATGAGGATCGCCATCGTGGGTGCCGGATTCAGTCCGTCCGAGGCGGACCGGTTGCGCCGAGCCATGGCCAGCTTCCGCAACCACGGCACCATCCACCGCTTTCGCGACAAGTTCGTGGGGGGGATGGTCGGGAGGGGATACCAGCGGGAGTTCGCCGAGCGCTGCTTCAAGCAGATCGAGGGGTTCGGGGACTACGGCTTCCCGGAGAGCCACGCGGCCAGCTTCGCGCTCCTGGTCTACATCTCCTCGTGGCTGAAGCACCACTACCCGGAAGTCTTCGCCTGCGCCCTCCTGAACAGTCAACCCATGGGGTTCTACGCGCCCGCCCAGATCGTGGGCGACGCGCGCCGGCACGGGGTGGAGGTGCGCCCGGTGGATGTCAACCACTCCGAGTGGGACTGCACCTTGGAGCCACCGCGGGAGCGGGGTCCGGATGCGCCGCAGCGGAAATGGGCGGGCGGAAGCCACGCCGCTCCGGTGAACGCGGCACCGGGGAGACCCTCCGCGTCGGAATCGAGGCCGCCGAAACGGGAGCCGGGCCCGCGTCCGCGCAAGGCGCTGCGGTTGGGCCTGCGCCAGGTTCGCGGCCTGAGGGAGGAGGACGCCACCCGCATCGTGACGGCCCGGGAGGAAGGGTATCGCTCTCCGATCGACCTGTGGCGGCGGACGGGGATCCGTCCCTCCGTCCTGATGCGCCTGGCCAAGGCGGACGCCTTCACCTCCATCGGGCTGGACCGCCGCCAGGCCGCCTGGGCGATCGGCTCCCTGGTTGGGGGGGAACCGCCGCCGCTCTTCGATCCGCCCGGCGAGGCGAAGCCGCCACGCCCGGAATCGGCCTTGCCCGCCATGTCCGCCGGCGAGCAGGTGGTGGCCGACTATCGCACCACCGGGCTGTCCCTCAAACAGCACCCCACGGCCCTCCTGAGGGAGCGGCTGACCGACCGGGGCGCGCGCCCGGCCAGCCACTTGGATGAGCTCCCGGCCGGCGCGCGCGTCACCGTCGCCGGCATCGTGTTGGTCCGCCAGCGACCGGGCGCGGCGGGCAAAATCGTGTTCGTGACCTTGGAGGACGAGACCGGAACCGCCAACCTGGTGGTCTTCCCCTCGGTTCGGGAACGTTGCCGCCGCGCCCTGCTCACCGCGCGGCTGATGGTCTGCCATGGCCGACTGGAGAAGGAACAGGGGGTCATCCACGTGATCGCCAACCGCATCGAGTCCCTGAACGACTGGTTGGACGACTTGGCCGGCAAGCCGTCCCCGTCCCCGCTGGCGGGTCCGGTTTCGCCGGGGGCGACTTCACGAGGCGCGTTCGTGGGCAGGGGGCGGTTCTTCCACTAGCTGCTCCGAGTCCGTGGATGAATCCGCCCGAGCACCGAGAGCGGCGGGGCGCTTGGCTGGCAAGGCGCCCCCGAGGCCGAATAGCAGAGCTATTGGGCCGAAAGGCACGCCGGCCGTAGCGGTCCGGCGCGGATGCAACGCCGCTCGAATGCCGGAGGGGGAGCTTGTTCACGGACTGCTCGCCCAGCGCAATCGGCCCTGAACGCCGAGCCCGCGGCCCAACGCCCGACCGTCCGCTCCGACCCTTGGTCCGGGGCTCCTCGACGCGGGCCCACCCGCTCGCGGACACGGCGCCCTTGGCGCATGGATGTTTGCCCGAGCTCAAGCACGGACTGCCCGTCGGAATCGTGGCCAACAAAATCGGCGTCCGGGCTTTCGGGATCAAGTGGTGGACCCGTCTGGATCGACCGTGTTAGATTACCTGACTTGCTGTTCATAGGCTGCCCTTCCCCGTTCGTAGACCCACCCCCGGTAGGCGCGCACTGGATGTTCTCATCCTCCCGTGGTCTCGACTCCTTCGATCAGTACCTGCAGGATGTCGAGAAATACCCGCTCATCCGGGATCCCGAAGAGGAACGCGAGTTGGCGCGGCGCGCCCGGACCGGGGACATGGAGGCGGCGGAGCGGCTGGTGACGGCGAACCTTCGCTTCGTGATTTCCTACGTCAAGAAATACCAGGGGCGGGGGCTTGGCTTGGCCGAACTGGTGTGCATCGGCAACGAAGGCCTGCTGAAAGCCGTGAAGAAATTCGACCCCGACAAGGGGGTCAAGTTCATCAGCTACGCGGTTTGGTGGATCCGCCAGACCGTCTTGCAGGCGCTGGCCGAACAGACCCGTTCCGTGCGCATCCCGCTCAACCAGAACTCCAACCTCGCCAAGCTGGCGCGCACCGACACGGCGCTGACCCAGGAGTTGGGTCGCTCTCCCACCGATCAGGAGATCGCCAAGGAGATGCGGGAGCCCATCGAGACCATCCGAGCGCTCCGCCGAGTGGCCGCGACCGAACTCAGCCTGGACGCCCCCATCGACCGCCGGGACCGGGACAGCTCGAGCTTCGGCGAACGTTTCGCCGGCGTGGAGGCCGGTGACATCGAGCTGGATGTGGAGGCGCTGGCGCGCCGGGCGTTCATGGAGGACATGTTCGAGAAGTACCTGACGGAACGCGAACGCAAGATCCTCTACCTCTACTACGGCTTGGACGACGGCGAGGAGCGCACCTTGGAAGAGATCGGCGTGCTTCTCGGAGTCACGCGCGAACGGATTCGCCAGATTCGCAACCGCGCGTTCGAAAAGCTGCGCGACAGCCCTCATGGGGATTCGCTGTCCGGCTTCTGGAGCGCGAACTGACCCGGCCCTTCGGTTCGAGCCAGCTCCCACTCGTCCGTCCCTCCGACGTCCGCCCGGGTGATCCCGGGGGCGGTCAATCCTCCTCCGGCCGGGGCGTGAGCAGCACCAACTCGCGCGCGTTCACATCGGCCGTGGGAATGGTGACGCCGTCCCGCTCATAGGAGTCGTACTCCAGGCGGCCCTCCACGTACACCCGGTCTCCCTTGCGCACGTAGTCCTCGACGAACTGCGCGGTCCTGTTCCACACCGTGATCCGGTGCCAGTCCGTTCGTTCCTCCATGTCGTTTTGTCCGCGGCGGATCCGCTGGTTGGTGGCGAGCGAGAAGTGCGCCACCTTCTGTCGTCCCTGGGTCTCGTGAATGTCCGGATCCCGTCCGACATTCCCGATCAGGATGACCTTGTTGACCGACCGGCTCATCGGCGTCCCTCCTTCCTTGCGCGTGAAACTGAATTCCTCCCGACGACTCTCACGTTCGCGGGGAAATCCGGGCGAAGGAATGACGGAATGGGCCGATTCGCGGTGCGCGAGTCGTTAACCCTTGCACTCGAACCAGCTTTCGCCGGATCCGGTGTCCACCACCAGCGGCACGTCCAGCGCGGCCGCGTTCTCCATGTGCGACACGACCATGCCGCGCACGGCCTCGAGCTCTTCCGCGGGCGTCTCAAGCACCAGCTCGTCGTGCACCTGGAGCAGCATCATCGCCCCCGATCCGGCTTCGTCCAAGGCCCGCTGGACATCGATCATCGCCTTCTTGATGACATCGGCGGCCGTGCCTTGAATGGGCGTGTTGCGCGCGATCCGCTCGCCGTGCGCACGGATGTTCCAGTTGCGCGAGGCCAGCTCCGGCACGTAGCGGCGCCGCCCCGCGAGCGTCTCGACGAAGCCACGTTCCTTCGCCATCGAGACCTGCTCGTCGAGGAAGGCGCGCACGCCGCTGAAGCGCTCGAAGTATTGGTCGATGAAGCGCCGCGCCTCGTCCCGCGGCATGCCCAGCTGCCGCCCCAGCGAGAAGGCGCCCTGCCCGTACAGGGTGGCGAAGTTGATGGTCTTCGCCTGGTCGCGCATTCGCGGGCTCACGTCGTCCACGGGCACGTCGAAGATCGCGGCGGCGGTCTGACGGTGGATGTCGTTCGCCTCGCGAAACGCGGTCACGAACGCCGGATCGCTCGAGAAGTGCGCCAGAATGCGCAGCTCGATCTGGGAGTAGTCGGCGGTCAGCAGCACGCGTCCCGGGGCGGCCACGAAGCCCTTGCGGATCTCCCGCCCGATGCGGGTGCGGATGGGGATGTTCTGCAGGTTGGGGTTGCTGGACGACAACCGGCCGGTCGCCGCCACCGTCTGGTTGAAGTGCGTATGGATGCGTCCGGTGCGCGGATGGACGAGCCCGGGGAGGGCGTCGATGTAGGTGCTCCGAAGCTTCTCCATGCGACGATATCTCATCAGCAGCCGCGGAACGCGATGCCCGAGCGCCTCGAGCTCCTCCAGCACCGAGGCGGCCGTCGAGGGTCCCGTCTTGGTCTTGCGGATGACCGGTAGCTCCAGATCCTCGAAGAGCACGGTGCGCAGCTGGGGCGTCGAGTTGAGATTGAATTCGGATCCCGCTTCCCGGAAGATCTCCTCCCGCACCAATCCCAGCTCGCGCTCAAGCTCCCGGCTCATCTCGCTGAAGAAGAAGGGATCGATGCGGACTCCGTTGCGCTCCATGCGCGCCAGCACCGGCACCAGGCGCATCTCCACATCCCGAAACAGGCCGTCGAGGGCGTGCGTCTCGAGTTTGGGCCGGAAGTGTTCCCGCAGGCGTCCGGCGCAATCGGCGCGTTCGCAGGCGTAACGAACCACCTCATCGGGCGCGAGCCGGGTCAGGGGCACCTCCTTTTTCCCCGTGCCGACGAGCTCCTTTAGCCGGGTGGTCTCCACGCCAAGGCGGTTTGCCGCCAAGGTTTCCAGTTCGTGGCCCCGAAGCTCGGGCTCGAGCAGGTAGGACGCCACCATGGTGTCGAAGCGAGCCCCGCGAAGCGCGATGCCCGCCTCCTGCAGCGCGATGATCCCGTGTTTCAGGTCGTGCCCGGCCTTGGCCACCCCGGGGTCCTCGAGCAGATCGCGAAGCGGCGCCATGGCAACGGTTTCGAGCGCGGGAAGGTTGCTCGTGAACGTTTCGGCCTCCGCCAACGCTCCCATCTCGAGGTCGAGCGCGGGTTCGTGGGCCAAGGGGAGATAGCGGGCGTTGCCCGCCCGCGTGGAGAGCGCGATCCCGGCGATGGGTCCCCGCATCGGGTCCGGGGATGCGGTGAGGACGGCGACCGCCACCTCGCCCCCCGCGCGCGCTTCCCGAACCACTTCGCCGACTCCGGCCTCGTCGAGCACCAGCTGGTAGTCGACGTCCTCCGCCCTGGACGCCGTCTCGTCCGCCGGCGCGCTCGCGAAACGCTCCAGCAGGGTGTGAAACTCAAGTTCCAGCAGGAGCTCGCGCACCCGTTCCCGGTCCGGAGCGCGCACGGCCATCTCGGCCAGGTCGAAGTTCACGTCCACGTCGGTGAGCATCGTCACCAGCCGCCTCGAGAGCCGGATTTGGTCCGCGTTATGGAGCAGAGACTCGCGGGCGCGCTTGGCGCGCACCTCCTCCGCGTGCGCGAGAATCCGGTCCAAGTCTCCATATTGCCGAATGAGCTTGACGGCGGTCTTGGGCCCGATGCCCGGAGCCCCGGGGACGTTGTCCGAGGCGTCTCCGATCAGTGCCAAGTAGTCGATGATGCGATCGGGAGGGACGCCGAAGCGCTTGCTCGCGTTCGACTCGTCGACCCACTCCGCCGCGGTGCCGGCGTGCCCCCCGCGCGCGGGCCGAAACAGCCGCAAGCGCGGACGCAGAAGCTGGTAGAAGTCCTTGTCCCCCGAAACGATGACGACCTCCATGCCTTTCTCGAGGGCGAGCGCCCGCAGCGCCAGCGAGGCGATCACGTCGTCCGCCTCGAATCCCTCGACCTCGATCACGGGGTGGTGAAGGGCAGCCAACAGCGAGCGGATGCGGTCCAGGCTGTCGCGCAGATCCTCGGGCATCTTTTCCCGCGTCGCCTTGTACTCGGGGTAGAGTTCCTTGCGCTGGCTCTTGCCGGCGTCGAAGACCATCGCGAGATGATCGGGCGCGAACTCCTCCCGGGTGCGGATCAGGAAATTGAGGAAGCCCCACTCGGCGGAGGTGTTTTCTCCCTTGGAGTTGGTGAGGGGACGGTTGGCGAAGGCGAAGAACGACTGATAGATGAGCGCGTAGGCGTCGATGAGGAAGAGGGTGGGGCGATTCATGGCCCGTGGTCGCGTTTCATGAGTCGTCGCCGTACAGCCAGCGATAGATCCGCAGGTTGCGCTCGACGCTCTTCACGTAGTTGCGCGTCTCGAAAAAGGGGATTCGCTCGGTGAAGCGCAGGAGATCGGAGGCTTCGGGGAGGCCGCTCCAGCGGTTGGCGCGCGTGGGCCCCGCGTTGTAGGCGGCCAGCACCAACGGCAGTTGGCCATCGTAGCGGCCGAGCATCCGCGCGAGGTAGCGCGAGCCCAGGTGAATGTTGATGTCGGCGACGCGCAGCGCCGTGGCCGAAAAGGGGTCCGGTCCACCTCGGCGCGCGAGCTCCCGCCCGGTCGCGGGCATCACCTGCATGAGCCCGATCGCGCCCGCCCCGGAGACGGCATCCGTGTTGAAGGCGGACTCCTGGCGGATGAGCGCCGCCACCAGGAACGGGTCCACCTCGTGCTTGGCCGCCTCCTCGAGAATGATGTTTCGGAAGGGAAGCGGATAGGTGGCGCGCACGAGGCGCGCCGAGCGAGGGTATCCCGCGCTCCGGGCGCGGGCTCCGACGCGGATGCCTTCGATGTGCATGCCCTCGGCGATCATCCCTTCGGCCAGTCGAAGCAGCGCCCCGGGAGAGTCTTCGGCTCGTTCGATCAATCGCGCCGCGATGTCCGCCGCGGCCGGGTTCATCCCCGCGCGCCTCAACAGCCCGGCTTCCCGCAGCGGCTCGTACATCCAGAAAACACCGGATTCGTCGAACGGCGGATCGGGGTCCAGCTCGGGGTCGTACGCCTCGCCGAGCAATTCGGCGCCGAGGAAGGCGTAGTAGGAAAGGGGGTCGCCGCCGGCAACCAAGGCGACATGCCGGGCCGCGCGCTCCCGGTCGCCCAGCCGAAGGCGGGCCCACGCGGCCCAGTAGGCCGCTTCCTGCCAGCGCCGCCCGTTGGGAAAGTCGGCGAGGTAGGCTTCGAAGACGGAGGCGGCGTCCCCGTAATCCCCCGCGCCGATGTGGATCTGTCCGACCCGCATGCGCGCCAGGCCCGCGCGATCCATGGTGGGCGCCATCAACGCGGTTCGACCGTACCCCTCCATGGCCAGGGGAAGGCGGCCCGCATCGTGGTCCGCGTCGGCGCGGAAGAAAACGAAATCGACGGCTTCGCGGCTGTCCGGAAAGCGTTCCACCAGCTGCCGTTGCGTCGCCCGTGCGGCCTCATCCGCGCCGAGTCGCCGTTGTACGCGGGCCAAATTGTCGAGCGCCGGCGCGCCCACCTCCGGATCCTCGCCGCCGGCGAGGCTGCCGAACTCGTCCCGGGCTTCCGAGAGTCGCCCCGAGGCCGCCATCAGGCGCGCGCGCGCCAGCCTGAGGGTGGCTGGGGGGGTGGTGGAGGTCTCGTCCACGTAGCGGTCGTAGACCTCCAGCGCGAGTCCGGCATCGCCTCCCCGCTGAAGCACGCGCCCCAGTCCCGGGAGGTCTTCGGTTGCGGCCGTGCCCGATTCGGCCAGGGCGGTGGCGGCGCGGGTGGCGGCGCCTCCCCGGTCGACCGCATCCAGCACGGCTTGGAAGGCGGCCAGCGCGCCCTCGCGGTCGCCGCGCGCCTCGCGTAGTTCGCCCAACGTCGCCCAAGCCCGCGCCCGGCGTCCGTCGTCCGAAATCGAAGCCACCGTCCGGTCCAGGAAGCCCTCGGCGGCCGCGCTGTCGGCCGCGGCCAGATAGGCCTGGGGGCGGAGCAGCCAGCTTCGCTCTCGCACCTCGTCGTCGGTGATTCCCGCGCTCGCCCGTCGAATGCCGGCGGTGTCGCCCAACGGGGCGAGAATGGCCGCGACATCCAGTCGCAGACGGCTGTTGAAGTAGTCCGTGCGGCCGGCGGCCACGGCCTCCAGTGCCGTGAGCGCGTCTCCCGAACGGTTCAGGCGGGCCCGCACCCGTACGAGACGCAGCACGGCCTCCTCGTCGCGGCCGCCACCGGCAAGGTAGGCGTCGAAGGCTTCCGCGGCGCCCGCCCAGTCGCCTTCGGCCTCGGCCGCCAACCCAAGGAGGAACCATCCTTCCCCGGCGTTGACGTGGTCCAGCCACCCGGCGCCCGCGAGCAGCTCGTGCACCCGCGCCCAGTTGCGCCAGCCCGCCTCGGCCCGCGCCAGCTCCAGGATGGCGACGGGCTCGGGGTTCTCGGTTGCGGCCAGCGCCTCCCTCAGCGCGACCGCCGCGTGCCAAGGTCGTTCGACCCGGTCGCCGCCCGCCCCCGCCACGGCCTGGGGCCTCGCTCCCGGGACTCCGGCCGCAAACGCCGTGGCGGGGGTGACGAGGGTCAGCGACGCGAGCGCGAGCGCGAGCAGCGGCAGTCCGTGGACGAATCCGCCCGAGCACCGAGAGCGGCGAGGCGCCGGGCTGGCAAGGCGCCCTGAAGGCTCGGTAGCAGCGCTACCGGGCCGAAGGGCAACGCCGAGCGGAGCGGACCAGCGCGGATGCGACGCCGTTCGAATGCCGGGGGGAGTTCGTCCGCGGGCTGCCCGGAGTCCGTGGACGAATCCGCCCGAGCACCGAGAGCGGCGAGGCGCCGGGCTGGCAAGGCGCCCTGAAGGCTCGGTAGCAGCGCTACCGGGCCGAAAGGCAACGCCGAGCGGAGCGGACCAGCGCGGATGCGACGCCGTTCGAATGCCGGGGGGAGTTCGTCCGCGGGCTGCCCGGACGAGAAAGAGCTTGGCCGTCGCCCAAGTGGCGGAGAACGTCGTCATCCACGGTCCCCCATGTCCAAAATGACGAAAGGCCACCCCAAGGGGTGACCTTTCGCGCGCGAAACTCGAGTTCCGGCTATATGGACGCTCTCCCCGTCTCCATCGCGTGGAGCGCGTCGATCATCTTCTGGGCGGACTCCTCCATGTCGATGACGAGCGAGTCGATGCGCGACACGAAGAAGTTGTGGGCGATGCTCACGGGGATCGCGATGGTGAGGCCGGCGGCGGTCGTGAGGAGTGCCACCTTGATGCCGCCCGCCACCAGCGTGGCCTCGACCTCGCCGGCCAGCTCGATCGACTGGAAGGCGATGATCATGCCGATGACCGTCCCCAGGAAGCCGAGCAGCGGGGCGATGTTGGTGAGGGTGGCCAGCACGACCAACCCACGCTCGAGCCGGCTCAACTCGATGAGCCCTTGGTTCTCGATGGCCTTCATGACCCGATCGGTGCCTTCCTCGTGCCGCTCCAGCCCGGCGTAGAGAATGTTGGCCGCCGGGGCGTTGGACTCGCGGGTGACGTCAATCGCTTCCTGCAGCTGCGCGTCGGCGAGCAGCGCGTCGACCTCGGAGAGGATCTTCTTGGTGCGGCCGCTCTTGGCCATCAGGTCGAAGAACTTCCAGATGATGACGATGATGCCGACGATGATGCAGGCTGCCAGCGGCCAGCGCATGAACCCGGTCTGGTCCCAGATGAACCCCATTTGCTCGCCGAGGGTCTGATCCGGCGCTTCCATCCCGGGGATCTGCAGGAGCGCGACGTAGAGGTTGTTGAGTGCGGCCAAGGGAGTGCCCTCCATGAGCTGGTATCGAGGCAAGCGAAATGACTGCCCACTGCGGACAGCCCACACGGATTTCCGGAGCCTATCCTAGCACCAGAGCAGGTAAGGTGAACGCACGTCCGGGGCGTGTCAAGGGTTGTCCGCGGTCGAAAAACCAGCCCGCGGATCCACGCCTTCCGGCATGCGAGCCGCGATTCATCCGCGCGGGTTCGCCACGCCGGGCGCTGCCCTCCGCCCCATGGCTCGGGGATTCGGCGTTCGCGGCGCCGGGCCGGCCCGGCGCCCCAGGGTCGGCGCTCGCACGGATTCGTCCACCGGCGGCCAAGCGGCCTTCGAGTCCGTCCGGCACGCCGCGACCGACCCGCGCCCGCCCACGGTGCCTTCGGATTCGTACCCGCGCCACTACCGCCGCATCGTCCACGCGCGCGACCGGTAGCGTCGCTCCAGCGCCGGAATCGCGCGGGTCGCCGACCGTGGGAGTTCTCCGGCCACGATCTCCGTTTCGAGCTCGGCGGCGAGCTCTTCGGCAACGGCCGTCGCGACTTCCGCCCACGAGGGCGCGCGCCCGAGCTGTTCCCGCAGGGTCGTGGAGGCGGACCCTTCCCGCGCGGCCGACCCCGGGCGAAGTTCGTCCACCAGGTTCTGGGATCCGTCGATCAGCACCGACCCGTGCTGCAGCAGGCCGGCCCCGATGCGGGCCTGGGCGCTGCCGGTGAGCTTCCGCCCGCCCGCCACCACCTCCCCCTCCGCGGTCGCGTCGAAGCAGGCTCCGGCGCGCGGCGCCCCCACCACCGCCGGCGCGGCCAACCGGGCGTCCGCCCCGAGGGAGCGCAGCGCGCCCGCCAACGCGCGCTGCACCATCAGGTACGCCGCCCGCACCCGTCCCGCCCGAGTGATCGGGGCGACCACCGCGTAGGTCAGCTCGGCGTCGTGGAGCACGCCCCGCCCACCCGTGGGACGGCGCACCACGTCGATGCCCAGCCGCCGCGCGCGCGCGAAGTCGTAGGCCTCCGCGCCCGGCTCGTTTCGACCCAGCGAGAGGGTGGGGCGAACCCAGCGGTAAAGGCGCAGCCACCCCGCGTCCGGGTCGACGGTCTCGGCCAGCGCGTGGTCGACGGCCATGTTGGCCGCGCCGTCGCGGGGCGCGTCGAACACGACCGTCCAACGGAGGCGGCCCATCGGGTTGGCCGCGGCGGGACGCCGCCCGGGGTCGGATGGGTCGCGCCCGGCGGGGGCGTGCGTGGCCACCGGAACCGGTGTGGCGATGTCACGCATCATCCCGGCTCACGGCCAGCGCGCAACGGAGGTGACGCCCGGGCACTCAACCGGGTGGACTGCTACGCCGACGAACCGCCCGTCGGGCTCAGCTCCAGCACGTCCCCGCTGGCCATCACCTCCACCCGCGCGGCGTCGCCCACCCGCGCCCGAAACGCGTGCGGGTCCTGCACGATGGGCGGGAAGGTGTCGTAGTGGATGGGAACCACCACCGACGGGCGGATGAAGTCGACCGCGATGGCCGCGTCCTCGGGGCCCATGGTGAAGTTGTCGCCGATCGGCAGCAGGGCCACGTCCACCTGACCGCGCAACAACTTCATGTCGGTCAGCAGCGCGGTGTCACCCGCGTGGTGGATCCGGGTGCCGTCCGCGTGGATGAGCAGTCCGGCGGGGACCGTCGTGTACGCTCCGGTGTCGTCGCCGTGCACCTGACCGCCGTGCAGCGCGGGCGTCATCTTCACGCGCCCGAAGGGAAAGTCGTAGCCCCCGCCGATGTGCATCGGATGCGCGTTCTCGACCCCTTGGGTCTGGGCGAAGGCCACGATCTCGAAGGTCGACACCAGCGTGGCTCCGGTGGCCTTGGCCAGCGGAATGGCGTCGGCGAAGTGGTCGAAGTGTCCGTGCGAGCAGAGCACGTAGTCGATGTCGCCCAGATCCGCGAGCGAAAGGTCGTTGGCGGGGCTCTCCTCGTACCAGGGGTCGATGGAGATGCGCGTGCCGTCGTCGAGCTCGAGCAGGAAGGTCGCGTGTCCGTGATACGTCAGCCTGGCCATGGTCACACCTCCGAGTAGCTTTCCACCGGGGGACATACGCAGACCAGATTGCGGTCCCCGAACGCATTGTCGACCCGACCCACGAAGGGCCAGAATTTCGCCTCTCGGGTCCAGGGTGCCGGAAACGCCGCCTGCTCCCGGCTGTAGGAGTGGTTCCACTCGCTGCTCACCACCGCGGCCGCCGTGTGCGGGGCGTTCCTGAGCGCGTTGTCCTCGCGGTCGGCAAGGCCCAGCTCGATCTGCTGGATTTCCGCGCGGATCGAAACGAGCGCGTCGCAAAATCGGTCCAGTTCCTCTCGGGACTCGCTCTCGGTGGGTTCGACCATGATCGTGCCCGCCACCGGGAACGACATGGTGGGCGCGTGGAAGCCGTAATCCATGAGGCGCTTGGCCACGTCCTCGTCGGTGATCCCGGTCGCCCGCTTGATCGGCCGCAGGTCGAGGATGAACTCGTGCGCCACCCTCCCGCGCGCGCCCTTGTAGAGCACGGGAAAGTGCTTCTCCAGCCGATTCGCCATGTAGTTGGCGTTGAGGATGGCCACCTCGGTCGCCTTGCGCGTCCCCTCGCGTCCCAGCAGCGCGATGTAGGCCCATGAAATCAGCAGGATGCTCGCGCTCCCCCAGGGAGCCGCGGAAACGGGGCCGATCGCCTTGTCCCCTCCCGTCCTCACCAGCGGATGCCCGGGAAGGAAGGGCGCCAGGTGTTCGGCCACGCAGATGGGTCCCATCCCGGGACCGCCCCCGCCGTGGGGAATGGCGAAGGTCTTGTGCAGGTTGATGTGGCACACGTCCGCGCCATAGTCGCCCGGGCGCGCCAGTCCCACCTGGGCGTTCAGGTTGGCCCCGTCCAGGTAGACCTGGCCTCCGCGCTCGTGCACGATGTCGCACGCTTCGCGGATGCGCTCCTCGAAGACCCCGTGGGTGGACGGGTAGGTGACCATGAGCGCGCTCAGCCGGTCGGCGTGCCGGTCGGCCTTGGCGCGCAGGTCGTCAACATCGATGTTGCCGTCCGCGTCGCACTGGACCACCACCACCTTCATGCCCGCCATGACCGCGCTGGCGGGGTTGGTGCCGTGCGCGGAGGAGGGAATGAGGCAAACGTTGCGGTCGGCGTCGCCGCGGTCGCGATGGTACGCGCGGATCACGAGCAGGCCGGCGTATTCCCCCTGGGCTCCCGAGTTGGGCTGCAGCGACGTGGCGGCGAACCCGGTGATCTCGGCCAGCCACCGTTCCGTGTCGGCGACGATCCGCCGGTACCCCCCGGCCTGTTCCGGCGGCGCGAAGGGGTGCATGGCGCCGAACTCCGTCCACGACACGGCCGCCATCTGCGCGGTGGCGTTCAGCTTCATGGTGCACGAGCCCAGCGGGATCATGCTCGTGGTCAGCGACAGATCGCGGCCTTCGAGACGGCGGATGTAGCGCAGCATCTCCGTCTCCGAGTGGTGGCTGTTGAAGACGGGGTGATCGAGGAACACGCTTCGCCTCGCCAGCTTCGGGGGCAGCGCCGGCACTTCCGTTTCGCGGGCGAGCCCGGCGGCGTCGAACCCGGGCCCCTCGTCCGCCGAGAACGCGGCGAAGAGGTCGTCCAAGTCCCGCGGGCCCACGGTCTCGTCCAGCGACACGCCCACGCGCCCGGCACGCTCGCGCAGGTTGATCCCGAGCTCCCGCGCCCGCTCCACGACGCGACGCGCGCTCACCCCTGCGGGTTCGATGGTCAGGGTGTCGAAGAAGACCTCGTTGACCACCCGGTGGCCGAGCCGGCGCACGCCCTCGGCGAGCACGCCCGTGAGGTTGCGCACCCGGGTGGCGACGCGTCTCAGACCCTCCGGCCCGTGGTAAACGGCGTACATGCCGGCCATGACGGCCAGCAGCACCTGGGCGGTGCAGATGTTGGAGGTGGCGCGCTCGCGGCGGATGTGCTGTTCCCGCGTCTGCAGCGCCATGCGCAGCGCCGGGTTGCCGTGGGCGTCGATCGAGACGCCGATGATCCGGCCCGGCATCCGGCGGCGCATGTTGTCGCGCGCGGCGATGAAGGCGGCGTGCGGTCCCCCGTAGCCGAGCGGAACGCCGAAGCGCTGGCTGTTGCCGACCGCGATGTCGGCGCCCATCTCCCAGGGAGAAGCCAGCAGGGTCAGGGCGAGCAGATCGGTGGCCATGACGACCAGCCCCCCGGCCGCGTGAACCGCGTCCGCGAGCGCCCTGTGGTTGCCCACGCTCCCGTCCGTGGCCGGGTACTGGATCAGCGTGCCGAACACGTGGTCGTCCAGCGCCCAGTCGCGCGGAGGCTCGACCACCACCTCGATGTCGAGCGGCTCCGCCCGGGCGCGCACCACCTCGATGGTCTGCGGATGGCAGTCGGAGGCCACCAGGAAGCGGTTTCGGCCGCGGTCGCGGGTCGACGCCAGACAGAGCGTCATGGCCTCGGCGGCGGCGGTGGACTCGTCCAGCAGCGACGCGTTGGCGACCGCGCATCCGGTGAGGTCGGTCACCATGGTCTGGAAGTTCAGCAGCGCCTGCAGGCGGCCCTGCGCGATCTCCGCCTGATAGGGCGTGTACTGCGTGTACCAGCCGGGGTTCTCCAGAATGTTCCTCTGGATGACCGGGGGCGTGATGGTTCCCGCGTAGCCCATCCCCAGATACGACCTGAACACGTGGTTGTCCGACGCGATCTCCCGTAGTCGGCCCATCAACTCGTGTTCGGAGATCCCCTCGGGCAGATCCAGTTCGCGCTCCAAGCGGATGGAGGCGGGCACGGTGTCCGCGACCAGCCCGTCGAGGGAATCGTAGCCCAGCTCCCCCAGCATGGCGCGCACATCTCCGGGTCCCGGACCGAGATGTCGTCGGGGAAAGCGATTCTCGTGCGCGATGTCGGGCATTACCCGGGGCGTCCGCCGAGCACGGGTGGAACGTTGCTCACCCGTCGATGTGGGATTCGTAGTCCTCGGGGCTCATGAGTCCCTCGAGGGCGTCGCCGTCCGTGGCGCGCAGCTTGATCATCCAGCCGTCCCCGTAGGGATCGCCGTTCACAAGCGCGGGATCCAGGTCGATGGCCTCGTTGGCTTCCACGACCTCCCCCGCGATCGGGCAGTAGAGGTCGCTCACCGCCTTCACCGCCTCGATGACCCCGAACACCTCCATGCGGTCGAAGTGCGTGCCGACGCGGGGCAGTTCCACGTACACGACGTCGCCCAGCTCCCCCTGCGCGTAGTCGGTGATCCCGACGACGTAGACGCCCTCGTCGTCGGTTTCTCCCACATACTCGTGCTCCTCGGTGTAGTAGAGATGCTCGGGGATGTCGGACATGGCTGCTCCGGTCCACGGGTGGGAAGGAGGGCGGATTTCGGTTCGGGACTATAGAAAGCGCGTTCCCGCCCCGTCAACCCCGGTGTCGGCGCCCCGGCGGAGATGCTCGATCGGCCTCGAGCCGGGGGGTTCGTGGGGGGAACGCCGTGCGCTCTCCCGGGGTTGAACGGCGCGGCGCGGCCCAAGTGACGCGCGCGTTCCCGCCCTTGGCGGAAGGCGGCCCTTGGATCGGCCCCGTATTCGACTACCGGCGCCGGAAACGGAGTGCTCCATGCAGGCAGGCTTCCCGGACGGCAAGCGCGGTCCGCTGACTTCGCTCGGCGAGGAGGAACGTCTCTTTCGGCGAGCCGTGCGGGGTTTCGCGCGGCGCGAGATCGCACCCCGGGTGTCGGCGATGGACGCCGAGCACGCCTTGGATCCGGCGCTGATCCGCCAGCTGTTCGAGCTCGGGTTCATGGCGGTGGAAATCCCCGAGCGTTTCGGGGGAGCGGGCGGCTCGTTCTTCTCGGCCGTGCTCGTCGTCGAGGAGCTCTCCGCCGTGGACCCCGCGGTGGCCGTGCTGGTGGATGTCCAGAACACCTTGGTCGTCAATGCGCTCCTCCGGCACGGAACCGAGGAGCAGAAGCGGCTCCATTTGCCGCGCCTGGCCTCCGACACCGTCGGCGCCTACGCGCTTTCCGAGGCGGGCAGCGGGTCCGACGCCTTCGCCCTCGAGTGCACCGCCGCGCGCGTGGGCGACGACTGGGTTCTGAACGGTCGCAAACTGTGGATCACGAACGGCGCCGAAGCCGGACTCTACATCGTTTTCGCGAACGTCGATCCGGATTCCGGCTATCGAGGCATCACGGCCTTTCTGGTGGACCGGGAAACGCCGGGTCTCTCCGTGGGTCGGAGGGAACGGAAGCTGGGGATCCGGGCGTCGTCGACGACCGAGGTGGTGCTGGACGGCTGCAGGATCCCCGGTGGTAGTCTGCTGGGCGAGGCCGGACTCGGGTACAGGATCGCGATCGCCACGCTCAACGAGGGACGCATTGGAATCGGGGCCCAGATGGTGGGGCTGGCCCGGGGAGCTCTCGACCACACGCTGCGCTACGCGCGGGAGCGGGAACAGTTCGGCCGTTCGATCTCCGAGTTTCAGGGCGTGCAGTTTCAGCTCGCGCGCATGGCCACCGATGTGGAGGCGGCGCGTCTGCTGGTGTACAACGCCGCCCGCCTGCGCGACGGCGGCTTCCCCTACATTCGTCAGGCGGCGATGGCCAAGCTGTTCGCGTCGCAAGTGGCCCAGAGGGTGGCGTCGGATTGCGTGGATTTGCACGGCGGATACGGCTTCACCAGCGAGTATCCGGTGGAGAAGCTCTATCGGGACGCGAAGATCGGCACCATTTACGAAGGGACGACCAACATGCAGCTCCAGACCATCGCGAAGCTGTTGCTGCGCGACGCGGGCGACTGACGACCCGGCCGGTGGACGCCGGCCGGCGTTCGCGAACGGCCAGCGCGGATGCAACGCCGTTCGAATGGGGGGAGTTGGTCCACGGACTCCTTGGGGGCCAAGCGGTGACGGCGGAGGCGTCTCCGGCGCTCCAACGTGGTGGTCGTCCCGCGCGAGCCAGACGAGCGGTCCACATCGCGGGTACCGCGCGGGCGGATTCGTCCCCGGACTGTTACCTTTGGCGGGTCGACCCGCGACATTGAGGCGAGAACATGTTTGGTCCAGACTTGATCCTTTTGGCGCCGCCCCTGCTGTTGGGGTTCAACGAGATCCTGTTGGCGCTGGGCCTTCTGGTTCTCTTCTTCGGAGGCCGCAAGATTCCCGAATTCGCCCGCGGCGTGGGCACGGGCATCCGCAACTTCAAGCGCGGTCTGAGGGAAGGGCAGGCGGAGGAGCTGCCCCAGCTCCCCGAGGCGCCCGAGGAGGAAGTGGCGCCCGAGGCCTGACCGGCGGCCCATGGACGAAGCCGTGACGGCGGAGGCGTCTCCGCTCTCCAACGTGGTGGTCGTCCTGCACGAGCCGCAGAACGTGGTCAACATCGCCGGTACCGTGCGGGCGATGATGAACATGGGGCTCGAGCGGCTGCGCTTGGTGCGTCCCGCCGAGTTCGACGCGTGGCGCGTCACGGGGATCGCCCACCGCAGCGACCGTTTGGTCGAGCGCGTCCGCATCCACGACACCTTGGCCGACGCCTTGGCCGACGCCGTCTTCGTGCTCGGCACCACGGCGCGCGCCCGCACCGCCCACCGCAACTACGGGCGGCCGCGGGACTTGGCGGCGCAAGTGGTGGAGCGCGCCTCGGGGGGTACGGTGGCGGTGCTCTTCGGCCGCGAGGACCGCGGGCTCTCCAACCAGGCGCTCGACCTGTGCAACCGGGTGGCCATCGTTCCGACCCTCCCGGAGTACAAGAGCCTCAACTTGGCCCAGGCGGTGCTGATCCTAGCCTACGAGATGTTTCTGGCCGCGCACGACGCGGCGGAGCTGCCGCGTGGACGGCGCGCGACCCAACCCGCCACCAGCACGGAGCTGGAGGAGACCTACGCCGTGCTGGAGCGGGGCCTCGACCGAATCGCCTTCTTCACCCGGCGCGCGCCCGAAGGGGTGATGCGCACCCTGCGCACCATCATCGCGCGCGCCGAACCGGACACCCAGGAGGCGGGAATCCTGCGCGCCGTCGGATACGAGATCCGGCGCTACGCCGAGCGCGCGGAGGCGTTGACGGTCAGGCGCGACCCCACCGTGCCCGCCGACTCGGGCGGGGCGGCGGCCGCCACCGGGCGGGAGCGGGCGAGCTAAGAGCCACCGGGCCTTCGAGGCGCCTTGCCAGCGCGGCGCCCCGCCCCTCTCGGTGCTCGGGCGGATTCGTCCACGGACTTGGGGCAGCCCGCGGACGAACTCCCCCCGGCATTCGAGCGGCGTTGCATTGCTGACCCGCGCCACCGGCCGGGACGCCATCGGCCCCAGCCGTCCATTCCTCCCCGCCGGCGTGTCGCGGTAGGCTTATCGGTTCACCCGTCGCCCACCACTCCCCGCGGGATCACGCCCTTGGAGCATCGCCCTGGTTCCGAGTCGGGTCGGGATGCACGCGGCCGGCCCGGGCCATCCGGTCGCCGGTGGCGGGGCGTGGGTCCACGTTCCCCGTGTCTCGTCGACGCCCGTTACCTCCGAGGGTTGGAGCTGACGATCCGCCGGGTCGAACGGGTCGCGGAGGCGAATCGGCGTCTGGCGCTGACCGACCCGCTGACCGGGCTTCCGAATCGCCGCCACTTGGAGCACTACCTGGATCGGGTGTTGGTGAACCGTGCCCCGCGCGGGTTCTCCCTGGTGGTCTTCGACGTGGACGACTTCAAGCGCTTCAACGACCACCACGGGTGGACGGCGGGCGACCACGTGCTGGCCGCGGTCGGCGGCGTGTTGGCGAACGGCTGTGCGCCCGTGTCTCCGCATTCGGGGTGGCGCAACCCGGACGACCGCTCCGGCACCGGTCGCCGCCCGTCCCTGGGTGCCGGAGACCGCTCGCGGTTCGCCGCGCGGCTGGGGGGCGATGAATTCGCCGTCGTCCTGCCCGGTCACCCCCCCGGCCAGGCCCGGGAGGCGGCGCGGCGCATGGCGAAGTCGGTGGCGGAACATCGGGCGCTCTCCCGGCTCGGCGTGACGGTCGGCTTCGGAGTCGCCGCCCCGAACGTCGGCGTGCGCGGCTGGCGGGAGGTGCTGGCGGCGGCGGGCCAAGACCTCAGGCGTCGCCGTTCGGTCCAGGTTCCCCTCTTCGACTCCCGGCACGCCGAGGCTTGCCATACCTTTGGTCGCATCCGCCCGGTTCGCGCCCGACTTCGCGGCGCGCGCGGCGCCGGCGTGGCCACCGCGGCCCACACCCCGTCCGTCATGCCCACATCGCACCCGCCCGGCATCGAACTTGGCGCCCTCGAAGAGGCCGCCGAAGAGCTGGCGCGCGCCGCCGGAGCGGTGGCCCTAAGGTATTTCGGCACCCCGATGGAGGTTGAGACCAAGGCCGACGACACCCCGGTCACCATCGCCGACCGGGAAGCCGAACGCCTGTTGCGCGCCGAGATCCGTCGACGGTTCCCGGACCACGGCATCGTTGGCGAAGAGCACGGCGCGGTGCGCGCCGGCGCCCCCGTGCGCTGGATCCTGGATCCCATCGACGGCACCAAGTCGTTCGTCCACGGGGTCCCGCTGTGGGGCGTTCTCATCGGCATCGAGGTGGAGGGCGAGCCGTCGGTGGGCGTGGTCCATTTGCCGGCGCTCGGCGAGACCCTCACGGCGGCCCGGGGCCGGGGGTGCCGCTGGAACGGGGCGCCGTGTTCGGTTTCCGGAGAGAGCCGGCTGGACAGGAGCCTGGTGGCCACCACCGACGAGAGCGTCTTTCACGGTCATCCGGCCGAAGCCGGCTGGCGAGCGTTGGCCGCCGCCGCCCGGGTCACGCGCAGCTGGGGCGACTGTTACGGTCACGTCCTGGTCGCCACCGGGCGGGCTCAGGTCATGGTCGACCCGGTGCTCGCCTCATGGGACGCGGCACCCCTCCTGACCATTCTGACCGAGGCGGGTGGGTGCTTCACGGACATGTCGGGCGAGCCCACCATCCACGGTGGTTCGGGCGTTTCGGCCAACCCGGCGCTTCACCCGCGGGTGCTCGGGCTGCTGGCCGGGAAGCGCTAGCAGCCCGTGGACAAACTCCCCCCGGCATTCGAGCGGCGTGGCATCCGCGCTGGACGGCTGCGCTCTGCGTTGCCTTTCGTCCCAATAGCTCTACTATTGGGCCTTCAAGGCGCCTTGCCAGCCCGGCGCCACGCCCCTCTCGGTGCTCGGGCGGATTCATCCACGGACTGCTAGCAGCCCGTGGACAAACTCCCCCCGGCATTCGAGCGGCGTGGCATCCGCGCTGGACGGCTGCGCTCTGCGTTGCCTTTCGTCCCAATAGCTCTACTATTGGGCCTTCAAGGCGCCTTGCCAGCCCGGCGCCACGCCCCTCTCGGTGCTCGGGCGGATTCGTCCACGGACTGCTAGGGGGGCCCGTGGACAAACTCCCCCCGGCATTCGAGCGGCGTGGCATCCGCGCTGGACGGCTGCGCTCTGCGTTGCCTTTCGTCCCGGTAGCGCTGCCGCCGAGCCTTCAAGGCTGACGGAGCGCTCCACCCGCAATCCATGGCCCGAGGGTCGAAGTCCGTTGACGGACCACGAACCGGCTAGCCGACCCCGGCTCCCTCCCGGTGGCCGACTTCCAAGTCAACCATCTCGAGCTGCTCGGGCGGCTGCCACACCTGGACCACCGGGAACGTGCTCAGGAACCAGCGGACGCTCCAGAGCAGGGGCCCCAGGAAGACCAGCGTCACCAAGGCCTCCGAAAGCCCGATGGTCGGCCCGTCAAGCCGCAGGGACGGCGCGATCAGGAGATGATGCTCCAGCCAGAGTCCCGCCAAAATGACGCAGGCGAAACCACCGAGGATCACCGGGTTCATCTTGGGCCGGCGTCCGATCAAGCCCGCGAAGGGGATCACGAAGCACATCAGCACCAAGGCGAGCGAGAACGCCCCCCAGGTCTCGTTCGTTCGGTGCACGACCCACGCCTGTTCCCACGGCAGCTTGCCGTACCAGATGACGATGTACTGGGCGAAGACGATGTAGGTCCAGAACACGCAGAAGGCGAAGGTGAGCTTGCCCAGGTCGTGCATCTGCGATGGGCCCATCAGCCGGTCCAGATCCGGATGGCGGCGCTTCAGCAGCACGACGATCAGCGCCGTGGCGGCGATCCCCCCCCAGAAGCCGCCCATGAAGTACCAGGCTCCGAAGATGGTGGAGAACCAGTGGGGCTCGAGCGACATGGCGAAGTCGTAGACCACCATGCTCATCACGGCGGCGTAGACGAGGATGAAGGCGGGCGCGAGACGGCCCATGCGGCGGGCGCTCGCGGCTTCCTCGGCCTCCTGTCCCATCCAGTCCGAGGTAAGGCTCGCATGCCATCGCTTCCGGCCGGCGTCACCACCGCCTCCGGCCAGCCCCATGTCCGGACGGAGGGCCAAATGCGCTAGGTACAGGCTCAGCCCGATCAGCAGGAGCAGCCCGGCCACGTTGCGCGCGATCAGGAACGGAATGTTCAGGTAGGCCGCCTTGGCCTGCACGATGGGATCGTGCTCCATCGCCTCGATCCAGGGGAAGTACGATTCCCGCAGCCCGAGCATGGGCAGGAAGAGGATGAAGGCGATGGGCAGGTACGGGGCGAAGGCCAGGCTCACGCGCCGAACCGACCAATTCCACTTCGCCTTCACGATGGTGGTCACCGCGCACAGGAGCATCGCCCCCTCGGCGACCGCGAAGAAGAAGAGCCAGTTGGCCGAGTACGCCTGCTCGGCGCGCGCGGGATCGACGGCGCGCAGCACGAACAGCGAGATCACCCCGACGAGGAATAGGGCTCCGCAGAACAGGGAGAAGCCGCGGGAGCGCTCCAGGTGGCGAACGGGTATGTCGGCCGGAACGTGGATGTGGGCCATGCCCCTACTCCCCCGGAGGCGCGTTGCCCGCCCGCGCCTGGAGCTGACGGAGGTGATTGACGATGTGCCAGCGGTCGTAGTGCGGAATCTGGTGCCCGTAGGCGGGCATCAGCGCCCGACCCGTCCGGATGACGCCGTAGACGTACCCATCGGGACGAGCGGCGGTTACCGCGCTCGCGAGGTTGTACGCCGGAAGCACCGGATGCACCGGCGTGAGGGGGGCGTTGGCGCCCACCCCGTCCACGCCGTGACACGGAGCGCAGAAGCGGTTGTAGAGCCGCTCGCCGCGCGCCAACGATTCGGCGTTGGCTTCGACCGGGTTGACCATCTCCATGACCACCGGAGCCTGCGTGAGCACTTCGGTGGCCGTGAAGAAGGGTGGCATCTGCGCCGACGGGTCCGGCTGCCCCAGCGAGATCCGGTCGGGACCGGCGGAGAAGTTGCCGGCCGAGAAGGGCACCGAACCCTCGGGCGGTGGCAGCGTGTTCTCGTACGGATCGAACGAGCGTTGGTCGCGCATGCTGCGCCCGAAGATCTCCACCATGAGGTCGTCGAAGGGCGAGCACGCGCCGAGGAGCCCGGCCAGCAGGGCGGCCGCGACGAAGCGGACGGGGGTGCGCGAGCGAGGTTGGTCAGCCATGGGACGCGGGGGCGGGTTCTTCCGTGAGTGCGGCCGGACCGCTTCCGTCGAGGATGCGGCGGGCTTCTTCGATGCGGTCGGCGGGTGCGCTCACGTGAATCCCGAAGCGGCCGCCGCTGAATTCCGGGTCGTAGACCACGGGCGGACGCAGGCGGGGGAGCTTGGCGTTGATGAAGACGCCGATCACGGTGGAGAGCGCGCCGAACAGCACCGCCAGCTCGAAAGCGATGATGAAGTAGGCCGGGATCGACACGATGGGTTTGCCGCCCGTCACGAGCGGCCAGTCCATCGATGTCCAGGTGGTGAACGCGAACCCGGCGGCGGCGCCGGTCAGGCCTCCCACCAGCGCGAACACGCGCACCGGGCTCTGGTTGTACCCTAGGGCCTCCTCCAGATGATGCTCGGGAAGCGGGGAGTAGGCGACGACTTCGCGAAACCCCGACTTGCGCAGCGCCTTCACGGCGTCCACCGCTCCGTCGAGGTAGTCGAAGGAGGCCAGCAGGCCGGTTGGCGCGCTCATCGGACGGCCTCCCCGCGGGCGCGGCGCCGAAGCGGTGCCGGGAGCACTTCCTTGAGTTCCGCGATCGCCACCGGCGGCAGCAGCCGGGTGAAGAGCAGGAACCAGAAGAAGAACCACCCGAAGCTCCCCAGCACGATGCCCATTTCGGTGACCGAGGGCCGGTACATGCCCCACGCGAAGGGCTCGTACTCGTGCGAGAGCGAGGTGACGATGATCACGAAGCGCTCGAACCACATGCCGATGTTGACGAAGATCGAGATCACGAACAGCGCCGAGATGGAGCGCCGCACCCGCTTGAACCAGAGCAGAATGGGCACGAGGCCGTTGCAGGTCAGCATGGTCCAGGTCGCCCACCAATAGGGGCCGAACAGGCGGTTCCAGAACATGCCGCGCTCGGGAGGCTCGCCCGAGTACCAAGCCATGAAGAACTCGGTCAGGTACGCGTACAGCACGATCAGCGAGGTCAGCAGGCACAGCTTGGCCAAGGCGTCGAAGTGCTTGTTGGTGAGGTACGCCTCGAGCCCGAAGAACTTCCTCATGGGCACCGCCAGGGTGATCACCATGGCGACGCCCGAGAAGATGGCGCCCGCGACGAAGTAGGGGGCGAAGATGGTCGCGTGCCAGCCGGGTACGATGCCCATGGCGAAGTCCCACGACACCACCGAATGCACCGACAGCACCAGCGGCGTGGCCAGCGCGGCCAGGAAGATGTAGGCCTTGCCGAAGTGGTGCCATTCGCGGTCCGTGCCCCGCCACCCGAGCGACACGGCGCTGTAGAACTTCCTGCGCAGCCCGCGGGCCTGGTCGCGCGCGGCGGCCAGGTCGGGAATGGTGCCCAGGTAGAAGAAGACGGCCGAGACGGTGAAGTACGTGGTGACCGCGAAGACGTCCCACACCAGCGGCGACTTGAAGTTGGGCCAGAGGAAGCGCGAGTTGGGGTATGGGATGAGCCAGTACGCGTGCCAAACGCGACCCACGTGGATGAGCGGAAAGAGGCCCGCCGTCATGACCGCGAACACCGTCATCGCCTCCGCCAGCCGGTAGACGGACTGCCGCCAAGGGGCGCGAAAGAGGAAGAGGATGGCGGAAATGAGGGTGCCCGAGTGGGCGATGCCGACCCAGAAGACGAAGGTGGTGATGTAGGCGCCCCAACCGATGGGCGAGTTCAGTCCCGAGAGGCCGATGCCGTTGACGATCTGGTTTGCCCAGGAGCCGGCGAACACCGCCAGCCCCACCGATGCCAGCCCGAACAGAATCCACCAACCGCGCCCGGGACGCCCCAGGATCCCGAGGACGTCGTCGTTGACTTGGCGGTAGGACCCCACATCCGGGTGGGCCACCGCGCCGCGGGGTGCTTCGGTCGTTGTCGCCATCCTTCTCCTGGTGGGCGGTCCTCCGGCCGGCGCGCCGGAGTCCGCGCTCGTCTTAGTGTCCCGCCGCCGCCGGTTCGTGGAACGTCACCTTCCGCAGATAGGTCACGGCCGGCTGCGTGTTGAGCAACTCGTCGAGCACCCGGTACCCGCGCTCGTTCGCGGTGACCTGGGCCACGCGGGAGTTCGGGTCGCGGATGTCGCCGAAGACGATGGCCTCGCCCGGGCACGTCTGCTGGCATGCCGTCACCATCTCGCCGTCGGCAACGTCGCGCCCCTCGAGCGCGGCCTGGTTCTGGACGTCCCGGATCCGCTGCACGCAGAAGGTGCACTTCTCCATCACTCCCTCGCCCCGCACCGTGACGTCCGGGTTGTACTGCCAGTTGAGGGGTTCGGGCACGTCCGAGTACTCGTACCAGTTGAACACCCGCACCTTGTACGGGCAGTTGTTCGCGCAGTAGCGGGTGCCGACGCAGCGGTTGTACACCTGGGCGTTCAACCCGTCCGGGGTGTGGTAGGCCGCGAAAACGGGGCAAACGGGTTCGCACGGCGCGTTGCCGCAATGCTGGCACGACATTGGCAGGAAGCGCACGTCGACCGGGCCGGCATGCGACGCGTCCACCGTCTCGAAGTAGTTCTCGATGCGCAGCCAATGGATGTCGCGGCCCATGAGAATCTGGTTCTCGCCCACCACCGGAATGTTGTTCTCGGCCTGACAGGCGACGGTGCAGGCGCCGCAGCCGGTGCACTTGTCCAGGTCGACGGCCATCGCCCACCGCGGCGTCGCCTCCGGGTCGTACTCTCCGTGGCGCGCTCCCGGGAGCGGGAAGTCCGCCGGCTCCCCGTCGGTGGGCACGGGGACGAATCCCCCCACCTCCTGCAGCTCGTAGAGCGCGTGTTCGGCGTGCTCCTCCTCGGCGTGGCCGATGTCGGCGAGGGCGACGGCGCGCGCGACGTTGCGATCCTCCTGGGTATGGTTGGAGCCGTGGACGCTGGCGAGCTTGCGCCATTCGCCGGTGGGCTCCACCGACACGCGCGTGGCGAGATGAACCATGCCTCCGGAGGGCCGCTCCGACTCGGCCGGAAGCAGCGCCATGGGGTTGACCCCGTTGCCGTTCGCGTAACGCCCGTAGGCGGTGTGTCCGCCTCCCATGGCGATGGCGGCCACGTCCTCGCGGACGCCCGCGTAGGGCCAAACGGGAAGCTCGACCTGGCCGTGGGGCGAACTCACCCGCACCACGTCGCCTTCCCTGAGTCCGAGCCGTTCGGCGGTGACGGGATGCAGTTCCACCCAGGAATGCCACGTGATCTTGCTGACCGGATCGGGGAGCTCCTGCATCCATGACCGGTTGGCTTGGCGCCCGTCTCCGAAGCGGGAGGAGGGATACACCACCAACGCCAACGCGTCCGGGTCGCCGTCAATTGCGGGTGGGTCGAAGGAGACCGCGGGATCCGGCGGCAGCAGCGCGACCTCCGTCTCCGCCCCATCCGCGGGCGGCCGCGACGCCGCGACGCCGACGCGCAGGGTCTCGCGCCAGAAGTCGTCGAAGTTCCCTTCGCCGGCCAGCCCCATCTCCCGCCAACGGGCGCGCACGTAGCCTTGGAAGTCGGGCGCTCCAAGGTCCTGGCCGAGCGAGCGCGCGGCCGCCAACAGCACGTCGCCGGTGGCCCGGGCGTCGAAGAGCGGGATCGGACGCATTACGGGTTGGCGCACGGCGTGGACGCCCGCGCGCGGGTTGGAGTCTCCCCACGACTCCATGGCGTGCGTGTCGGGGAGCACCAAGTCGGCCAAGTGGGCGGTCTCGTCGAGGGCCGACGCGAACGACACCTTGAACGGCACCGCCGCGAAGGCGTCCGCGAAGCCGGAGGCCGCCGGGAGCGAATAGGCCGGGTTGGTCCCGTGAACCAGCGCGACCTCGACCTCTCCGGCGCCCATCGACGCGATGGCCGATTCGAGGGACGAATACGGCGCCGACGCGGCTCCGTGGTCGGGAAGGTCCAAATGGACCGAGCGTCCCACGTTGCCCGCGACGTGGTTGAGCACCAGAACCGCCAGGTTCGCGCCCGTCGCGCCGCGGTGCTGGCCGCTCACCCCGGGTCCCAGCGCCAGCCCGGGTCCTTCGGCGACGAAACGCCTCGCGAGGTCGGCGACCTCCTCCTCGGCGAGTCCGGCGGCGTTGGCCGCCGCGGCCACGTCGAAGCCGTCCAGCAGCTCGGCGTACGCCCCCGCGTCCGCTCCGTCGCCCGCGATCACCGCGGCCATCGCGAGCGCCACGGGCGCTTCCGAACCCGCGCGGATGGGGAACCACTCGTCGGCGTTCTGGCCGGTGAGCGAGAGCCTCGGGGCCACGAACACGAAGCGGCCCTTGGAGCCCATCGGGTCGACGGCGCTCGTGCGCGAAAAGCCGCGTCCGTAGAGCGTTGGCGAAAGCCAGGTCTCCAGGAAGTCCGCTCCGAAGGACAGCACGAAGCGCGCGGCCTCGAAGTCGTAACTCGGCACCACGTCGCGACCGTACGCCAGGCGCGCCGCCTCGCGCAGCGGAGCCTCCGACAACGCCTCGTATTCCACGCGCGCGCCGCCCGCGACCTCCGCGAAGCGATCGAACAGGTGGCCCAGCGATCCCCCCGCCTTGCCCGTCAGGAGCAGAACCCTTCCGCCCGCCGCGCCCAGCCGTTCGACGAGCGACGCTTCGGCATCCTCCCAGCTCACCGGGGCGAAGCCGTCTCCGTCGCGCATCATCGGTCCGGTGAGGCGGTCGGGGTCGTACAGCCCTTGGAGGGCGGAGTGCCCGCGCGCGCACAGGGCCCCTCCGGAAACGGGGTGTTGGGGGTTCCCCTCGATCTTGACCGCGCGCCCCTCGCGCGTGCGCACCCAAGTGCCGCACCCCGCCGAGCACTCCCCGCACACCGAGGCGTACCACGTCGCAACGCCCGGTGTGATTTCCTCGGGCGGGACCACGTACGGGATCAGCTTCTCCACGTTCTCGGTGGAGCAGCCGAACATGGTGGCGCCGGCCCCCGAGGCGCCCACCACCCGCAGGAAGTCGCGGCGTTGGATGCCGCCGCTCACGTGTTCCCGCGTCCCATTGGGGTCCCGACCGCGGTCATGGGCTTCGCGTTTCGGCTTCCGGCGGTGGTTGCTCATGACTCCCGTTCGCTCAGTAGTGACAGACCGCGCAGTCCCGGGAGACGTCGCGCTCCACGTGACACTGCACGCACCAGCCCATGGACAGTGGCTGGTTCACCGCCTCGATCACCGCCATTTCCCGCACCGGGCCGTGGCATTCCGCGCACTGGACCAGCGGCTCGCCGGATTCGTCCGGCGCCACGTGACGCATGTGCGGGAAGCGCACATGGTCCGACACCTTGTAGATGCGCACCCAGGGAATCGCTTCCTGGCGAAGGGCGTAATCGCGCACCTTGGCCACTTCCTCGGGGTTGTTGCGTCCCTGAACGACCAAGTGGCACCCCTGGCAGGTGGCCACCGGGGGAATGCCCGCGTCGACGGACCGTTCGGCCGAGAAGTGGCAATACTGGCAGTCGATGCCGAATTCGCCCGCGTGGATGTCGTGGGGGAAGGCGATGGGCTGCGCGAGAGGATCGGGTTGGGCCGCCACCGTGGCAACGGCGGTATCCTGGTTCTCCCCGGGGGCGTTGCCTTCCTGAACGAAGGCGAGGGCGCCGACCATCGCGACCACGCCCGCCACAACGGCAGTCCGCTGTCCGTTCATGAACCGGCGGTTCCTTGGCGTCTGGAGGTGGCGAGGGGGGGTTCGCGCCGGTCGCATCCGGCGGCGACGGAGACACGCGGCCCATGTGTTCGGGCCGCAAGTTAGGGGCAGGCGCGGCGAGCGTCAACGGAAAGGCGCGGCGATTCGGTTGGAACTCCGAGGCCCCGGCGCGCGAAAGAAGAGATGCCGAAGCGAATGCGCGAACCCCGTTCAGGGAGGCTGACGCAGGATGACCGCGACACGATGGCGGAGCACGCGACGGGACCGCCGCGGAAGCGCGGCCGCGGCGCCGGCCCTTCCAGCCGACGCGGAGGGCTTGTGGCGCTGGATTTCCGGGTCGGCGGATGATAACGTAGGCGATCATGATCGACCCCGTGGTTTCGTCCGAGTTGAGGCCCATGCCGGGCCAGCACTTGGCCACCATCACGTACCAGAACCGCATCTGGGACGTCTACCTGGAGTTCGAAACCAAGCAGTCCACCAGCGGAGAGCCGTGTCGCGCGAAGCTGGTCTATTCGCCGGCCGATGGGGAGTCCGGCGACGTGGCGCAGACCGCGGCCATCCTGGTCGAGGACACGTACGAGCTCGCGGTGGAGAAGGCGCAGAGCCTCAGGCGCCACCAGCTGGAGGCTCTGCTCCGGTCCGTCCTACCCTAGCAGCCCGTGGACAAACTCCCCCCGGCATTCGAGCGGCGTTGCATCCGTGCTGGTTCGCTGCGCTCGGCGTTGCTTTTCGGCCCAATAGCTCTGCTATTCGGCCTTCAAAGCGCCTTGCCAGCCCGGCGCCTCGCCGCTCTCGGTGCTCGGGCGGATTCATCCACGGACTGCTAGCCGCCCACGAGCGAACGCCCCCCGGCAGTCGAGCGACGTTGCATCCGCGCTGGACCGCAATGCTCCGCGCTGCCCTTCGTCCTGGTGGCGCTGCCACCAAGCCTTCAGGGCGCCTCGCCAGCCCGACGCCCCGCCGCTCTCCGTGCTCGAGCGGATTCATCCGCGGGCTTGCGGCGGCCCTCACCCCGCCGTTGCTCGCTTTGGCCGTCGCGCCGCCGCCGGGCGCCGCCGCGTCGCAGGAACCTGCCACCCCGGAGGCCCCGCTTCCGCGCGCGGTGGTTCAGGCCACGAGCCTTCTCGAGGCCAGCGACACGGCCGCCGCCCTGGGGTTGCTGCGCGCCGCGCGCGAGCGGGACGACCGCGATCCCCACATCGCCTTCGCCCTAGGCAGGCTGTTGGCCCGCACCGCGCCCTTGGAGGAGACGGACTTCAGGCAGCGCATGGAGGCCGAGGCGCTGTTGAACGAGGCGTACGAGGGACTCCACGAAGACGCCAACGTGCTGCTGGAAATGGCGCTTCTGAAGCGGCGCCAGTTCATGCGCGTGGACGCGCGCCGGATTCTCGAACGGACGGTGGAGTCGGAAGGCGCCCGCGCCGCCGTCGAACCCCAGGTGCTGGCCCAGGCCCACTTCGTGCTTGCGCGCATCCTCACCGAGGAAATGGAGGACTTCGAGAAACTGGTCTTCCTGCCCGCGGGATGGCGACGCGACGGTTCACCGGGGACGGACGAGTACGCGGGATCGACGCGCTGTCCCGCCGGGGTCCAGGCCTTCTGCCTCAACTACACGGACCCCCGCACCTTCAACGGCCAGCTGGCGCGCGCCGGACGCGCGAGCGACCGGGACCGGGACTACCCTCCCCGCATCGAGGCCCACTATCGAGCCGCCTTGGCGCACGTGCCGGACCACCCGCAGGCCGCCCGCGGGCTGCTCGGGTTGCTCCACCGCCAAGGCCGCTTCGACGACATGGCGGCCGAGGCTCAACGGCTGACCGAGGTGAACCCGGACGATCCCCACGCGCACATCTTCCTCGGCTTGGCGTTCTACGAGTCGATGGACTGGACCGGCGCGCGGGACGCCTTCGACACCGGCCTCGCCCTGATGCCTCCCGAGGAGCGCGCGCCCTACGACGACGTGTCGTACCTGCTGACCGAAGAGGACCGGGCCTCGTACCGGGAGTTGGAGGCGGACCCGGCCAGGGAGTACGAGCGCATCCTCTGGGCCAAGTCCGACCCGCTCTTCCTCATACCCGAGAACGAGCGGTTGATGGAGCATGTGGCCCGCGTCACCTACGCGGAGCTGGCCTTCGGAGATCCCGAGCGCCGCCTGCCCGGCTGGAGCAGTGATCGCGGCCAGGTCATGATCCGCTACGGGTTGCCCGAGAACATCTGGATGCTTCGCCAGGATGGGTCCGGCGCGGGGCTCGGAGGCGCGGCCCAGCGAGCCGGAGCCGGCGCCAGCGGGCGCTGGATCTTCTGGAACTACCGGCCGGAGGTGCCCAGCTTCGTGTTTCGTCGGCAGATCGGGTACACGCGGGTCGACTTCGACTTCGACGCCAACACCGGCCAGTACCTACGCCAAGTGAGCGAGACCGAGGCCACCACCACCTTCGAGAGCCGCGCCGTCGATCGGTGGACGGAGATCCCCGCGCAGATCGCCCGCTTCCGGGGGGCGGCGCCCGGACAGGTGGAGGTGCTCGCCTTCCTGCGCGCCGATCCGGACTCCTTCAACCTCTTCGAGGGAGACTCGGTGCGGGTCGGCATGTTCCTGTTCAATCGTGGCTACGACGACTCGGCGAGCTTGGCGCATTCGGTCAAGGCGGAAGAGACGGGCAACGTCCTGTTCACCTTCGAGCTGCCCCGCGGCACCTTCGAGTATTCGCTCGAGGGGCTGGCGGCGGACTCCCGCGTGGCCGCGCGCAACCGGGGTACGATCACGGCCGTTCCGGTGCCGCGCGTGGGGCTGGCCACTTCCGACCTGGTCCTCGCCGGGGGTGTGGTGCCCCGCGTCGATCGGCCCGGCGGGTGGCGGGACTTCGCCATCGGCGCGTCGCGCGACCTTGTCTTCGACGCGGACGAGGACATCCACGTGTACCTGGAGGTCTACGGCCTCACCACCGACTTCACCGGCTCGTCCGAGTACACGGTGGAAGTCACGCTCCAGGATGCGGAACAGCGCGGCGTGGGCGCGCGCCTGCTGCGTTCGCTGGGCAGTCTGATTCGTGGCGCGGACGGCGAGCTTGCCGTCCGCTTCGTGCGCACCGCCGAGCCCGTTGACGGGGTCGTGCCCGAGTACTTCTCCGTGTCCGCGGAGGAAGCCGGCGAAGGGGCGCACCGGCTGATGATCGTCATCACCGACCGGACCACGGGCGCCTCGGTTCGGGTCGAACGCGAGCTCTCCATCCGCGGGCCGGGGGGAGAGCCGAGCTAAGCCCACAATCCGTGGATGAATCCGCCCGAGCACCGAGGGCGGCGGAGTGCCGAGCTGGCAAGACGTCCTTTGGCTCCCCGGGCGCCGCGCGCGGCGGGGTGCCATGGCTGGCGTGCGGCCAGCCCCCCGCCCATCAGCCCGTTCAGGGCTGTCGCACCCACCTCCAGGCTTCGGGAAGGGTGGGCCGCTTCCCCTGCATGAGGATGCCCACCCGATAGATCCTGCCGGCCACGAACGCCATGCCGAGCACCCCCAGGGCGAGCAGCACAAGCGAAAGGAGCACTTCCCAAAGGGCCGCGGCACCCATCGCCACCCGGGCGAACATGAGGATGGGGCTGAAGAAGGGCACCTGTGAGAGCCACACCGCCATGGTGCCGTCGGGGTCGTCCAGCAGCGGTCCCAGCGTGATCATGGGGACCATGACCAGGATGACCACCGGCCACATCATCTGTTGCGCCTCGGTCTCGTTGGAGTTGAGGGCGCCCATCGCGGCGAAGATCGCAGCGTACATGAGGTAGCCGAGCACGAAGCAGACGGCGAAGAACGCGACTTGGCCGGCACCCGGAATCATCTCGGAGAGCGAGAGGGAGTCGGGCAGGGCCGCCGCCACCGGCAACGCCGGAATCACGGCCAGCGCCAACGCCATGACGAAGCCGATCCAGACGCCGATCTGAAGGAGGCCCACCGCCCCGACGCCCACGATCTTGCCGAGCAGGAACTCCCAGGGGCGCATCGAAGAGATGATGACCTCCGCGATGCGTCCACTCTTCTCCTCCAAGGTGGCGCGCATGATTTGCCCGCCGTAGAGGAGGAGGGCCATGTACAGCAGAAAGGCGCCCACGAAGGCGAAGACCGGCGATCCGCCGCCCTCCTCCTCCTCTCGCGATCCCGTCCTCAGGATGTCGATGGTGATCCCGCCTCCGGTCAGCAGAGCGCCCACGTCCGCCCGTCCGTCGCCCAAGCGGGCCTCCAGCGCCGACTGGGCCACCGCGCTGGTCAGCGAAACGCGGCGCAGGCGCGACAGCCCGCTGGTGCTCCGATAGGTGGCCGTACCGCCATTCAGGGTCTCCTCGTCCAAGGTCAGATACCCGGTCAGGCCGCCCTCGCTCACGCGGGCGTCCAGGGCCTCCGGATCGGCGTCCGCTTCCGCGACCAGGTGCGCGTCGTACCCAATTCGCTCCAGCCTTGACGCCAAGGGTCCGTAGAGCACCCCCGTCTCGTCCAGCACCGCGAGGGTCGGCGTTTCTCCCTCGTCGCGCACCTCCATCCAAACCACGAACCCGAAGAAGCCGGCGACCAGTACCGGCGTGAGGAGCGTCGCGAGGATGAAGGCCCGGCTGGTGACTCGCGTCGTGAACTCGCGTTCGATCACCGCCCCGACCGTGTGCCAGGAACCCTTTTCCCTCGCCGGAGACCTCGCGCTAGGCCGCTTCATCGACCGCCTCCCGTCCCGCGTGTCGGATGAAGATCTCGTGCAGGCGCGGCTCGACCAGCTCGAACCGGCTGATCCTGGCCCCGCACGCGACGGCCTGGCGCAGCACCTCCTGGGGATCCGCGCCGTCGCGCAGCAACAGCATGAGGCAGTCGGACGTTTCGTCGACGCTCCGGATTCCGGGTCCGCCGAGCCAGCTGTCGTCGCCCTCGAAGCTCACGGCCAGCACGCCCTCGCGCTCCCGTCGCTTGAGCTCCCTGAGCCCGCCGTCGAGGATCTTGCGGGATCGAGCGATCAGGCACACCCGATCGCACATCCGCTCGGCCTGGTCCATGAGGTGCGTCGAAAACAGGATGGTCGCCCCTTGGCGGTGGAATTCGCGCACGATGTCCTCGAGCAGGTCCTGGTTGATGGGATCGAGGCCGCTGAAGGGTTCGTCCAATATGAGCAGCTCGGGTTCGTGGATGACCGTGCCGATGAATTGGACCTTCTGGGTCATTCCCTTGGAGAGGGCCTCAACCTTCCTCCCGGCCCACTCCTCGAGCCCGAATCGCTCCAGCCACTCGAGCGCGCGCCGGCGCGCGACCTTGCGTCCCACCCCCCGGATGGCCGCGAGAAACACGAGGAGGTCCAGCACCTTCATCTTCGTGTAGACGCCCCGCTCCTCGGGCAGGTAGCCCACCCGATGCCGGGCGCGATTGTCGGGGCGCCGGCCCATGAGCTCCACCCGGCCCTCGTCGGGGTGCAGGATGCCCATGATCATGCGGATGGTGGTGGTCTTGCCCGACCCGTTGGGGCCCAGCAGTCCGTAGATGGTGTTGCGCGGGATGTCGAGGTCGAGGGACGACACCGCCGTGTGCCGGCCGAACCGCTTGGTCGCGCCCCTGATCCGCACCGCGAGGTCGGGAAGGGATTGAGTCATGTAAACGTCCGGGATGGAGGAGGCGGGCCTGCGCGTCTTGGCGCCACGACGCCGTCGGACCTCGGGCGGCGCCATCCAAAGCCCTGTGCGGAGGTCCCGCGTTTTTCTTAAGTTGAAGGATGGGCTTGAGGCAACTTCCCGAACCCTCGGGTTGCCCGGGCCGCGCCCCGCCGGGCCATACTACGGGAACCATCTCCGGTTTTGATTCGATTCCAACCACAGGAAGAGCCATGGCCATCTATCGCTCGCTGTATTTCGGCGACGTTGTCGTGGGAGTAGGAGGAAGGATCACCATCCCCCAGGACATGCGCGATGAACTCGGCATCGTGGAGGGAGACATGCTGCGGGTGCGGGTCGAGGCGTCGAATGGTTCGCGCCAGCTGGTGGTCTGGCGCTCGGAGGAGCAGCCGGAGGACGACTAGCGGTCCGTGGACGAATCCGCCCGAGCACCGAGAGCGACGAGACGCCGGGCCGGCAGGGTGTCGTGAAGGCTCGGTGGCGGCGCCCACGGGACGCAAGGCGACGCCGAGCGCGGCGAACCGGCGTGGGAGCCACCCGGTTCGAAGAACGGGGGAGTTCGCCGGGCGCGGGCGCGCGGGTTCCTACTCCTCTTCCCACTCGACCCAGCGGACGAGCGCCCGCAGGGGATCGCCACCGTCGTGGTGCCACCAGGCGGGAGGCCACGCCATGCGCCCCAGCGGGGCCACGCGGCTGACGCCCGCCCCGCCCAGCCGTTCGACCAGCCGCGCGGCGCGCGCTCCCGCCCCGCACAGCCCGGCCGTCTGCAAGAACGGGCGTAGTCCCGCGAGCAGACCCGCGACGTCGTCCAGGTCGCGGACGGGCTTCACCCACGCGAAGCGTCCCAGGCAGGAGGGCGAGAAGGCCGGGTCGGGGTCGTAGACCACCGTCCACTCGGCGCCCGCCGCCCGAAAGACGCGCGCGCCCTCGCCGGCCGCCTGCTTCAGCTCCCAGGTGCCGCGCAGCTGCTGCACGAGCGAGGCGACCTCCGGGGGGGTGGGCCCGGCGGGGAGATCCCGTTCGACCTCGGCCATGGCGACGGCCAGGCGGGCCGCCCACTCGACCGGAGTGAGCGCGCCGCCCTCCTCCACCCAGAAGACGTGGGGAGAGACGCAACCCCGCTGATCGAAGGCGGCCACCGCGCGCGCCGCCTCGGTGGCGGTCTGGTCCGCCCGCCCGCCCACGAGCGCTTCGCGGCCGACCAGGGCGAACCCGACCCGGTGGGGGTACGCCACCAAGGGCGTGGCGGCCGGGAGGTGGGCGCGCACGGACGCGACGGCGTCGGAGCCGCCGTGCACCACCACGAGGTCGGCGCGCGCGAGCACTTCCGCGTCGAGCGCGCCGCCGCCCGGCCAGTAGAGCACGGCCAGCGAGGCTGCCAGCTCCGGGTCGCAGTCGGCCAGGGCGCGGGCGTAGAGCACGGGCAGCACGGCGTCGTGGAGGCCGGGCTTGAGGAGCACGGGCGAGCGCGTCAGAAGCGCCCGCGCCGCGCCGGCGACCGACGCTCCGGCCACGTTGCCCGCGCCCACCTGCACGACCAGGCGGTGGCCGAACGCCCGCACCCACGATCCACCGGGTCCCGGACGGAAGCCATCCAGGACCGCCGGATCGGGGAACTGCGCGCGCACCAGCCGCGCCAGGCGGTCGGCGGTCCAGTCGCGCGCCATCCCGTCCAGGGTCTCGCGGGCCAGGGCGGCCGAGAGACCGGCGGCGGCGGGCAGGAGGTCGAGCGCCTCCCGGCGAATCGGGTCGGCGGTGTCGAGAAAGCGGGCTCCGGCGCGTCCCAGCGACGCCACCACGGCGTCGGTGCGGCGCGCGCGCAGGCCGTCGGCGGTGTCGATCAGGTGGTCGCACAGGCGGTGCGCGAACGCGGGGTCGGGGGTGGGGAAGCGGAGCCGAAAGCCATCGCCCACGGGCGCGGTGGACACGTCGGGGGGCGCCGGGGCCCCCGCGGCCGTCGGAGGGCGTGGGGCGGTCGCGCGGAGTCCGGCCCGCTGGTCGGGAATCGCCGTCTCTGCCCCCGCGGCCGCCGGCGACGCCCCCGGACGCGGCGTCCCGGAGGGCGGCCACCAGGCCTCGAAGTCCCTCATCGCCCCGTGCGGCGCGCGGCGGTCATGAAGTCGTCCATGGCCAGGGAGCACCCGCGCGGCTCCGCGCCGCGGCTTCGGCCGAGCACGCGAAACCCGCGTCCCTCCGCCTCCACGGGCGCGATCCCGAGATCCTCGGTGAGGATGTGGCACACCGACCCCAGGTTGGCGAGGTCGAAGTGGCACAGCAGTCCCTCGCGTCCGGGAGGAAGGGGCTCCAGGGTGGCCGGGTCGAGGACGCGCGTGCGCACCCAGGGTGGCGGGTGGTGCAGGCGCCCTCCTCCCCCGAGGACGGGCTCGTAGAACTGGGAAAGCAGCTCGGTCATGCCGTACTCGTTCACGATCCGACGGGGCGGAACACCCAGGCGCAGCCGAATGGCCTCGTACAGGTCGTCCCTGGGGACGGTGCGGGTTCGTCCCTTGAACCCGCCCGTCTCCATGATCCGGGATCCGTCGGGCAGCCGGAAGCGGGTGCCGTCCAGGGCCAGGGCGTCGAGCAGGTGCACGAAGGCGAAGGCGGTTCCGACCAGGAGTACCGGATCCCGGGCGGCTTCCGCGTCGCCAAGGGCGGAGCGCAGCTCGCGCTCCCGGAGCCGCCCGTCCCCTCCCACGAAATAGCGCGTCCCGCGCGCGAGCTTGTCCTCCACGACCCCGATCATGTGGCTGAGCGAGGAATCCGGAACCTCGCGCGGCGACGGGATGAGCGAGATCATGGGTGGGCGGGCGCCGTCCGGAAGCAGGTGCGCCTCGAAGTTGGGGAGCAGCGCGGCGTGGTAGAGCGAAAGGTCGGGGACGCGATGCGCTCCGCGCTCGGTCGCGCCGCCGGTCGTGCCGCTGGTTCGGAATATGGCTTCGGCGGGTCCTTGGGACACGAGCCCGCGCTCGCGAAACGCGCGCGCGGGCACCGGCGGGAGCGCGCGCCACGAGCTCCATTGGCCGGGTCGGACTCCGCGCGCCGCGCAGAAGCGGGCGAACGTCGGGTTGCGCTCCCACTGGTGTTCCGCGGCCCGGCGCGCGAGGTCGTCGAAATCCGCGTCCGGCAGGGGGGTGGTCACGCCCCTGCCCATGACCCCGATCAGGTCGTCACGGATGCGGACGCCGCTCATCCATCCCGGGCCGAGGCGCGTCGTATTCGTCCGGGCTCCAAGCCTCCCGCCGTCAGAATCTTGTGCTGGAGTCGTCGCGATTCCTCGTCCACGAACTCCACGACTCGGTCGATCCGCCCGCGGGCTTCCCGGTAGACGGGCGCGGGAAAGTCGTCGCCCTCGGCTCCGGCCAACGCCCCCTCCAGCGCATCGATTTCCCGGCGCGCCTTCTCCAGAGCCCTCCTCAGTCGATTCGCGGCTCGGCGCGCCTCCGCTTCGGCGTGTGCCATGTTGCGAAGCTCTCCGGAAGTGTGGAAGGTGCTCCAAGGGTACGCTTCAGCCACGGCCGCGTTCCCGCGTCGGCGCGGGGCGTGCAGCCTCACTTCACGGGATCCCGCCATTCCCACGGCGCTGGCGGGGTCCGCCTCTGGAGTTTGCCGTCGGGAGAGTCGATGTTTTTCCGGGATGGCGTGGCGAACACCGGCGATGCGGGGGGTGATGTCCAGGAACGAAGCGCGTTGCGCGGGAGGCGCGATGGCCGGCGGGGACGCACCCGTCGACTTGGCGATCGTGGGGGCGGGGCCCTGCGGCCTGGCGGCCGCGAGCGCGGCCCGCACGGGAGGGGTGTCGGCGACCGTCTTCGATCGCGGCTTCATTACCGATTCCCTGGTTCACTATCCTCCCTACATGACCTTCTTCTCCACGGCGGAAAAGCTGGAGATCGAGGGCGTGCCCTTCATTCTGGCCTCGGGCAAGCCGTCGCGCCGGGACGCGCTCGTATACTACCGGCGCGTCGTGCGGCATTTCGGGCTGGATGTTCGGCAGCACGAGGAGGTGACCGAGATCGAGGGCGGCCGCGGAGACTTCCTGCTGCGCACGCGCCGTCGCGACGGCACCCGCGCCCGACACCGCGCCCGCGCCGTGGTGGTCGCCACCGGTGGCTTCCACGAGCCCAACTATCTGGACGTGCCCGGGGAGGACCTGCCCAAGGTGCGTCACTACTACACGGAGCCCGATCCCTACTTCGACCAGGACGTTCTGGTTGTGGGGGGGCGCAACTCGGCGGTGGAGGCCGCGCTGGAGCTCTTCCGGGCTCACGCGCGCGTCACGCTGGTCCACATCTTCGAGGGCATCGACGACGGCGTGAAGCCGTGGGTGGTTCCCGATATCGCCAATCGGATCAAGCTCGGGGAGATCGCGACGCGCTGGAGGACCCGGGTCGCGGAGATCCGCCAGCGCAGCGTGGTGCTCGAGCACCGGGACTCCGGCGCGCGCGAGCAGGTCGCCAACGACTGGGTCTTCGCCATGACCGGCTGGCGGGCCTCGCCGCGGCTATTGCAGCGCGTGGGCGTCGCGATCGATGAAGCGACCGGCATTCCCAGCCACGACCGGGAGACCATGGAGACGAACACCCCCGGGATCTACATCGCGGGCGTCCTCGCCGCCGGTCACGACGCCAACAAGATCTTCATCGAGAATGGGCGCTTCCACGGTGGCTTGATCGTGGAGCACTTCAAGGCTTCGCGGAACGGTTGAGACCGCCCGAGCGGGCCGCACCGCGCGGATGCAACGCCGCTCGAATGCCCGGGGGAGTTTGTCCCCGGACTTCCTTCTAGTCCGACGCCAAGTCCCCCGGCTCCAACTCCCAGCCGTCTTCCCCGAGCGTCCGCACGGCCACCGGCGGCCCATCGCGACGCTCCAGCCGGAGCGCGGCGGGCGGCACCACCTCGCGGCGCACGAACCCCAACGCGATGGTCTGCCCGAAGGCGGGCGACGTGGCCGCGCTGGTAACGTGCCCGACGGGCTTGTCCCGCGTTTCGGAGTACAAGGGGGTCGCCGGCGCCGGGGTGGGTGTCTCGCCCAGCAAGAGTCCGCGCAGGTGTCGGTTGACGTGGCCGCGGTCGCGGATTCGCACGATCACTTCCTGCCCCGTGTAGCAGCCCTTGCCGTGGTCGATGGCGCGGGCGTCGATGCCGGCTTCGGTGGGGATGGTGCGGTCGTCCATGTCCAGGCCGAACTCGGGTTGGCCGGCCTCGATGCGCAGCACTTCGAAGACCCCCATCCCGGTCGGCGTCGCGCCAAGGCGCACCAGCTTCGCACCCAGCCGCGCGAGCGCCGCGCGATCACCCAGGATGTCGAAGGCGGTCAGCCGGACTTCGTGCGCGCGCGCCACAAAGAGGCCGTCCGGCGCCGGGGCGGTGAGCAGGCAGTCGCCCGCGCCCAGGGCCGCGAGGTCGCCGGAGGCGATGCCCAGGGCGCGCTCCACGAGGTCGTCCGCGTCCGGACCGGCGACGGTCAGGGTGCCGGTCGCTTCGGTGAGGTCGTCGACGCGGGCGAACCGGGGCGGCAGAACCCTGCGCAGATGGTCGAGCAAGGGCGCGTGTCCGGCTCCCGGTAGGTGCAGCCAGAGGCCGTGGTGGTCCTCGCGCGGTCCACGCCAGGCGACGACCAGGTCGGTGACCATCCGTCCCTTGGGGGTGAGGACGGCGCTGTAGGACGCGCGCCCCGCGAGTGGGCCGGCGGTGTTGGGTTCGGGGGGGGGTGGGACGCTGTTGGTGATCACGCCGGCGAGCATGCGCGCGGGCGCCCGCCCCGACACCGCCATCCGGCCACGGTGGGACCTGTCCAAGACGACCGCGGAGCCCGTCGCGGCCCGGTACTCCGCGTCGGGCCGGCCGAAATGGCGGGCCGTCGAGCGCCCATGGTGCCGCCCCATCACGGCCTCGGGCGCGAGCTCGATGGGCGAGGGGGTCAGTGCGTCGCGACCTCGGGCGCGGAGGACGAGCCACCGGGCGCGAGCAGCGTCATCGCGTCGGCGGTCTCGACCGCGTCCGACGCGGGCGCGAGTTCGCCCGCGAACGCCACCTGGGTCACGTCGTCCAGGCCGGAAACCAAGTGCAGCGTCAGGTCGGCGCGCACGTCGTCGGAGAGATCCTCCAAGTCGGCGTGGTTGTCGGCCGGGAGCACGATCTCGTGGATGCCGGCGCGCACGGCTCCCAGGATCTTCTCCTTCAGACCCCCGATGGGGAGCACCCTTCCCGTAAGCGTCAGCTCGCCGGTCATGGCCAGGTCGCGCCTCACCGGCCGTCCCGAAAGCGCCGAGATCAGGGCGGTCGCCATCGTGATCCCGGCCGAGGGGCCGTCCTTCGGCACCGCGCCCGCGGGCACGTGGATGTGAACCTCCTTGTCCAGCACGTCCTCGGCCGACATCCCAAGGCTCTCGTGGTGGCTGCGCGCGTAGGTCAGCGCCGCGCGTCCCGATTCCTTCATCACGTCGCCCAGTTGCCCGGTCAGCACCAGCTTGCCGTCGCCCGGCATGACGCTGGCCTCCACGAACATGATGTCTCCGCCGGTGGGCGTGTAGAACATGCCCGTGGCCACGCCCACCCGGTCCTCCTCCGCCATCGCCTCGGGGTGCACCCGCGGACGGCCCAGCAGCTCGCGCACCACGCCCGGGTCCACGATCATCCGTCCGCTCCCGCCCCCGGCGATCCGGCGCGCCACTTTGCGCGCCACCTTGCCGATCTCGCGCTCCAGCTGCCGCACCCCGGCCTCGCGCGTGTACTCGCCGATGATGTTCAGGATCGCCTCGTCGCCCAGCTCCATTTCGTCGTCGCGCAGGCCGTTCTCCTCCAGCTGCCTGGGCAGCAGGTAACGCTTGGCGATCTCCAGCTTCTCGCGCTCCGTGTATCCGCTGAAGTCGACCCGTTCCATGCGGTCGAGCAGCGGGGGCGGAATGCGGTCCCAGTAGTTGGCGGTGGCGACGAACAGCACTTCCGACAGGTCGAAGGGGATTCCCAGGTAGTGGTCCGTGAAGGCTTGGTTCTGGGCCCGGTCCAGCACCTCGAGCAACGCGGCGCTGGGATCTCCCTGGAAGGAAACGCCCAGCTTGTCCACTTCGTCGAGTAGGAACACGGGGTTCTTGGACTTCACTTGGCGCATGCCCTGGATGATGCGGCCCGGCATGGCGCCCACGTAGGTCCGCCGATGGCCCCGGATGTCCGCCTCGTCGCGAGCGCCGCCCAAGGAGATGCGCACGTACTTGCGGCCGATCGCCCTGGCGATGGACCGCGCGATGCTGGTCTTGCCGACGCCCGGCGGGCCCACGAAGAGCAGAATGGGGCCTTGGCCACTCGAAGGCTGCGACGCCGCGGCCGGGTCGTCGACCGTCCGCGACCCGTTCCCGGAGCTCTCAACCTCCGGCGGGGTCTCCTCGGGCGCATCCGCCTCCTCGTCCACGTTCTCCGCCTCCGCGTCCTCCGCCTCCACCCCGTCCTCCGCCTCCACCGCATCCTCCGTCTCCACCGCGTCCTCGATCTCCGGCGCACGCTCGGCCTGCAACTTGCGCACGGCGAGGAACTCGAGGATGCGGTCCTTCACGTCCTCCAGCCCGTAGTGATCCTCGGCGAGCACGTCCGCGGCCGCCTCCAGGTCGATCTTGTCCGCGGTGCGTTCGTCCCATGGCAGCTCCGTGATCCACTCGAGGTAGGTGCGGATGACCTGGTATTCGGCCGACTGCGGGTTGGTTCGGCCCAGGCGCTTGAGCTCCCGTTCCACCTCGTTGCGCGCCTCCTCGTTGAGCCGCAGCGCCTCGACGCGCTCGCGCAGGTCGTCGATCTCGGCCTTCTCGTCCTCGTCGCCCAGCTCCCGCCGGATCTGCTTCATCTGTTCACGGAGGAGCATCTCGCGCTGGCGCTCTCCCAACTCCTCCTGCACGCGGGCTTGGATCTCCTCCTGCGCGTTGAGCCGGACCAGCTCGCGCTCGACCGCCACGAGCGCCTGACGCATGCGATCCTCGTCGTCGAGCGTCTCGAGCAGCCGCTGCTTCTCGGCGGTCCGCAACTCCAGGTAGAAGGCCACCAAGTCCGCGAACGCACCCGGTTCGTCCACCCCTTGGATGAGCTGGTTGAGCGACTCCGCGGGCACGCCGCGTCGGGTTCCCAGCCCGGCCGCCCGGTCGCGCAGCTCGCGGTCCAGGGCTTGGAAGGCGGGGTCCTCCACGCTGCGCGGCGGGATTCGCTCGAGGTCCATGACGACGGCGGCGAGCATGGCCTTGCCGCGCTGCTCGTAGCTGAGGACCTGCGCCCGCCGGTCGCCCTGCACGAGCAGCTGGATTCCGGCCCGAACGCGGTGGGTCTGAATGACGCGCACCACCGTCCCCACCTCGAAGAGCCCCTCCGGGGTCGGCTTGTCGACGTTCTCCCGTTGGGCCACCGCGAACAGCATGCGGTCTCCCTCCAAGGCCGCCTGAACGGCCTCTATGGTGCCGGGTCGGCCGGCCGAGATGGGCACCGCCACCCCCGGGTACACCACGGTGTCCCGCAGCGGGAGGACGGGCAGCCTGTAACGTTCGCCCACGGATCCGATTCCTTTTCGTTTCCCCTGAAGGACGGATTGCCCGCCCCCGGTGCGGCCGGCGGGGCCGGCGACCCGAGGCGCGATGGCCAGCCAGAAAGTTGGCCTCCGTCCTCCAAAGCGGTGCGCTCGCCCTCCACGTCGGGCGAACATGCAATGGCTTCGGGCCCACATGCAGGAATCGGGCCTGCCATTTTGGCAGACACCGCGCGTCGCGCCTGCCATTTTGGCAGATCCCGGCTCCCGGACGGGAGGCTCGCCGGCCGCGCTCGGTGTTGCCTTTTGGGCCCAATCGCGCCAACGCTATTGGCCTTCACCGCCTTGCCGGCCCGGCGCGTCGCCACTCTTGGCAACTTGGCGCGACGCGGGCGGTTGCGCCAGCCGAACCACGATGCCGGGAACGACCGATGCGTCGCCACTCGAGACGGGATGGGCGGAAGTGACCGGCCGATCCACCGTGTACGCGCCCAGGAGCGCCGCCGCCACCAGTCATCCGCTCGCCAGCGGGGCGGCGCTCTCGGTAATGGAGCGCGGTGGGAACGCGATCGACGCGGCCGTCGCCGCCGCCGCCATGCTGAACGTGGTGGAGCCGCACATGACCGGCATGGGCGGCGACGTGTTCGCGTTGCTGTGGTCGGCGGAGGAGGGCCGGTTGGTGGGACTCGACTCGAGCGGGAGGTCGGGGTCGGGCATGTCGCGCGAGGCCATCGCGGCGGCGGGGTTGGGCGGCGTGCCCGCGACCGGGGCGGGATCGGTGACCGTCCCGGGTGCGGTCGCGGGGTGGGCCGCCCTGCTGGACCGGTTCGGCGCGATGACCTTGGCGGAGGTGCTGGCCCCGGCCATCCGGGTCGCGGAGGAGGGCTTTCCGGTGACCCCCATCATCGCGGGCCAGTGGGCGGCCGCGACCCCCAGGCTGCGCGCCGATCCCGGGGCGGCCGCCGCCTTCCTGGTTGGTGGACGCCGGGCACCGCGCGCCGGCGAGTGGTTCCGCGCGCCGGCGCTGGCCGCGAGCCTCCGTCAAGTGGCGGCCGACGGGGCCGGCGCCTTCTACGCGGGCGCGCTGGGTCGGCGCTTGGTGCAGGGGCTCGAGGAGCGGGGTGGCTTCCTGACCCTCGAGGACCTCGCCGGCCACCAGGCGCGCTGGGTGGATCCCCTCTCCGCGGACTTCGCCGGCCACACCCTGTGGGAACTCCCCCCGGCCGGACAGGGAATCGCCGCGCTCGAGATGCTCCGCGTCCTCGACGGATTCGATCTCGGCGTGATGGGTCACAACGGCCCGGCCTACCTGCACCATCTCATCGAGGCCAAGAAGCTGGCCTTCGCCGACCTCGCCGGCCATGTGGGCGACCCGGCGCACATGGAGATCCCCGCCCGGGCGCTGCTCTCGGACGACCATGTGCGCGCCCGTCGCGCGCTCCTGAACCCGCGCAGGGCCGCGGACCGGGTGGACCCGGGTCCGTTGGCGCCGGAGAGCGATACCGTCTACCTGTGCGCCGCGGACGAGCACGGCAACATGGTGTCGTTCATCAACAGCCTCTACGAGGGCTTTGGTTCCGGCGTGGTGATTCCCGGCACCGGGTTCGCGCTCCAGAACCGGGGCGCCTGCTTCACCTTCGGGGAGGGGCATCCGAATCAGGTGGCCCCCCGCAAGAAGCCTCTGCACACCATCATTCCGGCGTTCGCGAGCCGGGGTGGGGAACCGTGGTTGGCGTTCGGTGTCATGGGCGGGTCCATGCAGCCCCAGGGCCACGTCCAGGTTCTGTTCAACCTGCTGGTCTTCGGGATGGACCTGCAGGCCGCCATCGAAGCCCCCCGTTTCCGCCACACCACCGGTCGCGATGTGGCGGTCGAGCGGATGAGCCACGCAACGGGATCCGCGCTCTCGCGAATGGGACATCGCGTGATCGACCCGGCGCTGACCTCCTTCGGAGGAGGACAGGGAGTGATGCGCCTGGAGCGGGGTTGGGCGGCGGGGTCGGATCCGCGCAAGGACGGGATGGCGGTGGGGCGCTGATGGACCCGCCCGAACGCCTTCCGCCCTCCGGCGCGGAGCCTCGTCCCGCCGCGACCGTGGTTCTGATGCGGGCGCGCGCGCCGGGGTTTCGGGTGTTGCTGATGCGACGCAACCGCTCGGCGGGGTTCGCGCCGGGCGCCTACGTCTTCCCCGGCGGGCGGGTGGATGCGGGGGACGCCGATCCGGAGTTGGTCGCGCGCTTCGAGCGCCTCGCGCCGGAGGCGGCGGCCGACCGGTTGGCCCTCCCGGACGGTGATCCGCCCGCCATCGCGTACTACGTGGCCGCCGCGCGCGAGGCGTTCGAAGAGGCCGCGGTGCTGGTCGCTCAGCCCGGCGGGCGCTTTCGGCCACACACCTCGCCGGGCCGCGCGCGCCTGATCCGTCTTCGCGCGGGCCTGCTGGCGGGCACCCTGGGCTTCGCCGAGGTACTCGACGATCTGGGGGTGGGCCTGGACGGGGCGGCCCTCCAGTACATCGCCCACTGGATCACGCCCGAGGCGGAGCCGCGACGCTACGACACCCGCTTCTTCGCCGCGCTGGCCCCGGCGGGGTCGCGGTCGGCTCCCGACCCCCGCGAGATGACCGACGCCCTGTGGCTCTCCCCCGGCGAAGCCCTCGAACGGCACCGCGCGGGACGGCTGCCGATGATTCTACCCACCGTGCGCACGCTGGAGGAGCTGAGCGCGTTCGCGACGGCGGACGCGGCGCTGGCGCACTACCGGCGGACGCGCGACATCCCGACCTTGACGCCCGCGCTGGTTCGGACGGCGGAAGGGGTGAGGGTGAGCATTCCGGACGAATAGCGAGGGAGGGGGACCCCGCGGCGGGAGTCCGTCCGGCTCGGGAGGGCGCGCGCGGCGCGGCGTCCCTTCGGATTCGCGCCCTTGGAGTGGCGGGCTTCCCCCGGATCAGGGTTCGCCGACGACCAGACGATGTACGCCGACGTGCTCGGTACCCAGCTCATCCCGGTATACCCCCGCGACGAGCCCGTCCCGAATGTCGGTCACCGTAAGGCCGCCCGGGGTCGAGATCACCCCCATCCACCTGCCGGTCGAGTCGAACACGTCCCAAGCCGGCGGTTCGCGGGAGAGCGGATCGGCCGTGAATCGCCGCGCCCACAGGTTGCCGTTGCCGTCGGCCAGCAGGCGGTCGAACGCCGGCTCGAGCGCCGGGACCTCCATGCGGTCCCGCCATTGTCGCCACACCGCCCGGGGTCCCTGTCCCACCTCGACCAAGCTCTCGATCACCCGCTCGACATCCGATTCAGTCACCGGCTCGGGGTCGCGGGCGATCCGGTACCGGGCCACCGGCGCGCCGCCGGCGTCGTGGAGGGAGACCTCGGCCGCCGGCCCGCTGGCCACGGCAAGGCGGTCGCCCACGATCGCCCGCAACGGCCGCGCGCCGAAGGGCACGGGCAGCTGGTGCTCGCCCGTCCAGATCCATCCCATGCCGGGGACCATCGCGAGTGGGGTGTCCTCCTCCAATTCCGGATCGTGGCGCCCCAGCGTGATGGTGTCGGTCCACGCGTATCCCGCCGCCGGCGACACCGACCTCGGATACGCGACCAGCCAGGCGCCATCGTCGAACAGACCCTCGGCGATGAAGGTTGACCCGTCCGGGGCGTTCCTTCGTTCGGCGGAGGTCACCCGACCGTGCTCGATCACGGAGAGGCGCAGCAGCGAGCGGTCCCAGATCAGGAGCGCCCCGTCGTCGCGCCGACCCAGGTACCGCGGGCTTCCGAATTCATCCGGTCCCTCGCCCCGTCCGCCGGCGCTCCACATGTGACGGCCCGTCGCGTCGTACAGACGCACCTCGGCGGACCCGCCGTCCACGACCACGACCTCGCCCTCGTCCAGCAACGCGACGTCGAGGATCCGGAAGAACTGGAGGGCGCCGTCCGATTCGGCGCCGCCCAGGCGGTACACGGGCTCGGCCTCCACCCGCCACTCGCTGCCCGGAGGCCATGCCGGGGAGCGGCTTTCCACGACCCTGGCGCCGGTCTCGTCCACCTCGACGACGACGTCCGCCTGGCGATCCGCGCATGCCGTCGCGGCGGCCAACCCGATCACCGCCGCGAGCGCGACCGGGGGGTGCGCGAACCGGAACACGGATCCGCCTCCGAAACCTGGCGCGGCGTTTCGCGCGCCCGTCGTTGAACGCATGCCTCCTCCAAGGCGTGGTGTCCCCAATGCCTCGGCCCCCAACCCCGCGACCTACATCCTTCGGTACGCCGGTCCGCTCCCTCCCTCCCGCGGCGTCCAGCGCGGCCCGAGCACGTCGGTCGCCTTGCAGTCCACGCAGTTGGGGGCGTTCACGACCAGCGCCCCGTCCTCGCCCCGCTCGTACACGCCGGCGGGGCACAAGCGGGCGTAGAAGGCGGCTCCCTCCGGCGGGACCGCGTCGCCGGCGAGCAGGTGGGACGGGATGTCGTCGCGGGTCTGGTTCCCCGACTTGTAGACCGCGTCGACCTTGGAGAAGGTGAGCGTGCCGTCGGGCCTGAAGACCGGCGCGGCGCCGGGTTCGCGCGTCACCTCCGCGTCCTCCGGCACCGGGATGCGGGCGCCGGGAAGGGCGCCGCCCGTCGCCGTCATGAGCCCGGCTTGGAGGCCGCCCGCCCAGAAGCCCTTCTTGAAGGCCAGGCGCACGTTGCGGGTGCGGCGCAGGTCCTTCATCACGTACGAGCGGTCCAGCGCGCGGCTGAAGCCGGCCAGGCCGTCGCCCTCGCCCTTGAGCTCGGCGAAGATCGCGTGCGCCGCGTGGATGCCCGACTGCATCGCGTAGTGGATGCCCTTGAGCGAGGGCACGTCCACAAGGCCGGCCGCGTCGCCGCAGATCAACACGCCTTCTCCGTGGCGGCGCTCGGGAACCGAGTGGTAGCCTCCTTCGGGGATGGTCTTCGCGCCCCATTCGAGCATCTCGCCGCCCTCCAGCGCGGGCCGAAAGAGCGGGTGTGGCTTCATTCGCTGGAGGAGCTCGTGCACATCGAGGGAGGCGTCGCGGTAGTCCAGCCCCACGACCAGTCCGAGCGCGACCAGGTCGTCGGCCAGCGGATACATGAAGCTGCCTCCGAAGGCGTCGCGCGGTAGCGGCCATCCGAGCGTGTGCACGACGCGATCCAAGGGTCGGCGGGTGCGCCAGAGCTCCTTCACCCCGAGCGCGTAGATCTGGGGGTTGGATGAACCGATGTTTTCGCGCGCCAGCCACGCCTGGGTGAGCGGACCGCGGGTACCCTCGGCCAGCACGGTGACCTTGGCGGAGACATCCATGGGTGGTTGGTGGGCCGGACCCGGAGCCCCCCGCCGGTCAAGGCCGCCGGGTGTCGTGCGCACACCCGCGACCCGCGCTCCATCGACCAGGAGCGAGTCGACCGGAAACCCCGGGAAGATGTTCACGCCCAGCTCCTCGGCGCGTTCGCCCAGCCAACGGACCATCTCGCAGATCGAGCCCACGTAGTTGCCGTGGTTCCTCATCGTGGGTGGCGTGGGCAGTCGGAACGCGCTCGCGGGGGTGAGCAGATACACCGCCTCGCGGGAGACCGGGCGCGCGAAGGGGAGCTCGTCGTCGGAGCGCTCGGGGAAGAGCTCCCGGAAGGCGCGCGGATTGACCACGGCACCCGACAGGCTGTGCTCGCCCAGAGCCGCGGCCTTCTCGAGCACGCCGATCTCGAGCGAGCCAAGATCGCCCCCCGCCTCGCCGTCCGCGCGCGCCAGCTTCGCCAGCATTATGGCGCCGGCCAGCCCGGCCGGGCCGCCGCCCACGAACACCACGTCGAGGGGCAGGGCATCGCCACCCGGAGCTTCCTCCACGATGAAGCGATCATGGGGAAGGGCGGGTTGCCAGGCGGCCGGTCGCAGGGAAACCGGAGATTGCGGCATGCGGACTCCCTAAGGGGGTGGCGGCGGGTGCGGGGGCGGCGTTCGCCCACGGATGGCTTGGGCGCTCGCACCCCAGGATCCGCGCCCGGGGAGCGGGGTAGTCGGTCGAGGCCGCGACGCCGCCCGACCCCCGGCCAACGCCCTCGCAGCCCGTGGACAAACCCCCCCTCGGCATTCGAGCGGCGTGGCATCCGCGCTGGACGGCTGCGCTCTGCGTTGCCTTTCGTCCCAATAGCTCTACTATTGGGCCTTCAAGGCGCCTTGCCAGCCCGGCGCCACGCCCCTCTCGGTGCTCGGGCGGATTCATCCACGGACTGCCAACGAGACGTCTACATCCTAGCCAATCCGGCGTCCGCCGTCACGGCGTGCCCCCCGACCCCCGCTCCCCCACGACAGACATGACCCATCGCCGACCCGCCACGGTTCGGGAGCTGCGCGAATCGGGCTATCGCCCACGAAGCGTGAAGGACGAGATGAGGGCCAACCTGGTCCGCAAGCTCCGCAACCGGGAGGAGCTGTTCGCGGGCATCCTCGGCTACGATCAGAGCGTGGTTCCGCAGATCGTCAACGGCCTTCTGGCGCGGCAAGACTTCATCCTGCTCGGGCTTCGGGGTCAGGCCAAGAGTCGCATTCTCCGACAGCTGGTGGAGTTTCTGGACGACGAGATCCCGATCCTCGCGGGCAGCGAGATCAACGACGACCCCTTGCGTCCCGTGTCGCGCCACGGGCGGCTGCTCATCGAGGAACACGGGGACGACGCGCCCGTCGCCTGGGTGCCGCGCGAGAGCCGCTACGTGGAGAAGCTCGCCACCCCGGACGTCAGCATCGCGGACATGATCGGGGACGTGGATCCCATCAAGGCGGCGCGCGGCGGCCACGTCCTGGCCGACGAGCTGACGGTTCACTACGGGCTTCTGCCCCGGGCCAACCGCGGCATCTTCGCCATCAACGAGCTCCCCGATCTCGCCGGCAAGATTCAGGTCGGGCTCTTCAACATCCTCCAGGAGGGGGATGTGCAGATCAAGGGCTATCCCATCCGCCTTCAGCTCGACGTCATGCTGGCCTTCACCGCGAACCCGGAGGACTACACCGCGCGGGGAAAGATCATCACGCCGCTGAAGGACCGCATCGGCACCGAGGTGCGCACCCACTACCCGGAGAGCCTGGACGTGGGCCGGGCGATCACCGGCCAGGAGGCGTGGATCGAGCGGGGGGACCTGCCGGTGGAGGTCCCCGAGTTCATCGGCGAGATCGTGGAGTCGGTCGCCTTTCTGGCCCGGCTGGACAAGCGGGTGGATCAGCGCTCGGGCGTGAGCCAGCGGATGCCCATCTCGGTGCTGGAGATCGCCGTGGCCAGCGCGGAACGCCGCGCCCTGCGCTTGGGAGAGGAGCGCGTCGTGCCGCGGGTCAGCGACATCTACGCGGCCCGGCCCGCGATCACCGGCAAGATGGAACTGGAATACGAGGGCGAATTGCACGGACCCGACCGAATCGCGCGCGAGCTGATCGCCCGGGCCGCAGGGCGGGTCTTCGAGACCTACGCGGGCGGGGCGGACGTGGAGCGGATCGTCGAGTACTTCGAGGAGGGCGGGGCGCTGCAGGTCTCGAACGACGCCGGTGCGAAGGCGTGCGTGACGGGATTCCGGAACGTGCCCGGGCTGTTGGAGCTTCTCTCTCAAGTCGGGCTGGCGACGGACGACGTCGGCCACGGTCACAGGGCGTCCGCCTGCGAGCTCGTGCTGGAGGCCTTGGTCGGGGCCCGGCGCATCAGCCGAACCGACGCGGGGGGGTATGCGCGCGCGCGCCCGGACGCGGCCGCGCCCGGGCCGTGACCAATTTCGAGGGGGCCGGCGATTCGAGGTCGAAGTCGCTCCGGCCCGGAACCCAACCCATCGGGAGACGAACCATGCCTGATTCCACCCGTCCGTTTGCTTGCGCGAAGACCTTGGTGGCGCGCGCGGCCTTGACCATGAACGGCAAGCGGCCGCCCCTGATCGGGGGCGCGGCGGCCTTGGCGCTCGCGGCGGTCCTGGCGACGCCGGTGGGCGCCCAGGGGATCGCGGGCCTGGGCCAGGAGCTGCGGGGCCAGTTCGAGGGATCCGCCGACAAGGTGGTGGCGCTGGCCGAGGCGATGCCGGCGGAGTCGTACTCGTGGCGGCCAATGGAGGGCGTGTACACGGTGGCGGCCGCCTACATGCACATCGCCCGCTACAACTACATGTATCCGGACCTGTACCTGGGGGTCGACCCTCCCGCGGGAGTGGACTACGGCTCGCTGGAGGAGCGGATGACCACGAAGGACGAGGTGATGGGCGTCCTTGTCGCCTCGATGGACCACGTCCGCGCCGTCATGGACTCGATGTCCGATGCCGACTTGGCGAGCTCGGCCGAGCTGTATGGGCGCGATGTCGAGGCGTGGGCGGTGCTGCTGCAGCTGGTGACCCACATGACCGAACACCTGGGGCAGTCGATCGCCTACGCCCGCATGAACCGGGTCGCGCCGCCCTGGTCGCGGTGACCGGGGCGACGGCGCACCCTGGGCGTCCGTGGACAAACTCCTCCCCGCATTCGAGCGGCGTTGCATCCGCGCTGGGCCGCTACGCTCGGCGTTGCCTTTCGTCCCGGTAGCGCCGCACTCGAGCCCTCAAGGCGCCTCGCCAGCCCGGCGCCCCGCCGCTCTCGGTGCTCGGGTGGATTCATCCACGGACTCCCCCGTCGCCCGCGGCGGCGTGCTCCTCAGAGCCCGGCGGCCCGGGCGATGCGCTGCTGGGCGACCGGAAGCGCCAAGTCGGCCAGCTCGGACGGGGTAACCCAGCGGCCCCCCGCCTCCTCCCACTCCTCCGCCACCTCGACCCGGTGGGGTCGGTACACCGCCGTGAAGTGCGAGAACCGGTGGGTCACCGGGGGCGGCTCAGCCACCACCTCCGCGGCCGGTTCACGCACCCGAAGCGGCCACGTCGGGGCGGCGAGCGGGGCCGTCGCCCGTCCGGTCCCTCCCGCCGCCGAGGCCCGCGCCTCCTCGTCCCCGCCATCCCCGCCATCTACCGTCCCCGTCCGCGCGGGCTCGTCCCCGCCATCGACCGTCCCCGCCCGCACGGTCTCGTCCCCGCCATCCCCGCCATCGCCCGTCCCCGCCAGCGCCTTCTCGTCCACGCGACCCCCGCCCCCGTCCATACCGCCATCGACGATCCACGCCCATCGCGCCACCCTGCCCTTGTCCATCGTCCGCGCCACCGGTGCGCCCACGCCATCCCCGCCATCGACCGTCCGCGCCCGGGTGGTCTCGTCCACGCCGTCCACCCCATCGACCGTCCCCGCCCGCGCCTCCTCGTCCACGGCCTCCCCGCCATCGCCCGTCCCCGCCCGCACCTCCTCGTCCACGCCACCCCCGCCCCCACCCCGGCCCCCGTCGCCCGCCCGCGCCACCGCCCCTCCCCGCCCGCCGTCCCCCACCTCGACCGCCGGAAACTCCCACATCCCTCCCAGCAGCCCCTCCGGCGGGCGCCGCACCACCAAGGTTCGGCCGCGCGGCGAGACCGCGACCAGCACGCGCCAGGTGCGGGAGGGCACGGGCCCCCGCCTTCGGGTCAGCGGCCGTTGCGGCACGGTGCCGGCCGCGCGCGCCCGACAGTCGGCCGCGAGCGGGCACGCCGGGCAGGAAGGCGACCGGGGCGTGCACACGGTGGCCCCCAGCTCCATCATCGCCTCGTTGAAGTCGCCGGGCCGGGTGGCGTCCATCAGGCCGGCCGAGAGGTCGCGCGCCTGGGCCGGCGACGGTTGGGCGAGGTCGAAGAGCCGCGCCACCACCCGTCGCACGTTGCCATCCACGGCCGGCACCGCCTCTCCGAAGGCAATGCTGGCCACCGCCGCCGCCGTGTACGGACCGATCCCCGGGAGCGTGCCCAGGCGCTTGGCGGACCGAGGAAAGGCGCCCCCGAAGGCGTCGCGCAACCGTTGCGCGCATCGGCGCGCGTTGCGCGCGCGGGCGTAGAACCCCAACCCCCGCCACAGCCGCAGCACCTCCTCCAGGTTGGCGTCCGCAAGCGCGTCGATGTCCGGGAACCGCTTCATCCAGCGCCGGTAGTAGGGAGCCACCGAGCCGGCCCGCGTCTGTTGCAGCATGACCTCGGAGATCCACACCGCGTAGGGGTCGCCGACGCCGCGCCAGGGCAGGTCCCGCTTGTGCGCGTCGAACCACGCAAGCAGTCTTCGGTGGATGGCTTCCATTCTCGCGTGCGGGGCCGGTGCCGGTGGCCGTTCGGGACGATGGTTCGCCGGACGGGCGGGCGTTCACTTCGGGAGGACGGGGCAATGCGCTTCACGACCTACACAAAATACCAGCCCGGTCTGCTCGACGCCCTGAACCTCGAGGCCCTGCTCGAGCACCTGACCGACTTCCTCATGGATGGCGGCTTCGCCGGCGGGCCGCACTTCCATCCCTACTGGGGATGGTCCGGAACCGAGGACACGAGCTCCCACGACGCCCTCCGCAAGGCGATTTTGGACGCCCTCATCGAGAGCGGGCAGTTCACTCCGGAGATGCTGGAGGAGCTCCGCGGGGAGGGCGGGGACGACGAGGAGGTTCAGCGCCGGATCGCGCGACTCATCGACGACATCGTCCAGAAGCTCGTGGAGGAGGGATACCTGACCTTGGAGGACGGCGGCCCGACGCGGGACGCGCCCGGCCAGGGGCACGTCGACGAGGCCCGGGACGCGGCCCGCGGCGTCAACTTCGGGCTCACCCGCAAGGGCATGGACTTCCTCGGGTATCGAGCCCTGCGCAATCTGCTGTCGGCCAGCGGCGCCTCCAGCTTCGGCGCCCACGAGACCCCGCGCCTGGCCACCGGCGTCGAAGCCGACGCGGCGAGCCGTCCCTACGAGTACGGAGACGTCCTCAACCTCGACATTCCCGCCACCCTGCGAAGCGCGATCGCCCGGGAGGGGCTGTCGATTCCCATCGAGCTCGACTACCCCGACCTGATGGTGCGGCAGACGGAGTACCGGTCCTCGTGCGCCACGGTGCTCATGCTCGACGTGTCGCACTCGATGATTCTCTACGGGGAGGATCGCTTCGGTCCCGCCAAGCGCGTTGCCCTGGCCCTGACCCACCTCATCCGAACCCAGTTTCCGGGCGACGTGCTGAAGGTGGTGACCTTCGGTGATCGCGCGGTGGAGATTCCGCTGTCGCAGCTCGCGCGCGCGCAGGTCGGGCCGTTCCACACGAACACCGCGGAGGGACTGCTGATCGCGCGCCGCCTGCTCAAGGCGCAGAGCAAGGACATGATGCAGATCATCATGATCACCGACGGCAAGCCTTCCGCGGTGACCCTCCCCAACGGGCGCATCCACAAGAACTCGGGCGCGCCCGACGGCCTGATTCTGCGAAGGACGTTCCGCGAGGTGGCGGCGTGTCGGAACGCGGGCATCCACATCAACACCTTCATGCTTGCCCGCGACCCCTACCTGGTGCGCTTCGTGCGGGAAGTGACCGAGATCTCGCGCGGAAAGGCCTATTTCACCAGCTCGCTCACCCTGGGGCAGTACATCATGATGGACTTCCTCAGACGCAAGCGGCGCCGGATCGCGTGATGATTCCGGTCCTCCGCGGCCGACAAGGTTAGTCCGGTTAGCTTAGTCGAGTTAGCTAAGCTCTGATCACGGCCCGATGGGTGGCGGCTACCCGCCAGCGGGCGGGGGCACCAGCGCGGCGAGCACCTCGGCCAGCGCCCGCGTGCCGGCGGCGGCCTCCCCGGGTTCCCCCTCCGCCGCGAGCGTCGCCCGGGCACAGGTCTCCAGGTTCTCCACCGTGGCCCAATCGACGCCCAGGGCCCCGGCGAGGATGGTGAGCAGCTCGTCGGCGTAGTTGAGGCGCGTGGCCCGGCGGCCGGCGTTCAGGTCGTCCCACGTCGACTGCCGCGTGCTCCGGGTTGGATCGCGGGCCTTCTCGCGCGCGTAGATGCCCCGCGCCAGTCGTTCCCGCAGCGCGCGGCGCAGCTCCCGAGCCTCCGGCGGCCGGTTCGGCGTCACTGTCGGCCAGCCGAACCGGCCGGATCGGCGATGTCCGGCGCGCCCACCCCCGGCCCCGGTCCCAGGACACGCCCGCCGGCTCCCTGGTAGACGTAGCGGAAGGTTGGGCATCCGGGCTGGGCGCCCGGGCAGTAGTATCCCAGCAGCCGCAACTTGGCGTAGCGGCCGTCCGCGGTCCGGACGGCGTACACGGCGGGTTGCGGCGTCAGGAGATGGCTGGTCCAGCCGTACGCGTACCAGCGCTCGATGGCCGCGTTGACCGAATCGCGCCGCGCCGCCGTCTCCACGTACGCCGTGTCGGGCAGCTCGGTGACGGCGTCGAAGTCGGTCTCCTCCAGGCGGAGGATCCCCCCGTCGCCGGAGAACCCGGGCCCGCCGTTGGCGATGATGTGAAAGCGCCGGAAGGCCAGATCCCAGTCGAGCGCGCCCGGGTTGGTCACCACGGATCCCCGCGAGAAGTCGAAGAACCGCCACGCGTCGGTGGAGGTCGCGTCGACGGTGTAGTCGATGGGCCCGGCCAGCGTCTCGCCGACCTCGGAGGGGTTCGGGGGCGTCGGGAGGCGGGCTTCGACCGCGGGCCGACCGAACGACACGGTCACCAGCGCGATGGCGAGTACGACGATCAAGCCCACGAGGGCGGCCGGAACCCGGTCCTCCGGGCGGATCCTCAGGCGTCTTCCGATAGCCAGCGTGCGGCCTCCACGGCGTAGTAGGTGACGATGACGCGCGCGCCCGCCCGTCGGATCGCGCCCAGGCTCTCCAGCGCCACCGCCCTCTCGTCGATCCAGCCGCGCTCGCCCGCGGCGCGCATCATGCTGAACTCGCCCGAAACCTGGTACGCGGCGGTGGGGACGCCGAAGGTGTCCCGGACCCGCCGGATCACGTCGAGGCACGGGCCCGCCGGCTTCACCATCACCATGTCGGCGCCCTCCTCCAAGTCGGCCCGCACCTCGCGCAGGGCCTCGTCGCTGTTCGCTGGGTCCATCTGGTGGCTGCGGCGGTCGCCGCGCGCGGGGGCCGAGCGGGCCGCGTCCCGAAAGGGGCCGTAGAAGGCGGAGGCGTACTTGGCGGCGTACGACACGATGGGGGTCGAGCCGTGCCCCGCATCGTCCAGGGCCGCGCGGATCACGCCGACGCGGCCGTCCAGCATGTCGCTCGGCGCCACCGCGTCCGCTCCCGCGCGGGCGTGGGAGACCGCCGTGCGGGCGAGCAGCGGCAGGGTGGCCGCCTCGTCGGGCGCGCCGTCCGGCCCCGGCAGCGCGCAGTGGCCGTGGTCGGTGTACTGGCAGAGGCAGACGTCGGTCCACACCAGAAGGTCGGGGTGGCGCGCCTTGAGCGCGCGCACGGCCTCGGGGACGATCCCGTCCTCCGCGTGGGCCTCGGAGCCGAGCGCGTCCTTGTGGTCGGGCACGCCGAAGAGGAGCACCGCGCCCACGCCCGCCTCCGCGGCCGCCCCCGCCTCCTCCAGCAGCGGTCCCCGGGAGAGGCGATGTACGCCCGGCATGCTGGGAACGGGCCGGCGCGCGTCCTCCCCGGGCACCACGAAGAGCGGATAGACCAAGTCGGCGGGCCGCACCGTGGTCTCGCGCACGAGACGTCGCCAAGCCGGCGACTGGCGGAGACGGCGGAGGCGATGCCGGGGGTAGGCCATGTTCGCGGGACGCTGCCGTGTCGCGGGAGGATGCCCGGCCGGGGTCAGCCGGCGCCGTTCCGGTCGGAGGCGCCATCTTCCCGACCGTGCCGGTCGGGCGTTGTCAGCTGGAAGAGCTCCCGCACCGCGGCCAGGCTCGCGCGCCCCTCGGAGGTCGAGAGGTCGAGTTCGCGCAGGTGGCGCGTGGGCTGGTGAAGGAGCCGGGCCACCAACGCGTTCGTGTAGCGTTCCAGCCGGTCGTGGTCGTCGCCGTCGAAGCCGGGCCGGTGGCGCCGCACTTCCTCGCGCGCGATCCCTTGGAAGCGCTCGCGCAGCGACTTCAGCACGGGAACCACCTTGAGCGTGTCGTACCAATCCAGAAAATGCCGCAACTCCTCCTCGACGATGCGCTCGACCTGGGGGATCTGCTTGCTCCGCCGAATCAGGTTCTCCTGGACGATATCGCCCAGGCTGTCCAGGTCGCGGAGGAACACGTTGGCGATCCCGGCCGCGCTCGATTCCACGTCCCTGGGGTTGGCGATGTCGATGACGACGAGGGGCCGCCCGCGGCGCTCCTTCATGATCGCGCGCAGGGTCGCGGCCCGAAGCACCGGGTTGGGGGCGGAGGTCGCGGTCACCACCACGTCCGAGTCCTTGAGCACCTCCCCCAGCCGGTCGAAGGGATGGGCGACGGCCCCAACCTCCTCCGCCACCGCGCGCGCGCGCTCCAGCGTGCGGTTCACGATGGTCAGCTTGGCGGGCCCGCGCGCGGCGAACTTGCGGGCCGCGTGGGCGCCGGTGCGTCCCGCTCCCACCACCAGCACGCCGAGGCGGGAGATGTCGGAGAGGATGTTGATCGCCAGACGCACGGCGGCGAACGCCACCGACGCCGATCCCTCGCTGATTCCGGTCTCGGCGCGGGCCCGCTTGCCCGTGCGCACGGCCGCTTGGAACAGGCGGCTCAGATAGGGCCCGCACGACCCCATCTCCTCCGCGCGCAGATAGGCCCGCCTCACCTGCCCGAGCACTTGGGGTTCGCCGATCATGAGCGAATCCAGCCCCGCCGCCACCCGGAACAGGTGCCGCGCACCCCTCGGCCCGGTAAGCGAAAAAGTGTGCCGTTCGTCCGGCAGGGCGCCGTTGCCCTTGGTGGCGCCCAGGGTTTCGCGCATGCGCCGGGTCGCCGCGGCCGACGCGCCGGTCCATGCGAAGATTTCGGTTCGGGTGCAGGTCGAGAGGACGACGGCCTCCCCGATCGCGAAGCTTCCGTTGGAGCCCGCGACCAGCGCGTCGAGCACCGACCGCGCCTCGTCGGCCGACAACGCGAGCCGGTCGCGGGCGGCCGCCGGAGCGACCCTGTGGTTGGTCCCGAATACCAGGAGTTCCAACGAGCTCCCCGGAATGAGATTCGTTACGCCGAGCCATCCGCGCCCGACCCACCCGCGGGTCCGGCGCCAAACGGATAACAGTAATCGGTACGGCAAGCCATCCGGTGTCAACCTTGCCCTGCCTCCCCGTCCTGGAGATGTTCAGCCGTTCCTGGCAATCCGAATCCCGCCCGATTCAGCCCCCGTCGGCCCCTTGAGCGACATTGACGAGCGCAACGTGCGAGGCCATCGCGTCCGCATCGATCGCGACCTCTGCGTGGGCTTCGGCGACTGCATCGAGGTCTCCGGAGAAGCCTTCGAGTTCGATGACCAAGGCATCGCGGTCTTCCGGGACGGCTTTGACGACGTGGACCACGACACCCTTCTGGCCGCGTGCGACGAGTGTCCGGTCGATGCGATCTCGGTGTTCGATCCCGAGGGCAGGCAGCTGGTGCCCTGACGCGAATCGGGTTCGTTCGAGCGCGCCCGAAGCCCTCGTCCACGCATACCGCCCCCCCCGCCCATGAGAAAGATCCGGACCTACCACGAGGTGGAGTCGAGTACGGGCGACCTGCTGGTGAGCCAGATCTCCGATCAGCGACGGCGGCTCGCCCGCAGGCTGGCCGGGGTTCGCAACCTGGTCGCCGTCGGAAGCGGCAAGGGCGGGGTCGGCAAGAGCTTGGTGACGGCCAACCTGGCGGCGGCCCTCACCGGGGCGGGGTACTCCGTGGGCGCGCTCGACGCCGACCTGAACGGCCCCTCGCTGGCGCGCATGCTGGGGGTTTCGAGGCAGCGTCTGGTCGACGGCCGGGACGGCGTGGTCCCCGCGCTCGCGGAGTGCGGCGCGCGGGTGATGTCCATGGAGCTGCTGCAGAACGAGGCGGACGCTCCGTTGCGCTGGCGGGAACCGGACGGACACGGGTACCTCTGGCAGAGCTCCATCGAGACGGGGACGATGCGCGAGTTTCTGGCGGACGTCGCCTGGGGTCGGCTCGACGTGCTCCTGCTCGACCTTCCCCCGGGGACCGACAAGCTGGTCCGTCTCTTCCAGCTCGTACCCGAGATCGGGACGATGCTGCTGGTGACCACGCCCTCCGAGATGTCGAGGCGGATCGTGGCCCGCGCGGCGCGCCTGACCCGCGAGCAGGGGATCCCCAGGGTGGCGCTGGTGGCGAACATGACGGAACACGTCTGCACGCACTGCGGCCACGCGGATCCGCTCTTTCCCGGCGATGGGGTCGCGCGCCTCGCGGAGACGACCGGCCTCGAGGTCTGGGCGAACATCCCCTTCGATCCCGGCCTCGGGGACGCGTCCGATCGCGGAACCCCCATCCCGAGGACCGGAGTCGACTCGCCGGCCGCGCGCGCGTTCCGCGCCCTGGCCGCGCGACTGATGGGCGACGGGGAGGCGTCCGTGCAGAGAGGCCGATGAAGTTCCTTTGCATCAAGTGCGACCACATCATGGCGTTTTCGGAACGCCAACTGCCGGGTGACGGCACCTTGGCGGCGGTGTTCGACTGCTCCGCGTGCGGGCGCGGGATCGCCATGCTGACCAACCCCATGGAGACCCAGCTGGTGAGCAGCATGGGAATCGAGATCGGGGGCCGGACGGTTCCCGAGCAGCCCATGGAGCTGGTGCGGAGCAACCTGGAGGGAGGGCGCGACGACGCGTTCGTGGAGGAGGAACCCGCCGCGCCATCCCGCCCCGGCCCGGTCGAGTGGACCCCGGAGGCGGTGGACCGACTTGGTCGGGTGCCGTCCTTCGTGCGCGGCATGGTGAAGCGCATCTACACCGACTACGCCCGCGAGCGAGGCATCCCCCGCATGACCCCCGAGATCATGGATGTGGCGCGCTCGGATCTGGGCTTGGAGGGGATGTGACCGATTCGAGCCCGGACCTCGCCCACCCGGAGGCGGGGGTCGCCGGATCGGCGGGGGACCGGGGATCCGGGTCGGGCCCGCCGGATGCGCGCGCTCGGAAGTTCCGCCAGGCCGCCTTCTGGTACCTGCACGTGGGGTTGCTGTACGAAGCCGCCGTGGTGGCCATGTGGCGCAACGGCCTGGTCAACCCGATCCGCGGACCCATCGTGCTCTGGCTGCTGCTCGGGGCGGCGATCGTGGCGTTCGTCTTCTGGGGACTCTGGTTTCGGCGCAGCGTCGGGCTCGCCCGGGGGATCTGGGCACTGCACGCGCTGCGTCTTCCGAGCATGATCGAGGGCGCGTTCCTGGCCGAATCGGACGCCGCGCTGCCGTCCGCCTTCTACCTGACGGCGATCATCGTCATCGTCATCAACCTGTGGCTGCTGGCGCGCGCCGGTTGGGATCTCTGAAGCGCGGTGGCACCGTGCGCGGGAGTGGTTTTCCGCCCCTCCGCGCGCCGCCGCCCGACGCTTCCCGCGGCGTTTGACATCGATGAGCGATTTCCGGTATAATCTCGCCGGCCTTACGGCACCCGCTTTCGCGAACTTGGCCCTGCCCGACTTTTCCAACCAAGTGGAACGTTTTCGGCCCTCGGAGTCCCCATCCATGGGCGCGCCCGCGTCCGCCGCTTCCCCGGCGCATGGCTGAACCACGGGCGCCGGGTCCCTCGCCAACCCGCAATCGAGACCGTCATGTACCGTGAGATCTTCGTTCCGGTGGACAACTCGCCCTGGTCGGATTGGGCGGTGGATCGCGCCATCGAGCTCGCTTCCCGTTCCGGTGGCGGAATCACCGGAAACCACGTCTACGCCGCGCGCCTGCACGACATCCGCTTCCGCCAGCTCGAAACCGGGCTGCCGGCCCAGTTCCAGACCGAGGCCGAGATCAAGCGCCAGCGCAAGATCCACGACAAGCTGATCGAGAAGGGCCTGCAGCTCATTTCCGATTCCTTCCTCGACCAGGTGGACCGTCGCTGCCGGGATGCCGGCGTGCCGTTGACGCGCCAGCTGCTGGAGGGGATCAACTACGAGGAAATCGTGCGGGAGGTGAACGCCGGCGAGGGCCACCTCCCTAGCCTGATCGGCTTCGACCCCAACATCGCCTCCAGCTACGACGGCGGCGACAAGGTGCGCGCCGACGTTCGGCTCGGCGAGGACGGACGCATCGTCGCGGAGGACGAGGAGCACGACGAGAAGCTGGCCGGATCGAGCGGCCGCGACTACGACCTCATGGTCATCGGGGCGCACGGCATCGGGCACCAACCCTTCTCGCAGCTCGGCGGCGTGGTGGCGCGCGTGCTGCAGAAGGTGGAAAAGGACACGCTCGTGGTGCGGAACGAGCGGCCGCTCGCCGGCGGCGGCTTCATGGTGTGCGTCGACGGGTCGGCCTACGGCTACAAGGCCATGCGCCTCGCCTTGGAGATGGCCTCGGAGTACGGCGCGAAGCTGTACGTGGGGTCGTCGTTCGACGTCGAGTACCACCACGCCGTCTTCGGCAATATCAAGGACGTGCTCTCGGTGCAGGCCTCGAAGATCTTCAAGTTCGAGGAGCAGGAGGAGCTTCACAACAACATCATCGACAAGGGGCTGCTCAAGCTCGCGCAAGCCAACGTCAAGCGCGCGCGCATCATGGCGGAGGAGTATCCGAACGTCGAAGTCGAGACCCAGGTGCTGATCGGCAAGCCCTTCCAGGTCATCCTGCAGTGGGCGGAGGAGGTCCAGCCCAGCCTGCTCGTGCTCGCGCGCCACGGGGCGCACCGCATCGAAGGCACCGACCTGGGCTCGCAGGCGCACAACCTGTTGCGCCAGTCGGACGCGAACATCCTTCTCGTGGGCACCACCGACGTGCGTCCCGAGGAGATCCCGTGGATCGAGGAGGACGGCGAGATGGGGCTGGAGTGGGCTCCGGAGGCGGAGGTCCGCATCCTGCGCGTCCCGCCCTTCGCGCTCGGTATCGCCCGCAAGGCGGTCGAGGAGTACGTGCTGGAGAACTGGCGTCCGGGCGAGGACGCGTCCGAGCCGAGCGTCAATGGCTCCGCCGGGGCCAACGGAGCGCGCGCGAACGGAGCCTCCCGCGGGCGCGGCGAAGGCGCCAACGGAGCCGAACCGCCCGTGCTCGAGCCCGGCCGCGACACGGGCGCCACCCTGCCCATGGTGACCAACGAATGGCTGGACGAGGCCATCGCCAAGCTGCTGCCCACGCACATGCAGCTCATCATGGGCATCGGCACCGCCGAGGAGCTCGCCCTGGCCGAGGTCAAGGCGGCGGAGGCCATGAAGCGCACGACGGTGGAGGGAAGCGACGCCGATCCCGTGCCGGCCAACCCGACCATCCACGTGACGTGCCCCTACACCGGGCACGAGCACGAGCGGGAGCGCACCGCGGCTGACCCGGTCGTGTGGACCCGGGAGGCCTTCGATCGGCTGGGCGCGGTCCCGTTGATCGCCCGTCCCCTGGCGCGCAACACGGTGGAGCGCTTCGCCCGCGATCACGACTTCTGGCGCATCACGACACCCGTCATGGACGAGAACAAGCAGGCCATGATCGAGGCCGACACCTTCGACACCGACACCATGTTGGTGATGTTCCGGGAGCTGCAGACCAAGCAGCTCAAGGCCGCGGCAGAGGGCGTCGACGGGCTGACCCCGGAGATGCGCAAGTTCATCGAGGAGGCCAAGGAGTCCGGCGTGACCCGCTGTCCGATTCGGGACGTGGCCGAGAAGGCGGACGACTGCCCGGTCGACTTCAAGACCGTGAGCCCCGCCGACGCCAAGGCGGCCGTCGAGCAGTTCATGCGGCGAGAAGGAGCTTGATGGCCCGTCCGTCGACCGCCGTTCTCCCCACCGTGGGGGGAACCGGCCGCGTCGAACCCGCCACCACCCCCTCCCTTCGCTGGATCGCGGAAGGCGTGTCGGCGGATTCGGGGGTCGAGCCCGGGCTCCCGCACATCATCGCGTGGAACCTAACCCGGCGCTGCAACCTGGAGTGCGCGCACTGCTACATCTCCGCCGGGTCGTGGCACGTGGCCGACGGGGAGCTGTCCACCGCGCAATGCCACCGCGTGCTCGACCAGATTCTGGAGGTGAACCCGAACCCGGTGCTCATACTCTCGGGCGGCGAACCCCTCCTGCGCGACGACCTTGAGGAGATCGCCGCCCGCGCGAGCGCGGGTGGAGCCACCGTGGTCGTGGGCACCAACGGAACCCGGCTCACCGACCGGCGCATCGAGTCGCTCATGCGAGCGGGGGTGAAGGGCGTGGCCGTGAGCGTCGACTCGCTGGTCGAGGGCTACCACGACCGCTTCCGCCACGGGTCGGGGGCGCTCTCGGACACGCTGGACGCGGTGGATCGGCTCGCCGAGCACCGCTTGGACTTCATCGTCCAAACCAGCGTGACCCGGGGCAACCGGGCGGAGGTCGGGACCATCGCCGCCTGGGCGGCAAGCCGGGGCGCGGTGTCGTTCAACCTGTATTTCCTGGTCCCGACCGGTCGCGGCGAGCGCATGCGGGGCCTCTCGCCGGAGGAGAACGAGGCCGTGCTGGCCGAGCTGGTGGAGCTCGAGCGCCGGTACCGGGGCCGCATGATGGTGCGCTCCAAGTGCCAGCCGCAGATCATGCGCCACGTGATCGAGGGCGGGGAGGAGTCGCCGCTTCTCAACTACGGCACCCGCTGTCCGTGCGGGGTTCACTACTGCCGCATCACGCCGGAGGGGAAGGTGACCCCCTGTCCGTACACGCCGGTGGTCGCGGGCGACCTCGCCACCACGCCCTTCCGCCAGGTCTGGGAGTCGTCCCCGGTCTTCGCCCAACTGCGCCAGGGGGCGCTGGGGGGACGTTGCGGTCGCTGCGAGTACCGTTTGGTGTGCGGCGGTTGTCGGGCTCGCGCTCACGCCATCACCGGCGACCTGTTGGGACCCGACGACTCCTGCGCCCACGAACCGGCCGGCGGTCGCGCGGTCATCGAACCCCGGCGCGAGGTCCTGTACGGGGACGCCGCCGCTCCGGGGCTCCCGTGGACCGACGACGCCCGCGCCCGCCTCTCCGTCGTGCCCAGTTTCGTGCGCGGCGTGGTGTCCAAGCGCGTCGAATCGTTCGCGCGCCGGCGGGGGCACGCCAAGGTGACCGCCGAGGTGATGGCGGAGGTGCGGCGCGGCATGCCGGTTGATTTCTCCAAGCGACTCCCTTTCTTCCTACGCAACCAGATGTCGGCGACCGCATCGCGCGACCAAGCTCCGGAGGGGGACGATGTTCCCCGGAGTTGACACGACCTCGGAGGAGAACGTGCCCGAACCAGGCATGGCAGGCGGCGCCCCAAACCCGTGTATGAATCCGCCCGAGCACCGAAACCGATGTGGCGCCGGGCCGGCAAGGAGCGTTGAGGGCGCGACGGCCGCGCCACCGGGACGAAGGGCAACGCCGAGCGAGGCGGACCGGCACGAACGCCACGCCGCTCGACAGCCGGGGAGAGTGGGCCCACGGGCCTCCCGGTGGTGGTTGGGCGCGGGATCGCTGCTGATCGCGGCGCTCGCCGTCCTGGTCATGGCGGAGCCCGCGTTCGCCCAGGTGCCCGCCGGGCGCGACTACGGCGACTTCCCGGTGATCGGGGGGCGGGCGGCGGTGTGGATCGCCGCCCAGGTGCACCTGCTCTTCGCCGCCTTCGTGCTGGGCGTGCCCATGTTCGCGGTGGTCACCGAGGCCATCGGCATGTTCGGCGGCGACGAGCGCTACGACAAGCTGTCCAAGGAGTTCACCCGACTCCTCCTGGTCGCCTATTCCGCGACCGCCATCTGGGGCGGCATCCTGCTCTTCCTGCTGATCACCATCTACCCCACCCTGTTCAGCTACCTCGCCCAGATCTTCAACCTGTCGATGTGGGTCTACGTGGGGCTCTTCTTCTTCGAGTCCTTCACGCTGTACCTGTACTACTACGGCTGGGATCGCTGGAAGAAGGGTCGCGCCAAGTGGTTCCACTGGGGGCTGGGCATCGCGCTGAACGTGTGGGGCACGATCGTCATGTTCATCGCCAACGGCTGGCTGACCTACATGATGAGCCCGCCGGCCGACGTCACCGTCGACACGGCTCCCCAGATGGTGCAGCTGTGGACGGCGCTCACCAACGCGACCTGGATGCCCATCAACATCCACCGGCTGATCGCGAACGTGGTCTTCGGGGGGGCGGTGGTCGGCGCCTACGCCGCCTATCGTTTTTTGGCGGCCAAGAGCGACGAGGAGCGCGCCCACTACGACTGGATGGGCTACGTGGGCAACATGATCGCCATCGGCGCGCTCATCGTCCTGCCCTTCGCCGGCTACTGGCTGGGCCGGGAGATCTACGAGTTCAACCAGCAGATGGGCATCACCATGATGGGTGGGTTCATGAGCTGGCTGTGGATCATCCAGGCGTTCCTGATCGGCGTGCTCTTCCTGGCCGGCAACTACTACCTGTGGGTGGGGATGGGGCGCATACCCGGGGCGGAGCGCTTCATGCCGTACACGAAGTACATGCTCGCCGTGCTCATCGTCGGGGTCATCGTTTGGGCGACGCCCAACACCATGATCGCCAGCCGGGAGGAGTTCGCGGCGATGGGCGGCACCCACCACCCCTTCCTGAGCGCGCTCGGCCTGATGAGCGGCAAGAACACGGCGGTCAATTTCATGATTTTGACCACCTTCCTGTCGTTCCTGCTCTACCGGCGGGCGAACAAGGAACCCGTGGTCTCGTGGGCGCGCACCGGCACGATCGCGCAGGCGGCGATCTTCATCGTCGCGGCGGCCGTCGTGCTGTTCTACGGCATCTACGGCTACTACGTCCCGACCCTGGTGCGCATCGGCTTCTCCGTGTACCAGGTGCTCACGGTGCTCGCCTGCATCGTCGGCGTCATCACCGTCGACCTGCTGATGCTGCGCGGCGCCACCTCGAGGGGAGAGATCCAGTGGGGCCGCATGCCGGACCGTTCACAGTACGCGCTCTTCATCCTGGCGGTGACCTTCACTTGGCTGATGGGCCTCATGGGGTTCGCGCGCAGCGGCATCCGCCAGCACTGGCACGTGTTCGAGGTCATCCGCGACACGAGTCCGTGGGCGGCCACGCCCGCGCTCGGCTACTCGGCCGTGGTCATCTCCGCCTGCGTCCTGATCTTCTTCGGGCTGGTGGCCTTCATCTTCTGGCTCGGCTCGCTGGCCGAGAGCCCGGCCATTCCATCCACCACGCAGGCCCCTCGGTCGCGCGGGGTCGGAAGCGAACTCCAACCCGCGACCAGCGAGGGGTAGCGGAGGGCAGATGCTAAAGACCAACCTGAGTATCCTGGCCGTGGTGATCGGCTGCCTCGGCGTGTTCACGTGGGTCGCCAACGCCATTCCGCAGATCCAGTCGGATGTGCCCGAGGATCTGGTGTTGTCGGACGACGTCACCCCCGAGGAGCTCATCGCGGCGGGCGAGGAACTGTACAACGGCGGGGGTGGCTGCACGGCCTGCCACGGACTGGGGGAGCGCGCGCCGGACCTGCTCACCGATCACGCGGGCACAGGGCTCATCGGCGTCCGCTGCGTGAACCGCGTCGCGGGACAGGACTGCAAGGAATACCTGTACGCCTCCCTGGTGGACCCAAACGCGTACCTGGTGGAGGGGTTCGCGCCCATCATGCTCGACGCCAGCCGCACCCTCTCCTCGGTGCAGGTCTGGGCGTTGGTGGCCTACCTGCAGTCGCTGGGGGGAGAAGTGACGGTGACGGCGGCGGATTTCGGCGATGGCGGCGACGCGGGGTCCACCGCCGGCATGGTGGCGAGCGCGCCCGCCGCTCCGGCGCTGGGTCCGACCACCGGCAGCCTCGATCCCGAAGAGCTTCTGACCCAGAACACGTGCAGCACCTGCCACACGCTCAGCGGGCCTTCGCCCTTGGGGCCGTCCTTCGAGGGCATGGGTGCCCGGCTGACCGCCGACGAAATCCGAACCGCCATCCTCGACCCCGCCGCGTCGGCGGCCGAGGGGTTCGAGGCGATGGCCGGGCTCATGCCCCCGATCTTCGGGAACATCCCGGCGGCTCAGCTCGAGGCGATGGTCCAATTCATCGCGTCGCAGAGATAGGAGGCGCGCCGGTGAGGGAGGAGAATCGATGAACACCAAGCCTTGGAAACATCCCTTGGGCCAGGCGGCCATCATCGTGGCCTTGGCCTACGCCCTGTTCGAATGGGGAATCTGGCTCCTGCCCCCCCTCTTCGGCGTTGCCAGCGCGCCGGTGCCCGGCACGGTCGTGCTTCAGTACATGGGGACGGTGGTGGTGGGCGTGCTGATCTGGGTCAGTGACTCCGAGGAGCGGTGGGCGCGGTTCAAGGCGCCCATCCAGCGGGTCATGGTCGACCCGCGCCAGCGGGTTCTTCGCACGGCGCTCATGGTCACCCTGCCCCTCCTGGTCGCCTTCATGACCTTCGACCGGGTTCGCCCGAGGGTCTCGGCGCCGGCCGCGCTGCGTTCGGTGCACCCCGCGCCTCCGGGGCAGATCGACTTCCGCGGAGAGACCATGGTCCTGAACGGCCTCGAGAACCCGCTCCGGCACGAGGGCGACCTGGAGGAGCACTACGAGGAGGGCATGAGGGTCTACGCGCAGAACTGCATGCCCTGCCACGGGGACGCCCTGGACGGACAAGGGCACTTCGCGAGCGCCTTCAACCCGGCGCCGCTCAGCTTCCAGGACCCCGGCACCATCGTGCAGCTCACCGAGAGCTTCGTTTTCTGGCGGATCGCGAAGGGCGGGCCGGGGCTTCCGCGCGAGGCCACGCCCTGGGACTCGGCGATGCCCGCCTGGGAGGACCTGCTCACCGCCGAGGAGATCTGGCAGGTGATCATCTACCTATACGAACAGACCGGTTGGGAGCCGCGCACCTGGGAGGAAGAGGGCACCGAAGGGGAGGCCCACTGATGCGGGCGCGCGCGATGGTCCCCGGTCTGTTGTTCGTGGCGGCGCTGGTCGGCGCCCCGTCGGCTCCGGTCGCCGCCCAGGAGGAGAACGCGCTCGGTCGCGAGGTCTACGACCGCTGGTGCGCGTCCTGCCACGGCTACGAGGGTCGCGGCGACGGGTACGCGGCGGAGTACATGCTGCCGCGCCCGCGCGATTTCACGCAGGCCCTCTACCAGATCCGCACGACCGCGAGCGGGCAGCTCCCCACCGACGACGACATCATGCGCGTCATCGACGAGGGCATGCCGGGCACCACCATGCCCGGATGGGCGGACGTGCTCAGCATGGACGAGCGGCTCGCGCTGGTCGACTACCTCAAGAGCTTCTCGCGCTTCTTCGCCGCGGGGGACGCGCCCGAGGCGCTCGCGTTCAGCAGCCCCACCCGCGCCACCGAGGAGGCTCTCGCCGATGGGCGCCGGGTCTACGAGCTGATCGAATGCAACCGCTGTCACGGCACCGAGGGACGGGGCGACGGCGGCTCCTCGCCGACGCTGGTGGACGACACCGGAATGCCCATCTATTCGGCGGACCTGACCGAGAACTGGTTCTACAACGGTGGCGGCACGGTCGAGGACATCTACCAGAGGCTGCGGACGGGCCTCGACGGAACCCCCATGCCGTCGTTCACCGACCTGATCGACGCCGGCGTCATCACCGACGAGCAGCTCTGGAACCTCTCCCACTACGTGCGCGGCATGGCGCCCGAGGACCCGCCGGGCATCACCGAGGTGATCCGGGCCGGCCTCGTCCAGGACGCCCCACTGCCCGGGGGCCTCGACGACCCGCTGTGGGAATCCGCCGAGGCGTTCTACATCCCGATGGGCGGGCAGATCATTCTGAGCCCGCGCTGGTTCACGCCGCAGGTGGACGGCCTTTGGGTGCGCGCCCTGCACGACGGGAACGAGCTCGCCGTGCACGTCTCGTGGAGTGATCGGTCCGAGAGCCCCGATTCGGCCTGGGCCGACTTCCAAGGCCAGGTCCTGTCGGCCGTGTTCGCCGACGAGGGCGACATGGAGCCCGGCCCCCGACCGGATGGCGTCCACCTCCAGTTCCCCATGGAAATCCCGGAGGGGATGGACAAGCCCTACTTCCTTCTGGGAGACCCCGGCGAGCCCGTCTACGTGTGGAGTTGGGAGAGCACGGCCGCCGGAGCGGTGGAGGGCGACGCCCGCGGGCTGGGAACCGTGACGCCGCAGGGTGACGCGAGCCAGTCGCTCGTTTCCGATGCGGCGTTTTCGGCCGGACGCTGGGCTGTTATGTTCCGCCGCGCTCTCGCGAACGAGGATCCGGGCGATCTGCAGTTCCGCGTCGGCGAGCCGGTGCCCGTGGGCTTCGCCGCTTGGGACGGCGACAACGGCGAGTCCGACACGCGCGGCTCGATCAGCTCGTGGCACTACGTGTTCCTGGAGGAGCCCACGCCGGCCACGGTGGTGGTGGCGCCGCTCATCGCGACGCTGCTCACGGCCGGGTTGGGCGTGATGGTGGTGGCCCGGGCCCGGAGGCGCGAGCGGGAGGGCGCGGACGAAGACGGCGGATGAACGGATGTTCAATAAGGCACCAAGGAGGAAGGGAATGAGAGACGTGTTTGCATGCCGGGCCATGGTCATGGCGGCGGCGGTGTTCGTTGCGGCGTGCGGCGGCGGCGGTGACGCCGGTGGTGGCATGGAGGAGGCCCCGGGCGCCGCGGAGGAAATGGCCTCGCCGGTCGATCCGGCGACCGCGGGTGGCATCAACGCCATGGTCATGTTCGAGGGCATGGCGCCCGAGATGGACGTGATCGACATGGCTTCGGAGCCGGCGTGCGCCGCGCGCTACACCGATGCGCCCACGGCCGAGGAGGTCGTGGTGGGCGACGGTGGCGGCTTGGCCAACGTCTTCGTCCACGTGAGGGAGGGTCTCGACGCGGGCATGAGCTTTCCCACGCCCGGCGGCGCGGTGGTGATGGATCAGGTCGGTTGCCGCTACACCCCCAGGGTGGTGGGCGTGCAGGCCGGCCAGGACCTGACCTTCCGCAACTCGGACGGACTGCCCCACAACATCAACGCCCAGCCCAGCGAGAACCGCGGCTTCAACATCAGCCAGCCCGTCAACATGGACACCAACCGCAACTTCGCGCTGGCCGAGGTGATGGTTCCGGTGCGGTGCGACGTGCACGGCTGGATGTCCGCCTACGTGGGCGTGGTGGACCACCCCTTCCACGGGGTGACCGGCATGGACGGGAGCGCCGATCTGGGAATGCTGCCCCCGGGCGACTACGTCCTGGAGGCCTGGCACGAGCGCTACGGCACCCAGACCGCCAACGTGACCGTCGTAACCGGCGAGACGGCGATGGTGACGTTCTCCTTCTCGGAGGCCATGGCGGCGAACGCGGTGGTGCCGTTGGGCGAGCCGATCGACCCGCACGGCGGCCACGCGGTGGCTTCGGACGGGCACTAGCAGCCCGTGCGCAGGGATTCATCCACGGACTGCTAGCGAAAAGGTATCGAGGGCGGACCGGCGCCTCCCCGGGAGGCGCCGGTCCCGCACCGCGCCGGGCTCCCGGCCCGGGTGGGCCATATCCCCGGCAGCAAGCAGGAGAACACCAACATGAGCTGGTTGCTCCCCGAGAGTTTTTCCACCTTCGGGCCGGAAGTCGACTTCCTCTACTACGTCATTCTCTGGGTGACGGGCATCGTCTTCGTGGGCACCGAGGCGCTTCTGATCTACTTCGTCGTCCGGTACCGGAGGCGTGAGGGGCGGAAGGCCACCTACATTCACGGGTCCACCAAGGCGGAGATCATCTGGACCACGCTTCCGTTCCTCGCGGTGCTGGCGCTGGCCTTCATCAGCATCCCCTCCTGGAACACGATGAAGAACCCGGACAGCGTTCCCGCCGACGCCCTCGACTACATCGTCAACGCGAAGCAGTTCGAGTGGGAAATCACCTACGCCGGCGCGGACGGGGTCACCGGCACGCCCGACGACATCTCGACCATCAACATCATGCATGTCCCGGTGAATCAGGCGGTGAACATCACCCTACGGTCCGAGGACGTGCTGCACTCCTTCTTCCTGCCCGAGATGCGCGTCAAGCAGGACGCGGTGCCCGGCAAGGACATCACGGTCTGGTTCGAGGCCACCCGGGCGGGCGCGTACCCCATCGGTTGCGCCGAACTCTGCGGCAACCTGCACACCACCATGGGTGGCACCCTCAACGTCCACGAGCCGGCGGACTTCGAAGCGTGGGTCGCGTCCCAGGACGCCAACGCGGACGCCGACGCCGCCGACCAGGAGGACCGATAGATGGACGCGCACGCGCACGCTCACGAGATGCCGTGGATTCGGCGCTACATCTTCTCGACCGACCACAAGACCATCGCCATTCAGTTCCTCCTCATGAGCCTCTTCTTCCTGGTGGTGGGAGGACTGCTCGCGGCGATGATCCGGTGGCAGCTCGGATTCCCGAGCGAGCCCATGCCCGGGGGCATGCTGCTGCCCGACGCGATGATGGCGCCCACGCCCGACGGCGCGATCATGCTGCCCGAGTTCTACAACTCGCTGGTCACCATGCACGGCACCATCATGATCTTCTTCGCGATCATGCCGCTGCTGGTGGGGGTGTTCGGCAACCTGCTGATTCCGCTCCAGATCGGCGCCGACGACATGGCCTTCCCCCGGCTCAACATGGCGTCCTTCTGGCTCGCCTTCCCGGCGGGCCTGCTCATGCTGGCGAGCTTCTGGGTCGAGGGAGGGGCGGCGGGAGCGGGCTGGACGTCGTACGCGCCGCTCAGCGCGAGCGGCGAATACACGGGCGTGTACCTGGGGCAGCAGCTCTGGCTGATCAGCCTCACCATTCTGGGCTTCGCTTCGCTCGCGGGCGCGGTCAACTACATCACCACCATCATCAACATGCGCGCGCCGGGCATGACCTGGTTCCGCCTGCCGCTCGCCACCTGGTCGCTCTTCATCACCGCGATCCTCGTCCTGTTGGCCATTCCGATTCTGGCGGGCGCGCTGATCATGCTGCTCTTCGACCAGACCATCGGGACCGGCTTCTTCCTGCCGGCCAGCGACGGCGAGCCGCTCCTCTGGCAGCACCTGTTCTGGTTCTTCGGGCACCCCGAGGTGTACATCCTCATCCTGCCCGCCATGGGCATCACCTCCGACGTGCTGGCCAATGGCGCGCGCAAGCCGGTCTTCGGCTATCACGCCATGGTGCTGGCCATCGTCGCCATCGCCTTCCTGTCGTGGATCGTGTGGGGGCACCACATGTTCCAGAGCGGGATGAACCCGATGCTGGGCACCACCTTCATGATCACGACCATGGTCATCGCGGTGCCGTCGGCCATCAAGGTGTTCAACTGGCTGGGAACCATCTACAAGGGGAACATCCACCTGCACACCCCCATGCTGCACGCCCTGGGGTTCGTGTCGATGTTCATCATCGGCGGGCTCTCGGGCGTGTTCATGGCCTCGACCCCGGTCGACGTCTACATCCACGACACCTACTTCATCGTGGCGCACATCCACTACGTGCTCTTCGGCGGCAGCCTGTTCGCCATCTTCGCCGGCGTCACGTTCTGGTACCCCAAGATGTTCGGGCGCCTGATGAACGAGAAATGGGGCAGGATCCACTTCGTGGCGACGCTGGTTCTCTACAACCTGGTATTCTGGCCCATGCACTCCATTGGGATTCAGGGGCACATGCGGCGCATCTACGACCCCACCCAGTACGAGTTCCTGCAGCCGCTGCAGCCGATCAACCAGTTCATTACGGTGTGCGTGTTCCTGCTGGTGGCGGTGCAGGCGATCTACGCCCTCAACTTCATCATCAGCATCTGGAAGGGGAGGAAGGCCGGCAACAACCCGTGGAGGGCCAACTCCCTGGAGTGGACGGTGCCCTCGCCGCCGCCACACGGAAACTTCGAGCTCGTGCCCATCGTGTACCGGGGGCCCTACGAGTACTCCGCGCCCGACGCCGAGGAGGACTACTGGCTGCAGGACGCGCCCCCGCCCAGCGAGACGGTGGCGCCCGCTCCCGAACCCCAACCCGTCGCGGACTGAGCCGCGATGTCGGTTGAACCGATGCCCGTTTCGTCCACCCCTCGCCTTCGCCTCTCCGGCGGAACCGGGCCTTGCCCGGTGACACGGAATTCCAGGAGATAGCCGACGCATGAGCCACGCAGCCGCCTCGACCTCCGAACGGCATCCCATGCCGGGCATGATGGTCTACAACGTGAAGCTGGGAATGTGGGTCTTCCTGCTGTCGGAGGTGATGTTCTTCACGGCCCTGATCGGGTCCTACATCATCCTGCGATTCGCCCACCCGGACCACTTCGCCGAGCCCGGAGCGGTGCTGAACGTGCCGCTCACCGCCTTCAACACCTTCGTGCTGATCTGCTCGAGCGTGTCGATGGTGAAGGCCTACGCCGCCATCACGCAGGGCGACCAGCGGGGGCTCAGGTTGTGGCTTCTGATCACGATTCTGCTGGGCACCTTCTTCGTCGGCGTGCAGGTCGTCGAGTACATCATCCTGGCCGAAGAGGGCTTCGTGCCCATGGTGGACCTGTACGGCGTGGCGCACGAGATCGAGGGAGCTCCCCTGTACGGCGCCACCTTCTACACCATGACGGGATTCCACGGCGCCCACGTCACGATCGGGATCCTGTGCATGTGGTTCGTGCTGTACCGGGCGTGGCAGGGCAAGTACTCGGCGGACAACTACGGGGCGGTGGAGATCGTGGGTCTGTACTGGCACTTCGTGGATCTGGTCTGGATCCTTCTGTTCACGATCGTATACCTCATCTGATCTTGCAGTCCGTGGACAAACTCCCCCCGGCACTCGAGCGGCGTGGCATCCGTGCTGGTTCGCTGCGCTCGGCGTTGCTTCTCGGCCCAATGGCTCCGCTATTCGGCCTTCAAAGGGCCTTGCCAGCCCGGCGCCACGCCGCTCTCCGTGCTCGGGCGGATTCATCCACGGACTGCTAGGGGGCGGCGCTGGCCGCCGGGAACCAACAAGGAGACATCGGGATGGCAGGCAACGGAGAAGAGCCCAGATACTTCCTGATCTGGTTCATCCTCTTCGCCTTGACGATGGCGGAGGTGGGGTACGCATTCCTCGCCCTTCCCCAGTGGCTGCTGGCCGCCGGGCTCATCCTCATGGCGATCTGGAAGGCCCTGCTGGTGGCGCTTTACTACATGCACCTGAAGTTCGAACCGAAGCGGATGTGGCTCCTGGCCGCGAGCCCGCTTCCGCTGGCGGTGATTCTCGTGATCGCCGTGTTGACCGAGTTTTGATCTGATCGAACGCGGGCAGGCGGCCGCCACGCGACGGCCTGTTCGCCCACGCCTACCACTCCTCGGGTTCGTCCCAGGTCTGGGCCCAGAACTCGTCCTCCTCGGCTCGCGCTCGCTCCACGTCCAGCGGGTCGACGTCCTCCGAGTCCACGCGGCCGAGCGTCTCGATTTGTCGGATCATCTCATCGGTCACGCCGCTCCGCGCCCGTTGGCGCAGCCGATGCCGGATCCTCCATCCGGCCACCGCCACCAGCGCCGCGAGCGCCACGAACAGGTATCCGGTCACGCCCCGCGATTCTCCTGAAGCAGGAATGCCGCCGTGGCTCCCTGGCGGCCTTGCCAGCCCGGCGCCACGTCGCTCTCGGTGCTCGAGCGGATTCATCCACGGTCTGCCGGGAGGAGCCCGCATGCAACATGGTGGATGGGGCTTCGGAAGGCATCCCGCGACCCCTCCCGCCAGTCCGGCGCCACGCGGCCCCTCGGTGCTCGCGCGGATTCACCCTCGGCCCCTCCCCGCCAATCCGATGCCAAGCCGCCTTGGGGGCTCGCGCGGATCCACCCGCGGCCTCATGGGACGGCGAGCGGCGCGTGGCGTTCGTGGCCCGCTCAGCCGATAGGAAGGGACGCGCCTCGACTTGGCCCCCCGGAGACTGGCCCCCCGGAGACGGACGTCCTCGCGCCGGCGGGGCGGCGCCTGCGAGGCCACGGGACGGAGCTTGCAGTCACCCGCCGGGTCCGCGCATTGTTGGGACGCCGATTCGTTTGGGGAATTCCTCCGGGGAGAACCACCTCCACGTTGTCGGAGCCGACGTCCGAGGTGCGGAGCGTGGGTGAAGGGTAGCCGATGATGAACCGTTCGATCTGGTCGGGGGCGCGGATGGCGGCCGCGATCGCCGTGGTCGTGGTGCCGTTCGGATACGCGATCACGGGGGATCACGCCGATGTCCTGCTGGGGGTGGGCGGCGGGATTGGTGTGGGTGTGGGGGTGGTACTGCGCGGGGGATCGAGAGGCGGGGCGTGGATCGGGATCGTCGTGGGTTCGATTGTGGGAGTCACCGCCGCGCTGATTCGTGGCTTGTTGCCATGGCAAGGAACCTACCCGCTCGTACTACCGGTGTTCGGCTTGGCGCTCGGCTTGGTCGCCGGCCTCCGCGGATCGACCCTCTCGGGGTACCGGAGCATGGGCCGGGAGTCCGCGATACTCGCCCTTCTGGTTGCCTTTGGACTCCTGCCCGGCCTGTGGGCGGGGTATTCCCTCCCGCAGGCTACATTCGTGGCGGTGACGGTGGTGTTTGTCATTCCATGGATCGCCCTGGTGGGCGGGCTCTTGAGTGGTCGCCGGGAGGGATGGCTCGATCCCCGACCACCCCGGCTGCTGGTCCTGGGTGGGCTGGCGGTCTTTGGGTTGTTGCTCCTTGGCAGTCTCACGGAACTGACTGTTGACGGCCTCAACTTGTGGGAAGTCGACCCGACCCTGGACATCGTGTTCGCGGTCGCCCCCGTCGTGGGGCTCATTCTCCTGATGCTGACGAGTCCGGCCCCCGCGTTTCTCCTGGGTCGAGCCGCCATCACATGGCTACTGCCGCGCCTCCGCGTCTACAGCCACCTCACCGACTACCTGCGCGTCATGTGGATTCCGATCGGCGGGTTCGCGGTCGGCTACCTCGCGATCATCGTCGTCTTCGCCGGGTTCTACGGCATGCTGGAGCGGTTCGGCCCGGGTGCGTTCTCGGGCGTCGGAAGCGGCACCGGGATCACCGACTGGCTGTCGTTTTCGTTCTTCGCCGCGCTCGGGCAGGATTTCCTGGCCGTTTCGCCGGAGTCCGTCGGGGCGAGGGTGCTCGTCGGCCTGCACCTGATCCTCTCGGGCGGCTGGGCGATCGTGCTGTTCGCGGCGGTGATGACGTTCATCGGACCGCAGCTGGAGCGGATCGCGCGACGCCAGAACGACCCCGCGGAGGGTCGTTGAGGAGCGCGACCCCTTGGTCGGTGGCGCGGTCCACCCGGAACTCCATGAAGTGAACCCGGTCTTGCGGTGCCGGGCGTTTGGGGCCCAACGTCAACGACATGGCCAATGAGCCATGCGTTCGGGGACGCTGGTGGCCACCGGTTCCCGGGCGGGCGTCCACGCGCGCGACCCGACCCTTCAATTCAAGGCAGGAGGAGGCCCATGTTCATGAAGCGATTCTTCCTGCCGGGGGCCCTTTCCGGTGTTCTCGGCGGCGTCGCGATGGCGCTTTGGTTCCTGGCCATCGACGCCCTGCGGGGCCAGCCGTTCCGTACTCCGGCGTTCCTGGAGGCCGCCATTCTGGGCCGCGACGCGGTCGCGGTGACTCCGGGCAACATCGTGCTCTACTCGGTGATCCACCTGGCGCTCTTCGCCTTGGCGGGCGTGGCCGTCGCGTGGCTGCTGGGCAGGATCCGGGCGGTGCCCAACCTGCTCGCGGGGCTGATCGTCGGCTTCGTGATGTACGAGCTCGTGTTCTTCGCGAGCGTCTCGGTCACCGGCCTGGACGTCGTCGCGAGCCTGGGCTGGCCGGAGGTGCTGACCGGCAACCTGGTCGCCGGCGTCACCCTGGTTGGCTACCTGAACATGATGGGCGCGACCCCGGAGGTGCATTGGTGGTCGGTCATGCGCCGCCACCACATCCTCAGGGAGGGGGTGGTGTCCGGCCTGATCGGCGCGGGGGTGGTGGCGGTCTGGTTCCTGATCTTCGATTCGGTCGCGGGCCGTCCCTTCTTCACCCCGAGCGCGCTCGGCTCGGCCCTGTTCCTCGGGGTCGACGACCTCGACGCGGTGGTGGTGCACATGGGGGCGGTGGCGGGCTACTCGGCCGCGCACCTCGGCGCGTTCGCGGTGATGGGGGTGGTGGCGTCGGCCGTCCTCACGCAGGCGGAGGAGACGCCGCCGCTGCTCCTGGGCGCCGTGCTCCTGTTCGTGGGCTTCGAGGCCGCCTTCATGGGCTTCATCGCGCTCGGCGCCGAGTTCCTGCTGGGCCCGTTGGCGTGGACCTCGATCGCGTTCGCCAACCTGCTGGCCGCGGGCGGGATGGGGTACTACCTGTGGCGCAAACACCCTAGGCTGCGCGCGGCGTTCGCCGAGAATCCACTGGATCGGACGGCCTGAGGGGTGATACCCCGAGCACTCCAAGGACGAGCGCGGTGCCGTCCGGGCTCAGAACCAAGACCTCGCTGTTCTCCCGATCGGCAACGACCGGGCCACCGTCGGGGAAGAGGCGGCCCACGTTGATGAACTGGAACTCGTAGTCGCCCGGGTGGGCGCCGTGGCGGTAGACCGGCTCCTCCGCGATGGCGAAGGGTGCCTCGACTTGGGGCGCGCCCGCGTACGCGACGATGCGCACGCCGGCGCTGTCGGTGACGTGCGCTTCGATGTCACCGGCGGGGCCGACGTCGCCGCCGCAGGCGACCAAGACCGTCGTGACCAAGGCCGCAACCGGAATCGGGAGCCTTGGCGCTCCACTCACGAGCCCTACCGCCTTCCGCCCGCCAGAAAGTCCGCCAGGCGCGCGAGGTAGTACGCGAGCAGGAGGCCCAGCGTCAGGAAGAGGATCCCGAGCAGGAGGTCGCCGAGGGAGGACGAGCGGGAGTACTCCACGAACTGGAAGCCCGAGAAGGCCAGGCAGAAGGTGATGCCCGAGTAGATTAGGAAGCGATGGAAGCCGATGAGGGACACGGGATGCCTGTGTTCTCCGTTCGCGATGGAGTGGGCCCGGGGGGACGGGAGAGTCAGAGGTTGCCGATGGGCACGGCCTCGTCAATGAGCATGATGGGGATGCCGTCCCGAATGGGATAGAGGAGGGCGCCATCCTCCCTAACGAGGCCCGCCTCCACCGGACCCGTCAGGACGTCGCCGCGCCGGTTGCGCACCGCACCCTCCTCGACGGCCCGGTTAAGGGCCTTCAGCAGGTCGTCGTCGGCCATGCGCAGCGGGCTGCGCGCCTCCGGGCAGACGAGGATGTCGAGGAGTTCGGGGTCGAGCATTGGGGGTTCCGGGTCCGGGATCGGCGTGCCTCGCACGGGCGCGGGGGCGGGCTCGCCGGGCAAGCGGCCGTCCTTCGGGAAGAGCCACCCCTTCCGCGAACGCGCCCGTAAGTTATCATAGCTTTCGAATCGATGGAAACTTCGTGGCGGCCCGGAGGGGTGCCGGAACCCAGACCCGGTCGGAATCCGCGCGCCGGCGATCCACTCACGCTTGGCAGGTGCTCGATGTTCTCTTCAACCGCGCGCAATCGTTCCCGCGACCGAAGCCGACCACGGAGCCGGCGGGGCCCGCCGTGGGTGGAGGCCGCCCGTCCCCTTCTCTTGCTGTCGCTTGTGGCGCTGCCGTTGCTCGGGTGTCGCTCCAATGGGTCCGAGGGCGAAGCGCAGTCCGGGCTCGAGGCGTCCGACGCCGCGGCGCCGGCGAGACCGGGCCGCGATCTCGCCTGGGTGATCATCGGCGCGGACACGGTGGTGGCCGAGGTGGCGCGCACGCCGGATGAGCGCAGCCAGGGCCTCAAAAACCGCGACCATCTCGCCCCCGGCAACGGCATGATCTTCGTGTTCGACGACGAGGAGGTTCGCTCGTTCTGGATGCAGGACACCTTCATCCCGCTCGACATCGCCTACATGGACGCGAACGCCCGGATCATCGACATCCAGCAGATGGAGCCGGAGACCACCCGCCTGTACACGTCCTCGGGTCCGGCGATGTTCGCGCTCGAGGTGCCCGAGGGCTGGTTCGCGGAGATGGGGATCGGAGTTGGGGCCCAGGCGGAGATCGTGTTCGGGATCTAGTCAAGTATCCTGACTAAGTCGGGCCCGAACCCGCGCTCGCACCCGAGGGACCCGTGCCTCCGCCGGGAAGGAGTTGCCCGTAGGTCAGCGCGCGCCATGCCCATTCCAGCGGGCCGTGGCGGAATCGCGCGAGGACGAGGGGCGACCACCAGAGCTGGAGCGCCCAGACCGCGAGCACGATGGGCACCATCTGCCAGCGTTCGACGTGGCCGAACAGCCCGAATCCGTGCCCGTAGAAGATGGTGGTGCAGAGGAGGGTCTGGGCGATGTAGTTGGTGAACGCCATGCGGCCGGCCGCGGCGAGGCGGGCTTGGAGCGCGGGAAGCCACCGGCGCCGGATGGCGAGCATCGCGAGGCCGATGTAGCCCAGCGCCATCGCCAGGCTGCCCCAGTAGTTGAACTCGGTGCCCAGAAAGAACGAGCGCTCCCAGCTCCAGCCGCCGGCGAAGTTCCACCCTATTCCCGCCGCGACCGCGGGTGCGCCGAGGCCGAATCCAACGAGGGCCAGGCGGCGGTTGAAGCGGTCGTTCCGCCTGGCGTCGAGAACCCTCCACCGGTGCAGCGCCATGCCCAGCAGCATGACGCCCGCCACGCGCCAGAAGAGGAGCGCGGGGATGACGGTGGTGTGCATCATGACGGTGTCGGGCACCCGCTGGCCCTGTTGCGCGAGCCAACCGCCGCGATACGCCGCCAGCTGCGCCTCGATTTCCGCCGCTCCGGGCGCCCAGACGGCGGCGATCTCCGCCGTTTCGGCCTCGGGCAGCAGGGGCGCGAGCAGGCCGAGGCCCACCGAGAGCAGGCTCGCCACCGAGAGAACCGCCAGACCCGCGACCGCGAGCGTCTTCGGGGCGCGGTTTCGCAGCGGGAAGACGAGGCAGCCACACACGGCGTAGGTCACCAGCACGTCCCCCGACCAGAGCAGGTAGGCGTGCGCCAGACCGATCAGGAGGAGCCAGAACATGCGCCGGTAGTGCGGTGCGGCGGAACGACCGCGGCGTGCCTCGGCCCGCTCCGCGAACAGGAGGACGCCCGCGCCGAAGAGAAGTGAGAACAGCGTCATGAACTTCTGGTCGACCAGCAGGTGGCTTGCCACCCACGTGACCAGGTTCGCCCCGGTGAGGTCGCCGTAGGCGGTCGGGTTGGTGTAGGCCGCCGATGGCGCCGCGAACGACTGGATGTTCATGACCAGGATGCCGAGCACGGCGAAGCCGCGCAGGACGTCGAGGCTGACGATGCGGTCGCGGGATGCGACGGGACCCGCCGGCCCGGTCGGCTCCCGGCGCTTTCCGCTCGGCGATTCGGGCACGGCGCGCAACTCGGTGGTCGGCGGCCGTTCCTCGCTCGGCTTCAGCTCCCGCCCCGACGGTGGTCGAGGGTCATGTGGTCCTCATCCATCGTACCCCACAGGACCGCGGCGCCCGCGGCGATGATGATCGACGGGTAGAAGAGCACGTTGGCGCCCTCGAGGAACCAGCCCCAAGGGTCGAGCACCGACCGCCACACGGCCACCGCGGTGACTCCCAGGATGAGGAACATCACCGGGTAGACGCGCCTGCGCCAAAGCCCCAACACGACCAGCACGCCGAGCACCGCCTCCAGCACGCCGAACGCCGACAGGAAGAGGGCGCTGCTGCCGATTCCGAAGTAGAACGCGTCGGCGACGGCCACGCCGTGATCGACGTCGACCAGCTTATCCAGTCCCCACATCACCAGCAGCCATCCGGTGCTGATTCTCAGGATGCAAAGTCCCCAACGTTTCATGCCGGCCTCCGTGGCGTGGGGTTCAAGTTGGTGGCGCGCCCGCGCGCGAGATGCGGGTCCGTGGAGTTTGTCCGCGGGCTCCTAGAAGTTCTCGTCCGCCGACGGCCCGTACATTCCCGGCACATTCACGTTGCAGGCGCGCAGGTGGACGGCGAGCTGGGCGCGATGGTGCACGATGTGGTTCAGGACGAAGAAGCGAAAGACCGCGCCCTTGGGCATGGTGAAGTGGACGACGTCGCCCGAGCGGAGCGTCCACATCTCCTGGAAGGTCTCCGCGGATGCCGCTTCGAGGGCCTTGCGCGCGTCGACGACGGTCGCGTCGAACGCGGCGACGATCTCGGCCGTGCTTTCGAACCGCGGCTGCTCCCAGGGCTGGGAGAGATCGATCTCGTCCTGCTCGAAGGTCGGCCCGGTCCACCCGCCGATGGTGGCGACGTGCGTGGCCAGCTCGCGCATGGTCCACGACTTCTCGTGGGGGCGGTAGTCGAGGTGCTCGTCGGGTATGGCTTCGAGCATCCTGCGCGTGTTTTGGTTCTCGTGGTCGAATTCGGGGAGAAGCATGGCTCCGTTCATGGGCATGTGTCCTGGGTTGGTCGTGGATGAATCCGCCGGGCACCGAGCGGGCGTGGCGCCGGGCCGACAAGGCCAATCTAGCGGGCGTCCGTCAACGGCGGAAAGCGGCGCGCGTCGCCGGGCGGGAGCCGTTGCCACGGGAACCCTCGGTGCGTGACTCCATTCCCGGGGCCGGCCCGCCTACCCTGTCGCGACTCGCGCGCCCGATGGCCGAAGCACGGATCGCAGCGCGTCCCACAGCGCCGCCACGTCCGCTTCGTCGTTGTAGGTGTGGGGCGAGACGCGGAGCGCCGTCCCGCGCAGCGACACGTGGACGTTGCGGGCGACCAGCGCCTCGCTCACGGATTTGGGATCGAGGCCGGCGGGGGCGTGGAGTCCGAAGAGGTGGGGAGCGCGCCAAGGTTCATCCTCCACCCCGAACCCCGCGTCGCGCGCCCGCTCGACCAGCCCGGCCGCGAGGTTTCCGCAATACTCGGCGATGCGGGTGGGTTGCCACCGAAGCACCAGCTCGAGCGCGGCGTTCATCATCGGGACCAGGATGAAGTTGCTGCGTTCGCCCACGTCGTAGCGGACCGCGCCCGGCTCGTAGGCTTCGGGGTAGTTGCCCGCCAGGCCGGCGAAGTCGCGGCTGCCCTCGCGGCCAAGCCACGTCTCCTCCAGGGGCGCGCCGTCCAGGAGGCGAGGGCCGAAGTAGGCCAAGCCGAGGGAGTAGGGTCCCATCAACCACTTGTAGCCGGCGCAGATGAGCGCGTCGGGCCGGATGCGCGCCACGTCGAAGTCCATCGCCCCCACCGACTGGGTGCCGTCGATGACGAGGTATGCTCCGACTTCCCGGGCCCGGGCGGCGATGGCGTCGATGTCGAAGACGGTGCCGTCGGTCCAGTGGATCGCGCCCATGGACACCACCGCCGTGCGGGCGTCGATCGCCTCGAGGATGCGGGCGCTCCATCGCTCGCCGCGGCCGGGGCCGGGGCGGGTGTCCACCATCCGCACCTCCGCCCCGCCCTCGCGCGCGAGTCGCCGCCACGCGTGCACGTTGCCGGGAAACTGCCGCGCGGTGAGCACGACGTTGGCGCCCGACCGCACATCGACGTTGCGGACGCAGGTCGCGACGCCGTAGGAAACCGCGGGGATGATGGCGATGTGGTTGGGGGGGGCGTTGACGAGGCGGCCGAAGCGGCGGCGGAGCTCGTCGCAGGGGTCGAAGAAGTGGGCGGGGTCGATCCGGTTGGGAGCGCACTTCGCGCGGATCCCCTCGATGCCGGCCCGCTCGACTTGGCGCGCAAGCGGGCTCAGGTACGCGCAGTTGAGGTAGTGGATGCCCGGGTCGAGGGAGAACGCCGATTTCTGGCAGGCGAGGGCGGTCATGGAACCGTGGGGGCGCGATTCGGCGAGCGTGGCGATCCGGAGCGGCCGCGACGCGGCCCGAATGGCGGGGAGAGTTCGTCCACGGGGCGGCTAGTCGCGGTCCCCCAGCCACGCCTCGGTCGCGGCGTGCAGCGGTATGGGAGCGAGTTCCAGCGACGCGAAGTCGACCTGTTCGACCATGCGCGTGACCCGTACCAGGATTTCCTTCTCGTTCTCCAGAATGCCCAGCACGTGGTTCACCACGGGCGTCTCCAAGTGGTCCATGGAGATGATCCAGTTCATCATCGCGATGGTCTGGAGCGGTTCGTCGGCACCCGGATAGATGCCGCCGGGCAGCTCCCCGCGCGCGTAGTACGGATACGTGGAGGTCATCGTTGCGACGGCTTCGTCGGAGAGGGCGAGCAGGCGCGCTCCGCCGGTGGTGGTGGCCTCCAGCACGGCGGCGGCGGGATACCCGACCGAGATGATGGAGCCGTCGATGGCGCCGTCCCGCAGCGCGTTCGCCGATTCGGTGAAGGTGAGGTACTGGACGTCGATGTCGTCGTAGGTGATCCCGTGGGCGAGGAGCAGCTGGCGCGAGGCCTGCTCGGTGCCGCTTCCCGCCGAGCCCACGCTCACCCTGCCTCCGCGCAGCTGCGAGACGTCGGTTACCGTGGACCCCTCCGGCACCATCACGTGGGTGATGTTGGGGTAGAGGGGGGCCACGACCCGCAGCCCGGAGATGGGCGCGTCGTAGTCGCCGATGCCCCGGAACGCCTCGTACATCGTGACGGACAGGGCGATGCCCAGGTCCATTTGGCGCGCGTTCAGGCGGGCGATGTTCTCGACCGATCCGCCCGTGACCTCCGCCGTGTACTGGCTGGTGCCGTCGAGCACCGAGAGGCGGCTCGCGATGGTGCCCCCCAGCGGGTAGTAGATGCCGCCGGTGCCCGCGGTGCCGATGCTCCGGAACTGTCTGCCGCCGCCGGATCCGTCTCCACACCCCGCGGCCGTCAGGGCCGCGACGCAGGCGCATGCAATGAGGTTTCTTCTGGTCACTGGTTCTCCCGGGAGGCTGGCTGGCCGAGGCGGTCAAACACCCGCGACAAGATACCAGCTTGCGCCCAAACGGGCGACGACGCGGGCGGCGGGGGTGGGGCGGGTGGGCCCCGCACCCGCCGAGGTCAGCCGGATTCCGACCGCGTGGAGGCTTGGGCGCCCCGTCCCAGCCAGATCCAGAACCCGACGCCCAGAACGGCTCCCACCGCGTCGAGCGCCAGGGAGGGCCCGAAGAGCGCGAGGCCGACGAAGACCGCGGCGGCCCGCTCCCAGGCCGCCAGGGGCCTTCGCACGTACCCGATCGCGGCCGCCGCCATGGCGCTGATTCCCAGGGCCGCGGTGCCGGAGGTCAGGAGGATCTCGGCGACGGGTCCCTCCAGCAGCAGCGCCGGGGAGTACACGAAGAGGAAGGGCACCAGGAAGCCCGCCATGGCGAGAAGCATGGCCGTGAGGGCGGTTTTCATGGGAGGGGAGGACGCCACCCCGGCCGCCGCGTACGCCGCCAGCGACACCGGTGGGGTCACGTTGGAGATGCAGCCGAAGTAGAAGATGAACAGGTGCGCGGCCAACAGGGGCACGCCCAGCTCGACGAGGGCCGGAGCCCCGAGAGCGGCCAGCACCACGTAGGCGGCGGTGGTGGGCAGCCCCATGCCGAGAATGATGGAGCCGGCGGCGGTGAGCAGAAGCGCCGGGAGCAGCTGGCCCTGGGAGATGACCACGATGAACTCCGACATGCGCAGCCCGATGCCGGTGAGCGACGCGACCCCGACCACGACGCCCGCCGCCGCGCACGCCGCCGCGACCTGCACCGCCCCGGTGGCGCCCGCCAGGGCGGCCTTCAGGTAGTCGGCGCGCTTCATGCGGGTGGAGGGGATCGCCAACGACAGCAGGAGCGCCGAGGTCACGCCCCAGAAGGCCGCGCGCATGGGCGACCGGCCCCGCGCCAGCAGCACCACGATGATCAGCAGCGGCACGAGCAGGTGCAGCTTGCCCATGACCGAGGGGCGGTCCTTGTCCACCACCGGCTCGAGGCCCTGGCGCTCCGCCCGGAAGTGGATGGCGGCGAACAGGGCCAGGTAGTACAGAACGGCCGGGATGGCCGCCGCCAGCGCGACGGTGCGATAGGGGATGTTGGTCCAGGTCGCCAGAATGAACGCGCCCGCCCCCATGACCGGCGGCATGAGCTGTCCGCCCGTGCTCGCCGCCGCCTCGATGGCCCCCGCGAAGAAGGGACGGAAGCCCGCGCGACGCATGAGCGGGATGGTGAAGGTGCCGGTGGTCACCACGTTGGCCACCGCGCTCCCCGACAGCGAGCCCATGAACGCGCTGGCGACCGCCGCGGTCTTGGCCGGCCCGCCCCGGGTGCGCCCGGCGACCCGGTCGGCGAGCGCGATGAGGAGCGCCCCGCCCCCGGCCATGTCGAGCACCGCCCCGAAGAAGACGAACAGGTAGACGAAGTCGGCCGACACCCCCAGCGGAATGCCCCAGATGCCCTCGGTGGAGAGGTAGAGCTGTTCGAGCAGCCGCTGCGGACCGTAGCCCCGGTGGGCCAGAATGCCGGGCAGCCATGGTCCGGCGAGCGCGTAGGTGATGGAGAGGATGGCCACCGCCACGATGCCCCATCCGGTGGCCCGGCGCGCGAGCTCGAGCACGGCCACCAGCGTGATCCCGGCGGCGATGAGGTCGAGCGTGGTGGGGTTGGCGGACCGGCTCACGAGGGCCTCGTTCTCCGAGACCAGGTAGGCGCAGCTGAGCACCGTCCCCACCAGCAGCAGGAGGGAGATCGCGTGCCGCGCCGGGAAGGCGCCAGCCGGTTCCTCCACCGATCCGGGCTTCCGGTACAGCCCGCGCGACCCTCGTACGCCGAGGCCGAGGAAGCCGAGCGACGCCATGAGGGCCAGGTGGATGGGCCGCTGGATGAGCGCGGTGAACGGCGCCACGCCCGCCACGTAGAGGTGGTAGAGCGCGGCGCTGACGGCGATGGCGAGGACGATCGATCGGATCATCGCGGTGGGGTTCCGGGTGAACGCGGCGAGGCCGGGTTAAAATGGCGTCTCAGGTCGCCACCGCCAGTGGCGCGACGCCCCGCCATGCCCGCGCCGGTGTCGTCCCCGTTGGCATCATCCGCCCATCGACGCGAGCGCCGCCATCCCTCCCGTGAAGACCAGCCAGACGACCGCGAGAATCGCGAAGGCGCTTCCCCAGCTCCTGCCCGCGTGAATCCTGCTGGCGCCGAGCCCCGCCAACATCACGCCCCAAAGCGAGAAGAGATCCAACAGGCCCAGGAAGGTGCCCGCGAATCCGTCCCCGAAGAAGGGAAGCAGGGTGCCGATGCTCAGCATGAGCTGCATGTCGCCCTGGGCGATCCTGAGCGGCGTCACCAGCAGGCTGCCGACCGACGAGACGATCAGCGCGTGGGCCGCCACCGACAGGTACTGCCGGAAGCGTCCATCGTCGCCGAGCAGGGTCGCGAACACCAGGAACATGACGGCGCCGATGGCGAGGGCCACCACGACGCCCATCACCCCGGCCATGGCGATGCCCGCGTAGCGGCCGATGGCCACCATCGTGTCGATGGGTACCTCGCTGGCGTCGGCTCCCGACTGCGCGATCCCCGCGCGGACCTGCTCCTCGAACAATTCCACCGGCATGAACGCCACCGCGGCGAGGTTCAGCACCACCACCAGCAGCACGGCGCCGCCCCACACGGGCTTGTCGCGAAGCTGGTCGAACAGGGTTCCCGGAGAGAGGAACACGGCCAGGACCCGTCGTGGCAACCCGGGAAGCGCGTGGGAAGAGGGATCGGACATTTCGTCCTCCTGTGGTGTGGAGATGATGGCGGATCGATGCGTCGACCCGACCCATTATAGCCTGTGGCCGCGGCGCGGGTTATCCTCAGGTGGCCAACGAGCGAACCCCATGAGGGAGAAGCATGAGCTTCAGAACCAATCCGGACCGGATCCTGGACAACATCGATCGCCAGCGGAACCGCGATCTCAACTTGGAACACTACGCGCGCGCCGCCACCGGACGCGAGCTCGACAGTGAAACGCCGGAGGCCGACGCGACCCCGACCGAGCGGTTGCGGCGCATCTTCGGCCTGACCAACCGCGGGTACATGGCCGCGGCCCAGAGCGCCGACATCAAGCGGTTGGCTTCGCGCTTCCGCGCGATTGGCGACATTAGCGAGTGTCACGCGCGCGGCGACGTTTCCGTCTCCATCCAATACCTCGATTCGGAGCGCTACGACGACATCGGCATCGTGCCCTTCGAGATCGTGCCCGCCGACTTGGTGGAGGCGCGCAAGGAGACCCGAACGACCCGGCCGGACGCGAACGCGCTCAAGCTGTTGCGCATCCACCTGCGCAACGGCGTGATGGCCGCCTACGGCAAGCTGGAGCCGCGAATTCGCGAAGCCGTGCGCGAGCGAGCGGATCTGGGTCACTTGGCGGTGCAGGTCACCATTGACGTGAGACCCGCCGAGTAGCCTTCGCGGGGGGAGGGGGGCGCGGACCGGCGCGCCCGACCGTGGAGGAGCCCCGGAGACCCAACCCGCCGGGGTGTCGCCCTTTCTCGGCCGTCAGGCGCATGGGCGACGTCCGCGGGGACGAGCCCCGGCGAGGCCCATTCCTCCATTCCGGCGCCGGGGTCGGGTGGCCAGCTTTCGTGCGTGAACACGCGCAGCACGTCCGCAAGTCCGCGCAGCGGCCCGAAGTTGCTGGGACGGATCCTGCTCGACACCGGGGCCACCACCGAGGAAGCGCTGGCGCGCGCGCTGAGGGAGCAGCGGCGGACCGGGGAGCGGCTGGGCACGACCCTGGTGCGCATGAAGGCCTGCGGCGAGGAGGATGTGGCGCGGGGGCTGGCTCGGCAGCTGAACCTTTCCTACGCCGCGCCGCCCCTCGAAGCCGGCGAGGACGCGCTGCCGCGCGTGGGCGAACGCTTGGCGCGCGCCAACACCGTCCTCCCGCTGCTGATGGGGGACGGCGCGCTGCGGCTGGCCATGGCCGATCCGTTGGATCTCGCCACCGCCGACGACGTCCAGTTCCGCACCGGGCTGCGGGTGGAGCCGGTGGTGGCCTCCCGTTCGGCGATCTCCGAGGCGCTGGACCGGGCGCTGGGGGACGACCTCAAGGTCTTCGTCGCGGCGCTGCCCGGAGAGGAGGGGCGCGCGGGTCGGGGCTACGCCCGCGAGGGGGCGCGGGCGCCGGCGGTGCAGCTGGTCGACCGCGTCCTGGCGGAGGCGGTCGCGTTGGGAGCCAGCGACGTGCACGTGGAGCGAGACGGCGAGGATGTGCGCGTGCGCCTGCGCGTGGATGGCGTCCTGCGGCACGCGGTGGAGCTGCCCCGGTGGTCGCGCGAGGCCGTGCTGTCGCGGGTCAAGATCCTCGGCGGCATGGACATTTCGGTGAAGCGGCGCCCCCAGGACGGGGGGTTCACCTACGACCGCGAGGGCCGGCGCTTCCGCGTTCGGGTCTCCACCATTCCGGTGCACCGGGGAGAGAAGGCGGTGCTGCGCATCCTGGACCCCGGGCGGGCGCCCACCGACCTCGAGGGCGTGGGGCTCGGGGAGGAGGACTTGGCGGGCGTGCGGGGCATGCTCGCCCGGCGACAGGGCGTGATCCTCGCCGCGGGACCCACCGGAAGCGGGAAGAGCACGACGTTGTTCGGCGCGCTGGGTGAGCTGGACCGCCGGAGCCAGAACATCGTGACCTTGGAGGACCCCATCGAGTACCGCGTGGACGGCGTCAACCAGGTGCAGGTGCGGCCGAAGTCGGGGCTGACCTTCCCGGTGGCGCTGAGGGCGGTGCTGCGCCAGGACCCGGACGTGGTCATGGTGGGCGAGATCCGCGACCGCGAGACGGCCGAGATCGCCATGGCGACCGCCGTGACCGGGCACTTGGTGTTGTCGAGCATCCACACCATCGACGCGCCCGGCGCCATTTCCCGGCTGCTCAACATGGGGGTGCCCGCCCACTTGGTGGCGGCGGGACTGAGCGGGGTGATCGCGCAGCGTCTGGTGCGTCGCGCCTGCCCGGCGTGCCGGGGGGTGGGTCGGGTCTGCGACCTGTGCGAGGACGGCTTCCGCGGCCGCATTGGCATCTTCCAGGTGCTGGTCATGACCGACCGTCTGCGGGACGAGGTGGGTGCCGGCGCCTCCACCTCGGCGCTGCGGGAGCTCGCGGTCGCGGCCGGGATGGGATCCATGGCGGCGGATGCGCGCAGGAAGCTGGCGGAGGGGCTCACCACGCCCCACGAGGTGGGGAGGGTCATCGGGGGCGGGGCCGCCACGCAGGTCGCGTGCGCCGAGTGCGCGGCGGAGCTGCCGCCGAACTCCCTGGGGTGCCCCTACTGCGGGACGCCCCGGGCGCCGACGTGCGCGTGCGGGCGGGAGCTGAAGGGCGGGTGGCGCTTCTGTCCCGACTGTCTGCGTCCGGCTACCCCCAGCGCTCCACCCGGACCGTGAGCCGGTCGATGCGCGCCTCGTCGGGGGTGACGCCGATCCCCGGACCCGACGGGGGCGCCATCATGCCGTCGACCACCTCGAACTCGGGGTCCACGATGTCGCGCTCCCAGTAGCGGCGGCTGGCCGAGATGTCACCCGGGATGGTGAAGCCCGGCAGCGTGGCGAGCGCGATGTTGAAGGCCCGTCCGACCCCCGACTCGAGCATTCCTCCGCACCACACCGGAACGCCGCGCGCGTGGCAAAGGTCGTGGATGCGGCGCGACGAGCCGAAGCCGCCCACTCGGCCCGGCTTGATGTTGACGATGCGGCAGCTTCCGAGCGCCAACGCGAGCTCCGCGTCGTCGGCCGAGCGAATGGACTCGTCGAGGCACAACGGAGTCTCCAGCGCCTCCTGCAGGCGCGCGTGCCGATGCAGGTCGTCGTGCGCGAGGGGTTGTTCGATCATCAACAGATCGAGATCGTCCAGCTTGAGAAGGTGTTCCCGGTCGGCGGGCGCGTAGGCCGAGTTCGCGTCCACCATGAGCGGCGCGTCGGGAAAGGCCTCGCGCACGGCGCGCACCATGGCGACGTCCCTCCCGGGCTTGATCTTGAGCTTGATCTTGCGGTAGCCGGCGGCGAGGAAGCCGCCCACCTTCTCGACCAGCAGGTCGTCGGTCTTCTGAAGCCCGACGCTCACGCCAACGGGAACGGCCGTGGCCGTGCCCCCGAGCGCCTCCGTGAGCGAGAGACCGCGACGCCGGGCGTGGAGGTCCCAGGACGCCATTTCGAGCGACGCCTTGGCCATGGGATGGCCGCGAACGCGCGCGAGCCGTCGCTCCACGTCCGCCGGCCCCTCCACCTCCGCGCCCAGCAGCGCGGGGACGAGAAACTCCGAGAGCACGTGCCATGCCGTTTCGGTGGTCTCGTACGAGTATCCGGGGTCCTCGCCCGCCACGCACTCGCCCCATCCCCTCTCGCCGTCCGCGCCGAGCTCGATCAACACGATGCGTCGCTCTTCGGAGTACCCGCTCGAGATCTCGAAGCGCTCGCGCAGCGGAAGCCGGATCTCCCGCATCGTGATGGACTCGATTCTCATGCGGATCGGCTCGTCGTCACCCGCGCGCCGAGCGGCCCGAACACCTCGTCCACCTGCTCCCATCCCACGCGCATGAGGAAGGCGCCGTTCCGGCCGTAGGACTTGGATCCCAGAATGAGGAAGCCGGGCTCGGGGTTCTCGAGGGTGCCCGCCCCGAGGCTCCCGCCGTCCATGCAGTCGTCGCTCGCCGAATCGGCCATCAGCGCCGCCGACAGCTTCATTGGCGCCGCCGTCGCGTAGCACTCGTGCACTTGGAGCTGGCGGTACAGGCCATGGTCGCCGACGTAGCCGCACATGGAGACGATCCGGTGGACGTGGCGGGCGACCTTGGAGCCGTCCCGGCGCGTCAGCGCGACGTTGAGGCCGTTGCCGTTGCGCTCCAGTCCGTCGACGGTGAAGCCCGGGAGGACTTCGAGGCCGGGGGCGCCGCCGATGGCCAGCTCCGAGGCGGCGCGGGTGAGGCGGCCGCGAGCGGGCAGGCGGTCGCCCTCGATGGGCCGCAGGCGTCGCTCCGGATGCCGCAGCGCCCACGTCACCTGGGTGGCGGGCGTCTCGCGCGCCAATGTGGCCAGCGCCCGCGCGACCGTCTGCGCGGAATGGCCGCCTCCCACGAGGAGGACGCGCTTCCCCATCCATTCGTGGGGGTTGGCTTCGATGTCGGGGATGTGGCGGACGATCCGGTCCTCCGCGGCCGCCTCCCCGGGCGCGCGAATGCCACCCTCGCCAAGCGCGTTCGGGACCTCCCAGGTTCCCGCGCAGTCGACCACCATGTCCGCGCGGTCGACCCATTCCGCGCCGTCGGGGGCGCGCACCAGCAGGCGGAAGGGAAGGCGGGCGCGTTCGGCGCTGGCGATCTCCTCGTGCTTGAGGAGCCCTTCGCGCGCCACCGACAACACGCGGGCGTCGAGGCGCAGGTGTTCGCCGACGACGGGCAGCGCGGCGATCGGGTCGAGCACCCTTCGCACCAGCTCGCGTCCGGTCGGCGACGCGTCGCCCGACGGAACCTCGTGACCCGCGCGCTCCAGCCACCGTCGCATCCGGGGCGACACGTTCAGGTTCCAGCCCGTGAACAGGCGGACGTGCCCCCACGAGAGCACGCTGTGTCCGGCCCGCGCGCCGGCCTCGTAGAGCGTGAAGGTCAGCCCGGCCTCGGCGGCGGCCAAGGCGGCCTCCAGCCCGATGGGGCCGGCGCCGATGATTGCAACGTGCTGGGCGTGGGGGGGCTTGGCGGTCATGGTCGCATGTCGGGCCGAACCGCGCGGCGAGCCACGGGTTCCGGATGGGCTGGGGCGCCGACCCGGTGGGCCCGGCCGCCCGTCGGCGTTCAGGTGGGCACCTCCTCGGTCCTCCTCAGGAGATAGTACGACAGGCGCGCTCCGCCGATGAGCTCGCAAACCTCGTATCCGCGTGAAAGGTAGCTCTGGAAGACGGTTCGCGTGCAGTGCCGCCAGCGAGCCGCGAGCTCCGGAGCCTCCTCCTTGAGCGCTTGGATGTTCGAGGGGATGGCCGCGAGAACCCTGCCCGCGTCGTCCCTCTCGCGAAGCTCCGGTTCGGGCCACTTCGATGGAGGTCGAAACCCGCCGTCGAGCACGCGCGGAGCGCCTTCCAGCTGCTCCAATGCGGGGGGCGACCGCTCGCCCGCGAGCCGGCGCTCGACGCGGCGCGCGTCCAGCCGCCAAAGGGCCACGAAGCGGTCGGTGCCGATCCCCTGGTGCAGCGGAGAGTCGGTCCGTCCGTACATGTCCTCCACGTACTCGCGCACGACGATGCCCAGCCTGCCGAGGTTGATGTGGGCGTTGCGCGACTCCAGCGGATCGAAGGTCCAGTACATGCGTCGGATTCCCTTTGCGAGGACCGCGTCGCGCTGGTAGCCCTTCAGGCGAATCCCGAGTCCCCCGCCCCGGTAGTCGGCGCGAACGGCGAGCATGTCCGACCAGTGCACCGGAACGCCGTTCTCGATGCCCGACATGCCGAACACGAACCCGGCAAGGGTCCCGTCGCCATCGTACGCTCCCGCGGCGACGCCGCCCAGGCGCTGGCTCACGATCATGAGCGCGGCGGGCACGCGTTCGGAGAAGCCGGCCCCCCAGGTCTCCTCCTGGAGGGCGATGCACTCCTGGTAGTCGCGATGGGTCCGGAAGGGACGGATCGACCACGAGGACACGGGATCAGCCATCGTTGGCCCGGGGGGTGGAAGGGGCGGAGGCGGGCGGATCGTAGATTCCCGCGGCACGGTAGCTCTCGTCCAGCAGCGCGACCGGGTGACAGGCCTCCACTCCGGCCCCCCGCATGCGCAGCCCGGCGCCGATCTGCATGATGCAGCCGGGGTTGGCGGTCGCCACCACGCGCGCGCCCGTGTCCAGCACGGCCTCGACCTTGTCCTCTCCGATGTGGCCTCCCAGACGCGGGTGGCTGATCCCGTAGGTGCCCGCTCCCCCGCAGCATTCGTCGGCCCGGGGCAGGGGGATGAGATCCAGCCCGGGAATCGCCCTCAGGACTTGGAGCGGGGGCTCGGAGACGCCTTGGGCGTGGAGAAGATGGCAGGGCGCATCCCACGTCGCCGCAAGGGCCAGGGGCGCGCCTTGGCGGGGTCCGGCCTCCGCCAGGATTTCGGAGATGTCGCGCGTCTGCTCCGCCACCCGGGCCGCGCGTCGCGCGTAGCGCTCGTCGTCCGCCAGCAGCGCGCCGTAGTCCTTCAGCTGCGCACCGCATCCCGCGGCGTTGACCGCGACGATCTCGGCCCCGACCTCGCGCATGGCGTCGATGTTGGCGCGCGCCAGGCGACGCGCCCCCTCCAAGTCTCCGGCGTGGGCGTGGAGCGCGCCGCAGCACCGTTGTCCCGAGGCGTCCACCACGTTCATGCCGTTGGCCCGCAGGACCCGGCGGGTGGCGTCGTTGACGTGCCCCAGCAGGCCGGCCTGGACGCAGCCGTTCAACACCGCGACGCGCTTGCCGGCGAGCGGATTCGGGCTTGGAGGATGTTGCGTGGGGTCGGGGTCCTCGGCCGGGGGAAGGGTCGTGGGGGACGCGGCTCCGCGGGCGGCGCGCCCCGGCCGGGTCGAAGCCAGCATGCCGAGCCCAAGTCGCAGCCGGGCGAGCCGGGCCGGCAGGAGGCGGGCGCACAGCGCGGGGATTCCGGTGGCGCGCAGCAGGCGTCCCAACGCCATCAACGCGGCGAGCGGTCTGGGTCGGGCGAAGAGCCAAAGCGTCGCCCGCGCGCCCCAGCCGGGGGGTCTGGCCTCCGCCGCGGCCTCGCGCGCGTGCTCGAGAAGAGAGCCGTACTCCACGCCCGCGGGGCAAACGGGCTCGCAGGCGCGACATCCCAGGCACCGGTCGATGTGGGTCTGAAAGGCGTCGGACCCCGGATCGAGCCGGCCCTCGACCACGGCCCGCATGAGGTAGAGGCGCCCGCGCGGCGAGTCGGCCTCGTCGCCCAGGCGGACGTAGGTGGGACAGGCCGGCAGGCAGAAGCCGCAATGCACGCAACTCATCAGCCGGTCCTCGTGCTCCGCGAGGGAGCGGGCCAGTGTCATCTGGTCTCCGTATTCCGTTCGTGTGCCGTCGCCCGGCGTGGCCGCGCGGATTCGGTGTTGGTGGTTTGGGTTATGGCGGATGAGCACGCCGCGCGCGGTTGCCCCGCGTCGCCCACGGTGATGCGGTTTCCACCTGCGTCCCACACGCGCACGGGCGTGTCTTCGCGGACTTCTCCCTCAAGCGGACCACCGACGCCGCTCCCGTGCGCGCACGGGCGGATCCTGCGTGCAAACTAGCATGTTGTCAACGACTTGGCCCGGAGGGGGCCGTGAGCCGTCATCCCGGAGGGGCCTGTCGCGGAGACAGGGGAAGGAGTTCCGACCGTGCGAATCGGGCGGAAGCTCGTCGTACGCTGGCCATTGACATACAAGTTATAATACAGGATAAGGACAAGTTGCGTACGTGAGGTCGGGGGACACGTTGTCGGCTGAGGCCGGCGGGACCGGGTCGCGGCCCGTGTCGAGGGCTCGCTGAGCGGCACGGCCAGCATTCGGCGATCGGAATCGCGGCCATGTGTCGGTCGGAGTAGCGGCTATGTGTCGGTTAGAGTAGCGTCCATGTGTCGGTTGGGATGGCGTCCATGTGTCGGTTGGGAGCGTCCCTAGGTCGCCTTGGCAGGTGGCGTGGGTGCCACCCAACCCACTCCGCCTTGATGCCTCCTGCACGACTTCGAAATCCTCGAGGAAGCCAACGCGGTGACCGGAGCCTTCATCGGGGAAACGAACCTGCGTGCTTTTCGAGGGCTGGCAGGTGCTCTAGCAGGCCGTGGACAAACTCCCCCCGGCATTCGAGCGGCGTTGCATCCGCGCTGGACCGCTGCGCTCGACGTTGCCCTTCGTCCCAATAGCTCTACTATTGGGCCTTCAAGGCGCCTTGCCAGCCCGGCGCCCCGCCGCTCTCGGTGCTCGGGTGGATTCATCCACGGACTCCTAGCGGGCGTCGGGTGCCCCCGGCACGCCGCGGCTGACCCGTGTCTCCGTCGCGCCGTCCGTGCGCCCCCCGGCCGCTGATACCGCGCCCGCCCGCCGGGCCGCGCGCTCGGCGGCCTCGCCGCGCAGAATCGAGCGGAATTGGCCGGTTTGCCGATCTATGGCGATGACCATCGTCGGGCCGGGCATCCGCCGGTCGAGCTCCGCCGATCCTTCGGGGCCGGCGAGAACGATCCGCTCCAGGTCGGACAGACGGTCGGGCTCGAACGGGACCATGAACAGGAAGCTCCTTCCGCCACCGGAGTCCAGCGTCATGTCGAAGTCCAGCGCGAACAGCTGAGTGCCGTCGCGCGCGTACCCGAGCACCTGATACGGGCCGGGGCCGTGCGGCGTTTGCGGAGGAGCGTCCAGCAGGAACGACGGGTCGAGGTATGGCGCCCCGTCCGGGCCGACGCCGCCCCACAGCAGCAGGCGGCTGCCGCGCGCCCGTTGAGCGGAAGCCACTTGAACGGCGACCTGGGTCTCGTTCGTCAGACGATGCTCCATCGCCTTCCCGAAATGGTAGTCGCTGATCCATTGCCGCGCGCCGCCTCGAACCGCGCCGCCACAGTAGGACATCAGCTCCGGCGTCTCGGGATGGCGAAACTGGCCCGTGCCGGGATCCCAGCCCCACACGCCGATGCTGCCGTCGCCGTGAGGATAGTCCGGGTCCACTCCGGCTGGACCACCGCACGGGGCGTGCAGGAGTCCCATGTTGTGGCCAATCTCGTGGGCGAAGACTTCCGCGTCGGGGATGCCGACGCTTGCCCTCCGGCCGTCGATGTAGGCGATTCCAATGATGCCCGCCGGCTGCTTCTTAGCCACGACTCCGTACCAGTAGCCGTCGCCGCCCTCCGTGGTTCGGAGGAGGTCGAGGTCGGCCAGTAGGTTCCTCCACCCGTCGATTTCCGTCGGCTCATTGGCCACGGTTAGCGGCCGCCGCACCGCCACGGCGAGCTCGCCGACCGGAAGGACGGCGCGCATGAACTCCACCGCCGGATCGTCGTTGCCGCGAACCCAGCCCAGCACGCTGCTGTCCGCATTCGATTCAACCAGGATGGGCACGATGGTCAGCTCCATGGGTGGCATCTCAAGTACGTCCAGCACCATCCGTCCCACTTGCGGGTACCGCGTCTGGCTGCCCGGCGCCCATGGAATGACAGAGTCGGGGTCGAGTTCAACCGACAGTTCGACCCCCGGCGTCACCACGTCCCCCGGTATTGTGACCGGCGCGCCCAAGTCCGGGCGATCCGGGTCCAGGCTGGTCGGGATCCCCCGTGGCCATCCCCACTCCGTCGCTTCCACTCGTACCACTTCGGTCGCGGAGTGAGTCGTGGCGCGCACCCTGGGGCGAAGGTCGTTGGCACGGTCCGCGGTCGCAAAGACTGGCAGCAGGGCCCGTCGTCCCGCGATGAGCGGGACCGGGTGGGTGGCGCTGTTGGCGGCTTGCACCGGAATTCCCGCCGCGACCGTCAACAGGAACGGTCCACCGCACATCGGCCCCGATCGTTCCGGGATCGACGCAAGCCATCCTTGGTACCAAGTCGCCTCCGGCGCACACGCTCCGCTGTCCGTCCAGTTGAAATGCGTCAAGGAACCGAGTTCGACGAGATTCTCGGGTAGAGCGCCTTGGAATTCGTTGGCCGAAACGTCCAGCGTTTCAAGGTTGGTCAAGTCGGCCACGTCGTCGGGAACCGTGCCCGCCAGTCGGTTGCCACTCACGTCCAGACGCTCGAGATCCACGAAGTCGCCGATCCCCGGCGGGATCGTGCCGGAGAGCTCGTTGTTGGGTAGATCGAGCGCCACGACCAAGCCGTCTTCCACGGTAATGCCGTACCAAGAGGACACCGGAGCCTCGGTAAGCCAGTTGGCATTGGTTGCCCAGTCATTGCCACCGGTGGCCTCGTAGAAGACCGCGAGTGTCTCGCGAGGTGTTCGCCCACATAATCCCTCGCCATCGTTCTCCGCAATGCCCGCTAGCCAGCCCTGAAACTCGCGGTCGCGCGGAGCGCACAGCCCGGTCTCCGACCATGAGAAGCGATTCAGCGAAACGCGCAACAGTTCGCGCGGAAGCGGCCCGCTCAGGAGCTCGTTCCTCCGCAGTTCCAGAGATGCCAGGGTGGTCAGTTTGCCGAGCTCCGGCGGGACCGGGCCCGAGAGCTGGTTGTCATGCAAACCGATTCGATCCACGACGGGCAGGTTTCCGAGCTCAGGCGGAATTGGGCCCGTTAGTTGATTGACGTGCAGAAATACGGATGTCGCGCTGGCGAGATTGCCGAGCTCCGGTGGAATATGTCCGGTCAGGTTGTTCGTTTGGAGCCAGAGACCCAACAGATTTGTCATATTTCCGAGCTCCGGTGGGATCGGGCCCGACAGCTGGTTGTCGTCCAGTCGGAGCACCCACAGGTTGTCCAGATTCGACAGCTCCGGCGGGATTGGGCCCGTCAATCGGTTGCTGGTCAGATAGAAATCGCCCAGATTGCGTAGGTTCCCCAGCTCGGGTGGGATTGGACCCGTCAACTGGTTTTGCCTTAGCGAGAGAAACCATAGCTGGTCCAGATTCCCCAGCTCCGGCGGGATGTGGCCGGTCAAATTGTTCCGTGCGAGAAAGAGGTTGGATAACTTGGTCAGCTTGCCCAACTCGGGCGGGATCGGGCCCGTCAGTTGGTTGTTGTGCAGGGTCAGGATCTCCAAGTCGGCCAGATTCCCCAGCTCGGGTGGGATCGGACCGCGCAGCCGATTGTCCCATGAGGTGAGGGTCGTCGGAGCGAAAGCGGTGGAGTCGATTTGTCGAGGCAATGGCGGCAAAGTAATGCGCTGTGATCCATGGAGATGGAGCACCTTGAGTCGATCAAGGAGCCCGAGCTCGGGCGGGATGGGTCCCTCGAGGTTGTTGACGGGGAGCTGGAGGGCAACGACTCGACCCTCATGGTCGGCAGTGACGCCGTACCATTCGCCCAATGATGTCGGAGTGGTCCAGTTATTGCTGTCGTTCCAATGGGGGCCGCCAGTAAGGTCGTAGAACAACTCGAGGACCGATCGATCTCTGGCGGAGCCCCGAGCGACCGTCACTCGTACGGTGACATTTCCGGACGCCTCGCCGCTTGCGGATCTGACGACTGCGCTTCCCTCGCTCACCGCCGTCACCAGGCCGGTGTCGTCCACCGTGGCGACGGCCGTGGCGCCCGACGACCACTCGAGCGCGACGCCGTCAACCGGGTGGCCGTTCGCGTCCACTGCAACGGCGGTCAGCCGCGCCGTGTCGCCAACCATGAACAGAAGTAGCGAACCGGGCGAGACCCGAACCTCGGCCACGACCTGCTCCACCGCGATGGCCGCGCTCCCCTCCGCTCCGCGGCTCGCGGCCGAGATGGTCGTGGTGCCGTGGCCGACGGCCGTGACCAGGCCGGTGTCGTCCACCGTGGCGACGGCCGTGTTGCCCGACGACCATTCGAAGGCCGATTCGTCCACCGGGTGGCCGTTCGCGTCCACCGCCACGGCGGTCATCCTTACGGTGTCGCGGAGCGCCCGGAGGGCCACCGAGTCGGGGGAGACCCGGACCTCGGTCACCACCTGCTCCACCACGACGGCCGCGTGTCCCTCCGCCCCGCCGCTCGCCGCCGTGACGGTTGCGGAACCGTTGCCGACCGCCGTGACCAAGCCGGTATCGTCAACCGTGGCGACGGTCGTGTCGCCCGAGGACCACGCAAGGGTGGCGCCGTCAACCGGGTGGCCGTGCGCGTCCACTGCAACGGCGCTCAGCCGCCAGGCGGCGCGGACGGCGCGAAGGGCCACCGAGTCGGGGGAGACCCGGACCTCGGCCACCACCTGCTCCACCACGACGGCCACGCTCCCCACCGCCCTGCCGCTCGCGGCGGAAACGGTCGCGGCGCCGTTGCCGACCGCCGTCACCAGGCCGGCGCGGTCCACCGTGGCGACGGTGGTGTCGCCCGAGGACCATTCGAAGCCGGCGCCGTCCACGGGATGGCCGTTCGCGTCCACCGCCTTGGCGGTCAGTCGCGCGGTATCACCGACGGCCAGGAGCGTCACCGAGTCGGGCGAGACCCGGACCTCGGCCACCACCTGCTCCACCACGACGGCCGCGTGTCCCTCCGCCCCGCCGCTCGCCGCCGTGACGGTTGCGGCACCGTTGCCGACGGCCGTGACCAAGCCGGTATCGTCAACCGTGGCGACGGCAGTGTCGCCCGAGGACCACTCGAGGGTGGCGCCGTCAACCGGGTGGCCGTTCGCGTCCACTGCAACGGCGCTCAGCCGCCAGGCGGCGCGGAGGGCGCGAAGGGCCACCGAGTCGGGCGAGACCCGGACCTCGGCCACCACCTGCTCCACCACGACGGCCACGCTCCCCACCGCCCTGCCGCTCGCTGCCGTGACGGTCGCGGCGCCGTTGCTGACGGCCGTGACCAGCCCTGTTTCGACTACCGCAGCCACGGCCGCGTCGCTGGATGACCAAATGACCGGAGCGTCGGCCATCACTTGGCCGTTCTGATCCAGCATGGTGGCGGTGACGTGGACCGTGTCGCCCAGCGCGTCGAACGCAACAGCCGATGGAGACACGGTGGCTGTCGTCGCTACCGGCTGCGGTGGCACCGTCGGCGCGTCGTCGCCGCAGCCAAGCGCCAAGGCGGCTCCGAACGCGAGCACATGGCGCGCAGCGACGGCTCCATGCCAGCCTTGGCGGAAGGCCCGCCTAGCTCCTCGACCGTCGCGCCCCGACCTCAACGCTCGGGGATCCCCGGTATTGCCATCGACCTTGTCATCCCGGCGTCCTACGGCGCCGGTGGACTCATCCACGGACCCTACCGCCCCGAGTCGACCCACCGACATCGCCATATCGGACCGCGACCGAATCCCCTACGGCAGATCCGGATGCATTCGGTGCCAGTCGGTCGCCGACTGGTAGGCGTGCGCCACGCTCAGGATCTTGTCGTCCGCGAACAGGTCGCCGATGATGGTCGTGCAGATGGGTTGCTCGTGGTCGAAGTCGTCCTCGGTGTTGGCGTCGCCGAAGTCGTACGGCAGCACGGCGGCCGGATGCCCGGTCTGGTTGGTGAGCCGCGTCTCGCCCGATCCGGTCACGAACATGTCGAAGCCCTCCATCGCCTCGGCCATCTCCTTCATGAGGATGTGGCGGCGTCGGAGCGACTGGACGTAGTCGAGCGCCAGGATGTCGCGTCCGCGGTGGAATCGGGGCGGGCGCGCCTCCTCTCCCTCGGGGGGCTCCGGGACCTCCTCCAGCACGCCGCCGGGGGCCACGTGGAAGTCGAACGCGGCCGACGACTCGACGCCCAAGGAGTTGGAGCCACCCTCGGGGAGCTCGGGCATGGGCCTGGGGTCGGCGCCGAGCTCGGCCAGCTTCGCGACGAAGGCCTCGGGCGCGTCCTCCGTGTAGCCGATGCGCATTTGGGAGAGGTCGGGGTCGCGCTCGAAGCGGAACGGCGTGGTCAGGGTCGCGGGATCCTTGGGGTCGGCACCGTGGATGGCGTTGAAGACCAGCGCGCAGTCGGCGATGCTGCGGCACATGGGCCCGGGCTTGTCCATGGTCCAAGAGAGCACCATGCCACCGTGCCGCGAAATGCGCCCGAAGGTGGGCCGCAGTCCACTCAGGCCGTTGCGCCGCGACGGGCTCACGATCGAGCCCTGGGTCTCGGTGCCAATGGAGAAGCCCACCAGCCCGGCCGCCGTGGCGGAACCCGGGCCCGCAGACGACCCGCTGGATCCCTGCTCGGGATTCCATGGGTTCTTGGTTTCCCCCCGGTACCAGTTGTCGCCCGACGCGAACTCTCCGGTGGATAGCTTGGCGATGAGCACGGCGCCCGCCCGCCGCAGGCGCACCACCAGCTCCGAGTCCTCGTCGATCACCTGGTCCTGAAAATCGGCGGATCCCCACGTGGTGCGGGTCCCGCGCACGGCGAACAGGTCCTTCACGCCCCAGGGCACGCCGTGCAGCGGGCCACGCCACCGTCCCGCGCGCAGGTCCGCGTCGGCAAGCCTCGCCTCCTCGCGGGCCCGGTCCTCCAGAATGGTCACCGCGCACAGGAGGGTCGGATCGTAGCGCCTCATGCGGTCCAGGTAGACGTCGGTGAGCTCCTCGGACGTGATCTTGCGCTCGCGGATGAGCGCGCCGAGCCGATGCGCGGGGAGAAACGCGAGCTCACGGGGATCGGTGGGAGCCGGTCCGGGCCAGGGGCCGAGGTCGATCTCGTGGCGCTCGAAGGGGGATCCGCCCGCTTCCATCCACAGTTTCTCGAGGAGGGCCCCGGTGCCTCCGGGGTACGCCTGGAAGTGCGCCGCGGGCGGCTCACCGTTGCCGAGGGGCGGCAGCTCCGCCTCCTGGGCCTCCTGAAGCGCGCGCGCCACAGGCCCTCGCGGCGCGCGACGCTCCTCTCCGAGCACGACGTTCGGGCGGATGGTGCCGGCGGCGGCTCCCGCCGCGGCCATCCCCAGGAAACGACGACGTGCGATCCCGTTTCTTCGCTTCTCCGACATCTCGATCCCCCCTCTCGGGCCCCAGGGATGGCGCTCGCGCACGACCTCGCGCGCGCTTCCACAACGTGATGAGGGCAAGATACGGCGCTCCCGTCCGGCGTGCGACATCGCGCCTCCCCTTGCATCTTCACCGCTTGCGAATGAGAATGACTCTCATATTGAATCGCCCCCGACCGGAGCGTGCCCCCGTGTCATCCGTCCATGCCCCCGCCCGACCCGTCGAGCCGGAACCGCCCGCGCAACCCGACCACGGGACCGCGGCAACCCGGCTTGCCGACGGCGAGTGCGGGCTCATCTGCGACATCGAGGGGGACCACGAGGACATCGAGCGGCTCAAGACCATGGGGGTCTGCCTGGGTCGCCGGTTGCACGTGGTGAAATCGGGCGATCCGATGATCGTGAGCGTCATGGGGACGCGCCTCGGGATCGCGGGACGGCTCGCGCGCCACGTCTTCCTGCGCCCGGACGACGACTACCGCTGCCACGAACGGCACCCGACGGGCTGACCCCGCACCCATGACGCCCGTATCGCTTCCCGTTCTGCCGGCGCGCGCCGCGGTGCCGGTGACCGTCGCGCTGGCGGGCAACCCCAACGCGGGCAAGACCACGCTCTTCAACCAGCTGACCGGACTGCGGGGCAAGACCGCCAACTTCTCCGGCACCACGACCTCGGTGCGGCTGGGCCGCTTCGAGCTGGACGGGAAGCCGATACAGCTGCTCGACCTCCCCGGAATGTACGGGATGTCCGAGCACAAGGTGGAGGAGCGGATGGCCCGGGACGCGCTCCTCGGGAAGCTGTCGGGCCGGCCCCGCCCGCAGGCCGCGGTCGTGGTGGTGGACGCGACCAACCTGGCCCGCAACCTCTACTTGGCGGGGCAGGTGAGGGAGCTGGGCGTGCCGATGGTGGTCGCGCTCAACATGATCGACCTCGCCGAGGCGGACGGGCTCGAGATCGACGTCGATGCGCTGGCGGTCGAGCTGGGCGCGCCGGTGGTGCCCGTCAATTCCCGCTCCGGCCGAGGTCTCGCTCGGCTGACGCGGGAGCTCGACCATGTGCTCGAGGCGGGGCCGGAAGGGATCCGGGCCCTGCCGGAGGGCATCGCCGCGTGCGGGAGCTGCACCACCTGCCCGCACGAGGCGCGCTACAACTGGGCGGAGGAGGTGGGCACGCGCGCGGTTCGCGAGCCGGGAGGCGGGCGTCTGATGTCCGTCCGTCTCACCGAAACCATCGATCGCTGGCTGACCCATCCCGTCCACGGCGTGGTCGGGTTCCTGCTCATCATGGCGGCGGTCTTCATCTCGATCTTCACGGTGGCGCAGGCACCGATGGCGTGGATCGAGGCGGGGTTCGGCTTCGCGGGGGATGTGTTCGGGCGCGTGTTGCCCCCGGGAGACCTGAACAGCTTCGTCGTGAACGGGCTGATCGGGGGGATCGGCGGCGTGCTCGTCTTCCTGCCGCAAATCTGCTTCCTCTTCTTCCTGATCACCCTGCTGGAGGACAGCGGCTATCTGGCCCGGGCGGCGTTCGTGGCCGACCGTCCCATGAGCCGGGTCGGGCTGCCGGGGCGCGCGTTCGTCCCGATGCTCTCGGCGCACGCGTGCGCGATCCCGGCCATCATGTCCTCGCGGGTCATCGAGAACCGGCGCGACCGCCTGGTGTCGATCCTCGTGATCCCGCTCCTTACCTGCACCGCCCGTCTGCCGGTGTACGTGATGATCACCGCGCTCCTCTTCGCCGATCGCCCCGTCGTGGGCGGCCTTGTCTTCACGGGCGCGTATCTGCTGGGCATGACGGCGGCCATCGGGATGGCCTTCCTGTTCAAGAGCACCATTCTGCCGGGCGCGACAAGCCCGCTGGTCATCGAGCTGCCCCGCTATCGGCTTCCCTCTCTGCGCAACGCCCTCCTGACGGCGTACGAGCGCGGACGGGCCTTCGTCACGCGCGCCGGGACGGTCATTCTCGGTATTTCGGTCGTGCTCTGGGTGCTCGCGACCTATCCGAAGCTGGCGGAGTCGGCGTGGAGCGAGGTCGTCCCCCCCGAGACCCTCGCCCAAGTGTCGGACCTGCGGGCCGCCTTGGCCACCACGGAGGGTGAAGCCGAGGCCGAAGCGGTCGAGGCCGAGGTGGCCGCGCTGCTTGCTCCCCACGCGCTCGAGTATTCCGTCGCCGGGCGCGTCGGAAAGGCGGTCGAGCCCCTCTTCGCTCCGCTCGGCTTCGACTGGAGGATCAACGTGGGGGTGATCTCCTCGTTCGCGGCCCGCGAAGTGATCGTGGCCACGCTGGCCATCGTCTACGGTATCGGCGAGGACGCCGCGGAGGACGAGGAGACCCTGAGCGCGACCCTGCGCGCCCAGCGTCACGCCGACGGCGGCCCGGTGTTCACCACCGCGACCGCTCTGGCCCTGCTCGTCTTCTTCGTGCTGGCCATGCAGTGCCTGCCCACAAACGTCGTGACCCGTCGCGAAACCGGCAGTTGGAAGTGGCCGGCCCTTCAGTTCGGGTACATGACGGTGCTCGCGTGGAGCGCGGCGTTCGTGGTGCACCGGGTGGTGTCGGCGCTGGCGTAGACGGCCGCCGGCGGCCCTACCCCGCCGCCCAGACCACCACCCCCCACGCCACCAGCGCCACCCCGGCGACCCGGCCAATCACCGCCCCGCCCGGCGCGACGTTCTCGACGAACACGGCCGCCGCCAGCACCGCCATCCAAAGCAGGTCCATCACGCCCAACACGAGCGCCAGCGACATCAGCGCCCAGCAGCACCCCAGGCAGTAGAGGCCGTGCGCCCACCCCATGTCCAGTGCGCCCCGGGGTCCGTTTCGCCAGCGGGTGAGGAAGTACGTCAGCGGGTTTCGGCAGTGGCGCAGGCAGGCCGCCTTCACCGGCGACAGCTGGTAGATCCCGGCGCCGACCAGGAAGAGCCCGGAGACCGGTGAATCGCGTCCCGGGAGGAAGAGGGCGTCCGTCAAACCCACCTGCACCACCGCCGCGGCCACGCTGAAGAGCAGCCACACCCCGAGGTAGCCCGCCAGAAACAGCGCTCCCGAGCGGACTCGTCCGCCTCGCTCGGTCAGCGACGCCAGCACGCGCACCCACGGCGCCGACGTCGGGAGCATCATGGCCGCCATCATCGCGAACCACATCAGGGCCGCGAGGGGCAACGTCGAACTCGGAAACCACATGGGTCGGGGATGGTCAGGGCGGTGGCGCGCGATGATCGCCGGGGGGCGCGCGTCCGCGGGCCGCGAGGTCGGGGGTGGTCACCTCACGCGCGAGATTCGGAGTCCCCTTGCCCGTCACCCCGACCGAGTCGCAACCTCCGTCGGAGGGTGCCACGTCACGCATCGCCCACCCGCCACTCGAAGCGGGAGTGCAGGCCGTGCGTGCCCGTGCCGCGCAGGTGGATCGCACCCACGTCCCCGCGGGTTTCGCCGCGGGCGAGGGTTTGGGTGGGCGCGTGGATCTGGTTGAACATGTTGCGGAGCGTGACCGGAAGGTCCCGGTCCCGGCCGCGAATATCCTCGATGGACGCTTCCAGCAGCGATCCGTTGGCCTCGGTCGCCGAACCCCGCGCGCGGTCGTCGGGTGGGCCCGTGGGGTCCGACTCCTCCTGGGTCGGGCGCGTCCCTCCCGCGCGGTTGTCGGGGGGGTCGCTGGGGCCCGCGGCCTCCACGGTCGTATTCGACGCTCGGGCGCTCCCGTGCGGCACCCCGACCCGCACCCGCTTCACCTTGCCCCGATCCTCGATGCGGATGGGGGCGAAGCGTGTCGGCAGCCACTCGGAGACGAAGCGCGCCAGCACCTCCCAAGGCCCGCCGGCATCGCCACGGAGGATGGTCTCGAGGGCCGCGCGCTGATCGGACGAAGCCGCCTCGTCGATGAGCAGCACCTCGGTCCAGTCGCCCGCGATCATGAGCCGCGGGCATTCGAAGGCGACGACGGCTCGGGTCCCGTCGAGGCGGATGCCGCCGTACCGGCCCTCGTCGAAGCGGAGCGCCCAGTAGCCGATGCAGCGCTCGTGGGTGCACTGTTGACTGAAGTGGATGTGGCCCGGACAGACGACTTGGCAGTTGCAGCTTTCGAACAGCAGCCCTCGGGCCCACCATCCGGGAGGCCGGCTCATGGCGTCGAGAAGGCGCGCGGGGAGCGGCCGGGCCTCCTCCCCGCTCGGGCCCGCCATCCGGGAGCCCACTTCACGGTGTCCGCCTCGCGGCCGTGGCCCGCCTCGGCAATGGCGACCGCCGCGCGGGCGGCCGGCCCGGCCGGCGGCCGGAACGGTCCTCGAGCGACACCGGGGTGGTGGTCCGAGCCCCCTCGGGTGACACCGGGGCCGTCCTCCCCTCCGCGCCCTACGCCGCCCGCCCGCCGCTGGCGCGTCAGCCCGTCGGGTGGAGCTGGGTGCCCTGGTACGTGTCGAGCCCCGAGGAGTTGCGGTACGTCAGGGTGCCGACCCGTCCGGCGGCTCCCGCCATGCGCGCGCAGCCGATCTCCCCGTCCCGGTTGATCGCCACGAACTTCTCGCTGGGCACGAAGTCGAGCCCGACCGCCCGGTACCGGCCCACGATCATCTCGACGGCGTCCTCGCACGCCTCCTGGGGCGAACGTCCCTCGCGCATGCGTCCGACGATGAAGTAGGACGCGCACGACTTGATCACGTCCTCGCCGCGCCCGGTCACGGCCGCCGCGCCGACGTCGTTGTCGACGTAGAGCCCCGCGCCGATGATGGGCGAGTCGCCGATGCGCCCGGGGATCTTCCAGGAGAGGCCGCTGGTGGTGGTGATGCCGGCCACGTCCCCGTTGGCGTCGACCGCCAGGACGTTGGTGGTGCCGTAGTTGAAGTCGTCCTGGCCCGGGAGCCCGCCGGTCTGCCGGTCCGGCCGGTCGCGGATGTGGTCGGGCGGACCCCAGTCGTCGCGCCGCTCGCTGTGGGTCTCGCGCCACCGCACCCACGCCATGCGCGCGTTCTCCGTGAGCAGGTTCTCGGCCTTGAAGCCGAAGGAGAGGGCGAACTCGCGCGCGCCCGGTCCCACCAGCATGACGTGGTCGGTTCGCTCCATGACCAGCCGCGCGACCGACGACGGGGTCTTGATGTCCTCGATGGACGCCACCGCGCCGGCGCTGTAGGTCTTGCCGTCCATGCAGGAGGCGTCCAGCTGCACCACGCCGTCCTCGTTGGGGAGTCCGCCGTAACCGACCCCGGCATCGTCGGGATCCACCTCGATGACGTTGGCGCCGCGCTCCACGGCGTCCAGCGCGCTGCCGCCCTGGGCGAGGATGTCCCACGCCTGCGCCATGGCGTTGCGCCCGGTCTCGTTCGTGTGGCTGGTGATGATGAGTGGGGCGCCGGCCTGTTGCCGCCGGCGCAAAAGCCCCCGGGGCCAGCGTCCGAGGGCCAGCGCTCCCGCGCCGACGCCAAAGCCCTGCTTGAAGAAACGCCGGCGGGAAGTACCGGAAGCTCTCTTGACCATGACTCGCTCCTTACCGTCGATGGAGATGGGGTGCGGTACGCGGATTCGCGTCACTCGGTGGTTTCGGGATGATGGGAGGATCGTAGACGCCGCGCCGAATGCGGGCAAGCCGCGGGCGCGCGCGCTTAGTCGTCCAAGGGAGCTCGCCCGGGCGGGCGCAGACGCTCGAGGGTGGCGGCCAGCGCGAGCACCGCCTCCTCCCCGGCGGGAGGGCCCACCACCTGGAGGCCCGTCGGGAGCCCGCGGGCGTCCAGCCCGGCCGGGAGGGAGGCAACGGGCAGCCCGGTGAGCGAGAACACGAAGGTCGGGGCGAACCAGTCCACGTAGGTCTTGAGCTTGCGGCCCGCGATTTCGGTGGGATGGCTTTGCTCGACGGGGAAGGGGGGGACCGCCGTGGTCGGCGTGAGCAGGTAGTCGAAGTCCCGCCTCAAACGGGCGAGGCGACGCCACAGGGCGGTGCGCGCGTGGTCGGCCCGGCCCAGGTCGGCCGCGGTGACCGCCAGCCCGGCGCGGATGTTTCCGGCCAAGTTGGGACCCAGCTCGCCGACGCGGTCCAGACGGTCCTGATGGTGGGCCACCATCCACCGACCGCGCAGGTCGAGGAAGGCGCGCCGGGCGTGCGAGAGGTCGAGCTCGATCTCCTCCACCGCGACGCCCGCCCGTTCGAGCGCGAGGGCCGCCTCGCGGCACACCGCATCCACCGCCGCGTCCACCCCCATCCCCGTCGGATCGGCGCAGTAGGCGGCGCGGGCGCCGCGCGCCACGCCCGCCCGGGCGGCGGCCGGAAAGTCCCGCCCCGCGACCGCTTGGCACAGGGGCGAACCGGACGACGGACCCGCCACCGCCGCCAGCCCGATCGCCAAGTCCTCGGCCGTGCGCGCCATCAGGCCGGTGACCATCAGGGTGTCCCACGCCCAGTCGGTCGGTTCGGTGGGGACCAAGCCAGGGGAGGGGCGCAGCCCGGTCACCCCGCAGAAAGCCGCCGGAATGCGCAGCGATCCGCCCAGGTCGGTCCCCTCCGCCAGCGCGAACATTCCGGTCGCGAGCCCCGCCGCCCCTCCCCCGGTCGACCCGCCCGCCGAGCGCGCCGGGTCCCACGGGTTGCGGGTGGCGCCGAACACCTCGTTGAAGGTGTTGGCCCCCGCGGCGAACTCGGGCGTGTTGGTCTTGCCGACCACCACCGCCCCGGCGGCCCGCAGCCGACGCACCACCAGCGCGTCGTCCGCGGGCACGTGGTCCGCGTACAGGGGGGAGCCGTAGGTGGTGCGGAGTCCCGCCACCGCGGTCATGTCCTTGATGCCCACCGGCACGCCGGCGAGCGGCCCGGCATCCTCCCCCCGCGCCAGCCGCCGGTCGACCGCGCGCGCGTCGTCCAAGGCGCGCGGGGAAAGGGTCACCACGGCGTTCACCCGCCGGTTGTGCCGATCGACGCGGTCGAGCGCCGCCGAGACGGCCTCCTCGGCCGACACCTCGCGCGCCGCGATCAGGGCCCGCAGACGCGCGGCCGGCAGAAAGGCCAGATCGCCCGGGTCGCTCATGCGGTGCGTCGCGCCACCGCCCATCCTCCGCCGGACGGACGTGGTGGTGGCCGGCTCAGAAAATGCCGACCGACACGCCGAAGCTGGCGTTGACCAGATTCACGCTGGTGTTTGCGGCCCGGGAAGGCGCCACGAAGTCCGGGAAGTCGAGGGACCCCGGGAACCGGTCCCCGAGCGCATCGAGGTAGCGTTGCGCCATCGCCATGAAGCCATCGAGGTCCATGGCCGGACCGGCGCCCGCCAGGCGCACGGTTCCGTAGTGGCGGTAGGAAACCGACACGTCGAGCGCGACCGGCATGCCGCCCCGGTAGACGTCGAAGGCGACACCGACGCCGCCGCCGAGGAAGAAGGTCGTGTCGTCGAACTCGTCGTCCCAGTCAAACCAGTCGTCGTCGAACCGCCGCGATGAGCGGTCATTGTCGAACCAACGGCCGCGACCCCGGAATCCGTCGCCGAACCAGAACCCTCCGAGCCGGTCGTCGTCCCAATACTCGGATTCGGAGGTGAAGCGGGCGCCACCCCACGTGCCGTAGAGGTACGGTCTGAGCCGCCCGGTGGCGAGGTGGATCTGCGGTCCGATCCCCGCCGCGAACATCGAGCTCTCGCCGTAGCCCCCGGCCCGGTAGCCTCTGCCGGATCTTCCGCTCCGGAACCCGGACGCCGCGCCCTCGATGCGGAGCCCGAAGCGCGGCGAGCCGCTGAGGGAGAGCACGGTGGCGAAGCCGGCTCCTCCGCCCAGCCGGACGAGATCGCCGAATTCCCCGGTTGGAATCGCCGCCTGCCCGTACACGAGCAGGTCGGTCTCCAGCTGCGACCAAAAGCCGCCCGTGGCGCCGCCCGACTCCTGGGCGGACGTCTCGGCCGGCCCGACCGGCAGGGCCAAGGCGAAGAGGGACAACACCGCCGCCCTCCGTGTGAGCGTCCGCGCCAAGGTCGCACCTCCTGGTCTCATGTCGCACCTCCGAGTCTCATCGTTGTTCGCCCGCTCCATCGCGCGAGGTGTGACCGGACGTTGTCCCGCGCCCCCGCCGCCACTCCCGGCACGCCCGCGCTCCCCGACGCGAACCGATGTGTCGTTGAGCATATTCATCCGTAATTTGGTACCCCGGAGCCGGCAACCCCGGTCCGCGCGCATGGCCGGGTCGGCGAGGCCGCTTGGCGTTTACGGGGCGCGTGCGCCAACTTGACGGCCAGCCCGGCGCCACGGCCCTCTCGGTGTTCGGGCGGATTCATCCACGGCCAGGAGGAACCGTGAACCGACGTCCGATCCCATCCGTCGCGGGGTTCGCCCCGCTGGCGCTCATCCTGTCGTCGTGCGCGCCCGGAAACGGCACCGCGGACGCCGCCCAGTCGTCCGGAGCGGACGACGAGCCCGGCTGGCGATGGAGCGACGAGCGCGTCTTCGCCACCGTGAACGCCGTGCGGGCCGGACGCGACCTGACGCCCGCCAGTTGGCCGGGCGGAGCGCGGGCCGCGGTGCTGCTCTCCTTCGACGTCGACAACGAGACCATCCCCATCCGCAACGGACAGCCCACCATTGGCGGTCTTTCGCAGGGCGAGTACGGCGCGCGCCGCGCGCTTCCCCGGGTGCTCGAGGTGCTCGACGCGCACGACATCCCGGCGTCGTTCTTCATCCCCGCCATGAGCCTTCGGTTCAACCCGGAGATGCTGGGCGCCATACAGGCCGCAGGCCACCACGAGATCGGCGTGCACGGATGGATCCACGAGACCAACTCGCTGCTCGAGGCCGACGAGGAGCGGGCCCTGCTGGAGCGCGCGGTGGCGTACCTGACCGAGGTGACCGGCGAGCGGCCGGTGGGGTACCGGGCCCCTTCGTGGAACTTCAGCCCCAACACGCTCGACATCATCCTCGACATGGACTTCCTCTACGACAGCTCGCTGATGGCCGACGACCGGCCCTACGAGATCGTCGCGAACGGCGAGCCCACCGGCCTGATCGAGCTGCCCGTGGAATGGATCCTCGACGACGCCCCCCTGCTGAACCCGCGCGGCGACCGGTACAGCGCGCCCAGGGACGTCCTTCAGGTGTACATCGACGAGTTCGACCGCGCCTGGGAGGAGGGCACCATGCTGGTGCTCACCATGCATCCGCACTACATCGGCCACCGCTCCCGCATCCTCATCCTGGAGGGTCTCATCGAGCACATCAACGCCCGTGGCGACGTGTGGTACGCGACCCACCGGGCGGTGGCGGAGTACGTGCGCGGCGGGTGAGGGAGCCTCGCGCGTCCCGCCCACCCATGAGCCTCGACTTGGGACGAACCATGCCACCGGCCCGCGTGTCGGGCGCGAGGGAGCTCCCGGCCTCCGCGCCACCCGGCCCGCGATCGTCGGAGCGGGGTCTTTGCCGGAGCGGATGTCGCCCCGGGCCGCCGGGGGGAGTTTGTCCAGGGCCTGCTAGGACCGTCGGGGTTCGCCGGGCCCCCCGCATGCTCCTCTGCGGCCTCCTGCTGTCGACCCTGGGCACGGCCGGCTGTCGCCCGGGCACGACCGGACCCACCCTCGCGGACCGGAACCGGGCCCCGCTGGCCGCGGCGTCGATCCCCTCCCTGGACCTCGTCCAAGGGCAGGTGGTGCTGGTGGAGGTGCCGCCCTACTTCACCGATCCGGACGGCGACAGCCTGATCTACGAGGCCACCACCAACGGTCTGGCCGCCCGTGTCGCGGTCGCGGGCACACTGGCGACCGTCACCGCGGTGGCCTCGGGAAGGGCCATCCTAACCCTCACCGCCCGCGACCCGGGCGGTCTCGCGGCCACGCAAAGCACGGGCGTGACGGTGCGGCCGAACCGGGCGCCGTTGGCGATCGGGTCGATTCCGGCCGTGAACCTGGCCTCCGGAGAGACGACGCCGGTGGCGATGGGCGCCTACTTCAGCGACCCGGACGGCGGCCCGCTCGGCTACCGGGCATCGTCTTCCAACCCACGCGTCGCTTCGGCTTCGGTGTCCGGGTCGACGTTGTTGGTCTCGGGCGTGGCGGCGGGGACGACGACGCTGGTGTTGACGGCCAGGGATCCCGGAGGCCTGGCGGCGGCGCACGTAGTCGAGGTCGAGGTCGTGCCCGGCCCCACGCTCGGCTTCCGCGACGACTTCGACTCCAACGTCGAGGCGTGGGGTGTCGAGCAGGCGAACGCGGTGTTGTCCGAGGGCGTCCTGGCGGTCACCAATGCGCAACGGGGGATCGCGGGTCGCATGAACCGGGATCTGGAGGCGCCCATCAATTTCTGGGAGATGCGCGCGCGCCTGGGCCGCTCGCGCACGGACAGCGTGGTCGCGTCGGTGATCTTCGCCACCGGGCACGAGCGCTACGCATGGTACGCGCTCGACATCGGGTCGGGCGTCTCGGTGGGAGGAAGCGACACCAACTATCGCTTCTACGCCCTGGATCGCACGCGGTGGCCCCCGGAGGACCGGTGGGTCGTCATCGACGGTTCCTTCGGGCTCTCGGAGGCGGTTCACGACGGGGCCGGCGAGTTCACCACGGTCACCGTCTCGCTGGACGACGGCGCGCTGCGTGCGTGGGCGGGCGAGACCGAACTGTTCGCGGTCACCTTGGGGAGCGACCATCCCACGCGCCTCACCGCGATTGGATTGTGGGTCTTTCCCCTGGACGGGGCCGAGGCGCGAACGGCCCTCTTCGACTGGGTTGAGGTGAGCGGGACGCACACGGCCGGGCCCGGGACCGCGAGCGCCGCCATGGCCGCGTCGGTGGGTACGCCCCGGCCACCGGCGGCCGGGCCGGGGGCGCGCCGATGGTAGCGGCCCGCGGCCTTCGCTTTTCCGGGGCGTTGGCCCAATGTTGCAGGCGGCCCGCCTTCGCGGGCATGACCACGACATTCCAGCCAACCCAAGCAGGGCGTGCCTCCAAATGAAAGGCTCACGTATGCCAACTTGTTCGGTCGTGGGCGGGGCCGCTCCGCTCCGGGAGCGTTTTCCTCGCGCGCTGGCGCCGCTGGCTCTGGCTTGGGTCGCCGCCTGCGGCGGAGACGGAGGCACCGAGCCCGAGCCCACGCCGCAGCCCAACCGGCCACCGGTGGCTTCGGGATCGCTTCCGGCCCAGACCATGACCGCGGGGGAGTCCGTCACGGTGAGCGTGGGCGGCGTCTTCAGCGACCCGGATGGCGATGCCCTCACACTGAGCTCGATCTCGTCCAACCCGGGCGTGGCGGGCGTCGCGCTGTCGGGGACCGACCTGACCATCACGGCCGTGGCGGCCGGAAACGCCACCGTGACCGTGACCGCGCGCGACCCGGACGGGCTCACCACCGCGGTCGCCGCCAACGTGACCGTAAGGGAGCCCAACCGGGCGCCGGAGGCGGTGGTGCCGGTGGCGCCCGCGATGACGGCCATCGTCGGCGACTCCATCAGCTTGGACGTGACCCCGTTCTTCACCGACCCGGACGGCGACGCGCTGAGCTATTCGGCGACCAGCGCGAACGGCTCCGTGGCCACCGTGTCGGTGGAGGGCAGCGTGGTGTCGGCCGTGGCGGTGGGTGCCGGGTCGACGACGCTGACGGTGACGGCGACCGACCCGGACGGGCTCTCGGGTTCGCTCGGCGTACCCTTGACGGTGGAACCCAACCTGCCGCCGGAGCCGACGCGGGATTCGCTCCCGGCGCTGAGCATTCAGGAGCGCGATTCCGAGACGGTGAACGTGGGGTCCCACTTCATCGACCCGAACGGGCAGGCGCTGACCTTCACGGCCGAGTCGAACGACCCGGCGGTGGCGACCGTCGCCGTGTCGGGTCCGACCGTGACGGTGACGGCCGTGGCCATCGGGACCGCGACGGTGACGGTCACGGCAACCGATCCGTTCGGTCTGACCGCCTCCCTGAGCGGTACGGTCACGGTGATCGAGCGCGTGAACCAGGCCCCGGAGGCGCAGGGCGGGATCAGCGACATCTCGCGCTCGGCCGGGTGGTCGGGGACGCTCGAGCTGGAGGGCGACCCCCCGCTCTTCGTCGACCCGGACGGCGATGAGCTCACCTACTCGGCGGAGTCGTCGGATCCGAGCGTGGCCGCCTTGGTGGTGAATGGTAGCGAGGTGCGCGTCGAGACGCTCGCCGAGGGGATGGCGACCGCGACCGTGACCGCGACCGATCCGGGAGATCTGTCCGCCTCGGTGTCGTTCGAGATCACCGTCATCCCCGCCGCGGGCGTCATCCTGCGCGACGATTTCGACGACGAGGGCAGCTTGGAGAACTGGGAGTTCGCCAACGCCGAGGGTGAGGTCTCGGAGGGCGTGCTGCGGGTGACCAACACCGCCGACACCCTTTGGGGCATCGTCGCCACCGGGTTCGAGTCGCCGCTGACCTCCTGGTCCGTCCAGACCCGCGTGGGGCGCCAAGCCGACACGATCCGCACGGGGTTGGTGCTCGTGCCCCGCGAGCCGGGCGACCGGAACGTCGAGGCGCTCAGGTTCGAGATCGGGGAACGGGTGCTGGACTTCGGGGGCGGCGACACGGAAACCGTCAACTACGCCCTCGTGGTCTTCTTCGAGCCTCAGGATCGGGAACCGGGTTGGTACTACATCACGGGCGCCGAAGGCGTCGCCTTCCGCGGCGTGTCCGACGCCATCCAGGACGGCCCGGGCGAGTTTACCGACATCTCCCTGGGCGTGCGGGACGGGGTCTTCCAAGCGCTTGCCGGAAGCGAAGTGCTGTTCGAGGTGCCGACGGCCACCCTGAGCTTCGGGGGGCCGTTGTCGGACATGACGGAAATCCACATGTGGACCTTCGATCCGGCGCTGACCGCCCCCAGCCTCCTCGACTGGATCGAGGTCAACGGAGTCCCGGTCGAGGAAGGCGCGGCCGCGGGTGAGCTCAGACCACCCGCGGTGATCCCAATGGGGGTTCCCGGAGACGGTGCCGCGGTGCGCGAGACATCATCCAAGGTTGTGGATGAGGGACGGAGGTTGATTCCCACGCGAGGCGGTCGGTAGGGACCGCCGCCGGGCACTTCGGTGGGACCGAGCGGCCTCGGCCGGTGGGGCCACGCCGCCCTTGGCGCCCATCGCGCAAGTGGGCGATCCGCCCTTCGCCAAGGTCGCGGGCGCGGGCGGCGGGACCGCTCCGCCGCCGGGTGAAGGGGACGTGGGTGGTGGGGCCAGCCCCGAGTTGGCCGGGGGGCGACGCGGTGGACACCTCCGGTGGGGCCAGGCCGGCGGCCGGGTGGGCGGGGGGTCGCTTGGCGGTAGCGCCCGTCGCGAATCGGGCCGAGGGGCGCCGTCAGTCAGTCCAGCAGGGACGGGAGCACCTCCCCCGCCGCCCCCCGCAGCGCCACCGTGGCCGCTTGCGTCAGCGGGGTGTCCTCCACGTTGACCTCGACGAGGTCGCCACCGGCCTCCAAGGTGGCCAGCGGGATGGACGCGGCCGGGTGCACCACGGCGCTGGTTCCCACCACCAGGCACAGGTCGGCGCGCCCGGCCAGCGCGTAGGCGCGCGCGAGCACGTCCCCGTCCAGCGCCTCGCCGAACAGCACCACGTCCGGGCGGCGCAAGCCCCCGCACGAGTCGCAACGAGGAAGATCGTCGCCCAGGGGCTCGGCGGGAAAGCGAGCCGCGCACCCGTTGCACCGGTCCCGTCCCACCGTCCCGTGCAGCTCGACCGGCAGCGCGGCCTCGGCGGGTCCGTTCCCCGCGGCCTCCAGCGCCGCCCGGGTGTGCAGTCCATCCACGTTCTGCGTCACCAAGCCCGCCACGCCGCGCCGGAGGAAGAAACCCGCCAGCGCGCGGTGTCCGGGGTTGGGCGCGCAACCCGCCAACACCGAGCGGCGCCAGTCGTACCACTCCCACGCCGTGCGCGGGTCGCGCGCGAAGGCTTCGGGCGTGGCGAGGTCCTCCGGGCGGAAGTTGCGCCAAAGCCCGTTCGCGTCGCGGAAGGTGGGCACCCCGGACTCGGCCGAGATGCCGGCGCCGGTGAGCGCCACCACGCCCCCGGCCTCGCGCACGAGGCGGCGCGCCCGTTCAATGTCCCCCGCCGTGCTCACAGGCCTCCTTGGATCGCGCCGCCGGCGGCCACCGCCCCGTACGCCAGAACGGCGAAGCGGATCGCGCGTCCCGCCAGTCCGACCGCCAGAAAGGCGGCGAAGTTGACGCGCACCGTCCCCGCGGCCAGCGAGACGACGTAGAAGGGGGGCAGCCCGACCACCGCGCTGACCAGAATCAGCGACCACCCCGCCCGTTCGATGCGCCTGACCTTCTCCGAAGCGCGTTCCAGATGCCGCACCGCCCGCGCCGGCAACCGTTGCGGAAGCCAGCGCGCCAACCCGTACAGCACGGCCTTCGCGATCATTTGGCCCAGCGCGCACACCCCGATCACCAGCCAGAGCTGCGATCCGGGCACGGCGACCGCGGCGGCCGCGACCACGATCTCGGCGTTGATGAACGGCACCAGCCCGCTGGCCACCGAAGCGACGAATGCCGAGGAAAGGACCGCAACTTCCAAGGAGGAACCTCTGCGAGCGATGGTTGCCGGGCGCGACGCGACGGTTCGGTCCAAGCTTGACCGTCACCGGCCCGGCGTACGATCATCCGATTCAATGGGTTCCAACATAACGGCATCTCGGAGCACGGAATGAACCAGATCGGAGGACGCGTCTTCTGCTTGGCGCTCTGTTTGGCGCTGGCCCACCCCGTCTTGGCCCAGAGCGAGGATGGGCGCACCACCCTCGACGGCGTGTACACGGCGGAGCAGGCGGAGCGCGGCGCCCAGGTCACCGAGGATGTCTGCCGCGAGTGCCACGACGACGAGGAGTTCGTCGGGGCCTTCATCCGCTCCTGGGCGGGGGCCAGCGTGGCGGCGCTCTTCGACGACATCTACTCCCTCATGCCCGAGGACCAGCCTGGCTCACTCCCTCGCCAGCAGTACGCCGACATCATCGCCTACATCCTGCAGCTGAACGGCCTGCCGCCCGGCGAGGTCGAGCTCGGCGCCGCCCGGGAGTCGTTGGCGCAGGTGCTGATCGAAAGCAATCGGCGGCGGTAGGGTCGCTCCCGGGCGAAGGGGCGGTCCGGACCTCGCCGCCTCGCAGCTACCGGGGGTCGTCGGCCGGATTCCGCGCGGGCTCCCGCAACCGGAAGACGTAGAGCGCGTTCCCGGTGGCCGGATGGCGGATCTCCGGGGCCAGTAGGCGCGGGACGGTGCGCGGGCTGCCACCCCCCAGCCCGGTGCTGACGGCCAGGTACTGCTCGCCGCGCACGGCGAAGGTCACCGGGAAGCCCTGCACCGACGTGCCCAGCCGTGTCTCCCAGAGCACGTCGCCGGTGGCCACGTCGTAGGCGCGGAAGTAGCGGTCGACATCGCCCGCGAAAGCCAGGCCGCCGGCCGTGGTGAGCGCGGCGGTGAGAAAGGAGGCGCGCTGCTCGACGCTCCACACCTCTTCCAGCGTGCGCGCGTCGTAGGCGGCCAACTTGCCCAGGTTGCCGTCGGTGCCGGGCATTTCGGTCCAGTCGCGGTCGGCTCCGGTTCCACCCGAACCGACCTCCATGGCGATCTCGCGGCCGGAGATCTCCAGGCAGCTCTGCGAGAGCGGGGTGACGAGCAGGCCGGTCTCGGGGCTGTACGCCATCGCCTGCCAGTTGTGGCCACCCGCCGTGCTTGGGCAAACGGAGATCCAGTCGCCCACTCCGGCGTTCATGATGTCGGCGCGGTAGGTCACCTCGCCCGTCTTCGGGTCGATTCGGTCGAAGACGTTTTGGTAGACGGTCTCGCGGTGCGCGAGGAACTCGCCGGTCTCGCGGTCCAGCTTCCAGAAGATGCCGTGCTTGCCGATGGCCAGCAGCAGCGCGCGCCCGTCGATGTCCACGAGGAGCTGCTCGAAGGCCTCGTCGAGGTCGAGCGCCTCGCCGGGCACGTGCTGCCGGTACCAGGCGAGCGAGCCGTCGGCCGCGTTCATGGCCAGCGTGGAGCTGGTGTAGAGGGCCGGGTCGGCGGCGGATAGACCGCGGCTGGCGGGCACCCAGGGCTTCGCCTGCGCGGTTCCCCAATAGATGAGCCCGCGCTCCGGGTCGTAGCTGCCGGTGGTCCACGCGTCGCCGCCGCCCCGCAGGTGGAGGGGCAGGCCGCCCCAAGTGTCGCCGCCCGGCTCTCCCGGTCGCGCGATGGTGTGGGTGCGCCACACCTCCTCCCCCGTGTGGGCGTCGTGGGCGGTGATGAAGCAGCTGTCCTCGTGGAAGCGCCCGCACCCGTTGATCCCGTTGACCACCAGCCCCTCCACCACGATGGGGCCGGCGACGTTGGTGTAGCCCTTGCGCGGGTCGGCGACCTGGGTGTCCCAGACGGTCCCGCCGGTGCGCGCGTCGAGGGCGACCAGGCTGGCGTCCTTGGTGGCGAGAAAGACCTTGTCTTGGTAGAGGGCGAGGTTGCGCAGCTGGTCGAAGCCGCCCGGGCGGATGTGGTCGGGGAACCGGCGCCGGTACTCCCACAGGAGGTCGCCGGTGGCGGCGTCGAGCGCCTGGACGATGTTGCCCGGGTTGGCCAGGAACATGATTCCGTCGAGCACCAGCGGGGTGGGCTGGTTGGTCCCGTCGGCCATGGCCCACACCCAGGCCAGCTCCAGGGTGGCGACGTTCTCGCGGTGGATTTGGTCGAGCGGGCTGTACCCCCAGGCGTCGTAGGTGCGCCGGTACATGAGCCAGTCGGCCGGGTCGGGGTCGCGCAGCATGGCGTCGGTCACCGGGGTGAGCGGGCCGATGGCGCCCTCCACGGTGGTGAGGCCGGTGGCGCGCTGGAGCTCGCCCGTGGCGTCGGCGGGGGAGGACGCTTCGGGGGTTGCGGCCTCTTCGGCCCCGGGGCCCACCTCGCCGGTGACCGCGCCCGCTCCGCCGGCCCGCGCGCGCGCCACGTCCGTGGCGGTGGCGGCCTCCCCGGCGATCGCTCCCGCCTCGCCGCCGGTGGCCGCCACGTCCGCCGCGTCGGCCATCTCGCCGCCGACCCCCGCGCCCGCAGCGTCGGCCCCCGCGTCCCCCGTTCCGGCGCCGGCGGCCAGCACATCGCCGATCGCCAGCCCGGTCGCCAGCGCCCCCCGGTCGGCGACCGCCCCGTTGGCTTCAAGCAGGAAGGCGGTCACCGCCAGGTATTGCGCGTCGGAGAGCGTGCCGGGTTCCTCGGGAGGCATGTCGCGCACCACCGCGAGCAGCTCGCCGAGCGCGGCGGTTCCCCAGGCGGCGCGGAAATTCCGCCCCGCAAGCTCGGGCGCTTCGAAGTCGCCGCTCAGGTCGGCGCGGTGGCACTCCGCGCACGCGCGCTCGTACACCCCGCGCCCGGCCTCGACCTGTTCCGGCGCCAGCCGCACGGCTTCCTGGGCGGGCAGCGCCCGGGCCGTCATCGGCGCCATCCCCACCATCAGCGGCAAGACGTGGAAGAGTCCTCCCGAGCACCGAAAGGGGCGGAACGCCAAGCTGCTTGGGCGCCCTGGGGGCGCGGGTGCGGCGCCACCGGCCCGAAAGGCAACGCCGAGCGCAGCGAACCAGCGTGGCGCGCGCATCCCTCAGTGGGTCAGCGCGTACAGCACGATGTTGATGCCAAGGGCGTACGACTCCGGCGAGAACTGGAAGAAGAACGCCTCGTCCTCGCCCTCCCGCTCCCAGCCGTCGGCGATGTCCGTGTTGTGGGTCATGACCACCATCGCCCGCCCGTCCTCGTCGAAGATGGCGCGGAAGTGGACTTCGGCGCTCTCGAAGCCGCGCTCCGAGGTGGCTTCCCGCCCGGTCCGGCGCCAGTACTGGATGGAGGGCACCTGCGGCACGTCGCGGACTTCGTAGAGCCCGTTCAGCAGCAGGTGGTCGCTCGGAACGTCCTGGATCACATGATCGGGAAGCACCTCCCGCATGGTCTGCTCCCAATGCCCCCAGGCGCGCTCTCCCCAGAAGTCGTCCACATAGAGGAAGCCGCCCTTCAGGAGATAGGTGCGCAGCCGCTCGATCTCGTCGGGTTCGAAGCCGACCGTCCCCACGTCCGACATGAACACGAAGGGGCACTGGAAGATCTCGTCGTCCTCCAGGGTCACCACCGCGTAGAAGGGTTCTCCGTTCTCGAAGCGGCTCACCGCGCTGGTGGTGAGCTGCGAGAAGCGCAGGGAGAAGTTGGCGTCCGAATTCGGGTAGTCGGTGCGCCAGCCTTGACCCAGCGGCTCGCGGCGCACGCTCCTGTAGGCGATGCGGCAGAAGGTGAAGCCGAACTCGGCCGCCTCGCCCGGGTTGGCCACGGGCGCGCGCCGGGACCAGCCGCCTCCGCCTCCCCAGCGCTGCGCGCCCAGCGGACGCGCGAGAACCGCCAGGGCACCCACCCAGAGGATGGCCAGCGCGAGCGCCCACCCGCGCGCGCCGAGCGACGGCCCCCGCATCGGCGTGCGCCCGCGGGCCGGGGCGACGGGCGCGGCGACGGTTCCGGGCACGGCCCCATCGCCCATCAGAAGCGCGCCGACATCAGCCAGACATCGGCGTTGGCCCAGGACTCCATGCGTTCGGCGAGCGCCTCGTCGGCTTCCGCGTGCCGGCCCTGGGCACGCAGCGCGCGCTCGAGTCCGAAGAGCGACCATCCGTTGTGGGGATGGTCCGCGAGCGCGGCCCGGAACACCTCCTCGGCGCGGGCGTGGTGTCCGGCGTCGTTCAGGATGGCCCCCAGCCAGTGGCGCGCCGCGAAGTTGAGGGGCTCGGGCTCGTCGTAGCGAAGCCCGTCCTCGACCTCGATCGCCTCCTCGAGGACGCGCGCGGCCCCGTCGACATCGCCTTCGGCGGCCAGCATCTCACCTTCCAGAATCGCGCCCACGACGGTGATGAGGTCGACGGCCGAGTGCCCGCGGAAGGGCGCTTCGTCCTCGAGCTCGGTGCGCGCGCGTCGCAATCGCTCCATGTAGAAGGCGGCGCTGTCGGGCCGCTCCATGCGCAGATGGGCGTAGCCGCGTCCGAAGTCCCAGAACCCGGCGAAGAGCGGTTGCTCGGGACGTTCCTCGATCGCCAGCACGTCCGCCCAGCGACCGAAGCGAACGCCGGTGAGCGACGCGTAGAAGTTGCCACCCGACACAAGTTCGCCGTAGTCGCGCGACGCCTGCATGGCCACCGCGCCCTGGCCGGCCATGGACGCGGCGAAGAGCAGCATGTGCAGGTTGTGCGAGGGGTAGATGGCGTACCCCAGGTCGTGGTTGGCCTTCTGGTCGGAGTGCCACGCGAGCGTGTTGCTGATCACCGCGTCGTGCCAACGCCCGATCCGGTTGTAGGTGTGGGAGGGCATGTGCTGGATGTGGCTCGCGCCCGGGATGGCTTGGCCGAGATGGTCCGCGCACGCCTCGGCCTTTCCGGGTTGGGTGGTGGGCTCGGTGGCGTGGATGTAGAGGTGGCAGGCCCCCGGGTGGGCGATGTTCAGCGCCAGGGTGCCCTCGAGCACCTCGTGGATCCGTTGCACCTCGGGGTTGTCGATGTCCCAGTACCCGCGGCGGGGCTGAAGCAGCATGAGCGACTCGCCGAAGAAGGTGCCGACCTCCAGATCGCCGGGATGCGCCTCCCAGACCCTCTCCATGGCCTTGGCATACGCCTTGTCCAGCTCCAGGCGCTGCTCGTCGTCCTCGTGCTCGGGCGCGTAGCGGACGATCATCGCGTCGATGAGGGCCCGCTCGATCTCGGTGCCGGAGTTGGCGGCCAGCTCCTTCGCCTTGTGGATGGCGGCGTGGGCGGTGGGGGCGTCCTCCGGGAGCATGGCGCCGTTCAGATAGCGACCGAGGGACCAGGCCTCGCCGAAGTAGCACATGGCGCACTCGGGGTCGTGGCGTTGGGCCTCCCGGAACGAGCGGTTGGCGTCCGAGGGCGTGAAGGCGTACATGAGCTGCAGGCCCTGGGTGAAGTAGGCCTGCGCCATCTCGGAGCTGGTGGTGATGGTGCGCGCGTAGGGGCCGAGGGCGGAGGAGATGAGCGGAACCTCCTCGCCGTTGGGCGCCGGACCCGGTCCGTGGTCGTTGTGCTGGGCGAAGGTGGGCGCCGGTGCCAGGCCGAACAGGGCCGGGAGCAGGACCGGCGCGGCGCTACAGATGCAGGCGAGGACGAAGTTGCGGGGGGAAACGGGGTTCCGGCTCATGGGGCGGTCTCCTTGGGTGGGGTCCGAATCTCCTCATGCCAAACTGCCCCGATGCGGGGATGCGCGCCAGAGATGGAGCCGCCCGAATCGTGGATCCGGTTGCGGTCCCGGACGCCTACGATTGCCGGCGCCGCCGTTCGATGGCGTCGTCCAGCCAGCGCTCGGCGGACTTGCTCTCCCGCCGCGCCAGCTCCTCCACGCGTTCGATGAGGGTGTCGGCGTCCGACCCCAGGAGGCGCCGCGCCTCGCCGACATCGCCGCCGGCCGGATCCGACCAGGGGTGTTCGCCCGCCTCCGCGAACCCTTTCGCGCTGTGCAGCCTGAGCCAGCGGTCGAAGCGGGCGCACAGCCGGACGACCGCGTAGAAGCGTCGCGGCCGCCTGCCGCCGCCGGCGATCATGTCGATCACGACCGCGATGATGGACAGGTTGATGAGCAGCAGGTCCTTCACTCCGTCCACGGCCAGCTTGGCCTGGAAGACCACGAAGTCGCGGAAGGTGAGGGAGCGGGTGACGACCGGGAGGGAGGGGCGGCGGCGGTTCATTGGGAGGTCACGTTCGGGTGCGCTCCGCCCGTCTACCGGCGGATCCGCTGCACTTCCAGCAACCGTTCGCGAACCTCCCCGGCCTTCCCCGCCGCCTCCAGGTCGCTCCACATGCGCTCGATGGTGGCCGCGTCCACGTACCCGGGAACCGTGGTGCGCCATCCCCGCGCGGCCCGATACCGGTCGACCGCGTCCACGGCCTCCTGGGTGTAGACGTTCCAGCCCTCTTCCCCGATTGGGATGTCGTCGGCGTCGGCGCGGAAGTGGCCCAAATGGTGCAGCATGAGCTTCAGCTGGTAGACGTCGCGCCCCACTTCCTGCTGGAGCGTGCGGAAGCCGAGGGTCTCCGAGACCGCATCGTAGACGCGCCGCATCTCGGCGAGCGGATCGGCGTGCTCGCACACGTTGATCTGAACGGTCAGGCCGTCCTCGCGGCGGGCCATGCCCGGACGCGGATCGGCGACGATGACCGCGGCGGACTGGGCCTCGCCGTGGCGGGCGTCCCCACCCACCACGTGCCCGGCGCGCAGGGCTTCGATGAGCCGGTCGGCCAAGTGGCGGCGCGCGCCTTCGGTCGACTCGAAGCTCTCGGCCACCGCGTCCATCACCTCCGGCCCCACCAAGGTGTTGCCCTGCGCCACGTAGTTGGGACCCGCGCGATGACCGGCCCACTCGCTGTCGGTGCCCGTGTGCTGGGCCGAGCGGCCGTCCACGCCGATGACGCCGATCTGCCGCCGCCCGGCGTTGTCGTCCTCGGCCAGGCGCTGGGCGAGCGCGTCCGCCGGGGAAACGCCACTCTCCATGAGGTCGAGGAGCTCGTGGCCGTACTCGGTGCGGGTGGCCGCCTGGGTCGCCACCGCGCCCACGCCCTTGCGCACCCAGGGCACCCCATTGCCCACGCACGCGTTGCGCGTCGTGACCGCCACGCCCGACTCGCCGGTGCGGGGATCGATGGCGGCGATGGAGAAGGTGTGGAACACCAGTTCCCCGGTTGCCCGCCACGCCGCGGGCTCCTGCGCGCCGACCGGGTTGGAACCCAGGGCCGCCGCCGCGACAAGAAACAGTGGCAGTCCACCCGAGCACCGGGAGCGGCGAGGCGCCGGGCCGGCAAGGCGCCTTGAGAGCTTGGTGGCGGCGCCACCGGGACGAAAGGCAACGCCGAGCGCAGCGGTCCGGCGCGGATGCGACGGCGCTCGAATGCCGGAGGGAGTTCGTCGGCGGGCTGCGGGGGAAAGCGGCCACTTGGCTCTTGGCGTGTCGAACATGTGTCTCGTCCCGAACATGCGTCATCCCTCCTCGCGCCGTACCGGAGTGCCCTCCCGCCAAGGTAGGCGGCCCGGTGTCGGAAACAAGGCCGCGGCGGTGAGAACCGGAGGGCGACCTCCACCGGGGCGGTGCGCGCCGTCCATCGGGCACCGGCCGTCGGTCGCTTGATTCGGCCTCCGGGATCCGGAGGCGCTGGTTTGCGAAAGCGGCGATGCGGAACGTAACATCGTCGTCCATTTGGTTGTCGCGTTGACTCGCGACCCTCGCCCGCGAAAGGAGGTTCGATGCCTGCGGTGACGATGACGGTGAACGGGGTCCCGCGCTCGGCGGAAGTCGAGGGCCGAACCCTCCTGGTCGACCTTCTGCGCGAGAAGCTCGCGCTCACCGGGACCCACGTCGGGTGCGACACCAGCCAGTGCGGCGCCTGTGTCGTCCACGTGAACGGCCAGTCGGTGAAGAGCTGCACCTGCCTCGCGGTGGACGCCGACGGAGCGGAGGTGACCACCATCGAGGGGCTCGCCAACGGGGCGGACCTGCATCCCATGCAGGAGGCCTTCCGCGAACATCACGGGCTGCAGTGCGGGTTCTGCACGCCGGGGATGGTGATGAGCGCGATCGACCTCGTGCGCCACAATCCGGCCCCGAGCGAGGGCGACGTCCGGCGCTGGCTCGACGGCAACTTCTGCCGGTGCACCGGCTACCACAACATCGTGAAGGCCGTGCTGGCCGGCGCGAGCGCGATGGGAGGTGCGTCGTGAGCGGCAACGGAGGCAACGGAACCGGCTTCATCGGCGCGGCGCTCAAGCGCAAGGAGGACGCGCGCTTCCTTACCGGGCGCGGGCGCTACACCGACGACATCAACCTGCCCGGACAGCTGTACGCGCACCTGCTGCGTTCGACGGTCGCGCACGCGAACCTGCGCGGCGTCGACACGGCCGCCGCCGAGGCGGCCCCCGGCGTGCGCGCCGTGTTCACCGGCCCCGACATGGAGGGGGTGGGCGGCATTCCGACCGGGTGGCTGATCCACTCCAAGGACGGGTCGCCCATGGTGGAGCCGACCCATCCGGCGATGGCCATCGGCAAGGTGCGCCACGTGGGCGAGATCGTGGCGGTCGTGGTCGCCGAGACCCGCGACCAGGCGCGCGAGGCCGCCGCCCTCATCGACTTGGACTACCAGCACCTGCCCGCGGCGGCCTCGCTTCGGGCCGCGCGCGCGGACGGCGCCCCTCTGGTGTGGGACGAGGCGCCCGGCAACCTGTGCTACGACTGGGAGGTGGGCGACCGCGCGGCCGCGGAGGCGGCCATTGACGGCGCGGCCCACGTGGTCTCCATCGAAGTGGTGAACCAGCGGCTGGTGCCGAACGCGATCGAGCCGCGCGCGGCCATCGGCAACTTCGATCCCGCCACGGGCGAGTACACGTTGTACACCACCAGCCAGAACCCCCATCTCATCCGGCTGCTGCTGGGCGCCTTCGTGCTCGGGCTGCCCGAACACAAGCTGCGCGTGGTGGCGCCCGACGTCGGGGGTGGCTTCGGCTCCAAGATCCCGCACTACGCCGAAGAGGCGATCATCACGTGGACCGCGGGCCGGTTGGGTCTCCCGGTGAAGTGGACCTCGGACCGCTCCGAGGCCTTCGTCTCCGACACCCAGGGCCGCGACCACATCAGCACCGCCACCCTCGGGCTCGACGAGGACGGCGCGTTCGTGGGGCTCAAGGTGTCGACCCAGGCCAACCTGGGCGCCTACCTGTCCACCTTCGCGCCCTGCGTGCCCACGTACCTGTACGGCATCCTGTTCGCGGGGCCGTACACCACTCCCGCCATCCACGTGGAGGTCGAGGGGGTGTTCACCCACACGGTGCCCGTGGACGCGCTGCGGGGGGCCGGGCGGCCGGAGGCCACCTATCTGCTCGAGCGCCTGGTCGACAAGGCCGCCGCCGCGACCGGCATCGACCGGGTGGACATCCGCCGCCGCAACTTCATTCGCGAGTTCCCCTACCAGACCCCCGTCGCGCTGCAATACGACCAGGGCGACTACGACGCCACCCTCGACCTCGCCCTCGCCGCCGCCGACTGGAACGGCTTCGAGGCGCGCCGGGCCGAGGCGGCCAGCCGGGGCAAACTGCGCGGCATCGGCATCTCCACCTTCATCGAAGCGTGCGGCATCGCGCCCTCGGCGGTCGTGGGATCGCTGGGCGCGCGCGCCGGCCTGTACGAGTCGGGAAGCGTGCGCGTTCATCCCACGGGGTCGGTGTCGGTCTTCACCGGCACCCACAGCCACGGCCAGGGCCACGAGACCACCTTCGCCCAGATCGTCGCCGAGATGCTGGGCGTGGACTTCGAGGCGGTGGACGTCGTGCACGGCGACACCGCCGCCATCCCGTTCGGCATGGGCACCTACGGGTCGCGCTCGCTGGCGGTGGGCGGCACGGCCATCTACAAGGCCGTCGAGAAGATCATCGCCAAGGGCAGGAAGATCGCGGCCCATCTCTTGGAAGCCGCCGAAGAGGACGTCGAGTTCGCGGACGGCAACTTCACGGTCGCGGGTACGGACCGGTCCAAGAGCATCGGCGAGGTGGCGCTCACGGCCTACGTCCCCCACAACTACCCCGAGGGGCTCGAGCCCGGACTCGAGGAGACGGCGTTCTACGATCCCCTGAACTTCACCTTCCCGGCGGGAACGCACATCGCCGAGGTGGAGGTGGACCCGGAGACGGGCGTGGTGGAGCTAATGGGCGTGACCGGCGCCGACGATGTCGGGCGCATCATCAACCCCATGATCGTGGACGGGCAGCTGCACGGCGGCTTGGCGCACGGAATCGGCCAGGCGCTGCTGGAGCACTGCGAGTACGACGAGGAGGGCCAGCTGGCCACGGGTTCGTACATGAGCTACACGATGCCCCGGGCGGGCGACCTGCCCCCGTTCAACATCAACCACAACACCACCCACTGCACGCACAACCCGCTCGGGGTGAAGGGGGTCGGCGAGGTGGGCTCCATCGGCGTTCCGCCGGCGGTGATCAACGCGGTGGTGGACGCGCTGAGCCCGCTGGGCGTGACCCACATGGACATGCCCGCCACGTCGGAGCGGGTTTGGCGAGCGATTCGGGCCGCGCGGGCCCAAGGCTGAAACCGGAGGCGACCGTGGACGACTTCCAATATCACGCACCGTCTTCGGTCGACGGTGTTCTGAGCGCCCTCAGGGGTGCCGACAACGGCAAGGTGCTGGCCGGGGGAATGAGCCTGCTGCCCGTCATGAAGCTGTCCATGGCGGCGCCGAGCGACCTGGTGTCGCTGCGCAACGTGCCGGGACTGGACAAGGTCGAGGATCACGGGCATTGCCTGAAGATCGGAGCCCGCTGCACGCACGCGCGGGTGGCGGCCTCGAGCGTGGTGCGGGAGCGGATCCCGGCGCTCGCCGCGATGGCCGGGCGCATCGGCGATCCACAAGTGCGCAACCGTGGCACCATTGGGGGCTCCGTCGCCCACAACGACCCCGCGGCCGACTATCCGGCGGTGTGCGTGGGACTGGGCGCGACCATCGTCACCGACCGGCGCAAGATCGCCTCGGACGACTTCTTCGGGGCGATGTTCGGGACCGCACTGGAGGACGACGAGCTGGTTGTCGCGGTGTGCTTTCCCATTCCTTCGCGGGCCGCGTACGCGAAGTTCGAGAACCCGGCGTCGAAGTACGCGGTGGCGGGGGTCATGGTTGCCGAGGGCGAGGATGGCGTGCGGGTCGCCGTGACGGGGGCGGGGACGGGGGTCTTTCGGGTGGCCGAAATGGAGGCGGCGCTGGCGGACGACTTCTCGGCCGACGCCGTCGCGGGCATCCGCGTGTCTTCCCGCGAGCTGCTCTCCGACGGTGCGGCCGGGGCGGAGTACCGGGCGCATCTCGTCACGGTCATGGCGAAGCGGGCCGTGGAGGCCTGTGGATAGCCGAACCGTGTGGGTGGGGGAACCGGACGAACCGGCGCGTGGGAGCGGACAAGGCGGTTGAGGGCGGCTCGGGCGCGGGTGGCCCCTTGCCCCCGCCCCGTTCCGTGGACGAGGCCGTGGCCCTGTTGGGCACCCAGGGCTACGTGGCGGACGCCAGCTTGGGGACCGCGCTCTTTCTCTCCCTCGAGCTGGGCCGTCCCCTCTTCCTCGAGGGCGAGGCGGGGGTGGGCAAGACCGAGCTGGCGCGGGCGGTGGCGAGCGCGCTCGGCAAGCCCTTGGTGCGGCTTCAGTGCTACGAGGGGCTGGACATGGCCGCGGCCGCCTACGAGTGGAACTTCGCCAGGCAGATGATCCACATCCGGGCGGCGGAGCTGGGCCGGGCGCCGGCGCCGATTCCGGGTGCGGAGGCGGGGTCGATGCGGGCGTCCGGCGACGGGCCGGGGAGCGCGCCGTCCGCCACCGACGTCTTTGGCGAGGAGTTCCTCATCCGTCGCCCCCTCCTCCAGGCGCTCGACCCGCCCGACGGCGTCGCGCCCATTCTGCTGATCGACGAGCTGGACCGCAGCGACGAGCCCTTCGAGGCCTACCTCCTGGAGGTGCTCGCGGACTTCCAGATCACCATCCCCGAACTGGGCACCATCCGCGCGCGCACGCCCCCGGGGGTGGTAATCACGTCCAACCGGACCCGCGAAGTCCACGACGCCCTGAAGCGGCGCTGCATCTATCACTGGATCGACTATCCCACGGCCGAGCGGGAGACGGCGATCCTGGCGTCGCGGGTGCCCGAGGCGTCGGCGCGGCTGAGCGCCCAGGTGGTGGGGTTCGTGCGCAAGGTGCGCGAAATGGAGCTCTTCAAACGCCCCGGCGTCGCCGAGACGCTGGATTGGGCGCGTGCCCTGATGGCCCTGGATCGCCACGTCCTCGACCGCGAGACCGTGAACCGCACGTTGGGCGTGCTCCTCAAGTACCAGGACGACCTCGAGCAGCTGCGGCGCGACGGGGGCGTGGAGAAGGCGATGGAGGGGGCGGGGGGCGAGTGACGACGGCGATGGCGCGGCGCGAGTGACGGTTCACAACCATCGTAAGTATGTTTGTGTCTCGGTTGGTATATTCAATGCGCGGGCCCACCGTCCCGAAACCTCGATGAGATCGGAGGTGATACATGTTCCAGCACGGATCATTCGTCATCCTGAACCGACGACGGCCATTTTGGGGTGCGCTCCTAGCGCTTGTCGTCGTTGCGACCGCCCTCCCCGCGACGGCGCGCGCGCAAGCGCCTCCCGACATCCCCCCTCCGAGCGACACCATTTACGAGGTCGCGCTTGGTGACGGCTCGGTGGTGTATGGGCGAGTCGTGGAGGTCGACCAGGAGCGGGTGATCCTCGAAACGGTGGCCGGAGTCCGGATCGACGTCGAGCGCGCGGGGATCGGAGCCATTCGCCGGGCCCGCGGAAGGGTGGTGGAGGGCGAGTTCCGAGCCGAGGATCCCGGGGGCACCCGGCTGTTCTTCACCTCCACCGGGCGCTCCCTCGCGCGTGGGGAGGCGTACCTCGGCACCTACGTGGTCGCCCTCCCGTTCGCCGCGGTGGGAGTCACCGACCGCTTCACCGTCGTGGGCGGCGCGCCGATTCTCTTCGGGGAGCTGGAGCCGTTCTACCTGGGTCCGAAGCTTCAGGTTCTGCGACGACCGGAGGCGGAGGCCTCGATCGGCACGCTCGCCTTCTTTTTCGATGACGAAGTCGTCGGGGTCGCGTACGGGGTTGCGACGTTCGGCAACTTGGACGAGGCGTTCTCCATGGGGTTGGGCGTCTTCTATTCGGGAAGCGAAGTCGTGAACGAGCCCGCGTTCATGTTGGGCGGAGAAACCCGCGTGAGCCGGCGAATCAAGGTCATTACGGAGAACTACGTCCTTCCCGACGCCGTGGGGATCATCCTTTCGGGAGGGATTCGCGTCATCGGGGACCGCTTCAACACCGAGGTCGGAGCGCTGGGCGCCGTGGCCGGAGACTCGGCGGGGTGCTGCGTCCCGCTCCTCAATTTCTCCTACGCGTTCGGGCGGTGAATTACGGGGACCGATGAGCGAATGAGGATGGTGTGTGTGGAATATGCCGGGCCATCATCCTCACGACTCAAACCTCAACCCGGAGGACGCCATGAAACGAGAGGAGTCACTTGCGTGGACGGGCGTGCCGACCATCGCCGCGCTTCTGTTTGGCGCGCTCGCCGTGCCCGCCGCGGCCCAGAGCATTCGTGGCTTCTACATATCGACCAACGTCGGGCTTACTCTGGCAGTCCGTGGATGAATCCGCCGAGCACCGACAGGGGCATGGCGGCGCGCATGGCCCCATGATCGAACGTCGCGAGAGCCCGCCGGGCAGGCTGGCCGACAACGTGGCCCAATTCGTGCGCATGCTCCGCGCGGCCGGCGTTCCCGTGGGTCCCGGCCACGCCATATCGGCGTCGCGCGCGCTCGGCGCCATCGACGTCACCGAGCGGCGGCAGTTCTACTGGGCGCTGCACGGTACCCTGGTCTCCGCCCCGGAGCAGCGGGAGATCTTCGACGGCGCGTTCCGCCTCTTCTGGCGGGATCCTTTGGGGCGGGACGAAGCTCTCCGGGCGCTGCTCTCCTCGTCGCGCATGGCGGATGGCGAGGGCGCAACGGCCGACAAGCCTCCGCTCCGACTCTCGCCGGGCACCGTGCCCGCACCCGCGCGCCCCTCCCAAGCGGGGGAGGTGGGGGAGATCTCCGTGCGCATGGCCTTTTCGCCCTCGGAGGTGCTGCGCACCAAGGACTTCGAGCAGATGACCTCCGAGGAGGTCCGGCAGGCGCGGGAAGCGCTTCGCCGGATGAGGCCGGACCTGCGCCCGATCCCGACGCGGCGCTTTCGGCCAGATCCCCACGGCTCGCGAATCGACGCGCGCCGCACCCTGCGGGCCAGCCTCCGCACCGGCGGACATCCCGTGTCCCTGAAGCGCCGTTCGATGGCCACGCGTCCGCCCACGCTGGTGGCGATCTGCGACATCTCGGGGTCGATGGAAACCTACTCGCGCGTCCTCCTGCACTTCTTTCACGCCCTGACCAACGCGGGCACACGCGTCCACACCTTCCTGTTCGGAACCCGACTCAGCAACGTGACCCGCCTCCTGCGCGATCAGGACGTGGACCGGGCGATGGAGCGGGTTGGACGGACGGTGCTCGACTGGTACGGGGGCACGCGCATCGGGGCGGCGCTCAGGGCCTTCAACCTGCACTGGTCCCGGCGCCTGCTGGCGGATGGCGCGGTGGTGCTGCTCATCACCGACGGGCTTGACCGGGAGGGCGCCGGCGGGATCGCCTTCGAGGCACGGAGGCTGAGGAGGTCGTGTCGGCGGTTGATCTGGCTGAACCCGTTGCTGCGCTTCGAGAAGTTCGCGCCTCGGGCCGCGGGCGTCCGGGCGCTCCTCCCCGAAGTGGACGAGCACCGGCCGGCGCACAATCTTGCGAGTGTCGCGGCGCTGGTGAAAGTCTTGGAGCATGCACGGGTTTCCTGAGCCTCCGCCGCGTGCAGTCGCACGCGAACACCCCCGGTGCCGCCGTCGGATCGTCCGGTTGTGGGTGATGTGCGCCCTCGTCGGCGCCTTGGCCGGGCCGAAGGGGGTCGCGGCGCAGAACGCCGGGAGCATTCTGGGGCGGGTTGTGGACGCCTCCACCGGGGAAGCGCTGCGGGATGCCCTCCTGGTCGTCGCGGGCACGGAGCTGCGCACCTCCTCGGCGGGCGACGGCCGCTTCATTCTGATTGCGGTGCCCTTCGGCGACCAGTCCGTGACCGTGTCGCTGCTCGGGTACGCCTCCACCACCCTGGAGGGCGTCCGCGTGCGCCCGGGGCAGCCCGCCCGCCTTCTGGTCGAGCTGGAGCCGGAAGCCCTGGAGCTCGAGGAGGTCCGCGTGGAGGTCGACCGCGTCCGCCTGGTGGAGCCGGAGGTGAGCGCGACCCACGAGCTGATCCAAGCCCGCGAGCTGCGCGAGCTGCCCATCGACGACGTCGCCCAGGCCATCGAGTTGGCGCCGGGCGTGAGCGACGGTCACTTCCGCGGCGGTCGCATCGGCCAGGAGGCGTACGTTGTGGACGGGCTCGAGTTCAAGAACCCGTTCGACGCGTCGTCCCGGGGCCCGGCGCTGGAATACCCGTCCGACGCCCTCGAGGAGATCGAAGTGGTGACCGGCGGCCTCGGAGCGCGCTTCGGATCGGCCCTCTCGGGCGTGGTGCGCTACACCACGAGACGCGGGAACGGGTCGCGGTGGCGGGGCGCGACGGGCGTGCGCACCGACCAGTGGGCTCCGGCGCGACTGTTTCGCGGATTCACCGCCCTCACGGTTTCCGGTGGCGGACCGGCGCCGGTGCTTGGGCGGGGATCGGTCGTGTTCGCGAGCGTGCTCGCCCAAGGCATGCTGGATGCCGATCCTCGCGCCCGCGGCCTGACCTGCCTCCGGCCGGGCGACGGCGACGCCCAGCTGGACGCGCTCATCGAGCGGGTGGCGGAGGATCCGGCCACGGCGGGGTTCGCGTGTCCATACGCGGCGGCCGCCCTGCCCCACCAAGCCGGCGACAAGCTGCTGGCCTTCGCCCGCCTCGACCGTCCGATCACGGAAGGCCTGGCCCTGACGACCACGTTCCTGCACAACCGGGTTCAGTCGGAATTGTACACCTCGGAGTTCAGATACAATCCCGACCACCAGCTTGGCCAGAGGACCCACGGCACGCTCGCCACCGCGTCGCTGGACTGGTCCCGGCAGGGGCTCGGCGGGGGCGCCCACGCGACCCTGCGGGGATCGGCCATGAGGTTGGATCGCTATCTGGGCGTGGTCGATCCGAGCTCCCGGGATCGCCTCCGCATCGCGGGGTTCGGGCTGGCGGATCTGGCTTTTCTGGGCGAGCGATTCGCGCGCAGCCCGGTGCGGGAGCAGCTGAGCTCCGGGGTTCCGGTGCCCGGATACGCTCGACCCGGCGGCTCCGTCGGGTCTCCCTTCGGCCCCGCCGCGGAGGGCATCTTCTTCACCGAGGGGACCCCCGGCATCGCCAATTGGACGCGTACCGAGTTCGTCGGCGCCGACCTCTTCGCCGAGCTGCTGTCGTCGGCCGGTCACGTTCTGGCCGCCGGGGCCGGAACCAAGCTGCATCGGGTGGAATCCTACGAGCGCCCGCGAGCCCATCTGGCTGGCTCCTCGCCCAACTACGCCTTGTTTTTTCCGGGGTCCCTGAGTGCCTTCGTGGACGCGCGGCTGGCGGCGGAGGACGAGATCACCCTCCGGTTCGGAGGGCGCGTCGACGCCTTCCGCGGGGGTCTCGACTTCCGCCACGACCGGGTGGACTTCCTGGCCCCGGGGACGGACACGGGATGGAAGGTCGGCTTCAACCCCCGCATCGGCGTCTCGGGGCCGGTGCCGGGCACGGATGGCCGGCTGGCCTTCCGCTTCAACTACACTCGGGTCGCGCAGCCTCCCGACTTCCGTTTCTTCCTCGACACCACGCTGGGCGACTCGCTCAGAAGCGACATTCGCCGGCAGGGGAACCCGAATCTGGCGTTTGAGAAGGGGACCAGCCTCGAGTTCGGGATCACGCACCAAGTCACCGAGAGCGCGGGCGTTTCGTTGGTCGGGTTTCGCAAGGAGCTGAACAATCTCGTGACCGGCAGCCTGCGGTTCGCGGGGTTCTCCGAGGGTCAGTTCACCGGAGGCGACTTCGGAACCGTCCGGGGCGCGGAGATGTCGGTGCGGGCCCGGTGGCCGTTGGCGCGGGTCCGTTTCGGCTACGCGCTGCAGAAGGCGGTGGGCGTGGTTTCGACGGCGCTCGACCCCGAAATCGAGGCCCCCGACGCCACCCGCGAGGAGTTGCCGCTGGCGTTCGACCGGCGCCACTCGGCGAACCTGGTCGTGTTCGTGGGGCGTGCCTCCGGAGACGCCGACCGGAGCTGGGGCGTGGCCTTCGCCGCCGCCGCCAGGAGCGGGTATCCCCTGGATCGCACGCTCCTGACGTCGGAGCGGGAGTGGGTGGCCGACGACGTGGACCACTTCCTGCCTTGGATGGTGCGGTTCGACCTGCGGGCCACGTTGGAGCTCGGTGATCCGCCCGGTTGCCCGGACTGCCGTTGGCGCGTCGTGGTCGACGGCCGCAACCTCCTCGATCGCGAGAACATTCTCGCCCTTCGTCGCGACACGGGCACGGTCGCCCCCCCGGCGACGGAGGTGCTCGAGCTGGCGCGCGGGGGGGCGGGCGGCTCCATCCCTCGGGAATCTCCGCGCTACAGCGCGCTCGGGGACTTGGACGGCAACGGGCGCATCACGGACGTGGAGTACCGAACCCTGCGCTTGGCGGCCGCTCTCGACCGCATGGATCCGTCCTTGTTCTACGACGAACCCCTGCAGTTGAGGCTGGGGGTCGAGGTGTCCTTCCGATGAAGCGCGCGGATGCGATGCGCGAGCCGGCGAGCCGGCGCGGGCGCACCGGCGCTCGAATGCCGGGGAGAGTTCGTCCACGGACCGCCAAGGCCGGTCCCGGGGTGGGGCCGGGCGCGTGGATGGTGGTGGCGGCCTGTGTCCTCGGATGCCGGGAAGCCACGTCCCCGTTCGCGTCGTTGGACCGTCCCACCGTCGAGAGAGAGGGACCGCTGCAACTTACCTTCTCCGCGCTCGACGAGCGGACGCCGGTCTGGATCGGACCCGACTCGCTGGCGTACTCGGCGGAGGGCTTCGCGCCGTTCGCGGAAGGCCCGGGGGTCTTGATGAAGATCGCCGCGACGGGTGGAGCCGCGGAGGCGCTGCTCCCGGCGTTGCAGGTGCCCGGCGGAGCGTCGCATTGGCTCGCCAGCCCGGCCCCCTCGCCCGACCAGGCCCGGGCGGCCTACGTGGAGCTCTGGTCGGTGGCCGACGAGATGCTCTGCCCGGCGACCAACGTCGTTTGCGATCCGGGCGGTACCGCGCCGACCGCCCCCCGTCTCGGAGAGATCCGGCTTCACGTCATGGATCGGGAGAGCGGCGGCTCGCCGGTCCCCCAGCGTTCGCTAGCCGTGCCGCTCGATGGCCGGGAGTTCGTACCCCTGCCGGGCGACCCCTTTCTTCCCGGCTACTTCCGCATCCGCCACTTCCCCTTCCAACGCCTGTTCCACGAGGAGAATCCGCCCCTGTTCCGTCCCGCCTGGGACCCGAGCGGGGGCCGGGTCGCGTTCAGCGACGGCCTGCGGGTGCTGCTTTGGGATTTCGCGTCGTCCCAAGCCGATGCCGTGGCGGGCACCGGCGACGGAGTGGCGCCCGCGTGGTCGCCGAATGGCGAATGGATCGCGTTCACGAGGCTCGTGCGGGGAGACCCGATCGCCGCGACCTGCACGCACTCCGGTCTGCTGGGTCCCGTCTGTAGGCAGGAGCGGGTGGATTACGCGGTGAACGACCGGAGAATCGCCCTGGTCCGGCCGGATGGCTCGGAGACTCGGGACCTGGGCCGGGGCGAGGACCCCGCGTGGACCCCCGACTCGAGCCGGCTGGTGTTTCGGCGGGATGGGCGTCTTTGGATGATCGCCGCCGAAGGCGGGACGGCCACCCCCATTCCCGGCACCGAGGGCGCCCGTGAGCCCGCGATGTCGCCCGATGGCGGTCGGGTGGCCTACGTCCGACTGCTGACCGCCGGCAAGCACGACCTGTGGGTGATGCCGTTCGACGGAGGTGGGTCGTGACCGCCGGACGGGCCGCGCCCGTCGGAGCGTCCGGGGTGCTCCGGGCCCTCCGCGCGGCCCTCGCGCCTCTCTTGGCGGCCGGGCTCGCGGCGTGCGGCGACCCCGTCGTGATCCTCGGGGACGCGCCGGGCGTCATGCGGGTCGTGGCGGGAGGGGCGGACGACCTCGATCCCGCCGAGCGCGTACCCGCGACCGAACTCGAGCTTGCCTCCCCCCGGGGTCTCGCGCTGGGGGTGGACGGGACGCTCTACGTCGCGGACCGACGCGCGGCCCGCATCCTCGCGGTGCGTCCCAACGGCGACATCGCCGCCCATCTGGATCACGGCCCGTGCGCGGGCGCCACCTGCCTGCGCCGTCCCGAGAGCCTCGCCCTCGCTCCGGATGGCGCGTTGTTGGTGGCGGACGGACAGGCGGGGAGGATCTTCCGGGTCACGCTCGGCGCGGGAGGCGACGGAGCCGTTTCGGTCGTCGCCGGGAACGACCAGGGCGTGCGTCCGGCCAGCGGTCTCCAAGCCACCGCGGCCCGCCTCGCCGAGCCCGCCGGCGTGGCCGTGTCCGAATCCGGCGACGTGTTCTTCAGCGACTGGAGCGAACACCGGGTGTGGCGCATCGGCCGCGACGGCGCGCTTTCACCGGTCGCCGGCAATGGACGCCTGGGCGGCTCCGGCGACGGCGGAGTGGCCACCGAGGCGCGCCTGCGCGCGCCGCGCGGACTGGCGGTCGCGGCTGGCCGTCTCTACATCGCCGACGCGGCCGACCACCGCGTCCGGGTGGTCGACCTCGACACGGGCATCATCCTATCGGTCGCCGGATCCGGCCGCCCCGGCTTCACCGGCGACGGAGGGCCGGCCCTTCAGGCTCGGCTTGCCTTCCCCGAGGCCGTGGTGGCGGTGGACGGGGGCGCGACGCTCTTCATCGCCGACCGCGGAAACGGTCGCGTGCGGGCGGTCGACACCGCCACCGGGGTCATCCGCACCTTCGCCGGCACCGGCGCATCGGACTACGGTGGCTCCGGACTGGAGGCCGGCGAGACCGCTCTGGCCGCTCCGGCGGGCCTCGCCTCCGACCTCGGCTTCCTCTTCATCGCCGACGACCAGCTCAACCTGGTGTGGCGCACCCCGATCCGGTTCTAGCCGCCGGTTGACGAATCCGCCCGAGCACCGAGAGCGGCGGGCTGGCAGGGCTCCTTGAAGGCCCGATGCCAGCGCCACCGGCACGAAGGACAACGGGGAGCGCGGCGGTCCGGCGCGGATGCCACGCGGCTCCAATGCCGAGGGGAGTGCGTCCGCGGGCGTCCGAGTCCGTGGACCGCCAAGCGAGCCGTCAGAGCAACCGAATGGGTCCGGGATAGCGCCCGATGACCGGATCGAGCGTGAGCAGCGTGAGTCCTTCCACCTGAGCCTGGGCGACCAGCAGCCGGTCGAAGGGATCGTCGTTGATGGGCGGTAGCAGGTCCGCGGTCACCGCGTGCGAGCCGAGCACGGCCAGCTCGGCGTACCCGTTGTCGAGCAGCCCCCGTCGCAGCAGGCGGGGATCGACCCGGTAATCCGAGCGCCCAAGCCCGTTCTTGATCGCGACCTCCCAGAGGGACCCGACGCTGAACGCGAGCTCGGACTCGGGGTCCTCCAGAAGGGTGCGCGCGACGCTGGGAAGCCGTTCGGGCATGCCCGCGGCGTAGAGCAGGAGGTGCGTGTCGAGGAGGAACGTCACGATTCGCCCTCGAACGAGGCTTGGATCCTCTTCCGGCCCATGCGATCGAAGTCGGGTGGAAGGACGATGTGTCCGGCCAGAAAGCCGAGTCGGCCCGTCGCGCCCTCCTCCTCGTCCCCGTCGTCCACGGCGGAAACCATCACCTGGGGCTTTCCCGCCCGGGCGATCACGAAGGGTTCGCCTTCGACGGCGCGGCGCACCAGGCGCGAGAGGTGCGTCTTGGCTTCATGCATGTTGTAGACGCGCATGGCAGGATGCATCCATGGAGAGTGAACTTAGTCCAGTAACGACAGGGAAGAATAAACTTAGTCGATTAGACTAAGGCTACCCATCTCATCCCGCAAGGGGTTCATCCAACCCAGTGCCAAACCGAGAGCGAGATGTCCGGGGTTTGTCGAAGGCGGAAATTGTCCGTCTTCGGAGATGTGCATGTCCACCTTCGGAGATGTGCGAGGCCGCTCCCTCGTCCGAGGTTGCCGGGGGGGACCGGCGGCCGAGTCGGGTGCCGGGCTGGCGGGACGGCTCTCGGCGGGAGGGACGTTTGTCCACGGACTGCTAACGCGCGCCGCCTCCCGGATTTCGAATGACGTCGATGATCTGGGCCAGGATGGAAAAGGCGATTTCGGCGGGCGTGCGCGCCCCGATGGCGAGCCCCACCGGGCTGTGGATGCGCGCCACCGCCTCCGGGCCGAAGCCGGCCGCGACGAGACGCTCCCGGCGCCGCCGCCGAGTGCGCCGTCCTCCCAGCGCGCCGATGTAGAAGGCCGTGCTGCCCAGCGCGGCGGCGAGGGCGGGATCGTCGATCCTGGGGTCGTGGGCGAGCACCACCAGCGCGCTGCGCGCGTCGAGTCCGACTTGCTCCAGGGCCGCCTCCGGCCAAGCCCGCACAAGCTCCGCGTCGGGAAAACGCTCGCGGGTGGCGAACCCCTCGCGCGGGTCGATGATGGTGGCGGGGAGTCCGACTTCGAGCGAGGTGCGCGCCAGCACCTGGGCGATGTGCACCGCGCCCACCACCAGCAGCTTGCGGGGGACCGTGTAGGGGCGGAGCAGTACGGGGCCGTCGGCGGTGTCGACCACCTGGGCCTCCTCGGCGCGGAGAGCGGCGTACACTTGGTCGGCCGACACTCCCGCCAGGGACCGCGGTTCGCGCGCCCCGGCCGGCCCGATCTCCACCAGCTCCTGGACGCCGTCGGCAAGCCGGGTCGCCAGCACCACGCCGCGGCCCGACCGCTGCGCCTCCAGCAACGCGTGGAGAAGCGCGGGCCGCACGGATCAGCGCACCGCTTCCACGTAGATCTCCACCTCGCCTCCGCAGGCGAGCCCCACTTCCCACGCCATCTCGTCGGTGACGCCAAACTTGAGCCGCCGCGGATGGCCGGACTCGATGACCTCCATGGCCGCGTGGATGACCGCCGACTCCACGCAGCCGCCGGAGACGGAACCGGTGAAGTCGCCGTCGTCGGCGACCGCCATGTGGCTGCCGGCGCGACGGGGCGCCGAGCCCCAGGTGCGGGTCACCGTCGCCAGCGCCACCCGTCGTCCCGCGCGAAGCCAGCCGGCGGCCCGCTCGAGGACCGGATCCACGCGGATGTTGCCTGCTTGCGTTGGCGTCATGGCCCCAAGTTGCCTTGACGGCCCGGGCGCGCGCAACGTTCCCGCCGCCTGTGCTATCATAGTGCCGGGACAGGACGGCCACGAACGCCGCCGCGCCGCGCGTGGGCCCCAACGCCCCGACCGGCGCCCTCCCGTGGGCGCGGCCCACCTCGATTCACGCAAACGAGACGCAAGCGACACATGACCACCTCGGCCACGCGCGACATCTCCGCCATCCAGCAAACCATTCGGGAGGAGAGCGCCTTCGTGGAGCGCCTGCTCGATGAAGTCGGGCGCGTGATCGTGGGCCAGCGCTATATGGTGGAGCGCCTGCTGATCGGGCTGCTCGCCGATGGGCACGTGCTCCTGGAGGGCGTGCCGGGGCTCGCCAAGACGCTTACCGTGCGCACCTTGGCGGCCGCCATCCGCACGTCCTTCCAGCGGATCCAGTTCACGCCCGACCTGCTGCCCGCCGACCTGATCGGGACGCTCATCTTCGACCCCCGGGAGTCCGACTTCAAGACCCGCAAGGGTCCCATTTTCGCCAACGTGATCCTCGCCGACGAGATCAACCGTTCTCCGGCCAAGGTCCAGGCCGCGCTGCTCGAGGCCATGCAGGAGCACACGGTCACCATCGGCCAGAACACCTTCCCGCTGGAGGATCCCTTTCTGGTGCTCGCCACCCAGAACCCCATCGAGCAGGAGGGCACCTATCCGCTCCCCGAGGCCCAGGTGGACCGCTTCATGCTGAAGCTCGCGGTGGGCTATCCCGACAAGGACGAGGAGCTCGAGATCATGCGCCGCATGGCGACCGGCCCGGACCGCGAGGTGACGCCGGTGGTGGGCCCGGACGAGATTCTGCGCGCGCGCGACGCGGTCGAGATGGTGTACATGGACCCGCAGATCGAGCGCTACATCGTCGACCTGGTGTTCGCGACCCGCGATCCGGCGGCCCACGGACTCGACGATCTGACGCAGCTCATCGCCTACGGGGGTTCGCCCAGGGCGAGCATCTGTCTGGCGAGGACGGCGCGGGCGCACGCCTTCCTGCGTCGGCGCGGCTACGTGACCCCGGAGGATGTGCGCTCCGTGGGGATGGACGTGCTTCGCCACCGGGTGCTGGTCACCTACGAGGCGGAGGCCGAGGAGGTCACGCCGGAAGACGTCGTAACCCGCATTCTGGACAACATCGAGGTGCCCTGACGGCATGATCGCGAGCGAAATCCTCAGGAAGGTGCGCCGCATCGAGATCACCACCCGGGGTCTCGTGAACGAAGTGTTCTCGGGCGAATACCACTCCGTGTTCCAGGGCCGGGGGATGAATTTCGCGGAGGTGCGCGAATACCAGCACGGCGACGACATTCGCAGCATCGACTGGAACGTGACGGCGCGCACCGGCACCCCGTTCGTGAAGGTCTTCGAGGAGGAGCGCGAGCTCACCGTCATGCTGGTGGTGGACGTGAGCGCCTCCGGGAACTTCGGTTCACGGGTGCGCGTGAAGGGCGATCTGGCGGTGGAGATCTGCGCGCTGCTGGCCTTCAGCGCCATCAAGAACAACGACAAGGTCGGGCTCATTCTCTTCACCGACCGGATCGAGAAGTTCGTGCCCCCGCGCAAGGGGCGGCGCCATGTGCTGCGGGTGTTGAGGGAGCTCCTGTATCATCGACCCGACCGGAGCGGGACCGACATCCGCATGGCGCTCGAGTACCTGACCCGCGTGACGCGCAGGCGGGCGGTGGTGTTCCTGGTCTCGGACTTCCTGGCGGGCGGGTTCGGGCGCGCGCTGGGCATTGCGGGTCGGCGCCACGACACCATCGCCGTGCGGGTGCGCGATCGGCGCGAAACGGAGCTGCCCCCCATCGGGCTGGTCGAGTTCGAGGACGCCGAGACCGGGGAGCGGTTCGTGGTGAACACCTCGGAACGAGCCTTCCGCGAGGCTTTCGGACGCGACCGGGCCGCCGCCGAGGACGAGTTGGCGCACACGCTCAGGCAGGGCAAGGTGGACCTGATCGACCTCCGGGCGGACCGGCCGTACGTGCGGCCGCTCATGCGCTTCTTCAAGGAGCGGGAGCGACGGCGGCGATGAGGGGATGGGGGCGGATGGGCGCCGGGGTGTGGCGACGGGTCGGGTTGGGCGCGTGGGCCGGCGTGGCGACGGGCGCGCTGGCGCCGCTCGCCCCCGCCGCCGCCCAGGAACTGCCCGCACCCCCCACCCTCCGCGTCGCGGTCGACACCACCACGACCACGGTGGGCGGGCGCATCCACCTCACCGTGACCGTCGAGCACGCCTCTTCCGCGACCGTCGAGTGGCCCGACTCGCTCGACCTGGCGCCCTTCGAGGTGCTCGAGGCGGTCGTCGACCCCACGACCGTGGCCGATGGCCGCGCCACGACCACGGCCGCGCTCACCCTGGCCGCCTTCGAGCTGGGCGAGCTGGAGATCCCGAGCTTCACCGTGGAGGTGGCCTCGCCCGACGGGGTGAGCGAGCTGGTCACCGATCCCTTCGGCATCGCGGTGGTGAGCGTCGGGCTCGACGAGGGGGCCGACATCCGCGACATCCGTGGCCCGCTCTCCCTCCCGCGCGGTTGGCTGGCGCTCGCGCTCGGGGCGCTCGCGCTGGCCTTGGCGGCCGCCGCCGGATGGTGGCTGGCCCGCCGCGCCCGGCGGCGACCGACGCACGAGGAACCCGTCGCCGAGGGTCCGCCGCGCCCCGCGCACGAAAAGGCCTACGAGCAGCTCCTTCGGCTGGAGTCCTCGGGGCTGCTGGGCCAGGGGCGCGTCAAGGAGTACTACATCGAAGTGTCGGACATCGTCCGCCGCTACCTGGAGGGCCGATACACCATCCGCGCGCCGGAGATGACCAGTAGCGAGGTGTTGGAGCGGATCGACGCCGCCGGGCTGGGCGCGGACCTCCGCTGGCGCTTCGGCTCGTTCTTCGACGAGTGCGACCTGGTGAAGTTCGCGAAGCACCGTCCCGACGCGGCCGCGTGCGACGCGATCGTGCCGGCCGCCCGCGCCCTGGTGGACGCCACCCGCCCGCCACCGGAGGCCGAGCCGGAGGAGGACGCGCGGGACGACGCGGAGGAGGATGGGGCGATCCGCCCGCGCGAGGGGGAGAACGCGCTCGCGGAGGATGCCCCGGACGACCATGGCGCGCGGCCGGCGGCCATCTCCGGCGCGCGCGGGGAGGTCGCGTGAGCTTCGAGTTCGCGGACCCCGCCCTCCTCTGGCTGCTGCTCGCGGTGCCCGCCCTCGCGTGGTGGTACTTCGCGCGACGGGGGCGGGAAGGGGGCTCGCTGGTCTACTCCGACCTCGCCGCCGTGCGGCGCGCGGACATCCGCCGGGGCGGACGCCGGCGTCATCTCCTGCCCGCGCTGCGGCTGCTGGCCCTGGTCGCGCTGGTGGTGGCCTTCGCCCGTCCCCGCGCCGGCGTGACCAGCGAGAACATCCTCACCGAGGGCATCGACATCGTGCTGGTCCTCGACATATCGAGCTCCATGCTGGCCGAGGACCTCGAACCCAACCGCATCGACGCGGCCAAACAGGTCGCCGCCGGCTTCGTGTCCGGGCGGCTGAACGACCGGATCGGCCTGGTGGTGTTCGCCGGCCAGGCCTTCACCCAGGTGCCGCTCACCCTCGACCACGACGTCGTCATCGAGCTCATGGACGAGCTCGAGGTGGGCATGGTGGAGGACGGCACCGCGCTCGGGATGGGGCTCGCGACGGCGGTCAAGCGCCTGAACGACGGCGCCGCCGAGTCGAAGGTGGTGGTGCTGCTCACCGACGGTCGCAACAACCGTGGCGAGATCGACCCGCTCACCGCCGCGCAGATGGCACGGGCCCTGGGCGTGCGGGTGTACTCCATCGGGGCGGGATCGCGCGGCACCGCGCGCGTGCCGGTCGACGACCCGCTGCTCGGGCGGCGCTACGCGACCGTGCGCGTGGACGTCGACGAGGAGACCCTGGCCGAGGTGGCGAGCACCACCGGGGGCCGCTATTTCCGAGCCACCGACACCGAGAGCCTGGCGAGCATCTACGGGGAAATCGACGAGCTGGAAACCACCGAAATCGAGGTCGAGAACTTCACCCGTCATACCGAACTGTTTCACCTCCCGCTGGCGGCCGGGCTCCTGCTCCTACTCGCGGAGGTCGGGCTCGCCAACACGCTCCTGCGCAAGCTGCCGTAGGGCGACCAGCCATGTTCAGATTCGGATCCGTCGAGCTGCTCTTCGGGTTGGCGCTCGTGCCCCTGCTGGCGCTGCTGCTCCTGTGGGCGGCGCGCGCGCGCCGGCGTGCGCTGGATCGCTTCGGCGACGGCCCGCTGGTGCGGCGGCTGGCGGCTTCCGTGCACCGACGCAACCGCGGTCTGCGCAACGTCCTCTTCCTGGCGAGCGCGGCCCTTCTGCTCACCGCGCTGGCTCGGCCCCAGTTCGGTTCCCGGGTGGAGACGGTGCGCCGCGAAGGCAGGGACATCGTGGTGGCGCTGGACCTGTCGCGCTCGATGCTCGCCGAGGACATCGCCCCGAATCGCCTGCAGCGCGCCAAGCTGGAGATTCTGCGGCTGCTCGACCGCCTCGAGGGCGATCGCGTGGGGTTGGTGGCCTTCGCCGGCCAAGCCTTCACGCAGAGCCCGCTCACCACCGACTACGCCGCCACGCGCCTCTTTCTGAGCGCGATGGATGTGGACTTGGTTCCGGTGCAGGGAACCAACCTGGGGGAGGCGATGAACGTCGCGCTCGACCTCTTCGACGAGGAGGTGCGCGAGTTCCGGGTGCTGCTGATCGTGACCGACGGCGAGGACCACGAGGGCGGAATCGAGGAAGCCGTCCGGCGCGCCAACGATGCCGGGGTACGCGTCTTCACGGTCGGCATCGGCTCTCCGGACGGAGTCCCCATCCCCGAGTTCGACGCCTCGGGCAATCGGCGCGGCTTCCAGAGGGACGCCGAGGGCAACGTCGTGACCACCCGCCTGGACGGAGCTATCTTGCGCCGAATCGCCGACGCCACCGGGGGCGCCTTCCACTTCGGCGCCCCGGGCGGCGTCGGACTCGATGCCTTGGTCGAGGACTTGGCCGCCGTGGGTACGCGCGAGATCGACGCCCGCGACATCGCCCGGTTCGAGGAACAGTTCCAGCTCTTCCTGGGGGCGGCCATCCTGCTTCTGCTGATCGAACCGCTGCTCCCGGCGCGTACACGGGGCAAGGCCCGAAACCGGGCGACGCCGCGGACCGGAGGTGCGCCATGAGAAACCGGTTGACCATGAACACGCTGGCGATTCTGCTGATGGCGGGCGCTCCGCTCGCGCCTGCCGCCCTGGGCGCCCAGCGCGCCCTCGTGGAGGACGCCAACCGCCTCTACGCCGAGGGCCGCTACGCCGAGGCGCGCGAGATGTACCTGGAGGCGCTGCGCGAGAATCCCGGATCTCCCCTGATTCGCTTCAACGAAGGAAACGCGCTCTATCGGGATCGGGAATTCGAACGCGCCTTCGAGGCGTATCAGGACGCCCTGGACGCGGAGGACGCGACCGTGGCTCAGGGCGCCTGGTACAACCTGGGCAACTCGCTCTTCCACCAGCAGCGGCTGGACGCGAGCCTCGAGGCGTACAAGCAGGCGCTGCGCATCGATCCCGGCGACGCGGACGCCAAGCACAACCTGGAGCGCGTGTTGGAGCGGATGGAGGAGCGGGAGGAGGAGCCCGATCAACAGGATCAGCCGAACCAGGAGGGACAGCCGCCTCCCCCGGAGGGAGATTCGGAGCGTGACGAGCAACGGCAACCCGCCCAGCCGCCGCCCGAGAACGACGAGCGCGAGCGGGAGCAACCCGCCCAGCCGCCGCCCGGCCAGATGACGCCCGAGGAGGCCGAGCGCCTCCTTCAGGCCATTCAGGAAGACCCCGACGAGGTCGACCGCCCGCCGCGGGCCGACTCGCTGGGGCGGAGACCGCGCAAGAACTGGCGATGAGCGGGGCGCGGGTCTTGAGGTGGTCGACGAGCTTGGCGTCCGTCCATCGGGTTGCCGGGCGCGCCGGGATGGCCCGCCGAAGCCGCCCGCGCCCCCCGGAGGCGTGCCGGCGCCCCCGTCCGGGTTTGGCGACCGCGGCCTCGCTTGCGACGCTCCTTCCGCTCGTGTTCGCGCCGGCAGCGCTCCCCGAGGGCGCCGCCGCGCAGGAGGTGTCCGCGCGCGCCTACCTGAACGCCGGCCAAGTGGGCGTGGGACAGCAGTTCGTGCTCAACCTGGAGGTCTCCGGAGCCCAGGCGGTGGACCAGGACCCCGAGCTTCCGGACCTGACGGGGTTCTCCGTCTACCTGGGAAGCGGGTCGTCCAGCTCCGTGCGGATGTCCGGCGGGCGCACCAGCGTCACGCTCACCCTCCAGTACCGCTTCCAGGCCACCCGCGCGGGCACCTTCACCATCGACCCGATCGAGGTGCGGGCCGGGGGAAGCTCCTTCGTCACCGACCCCCTCACGCTGACGATTTCCGACGCCCCCGTCTCCCGGGGTTCCCCCGGCGACCCGGTCGCGGGAAACCGCGGCATCGCGCCCGAGGACCTCTTCATCGAGGCCGCGCCGAGCCGGTTGCGGGTGTACGAGAACCAGCCGGTCGTGGTCGACTACCGCATCTTCACCCGCCTGAACGTGAGTTCGTACAGCATCACCCAGCTTCCCTCGGCCACCGGGTTCTGGGTCGAGGAGTATCCGCCGGCGGACAACCCGGTCATTGAGCAGACGGTTCGGGACGGGATGCAATACACCACCGCGACCATCCGCAAGGTGGCGCTCTTCCCGACCGGGCCGGGAACGCGCACGCTCGAGCCGCTGGGCATCGAGGCGCAGGTGCGGGTGCGACGCGCGGCCTTCGACCCGTTCGAGGACTTCTTCGGGCGCGGGTCGCTGTTGAACTCGACCATCCCGACCGCGGCGGCCTCGCGGCCGCTGGAGATCGAGGTGCTCCCGCTGCCCGACGGGCGCCCCGACGACTTCACCGGGTTCGTGGGCGACTTGGACGTGACCGCCACCCTGGACCGCGACAGCGTGCGGGTCAGCGACGCGGTGACGCTCACCGTGGTGGTGTCCGGGCGGGGCAACCTGCGCATGCTGGCCGCGCCCGATGTGGAGATCCCGCCCGGCTTCGAGGCCTTCCCGCCCGAGGTGCGGGAAACCGTCGCCCGCACCGATGCGGGGGTGAGCGGCACGCGCACCTACGAGTACGTCCTGGTGCCGCGGGCGCCGGGGGTGGGGGCCATACCCTCCGTCGAGCTGGCCTACTTCGACCCGGAGCGGGGGACGTACGAGGTCGCGGCCAGCGAGGCCCTCGCGGTCGCGGTCACGGGGGTGGCGGCGGACGGGCCGCCGGGCATGGGAAGGGTGCGGGCGGGGGTGGAGGAGCTGCGCACCGACATTCGCTTCATCCAACTCGGCCCTCCGGCGCTCGTGCCCGAGAACCGGACGCTCTTCGGGCACGCGCTCTTCTGGGTCGTCCTGCTGGCGCCGGTGGCGGTGGTGGGCGGGGCGGCGGGCGTGCGCCGCCACCGCGACCGACTACGGGGCGACGTGGCCTACGCCCGCTCGCGTCGGGCGGCGAAGGTGGCCAGGAGGCGCTTGGCGAAGGCGGGCGTGCTGGCGGAGGGAGGGGACGCGCGCGCCTTCTTCGCGGAGGCCGGACACGCGCTCGATGGGTTCCTGGCCGACAAGCTCAACATCGCCGCCGCCGGCATGATCCGCGACGAGGTGCGTCGCCGGCTTGCCGCCATGGGCGTCGCCACCGACGTGGCCGAGTCCTGCCTGGAGTGCCTGGAGGAATGCGACCGACAGCGCTTCGCTCCGGCGACCGCGTCCCCCGATGAGCGCGCGCGCTTTCTGGGGCGGGTGGAGGCGGCGATGGCGGCCTTGGTGGAGCACCTCGCCCGATGAGACGGCCCGTGCTCACGCGCGCGCGGGGAGCGGCAACCCTCCTCGCGGTGGCGGCCCTGTCCGCACCGCTCCACGCCCAGGATGAGCTCTTCGAGGAGGGCAACCGCCTGTATCAGCAGGAGGACTTCCAGGGAGCGCTCGACAGCTACCTTCGCATCCGCGAGGCGGGGTTCGAGAGCCCGGGCCTCTACTACAACATCGGCAACGCCCACTTCAAGGCGAACGAGCTGGGTCGGGCCATCCTCAACTACGAGCGAGCCCGCCGCCTCGCTCCCAACGACGCGGACATCCTCGCCAACCTGGAGCTGGCCCGCTCGCTGGGGGTCGACGAGATCGTGCCGCTCCCCCGCTTCTGGCTCTTCCGGGTCGGGTCCTGGTGGATCAACCTCCTCCCCCGTTCCCTCCTGATCGGGTTGACGGCCGCGGGCTACCTCTTGGCGGCCGGGGCGGTGGTGGCGCTGGTGCTGCGGCTGGGGGCGCGGTCGTGGGCTCGGCGCGCCGCGGCCGCGGGCGGGGTGGTGGTGTTGCTGCTGGGCGCCACCTTGGTCGCGCGCGAGAGCCGATTGGGGCAGGCCCGCCTCGCCGTGGTGCTCGCCGCCGAGGTGGTCGTCCGGAGCGCCCCCTCCGACGATCCCGCCCTTCGGCTGTTCGTCATCCACGAGGGCACGCGGGTGCGGGTCGAGCGGCGCTCGGAGGAATGGCTGGAGGTGGTGCTCGACGACGGCAAGGTGGGCTGGGTGCGCGCCGAGGTGCTGGAGGAAGTGTAGCAGCCCGTGGACAAACTCCCCCCGGCATTCGAGCGGCGTGGCATCCGCGCTGGACGGCTGCGCTCTGCGTTGCCTTTCGTCCCAATAGCTCTACTATTGGGCCTTCAAGGCGCCTTGCCAGCCCGGCGCCATGCCCCTCTCGGTGCTCGGGCGGATTCATCCACGGACTGCTAGCGGTGTTCGGGCGGATTCATCCACGGACTGCCCGCGGCCCGCGGACGAACTCCCGCCCGGAACGAATCTCGGGAGCGCGACGTATTCCGAAGGACACGCGGGGCTCACGGCCACGATCATGAAGCGAGGCGGCACAATGGATCCGAACGGTTTCCGCGGCGGTTGGGGTTGGGGGCCAAGGGGCCCGCTGGGCGCCGGGTCCGCCTCCATGATGGTCGCAGCCCTCGCGCTCGTGTCCGCGCCGGGGCTGCGCGCGCAGGAGCGGGATGCGGCTCCCGTGCTCGTCACCCTCCAAGGGGTTGTCCTCGACGAAGTCACCAAGACGCCCGTCGTGGGAGCGGCCGTTTACTTGGAGGATGAGAGCCACGGCGCGCTCACCGACGCGCTCGGCGCCTTTCGCATCGAAGGCGTCCCCGCCGACTCGCAAACCGTGGTCGCAACCCAGTTCGGATATTGGGAAATCGCGGCGGCGATCAACGTGCCCGAGGCCGGGGCGGTCATCGAGATCGAACTCAAGCCGAGACCGGTGTTGCTCGACGGCGTCACCGCCGTGACCGACAACATCCAAACCATGGTGAGGCGTCTCCAGACGCGGCGGCGGTCCCTGCCGTACCAAACCCGCGCCTTCGACCAGGAGCGACTGCTGCGCAGCCGCAGCGTCGATGCCCTCGAGTTTCTGTGGCGGGAGGCCAACCTTGAGCGGCGTCCCTGTCCGTCCACCGTCGGCGTGACCTTGGCGGGGTGGCAACCGAATGGACGTTTGGGGGGATGGGCTCTTCCCTCCCAAGTGGCCGGAGCGCTTGCGAGTCAGTGCATCCGGAGACGGGGGCGCGTGGTCAGCCCGAGAGTGTACATCGACGAGGTGCCGGCGGTAAACGGCGTGGACGCGCTGCGGAACTACCCGACGACGCGAATCTACGCGCTGGAGGTCTTTTCCCAAGGCGCCGAAATCCGGGCCTACACCTACAGATTCATGCAGCGCATGGCCGAGCGTCCCGAGGCGATGATCGCCCTCGGCCTCTGGCCCTAGCAGCCCGTGGACAAACTCCTCCCGGCATTCGAGCGGCGTGGCATCCGCGCCGGGCCGCTTCGCTCGGCGTTGCGTTTGCGGTCGACGATGCGCGCTCAAGGGGCCGGTTTGGCAACCCGCGTCTTGCTCCGACGAGGGGGCGCCGGGAAGAACGTGCGGCGAAGCCTGCGGGCGGGACGGCGCCGCCGGATGCCGAGGGGTGGCGCGGCATGGGCCGCCGGTTGGGTCCTGCCGGCGGTGGCCTGCGTGTTTCTGCCCGCCGTGATCGGTGCGCAGGAGGCGACGCCGCCCCCCGATGGCGCGTCGCTGCACGGCGTCGTCTACGACGCGCTCACGGGGGCCGTCATCCCGGGAGCGGCCGTGTACCTGGACGGCGAACGGTACGGTGCCCTGTCGGACTCCGCGGGTGTCTTCCGCTTCACGGACGTTCCCCCGGGCCCGCAGCTGATCGCCGCCATCCAGTTCGGGTATGAGGAGACGGCGTCGTCGGTCGAGGTTCCGGAGGATGGCGTCTTCATCGAGATCGAGCTCACGCCCCAACCCATCATGCTCGATGGCGTCACCGCCGTGGTCGACAACATCACCACGATGGAGCGGCGCATTCGCTCGCGGCGGAGGTCGGCCGCCTACCAGACCCGGGCGTTCGACCAGGAGCGGTTGTTGCGCAGCGTGTCCTCCAACGCCCTCGAGTTCCTGGCGCGCGAAACCCGCTACAATCCCGTCCCGTGTCCGGCGGGCGTGGGCAACCTCGGCCCCTCGGGAAGCGCCGCCCGGGGGCTTGGCTGGGGTCGCGCCCAAGCCTCCGGGTACCTCTCCGGGAACTGTCTCCTTCGAAGAGGAAGGGTGATCAGCCCGAGGGTCTTCGTCGACGAGATCCCGGCCTTCGGCGGGCTCGACGAGCTCGAGAGCTACCCAACGGCGCAGATCTATGCGCTGGAGGTCTTCTCGCAGGGATCCGAGGTCCGCGCCTACACCTACAACTTCATGCAGCGCATGGCCAGGAGGCCGATGGCGCTGATCCCCATCAACCTCTGGCCGTGACGGTGGGGGCGCCGACCGTTCAGCCCTCGGAGTCCCCGCGACGACGACGGAAGGCGCTGCGTCGGCGCAACCGGAAGCTGGGGCGCGCGCTGCTCGCGGTCGGCCTGGTCGTGCTCTCGCTGCCGCTGGTGACCAATTTGGTGCGGGACCCCAACGCCGAGCGACCGGAGGACCCGCCCTCGGAGCTGGTGCGCCGGGCCGGGCTGGCGGAGGGCCGCGGCGACGCCGATCTCGCCAGAGCGCTCTACGAGCGGGTTCTGGAGTTGGAGCTGGCGTCCCCACGCGATACCCTGAAGGCTCTGGTGCGGGCGTCCCGCGCCGGTCTGGCGCGCATCCGCGAACTGCCGTGAACGGCCCCGGGCGAACCAAAATGACCACGACCATGGCCATCCGCATCCACGGGCTCGGGGGCCCGGAGGTGATGCGCTGGGAACCCGTGCCCCTGCCGGAGCCCGGCGCGGGCGAGGTGCTCGTCCGTCACGAGGCGGTCGGGCTCAACTTTATTGACACGTACCACCGGAGCGGCCTCTACCCGGTGCCCGCGCTGCCCGCCGTGCTCGGCATGGAGGCGGCCGGGGTGGTGGAGGCGGTGGGTCCGCCCGGAGCGAACGGGCCCACCTTCCAGCCCGGCGACCGGGTCGCCTACGGGAGCGTCCTGGGCGGCTACTGCGAGCGGCGGGTCCTTCCCGCCGACCAGCTCGTCCGCGTCCCCGACGGGGTGGGGTTCGAAACGGCCGCCGCGGCCATGTTGAAGGGAATGACCTCGTGGTATCTCTGCCGCCGGACGCACCGGGTGCGCGCGGGCGAGACCGTGCTCGTGCACGCGGCCGCGGGCGGAGTGGGCACCATCCTGTGCCAGTGGTGCAAGGCGCTCGGCGCCACCGTCATCGGCACCGTGGGTGGCGCCGAAAAGGGCCGCCTCGCGCGGGAGCATGGATGCGACCACGTCATCCTCTACCGGGACGAGGACTTCGTCGAACGGGTGCGCGACATCACCGGTGGCGAGGGGGTGCCGGTGGTCTTCGACGGGGTCGGCAAGGCCACCTTCGACGGCTCCCTGGAGTGCCTGGCCCGCTTCGGCGCGATGATCACCTTCGGCAACGCCTCGGGGCCGGTGCCCCCGCTCAACCTGCTGCGCCTGAGCGCGAAGGGGCTCAGCGTCGCGCGCCCGTCGCTCAAGCCGTACATCGAACGGCGCCCGGATCTGGAGGAGGCCGCGGGCGAGCTCCTCGGGCACATTCGGGCCGGCCGCATCCGGCTCACCATAGGCCAGCGCTTCCCGCTCTCCCGGGCCGCCGACGCGCATCGCGCGCTGGAGTCGCGCGAGACGCGGGGCTGTACGGTTCTGACTCCGTGACCACGCCCGTCGCAGGCGGCGCCCCGATCATTACATTGTAGCTCGCGGGCGCGGGCCGGCGACCCAACCGCCACCGTGCCCGCCGCCCCGAGGCGCCAAGCCAACGCAACTCGTCCCACGCGCATCGCCCATCAGCATTTGGGAGGACCCATGATCCGCACGATCCGCACGCTTTCCGCGGGCACTCTCGCCACCGTCGCCATACTTGCCACCGCGAGCGGGGCGTCGGCGCAGCGACCCAACACCGTCTTCCTCGACGAGCTCACCTGGACCGAAGTGCGGGACGCCATCGACGAGGGGGTCACGACCATCATCATCCCCACCGCGGGCACCGAGCAGAACGGGCCGCACATGGTGCTGGGCAAGCACAAGTTCATCATCAACCACGCTTCGAACATGATCGCGCGCGAGCTCGGCAACGCGCTGGTGGCGCCGGTCATCGCCTACGTTCCCGAAGGATCCATCGACGGGCCCGACGGACCCACCGGGCACATGCGCTACGCCGGGGCGATCACGCTCCCCAACGAGCACTTCATGAAGCTGCTCGAGTACGCGGCCCGCAGCCTGGAGGTGCACGGCTTCACCGACATCGTCCTCATCGGCGACAGCGGCGGAAACCAGAACGGCATGCGGGCGGTGTCCGAGATGCTGAACGAGGAGTGGGCGGGCGCGGGGAAGGAGGGTCGCGTGCACTTCGTGGGCGACTATTACTCCGGCAACGGATTCCGCGACTGGCTCATGGAGGAGCACGGCTACGACGCGGCGACCATCGGCGGGCACGCCGGCATCAGCGACACGTCCCAATTGCTGTACGTGGCGCCCCAACACATCCGCCAGGGCGAGCTCGCCCCCGGTGGCGGGTACGAGGGTAGCGGCGTCTCCGGCGATCCCACCCAGGCTTCCGTTTCCCACGGCCGCATGGGCGTTCAGCTCAAGGTGGAGGCCGCCGTGCGCCAGATCCGCGAGCTGACTCGGGAGCGATGAAGCGCGCGGGCCCCACCGCAACCCGGCGCGGTCCCGGCCTAGTGCCAGATCGCGCGGCGGCGTGCGCGGGGCTCCCGCGGGACCGACGGACACCATCACCCGCCACGGAAACGGACACAAGGACACCACGCAAATGAATCCCGCGACCATGACCCAGGCGGCGCCAACCCCGGTCGGCGACGCCGCGAGCACGACCCGTCTGATGACGGCACTGGGCCTCGATGACGTGAATCCGGGCGGTTTCGCCGGGGAATGGATGGGCTCCGGGTCCGAACTCGACGTCCACACGCCCATCGATGGCTCCCGCATCGCGACCGTGCGCCAAGTGACCGTCGGCGAGTACGACCGCATCGTGGAGCGCGCGCACGAGGCGTTTCTGGAGTGGCGCAAGGTGCCGGCCCCCCGGCGCGGCGAAGTCGTGCGCCAGATCGGCGACCGGCTGCGGCGGCACAAGAAGGAGCTGGGCGCGCTGGTCACGCTCGAGATGGGCAAGATCCTCACCGAGGGTGAGGGCGAAGTGCAGGAGATGATCGACATCTGCGACTTCGCGACCGGCCTCTCGCGGCAGCTCTACGGGCTCTCCATGCACTCCGAGCGCCCGGACCACCGCATGTTCGAGCAGTGGCACCCGCTGGGCGTGGTGGGGGTGATCTCCGCCTTCAACTTCCCCGTGGCGGTGTGGAGCTGGAACGCGGCCATCGCGGCCGTGTGCGGGGACGCCACCTTGTGGAAGCCGTCCAGCCAGACCCCGCTCACCGCCATCGCCTGCACGCGCATCGCGGCCGAGGTGGCGCGCGAGAACGGGCACGACCCGGCGATCTTCTCGCTGGTGGTGGGGCGTGGCTCGACCGTCGGCGACCGCCTCCTGCACGACCGGCGGGTTCCGCTGGTGTCGGCGACCGGGAGCTGCCGCATGGGCTACCGGGTGGCCGAAGTGGTGGGGAAGCGGCTGGGCCGCACGATCCTGGAGCTGGGGGGCAACAACGCCATCATCGTGACCCCGCACGCCAACATGGACCTGGTCCTGCCGGCCATCCTGTTCGGCTCGGTGGGCACGGCCGGACAGCGCTGCACCAGCACCCGCCGCATCATCGCCCACGAGTCCATTCGCGAGGAGTTGGAGCGGCGGCTGGTGTCGGCCTACCAGGACGTGCGCATCGGCGACCCGCGCGACCCGTCCACGCTGATGGGCCCGGTGGTGAACCACCAGGCGGTCACCGACCTGGAGAACGCCGTGAGCCGGGTGGTGGAGGAGGGTGGCGAGGTTTTGTGCGGGGGCGCGCGGCTCGAGGGCCCGGACTTCCCCGGCGGCCACTACGTCACGCCCTGCATCGCCAGCGCGCGCAACGAGTTCGCCATCGTTCAGGAGGAGACCTTCGCGCCCATCCTCTACATACTGGGGTACGGCTGCGGCGACGCGAGCCCGACCCGGGCGGTGGAGGAGGTGGCCGAGGCCATCGCCCGGCACAACGATGTGCCGCAGGGGCTCTCCTCGGCGATCTTCACCGAGCACGTGCGCGAGGCGGAGCTGTTCCTCTCGCAGCGGGGCAGCGATTGCGGCATCGCCAACGTGAACATCGGCACGAGCGGCGCGGAGATCGGCGGCGCCTTCGGTGGCGAGAAGGAGACCGGTGGCGGGCGCGAGTCGGGGTCGGACGCGTGGAAGGTGTACATGCGGCGCCAGACCAACACGGTCAACTGGAGCCGCGAGCTACCGTTGGCGCAGGGCGTGAGGTTCGGGTAGGGGCGAGGCTCGGTTCGCTCGGCCGGGGGTTGCCGTCGGCGCCGGCCGACGCACGCATCGAAAGCGGCGTCCGTGCCGGGTATGGGCGATGCTCCGCCGCGGGAAGTTCGTCGGCGGGCCGCTTCGAACTCAGAACAGTTGCTGCAGCCCCACGATCAAGCCGACGACGACTGTCGCATGAAGCAGCAATAGACGGTACATCTGTGCCTTGGTGGCATGTCCGCGCACCGCCAGCCGGAGTTCCGCCATTTCGCGGCCCAGTTGCGCAATGTCCTTCCTCATTCCGGCCGATTCCTCGCGCAGCGCGTCGATGTCGGCCTTGAACTCGGTCCGCAGCCCGTCGATGTCGGCCTTGAGTTCGGTCCGCAAGTCCCGAACCTCGACGCGAAGGTCCCGGATGTCCTGCTTCGAGGCGATGTTGCCGGGGACGGGACCTCCGAACACGGTCACCAAGGCCTCCGCCTGAGTCGCGTCGAAGCCGGCGGCCCGCAGCCTCTTGGTCGCCTTCAGCGTGTCCAACCCGATGGGCTCCATGGCATCGAACATGGGGCGCCGTCCTCCCTCGCAGCAAGGTTTCGACTTGTGCCGTACGACCCGAAACCTCGAATCCGCGACGGGGCGGGGGAATGGCTCAACGGGGTCAATTCGAGCCCTGCCGCGCCCCGGCCTCCCGCCACGCGCGCTCGTAGACGCCGGGCCGCACGTCGAGGTAGCCGGGGTAGGCCGTGCGGGCGCGCGCGAGGACGGATTGCTCGAGCTCGAACGTCGCCACCGGATCGGTGGTCTCCAGCAGCACGTCGCCCGTAGGACCCGCGACCACCGATGGCCCGCCGATGACGCCGTTTGAACGCGTGCCCGGCCGGTTGACCGAAATCACGTACGCGCAGCTGGTGACCGCGTTCGCCCGCAACACCAGTCGCCAGCGCACGTAGGTCTCCGCCGGGGTCGCGCGCGGAAGCAGAATGGCGTCCGCGCCCATGGCCGCGAGCGCGTTGCACCCCTGGGGGCGGTTGGCGTCCGAACAGATCTGCACGCCCACGCTCCACCCGCCCACGTCCACGGGAGCCCGCAACCGGTCGCCCGGGTCATAATGGCGCGCTTCCCAGTACCCTTCCTCATTCGGCAGGTGGATCTTGCGGTAGCGCAGGAGCTCCTCGCCGTTGGCGCCGAACAGAAGCGCCGTGTTGTGGCGCGCACCGCTTCCCGCGTCGGTGACGATCATCCCGCCCAGCAGCGCCAGCCCCGTCGCCCGCGCGGCGACGGCCAGCGCGCTCTCGCGCGGCCCGTGGAGGGGCTCGGCGTCGGAATCGGACGGCTGCCGGGCCGCGGGAGCCCAGCGGTTCAGTGGCAGCTCGGGGAGGACGGCGATGTGCGCTCCGCGCGATTTCGCCTCCCGCAGGCGCGCGAGGAGCCGCTCCTCGTCCTCCCGCTCCGGGAAGACGTCCGTGATGAGGGCGACGGTGAGGTTGGGCGGATGGGTCGCATTCGCGGAGTCCCGATCTGCGTGCGCGCTCATTGTGGACGATCCTCGTTCGACGCGTTCACGTGACGATCCCCGTTCGACGGCTTCAGGTGAAGATGCTCGTTCGAGGCCTTCACGCATGGTTCCTCACCGGAGCCCCGCGCGGGCACCCGCGAAGGGCGGCACCCGTGGAACCAGGGCGGGACGGTGATCCGGGAGGGCGTGGATACGGCTCCCGGTTCTCGGGCGGATGCATCCACGGACTCCCGGGGGTGACATGGAACTCCTACCCCGGCGCCATCCACGGGTCCCCGCCGCGCCGAGGGGGGGTGGCCTTCGCGGCGTGTTGCGGGCACGATTCCCGTCGTGGATTCGGAGGGCCGCGTCAGCGACCTCGACCCGCGAACCCTCGCGATCCTCGGCGGGAGCCGCGAAGATCATGGGACGGCCTTGGCGGAGGTCGAGGCGAGGGTGGGCCGCGTCACCGCGGTCGAGCGCGGGCGTACCGTAAGGAGGTGTTCAGTGAGTCGTTGCGCAATGTTGCCGCTTGGCCTGGTCGCACGCGCCTCCTCGGAGGCGCAACACCTAGCCTCGGGTCGGCGGATGCGCGGGAGCGCACCCCCGCGCACTCGGTGGTGGGCGCCCGCACACGGTCTCGTGGCGGTCGCGGCCGTGTTCGCGGGATGCGTGGACGCCCCGGCCCCCGACGATGCGTTCCTGACGCGCGCGGAACGCACGAACTATCGCGAGACCAGCTCCCACGCCGACGTCGTGGACTTCCTCGAGCGCGCGGCGGCCCACTCGCCGACCATCCACTACACCACGTTCGGCTACACCACCGAGGGACGGACTCTGCCCCTGGCCGTGGTGGGCGACGTCCAGGACGCGAGCCCGGCCTCGGTCCGGGCTTCGGGCAAGACGGTCGTGTATCTGCAGGGCAACATCCACGCCGGCGAGGTGTGCGGGAAGGAGGCGCTCCAGATGCTGCTCCGCGACCTGGTGGCGGGCCGTCGCGCGGAATGGCTCGAGTCGATGATCCTGCTCGTCGCGCCCATCTACAACGCCGACGGCAACGAGCGGGTGACCCTCACCAACCGGGGGCGCCAGTACGGCCCCATCGGGGGGATGGGGCAGCGGCCCAACGCCCAGGGCCACGACCTGAACCGCGATCACATGAAGCTCGACTCGCCCGAGGCGCGGTCGGTGGCGCGACTCTTCGGCGCCTACGATCCGCACGTCTCCGTCGATCTGCACACCACCAACGGAACCCAGCACGCCTACCACCTCACCTATTCCCCTCCGCTTCACCCCAACACGCCCGGCGCGATCGACGACTTTCTCCGGGAGGGACTCTTCCCGCACGTCACCGGAGAGATCCGGGACAAGCACGGATGGGAGTACTACTACTACGGCAACGCGTTCGCGCGCGACGGCGACGCGCTCGGCTGGTACACCTTCGACCACCGCCCGCGGTTCAACAACAACTACATCGGCCTGCGCAACCGCATCGCGATCCTGAGCGAGGCCTACGCCTACGCTTCCTTCGAGGATCGCGTGCTCGCGACCCTGTACTTCGTCGAGGAGATCCTGGATTACGTCCACGAGCACGCCGACGAGGTGAGGAGCATCGTGGCGGATGCCGACGCCGCCACGGTCGTGGGCGATTCGCTCGCGCTCCGGGCGGTGCCCGAACGCTCCGCCGCGCCCGTCGACATCCTCATGGGCGCCACCATCGAGGAGTCGCACCCGCTCACCGGACGCCCCCTGCTCCTGCGCGCGGACACGCAATACGTTTCGCCGATGTACGAATACGGGACCTTCGCGCCGACGCTGCGGGAACGCGTTCCCCGGGCCTACCTGGTGCCCGCGGACTTGGAGGAGGTGCTCACGCGGCTGGCGGCGCACGGTGTCGTCCTCGAGCCGGCCGGAGCGACGGCGCTGGACGTCGAGGCGTTCCGCGTCGATTCCGTGCGGACGGCCGCGGAGCCCTTCCAGGGGCGCAACGAGCAGACCCTCTTCGGGAGCTACCAGCCGAGCCGGGTCACGCCGGGACCGGGCGACATGCTCGCCTCCGTCGCGCAGCCCCTGGGGCGCCTGCTGTTCAGCTTGCTGGAGCCGCAATCCGACGATGGCTTCGCCAACTGGGGGTTTCTCTCGGACCGGCTGCGCGCCGGGGAGCCGTATCCCATCGCGCGGGTGCCGGCGGGGTAGCGGATTTGGCGAAGCCGATTCGCGGATTGACCGGACGCGATCCGGCGCGTAGTCATCAATGCTACCCGCACCCTCCGGACTCGGGGGGGAGACCCGTCGGGACGAGGCAACCGGGCGATTCACGCGGGGACAACGGATTTCCAGGAGATTGCCGTGAAGACGACACTGTGCGCAATGGGGCTCGCGGCCGTGCTGGCGGCGGGCGTGGAGGCCCAGCAGGCGACCCGCACCCAACCCGTCGAGGGCATGCGCGACAACGGCACCGGGTACCACGCCCTGGTGGGCGCCCGGGTCGTGACCGCGCCGGGGGAGGTCATGGACGACGCCACGGTCGTGATCCGCGACGGGCTCATTCAGTCGGTCGGGCGGGGCGACCCGCCGTCGGGCGCGCGCGTGTGGATGCTCGACGGGTTGACGGTGTACCCGGGCTTCATCGACGCGCACGCCGACCTGGGCATGGACGCCGTGCCCGAGGACGGCGACGTGGGGCCCACGCACTGGAACCCGCAGGTGCGGGCGTGGTTCTCCACCACGCGGAATCTCCAGGACGACGCCGACCGCCGCTCCGCGCTCCGCTCCCAGGGGTTCGGCGCGGCCCTGGCGGTGCCCAGGCAGGGCATCTTCCGGGGCACGGCGTCGCTGGTCACGCTCGGCGACGAGGGGGTGCGCGACCGGGTCCTGCGCCCCGACGTCGCCCAGGCGATCGGGTTCCAGCGCTCCTTCGAGCTGGGCGGATCGTACCCCAACTCCGCCATGGGCACCATCGCCCTCATGAAGCAGACGCTCATGGACGCCGACTGGTACGAGCGCGCCTGGGACGCGTACGAGTCGAGCGGCCGCGCCTTCCTGCCTCCCGAGACCAGTGACGCCCTGGCGGCGCTCCGGGATGCGGTGCACGGCGATCAGACGGTCATTTTCGAGACCGGCAGCGAGGAGGAATACCTTCGCGCGCACCGGATCGCGTCGGAGTTCGGGCTCCGGGCCTGGTACCGGGGGAACGGCTTGGAGTACCGCCTCATCGACGTGCTGCGCGGGCGCGGCGATCCCCTGATCGTGCCCCTGGACTTCCCCGACGCCCCGGATGTGGGGCACCCGGGGGCGGCCCTCGACGCCTCGCTCGCCGATCTGCGCCACTGGTACCTGGCGCCCACCAGCGCGGCGCGGCTGGCCGATGCGGGCGTGCGCTTCGCCATCACCACCGACGGCCTCGCGTCGTTGAACGAGTTCCTGCCCAACCTGCGCGTCGCGGTGGCCCGCGGGCTCGCGGCGGACGATGCCCTGGCGGCGCTCACCACCACGCCGGCCTCGTGGCTCGGGATCGATCGCACCCACGGGACCATCGCCGAGGGCAAGGTGGCCAACCTGATCGTGAGCGAGGGCGACCTCTTCGCGGAGGAGGCGACCGTGCGCGACGTGTGGGTGCGGGGAAGGGTCTACGGCGTGACCCGCCCCGCCCAGATCGATCCCAGGGGCACCTGGGAGATCGCCTCGGAAGACGAGTGGGGCTTCGACGCCGCGCTCGTCCTGGAAGGTCCGCTCAACCGGCTGCGCGGCCACCTCGACGTGGCCGGCATGGGGCCGGAGCTTCCCGGTGGCGCCCGGATCGACCTGGCGTCGGCCAGCGCGGTCGCCGAAACGGGCCGCATCCAAGTCCGCTTCAACGGCGAGGCCCTCGGCTACCAGGGCATGGCGCTCCTCTCCGGTTCGGTGCGCGGCGACGAGTTCTACGGCTGGACGTCGCTACCCAACGGGGCGGACCCCTCCTTCCGGGGCACGCGCACCGAAGGCTTCGAGGGTCCGCCGCGCGGGACCGTGGCGATGGACGTGCCCGAAATCGACCTGCCCTTCATTCGCCCGATGATGGAGTACGGCCGGACCGCGGTGCCGGAGCAGCCCGCGGCGGTCGTGGTGCGCGACGCGACCGTCTGGACCCAAGGCCCGCAGGGAATCCTGGAGGGCGCCGACCTGCTGGTGCGCGCCGGCGTGGTCGAGGCGGTGGGCATGGATCTGGACGCCCCGGGCGGAGCGGTCGAGATCGACGCGAACGGCAAGCACGTCACGCCGGGGATGATCGATCCGCACATCCACTCGGGCGTCAGCGCGGTGAACGAGAGCGGCTTCGCGATCGTGCCCGAGGTGCGCATGGGCGAGGTCGTGACCCACAACAACATCTGGATGTACCGGCAGTTGGCGGGCGGGCTCACCACCGCGCACATCAAGCACGGCTCCGCCAATCCCATCGGGGGCGAGAACGTCTTCGTGAAGATGCGCTGGGGCTCGCTGCCCGAGGACCTCAAACTCGAGAACGCGCCCCGCACGGTGAAGTTCGCGCTGGGCGAGAACCCGAAGCGGCGTCAGGGCCGCTATCCCGACACGCGCATGGGGACGCAGGAGATCATTCGCGACCACTTCATGGCCGCGCGCGACTACGAGCGCGAGTGGCAACGGTGGGAGGAGAGCGGGGAGGGCCTGCCTCCCCGGCGCGATCTGCGCATGGAGGCGATCCTGGACATCCTCAACCAGGAGCTGCTCATCTCGTCGCACGGCTATCGGGCGGACGAATTCCTTGCCCTGGTCCGTCTGGCGGAGGAGTTCGGCTTCCGGGTCCAGACGCTTCAGCACGGCGTCGAGGCGTACAAGATCGCGCCCGAGCTCGCGGCGTCCGGGGTGGCCGCCGTGGTTTGGAGCGACTGGGGCGCCTTCAAGCTGGAGGCGTACGACGCGACCGTGTACAACGCCCGCATCCTGATCGAGGCGGGGGTGGTGACCTCGCTGCACTCCGACAACAGCCAGATCGCCAGCCGCATGAACTGGGAGGCGGGCAAGCTGCTGCGCACCGGGCTCACGCCCGAACAGGCGCTGTCGACGGTGACCAACCAGGCGGCCGAGGCCGTGGCGATCCACGACCAGGTCGGTTCGCTGGAGGCAGGCAAGGACGCCGACTTCGTGATTTGGAGCGGCGATCCGCTCTCGCAGTTCTCGCGCGCGGAGCAGACGTGGGTCGATGGCCGGCGGTACTTCTCGCTGGAGGAGGACGCGGACATGCGCGACCGCATCGAAGAGGAACGCGCGCAGCTCATTCAGGCCATCCTGTCCGTGGAAGCGGGCAGCGGCCAGACCGCTCAGATGGAGGGGAACCGATGAGGACGATCAAGCGACCGGGCGGAAACGGAAGGCGGGCGCGCGCGGGGAGCGCCTGGGCGGCCTTGGCGCTGTGGGCCTTGGCGCCGGTTGCGGCGGGGGCCCAGGTGCGCATGACGGTGCCCCCCCAGGCCGAGCCGATGGCTCTGCGCGGCGCGACCATCCACACCGTCACCAGCGGCGTCATCGAGAACGGAACCATCCTGTTCGAGAACGGGGTGATCACGGCGGTCGGGGCCGATCTGGAGATTCCGGAGGGAACCCGCGTGATCGACGCGTCCGGAAAGCACGTCTATCCGGGGCTGATCGACGCCTACAGCACGGTGGGGATCGCCGAAATCGGCGCGGTCGGCGTCTCCAACGACATCAACGAGCTCGGCGACTTCAACCCCAACGTGCGCGCGGACGTCGCGGTGAACGCCGAGAGCCGGCACATCGGCACGACCCGTTCGGCGGGCGTGCTCACCACGCTGACGACCCCCGACGGCAGCCTCGTCTCCGGCATGTCCTCGGCGCTCGCGCTGGAGGGCTGGAGCTGGGAGGAGATGTCGATGCAGTCGGCGGCGGCGCTCAACGTGAACTGGCCGGACCCGAACCCCCGCCGCTTCCGCGGGTTCGGCGGCTTCGGGGGCCCGCCGTCGGAGCCTCCGCCGAGCTACGAGGAGCAGGTGCGGCAGCTCAAGAGCTTCTTCGCCGAGGCGCGCGCGTACCGCGACGCCGTCGCCGCCGGAGAGGAGGTGCGCAGCGACTCCCGCTACGTCGCGATGATGCCGGTCTTCGACGGGTCGCTTCCGGTGGTGATCGCGGCGGACGGCGCCGGGCAGATCAACGACGCCATCACCTGGGCGCGCGAGGAGGACCTCAGGATCGTGATCCGGGGCGGTCGCGACGCGATTCACGTGGCGGACCGGCTGGTCGCCGAGGACATCCCCGTCATCCTGACCTCGACCATGGACGCGCCCGGGCGCGACTACGAGGGCTACGACGGCGCCTACTCCATGCCCGCGCGCCTGCACGAGGCGGGCGTGCGCTTCGCGATCTCGGGCGGATCCGGGTCGCTGTACTCGAACCGGCTGCCCTTCGAGGCGGGGGTGGCGGTGGCGTTCGGGCTCCCCGAGGAGGAGGCGCTGCGGGCGGTGACCATCAACCCCGCCGAGTTCCTTGGCCTGGAGGACCGCGTCGGGTCGCTGGAGGCGGGCAAGCAGGCCACCTTCCTCATCACGACCGGCACGCCCCTCGACATGACCAGCGACATCGAGCAGGCCTACATCCAGGGGCGCGAGCTCGACATGATGGACATCCAGAAGTACTTCTTCGAGAAGTACATGGAGAAGGTGCGGCAATACATGCGGCGGGTGATCATGTAGCCATGCAGAACATGAGCCCCACGCCCCCGCCTTCCCGCGCCTCCGGGCGCTCCGCCGGCCGCGCACGTCGACCTCCGGCCGGCTGGGCAAGCGCCATGGTCCTGGCGACCGGCGTGGCGGCCGCTCTGGCGCCGACGCCCGCCCACGCCGTCCAGCCCGCCGCCGATCCGGCCGACGTCGCGTCGATCGACGCCATCATCGCGGCCCTCTACGAGGTCATATCCGGCGACGCGGGCGTGGCGCGCGACTGGGATCGCTTCCGGTCGCTCTTCGTGCCCGGCGCGACCCTGAGCCCGGTCGGGCGGCCCGGCGGCGGGGCGGCCTACGCGCGCCGGGTGATCACGCCGGACGAGTACGCGGACATGTCCGGCGCGTCGCTCGAGGCCAACGGCTTCCACGAGGTGGAGATCCACCGGGTCACCGAGGAGTACGGGGTGATCGCGCACGCGTTCAGCACCTACGAGTCGCGCAGGAGCTCAAGCGACCCGGAGCCGTTCGCGCGCGGCATCAACTCCATCCAGCTCATGAACGACGGGTCGCGCTGGTGGGTGGTGTCGATCTTCTGGTTCGCCGAGGCGCCGGAGCATCCCATTCCGGAGCAATACCTGCCCGGGGGCTGCTGAGACGGCTGCTGTAGGCCGACGATCCCCGTCGCGGGGAAGGGCGGTCGCGTCCCCGGTACTCCAAGGCGTCGCACACGGTCGCTTCCATTTGCGCGGGAGGATGTGAGCCCCTAGTGTGACAGCTCGTTCGGCAGCGACGGGGATGCCTGCGGGATTGGAGTCCGACGATGTCCGGCACAACGAAGTACTGGGTTGTGTTCGCCGCTCTGTGCGCGGGTCTTTGGGCCTTGGCGTGCGGCGACCGGACCGCGCTCGCGCCCTCGGATTCGGTGGTGGAGACGGTGGGGCCGATGCCACCGGTTGCGGTGGCCGTGGGAGGGGAGGCGGTGGTGGAGGCGGCCGACTACTTCCGCGACCCCAACGGCGACGCCGTGACCTACGTCGCGCGGACCGGGCAGGGAGGCGTGGCCGAGGTGACGGTCGAGGGTGGGGCGGTGAGGGTGCGGGGGCTTCGGGAGGGCACCGCGGAGGTGACGGTCACGGCGCGGAGTGCGACCGGCGCGACCGGTGAGATGACGTTCTCGGCGCATGTGGCGAGCTCGGGGATCTGCAACCGGACGGCGGCGGTCCGGGATTCGATCATGAGCAAGTTGGGGGTAACGGACTGCGCGGCGGTGGACAGCGCGGCTTTGGCTGGTATTGACAGTCTCGACATTGATGTTGATACGCTCATCGCGGGCGATTTTGCTGGGTTGACGGGGTTGACGTATCTGGATCTCGACGATGGCGGCCTGACGACCCTTCCCGCCGGGGTGTTCAGCGGCTTGACGTCGCTGTGGCGGCTTGATCTCTCCGAGAATGGTCTGACGACCCTGCCGGCCGGCGTGTTCAGCGGCTTGACGTCGCTGTGGCGGCTTGATCTCTCCGAGAATGGTCTGACGACCCTGCCGGCCGGCGTGTTCAGCGGCTTGACGGCGTTGGAGGACCTATATCTCTCCTACAACGCCCTGACGGCCCTGCCGGCCGGCGTGTTCAGCGGCTTGACTGCGCTGGAGTACCTTGGTCTCCGCAGCAACGATCTGACCGCCCTACCCGCCGGGGTGTTCAGCGGCTTGACGGCGCTGGAGCTGCTACGGCTTGAAGACAACGACCTGACGACCCTTCCCGCCGGGGTGTTCAGCGGCTTGGCGGCGCTGGAGCGGCTTTGGCTCTACGCCAACGATCTGACCGCCCTACCCGCCGGGGTGTTCAGCGGCTTGACGGCGCTGGAGCTGCTCTATCTCCAAGGCAACGACCTTCCCGCCGGGGTGTTCAGCGGCTTGACGGCGCTCAAGGACCTTAGTCTCTTCGTCAACGGCCTGACGACCCTTCCCGCCGGAGTGTTCAGCGGCTTGACGGCGCTGGAGGTGCTTTGGCTCTCCGGCAACGACCTGACGACCCTTCCCGTCGGGGTGTTCAGCGGCTTGACGGCGCTTAAGAACCTTAGTCTCCCCGGCAACCGCCTGACGACCCTTCCCGCCGGAGTGTTCAGCGGCTTGACGGCGCTGGAGGTGCTTGGGCTCTCCCGCAACGACCTGACGACCCTTCCCGCCGGGGTGTTCAGCGGCTTGACGGCGCTTAAGGACCTTTTTCTCCACCACAACCGGCTGACCACCCTGCCGGTCGGGGTGTTCAGCGGCTTAACGGCACTGGAGGGGCTTCGGCTTGAAGACAACGACCTGACGACCCTTCCCGCCGGGGTGTTCAGCGGCTTGACGGCACTGGAGCGGCTTTGGCTCAACAACAACGACCTGATGACCCTTCCCGCCGGGGTGTTCAGCGGCTTGACGGCGCTGGAGGTGCTTGGGCTCTCCCGCAACGACCTGACGACCCTTCCCGCCGGGGTGTTCAGCGGCTTGACGGCGCTGGAGCGGCTTTGGCTCTACAACAACGACCTGATGACCCTTCCCGCCGGGGTGTTCAGCGGCTTGACGGCACTGGAGGGGCTTCGGCTTGAAGACAACGACCTGACGACCCTTCCCGCCGGGGTGTTCAGCGGCCTAACCGCCTTAGATTTGCTCTGGCTCTATAACAACGACCTGACCAGTCTTCCCGACAGCGCCTTCCACGGAACGGTCGACATCGAACACGCCGCTACCGACTCCATCGGCCTCCGCCTCTCCCTGCGACGGCTGGACCAGGCGGACCTAGATGCTCCCTCTCCCGCCCGAGTCCGGCTCGAGGTGGCCGAGGGAACTCCCGCGGATCTTCAGATTGGCGTGTCGGCTGCGGGTGGCACGATCACGTCGGTCGGGGATCCGGCGACCACGATCAGCTCGGTCACCATTCCCCGGGGGTCCCTGATCTCGCCAGAGTTTGTCGTCACACTGGCCACCGACCAGGACACCGCCTACGTTTCCGCACTACCTCCGGACCTGCCGGATGCCAACTTCGGTGACCTCTACGTCGAGGCGCTGGATTCCGTCCGACTGTTTGGCCAAGCCGTCACGCCTCCGGGGATTGCGGTGGACCCGGACACGGTGGAGGTGGACGAGGGCGGGACGGCGACGTTCACGGTCGTGCTGGAGTCGGCGCCGAGCGCCGCGGTGACGGTCACGCCCTCGAGCGCGGACATGGCGGCGGCGACGGTGAGCGGGGCCCTGACCTTCACGGCGGCGAACTGGAACGCCCCGCAAACGGTGACGGTTACGGGCGCGCACGACGACGACGCGGCGGACGAGACGACCACCATTGCCCTGACCGCCACCGGTGGCGCCTACGGCGGCACAACCGCGACCGTGACGGTGGTCGTGACCGACGACGACGCGGTCGGCATCGTGTTGGATCCGACCCAGCTCGCCATCGAGGAGGGCGACACCGCGACCGTGGAGTTCACGGCGAAGCTGGCCACGCTGCCGAGCGGCACGGTGACGGTTTCGGTTTCGCGCGACAACGCCGACGTGGAGGCGAGCCCGGACACCCTCACCTTCACGTCCACCAACTGGGACTCGGCCCAGGCGGTCGCCGTGAGCGCGAATCACGACGCCGACGCGGCCAACGAGACCGCCACCATCACCCTGACGGGTAGCGGCGGCGACTATGGTGGCACATCCGCGACCGTCACGGTCACCGTGGAGGACGACGACGCGGTGGGGATCTGCGACCGGACGGCGGCGGTCCGCGATTCGATCATGAGCAAGCTCGGCGCAACGGACTGCGCGGTGGTGGACAGTGCGGCCTTGGCCGGCATCGACCGTCTCACCATTGATGTTGATTCGCTCCAGGTGGGCGACTTCGCATTGTTGACGGAGTTGGCGTACCTGGATCTCTCCGACAATGGTCTGACGACCCTGCCTGATGGGGTGTTCAGAGGCTTGACGTCGCTGGAGGTTCTTAGGCTTCGAGACAACGACCTGACGACCCTGCCCCCCGGGCTGTTTAGCGGCTTGGCGGCACTGGCGGGGCTTGGTCTCGGATTAAACGACCTGACGACCCTGCCAGTCGGAGTGTTCAGCGGCTTGACGGCACTGGACTGGCTTGATCTCTACGGCAACGACCTGACGACCCTGCCGGCTGGGCTGTTCAGCGGCTTGACGGCGCTTGAATTCCTTCATCTCGGCCGCAACCAACTGACGACCCTGCCGGCCGGAGCGTTCAACGGCTTGACGTCGCTTGGGCGCCTCATTCTCGACGGCAACGGCCTTACGGCCCTGCCCGCCGGGACGTTCAGCGGCTTGACGTCGCTGGAGGTCCTTGGTCTTCGCGACAACGACCTCACGGCTCTACCCGCCGGAGTGTTCAGCGGTTTGACGTCGCTGACCTACCTGCGTCTCGACAAGACCGGCCTGACGGCCCTGCCCGTCGGGTTGTTCAGCGGCTTGGCCGCGCTGGGGCGGCTTAGACTCGACAACAACGATCTGACGACCCTGCCCGATGGCTTGTTCAGCGGCTTGACGTCTCTGGGGCTGCTTGATCTCTCCGACAACGACCTGACGACCCTGCCCGATGGCTTGTTCAGCGGCTTGACGGCACTGGGCTGGCTTGATCTCACCGGCAACGACCTGACGACCCTGCCGGCTGGGTTGTTCAGCGGCTTGGCCGCGCTGAAGGGGCTTAGACTCGACAACAACGACCTGACGACCCTGCCCGATGGCTTGTTCAGCGGCTTGACGTCGCTGGGGAAGATTGATCTCTCCGACAACGACCTGACGACCCTGCCCGCCGGGGTGTTCAGCGGCCTAACCGCCTTAGATTCGCTCTGGCTCACCAAAAACGACCTAACCACCCTACCCGACAGCGCTTTCCACGGAACGGTCGACATCGATTACGCCATTACCGACTCCATCGGCCTCCGTCTCTCCCTGCGGCGACTGGACCATCCGAGCCTCGATGCCCCCCCTCCCGCCCGGGTCCGGCTCGAGGTGGCCGAAGGAACTCCCGCGGATCTTCAGATCGGCTTGTCGGCTGCGGGTGGCACGATCATGTCGGTCGGGGATCCGGCGACCACGATCAGCTCGGTCACCATTCCCCGGGGGTCCCTGATCTCGCCAGAGTTTGTCGTCACACTGGCCGCCGGCCAAGACACCGCCTTCGTCTCCGCGCTACCTCCCGACCTCCTGGATGCCAACTTCGGCGATCTCTACGTACAGGCGCTGGACTCGGTCCGGCTTTTCGGCCAAGCGGTCACCCCTCCGGGGATTACGGTTGACCCGGACACGGTCGAGGTGGACGAGGGCGGGACGGCGGCGTTCACGGTCGTGCTGGAGTCGGCGCCGAGCGCCGCGGTGACGGTCACGCCCTCGAGCGCGGACATGGCGGCGGCGACGGTGAGTGGGGCGCTGACCTTCACGGCGGCGAACTGGAGCGCCCCGCAAACGGTGACGGTTACGGGCGCGCACGACGACGACGCGGCCGACGAGACGACCACCATTGCCCTGACCGCCACCGGGGGTGGCTACGGCGGTACAACCGCGACCGTCACGGTGGTCGTGAACGACGACGACGCGGTCGGCATCGTGTTGGATCCGACCCAACTCGCCATCGAAGAGGGCGACACCGCGACTGTGGAGTTCACGGCGAAGCTGGCCACGCTGCCGAGCGGCACGGTGACGGTGTCCATGTCGAGCGACAACGCCGACGTGGAGGCGAGCCCGGACACCCTCACGTTCACGTCCACCAACTGGGACTCGGCCCAGGCGGTCGCCGTGAGCGCGGATCACGACGACGACGCGGCGGACGAGACCGCCACCATCACCCTGACGGGTAGCGGCGGCGACTACGGCGACATATCCGCGACCGTCACGGTCACCGTGGACGACGACGACGCGGTGGGGATCTGCGACCGGACGGCGGCGGTCCGCGACTCGATCATGAGCAAGCTGAGCGCAACGGACTGCGCGGCCGTGAACAGTGTGGCTTTGGCCGGCATCGACAGCCTCACCATTAATGTTGATTCGCTCAAGGTGGGCGACTTCGCGTTGTTGTCAGGGTTGTCGTATCTGAATCTCGCCAACAACGACTTGACGACCTTGCCCGCGGGAGTTTTCGGTGGCTTGACGGCGCTGGAGTACCTTAGTCTCTCCGGCAACGACCTGACGGTCCTGCCGGCCGGGGTGTTCGGCGGTTTGACAGCCCTGAGGTTTGTTTATCTCCGCGACAACGGCCTCACGACCCTGCCTGATGGGGTGTTCAGCGGCTTGACGGCGCTGGAGGAACTCTATATCACCGAAAACGACCTGACGACCCTGCCGGCCGGGGTGTTCGGCGGCTTGACGTCGCTGACGCGGGTCTCTCTCTACCGAAACCACCTGACGACCCTGCCCGCCGGAGTGTTCAACGGCTTGGCGGCGCTGGAGGACCTTGATCTCAGAGCCAACGACCTGATGACCCTTCCCGCCGGGGTGTTCAGCGGCTTGACGGCGTTGGAGTGGCTCTATCTCGGTGGCAACGACTTGGCGACCCTGCCCGCCGACGTGTTCAGCGGCTTGACGGCGCTGGAAACCCTTTACCTCGATAGCAATCGCCTGACGACCCTACCGGCCGGAGTGTTCAGCGGTTTGTCGGCGCTGGGGGAGCTTTTTCTCGACGACAACGACCTAACAACCCTACCCACCGGAGTGTTCAACGGCCTAACCGCCTTGGATTCTCTCTCGGTCGACAACAACGACCTAACCACCCTTCCCGACAGCGCCTTCCACGGAACGGTCGACATCGATTACGCCATTACCGACTCCATCGGCCTCCGTCTCTCCCTGCGACGACTCGACCATCCGGGCCTCGATGCTCCCCCTCCCGCCCGGGTCCGGCTCGAGGTGGCCGAGGGAACTCCCGCGGATCTTCAGATCGGCGTCTCGGCTGCGGGTGGCACGATCACGTCGGTCGAAGATTCCGCCAACACGATCAGTTCGGTCACGATTCCCCGCGGGTCGTTGGTCTCGCCGGAGTTTGTCGTGAGACTGGACGCCGGCCAGGATACCGCCTACGTCTCCGCGCTGCCTCCGGATCTGCCGGACGCCTACTTCGGTGACCTCTACGTCGAGGCGCTGGACTCGGTCCGGTTGTTCGGTCTACCGGATTCTCCGCCTCCGGGACTGGTGGTGGACCCGGACACGGTCGCGGCGGACGAGGGTGGGATGGCCACCTTCACGGTCGTGCTGGAGTCGGAGCCGAGCGACACGGTGACCGTCACGCCGTCGAGCGCGGACACGCTGGCGGTGACGGTTGATGGGGCGTTGACGTTTACGACGGCGAACTGGAACACCCCGCAAACCGTGACGGTCGCGGGCGCGCAGGACGACGACGCGGAGGACGAGACCGTCCTCGTCACCTTGGCCGCCATCGGGGGTGGCTACGACAGTGTTTCCGCGTCCGTCACGGTCAACGTGGCGGACGACGACGTGATCGGCATCGTGGTGGATCCGACCGAACTCACCATCGAAGAGGGCGACACCGCGACCGTGGAGTTCACGGCGAAGTTGGCCACGCTGCCGAGCGCCACGGTGACGGTGTTGGTGTCGAGCGACAACGCCGACGTGGAGGCGAGCGCGGACACCCTCACCTTCACGGCCACCAACTGGGATTCGGCTAGGGCGGTCGCCGTGAGCGCGGATCACGACGCCGACGCGGCCAACGAGACCGCCACCATTGCCTTGGCCGCCAGCGGCGGCGGCTACGACAGCATATCCGCGACCATCACGGTCACGGTCGCGGACGACGAAACGGCGGGGATCTGCAACCGCACCCCCGCGGTCCGCGACTCCATCATGAGCAAGCTCGGCGCAACCGACTGCGCGATGGTGGGCGGTATCGCTCTGGCTGGCATCGATCGCCTCACGATTGCCGTTGATGCGCTGGCGGTAGGCGATTTCGCGGGATTGTCGGGTCTCTGGTTCCTGGATCTCGACGACGTGACGACTCTGCCCGCCGGCGTGTTCGACGGCCTAACGGCGCTTCAGTGGCTCAACCTCGCCGGCGACGACAACCTGTCGGCCCTGCCCGCCGGCGTGTTCAATGGCCTGACGGCGCTGAGAACGCTTTGGCTCGACCTTGGTGTCGCCACGACCCTACCCGCGAGCGTGTTCGGCGGCTTGACGACGCTTGAGGTGCTGGGTCTCTCCTCGAGCAACCTGACGGCCCTGCCCGCCGGGACGTTCAGCGGCTTGACGGCGCTTACGTCGCTGTTTCTCTCCAACAACGACCTAACCTCCCTGCCCGCCGGGCTCTTCGGCGGTTTGACGGCGCTCAAGCACCTTGATCTCTCCGTCAACGAACTATCGAATCTACCCGCCGGCGTGTTCAGCGGCCTGACGGCCCTCGAGCGGCTCCATCTCCTTGGCAACCGCCTGACGTCCCTGCCCGCCGGCGTGTTCGGCGGCTTGACGGAGCTGTCGTGGCTCCGGCTCCACCTCAATGAGTTGACGTCACTGCCCGCCGGCGTGTTCAGCGGTTTGACGGCGCTGGAGGCGATTACGCTCAACGACAACGAGCTGACGACGGTACCCGCCGGTTTGTTCAGCGGCTTGACGGCGCTGGAGTCGATCGCGCTCGACGACAACGAGCTGACGGCGCTGCCCGTCGGCGTGTTCAGCGATCTGACGGCGCTGGCGTCGCTTACCCTTGACGACAACGAGCTGACCACCCTTCCGGACAGCGCCTTCCACGGAGCGGTCGGCATCGAAACCGCCCGAACCGACTCCATCGGCCTCCGCCTCTCCCTGACGCGACTGGACCAGCCGGGCCTCGATGCCCCCTCTCCCGCGCGGGTCCGGCTCGAAGTGGCCGAAGCAACTCCCACCGATCTTCAGATTGGTGTGTCCGCCGTGGGCGGCACGATTTCGTCGGTTGAGGATTCCACCAGCACGATCAGCTCGGTCACCATCCCCCGGGGTGCCATCGCGTCGCCCGAGTTTCGGGTCAACCTCGACGCCGGCCAGGACACCGCCTACCTCTCCGCGCTGCCTCCGGACCTGCCGAACGACGACTTCGGCGAGCTCCACGTCGCGGCCCTGGACTCGGTGCGGTTGTTCGGCCTACGCCGGGGGATCACGGTTGGCGCGGACACGGTCGAGGTGGACGAGGACGGGACGGCGACGTTCACGGTCGCGCTGGCGACGAGGCCGAGCGCCGCGGTGACGGTCACGCCGGCGAGCGCGGACACGCTGGCGGCGAAGGTGGGCGGCGCGCTGACCTTCACGGCCGCGAACTGGAACGTGCCGCAGGTGTTCACGGTCGAGGGCGTGCAGGACGACGACGGCGTGGACGAGACGGTCGCCATCACCCTGACCGCGAGCGGGGCCCGCTACGGAGGCGTCTCCGCGACCACCACGGTCGCCGTGGACGACGACGACCCGCCGGGCCTCGTGCTCTCGACCGACTCCCTCACCGTGATGGACCACGAGACCGACTCCCTCATGGTGCGTCTCGCGACGAGACCCAGCGACGACGTCACGGTCACGACAACCAGCTCGAGGGATTCGATCGCGACGGTGAGTCCCGCGCAATTGGTCTTCGACACGGTGACTTGGAACACGCCGCAACCCCTCAGAGTGACGGGCGCCGGAGACGCGAACCGGGACACCGACATGGCCACGGTTGCGTTCCAGTTCGCCGGTGCGCCGGAATACGCCCTCCTGTCCGACACCACGGTGATTGTGACCGTGTTGGACAACCGAGCGCCCGAAATCGCCGCACCGTTGCCCGTGGACACCATGAACGTCGGACAGACGATCAGCGTGCCGGACTCCATCCTGTACCGCAACTTCACCGACCCGGACGGAGATCCGTTGACCTTCGATGTGACAAGCGGGGATCCGAGCGTGCTGAGCGTCGTGATCGGCGGCGGCCAGATCACCATCACCGGCGTCTCCCGCGGCTCCACGACCGCCACGTTGCAGGCGACCGACAGCTTGGGCCTCTCGGCCAGCCAGACCACGACCATAACGGTGAACGGGCCGCCGGAGGTCGCGGCCCCGATTGCCGACGACACCATCAATGTCGGCGATTCGACCCATGTCGCCCTGGATCCGGTCTTCGACGACCAGGACAGCGATGACTTGGCGTACGCGGCCTCGAGCGACGCCAATTCGGTGGTGGTGCAGGTCCGGAGGGACACGCTATGGGTCACCGGGGCGCCCGGCGGGGGAAGCGCGTCCGTAATCGTCACCGCGACGGACTCCCACGACCTCTCCGTCGCCGACACCTTCACCGTGACCACGAACCGGGCGCCGGAGGTGGCGGACGGCGCGCCTTCGACATTGGAAACGCTCATCGTGGGCGAGACGGAGACGTTCGACCTGGACCACTTCGCGGATGTCGTCTCGGACCCGGATGCCGATCCACTCTCTTACACGTGGCAGAGCTCGGACGCCACCGTGGTGGGCACGACCACCACCGACTCCACCGTCACCCTGTCGGCGTTGTCCAGCGGCACCGTGGACGTGACGGTGACGGCGACCGATCCGGGCGGCCTCTCGGCGGAGCTGGTCCTTTCGTTGAGGGCCAACAGCGCCCCGGTGGTGGCGGACTCGATTTCCGCGCAGTCGCTGTACCTGGGCGACACCCTTGAAATCGATGCGGGTCTTCACTTCAGCGATCCCGACAGCGGGTCGCTCTCCTACGAGGCGTCGGTGTCGCCCTCCGGCTTTGTGGACGTGACCGTCGCGGGCAACGTGGTGACGCTCGTCGGTCAGCAGCGAGGGTCCGTGGTGGTGTCCATCACGGCAACCGACCCCGATTCGGCGTCCGTTGGGCAGTCCTTCGATGTCGTCGTTCCCAATCGCGCGCCCGTCAGCGTGGCCACGCTTCCCGACCGTTACATATCGATGGGACAGGCTCCAGGTGTGAATCTCGCCCAGTACTTTGTGGACCCGGACGGGGATCCGTTGGGTTACTCCGCCCAGGTCTCGGATGCCTCCGTCGTGACCGCGTCGGTCCTGGGCAGCGTGCTGACCCTGACCGGCGTGGGGGTGGGCGCGGGCACCGTGACCATAACCGCGAGGGACCCCAGTCAGTCGAGCGGGAGCCAGACGTTCGCGGTCACGTTCCCGGCCCAGGGCGTCGGATTCCAAGAGACGTCCGCGGCACCGACCGAGGGCGACACGGCGTTGTTCACCCTCGTGGTCGAGCCGGTTCCGACGTCTCCCATATCGGTGCGCTACACGGTGGCGGCCGACAACGACAACACAACCGACGACGCCGATTCATCCGACTACGTGGACGTCGCCGGTGGCGTGCTGCAGATCCCGGCGGGGACGAGAACCGCGTCGCTGGCCGTGGCCATTTCCGACGACGACGACATCGAGCCCACCCGCGAAGCCTTCCTGGTGACCCTCGACGCGCCGCTTCCGGGCGCGGGCTACACGCTGGCGACCGACACGACCGCCCGGGTCACGATCGCCGAGGGCGTGTGCGACCGCACCCCACAGATTCGTGATCGGATCGTGACGCATGTTGGGTACGCGAGCTGCGACCAGGTGGACGATGCCGCGCTGTCGAGCGTGAGTGTCCTGAATGCGCGCTCAGCCGACATCGTCACGCTGAAGCGATACGACTTCATGGGTTTGTCGGGAGCGACCCAAGTGCTGCTTGGAGGAAACGAACTTATCACTTCGCTTCCCGATAGCGTGTTCGCCACGGTTCCAAGCGTCACGGCGCTCGAGCTGGCGGGCACCTCCATGACGACCTTCTCCGAGCACCTGTTCGCGGGCATGACCAGCCTTAGTGTGCTTTTCCTGCAGACGAACAGGTCGCTCACGTCACTAGCGAGTGGGGTATTCTCCGGCCTACCGGTTCTGAACACCGTCGAATTGCCGGACAACAATTTGACGTCGTTGCCGCCCGGGCTGTTTGACGGCGTGCCTCTTGGCGTGCTGAACATCACCCCGCAGTCCGGAGTTCCCTTCGAGCTGGAGGCCGTGCTCAGCCGCGTTGACGACGCCAGTTCCTATTCGACGGCCGAATTCCAGCTGGAGATTACGGAGGGCACGCCCACCGGATTGACCATCCCGTTCTCGGTCACGGGCGGGAGCTCCCCGGTCAATGCGTTCGTGTTCGCCGCCGGGAGTCGAACCTCGAGCATCGTGTCCGTCGATAGGACGTCGAACACCATGGTGGTTTCGTTGACGCCACCGCCTCCGGATCTGCCCTCCTTGATCAACGGAGTCGAAGTGGTTCTGGGCCCGCCGTTCACCGTCCGGGACCAGGGCGTCGGATTCCAAGAGACGTCCGCGGCACCAACCGAGGGCGACACGGCGGTGTTCACCGTCGTGGTCGAGCCGATTCCGACGTCTCCCATATCGGTGCGCTACACGGTGGCGGCCGACAACGACATCACAACCGACGACGCCGATTCATCCGACTACGTGGACGTCGCCGGTGGCGTGCTGCAGATCCCGGCGGGGACGAGAACCGCGTCGCTGGCCGTGGCCATTTCCGACGACGACGACATCGAGCCCACCCGCGAAGCCTTCCTGGTGACCCTCGACGCGCCGCTTCCGGGCGCGGGCTACACGCTGGCGACCGACACGACCGCCCGGGTCACGATCGCCGAGGGCGTGTGCGACCGCACCCCACAGATTCGTGATCGGATCGTGACGCATGTTGGGTACGCGAGCTGCGACCAGGTGGACGATGCCGCGCTGTCGAGCGTGAATGGTCTGAATGCGCGCTCAGCCAACATCGTCACGCTGAAGCGATACGACTTCATGGGTTTGTCGGGAGTGACCCGAGTGCTGCTTGGGGGAAACCCCATCACTTCGCTTCCCGATAGCGTGTTCGCCACGGTTCCCGGCGTCACGGCGCTCGAGCTGGCGGCCACCTCCATGACGTCCCTCTCCGAACACCTGTTCGCGGGCATGACCAGTCTTGATTGGCTTTTGCTACAGACCAACACGTCGCTCACGTCACTAGCGAGTGGGGTCTTCTCCGGCCTACCGGCTCTGAACATGGTCCAAATGCCGGGCAACAATTTGGCGTCGTTGCCGCCCGGGCTGTTTGACGGCGTGCCTCTTGGCGTGCTGGACATCACCCCGCAGTCCGGCGTTGCCTTCGAGCTGGAGGCCGTGCTCAGCCGCGTTGACGACGGCAGTTCCAATTCGACGGCCGAGTTCCAGCTTGAGATTTCGGAAGGCACGCCCACCGGATTGACCATCCCGTTCTCGGTCACGGGCGGGACCTCCCTGGTCAATGCGTTCGTGTTCGCCGCCGGGAGTCGAACGTCGAGCATCGTGTCCGTCGATGGGACTTCGAACACCACGGTGATTTCGTTGACGCCACCGCCTCCGGATCTGCCCTCCTCGATCAACGGAGTCGAAGTGGTTCTGGGCCCGCCGCTCACCGTGACCTGGTGAGGTTGAAGGCGGTTCGTGAGCCCATTTCCAGAGGCCTCATCCCCATCATCGAGAGCGTCCCCCCCCAACGCGGAGGCGCCATCCCCGAACGCGCCGCCTCGTACTTCAGCGACCGCCACAGCCGTTCGATGAGGATGTGGTCCATGAACCGGCCCCGCCCGTCCACCGAGAACGCGGCGCCCGTGCCCAGCACCCGTCCCTTCCCGGGAGAAGCTCGAAACGTTAGCCGCCCGGTTGAATTGATATCACGAGAGCACAGCGAGTGATACTATCCCGGCTGGACGCGATGGAGCCGCGGGCAATGGGCGGTCGCATCCCCGGTACTCCATCGTGCCGAACACGGTCGCTTCCATTTGCGTGGGAGGATGTGAGCCCCTAATGTGCCCGCTGGTTCGGCAGCGATGGGGATGCCTTCGGGATTGGAGTCCGACGATGTCCGGCAGAACGAAGTACTGGGTTGTGTTCGCCGCTTTGTGCGCGGGTCTGTGGGCCTTGGCGTGCGGCGACCGGACCGCGCTCGCGCCCTCGGATTCCGTGGTGGAGACGGTGGGGCCGGTGCCACCGGTTGCGGTGGCCGTGGGGGGGGAGGCGGTGGTGGAGGCGGCCGACTACTTCCGCGATCCCAACGGCGACGCCGTGACCTACGTTGCGCGGACCGGGCAGGGAGGCGTGGCCGAGGTGACGGTCGAGGGTGGGGCCGTGCGGGTGCGGGGGCTGCGGGAGGGCACTGCGGAAGTGACGGTCACGGCGCGGAGCGCGACCGGTGCGACCGGTGAGATGACGTTCTCGGCGCATGTGGCGAGCTCGGGGATCTGCAACCGGACGGCGGCGGTCCGGGACTCGATTATGAGCAAGGTAGGGGTGACGGACTGCGCGGCGGTGGGGAGTGCGGCTCTGGCTGGTATCGCCAGTCTCACGATTGATGTTGATTCGCTCATGGCGGGCGATTTTGCTGGGTTGACGGGGTTGTGGTACCTGAATCTCGCCAACAACGACCTGACGACCCTGCCCGCCGGCGTGTTCGGTGGCTTGACGGCCTTGGAGGACCTCTGGCTCTACGGCAACGACTTGGACACGCTTCCCCCCGGGGTGTTCAGCGGCTTGACCGCGCTGGGGCGGCTTGACCTCCGCAGCAACGACCTGACGACGCTGCCGGCCGGCGTGTTCAGCGGCTTGACGGCGCTGTGGGGCCTGGGTCTCGGCGGCAACGACCTGACGACCTTGTCCGACAGTGTTTTTGGCGGCTTGACGGAGCTTTGGTGGCTTGGTCTCTCCGACAATGAACTGGATACCTTGCCCGCCGGGGTGTTCAGCGGCTTGGCGGCGCTGGAGACCCTTGAACTCGACTACAACAGGCTGAGCGCTCTGCCGGCTGGCGTGTTCAGCAGCTTGACGGCGCTGGGGCGACTGCATCTCCACGACAACGACCTGACGACCCTACCGGTCGGCGTGTTCAGCGGCCTGACGGCCTTGGATTCGCTCTGGCTCGACGACAACGACCTGACGACCCTACCCGACAGCGCGTTCCATGGAACGGACGACATCGAAGTTGCCGTAACCGACTTCATCGGCCTCCGCCTCTCTCTGAAGCGGCTGGACAGCCCGAGTCCGGACGCCCCCTCTCCCGCCAGGGTCCGGCTCGAAGTGGCCGAAGGAACCCCCGCAGATCTCCAGATCGGGGTATCGGCTGCGGGCGGCGCGATTACGTCGGTTGGAGATCCGGCGACCACGCTCAGCTCGGTCACCATCCCCCGGGGGGCGATCGCCTCGCCCGAGTTTCTCGTGACACTGGGCACCGGCCAGGATACCGCCTACGTCTCCGCGCAGCCTCCGGACCTTCCGGACGCCAACTTTGGAGGCCTTCACGTCGAGGCGCTGGATTCGGTTCGACTGTTCGGCCAAACGGTTGTCACGCCTCCGGGAATCGCGGTGGGCGCCGACACGGTCGAGGTGAACGAGGGCGGGACGGCAACATTCACGGTCGTTCTGGAGTCGGAGCCGAGCGCCACGGTCACGGTCACGCCCTCGAGCGCGGACACGCTGGTGGCGACGGTCGGCGGGGCGTTGACCTTCACGACGGCGAACTGGAGCGTTGCTCAGACGGTGACGGTAACGGGCGTGCAGGACGGCGACACGGCGGACGAGGCCGCCACAGTCACTCTCAACGCCACCGGTGGTGGCTACGACGGCGTCTCGGCGACCGTCATGGTCACCGTGGGCGACGACGACGTACCAAATCCGCCGCCGCCGAACCGAGCGCCGGTGCCGGTGGGCGCGATTCCGTCGGACACGCTGGTGGTGGGCGACACGCTGGCCGTGGACGTGGCGGCGTACTTCAGCGACCCGGACGGCGATTCGCTGACGTACTCGGCGGCGAGTTCGGACTCGACCGTGCTGACGGTGATGATCGCGGACTCGGTGCTGACGGTCGCGGGGGTGGCGGTCGGCATGGACACGGTGACGGTGACGGCGACGGACCCGGGCGGCCTGTCGGCGGATCAGGTCTTCGGGGTGTGGGTGGCGACGGTGCATCCGCCGCCGCCGAACCGGGCGCCGGTGCCGGTGGGCGCGATTCCGGCGGACACGCTGGTGGTGGGCGACACGCTGGCCGTGGACGTGGCGACGTACTTCAGCGACCCGGACGGCGATTCGCTGACGTACTCGGCGACGAGTTCGGACTCGACCGTGCTGACGGTGATGATCGCGGACTCGGTGCTGACGGTCGCGGGGGTGGCGGTCGGCATGGACACGGTGACGGTGACGGCGACGGACCCGGGCGGCCTGTCGGCGGATCAGGTCTTCGGGGTGTGGGTGGCGACGGTGCTTCCGCCGCCGCCGAACCGAGCGCCGGTGCCGGTGGGCGCGATTCCGGGGGACACGATTGCGGTGGGCGACACGCTGGCGGTGAGCGTGGCGGCGTACTTCAGCGACCCGGACGGCGATTCGCTGACGTACTCGGCGACGAGTTCGGACTCGACCGTGCTGACGGTGACGGTCGCGGACTCGGTGCTGACGGTCGCGGGGGTGGCGGTCGGCATGGACACGGTGACGGTGACGGCGACGGACCCGGGCGGCCTGTCGGCGGATCAGGTCTTCGGGGTGTGGGTGGGGACGGTGCTTCCGCCGCCGCCGAACCGGGCGCCGGTGCCGGTGGGCGCGATTCCGGCGGACACGCTGGTGGTGGGCGACACGCTGGCCGTGGACGTGGCGACGTACTTCAGCGACCCGGACGGCGATTCGCTGACGTACTCGGCGACGAGTTCGGACTCGACCGTGCTGACGGTGACGGTCGCGGACTCGGTGCTGACGGTCGCGGGGGTGGCGGTCGGCATGGACACGGTGACGGTGACTGCGACGGATCCGGGCGGGCTGTCGGCGGATCAGGTCTTCTGGGTGTGGGTGGCGACGGTGCTTCCGCCGCCGCCGAACCGGGCGCCGGTGCCGGTGGGCGCGATTCCGGCGGACACGCTGGTGGTGGGCGACACGCTGGCCGTGGACGTGGCGGCGTACTTCAGCGACCCGGACGGCGATTCGCTGACGTATTCGGCGACGAGTTCGGACTCGACGGTGCTGACGGTGACGGTCGCGGACTCGGTGCTGACGGTCGTGGGGGTGGCGGTCGGCATGGACACGGTGACGGTGACGGCGACGGATCCGGGGGGCCTGTCGGCGGAACAGATCTTCGAGGTGTGGGTGGGGACTGTGCTTCCACCGCCGAACCATCCGCCAGACACGGTGGGTACGATTCCGGCGGACACGGTGACGGTTGGCGGCACCCTGACGGTGGGTGTGGCGGCGTACTTCAGCGACCCGGACGGCGATTCGTTGACGTACTCGGCGACGAGTTCGGACTCGACGGTGCTGACGGTGACGGTCGCGGACTCGGTGCTGACGGTCGCGGGGGTGGCGGTCGGCATGGACACGGTGACGGTGACTGCGACGGATCCGGGCGGGCTGTCGGCGGATCAGGTCTTCGAGGTGTGGGTGGCGACGGTAATTCCGCCACCGCCGAACCGAGCGCCGGTGCCGGTGGGCGCGATTCCGGGGGACACGCTGGCGGTGGGCGACACGCTGGCCGTGGGCGTGGCGGCATACTTCAGCGACCCGGACGGCGATTCGTTGACGTACTCGGTGACGAGTTCGGACTCGACGGTCCTTGCGGTGACGGTGGTGGACGACACCCTGTTGGCCGTCGTGGGAGTCCGACGCGGCACGGACACGGTGACCGTGCGGGCGGAGGATCCCGGTCTGCTGTCGGCGGAGCAGCGTTTCGCGGTGACGGTTCCGAACCAGCCCCCGGACACCGTGGGCGCGATTCCGCCGGACACGGTGACGGTGGGCGACACGCTGACGGTCAACGTCGCGGCCTACTTCAGCGACCCGGACGGCGACCCGCTGACGTATGCGACGGCGAGCCCGGACTCGACCGTGCTGACGGTGACCATCACGGACTCGGTGCTGACGGTCGTGGGGGTGGCGGTCGGCATGGACACGGTGGCGGTGACGGCGACGGATCCGGGCGGGCTGTCGGCGCAGCAGCGCTTTGATGTGACCGTGGAGCAGAGGGTGACCGAGGTGCGGGTGTCGCCCACGTCGGTGACCTTCGCCGCCGTGGGCGACACGGCGCGACTCCAAGCCGAGGCGGTCGACGCGAACGGGCAGGTGGTGGCGGCCGCGGTGTTCGAGTGGTCGTCCGCCGACGAGACGGTAGCGACGGTCGATACCGCTGGGTTGGTGACCGCGGTCGGCACTGGGGAGACCACCGTGACGGCGGCGAGTGGTGGGGTGGTGGGAAGTGCGACCGTATTCCTCGATGGTCACCGCGAGATCTTGGAGGTGTTCTATGGGGCGACTGGCGGGGCGCAGTGGACAAGAAGTGACAATTGGCTCACGGACGCGCCGCTCCATGACTGGTACGGTGTATCGGCAGACTACCGCGGTCGTGTCTCTTCGGTGAGACTGCGAGACAATGAGCTCTCTGGCTCGATTCCGTCGGAGCTCGGGAACTTGTCCAACCTCACGCACTTGGACTTGGCCCGCAATCAACTCTCCGACTCGATTCCGCCGGAGCTCGGGGACCTGTCCCGCTTGCAGCGCCTCTACCTGTTCGGGAATGAATTGTCCGGATCGATTCCGCCGGAGCTGGGGGGCTTGTCCGACCTGAGGGAAATAAACCTGAACGGCAATGAGCTCTCCGGCTCGATTCCATCGCAATTGGGGAACCTGTCCCGCTTGCGAGTCCTACGGCTCTCCGGCAATGAGCTCTCCGGCTCTATTCCGCCGAAGCTTGGGGATTTGTCGGGCTTGCAAGACCTTTACCTGTCCGGCAATGAGCTCTCCGGCTCTATTCCGCCGGAACTTGGGCGCTTGGCCAACCTTGAGGAATTGGTTCTGTGGAGCAACGAGCTCACCGACAGCATTCCATCGGAACTCGGTAACTTGTCCAAGTTGCGCTATCTTGCGCTGCGCGGGAATGGGCTATCTGGTTCGATTCCACCCGAGCTTGGATCCTTGGCCAACCTCAGGACCCTTTGGCTCAGTGAGAACCCTCAGATCACCGGCCCCCTCCCGACGGAACTTACCAATCTCCAGCAACTCCATTTGTTCTGGTGGTTTGCCACGGACCTATGCGTCCCACGCAGCCATGGGTTCCGGAGTTGGCTGGCGACAATTGAGACCGTCAATGGCCCGTCGGATCGGGAGTGCGCGGGGATTCCACCCAATGTCCTTCAAGCATTCCATGACTCAACCGGTGGCTCGGGATGGTCCAACAATACCAACTGGCTCACCGATGCGCCGCTGTCCTCTTGGTACGGCATGACCGTCGAGGACGGTGTCGTCACGGCGCTCGATCTGTCGGACAACAACCTCATCGGCACATTTCCGCGTGAGATTGGCGAGTTCTTGGAACTGGAGGACCTCGACCTGAGCGGCAACCAGCTATCCGGGCGGATCCCCAGCGAGATCGAGAGACTGGACTCGCTTCGGCGCATGGACGTGTCCGATAACGGCATGGAAGGCACCCTTCCGAGCACATTCATCGAGCTGAATGCCGTGCAGGAGTTGCGTTGGACGGATAGCGGTCTGTGCGCTCCGGAGGCCGGGTGGTTCCAAGCTTGGCTGTCAACGGTGGGGACGCGCGACGGCCCAACCTGCAACGCGCCGTTCGTGCTGTCGATCAACGCCGCGCACCTCACCCAGGCGACTCAGGACTTGGACGGCACGGTGCCGCTGATCGCGGGCCGGCCGGCCTTGCTGCGGGTGTTCGCGACCGCCAACCGCGCGAACGACCTCCAGCCCGAGGCGCGCGCAGTGTTCCACCCGTCCGGCCTGCCGCCCGACACGGTTGGGATGACGCTCGAGTCGGCGTGGGGGCTTCCCAAGGAGGTCATGCCGGGGGATCTCGCGCGGTCCCACAACGTGATGATCCCCGCGTCGGCGTTGCGGCCTGGAGTCGAGATGGTGGTGGAGCTCGACCCGGACAGCACCGTCTCCCGGGCGGCGGGCAGTCGGGTGCGCATTCCGGAGGTGGGCGAGCTCGCCCTCGACGTGCGCGAGCTTCCGACCTTGGAGCTAACCATCGTGCCGGTGTTGCCTGCGTCCAGCGCGGACAGCAGCGTCATGGACTGGATCAAGAGCCCCGCCGATGCTCCGATTGAGTACCTGAGGTCCATCCTGCCCGTGGGTGACCTCGACCTGACGGTTCGCGAGCCGTTCGGCATCGCTTTGCGGCCGAGTGGAGGGAGCTCTCGCGATTGGGTTAACCTGCTTCAGGACATCAACCTCCTTCGGACGACGGAGGATGGAGCAGGATACTGGTACGGCGTGGTGCAGCGCGGGGGGGCGGGCATCATTGGGATGGCGTACCAACCTGGGTGGTCGTCCGTCGGGATCCCAGACAACCAAACCTTCGCCCATGAGGTGGGACACAACATGAGTTTGGGGCACGCACCGTGTGGATTCCCGGCCGGGCTGGATCCGGACTACCCCTACAGTAGTGGCAACATCGGCGTTCCCGGCTACGACCCGCGCTCCGGCAGGCTCGTAGACCCCTCGGCGCCCGACATCATGTCGTACTGTCGCAACGGAGGGTGGATCAGCGACTATCACTTCAACAAGGCGCTGCGGTACAGGATCGATGCGGAGGGGCCGTCCACGTCCGCGCAGGTTGACCAATCGTCGCAACGCGGCTCGCAACTGCTGCTCTGGGGCGGCGTGAGCCCCGAGGGCGAGCTGCGGCTGGACCCATCGCTTGTGCTCGACGCGCCCGCCAAGGTGCCGACCGCGCCCGGACCGTACCGCATTGAGGGGCTTGCGGCCGACGGTTCCGCGATCTTCTCGCACGGCTTCGACATGCAGGGAATCACCGACTCCGACGGGAGTGGCAGCTTTCTGTTTCTCCTGCCGGCGAGCGAGACCGCCGTCCGCGACCTCGAGCGCATCGTGCTCACCGGGCCGGAGGGCGCGGCCGCGCTCGACCGGGAGACCCGGGTTGACCCGGTGGCCATCGTCGTGAATCGGGCAACGGGACGCATCCGCTCAATCCTGCGGGGGGATGCCGCCGCGGCGGCGGCATCCACGGTGGCCGCCGAAACGTCCGGCGCCACTCCCCGCGCGGAGGAGGTGATGATCAGTTACGGAGTGCCGGGACGGATGCGGCGATAGACGTCCGCCTAATCACCAAATCCGCCGGTGGCTGACGCCGCGCCCCTCTTATCTAGTGCGAATGCCACCTCCGTCCGTTTCCCGCCTTGGCCCACCTGCTTGGCCGGGCCGGATGGAAGGCTGTCCGCCACGGCCCTGACCGGACTTCTCCACGGCGTCACACACGGACGCCTCCAGTTGCTCGGGAGGTTGTGAGCCCCTAATGTGCCCGCTGGTTCGGCAGCGATGGGGATACCTGCGGGATTGGAGTCCGGCGATGTCCGGCAGAACGAAGTACTGGGTTGTGTTCGCCGCTCTGTGCGCGGGTCTGTGGGCCTTGGCGTGCGGCGACCGGACTGCCCTCGCCCCATCGGATTCCGTGGTGGAGACGGTGGGGCCGATGCCACCGGTTGCGGTGGCCGTGGGAGGGGAGGCGGTGGTGGAGGCGGCCGACTACTTCCGGTACCCCAATGGCGACGCCGTGACCTACGCCGCGCGGACCGGGCAGGGAGGCGTGGCCGAGGTGACGGTCGAGGGTGGGACGGTGCGGGTGCGGGGGCTGCGGGAAGGCACCGCGGAGGTGACGGTCACGGCGAGGAGTGCGACCGGCGCGACCGGCGAGATGACGTTCTCGGCGCATGTGGCGAGCTCGGGGATCTGCAACCGGACGGCGGCGGTCCGGGACGCGATCCTGAGCAAGTTGGGAGTAACGGACTGTGCGGCGGTGGGGAGTGCGGCTCTGGCTGGTATTGATAGTCTCGACATTAATATTTTTGCTGATACGCTCAAGGTGGGCGATTTTGCGTGGTTGACTGGGTTGAGGTATCTGGATCTCTCCTTCAACGAACTGGAAACCCTGCCCGTCGGCGTGTTCAGCGGCTTGACGGCGCTGGAGGAACTTGATCTTGGCGCCAACGACCTGACGACCCTACCCACTGGCGTGTTCAGTGGCTTGACGGCGCTGGAGTCGCTTTGGCTCCACTACAACGACCTGACCACCCTGCCGGCCGGAGTGTTCAGCGGTTTGACGGCACTGCGGGGGCTTTATCTCTATGTCAACGACCTGACGACGCTGCCGGCCGGAGTGTTCAGCGGCTTGACGGCGCTGGAGTGGCTTGGTCTCCAGCTCAACGACCTGACCGCGCTGCCGGCCGGAGTGCTTGGTGACTTGACGGCGCTGAAGGGGATTTACCTCGGGGACAACGCGCTGACGGCGCTGCCGGCCGGAGTTTTCGATGGCTTGACGGCGCTGGAGGAGATTAATCTCAGCCGGAACGCGCTGACGGCGCTGCCGGCCGGAGTTTTCAGCGGCTTGACGGCGCTGGAGGAACTTTGGCTCTTTGGGAACGACCTGGCGGCCCTACCCGACGGAGTGTTCAGCGGCTTGACGGCGCTGGAGTCGCTTTGGCTCTACGACAACGACCTAACCATCCTTCCCGTCGGAGTGTTCAGCGGCTTGACGGCGCTGGAGTCGCTTCGGCTCTCTGAGAACGACCTGGCGGCCCTACCCGACGGCGTGTTCAGCGGCTTGACGGCGCTGGAGTCGCTTCGGCTCTACGACAACGACCTAGCCATCCTACCCGTCGGAGTGTTCAGCGGCTTGACGGCCTTGAAGCAGCTTTACCTCTTCTACAACGACCTAACCATCCTTCCCGACAGCGCTTTCTACGGGGCGACCGGCATCGAAATTGCCTCCACCGACTCCATCGGCCTCCGCCTATCCCTGAAGCGGCTGGACTCGCCGGGCCTCAGCGATCCCTCCCCCGCCACGCTCCAGCTCGAGGTACCGGAAGCAACCCCCGCCGACCTCCAGATCGAGCTGTCGGTTGCGGGCGCCACGATCACGTCAGTCGGGGGCTCCGGCGGCGCTATTAGCTCCGTCACCATCCCCCGGGGGTCCATCGTCTCGCCCCAGTTTGTCGTCACAAAGGCCCCTAGCCAAGACACTGCCTACTTCTCTGCGCTGCCGCCGGACCTCCCCGACAGACGCTCCCCAACCTCCCCAATAATCGCGTTCAGCGACCTCTACGTACAGGCGCTGGACTCGGTCCGGCTTTTCGGCCAAGGCGTCACCCCTCCGGGGATTTCGGTGGACCCGGACACGGTGGAGGTGGACGAGGGCGGGACGGCGACGTTCACGGTCGTGCTGGAGTCGGCGCCGAGCGCCGCGGTGACGGTCACGCCCTCGAGCGCGGAAATGGCGGCGGCGACGGTGAGCGGGGCGCTGACCTTCACGGCGGCGAACTGGAACGCCCCGCAAACGGTGACGGTGACGGGCGCGCACGACGACGACGCGGCCGACGAGACGACCGCCATCACCCTGACCGCCACCGGCGGCGACTACGGTGGCACAACCGCGACCGCGACGGTGGTCGTGGCGGACGACGACGCGGTCAGCATCGTGTTGGATCCAGCCCAACTCGCCATCGAGGAGGGGGACACCGCGACCGTGGAGTTCACGGCGAAGCTGGCCACGCTGCCGAGCGGCACGGTGACGGTGTCCATGTCGAGCGACAACACCGACGTGGAGGCGAGCCCGGGCACCCTCACTTTCACGTCCACCAACTGGGACTCGGCCCAAGCGGTCGTCGTGAGCGCGAATCACGACGCCGACGCGGCGGACGAGACCGCCACGATCACGCTGACCGCCACCGGCGGTGGCTACGGCGGCATATCCGCGTCCGTGGCGGTCACCGTAGAGGACGACGACGCGGTGGGGATCTGCGACCGGACGGCGGCGGTCCGGGACTCGATCATGAGCAAGTTGGGGGTAACGGACTGCACGGCGGTGGGCAACGCGGCTCTGGCTGGTATTGATAGTCTCACCATTGAAGTTGATACGCTCACGGTGGGCGACTTCGCGTGGTTAACGGGGTTGGCGGGCCTAGATCTCTCCGGCAATGGTCTGACGACCCTGCCTGATGACTTGTTCAGCGGTTTGACGGCGCTTGAGGTCCTTTTGCTCAACCACAACGAGCTGACGGCCCTGCCCTCCGACGTATTCGACGGCTTGACGGCGCTGGAGACGCTTTCTCTCAGCCAAAACGACCTAACGACTCTACCCGCCGGCGTATTCAGCGGCCTGACGGCGCTGCGGTCGCTTTATCTGGAATACAACACCTTGACGATATTGCCCGCTGGCGTATTCAGCGGCCTGACGGCGCTACAGTGGCTCTACTTGGGAGGTAACGCCCTGACGACCCTACCGGCGGGCGTGTTCAATGGCTTGACGGCGCTGGAGTGGCTTGATCTCTCCGGAAACGGCCTGACGACTCTACCAGTCGGCGTGTTTGACGACTTGACGGCAGTACGGATGCTCTCCCTAAGCCGGAGCGCCCTGACGACCCTACCGGCGGGCGTGTTCAGCGGCCTGACGGGACTGAAGTCGCTTCATCTCCACAAGGCCTTCGCCCTGACGACCCTACCGGCGGGCGTGTTCAGTGGCTTGACGGCGTTGGAGTCGCTTAACCTCTCCGAGAACGCCCTAACCCTACCCGTTGGTGTGTTTGACGACTTGACGGAACTGGAGTGGCTTAATCTCTCCCGTAGCAACCTGACCCTGCTGGCCGGGGTGTTCAGCAGCTTGACGTCGCTTACGCAGCTTAGTCTTGATCGGGGCGCCCTGACGACGCTGCCGGCGGGTGTGTTCAGTGGTTTGGCGGCGCTGCGGACGCTTCGTCTCGAGTTCAACGACCTGACGAGCCTGCCAGCTGGGGTGTTCAACGGCTTGACGGCGTTGAAGTCGCTCTATCTCTTCGAGAACGACCTGACCACGCTGCCGGCGGGCGTGTTCGACGGCTTGACGGCGCTCGAGTTGGTTGATCTCCACCATAACGCTCTGGCGACCCTACCGACCGGCGTGTTTATCGGCTTGACGTCGCTGGAATGGCTTAATCTCAGGGGTAACGCTCTGGTGACGCTACCGGCCGGCGTGTTCAACGGCTTGACGGCGTTGAAGTCGCTCTATCTCTTCGATAACGCCCTGACGACGCTACCAGCGGGCGCGTTCAGTGGTTCGACGGCGCTCGAGGGGATTTCTCTCAGCGGTAACGCCCTGACGACGCTACCCGTCAGCGTATTCAGCGGATTGACGAGGCTCAAGTACATTTCTCTTGACAATAACGCCTTGGCGGTCCTACCGGCGGGCGTGTTCAGCGGTTTGGCGGCGCTAGAGGGACTTCGGCTCAAACGCAACGCCTTGACGACGCTGCCCTCGGGCGTGTTCAGCGATTTGACAGCGCTGGAGAGGCTTTACCTCGACGATAACGCCCTGGCGACGCTGCCCGCCGGCGTATTCGGCGGTTTGGCTGCCTTGGATTCGATCTGGTTCCACAATAACGACCTGATCACTTTGCCGGACAGCGCCTTCCACGGGACGTACGGCATCGAAGTTGCCCGTACGGACTCCGTTGGTCTCCGCCTCTTCCTTCAACGGTTGGACCAGCCAAGCTCCGACGCTCCCTCTCCCGCCCGGGTTCGGCTCGAGGTGCCCGAGGGAGCTCCTGCGGATCTTCAGGTTGGGATATCGGCCGCCGGCGGCACGATTACGTCGGTTGGAGGCTCCGGCGGTACGATCAGCTCGGTCACCATTCCCCGGGGGGCAATCGCCTCGCCCGAGTTTCTCGTGACCTTGGGCGCCAGCGAAGACACCGTCTACTTGTCCGCGCTCCCTCCGGACCTGCCGGATGCGAACTTCGGTGATCTCTACGTCGAGGTGCTGGATTCGGTCCGGCTGTTCGGCCAAACGGTTGTCACGCCTCCGGGGATCGAGGTGGACCCGGACACGGTAGAGGTGGACGAGGGCGGGACGGCGACGTTCACGGTCGTGTTGGAGTCGGAGCCGGATGACACGGTGACGGTCACGCCTTCGAGCACGGACACGCTAGCCGCGACAACCAGCGGGGCGCTGGCCTTCACGGTGGCGAACTGGAGCATCCCGCAGACGGTGGCGGTCGCGGGCGTGCAGGACGGCGACCAAGCGGACGAGACCGCCACCATCACCCTGAGCGCCACCGGCGGTGGCTACGACGGTGTGTTGGCGACGGTGACGGTCGACGTGGACGACGATGACGTGCCAAGTACGCCGCCACCGAACCAGCCTCCGGTGCCCGTGGGGACAATCCCGCCCGACACGGTGGACGCGGGCGACACGCTGACGTTGAACGTGGCGCCGTACTTCAGCGACCCCGACGGCGATGAACTGACGTATTCGGCGACGAACTCCGACTCCACCGTGCTGACGGTGTCCGTGACGGACTCGGCGCTGACGGTCGTGGGCGTGGCGGCCGGCGCGGACACGGTGACGGTGACGGCGACGGATCCGGGCGGGCTGTCGGCGGAGCAGCGCTTCGAGGTGACGGTTCCGAACCAGCCGCCGGACACGGTGGGCGCGATTCCGCCCGACACGGTGACGGTGGGCGGCACGCTGACAGTGAACGTGGCGGCGTACTTCAGCGACCCGGACGGCGATGCGCTGACGTATTCGGCGACCAACCCGGACGCGACCGTGCTGACGGTTACGGTCGCGGACTCGGTGCTGACGGTCCTTGGGGTGGCGGCCGGCGCGGACTCGGTGACGGTGACGGCGACGGACCCGGACGGGCTGTCGGCGGAGCAGCGCTTCGAGGTGAGGGTGGAGGCGGTGATCCCGCCGCCGCCGAACCAGCCTCCGGTGCCGGTGGGCACCATTCCGGCGGACACGGTGGGAGTGGGCGACACCCTGACGGTGAACGTGGCGCCGTACTTCAGCGACCCGGACGGCGATGAGCTGACGTACTCGGCGACGAGCTCGGACGCGACCGTGCTGACGGTGACGGTCGCGGACTCGGTGCTGACGGTCGCGGGCCTCGCGGACGGAGTGGGCGTGGTGACGGTGACGGCGAAGGACGGGCCCCACACGTCGGCGCCCCAGGTCTTCGAGGTGACGGTGGGGGCGGGTCTGGCGCTCCCGGTGGTCTCGCTGTCGGTGGTTTCGGGCTCGGTGGCCGAGGGCGACACGGCGCGATTGGCGGTGGTGGCGTCGCCGGCGCCGTCGTCGGAGCTGCGGGTGTCGTACCATCTGCGCGCGGACACGGTGGCGGGCACGGCGGACGCGGACTCGCTGGACGTGGCGGAGTGGAGCGGGGAGGTGGTGTTCGGGGCCGGGACGGTCACGGCGTTCGCGGAGATCGCGGTCGTGGACGACGCGGTGGCCGAGCCGACGCGCGAGGTGTTCGTGGTGGAGCTGACGGCTCCGGCGCCGGGCGCGGGCTACCGTCTTGGGGGCGCGACGTCGGGCGCGGTGACGATCCTGGAGGGGGTGTGCGACCGGACGCCGGTGGTGCGGGACGGGATCGTGTGGGAGGCGTCGGCGTCGGACTGCGCGGCGGTGGACGACGCGATCCTCGGCGAGATCGACGACCTGAACCTCGACGACAAGGCGATCAGCGCGCTGCGGGCGGGCGACTTCGCCGGCCTGTCGGCGCTGGAGGATCTGCATCTGCGCCAGAACGCACTCGACTCGCTGCCGGAGGCGGTGTTCGCGGGTCTCGGCAACCTCGAGCGTCTGCGGCTCCAGAACAACAGCCTCGACGCGCTGCCGGCGGACGTGTTCGACGGCCTCTCGAACCTCGAGGAGCTGTACCTGAACCGGAACAGCCTCGACCTGCTGCCGGCGGGCTTGTTCGCCGGTCTCGCGAACCTCGAGCGGCTGCACCTGCACCGGAACAGCCTCGACCTGCTGCCGGTCGGCGTGTTCGACGGTCTGGCGAACCTCGAGCGTCTGCGGCTCCAGAACAACAGCCTCGACTCGCTGCCGGACGGCGCGTTCGTGGGTCTTGGGAATCTGGAGGAGCTGAACCTCAACAACAACGACGGCAACGATCCGTTCGAGCTCCGGGTGGAGCTGGAGCGGTTGGACGCGGTCGCGGGATCCGCGTCGTGCGCGGATAGTGTGCTGGTGCGGGCGACGCTCCGGCACGGGGCGCCGGCGCGGCTGGGCATGCCGATCTCGGCGAACGGCGCGACGCCGTCGGCGGACACGCTCGTGTTCGCGGCGGGGGCCTCGGCGTCGGACACGGTGGCGGCGTGCGCGAGCGGGCGGGCCTCGATGCGGTTCGGGCCGGCCCCGGCGCTGCCGAGTGGTTTCTTGGGACTCGAGGTCGTGCCCGGCGACACGCTCGTGCTGACGGCGAACCTGGCGCCGGAGCTGGACGCGCCGATCCCGGACACGCTGGTCGCGGGCGGGGGCGCGACGGTGACGGTGGACGCCTCGGGGCACTTCAGCGATCCGGACGGCGATGCGCTGACGTACGCGGCGACGAGCTCGAACGCGCAGGTGGCGACGGTGTCGGTGGCGGGGAGCGTGGTGACGGTGACGGTGGTCGGGTCGGGCCTGACGGAGGTGGAGGTCGTCGCCAGCGACGCCCACGAGAGCGCGAGGGACACGTTCGCGGTGCGGGTCGTGCCGTCCGTGTCGTTCGCGTCGGACACGGCGTCGGCGCCCGAGGGCGACACGGTCCGGTTCGGGCTGGTCGTCTCGCCGGCGCCCGCGTCGGCCTTCCAGCTGTACTACGCGGTGGGCGCGGACGCGGACCCGGAGACGGCGGACGCGGACGCGGCGGACCACGGCGCGACGGGCGTGGACAGCGTGCTGGTCGCGGCGGGCGCGACGGGCGCGGGCATCGGGATCGCGATCGCGGACGACGCGACGATCGAGCCGACGCGCGAGCGCTTCGTGGTGACGCTCGGCCCGCCCGGGCCGGACACGGCGTACCTGCCCGGCCCGACGGCGGCGGCGACGGGGACGATCCTGGAGGGCGTGTGCGACCGCACGCCCGGGGTGCGCGACGGGATCGTGGCGGCCGCGACGGCGGCGGACTGCGCGGCGGTGGACGACGGGGCGCTCGCGGGCGTCGACACCTTGGACCTCGGGAACGCGGGCGTGTCCGCGCCGCGGACCGGCGACTTCTCGGGGCTGTCGGCACTGACCGCGCTGCACCTGAACCAGAACGGCATCGACTCGCTGCCGGCGGACGTGTTCGTCGGTCTCGCGAGCCTCGAGCGTCTGCACCTGAACAACAACAGCCTCGCCTCGCTGCCGGCGGGCGTGTTCGACGGCCTCGCGAGCCTCGAGCGTCTGCACCTGAACCGGAACGACCTCGCCTCGCTGCCGACGGACGCGTTCGACGGCCTCGCGAGCCTCGAGCGTCTGCACCTGAACAACAACAGCCTCGCCTCGCTGCCGGCGGACGCGTTCGACGGCCTCGCGAGCCTCGGGCGTCTGCACCTGAACAACAACAGCCTCGACTCGCTGCCGGCGGGCGCGTTCGACGGTCTCGCGAGCCTCTGGCGTCTGCACCTGAACAACAACAGCCTCGCCTCGCTGCCGGACGGCGTGTTCGTCGGTCTCGACGGCCTGACCCGGCTCGACCTCGGCAACAACGACGGCAACGATCCGTTCAAGCTCGCGGTGGAGCTGGAGCGTGCGGGCGGCGGTTCGTGCGCGGCCGGCGCGAACGGCGTGCGGGTGCGGGCGACGCTCCGGCTCGGGGCGCCGACGCGGCTGGCCATGCCGGTCTCGGCCGACGGCGCGACGACACTGTCGGCGGACACGCTGGTGTTCGCGGCGGGCGCCTCGGCGTCGGACACGGTGACGGCGTGCTGGAGCGGGAGCGGAGGCGCGTCGGTCTGGTTCGGGCCGGCCCCGGCGCTGCCGGCCGGCTTCGCGGGGCTGGTGGTCGAGCCCGGCGACACGCTGGCGCTGGCGCGGAACCGGGCGCCGGAGGTGGACGCGCCGATCGCGGACACGGTGGTCGCGGGCGGGGACGCGGTGACGGTGGACGCCTCGGAACACTTCAGCGATCCGGACGGCGACCCGCTGGCGTACGCGGCGACGAGCTCGGACGCGCTGGTGGCGACGGTGGCAGTGGCGGGGAGCGTGGTGACGGTGACGCCCGTCGGGTCGGGCGAGACCGACGTGGAGGTCGTGGCGAGCGACGGCCCGCTGAGCGTGGCGGACACGTTCTCGGTGCGGTTCGTGCCGACCGTTTCGTTCGCGTCCGGCGCGGCGTCGGCGCCCGAGGGCGCGACGCTCCAACTCGAGCTCGTCGTCTCGCCCGCGCCCGCGTCGCCCCTCCAAGTGCGCTACTCGGTGGGCGCGGACGCGGACCCGGCGACGGCGGACGCGGACGCGGCGGACCACGGCGCGGCGGACGTCGACAGCGTGCTGGTCGCGGCGGGCGCGACGAGCGCGGAGGTCGGGTTCGCCATCGCGGACGACGCGGCCATCGAGCCCGCGCGCGAGCATTTCGTGGTGACGCTGCTTGGAGCGTCCGGGGCGGACTCGGCGTACCTGCCCGGCCCGACGGCGACGGCGACGGGGACGATCCTGGAGGGCGTGTGCGACCGCACGCCCGGGGTGCGCGACGGGATCGTGGCGGCGGCGACGGCGGCGGACTGCGCGGCGGTGGACGACGCGGCGCTCGCGGGCCTCGGCGTTCTGAACCTCGACGACGCGGGCGTCGCCGCCCCGCGGACCGGCGACTTCTCGGGACTGCCGGGACTGACCGAGCTGCACCTGCGGCAGAACGGCATCGACTCGCTGCCGGCGGACGTGTTCGTGGGTCTCGACAGCCTCGAGCGGCTGTTCCTGAACGGAAACGATCTCGACTCGCTGCCGGCGGACGCGTTCGACGGCCTCGCGAACCTCCGGCGGCTGTACCTGAACGGGAACGACCTCGCCTCGCTGCCGACGGACCTGTTCGACGGTCTCGCGAACCTCCAGTGGCTGTTCCTGAACGGGAACGACCTCGCCTCGCTGCCGGCGGACGCGTTCGACGGTCTCGCGAACCTCCAGCGGCTGTTCCTGAACGGAAACGACCTCGCCTCGCTGCCGGCGGACCTGTTCGACGGCCTCGCGAACCTCCAGCGGCTGTTCCTGCAGGGGAACAGCCTCGATTCGCTGCCGGGCGGCGCGTTCGACGACCTCGCGAGCCTCCAGCGGCTGCGTCTGGACAACAACGACCTCGACTCGCTGCCGGACGGCGTGTTCGTCGGTCTCGACGGCCTGACCCTGCTCAACCTCGGCGGCAACCCCGGCGCCCCGTTCGCGCTCGCGGTGGAGCTGGAGCGGTTGGAGGGGGGCGGCGCCGGGTCGTGCGCGGCCGGCGCCAACGGCGCGCTCGTGCGGGCGACGCTCCGGCTCGGGGCGCCGGCGCGGCTGGGCATGCCGGTCTCGGCCGACGGCGCGACGACGCTGTCGGCGGACACGCTGGTGTTCGCGGCGGGCGCCTCGGCGTCGGACACGGTGACGGCGTGCTGGAGCGGGAGCGGGATCGCCTCGGTCTGGTTCGGGCCGGCCCCGGCGCTCCCAAGCGGCTTCACGGGGCTGGTGGTCGTGCCCGGCGACACGCTCGATCTGGACCCGAACCGGGCGCCCGAGGTGAGCGTTCCGATTCCGGACACGCTGGTGGGCGCGTCGGACACCGTGACCGTGGACGCGACCGGGCACTTCACCGATCCGGACGGCGATCCGCTGACGTACGCGGCGACGAGCCTGGACGCGCTGGTGGCGACGGTGTCGGTGGCGGGGAACGTGGTCACGGTGGCGGCCATCGCGGCCGGCGAGACGTCCGTGGAGGTGGTCGCCAGCGACAGCTCGCTGAGCGCGCGGGACACGTTCGCGGTGCGGGTCGCGCCGAGCGTGTCGTTCGAGTCGGCCACGGCGTCGGCGGCCGAGGGCGAAACGCTCCTCCTCGAACTCGACGTGCCCTCGTCCGCGTCGGCCTTCCACGTGCACTACTCGGTCGACGTGGACGCGGACCCCGCGACCGCGGACGCGGACTCGGCGGACCACGGCCACGGCGCGGCGGAGCGGGACAGCGTGCTGGTCGCGGCGGGCGCGACGAGCGCGAGCATCGGGATCGCGATCGCGGACGACGCGACCATCGAGGCCGCGCGCGAGCACTTCGTGGTGACGCTCGAGGCGCCCGCCGGGTCCGATCCGGCCTACCTGCCGGGCCCGACCGCGCGGGCGACGGCGCGGATCCGCGAGGGCGTGTGCGACCGCACGCCCGAGGTGCGCGACGGCATCGTGGCTGCGGTCGCGGCGGCGGACTGCGCGGCGGTGGACGGGGCCGACCTCGCCGGCCTCGCCGTGCTGGACCTCGGCGACGAGGACATCTCCGCCCTGCGCGGCCGCGACCTGATGGGGCTTTCGGGCCTGGACACGCTCGACCTCGCGGACAACGACCTGACCTCGCTGCCGGCCGGCCTGTTCGAGGGCGTCGGCTCGCTCGCGCGGCTCGATCTCGGCAACCAGGGCGGGGATCCGAACTCGAGCATCACGCTCCAGATCGCGTTCGAGCGGACCGACGGCCCGATGACCGGGTCGGCGCCGGCGACCCTGCGCATGACGCTGGCGGAGGGAGCGCCGACCGCGCTGAACACCCGCATCCAGATCGTGACCGGGAGCTGGACGACCGCGTCGGACGTCTTCTTCGACGCCGGCTCCGTCCATTCGGCCTCGGCCAACGTGGGGAGCGACGGCGTCGGACAGACGACCGTCAATCCCTCCTTCCAGGGCCTGACCACCGACACGCTGACGCTCCCCGACTTCGTCGGCGTCGCCTTCAAGCTGCCCGCCTCCATCACCCTCTTCTAGGCCGGGCCCGGGTGGCTGCGGCAGCCCCGCCCGCCCATCCCCCGAACGCGCCTCCACCATGAAGCTCTCGGTACCCCACCCCCTGGCCCTGCTGACCGCCTTCGTACTCCTCGCCGCGGCCGCCAGCCACGTTCTTCCGCCCGGCGAGTACCAGCGACGCGACGACGAGGCCACCGGGCGCAGCGTGGTCGTGGCCGGCACCTACCAGGAGGTCGAGGCCGACCCGGTGGGCTTCTTCGAGGCCATCGTCGCGCTTCCGCGCGGGATGATCGACGCGGCGGAGATCATCTTTCTCGTTTTCCTGATCGGCGGCGCCTTCGCGGTCGTGGACGAGACGGGCGCGCTGAGGCGGGGCGTGACGTCGCTCATCCGGGCGCTGCGGGGGCGGGATCTGCTCATCATTCCGGTGGTGGCCGTGCCGTTCGCGGTCGGCGGCGTGGTGCAGAACCTTCAGGAGGAGATCATCCCGCTCATCCCCGTGCTGCTGATCCTCACGCGCCGGATCGGCTTCAACGCCATGGTGGCGGTGGCGATGAGCGCGGGCGCGGCCGCCGTCGGCTCCGCCTTCAGCCCCATCAACCCCTTCCAGGTCACCATCGCGCAGCAACTCGCCGAGCTGCCGCTGGCGTCGGGAGCGGGGTTCCGGACCGTGTTCCTTCTGCTCGCGCTCGGGTTCTGGGTCGCCATGACCATGCGCTACGCCCGTCGCACGCGACGGCCCGTCGATTCGGTGGACGGGGAGGGGATGGAGGGGATGCGCGTCGCCGACTGGGGCGTCCTGGGTCTCGTGGGAGGCGCGTTCGTGCTCGCCGCGGTGGGGATGATGGCGTGGGGCTGGGGGTTCAACGAGCTCTCGGCGGCCTTCTTCATCATGGGGGCCATCGTGGGCCTGCTGTCGGGGATGGGCGTGGGGGGCACCACCGAGGCCTACGTGCGCGGCTTCCGCGCGATGACCTTCGCCGGGCTGCTGATCGGGTTCGCGCGGGCCATCTACGTGGTGCTGCGCGACGGTCGGGTGGTCGACACCATCGTGCACGGCCTCTTCACGCCCTTGGAGGGCCTGCCCGCGCTGGCGTCGGCCTTCGGGATGGTGGCGGCCCACACGGCCATCCACGTGTCCGTGCCGAGCGTGAGCGCGCAGGCCGTGCTCACCATGCCGGTGCTGGTGCCCCTCTCGGACCTGCTCGGCCTGTCGCGCCAGGTCACGGTGCTGGCCTACCAGTACGGGGCCGGGCTGTGCGAGCTGCTGACGCCCACCAACGCCGCCCTCATGGCCATTCTGGCGAACGCGGGGGTTCGCTACGAGGAGTGGATCCGGTACGTCGCGCCGCTCTACCTGGGGCTGGTGGCCATCGGCTTGGTGGCCATCTGGGTGGCGTTGGGCATCGGGCTTGAGTAAGGCGGTGGTCTCGCGGTTAATCGCGTCATCACTTCGGCCTCGGAACTCCGTGGCCGCCTAACGGACTTCGATCATTCCGGGAGGACGGGGCGCTCCGCTGGGACCCGCAACCGGTTGGGACGCATAGGGGTTTGAAGTCGGGCGCGGATCGTGCTAGCTTGCGCGCCGTGCAATGATTCCGGCCCCCGGCGATCGGGCGGCCGCCTTCACCCATCGAGAGAGACGAAAATGAACCAACCCGAGATCACGACCCGACTGAGGCTGTTCGCGACGGCGACCTTGACGGCGCTGGCCCTGAGCGCGTGCGGCGAGGGCGATCCGCCGGTGGAGCCGGAGCCGCCGACGACGCCGGTGGGGACGATCGCGGGCACGGTGACGATCGAGGGGACGGCCGCGTCCGGGGTGACGGCGGCGCTGTCTTCGGGCGCGAGCACCACGACGGGCGCGGGGGGCGACTTCGCGTTCACGGGCGTGGAGGCGGGGACGTACACGGTGACGATCAGCGGCTACCCGGCGGACGCGACGTTCGCGCAGGTGACGCAGTCGGCGACGATCGCGACGGACGGAGAGACGGTGCAGCTGACCTTCGCGGGCGAGTACGCGCGCTCCTCGGCGGTGGTGGGGGCGGTCGTCGCGGCGGATCCGGCGGCGGGCGACGACGGTCGCGCCGAGACGCTGGCGGGGGTGACGGTCGCGCTCGAGGGCGCGCACGCGAGCGAGACGGCGGAAACGGACGCGGACGGCGGGTTCGGCTTCCAGGGTCTGCGCGCGGGGACGTACGCGGTGACCATCTCGGGCTACGCGGAGGAGGTGGCGTTCGCGACGGAGAGCGTCGAGATCGAGGTGGGAGTGGGGGAGGTGGGCAACGCGGACTTCACGGGCGAGTTCCTGCGCACGTCGGCGGTCGAGGGCCGGGTGACGGTGGAGGGCGAGGGTCTGGCGGCGGTGACGGTGACGTTGTCGGGCGGACCGGCGGAGGAGAGCCACACGACGGCGACGGACGCGGACGGCGGGTACCGGTTCGAGGCGCTGCGCCCGGGCGACTACGCGGTGACGATTTCGGACTTCGAGGCGCGCGACTACGCGTTCGAGGCGACGTCGCGCGAGGTGAGCGTGGGCCTTGGCGAAACGGTCGAGGCGTCGTTCATGGGGGTGCTGCTGCGCACGTCGGGCATCAGCGGGCGCGTGAGCGTGGAGGGCGAGGGTCTGGGCGACGTGGCGGTGACGCTGTCGGGCGTGGAGGAGCGCGCGACGACGACGGACGCGGCCGGGCAGTACTCGTTCGCGGGTCTGGCGGCGGGCGCCTACGCGGTGACGATCGCGATCGAGGGGAACGCGTACGTGTTCGACGTGACGAGCCGTGAGGTGGATCTGGGCGAAGACGCGTCGGAGATCGTGAACTTCGACGGCGCGCACGCGCGCACGGCGAGCGTGAGCGGTTTCGCGTTCATTGACGAGGCGACCAGGAACGACGCGTTCGACGACGGCGAGGGCGTGCTGGCGCGGGCGGGGATCCCGGTGACCTTGGTGGGTCCGACGGTGTCCGAGCAGGAGAGCGGGATGACGGACGCGGAGGGCCGCTTCTCGTTCGAGGGCCTGAAGGCGGGCCCGTACGAGCTGGTGGTGCCGGTGAACGCGACGGTCGCGGCGGATCTGGCGGCGGCCGGCGTGGCGTACGGGGGCGGGCTGTCGTACCCGGTCACGCTGGGGGTGGGCGAGCCGGCGACGGTGGCGCTGCCGTTCGACATCACGCACACGACGGTGAACTTCGCGGTGTCGCTGAGGCGCGGCGAGGAGCTGGGCGACGCGCTCCCGGGCGCGGCGGTCGCGCTGTACGCGGACGCGGCCGGCGGGAACGAGCTCGGGCGCGGCGAAACGGACGACGACGGCATGGTGTCGATCCGGGTTGCGCGCGCCGGCGTGGCGGAGCACACGGTGCACGCGGCGGTGACGGCGGAAGCCTACCACGTGGCCGAGGGCGTGACGCCGGTGACGTGGGACCCGCGCGAGTTCTCGGTGGAGGGCGCGAACGCCAACGACATCGTGAACCTGCGGGTGGACGTGACGGTCTCGGGCGCGACGGTGTCGAGGGGCGAGTACGGGGGCGGCGCGCCGCTGGCGGGCTGGACGTTCACGGTCGCGTCGGGCGAGGAGGCGGACGCGGAGGCGGCGCAGGGCCGGCTGGACGAGGACGGCGCGGCCGAGTTCGGGGCGCTGGTCGAGCCCGGGGACCTGCCGGCGAGCTTCGCGTTCGCGGTGGCGGAGGACCAGGACGACGCGCTGGACGGCGGCGAGGCCTACGAGGGCACGGCGGTCGAGCACGCGCACACCGGGCTCCGACTGGCGCGGCGCGTGGACGCGGGCGCGATGGAGGCGCGCTACACGACGCAGACGCTGAGGGTGTACGTGCACCACGAGCTCGACCAGGTCGCGGGGTACACCGGCAACCTTCTGGGCGGCGACGTGCGCGACGGGAACGGCGACGCGCGGCGGATCGCGGTGGGCCTCCGTCACATCGACGGGTCGGGCCGCTCGCGCCCGCTGTCGGACTGGAACGCGGCGGCCAACACGAAGTACGCGGACGGCGCGTGGACGTTCTCGCGCCTTCCGGCGGAGGCGAACGTGATCGTGCAGGCCTCGGTGGTCGGGGACGCGGGCGTGATGATCCTCGGGGCGGACGAGCTTTCGGCGTACCGGGACCGCGAGGCGAACGGAATCGAGGGCGGCGCGTTCGGTGCGAACGGGGGCTCGAGCCACACGGTCTCGCTGTGCCCGCTGCGGGCGAAGGCGCCGCAGGATTACGACGAGTGCTCGTCGTTCGCGTACGTGACGTCGCACACGGTGCGTGGGCGGGTGTGGAAGACCGGGGTGGGGCGGGATCCGACGAGCGACGGCTTCATCGTCGGGTCGCCGGACATGCCGACGTTCGTGGCGGGGGTGACGGTCACGCTGTCGCCGGTCGAGGGCAGGAACCTCGCGGGCGAGGACCGGAGCGAGACGACCGGGGAGAGCGACGACGACGGGACGCCGCGCGACGAGCGGACGGAGTTCAGCTTCGGGGGTCTGGCGTCGGGGGCGTACGCGCTCGGCGTGTCGGACGGCTGGCGGGCGCGGATGGGCGGCCGGGGGAGCGAGGCGTCGCTGGGCGACGCGCTGAACCCGCTGGTCGCGGACCTCGAGCTGGACGTGACGCCGTCGACGGGCGTGGTGTACGGTCGGGTGACGGGCGAGGACGGCTTCGCGGTGGAGGGGGTGACGGTGCGGGCGAACGGGCGGACGGACGCGAGCGACGCGCTGGGCCGCTACGTGATCGACGGGTTCGGCGCGGAGACGCGGACGATCGGCGACGACACGCACATGGACAAGGTCTTCGTGGAGACGGCGCACCCGGCGCACGGGGAGACGCGCCACATCGTGGACTTCGCGGCGAACGCGCCGCGGGAGGTGAACATCGACCTCGCGGGCGCCGCGAAGACGGCGCGGGTGAGCGGGGTGGTCCGGCTCTCGGGCACGAACGCGCCGGTCGAGGGCGTGGAGATCACGGTGGACGGCGAGGCTCCTCCGGGCGGCCGGCTGGTGACGGGCGCCGACGGGACCTACACGGCGGTGTTCGGAGCCAAGGGCGCCGGCGGCCGCGTGACGGTGCGCGCGTCGAAGGCGGGGTTGTCCTTCGTGCCCGCGTCGGTCGAGGTCCCGGCGCACACCGGCGCGGCCGCGTCGGGCATCGACTTCACCGCGTTCGCGAACGCGACCATCTCGGGCCAGGTGGCGGCCGGGCAGGGTGGCCCGCGGGCGGGCGTGATCGTCTCGGCGACGTCGACGACCGACTCGACCGTGGTGGTGAGCGACACCACGGGCGTGACCGGCACCTACGCGCTGAGCGTCCCGTTCGGCGCCTACACCATGTCGGCGGCGATGGCCGACACGTCGCTCGCGAGCATCACCGTCTTCACCTACCCGCCGACCGGCCGGGGCGTGAACGTCGCCCCCGCGCAGAGCCTGACCTACGGGGTCATCACGGCGTCCACGAACTCGATCTCGGGCAGCGTGGTCACCACCGGGGGCGCCGCGCAGGAGGGCGTGGTGTTCTCGGCGACGTCGACGACCGACGCGACCGCGGTCTTCACCGACACCACCGACGCGAACGGCGCCTACCTGGTCATCGTTCCAGCCGGCGACTACACCGTGTCGGCGGCGATGGCCGACACGACGCTCGCGAGCATCATCGCCCTCACCTATCCGGAGAGCGGGCGGGACGTGAGCGTCGCCCTCGGCGAAAGCGTGACCTACGGCAACATCACGGCGGTCGCGACCAACATTTCGGGCCGGGTCGTCCGTTCCGGCCAAGGCGTCGCGGGCGTGGTGGTCTCGGCGACGTCGACGACCGACGCGACCGTGGTCTTCACCGACACCACCGACGCGAACGGCGGCTACGCCTTCGACGTTCGGCTTGGCGGCTACACCATGTCGGCGACGGCGGCGGGGTACACCTTCACCTACCCGGCCGACGGCCGGACCGTAACCCTGACCCTCGGGCAGAGCCTGAGCTACGGCAACATCACGGCCGCAAACGTGTCCGGAAGGAGCATCGGCACGAGCCGCCTGACGCTTATGGATCCACACGAGTCGTTCACCATGCACACGGGCCGTACCGAGGTGACGTGGACGGCGGACCCGGTGTCGGCGGGCCACACCGTCACCTACACGATTCAGGTCCAGAAGAAGGACACCGTTCGGACCGGTGACGGTGGCTTGTCCGACTGGAGCGACTGGCAGGACGTGGATCTGAAGGACGCCGCCGCGGATCGGGGGATGTCGCCCGACACGATCTTCGACTTCTCCACCGACTCGGGCTGGGGCGAGGGCTGGCGCCAGTTCCTGATCCGGGTCGTGACCGCGAGCGACAACGGAACCCCGGACGACGACACCGACGACTGGACGGTGGCGTCCGCCCCCGATACCGTCGCGGAATCCGAGAGCAAGATAAGAGTGTGGCGCTACCGGGCGTCGGATGTAGATCGGATTCGGGTGGTGTATGGTCCCCTCAAGCGCACCAACGCGAACTACAAGATTAGTTTTCGAGTATCGCACGGTAATGACCGGACATGGGGTACCCAAACCGACACACTCCCATCGGACGACAATTGGAGCTACCAAATTGCCAGCGGCAATGTTCGGCTTGTCAACTCCTACAGTTGGAAGTGGGTTGGACTGGAGAACAAACGGAAGGAAATGCCCATCCGTATCGACTATAGGGATGGCGACATTTCCCGCTCCGTCTTGGACGGGTATACGCTCGGTACGGACGATTACGTTCTCGTCGAGGCAAAGCGTTAACTCCCCGCGGTGTCGTCAGCCCCGGCTAACGGCCATCGCGCACAGGCCGCCCCGCCCCCTCCCGGACAAGCCCGGGAGGGGGCGGGGCGCTTCCGTACGCCGTACGACCATGGCAATCACCTGACACCCGACCCGGCCGAGGCGGACTAAGTCAGCTCACCTGGTCAGGATCGGTCACACCCGAACCCGTCACCAGACCGCGCGCGTCCACCAACGCCCGCGCATCGGCCGGGAGGGTCCCGGCGGGAAGGACCTCCACGACCGGGCGGATGCGCACGGCCTCCCGGATGCGCGCGGCCAGGGTGGCCCGGTCGACCACGGCCCCGGGTGCCGCCTCGACCCGCACGGTCAGCACGTCCCGCGCGCCCTCGGCGGACACCACCGCCTGGTGGCGCGCCACGGCCGGGTCGGACCCGACGACCCTCGCCAGCTCCGCCGGGTGCACGAACATCCCCCGCACCTTCACCCCGCTTCCCACCCGGCCCAGGAAGCCCGTCAGGCGGGGGCCGGGGCGGCCGCACGGGCACGGCGCGCGCGTCCACGCGGACAGGTCGCCGGTTCCGAACCGCACCAACGGGTAGACCGCGTTGGGGCTGGTGACCACGACCTGCCCCGCCTCCCCCTCCGCGGCCGGGCGGTCGTCGCCGGGCATCAGCACCTCCACCACCACCTCGGGCGCCACGTGCCACCCGTCCTTCCCGGCGCACTCGTAGCCGATCAGTCCGGTGTCGGCCGCCCCGTAGGCCTGGTGGACGTCCACGCCGAAGTCGTCCCGCAGGCGGGCGCGCAACGACGGCGGCAGGGCCGCGCCCGCCACCAAGGCGCGTTCCAACCGGAGCGGGCGGCCGTCCTCCCGCGCGCGCTCGAGCAACACCAACAGGAACTGGGGCGTCCCGGCGTACCCCGTCGCGCCCGCGGCGCGCGCCACCTCGACTTGGGCGACCACTTCGGCCACGCCTCCCGGAATCACCGCGCAGCCGACCGCGCGCAGTCCCCCGTCGAGCATGAGCCCACCCGGCGTGAGGTGGTACGAGAAGCTGTTCAGCACGACGTCGCCGGCGCGGAAGCCGGCGGCCCTCAGCGCCGGCGCGAACCGCCAGAAGTCGCGGCCGGCGCCCTGCGGGTCGTTGATGGGCCCCGGAGAGCGGTGCACGCGCGCGAGCGACCCGACGGCCACCGCGAGCATCCCGCCGAAGGGTGGGTCGGCGGCCTGCAGGGTGGGAAGATCGTCCTTGGACAGGACCGGGATGGCGCGCAGGTCCGCCACGCCCGCGACATCGCCCGCCGCCACGCCCGCCCCCGCCAGCCGCCGCGAGATCTCCCGGCTGTGCTCCGCGCCGTGCCGAACCGCGCGCCTCGCCAACCGGTCCCGCTCCGCCCGCCAGTCCAGGGGCTGCTCCCGGCCCGGCGTGGCGCTCGCCCCGGCGTCGCCCGCGTCCGGACCCCCGCTCACCATCGCCCGCCCACGCGGGAAGTCCGCCCACCCCTCACGACAGCCATCGCTTGCGCCGCCGGTAGTGCTTCACGTCCCGATACGACCGCCGCCCGGCGGCGCCCAGCCCCAGGTAGAACTCCTTCACGTCCTCGTTGCGGGCGAGCTCTTCCGCGTCGCCCTCCAGCACCACCCGTCCCCCCACCATGACGTAGCCGTAGTCCGCCACCGACAACGCCACGCGTGCGTTCTGCTCCACCAGCAGGATGGTGGTGCCCTCCTCGCGGTTGATCCGCCGCACGATCCCGAAGATGGTCTCGACCAGTTTGGGCGCCAGCCCGAGCGACGGTTCGTCGAGCAGCATCATGCGCGGAGACGCCATCAGCGCGCGACCCAGCGCCAGCATCTGCTGCTCGCCGCCCGAGAGATGGCCCGCCAGCTGCCCGCGCCGCTCCGCCAGCGCCGGAAAGTAGTGGTAGACCCTCTCCATCTCGGCCTCGAGCCGCCGCCGCCCGCCGCGCGTGTGGCCTCCCGCGAGCAGGTTCTCGCGCACGGTCAGGTGCTCGAAGACGCGCCTGCCCTCCAGGACCTGGAAGATGCCCTTCTCCACGATGCGATGGGCGTCCATCCCCTGGATCTCCTCGCCGTCGAAGACGATGGTGCCGTCGCCGACCTCCCCGTTCTCCACGCGCAGCAGCCCCGAGATGGCGCGCAGGGTCGTGGTCTTTCCCGCGCCGTTGGGACCGAGCAGGGCCGCGACGCCTCCCTCCGCCACCCGCAGCGACAACCCCCGCAGCACGAGGATCACGTCGTCGTACAGGACCTCGACGTTGTTGAGGCTGAGGAGGGGCGGGGTCATCACGCCATCCTCAGGACGCGGCCGGCGCCTGGATGAAGTCGGTGAGCGGAACCCACGCGCCACCCTCCACCCGATAGATGCGAAGCCCCTTCGACCCCCGGTGATCGGTGGGCGTGAGGGTCACCGGCGCGGTCACGCCCCCCATGTCGTAGTCCGTCAGCGTTTCGAGCGCCGCCTTGATGCCGGGGCCGGTCAGCTCACCGCCCGCCGCGAGCACCCGGCGCATGCCCTCGGCGAAGGCCGCGAAGGTCCACCAACCCTGGGTGTAGGCGTTGGTCCTGTCCTCGGGCGACATGCCCCGCGACCGCAGGTACTCCCGGATGACGCGCGTGCCGGGCACGTCCACGCTCAGGGGGGCGTACGGCATCGTCCCCATCAGACCCTCCGCCGCGTCGCCGGCCAGGCGCACGACCTGGGCGTTGGAGCACCAGTTCAGGCAGAGGAAGGTCGCGTCCAGCCCCAGACTGCGCGCGTTCCGGAGCGCCACCGCCGCGGGCCCGGACGTGTTCTGGAAGACGACGTAGCGGGCGCCGCTCCGTCGAATGCGCGAGAGCTCGGCCGTGAAGTCCACCGCGCCGCGCGGCATTTCGTGGAGGGTGAGGTCGATGCCGCGCGCCTCGGCGTGCTCGATCCCGCCCTGGTTCGCCGGCGACAGCCCGAAGGGGCTCGCGTTGTGCATGAGCGCCACGCGGGGCGTGCCCTCGCCGTGATGGTTCGCGATCCAGTCGAGCGCGATGCGGAACTGGTCGCTGTAGGTGGTGGCCAGCAGGAAGTTGTAGGGAGCCTCCGCCGGGTCTCCGAGGCGATGGGAGAGGGACGCGGAACTGAACGGGATCTCGTCCTCGGCCACGCGCACGCGCAGGGCCTCGGTGTCGCCCGTGCCCCATCCCATGAAGATCACCGCGCCCTCGTTCACGAACTGGCTGTACAGCTGCTCGGCCCGGTCGACCTGGTAGCCGTAGTCCTGGAAGACGAGGTCGATTTGGCGGCCCTCGATGCCGCCCTGGCGGTTGATCCAGTCGGCGAAGCCGCGCACGCCGTCGCCGTAGTCGGTGCCCACGTCGGCCGTGGGGCCGGTGAGGTCGAAGATGGCGCCGACCTTGATGGCGTTCTCGTCCGGGGCCGTCCCGCCGCCCCCGCAGGCGGCGACGAGGACCGCGGCCGTCACCCCCGCGCCCGCCCGGAGCGTCGTCCACCGCCCAGCCGTCCACCGCGCAGCCGTCCCATGCGCACATCCGTTCGCCCCGGCCACCGCTCTCCCGCGTCGCGTGTCCGTCGTCTCGTTCATCTTCCTCCCTCGTCGCTTCGTTGTCGCGGGCGGCCAACGCCACGGCGCTCGCGGATCCCGCGTCCCGTTCCTCTTCCTTACTCCGCCGTCCGTTGTCGTCCTCAGCCGGCCCGACTCCGGCCATGCCGGTACGCGAACGGCCACACGTGAACGTAGTCTTTCACGCGTTCCCACAGTTTGGACAGTCCCCGCGGCTCGAAGATCAGGAAGAGGATGATCACGATTCCGAACACGGCCTGCTGCGCGTGGGGGAGGAGGGGCGTCATCCAGGGCGCGGTGTCCCCCATGGCCCGGCCCACGTTGGTGATGAGCGCCGGGAGCAGGGTGATCGCCGCCGCGCCGAGCAGGGATCCGCGGATCGAGCCCAGGCCCCCGACGATGATCATCGCCAGATAGACGATGCTGGTGTTCAGCGTGAAGCGCTCCCAGGTGACGATGTTGCGGTGGAACGCGATCATGGCGCCCGCGAGCCCGACGAGGAACGACGAGGTCGCGAAGGCGAGCAGCTTGGTGCGGAAGACGTCCACCCCGATCACGCTCGCGGCCACGTCCTGGTCGCGCACGGCCTCGAAGGCGCGCCCGATGCGGCTGCGAAACAGGTTTGCGGCGAAGAGCACCGTCGCGCCGACCGTGCCGGCCGCGATCCAGTAGAAGGTGAAGGCGTCGTTCAGGCGCACCCCGAAGAGGCGCGGCGCGGGCGTCACGAGCGCCTCGGTGCCCCCCGTCACCGCCGTCCAGTGGGTCATCCCCCACTCGACGATCTCCTGGGCCGCCAGCGTGGCGATGGCCAGGTAGAGTCCCTTGAGGCGCAGCGACGGGAGCCCGACCAAGGTGCCCGCGGCGGCCGTGACGACGCACGCGCACACCACGCTCGCGCCCCACGGCACGCCGAAGTTGAGGGTCAGGAGGCCCGCCGTGTAGGCCCCGATCGCCATGAAGGCGCCCTGGCCGAGCGAGATCTGCCCGGTGTGGCCCACCAGAATGTTGAGCCCGATCGCCCCCACCGCGGCGATGGCCACCTGGTTGGCCAGGTCCAGCCAGTAGGGGCTGGCGAGAAAGGGGAAGACGACCACGGCGAGCACGAGCGCCGCGAGGCGGATCCGCTGGGCGGGCCGAGGGCGCAGGCCCATGTCGGACGCGTGGCGCGTGTGGAAGACGCCGCACTCCATGCTCATGGGGAGAGGCTCATACGCGCTCGATGATCTCCTTGCCGAAGAGGCCGTGGGGCCGCGCCATCAGCACCAGGATGAGCACCAGGTAGGGGACCACCAGGTTGAGCCCGTGCCCCAGGTGGTAGCCGACGTGGACCTCCAGAAGCCCGATGACGACGCCCCCGACCACGGCGCCCGCGAGCGAGTCCAGCCCGCCCAGGATGACCACCGGGAAGACCCGCAGCCCGATGGACGCCACGTTCGGGCTCACGCCCACGATCCCGCCCAGCATGACGCCGCCGATGGCGGCGGTGGCGGCGGCCATCCCCCACGCCACCCCGAGCACGCGCGGTATGCCGATCCCCATGCTGAGCGCGGCCCGCGGGTCGTCGGCGATGGCGCGCATGGCGATGCCGTCGCGGGTGTGGCGAAAGAAGAGCCCGAGCGCCCCCAGCACCGCGAGGGCGATGGGAATGGAGAGGACCCGCGCCGCCGAGAGCGTGGCCGGTCCGACCATGATGTCGCCCGCGGGGAGGAAGGACTCGAACGCGCGCGGGTTGGGTCCCCAGATGGCGTTGATGGCGCCCCGGAGGACGGACGAGAGCCCGATGGTCGCCATGATCGTGGAGATGACGGGCTCGCCCACCAGGGGACGAAGCACCAGCCGCTCGACCGCGAGCGCCACCGCGACCGCCAGCAGCATGGTCGTGAGCACGCCGAGGCTCCAGGGCAGCCCGACCTGGGCCACCGCGAAGAAGATCAGGTAGGTGCCGAGCAGAAGCAGGTCGCCCTGGGCGAAGTTGATGACGTCGCTGGCCTTGTGGATGACCACGAAGCCGGCCGCGGCGAGCGCGTAGATCATCCCGGTGCTCAGCCCGGACACGGTCAGCTGGAGAAGGATGTCCATGGGGTCGGCCGGGTCACTCCATCGTCGCGATGCGCAGCTCGTGCTCCACGGCCGCCGTGCGTCCGTCCTGGTAGGTGATGTCGGTCGTCACCGTCACCGAGTCGGCCTCCCCGCGCAAGGCCGCGATCAGCTCGCTGAAGCGGTCGGCGATGTGGCGCCGCCTCACCTTGCGCGTGCGCGTGAGCTCGGCGTCGTCCGCGTGAAGCTCCTTGTGCAGGAGCAGGAAGCGGCGGATGCGGGCGGCGCGCGGCAGCTCCCGGTTCACTTCGGCCACGTGTCGGCGCACCAGCGCGCACACCTCCTCGCGCCGCGCCAGGTCGGTGAAGGTGGTGTGGGGGATCCGGTGGCGTTCGGCCCATTGCCCGGTGTTGTCCATGTCGATGGCGGCCATCGCGGTCACGAAGGGCGTGCCGTCTCCCCCGAAGACCACGGCCTCGCGGATGTAGGGGCTGAACTTGAGCTTGTTCTCGACGTACTGCGGGGAGAAGTGGGTGCCGTCGCCCAGCCTCATCACGTCGGCCAGGCGGTCGATCACGACCAGGTGGCCGTCCTCGTCGAGGTGGCCCGCGTCCCCCGAGCGCAACCAGCCGCCCTCGAGCGCCTCCGCGGTGGCCTCGGGGTTGCGGAAGTAGCCGGGGAACACCGCCGGGCTCCGGCAGAGGATTTCGCCCTCGACCGAAATGCGGATCTCGGTCCTCGGCAGCGGCACGCCCACCGTGTGGAAGCGGATGTCGTCGTCGCGGTGCACCACCGAGATGCCCGACACCTCCGTCTGGCCGTACAGCTGCTTCAGGTTCACCCCGAGGGCGTGAAAGAAGCGGAAGACGTCCGGCCCGAGCGCGGCGCCCCCCGTGTACGCCCGTCGCACCCGGGCGAGCCCCAGCTGGTCGCGGATGGGGCGCAGGACGGTCCACTCCGCGAGCAGGTGACCCGCGCGGCCGACGGGGCCGGGCGCCGGTCCGCCGAAGCGCGCCTCCGCGGCCGCCGCGCCCCGCCGCATTGCCCAGCGGTAGACGCGCCGCTTGAGGCGGGTGGTGTCCTCCGCCATGACCTGCACGTCCGAGACCATCGTCTCCCAGATGCGCGGGGGCGACACGAGGAAGGCCGGTCCGATCTCGCGCATGTCCGAGCGGGCGGTGGCCGCCTCCTCGGGCAGGTTGACGGTGAACCCGGCGAGGAGTCCGCTCGCCACCGCCATCATCTGCTCGCCGATCCAGGCGAGCGGCAGGAACGAGACGAACTCGTCGCCCGGAGCCATGGCGTCCACTTCGAGCAGCTGCGCGGCCATGGCGATCAGGTTCGCGTGCGACAGCATGGCCAGCTTGGGCACGCTGGTGGTGCCCGACGTGGTGCACAACAGCGCGATGTCGTCGGGCCGGAGGGCGGCGAGGCGGCGGTCGAACGCCCCGGGCGACCGCTCGCGTCGGCGTCCCCCCAGCGCCTCCACCTCGTCGAAGGAGACCAGCCCGGGGGCTTCGTAGCCGCGCATCCCCCGGGGGTCGTGGTAGACGACGTGTTCCAGGTCGGGCACCCGGTCGCGGATCTCGAGCGCCTTGTCGACCTGCTCCTGGTCCTCGGCCACGATCACGCGCGGCTCGGCGACCTCGAGCAGACCGGTCAGCTCGTCGGCGATCGAGTCCTGGTAGAGCCCCAGGGGGAGCATGCCGGCGGCCTGGGCGGCCAGCTCGGCGATCATCCACTCCGGTCGATTGTCGCCGATGATGGCGACCCGGTCGCCTTCGCGGGCGCCCAGCTCCGACAACCCCAGCGAGAAGTCGCGGACCCGGCCGAAGTACTCCGCCCAGGTGATCTCCCGCCAGATCCCGAACTCCTTCTCGCGCAGCGCGACCTCGTCCGGGCGGCGCGCGGCTCGGCGGGCGAGGAGGCCGGGGAGCGTGTCGGAGGCGTGGGCGTCGCGCACGGTTGGCCCTATGCGTCCGGGCTGCGTTCGGCGGGCGGGGGTGGGGGGTGGGGTGACGACGCGGCTCCCGTCGCGCGAACCGGGCGGCCCTGGTCGCGCACGCGCGACTCCGGCCCGGTTGCGTCCGCGTCGGACTCCATGGCGGCGCGCCCCAGGTAGGCGTCGATCACGGCGGGGTCGCCGCGCACCTCGTCCGGCGCGCCCCCCGCGATCCGTCGACCGAAGTCCAGCACCACGACCCGGTCCGAGATGTCCATGATCAAGTCGACGTCGTGGTCGATCACCACCACGGTGACGCCCCGCTCCTCGCGCACGTCGAGGATGAAGCGCGCCATCGACTCCTTCTCCTCGGCGTTCATGCCCGCCGTGGGCTCGTCCAGGAGGAGGAGGCGCGGATCGAGCGCCAGCGCGCGCGCCATCTCGACCAAGCGCTGGTTCCCGTGGGCCAGGTTGCCCACCACCTCGCGCCGCAGCGGTTCGAGGTTCATGAAGTCGATGACCTCCTCCACGTGCCCTCGGTGCCGGATCTCGCGGCGGCGCTGCCGGCCCAGGTGGAATCCGCCGCTCAGCACGCCCCCCTTCATGCGGACGTGGCGCCCCAGCATGAGGTTGTCGAGCACCGTCATGCGCTTGAACAGCTCGATGTTCTGGAAGGTGCGCGCGACCCCCAACGCCGCGATGCGGTGGGGCGCGAGGCGGTGCAGGGCGTGCCGATCTCCGTCGCGGCCCGTGAGCACGATGCGCCCCTCCCGCGGCCGACAGAGCCCGGACACGCAGTTCAGCACGGTGGTCTTGCCTGCGCCGTTGGGTCCGATGAGGGCGAGAATCTCCCCCTCGCGAACCTCCATGCCGAAACCGGCGAGCGCGGTCACGCCGCCGAAGCGGAGGGTGAGGTCGGTGAGCTCGAGGAGGGGTGGGTGCACGGGGGCTGCCGCGGGCGGCTATCGACCGCTGGCTCCGGCGGGTGGCAGCCGCTCGAGGTATCGAGCGTGCACGTCGCTGAAACGGTCGAAGTCGCGGTCGTTCGTCAGGATGGTCGCGATTCCGTGCTCCCGGCACATGGCCACGATCTGCGCGTCGAACACCAAGTTCCCCTTCGCGCCGGCCCCGCGAATGGTGTCGAGAAGGAGGCCGGTGAACCGGGCGCCGGGCCGAACGACGCGGCAGGAGGGAGATGCGATGAGTTCCTCGATGAATTCGAGGGCCTGCGGCAGGGTCGAGGGAGGGTTGAACACCCGCCGATGCGTCGCGACGCGAACGAACTCCGTGATGCAGGACACGGGCAGTCCCCAGCGGGCGGGTCCCTCCGCCAATCCGACCAACTCGCGACGCGCGACGAGATGGAGGCTGGTCTCCGCCCGATGGGCGTAGATCAGGACGTTGGTGTCAACCGCGATCACGCCCGGTCCAGAAGGTCGTGAAGGGCCTCGCGATCCGCGATGTCTACGTTGGGGGGAGCGTGGCCGCGAACGGTTTTGAGGTTCAGCCTGAAGGCGGGCGGATCGCGTTCCTCGTCCATCAGCTTCGCGCGCAGGGCATCCTCGATGAAGCGGGTGAGCGTGATGCCCCGGTGCGCGGCTCGTCGTTTCGCCTGCCGCAGCAGTTCGTCGGTGAGATTGATGGTTGTCTTCACTTGATCCACGCTGGTGCCGAAACGGGGGATGTCACGCCCGAATATGGCTCACCATACGCACCACGCCATACGCACGGCAAGTGGGCCATCGCGTCACACCACCCGCGTGCCGCAGCCCACGTCGATGGCGCGTCGGTCGCAACCAACGTCGTGGCCGACTTCCGACGCTTCGAGGAATTCGGGCTCGAGCGGGCTTGAGCAAGTCGGACCCACTCAGGCGTTGCGGACAGCTGGTTGGTGTACGAGAATCCATTCCCGAAGCAGGGCGGAGCGGACCATTTGAGGAGCGGTGGGTGAACCGGATCGTTCTTGGCGACAACCTCGACGTGCTTCGGAGCCTTCCCGACGGGTTGGCCGATCTCGTCTACGTCGATCCACCGTTCAACACCGGAAGAACGCAGAGCCGAACCCGCGTCCGCACCACACGGTCCCCGGACGGTGATCGAGTGGGCTTCCAGGGGCGTCGGTACGAGACCTCCGCGCTGGGCACCATGCGCTTCCCCGACCGGTTCGACGACTACTTGGCCTTCCTTGAGCCGAGGCTGCGGGAGGCGTACAGGGTCCTCGCGCCGCACGGTTCGTTCTACCTGCACGTCGACTACCGGGAGGTGCACCGCTGCCGGTTCCTGATGGACGACCTCTTCGGACGGCGGAACTTCCTGAACGAGATCATCTGGGCCTACGACTACGGGGCGCGACCGAGGACGCGCTGGCCCGCGAAGCACGACAACATCCTCTTCTACGTCAAGGACGTGGGCAACCACGTCTTCAACGTGGACGAGATCGAGCGCATCCCCTACATGGCTCCCGGGTTGGTGGGACCCGAAAAGGCCGCCCGCGGAAAGCTGCCGACCGACACGTGGTGGCACACCATCGTTCCGACCAACGGAGTCGAGCGAACCGGGTACCCCACGCAGAAGCCCCTGGGCATCCTGCGGCGCATTGTGACGGCGTCGTCACGGCCCGGGGACTTGGTGCTGGACTTCTTCGCGGGGAGCGGCACGAGCGGAATGGCGGCCCACGAACTTGGACGCCGATTCATTCTGGTGGACGACAACCCGGAGGCGCTGGAGGTCATGGCGAAGCGGTTCGCGGACGTGCGCGGGATTCGGTGGGAGGGATTCGATCCCCGGCGGTCCGTGGATGAATCCGCCCAAGCATCGGGAGGGGCGAGGCGCCGGGCTGGCGAGGCGCCCTGAAGGCGGGGCGACCAAGCCGAACCGTGGCACGTGGCCACCGCGACGCGCCCCTCAGCCCCGACCGCGCCGCCTCTTCCTCCCCGACCGTTCGCCCGAACCACCCCGCCGCTTCGCTTCGCGCGCCTCGAGCTCCATCTCCCGCTTGCGGATCTTCGCCCAGGAGTCGCGCAGGCCGACCGTGCGGTTGAAGACCAACCGGTCCGGCCCGGATTCCACCGCGTCGCTGATGAAGTAGCCCTCCCGCTCGAACTGGTAGCGGGTGCCGGGCGGGTCGTCGGCGATGCTCGGTTCGACGCGCGCGTCCGGGCGCACCACCAGCGAGTCCGGATTCAGGTGCGCGATGAAGTCGCCGCGGTCGGGGTCGCGCGAGCCGAAGAGCCGGTCGTAGAGACGCACCTCGCAGGGGCGCCCGCGCACCGCCGACACCCAGTGGATGGTGCCGCGCACCTTGCGGCCGTCGGGCGCCGAGCCGCCCCGGGTGTCGGGGTCGTAGGTGCAGCGCAGCTCCGTCACCTCGCCCGCCTCGTCCTTCACCACCTCTTCGCAGCGGATGAAGTAGCCGTAGCGGAGCCGCACCTCCCGGCCCGGGGCGAGCCGGAAGAAACGGCGCGGCGGATCCTCCATGAAGTCCCGGCGCTCGATGAGCAGCTCGCGGGTGAAGGGCACGGGGCGGCTGCCCTCCAGCGGCACGTCGTGCGGGTAGAGGGGGGCGTCCAGCCAGTCGGTCTCTCCCTCCGGGAAGTTGGTGACGGTCACCTTGAGCGGCCGCGCGACGCACATGACGCGGGGCACGCGCATGTTGAGATCGTTCCGGATGGCGTACTCGAGGGCGGCCGCGTCCACCCGGTTGTCGGCCTTGGCGACCCCCACCAGGCGGCAGAACTCCCGGATCGCCTCGGGCGTGACCCCCCTGCGCCGCAGCCCGGCGAGCGTGGGCATGCGCGGATCGTCCCAGCCGTTTACGTGCCCTTCGTCCACCAGGCGCCGCAGCTTGCGCTTGGAGAGAACGGTGTACTCCAGGTTGAGGCGCGCGAACTCGTACTGGCGCGGCACGGGCTCGGGGGCCTCCACCTCCTTCAGCAGCCACTCGTAGATGGCGCGGTTGTTCACGAACTCGAGCGTGCACAGCGAGTGGGTGATGCCCTCGATGGAGTCCGAGAGACAGTGGGCGAAGTCGTACATCGGGTAGACGCACCACTGGTCGCCGGTGCGGTAGTGGTGCCCGTGCCGGATGCGGAAGAGCACCGGGTCGCGCATGATCATGTTGGGCGAGGCCATGTCGATGCGCGCGCGCAGCACGTGCGCGCCGTCCTCGAATTCGCCCGCGCGCATGCGCCGGAAGAGGTCGAGGCTCTCCCGCGCGGGACGATCGCGATGCGGACTGGGGCGCCCGGGTTCGGTCACGGTGCCGCGGTGGGCGCGGATCTCCTCCTCGCTCAGGCTGTCGACGTACGCGGAGCCCTTCTCGATCAGGCGCACGCCGTGCTCGTAGAGTCGCTCGAAGTAGTCGGACGCGTGCCGGAGCTCGCTCCACTCGAAGCCCAGCCAGCGGATGTCGCGCTTGATGGCTTCGACGTAGCGGGCCTCCTCGGTCTCCGGGTTGGTGTCGTCGAAACGCAGGTTGCAGGTGCCCCCGTTTTCGGCGGCGATCCCGAAGTCGAGGCAGATGGCCTTGGCGTGGCCAATGTGCAGCAGGCCGTTGGGTTCGGGCGGGAAGCGGGTGGCGACCCGGCCTCCGTGCCTGCCGCTGGCGAGGTCGGAGGCCACGATCTCCCGGACGAAGTCGCGTCCCGGGGTGCGTGCGTCTCGAGGTGTGGGGGGCTTGTCCACTGGCTGCGCTCTCTAGCGTTTCCGGATGGGACGGCTGGGCCTCAACTCGATTCTGCTGGGGAGGGCGCGCCCGGGGTAGCCCAGCAAGTCCACCACCGCCCGGGCCACGTCGCGGGCGTCCAGCTTCCAGTCGTGGATGGCCGCTTGGCCGCGGAAGCCGGTGTTGACGCTGCCCGGCATGACGAGGCTCACCCGGATGTCGCGGTCGCGCAGGTCGAGCATCATCGCCTCGGTCATGCCGAGGAGGCCGAACTTGCTGGCGTTGTATCCGGTTCCGCCGGCGAAGGCGTGCCGGCCCGCGAGCGAGCCGACGTTGATGATCCAACCGCCCCCGCCGGCCGCGAGATGCGGAACCGCCGCCTTGGAGCAGTGGAAGACGCCGCCCAGGTTGGTGTCGATCTGACGGCGCCAGTCGTCGGTGGAGAGCTCGTCGACGGGGGCGAAGCGACCCACCCCGGCGTTGTTCACCAGGACGTCCAGCCGCCCGAGGCGCGCCGCCGCGGAATCGATCAGGAGCCGGCACTCCTCCGGGTCCCGGACGTCGCACGCGATTCCGATGGCGCTTCCGCGACCCTCGGCCGCCACCTCGGCCGCCACCCGGGCGACGGCGTCGGCGTCGCGAGCCCCCACCGCCACGCTCGCGTTCCGACGCGCCAGCGCGCGCGCGACCTCGAGGCCAATGCCGCGCGTGCCCCCCGTGACGACGCACGCCGTGCCCGCCAGATCCTTGCTCTCGCTCATTCCGTTTGCCGCCCTCCGCGGGCTCCGGTAGCTTCCCGAGTGCCCGGGGCGGACTCCCCCGGGCATGCGAGCGACGTCGCCCTTCGGCCCGGTGGCGTCGCCACGGGGCCGAAGGGGGCGCCTTGCCAGCTTGGCGCTCCGCCGCTCTCGGTGCTCGGGTGGATTCATCCACGGACTTCCCGGGCCGACGCGCGGCCCCTCGCGCGTTCCCGCGCACGCTCGAAGGTGGCCCGATGCGGCCCGACCGAAAAGGGGGGCATCCCGACGCCCGTGATCCAGCCACTTCCCACACGCGACCGCTCCGGTCCGCAACGGGCCGCCCGCGCGCGGCGACGCGGGTGAGTCCCGCCGCCGGCCGCGTGGCTCTGGTGACGGGCGGGGCCGTCCGGGTCGGGCGGGCCATCACCCTCGCCCTGGCGGACGCGGGCTTCGACGTGGTGGTGGGGTACCACGGCTCCGCCGCCGCGGCCCGCCAGGTGGTGGCGGAGGTGGAGGGCGGGGGAGGGCGCGCGCGCGCCGTGCGGGCCGACCTGGCCACGGGCGCCGGCGCGAGGGCGTTGGCCGAGGCCGCCACCACCACTTGGGGGCGGCTCGACCTGCTGGTCAACAACGCCTCCACCTTCCTCGCCACGCCGTTCGAGGAGGTCGGCGAGGACGAATGGGACCAGGTGATGGCGGTCAACCTGAAGGCGCCCTTCCTGCTCATCCAGGCGACGGCGCCGGCCCTGGCCGCCCACCGGGGTAGCGTGGTCAACATCGTCGACCTGTCCGCGCTCCGGCCATGGGCGAGCCATCCCCATCACTCGGTCTCCAAGGCGGCGCTCGCCCAGCTCACCCGGGTGGCGGCCAAGGCGCTGGCCCCGCGCGTGCGGGTCAACGCGATCGCGCCGGGTTCGGTGCTCCCGGAGGAGGACGCCAGCCCGGCCGCCGTCGCCGCCGCCGCCGCCCGCATCCCCCTCGGGGGTTGGGGGTCGCCCGAGGACGTGGCGCGCACGGTGCTGTTCCTCGACCGGTCGCCGTTCATCACCGGAGAGGTGATCGTGGTGGACGGGGGCGCCCACGGCGCCACCTGAGCTTGGTCGAACAACCCGGCCCCCGGTGCCGATCCACGGTCCCCCGGAGTGGTCCGAGGCGAGTTGGTCCCGACCCGGGAGGAAACGCCGGCCCATGGCGAGCCGGTGTGGATGCCACGCCGCCCGCACGCCGGGGGAGCGTCCGTCCGCGGGCCGCCGGGGCGAGGTGTCGCGCGCGCCGCCGTCGCCTCCGTTCCCGCGTCCGGGCGCGGCTACTCCGCCGAGGCGCCGTTCTCCGCCGGCCCCCCGTGCGCCAGCCAGCGCTCGGCGTCCAGCGCGGCCATGCAGCCCGTTCCCGCCGCGCTCACCGCCTGACGGTAGTGGTCGTCCATGACGTCGCCGGCCGCGAACACGCCGGGCACCGAGGTCTCCGTGCGCCACGCGGTGGGCAGCTCGATGTAGCCGTTGGGCTTCAGCTCCACCTGCCCCCCGAGGAAGCCGGTGTTGGGGGTGTGGCCGATCGCCACGAACATGCCTCCGACCTCCATGGAGCTCTCGTCCCCGGTTACGGTGTCCCTCAGCCTCAGCCCGGTGATCGCGTCGTCGCCCAGGACCTCGGTCACCACCGTGTTCCACAGAAAGTCGATCTTCTCGTTGTCGAAGGCGCGCCGCTGCATGATGGCGGAGGCGCGGAGTTGGTCGCGACGGTGAATCACGATCACCCGGCCGGCGAACTTCGCCATGTAGGTGGCGTCCTCCAGCGCGCTGTCGCCCCCGCCCACCACGGCCACGACCTTGCCGCGGAACCAGGGCAGCGCGCCGTCGCACACCGCGCACGCCGAGACCCCGCCGCCGCTCTGGGCCAGGCGCTCCTCGTTGGGCACCCCGAGCCAGCGCGCGTTGGCGCCCGTGGCCACGATCACCGACCGGGTCGCGATCCTCTCGCCCCTCCCGGTCACGAGGCTCTTGGGTTGCCCCGCCAGCTCCACCTCCACGACGTCGTCGGAGATCACGCGCGTCTCGAAGCGGAGCGCCTGCGCCCGGAAGGCGTCCATCATCTCGGGTCCGGTCACGCCCTTCGGAAAGCCCGGGTAGTTTTCCACCTCCGTGGTGAACATGAGCTGACCCCCCGGGATCATGGTTCGGCTGCCCGCCCCCTCCACCACCAAGGGGGCCAGGTTGGCCCGGGCGGCGTAGATGGCCGCCGTCCAGGCCGCCGGTCCCGATCCGATGATCACGACCCGTTCCGGTTGTCCCGTCATCCTCGTCGTTCCTCCCCTGGCGTGAATCCCGTCCGAGCACCGAGAGCGGCGTGGCGCGAACCCGTCGCGGCCCCGTCGGCTACTTGTCCTTGAAGATCTTGAGGTTGGTCGAGTGCCCGGGGTTGACCCGCGCCTTCGGATCGACCCGCCGCTTCGCGTTGTTGACGGCGACCGCCGCCTCGGCGAAGCCGGAGGCGATGAGGTCGAGTTTGCCCGGGTAGTCGACGAGGTCGCCGGCCGCGTAGACGCCGGGCCGGCTGGTTTCCATCAGCTGCCCCACCACGATGCGTTTGCCGTCCGACTCGAGCCCCCAGCTCTTGATCGGGCCCAAGTCCGGCTTGAACCCCAGGAAGGTGAGCACCGCATCGACGCCGAGCGACTCCTCCGCGTCGCCGCGGTTGTCGAAGATGGTGCACGCCTCGACCCTCCCCTCGCCCCGGATCTCGCGCACCTCCCAGAAGGTGCGCAACTCGAGCTCCCCCGCCTTCGCCGCGTCCTCGAGCCGGGCCACCGAGGTCTCGTGCGCCCGGAAGACCGCCCGTCGGTGCACCACGATCAGTCGCTCGGCGATGTCCTTCAGGATCAGCGCCCAGTCGAGCGCCGAGTCGCCGCCGCCGACGATCACGACCCGCTTGCCGCGATAGGCCTCGGGATCGCGCACCGAGTAGTCCACGCCCCGACCCAGAAGCTCCTGGTAGCCGGGGCACTTGAGCACCATGGGTTCGAAGGCGCCCTTGCCGCCCGCGACCAGCACCGTGCGCGTGGGGTACTCGGCCGAGGCGCCCTCGAGCACGAAGCCCCCGTTCTCGTCGCGGAGCGCGCGCACCTCCTCGTCCAGCACCACTTCGGGGCCGAACTGGAGGCCTTGGGCAATGAGCTCCCGGGCCAGGTCCTTGGCCAGCACCTTGGGGAAGCCGCCCACGTCGAAAATGTACTTTTCGGGATAGAGGGCCGTGAGCTGTCCTCCCAGCTCGGGCAGCGAGTCGATGATCCGGCAGGACATGCCGCGCATCCCGGCGTAGAAGGCTCCGAACAGGCCGGTCGGACCTCCGCCGATGATTGTCAGGTCCATGGCGTCTCGCATGATCAGAAGATGGACAGGCGCACGTAGCGCCCCGGGTTTTCGCGGAAGTCCTCGAGCAGCAGGCTGAGCTGCGCGAGCACCGACTGGGCTTGGATGGCGACCGTGGAGTCGGCCAGGAGATGGGCCAGCGTGCCGTCCCCGGTCTCCAGCTCGCGACCGATGCGCTCGAAGCGCACCAAGGTGGAGTCGGCGTTGCGAAGCGTGGAGGAAAGGCCGGTCGTGGTCGCGCGCAGATCGGTGGCCAGGCGGCGGAACTCGGCGGCGGTCACGCGCGTGTCGCCCACGATGGAGTCCACGACGCCGCCGGAGAGCAGCCGCTCGACCTCGGCTAGGGTGCGCGTGGCCAACGCCGCGGCCTCCCCGATCTCGCCGGTGGAGGTGCGCACGTTCTCCACCAGGTCGTCGACGGCGCCCATCTGCGCGTCCACCAGCGCCGCCAGCTGCTGGCTCACCTCGCCCACGTTCTCGATGACGAGCCTCAGGTTCTCGGCGGTCTCCGCCGTGAAGGCCACCTCCACCCGGTCGGTGATGGTGGCGAGGTTGTCGGCGATCTGGTCGGCCGTGGCGGTGAGGCGGGAGAGGTCGGGGATGCTGAATCCGGCCAGAACGCCCGGATCCGCGGGTTCGAAGAAGTCCTTCTCAAGATGGGCGGAGCGCGACACGATCTCCGTGCCCCAGTCTCCGAACATCGACTCGGGCGCGATGAGCACGGCGGCGTCGTCGGGCAGGCGGACGTCGGCGTTGATCGCCAACCCCACCCGCACCGCGGTTCCGTCCGGCTCCACGGCGATCCCGTTCACGCGCCCGATGGTCACCCCGCGCAGCTTAACCGAAGCGCCGTCCGTCAGCTGTCCCACGCCCGTGAAGAGCGCCTCGACCGTGGTCGTGCCCCGAGTCAGGCGGTACCCGCGCAACCAGAAACTTCCCACCACGGCGACCACGACGCTCAGGAGGATGACGGATCCGACCCACGCCTCGTTGCGTTTCATGTCCTGTCCTCCATCAGTTCCGGAGCTCCCTCGATGAACGACCGGACCACCCGGTCCGGGGAGACGCGCACTTCCCCCGGCGCGCCCCGGGCCCGCACCCGCCCCTCGTGCAGGAACGCCATCGAGTCGGCGATCTCGTAGGCCGTCGCGAGGTCGTGCGTGACCACCAGCGCGGTGGCCCCGATCTCCTCCCGCAACCGGAGGATCAACCGCCCGATCACCGTCGTCGTCACGGGATCGAGTCCCGTGGTGGGCTCGTCGTAGAGGAGGTACCGGGGCCGGGTGGCGATCGCGCGCGCGATTCCCGCCCGTTTGCGCTGTCCCCCGGAGATCTCCGCCGGATAACGGTCTTCCAATCCCCCCAGGTCCACAAGCTCCAGGCACTCGATGGCCCGCTCCCGGATGTCCCGGCGACTCAGGCCGGGAATCCGGCGCAACCCCATCTCCACGTTGTGGGCGAGCGTCATGGAGTCGAACAGGGCCGCGAACTGGAAGACGTAGCCGACCCTGCGCCGCAGCGCGTACAGGGCCTCGCGGTCGAGCGCGCCCACCTCGTGGCCGTCGACGGTCACGCTCCCGCGGTCGGCCGCGAGCAGCCCCACGATGTGTTTCAGCACGACCGACTTGCCCGCCCCCGAGGCGCCGATTAGCGCCACCGTGGCTCCCACGGGCACGTCGAGGTCGAAGTCGTTGAGCACGACCTTGTCCCCGAAGGCCTTGTGCACGCCGCGCAGACGGATCACAGCAGCACGGCGGCCCAGAAGGCGTCGAACACCAGGATCACCATGCTGCTCGCCACCACCGCCGACGTGGCGGCGCGCCCCACCCCAGCGGCGCCTCCCCGCGCGTTGAAGCCGAAGAAGCAGCCCAGCGAGGTCACCGTCAGACCGAACGAGAACGACTTGATGACCGAGAAGGTCACGTCGAAGGGGACGAAGAAGGTCTCGAGTCCGCGCACGAACTCCGGGGTGGACACGTCCAGGAGCTGGATGGCGGTCAGCCAGCCGGCCACGATCCCCAGCGCGGACGCGAGCAGGGTCACGGCCGGGAACATGACCGCCCCCGCCAACACGCGGGGGAGCACCAGATACGCCGCCGGGTCGTAGGCCATGGTCTCGAGCGCGTCGATCTGTTCGGTCACGCGCATGGTGCCCAGCTCGGCGGCGATGCTCGCCCCCACCCGTCCCGCCAGGGCGAGGCCGGTGAGCACCGGTCCCAGCTCGATGATCATGGTCTTGCCCACCAGGCTGCCCACCAGGTAGACCGGAACCGCCCCGGTGAACGTGTACGAGGCCTGAAGCGCCAGCACGATGCCCGTGAAGGCGGCGATGAAGAGCGCGATGGGCACCGAGTGGACGCCGACGCGCACCATTTGTTCGAAGACGAGGCCGCCCCAGATCCGAATCGCGCGCAGCCCGCGGATGGCGTCGCGCATGAGGACGCCCCACTCGCCCACCGTCGCCGCGAAGCGAAGGGCGGCGCGCCCGGTGGCGCCCACGAAGTGCGGTGTCCTTGGCGGCATGTGCGTGATGGTGGGGGAAGTCGGCGTCCGCGGGGCGCCTTGAAGGCCCAATAGTAGAGCTATCGGGACGAAGGGCAACGCCGAGCGGGGTGGTCCGACGCGGATGGCACGCCGCTCGAACGCCGGAATTCGTCCGCGGGCCGCAAGGGAGTTCGTCCGCGGGCCGCTATGGAGGTGGGCGGAGTCCGTTCTCCAGCGTGAAGACGATCTCGTCGTCCCGGGTCGCCGAAGGCCCCGATGGCAGGTGGCACACGACCTGAACCCGCGTCACCTCGGTGCTCGAGCCACGCACCGCAACCTCGAAGTCGATGCCCTGCTCGGCGGAGGTGACGCGGGTGCGAACCCGCTCCCCCGGCGAAGCCTGGCGAACGGAGGCGGGATTGCGAAAGAGGGTCTTGGTGGACCGCCTTCCCGACGACAGGCGGCGGGTCACGGTCACGCGCCCGAGCCAGTCCGGCTGGTAGCCGATCACATAGCGGAAGCCCCGCTGATCGCGTCCCTTGCCATCCCGGTTGTGTCTCGGCAAGCGACCTCCGATCCCTTGACCCCTTGAAACGGCCCGCTTAACATCCCGGCGATCCACCGTGGATGCAAGCCCCGGCACGCATCCGGGCGCTTCCCGCCCGCACCCCGCCCGTACCCCGCCCCACTCCCGCCCAACCGGCGCCGCCGTGCCCACGGCCGCCGCGTCCCCCGGCGATCCATCGGAGTCCCCTCTTTGGACATCGTAGAACTCAAGAGCAAGAAGGTCGGCGAGCTCCACGAGCTGGCGAGCGAGCTGCGCATCCCCAAACACTTCGGGCTGCGCAAGCAGGACCTCATCTTCCGCATCGAACAGAAGCTGCTCGACAGCGACGTGGTGCTTCGCGGCGAGGGCGTGCTCGAAAGCCTCCCCGAGGGCTACGGGTTCCTGCGCTCGCAGAGCTGGAACTACCTCTACGGCCCGGACGACATCTACGTGAGCCCATCGCAGATCAAGCGGTTCGATCTGCGCACGGGCGACACCATCCTGGGTCAGGTGCGTCCTCCCAAGGAGGGCGAACGCTACCTGGCGCTGCTGAAGGTGGAGAGCGTCAACTTCGATTCGCCCGACCATGCCCGGCAGCGAAGGACCTTCGACGACCTGCGCCCACGCTATCCGGACCAGCGGCTCCGCCTGGAGTGTCGCGCGGGCGACATATCGACGCGCGTGGTGGACCTCGTCGCGCCCATTGGCAGGGGTCAGCGCGGGTTGATCACCTCCCCGCCCAAGGCGGGCAAGACCATACTGCTGCAGAAGGTGGCCAACTCCATCCGCGAGAATCACCCCGAGGTGCACCTGATCGTGCTGCTCATCGACGAGCGGCCCGAGGAGGTCACCGACATGGAGGAAAACGTCGACGCGGAGGTGATCGCCTCAACCTTCGACGAGTCGGCCGAGCGCCACACCCAGGTCGCCGAAATCGTTCTGGAGAAGGCCAAGCGGCTGGTCGAGCACGGCAGGGACGTCGTGATCCTGCTGGACTCGATCACCCGTCTGGCGCGCGCCTACAACGTCACCGTGCCGCACTCCGGGAAGATCCTGTCGGGGGGCGTGGACTCCAACGCGCTGCACAAGCCCAAGAGGTTCTTCGGGGCCGCGCGCAACATCGAGGAGGGTGGCTCGCTGACGATCATCGCCACCGCCCTGATCGAGACCGGAAGCCGCATGGACGAGGTGATCTTCGAGGAGTTCAAGGGCACCGGCAACATGGAGCTGGTGCTCGACCGCAACATCGCCGACAAGCGCGTCTTCCCGGCCATCGACATCAACCGTTCCGGCACCCGCAAGGAGGAGCTGCTGCTCACCGAAACCGAGCGCAACCGGGTGCACCTGCTTCGCAACTTCCTCTCCGACATGCCCGTCTCCGAGGCCGTGGAGTTTCTGATCGAGCGCATGAACCGGACGGAGACCAACCAGGAATTCCTGGACTCGATGCAGACCGCCTAGGAGGTCTGCAAGGCGCCTTGCCAGCCCGGAGCCACGCCGCTCTCGGTGCTCGGGTGGTTCATCCCGCCGCCGTGAGGCCGAGCCGCCTCATCGCGGCTGGGCGGGATCGGCCACCGTGACCGCCACGTAGCCGTTGGTCCAGCAACACTGGTCCCCGCCCGAGCTGTCGTTGGCGTCGAAGTTGTCGACGCGGGCGCGGAGCAGGTACCGGCCCGGCGCGGTGAAGGTGACCAGGGTGCCGGCCTCGCCGGTGCCGGCGACCGTGATCTGCCGGGGCTCGAAGACGACCTCGGCGGCGGGGCCCTGGTGCTTGAACCAGGTGACCCGCACCTCGACGTCGGTGTTCACGTGGTCGTCCGGGGCGCGCTCCGACACCTCCGACGTCCACAGGGTAAGCGGGAGCGGTTCGCCCACGACCGCGACGCGCGGCTCGGAATGGGCGCCTTGGATGTGCTGGCCCACCTCTCCGTCGTCGCCAAACCGCACCAGGGGGGGCACCGATCCCATGGCGCGCGGCCCGTAGTCGAGCTGGAGGGCGTCGACCCCCACTCGGGCGGGCGTGGAGTAGGTCACGCCATTGCTGGTGATGGTCCACACCACCCGTCGGCTGGTGTCGGCGTAGCTCTCGGGCACGGTCACCGAGAAGACGCCCCGGTCGCGGCGCGGGCGCACCGGGAAGTGGGTGGGCTGGGCCCCGTCGAACTCGGCCGGCTCGACGAAGTTCTCCGGACCGAGGGGGATGTCGAGCACCTCCTCGGTGTTCAGGTTGAAGAACCCGTACGAGAAGGTGAAGGTGCCGTCCGGGTTTCGGTACCACCCCTCGAAGAAGGGCGCCACCGGCTCGCCCCTCGGAGGGATGGGCGCCAGCGGCAGCCGCTGGACCTGCTGGGCGCCCAGCGGAAGCGCGACCGCGACCACCGAGGCGAACGCCAAGGCGCCCGCGATTCCACGGGCGGTTCCGAGCCCGTCCGTGGATCCGCCCGAGCACGACCGGCTCGGATTCCGTGGCGGTCGTGCGCCGGAGAGTGTTCGTCCGCCGGCCGCCAAGGCGCGCACTCGTCCGGTTCGCGTCACCGCGACCCGCCGCTGCCGTCGCTCACGACCCGCGCCTTGGCCTCCCGCTCCTCGACCAGACGCTCGTACCCCTCGTCCGTCAGGTGCGTCACCGCCAGCCACGCGTGCGACATCTCGTCGGTGGTGCGGCTGCCCCGCGCGTACCAGATCTCGGGATCCGGGTTGAGCGGGTTGTCCGCGGTGTTGTCGTACCAGCCGGTCATCACCAGCACGGTTCCCTCGGGGAGGAGTGGCGCCGAGTCGTCGCCGTAGATGTAGCTGTGGTGCCAGCGGGCGTTGAAGTCGGTGACCATGCTGATCAGCTCCTCGCGGCCATCCGGGTAGATGGCTCTGATGGACATGGCGTGCAGGTGCACGTGTCCGTGGGGCTGGAAGCTGTCGAGGCGAACCGGGTGGTCCCAGCGCTGGAAGCCCTGGGTCATCGCCGTTCCGCCGGGCGCGAGGGCGATGTCGCCCCGCAGCGGATAGAGGCGCAGATCCTGCTCGAACTCGGGCTCGTAGCCCTCGTCGTGGAACCAGATGCCCAGCTCGACCTCGTCGTCCGGCACCTCGTAGCCGACCGGGTAGTAGTGGGCGTCCCACTCGATCATGTCGTTCGCCAGAAGCAGTCGTCCGGCGTCGGCGGGCACGATCTCGCCAACCTTGCCCATCGCGTACTCGGAAAGGCTCGCGATGCGCTGGTATTCGCCCTCGTCGTCGAGCCGGAGGAGCCGGGGAATGGCGTGGTGCACCACTTGGCGGCCGCCGGGGAACGAGGGGCGCGTCTCGAACGCCTGGACCCAGCGGTCCTCGCCGAGCCCGGTCGGGACCCGCGGGCGCCACCACGTGTCGCCGCCCTCGGCCGGCACGGTGAAGGGCTTCGACTTGATCACGTGATCGGGCGGGCCGAGAATGTGCTCCAGCTGCCACATCTGCCGGTCCGGCCACTCCACCGGGGGCGGCAGGTCCGCCGGGTCGCCTTCGGGAGCGCCCGCGTCGACCCACGCCACGATGGTCTCGATGTCCTCCTCCTCCAGTCGCCAGTCGTCCTTGATGTCCTGAATGCCGACGCCCACGTCCAGGTGGTAGGGCGGCATGAGACGGCGCGACACCTGCTCGCGTATGCGGCGGGCGTACCGGCGCACGTCCCGGTAGGTCACGAACGACATCGGCGCCACCGACGATTCCCGGTGGCAGATCTGGCAGTTCTCCTGCACGATGGGCGCGACGTCGCGCGTGAAGGTGACCTGGGGCGCGTCTCCGTGGGTTGACTGCGCGGCCAGCGCGCCGGGCGCGAGCAGGGCGGCGCACAGCAGCGTGGGCGGCAGGGCGCGGCCGCGATTCCGGGAGATGGTCATCGTCTTCCTCCTTTCGGGCATCGTGGCGGCGCCGGCGTTCGTGTTGGTGCGGGCCGCAGTCGCCTCCACGTCTATTCGTCCAGCACGCTCTCGTACCTCGGATTCACGACGAACCGCTCATCCCGAAAGATCTTGCGGTCCCACGGAAAGATCACGGTGGACCCCGTCTCCAACGCGAAGTAGTCGGGCTTGTATCCTCGCGGTCGCACGAAGCAGGTCGCGGTGCGCACCTCGGCGGGTCCCGCGGCGCGCGTGGCCGCGAGCCCCAGCCGCAGCGTCTCGCCCGAGGTGGTGATCTCGTCTACCAGCAGAACCCGGGCGCCGGCGGCGACGCGAGGCGCCGCATCGAGCACCTCCGGTCGTTCGCGGACGGAGTCGTCGGTCCCTTGGCGGGAGATCCGTATCGAGTGGAAGTCGAGGCGCAGCATGGACGCGATGATCGCGCCCGGGATGACGCCCGCTCGAGCGATGCCCACGACCAGGTCGGGCCTGTGTTCGCGCGCCACCTTTAGCGCGAGCGCGCGGCACAGCTCGCCGAACATCTCCCAGGACACTTCCAAGTAGTCTCCGCCGGGATCCGAAAGGCGGCGCTGGTTGTATCTGGATGCCATGTGGCGTGGCGTGCCGGGGCGGCGATGCGGAGCCGGCGCTCTGGGCGCGCATCGGGACGCGTTCGTGAGCGGTGGAAGTTAGGATGCGCCGACGGGCCGCGCCACCGGATTCGACGGTGCGGCGCGCGAGGCGTTCGCCGGCCGGTGGGCCCATCGCGGGCCGCCGAACGTCGCGCCATGGCCGCCGGGAGGGCGGATGACCACCAACGAGCAGACCGAAGACCCACGGGCCTTGGCGGAGCAACGCCTGGAGGCCGCGCTCCGCGAGATGGGCGCGCGCGACCCGCGACCCGTGTGCAGGCGGAGCCTGCGGGAGCTCAAGGACGTCGACGCGGCCGCCTTCGAGCGGGCGGTGCGTCACTATCGGGACCGGCTGGTTCCGTCGATCCTCGCGGGCGAGGAGCCGTTCACCGCGTGGGTCGAGTACGGGCGCGTGATCGCGGGGCTCGTGTGCGAGGGGAGGAGCGTGGCCATCGACGCCACCGGGCTGGCGCGCGAGTACTCGGCCCCCGCCGATCCGGACGCGCTCGTGCTGCACCTGCCCCGGGGAGGGGGGAGGCGTGCCCTGACGGTGGCTCAACCGCGCGACCCGTCGCCGGCGCAGCGCGCGACCCGCGACCTGCTGGTTGACGGACGTTCCAACCTGAGGGAACGTTAGGGGGCACGCCGCCCGAACGTCGGGAGGGAGTGGGTCCCCGCGGACTCCAGGGGGTGGGTACGCTAAGGTGGCGCGGTGGGTCCGACGCCGCCCGCCACGCGATCCCGCCCACGGGAACGCGGGAGTCGAGTTCCGTATTGGTCCACCGGGAGGAGCCGGGATGCAGGAACCGAGAGTCCAGACGCCGCGCAACATCGCATGGAGTCCCCGGCCCGGATGGTCCACCGTGCGCTTGGTGGGCACGTGCGCCGACCGCTCGCTGAGGCGCGGGCGCGTGGTGATGCATTCGCCCAGCGAGGACTATCATTCGATCCCCGGCCACGACCGCGGGCTCGAGCCCGAACGGATCGTCATCGTGCTCGCCGAGGCCACCCATCTCATCGAGGACGACCTTCACCTGGTGCCCGAGGGCGCGGTGGTGGCGGTGGGTGAGCCTCTGCCCTGACGAGGGGAGGGACGTCCGCGGCGAGCGGCCGGGCGGAGACCGGACGAAGGAGATGGGCGGGCGGTGGGCCGTGGGGGGCGCGACCACTCCGGCCTCGCGCGGTCGCGGAGGCCCGGCGGCGGATGGACCGTCCTACCCCGCGCCCGGCAGCCCCTCGCGATACGCCGCCGAGAGTCGCCTCGCGACCGGTCCCACGGTTCCGTCGCCAACCGGCCGGCCGTCGATTTCCACGATGGGATGGACCTCCGTCGTGGTGCCCGTGAGGAACGTCTCGCTCGCGGACGCCAGCTCCTCGACCCCCAGGGGACGCAGCTCGACCGGGATCCCCAGCCCGGCCGCCAGCTCGAGCACGTACTCGCGGGTGATGCCGTGCAGGATCTGGTGGGTCGCCGGGTGCGTCACCAGAACATCGCCGCTCACCGCGAAGAAGTTGCTGTGCGCTCCCTCGATGGCGACCCCGTCGCGCACCAGCACCACGTCGTCGACCTCGGCGTCCACGGCCGCCTGCATGGCCAGGACGTTGGGCAGAAGGGCGACGCTCTTGATGTCGACCCTGGCCCACCGCCGGTCCGGCGCGGTGATGGCCCGGTAGCCGCGCTCCCATCGTTCCCTGGGGGGCCGCTGGTGCGGCTGGGCGTAGGCGTAGACGGTCGGCTCGATGGCGTGCGCCGGGAAGTGGTGGGTGCGGGGGGCCGCGCCCCGAGTCACCTGCATGTACACGTAGGAGAAGTCGGCGTCGGCCAGGCCGTTCAGCTCCAGAAGCCGCCGCTTGATCGCGGGCAGCCGACCCGTGTCGAAGTCGATGCGGAGCGCCGCCAGGCCGCGCGCCATGCGTGCCAAGTGGCGGTCGCCGCGAAAGAATCGTCCCCCGTACGCCGGGGTGACCTCGTAGATCCCGTCCGACAGAAGAAAGCCGCGGTCGTCCGCCGACACGCGGGCCTCGTCCCGAGGCAGGTAGTCGCCGTTCAGGTAGACCAGGTCCATGTCACCATCCGTGGTTGGCAGTCCGTGGATGAATCCGCCCGAGCACCGAGAGCGGCGAGGTCACGATCCGTCGTTTCTTCCGAGCCGCTCGAACTCCTCGAGGAGCTGCGCCTCCTGTATCGGCGCCACGGGCGCGGACGACGCCTCTTCGGAATCGGCCGCGTCCGCGTCCCCGTCCTCGGCCGCCGGAGCGTCGACGGACGCGTCACCGGCGGTGATCCGTCGCGGCGCCTCCCGGTCTGCTCCCGGAAGCAGTCCCATCTGCGCCTTCAGAGCCAGCAGCTGGTCGTCCAGCCCGGCGTCCCCGCCTCCCGATTCGAGCCTTAGGAATTCATCCTCGAGCGAATCGCCGGTCAGCGCCTCGGTGACCTCGGCCTGAGCCAGGCTGCGACGCTCCTCGTCCTCGATCTTGGCCGCCATGCGGTTGAAGGCGTCGAACGCCGATTGGTCCGAGAGCCCGGACATGGTGGCGTGGATGCGCTTCTGCGCCTGCGCCCGCTTCTGCTTCGCGATGAGCAGGTTCCGCTTGCGCTTCGCCTCCTCGATCTTGTCGTTGAGGGTCCGCAGCGACGCCTTGAGCTTCTCGGTCTCCTCCTTCTGGGCTCGCCAAGTCTGCTCCAGCGCCGTGGCGCGTTGCGTGTGTTCCTGCTGGCGCCCCAACGCCTGCATGGCGAGGTCGTCGCGGCCTTCCCGCACGGCCAGCTCGGCACGCTTCTGCCACGCCCGGGCCTGCTTGACCTCCGCGTCGAGCTGGGCCCCGAGCTTGCGCTCGTCGGCGATCGCCCCCGCGACGTCGCGCTTCGCCTTGGCGAGCTGGTCGCGCATGTCGAGGATGATCTGGTTGAGCATCTTCTCGGGGTTTTCCGCCTTCGCGATCAGGTCGTTCATGTTCGACTTGATGAGCGTCGACAGCTTCTGGAAGATTCCCATGAGTTCAGCCCTCCATCGCGTGCGGGGCGCCGCCTGCCCGCGCGAGCTCGCGGATCCGGCCCATGTGACTCGACGCCGCGAGCTGAAGGCTCTCGATGGAAGCCTGGAGCTCGGTGAAGTCCAGGTTCTCCAGCTCGAGGGTGTCGGTGAGGATCAGCTCCCCCTCCTCGATCGCGTAGGCTCCGTGCACGATGTCGGTCGCGTTGAGTTCCAGTAGCGTTCGGTACAGCCCGGTGGGCTCCCCGTCCGGTTCCGCCGGAAGATCCATCATCTTGAGACGCAGCACCAGCACCGGGTCCGAATGGTGGACGACGACGCCGGCGCCTCCGTTGTCGCCGTGCGCGAGGAACATGCCCTCGTCCACCTCCTCATAGTCCAGATCCATGCGGATCAGGAAGCCCTCCACATCCTCTCGACTTACCATGACCTCACTCCGTGGAGCGGTTGGGGGCGGTTGAAGCCGCCCGCGTGTGCTTTTCGGCCGGCCCGCGGACCGGAGCCCGTCCGGGTTTGGTTCCGCGAACCTCCATCAGGATAGCGAACGGGAACGCGCCCGTGCCAGTTTCGGCCCCGCCCAACCGGGGTCGCGCTAGCAGTCCGTGGATGAATCCGCCCGAGCATCGAGAGCGGCGTGGCGCCGGGCTGGCAAGGCGCTTTGAAGGCCGAATAGCAGAGCTATTGGGCCGAAAAGCAACGCGGAGCGCAGCGGTCCAGCGCGGATGCCACGCCGCTCGAATGCCGGGGGGAGTTTGTCCACGGGCTGCTAGGCCCTCCGACGCGCTCGACCAAGAGCGGGCAGAACGCCCGCCAGGAAGGCGCCGGTGTGGGAGGTCGGGTGCGCGGCGACCTCCTCGGGGGTTCCGGAGGCGACCACCCGTCCTCCGCCGGCCCCTCCCTCCGGTCCCAGGTCGATGAGCCAGTCCGCCGTCTTGATCACGTGCAGGTTGTGTTCGATCACCACCACCGTGTTGCCGAGATCCACCAGGCGGTGCAGCACCTCCAGCAGGACGCGCACGTCCTCGAAGTGCAGCCCCGTGGTGGGCTCGTCGAGGATGTACAGGGTATTGCCGGTGGCGCGTTTGGAGAGCTCGCTGGCGAGCTTGACCCGCTGCGCCTCGCCGCCCGACAGCGTCGTGGCCGGTTGGCCCAGCCGGACGTAGCCCAGACCGACCTGGGCCAGGGTCTCGAGGCGGTTTCGCACGGCGGGAACGGCGTCGAAGAACTCGAGCGCCTCGGCGACCGGCATCGCCAGAACGTCGGCGATGTTGCGGCCCTTGTAGGAGATGTCGAGCGTTTCGCGGTTGTAGCGTTGTGCCCGGCACACGTCGCAGGGCACGAAGACGTCGGGCAGGAAGTGCATTTCGATCTTCACCAGGCCGTCGCCCCTGCACGACTCGCACCTGCCTCCCTTGACGTTGAAGGAGAAGCGGCCCGGTCCGTAGCCGCGCACCTGCGACTCGGGAAGGCTCGCGAAGAGCGCGCGGATGGGGGTGAAGAGGCCGGTGTAGGTGGCGGGGTTGGAGCGCGGCGTCCGCCCGATGGGCGACTGGTTCACCTCGATGACCTTGTCGATCAGCTCGGAGCCGCGCACGTGGTCGTGGTCTCCGGGAAGGGCCGCCGAACGGTGGAGACGGCGCGCCAGGGCGCGGTAGAGGGTGTGGTTCACCAGGGTGGACTTGCCCGACCCGCTCACTCCGGTGACCGCGACGAAGCACCCGAGCGGAACGCCCACCTCGAGCTCGCGGAGGTTGTGCTGGCGGGCTCCCTCCACCACGAGTCGGCGCTCCGGGTCGGCCGGGCGTCGCCGGGCGGGCACCGGAATCTCGCGCGCGCCGCGCAGGTACGCGCCCGTGAGCGAGCGCGGGTGGTTGACCACCTCGCGGACGGTGCCCGCCGCCACCACCTCGCCGCCTTCGCGACCCGCTCCCGGACCAAGGTCGACGACGTGGTCGGCGGCGAGGATGGTGTCCTCGTCGTGCTCCACCACCAGCACGGTGTTGCCCAGGTCGCGCAGCGACCGGAGGGTGTCGAGCAGGCCGCGGTTGTCGCGCGGATGCAGGCCGATGGACGGTTCGTCCAGGATGTAGAGCACCCCGACCAGGCCGCTGCCGATTTGGGTCGCCAGGCGGATGCGCTGCGCCTCTCCCCCGGAGAGCGTGTCGGCCGAGCGGCCCAGGCTGAGGTAGTCGAGTCCCACGGCGGTCAGGAAGCGGAGCCGGTTCTCGACCTCCCTGAGGATGGGCCCGGCGATTTCGGCGGAGAGCGGCGGGCCGGGCGCCCGCTCGACCTCGTCGGCGCGCAGGTGGCCGGCCACCGGGAGCGAACGCACGAAGGCGAGGCACTCCGAGATGGGCAGCGCGATGACCTCGCCGATGGAGCGGCCGCCCAGGGTCACCGCGCGGGAGCGGGGTCCGAGCCGGGTTCCGGCGCACGCCTTGCACGGCAGGACCGACATGTGGGACTCGAGCTGGCCGCGCACATGGTCCGAACCGGTTTCCCGGTAGCGGCGCTCGACGCTGGCCACCACGCCCTCCCAAACATCCTCGTAATAGCCCGCGGAGCCCCGGGATCGGTAGGGGAAGCGGATCTTCATGGGCGCCGAGCCCCACAGGATGCCCTTGCGCACCTCCGGGTCGAGGGTGCTCCAGGGCGCGCGCGGGTCGAACTCGTAGGCGGCCGCCAGCCCGGGAATCACCGAGCGGCGCAGGTGCCCCGCCGGATCCCCCCAGGGGAGCACCACGCCCTCCAGGATCGAGAGGCTGGGGTCGCCAAGCAGGAGTTCGGGGTTGACTTCGCGGCGCGTCCCCAGTCCGCCGCAATCCTCGCACGCGCCGTAGGGGGAGTTGAAGGAGAACTGGCGCGGCTCGAGCTCGGGCAGGCTGGTGCCGCACTCCACGCAGGCGTAGTGCTCGCTGAAGAGCAGGGTGCGGTCGTCGCCGCGCACGCGCACGCCCACCACGCCCTCGGCGGCGGCCAGGGCGGTCTCGACCGAGTCGGAGAGGCGGGAGCGGTCGGACTCGCGCACGGCGAGGCGGTCCACGACGATGGCGATGTCGTGGTTTTCGTAGCGGTTGAGCGCGGGAGGGTGAGCCAGGTCGTGGACGTGCCCGTCCACGCGCGCGCGCACGAAGCCGCTCCGGCGCGCCTTTTCGAACAGCTCCCGGAACTCGCCCTTGCGTCCGCGCACGAGGGGCGCGAGCACCTCGATCCGGCTGCCGGCCCGTCGGTCCAAGAGGCCCTCGACGATCTCGGTGGCGCTCTGGCGCAGGACCGCCCGGCCGCACTCGGAACAGTGGGGGGTCCCCGCGCGCGCCCAAAGGAGGCGCAGATAGTCGTAGATCTCGGTGACCGTGCCCACGGTCGAGCGCGGGTTCCGGTTGACCGTCTTCTGCTCGATGGAGATCGCCGGCGACAGCCCCTCGATGGAGTCGACGTCGGGCTTCTCCATCAGACCCAGGAACTGGCGCGCGTACGCGGACAGCGACTCCACGTAGCGACGCTGGCCTTCGGCGTAGATGGTGTCGAAGGCGAGGGAGGATTTCCCCGACCCCGAAAGGCCGGTGATGACGACGATGCGCTCGCGGGGGAGCTGGAGGTCGATGTCTCGGAGGTTGTGCTCGCGCGCGCCCCGGATCACGAGTAGGTCGTCGGTCATTTTCCCCACTCGCGATAGACGAACAGCCCCAGCGAATGAGCGTAGGTGGGGCCGCTCTGCCGCAGCCCGAGCACGCCCCGGCGCAGCAGCGGATCCTCGGCGAAGCCCTCGAAGCCCCACAGATCGGCGAAGCGCCACTCCAGACGGGCGTTGGGGATCCGGGTGCGGGTCTGGGTCGTCGTCCCGACCGGAGCCAGGTCCACGGACAGGAACACGTCGTCCCACAGGTAGCGGCCGAACTCGATCTGGGTGGAGGCGAGGGTGCCGAGCAGGCTGGGATTGGGGCCGAGGCGCTGCGTGGCTCGCTGGTTGGAGATGGCGAAGTAGTCCACGAAGCCGATCTCCTGCGCGACCGCCTCCTGGAACTCGTCCGCCAGTCGACCCAGGCCGAGGGAGAGGCCGTCGGTGATGATCGCGCCGCCCAGGAGCGACGACTCGCCCGAGCCCAGCAGCGCCGGGGGGCGGCCGAACACCAGGTAGCTCACCAACTCCGGTTCCTCGATGGGGGCGGCGGCGTCGCTGGTCAGCGACACCGAGGGCGCCACCAGCGTGCCGCCCACGTTGGCGATCACGTTGAGCGGGCTGTCTCCGGCGCGCAGGCGGGCGACCGCCTGGATGTCCAGGTTGGGATTCACGCCCGGAACGCCGATGAACTCGATGGTGCCCTCCTGCACGACGAAGCGGCGGCCGAAGTAGTTGTAGGATCCGCGGATCGCCGCCAGCTCGCCGGCCGCCACGAAGCGGCGCGCCCCGCGGTCGTACTCGAGCTCGAGCCCGCCGTCGATCTCCATGTCGATCTGGCGGCTGCGCAGCCAGCTGTCGCTTCCCACGCTCAGCTCGACTTCGGCGACCAGGTTGTCGAAGAAGGGGTTTCGTCCCGCCTCGATGATGGGCAGCACTCCGGCCAGAGTGGTGTCGACGGCGGCGAAGAAGGTGGTGTCCGCCAAGTCCACGATGGTTTGGTGGCGGGCGAACTCGTCCAGAAAGAGGGTGCCCCGTTCGACATCCAAGGCCCCCCGCACGACCGGGCCGCGATAGTTGCCCGAAAGCCGCAGTCTTCCGCCGACCACCCCTTCGACATCGTAGCGGTTGACCGCCCGAAACCGGGTGCCGTCGATGGCGAGGTCGAAGGCCGGGTCGCCCAGGGGACGCAGGTGCAGCGAGCCGTTCACTTGGGCGGGGCCTTCCGAACGCAGGCTGGCAGAGAGGTTGGCGCGCGCGTCCTCGCTGAACCCGAGCACGGCCTCCACGTCGGTGTATCGGACGCCGAGCGTGGGCAGGGAAAGGGCGCCCCCGGTTAGGGACAGCTCGCCGTTCGTGCGCACGTTCGCGGGCGGGCCGGTGAGGCGCAGCTGTCCGTCGACCATGCCCTCCACGTCGTCGAGGCCGGGGATGACGCGCGACACGACCGTGATCGGGAACGCCCGCGCGACCACGTCGATGTCCATGGCTTCGTCGAGGAGGCGGACCGACCCCCACGGAGGCTCCAAGACCACGGCCAGCGCGCCGCGGGTGGTGAGGACCCGCGCGTCCCGGCTCCACGCCTCGACGTCGCCGTCGATGCGGCGATCCAGGTACCGCAGTTCGCCCGCCACCCGGGTGAAGTCCACGTTGCCGTATCCTAGGTCGTCGGCGCGGAAGGACGCCTCGATTCCGGGGTCGTCCCCGGTCCGCGACACCCGCACGTCGAGGCTCGCCAAGCCGCGGAGTTGGCCTTCCTCCAGCGGGGTCAGGCGCGCCACCCGCGTGAGCCGCTCCAGTGGCAGGCCGCGCACGACGAGCGCGAAGTCGGCCGGACCGGACCCGCGCGGAATGATCCCGTCGGCCTCGATCCTCATGCCGCCCACGCCGGGGCGGGTGAAGCTGAAGTCGTCCACCGTGAAACGCCCCTCGTCCCACAGAAGGCGCGCCGGCCCGCCCAGATTCCAGCGGCCGCCGACGAAACGGGCGGTGAGCTCGTCGAGGTGGAGGACGCCTCCGGTCGCGTCCGCCCCGTAGGTGGCGCGGGTCTGGTAGCTCTCCTCGTCCGAGCGGCGCAGGTTGGCGCGCAGGCGGCCCTCGGTCCGGGAGAGGTCCAGGTCGATGGCGGCGGAGGCGAAGTCCCGCGCCGCGACCTCGAACGAGTCGGCGAGGATGGAGGCGGTGAGCGGCCCGTCGGTTCCCGGCAGGCCGTCGACCCGGAAGTCCACGTTCGCCCGCGTGATCCCGTTGTCGCGAAAGCGAAAGCCTTCGATGTCCAGGACGCCTTCCGCCGCGAACCGGTCCACCGCGCCGCGCAGGGTCGCGCGCGCCGAAACGCGCCCCCCGATCTCGATCTCCTCCCGCAGGGGAAGGGCCTCGGGGTCGATTCCCTCGAGCCGCAGCAGCTCGGCCTCCAGGCGGGACAGCGTGTCGGCGGCGATGATCGGTCCGGTCATGAAGAACGGTCGCAGGCCATCGAGCGATCCGTTGGAGAACGCGACGCGCATCTCGCCGGGTTGGAGGCGCTCCTCGATCCCCAGGGTCCCGGCCGCGTCCAGCGTGCCCAGGCTGGTTGCGGCGTGCAGCGTGTCGACGACGACGACGCCCGCGTCGAGCCGAAGCGCCGACCAGGCCGAATCGACGGTGACCACCCCGACCGTGGCGGAGGAAATGCGCGCGCGGGCGGCGGCCATTGTGGCGTCGGGTTCGAGTCCGCGACCCTCGACCAACACGGAGCCGGTCACGATGGTGGGTTCCGGAAGCTCCGCCGCGATGCGGGAGATGTGGAAGTCGCGCACCTCGGTCTCGGCCCGGTAGCCGCGACCCAGGTCGCGGGCGTCGAAGCGGGCGTCCATCGCCAACGGCCCCGCCTCGGTTTCGACATCGATCTCCACCGCCAAGTCGGCGAGCGGTCCGCGTCCGGTCACGGCGCCGGTGACCTCGCCGGTCAGCGGCAATGAGGGGAAGTAGGCGCCCAGCGCCGTGAGCGACAGCGGCCGAAGATCGGCGGAAACGTCCACGAAGGTGGCGTCCTCCCGGCGGCCAACCGTGCCGCCAGCGGCGATTTGCGACCGTGGGAGGCCCGTGGCCGCATGCGTCATCGACGCGGAGAACTCGATTCCGTCGGCCAGACGTCCCCCCGCCTCGACGTGGAGCGAACCCGCGCCTCCCACGGCGGCGCGCTCGGCCACCTCACCCAGGAGCGCGTACTGGAACGGCATCGACGCAAGGGAAAACCCGGTCACGCCCGGGTTTGGTCCGAGGTGCGCGCGCCCCCCGAACTCGAATCGGGACACCGCGCCCGGGAGGACGGTCGCGACCGTCTCGAGCTCGCCCGAGACGTCCAGGTCCTCGGGTCGGCCCCGGAATCGCAGGCGGCCGGTGAGCGCGCCCCGCCAGGGGAGTGGCGGGGTCAGCCACGGGTCGAACGCGGAGACGCGCAGGGCGCGCAGGCCGAGGTCGCCGTCCAGGAGCAGGGAATCCGGCGAAACCGTCAGGGTGAGGCGGCCCTCGATTCCCCCGTCGGCGCCGCGGAGGTCGAGCGAGGACATGGCGAGCGACGTGATGCCCCCTTCAAGGTCCAGGTTCAGGTCCAGCGTCCCCCGGGCCGACGGCAGCGTGGGGAGGAGCCAGTGGATGTCCCGGAGGTCCGCAACCGGTGCGCTCAGATGCGCGTTCAGGCGGGGGGCGCCCTCCCAGGCGATCACGCCCGACCCCGACATCTCCGTCTCCGGAAGCCAGAGCCGCTCGGCCTCGAAGCCGAGTTCGCCCGCGCCCACGCGCACCTGTCCGCGAAAGTCCGCCAGCTCGAAGGGTTCGCCGGTCACGTTCCCGATCAGCGAGAGCGCGAACACGTCGACGAAGCTCCGGCCTCCTCCCACCTCCACCTCCCGCAGACGCCCGCGGATGCGCTCGAAGCGCCGTTCGCGCGCGAAGCCATCCCCATCCGGGACCGGCGCGACTCCCGCGCTCCCGGCGGGCGCGTCCGTGGGTTGTCGCAGGGTGACGGTGCCGTCGAACACGGAAACGTCGCGCAGCGCCAGGCCGGGATCGTCGAGTCCGGATTCCGCCTGGAGGTTGAGCGCGGTGGCCGCTTCTCGGGGATCGGTGAGGATTCGGCTCAGGTTCGACTGCTCCTCGCCCGCGCGGCGCTCGATCGCGAGCTCCGGGCTCCACAGCTCCAGTCCGGTGATTGCGAACTCGCCCCCGAGCAGGCGGCGAAGCGAATAGCGCGCGCGGATCGAGTCGGCGCGGAACAACGCCGGTCGTCCCTCTTCCCCGAGGGCGACTTCGGACAAGGTGACCCCGAAGAGCAGATTGGCGGAGCGCACCCCCGAGACCGCGAGTTCGCCGCCCAGTCGCGTCGACGCCCAGCGACGAATGCGTTCCACGGCGAGCTCCTGGCCCGGATGGGTGTACACCAGCGCCGCCGTGGCCACCCAAGGCAGCGCCAACGCCGAAAGGGCCACGATCAGGAGAGCCCGCCCGCCGCCACCGCGGAGGACGCGCGATCGCGCGCCGGCTTCCCGCGTCCCGCCGGTGTCCGGCATCAGAAGGCCTGGCCCAGGGACAGATGGAGCTGAAGCCGGCTCAGCGACCAGTCGGCGGATTCGCCGTACAGCACCGGGTGCTTCAGGATCTCGAGCTGGCCCGACCGAACGAAGTCGGGCGCGGCCGCGAGCCGTTCCTCGGGGTGGTCGACGGCGGGCTGGTAGGGCCGGATCCCGGAGGTCAGCACCCGTTGGCGTTCGCCTCCGCTCAGTCGGTACGCCACGTCCAGTCGCAGGGGGCCGATGGCGGTGAAGTAGCGGACGCCCATTCCCGGGGCCCATTCCACGCGCGTGGCTTCGGGCGCGCTCGCCTCGGACCACACCTGTCCGAAGTCCACGAACAGGGTGCCCTGCCAGTCCTCCGAGCCGAGGGGGAAGCGCGCCTCCAGGTTGCCTTCGAACAGTCGGCTGCCTCCCGTGGGATTGGACGTGAAGCGGTCGTCGTCGAGGGTGCGCGGATCGCAGCTGAAGTCGACGACCTGATCCGGCGTGCATGGCGCCGCGCCCGCGCTTCCCCCGTCGAGCAACGTCTCCACGTCCACGAACAGCACGCGCGGTCCCAGCTGGTTGTGGGCGAAGCCGCGCACCGAGGTGGCGCCGCCCGAATAGAACCGCTTCTGCGGGTGCGCGATTTCGGCGCCGACATCCGGGCGCAGCGCTCCAAACCCTCCCGCCTCCAGCCATCCCCCGCGTACCCGCCCCGCCAGGAACCAGCCCTCCCCGACTTCGCGGAACCCGGATGCCTCGCCCACCGCCAAATGGTAGGTGAAGTCGGACCCGGTCAAGCGGGAGGCGTGCTCGATCTCGGCGCCCAACGCGTACCCCAGGGCGGAACCGATGCCCCGGCCGACTCCCTCGTGCGCGACCCGGATTCCCGCGGGCGACAGCCAGTTGCTCCGCTGCAGCACCTCGATGCCCTCCAGGTCGCACACCAGGAAGCTGGAACAGAAGAAGATGTCCGCCGCTTCCAGCTTCCCCCGGGTGGGCTGGAAGAAGATGGTTTGCGAGCGTCCCGGCGCCCCCCCCCGGGTCACGGAGAGATCGACGCCCAGGCTCTGGCGGACGAAGAGGTTGGGGAGACTCTGCCGCTCCCAGTACAGGTTGGCGGCGAACGAGGTGCGCAGCGAGAAGAGGCGGGGTTGGGAGAACTGGGCCGAGAGCGACCAGTTGTGGCGACCGTAGGGACCCGTGCCGGCGTCCCGGCAGAGCGTTGAGTTGAGTGGGGCGTTCAGGACGTTCGACAGCCGCCCGAGGAACTGCAGACGGCGTCCACCCCCGGAGGCGTTCCGGTTGGTCCAGCTGGCTTCGGCGTTCACGCAGTCGGCCGTGCTCCAGCCGCCCCCCGTGCGGAATCGGTGAATGTCGCCCTCCACCACCGTGACCGCGACCGGGATGACGCTGTTCATCCGCGCGTCCAGCTGCTCGGTCACCGCGACGTTGCTGAAGATCTCCATGCCGTACAGGTTGCGACGAGCTTCGAACACGAGCTCCGCGTCGTAGGAGCTGCCTTCTCGGAAGGGAATCATCCCCAGGATCACGTCCCGACCCACTCGCTCGTTTCCCTCGATGGAGATGGGTCCGAAGCGCGCCGGCACTCCCTTGAGGACGTCGAAGTGCACGCGCGCGCCGTACGGTTGCGCCGCCGGAATCAGGATGTCGAGCAGGACGTCGGCGTGGGCGTACCCGGCACCGCGCAGTCGGCTGGCGAGGGTGTCGCGGGCCGCCCCCAGGGCCACCTGATCGAGGGGGGCTCCGGCCCGCACGGGCAGGTCGTCGAGCAGGACCAGGTCGCCGGGTCGGTCGAGCCCGTTGAACGCGAGCGAATCGATGAGCACCGGCCTGCCCTCGTCGATGAGGAAGGTGATGCGGACCCCGTCGCCGGTGCGGTCCAGGGTCGGGTGAATCAGGGCTTCCCGGTAGCCGTGCCGGTAATAGAGCAGGCGCAGGCGCACGACGTCGCGTTCGAACTCGCGCGGGCCCAGGAAGTGCTCGTCGATGGCGAAGGAGCTTCCCGACCAGCAGAAGAACTTGAGCAGAAACCCGCGGCAGGCGGTGGGCCGCGTCATGATGGAGGCGCTCAGAACGCGGTCGGAGAAGGCGTCGTTGCCCTCGAAGCGGAGCGCGGTGACCTCTTCCAGCTCGCCTTGGACCGCCGACGCGGGTAACGCCGCGCCGATCAGGGCGGGGAGGAGCGCGATGAGGACCCGGCGCGGTGCGGGGCGCCGCGAGGAGGTTCGCGCGGCATGGCGACCGGCCCCATCCGGCGCTCGAGTCGGGCCGCGCCCACCCGGGTTCGCCGCGCCCGGCGTCGCGTCCCGACTCGCCGCGGCCACCCTCGGGCGTCCAGCCCGCCTTGTCGGCTCACCGCCCCGCCCCGCCCCGCGCGCGGCCGGGTCCGTCCACCAGCCGCGATCGGCCCGTGGGCGACGGAGCATCGCGCCCCGGTCGCGCGAACCGGCCCGGGTCACGCGCCGCTCGCGACCCTCGGCGACCGTGGCCGCGGGGCGCCGCGACGCGGGAAGGTCTCGCGCGCGACTGGCCGGAACCCCTCCGCCGAGGAGGAGCGCAGATAGCGGGTCACCAGGATCCTGTTTTCCGTCACTTGCACCAGGTTGCAGCTGTTCTTGCCCTTCTCCGAGCCGCGGCCGCGGTCGGACGCCGTGGTGCCGCTGCACACCAGCAACACCGGCGCGTCGCGCCCCGCCGTGCCACGAGCCGAGGGACGCGGCCCATCCGGCGCCGGGACGGTGTCGCGACCGCGCGGGATCGCCGCGCCCCGCGGCGTCCATCCACCCAGCAGCGCCGCCATGCGCCCGCGCGCCCGGCCCGCCGGCCCGTCGGCCCGCCGCTCGCCCGAACCCACCCGCCGGCCGTTGGGCGTTCCCACCGAAACGAAGGCGCGATGCAGGTGGCCGAAGAGCACCAGCTCGACGCCCATTTCGGCCAGCCGGCGGACGATGCGGCGGGCGCGGGGAAGGGTCGCGATGCGATCTCCGCCGGGCGCGCCGACGAGCGCGTGGTGCACCACCAACGCGCGCAGGCCTCCGTTCCCGGCTCGCGCGAACGCCGCCGCCGCGCGCTCCAGCTGCCGGTCGTCCAGGTTGCCGTTCACGATCGCGCGCTCCGGCGTGGTGGTGTTCATCGCGACCACGACGGCGCCGTCCACATGGTGCTCGCTGTCGAGCTCGTCCGCGATCCAACGCCGGTAGTTGCGGAAGGGTGCCGAGGCGCGCTCCCGAATTCGGTACAAGGGCACGTCGTGGTTGCCGGGCGTGACCACCAGGGGCACTTGGGGAAGCCGCTTCAGGTAGGCGGACGCGGCCTCGTATTCGCGGTTCTTGGCGCGCTGGGTGAAGTCGCCCGAGAGCGCGATCAGGTCGGGTGAGGTGGCGTGCGCGAGCGAGAGGAAGTCCGCGGCGGCCGCGGGCGCGTGCGGACGCCCAAAGTGCAGATCGGAGCCGTGCAGTACGGTGAACGAGCCGTTGGGGTCGCTCACCGTGCCTCCGCCCCGGGCGGGCGCGCCCCTCCCTTGCGGGACGCGAGACGGAGCATGGCGGTGATCGCTCCGGCGATCAGGACCATGCTGATCACCTGCGCGACCGTCAGATCGCCCAGAAAGCGGTCGTCCTTGGCGCGCACGAACTCGACCAGGAAGCGGGCGACCGAGGCCAGCGCGAGCCAGAGCGCGAACACCCAGCCGGGGGGACGCGCGCCGTCGCGAAAACGCCAGATGATCGCGAAGATCGCCAGCGACATGGCGATCTCGTACAGCTGGGTGGGGTGCACCGGCACGATCTGCCCGTACATCTCCACCAGGGCCGGATCCACCTCGATGCCGAAGCGCGCCAGGTTGTCCACCGAGGTGGGGGGCGCGCCCTCCGGAAAGCGGATGCCCACCCAGGAAGCCGTCGGGCGGCCGTAGTCGTCCCCCACCAGGAAGCAGCCGAGCCGTCCCACCGCGTACGCCATCGCCATGGCGGGTGCGGTCAGGTCGAGGGTGTGGCGCAAGGGCAGGCCGAGTCGCCTCACTTGGTACAGGACCCCCACGGTCCCGCCGAGGAAGCCGCCGTACCACACCAGGCCGCCGCGCGCGAACAGAAAGCGCGGGCTTTCGAGGAGTCTCGGGAAGTTGAGGACCACGTAGTAGAGCTTGGCTCCCACGATTCCCCCGATCACGGCGGCGAACACGAGGTCCCAGGCGCGGTCGGGATGGATGCCGCTCCGGTCCATCCCCGCGCGCAGCAGATAGCCGGCCGCGAGGAAGGCGAGAAAGAGCATCACCCCGAAGGAGGTGACCGGCTCTCCGCCGAGCGCGGGAACCCATTCGGGCAGGCGAAACAAGGTGGGATACACGGTTTCTCCGCGGGGATCAGGGGGACGTGGGGCCGGCGCGCCGTGTCGCCGCGGGGCCGGGCGTCATTCGCGCAGCCCGGGGAAGGGGAGCGACGCGTCGGCGGAGAGGTCGAGGTCGGAGCCCTCCCCCCGGCTCAGCCGAAACGCGGCCGCGCGCGCGACCATCGCCCCGTTGTCCACCGACAACCGGGGGGTCGCGTGGTGGAGCCGGGTCTCCGGAGTGTGCAGCTCGCGCAACTCCCGGCGCAACGCGCTGTTGGCCGACACCCCCCCGGCCACCAGGATCCGCTCGGTGCCCGTCCGCTCCACGGCCTGGGCCGTGCGGGTCGCGAGCACGTCGTTGACCGCGGCCTGGAAGGATGCGGCCACGTGGGCGCGTTCGGCGGCGAGCCCCCCGTTGGCCTCCAGTTCGGCGACCTGGGTCGCGACGGCGGTCTTCAGGCCGCTGAAGGAGAAATCCAGCGCGCCCCCCCGGTCCGCCTTGCCCGAGGATGCGAGCAGGGGCCGCGGGAACGAGAATCGCTCCGGGTCGCCCTCCCTGGCCAGCGCCTCGAGCGGGGCTCCCCCGGGGTAGGGAAGCCCGAGCAGGCGCGCCACCTTGTCGAACGCCTCCCCGGCGGCGTCGTCGCGGGTCCGGCCCAGCAACCGATACTCGCCCCAGGCGCGGGCGTGGAGCAGCAGGGTGTGTCCCCCGGAAACCAGGAGCGCCACGAAGGGCGGTTCGGCGGCTGGATCCTCGATGTGGGGCGCGAACAGGTGGGCCTCCATGTGGTGCACCCCCACGATGGAGACCCCCGAGGCGTAGGCGGCCGCCTTCGCCCAGCACACACCCACGAGCAAGGCTCCGATCAGCCCGGGTCCGGCCGTGACGCCAATGCCGTCGAGTTCCGCCAGAGTGCATCCGGCGTCGTCGAGGGCGCGGCCCACAACCTCGTCCACGACGCGCAGATGAGCCCGGGCGGCGAGCTCCGGAACCACGCCCCCGTAGACCGCGTGCGCGTCCTGGGAGAGGATGACGTGCGCGCGCAGGTCGTGCGCGCCATGAAGCACGGCCGCGGAGGTTTCGTCGCAGCTGGTCTCGATGCCGAGAAGGAGGAGCTCGCTCACGTGCCCTCCGACTCGCGTCGACCGACCAGCTCCACGCGCACGTCGACCGTGTCCGGCGAAAAGCTGATCCGTTCGCCCGCGATGCCGCCGCCCACGCCCACCCGCACCACCCGCGACCGCTCGATGCGCGACAGGTCCACGGGCTCGAGGCGGATGGCGCGCAGTTCGGCGACGCCGCTGGCCGGTCCGATGACGCGTATGGACGATGGGTTGGCGGTTGGGGGGCCGGCCAGCGTCAAGTCGTCGGGTGGGACGCCGACCACGGTGGGAGCGACGGGTACCTCCACGGCCACCATGGGTTCGAAGGCGATGGCGACTAGGGCCGGTTCCACCGCCTCGACGACCACGCCCTCGATGCCCTGCAGGCGCACCCAGTTGCGATCGATCACGAGCGACGTGTCCGCCGAGCCCACGGCATCCACGGGTACCATGATCGTGGGCTGGTTGCCGGCGAGGCGCAGGAGCTGCCGGGCCGTGCCCGCCAGCCGAACGGTCGCGCTGGAGGGCATCGGCGAGCCCGCGACCGCCCACTGGGGGTCGTTCAGCTGCACGCGGACCGGCACTCCGTCGAAGGCCCGACGCTCCGGCTCCTCCATCTGCACCACCACCCAGAGGACGACGGCGAGCGCGAGCGCGGCGAGCATCGGGGTCGACCGTCGCCCCGACTCGAACGCCGCCCACGGCAGCCTCAGCTTGCCAGCAGGCGCTGAATCAGTTCCAGATTTTCCGGCGAATCCCACTCCGTCGCTCCGGCGATCTTCTTGTAGATGACCCCGTCCTTGCCGATCAGGAAGGATTCGGGGACCCCCGTGGTTCGATAGGTCTGCTGGATCCGCCCCGAGGGGTCGTGCAGGATCTTGAAGGTGAGCCCGTGCTCCAGCGCGAAGCGCCCAATGTCGCCGCCGGGATTGCCCGCCGCGTCGCGCTCGCCCCGAAGCGCGTCCACGCTAACGGCGAGGATGTCGAAGGGCTCGTCCTCGAGCTGTTCGTACAGGCGCTGCATCGACGGCATCTCCACGACGCAGGGGCCGCACCAGGTGGCCCAGATGTTGACCAGCACGACCCGGCCGCGATGGTCCTCCAGGGAAACCGGGTCTCCCTGAAGGTTGGCGATGGTGAAGCGGGGGGCGTCGGCTCCCAGGCCGACGGGCTGGAACCGCCCCCGCCCCACCCATGCCAGAAGGATGAGCGCGCCCGCGCCCATCAGGGCCACCACGTACGGGATGCGCGAGGATCTGCGTGTCATGGCGACGACCTCTCGAAGGCGGCGAAACGAATCGGCAACGCAACCACTCCTATCTTGTTCGCGCCCACGGTGATTGTTCCTGTGAGCGGGTGGTGTCGCGCCGGGGGAGGTCGGCCGGCAACAGGGCCGGGTCGCCCACCACCAGTCGCACTTCGGAGCCCACCTCCACCGTGTCCGCCGGGGGCGGTTCCTGCTCGATCACCACGCCCGGCTCCATTCCCGCAAGCGAGTCCGGTTCGATCCCGGTCGCGAACAACCCGAGGGAATCGAGCAGAAGGACGGCCTCCTCCTCCGTTCGTCCCAGCAACAGCGGCATCTCCACCACCGGGGGGCCGCGGCTGATCGCGAGCCGCACTTGGAAGGGCAGGTTCACGTCGGTTCCGGCCTCCGGCTCCATGCCGACCACCTCGCCCGCGGGTTCGTCGCCCTCCACCGTGTCCACGACGACTTCGAAGCCGTTGGCGCCGAGGAGAATGTTCGCCCTCCGCTGGTGTTGGCCCAACATGTCGGGAACCACGCGGCCCTCGGGACCCAGGCTGATCGCGAGCTCGACCATCGCTCCCGGCAGGGCGAGCTGGCCGGGCAGCGGGCTCTGGCCCAGGACCAGGCCCGTGGACGCCGACGGATGATACATGGAATCGACGGCGCCCGGCGCAAGCCCCGCCTCCCGCGCGCGGTCCGCGGCCACCTCCAAGTCGAGGCCGACCAGATCGGGCACGCCCAGCAGCTCCGGAGGCGGAGCGGGCGCGGGGAACACCATCCGGGTGGCGACCACGTAGCCGAGGCCGAACATCACCGCCCCCCAAACCGTGCCCCGAAGCACGAGGCCCAACACGCCGGCGGGTCGCCTCGTCCGCGCCCCGCCCCGCTCCTTCCCTCGCCGGGCGCCGCGCTTCGCCCGCTTCCCGCGCGCCCGCCTGCGTCGACCGATCGAGCTTCCGAGCTTCATCGGATTCTGCGCATGCGCGCCGCGAAGGCGCCGTCGAAACCGGTGCGCTGAGGAAGGACGCGCAGCAGGCCGCGATCATCCAGGAGGTGCGGGTTCATGCCTTCGGGAGCTTCCAGACGGAATTCGGGGTGTTGGGCGAGGAATCCCTCCACGACCTCGTCGTTTTCCTCTGGCTCCAGTGTACACGTGGAGTACACCAGAAGTCCCCCCGGAGGAACGGCCCGGGAGGCGCCCGCTAGGAGCCGGGATTGGAGGGCCGCCAAGCGGGCCAGGTCCCGCTCGCCGAGGCGCCATCTCGCGTCGGGGCGGCGGGCGAGTGTGCCCGTGCCGCCGCAGGGCGCGTCGACCAGGACGAGGTCGGCCCGCCGCAGGGGTACGGCGGCCGCGTCCGCGACCACCACGCCCATGCGGATCCCGAGGCGCCCGCCCGACGCGGTGAGGAGCCTCAGTCGGGGAGGGGAGCGGTCGGCCGCCACCACGTACGCCGCGCGTTCGGACAACGCCAGCGCCTTGCCCCCGGGAGCGGCGCACAGGTCGGCCACCAGGGCGCCCGGCGGTGGGTCGGCGTAACGCGCCACGAGCGCGGCGCCGGGGTCTTGGATGACGCCGCCACCGGCCTCGACCGCTCGGGCCGGATCCGCCCCGACCGCGAGCCGCAGGCAACCGGAGCCGAATCCGGCCTCCGTGGCCGCCATTCCGGCGGCGCGCAACCGGGCGAGCGCGGCTTCGACGCCAATACCCACCGGGCGGAGAAAGAGGGGTGGGGTGCGGTTGTCTTGGCGCAGCAACGCCTCGGTGTCCGACGCGCCCCAGCGCGCCAGCCAGCGCCGCACCAACCAGCGCGGGTGCGAGTGCCAAGTCGTGAAGTGGCCCTCGAGGTCCGCTTCGGGGGTGGGGAATCCTTCGACGGGCGACCCCGCGCGCGCCGAGGCGCGCAGGACCGCGTTGATCAGGCCCGCCGTCCCTCCCGCGCCGTTAGCGCGCGCGAGCGCCACGGTCGACGACACGGCCGCGTACGCGGGCACGCCGGCCATGTAGTGCAGCTGGTACGCGCCCATGCGCAGCAAGTCGAGGACCGGGGGATCGAGACGCTCGATCCCCCGGTGGGCGTGGCGCGCGATGATGTGGTCGAGCCGGCCGCGCAGCCGCGCCACCCCGTAGACGAGTGCGTGCGTCCAACGCCGGTCGCGCCGCGCCAGCACGCCCGCGCGCGTGTCGAGGGCCCGGTCGAGACGCTGCCCCCTCGCGCAGGCGCGCAATACACGAAAGGCGACCGCCCTGGCATCGCGCGATCCGTCCGCGCCCATGCGACCCCGCGCGCTACTCCGGCAGCGGGGGGGAGGAGGGCACCGCCACCTCGCGCGCCGGCATGCGACCCGCCAGGTAGGCGAGCCGTCCGGCCACCACGGCGGCCCGCATCGCGGCCGCCATGCGCACGGGATCGCGCGCGGCGGCGATGGCGGTGTTCATGAGCACCCCGTCCACCCCCTGCTCCATGGTCACGCAGGCGTCGGAGGCCGTCCCCACTCCCGCGTCCACGATGATGGGGACGTCGCAGCGCTCCTTGATCGCGCGCACGTAATACGGGTTGAGCAGCCCAAGCCCGCTGCCGATGGGGCTGGCCAGAGGCATCACGGCCGCGCACCCCGCGTCCTCCAGGCGAAGGGCGGCAATGAGGTCCTCGTTGGTGTAGGCCATCACCTTGAACCCTTCCGCCACCAGCACGCTAGCGGCCTCGAGCGTCGCCTGGGTATCCGGGAGGAGAGTGGTTTCGTCACCGATCACCTCGAGCTTCAGCCACTCGCCGAATCCCGCGGCGCGCGCCAGCCGCGCGTAGCGAAGGGCGTCTTCGGCGGTGTGGCACCCCGCGGTATTGGGGAGGAGGAGGAACTCCCGCGGATCCAGGTGGTGGAGGATCCCCTCCTCCCGCGTGCGGTCGAGGTCCACGCGCCGCACCGCCACCGTCACCATGTCCGTGCCGCTGGCGCGGATCGCCCGCACCATGGTCGCGTTGTCGGGATACTTGCCGGTCCCCAGGATCAGGCGGGAGCCGAACTCCCTGCCCGCCACCACGAACGGCGTGTCGGCGCCGGCATGCGTTGAAGTCACCACCTCGTCTCCCTTTCCAGTCGATTCACCGGTGGGCGGGCACGCCGCCTCGGTCCCGCCCGGCCCCACCAGGGGCGACACGTCATCCCCCTCCAACGAAGTGGACCAGCTCCACCCGGTCGCCCTCGCCCAGGCGCACCGTGGGATGGCTGTCGCGGGCGAGAATCTCGCGGTTGCGTTCGACGACCACCATGCCGGACGACAGGCCCAGCTCCGCGAGGAGGTCGGACACGGTGATGTCGCGCGCGACCTCTCGTTCCCTTCCGTTCAAGCGGATCGTCATCACGCCGTCCATTCCGACCCCCTTCATGGGCGCCCCGTCGGCCCGGGCCATCCGCGCTGGACGCTCGCGCTCGGCGCCGCCCTTCGTCCCGGTGGCGCCGCACATGGGACTCCAGTGCGCCTTGCCAGCCGTGCGCCACGCCGCTCTCGGTGCCCGGGCGGTTTCATCCACGGACTCCCGGACCCACGAGCTCGGCGGACGGCGCCGTCTTCAGCGGACCACGCACGAGGTCAGCAGACCACGCACTGCGTCCGCGGGTGACGGCGCGTCCCAAACCGCGCGGATCACCGCCACCCCGTGGGCACCGGCCGCCAACACCCGTCCCGCGCGCGCGGCGGTGATTCCGCCAATGCCCACCACCGGTGCGGGGCTGGCGTCGGCCACCCGCCCGACCACGCCGGTGCCGGCCGCCGGAACCCCCGCGTGGGACGGCGTCTCGAACACCGCTCCCGCGAAAAGATAATCGATCGGGGCGTCATCCCCACCGACCTCCTCCGCCGAATGGACCGACCGACCCACGCGGGCGTCCGACCCGAGTATGCGCCGGGCCGCCTCCGCGGGTATGGATCGCCGACCCAGGTGGACCTTCCGAATGCCCAGCACCAAGGCCACGTCCACGCGATCGTTGACCACCAGCCAGGCGCCCGTCCGGCGCGCCACGCCGATCAGGTCGGCGGCCGCCCGGTGGAGCGCGCGACCGGAGGTGCGCGGCCCGCGCACGTGGAGGGCGATCCGTTCGCCTCCCGCCTCCAACACGCTTCGTGCCCGCGCGCCAAACTCCGCCCGCGCCAGGATGCCGTCGTCGGTCACCACGTGCAGCCGCGGGATCACCGCAGCCGGCATCCCGGCCGGGCCGCCCGCCCGCGCAGCCAGTCGCGCGCGGCCATGCGCCGCCCGCCGGCGGGCTGCACCTCGCCAACATCCACCGCGTCCTCCCCGGCGGCGACGCGGAACCCACGTTCGGGGTCGGCCAGGATCACGGTGCCCGGCCTCGCCCCGTGGCGCGCGGGCGCGTCGCCCCCGACCACGCGCGGTCGAAACAGCTTGACGGGGTTGCCGTCCAACTCGCTCCACGCCCCGGGGGTCGCGTCCATGGCGCGCAGCCAGCGGGCCACCTCGCTCGCCGGACGCGCCCACCGCACGCGCGCGTCCCGACGGGAGAGGCGGGGCGCGAAGGTCGCCCGCGCATGGTCCTGGGGCCGCTCCTCGAGTCCTTCTCCGTCCATGCGCTCGAGGGTCCGCACGAGCTCGCGCCCGCCCATCCGCGCCAGCCGCTCGTAGAGCTCGCTGGTCGTCTCGGCGGGTGGGATGTCCGTTCTCTCCCGATGCAGGACGGGGCCCGCGTCCATGGCTTCCACCATGCGCATGATCGTGATCCCGGTGACGGCGTGCCCGCGCGCGATGGCCCAGTGCACCGGGGCCGCGCCGCGCAGCTCGGGGAGCAGGGAAGCGTGCACGTTGATCGAGCCGAGGCGGGGAAGGTCCAGCGCCTCCCGACTCAGGAAACGACCATAGGCGGCGACCACGGAGAGGTCGGGCCGGAGCGCCTCCACGCGCGCCAGGAAGGCGGCGTCGCCCGGACGTTCGGGGGTGAGGACCGGGAGTTCCGCCGCGAGCGCGGCCTCCTTCACGGGAGTCGGGCGCGGACGCCGCCCCCGGCCCGCCCGCCGATCGGGTTGCGTGACCACGGCCGCGATCTCGTGACCCCAATCGGCCAAGGCGGCGAGGGAAGGGAGGGCGAAGGTCGCGGTTCCCCAGAAGAGGATCCTCACGGCCCCGTGGCTTCGGCCCGCAGCTTCCTCCACTTCTTGAGCAGGAGCTGCCGTTTGAGGGGGCTCAGCCGATCGATGAAGAGCACGCCGTCCAAGTGGTCCATCTCGTGCTGCAGCGCGCGCGCGAACAGGCCCTCCGCCTCCACGCGCAGGCTGCGTCCGTCGGGATCCTGCCCGTCCACCACCACCGACACGGGTCGCTCCACGACGCCCTCAAGGCCGGGAATGCTCAGGCACCCCTCCGTCTGCTTGTCCTTTCTCGTGTTCCAGCTCGCCAGCCGGGGATTCAGGAGCGCCACCCGGTTCGACGCGCCGGATTCCTCCCGTACGTCCAGCACGATGACGCGCCGGGAAACGCCAACCTGCGGCGCGGCCAGCCCGATCCCCTTCGCGTCGTACATCGTCTCGAACATGTCGCGCACCAGCGCGCGCGCCTCGTCGTCGATGTCCTCGACCGGATCCGCGGGCCGCCGCAGCACCTTGCTGCCGTACAGCTCGATCTCGCGCAGCGCCATGCCCGGGTGCCTACGGTTCGCGCGTGAGCGTGGCGATCTTGGAGCGCTCGATCACGATGCGGGTGTTCTCCCCGGTCACGATGGTGAGGTGCTGATCCTGGGCGTGGATGACCTTCCCCACGATCCCGCCCGCGGTCACGACCCGGTCGCCCTTCTTCAGGGCCGCGACCATGTCGCGGTGACGTTGCTGCTCCTTCCGTTGTGGGCGGATCAACAGGAAGTAGAAGATCGCGATGATCGCGATCAGCTGCACGAAGAAGATCATGCCCGAGCCTCCCCCGCCCTGGGGCAGCCCCACCAGGGGCGAAAGGCGAAGCGGCTGGGTCGAACCCGCGATCCAGGGTGACAAGATCCGTTCCTCCAACGATGCGCCGGCCCCGGGGCCGGTGGTTGACGTTCATCCTTCCGTTCGCGCACTACGATACCGATTCAGCCATCCCGCGCGCCACATCGGAAACGAGCCATCGATGATGCGGCGTCGGGCCTCGCCGGCCAACCGCACCAGAAAACCCAGGTTGTGGATGGAGAGCAGCCGGTGGGCCAGACCCTCGCCCGCAACCAGCAGATGACGCAGGTACGCCCGGTCGAAGTGCCGGCACGTGTAGCACGCGCACGTGTCGTCGAGGGGGTTCGCGTCGGTCCGGAAGCGGGCACCCTTCAAGTTCACCTGACCCTCGCCGGAGGTCCACGCGGTTCCATGGCGCGCGTTGCGCGTGGGGGCGACGCAGTCGAACAGGTCGCACCCGCGCGCCACCGCTTCCAGCAGGTCGTCGGGGTAGCCCACACCCATGAGGTAGCGGGGTCGGTCGCGCGGAAGCTCGCCGTCGAGGAGCTCCAGCACGCGCCACATGCCCTCCTTTTCCTCGCCCACGCTCAGTCCGCCGATGCCAAACCCGTGCCAGTCGGCCACGCTTCGGACATCGGCGGCGCCGGCGCGCCGCAGATCGTCGAATACGCCCCCTTGGACGATGGGGAAGAGCGCCTGGGGGGACGCCCGATCGGCGTCGGTCGCCCGAAACCGACGCGCGCAGCGTTCCAGCCACGCCAGCGTCCGCCGATTGGCCCGCGCCACGGAGGCGTGATCGGCGTCGCCGGGGGGACACTCGTCGAACGCCATGATGACGTCCGCGCCCAGCGCGCGCTGGATGTCGACCACGCGCTCGGGGGTGAAGTGGTGGCTGGAACCGTCGATATGGCTCCGGAAGACGACGCCGTCCTCTTGGATGCGGTTGATGCGGCTCAGCGAGAAGACCTGGAACCCGCCGGAGTCGGTCAGGATGGGGCCCGTCCAGCGCATGAAGGCGTGAAGGCCTCCCAGTTCGCGCACCACCTCCACCCCCGGGCGCAGGTACAGGTGGTAGGTGTTGGCCAGCACCATGCGCGCTCCGAGGTCGCGGAGTTCGTCCGGGGTGAGCGTCTTGACGTTGGCGAGCGTGCCGACGGGCATGAACGCGGGCGTCTCGATGTTCCCTCGGGGCGTGGAGAACACTCCGGCCCGGGCGTGCCGCGCCCGCGCTTGGACGGTGAAGGCGAAGGGCGAACCCGCGTCGGCGCTCACGGAACCACCATCGCGTCGCCGTAGGAGTAGAACCGGTACCCGCGGTCGATGGCTTCGCGATACGCGGCCATGGTGCGTTCGCGACCCGCGAAGGCGGCGACCAGCATGAGCAGGGTCGAGTGGGGCAGGTGGAAGTTGGTGACGAGGGCGTCGACCACCTGGAAGTCGAAGGGGGGTCGGATGAAGAGATCGGTCGTGCCGCGTCCCGCCCGCACCCCTCCCTTCCCGTTGGCCGCGCTCTCCAGCGTCCGCACCACCGTGGTGCCCACCGCCCACACCCTTCCTCCGCCCGCGCGCGTGGCGGCGATGCGCCGGGCGGCCGCGCGCGGCAGGCGGTAGTGCTCCTCGCCCGGGCCGCGCGGCTCGCCCCCAGGTGGCCCCGCGGGACGGAAGGTGGCCACCCCCACGTGCAGGGTCACGCGCGCGATCCCCACGCCGCGCGCCTCCAGCGCGTCCATGAGCCGTCGGGTGAAGTGGAGCCCCGCCGTGGGGGCGGCCACCGAGCCCGGAGCGCGCGCGTACACGGTCTGGTAGCGCGCCCGATCCACCGGCTCGTCCGGTCGGCGCAGGTAGGGGGGAAGGGGCACGCGGCCGTGGCGCTCGAGCGCCTCGCCGATGGGCAGCGGGGTCTCGACGCGCACGACCCGGCCGTGATCGGGCGTCGAGTCCACGATGCGCACCACCAAGTCCGGGGCGACCTCCACCGTCCGACCGGGCTTGAGCTTGCCGCCCGGGCGCACCAGAGCCTCCCAGAGGTGCGCGCCGGTGGGGCGCGCGGACCCGGCGTCGGTGGCGTCGCCCGCGTCGGTCGGCGGCTCCCCGCGGCGCGTCGCGGGGGGGCTCGCGTCCGCGGTCTCCCCGGTCGTTCCCCCCGCGGCCGACCCCGGCGCGGACCCGTCCCCGAGCGGACGCAGCAGCAGTACCTCGGCGCGCGCGCCCGTCGGCTTGGCGCCAACCAGGCGCACCGGCAGCACGCGCGAGTCGTTGACCACCAGGAGGTCGCCCGGGCGCGTCAGGTCGGGGAGTTCGTGGAACACCCGGTGCTGGAGGGGTCCCCCCGACCGGGGCACCACCAGCAGGCGGCTCCGGTCGCGCCGTTCGGCGGGGTAGCGCGCGATCCGGTCGTCGGGAAGGTGGTAGCCGAAGTCCGATGCGGGATCGGGACTCGCCCTCATGGCCGGAAGAGCGACGACTGATCGCCTTGGTCGGCGCCTTCATCCGGGCGCCCTTCCCGCCCGGCGGAGGGATGCCCGAAGCGCCGGTGGGCGCGCTCCGTGGTCTTGCGGCCGCGCGGCGTGCGTTCCAGGAAGCCCATCTGGATGAGAAACGGCTCGTACACCTCCTCCAGGGTCCCCTCGTCCTCGCTCAGCGCCACGGCCAGGGACGCCAGCCCGACCGGTCCCCCGCCGAACTTCTCGATGATGGTGCGCAGGACGCGCGCGTCCATCCCGTCCATCCCGTACTCGTCCACCTCCAGCAACTCGAGGCCGGCGCGCGCGACCTCGCCGCTGATCACGCCGTCGGCGCGCACTTCCGCGTAGTCGCGCAGGCGACGCAACAGGCGGTTGGCCACCCGGGGCGTGCCCCTTGCGCGGCGCGCCAACTCGAAGAGGCCCTCGCCGGTGGTGTCCACGCCCAGGATCTCCGCGCTCCGCCGCACCACCCGGGTGAGCTCCTCGGGCGGGTAGAAGTTGAGTCGCTCCACCATCCCGAAGCGCGCGCGCATGGGCTCGGTGAGCAACCCGAAGCGGGTGGTGGCGCCCACCAGGGTGAAGCGCTCGATACCCATGGTCACCGTGCGCGCCGCCGGTCCGTCGGAGAGTCGGATCTCCACCCGGAAGTCCTCCATGGCGGGGTAGAGGAACTCCTCGACGATGGGGCGCAGGCGGTGGATCTCGTCAATGAACAGGATGTCCCGGTCGTTCAGGTTGGTGAGCGTGCTCACCAGGTCGCCCGGCTTCTCCAGCACCGGCCCGGACGTCATCTTGACCCCGACGCCCATCTCCGAGGCGAGCAGCATCGCCAAGGTGGTCTTGCCCAGACCGGGAGGTCCGTGGAAGAGCAGGTGGTCGAGCCCGTCGCCCCGCTTGCGCGCGGCCGCGATGGCGATCGACAGGGTCTCGCGAACCTTGGCCTGACCAATGAACTCGGCCAGGCTGCGCGGGCGGAGGGACCGCTCCGCGGCACCTTCGCCAGAGAGCTCGCGCGGGGTCGTGACGTCGTAGCGGTCCGTCATCGGCCGATGCGCTCCAGCGCCCGTCGAATCAATTCCTCGGTCCCCGCCTCCCGGTTCGCCTCCCCGGCATCCACGACCGCGCGCACGGCCGCGTCCGCCTGCGCGAAGGAATACCCCAGAGCCGTCAGCGCGTTGACCGCCTCGCGGGCGCCGCCGGGTACCGCGCCGTCGTCGTCGGAGGCCAGCGCGAGGTCGCGCACCTTGTCGCTCAACCTGAGGATGAGCAGCTCGGCCGTCTTGCGGCCCACGCCGCTCACGCGCGTGAGCAACGCGGTCTCCTTGTTGGCGAGGGCCTGCGCCAGACGCTGGGCCGAGTAGGTCGACAGCATTTCGCGCGCCAGTTTGGCCCCGATCCCGGTCGTTCCCAGCAGGCGCCGGAACATGTCGCGTTCCCGGGCGCCCAGGAAGCCGTACAGGGTCACCGAATCGTCGCGCACCACCTGTACGGTGCGCAGCCCCACGGTCGACCCCGCGGGTGGCAGGCGTTCCGCCACCGTGGAGGGTACGTGCACCTCGTACACGACCCCGCCCGCGGTTTCGACCTCGACCGAGTCCACGTCCCGCTCGATCAGCACGCCGCGCAGTCGGCTGATCATGCGCGCGGGTTCCCGATCAGGCAGTGGCAGAGCGCGACCGCCACCCCGTCGGCCGCGTCGTCGGGCGATGGCGCGGAGACCAGCCGCAGATGCGTCTTGACCATGAACCCCACCTGTTCCTTGGTGGCCCTGCCGGTGCCCACGACCGCGTTCTTGATCGCGGCCGGCGAATACTCGGCAACCCGGATCCCGCCGAGCGCCCCCGCCAGGAGGATCGCGCCGCGCGCATGGCCGAGCGTCAGCGCGCTCTTCGGATTCCGCCCTTGGAACACCTGCTCGACGGCGAGCACGGAGGGCTCGAAGCGCTCGATGACGGACCGCACCGCCTCGAAGATCTGGCGGATGCGGTCCGCGAGCGGGTGCCGAGGGCGGGTGCGCACCACGCCGCACTCAAGCAGCGACAGCTTGCGCGCGCCGCTGGCGACGACCCCGTAACCGGTGCGCGCCGTCCCCGGGTCCACGCCGAGCACGATGAGCGTCCCGTCCGGCGATCTCACCGTCCGTCGCGTGTCCGAGCGGCCCTCATGACGACAGGCGAGCCAGGGTTTCCTCGTCGATGTTGCCGTTGGACGAGATCTTCTGGACGTCGTCCGACTCGTCGAGCGCATCCATCAAACGGATGAGCCGCTCCGCGGCCTTGCCCGCCACGTCCACCTCGTTGTTGGGGATCATCGCCAGCTCGGCCTGCGCGATGCGGATCCCGGCCCGCCGCATGTCCTCCTGGACTTGATGGAAGGACGCCACCTCGGTCGCGACCACGATGTCGTCGCCCTCCCGCACCACGTCCTCCGCGCCCGCCTCCAGCGCCGCCTCGAGCACGTCCTCCTCGGAGTGGCGGGCCGCCTCGATGTAGATCCGCCCCCGGCGATCGAACTGCCAGGCCACCGATCCGCTGGTCCCGAGGCTTCCTCCGTGCTTGGTCAGGAGGTGGCGCACCTCGGCCACGGTGCGCTTGGGGTTGTCGGTCAGGGTCTCGATGTAGAGCGCCACCCCGCCGGGAGCGTAGCCTTCGTACGCGACCTCCTCGTAGCTGACCCCGGCGAGCTCGCCCGTCCCCTTCGCGATCGCCCGCTCAATGTTGTCCTGGGGCATGTTCGCGGCCTTGGCGGTGTCCACCGCGAGGCGCAGGCGCGGGTTGAAGTTGGGATCGCCGCCGCCGTCGCGGGCGGACACCGTCAGCTCGCGAATGAGCTTGGTGAACATCTGGCCGCGCTTGGCGTCGATGACGGCCTTCTTGCGCTTGATCTGCGACCACTTGCTGTGTCCCGCCACGGGCTGCTAGTCCTCCTTGCCGAGCGTCTCGATCACCTGCCGGGCCTCGTGCGCGGGCATCGGCTCGTAGCCGGCGAACGTGCGCTTGTGGTGCGCGCGCCCCTGGGTCATCGAGCGAAGCGCGGTCGCGTACTTGTAGAGTTCGGCCTCCGGCACGAGCGCCTGCACGGTCGTGTTTCCGTTGCCGGGCACCATGCCCTGAACCTTGCCGCGCCGCTGCGTGATGTCGCCCATGATGTCCCCCATGTACTCGTCCGGGGTCGACACCTCCACCTCGATGATCGGCTCCAACAGCACCGGTCCCGCCTTGGCCGCGACCTCGCGGAAGGCCATCGACCCGGCGACCTTGAACGCGATGTCGGAGGAATCCACCGTGTGGTAGGAACCGTCGTAGCACTCGGCCGCGAAGTCCACCAGGGCGAACCCGGCCAGGACGCCCTTCTCGGCCGCCTCCCGGATGCCCTTGTCCACCGACGGGACGTACTTTCCGGGGATGACGCCCCCCTTGATGTTGTCCACGAACTCGTAGCCGTCGCCGCGCGGACGCGGAGACAGGCGCACCCAGCAGTCACCGAACTGACCGCGGCCTCCCGTCTGCTTCTTGAAGCGTCCGCGCCCCTCCGCGGTTCGCGTGATGGTCTCCCGGTACGCGATCCTGGGTTGCTCGGTCTCGACGTTGACGTTGTACTTGCGCTTCATGCGCTGCATTTGGACGTCCAGGTGCAGCTCACCGATCCCCCGGGCGATGGTCTGCCCCAGCTCGGGGTCGTACGCGGCGTGGAAGGTCGGATCCTCGTCGTGCAGCTTCTGCAGCGCCTCGCCGATCTTGTCGTCGTCGGCGCGCGTCGCGCCCTTCATGGCCACCGAGACGTCCGGCCTCGGGAAGTCGATCTTCTCGAGCACGAGCGGCCGGGAGGACGACGAAAGGGTGTCGTTGGTGCCGGTGTTCCTGAGCTTGGCCACCACGCCGATGTCGCCGGCGTGCAGACGGGGCACTTCCAAGCGCTCCCGACCCAGGGGGATGGACACGTGGTTCAGCTTCTCGCCGGAGCCACGATCCGCGTTGTGCGCATCCATTCCGTTGACCGCCACGCCGCTGAAGACGCGGAAGTAGGAGAGCTCGCCCACGTGCGGCTCGGTGGCGGTCTTGAAGACCAGCGCCGCGAACGAACCGTCGTCGTCCGCCTGGAGCTGGGCCTCCTCGTCCAGGCCCGGACGCGAGGCCGCGTGGCCGCCCGACTCGGAGGGGTCGGGGAAGAGCTCGACCATCTTGCGCAGCAGCGCCCGGATCCCGTACACGCGCGCCGAGGATCCACACAGGACGGGCACGACCTCGCCCCGCGCCATCAGGATGGCCATGGCCTCGAGGGCTTCCTCGCGCGTGATCTCCCCACCCTCCAGATAGCGGTCCAGGAGCTCCTCGTCGGTGGTCGCGAGGGTTTCCTGCAGCTCGGTGCTCCACTCCTCGAAGATGTCCGCGAGGTCGGAGGGGACGTCGGCTTCGTCGTACTCGCCGGTGGCGGAGCCTTCCCGGTACATGTGCGCGCGCCCGCTGAACAAGTTGATGATGCCGCGAAAGTCGGGTCCCGCCCCAACCGGGATCTCGACCGGGAGAGCGCCGTCGGCCAACGTCTCCCGTATGTTCTCGAACACCTTGCGGAAGTCGGCGTGCTCCTTGTCCATCAGGGAAACGAAGAACATGCACGGGATGCCCCGCTCCCGGCAGTATCGCCACACCCGTTCGGTTCCCACCTCGACGCCGGAGGTCGCGCTGACCACGATGACGGCCGCGTCCGCAACCCGCACCGCCGCCAGAGCCTCCCCCGTGAAGTCCAGGTATCCCGGAGTGTCGATCAGGTTGATTTTGGTCCCGTTCCACTCGCTGAAGGCGGGCGTGAGCTGCATGGAGATGCCGTGCTGGATCTCCTCGGGGGTGGTCATGGTGAGGGCGTGACCCTCCGCCACGTTGCCCTTGCGCCGCGCCGTGCCCCCCACGAAGGCGAGGGCGTCCACCAGCATGGTCTTGCCCGAGCCGCCGTGACCGAGCACGGCCACATTGCGAATGTTGCCCGTCGGGTATTCCTTCCCTTCCGCCATCTGGCCTCCTTGGGGAATATGTGTCGAGTTGGGGCGACGCGAAGCCGCGCCGCGATCCCGGCCCATCATGCCGGGAGCGGAAGTTAGCAGTCCGTGGACGAATCCGCCCGAGCACCGAGAACGGCGGGGCGCCGGGCTGGCAAGGCGCCTCGAAGGCTCGGTAGCAGCGCTACCGGGCCGAGAGGCAACGCCGAGCGGAGCGGCCCAGCGCGGATGCGACGCCGTTCGAATGCCGGGGGGAGTTCGTCCGCGGGCTGCCCCGAGTCCGTGGACGAATCCGCCCGAGCACCGAGAGCGGCGGGGCGCCGGGCTGGCAAGGCGCGACGGGGCCGCATCGCAGGGGGGAGCCGGGCCACGCGCCGCTAGGAGGAGCGGTGCCGGCGGGACACCTCGTTGAGAACCTCGAGTTCCCCGCGCGTGAGCGACCCCATCCCGCTGCGCGAGATCTTGTCGAGGATGGCGTCCACTTCGTCCAGCAGCGCCTCCTCCTCGGCCCCGCTCCGACGTCGCGTCGGACCGGATGACCCCGCCGGAGGGGTGGGCCGACCGCCTCGCGTCGCGCCGGAGCCGAATCGCCCGCCGGCCCACACGGAACCCCCGCCGCGCCGTCGCGGCCACGCGGAGCCCCGCCAGCCGGCCCGGAGATACACGAACCCCGTGGCGAGCCCGCCCAGGTGGGCGAAGTGGGCGATCCCGTCCCTCCCTCCTCCGAAGGCGCTCAGCGTGCTCACCACGAAGAGAAACGCGGCCACCCACTTCGCCTTGACCGGGAAGATGCCCCAGATGTGGATGGGCGCGTCCGGCCAGGTCATGGCGAACGCGACCATCAGACCGTACACGGCCGCGGACGCGCCGATGATCGAGGCGGATTGGAACAAAAAGCTCAGGGCCACCCCTCCGAGACCGCAGAGCAGGTAGTACCTCATGAACTCGCGCGAACCCCAGCGCCGCTCCAGGGGAAGGCCGAAGAAGAACAGCATCAGCATGTTGATGAACACGTGCCAGAAGCCCGCGTGCAAAAACATGTAGGTGAGCGCGCCCCATGGCCGGGTGAGGATGCGGGAAGGCTGAAAGGCGAACCACTCCACGAAGAGGCTCGCGCCGCCGCTGATCCACATGAGCAGGAAGATCGCCGCGTTGGCGATCAGCAGCCGCTTGACCCACGGGGTGAGGACCGAGGCCCCGTACCCCCGCTCGAAGGACGACCAGGTCACGCGTCGGATCCGGATGCGGGCGCGGGTCGTCCCGAAAGCGCCGATTCGGCGATGCGCTCGCACAGCTCGCCGAAAGAGAGCCCGGCGGCGCGTCCCGCCCGCGGCAGTAGGCTGGCGGGGGTGAGGCCCGGGAGCGCGTTCGCCTCGAGGCACCAGGGCGTGCCCTCGGAGTCGACGATGAAGTCCACCCGACTGAAGCCCCCGAGCCGCAGCGCGCGATGCGCCGCCAGCGCCCTTCGGCGCAGTCCGTCGGCGAGGTGGTCCGCGATGCGGGCCGGGAAGATCTCGCGCGCCATCCCCGGCTGGTACTTGCACGCGTAGTCGAAGATCTCGTGCTCGGGGATGATCTCGCCCGGGGGGAGCGCCCCCTGCCCCAGGATGCCCACGGTCAGCTCCCTCCCCCGCACGTAGCGCTCGAACATGACCTCGCCGCCATAGGCGAGCGCCCGCTCCGCGGCGGCGGGAACGTCCTCGACGCGACGCGCCAGCGTGAGCCCCAGCGTCGAGCCGCCGGCCGGGGGCTTCACGATCACGGGAAGACCCAGCTCGGCCACGACCCGTTCGGCGGGCGCGCGTCCGGCGATCCACTCGGGGGTCGCAATGTCGGCGTCGCGCAGAAGTCGCTTGGCGAGGTCCTTGTCCATCGCCAAGGCGCAGCCGACGGGACCGCTCCCCGCGTAGGGGATGCCGATCAATTCGAGCAGCGACTGGACGGTGCCGTCCTCGCCGGTCCCGCCGTGGAGCGCCGGGAAGACCACGTCGGGCGCGCACGCCCGCAGCGTCTCGGCGAGGTGGAGCAGGGGCTCGTCCTCGCCCTCCCGGGAGGGCGCCGCCTCGCGGGCCACCCCCGAGGCGCGCAGCTCGCGTTCCCGCGCCCGGTCGATCACCCCGGCGGCGGGATCGACCGCCACCACCTCGTGACCGCGCCCGCGCAACGCGGCGGCGACCTCGGCGCCCGAGACCAGCGACACCGGCCGCTCCCCGGAGGTCCCGCCCATCAGCACCGCGATTCTCATTGCCGCGCCGCCTCTCCCGCAACCGTCCCGCCCGCCGCTCCCGTGAGCGTTCGCACGATGTCGAAGCGGGTGAGAATGTCCTCCAGCCTCCCGTTCGTCTTCACCAGGATGGCGGGGTTCCCGCGGGTCAGCAGTCGGGTCGCCTTTTCGGCGTCGAGATGGCTGTCGACCACCGGGAAGGGCGAGCCCATTACCGTCTCCACCGGGTGGTCCAGGATGCCGGGGTCCTGGATCACGCGCGCCATGAGCCTCCCCTCGCTGAGCGAACCCACGCAGTCCCCCTCGCGAACCACCGGCAGCTGCGAGATTCCGTGGCTGCCCAGGGTCGACAGCGCCACGCGCACGGGGGTTGAGGGCCTCACCGTCAGCAGGCGGAAGCCGAGGGGCTCCTTGGCGCGCACCAAGTCGTGGACGCTCCTGCGGGGACGCTCCAGAAAGCCGTTCTGACGCATCCATTCGTCGTCGTACATCTTGGTGAGGTAGTGCTCTCCCCAGTCGCACAGGATCGCGACCACGAAGGCGTCCGGATCGTCCAGGCGTCGCGCCAGCTCCAACGCCGCGTGCGCGTTCAGCCCCGACGATCCGCCCACGAAGAGGCCCTCCTCCGTGGTGAGCCGCCGGGCCATGCGGAAGGCGTCGCCGTCCTTCACGGTCACGTAGGCGTCGACCACGTCGAGGTTCAGCGCCCCGGGGATCTTGTCGTTGCCGAGTCCCTCCACCAGGTAGGGCTGCCCCTCGCCCATCTCGCCGGTGTTGAAGAACGAGGAGATCACGGACCCCACGGGGTCCACGCCCACCACCTCGACCGCCGGATTCCGTTCCTTCAGGTGTGCCCCGGCGCCGGAGATGGTGCCGCCGGTGCCCGCCCCGCCCACGAGGTGGGTGATCCGGCCGCCGCTCTGCTCCCAGAGTTCCGGTCCGGTGGTGGCGTAGTGGGCCCGCGGGTTCTCCAGGTTCTGGAACTGATCGGTCAGCACGGCGCCGGGCGTTTCCCGCGCGATGCGGCGGGCGGCCCGCTGGTAGTGGTCGGGGTGGTCGGGCCCGACGGCCGTGGGGGTGATCACCACCTCCGCTCCGAAGGCGCGCAGCAGCTTCACCTTCTCCTGGCTCATCTTGTCGGGCATGGTGAAGATGCACCGGTAGCCGCGGGTCGCCGCGGCCATCGCGAGAGCCACCCCGGTGTTCCCGCTGGTGGCCTCCACGATCACCCCTCCCGGCCGCAGGGTCCCGTCCCGCTCGGCCGCGCGCACCAGGGCGAGCCCGATGCGATCCTTGACCGAACCGCCGGGGCTCATGAACTCGCACTTGCCGTAGACGGGCGTGCGGCAGTCGCCGACGACTTGGCGCAGCCGCACCAGGGGGGTCCACCCCACCATCTCCATGACGTTGTCGTACGGTTCCCGATGCCGGACGCTCATGGCCGGGACACCTCCCGATGGCCGCGCATCAGGACCCCGGATCCGACTGACGGGAGAAACGCACCGGGATGCGCAGCCACACCGGGACGTCCCGCCCGCGCCTTCTTCCGGGATCGAAACGCATCGCGCGCGCGCCCGTGGCGGCCGCCGAATCGAGCGATTGGTGGCCGCTGGACTCGAACACCGCGACCGAGTCCACCACCCCCGCCTCGTTGACGCGCACTTGCAGCACCGTCTCGCCCTCGATCCCCCGGTCCCACATTTCGAGCGGGTATTCGATGGGCAACGCGTCGCCCAGGAGCGCGGGACCCTCCACGTCGGCATCGCGGGCGCAGGCCGCGAGGTACAGGGCGCCAAGAGCCGGGATCCACAGCCCGCGGGTCCCGGCTCCGAGACGCGACGCCGGCATGTTCCTAGGACTCCCCGCGCGCGAGGCGTCGCAGTTCCGCGAGCGCCGTCATGGATTCCAGTGGGGTCATGTTGTCGAGATCGATCTCCCGCAGGCGGGCGAGGAGCTCCGCGTCGGCGGCGAACAGGGAGAGCTGACCGGGACCCGCCGCCGAAGGCGGCCGATGCGCGCCCTCCCGTCCCAGACACCCTCCCTCACGGGTACGTCTTCCCTCCAGTTCCGCCAGAAGTTCCTTCGCCCGCTCGATGATCGCCACCGGCATTCCCGCCAGGCGCGCCACCTGGATTCCGTAGGAGCGGTCGGCGCCTCCCTCCTCCAGGCGGCGCAGAAAGACGATGTCCTCGCCGGACTCGCGCACCGCCACGTTGAGGTTGCGCACCGCCGGGAGGAGCTCGGCCAGCTGGGTGAGCTCGTGGTAGTGGGTCGCGAAGATGGTCTTGGCGCCCACCACCTCGTGCAGGTGCTCGGTCACCGCCCACGCGATGGAGACTCCGTCGTAGGTGGAGGTGCCGCGCCCGATCTCGTCCAGCAGCACCAGGCTGTCCGCGCCGGCGCCGTGCACGATGGCGGCCGATTCGTGCATTTCGACCATGAAGGTCGACTGCCCGCGGGCCAGGTTGTCGCTCGCCCCGACCCGGGTGAAGACCCGGTCGCAGACCGGCAGCCGCGCCCGGTCCGCGGGAACGAACGACCCCATCTGGGCGAGCAGCTGGATCAGCCCGACCTGCCGCAGGATGGTGCTCTTGCCCGCCATGTTGGGTCCGGTGAGCACGATCACCCGGCCGTCCTCGTCCAACACCAGGTCGTTGGGGACGAAGCTCCCCGCGGGCAGCACCGACTCCACCACCGGATGCCGGCCGGCGCGCACCTCGGCTCCGTAGCCGGAATGGAGTTGGGGACGGACGTACGCGCGCCGCTCCGCCACCTCGGCCAGTCCCGCCAGCGCATCCAGCCGCCCCAGCGCGCGCCCCAGCTTCTGCAGCCGCCCCACATGGCCGGCCACCTCGGCGCGCACGGCGGCGAACAGCTCCGCCTCGAGCGCGACGATCCGATCCTCGGCGTCCAGGATGCGGCTCTCCCACTCCTTCAGCTCCGGAGTGAGGAAGCGCTCCGCGTTCGCGAGGGTTTGCTTGCGCACGTAGTCGTCCGGCACGCGGCCCAGGTTCGCGCGGGTCACCTCGAGGTAGTATCCGAATACCTTGTTGTACGCGACCTTGAGCGAGCCGATTCCGGTGCGCTCCCGTTCCCGCGCCTGCAGCGTCGCGATCGCCGCGCGCGCGTCGCCGCGGGTCTGACGCAACCCGTCCAGACCATCGTCGTACCCGGCCCGAATCACGCCCCCTTCCTGAAGGGTCGCGGGCGCATCCGGGGCGATGGCCCGCCCCAGGAGCTCGCGCACCTCCTCCATTGGGTCGAGGCGGGCGCCCCGGTCGCGCAGACGCGGGAGCTCCGCGGTCGCGAGAACCTCGCGCACCGGCGGGATGCGGTCGAGTGAACGCGCCAGCGCGAGCAGGTCTCGCGGCGTGACCCGTCCGAGCGAGATCTTGCCGGCCAGACGCTCGAGATCGGCCACCTCGGAGAGCGCCGCGCGCACGTCGCGCCGCACTTCGAACCGCTCGAAGAACTCGCCCACCGCCTCCTGACGCCTCCGGATGTCGGGCGCCCGCACCAGCGGCGCAAGCAACCAGCCGCGCAGCGTGCGCGCGCCCATGGCGGTGACGGTGTCGTCGAGCACCGAGATGAGGGTGGCGCCCCGATCGCCGGGGCGCAGCGGCTCCGTCAGCTCCAGGTTCCGGCGGGTCATCTCGTCGACCACCATGGTGGAACCCGGCCGGCGCACGGCGGGAGGCTGAAGGTGCGCCACTCCCCCCGGGCGGATCTCGGCGACGTAGGCGAGCAGGGCGCCGGCGGCGCGCACGGCCGGCGCGTCGGCCGCCTCGATGCCGAAGCCCCGCAGGGAGAGCACGCCGTAGGCGCGCCGCGCCTCCTCGCGCGCCGCCTCCTCCCCGAAGATCCAGTCGTCGCGGAAGGTGAGCAGGGTGTCGGGCCGCGCGCCCGGCGGGGTCCGCCCCTCCATGGAGCCGGGCAGAAGCACCTCGGCGGGCGCCAGCTCGCCCATGCGGGCGGCGAGCGCCTCCTCGTCCACCACCTCGAGCACGAGCTCCCCGGTGGACAGGTCGAGGGCCGCCAAACCGCCCGGGTTCCCCGCCGCGGGCGCGAGCGCGACCAGGAAGTTGTTGCGGCGCGCCTCCAGCAGCTCGTCGTGCACCACCGTGCCCGGCGTGATGGTCTCCACCACCTCGCGGCGCACCAGTCCCTTGGCGGCCTTGGGGTCCTCCACCTGGTCGCAGATGGTCACGCGGCACCCCAGCTTCACCAGCTTGCGCAGGTAGTCGTCCAGCGCCTTGGCGGGGACGCCGGCGAGCGGGACCTGGCGCGCCGCCCCGTTGTTGCGCGACGTCAGAGTGAGCCCGAGAAGGCGCGCGCCCTTGCGCGCGTCCTCGTTGAAGAGCTCGAAGAAGTCGCCCACCCGAATGAACACCAAGGCATCGCGATGGCGCGCCTTCACGGCCCGCCACTGGCGCATGAGCGGCGTGTCCTGGGTCATGGCGTGGCGCTGGCGCCGGAGATCATCCCGGATGACTCGTCCTGATGTGCGCGACCGATGGCTTATCCCCGACGGAGCGATCCGCCCGCGGGTCCGTCCGACCCCGCCCGGGGTCATGCCGGGGGAAGGTCGGCCACGGACCACTAAGCTGCGGCGTCGCGGACCGTCCCGGAAGGGGCGCAACCGCCGAACCCGCCACGTCCCGCGATGGGCTCCCCGTCCGCCTCCCGGGGTATCATTCCTCACTTCGCCGATCCTCGGCGAAGCCCAATCCCGCAAGGAATCCATGATGACATACGGAAGATTGCCCCATTACGTCCTGCCACTCTTGATGATCACCGCCGCGGCGGCCTGCGGCGGAACCGGCGCCGCCACCGCGGACTCCGCCATTCCGGATGCCCTGAGGTCCGCCATCGACGACGGAGCGGCCCCCGACGGAGTCACCCTCGAGTCCGTCGCGGAGGGACGGATCCTCTTCAACGCCCGGGCCACCTGCGCCGCGTGCCACGGAGCCAACGGCGACGGCGGGCAGCTCGCGCCCAACCTCGCCGACGACGTGTGGCTGAACTCGGATGGCACCTACGCCGGAATCGTCGGCGTCATCGAGTCCGGGGTGCTCGAGCCAAAGGAGTACCCCGGCCTGATGCTGCCGCGCGGCGGGATGGGTCTCTCGGACGAGGAGGTCGGCGCGCTCGCGGCCTTCATTTGGAGTCTGGGCGTGCGCGGATAGGGTCGCGCCCGCCCGCCCGCCCCCCGACCCTCCCTACCGCGGGTCGGGGCGGCGGGCCTCCCCGGAGCGTCCCTCCCCCGCGCCGGCGCGCCGGGCGAGCAGCCACTCCTCCAACAGATGGTGGTGGGGCAGGGTGCTCGCCTTCATCAGCCGGTCCACGCGGCGCAGCCCGAGCAGGGCGGCGTCCAGGTCGTTGCGGTTCCAGCCTCGGCTCTGTCCTTGGATGCGGCGCGCGAGCCAGCGCTGGTGCGGTGGGAGCGCAGTCTCCAGCCCCGCCAGCCCGCGGTCGAGCACCAGCCCGAGGCGCAGGAAGTGGGTGGTGAGGCCGATGACCAGGTAGACACCCGACTCGCCGCGCGCGAACAGGTCTCCGAGGGCGGCGGTGGCCGCCGCGAAATCGCGTTCCCCCACCATGTCGAACCAACGCCAGGGATCGAGGCGGGGGATCCGGATTCCTCCCTCCTCCACCGTCTCCACGGTGATCGGACGACCCTCGGCGGTCATGGCCGCAAGCTTGGCGACCTCCTGCGCCAACACGCCCAGGTCCGATCCGACCGCGGCCGCCAGCGCGCGCGCGGCGTCCTCGCGCATCTCCGTTCCGTGCCGATCCCGGCACCACGCGACCAGAAAGCCGGGCAGATCGTTCGCCCGCACGGGACGGAACTCGAGCGAGCGGGCCGCCCGCGCCATGTCCCGGTAGAACCGCGCCTTGGAACGAGCCGGGTGGGTGGCGGTCAGAATCAGCGCCAGTCCCTTCGGGGGCGATGCCGCGAGGTCGAGCACCAGCTTGCGCGCCGGAGCGAGCGGAGCCAGTGCCTCCGCCCCCCGGACCAGCACGACCCGCCACTCGGCCATCATGGGCGGCGTGGCCAGCACGGAGGCCAGGTCGCGCACATCCAGCTCCGCGCCGGTCATGACGTCGAAGTTGAAGTCGCGGGTCGCGGGGTCCAGGTGCGCTTCGGCGATCTCCCGGGCCGCCTCCCGCTTGCGGAAGTCGTCGTCGCCGTGGAGGTAGAAGACTCCGCCTCCGTGGCCGCCAAGGGCGCGGCGATAGGCGGCGGGGATCACCGCCCGCCGGGACCCGGGTGACCCCTCAGCGCTGGGAGAGGGACGAGTATTCGTACAGGGCCTTGTCCCACAGGTCGTCGCCGGTCAGGCCGGGGCCCCTGAGGTGGATGCCGCGATACCGCACCGTGGCGGCCGGAGCGTCCGCGCGCGCCGAGGGGGGGGCGGACACGACGATGGGGGGAAGCGCGACTTCGGGCGTGGGCCGGAGCAGCTCCGGTCCCCAGATCGCCAGCGCCAATAGGATGGTGGCGGCCAACGCCACCCCCACGCGGGTGAACGACGCGCCGCGTCGGCGGCGCGCGAGATCCTCCCGAACATTGTAGATGCGATGCTGCAGGCGTGGATGGAAGTCTTCGCAAACGGCGATGTCCGGGAAGGCCCGCAGCAGAGCCAAGCCGCGCGTTACGGTGTCCACGTAGCGCCGACAGCGCGCGCACTTCCTCGCGTGCCGTTCGAACGCGACCGAATCGGCCGCCTCGCCGTCATGGAACTCGGAGAAGCGCTCCAGAAAGCCGGTGCATTCCATGTGCGTTCGCTACTCGCGATCCTCTTCCAAGCGTGCTTGGCGAGCCCACGCTCGCTCGACCCCGCGCGGCGTCGAGCTCGGTTCGTTCCCGACCCTCGGTGGCCGCCGATTCTCTACAAGGCGAGCATCGTTCGGGTTCCCCCGACGCACGCTCCCCGGGAGTCGGACCCGGACGGATCGAGCCTCGGATGATGGAATGCGCGCCGAGACGGCGCGCCGAGCATGCTTCGGTGGGCGCGCCCACCGAAGACGGTGAGCGCGAAGCGCGTGGAAGGGGCGCTCGGGCGACGCCGGCGGAGCCCCCTCAGTCCAGCATGGGTGCCACGATGCGGGCGAAGTTGTTGCGCGCCCGGTTCAGGCGGCTCTTCACGGTGCCCAGGTTGACGCCGGTGATTTCGGCGATCTCCTCGTAGGTTCGCCCGTGGAGTTCCCGAAGTATGAACACCACCCTATGGTGCTCCGGCAGCTCGCCGACGGCCCGCTCGACGACCTCCTGGAGGTGCCGTTTGCGGTACAGGTCGTCGGGCTTGTAGGTGTGGTCCTCCCACTCCAGCGGCCGGTGGTCGGCCTCCCAGTTCTTCTTGATGGTCTGGAAGAACACGAGCGGGTTGCGCGAGCGGTTGCGCAGTTCGTTCTTCGCCAGGTTGCTGGCGATGGTGTAGATCCAGGTGGAGAACTTCCGGGTGGGGTCGAAGCGATGCAGGTGGCGGTAGACGCGGATGAAGGTCTCCTGCACCAGGTCCTGCGCCCGCTCCCGGTCGCCGATGGTGCGGTAGACGAAGTTGACCAGCCGACCGTCGTAGCGGTCAACCAGAATCCCGAAGGCTCTCCGTTCGCCTTCCAGAAAGCGTTGCGCCAACGCGCTGTCGTCGAGCGCGCGGAGGGCGTCCCGGGCCTCGTGGGCCGGCCTCGCGGGCTTCGTTGCCAAGGTCGTTTTTGTATTCATGCGGATTCGCCGCCGGACGTGGTTGTTCGGGTCTTCGGACGGGAACACCCTCCATGCAGGTTTCGTACCAAGCGAGCCATCGCGTCCTCCCCGGCGTCCCGTTCTCCGCCGCGTCCCCGCCGCGCGCCCGGCCGGCCCAGCGTCGGCTGGCGCCGCCGCGGTCGGGCGAAACTGGCTCCGGCGGTGGCCGCGTACAAGAGGGTCGCGTTCGACCACGAGGGTCGCGATCCCGCCCACGCGCACTCGTGAGGCGCGGCCGGGCGGCGAAGGGTTGCCCCGGGGGAGCGCGAACCGGGGCACCGGCGGGCCTCCACGCACCGGCGGATCACACGATGGGCGGCGGCGTTCGGGCGGCGTGGCATCCGCGCCGGACCCGAGCCTTCACTGCGCCTTGCCAGCCCGGCGCCCGGCCGCTCTCGGTACTCGGGCCGATTCATCCACGGGCTGTCGGCGGCCCGCGGACGAACTCCGCCCCGCCGTTCGGGCGGCGTGGCATCCGCGCCGGGCGCGGGTCAGAAGTCGGTGTGGACTTCGACGGGACCGAGCGTCTCGAGTTCGGGCGCCACCCGGTCCGCGTCGCCCACCACCACGACCGTGAGGGCATCCGGGTGAAGCCGTCGGCGGGCGGCTCGCAGCACGTCGTCGACCTCCACGGCGCGCACGCGCTCCCGGTAGCGCGCGTGGTGGTCGGCGGAAAGGCCCTGCACGAACAGGCGGGCGATGCCGGACGCGATCTGGGCGGTGGTTTCCAGGCGCAGCGGGAAGATCCCCGCCAGGTAGTCCCGCGCGCCGCGCACCTCGGCGGCGGTGGGCCCGTCGGCGACCAGGGTTTCCGTTTCGGCGAGCACCTCCCGGACCGCCGCGGCCGTCGTTTCGGTCGCCACCGCGGTGGCGATTCGGAACATCCCGCCCGCGCGCCGGAGCAGGAAGCGCGATCCCACGCCGTAGGTGAAGCCCTTGTCCTCCCGCAGGTTCAGGTTGAGGCGACTGGTGAAGGTGCCTCCGAGAACGGCGTTGAGCACGATCAGGGGGAAGTAGTCGGGGGTCGCGCGCGCCACGGTGGCGTGGCCGATGCGGAGCTCCGACTGGACCGCCCCCGGTCGGTGGACGATGACGACGCGGCGCTCGCCGAAGCGCGCCCCGGCCGAGGCGTCCACCGGGAGAGCCCGCCCGCGCCAACCGCCGAAGCACTCGGCCGCGAGATCCGCCACCGCCTCCTCGGCGACGTCGCCCACCACCACCAGAGCCGACCCATGCGGTCGATGGCGGTCGGCCGCGAAGGCGGCGACGTGCGCGCGCTCCAGCCCGGCGACCGTCGCCACGGTTCCCGCCATGGGGCGGCCGTAGGTGTCGCCTTCCGCGAAGAAGAAGTGGGCCGCCGCGGTGGTGGCGAGCCGCGCGGGATACATCCCGCGTTGTCGAATCCCGCCGAGCTGCCGTTCGCGCGCGCGCTCCACCTCGTCGGACGGGTACCCGGGCGTCAGAACCACTTCCGACAGCATGCGGAGCGCGCGCGGAAACCGGTCGGCCGCGCACGTCACCGAGACCACCACCGAGTCCCAGCCGGTCGAAACGGCCAAGTGCGTGCCCATGTCCTCCAGCGCGCGCGCCAACTCCACCGCCGAGCGGCGCGCCGTGCCGCCGTGGAGCGCGTTGCCGGTGAGCACCGCGAGCCCGGCCCGTTCGCCCTCGACGGTCGCTTCGCCCGCATCCATGACCAGGAGCGTGGTGACCAGCGGAACCCCGCCCCGGGGCGCGACGCGCACCTCCAGTCCGGAATCGAGGCGTGCGGCGCGCACGGTGGGCGGCGCGAAGGGCGCCACCGGTCCCGGTCCCGGAGGTGTGGAGGGGAAGCGCCCGGTGCTCACGCGGCGGCCGTGGGAACGTAGGTCAGGATCGCCCGGTTGCGCGGGTCCAGGCGCGCCTCGACCAGGGCCTCCACGGCTTCCGGGGTAACCGCGCGCAGGTGATCGATCTCGGTGGAGACGCGCCCCGGATCCCCGAAATGAGTGGCGTACATCGAGAGCAGGTCGGCCCGCTGCGCCGCAAGCTCCAGCTGCGCCAGGATCGCCGTCTCGGACATGGCCACCGTCCTCGCGACCTCGTCCCGCGAAACGACGCGCAGCCCGTCGATCTCCTCCACGACGGCCGCCCGCAGGGCCCGTGGATCGACGCCCAGGTTGCCGGTTGCCTGAACCAGCAGCATCGACGCTCCGGTCATCAGCGGAAGCACCTGCGCCCCGACGTCCTTGGCGATCCCCCGCTCCAACACCAGCGAACGATGCAGCCGCGAAGCCCTTCCCCGTCCCAGAATGTCGCCGGCGACGTCCGCGGCGTGGAAGTCGGGATCGTCGAACGTGGGCGCGCGCATGGCCGCGTACACCCGCGTGAGCGGCACGTCGGCCTCCACGGTCTGGGTTGGGTCCGCGTGGTTTTCGCGCTCCGCGTTCTCGTCGCCGGCGATCGTCCGGGTCCCGGTACCCGGCGGGATCCCGCCGAAGTAGCGTGCGATCCACTCGAGCGCGCGGGTGGAATCGAACCCGCCGCAGAGCGTGAGCACCGCGTTGTCGGGGGCATAGTAGGCCCGATGGAAGGACTCGAGGTCGGCGAGGGTGAAGGCGTCGATGTCCTCGAGGGAGCCGATGACCGGATGGCGATAGGGATGCCCGGGCGGGAAGACCATCGCCAGCATGCGTTCGTCCCAGTCGCCGTAGGGCTGGTTGTCGTAGCGTTGGCGGCGCTCGTTCTTCACGACCTCGCGCTGGTTCTCGAGCTTCTCCGCGGTCAGCGCGGGCAACATCCATCCCATGCGATCGGCTTCGAGCCAGAGCGCCAGCTCCAAGTGGTGCGAGGGGACGGTCTCGTGGTAGTTGGTTCGGTCGAACCACGTGGACGCGTTGGCCGAACCGCCCACGCCCTCGAGCAGCTGGAAGTGCTGGTTGGCGGCCACGTGACGGGAACCCTGGAACATCATGTGCTCGAACAGGTGGGCCAGACCGGTCCGGCCGGGGCCCTCGTTCCGGGATCCCACATCGTACCAGAGGTTTACGGCGACGATGGGCACCGAGGGATCGGGGGAGAGGACGATCCGAAGTCCGTTGTCGAGGCTGTGCTCTTGGCAGGGGATGGAGATCACGGGTCCATGGGGGCGGCGAAGACGCGCACGTCAGCCGCCGAACTTCGCCAGCCGGCCGGCGTGCGCCAAGGCCAGGGTCATGATGTGACGGGCCGCGATGGTCCCCAGGTCGCCCCGTCGGCACTCGCGCTCGGTCAGTCGGCGCCCGGTGGGCCGGGCGTGACGCGAGCGGATGAGGAACGGCACCGCGTGCCAGGAATGGCCCGCCATGGTCGCCGGGGTGCTGTGGTCGCCGGTGACGATGGCGACGCCTCCGTCGTCCAGCTCCGGCAGGAGCCGGTCCATCGCCTCGATGGCGGCGACCTTGCCGTCGAAATCGCCGTCCTCGCCGCGGGAATCCGTGGCCTTGTGATGGAGGAAGCGGAAGTCGGCGCGCCCGGCGGTGGCCCGCATGAGGGCGACCGCCTCGTCGTCGGAGGCCGGAACCTCGGCGAGTCGCATGCCGACCAGGCGGGCCACGCCCCGGTACATGGGATAGCGCGCCACGGCCACCGCCTCGAGCCCGTAGCGTCGGCCAAACCCGGGGAGCGCGCGGTATTGGTCGAACCCTCGGGCGAGCACCGCGTTGGCGACGGGCTCGTCGGCGAGCACCCGGGCCGCTCGGGCCAAGACCAGCCCGGCGGCCTCGGCGGTTCGGGCGGAGGCCACGTCGCCGTCCGGGGCGCGCGGGGGGCGGGGCGGGACTCCGGTGCGCTGCGGGTCGGTGTCGGCGACGCGCGCGCCCAGGCCGTCGCCGCGCAGCACCATCACCGCGCGATGCTCCATCACGTGCCGGAAGTCGAGGGCCACGCCGGGGGGCGCGCTCACGCCCTCGCGCAACCGCCGCACCACCCGCCGCCCCTCGGCGTTGTCCGGTCGCCCGGCGCGGCGGTCGGTCACGCGGCCCCCGCCGTCCAGGGTGGCGAGGTTGAGCCGCGCGGCCACGTCTCCCTCGCGCAGGTCGATGCCGACCCCAAGGGCGGCCAGCACGCCGCGCCCAACCAGGTGGCGGGCGGGATCGTACCCGAACAGCGCGAGGTGGGCGGGGCCGCTCCCGGGCGTGACGCCGGGCGCCACCGGAACGTGCATGCCCAGCGAGCTGTCCGCGGCCAGCGCGTCCAGGTTGGGCGTGGTGGCGGACTCCAGCTCGGTCCGACCGGTGGCGGGGTGGGGAAGGCCGCCGACCCCGTCGAGCACGATCAGGGTGATCGGGTCTCCCCCGGACGGGCGTTCCACCAGGTCGTCCGGAAACCGCGTCATCCGGGCCACCGAGTCCGCCTTCCGTCGCTCATCCCCACATTGCGCCTCGATGATGGGTGGATGGGGTTGTCGGACCGTCCGCGCGCTTGGCCGCCGCGACGGTCCGGATGGTGCAGCTTCACCAGGCGGCGCGAGGCGGGCAACCCCGCGCACGCCCCGCCGAGCCGCCGGGTCCGGTTCGGTAGCAGGCCGGGGCCAACCGCGATACAATGTACGCGGGAGCGGGAAACCACCGCCGTCGGCGGTCGACCGGTTCCGTCTTCGCGGGAGGAGGTGACATGACGACTCGACCCCTGTACGCCGTTGGCATTCTGACCGCGCTCGTGGTCGCCGGCTGCGCCGGACAGCGAAGCGCGCCCGTCGGCATCGGCGCGGAGCGATCGCGGGAGGTCACCATCTTCGTGGACAACCTCGACTTCAGCGACGCGCGCATCTACATCTCGAGCGCGGGCGGACGCACCCGGCTGGGCAACGTCTCCGGCAAGACGCGCCAGCGCTTCACGCGCGAGTGGAGGCTGCCCACCATCGGCTTCGAAATCGATCTGCTGGGCGGTGGCAACTATCGCACCCAGGAGCTCGCGGTCACCGCCGGCGAGGTCTTCGATCTGCTCATCCAGGCCGGCAACGTCCGTCTGATTCCAAGAGGACGATGAGTCGTCCGGCCACGGCTGCGACCGGAAGCGGGGCGAAGCCGCGCCGGCATCTCGACCACGGTTCGTTGGACCCACGGAAAAGGAGCGTCGCCCATGTCGCGGGCGGGTTGTCGAAGGGCGATTGAAGCCATGCGCGGGGCACGGCCGCGCGGAGCGCGGGCGGTCGTTCCAGCCCTTGTTCTGGCCGCGGCGATCCCCGCGTCGGTCGGCGCGCTGCAGCAGGAGGTGCCGGCGGGGCTCGCGCTCAGCGTGGCGGACGTGGAGTTTCTGGAGCGGGCCGACAACTCGCGCATCTACATGGTGGACTCCACCTTGGCGCGCATCGACGAGTTCGTCGACTTCGGCTGTCCCACGTGCCGGTCCTTCTACATCCTGCGCACCGACTCGTTGAAGTCGACCCTCGTCGACTCCGGCAGGGCCAACTTCGTGGTGCGCATGTTCCCCCTGGCCCGCCTCATGCGCGGATACCACGCGGCCGAGGCCGCTCTGTGCGCGGGTGGCCTGAACGACCGGCCGGGCTTCGAGGCGATGCAGCACCGCCTCTACATGAACCAGAGCGTTTGGCAGCCGCTGCAGGACCCGATTCCGGTCTTCCTCCAGTTCGCGGCCGACATCAACCTCCCGCTGGAGGAGTTCCAGGCCTGCCTCATCCGCGACACGGTCGCGCCCCTCATTCTGAGCGACATGAACCTGGCCCAGCTGCTGGCCGTGGAGGGGACGCCCACCTTCGTGGTCAACCGGGGGGGAGAGCTGACCGGAGACGTCAGGCTGACCGGCGAGGAGGGCATCTCCTCCTTCGAAGAGGCGGTCACGCGGCTGTCGGCACCCGGAGGTTAGCTTAGTCCGGTTAGCTTAGCTAAGATAGGCTACCCCTTCTCAGGGAGCCCGGGTTCGGTCATGCCGCGCACGTCCAGCGCCTCCCGCAACGTCTCCTCGTCGAGCAGACCCCGCGCCCGCACCACGTCGCGCACCGCCCTGCCTTCCCGGGCGGCCTCCTTCGCCACCTTGGCCGCCGCGTCGTAGCCGATGTGTGGGTTGAGCGCGGTCGCGATCGCCGGGTTCCTGTCGAGGAGCTCGCGCGCCCGCCGCTCGTTGGCTTGGATGCCGGCCACGCACCGGTCGGCGAACGCCCGGCTCGCCCCCGCGAGCAGCGTGATCGACTCCAGCAGGGAATGGGCGATGACCGGCAGCATGACGTTCAGCTCGAAGTTGCCGCGGCCTCCGGCGATGGTGACCGTGGTGTGGTTTCCGGCCACGCGGGCCGCCACCATCATCAGCGCCTCGGACATGACCGGATTCACCTTGCCCGGCATGATCGAGCTCCCCGGCTGGACGGCCGGAAGCCGGATCTCGTGAATTCCCGAAGTCGGGCCCGAGGAGAGCCAGCGAATGTCGTCGGCGATCTTCATCAGGCCGGACGCGGCCGCGTTCAGGGCTCCGGAGGCGCTCACGCAGGCGTCCTGCGATCCCTGTGCCGCGAAGTGGTCCTCCGCTTCCCGAAACGCCAGCCCGGTTTCGCGGGAGAGATGTTCGATGGCCAGGCGGGCGAAGTCGGGATGGGTGTTGATGCCGGTACCGGTCGCGGTGCCGCCCAGCGCCAGCTCGGCCAGCTCGGCGGAGGCGCGCCGCAGACGCTCGATGGCGCGCGCGACCTGTGTCGCGTAGCCACCGAACTCCTGACCCAGGCGCACCGGGGTGGCGTCCATCAGGTGGGTTCGGCCCGACTTCAACACCCCGTCGAAGGCCTCCGCCTTCGCCGCCAGCAGCCCCCGCAAGTGTTCGAGCGCCGGAATCAACTCCTCCTCGATGGCCGTGCGCGCCGAGACGTGGATGGCGGTCGGGATCACGTCGTTGGACGACTGACCGAAGTTGACGTGGTCGTTGGGATGAACGCGGTGCTCTCCGGAGCCCTCCAGGATGCGGTTGGCCAGCGTCGCGATGACCTCGTTGGCGTTCATGTTGGAGGAGGTTCCGGATCCCGTCTGGTAGACGTCGAGCACGAACTCGCCGTCCCGGTCGCCGCGGGCCACCTCGGCGGCGGCCTCGGCGATCGCCTCCGCCATGGGTCCCTCCAAGTAGCCCAGGTCGCGGTTGACCCGGGCGGCGGCCTTCTTGACGAGCCCAAGGGCCTCGATGAAGCGACGCCCGAAACGCTGGCCGCTGATGGGGAAGTTCTCGAAGGCGCGCTGGGTCTGGGCCCCGTAGAGGGCATGGACGGGGACGCGGACTTCGCCCAGCGAATCGAACTCGATTCTATGTTGGTTGGACATGCTTGGAACCTCCGGGTTTCCCGGGATGCGGGGCTTCCTGGCCTTGTGGGGCAGCTAGGAGTTTGATGTTGCCTCTTGGGATGTTGCCTCTTGGATTAAGGTAATGGTGCGGGCGCGTGAGGGGACCGGTGCGCGGGTGTCGGCCGACGGCGTTTCCGCGTCGCTCGCGATGTTCATCGAACCCGACGCCGGGAGCTGGTGATGCGTATCGTCGTTCACGGAGCGGGGGCGGTGGGCGGATACTTCGGAGCCCGGCTCGCGCAGGCGGGCCACGAGGTCGCGTTCGTCGCTCGCGGAGCCCAGCTGGCCGCCTTGCGCGCCGATGGCCTGCGGGTGGAGAGCATCGTCGGAGACGCGCGCCTTGAGCGCGTCGCCGCCACCGACGACCCCGCGTCGCTGCGGACGGCCGACGCCGTGCTGGTGACCACCAAAACCTGGCAGGTCGAGGCGGCCGGCCGGGCGCTGCGGCCGCTCGTGGGCGACCGAACCGTCGTGGTGCCGCTCCAGAACGGCGTGGAGGCGGCGGGCCACCTTGAGCGGTCGCTCCCCCCCGAGGCGGTGGTCGGCGGGCTCACCCGCATCCTGTGCGAGCGGGTCGAACCCGGCCACGTCCGGCACACGGGCATCGCCCCCGAGATCGTGATGGGGGAGCGGCACGGGCGGAGCACGGGGCGTTGCGACCGTCTGGCCGGGGCGCTTGAGGAGGCCCCCGGGGTGTCGGTCACGGTCTCCGGCGAGATCGAGGCGGCGCTTTGGACCAAGTTGCTCATGATCGCCTCGGTGGGCGGAGTGTGCTCGGTGGCCCGGGTGCCCCTGGGCGCAGTGCTGGCCACCCCGGAGACCCGTCGCCTCCTGCGCCGCTCCATGGAGGAGATCCGCGCCGTGGCGGCCGCCCGCGGCGTCCGTCTCCCCGACCAGGTTGTGGACGCCACCCTGGCCTTCGTGGACGGCCTGCCGCCGGACTCCATCCCCTCGATGCATCGCGACGTCGCCGGCGGCCAGCCCTCCGAGCTGGAGCAGCTGAGCGGCGCCGTGGTCCGCCTGGGGCGCGCGTCCGGCGTGGCCACGCCGGTCCACGGGTTCGTGCGCGCGGCCCTGCTTCCGGGAGAGCGCGCGGCGCGCGGAGCGAACCCGGCCCGGTAGCGGTCCGTGGGCGCGCGCCGCTCGGGTGGACTCGTTCCCTGGCAGTGGACTTCCGGACCGCCGCGAGGTTGTGCCTCCCCGTCGCCGACCGGCGGTCCAGCGAGCCCCGCACCCCTTGAATGGCGCCGCGCGGAGGGGGCATGATTAGGCCATGAGCAGGGGTGCCATGGGGTCGCCGTCCGAACCGGTGACCAAGGATCTCGTGCTGGTCGGCGGCGGGCACACCCATGTCGCCGTGCTCAGGCACTTCGGCATGAAGCCGCTTCCCGGGGTTCGCCTGACCCTCATCTCGCGGGAATCGAACGCTCCCTATTCGGGCATGCTTCCGGGGCTCGTCGCCGGGCACTACGCGTTCTCGGACGCCCACATCGACCTCGCTCCGCTGGCCCGTTTCGCCCGCGCCCGCTTCCTGCGCGACCGGGTGGTGGGAGTCGATCTCGACAACAAGCGCGTGCTTTGCGCCGGGCGCCCGCCCGTGGCCTTCGACGTGCTGTCCATCAATACCGGCTCGGCTCCCGGAGTGCGGAGCGTGGCGGGCGCCGAGGGCTCGGTGGTTCCGGTCAAGCCCATCGACGGCTTTTTCGCGCGTTGGACGCGGCTCCGGGAGCGTGTCGCCGCCACCCCCGGTCCGGTCTCGATCGGCATCGTGGGCGGCGGCGCCGGGGGCGTGGAGCTGGCGTTCTCCATCCGGTACGGCCTCGCGCGGGCGGCCAAGGCCGTCGGCCGGTCCGGCGAAGCCGCGCGCATCGAGCTCTTAACCGACTCCGGTGAGATCCTGCCCACCTATCCCCGACGCATGCGCGCCCGCTTCGCGCGGATGCTCGAGCGCGAGCGCATCGCGGTGCGCACCCATCACCGGGTGGTGCGCGTGGAGGGCCGTCGCCTGTGCTTCGACGACGGATCGGGCGCCGACTTCGACGAGCTGCTCTGGGTCACCACCGCGGGGGCTCCGGACTGGCCGCGCGAGTCGGGCCTGGCCGTGGACGGCCGCGGGTTCATCCGGGTGCGCGACACTTTGCGGACCCTGTCCCATCCCGATGTCTTCGCCGCCGGAGACGTCGCCGCGGTGGAAGGGTACCCGCGGCCGAAGGCGGGCGTGTTCGCGGTTCGCCAGGGCCCGCCCCTGGCGCGCAACCTGCGGCGGAGGCTGCTCGGCGCCGCGTTGGTCGGTTTTCGGCCGCAACGGGAATATCTGAGCCTGATCTCCACGGGTCGGCGCCACGCCGTGGCCGCCCGCAACGGGTTGACGGTCGGGGGCCGCTGGGTGTGGGCTTGGAAGGACCGCATCGACCGCCGTTTCATCCGCGACTACACCGAGCTGCCCGCGATGGATGGCGGGGAGGCCGGCGACGATGGCCGGGCACGCGAGGGTGGGTCGGGAGGCGGGACCGTGGGTGGTCGTGGGCCCGAGGCTTCCGCCGGACCCCGTCCCGGGCCGCGCTGCGGAGGATGCGGTTCGAAGGTGGGAGGGGAGCTGCTCCACCGTGCGCTGGCCCGGCTGGACACCCCCGCCCACGCGCGCGTGCTGGTTGGCTTGGACGCCCCCGACGACGCGGCGGTGGTCGAGATTCCGGCGGAGCGGGTCGCCGTGCAGAGCGTGGACTTCTTCCGGTCCTTCATCGAGGATCCCTTCCTCTTCGGTCTCATCGCCGCCAATCACGCGCTCGGGGACATCTTCGCGATGGGCGCCGAGCCGCTCGCGGCGATGGCCATGGTGACGCTGCCGCTGGCCGCGGAACGGAAGATGGAGGAGGACCTCACCCAGCTCATGGCGGGCGCGCTCGACGCGCTCGGGCGCGACGGCGTGGCCTTGGTGGGCGGGCACACGGCCGAGGGTGGTGAGCTGGCGATGGGATTCTCGGTGACCGGGACCGCCCCGCCCGGCAGCCTGCTGCGCAAGTCGGGCATGCGCGCGGGGGATCGGCTGGTGCTCACCCGGCCGCTCGGCACCGGCGTGATCTTCGCCGCGGAGATGCGCGGCCGGGCGCGGAGCCTCTGGATCGACGCCGCGCTCGCGGTCATGCGGGAATCCCACCGGGCGGCGGCGCGGATCCTCGGCCAACACGGAGCCACCGCCGCCACCGACGTGACCGGCTTCGGGCTGGCCGGCCACCTGCTGGAAATGGCGCGCGCCTCGGGAGTCGAGGTCGCGGTCGGCCTGGCCGACGTGCCCTTCCTGGACGGCGCGCGCGAGCTGGCCCGGCTCGGCGTCCTCTCGTCGCTTCAGGAGCAGAACCTGCGCGCGCTGGCGTCGGTGCGCGCCGATCCCGGGGTGCTCGATGACCCCGGCGCCCAGCTGCTCTTCGACCCCCAGACGGCGGGCGGGCTGCTCGCCAGCGTGCCGGCGGACGCGGCGGAGGGGTGCGTGGAGGCCCTGCGCGCCGCCGGCTACCCGGACGCGACCCTGGTCGGCGCGGCGCGGGCGGAGTCGGAGACGCCGGGCGGGCTGCTCCATCTCCACGCCGGGTCCGTCCCATGAGCCCTCCTCCCGCCCGCATCGGCCCGGGCGTCGGTCCGGCGGCCGAACTGGTGGCCCCGGCACCCCGCCCGGCGCCCCGCCGCTCCCGGTGCTCGGGCGGATTCATCCACGGACTTGGAGCAGCCCGCGGACGAACTCCCCCCGGCATGCTGGGTCCGTTCCCGGCGGGCGCGACCGGACGCCCGAACGGCTCCCGATGGTGACCGGCGCCCATCCTCTCGACGACCTCGCCGCCGAGGTGACCACCTGCCGTCGGTGCCCCCGCCTGGTCGAATGGCGCGAGCGCGTCGAGCGCGCGAAGCGGGCCGCCTACGCCCGCGAGGTGTATTGGGGCCGGCCCGTTCCCGGGTTCGGGGACCCCGCCGCCTGGCTCGGCGTCGTTGGTTTGGCGCCGGGGGCGCACGGCTCCAACCGGACCGGGCGCATGTTCACCGGCGACCGCTCCGGCGACCTCCTGTACCCGGCGCTCCACCGGGCGGGCCTCGCCACCCGGCCGGATTCCGTCTCGCGCCACGACGACCTCGCCCTCAAGGGAACGTGGATCACGGCGGCGGTCCGTTGCGCGCCTCCGGGCAACCGCCCCACCCCCGCCGAGCGCGACGCCTGCCGCCCGTTCCTCGAGCGCGAGTGGGATCTGCTCCCCCACCTGCGCGTGGTGGTCGCGCTGGGCGCCTTCGCCTTCGCCGTGGTGCTCCGCCTGCTGCGCGACCGGGGCGAGGTGTTGCCCCGGCCCCTCCCGCGCTTTGGCCACGCGGCGGAAGTGCGCGTCCGCCGCGACCTGACGGTGCTGGCCTCCTACCACCCTTCGCAGCAGAACACCTTCACCGGCAAGCTCACCGAGGAGATGTTCGACGCCATCTGGCGCCGCGCCCGCACCCTCGGGCATCGCCGGGAGGCGCCTCCGCCCAGCTGATCCGCGCCTCGGGTGCCGGGTTGGCCTGCCCGCGGCGGCGGCCCCGGTTCCCGTCGCGCCCGCGCATGGCGCGCGCCCCGGCCTTCCCGCCCCGTATTGGCGAATGGCCGCCCCGGGGGTATTCTTGTGCACGCCGTCCGCTCCGGGCCCCGCGGGGCGTCACGGCAAGGCGCGCGGAGGCCCGCGCCACCACGACCCGCAGGGCCGCCCGCAATCCCACGAAGCTCCGCACGGGGCGCGCAGGAGCATACGAATGGCGTCAGGAACCTCTCTGCCGGTTCGAACCCCGGCCTCGCTGCCGGCGCGCAGCCCGTTCGGGGGCACCATGCGCCGGGACCGCTGGTGGCTGCAGCCGCTCGCGGTCCTCACCGGGCTCTCCGCGTTCGGCGTCTACTCCACCTGGGCCGCCTTCCAAGGCGAGTTCTACACCTTCGGCAACTATCTCTCCCCCTTCTACTCGCCGGAACTGCTGGGTGACTCCCACCACGCCTGGCTGGGGCCGTCGCCCGCCTGGTGGGCCGATTCCTGGCTGGGATGGCTGCGCTGGTCGCCCGCGTTCATGATCCTGTGGGCCCCGTTGGGCTTTCGCTTCACCTGCTACTACTACCGGGGCGCGTACTACAAGGCCTTCTGGGCCGACCCGCCCTCCTGCGCGGTGGGTGAACCGCGCAAGACCTACCTGGGCGAACGGTCCTTCCCGCTCGTGATCCAGAACATCCACCGCTACTTCCTTTACGTGGCCATCGTCTTCATCGCGATCCTGAGCTACGACGCGTGGAAGGGGTTCTGGTTCGAGGCCCCGGGCGGGGGCGAGACCTTCGGCATCGGCCTGGGGTCGCTGGTGTTGCTCGCCAACGTCGTGCTCCTGGGCGGCTACACCTTCGGATGCCACTCCCTGCGCCACCTGGTGGGCGGCGGGCTGGACAAGCTGTCCGGGCGCCCGCTGCGCCGCCAAGCGCACAGGGGCGTGAGCTGCCTCAATCGGCGCCACATGCTTTGGGCTTGGATGAGTCTGGTGTGGGTGGGCTTCAGCGACGTCTACGTGCGTCTGTGCGCCATGGGCGTGTGGACCGACTGGAGAATCCTCTGATGGACGAGTTCGAACGCCATCAACACGACGTTCTGGTCGTCGGCGCCGGGGGAGCGGGACTGCGGGCGGCCATCGAGGCGGCCGCCTCGGGCGCCTCGGTGGGCTTGGTGTGCAAGTCGCTGCTGGGCAAGGCGCACACCGTCATGGCCGAGGGCGGCGTGGCGGCCGCGCTCTCCAACGTCGACGAGCGGGACAGCTGGGAGGTGCACTTCGCCGACACCATGCGCGGCGGCCAGTACCTGAACGACTGGCGCATGGCCGAGCTGCACGCCCGCGAGTCGCCGGACCGGGTGCGCGAGCTCGAGGCCTGGGGGGCGCTCATGGACCGCACGCCGGACGGGCGCATCCTGCAGCGCAACTTCGGCGGCCACGCCTACCCGCGCCTCGCCCACGTGGGCGACCGAACCGGCCTCGAGATGATCCGCACCCTGCAGGACCACGGCGTCCACCAGGGCATGGATGTCTTCATGGAGTGCACGGTCACCCGTCTGCTTCTGGACGGCGGCCGCGTGGCCGGCGCCTTCGCGTACGACCGCGAGCGGGGCCGGTTCCGCGTCTTCGGGGCCAAGGCGGTGGTGCTCGCCACGGGGGGGATCGGCAAGGCCTACCAGATCACCTCCAACAGCTGGGAATACACCGGGGACGGGCACGCCCTCGCCTACCACGCCGGGGCCGAGCTGATGGACATGGAGTTCATCCAGTTCCACCCCACGGGCATGGTCTGGCCTCCCAGCGTGCGCGGCATTCTGGTCACCGAGGGCGTGCGCGGGGAGGGGGGCGTGCTGCGCAACTCCGAGGGGCGCCGGTTCATGTTCGACGACATCCCCGACCTCTACAAGGACCAGACGGCCGATTCGCCCGAGGAGGGATGGCGCTACGTGGTGGGCGACCGGGACGCGCGCAGGCCACCCGAGCTGCTCACCCGCGACCACGTCGCGCGCTGCATCGTGCGCGAGGTCAAGGAGGGGCGCGGGAGCCCCCACGGGGGTGCCTTCCTCGACATCGCCTGGATCGCGGAGAAGATCTCCGACGCCCCCGCGCACATCCGCAGGAAGCTCCCGGGCATGTACCATCAGTTCAAGGCGCTCGCGGACATCGACATCACGAAGGAGCCGATGGAGGTGGGGCCCACCACCCACTACGTCATGGGCGGGGTGCGCGTGGACGCGGACACGCAGATGTCCACGGTTCCCGGACTGTTCGCCGCCGGCGAGTGCGCGGCCGGACTGCACGGCGCCAACCGCCTGGGCGGCAACTCGCTGTCCGACCTGCTCGTCTTCGGCAAGCGGGCCGGGGAGTACGCGGCCCGCTTCGCCCGCGAGAACCCGACTCCGTCGTTGGACGCCGAGCACGTCCGCGAGGCCGGGCGCCAAACCCTCGCCCCGTTCGAAAACGAAGGCGGGGAGGGTCCCTACCAGGTGCAGGAAGACCTGCAGGTCCTCATGCAGAACAAGGTCGGCATCGTTCGCGCCGAAGACGATCTGACGTCGGCTCTGGCCGATATCGAGGCGCTCGCCGAGCGGGCTCGGAGGGTCGCGGTGACCGGGAACAGGGAATACAACCCCGGCTGGCATACGGCCCTCGATCTCGACAACCTGCTCACCGTGTCGGAGGCCGCCACCCGCGCGGCGATCGAACGCAGGGAGAGCCGGGGGGCCCATTCGCGCGTCGACCACCCGGCGAAGGATCCCGATTGGGGCCGCCACAACCTCGTGTTCTGGAAGGGTCCCGACGGCAACATGAACAGTCGCCGGGAGCCGGTGCGCGAGCTGCCCGGGCGGCTGGCCCGGATCATCGAGGAACAGGGATAATGACCGAAAGCACGTTCAGGGTCTGGAGAGGGGACGGGGAGACCGGGGAATTCCGGGACTACACCATCGAGATCACACCGGGAATGGTGGTGCTCGACGCCGTGCACCGGATCCAAGCGGAGCAGGCGAACGACCTGGCGGTGCGGTGGAACTGCAAGGCGGGCCGGTGCGGATCGTGTTCCGCCGAGGTGAACGGCATGCCGAAGCTCATGTGCATGACGCGCCTGAGCGACCTTCCCATGGACGAGCCGGTCACCATCGAGCCCATGAAGGCCTTCCCGCTGGTGCGCGACCTGGTCACCGACGTCTCCTGGAACTACCGGGCGAAGGAGCGCCTCGCTCCCTTCCAACCCCGCGAACCCGATCACGACGATGGTACTTGGGAGATCTTCCAGGAGGACGTCGACCGGGTGATGGAGTTCCGCAAGTGCATCGAGTGCTTCCTGTGCCAGGACGTCTGCCACGTGCTGCGCGACCACCAACTGCACGAGGACTTCATCGGTCCCCGGTTCCTCACCCACGTGGCGGCGTTGGAGATGCACCCGCTCGACACCGCCGACCGGCTGGAGGAGCTGCGCGCCGATCACGGAATCGGCTACTGCAACATCACCAAGTGCTGCACCAAGGTGTGTCCCGAGGGCATCACCATCACCGACAACGCCATCATCCCCTTGAAGGAGCGGGTCGTGGACCGGGCGTACGATCCCTTGGCCAAGCTCCTACGCGTCGTCCGCCGAACGCGTTCGCCCGCCTGACCCGGCGGGAGGGGCGGCCCATGCCGCGGCGGCCCGGCGGACGCCCGTTCGACCGGAGCATCGTGGAGGGGCCGGTGCCCCGGGCGGTCTGGCTGCTCGCCTGGCCGACCATGCTGCAGAACGTCATCGCGGGCATGCAGGGCGTCGTGGGTCACGCCATGGTCGGCAACTACGTGGGCTTCGCCGGCAACGCCGCCATCGGCGTGTCCTCCCAGATCTACCTCGTCGTCATCACCTTCGTGTCGTCGCTCTTCACGGGGATGGGCATCCTGGTGGCCCGCTTCGCGGGAGCGGGCGACCAGGACAAGGTCAACCGCACCGTCTACCAAGCCTTCCTCACGGCCGCGGCGCTGTCCGTTGGCGTCATCGCGCCGCTCGGGTACTTCCTCGCCCCCTCGCTTCTCGGGCTGGTGCGCGCGACCGCGGAGGTCCAGCGGGAGGCTCTGCCGTACCTGCGCATTCTCTTCGTCTTCAGCTTCGGCACGATGATGTTCTTCATGACCGGAGGTGCGTTCCGGGCCGCGGGAGACGCGCGCACCCCGCTCCGCCTCGGCGTGACCCTCACCCTGCTGAACATCGTCCTCAGCGTCATTCTGATCCGCGGGCTGGGCCCCATTCCCTCCCTGGGGACGGCGGGGGCGGCGATGGGCAGCGTGATTTCGGGCCTCATCGTGAGCGGCATTGTCCTCTGGCTGCTTCTCTCGCACAGGACCGTGGTCGCCTTCGAGCGCGGCATGTCCCTGGCGCCCGACTGGGCGATCATCCGCCAGCTCTTCCGGTTCGGACTCCCCGCCGGAATCCAGGGCGTGGTCATGAACCTCGGCGGGGTTCTGCTGCTCCGCTTCATCGGCTCGCTGGCCCTCAGCGCGGAGGCCCAGGCCGCCTACGCCGTCGGCTACGTGCAGCTGTTCTCGCTCATCACCTGGACCTCCCTGGGCCTGATGGGCGCAACGGGGGCCGTCGTGGGGCAGAATCTGGGAGCGGGCCATCCGGAACGCGCCGTGCGGGGGGTTCGGGTCGCCGCCGGCATCGGTTTGGGAGTGGCCATCGCCGCGGGCGCCATGTTCCTGCTCATTCCGGGGGCCCTCCTTTCGATCTTCGGCATGGACGACCCGGCCGTGCGCGCCCTGGGGATCCAGCTGTTGGGTTTCCTGAGCGTGTCCGGGCTCTTCGTTACGGTCGCGCTCACCTACACCGGAGGGCTGCAGGGGAGTGGCGACACGCGCAGCCCGCTCTTCATCTCCATCGTCTCCCAGGTGGCGATCCCGCTGGGCCTGTTGGCGATTCTGCAGCAGGTGCGCGGACTCGAGCCCACCGACGTCTGGACCGCCATTCTGCTGGGACACGCCGCCCGCTGCATCCTGAGCGTGGCGCGCTACCGCCAGGAGAAGTGGCGCGACATCCGTGTGGACATCGGTCCCTCGCCGGCGCTCCGGCGATAGCAGGCCGCGGACGGACTCCTCCCGGACATTTTCGAGCGGCGTGGCATCCGCGCTGGTTCGCTGCGCTCGGCGTTGCTCTTCGGCCCAATAGCTCCGCCAATCGGCCTTCAAAGCGCCTTTCCAGCCCGGCGCCACGCCGCTCTCGGTGCTCGGGCGGATTCATCCACGGCCTGCTGAGGGGGTCGCGAAGGCCCGGGTCGGTTCGGAACGCGGGCCATCGCCACAGGGTATGCATCGTTTGCCCTTGTTCCCCTCCGGAGGCCCGCGCATGGCTCCCCTCCCGCCGGCTCCACCGGCAACCGGCGCACATCCGCGATTCCCGGTCGCGGCGCGGCGCTCGTTCCTTGGGCGCGCGCTCCTGAGCCCCCGGGGGCTGCTTCCCTGCGTCCTGGCGCTGGGGTCCGGGGCCACGGCGGCCTCCTCCCAGGAGCACGGAATCCTGACGGGACGGGTTCTCGACAACGAGGAGTCCCGGCCCATCGCCGACGTCGTGGTGCGGCTGAACGATCTCGACCGCTCCGCCGTGACCGACGCCGCGGGCATGTTCCGCTTCGACGCGGTGCCCGCGGGGGCGCACGTCCTGGTGGTGCGACACCTGGCCTACGGGGAGCGGGCGCGCGAAGTGGCCGTGAACGCGGGAGAGGATCTGCGTCTCGAGGTGCGACTGTCGCCGCGAACCATCGAGCTCTCGCCCCTTGTCGTGGAAGCCGTCACCCAGCTGGAGCGGAGAAGGATCTCCACGGGCCATTCCATGAACGAGGTCGGGCCGGCGCAGCTCGGCGATGCCGCCCGTCGCGGTCTGGGCCTGCAGGAGGTCCTCGCGCAACATCTGCCGGGCCTCAGGGTGCGCTCCGGAAGAACCGGCTCGTGCGTCGAGTACCGCTCGACCTCCGCCCAGGGTGGGTGCAACGACGTGTCCATTTACGTCGATGGCGTGCGCGCGGCCGTGCCGTCACTGCTGTATTTCTCCATGCCACTTGAGGACATCGCGCGCGTCGAGCTGCTGTCGCCCCTGCAGGCGTCGACCCGGTTCGGCATGGCGGCGGGCGGGGGCGCCCTGCTGGTGGAGACGAAAACGGGACCCCGGCGCCGAAGGGAGGCGTCCGAGGAACGCCTGATGACGGGATTCGACTGGTCGCTGGAGGAGGAGCCCTACGGGTGGGAGCGGGTCCTGCTCAGCTCGCTGGCGGGCAACGCGGTCGGCTTGGCGGTGGGTCTCGGCCTCGCCAACCAGTGCCTCGAAATCGATGTCGTCCTCGGAGGGTTGCGTCCGCGCTGCGCCGGCCCGCTCGCCACGGGCGCGGGCATTCTGGCCTTGGCGCTGCCCAGCGCCGCGGGAGGCTATTCCGCCGGGTGGGCCGGCCGGACCCGCCGTTCGAGGGGGCGATTCCTGCCCGCCGCGCTCGGAAGCGCGATGACGGCCACGGCCGGGTACCTGCTGCTCATCGAGGGCAAGGCCAACGAGTCCGGTCCCGCGCGGACCGCGGGGGTCGCCCTGCTCGCCGTCGGCACGCCGCTCATGACGACGCTGGCCGACCGGATCTTCCGCATCCTGCGCTAGAGCAGCATCCTGCGCTAGCAGTCCGTGGATGAATCCGCCCGAGCACCGAGAGGGGCGTGGCGCCGGGCTGGCCAGGCGCCTTGAAGGCCCAATAGTAGAGCTATTGGGACGAAAGGCAACGCAGAGCGCAGCCGTCCAGCGCGGATGCCACGCCGCTCGAATGCCGGGGGGAGTTTGTCCACGGGCTGCTAGAACAGCCCGGCCACCGCCCCCGCCACCCGCTCCATCTCCTCGAAGGTGTTGTAGAGGTGCGGCGCCACCCGAACCCGTTCCCGACGCAGTGACGCCACCACCCCGGCTCGCTCGAGTCCGGCGAACAGCCGTTCGTTTTCGAGTTCGGGGTGGCGGAAGGTCAGAATGTGGCGCCGGCCGGGGGTGGCGGGCGTCGTGACGCAGCCGAGGCGCTCGAGGCGCTCCGCGAGGTCGGCCACCAGAGCGCGCACATGCTCGGCGACCGCGGGGATCCCGGCTTCCTCGAGGAGCCCCAGGGCGGCGCCGAAGCCGGCGACGAGCGGATACGCGAGGCTTCCCTCCTCGTAGCGCCCCGCGTGGTCCAGAAGTTCGAAGTGGACCCGGTCGAAGTTGAAGGCGTCGGTCGTGCTGCGCCAGCCGAGCAGCGGAGGGTGAATGCGCTCGACCAGCGCGCGGTCCACGAACACGGCGCCGATGCCCATCATGCCGAGCATCCACTTGTGGCTGTCCGCGGACAGGAAGTGGATGCCCGCCTCCTTCACGTCGATGGGGAGCGCGCCGACCGTTTGGATGCCGTCGACGCACAGGAGCACGCCGCGCTCCCGGCACAGCCGCCCCAGCGCCGCCAGATCGGTGACCGCGCCGGTGGCGTACTGGGCCGAGCTGACCGCCAGCACGCGGGTCGCGGGACCGAGCGCTCGTTCCGTGGCCTCGACGGTCACCGTCCCGTCGCCGTCCACGGGGATCGCGTCCAAGGCCGCGACGCCGCGTTGGGCGAGGTCCATCCACGGGTAGACGTTGGAGGGGTATTCCACCGACACCGCCGCCGCGATCCGGTCACCGGGCCGCCAGTCCAGTCCGGACGCCAGCAGCGACAAGCCGTGCGACGTGTTGCGCACGAACGCGACCTCTTCCGCCTCGCAGCCGACCAGACGGGCGAACCGTTCCCGGCAGTCGCTCGCCATCTCCTCCCACGCGTCGAAGTCGGGCCGTCCCTCGCGCGCGATCACGTTCATGAAGTCGTGCACGGCCCGAACCACGCGGGTGGAGGTGGGGGCCACGCCCGCGTGATTCAGGAAGATGTGGGTCCGCGAGACGGGGAATTCCTCGCGGAAGGACGCGAGGGAGGTCATGGCTTCAAGGCCCCTTGCGGTGCCGGGGGTGCCCGGCGCGCGCCCCGTTGGCCGGTTCCGTGCGCTCGACGGGGCGGGGCGGATGCGAGCCGCCCGCAGTAGCGCTCGATCCACCGGTTCGAGAACCCCAGCACCATGGCCCGGCGCGTGATCGCCCCGACCTCGCGGCGCGTCATCTTGGTCTCCCTCCTGAGGACATCCGGGTTGGCCCGGCTGATGGCCAGCGTGCGCACCGCGAAGAACAACGGCAGCAGGCAGAACAGGCGCACGCGGTGATGCCGCCTTGGAATCAACCGCACGTAGGCGCGGGCGGCGGCGAGATGCCCGTCGGCCTTCTCGACCAGCCGAGCCAGCACCGCCATGGCCGCGCCCAGATTGGCGGAGCGAAAGAGGTCGGGCGCGGGGACGCGCGGATCGGGCAGGAAGTCGGTCGGCACGTACACCCACCCGCGATCCCGGTCCTCGTGCAATCCGCGTATGACGTTGACCGTCTGCAGCGCCAGCCCGAACTCGCGCCCGAGCGGCATCATCCGCCGACGCGCGGCGCGCGCTCCCGGAATCCTCAGCGCGAACAGCTCGGTGAGGAGATAGCCGACGCGCCCCGCCACCTCGTGCATGTAGTCGTCCAGATCCGCCTCGGTCTCGAAGTGGGAACCGCGCTCGGTCCAGCGCGCCATGCCGGCGCTCGATTCGCGCACGCGCCGGACGACGATCTCCCGGGCGGCCGGCGCAACCCCGTCCAGCGCATCGAGCACGGTGGCGGCGTGGCGGGCGACAAGGGCGTCGGGCGTGTCCTCGCGCGCCTCCCGCAGGCGCTCGATCAGCGACCGCCGCGCGCCCCGCCCGGCGAGCACGTTCCGCCAACTCCCGAGCAGGGCCACCTTGTCGGCCGCGTCCAGCTCCCGGTTGTCCTCGAGGTAGTCCGAGACCCGAAGCAGTAGGTAGGCGACGGTGACCTCGCGCCGCAGCGGCTCCGGGAGCATGCCGATGCCCACCGCGAAGGTGCGGCTGGAGGCGACCAGAAGTTGCGGGAGCGAGGGCATGGTGGATTGTCGGGGGCGCGGCGCAAACCGTCAACGGTCGCGGTCGGCGACGAGGCGCCCGGTTGTGGCGCGGATCCTCCCTCGCGACTTCGAGTGGGCCACTCCGCGCGCGCGGTTCGCCATGCCCCGGACGGCGGAGCCCGCCCACCCGCGGTCGGGATTCGCCACGCAGGCGTCGACCCTCGGCCACGAGCCTCGGCCGCACCCCCGGGCGGGTTCCGCGGCCATCGTTGCCCACTCCATGGTGGGAGAACTAATGTTCGACAACCTCCTCAAGCCGCCGCCAATGAAAACGAAAACACCACTCGCGACGCTCGCCGCAATCGTGGCGCTCTCCACGACCACCGGCTGCTTCAATTACGTGCCGACCGAAATCGGCGCCGTTCCTCCCGGTGGGTCGGTGCGGCTGTACCTCACCCGCGCGGGCGTGGAGGCCGTCAACCAAGGCGGCGCCGAGGAGGCGTTGAGCACCGTGTTCGAGCCGGTGCTCGCCGGCGAGTTCGTGCGCCGGACCGACGCCGAACTGTTCGTGCGCGTTCCCACCGTCCGGCGGCAGGTGGGCTTCCACAGCGCCCAGTTGGGCCAGAACATTCGTGTTCCGGCGGGCGAGGTCGTCCAAGTTGAGCGGCGGGAGCTCAGCAGGGCCAGGACCGGGCTGCTGGTGGGCGGATCCGCCGCCGCCATCACCGGGCTGATCGTCTTCATCCTCAACGACGCGCGCCAGCCCGACGTGGTCACTCCCCCCTTCGATCCGGTGGAGGACCGTCGCCGACGGGTGTTCACCCTCCGTTTCGGACACTGATTCCTCCCGGAGGGGGTGGGCCCCGAGTGCCGCGGGCGGCCCCCGCCCGCGCGCTCCGGGTGGCCAGCCACGTTTGGACACGCGTCCGAAACGTTGCCCGAGCCGTACCTCGCCGCTTGGTCGCCCGCCTCCGCGCGGCTTGACCCGACCCGCCGCCTTCGCATAATCTGCGGTATGATCCAAGAGTGCGTCCCGCCCCGTCCAAGCGCGACGCCGGATGGCGGAGCGGCCGCCCTTGGACCCGAGGACGTGTTCCCTCAAATCGGAGGAATCCCATGACGAATCGAAGGTTTGCGAGTTCGACCGCCGTCCGGTCGCCCGCATGGCGTCGGCTCGCCCTGTCGGCCACGCTGGTGGTGGCCGGGGGGCTGGTGACGGCGCTTCCCGCGTCGGCGCAGGAGCCGGGCCGCATCACCGGCCAGGTCACCGAGGAGGGGTCGGGCGCGGCCCTGGGCGAGGTACAGGTCTTCCTGACCGACGCCGGAATCGGCACCCTGACCCGCCAGAACGGACGCTACGTCCTGCTCAACGTGCCGCCGGGCAGCTACGAGATCCGCGCCGAACGCATCGGTCTGGGCTCGGCCACCGCGCAGGTCACCGTGGCCGCCGGCGAGACCCTGGTGCAGGACTTCGCCCTGACCGAGGAGGCGCTCGGCCTCGACGAGATCGTCGTCACCGGCACCGCCGGCGCCGCCCGCCAGCGCGAAATCGGCAACACCATCGCGCAGATCAACGTGGCCGAGGTGCCCGACCGCCCGGTGCTCGTCTCCGACCTCCTGCAATCGCAGGCGCCCGGGCTCGAGGTTTACGGCGGCGGTGGCGTTGGCCAGGCCAAGATCATCCGCCTGCGCGGCCAGAGCAGCGTGGAGCTTTCCAACCATCCGCTCGTCTACATCGACGGCGTGCGCATGCGCAGCGATCCGCTTCCGGACGCCAACCCGCCCGACCGCCGGGGCGGCCGCAGCGGCAACATCGCGGTCAGCCCGCTCGACAACATCAACCCGGCCGACATCGAGCGCATCGAGGTCATCAAGGGCTCCGCGGCCACCACCCTCTACGGCACGGAGGCCTCCGCGGGGGTCATCCAGATCTTCACCAGGAGGGGAGCCGCCGGGGCGCCCGTGTGGACGGCCGAGGTGAAGGCCGGCAGCGCCTGGAGCCGCAAGTTCGGCGTGGACGTCCCCAACGCCGATCCCTACATCAACATGGGACCGTGGCTCTGCACCGGGCCCTTCTCGTGCGGCGAATACCATCCCGGGTCACCGTTCACCACGGACTACTCGCTCTCCGTGCGCGGAGGCAGGCAGGACCTTCAGTACTTCGTCTCGGCCGGCTTCCTGGACGAGCAGGGCTACATGACCAACGACGCCCAGAGCAAGTACCACACGCGCGCGAACTTCACCTTCACGCCCGCGAGCAACCTGACGGTTCAGTGGAACTCCGCGTACGCCAGCAACAGCCTCTCGATGACCGCCGGGCAGAACAACGCCCAGGGCATCACGCTCAACGCCTTCCGGGCGGAGCGGAACTACTTCGGCACCGGAGACCCCGCGGTCCTGAACGAGTTGATGGATCAGGAGCTGAACGAGGACGTCGAGCGGCTCACCACCGGTGCGACCATCACCTACGAGCCTCTCGAGCGGATGACCAACCGTTTCACCGTGGGGTACGACTGGACAAGCCGGGAACATCGCAATCTGCGCCCCTACGCGTGGCGCCAAGTGCCCGAGGGATCGCTCCTCAACAACACCTTTCAGAACCGGGTGCTGTCGTTCGACTACGTGGGCACCTACACCTTCGACCTGACCTCCTCCATCGGCTCGAGCTTCTCCTGGGGCGGCCAGGCCATCGGCGACGACGACCGCAACGTCGAGGGCTTCGGAGAGAACTTCCCCGGTGCCGCCGACCCCACCCTCAACTCCGCCGCCGTCACCCAGGCGTTCGAGACCCGCTCCAAGATCTGGAACGCCGGCTTCTTCTTCCAGAACGTCTTCGACATCGCCGATCGCTACTTCATCACCTTGGGAACGCGGGTGGACGGCAACAGCGCCTTCGGCAAGGGTTTCGGCCTGCAGGTGTACCCGAAGGTGAGCGGGTCCTGGATTCTCTCGGACGAGTCCTTCTGGCCGGACCTGGGCGAGTTCAAGCTGCGCGCCGCCTTCGGACAGTCGGGACGCGCCCCCGGCGCCTTCGACGCCGTGCGCACATGGAGTCCGGCGGGGCTGGCGGGCGCGCCCGCCTTCGTTCCCCTGAATGTGGGCAACGACGAGGTTGGACCCGAGGTCACCGAGGAGATCGAGGCGGGGTTCGACGCGTCATGGCTGGGCGACCGTCTCACCACCAACTTCACGGTCTACCGCCAGATCACTCGGGACGCGCTCTTGGACGTTCCTCAGATCCCCTCCAACGGCTTCACGATCAGTCAGCTGACCAACGTCGGCCGAATCCGGAACCAAGGCGTCGAGCTCGAGGTGGGAGCCACGCTGCTGGAGACGCCGGACTGGGGCGTCGACATCGGGGGCTCGTTCAGCACCAATCACTCCAAGGTGTTGGAGCTCGGCATTCCCGAAACCAACTCACTGCGCATGGACTGCGGACCCAACGGCGACGAAGGGTGTCCGCTGCGCAACATGCGCGACCTGTTGGTGCAGAACCCGGACGAGATCGCCGACCCCGACTACTGTCCGGGGGTGGAGGTCTGCTCCGAGACCCAGGCGAACTTCGACCGGGATGCGCACAACTACGGTCCCAACCTGCCCACGACCTTCATCAACGGAAACCTGACGGTGCGCACCCCGGGAAACGTTCTGCTTTCCGCCGCCGGTGAATTCAAGGGCGGCTTCTACATGAACGAAGCCGTGTGGTCGATCAGTCGGAGCGTCCGCTCGCATCTTTGTTACCCTTGGTACGTGGACTGGGCGAACTCGGTGGAGCTCAGAGCCGATACTCCGGCGCTGTACCGCGCCCGCTGCAATCCGCGCGAATCCGAGGGGTATATGTGGAAGGGCGACTTCTTCAAGCTGCGCAGCGTGAGCGCCACCATTCCAGTGGACGCCGTCTTCCCGGAGCGGATCAGCAACGCCACCTTCACCGTTGCGCTGCGCAACTCCTACCTGTGGATGGCCGAGATGCCGTTCATGGACCCCGAGCTAACCGCGGATCCCCCGGACAACCAAACCCAGGGCGGTTACAACTTCGAGGAGTCCGTGCCGGCGCCGATCACGCTGCATGCGTCCCTCCGCATCACGTTCTAAGGGAGGCCAAAAGTGAACGCAATGAACGCAATCGGAAGTGCGATCCTCGCGGTGGCCATCCTCACCGTCGCCGCGTGCGAAGTCATCAACCCCGGTCCCATCCAGGACGAGTTCCTGGTGGAGGAGGAATCCCGCGAGGGTTTGGTCAACGGTTCCCAGCGCAGGCTCAACGAGGCGATCGGCTGGGTCGGTTACACGGGCGCGCTCGTCACACGGCAGATCATGCCGGGAGGCCAGACCGGCTCCTATGGCCACAGCGTGGACGCGCAGGGCGGGTACATTCAGCCCGGCGGATTCGCCGGATACTTCAACGATGCCCAGCAGGCCCGTTTCATCGCCGAGACCGCCCTTGAGTTGTTCGCGGACCAGGATGTCGACGCCAACGTCGTCGCACAGGCCAATGTCTGGGCCGGGTTTTCGAACCGACTACTGGGAGAAAACTGGTGCGAGGCCGTCATCAACGGTTCCGAGCTGCTTCCCGGATCCGATTACCTGCGACGGGCCGAGGAGCAGTTCAGCGCCGCCCTCGCTCTGAATCCCAACGAGACCCTGAGGATGGCGGCCACGGCGGGCCGAGCCTCCGTGCGCGCCTTCCTGGGTGACTGGGGCGGCGCCGCGTCGGACGCGGGCGGCATCCCCAGCGGCTTCGAGTATGTGGTGCTGTCCGACGCGAACGTGGCCACCACGCGCAACACGCCGCAATGGGCCAATGCGAGGACGCCATACTTGGCCTTCACGATGTGGAACACCTACTACGGACCACAGCCGGACATGGCGGCGGGCGGAGTACCCATTCTCGCGTCCGGCTATTACCAAGAGACCGGGGATCCCCGCATGGAGTGGTTCGAGGATCCGGACTTTCCGTTGTCCAACGCCTCACTGCTGGGCTACGGCCAGACGCGCTGGTTCAACCAGACCAAGTACGACGACCCCAATGACTCGTACAACGTTTCCAGCGGCCGGGAAATGCGGCTCATCGAGGCCGAGGCCCAGCTGACGAACGGCAACTGGCAGGCGGCGATGGCCACCATCAACGGCCTGCGCGCCAGCTACACAACCAACGAGACCCTGCTGCACCCGGGCGGCACGCCGCTGGCGCCATGGGAGGCCGGCAGCCTGGAGGAGGCGTGGACGCGCCTCAAGCGGGAGCGGGCGATCGAGCTGTTCCTCGAGGCGCGCACCCTGGGCGACCAGCGTCGTTGGGAGGAGAACAACATCCCGGGTGACCTTGAGCTGCCCGACTTCGAGCGCATCTCCTACATCTTCACCGACAATCCGCGCGGCACCATCATCAACCTCCAGGCCCGCCTTTGCTTCGACGTTCCCGATTCGGAACGTGAGCGCAACGACAACGTTCCCCAGCTCGGCGGCGGCTGATCGACCGCGTCGGGCGACCGGTTTGTAACGGCGGCTGCCGGAAGCCCGCGGGCTTCCGGCAGCCGCTTCGCTTGCGTCCCCCCGACGGCAACCGGGGCGCCGCTCCCGGGCCGTTCCTCGCTACGGACCCTCTCCTCCCGATTCCGTCCAGGGCCACGGGTCTCCGCACCACATGGCGGATGCGGTACCGGATGGCGCATACTATGTCGCGTCGTCCGCGTCCAGACCCCAGGAGGTGAATGGTGCCCAACTCCGCCACAACCGACCGGGAGCCCGACCGCGGCGGATCAACCACCACCCGCCGCCGGTTCGTGGCGGGTGCCGCCGGCGCCGGGCTCGCCATGGCGCTTCCCTACCCGTTGGCGCGTGAGTGGGGAGAGTGGTTCGGTGGGGCGGAGGGCGGGACGCGATCTCCGCGTGTGGGCGGTGACCGGACGGCCCGGAGGGAGCGGCAATTCGACACGGTGGTGGTGGGCGGCCGTCTCATCGACCCGGCGGAGGGGATCGACGGCCTCCGCGACATCGGCGTCACCGGCGGCCGGGTCGCGCGCGTGGCCGAACGCATCGCGGAGAGCGAGGGTCGCCAGGTGGTGCGCGCTTCCGGAATGATCGTCACGCCGGGCCTGATCGACATCCATGCGCACGTGTACGACGGCGTCTCCGGCGTGTCCATCGAGCCGGACGTGGTGGGGATCGCCAAGGGGGTCACCACGGTCGTGGACGCCGGTTCGTCCGGCGCCACCACCTTCCCCGGCTTCAGGACCTACGTGGCGGCGCCGGCGCGCACGCGGGTGTACGCCCTGCTCAACGTGTCCCACCCGGGCATGACCATCTCCAACGAGCTGGCCGACCTCGGGTACATCGACCCGGACGCCATCGTGGCGACCGTGGAGGCCAACCGGGACGTGATCGTGGGCCTCAAGGTGCGCATGTTGGCCGGGATTCCGGGTGGCCGCGACCTGGAGGTCATGCGCCTCACCCGGATGGCCGCGGAGGGAGCCGACGTGCCCGTCATGGTGCACATCGGCGGCCAGACGTCCCCCCTCCCGCGCATTCTGGAGATGCTCCGCCCCGGCGACGTGGTGACCCACGCCCTGCGGCGCAACGGAAGCATCCTCGACGATTCCGGCGACGTCCACCCGGAAGTGCTGGAGGCGGTGGAGCGTGGCGTCCATCTCGACATCGGCCACGGGCGCGGCAACCTCGACTTCGACGTCGCCGAGCGCGCCCTCGCCCAAGGCATCCGGCCCGCCACCATCTCCAGCGACGTCCACCGGGGCAACGCGCTCGGTCCGGTGTTCGGTCTGCCCACCACGCTCACCAAGTTCCTCCACCTGGGCATGTCGCTCGCGGAGGTGGTCCGCTGCGCGACCGCCACCCCGGCCGGCATCTTCGACTTCGGAGAGGAGCTGGGCACGCTGCGCGAGGGGGCGGTGGCGGATCTCTCGGTCTTCCAGATGGTTGAGGGGGCGTACGAGCTGGTGGATTCGGGAGGCAAGCGTCGCACGGCCGCGCGGCGTCTCGTCCCGTACGCCGCCATGCGGGCGGGACGACCGTACGGGGCGATCACCCGATGAGGCGCCGGGCGACGCGGGGGGACAGGTCCTTGGCAGCCCGCGGACGAACTCCCCCCGGCATTCGAGCGGCGTTGCATCCGCGCTGGACCGCTTCGCTCCGCGTTGCCTTTCGTCCCGGTAGCGCTGCACCCGAGCCTTCAAGGCGCCTTGCCAGCCCGGCGCCACGCCGCTCTCGGTGCTCGGGCGGATTCATCCACTGCCTGTGGGAGGGCTGGTTCGTGCGCTCCGCCCCGGTGGACACCCGTTTCCCGCGCAAGGCGCCGGCGATCCCGAGCGGGCGGGCTCGCGCGTCGCGGGCCACACCCATCGCGCTCGCCCCGGTTCTCGCGGCCGTGGTTGCCCTCGCCGTCCTCGCCCCCGCGCACGGCGCCGCCGCCCCCCTTCCAGCCCCCGTCCCGGCCCTTCACTCAGCTTCCGTCCCGGCGCCGACCGCCATTTCGGCCTCAGCCCCGGCCCCGGTCTCCATCCCGGCGCCAGCCCCGACCGCCCTCCCGGCCCCCGCGCCGGCGCTCCCCTCAGCCCCCATCCCGCTCCCCGCCCCCGCCCCCCAGCTCCCCTACGACACCGAATACCCGACCATCCCCTACGCGACCGGCGAGACCAGCGACCCGGTGGCCGCGCTCGCCGAGGACCTCGAGCGGGGCGCCGTCACCCTCGCCCGCCAGGGACCGAGCGCCTACCTGACGGCCGTCCTGCGCGAGCTCGACATCCCCGTCTCCTCCCAGATGCTCGTCTTCTCCAAGACCAGCCTGCTGGCCCGTCTCATCTGGCCGGAGACGCCGCGCGCCCTCTACTTCAACGACCGCGTCTACGTGGCGTGGACGCCGGGGAGCGACGGCCTCGAGATCTCGGCCCAGGACCCGGAGCTGGGGCCGGTCTTCTACAACTTGGAGCCCGACGGGGACGACGGCCCCCGTCTTCGCCGCCAGACCGGCCTGTGCCTCCAGTGCCACGACTCGTTCTCGCTCACCAGCGGCGGCGTCCCGCGCCACATCATGGGCTCCGGGCCGACCGACGAGAACGGCCAGCTCGCCTCGCACGAGCTCTGGCGGGTCACCACCGACACCACGCCCATCCGGGAGCGCTGGGGCGGTTGGTACGTCACCGGCACGCACGGCGCCCAGCTGCACATGGGGAACGTCGCCCTCGGGCGGGCGGGCGACTCGCTCACCGCGGGCGGCAACCTCACCGACCTCGGCGAGCGCATCGACACGACCCCCTACGTCGGCGCCCACAGCGACATCGTGGCCCTGCTGGTCGCCGAACACCAGATCACCGTGCAGAACCTCGTCACCCTGGTGGGATACCGCGTGCGCACCCGCCTGCACATCGATCGGGAGGAAGGTCTACCACCCGGCGAGATGTCCCCGCGCACCACCCGGCTGGTCGAAGGGCTCGGCGAGTCGCTCGTGCGCGCCCTTTTCCTGGTGGGCACACCCCGCTTCGAGGATCCCATCGAGGGCACCTCGACCTTCGCCGCCGACTTCGCGGCCGCCGGCCGCCGGGACGCGCAAGGTCGCTCCCTTCGCGACCTCGACCTCCGCACCCGCCTCTTCCGCCACCCGCTGAGCTACCTCGTCCATTCCCCGGAGTACGACGCCCTGCCGTCCCAGGTTCGCACCTACGTCAATGGGCGCATTGCGAGCATCCTCCGGGGCCAGGAGGGCGGGAGCGACTTCGCGCATCTGTCGGCGGCCGACCGCGAAGCCATCCTCTCCATTCTGCGCGACACCAATCCGGGAATCCTCGAGCAGGGACGGTAGGGCCAGCCCTAGGCGTCCGTGGACCAACTCCCCCCGGCATTCGAGCGGCGTTGCATCCGCGCTGGTTCGCTACGCTCGGCGTTGCTTTTCGGCCCAATAGCTCTGCTATTCGGCCTTCAATGCGCCTTGCCAGCCAGGCGCCTCGCCGCTCTCGGTGCTCGGGCGGATTCATCCACGGACTGCTGACACCCGCTGCGACTTGCGGCCGACGGGAGACCAACGCAGCTTTCACCCGTCATGAAACGGTGTTTTCACCACATCGCCAATCACGGTTTCACCGGATCTCCGGCATGACTTCGCCCACGCGGGCAACCGAATCCACGGAAGCGGGCGCGACTCCCGAGCGCCGGATTCTGCCGCGACACCTTGGCGTGGAGTTGAAGGACGCGCTCACCTATTCGCGCGTGGTGAACGTCATTGGGGCGCGTCAGGTCGGAAAGACGACGCTCGTCCGCGACATCATGCGTGCGGGCAGGTTCATCACGCTCGACGACCCCACCACACTCGAGGTCATCGAGAACGATCCCTGGGAGGAGCTGCGAGCCCTGACCGCCGAACTCGGTGAAGCTCCGCTGATCGTGGACGAGGTCCAGCGCTCCACCCGGCTCCCGTTGGCCATCAAGCGAATCGTGGACCTGAATGATCGCCCGGGGCAGTTCGTCCTCACGGGTTCGTCCAACATCTTCGCCACATCGCACGTGGCGGACTCGCTCGCGGGTCGCATCCTGACGCTCACGCTCTGGCCGATGACCGTCGCCGAAACGATGTCGCGGGGTCCGTCGAGGATACTCGATTGGGCGATCGAGGGATCGCCGGATCCGGAGGAGCTGCCGGTGCCGGAGTCCGTGGGCCGGCTCGGTTACGTCGATCTCATCCTTCGGGGCGGTTACCCCGGGATCCGGGACCTGCCACGGCGTGCGCGCCAGAGGGTTCACCGCGATTACGTCCACAACATCGTGGACCGGGACGTCGCCGACATCGTTCGGGTTCGCAAGACCGACGCCTTGAGGCGCTTGATCGATCAGCTGGCCATCCGTACCGCCTCGGAGCTCAACATCGCGGAGCTGTGCTCGCTCATCGGCGTCCAGCGAGACACGGTCAACCAGTACCTGGACGTGCTGCTGCGGTTGTCGCTGGTCGTAAAGCTGGGCGCGTGGACATCCGGCGAGGCTCGCCGCGAGATCAGGAACGCCAAGCATCACTTCGTCGACACCGGGGTCGCGGCGGCGCTCCGCCACTTCACGACCCGCTCGTTCGGCATTGGCGGCGACCCGGCCGCGCTCGGTGGGCTGGCGGAGAGCTTCGTCTTGGCGGAGCTTCTTCGTTCGGCGCCGCATCAGGAACACGACTTCCGCCTCCACCACTGGCGCGACCAGCGCGGACGCGAGATCGACATACTCGCGGAGAGCGCGCACGGCATCGTCGCCATTGAGGTCAAGGCATCGTCCGCGGTCGGCCGCGCGGACTTCAGGCATCTCGATTGGTTCGCCACGGACGGTCCCGGCGGGACGCGAACGGTGACGTCGGTCGTGTTCCATTTCGGAGAACGCAAGCTGTCGTTCGGCAACCGCCGGTTCGCGTTGCCGGTGAGCTTGCTTTGGGGCGCGCGCTGAACCGGCGGCGTCCGCTTCGCCACCCCGCTCGACTGCCGGGGGGAGTTGGTTCACGGACCCCGCTTGCCTGTCAGCGGGGAGACATGCAATTTTCCCCAGTTGTAGCCGGCGGCGAGGGTCGCCGTCGGGGGTCGCTGTTTCGCGACGTTTCCGGCTGGTTTCGGGAGTCGCGGGAAATCTCCGCACGTTTGTTCGGCAGCTCGTCCCCTTCATTCCTCAGGGAGGAAACACATGCGCGCACTCACCATCACACTGATGGCGTTCGCCGTCGTCGGCTTCGCCACGACCGCGGTCGCCCAGGACAGCCCCGCCCATGCACACATGGGGCACGTCGCGGACGGCTTCCGCGGCACGCCGGACGGGCAGGGACTGCTCCCCACCGCAATCGCCGAGGCCGAAGTCGCGGCCCAGCACGCCGGCTTGGCGGCGGGTGACCCGACCGACCTCGCCGCCATGAAGCGTCACACCGGTCACGTGCAGCACGCCATCGATCCCAGCGTCGTCGAAAACGGCCCGGGCCACGGGTACGGGGTCAAGCAGGCGGCTTCGGGCGCGGCCCGCCACATCACGATGGCCGCCGAGTCGGAGGGAGCCACCGACAACATCCGCACCCACTCGAGCCATGTCTCCACGTCCGCCAACAACACGGTGGCGCGCGCGGACCGGATTCTCGAGCTGGCGGCCCAGATTCAGGAAGCCGAATCCGCCGAGGACGCCGCGTCCCTGGTCGAGGAGATGGCCGAAGTGGCCGGGCAGCTCGTTTCCGGGTTGGACGCGAACGGCGATGGCCGCGTCGGCTGGCAGGAGGGCGAGGGTGGCCTCGAGCAGGCCAGCGCCCACATGGGCTTCATGAAGAACGGCGAGGGCATGGGGGGCTGAATCCCCGGACCCGTCCAACCGGGCCACGGGACACACGGCCCGGGAGCACAAGAAACCCGCCGCTCCCCTTCGCTTCGTAGGGGGCGGCGGGTTTTTGCCGTGTCCGCGACACCGTGCGCCGGGGAAGCCCCAAGCCCAGCGGTCCGTGGATGAACCCGCCCGAGCACCGAGAGTGGCGGGGTGCCGGGCTGCTGGGCAAGGCGCCTTGGAGGGGCCCAGCGGCGAAACTTGCGGCGCCGACTCCTAGCTTCCGTTCGCCAGCGTCCAGACGAAGGCGGCGACGGCCCTGACCTGCTCGTCGTTGATGGGGCTGCCCGCCCGCGGCACCATGGGAATCATGTGCTCCTTGGGCTGGGGGACCCCCGTGTTGATCAGCTCCACGAACTGGTCGTAGGAGGTGGGGTCCTCGATGTTGAGCCAGGTGTCGTCGGTCAGGTCGGGCCCGAGGTTGGGCACGCCCTCGCCGGTGGCGTGGCAGGTGAAGCACAGCGCGTCGCTCGCGAAGAGCGTCCTGCCCTCCTCCACCATCGCCTCGGTCACGCCGTCCGGCAACGCCTGCGGTGCGCGGGCATCCGTGGCCGGCACCGCGGCGCCCAGCGCGACGATGCCCAAGGCCATCAGGCCCCATGTTCCTTTCGCGATCATCTCCGCTCCTCTTCAGTTCACGGTAACGTTCGTGGGGCCCCTTCTAAGGCCCCGGACCGGGCTGGCTCAACCGTGCCGGTCGTGACTCTCCTCGTACTTGCGCTGTTCGTTCACCCGCTCCCAAGCCTGCGCCTGGTCGCGCTTCCTCGCCGCGCGCATCGCCAGCCCATGGGTCGTGGAGGACTGGACCTTGGGTGCGGAGAGGATCCGCTTCAAGTCCTCGCCATCGCACGACGGGCAGGCCGCCGTCTCCCGTCTCAGCAGGAGCACCTCGAACTCCCGCGCGCAGTCGTTGCACACGTATTCGTAAACGGGCATCGCATTACTCCTGTCGCGGGCGCCGTGGGCCGGTACCGGTTCATGCCGGGCACGACCCGCCCCAAGATCATCATCCGTCGTGGTCAACGCAACCGGGGCTTGTTGGCGGGCGGGTCCAAGGGAGATAATATAGAACGCTGGTCGCGTCGACCGACCGATTGGGCTCGACGCTTGGTACCCCGGTAAACATGCAAGCGTGCCCCGAGCGGGGCGTAGCCGGAAGGAGAATATCCCCGATGAGAAAGGCTTCGAGATTCATGGTTCCGGGCGGGTTGCTGGCCCTCGTCTCTCTGTTTGCTCTCGGGCCCTCGACGCTTCACGGCCAGCAACAGGAGGCGCCGGCGGAGAGTGCCGGCGACGACAGGTTCCGGCTCTTCGTCCAAGTCCACATCGCGGTGGTCGAGGCGCGCGAGGAGTTCAACCAAGCCATCGCCGTGGTTCACGACGATCCCGGCAAGGCGGAGCTGCGCGCCGAGATGGACCAGACCCTCGCGGAGATCTACGAGAGCCACGGGCTGTCGCAGGACGAGTACCAGCTTTACACCTTGGAGATCAGCTTGGACGCGGAGCGGCGCGAGGAGTTCGAGCGGCTGTTGGAGGAGATGGGCGGGACCTGATCAGCGCCTTGGCGGTCCGTGGACGAGCCCGCCCGAGCACCGAGGGCGGCGGCGTGGCGCCGCGCCGGCAACAAGGTGCCTCTCGCTAGCCTTCGCTAGCACGACACGCAGTTGTCGTTGTTGTGCGCGCCCAAGCTCTCCAGCAGGGCCACCGCGTCCGGGAAGGGTTGGGTGCGCTGGTACGGCCCGTTGGCCATGTCGGCCGTGGTTTGTCCGCCGCGACTCACCGCCATGACGTCCGCGCCGCGCTCGGCCAGGTAGCGAATCAGCGCCACGTCGCCGCGGGACGCGGCATGGTGCAGGGCGTTGTAGCCGTTGTGGTCGCGGGCGTTCACGTCGCTCCCCAGCTCCTCCACCAGGTACCGCACGGAGGGGAGCCAGCCGTCCGGCGCGTGGCGGTGCGAGTTGCCCGCGAAGCCTTCCCCGTAGCCCACGCCGGAGGCGGCGTGAATCGGATGGACTCCGGGCCCGCCCACCGGCACCGGCGGCAGCCCCGACGGATCCGCGGCGTCCTCCTCGGAGCCCCGACGCCGCGTGGGCGGCTTCATGGTGGGAATCGTCGGGTCGGCGCCGTAGGCCACCAGTAGCTTCATCGCCTCCACGTCGGTGCCGTAGGCGGCGCGCCAGAAGGGGGTGGCGCCCTGGGTGTCCACGCGCAGCAGATCGAAGGTGTAGGACATGTACCAGAGGTGCCGGGTCAGACGCGCGTTGGGGTCCGCCCCGGACTCGAGGAGCGCCTCCATAAGCTCCAGATAGGTCGTGCGCTGCTGTTGATGGGCCTGCTGCTGGGGATAGCGGGACTTCGGCGCCCAGTGGGTGTTGATGGTGGCGTAGAGCGGCGTCGCGCCCGCGTCGCTGGCGATGCGCGCGTCGGCGCCCCGGCCGAGCAGGGTCATGGCCAAATCGAAATGGCCGTTGATGGTCGCCATGAGTAGCGGGCTGGTATGGTCCCCGGCGCTCACCCCGTCGATGTCCGCGCCCGCTTCGAGCAGGGCGAGGACGGTCTCGGCGTGGCCCTCGCGCGCCGCGTGCAGGAGGGCCGTCATGCCGCCGTGGGCGCCCACCAGTCCCGTGTAGCCGGGGAAGGCGTCGGGCGCCGCGTCGGGTTCCTCCCGGTCCGATGCGGCCGCCGCCCGGGACGCCTGCACCTCGTGCCCGGCGCGCACCGCGGCGCGCACCTGCCCGGGCGTGGGGCGCCAGCCGCGCGGGTCCTCGGCGTTCGCCCGGAAGCTCTCCAGCACCTCGTCCCGGGCTTCGCCCGCCTCCCGGTCGACGGCCGCGCGGTCCACGATGTTCACGACCCTGGTTCGGAGCGCAAGGTCGGCTCCCAGAGCCAGCAACGCGCGCGCGGCCTCCACCCGGCCGTTGGCGGCGGCGAACATGAGCGGCGTCTGCCCCCACTCCGACTCGCGCGCGTCGACTTCCGCGCCGTGGCGGGCAAGGGAGGTGATGGCGGCGGCGCTCCCGGCTCCGGCCGCGAAGTGCATGGCGGTCACGGCCCCGGTCGAGGTCGCCGCGTGGGGATCGCTCCCGGCCGCCAGCAGCGCCTCCACGGCGGTGGCGCTCCCCGCCTTGCCGGCGAGGTGCAGCGGGGTGTAGTCGCCCATGCGCGTCACGGCGTCGACCTCGGCCCCGGCGTCCAGCAGGGTACGAACCAAGGGCGCGTCGGCCCGCTCGGCGGCCCAGTGCAGGGCGGTCATGCCGTCACCCTGGGGGGCGTTCACGTCGGCGCCCCGCGCGATCAGGGCCGCCACCGCCTCCGCGTCCCCCCGCATCGCCGCGTCCGCCACCGGCGAATCGGCCGGCGGCGCGGCCCACAGGAGCAGCCCGACCACCCCGACGCCCCACCGGAACGTCGGCGCGACGGTCCGTGGACGACCTCGCGCGGGCCCTGGGGCCGCGGGCGTCACCGACTCCCCCCGGAGGGGCTCGAAGCCTCCGCGGCGACCGCCGGTGGGCTCAACCTGAACTCGCCGGTGCTGTCGCCGAAGCTGCCCATGTCGTCGTGGCCCAGGGCGTGCAGCAGGCTCAACATGACGTTGGCCATGGGGGTGCCGTCGGGAGCCTTCAGGTGCAGCCCGCCCTGGTGGCGTCCGTTCGCTCCGCCCAGCACGATGAGCGGGCAGCGGCGATGGTTGTGCAGGTTGCCGTCGGCCATCGGCGAGCCGTAGACGATCATGGTCTTGTCGAGCAGGCTGGCGTCGCCCTCCGTCGTTTCCTCCAACTTCTCCAGCAGGTACGGGAGCTGTCCCACCTGGAAGGTGTTGATGCCGGCGAAGTCGAGGATCGCCTCCTCGTTGCCTCCGTGATGCGAGGCCGGGTGGAACGCCTTGTCGATGCCGCTCTCGGTGTAGACGCGCGAGGAGGCGTCCCGCCCGGTCTTGAACGAGAACACCCGGGTCACGTCGGACGCGAAGGCCAACACCTGGATGTCGAACATGAGCCGCATGTGTTCGGTGAAGGAGTCCGGCACGCCCGCGGGGGCCTCCAGAAGCTCGCGCGGTTCGCCGCTGGTGTTGCGACGCTCAACGCCCGCGATCCTGCGCTCCAGCTCGCGGACGTTGTCCAGGTAGCGGTCGAGGCGCTGGCGGTCGTCCTGGGCCAGCGTGCGCTTCAGATACGCCACCTCCCCGGCGATCCAGTCGAGGATGCTGCCGTCCGTGCGCCGACGCGCGGCGCGCTCCTCGGGCGTTCCTCCGGCCCCGAACAGCATCTCGAACGCCACCCGCGGATCCCGGATCATGGGAAGCGGCTCGGTGGACGACGCCCAGCTGATGGTGTCGGTGTAGACGCACGAGTAGCCGTACGCGCAGCCTCCCGACTGGTCCACGTTCTCGATGCACAGCTGCATGGACGGGATGGGCGTGTCCTGGCCGAAGCGCTGGGCGTGCAGCTGGTCCATGGAGGTGCCGGCGAACACGTCCGAACCCCGCGTCTGCTTGGGGTGGGCCTGGGTGAGGAAGACGGCGCTCGAGCGGAAGTGGTCGCCCCCGATCTCGTGGGGCTCGCGCGCCTCGGCCATGCGCACGTCGGTGTTGCCGACGATGGTGAGGCGGTCCCGGTGGGGTTCGAGCGGCAGCAGCGAGCTGGGAGACAGGTCGAAGGCCCGGCCGGTCGCCTCGGGCGCCCACAGATGCTGGGTGGCGCCCCATTCGTTGCATCCCGCCGCCCCGTGCACCATCTCGATGGCGACCAGCCGGGTGGCGGGCTCGGCCGCCGCGTGGCGCGACCAGGCGCCTCCCGCCGGGATCATGGCGTCGAGTAGGGGCAGGGCGACGGTCGCGCCGGCGCCGCGCAGGAAGGTGCGGCGGGGGATGTGCGTGCCGGTGATGAAGTGCATCTCTCCACTCTCCTCGGGTGTTTTCGTCGCCGTCTTGCGCTTGGGTCGCGGACGGGCGCGGGTTTCGCTTCGGGCTTCCGGTCCGCCTACTCGCGCCGCGGTTGCGGGGCGCTCTCCGCCAGCGTTTCGGGCACCCTCTTGGACCGGAAGGCGTCGCTCCCCACCACGCCCGCGATGAAGGACGACATCCTGTACCCCTCCTCCTCCGCCCGCGCCACGATGGCGCGGATCGCCGGTTGATCGTAGTACTCGGTCCTGCGGCCCAATGCGTAGGTCATCAGGTTCGCCGTAAAGGTGCGGATGAGCGGCTCCGGTCGCCGCAGGAGCGCCTCGCGCAGGTCGGCCGGGCTCGCGACCGTGGCCCCGTCGTAGAAGGTGCCGCGGGTGTCGAGGGGCATGCCGTGCTCGCGGATGCGCCACTTCCCGGTCACGTCGAAGTTGTCCAACGCCAAGCCGATGGGATCCATGAACTGGTGGCAGGCGTTGCACACCGGGTTGGCGCGGTGTCGCTCCATGCGCTCGCGGGTGGTGAGCATGCGCCCGTCCACCGCGTCCTCGGTTTCCTCCAGGTCCGGAATACCCGGCGGCGGCGGCGGTGGTGGCGTCCCCAGAAGGACCTCCATGACCCACTTTCCGCGCAGCACGGGCGATGTCCGGTTGGCGACCGAGGTGAGCGTGAGGATGCTGCCGTGACCCAGGAGACCGCGCCGCTCCGAGCCCGGATACGTCACCCGCCGAAACTGACTGCCGAGCACGCCGGGAATGTCGTAGTGATCGGCCAGACGTTCGTTGACGAAGGTGTAGTCGGCGTCGTACAGGTCGAGGACGCTCTCGTCCTCTTCGACGAGGTGGTTGAAGAACAGCTCGGTTTCGCGCACCATGGCGTCGGCGAGCTGCTGGTCGTAGTCGGGGAACCAGAACTGGTCCGGGTGAACCAGGTCCAGATCCTGCAACCGCAACCACTGGGCCGCGAACCGGGGCCCCAGGGAAGCCGCCCTGGGGTCGGCCAGCATGCGACGCACCTGCGCCTCCAAAACCTCGTCGCGGTTGAGTGCGCCTTCCACCGCCAGCGCCATGAGCTCGTCGTCGGGCGGCGTGCCCCAAAGGAAGAACGACAACCGCGAGGCCAAGTCGACGTCGCCGATCCGGAAGATCTGGCCCGGCTGGACGCCGGCCGGCGCCTCCTCCATGCGGAACACGAAGTGCGGGCTTGCCAGGATCGCCTGGAGCGCCGTCCGAATGCCGGTCTCGAAGCCGCCCTCCTCCGCTCCGGTCCGGTAGAAGGCCATCAGCGGCGCGATGTCGCGTTCGAGCAGCGGCCGTCGGTACGCCTTGCCCGCCAGCCGCGCGAGGATGTCGCGCGCGCAGCGCTCGCCGTCCGCGGGCGCCTCGGGGCGGCAGCTGAGAATGCGCCGCCGGCTCGGAGTGTCCGACACGCCCGACGCCTCCCAGGGCCCGGCGATCACCAGATCGCGCAGGTGCGGAAGCAGCGTCAGGCCGTAGCCGCCGATGCCGGTGTGCCGGTCCGCCAGCGACCAGTCATGGGGCGACACGAGGTCTTCCACCGGTCCTTCGGTGCGCTTCACGAAGGCCGCCGTCACCCGCTGCGGCCCGGCGCGCACGAAGACCGGATCGGTGCGCATGGAGATCCCCTCGGGGTCGGAAATGTGCATCCATTGGTCCACGTCCAACAGCGCCACGCGCGCGCCGTTGATGGAGACCTCGAGCTGCTCGAAGCGGGCGATCTGGCCGAAGAAGCCCTCGCCCGTGGTGGTGTGCTCGAAGACGATGCGGAACTGGTATTCGCCGTCGGCGGGGAAGTGGTGCACCACGCTCACCCCGCCACGCGTGCCGTAGGGTGCCCCGTCGACCCGCTCCGTCTGGGAGACGTAGCCGGAGACCGTGTAGGTCCGTTCGGCCGGCCGCGCGTCCGGGTTGCCCATCGCGAGGCGACCGATCTGGTTGGCCGCGTTCATGTAGGCGTCGAGAAGCGTGGGCGAAAGCAGCTGGGCCTCGGAGATGTTGTCGAAGTTCGCGCTCTTGGTGTCGGGGGGGAGGTAGTCGCCGGCGTCGATGCGCAGGTCCAGCAGGTCCTCGATCGACTTGGCGTACTCGGCCTGGTTGAGCCGCTGGAAGGTGCGCCCGCCGGGGTTGGGCGCGGCGTGGGCGGCGGCGTCCATTCTGGCTTCGAGCTCCTCCACCAGCGCGACCAGGGTGTCGCCGGCGGGGCGGGGCATTCCGGGTGGCGGCATCATCCCGGCGCGAAGCTTGAGGATCATCTTCTCCGCCGTTTCGGGCCGCGAGGAAGCCTGCTCCACCGCGAACCCCGCCAGCGAGAGGTTGCCGGTCAGGAGGGCGTCGTTGTGGCACACCTGACAGTAGCGCTGCACCACCCCGGTCAGCGTCTCGGGCGCGATGGGGACCTCGGCCGCGCCTCCCGCGGGCGGGCGCCCGAGGTGCGGCGTCCAGGGGCTTTCGAGGTTGGCGACCCGCGCGGTCGCGAAGTCGGCGACCGGCGCGCGCCCGACTCCGTCATCCAGCAGCCAGCGCGCGGACACGTCGGCGTCCGTGGCCGCGTCGGGATCCCCGAAGGTTCCCAGAACGACCGATGTGAGCCCCAGCAGTCCGACCGCCGTGAAGTTCTTCACCGTGCTTCCACCCGTTGGATGCCGCCGCGTCCTCAACAGGACTGGCAGTTGTTGTTGTTGAGGGAACCGAGCGACTCCAGCAGCGCGATCGCGTCCGGGTAGGGCGTGGTGCGCTGGTAGGGTCCGTTCGCCATGTCGGCGGTGGTCTGGCCGATGCGGCTGATGGCCATCACGTCCGCCCCCCGTTCCGCCAGGAAGCGGATCATCTCCGTGTCCCCGCGGGAGGCGGCGTGGTGCAGCGCATTGTACGCGTCGTGGTCGCGGACGTTCACGTCGGCCCCGAGTTCATCCACGAGATAGCGGATCGCCGGCATCCACCCGTCGGGCGCGTGGCGGTGGGCGTTGGCGGCGAACCCCTGGCCGTATCCCACGCCGGAGGCCGCGTGAATGGGGAAGATGCCCGGCCCGCCCACGGGCACCGCGGGGATCCCCGACTTGTCCGCGCCCGGGTCCTCGTCCCAAGCGATGCGGCGGCGCGGCGGCGGCCGCCGCGTCGGAATGCCGGGGTCGGCGCCGTAGGCCACGAGCAGCCGCATCGCGTCCACGTCGGCCGCGTAGGCGGCCCGCCAGAAGGGGGTCGCCCCGATCATGTTGACGCTTAGGATGCTTCCGCCGTATTGCGTGAACCAGAGCCGCTTGGAGAGGCGGGCGTTGGGGTCGGCCCCCGCCTCCAGAAGCGCCTCCATGACGTCCAGGTGGGTCGCGTGCTGCTGGAGGTGCGCATTGGGTTGCGCGTACCCGGTCTTGGGAATCCACTGCTGGTTGATGGTGGCGAAGAGCGGCGTGCCGTTGGCGTGGTTGGCCCGGGTGGGGTCCGCGCCTCGCTCCAAGAGCGCCATGACCAAGTCGAAGTGACCGTTCAGGGCGGCGATGAAGATGGGCGTGGTACCGTCCGCGCTGGCTCGATCAACGTCGGCCCCCGCCTCCAGCAACACCTCGACGGCCTCGTCGTGGCCCTGGCGCGCCGCGTGCAGGAGCGCGGTCATGCCCCCCACGTGCCCAACCTGCTCTCCCATCGACATGGGCTTGGGGGCCTCGGCCGGCTTGTCCTCCGGGTCGCCGTCCTCCCCCTCCCGCTCCTCCTCCTTGCCCGCGTCGCGCGCGGCGAGCTGGGCCGCGATCTGCCGCCGCACGGCGTCGTCGGCCCCGCCGCGCAGCGACTCCTCCAGCTCGACCATGTCCACCACCCTGGTGGAGATCGACGGGTCGGCCCCGCCGGCGATCAGTGCCCGGATCGCCTCCACCCGGTTCTGCGCCGCGGCGAATATGAGCGGCGTCTGCCCGGCCCTCTCCTCCCGGGCGTCCACGTCGGCGCCGTGCTCGATGAGCGCGACGACCGCCTCCGCGCTGCCGGCCGCGGCCGCCAAGTGCAGGGAGGTGGCGCCACCGCTGGCGGTGGGCGCCGCCGGGTCGGCACCCGCCTCGAGCAGCGCGCGCGCCACAGCCCCGTGGCCGGCCCGACACGCCAAGTGCAGGGCGGTGTATTCGGCCATGCGGGTAACGGCCTCCATACCGGCGCCCGCGTGGACGAGCATGCGGGCCATCTCCACGTCGCCGCGTTCGGCCGCCCAATGGAGCGCGGTCATGCCGTCGCCCTGGGCGGCGTTCACATCGGCACCCCCTCGAAGCAGCGCGCGCACCGACCCGTGATCGCCCCGCATGGCGGCGTCCGCCACCGGCGAGTCGGGCGGCGTCGCCGCCGAGACCAGAAGGGTCAGGACCAGGGCGGCCAGGAGCGCCCCCGTCCCGCGTCCGGCCGTCGCCCCGGTGGCCCGCGCAGGCACCCGGCCCGGTGTTCGGACGGCGCCGCGTCCGCGCTGATTCGCATCACTCGGCGTTTCCCCGCGGCCCGTTGGCCCCGCGACTCGGCGTTCGGGGCGCGTTGCCCGCCCGGCGCTCCGGCGCTCTCCGCGCCAAGTTGGATTCGTCCACGGTTGGTGGGCTCCTCCATCACGCAGCATCTCCATCATTCGTTCTCCCGGTGGGCGCGACTACCTGCTCGAACGCGTGGACTTCGCGGCGACCGTTCCCAAGGCGCCCGCCTATCCGCTGGAGCCGCCGGCGTCGTTGGCCGCCATCGCGGGGGGCGAAAGCGAGAACGCGCCGGTGCTGTCCCCGAAGTCCTCCAAGTCGTCCAAGCCCAGCTTGTGCAGCATGGTGAGCATCACGTTGGCCATGGGCGTGCCGTCGGGGGCGTGCAGGTGCAGGTTGCCCTCGAGCTGGCCGTTGGCCTTGCCGGCGAGGAACATGGGCACCCGCCGGTGGTTGTGGACGTTGGGGTCGCCCATGGGCGATCCGTACAGCACCATGCTGCGGTCGAGCAGGCTCGCGTCGCCGTCCATCGACTCGGCGAGCCGCTCCAGCAGGTACAGCGTCTGCCCGGTGAAGAACTCGTTGAACTGCTGGAACTTGAGGATCTCCTCCGGGTTGTTGCCGTGGTGCGACGTGGGGTGGAAGGGCAGGTCCAGACCGCTCTCGGGGTACACCCGGTTGGTGGCGTCGCGCGAGAGCTTGAGGGTGAACACCCGGGTCATGTCGGTCTGGAACGCCAGCACCTGCAGGTCGAACATGAGCCGCACGTGCTCGGTGAAGGAGTCGGGCACGCCCGCCGGGGCCTCCGGCAGAGCCCGCTCCTCCCCGCTCGCGTTCTGCGCCTCGATTTTCTGGATCCGGCGCTCGAGCTCCCGCACGTTGTCCAGATACTGCTCGAGTCGAGCCAGATCCTCCCCGGCGAGCACCATCCTCAGCTCCGCCACCTCGCCCGCGATCCAGTCCAGGATGCTGCGGTTGGCCCGCCGGCGCTCGGCGCGCGCCTCGGGGGTCCCGCCCGCGCCGAACAGCATGTCGAAGGCGACCCGGGGATCGCGGATCATGGGCAGTGGCTCGGTGGGGGAGGCCCAGCTCAGGGTGTCGGTGTACACGCACGCGTAACCGTAGGCGCACCCACCCGCCTGGTCCACGTTCTCGATGCACAGCTGCATCGACGGAATCGGCGTCTCCTGGCCGAATCGGCGCGCGTACAGCTGGTCCATCGAAGTGCCCACGAAGACATCCGACCCCTCCGTCTGCTTCGCGTGCGCCTGCGTGAGGAAGGTCGCGCTGGAGCGGAAGTGGTCGCCGCCGATCTCGGGCGCGGTGTAGGCGTCCGCCATGCGCACGTCCGTGTTGCCGACGATGGTGAGGTGGTCCTGGAATGGCGCGAGCGACTTCATGGCCGTCGGGCTCAGGTCGAAGTCGCGGCCGGTCTTGGCGGGAGACCACAGGTTTCGGGTCGCGCCCCACTCCGTGCACCCGGAGGCGCCGTGCACGATCTCGATGGCGATGAAGCGGGTGTTCTCGAGGTCGGCCGACGCCCGCGCCCATCCCGCGCCCGCCGGCACCATGGCGTCCAGGAAGGGAAGCGCCAGGGATCCGCCCATTCCGCGCAGAAAGGTGCGTCGGTGGATGTGTTTTCCGGTGAGGAAGTTCATCGATTCGCCTCCCAGGACGGTTTCGCCCTTCGTCAGTTGGACGGCGTCTCCTCCGTCAGGAGCGCGTCCGTGCGCTTCATGGAGAATGCGTCGCTCTGGATCACGCCCAGGATGAATGACGACATCCGGTAGTCGTTGGCCTCCGCCGCGCGCGTGATCGCGCGGATCGCGGGCTGGTCGTGATGCGTGACTCGGCGCCCCAGCGCGTACGCCATCAGGTTCTTGGCGAAGGCGCGCACGATGGGGATGGGGCGCTTGAGAAGCACGTCGCGCAGGTCGCCGGGGCTCGCCACGGTGGTTCCGTCGTAGAAGGTGCCGCGGGTGTCGAGGGACATCCCGTACTCGCGCACGCGCCACTCTCCGGTCACGTCGAAGTTGTCGAGCGCCAGCCCGATTGGATCCATGAACTGGTGGCAGGCCTGACACACCGGGCTGGCGCGGTGCTTCTCCATGCGCTCGCGCGTGGTCAGGACCTTGCCCTCCTCCGTACCCTCGGTGGCCTCCAAGGCGGGCACGTCGGGTGGCGGGGGCGGGGGCGGAGCGTCCAGGAGCACCTCCATGACCCACTTGCCACGGAGCACGGGCGAGGTGCGGTTGGCCATCGACGTGAGCATGAGGATGCTGCCTTGCCCGAGGAGCCCGCTGCGCCGGTCGTCCGGATACCGGACGCGCCGGAAGTTGTCGCCCGCGACGCCGGGAATGCCGTAGTGGGCGGCGAGCCGCTCGTTCACGAAGGTGTGGTCGGCGGTCAGGATTTCGAGCAGGCTACGGTCCTCGCGCACCAGATCCTGGAAGAAGAGCTCGGTTTCGCGCCTCATCGCGTCCGACAGCGTCATGTCGAAATACGGGAAGGCGTAGATGTCCGGCGACACCTTCTCCAAGTCCTGCAGGCGCAGCCACTGCGACGCGAAGCGGGTCGAGAGCGCCTCCGAGCGGGGGTCCGCCAGCATGCGGCGCGCCTGTCGCTCGAGCTCGTCCTCGTCGTCCAGCCTCCCATCGCGGGCCGCCCCCATGAGTTCGTCGTCGGGAGGAGATCCCCAGAGGAAGAAGGACAGCCGGGACGCCACCGCCGCGCCGTCGAGCGGATACTGCTCCCCGGCCCGTGCGCCGGCGGGCGGTTCCTCGAAGCGGAAGACGAAGTGCGGGCTGGCCAGCAAGGCCTGAAGGGCGAAGCGTACGCCCCGTTCGAAGCCGCCCTCGTCCGCGCCGATCTCGTAGAAGGCCATCAGATCGGCGATGTCGCCCTCGGTGGCCGGGCGCCGGTAGGCCTCGGTGGCCAGGCGCGAGAAGATGTCCCGGGCGCACGCCGGCGCCTCCTCCGGCGACGTCGGGCGACAGCTGAAGATCCTGCGTCGACTGGGCGTCTCCGATACGCCGGTGACGTTGAAGGGGCCGCGCACCGCGAACTCGCGCAGGTGCGGCACCGTTGTGAGGGCCAGGTCAGGCCAGCCGCTGTTGACCGCTCGGCCCAGCGGCGCGCGCACCTCCTCGACCGGTCCCTCGAAGGTGCGCACGAACGCGGCGGACACCCGGCGCGGCCCGGCGCGCGCGAAGATGGGTTCGGTGACCATCTCCCGGCCCTGCTGCTCGTTCTCGGTCCCCCCGCGCAGGTTCACGTCCAGCAGCGCCACGCGCTCGCCGTCGAAGGAGATCTCGATTCGCTCGCCGGCCGCCCTTCCCCCGACTCCGTGGAACTGCATCCAGAACACGTATTCCCCGTCGGCCGGGAAGGTGTGGCTGATGGAGACGCCACCCCGCGAACCGTGGGGCGTGCCCTCGACGTGGACGAGCTGCGACGCGCGTTTTTCGACCTTGTAGGCCACCTCGCGTGGGCTGGCGTCGCGGTCGCCGATGGCCAGGCGGCTGATCTCGCTGGCCGCGTTCAGGTACGCCTCGAGCAAGGTCGGCGACAGCATCTGCACGTCGGCGATGTTGTCGAAGTTGGCGCTCTTGGTGTCCAAGGGGAGGTATTCGCCGGCGTCGATGTCGAGATCGAGCAGGCTCTTCACCGACTGCTCGTACTCCGCCCGGTTGAGGCGCTGGAAGGTGCGGCCTCCGGGGTTGGGATTGCGGCGCGCGGCCTCGTCGATGGTGTTCTCGAGGGTTTCCACCAGCGCCAGCAGGGTGTCGCCGCCGGGCCGGGGCATGCCGGGTGGGGGCATCATGCCCGCGCGCAGCTTGCGGATCATGCGCTCGGCCGTCTCGGCGTTCCGCGCGGCCGCCTCCACCTGGAAGCCCGACAAGGTCATGTTGCCGGTCAGGAGGGCGTCGTTGTGGCAGACTTGGCAGTAGCGGGCGACCACCTCGGTCAGGGTGGCGGCGGAGACGTCGGGGGCGGTGATGGCGGCGTCCGCGGGAGCGGGATGGGCATCCATGCGGAAGCCGACTCCGCCCGCGCCGACCATGAGGCCGACGCCCAGAATGGTGGTGGCGCCAGTGAGTGCGTTCATTCCTCGCCCTCCGGGATCGCGGACGCGCGCCGCCGAACCGGCCCCTCCGAAACGTGCGACCGTCCGGTTGGACCGACCCGATCACGCAGGCCCGGGATGCAGACAATACCGTATGGGCAACATAGGTTTCGACAGGTATCCCCGCCACCACGGACGGGGCGCGGGCAGGGAGGCGGATCAACGATGTTCAGCCATGCGATGTTCAGCCGAATGACGGGCCGGGGGGGACGGCGGGGCGACCCGGGCACGGGGCCGCGCCACGGGGACGCGAGCCGCGCCGGGCGCGACCGTGCGGGCCCGGGTGGCCGCGCGTGCCTCAAGCGGAGTGGGAGTCGGCGACGGCCGGGGCGGGGGGCCACCCGCGAGCGTTCACCCCTCGCGGCGTGCGCGCTGGGGCTCCTCCTCGCCTCCTGCCTGAACCCTCCCTTGGAGCCCCAGGCGCTGACGGTCACGCTGACCGCCACCCCGGAGCGCGCGACCGTCGGCGAGGAGATCCGGTTCCGCTACGAATCGCGCGGCACCAACCTGTCGCAGACCGTGGTGGAGTACGGCACCGGGGACTTGGAGACCGTCCCGTTCATCTACACCGGCGGCCCGCCCGTCAACGTCAACTCGCAGGCCGGGTACTTCGACTACGCCTACGAGGAGCCGGGCACCTACGTGGCGCGCGCGACCGTGTCCACCCTGCCCGGCGACTCCCGTTTCTCCGAGGTGACCGTGCACATCGACGGCAAGTGACCGCCATCCCGGTGCCCCGCTGCTCGGCAACCCGGTGTTCCGCCCGCCCGCCCGGGAGGGTTGCGGGAGCGCTACGGCGGCGGGGTGGGTTGGCCGCGCGCGCGCTGGTGTGGTTTTGGGTTACCGGTTCGGCCGCGCTTCCCTCCGCGACGCTCGCCCAGTGGGTGGAGCCGCCCGGCCGGGGCTGGGTGGACGTTTCGGTCTTCCACTTGGACACGCGGGACGCCTTCCACGCCGACGGCGCCGTGCGTGCCTTCGACCCGTTCACCCAGGCCCACGCCGTCAGCACCTCGGCGTTCGTCACGGTGGCGCTGGGGCTGCTCCCCGGGGTCGACGCGTGGCTGCAGGTGCCCGTTCAGCGCCTCCGCTTCGACGACTTGGGCGCCGACCGGCTCCGTACAGGCGTCGGCGACACGCGCGCGTACCTGCGCGTGCAGCCCGGCCACCACTTCGGGAGCGGGGTTCCGGTGGCCATCCGGGCCGGCGCGAAGATTCCCGTTGGCGACTTCGCCGTGGACGCCGAGATCATTCCGCTGGGCGACGGCCAGCGGGACTGGGAGCTGGTCCTCGAGCTGGGCCGCTCCCTCCATCCCGTACCCGCCTACGTGAGCGCCTGGATCGGCCACCGCTGGCGGGAGGAGAACCGGCGGTCGCGGAGGGACTTCGGCGACGAAGTGTTCTTCCTGCTTTCGGGGGGAATGGAATTCGGACGGCTGGGCGCGAGCCTCATCGTCGAGGGCTGGGACGGCGGCGTGCCGGTCATCGAGGACCTGCCGATCCCGACCGCGTCCCGCTCGATGCTGCGGCTCACGCCGTCCCTGAGCCACGCGCTGGGGGCCGGGTCGGCGAAGGCCGGAGTGCAGGTTCCGCTGCGGGGCACCAATCTGCCGGCTGGCAACACGCTGGTGATCGGCTACTTTGTGAGGTTCGGGTCGCGAACATGACGTACGGGGCAACCGAGGCACGGATTGTGCCGCGTTCGGACGGCCCGACCAAGGCGGGTCCGTCGCGCGGACGAGCACGATGGACCCATCCCTCCATGCCCGAAACAGCCACCGAGATCTCGCCATGATGCCATCGAAACGCGCCTCGGTCGCCCCTCGCGTGCCCTTGCGACGTGGCCTTGGGGGCGCCGGCGCACTCGCCTTGGCCGTCGTCGCGTTCGCGCCGGCCTCGCCCGCGCGCGGACAGTGGATCGAACCCCAGGGCCAGGGATGGGTGTCGTTCGCGATGTACTATCTCGACACCCGGGATCAGTTCAGCCCCACGGGGGAGGTTCGCAACTTCCTGCTGGACGGCCACGCGCAGACCGCGTCGTCCTTCGTCACGGTCGCGTTGGGGGTTCTGCCCGGCGTGGACGTCTGGGTTCAGCCGTCCTACCACCGCCTCGAGTACGCCGACTTGGAGGGCACCCGCCGTTCCTGGGGGTTCGGCGACACCCGCGCGTACGTGCGCGCGGCTCCGCTGCGGCTATTGGGCAGCGACTTTCCGCTTGCGATCCGCGCGGGCGCCAAGCTGCCCACCGATTTCGAGTCCGGCACCGATCTGATCCCGCTGGGAGACGGCCAGCGCGACTGGGAGGTGTTGGCCGAGGTGGGGCACTCGTTCTGGCCGAGGCCCTTCTACCTGCAGGCGTGGGCGGGGTACCGTTGGCGCGAGGCGCAGGACACCGGGGGCGACTTCGGCGACGAGCGCTTCTTCAACGTGAGCCTGGGGGGTGGCGGCGAACCGCTCGGCTTCAAGGTCCAGTTCGAGGGGTGGTACGGTGGCGTCCCTTCCTTTGGAGGGCTCACCGGAGAGGGACAGGAGCGCGAGTTGCTGCGCCTCTACCCCTCGCTGCTGGTGACCGCGGGTCCCGGCCAGGTGGAGCTGGGTTCCCGGCTGCCCCTTGCGGGCCGGAACCTGGCGACCGGCCCCGAGATCGTGGTGGGCTACTTCGCCCGGCTCTCCCTGTAGTTTCCGCCTCGCCCTCGTCCTCCCACCGCGCTCGCACGCCACCCGCGGCCCTCCGGCCCTGTTGTGGAGGCCTGCGCCGCTCGAGTGCCGGCAGGGCGTCCGCGGGCCGTTAGCTCACCCGCGTGAGCAATTCCGGGTCGTACATGTCGGCCACGAACTCCCCGTACCCGTTGAAGAGCGCCGTCGGCTGGGGCGTGTTTGCGGGCAGGTGCCGCTCGGACGCCTGAGACCACGGAGTGCCGACGTCGGGGTTGACGTTGGAGTAGAAGCCGTACTGGTTGGGCGAGTAGTCGGACCAGAAGGTCCCGGGGCGCGTGTCGGTGAACTCCACCTCCAGGAAGGCCTTCGCGCTCTTGTAGCCGTACTTCCAGGGAAGCGCGAGTCGCAGCGGGGCTCCGTTCTGTTTGGGGAGGGGCTCGCCGTAGGCGCCCGTCACCACGAAGGCGAGGTCGTTCATCGCCTCATCGAGCCGAAGCGCCTCGTAGTAGGGCCACGGCCATTGCGAACCGGCCTCCTGTCCGACGGCCTGCTCGGGCCGGTGGTAGCCGCGGAAGGCGACATGGCTCGCCGACGAAAGGGGCTCGGCCAACTCGATCAGCTTGCGAAGGGGGTAGCCACTCCAGGGAACCGCGATCGACCAGGTCTCGACGCAGCGCAGGCGGTAGAGCCGCTCCTCGATCCCGAACCTGCGCTCGAGCGCGTCGATGTCCCATGTGGCGGGCGCGTTGCAGAGCCCGGAGAAGGTGATGGTCCACGGACGCACCCGGAACGGCCCGGTCAGCCGCCACATGTTCCCGGCCCGCTGCAGGAACTCGTAGTAGTTGTTGTAGGTCGAGACGACGCCGCGGTCGGTGATCGCGCGTGAGCCGAGGGTGTAGGTGATGTTCCGCTCGGCCGGGTACAGGTCCGCGTTGGGAGAGGCGCAAATGGTGTGCAATGGGTCCGTGGGCGGATCGTCGTCGCACGTGGGGGCACCGGAGTCCGGCGGATCGACGGGCCCTCCGGGATCCGTGGGATCCAACGGCGAACCCGGTTCGCCGGAGTCGTCCTCGTTCGCGATGAACGTGGAGCCGCACGCCGCCGAGCCCAGCGCGGCCACGCCAAGACCCAGCGCGCGCACGAACTCGCGACGTCGCAGGTAGACATCCCGGGGGGTTGCCAGCGATTCCGGAATGCGCCAGCCGGGGGGCACGATGATGTTCGCCATGGTCTTCTCCGGTGCCTCGTGTCGGGGATGCGCGGTGGCGGCCGGCGCGGGCCGTAGCCGCCCAGGGACGTCCGGCCCCGTCAAACTTCTACGGATCCCCGGGTTTGCAGGATCCCGGCGTCGGGACCTCCAAGCCGGCGTCCACCGTGAACCGCGTGCGCACGACCGACCCGAAGACCCCCGTGCCGTCGCCTTGAAGGCTGGGCGTGCGCACGATGCCCGACGGGTTGAAGACCCCGCGCCGCACCCAGTTGACGTAGTTGCGGTCGGCCGCCCCGATCACCACCTCCGCCTGGGTACCGAAAGGTAGTCCCTCCTGGAGGACCAGTGCCAGATCGCGCCCCAGGCCCACCCGCTCGAAGAGACCGAATTCCGATGGGAAGACGATGGTGGTGTCCGCTTCCGACACCGAGAGTCCGACCAGGAGCAGCGGGTCTTGCTCGACCTCGACGTCGGAGTCCTCGAGGGCCGCGGTGAGGTTGATGATCTGGGTCTCGGAAATGTAGGCCCACGCCCCCTCGGCGCGGGTCCATTCCACGGTGAGGCGCTCGGCCGGCTTCAGCGAGCACATGCGGCGACGATGGATGCGCGGGCTGAGGAGGTCGTAGTTCGCCGGCACGCGCGTCCGCCCGGTGATGCGACCTCCGTCGGGCAGGCGAACGATCGCCTCGACCGTGGCGCCCGGACCGAAGTGGCGGGGATCGAGCGGTCCCGCGGAATAGCACCACCCAAGGAAGTCGTTGGGAAGCTCGTCGCCGGCGCAGACCGAAGCCTCCGCCGGACGGAGGCGCACCGTCTGGGCGCGGGACTCGGTGCGCAGGAAGACATCGGCGCGTGACAGCTCATCCGTGACGCCCGCGTTCCCCAGCGTCCGATGGAGCCACGCGGTTCCCGAGATGCCGCCCACGTCCGAGGCGAGGTAGATCTCGGCGACCACCACGTCCTCGGACGGCGCCACCGTGATCTCCTGGATGTCGCACGCCGAAACCAGCGCCGGGAGCATCGCCACCAGCGCCGCCGCCAACCCGCGTGGATGCAACGCCTTCCGAATGCCGGGGGGCGTTCGCCCGCTGACTCTCCCGAGTCCGTGGGTGAATTCGCTCGGGCACCGAGAGGGCTGGGGCGCCGGGTCGGCAAGGCCTTGGGGCACGGGTCCGCGGCCCGCGGGGGCGCGCGTGGCGTCGAAGTCGCGGGGGTCCATCAGAACGTCACCTCCACCCCCGCGGTGGGCAGGATCGGGAACATCGACAGGCCGGAGCGGGTCGCCGGGTCCGTGGAATAGTCGAAGAAGTAGAAGAGCACGTTCCTGCGGTTGTACACGTTGAGCACGTCCAGGTGGGGCGTCAGCGTGCCCCAGTCGAAGGTGAAGGTCCGACGCGCGCTCAGGTCGAGGCGGTGGTAGGCCGGGTAGCGGGTGCCGTTGCGGGAGCCGAGCAGCATGGCGTTGTCCTCGTCCGCCTGCCAGGTGAGGCGCCCACCCGACACGTTCTGCGGGGAGAAGTACGCGAACGAAGCCAAGGGGCGGGTATAGGGCAGCCCGGTTCCCAGGTTCCACCGCACCCCGCCGCGCAGCCCCGCGGGAAGGGGAATGCGCAGGACGACGTCCACGTCCAGTCGGCGGTCGAAGATGGGCGGATAGGTGTGGTCCGGCGGGGGCTCCTGGCCGCTCAGGACGTTCGGGAAGGTGCGGGTGGCGCGCAGCCACGAAGCCGACACCCAACCGGTCACGCCCTCTCCCGTCCTGCGCACGAACAGGTCGATGCCGCGCGAGCGGCCGCTGCCGGGAAGCAGGTCGTCGTCGCCCCGGTTGGGGTCGTCGACCGGGTTGAAGGTGGTGACGCCGTCGAAGAAGCGCTCGTAGGTCTCCAGCGAGGCGAACCATCCGCCTTGGAAGTACGCGTCGACCCCCACCTGCACCTGGTCGGACGCGACGTGGGGCGCCAGGTGCCCGGCGAGCACCCACACATCGATGCCGATGGGTATCTCGTCGTCCCGCGCGGAGTGCAGAAACTGGGTGAAGCGCCCCGCCGCGGCCTTGACCGCGACGTCGCCGCCTCCGAGGAACCGTTTCACCGCCAGCCTCGGCGCCAGCTGGTTGACGGGATCGCCCAGGGAGGGCGCCCAGCGGTCCGCGCGCAGCCCCGCCTCGACCAGCCATGCGAGCCCGCCCCTCCACTCGGCGTGCGCGAACACCCCTCCCAGCCATCCCTCGCCCGCGTTGTCCGTGAAGCGGGTGCCACCGGCCCGGACCAGGTTGAGGTGCGTCATCCGATCCGCAGACACGCCCGTCTTCAGCGTCCACCGCCGACCCATGGCGTGTTCCAGCTCGGCGCCCATGGACAGCTGCGAGATGCCGCTGCTGAATTCCGTGTCCGAGAAATCGGGGAAGGCGAGGGCCGACCTGAAGCGGGTGTGGCCGACGCGCACGTCGAAGGCGCCCCCGTCGCGTCGGGGTAGGGTCCACCGAAGACCGATCAGGTCGTTGCCCCACTTCCAGGCCGCGCGCAGGGGGAAGCCCTCGTCCCCGTCCTCGCCGACCTCGGTCAGGTTGAAGACGTCGTCGCCCGTGTAGGCCGTGACGAGGATGCGGCTCCCTCCGGGGGTCCATCCCTCCACCACGCCCTGGAAGTCGGTGAGCCGATAGGGGACCGACCTGGGCAGCTGGTCGAACCACGAGCGCCGCGCGGACACCCGACCCTTGAGGCGCCGGAGCCCGAGCGTGCGCTCGACCGACGCGGGTGCCCTGCCTCCGAGCGCCGCGCGCGCGGCGAGCAGCGACACGCCGCCCCGGGCGCCGAAATCGTCGGGGCCGGGGTCGCTTTCGACGAGCAGCAACGACGAGACCCGTCCGCCATGCTCGGCGGGGAAGCCGCCCGAGCTCAGCTCGACCCGGCCCACCATGTCCGCGTTGAAAACGGAAAAGATGCCGCCCAGGTGAAACGGGTTGAAGATGGGCACGCCGTCCAACAGAATCAGGTTCTGGTCCGCGGAACCTCCGCGCACGTTGAACGACGCCGTGAAGTCGGAGGTGGACACGACCCCCGGCAGGACCTCCACCGCCCGGATGGGATCCGCCTCGGCGAGCCCGGGCACGAGGCGGAGCTCCGCCTGCGAGATCTCGCGCACGGTCACGCCGGCGGTTTCGAAGAAGCGGTCGCGCTCACGAGTCTCCGCCGCGCCCACGGAGATCTCGTCGAGCTCCACGGGGGTGGCGGTGAGCGTGATCTCGATGTCGATGCGCTGGTTGGCGACGATGTCGATGGCCCGCGCGACCTCGCCGTACCCGATCCGCTGGGTGCGCAACAGGTAGCGCCCGGGTTCGAGGTTCTCGATGCGGAAGTAGCCGAAGCGGTCGGTCTCGGCGACGCGCTCGATCTCCTCGGGGGTCTCCGGAAGGGCGAGCAGGATGGTGGCGGCGAAGATGGGAGGACCGTCCGAGGCCCGCGCCCTGCCTTCCACGCCACCCGTCTGCGCGGCGAGATGGGCGGTGGGGAGGAGGAGGGCCGCAAGCGCGAGGGATGCCGCAATCGCGAGCGCGTACCCGTGGGCATGCGCATCGGCCCGGATGCCGGTGCAATTCCGTCGCTTCAAGAGCGTGTCTCCAAGCCGTCCGCGCGCGCGGGCCGGCGAGATCCCCGGGGACGGCGGTTGCGTGATCCCCGGTTCGGCTTCATTTTCGGTGCGAGAGGCCACCGAGTGATTCCACTCACCGACCCGGTTCCAATGTACGCAATCCGGAGCCCCAACGAAGATGTGCGACGCCACGGCGGACGGCGGTCCGTTGTGGAGGCCTGCTCGTGTCCATGCCGCACCCCGGCGCGGGGTTGGGCGGGCCGACCCATGTAGCGCTCCGACCGATTCGGCGGAGGATGCTCGGAGGCCCGACCAGCGACCCGGCTGGCGGGCGTTTTTGTTTCCCTTCGCCCGGAACCGCGAGGTACGGGCGAGCCCAGTTGGAGGGAGAGTCCCATGACGAAATGGATCGTTTTGGCGGTGGCCCTGCTGGTGGTGGCGGGCGGTTGGCTGATGCGCGATCCGCCCGCGACGGCGGACGGGGAGGATGCGCCCCACCCGCACGAGTATTCGCCCGTGGTCGCGATCGACCTCACCGCGGCGGTGTCCGGCGCCGGTGGCGACGAGCTAGTGCCTTGGGAGGTCCTGCGCCGGGACTTCTCCGGCGTGACGCGCGACGGAGCCGAGATCGACCTCGACGAGGTGGTGCGCGAAAATCGGGTCACCCTCCTGACCTACTTCGCCGAGTGGTGCGCCAACTGCCGCTACGAAGCTCCCGACTTGGTTGCGAAATTCGGCGCCCACGGAGATGACGGCCTGATGATCATCGGGCGCAGCGAGTACTCGCACCCGGATGTGGTGGACGAGTACGTCGACGAGTTCGGGATCGAGTACCCGGTGATCCTGGGCAGCCCCAATCCGGATCCCGACAACGAGGACCTGGTGCGCGTCACCACGTCGCACTTCCGCATGCGCAAGGCACTCCTCGACCCCCGCAAGTGGGGCACCCCGCTGAACATCGTGGTGGTCGACGGGGATCCCACCCGGGCTTCCATCGTCACCGGCGAGTTCTTCCCCGGGGCGTTCGACGAGACCTTCGGCGGGTATCTGGGCGGCGGCATGCCGGTTGCGGCTTCGGCCACCGACCGGTAGTCCGGTTCTCCGCGCCCGTTCGGGGAGGGGACGCCCGGACGGGGGCCAGGGCTTGGCGGCCCGCCGACGACCGCCCCCGTCCGTCGAGCGGCGTGGCATCCGCGCTGGAGGCGCCCGTTCCGCGTGGCCATTCGTCCCGGTGGCGCCGCACCCGAGCCTCGGCGGGCCTTGCCAGGCCGGCACCACGCCGCTCTCGGTGCTCCGGCGAATTCCTCCCCGGACTGCCGGAGCGTGCGCTCGGGCGTCGACGGGTGCGTGAATGGCCGCCCGGGTCGCGGTGGGCGGCCCGCCCCCTCCCTTGCGCGGACGCCCCGGGCGACCTATTTCGCAGCCCGTGAACCACGCGCTCGAACCCGCCCGGGTGGCCATTTCACGGATGCCGCCGGGTGCCATGCCAATGGAAGGAGGACACGCCGTGATCCGCTCGCATCAGGCCGTTACCCGCACCGCCCTCGTCGCCTGCCTCCTCGTCGCCGTCGCGCCCGCGCGCGCGACGGCGCAGGACCCGACTCCCGCCATGGAGTACCGCCAGACCATCATGAGCAGCCTCGGCGCGCACCGGGGCGCCCTCACCGCCATCCTGAACGAGGACGTGCCCCACGAGGGCCATGTGCTCGGGCACGCGCTCTCCCTGCGGCAGTTGTCGGTGATGGCCTCGGACATCTTTCCCGAAGGGTCGCACGGGGAGGGCTCGCGGGCGCTGCCGGCCATCTGGGAGGACGCCGCGGGCTTCGGCGAGGCGTTGACGGCATTCCAGAGCGCGGCCGACGCGTTGGCGGAAGCGGCTCAAGCGGGCGACATGGCGGCGGTCGGCGAGGCGGCGGCCGGCTTCGGGCGCACCTGTGGCGGCTGCCACCGTCCCTTCCGCGCGCGCCCGACGGGGTAGCGACCGGAGCGGCCCGTGGACATACTCCCGCCCACTCGGGGAGGAGCTCCCTCGAGCGGACGGGGCCCGTGGCCAAGACCCGCAACCCGACATCTCCACTCGGGTACGAAAGACATGGCAGTTACGGGGTCTTGGCGGGAATCCGCCCCGTTCCCGATGATTAACGCCCACCCCACATCTCTTCGATGGAGGCAAGCGACATGCGACGGACAGGACTGAAACTCGTGATGGCGGGGTCGCTCATCGTGCTTGCCCAGGCGTGCGCCTCGACGGGTACCGGTGAGGGGGGCGTCCGGCGGGATCCGGATCTGATCGTGGCCGAGGAGCTCGCCAACTACTCGACCATGATGCTCGCCGACGCCATCCGTCAGCTGCGGCCCCGGTGGATGAACGTGCGCGGCGCCCCCAGCCTCGAGTTCGGAGGCGACCGCCGGGTGCCCGTCGTGGTGGATGGCGGGGCTCCGCAGGACTGGGGGATCCTGGATTCGCTACGCCCCGACCAAGTCCAGGAGGTTCGCTTTCACAGCGCCGCCGACGCCACCATGCGTTGGGGAACGGGGTTCCCGAACGGGCTGATCGAGGTGACGAGCATGAGGGGCGGGGGCGGTTGAAGTAAGTACCGGCGCCATCCCGCCGTACACTACCGACCAGCCCAGTAGCCGCTACGGTTAGACGGGGTCGCCAGCTTGGCGACGGTCCCACGCGCCGGATCGTGGCTTACCGGTCGTAGACAATCCCCAGCAGGCGGCCGGGAACCACGGTCTCCTGTCTTCCGGTGAAGCTGGCAGCGCAACGGCATTCACCCGGTGGTAGCGTTGCGCGCGGCCCGTCAGCGCGGCCGCGAAAAACGCCGACGACCCAGAGGGCCGTCGGCGTTTTCGCACTCTTGCCAACCGGTGGTCAAGACACCGGTCGGGCCATCAGCAGGAGACGCAGTTGTTGTTGTTGATCGCGCCCATGCTCTCCAGAAGGGCGATCGCGTCCGGGTAGGGGGTCACGCGCGACACCGGACCGTTGGCCATGTCGACCGTGGTCTGCCCCTTGCGGCTCACCACCATGACGTCGGCGCCCCGGTCCACGAGCCACTGAATCATCTCGGTGTCGCCACGCGCGGCGGCGTGATGAAGGGGGGTGTAGCCGTTGTGGTCGCGCTGGTTGACGTCCGCTCCGAGCTCAAGCAGGTAATCGACCGCGGCGATCCAGTTGCCGGGGATGTGCGTGTGCGCGTTCCCCGCGAAGCCTTCGCCGTACCCGACGCCCGAAGCCGCGTGAATGGGGAAGACCGCGGGCCCTCCCACCGGAACCGGCTCCAGCCCCGAAGGATCGACCTGCTCCTCATCCTCGGTGTCGCCGGTGCGCGGGTTGCGGCCCCGCCGGCGCTCCGGCTGCTTGGTGGTGGCGATGTTCCAGTCCGCGCCCCACGCGCGCAGCAACTTCATGCCGTCGACGTCGAGTGCGCGCGCCGCCCGCCAGAAGGGCGTGACGCCGGCTTGGTTCTCGAGGCCGCAGTTGCCGTTGCCGCAACCACTGTAGGTGAAGTACCAGAAGTTCTTCGTCACTTGATGGTTCACGTCCGCGCCGGCTTCGAGCAGCGCCAGCGCGAGCTCCGTGTACTCCGTTTCCTGCTGTTCGTGGGCGCGCGGCTGCGGATAGCGCGACCGGGGCGACCATTGAACGTTGAAGGCGGCGTAGAGGGGCGCGACGCCGTCGACGGTGGCCTGGTTGGGGTCGGCGCCCCGCTCCAACAGCCTCATCGCCAAGTCGAAGCGACCGTTGATGACGGCCATCGTGAGCGGGCTGGTGTTGTCGGCCTCGGTCACGAGGTTGATGTCGGCACCGCCGTCGAGCAGCGCCATCGCCGCTCCGATGGCGCCCTCCCGCGCCGCGTGGTGCAGCGCCGTCAGGCTTCCCCACTTGTCGTCGGGGGGCTGCCGGAAGAACGCCCGCGGGTCGTCCTCCTCCTCCTCCTCGTCCTTCTCAGGGACCACGCCGGCGCGCTGTACGGCGCGCGCGACCTCCAAGGCGGCCTGGATCTGGGCGGGCGTGGGTAGTTCGTCGCCCTCGCCCTTGAAGGCGTCCAGCACTTCCTGCATGCGCTCGCCGGCATACTGATCGACCGCCGAGCGGGTCGCCGCCTCCATCAGCTTGGTCGTGACGTTCGGATCCGCTCCCCGCTCCAGGAGAAGGGCCACCACGCCCGCGTGGTCGGCCGCCGACGCGAACATCAAGGGCGTCTGCTCGGCGTCTCCCGCGCGCGCGTCGACCTCGGCGCCGGCGTCCAACAGGTGGCGAGCCGCGTCGGCGCTCCCGGATCCCGCCGCGAGATGCAACGGCGTCGATCCGGTTGCGGCCACCGCGCGCGGGTCCGCTCCGGCGTCGAGCAGGACGCGAATCACCTCGGCGGCACCCTTTCTGCCCGCCACGTGCAGCGGGGTGTAGGCACCGAGCCGCGTGGTGACCCCGAGGATCGCCCCCGCGTTCACCAAAATGTCGGCGATCTCGGCGTTGCCGGTTTCCGCCGCCCAGTGCAGGGCGGTCATGCCGTCGCCGCGCGCCGCGTTCACGTCGGCTCCGCTCGCCAGCAGCGTCCGCACGCCCGCGGCGTCGCCCTTCATGGCCGCGTCCGCCAAGGGTGTGTCCGAGGTGGTGGCCGACGTGAGCAGTACGCTCACCGCCAGCGCCGCCAACACGTTTACGTTCAATCTGTTCTTCATGGCTTTCCGCTCCCCGGCCTAGCGTGAGCTCGACTGACTTGCCTCTTCGACCGCGGTCAACACCGAACTCGGCACGTTGAACTCGCCCGTGCTGTCGCCGAAGCTGGTCATGTCGTCGAAACCAAGCTTGTGCATGACGTTCAGGAAGACGTTGGCCATCGGGGTTCCGTCCGGCGCCTTCAGGTGCATGTTGCCCGCGAGCTGGCCGTTCGCGCCGCCCATCAGCAACAGCGGGCACCGGCGGTGATTGTGGATGTTCGGGTCTCCCATGGGCGACCCGTAGATGATCATGGTCTGGTCGAGCAGGCTCGATTCGCCGTCCTGGCTGTCGTGCAGCTTCTGCAGGAGGTACGGGAGCAGGCCCACGTAGAACCGGTTGATGGTGTTGAAGTCGAGGATGGTCTCCTCGTTGTTGCCGTGGTGCGAGGTCGGGTGGAAGGGGCTGTCCGTTCCGCTCTCCGGGTAGATCCGGTTGGAGGCGTCGCGACCCGTCTTGAACGCGAACACCCGGGTCATGTCGGACTGAAGCGCCAACACCTGCAGGTCGAACATCATCTGCATGTGCTCGGTGAAGGAATCCGGCACGCCCGCCGGCGCCTCGGGAAGTTCGCGCTGCTCGCCGCTCGAGTTCTGCGCCTCCACCATCTGAATGCGGCGCTCGATCTCGCGCACGTTGTCGAGGTACTGGTCCATGCGCCGCCGGTCGGTCGCGCCCAGCTCGCGCCTCAGGTAGGCGACCTCGCCCACGATCCAGTCGAGGATGCTCGCGTTCTCGCGCCGGCGCGCCCGGCGTTCCTCCGGAGTTCCGCCCGCACCGAAGAGAAGGTCGAAGGCGGTGCGGGGATCCCGGATCATCGGCAGCGGCTCGCTCGGCGATGCCCAGCTGATCGAGTCGGTGTAGGCGCACGAGTAGTTGTACGTGCACCCGCCGGCCTGGTCGAGGTCCTCGATGCACAGCTGCATCGACGGGAGCGGGGTCTCCTGGCCGTAGCGCTCGGCGAACATCTGGTCCAGCGAAGTGCCGACGTACAGGTCCGAGCTCTGCGTCTGCTTCGGATGCGCCTGGGTCAGGAACGTGGCGCTGGAACGGAAGTGGTCGCCGCCGATTTCGGGGCCCGTGAAGGCCTCGGCCATGCGCACGTCCGTGTTGCTGACGATGGTGAGATACCGGCGCCAGTCCTCCAAGGGCGTGAGCGCGCTCTGAGCCGCGAACTCGAAGTCGCGTCCGGTCTTCTCGGGCGACCACAGGAACTGCTTGGCGCCCCAGTCGACGCTCCCCGCCGCCCCGTGCACCACCTCGATGGCGAGGAGACGGGTCTTGCCCTCCGCCAGCTTCCGGGCGGCCCAGGGGCTCGCCGCGGGCAGCATGGAGTCGAGCAGCGGAAGCGCCACGGTCGCGCCCATTCCGCGCAGGAAGGTGCGGCGGGGCATGTGCTTGCCGGTGATGAATTGCATGTCAGGTCTCCTGAAGCGGGGAATTACACCCGGGGGTTCGTCATGCGCTGATCCGTCGTGGAAGCGCTTCGCCTATCGTTCGCTCTCCATCTCTTCCTCGGCCACCACGTCCGCCATCCTCATCCGGAACGGGTCGCTCTTGATGACGCCGACGATGAAGGAGGAGATGCGGTAATCGTCCTCCGCGCCCGCGCGCGCGATCGCCCGCACCGTCGGTTGATCATGGTATTCTACGCGCCTTCCCAACGCGTACGCCAGTAGGTTGGTGGTGAAGGTCCGCACCAACGGAATCGGGCGCTGCATGAGCGCGTTGCGCAAGTCCTCGGGGGTGGCCAGCGGCGTGCCGTCGTAGAGGTTGCCGCGGGTGTCGAGCGCCATGTTGTTCTCGCGGATGCGCCACTTGCCGGTCACGTCGAAGTTGTCCAGCGCGAGCCCCATCGGGTCCATGAACTGGTGGCAGGCGTGGCAGGTGGGGTTGGCCCGGTGGATCTCCATGCGCTCGCGCGTGGTCAGGAACCGCCCATCCGAAGCGCCCTCGGTCTCCTCGAGCGCCGGAACGTCGGGCGGCGGAGGCGGGGGCGGCGTGCCCAGCAGCACCTCCATCACCCACTTGCCGCGCAGAACCGGAGAGGTGCGGGTGCCCATCGACGTCAGCACGAGGATGGCTCCCTGTCCCAGGACGCCGCCGCGCCGGCTGTCGGGGTACCGCACGCGCCGGAATTCGTCGCCCAGGACGCCCGGTATGCCGTAATGCCGGGCCAGCCGCTCGTTCATGTAGGTGTAGTCGGCGGTGAACAGGTCCAGAATGCTGCGGTCGTCGCGCACGAGGCTGTTGAAGAACATCTCGGTCTCGGTGCGCATGGCGTCGGCCAACTGCTGGCTGTAGTTCGGGAACCAGTAGGAGTCCGGATGGACCTTGTCGAGGTCCTGCAGACGGAACCACTGGGCGGCGAAGCGCGGTCCGAGCGCTTCCGCCCGGGGGTCGGCCAGCATGCGTCGGGTCTGCCGCTCCAGCTCCCGGTCGTTGGAGAGCCGTCCGCGCTCGGCGAGGTCGAGCAGCTCGGCGTCGGGCTGGGTGCCCCAGAGGAACGCGGCCATGCGCGTCGCCAGAGCCAGATCGCTGATCTCGTAGCGCTCGCCCTCCTCGACATCCTCCGGCTGCCTCTCGATGCGGAAGATGAAGTGGGGGCTCGCGAGGATGGCCTGCAGGGCGCGGCGCACTCCCGTCTCGAATCCCGACTCGTCGGCTCCCTCGTCGTAGAAGGCCATCAAGCCGGCGAGATCGCGCGCGTCCAGCGGGCGTCGGTACGCGTCGCCGCCGATCCGCTCGATGATCCGCTCCGCGCATGGGCGCTCCTCCTCCGGCGTGGTGGGCCGGCAGGAGAAGATGCGCCGTCGCGCCTCCGTCTCGGAGACGCTGGTCACGTTGTAGGGGCCGCTGATGATCAAGCTCTTGAGGTGAGGCAGGGTGGTTTGTCCGGGGCTGCCCCCGGCACCGCCGGCCAGCGACCACTCGGGCGGCTTGATGAGGTCGTCGTAGGGACCGTCGATGCGCCGCACGAACGCCGCGGAAACCGTGCGCTGACCGGCGCGGATGAAGGTCGGGTTGGTCTTGATGGGCGAACCGCCCCGGAAGTCGGCGCCTCCCCGGGGGAAGGGGCCGGCGGCCAGCAGGGCGATGGGCTCGCCCTCGATGGAGATGTCGACGTCCTCGAAGCGGGCGCTGCGCCCGCCCTCGATGACGGGGGTCAGGATGTACTCGCCGTCGGCGGGAAAGTCGTGGGTCACCACGATGCCGCCGCGGGTGCCGTAGGGCGCGCCCTCCACGTACTCCCAAGCGTGCTGCGAGCCGTAGGGCGAGGTGTTGTAGGTGGCGTCGGTCGGGTCGACGTTCGAGCTTCCGACCGCCAAGCGGCTGACTTCGCTGGCCGCGTTGAGGTACGCGTCGAGGTGGGTGGGCGTGAGCGCCTGAACGTCGGCGATGTTGTCGAAGTTCTCGCTCATCTGGTCGAGCGGAAGCCAAACGCCCGCGTCGACCTCGATGCCCAGCAGGGCGCGGATGGCCGCCGCGTACTCGGCGCGATTCAGCCTCTGGAAGGTCCGGACACCCGGGTTGGGATGGCGCCGGTAGGCGTCGTCCACGTTGTCCTCCAAGGTCTCGACCAGGGCGAGCAGGACATCGGGCTCGGGCCGGGGCATGCCCGGAGGCGGCATCATGCCGGCGCGCAGCTTGCGGATCATCCGTTCCGCGAGCGCGGCGTTGTCGGCGGCGCCTTCGACCGAGAAGTCGGCGAACGACACGTTGCCGGTGAGCAGCGCGTCGTTGTGGCAGACTTGGCAGTAGGTGCGCACAACGGTCGTCAGCTCCTCGGTGGGCACGGAGGAGGCGTGCTCCGGCGTCGAAGCCGAAGCGGTTTCCCCGGCTGGAGGGTTGGGGCCGGCGCCGGTCCCAATTCCGGCTCCCGTCAACAGGAGGCCGCCGGCCAGCACGGCGCCAGGGTGGAGGATCTTCATGTCCGGTGCTCCCGTCCTTGGGTTGCGAGCGAACCTGTGAGCGTCGAAAACGGCGTTGACGGGCCGGGGAGGTGGCGCGTACCCCATCCAAGGGGCGCGACACCCCCAACCCGCATCAGAGGATGACAACCAAGCCGCGGAAAACGTTGACCTGCCACGCTTGCCTCCCAACTCGGAAGCTGCGTCGATCAGTCCGTCAGATTAAGGCGAAACCGTGGGGCTCGCAAGCTCGCTCTTGGCGCGGTAGCGGGGGCGCGGTCGGGCTCGCACGCGGGGAGGTGGAGGGGAGCGCGCGCTTCAGGTGGAGGGGAGCGCGCGCCTCAGCCGGGACCGCCGCCGGATCTGAGGGTTTCGACCAGGATCACGCCGTTGGCGGCGTCGGGGTGGAGCGAGGCGGCGGAGGGACCGCGCAGCACGCGGATCCTGCGCACTTCGGTCGCGGAGAGATCCTCCAGGTAGGCGACATCGGCCCTCGCTCCGTCCACGTAGATCGAAGGCGTGTTGCTCTGCGAGACGGAGGCGTTGCCGCGAATGCGGATCTCGCTCCGCCGTTCGGAGCCGGTGGCGTCCGTGCGTATGGTCATGGACGGCACGCGCGCGGTGAGCAGCTCGAGCGCGTTGCGCGCCGAATCCGAATCGTCCGGGATGATCTCGGTATGGTTGCCGCCGTCGCGCGGTTGGCTTTCGCGCCCGTCGGCGACGACGCGAAGCTCGTCCAACAGGAACGCCAAGGGAGAAAGGGGAAGCCGCACGAAGGTCACGTCGTTCGGCCGCACCTCCACCTCGCCGACGATGGCGATATAGCCGAGCTGTTCCACCCGGACGGAGATGTTGCCGGGGGGGACGTCGCGCAGCGAGAAATGGCCGTCCTGGTTGCTGACGTCGGAGAGCTCGTGGCTCACGACGGCGACGGTGGCGCCCGCGACGGGCTCCATTGTGACTCCGTCGACGACCTCGCCCACAATGGAGCCACCCCTCTGGGCCTGGGCGGACCACGGCGCCGCCGCCAAGGTCACGGCGATCGCCAAAAACCGAATCGGGAGACGTGTCACCGGGCTCGCTCCGTAAGGCCATCCCTGCTAGACCACTTGCGTTGATACCCCTGACGAGGAGCGTTCGTTTCGCCCGCGAGAGCGCGTCCGCGCGCGTCAGCCCCACTCCTCGAGCGCGATGGCCGTCGTGGAGTGTCCCATGCGGGAACCGGCGGCCTCACGGCACGTTCACCACCACCAGCGCCTGCCACGAGGGGGTTCGCGGCGATTCGATGACCGGGTCCAAGTGGTCGTCGTGCGGAACGACCCCGCAGGGAAAGGGCGAGCCCTCGACCCGCTCGATCATCGTGTACGCGTCGTCATCGGTCTCGCGAACATAGCACCCGATCCAGAGCAGCGGGGCTCGGGCGAGGTCTCCCGCCTCCGGAGGCAGGTGGCCGAGCGCGAGCCCCGACCGCGTGAGCTGGCCCGCGAACCCGATGACGATGGAGTGCGGAAGGGGGCCTTCGAAGCCCTCGGGCGGGATCACCTCGCGGAGGACACCGGGGACATCCGGTAATGCGACCGAGTGAATGGGGTCGCCTCCGCACGTCAGGCCCGCGAGTGTGCTGATCGCAAACGAGCCCCGCGCCGCGATTTCAATGGTCCGAAAGGTCATTGGGGAGCGACTCTATCGGGAAGGGCGCGTTGCTTGGCCAGATTTCGCGCAAGAAAAACCTCGGGGGAGGCGGGCATCCCGCCTCCCCCGAGGTCGCACAATACGGTGCGTTCCGTCGGCAAGCGCTACATGCCGCGCGGGGCCACCAGCGACGGATCGACCGCCCGATAACCGGTTGATTCGATCCAGTCCATGTAGGATTCTTCGATGTTGTGGTTGGAGTCGTTTTCGGCGACCGGGAGCGGAAAGCACATCATGAGCGGATCCTCCGGCACGTTGTAGCGCTGCGCCAGCGAGGGCGGAATGAACTCCAAGTGGTTGTACTTGCCCGGCGTGAGCTCTCCGCCCGGACCCGAGGACGGGGCGATGGGTTCGGGGTTGGCGCGCCAGCGCCACCGGTCGCCGAAGCGGCGTCCCTCCATGGAGAACTCAACGTACCGCTCGAACTTGAGGGCCGTCCACGCCTCCTCGGCGTTGGTCGCGACCACCGGGTCCATCATGCGGTCGCCCATCATCATGTTGCCCTGGGTGAAGTCCTGAAGCTCGTAGCTGAACTGATCGAAGTAGGCGGCCAAGTCGGGGTTGGCGTCCCAATCCACCTGCTCGTCGGGGTGTAGCCTGAGATCAAACTTGCTCTGGTCGGTCATGTCGATGGGGTAGACGGGCGTGCTGGTGCGCACGTTGTTGATGTGCGCCATGGCCGCCTGCCAGTTGCCGTTGCGAAGCTCCACCTCCGCCTTGATCAGCTCCATCTCGCGGCCGTCCACGAGGTCGACCTGCAGCTCCCGCTGCTGGGCGCGGTCCGGCTCGAAGAAGAGGAACTCGCGTTCCTTGACCCTGGGCGCGATGGCCTTGAGGGGGTAGAACATGGGCACGAGCGACACCCACGTGGGGCGCGCCGGGTGGGTTTGCGCGCGCACCGCGGCGGCTGCGCCGTCGGGGACCTCCCGGGAGCCGTTGTCGTACCCCCAGGCCACGCGCGAGTCGCCGGTGAGCAGGAAGTGCTCGCCCGCGGGGGTGCCCCAGAAGGAGAGCGACTGGAAGCCCAGGCTTGCCACGTGTCCGTAGGAGTTGAAGTACTCGCTGCCGAAGCCCGAGTAGCTGGTCTCGAACACGAATCCGAACGGCACCTGTCCGGCGTCGGCCCCGGCCCCGGCGTAGTCGCCCTTGAAGAGCTTGGCCGCCGCTCGGGCGCCGATGGCCGCCGCGACCAAGTCGCTCATGCCGGCGGATTGGCCGATGGTGACGGCGTTGTCGAAGGCCTCGATGGCACGGTCGAAGTAGGCCAGCTTGGGTTCGGGTGAACCAGGGGTGGACCCCTCATCCGTGATCTGGTCGAAGATGGCGGTGCAGGCGTTCTCGCCCAGGTAGCGGCTGGCGAGCCCGGCCCAGAAGTGGGCTTGCGCGAGAGGCGGATAGGACCCGGGGTTGTCAATGCCGCTGTCCTCGCGCGTGAAGCGGCGGACCGCCTCCTCGCCAACCCAGCGGGCACGGTGCAGCGAGCCCCAGCTGCCACGCCCGTCGTAGTTGTCGTTCAGCCACGCCACCTCCTCCTCGGGACGAACGCCCGCGGAGCCAGTGTGGCCGCTGGCCATGATGTCGTGCACGATGGCGCCGCCGAGCAGCGCGTACTGTCCGAACCCTTCCTGAACGCCGCGGATGGCGCCGTTCACGATCCCTTGATACGCCCCCTCCAAGTTCAAGGTGGCGTCCTGGACGGGGCCGGGGTTGGTGACCGCCAGATCGCATGCGGAAGAGATCGCGACCGCGGCGAGGACGCCGGTGGTCATGGCCTTCCTCGTAAGTCGTCGTACATGCATTTGCCTATTCTCCATTTTTCCTTACCGGTTCCGTGAATCTCCCAGAGTTTCCTTGGGCCATGAGGATCGGACGCCCCCGAACCCTCGAGGTCGGGGACGTCGCGATCCAAGACATGGAGTGATCAGAAGATCGCCCGCAGCGAAACAGTGAAGTAGGAAGCCGGCGGGAGCGTTTCGTCGATGCCCTTCACCAAGTCGTGCCGGAACTCGCCCGACGACGTGGTGCCGACGCTGTTCTCGTTCTGTTCCGGATGGCCCGTAATGAGGTTCTTGTGGGTCCAGAACGCCACGTTGCGGCCCGAGATGGTCAGGTCGGCGCGGCTGGCCCACCCCGTCAGGCTGGGCAGCAGGCTGGAGATGGGGATCGACAGCGTCACGTCGCGAAGTTCGGCGTAGTCGGACTCGGAGTTGGCGTAGTCGTATCGCCTCATGCCGAAGCACTGGGCCACTTCCCACGCGTACATGTCCGCGGGCCGGGTGCCGGGCCACGTGGGTCCCGGGTTGGATCCCAGTTCACCCTGTGTCCAGCTCGGGTCCACCTTGCGGTAGGCGTCGTAGCACTTGGGGTGGGCGATGGTGCGCCCGGTCGCCCCGGCTTCGAAGTAGTTGGAGATCCAGCCACCATGCAGATACTCGCCGCGCGCGGACAGGCTCAGGCCCCCGGGGAGATCGAAGGAGGTGCTCCCCGTCCACATGTAGGGCGGGTTTGCCGGGCCGTAGATGGCGCGGCCATCCGAGAAGACGGGGTCGGCCAGCTCGTTGTGGTTCATGACCCGGTAGGCGTTGATCACGGGGACCGGCTCTCCTTCGATCACCCAACCGTATTCTCCGACGGGGAACGGCGCCGATCCGCCGAGGTCGAGGACCTCGCTGAAGTTGGTGGCCAGCCCGAGACCCAGGTCCCAACGGAACGCACGCGTGTCCAAGAGCGTGGTGTTGGTCATGATCTCGTAGCCTTGGTTCTGCAGCTTGCCCACGTTACGGAGCTGCGACGACCAGTTCCCTTCGCTGTCGGGCGACGGGACGTTGAAGAGGGCGTCGGAGGTGGTCTGGTGGTAGTAGGTCAGCTCCGCGCTGACCCGGCCGTTGAGCCATGCGCCATCGAGGCCGAACTCGTATTCCGTCGTGCGCTCGGGGCCGAGGGCGATGTTACCCGGCCGGCTGGGCCAATAGGCCTGCTCACCGGATGTGCCGTACCCGATCGCGCTCCACGTACGCACCTTGTCGAAGGCGCCGGGGGCACGGCCCGCGAGACCGTACGCGCCACGGAGCTTCACCTGTCCGAGCGCCTCCGGCCAGAACGCCTCGTCGGAGACGACCCAGGAGCCGCTCACCTTCGGGTAGACGTCGAAGCGGAAGTCGTCGCCGAAGAGCGCGAAGCCGACTTGCTGACCGAAGGCGCTGTTGCCGTCGACGCGGGCGCCGAGCGTCAGGAAGTACTTGTCGCTGATCCCAATCTGGTCCTGCAGGAAGAAGCCGCCCGTGATGATTCGCAGCCGGTTCTGGCTGATGCTCTGGCGGGTGGCGCCGATCGAGAGCGTGAAGTCGCCCGGACCCGGGTAGTGGCGCACCACGTTCTCGGTGTTCTCGATCTCGTTCTCCACGCCTTGGGCGCCGAACGAGAGCGTGCTGCGAATGTTGTCGCTGAGGTTGAACCCCCAAGTGCCGACGTAGTCGAAGCTCACCACCGTGTTCTGCGACATGCCGCGCCGCTGCTCTCCGCCCTGAATGTAGTCGGAGAAGTCGCTCATGATGCCGATGGGGCAGAGCCAGCAGTGCTGCTGATCGTTGAAGTGGTCGTCCTGCGAGTAGTCGTACCCGAGGGTCAGGCGGTGCGTGAAGTCGGAACCCGGGGTGTAGTTGACGGTCAACCCGGAGACGGCGCGGGTGATCTGGTTGATGTAATCCTCCTCAAGGAGGAGGCGCAGCGTCTCTTGGTCGCGGCGGCCGGCCATGTAGTTGCGGGGGCCGCGGATCGCCGACATCATGATCGACGTCACCGAGTTGCCCATCTGCGCCTGCTGCAGGTCCGTGCGCGCCAGCGTGTTGTTGAACTGGATGAGCACGTCCTCGTGCGGACGGAAGGTGGTGTTGGCGCGCAGGTTCAGCTTGGTCTCGCCGTCGGTCTCCACCGCGCCCACGTTGTCGTTCCACGCCGCCGACACGAAGTAGCCGACGTCGCCGGTGCCGCCCCGCACCTGCATCGAGTAGCGCTGCCGGTGCCCGTTGCGGAAGACTTGGTCGAGCCACAGGTAGGGCACCTCGCTGGTCCCGAAGGGACGGAAGTAGGAGAAGCCCTGCTGCACTTCGGCGGTCCACTGCGGGGCGCCCTGGCCACCCTGCTTGGTGAAGATCTGGATCACGCCCGCCGCCGCCTCGGTTCCGTAGAGGGTCGTGGCCGCGGGGCCCTTGATGACCTCGATGCGGTCGATGTCATCCGGGTTGAGATCGTTGAGTGGGCTGTAGGGATCCTCGGCCCCGTTCTGGCTGGAGCTCGGCTCACTCTTGGCGCGCATCCCGTCGATGTAGATGAGGGGCTGGTTGCTGAGCGCCGTGCTCACGTTGCCGCGCAGACGGATGTCGGCGCCGGAACCGGAGTTGCCGGAGCTGAACTGGATGCGGGCGCCGGAGACGCGGGCCTGGAGAAGCTGACCGACGTCCGTCACGGGTTCCGCGACCTCGGCGATGTTGATCTGCTCGATCGCGTTGCCGACCTCGCGACGGCGCGCCTGGCCCGCCGTGCCGGTGACGACGATCTCGTCGAAGTCGATGACCTCTTCATTCAGCCCGAAGTCGGCGGTCGTCGCCTGATCGTCGGCCACGGTCACCTCCTGCGAGGTGCTGGTGTAGCCGATGAGCTCGACCCGCAGGGTGTGGGTGCCCGCCGGCACGTTGATGATGAGGTACCGTCCCGAGGCGTTGGTGAGGGCGCCGAGGCCGGTGCCGTCGATGAACACCTGGGCTGCCGACAGCGGACGGCCGGAGCCGGCGTCGGTCACCAGTCCGGTCAGCGAACCCACGATGGGGACCGCCTCCGTGGCGCGGATTCCCAAGGCGTCGCCAAGAGACCTGGCGGCCCTGTCCACCGCCTGGGCGCCGGCATCGCCGTTCGCGGGCACCTGCGCCTCCGCGAACGACCACGAGCTGGCCCCCACCAACAGGGTAAGGGTTAGTAGCCGGATGACTCGCATAACACGCTCCTTCTTCTGTGGTGGCGTCCACGCCACCGGTTCACAATCCTCTCAACCCCCCCGCCCAAGTCCGGCCGGGGCATGGGCATGCGCGCGAATGCGCACAACCCGGCCCGACGTTCGGGTGCAACCCGGCGAGAATGAACGCCTCGCGCGTGACGCGCAAGGGGGGGTGGGTTGGTTGGTGCCGCACGGCTGGCGGCGAATACGAACGCGCCTCCGCGGCGGGGACGGTGGTTCGTCGTTAGGGCACCCCGAGGCCTCAGGGCACGGAAATGGAGAAAACGCGCAGGCCGATCATGTTCTCGGGGTCGACTTCCGGTCCTTCCGTCGTGCCGCCACCGACCACGCCGCCGCGGATCATGAGTGCCAAGGCGCCCACGCCCGCCGCCACGGTGATGATGGTGTTGCCGCGATCGAACTCCCGGATCGCCGCCTCCCGGATGGCGCCGGTGGCCACTTGGGTGGTCAGCACCGACGCGCCCGCGCCGCGCAGCTGGATGGTGAGGTCGTTGGCGGAGACGCTCTCGACCCGGCCGCTGATGCGGTTGTTCGACACGTTCATCACCTGAACCGGAAACCCCTCGACGGCGGCCTGGTTCATGACGCGTCCGAAGGCGTCCTGGTCCAAGGTCAGACGCGCTTGTTGGTCCGGGCCGATCGTCGCAAGAGGCACCGTCGAATAGGAGAAACACCCTCCCAGGGGAAGCAGCGCTCCCAGGGAGAGGAGCCTGGCCGCCTTGGCCGCGAACCGGCGGCGGCGGTGCGGGACGCGTCCGCAAGGGACATGAGGGACATACTTGGTTGCGGTCATTCCATGCCTCCTCCCGCCATCCCCCGGAAGCCCGTCACCCACGGACCCCCCGGGGTTCAGCAGGCGACGCAGTTGTCGTTGTTGTGGGCCCCGAGGGATTCGAGCAGCTCCACCGTCTCGGGGAAGGGAAGGATGCGCTGCACCGGACCGTTGGCCATGTCGACGGTGGTTTGGCCTCTCCGGCTCACGGCCGTCACGTCGGCGCCCTGGCCGACGAGGTAGAGGATGAGCTCGTTGTCGCCCCGGGCGGCCGCGTGGTGCACGGCGTTGTAGCCGTTGTAGTCGCGCGCGTTCACGTCGGCGCCCAGCTCCTCGACCAGGTAGCGCACCGCCGGCACCCAACCGTCCGGGACGTGGCGGTGTACGTTGGCCGCGAAGCCTTCGCCGTAGCCGATGCCGGAGGCGGCGTGGATGGGCCACGCGCCCGGGCCTCCGACCGGCACGGGGGGCAGGCCGGACATGTCGGCGCGCCCACCGCGGCGGAACCGCTGGGGGGCGTTGGCGGTGGGGATGTGGGGGTCGGCGCCGTGTTCGATCAGCAGCTTCATGGCATCGATGTCGAGGGCGAACGCGGCCCGCCAGAAGGGCGTGGCGCCCATGCGGTCGACCGCCAGGAAGCGCCGGCCGAACTCGGTGAACCAGAGCGTCTTGTGAAGCCGGGCGTTGGGATCCGCGCCGGCCTCGAGAAACGTCTCCATGAGCTCCAGGTAGGTGGTTTGCTGCTGGGCGTGGTCGGTCGGCTGGGGGTGGCGCGACTTGGGGATCCACTGGGTGTTGATGGCCGCGTAGAGCGGCGTGTTGCCCGCGTCGCTCGCGAGGGTGAAGTCGGCGCCACGCTCGAACAGCGTCCTCGCCAGGTCGAAGTGGCCGTTCAGGGTGGCCATGAGGAGCGGCGTGGTGCGGTCGCCGGCGCTCGTCTGGTCGATGTCGGCGCCCCGCTCGAGGAGTGCCTCGGCGGCGGCGGCGCGCCCGTCGCGGGCGGCCAGCAGGAGGGCGGTGAGGCCACCGTAGGCGCCCACCAGGTCGGCGTGGCTGAGCGGTTGGGGGAGCGTCCGGTTGCGGTCGCGGGCCACCGAGGGCGGGGGCTCGTCGGGGTTGAGGAGCGTGCTCGCGGTCGGCTCGGGTGGTCCGCCGGACGGTGGCGGCTCGTCGGGGTTCAGGAGCGGGTTGCCGGTGGCGGACTCGGGTCGGGCGGCGCGCCCGCCCTCGCTCCCGCTCCGCAGCGCCTGGAGCGTCGCCACCCGTTCGTCGCGGCGGCGCTGGGCCTCCCGGTCCTCGCCGTCGCGCGCCGCGATGTCGATCACGCGGGCGGTGACGGAGGGGTCGGCCCCGCCGTCCATGAGGGCGTGGATGGCGCCCACGCGGCCGGACGCCGCCGCGAACATGAGGGGCGTCTGGCCCCACGCGGACTCGGCGGCGTTGGGGTCGGCGCCGTGGTCGACCAACGTCCGCACGGCATCGGCGCTCCCGGCGGCGGCGGCGAAGTGCAGCGCGGTGGCGCCGCCGCTGGTGGTGGCCGCGCGCGGGTTCGCCCCGGCCTCGAGCAGTACCCGCACGACCTCCGCGCTGCCCGCCTTGGCCGCGAGGTGCAGCGGGGTGTAGCCGCCCAGACGGGTGACCGCGGACAGGTTCGCCCCGGCGCTCATGAGCAGCTCGGCCGTGGGCGCGCTACCGTTTTCGGCCGCCCAGTGCAGGGCGGTCATGCCGTCACCGTGGGCACCGTTGACGTCGGCACCTTGGTCGATGAGGGCGCGCACGGCATCGAGGTCGCCGCGCATGGCGGCGTCCGCGACGGGCGCGTCCGATGGCGGCGCGGCGGCCAGGGCCGCGAAGCTCAGGACCAGCGTGGCAATCGTGCGCGGAAGCTGTGTCATCGCCTTCCTCTCCGTCGGTTCATTCGCCCGTGCCCGGCGGGCGTCCGTCGCCGTGGATGTTCGCCATCGGCCCGTATCGGCGGCGGCGCCCGCCGGCTTCAGGAGCTGCTTTGCGCGGTCGTGGCGCCCGGAACTCCCAGCGGGAACGGGCTGGTGCTGTCGCCGAAGCTGGTCATGTCGTCGTGTCCGAGCGCGTGCAGCAGGCTCAGCATGACGTTGGCCATGGGCGTTCCGTCGGGCGCCTTCAGATGCAGGTTGCCTTGGAGCCGGCCGTTGGCCCCGCCCAGGGTGATGAGCGGGCATCGGCGGTGGTTGTGCAGGTTGCCGTCGGCCATCGGCGAGCCGTAGACGATCATCGTCTTGTCGAGCAGGTGCGTGTCGCCCTCCATGTTCTCGCGCAGGCGATCCATGAGGTAGGGCAGCATGCTCACGTGGTACTTGTTGATGGTGGCGAAGTCGAGCACGCCCTCCGGGCTGCCGCCGTGGTGCGACGCCGGATGGAAGGGCTTGTCGGTGCCGCTCTCGGGATAGACGCGCGAGGAGGCGTCCCTTCCCAGCTTGAACGAGAAGACGCGGGTCATGTCGGAGGCGAAGGCCAGCGCCTGCAGGTCGAACATCGTCTCCACGTGCTCGGTGAAGGAGTCCGGGACTCCGGCGGGGGCCTCGGGAAGCTCGCGCGGTTCTCCGCTGGTGTTGTGCGCCTCGATGCGCTCGATGCGGCGCTCGATTTCGCGCACGTTCTCCAAGTACTGGTCGATGCGGCGCCGGTCCGAGGGCCGGAGCTCCCGCTTCAACCGGGCCACGTCGCGGGCGATCCAGTCGAGGATGCTGCGGCTGGTGCGGCGCCGGGCGGCGCGCTCCTCCGCCGTTCCGCCCGCGCCGAAGAGCTGGTCGAAGGCGATGCGCGGGTCGCGGATCATCGGCAGCGGTTCGGTGGGCGAGGCCCAGCTGATGGTGTCGGTGTACACGCAGGCGTAACCGTACGCGCACCCGCCGGCCTGGTCCACGTTCTCGATGCAGAGCTGCATGGACGGGATCGGCGTGTCCTGCCCGAAGCGCTGGGCGTGCAGCTGGTCGAGCGAGGTGCCGACGTACACGTCGGAGGCCTCGGTCTGCTTGGGATGGGCCTGCGTGAGGAAAACGGCGCTTGACCGGAAGTGGTCGCCACCGATCTCCTTGGGCTGGTAGGCCTCGGCGTTCGCGACGTCGGTGTTGCTGAAGATGGTGAGGTAGTCGCGGTAGCGCTCGAGCGGGGCGAGCGAGCTGGGGCTCAGATCGAAGTCGCTCCCGGTCGCGGCCGGAGACCAGAGGTTCTGGGTGGCGCCCCACTCGTTGGCGCCGGCCGACCCGTGGACGATCTCGATGGCGATGAGCCGGGTGGGATCGTCGGTGCGGGCGGCCTTCGACCAGACGCGGCCCGCCGGGATCATGGCGTCGAGCATGGGGAGCGCCACGGTGGCGCCCACGCCGCGCAGGAAGGTGCGCCGGGGGATGTGTTTGCCGGTGATGATGTGCATCGATGTCTCCGCTCGAATGGCGTGTGTCAGCCGTGGCTCTCCGCGACCGCGGGCTCGGGTCCGCTCAGCTGGAAGGCGTCGCTCTCGATGACGCCCCGGATGAAGGCCGAAATGCGATGGTCCCGTTGCGCCGCCTCGCGAACGATGGCGCGGATGCGCGGCTGGTCGTAGTACTCGACCCTTCGTCCCAGCGCGTAGGCCATCAGGTTGGCGGTGAAGGTGCGAATCAGGGGCTCCGGCCGCCTCAGCAGCGCCTGCTGGAGCTCGGCGGGAGTGGAAATGGGGGTCGTGTCGTAGAAGGTCCCCCGGGTGTCGAGCGGCATGCCGTTCTCGCGAATCCGCCACTTTCCGGAGACCCCGAAGTTGTCGAGGGCCAAGCCGATCGGGTCCATGAACTGGTGACAGGCGTTGCACACCGGGTTGGCGGCGTGTCTCGCCATGCGCTCCCGGGTGGTCAGCATTCGCCCCTCGTCCGCTTCCTCGGTCTCCTCCAGGTCCGGGACACCCGGCGGCGGCGGTGGCGGAGGCGTGCCGAGCAGCACCTCCATGACCCACTTGCCCCGCAGCACGGGCGAGGTGCGACCGGCGTGCGAGGTCAGGGTGAGGATGCTGCCGTGACCGAAGAGTCCGCGTCGGCGGTCGTCCGGGTAGTCGACGCGTCGGAAATGGTCGCCGGCCACGTCCGGAATGCCGTAGTGCCGCGCCAGCCGTTCGTCGACGAAGGTGTAGTCCGCGCTGTACAGATCGAAGATGCTGCGGTCCTCGCGCACCAGGTTGTGGAAGAAGAGCTCGGTCTCGCGGCGCATCGACTCGCGCAGCTGCTGGTGGAAGTCGGGCTGCAGGCGGACGTCCGGGTTGATCTTCTCCAAGTCCTGGAGCCTCAGCCATTGCGCCGCGAAGCGCGTGCCCAGCGCCTCGGCGCGTGGGTCGGCCAGCATGCGGGTCACCTGGGCGTCGAGCACTGCGGGATCGGAGAGCCGGTCGTCGATGGCCAGATCCATCAACTCCTCGTCCGGCGGGGTGCCCCACAGGAAGAAGGACAGGCGCGCGGCGAGATCGATGTCGCGGATCCGGTACCCGGCGTCGGCTTGGGCGCTCGCCGGTGGTTCCTCGAAACGGAACACGAAGTGCGGGCTCGCCAGGATGGCCTCCAACGCGGTGCCGATGCCCGCCTCGAAGCCCCCTTCCTCCGCGCCGGCGCGGTAGAACGCCATGAGGGCGGTCACGTCGTCCTCGACGAGGGGCCGTCGGAACGCGTTCCGTCCCAGGCGGCCAATGATCTCGGTCGCGCAGGCGGTCTCTTCGGAGGCGGCCGTGGGCCGGCACGTGAAGATCGCCCGGCGGCTGGCCGTCTCCGAGACCCCGGTGGGGTTGAAGGGACCGCCAATCACGAGGTCGCGCAGGTGCGGGAGGGCCAGCAAGCCATAGGTGCCGGCGATGGCCGTGCTCGCGAGCGACCAGTCGTGCGGCGAGACAAGGTCCTGCACCGGACCCTCGGCGTGCCTGAGGAAGGCCGCGCTCACCCGTCGGCTGCCCGAGCGCACGAAGACGGGCTCGGTGCGCATGTCGACGCCATTCGGGTCGGACACGTGCATCCACCGGTCCAGCTCGAGGACCGCAACCCGTTCGCCGTCGATGGAGATCTCGAGCTGCTCGGGGGACTCGTCGGTGTGCAGCGCGTTGCGCCCGTTGCCGACCAGGGTCCCGGTGGTCTCGTGGTGGAAGGACACCCGAAACGTGTACTCGCCGTCCGCCGGGAAGTTGTGCTCGACGCTGATGCCGCCGCGGGTGCCGTGGGGGGCGCCCGCCACGCGTTCGGTCTGCGAAGCCCAGCGCGAGACTTGGTACTGGGTCTCGCTCGCGGTCGCGTTCGCGTCGCCCAGCGCCATGCGCGCGATCCCGCTGGCGGCGTTCAGGTAGGCCTCGAGCAGGGTGGGCGAGAGCATCTGGGCGTCGGCGATGTTGTCGAAGTTCGCGCTCTTGGTGTCGAGCGGGAGGTATTGGCCCGCGTCGACCTCGAGATCGAGGAGTTCCTTGATGGAACGCGCGTATTCGGCGCGGTTGAGGCGCTGGAAGGAGCGGGCTCCCGGGTTGGGGTTGTCCGCGGACGCGGCGTCCATGCGGTCCTCGAGCGTCGTGACCAGGAGCTCGAGCGTGTCGCCGGCGGGACGGGGCATCCCCGGCGGCGGCATCATCCCGGCGCGCAGCTTGAGGATCATCCTCTCCACGGTTTCGGCGCGCGAGGCCAGGTTGTCGACGTCGAAGTCGGCCAGCGAGAGGTTGCCCGTGAGCAGCGCGTCGTTGTGGCAGACCTGGCAGTAGCGCTGAACCACGTTGGTCAGTGTGGCGGCCGGGGGGTGGGTGGGCGCGGTTTCGGACGCCCCCGCGTGGGGAAGTGCGCCAAGGGGTGCCGACGCGCGCTCCGCCGGGATGCGGGCGCCGCCATCGTTCGCAACGCCGGTGGGGAAGGTCGAAGCGTCGTGGCCGGGACCGCCCGTGCCGGCGGTGGCGACCCACGTGCCCGCCACGAAGGCGATCAATGCGAATCGTCTCATGCGTCGTCCCCGCTCCTCCGTCTGACCCGCCCGCGCGGCGAGTGCGGTTTGCTCGAAGATGCTCCGCTGACGGGACCGTCGTTCCCGGCCACAATGGACCCCGACGGATACAACCCCGCAGCCTTGATTCTAAAGCGAAACCCCCCGCTTCGCCATCACCGGGCCTCCAGTTCCTCCTCCAAGGCCATCCACTCCTCGGCGAGGCGCTCGGCCCGCGCCGCGAGCCGTTGGCGTTCCTCTTGGAGATCGCGGACCCGCGCGGGTTCGGCGCTCTGGTAGAAGGCGGCGTCGGCGAAGGTCCCATCGATCTCGGCGAGCCGGGACTCGGTTGTCTCGAGGCGGGCGAGCGCTCGGTCGCGCCGCGCCTGGGCATTGGGTGAGGCACTCCGCCGTGCGGCTTCCCGCCGCGGCGGCGACCCGGTCGCGCTCCGGTCCTTTCGTTTCCCCCGCCGCGCCCCGAGCACGGCGGTTTCGACATCCAGATGGTCGTCTCCGCTTGCCCGCACGTACTCGTCGTAGGTGCCCGGGTAGTCGCGCACGCCTTCGGAAGTGATCTCGAGAATGCGCGTGGCGAGTTTGCCGACGAACCAGCGGTCGTGGGAGACGAAGACGAGGGTGCCGGGGAAGCGCTCGAGCGCCCGTACCAGCGCCTCGATGGATTCCAGGTCGAGGTGGTTGGTGGGCTCGTCGAGGACGAGCACGTTGGGTTGCTGGATCGCCAGCCGGCAGAACACCAGGCGCGCCGCCTCGCCTCCGGAGAGCGCCGAGAGCGGCTTGACCGCGTCGTCTCCACCGAAGAGGACCATGCCCATTTGGGCGCGAACGTAGCCGATGTCCCGGCCGGGGCACGCGTCCCAGATCCAGTCCTGGGCCGTGCGCCCGCCTCCGTCGATCTGGTCCTCGTGGTCCTGGGCGAAATAGCCCACATGCGTCTCGTATCCCCAGCGGACGGAGCCGGCGTCCGCGGAGAGTTCGCCGATCACGATCTTGAGCAGGGTGGACTTGCCGATGCCGTTGGGGCCAAGGATGGCCAGGCGGTCTCCGCGGCGAACGGTGAAATCCACGCCGTGGAGCACCTCGTTGTCGCCGAACGCCTTGCGCAGCTTCTTGGCCTCGAGGACCTCGCGTCCGCTGGGTCGAGCCGGTTCGAATGCGAACGTCGGATAGCGCCGGGAACTGCCCGGGAGCGGCTCGAGCGCGGACGCCTTCTTTTCGATGAGCCGCAGCTTGCTCTGGGCTTGGCGCGCCTTGCTGGCCTTGGCGCGGAAGCGATCCACGAATTTGCGGTGGTGCGCGATCTCCCGCTCGCGACTGGCGATTTCCTTCTCGCGTCGTTCGCGTTCCGCCTGTTTGCCCGCTTGGAAGGCGCCGTAGTTCCCCGGATAGGCGACAACGGTCTCGTAGTCGACGTCCAAAATGTGGGTGGCGACGTTGTCGAGGAAGCGGTGGTCGTGGGAGATGACCACCAGCGGACCCTTGAAGTCGCGCAGGAACTGCTCGAGCCAGCGAATCGAGAGGATGTCCAGGTGATTGGTGGGCTCGTCGAGCAGGAGCGCGTCGGGGGTGCCGGCGAGCACTTGGGCGAGCAGCACGCGCAGCTTGAATCCGCCGGACAGCGTCGACATGGGGTCGTGGTGGATGGCGGCGGGAAGGCCGAGTCCCTCGAGAATGGCGGCGGCTCTCGCCTCCGCGGCATAGCCGTCGTGGCGCTCGACGACCTCCTCCAGCCGCGAGTAGCCATCCGCGTCGAATTCGCCGCCGGCCTCGACGTGCGCCAGAAGCTTCTCGCGGGCCGTCAGCGCCTCCCACAGCACCGGGTTCCCGCGCATGGCGACGCGGATGATTTGCTCGTCGTCGAACAGGAACTGGTCTTGGCGAAGCACGCCCGGGCGGAGTCCGCGAGGAATGGAAACGGAGCCTTCGGATGGCTGGGTTGCGCCGCTCAGGATGTTGAGCAGCGTGGTCTTCCCGGATCCGTTGGCGCCCACGAGGCCGTAGCGCTCGCCGGGTTGGAGCCGCAGGGAGACGTCGCGGAAGAGCGTTCGGTCGCCGAAGGACTTGGCGAGCCCGGTGGTAACGATCACGGCTGGTTGGGGGGGAAGGGGTGGCGCGGCCGGTCAGGCCGGGCGCAGGCCCGCGAGTGCGTCGACGAGGCGGTCGATTTCGGCCGTGGTGTTGTACACGTGCGTTGACACGCGCAGAGCCTCGTGGCCGTCGCGGCGATGTTCGTCGATGTGGACGGAGGCGCGTTGGGCGATGACCGGCACCGAGGCGACCGCGTTGACGCCCTCCACTTCGAAAATGGTCGACGCCGGGCAGCTCGTCGCCCGGGTGGGGCCACTGACGAGGCGGATACCCGGCAGGCCGGCGAGGGCCTCCTTGAGGTAGTCGGAGAGGAAGCGCGTGCGGGCCTCGACCCGGTCGATGCCCACCTGTTCCATGAAGCCCAGGGAAGTGGCCAGAGCGGCGCGAACCGGAAGATCGTTGGTGCCCGGAGGCTCGAACGCGGGGTTTTCGGGCGTGGCGTCGTGGGCGAAGGTGGAGCGGACGTGCTCGCGAGCGCCCGCGCGCACGTACAGAAAGCCGGTTCCCGTGGGTCCCAGAAACCACTTGTGCAGGCTGGCCGAATAGGTGTCGCAGCCCAGGCCGTGCAGGTCGACCGGGATCATGCCCACCGCCTGCGCGCCGTCCACATGGGTGAGGACCCCCCGTTCGTTCGCAAGCGCCACCAGCCTGCGCACCGGGTAGAGGTGGCCGCCCCGGGTGACGTGGCAGAAGGCGGCCACCCGGGTGCGTGGCGTGAGGGCGGCTTCGAAGGCCTCGACCACCGCGTCCGGATCGGGAAGCGGGCTCGGAACGAACACCTCCCGGATCGCGACGCCCTCCCGGGCCGCGCGCAGCCGCCATGGGCGGTGGCCGGCGGGGTGCTCCTGGGTGGTGAGGACGACTTGGTCGCCGGGGCGCAGGTCGAAGCCGGCGGCGCCGAGGTGCAGAGCCTCGGTGGCGTTGCGGGTCAGGGAGAGCTCGGTCGCTTCGGCTCCCAGGAAGGCCGCGAGACCGGGACGCACCCGCCGGGCGACCCGGTCACGGAGTTCCTCGGTCGCCCGGCGGGGGTCGCGCGACATGGCCCGGTACCCGTCCGCGACCGCGCGTGCGACGCGCGCGGGAGGCAGGCCGAGGCCGGCGTTGTTCATGTAGGCCGTGCCGGCCTCGACGTCGAAGGCCGTCCGCACATGGGCCCACTCCGTGTCGCTGGTTCCGTCCGGTCGCGCCAAGGGGGTGTCGTCCGGTGGAGTCGGGGTCGCCCGGTCATCGGTGCGCGGCCGCGGGTCCCGCGCGCATCCGGCCAACCAGGCTCCGGCCACGCCCGCCGTGCCCGTTCCCACGAACGCGCGGCGCGAAAAGGCGGTCATGGTCTCCTCCCCATCCTACTAGTCCGTGGATGAATCCGCCCGAGCACCGAGAGCGGCGGGGCGCCGGGCTGGCAGGGCGCCTTGAAGGGCAATAGTAGAGCTATTGGGACGAGAGGCAACGCGGAGCGCGAGCGTCCAGCGCGGATGCAACGCCGCTCAAGTGCCGGGGGGAGTTTGTCCACGGGCTGCTGGGGTGTCCGGCTGCCGTCCGCCGGTCCGGAACCCGCGCGCGGCGCCAGCGCGATGTCGTGGAGGTGATGCCAACGCGAAACCGGCGGCGGCGCGCCCCGGGGTGTGTCCGAGAGGGACAAGCGGGGTCGTCAGGTGGTGGAGCGCACGGCGGTGAATTCGCGGCTCCCTCCGCGGCCGCCCGAGACCGTCCCCGTAATCCGATCGCCTTGAATGGTGGCCTCGTAGCGCTGGGTGATTTCGCGATTGCGAAGGCGGCGCGTAACTTGGAAGCTGAGCCGACCCTCCTCGAAGGAGACGTTGCGGAGGGGGACGCTTCCGTTGGGTCCCGTCGCCGAGCCGGTGAGCGCGTCGCGGTCGGCGACGAAGGTCAGCGTCTGGGTCATTTCGCCGCGCGGCGTCTCGACGGCCATCTCCCAAGCGCCAAGGACGACGGAGAAGTCGGTGGCGCTCTGGCCCCGAAGCCGCTCGCCGGAAGCGGCCGCCATCAACAGCGCGATGGTGGTGATGATGAAGCGTGACATGTTCGCGGTCTCCTCTTGGTTCGATGGTGACGCCGGCTCGCCGCCAACGGTGGGCCGACGAAACGCGCGAAGGGATGGTGCGTTTTCTGCTGGGACATTCCCGCCGGGCAAAGTGTTGCCCGTCACGCTCAGGTTGGGCCTCGCGGCCGGACCCGCCGACCCCGCCCGCCGCGGGCGTGGCGCCCGGCGGGTCGGGCTGGACGCCGGGGGCCGTTCCCTCGCGCGCCCGCGGCTGCGGTGCTTCCCCCCGGTCCCGGGACACGCGACATTGCGCCATTGGACGCGCCCCTCCGCGGCCGCGTCCCTCAAGACCTCGTTCCGGTGTTCCTTCACGCCAGGTACTCGACCATGAACTCCCGCATTCCGGTTCGCACCTCTTCCGGCGTTCGCGGGCGGGCCCGCCTTCCCGCGGTGCTCGCGCTCGCGCTGCCGCTCGTCGGCGCCTGCTACAGCTACACCCAGGTCGGGGTGGAGGGTGTGGCGCCGGGCGAGGCGGTGCGCGTCCAAGTGTTCGAGCAGGCCGTGGACCGGCTTCCCGCGGAGCTGGAGAGGAGAACGCGGGTGGAAGGCACGGTGGTGGACGTGGACGCCGGGCGCCTCGACGTGCTGCCCGAGTTGGGGTCGGTGACGACGGATCCCGTGTCGTTCGCCGTGTCCGACATCGCCGCCATCTCGCGACGGGAGCTGAGTCCCGCGCGCACGTGGCTTGCGGTGGGGGTGGGGGCCGCCCTCGGGGCGGGACTCCTTCTGTGGATCGAGGGGGAGCCCGCCAGCACGGGAGACGGAGGCCCGATCACGCAATTCCTGCTGGGGTGGAGGCTGCCGCTGGGTGGTTAGTCGGATGGGCGGGGCGGGCGCGAACCGGTTCCCGCCCCTCGGTCCGCTCGGCCCCTCAGTCCTCCGTGATCGCCTCCTCCACCGGATCGCCGCGGCGAGCCCGCACGATGTCCATCACCTCCTCGTCGGTGAGGATGCGCTTGGAGGCCTTGGCGCGGGTCAGGATGGCGGAGCATAGCTCGTCGTCGTCGGGGATCCGGCGCGAAGCCAGCCAGTAGCGCACGTTGGACAGCCCGCTCATGTGGCCGATCTCGATCTCCTGCTCGCGGCCAAACCAGTTGGCGGGCACGCCGGAGTACACCCGGTCGGCGAGAGACCGGTCGCCTCGCCTGAGCGCCTTGATGATCGCCGCCGCGTGCACTCCGGTGCCCGTGCGGAAGGCGTCGCGCCCGGCCATGGGGTAGCTGGGGTGGATGTCCACCCGGCAATAACGTGAAACGGCCTGGCAGTAGCGGCCGAGCTTGGACAGGTCGTGGTCCCACTCGCCCAACAGCTTGAGGTTGAGCAGCATCTGGTCGATGGAGGCGTTCCCGACCCGTTCGCCCACGCCGAGGCCGGTCCCGTGCGCCCGGGTGGCGCCGTATTCGACGGCCAGAATGGCGTTGGTGACCCCCAGGCCGCGGTCGTTGTGACCGTGCCAGTCCAGCTTGACCGGCTCGCCCAAGCCACGGATCAGCGCGTGGGTCCAGTCGAACAGGTTCTTGATGCCGTCCGGCGTGGCGTGTCCCACGGTGTCGCACAGGCAGAGGCGGCGCACGCCCAGACGAACGGCCGCGCGGAAGAGGGGATCCAGCACGTCCGGGCGCGAGCGCGTGGTGTCCTCGGTCACCAGGCACACCTCGAGTCCCTCGCGCATGGCGAAGGTCACGGTCTCGTCGATCCGGCGCAGGAGCGTGTCGACGCTCCAGGACTCGACGTAGAGGCGGATGGGGCTGGAGCCGATGAAGGCGTAGACCTCCACCGGCATCCCGGTCCGCTGGGCGATGTCGGCGATCGGCTCCACGTCCCGCACCATGGTGCGCGCGGCGCACACGGGCTTGAGCCGCATGCGGCTGTCGCGGATCTCCTCGACCAGGGCCCGGACATCGTCGCGCGCGCGCTTGCCCGCTCCCGGAAGCCCCACGTCGGCGAACCGGATGCCCAAGTCCTCCATGAGGTGAACGAGCTCGATCTTCTGCTCGATCGTGGGATCGGTGACCGAGGGGGACTGAAGCCCGTCCCTCAGCGTCTCGTCGACCAGGTCGAAGCGACCGGGTGCGAGGGGCGCCCGCTTGTACAGCTGGTTCCAGTCGAAGATGACGTCATCCGCGACATCGACCGCACCTGTCCCCACACTACCTCCCGGCGGACCCAACCCGTCCCGGCTTCGGTTCAGCTCACGCGATTCAGAGGGTTCGGGTTGGTGTCGACCTCGGTGACCCCGACCGGGAAGCAGTTGCTGCGCCCCGACATGTCCTCCATGGGCGTGGAACCCGGGCTTCCCTGGATTCCCCAGCGTCGCAGGTCGGAGAAGCGGCGGTTGTCGAACCAGAGCTCGACGCGCCGCTCCTGCTTGAGCGCGGTCCACGCCTCGGCCGCGCTCGAGGCCGTCGCGGGCGGCAGCGCCTCGCCGGTGTGGTCGCTCACCACGCTGGTTCGGACCTCGTTGATGAGGTCCATCGCCGCCGGGTAGTTCCCAGGGCTGTTGACGAGGATCTCCTCGGCCCGAATCAGGATCATCTCCCTACCCGAGGCGAGCGTGTGCGGCGAAATCTTGCTCGTGAACTTCAGCTGCACGTAGAAGGGGAGGTTGTACACCATGGTCACGGCGTCCGCGATCTCCTCCCACGCCATGCGCGGATCCCCGGTCTCGCCGTAGTAGCCCTCGGCGAAGGTGCCCCAGACCGTGTACTCCCGCCACGGATCCGACGCCGAGCGGAAATACACCTCGTTGGGGTCCGGGAAGTCGTCCAGATCGTAGTGGTGCAGCTGGAAGACGAAGTCCTCGGGGATGCCGGTGGCGTCGCTCCGGGCACCGCTCCAGTCTCCGAGCCACATGCGGGCGTCGGCGCGCCCGGCCTGGGCCGCGAGCGCGATGTCGGAGGCACCGGAGGCGTTGCCGACTCCGATCGCCTCGGTGAAGTACTCCTCCGCGCGCGTCAGAAAGTCGGTGAAGGGCTGTTCCGGGCCTCCGTCGATGACGGCGACGCACATGTTGTGGCCCAACGTGCGGTTGGCGAAGCCGGACAGCACCAGAAGCCTTCCGGCGATCTCGTTCGAGCCGAAGTCGCCGCCCAGGACCTCCCGCAGCCGGCGCACGCCGTCCTCCGCCATCCAGCGCGCCTGCTGGGCCCCCTCCCAGTGGTCGTCCACGTTCTCGGAGGTGAGCTTGCCGTTGTAGAACTCCGAGTCGACCAGCCCCCCCGGAGTGCCCTCGAAGCTGGTGAGCCCCGAGTCGTAGGCCAGCCGGGTGTACGCCAGCGCGCTCGCGCGCCGGACGCCTTGGAGCACGGATGGAAACGCCTGCTCGTCGTTCAGGAACTCGTCCTGAACGGGGCCGGGATTGGTCACCTCCAAGTCGCAGCCCGTGGTGGCCAGGGCGGCCAAGGCCCCCAGGCGCGCGATCCGGCGGGCATATGTGGTGGCTCGCTGTGCGCGCATGCTCAACGACTCCTTGCTGTCTTCGCTCATGGTTGTCTTCCCTCTCGGCGGCCGCATCAGAAGGTCATTCTGAGGGAGGCGATGAAGCTGGCGGGCGGCGGCGGGTGCTCCCAGATCGCGCGCGTGATGCCGGAGCTCATGCCCTCGTTTCCGGCCATCTCCGGATCCATGGCGAGAAAGTCCTCGTTCTTCCAGGTCCAGAAGTTCTGCGCGGAGAGCGTCAGCGTGGCGCTGCTGGCTCCCGGGACGGTGAACGGCACGGGCGCCGACACGGTTACGTCGCGCACGCGGAAGAAGTCGTTGGGATAGACGAGATGCGCGCTGAACTCGCCGCTGCAGGTGTAGATGTCGAAGGCCGTCAGCTGACCTCGCTGGCCGGCTTGGAGGCTGGGCACGGCTTCGTCGCAGAGCGGGCTGACCTGACCGCGCTGGGCCGAGGTGCTGCTTTGGCGGTCGTAGATGTAGTGCCCCCCCAGGTACTCGGCGCGGGCCGACACGGTGACGCCCCCGCCCAGGGCGAGCGACGTGTTGGGGGTAATGGTCAGCGTGGGCTGGTTGGGGCCCCAGATGTGATTCCGCTCGACGACGGGCTCGCCGACCTGGTCGGGGTTCATCAGCCGGTCGTAGCGAACGGCGGGCACCGGGTGTCCCTCCTCGAGCCATCCGCCTCCGCTGACCCCGAATCCGGCGTTGCCACCGAGATCCACCGCCTCGCTTCGGTTGGTGTAGACGGTGACCCCCAGGTCCCAGCTGAGCGCCCGGCTCCGCAGCACGGTGCCGTTCACGTCCAGCTCGATGCCCTTGTTCGACAACACCCCCACGTTGCGCAGCTGCGAGCCGGTGAACCCGAGGCTCGGGACCAGCTGCACGGGGATGAGCGCGTCGCGGGTCTCCTGGTCGTAGTAGGTGAACCCGATCCGTAGGCGCTCGTCGAACAGAACGCCGTCGATCCCCGTCTCGAGCTCGATGGTGCGCTCGGGGCCCAAGTCGTCGTTGCCAATGTTGAGCGGGTTGAACGAGGTCTGGTCGAGCCATGGAATGGGTTGCCACGTCCGCACCGCGTCGAACGCTCCCGGAGCCCTCCCGGCGTGTCCCCAAGCCAGGCGGAACTTCATCTCGCCGAAGTCCTGCGGCCAGAAGCTCTCGTCCGAAACCACCCAGGAGAAGGTGGCGCGGGGGTAGGGCTGTAGGCCGAAGTCCTGGCCGAAGGCGCTGTTGCCGTCGATGCGCAGCGCCAGCGTCAGGAAGTAGCGGTCGCTGAAGTCGAGCAGCGTCTGACCGAAGATGCCGGCGTTCACCACGCGCGAACGGGCCTCGCGGGCCTGATAGGACGCGCCGCTGGTGACCGTGTGCTCGCCCGGTCCCGGAAGCGTGTTCGTGCTCGCGCCCAGGTCGGCGTCGCGCGCGACGATCGACTGACCGCCCCAGGAGAGGCTGGTGCGGAAGCTCTCGCTGAGGCGCAGGTCGAAGCTGCCCACGTAGTCGGCGGTTAGCTGCTCGGCCGTCCACGTGCGGTCGGAGACCGAACCCGTGGGGTCGTTGACGTAGCCGAAGGGTCGGATGTTGCGCATGTCGCTCGCGAGGCGGTCGAGCCCGAGCGTGAGCCGGTTCGTGAAGCGCGGCATCGGCGTGTAGGTGGTGGTGATGCCGGCCACCACGCGATCCACGTCCGTGGTGATCTCGTAGTCGAGGAGCCGGGTGATGACCTCCTCCTCCCAGGTGCGCACGTACGTGGCGTGGGCCTGGCGGGCGGGCGCCCTCTTGTATCCGTTGTGGGAAATGCTGTAGGGGCTCGACCCGCTGGGCGAGTTCTCGACGTGCTGGCGCGTGATCGAGGTGTTGACCTGGATGTCGAGGTCGCCGCGGGGCTGGAATCCCAGGTTGATGCGTCCCAGGTATTTCTGGTCGGCGTCGTTGGGCAGGATGCCCTCGTTGTCGTCAATGCTGCCGGACACGTAGTACGAGACGGCCTCGGTACCGCCGCGCACCGACATGGAGTAGCGTTGCTGGTGGGCGTTGCGCAGCCAAGGGTCGAGCCTCATGTAGGGGGCGTTGGGTGGGCCGAACTCCTGCACCCAGTTGACGCCCTGGTCGACCTGGGCGGACCACTGCGCGTCGCCGCCGGACCCGCGCTTGGTGAAGATCTGGATGACGCCTCCCGCGGCCTCCGTCCCGTAGAGGGCGGTGGCGGCGGGACCCTTCACGATCTCGATGCGTTCGATGTCGCCGGGGTTGATGTCGTTGAGCGGCCCCATCACGTCCTTGGGTCCGAAGGCGACGTGCTGGCCCACGGCGTGGTTCAGCGCCAGGCCGTCGCTGCGAATGCGCACCCCGTCGATGTAGACCAGCGGCTGGTTCGACATCGCCACGCTCACGTTGCCGCGCAGGCGGATCTGCGAGCCCGAACCGGACATTCCGGAGGTTCGGACGGCGACCACGCCGGGCGCGCGCGCCGACAGCAGCTGGTCGACCGCGGGTACCGGGTCCGCCAGCGTGGCGACGTCCACCTGGGCGACCGAGGAGCCCACCTCTCGGCGGCGCGCCTGACCGGCGGTGCCCGTGACGACGATCTCGTCGAGACCGAGCGCCTCCTCGGCCATGGCGAGGTCGGCCGTGGTGGATTCCCCCGCCTGAACGGTGATCTGCGCGGTCGTCGTGCGCATCCCGATGCGTTCGGCGGTCAGGGTGTAGTTGCCGGGAGGAACGTTGAGGATGAGAAAGCGCCCGTCGCCGCGGGTCAGGGTCCCGAAGCCCGTGCCCGCCAAGTACACCTGCGCCTGGACCAGAGGACGGCCGGTCGCCTCGTCGGTCACCTGCCCGATCACCTGGCCGTTCTCCTGGGCCGCGAGCGCGTCGGGCGCTCCGATTCCCGCCAACGCCGCCAACGCGAACGGTGCCGCGGCGGTCAGCGTCGCCCTCCTCAGCCGGGCGATCCCGGCTCGCCGTGTCATTTTGTCCGACCATGGATGCGCCATCTGGCCTCCTTCCGCCTCGAAACAAGAGAAACAGGACCGCGTGTGTCGCGCTCGGGGAAGCATCGCGCCCCGGCGGTCTTCGGTGGAGCAGAGCCCACAATAGGTTGGGAACGCTCCCGGATCAAGCGGGGTCGCTTGGGCGACCCGGTACGTTCGGGGATCCTCGGTTCGCGGTTTCGGCGGACGAGCCCCGGTCCGCCCACCGGGTTGGCGTCGGTTCAGGTGGGTTGGCCGACCGGTGGGGCGGCGCGCCATGCCGGTGGGCGGCGGGTGGTGGCTACGTGGGCGCCCGCCCGCCCGGAGTTCATCCGTCGCCCGGGGGGCGCCCGTTGACCAGCGAGTTCCAGAGCTCGATCGTCGGGTTGCGCCGAATGCGGACGCCCTCGCGCTGCGCTTCGGCCAGGGCGCGCACGTTGTGCTCGTCGCCCAGGATGAAGGTGTCGAACATGGCGCTCATGATCTCGAGCGACCTGCCGACGCTCGATGGGCCCCAGTGATACCAGCCGTGCGGCTCGTCGCCGTACACCACCCAGTCGTACCAGTTGCCGTGGATCTCGGCTTGGATGCCGTACTGCTCGATCTGCTGGAAGCGCGCCGCGCCGTCGCCCTGGGCGTACAGGAACAGCAGGGGGACGTCGATCTCGTCGGCGTGATAGATGATCGAGCGTTCGTAGTAGCCGCGGGGGTTCTCCATGGGCGTACCGCCGATCAGGAATCGGTTCCAGCCCTCCATGCCGCCGTAGGTCGAAAGCGTGACCAGATCGGTCGAGCCGTACAGGACGACGCCGGCGCGAAAGCGGCCGGGGTCCTTGGTGACCGCCGTGGTGGTGTGGAACCCGCCCGTGGAGCCCCCGAAGGCGCCCACCCGCTCGGGGTCCACCCAGCCCCGTCCGGCGAGCAGGTCCATGCCGATGAAGGCGTCGCGCAGGTCGTGGTCCCCCCCGTGGGTGTGCACCGCCTGGCGGTAGGCCTTCCCGCGCCCCGTGCTGCCGCGGAAGTTGGGCGCGAACACCAGGTAGCCGCGGCTCACGAAGTACTGGATGTACGGGTGCCACTGCTTCGGGTGCTGTCCGTTGGAGTTGGCGCGGAAGAAGAAGAGTGCGGGGAGACGGTCGCCGGCGTTGGCGCCCTTGGGCTTGTAGACGAGTCCGGTCACCTCGAGCCCGTCGAAGCTGGTGTACTCGAGGAACTCGGGTTCGACGAAGAGGTCGGGGTCGGCGAGCGCGGGATGCTGGTGGTTGGTGATCTGGCGTGCCGGGCCGCCGTCGACCGGGACGATCCAAAGGTCGCCCGTCCGCGCGGGCCCCGAGTGGGTGTGAACGATGTGCGCGCCGTCGGGATGCCAGAGGTGGCCGCCGCGGGTCTGGCCGGTCGCCCGCGACCCCCCGTTCACCCCGGTGGCGTGGGTGAGCCGCTCCGGTTCCCCTCCCTCGGCCGGGATGCGGTAGATGTGGTATTCGTAGTCTAGGTTGCGGGTGAAGGAGATCCAGCGGCCGTCCGGGGACCAGCGTGGCTCGCTGTGCTCGACATCCTCGGTGAGCAGCATGGTGGCTTCGCCGGTGGCCACGTCCAGCACGCCCAGGTTGTTGAAGCCGTCGCGGTCCGAGATGAAGGCCAGGCGGGTGCCGTCCGGCGACCAGCGCGGTTCGGTGTCGCGCCATTCGAAGGTGTTGGGGGTGAGCGCGCGCGCCTCTCCCCCCGTCGCCGGCATGACCCAGACGTCCTGGTTGCTCTGGGCGTCGTCCTGGGGACGGGTGTTGCGGGTGAACGCGAACATGGTTCCGTCGGCGGAAAGCCGACCGGCACCGCCGGGCCCGACGCGCTCGATTTCGCCGGTCTCGATGTCCACGACCGCAATCGAGGTGCCCCAGAACATCCCGGTGTTGAAGTAGATGTGGCGGCTGTCGGGCGCCCACGAGATGCCCGCGTCGTTCAGCGGATGATCGGTCAGGCGCCGGGGTGCTCCGCCCTCGGTGGGGACGACGTGGATGTCGCGCGCGTCGGTTCCGCCGAAGTCGGCCTCGAAGGCGATCCAACGCCCGTCCGGGCTGAAGCGCGGCGCCATCTCCCGCCCGGCCATCGTCGTGATGCGGGAGGGTTGGCCGCCTTCGGTGGGCACGGTCCAGAGGTCGTAGGACCCGGCCGCGGCGGACTTGAAGACCAGGAGCTCGCCGTCGGGTGAGAGGTCGAACTCCTCGATCCACACGGTTTCGGCCAGCGCCTCGATGGGCAGCCCGGGCGCGGACTGCCTCGGAGCGGTGAGGGGCCACGCCTCCGGGAGGATGATCGCGACGAGGACAAGGGTGGCGGGGAAGACGACGGCGGGGAGGAACCAATACCGGGCGGACACGCGTTCTCCCAGGATGCCGAAGGTTAACGGGCTGGGCGCCCGAGCCGGTCTCGCGACAACGTGCCTCCCAAGCGGCCCGGGCAACCGGGCCCGGGGGTGGCCGTCAGCAGGACACGCAGTTGTCGTTGTTCTTCGCGCCCAGCCGCTCCAACAACGCCACGATCTCCGGGAAGACGGTGACGCGCTGCACGGGACCGTTGGCCATGTCGGCGGTGGTTTCGCCCTTGCGGGTGAGCACGCCGACGTCCGCGCCACGGCTCACCAGGTACTCGATGAGCTCGCGGTCTCCGCGCGCCGCCGCGTTGTGCAGGGGGGAGAAGCCGTTGTAGTCGCGCGCGTTCACGTCCGCGCCCAGCTCCTCGACCAGGTAGCGCACCGAAGGCAGCCAGCCATTGGGGGCGTGGCGATGGGCGTTCCCGGCCAAGCCGAGGCCATACCCCACTCCGGAGGCGGCGTGAATGGGCCACACGCCCGCGCCGCCGACCGGAACCACGGGCAGCCCCGAGGGATCCGGCTTCTTTTCGCCGTCGTCGCGGCCGTTGCCGGTGGAGGGGCGTCCGGGGGGACGGAAGGTCGGGGTGGTGTGGTCGGCGCCGTACGCCACCAGCAACCTCATCGCGTCCACGTCCGTGCCGTAGGCCGCGCGCCAGAAGGGCGTGGCGCCCCAGGTGTCGACGCCCAGGACGTTGTGGTTGAAGGAGGTGTACCAGAGGTGGCGCTCGAGCCGCGCGTTGGGATCGGCTCCGGCGTCGAGCAGCGCCTTCATGAGCTCCAGGTAGGTGGTGCGCTCCTGCTTGATCGCGGTGGGCTGCGGGTAGAACGACTTGGGCACCCACTGCAGGTGCACCGCGGCGTACAGGGGCGTGGCGCCGGGGTCGCTCCGCAGATTGGGGTCGGCGCCCCGTTCGAGCAGCCACATGGCGAGGTCGAAGTGCCCGTTCAGGGTCGCGATGAGCAGGGGCGAACCCTGGTCTCCACCGGTCACCTGGTCGATGTCGGCGCCGCCCTCCAGAAGCGTTTCGACGACACCGCGGTGACCTTCGCGGGCGGCGTAGTGCAGCGCCGCGTTGCCGCCCTGCCTGCCCACCAGCTGGTCGTACGACATGGGCGTCCGAGTCTGTCCGCGGGTCGCGGCGCGCCCGGCCGGCCCGTCGTCCTCCTCGCCTTCCGGCTCGGCCTCGTCCTCCTCCTCCTGGTCGTCCTCGGTTCCGTCCACGGGCGTCTCCGAGACGATGTCCTCGCCGAAGAGGGCGGAGAGGCGCCGGTCGCGCCGCTTGATGAGCTCGCGGTCCTCCCGGGCCATGGCCGGGTAGTCGACGACGTGGGTTCGGATCGCGGGATCCGCGCCCGCCTCGAGCAGCGAGCGCGCGATGTCGGCCCGGCCGTGGGCGGCGGCGAACATGAGCGGCGTCTGTCCGTTGGCGGACTCCCGCGCGTCGACCTCGGCGCCCTTCTCCAGCAGTGCCAGGACCATCTCGGGGCTTCCCGACAAGGCGGCGTAATGCAACGCGGTCTCGCCGGTCTCGGTGGTCGCCCGCACGTGCGCGCCCGCGTCGACCAGCAGCCGGACGATGCCGGTCTGGCCCGCGCGGGTGGCGACCATGAGCGGCGTGAAGGCGCCGAGGCGCGTGGTTGCCTCGAGGTTGGCGCCCGCGAACACGAGCACCTCGGCCAGCTCCGGTTGGCCGTTGTTCGCCGCCCAGTGCAGCGCGGTCATGCCGTCGCCCTGGGCCGCGTTGACGTCGGCCCCGGTGCGCAGCAGCTGGCGCACCTCGTCGGCGTCGCCCCTCATGGCGGCGTCGGCCACCGGCGATTCCGCCGGCGTGGCCGCCGACACCAGCAGGACCAAACACACCAGGTTGGTCTTCCACGCTGCCTTCATCGGACCTCCTTCATCGCCCGCGTTTTTTCGATTCTTCGGCGTTCGGGGACGCCATCGGAGCCCCCTTCCCGGCTACGAGCTCGACGCCGCGTCGTCGGCGTAGGAGGCGGGAAGCGACAGGAGCATTTCGGCCGAGCTGTCGCCGAAGCTGTCGAGGTCGTCCAGTCCCAGCTTGTGCAGCAGGGTGAGCATGGCGTTCGCCAGCGGGGTGCCGTCCGGAGCCTTCACGTGCAGGCCGCCCTCGAGTCCCATGGCCTGTCCGCCCAGCACGATGAAGGGTACGCGCCGGTGGTTGTGAAGGTTGCCGTCGCCCATGGGCGAGCCGTAGACGATCATGGTGTTGTCGAGCAGGGTGCCATCCCCATCCACCGAGTTCTCGAGCTTCTCGAGCAGGTACGGGAGCAGACCCACGTGGTACCGGTTGATCTGGTAGAAGCCCAGCACGCCCTCGTTTCCGGACGCGTGCGACTGCGGATGGAAGCCGCCCTCGCAGCCGCTCTCGGGGAAGACCCGGGAGGACACGTCGCGGCTCATCTTGAGGGAGAAGACCCGGGTCATGTCGGTCTGGAAGGCGAGCGCCTGCAGGTCGAACATCATCTGCACGTGCTCCGTGTACGAATCGGGCACGCCCACGGGCGCCTCGGGCAGCTCGCGCTCGAGCCCGCTGGTGTTGCGGGCCTCGGTGCGCTGGATGCGGCGCTCCAGCTCGCGCACGTCGTCCAGATAGTGCTCCACGCGAACGCGGTCCTCGGGCGGGAGGACCGCGCGCAGGCGCGCCACCTCTCCCGTCACCCAGTCCAGAATGCTCGCCTGGGTGCGGCGGCGGCGTGCCCGCTCCTCGGGGCTGCCTCCGGCTCCGAACAGCTGGTCGAAGGCGACGCGCGGGTCGCGGGTCATCGGAAGCGGATCGGTGGGGGAGGCCCAGCTGATGGTGTCGGTGTACGCGCACGCGTATCCGTACGAGCATCCACCCGACTGGTCCACGTTCTCAATGCACAGCTGCATCGACGGGATCGCCGTCTCCTGGCCGAACCGTTGGGCGAACAGCTGGTCCATGGAGGTGCCCACGTACACGTCGGAACCCTCCGTGCGCCGCGGATGCGCCTGGGTCAGGAAGGTGGCGCTGGAGCGGAAGTGGTCGGCTCCGATCTCCTTTGGCGCGAAGGCCTCCGCCTGCCGCACATCGGTGTTGCTGATGATGGTCAGCCGGTCCTGGAAGGCCTCCAGCGGCTTGAGCGCGCTCGGTCCCAAGTCGAAGTCGCGGCCCAGCTTCGCCGGGGCCCACAGGTTCTGGGTGGCGCCCCACTCGTTGCTCCCGGCGGCTCCGTGCGAGTTCTCGATGGCGATGAGGCGCGGCTTGCGCACGTTCGCGGCATCGCCCCAGATCCGCCTGGCGGGGATCATGCTGTCGAGCAGGGGCAGCGCGATGGCGGCTCCCGTGCCCCGGAGAAACGTCCGACGCGGGATGTGGGTTCCGGTGATGACCTTCATTTCCGTTCTCCTGTCGTTTGACCGGGGAGGGACCATCCGCCCGGAGGCCCCCTTTTCCATACTTCCTGGCGGGTTATCGTTGCGCCTCGACGGCGGTGTCGCGCGCCCGGCGCATGCGGAAGGCGTCGCTTTCGACGATGCCGAGGACGAACTCCGAGGGCCGATGGTCCTCGGCCTCCGCGCGCCGCACGATCCGGCGCACGGTGGGCTGGTCGTAGTATTCCACGCGGCGACCGAGGGCGTAGGCCATCAGGTTCGCGGTGAAGTTGCGCAGCACCGGCGTCCGCAGGCGCATCATCGCCGCGTGCAGATCCGAGGGGCTGGTGAGGGGCGTGCCATCGTAGAGTTGACCGCGGGTGTCGAGCGCGATGCCGTTCTCCCGGATGCGCCAGCGGCCGGTCACGTCGAAGTTGTCGAGGGCCAGGCCGATGGGGTCCATGAACTGGTGGCAGGCGTTGCACACCACGTTGGCGCGATGGATCTCCATGCGCTCGCGCGTGGTCAACATGCGGGTTCCCTCGGCTTCCCCGGTCTCGTCCAAGTCCGGAATGCCGGGCGGCGGAGGGGGTGGGGGCGTGCCGAGAATGACCTCCATGACCCACTTGCCGCGCAGGACCGGGGACGTGCGGTTGGCGAGCGAGCTTTGGGCCAACACGCTTCCGTGTCCGAAGACCCCGCGTCGGCGCTCGTTCGGGTAGTTCACCCTGCGGAATTCGTCGCCGATCACGCCGGGAATCCCGTAGTGGCGGGCCAAGCGCTCGTTGACGAAGGTGTAGTCGGCGGTGAGGAACTCGGTGACGGGCCGGTCCTCGCGGAAGAGATGGTCGAAGAAGAGCTCCGTCTCCTGGATGAGCGCGTCGCCCAGTTGCCGGTCGTAGTCCGGGAAGAGCACCGCGTCCGGGTTCAGCTTGTCCAAGTCGGAGAGGCGCAGCCACTGGGCCGCGAAACGGCGGCTGAGGGCGCTCGAACGGGGGTCGGCCAACATGCGCAGGGTCTGCTCGCGCAGCGTGCGCCCGGACAGCCCCTCCGCGCGCGCCACCTCCATGAGCTCGTCGTCGGGCGGCGCCCCCCACAGGAAGAAGGACAGGCGCGAGGCCAAGTCCACGTCGCCGATGCGGTAGGTCTCGCCCGGCTCCACCCCCTCCGGCCACTCCTCGAAGCGGAAGATGAAGTGCGGGCTGGCCAGAATCGCCTCCAGCGCGTGGCGGATGCCTCCCTCGAAGCCGGATTCCCCGGCGCCCTGGTCGAAGAAGGCCATGAGCCCCGCGAGATCCTCCGCATCCAGGGGGCGGCGGTAGGCGTCCGTGGCGATGCGTTCGACGATGGTGCGCGCGCAGGGTCGAACCTCGTCGGGCTCGATGGGCCGGCAGGTGAAGATCCTCCTGCGGCTGGGGGTGTCCGACACGCCCGTCACCCGCGAGGGCCCGCGAATCACCAGGTCGCGAATGTGGGGCGGCATGCTCAGCCCGTAACCGATCCCGATCTGGGTGTCCGCGATGCTGTGCCCGTGCGCCGAGAACAGGTCGTCCACCGGACCCCGCTCGGTGGGAATGAAGACGGCCGAGACGCGGTGTGGGCCGGCGCGCACCTGGATGGGGCCGGTCTCGAGGATCAGACCCTTGCCGCCGGGGTCGACTTCGCCCATGAAGCGGTCGATGGGAAGCAGCGCGACCTGCTCGCCGTCGATCGAAATGTCCACCTGCTCGCCCGGCTCGTTGCGCCCGAAGAGGTAGCCCTCCGGCGAGTAGTGGAAGGAAACGCTGAACTCGTAGGTGCCGTCGGCGGGGAAGTTGTGGACGACCGAGGTGCCGCCGCGCGACCCGTAGGGCGCCCCGGGCACCCGCTCGCGCTGGGAGGCGAGCCGGGGAATGCGATACGTGGTCTCCTGGTTGCCGGCGAGCGGGTTGCCGACCGCGAGACGCGAGATCTCGCCGGCCGCCTTCAGGTAGGCGCTCAGCAGTGTTGGCGAGAGGGCCTGCACGTCGGCGATGTTGTCGAAGTTCGCGCTCTTGGTGTCGAGCGGGAGGAAGTCCGCCGCATCGACGTCAATACCGAGAAGGTCGCGGATGGAACTCTGGTACTCGGCTCGATTCAGCCGCTGGAAGGTGCGGCCGCCGGGGTTGGGGGCTTCGGCGGCGGCCCGGTCCATGTTCGTCTCGAGGGTCTCGACCAGGATTTGGAGGGTGTCGCCGCCCGGTCGCGGGATCCCCGGGGGGGGCATCATCCCGGCCCGCAACTTCTGGATCATCTTCTCCGCCGTCTCGGGCGCGGCGGGGGCGGCGCCCACGTCGAATCCGATCAGGGAGAGGTTTCCGGTCCGCAGATGGTCGTTGTGGCAGACCTGGCAGTAGCGGGCGACCACGCCCGTCAGGACCTCGTTGGACGCGGTTGCGTAGTCGTGGTCGGCGGCGACGGGCGGGAGACGGTGGGCACGCGATTCCGGCGCCCGGCCCGGTCCGGCCGCGCCTTGGCCGACGAACGCGCCTTGGCCGACGAAGCCGCTTCCGCTCGCGAGCAGAAGTCCCGAGATGAGCCCGGATGCCGCGAGTGCGCGCATGGCGATTCCCCTCCACGATCTTGTAGAAATACCCGACCGTAGAGGAATAGCGAGCGCGGGTTCTCGGCGCAAGCGGGCGAAGGCGCTACATTCGTCGCCATGCTCCCCCTCGCTTCGGCGCTGCTGGCTCCCTTGGCCGGCGTGCTCATCTACGTGACCCTGCACCAGCGGGCGCGCACGGTTCGGCTTCTCGACACGTCGGTCGTCGTCGCGCTTCCGCTTCTTGTGGCCGTCCAGGTGGTGTCGCACGCCTGGGCCGAGCGCAGTCTCGCGCCGGTCTTGGCCGTGGCCCTGGGGGTGGGGCTGCTCGCGGTGGTCGAGCGGTTGTCCAACACCATGGCCCGCCACGCCGACGACGCCACCATCGTGTTCGGCGTGCTGGGCATCTCCCTGCACGCGCTGCTCGAGGGGAGCGCGCTCACGCCCGGAGCGTCGTCGACCTTCGTGCTCGCGGTGGCGCTGCACCGGGTGGCGGTTGGGTTGCTGATTTGGTGGCTGGTCCGGCCCCGGCACGGCGCCCGGGCGGCGGCCATGGGCGTGGGGGCGATCATCGGCGCCACCCTGGTCGGGTATGTGGCCGGAGCCGGAGTCGCCGCCGCGGTGCCGTTCGGCGATCATGGGGTCTTCGAGGCGTTCGTGGCGGGCACCCTGCTGCACGTGATCTTCCACCAGGGACGCCGGGATCACCGCCACTAGCGACGTCCGCCGCCTTTCCGCGGGTGCGCGGGCGGGTTCAACCGGGAGTGGACGCTCCGGCCAACACGGAACCGAGGGGTGGGCGGTTGCCGTCCACGCCCATCCGACGAAGTTTGCCCGGAACTTCGTCACGCCCTCGAGTCAGCGAGCAAGCCAATGAGTAGGGAACGTCGTTCCGTGTCGCGCGTGCCGGTGATCGCGGCCGCCCTGGCAGTCCTACCGATCACGCTGGCCGCACGCCCGGCGCCGGCGGCGGCCCAGAGCACCTTCGAACCCATGGACGTCTTCGCGCTCGAGTTCGCGGCCGACCCGCGCATCTCGCCGGACGGACGCCGAGTCGCGTACGTGCGCAACTCGATGGACGTCATGCGCGATCGACGCCGCTCCGAGCTGTGGGTCGTGAACGTGGACGGATCCGACCACCGGCGCCTTGGCGAGGGTGGGTCGCCGCGGTGGTCGCCCGACGGCACCCGGCTCGCCTACACGGCCGGCGGACAGATTCACCTGCGCTGGATGGACACCGGCGAGACGGCCGTTCTCTCCCAGCTGACGGAGGCCCCTCGCGGCATCCGCTGGTCGCCGGACGGCCGCCACATCGCGTTCAACATGCTGGTGCCGCATCCGGCGCCGACGCTGGCGCCGCCGCCGCGTCCGCCCGAGGGGGCCGAGTGGGCGCCCCCGCCCATCATGGAGGACCGCTTCAGGAACCGGCGGGACGGGGTGGGCTACCTGGACTTCGGCCACGACCACCTCTTCCTCCTCCCGGCCGAGGGCGGCACCGCGGTACAGGTGACGACCGGCGACTTCCAGCACTCGAGCGCGGCCGCCTGGACGCCCGACGGCCGAAGTCTCGTCTTCTCGTCCAACCGCAACCCGGACTGGGTGCTCGACCACCGCAACTCGGAGCTGTACGTCGCCCCGGTCGCGGGCGGGGAGATCCGCGCGCTGACCGACCGTCCGGGACCCGACCACAGCCCGGTGGTCTCGCCGGACGGGCGATGGGTTGCGTTCGTTGGCTACGAGGATCGGATGCGGACCTACCAGGTGAGCCGGCTGCAGGTCGTCGACTTGGACGGCGGGGGGCGGCGCGTCGTAACCGCCGGTCTGGACCGCGGCGTCGCCAACCCGGTGTGGGCGTCCGACGGCAGCGGCCTCTACTTCCAATACGACGACCAAGGAAACTCGAAGGTCGCGTTCGCAACCCTCGACGGCGACATCGAGGTGCTGGCCGGGGACTTGGGCGGCACGTCGTACGGCCGGCCCTACGGAGGCGGCTCCTTTTCGGTCGCGCGCGACGGGAGCATCGCGTTCAACCAGACCCGCCCGGACATGCCGGGCGAGCTGGCCGTGCGGGCGCCCGGGGACGAGCGGCCGCGGCGCGTCACCGCGCTCAACGACGACCTGCTCGCCCACCGGACGCTGGGGGAGGTGGAGGAGGTGTGGTGGGAGTCGTCCTTCGACGGCCGCCCCATCCAGGGCTGGATCGTCAAGCCCCCCGACTTCGATCCGGGTCGGCGGTATCCGCTGATCCTCGAGATCCACGGGGGACCGGTGTCCAACTACGGCGATCGGTTCTCCGCCGAGATGCAGCTGCTCGCGGCCGCGGGCTACGTCGTGCTCTATCCCAACCCGAGGGGCAGCACCAGCTACGGCGAGGAGTTCGCGGATCTTCTGTACCACAACTATCCGGGCCAGGACTACGACGATCTGATCTCGGGCGTCGACGCGGTGATCGAACGCGGATACATCGACGAGGACAACCTCTTCGTGACCGGCGGCAGCGCGGGCGGCATCATGACCGCCTGGATCGTCGGCAAGACGGACCGGTTCCGGGCCGCGGTGGCGCAAAAGCCGGTGGTGAACTGGATCAGCAAGACGCTCACCGCCGACAACTGGTATGGCTACTACTTCAGCCGCTACGAGGGTCTGCCCTGGGAGAACCCCGAGCCGTACTGGAGATTCTCGCCATTGTCCCTTGCGGGCCAAATCAACACTCCGACGATGATCATCACGGGCGAGGAGGACCTGCGCACGCCGCTGTCGGAGTCGTACCAGCTCTTCCACGCCCTGAAGATGCGCGAGATCGACACGGCCGTGATCCGGCTGCCCGGCGCCTCACACGACATGAGTCGCCGACCCAGCCAGCTGATGGCCAAGATCGCGAACATCGTGGCTTGGTTCGAGCGGTATCGCGCGACCCGGCCAGCGAGTTGAGGGTGCTCGGGGCGTGAGTCGCGCGCCGAATCGTCCGGGCGGCGCCGGGCTGGCAAGGCGCCTTGAGCGCGCGGACCGCGTGCGACCATGCGGCGAATCCTCGTTCTGAACTGGCAGGACCGGGAGAACCCGCAGGCCGGGGGCGCCGAGGAGCACGTGCACGGAGTCTTCGGCCGCCTGGCCGCGCGCGGGTACGACGTCACCCTGCTGGCCTCCGGCTTCAAGGGGTGCGAACCCCGTGCGCAATTGGACGGCATCGAGGTCCGCAGAACCGGCGGGCGTCACACCTTCTCGCTCGCCGCCCCCCTGTACTTCCAGCACAACATGCGTGGCGAGCGTTGGGACGTGGTGGTCGACAACCTCAACAAGGTGCCCCTTTTCTCTCCCTGGTGGGTGTCGGCCCCGGTCGTTCCGGTGGTGCAGCATCTGTTCGGCGCCACGGCTTTCCGGGAGGCCGCGTGGCCCCTCGCGGCCATGACCTGGCTGCTGGAGCGACCACTTCCCCTCGCGTACCAGGGGCTGCGGACCATCGCCATCTCGCATGGCACGCGCGACGACCTTCTGGCGCGTGGATTGCGCGCCCCCATCGAGGTCATCCCGGTCGGCGTCGACACGGTCCGCCACACGCCTCATCCGGAGGGCCACAGGACGCCCAGGGCATCCCTCCTGTACTTGGGACGCCTGAAGCGCTACAAGGGCGTGGACCTGCTGGTGCGCGCGATCGCGAAGCTCGCGCGGGAGGGGCTGCGCGTCGACTTCCTGATCGCGGGGTCGGGGGACGCCCGCCCGGGAATCGAGCGGCTGGTCGAGGAGGAGGGGGTCGGGGATCGGGTCGTGTTCCTCGGATTCGTGGACGACAGAACGAAGCTCGACCTGATGCGCACGTCGTGGATTCACGGGCTCGCGTCGCCCAAGGAAGGGTGGGGGATCACGGTGGTCGAGGCGGGCGCCTGCGGCACTCCGACCGTCGCGAGCGACGCTCCGGGCCTGCGCGAGGCGGTTCTGGACGGCGAGACCGGGCTGCTCGTGCCGCACGGGAACGTCGATGCCCTGGCCGCCGCGATTCGCCGGCTGGTCACGGACTCGGGTCTGCGGGGGCGTCTCGGGAGCGCGGCCCGCCGCCACGCGGAGTCTCTTTCGTGGGAGGCGACCACCACCGCGATGGAGCGGGTTCTCCTTGCGGTGGCCTCGCGGAGGGCGCGGCTTGAGCGCCGATCCCGCGGGACGCGGTCCGCCGCGGGTGCGCCATGATCGCGGGGGGGGGGGGAATGCGGTGACGCGACGGCGGGCGGCGAAGCGGCGCCGAACCCCCGCCTTGGTGCGCGATGGCCGGACCGGCTACCTTCGGCGGCTGCCCCCGCGGGGGCCCGGAACCACCGCGCCCGAGTCGGGCCGACCCGCAATCCGACGGGAAGGACGCACATGAGCCATGGAACGGTTGAAGCCGATCACGCCGGCGAGCGGGCGGGCACCGCTCTCATTACCGGCGTCCTCGGCATGGACGGATCGCACTTGGCGGACTTCCTGCTGCGCAAGGGCTACACCGTCTTCGGGCTGGCGAGACGGTCGTCGAGGGAGAGCACGGACAACATCGTCCACTTGGAGGGACACCCGCGGTTCACCATTCTGGCCGGCGACCTGACCGACCAGAACTCGCTCATGCGGGCGCTGAAGGTGTCCCGCCCCGACGAGGTCTACAACTTGGCCGCGCAGAGCTTCGTGGGCGAGAGCTGGAACACGCCCGAGTACACGGGCAACGTCACGGGGCTGGGCGTCCTGCGCATGCTCGAGGCGGTTCGCGAACACGGGCTCCCGGTGCGCTTCTACCAGGCGTCCTCCTCGGAGATGTTCGGCCAGATGGTGCGCAACCCCTGCGACGAGGACACGCCCTTCTACCCCCGATCCCCCTACGGGGTGGCCAAGCTCTACGGCCATTGGATCACGAAGAACTATCGCGAGTCCTACGGGATGTTCACCGTCTCCGGCATCCTGTTCAACCACGAATCGGAGCGTCGGGGCGTCGAGTTCGTCACCCGCAAGATCACGCGGGCGGTCGCGATGATTCACGCCGGCCGGGCCGACCACGTGGCCCTGGGGAACCTCGACGCGAAGCGGGACTGGGGGTACGCGCCGGACTACGTGGAGGCCATGTGGCTGATGCTGCGGCCGGACGAGCCCCGGGACTACGTGGTCGCCACCGGCGAGACCCGCAGCGTCCGCGATTTTCTCGGCGCGGCTTTCTCCGTGATTGGCGTGGACGACTGGACCCCGTACGTGCGCGTCGATCCGAGATTCCTCAGGCCCGCCGAAGTGGACGTGCTCAGGGGCGACGCGTCGCGAATCGGGAGGGACTTGGGCTGGGAGCCCAAGACGCCCTTCGAGGAGTGGGTGCGCCGCATGGTGCGGCACGACATCGAGGAGATCGGGTAGCTCTACTGTTGGGCCTTCAAGGCGCCTTGCCAGCCCGGCGCCCCGCCACTCTCGGTGCTCGGGCGGATTCATCCACGAACTCCTCGATGGCGAAGTCGCGGGCGATGGCGTGGAAGGTCGCCGCGGCGGAGAGCACCACCCCCGGAACGCCGGCCCCGGGATGGGTTCCCGCTCCCGCGAGGTAGAGGCCGGCGACCTCCTCGCTTCTGTTGTGCGGCCGGAACCACGCCGTCTGGGTCAGGCGCGGCTCGATTCCGAACGCGTTGCCGAGGGTCGCGCCGAACTGGGTGGCGAAGTCGTCGGGGGTGAAGACTTCCCGCACCGCCACGGCACGGGACAGGCCTTCCAGCCCCCAGGCTTCCAGGGCGTCGATGACGCGCGCGGTCATGCGCGGAGCCTCCGTGCCCCAGTCGATGCCCGAGGCGGCGTTGGGAACCGGCACCAGCACGTAGATGCTCTCGCATCCCGGGGGCGCCATGGAGGGATCGGTCCGGGAGGGCGCGTGCAGGTACATGCTGAAGTCTCCGGCCAGCTTCTTTCGGTCGAAGATGTCGCGCACCAGGCCCCGGTAGCGGGGTCCGACGATGATGGTGTGGTGCGACAGCCGCGGGTACCGCCTCCGCACCCCCAGATAGAGCAGGAAGCAGCTCATGGACTGATGAAGGCGCGCCAGGCGTCGGTCGGTCCACCGGCGGCGGCGCACGTGGCCCAGAAGCCGCCCGTAGGTGTGCCCGACATCCGCGTTGCTCACGACGATGTCGGCGGGGATCGGCGATCCGGGCGCCGCGTCGGCTCCGCGTCCCTCCACGCGCACGCCGGTCACCTTGCGCCCGCGCACCTCCACGCGCGTGGCGGGCGTTGAGGTGTGGACGGTGCCGCCGAGCTCGCGAAGGACGCGCTCCAGGGCGGTCACCAGGCTGTACATCCCTCCCCGCGCGTACCAAACCCCGCCCTCCTTCTCGAGATAGGGGATCATGAGGAAGATGGAGGGGGCGCGAAACGGGTTGCCACCGAGAAACAGGGGGTGGAACGAATAGAGAAAGCGATGCCGCCAGTTCCGAAAGTGGCGCGCCACGGAGTGGGCGACCGGCCTCCAGGCGTTCAGGCGCGCCACCCTCGGCGCGAACCGGACCATGGCGCCGAGCGTGTCGAAGGGACGCGCCCCGGTCCCTTCGGTGATGACCGCTTCATGGATGGGTCGCAGTTGGGCGAGAAATCGGTCAAGGCGCGCCGCGTCGCCGGGGTGGTGGCGCGCCATGGAGGCCTTCATGCGCTCCACGTCGGAGGTGTAGTCGAGCCAGCTGCCGTCGTGGAACCAGATGCGGTAGAAGGGGTCGAGCGGCACCAGGGAGACATAGTCGCGCAGGCGTCGTCCGGCCGCCGCGAAGACGTCCTCCAGAATGTCGGGTGCCGTGATTAGGCTGGGTCCGGTGTCGAATACGAATCCGTCGCGTTGCAGCCGCCCCGCCCGACCGCCCAGCTGGGCGCGCTGCTCGACGAGGGTGGTGGACACTCCCGCCGCCTGGAGGCGGATGGCCGTGGCGAGGCCGCCGAAGCCGCCGCCAATGACGACGGCGCGCAACGGCCCGCGCGATCCGGGTTCGCCGGGTGGTGGTTGGGGGGCGGCACCGTTCGCGCGCCCCGCGGACGCCGGGGGGAGTTGGTCCACGGGCTCCTATTGCGATGTGACGGGGTGTCGCGTCACGCCGTGGCGTCGCTCGGCCCGTAGCCGCGCGTAACCTCTGCGGGCCAGGGCGATCTTGGCCGGCAGGGAGGTGTGGGCGCGTCGGTTCAGGTTGTCGTACCCGTTGGCGCGCACCTGGTCGTGGATCCCCCGGTAGACCTGCGCGGCCACGGCGACCACGCGCTGGAAGGAGGGCGGCAGATGGGGCATGGCCTCGTAGGCGTCGGCGTAGGAGGCGTCGGCCACGGCCATGATCTCGTCCAGCAGCCCGGCGTAGCCGACGGGAACGGCTCCTTCGCGCGTCCGCGCCGCGGTGAGCGATTCCCGACTCACGCCATGGGCCGCCATGCGGTCGGCGGGGAGGTAGAGGCGCCCGCGCCGGAGGTCCTCTCCGACATCCCGAACGATGTTGGTGAGCTGCATCGCGTGCCCGAGCGCGTGCGCGCGCTCGATCACCCAGCCGTCCCGAACGCCGAACGCGTAGGTCAGCCAGGCGCCCACCACCGAAGCGACCCGGTGGGTGTAGCGGCGCAGCTCGTCCATGGTTCGGTAGACGCGCGGCTCGATGTCCATGCGCACGCCCTCGATGAGCTCGGAAGCGAGATCGAAGGGGATGCGCCGGCGGGACATCTCCGCCATGACCGCGTCGGCGAGGGGAATCCCGGTCGTGTCGCCCTGGTGGGCCGCCGCGCAGATCGAAGTCCAGGCGTCCAGCCGTCGATTCAGCTCGGGGACGGGCGCGGAGGCCTCGTCCACCAAGTCGTCGGTGAACCGGCACCAGGCGTAGATTTCGCGCACCATCCGGCGTTCCCCGGGGGGGAAGAGGCGGGCGGCGAAGGAGAAGCTCAGGCTGTTGCGCGCGAAGTAGTCCGCCCACGCCCGCCTCGGCCCGAGCGCGTGGGCGCGCGCCGCCACCACGGCGACGCTCCCGAGGGTGGGTCCGCCTGGGAGATCGCCGGCCGCGGCGGGGGTGTTCGGAGGTTGGGACCCGTTGGCTCCGGTGCGTCCGGCCCCGACCCGCCCGGTGCCGACCCGCCCGCCGGCGACCGCGTCGGCCCCTCGGCGCGCGGCGCGCTCGCAGCGCCGGATCCATGCGCGGACGAGCTCGATCAGGTCCGGATCGGCGCCCGCCTCCCGGAGACGGCTGGCCAACGTGGATCCCCTGGCGCGAAGGCCCTCCACCGCCTCCCGCGCCATGGACCGCGCGGGGGTGGCGTGTCGCGCGCCGTTTCCGTCCGGCAGAAAGAACTCGCGCACCGCCTCTTCCGGGGCGCGGTCGAACCATGGAAGCCCGCGGTCGCCCAGAACGGAGGTCCACACCCGGTTGCCGAAGTCCTGCAGCTTGGGCTTCCCGGTGTCGTCGTCGGGGCAGTAGTCCAGGAAGTCGTCCACCAGCTGGTAGAACGCCCCGAGTTCGACCCCGAGCTCGCGGAGCTCCGCCGCCGGGCGCGCGGGCGAGTTCCCGGCCAGCCAGCCCGCCAGCCCCGCCGCGGCCCCGAAAAGGGCGCCGCTCTTGGCCCGCACCACCTCGAGGTACCCTTCCTCGGGGCACCCGCGCGCCGACACCTCGCGCTGCATGCGCTCGCCCCGCACCGTCGCCTCCACGGCCTCGGCGAAGGCGTCCAGGAACGCCTCCGACCGGGTCAGGAGCGCCACCCGATAGCTCCCGGTCAGGCAGACGTCTCCCGCCAACAGGGCGGCGCCCGCCCCTTTCGCGCCCCGGAGGGAGGAGGAGCCGCGACGCGTGATTCCGTGGTCGAGGACATCGTCGTGGTGCAGGGAGGCCTCGTGCGCCATCTGCACCGCCAGACAGCCGAGCCAGAAGCGGTCGTGGAGACGGTGGCGATCCCCGGGGGGCACGAAGGCCAGCGCGGCGCGGGGACGGAGCAGCTTTCCGCGCGGGGGCGGCACCGCGACGCCGCTCGCCGCGGCCGCCTTCGCCGCCTCCGCCAGCCTCTTCTCGAGGAGGCCGCCCTCGACTAGCTCGCGCGCGCCGCCCACCATTGCCCCCCTTTCACCATCGCCAGCACGGCCGCGGTCGCCATGGCCGCGCCCCAGTATCCCCCGACGATCGTCATCGCGAACGAGAGCCCGAGCACCGTGGCGTAGTACCCCTCCATGAGCGGGACCGGGATGCGGCGGGCCACCCCGTCGGCGCGCACCAGGTCGAACCCGGCCATGATCGCGACGCCCGTGGCGAACCAGCCCGCGAGGTTGACCGCCGGCATCCCATAATACGGCCCCGGAACCTCCCAAATCCAGTATCGCGTGAGCGAGCTCATCGCCGGATCGAGCGTCAGATCCCACGTCGTCAGCAACAGCGCGCCGATGCCCCAGCGCCCGATTCGTCCCTTGGTCATGCCAAGGGCGACGACGTAGCAGGGGAACGCCATCATGAACCAGCTGAAGGGGATCAGCAGCGGAACCAGTCCGGCCACTCGGGGGCCGAGCAGCTCCGTGTAGCGATAGACCCCGAAGGGGAACCCGGTGGCGGTTCCCAGCAGTTCCGCGCCCAGGGACAGGCCGCCGGACACGAGCAGGGCGGGGAGCCAGCCCCATCCGGCGCGAGCCGAAAGCGAGGCCGCCAGCGCCGCGAACGCGATCAGAATGTGGCCGCGGGCGAAGAACTCGAAGGCCACCGGGAAGAAGGCGGCCGAGGAGGGAAAGGTGGCGAGCAGCCCGGGATGCCGGCCGAAGGTGGCGTACCCCGCGACGGACGCCATCGAGAACAGGACGAGGGCCGCAAGGCCGATCTTGTCGACTCGCATCAGGCCGGACATGCGGAATCAGCCCGCCACCGAGGCGGTGAGCGAGTGGTGCCGGTCCATCCAGCGTTCAAACGCCGACACGCTGGCGAACCGTCCCGAGCGACCGAGCGGCCATGCGCGCACCGCCGAGCCGGCTCCCCGGCTTCCGCTCCCCCCCACCGCCAACGCGAAGGGGCGTTCGGGATCGGCCAGTTCGCGCGCCACTTCGATGAACCGCCGCACATCGGTGGGGCCCGAGGGAGGCGTAACCGACACGCACACCAGGGTGGCCCCCAGCGCCCGCTGGGTCGCCACGATTTCCGAGGTCGGGAGACCGCCCGCGAGGTACTCGACCACCCAGCCCCGCTGAACCAGGAAGAGCCGCACGAGAAGGGCGCCCAGGGCGTGGCGGTCGTTCTCGAGCGTGCCGACCACGGCCACCGGCGGCCGTGGAATCCGGCGTCCGTTGGCGTGGTGGGTCCGTTCGATCAGGGAGAGGACGGCTTCGTTCACCTCGCGGGTGGCCGCCCGCTCCTCGGCGATACCCAGCGCGCCTCGGCGCCATCCCTCGCCCACGCTCCGCATGAACCCCCCGAGGACGCCATCCAGAATTCGCGCATCGACCGGATGCGTGGCCATGACGTGCCTCAGAAATCGTCCCACCAAGCGAGGCCGCCGAAGCCGGAGCCCATCCAGAAGCAGGTCGCGCGCGGGGGAGGGGTCTCCGTCCTCCAATGCCCCCACGGCGGCCCACACCGCCTCGGCGTCGTCCGCGAACGCGTGCAGGTACACTTCGTTGCCGCGCTCCCGAGCCACGCGCAGAACCGTGTCCAGCGGGATGCGACGGTGTCCCCCCGCGGTTGTGCCGACCGGGACGGCCGCCGGAGTGGGCTCGGGGTGGGGGGCGACGGGCGCGCCCGGCCCCCGGCCGCGACGGAACCACCGCTTGACGGTGGAGGCGTGCACGCCGAGCAGGTCCGAGACTTCGCTTGTGGCGAGTCGCACGGGTTCCCGGCCAACGGGCGAGGCGATCAAAACGTTCAACAAGGCTGAAATGAGCGGTTCAGGGCCAAATTCGGATCCACCATAACGGTCTTTGCCGTCCAAGTACAACCCGGTGAGCGGTCCATGGCGTCGGGCCGGGAGCCGCCGCGCGGAGGGTTCGGATCGCGCCCGTCCGGGCCGTCACCGTCCCGCCGCCCGTCGCCCCAGCCGAATGGCCTCCTCCGCCCCGCCCACCTGCATGAGCAGCCCCAGGAATCCCTCCCCGACCCGCCGCTCGATGTCGCCCGCGTTGGCGGTGATCATGTCCGCCAGCCCGGCCCGGGTGGCCTCGGCGAGCACGGCCTGGTTGCCCCGCTCGGCCGCCTCGCGGTCTCCGTCGAGGGCGCCGGTGAGGCTGCCGATGCCGCACGCCAGCACGCTGTAGCCGGGCACGTCGGCGATGGCGGCCGCCTCCGCGACCGCCTCCGGGTCCTCCACCATGAGCATCGCGATGACCGTGCCGTCCGGGTGGGCCGGCGACCATACGTCCGCGCCCGCGTCCTCGAAGAAGCCCACCGCGGCGCGCGCCTCCTCCACGTTGCGCACGTGCGGCAGGACGACCCCGTCGGCGCCGAGCTCGAGGACCTCCCGCACGCGGGCGCGGGTCGCGTCCTCGCCGTCACGCTCAATGGAGGGGATGCGCACCAGCAGGGTCTTCCGCCCGACCGCGCCGGGGGCGGCGAGACCGGTGGCGATGGCCTCGACCGCGGCCGGGTCGTAGGTCCGCTCGAGGTTGAGGAAGACGAAGTCCAACAGGGGATCGCGCGCCAGCGCCCGCCCGCCCTCGACGGTATAGGTCGGGGGGCCGCTCCGCCCGCCCGGGCTCGAGCCGGGTTCCGCGCCGGTGTCCGCGCCCGTCCCGCCGCCGCCGCCCGCGGCCTCCGGCGGCACGAACACGCCGAAGGCGGCGAGATCGCGCTCCCAGAGGCCGATCGTGCTCGTCGCGCGCGCGACATCGGCCTCCGCGCGCCCCGCGTGGGCGCGCCCCACCGCGAGCGCCTCCGGCGAGGTCACGATGAAGAACCGGAAGCCCTGGTCGAGGCGCTCGCCGATGTCGTCCGGCCCGGCCGTGATGCCGCACGGCACGCCCGCGGCCAGGCACTCCGCCAACACGGTCTGAATGGCGGCCTCCACCGCCTCCGCGTCTCCCTCGTAGGCGCGCCGCAGGTCGCCCGGGCCGGGGATCACCACGCTCACCCCGGGGGTGCGCACGATCTCGGCCGCCCGCTCGATTCCCACCCGGTCCTCGATGAGCAGGATGTTCACCAGGTCGCCGTCCGGGTTGCCCGGCCAAGCCGCGTCTCCGAGCGCCCCGACCGCCAAGGCGGCCTCCTCCGCGCTCTCGACGTGCGGATAGACGATCGAGTGGACGCCGGCGTCGAGCCCCGCGCGGGCCCGGGCTCGCGCGGAGTCGGCCCCGTCGCGAATGGGCGGGATGCGCAGCGCGACCGGCTGGGGCGCTTGGTCGCCGGCCCCCGCGCGCATTCCCTCCATGTACGCCTCCATGGCCGGGATGTCGAAGGGCCCGGATTCGAGCGAGTAGAAGACGAAGTCGGCCTCCCGGTTGCGGGCCATGCGCGCGCCCTGCTCGGAGGTGTGCTCGCCCGAGAAGATGCCGAAGACGGGCTGGCCGCCGGCCAGAAGCTCGACCATGCGGTTGCGGTCGCCCCCCGCCGCCCGCTCCTCCGAGTCGGGAGGGTCGCCGGCGGGCGCGCACGAGCCGACGGCCGCGGCGGCGGCGAGAACGGGGACCGCGGTGGGTAGGCGGCGGGAACCGGACCAGGGTCTTGGCGAGTGCATGGGGCGATCCTCCGAAGCGGGGCGTGGACGGGTGGGGCGTCGCGGGCGTCGATGGCGCGGCGCGCCGACGCGCACCCGCACAATGCGCGGGCGGGCGGCGGAAATGCCAGTCCACGCCGGTCCGCCTTCGCGCCCCGGAGTCCGTGGATGCATCCGCGCGAGCATCGAGAGCGGCGTGGCGCCGGGTTGGCGAGGTGCCCCCCGAGGCGCGCATCTACCGTCGGATTCAACACTATCGCATCTTCCCGCGTCCCCGTTCCTGGAGCCGGCAGGCTCCGCGGGGAACCTCACAACCCTGGCATCCCTCCTCCGCCACCGTCATCGCGTTGCCCACCCTGCGAACACGAGCTCCGCATCACGCCTCCCCGCGAGGCTGGTCCAGCCGCCCATGGCCCGGCCCGCCGCGCGCGCCGCTCCTCCTCTTGGCCGTGGCGCTCACGGCACCGGCGCCCGCGGTCGCCCAGGAGGTGGACGCCGTCGACCGGCCGAACGTCTTCTTCGACTGTTCGGGCCCGAGATGCGACCTCGACTACTACCGCACCGAAATCGACTGGGTGAACTGGGTGCGCCTGCCCGAGGCCGCCGACGTCCACGTGATCATCACCAGCCTGGGGACCGGAAGCGGAGGCAGGGAGTTCCGCTTCGACTACATTGGGCATGGTTCGCACGAAGGATACGAGGCCGCGGCGCGATACCAGTCGTTCCCCACCGACACCGAGCGCGAACAGCTCGACGGGATCGCCCACGCGCTGGGCGTCGGGTTGGCGAGCTTCGCCAGCAGCGCCGGGTATCGCGACATCGTGACCTTGGTCGGCGCGGCTCCGCGCGATGTCCCGGGCGAGCGCGTGGTGGCGCGATCCGAGGTCGAGGACCCTTGGGACCTGTGGGTCTTCCGCATCAACGGCAGCGGCGAGTTCGAAGGCGAGTCCACGCGCAGGAGGACGCAGAGCTCGGGCAGCTTTTCGGTGTCGCGCGTGACCCCGACGTGGAAGGTGCGCACCAACGTCCGAACCAACTACAACCGGCTGGTCGTGGAGCTCGACGACGGCGACTTCTCGGACACCCGCATCGACTGGAACGTGAACCAGACCGCCGTCTACGCGCTCGCCGACCACTGGTCGACCGGGATGCAGCTGCAGTCCGCGCGCACGACCCGCTTCAACCAGCGCCTCCGGGTGGAGCTGAGCCCGGTCATCGAGTACAGCTTCTTCCCCTACGAGGAGGCCACCCGGCGCTCCATGACCGCCTCCTACCGCATCGGAGCGGCGTACCGCGAGTACTTCGAGACGACGGTCTACGAGGAGGACCGGGAGACGCGCGCGGAGCACTCCTTCGAGATCGACTTCTCCCAGCGACAGGACTGGGGCGACGCCGGCGTGACCCTGCGGGGGTCCCAGTTCCTCCACGACACCAGCCTGTTCAACGTCTCGCTGCGCGGAGACATCGACTACCGCGTGGTGCGCGGCCTGAGCGTCAACGCCCGGGGAAGCATCCGGCGGGTCGAGGACCAGATCTACCTTTCGGGGGAGGGCGTGACCGACGAGGAGGCCCTGCTCGCGCTGCGGTTGCGGGCCACGTCGTACGACTACAACCTGCGCCTCGGGTTCTCGTTTCAGTTCGGCTCCCTGTTCAACAACGTCGTGAACAACCGCTTCCGGGGCATTCAGGGCTTCGATTAGGCGCCTCGCTCCGGGGACCGCGCGGCGCCCATCGCTTGGGTGGGTCGCGGCGCCCGCCCCGCAAACCCGGGCGGGGATCCCGCCGGAGATCGGGGCGCCCGGGCTCGCCCGCATTCCACGAAGGCTATTACTATTGGCGGACTCGGACCCTCACAGGAGAAACAAGATGGCCCGCTCCCTTCCTTCCCTCGCCGCCCTCGCCGTCGCCGTCCTGGTGACGGCGGCGCACGCGCCCACGGAGGCGTCCGCGCAGTCGGGCGTCATTCGCTCCCTCGAGCACGACTACCGCGTCGCGACCGTCGCGGAGGGCCTCGTCCGACCTTGGTCGATGGCGTGGCTGCCCAACGGCGACATGCTGATCACGGAGCGGCCGGGAAGGCTGCGCCTCGTCCGCGACGGCGCGCTCCTGCCCGATCCGGTTGCCGGCGTGCCCGAGGTCTTCGCCCAGGGACAGGGCGGGCTCTTCGACGTGCTGCCCCACCCCGACTTCGCGAACAACAACGTGCTCTTCATCAGCTACGCCAAGCCGGTCGCGGGAGGCTCCACCACCTCGGTGCTGCGCGGCACCTTCGCGAACGACGTCTTCACCCCGGGAGAGGAGATCTTCCTGGCCGAATCGCAGGGCCGGGGGCACTACGGGGCCCGGCTGGCCTTCCATCCCGACGGCAGCCTCTTCGTGACCGTGGGCGACCGTCAGGCGCCCCCCTCCGGGGATCTGGAGGCGCACCCGGCGCAGGATCCGTCCAACCACCACGGCGTGACCGTGCGCATCAACGAGGACGGCGGCGTCCCCTCCGACAACCCGTTCCTGGACCGCTCCGACATCCGGCCCGAGATCTACAGCTACGGACACCGCAACGCCCAGGGTCTCGCCATCGACATGGAGACCGGGGACGTCTGGATCACCGAGCACGGGCCCCAGGGGGGCGACGAGCTGAACCTGGTGCGGCCGGGACTCAACTACGGCTGGCCGGTGGTGGGTTACGGCGTCAACTACCGGAGCGGCCTGGCCATTCACGAGGGCACGATGCGCGAGGGCATGGAGCATCCCGACCACGTCTGGGTGCCGTCCATCGGGGCGTCCGGCCTCATGATGTACACCGGGGACGCGTTCCCGCGCTGGCAGGGAGACATCTTCGCCGGCGGCATGGCGCTCGAGCAGCTCGCGCGTCTGGTGATGGACGGGCGCGAGGTGCGCCGCGAGGAGACGCTGGTGTACGGGATGGGTCGCATTCGCGATGTGCGCCAGGGGCCGGATGGGCTGATCTACCTCGCCATCGACCACCGCGACGGGGAGCCGACCGCGGTCCTCAGGCTGGAGCCGGCGGACGGAAGCTGAGCGCGTCCCGCGCGGTCGGAACGCGCTGGCGATCCGCGCATGAATCCACCGGGGCACGAAGAGCGGCGTGGCGCCGGGCTGGCGGGGCGTCTTGAAGGCACCACGCCACGGCGGGTGTCGCCCGAATGAAGGGCACCATCGGCGCGATCGCCGACCTGATCGGGGGTGGCCATCGCGGCAACGCCGAGTTGAGGCCCCTGAACCTGCTTGGGTTCGGGGTCGTGCTGGTCGCCTTCATCGCCCTGTCCTCGGTGGTCTTCCACGTCCTCATGGCGCGCGAGGGCCAGGAGCACGACTGGTTCACGGGGATCTACTGGACCCTGACCACGATGAGCACGCTCGGGTTCGGCGACATCGTGTTCCGGTCGGACGTCGGGCGCATTTTCAGCATGGTGGTGCTGGTGGCCGGGGTGAGCATGCTGCTCATCTACCTGCCGGTGGCCTTCGTGCGCTTCTACGCGCCCTGGGTGGAGTCCCAGTTCAAGACCAGGGTCCGAACGCGCGTCCCCGCCGATCTCGAGGGACACGTCATCATCAGCGCCTGGGACGACGTCGCCGAGGAGCTCATCGAACGGCTGGCGCTCGCCGGCATCGAGGGCGTGGTGATCGAGTCCGATCCGTTGCGGGCCGCCTCCCTGCACGCCGACAAGGTCCCCGTGGTGCGCGGAGGCCTGGGCGTGCGCGCCACCTATGAGAACTGCGCCTTCGGGCGCGCGAGCCTCCTGCTGGCCAACGCGGCCGACGAGGTCAACACCAACATCGTGCTCACCGCGCGCGAGGTGTCGGAGCGGGTGCCGATCGTGGCCACGGCCGTCAACCCCGAGGGAGAGGCGGTCTTGGAGCTTGCCGGGGCCAACCAGGTCGTGCGCACGGCGCGCAGGCTCGGCCAGCAGCTGGCCAACCGCGTGTCGGTCGGTTCGGCGCGGGCGCTGACGATCGGCCGCTACAAGGGGATCGCGATCGCGGAGTTCCCCATCCGCAACACCCGCCTCGCCGGCATGACGCTGGAGGACGCCGAGGTGCGGGCGCACACGGGCGTGACCGTCGCCGCGCTCGCCAAGCGGGGGCATTTGGAGCCGGGACTGCCCGACACCCTGCTGCGCGAGGACTGCATCGGGCTGGCGGTGGGAAGCGCGACCGAAGTGGAGGCGCTCAACGGGTACCTCGGCGACGGCATCCCCTGCGGAGGGCGGGTGCTGGTGGTGGGTGGGGGGCGGGTCGGACGCGAGGTGGCGCGCGGGTTGGAGGGGCGGGGCGCGTCGGTCCGGATCGTGGAGCGCGATCCCACCCTGCGCGCGAGCATCGAGGAGGTCGCGAACGACATCGTGATCGGGGACGCGGCGGACGGCCGGGTCATGACGCGACTGGGGATTGGCGAGGCGGCTTCGGTGGTGCTGACCACCAACGACGACGCCGCGAACATCTTCCTGGCGGTGTACTGCCGGAAGCTCAACCCTGACGCGATCATCGTCAGCCGGGTCAGCCACCCCTCCAACGTCGAGGCCATCCACCGCGCCGGCGCCGACTTCGCCGTGAGCGACTCGCAGATCAAGATCCAGTCGGTGATGGGCGCGCTGAGGGGAAGGGAACCGATGGTTTTCGGCGAGGGCCTGGACCTGTTCACCGCCGAGGTGCCCGACTCGCTGCACGGCAGGGAGCTGCGCGAGAGCGGCATTCTCGCGCGCACGGGGCTCGCCGTCATCGCCGTGGAGCGCGACGGCGTGGTCAACCCCCACCCGAGGCCGGAGCACGTCATCCGCAGAGGCGAGCAGGTGCTCTTCGTGGGCACCAACTCGCAACGCGACGAGTTCGAGCGGGTATTCAAGTAGCGCGGAGCGCCGGCCGCGACCCGCCGGCGAAAGGAAGAGGAGAGATGCGGGCGTGACCTCGTTGGGCTTCCTGGTGCTGAGCGCGGCCATGCCGGTCGCGCCGCAGGACGTGGTCCGCGGCGTGGTGCGGGACAGCGTCGACCTGGAGCCGGTGGCGTATGCGCGGGTGGCCGTGGAGGCGCCGCCCGGGTCGGACGCGGTCCGGGCCACCGAGACCGACCGGTTCGGGACCTTCGCCGTCGTGGTGGCGGGGGCGGGAGGTCCCGTGCGGGTGGTGGTGGAGGCGCCTGGGTACCGGGTGTGGGAGGAGGAGTACCCGGAGGTGCCGGGTGGCGATCTTCGCGCCCTCGTGGTTCGGGCGCCGATCGCGCTGGAGGGCGTGACCGTCTCCTCGGAGGTGGGGGCCGATCCCTTGTCGGCGTCGCCGGGCGTCTACCGGGTGGGCCGGGAACTGATCCTCTCCCAGCCGGTGGTGCTGGAGACCGACGTGCTGCGGGTGACGGCGGTGTCGCCTTCGGCATCGGCGTCGTCGGACTGGGTGGCGGTGCCCTTCATCCGCGGAGGGACGGCGGAGGGGACCCCGGTGACGCTCGACGGCACGCGGTTGTTCAACCCGTTCCACGCCGGCGGTTTCGTGTCGGCGGTGAATGCCGAGGCGGTCGGGAGCGTGTCGCTGCTGACGGGGGCGTCGTTCGACGCGCTCTCCACGGGCTCGCTTTCGGGAGCGATCGACATCGCCACGCGCGACGGAGCGAGGGACCGCTTTCGGGCGAGCGGATCGGTGGGACTGGTCACGGCGCGGGCGACGGTCGAGGGTCCCATCGGAGCGTCGACTTCGTACCTCGTGGACGGTCGCCGCACCTACGTGGACTTGGCGACCCGGGCGCTGAGGTCCGCCGGGATGGTCGACTTCGACGTGCCCTACGGCTTCGGGGACATCCACGCCAAGGTCACGAGGGACTTCGGCGACACGCGGCGTCTTTCGGCGACGGGCTACTGGAACACGGAGCTGTTCGATACCCGGCCGGAGACGCCCCCGGAGGATGTCGTCGACGCGCTCAGGGACGCGCACCGGGTGGATTGGGACAGCCGGGCGACGGCGATCCACTACCGGCACGGCCTCGGCGGCGGTGCCGTGGTCGACGCCAACGCGGGGTTCAGCGCGTTCGGCGGCGCCTACGTCATTTTCGACGGCAAGACGGCGGACGCCGACACGGCGGCGGTCGTGGACGCCGGCATGAGGGAGTACCACGCGAGCCTGCGGGTCCGCCTGCCCGTGTCGGACGGGGTGGCCGAGGGCGGAGTCGAGGTCAAGTGGTTCGAGGCCGACCACGAGGGCGCCAACCAGGATGATCGCGATTGGCTTCCCCGTCCCTTCGACCTGTCGTCCGGCGTGGTCGGGATCGCGGCGCACGCGGGTGCGAGGAAGCCCGTGGCGCGCCAACTGTCGGTGGGAGCGGGCATCAGGGCGGATGTCTTTCCGGGGGTTGCGGCCGGGGCGTCGCCCTACGCGGAGCTGTCGTACGAGGAAGGGAACACCCGAAGCTGGGTGTCGGGGGTGCGCAGCCACCAGGTGCTCGCCTCGTTGCGCAACGAGGAGCCGGGGCTCGCCAGCTACTTCGCCTTCGACCTCCTGGCTCCCGTCCCCGACGGACCGCTGCCGCGGAGCACGGGCGTTTCGGCGGGTTGGGAGGGCCGGTTTCCGAGCGGGCCGACCGTCAGGGTCGAGGGGTTCGCGCGGTGGCTGGACAACCTGCTGCTGCCGGAGCTCTCGCCCAACCCGTTCGAGTCGCAGTTCCTGGAGCCGCTCGAGGGCAGGATGGAGGCGACGGGCACCGCCCGGGGCGTCGAGGTGTCGGCCAGTTGGAGCGGGGGATGGGGAAACGCGCAGGGCAGCTACCGGTGGTCGCGGACGTGGCGAACCGTGGGGGGGCGCACCTACGTGCCTCGATTCCACCGCGAGCACGAAGGCGAGCTGAGCGGCGGGCTGCGGCGGGGACGGTCGCTCTGGTCGCTTCGCTTCTCGGCGCGGTCGGGACAGCCGGGGACGCCGGTCACGGCCTTCCTCCCGTTCTCCGCCCATCGCACGCCCGGCGGGTCGTTGATCGTGATTCGCGACGACGTGCTGCACTTGGCCGGCGACTACAATTCGGTGCGGCTGCCCGCGTACGTGCGCATGGACCTGGGCTGGCGGGGCGAGTGGGAGGTGGAGTGGTTCGGGGGCGGCACCATGTCGCCGTACGCGTCCCTGGCCAACCTGTTCAGCATGCCGAACGTCGTGGGCGTGGCTCCCGCCTACTCGCTTTCGGAGAGCGAGTACCAGTACGGACCGCAGTTGCCCATGCTGCCCTTCTTTGGCGTGGAGTTCCGTTTCTGACCATGCGCGTCCCGCGGAGGGCGTCTCGATTCGTGGCGGGCCGCGCCGGTGGCGTGCGCGTCCCGTGGGCGCTCGCGCTCCTCGCTGCATGGGGATGCGACTACGTGAGGCCGGACGAGGTGTTCGTGCCGGACGCCGAGGTCGTGGCCATTGGCGCCGTGCTGGAGGCGGGCACCCGAAGGGCGCACCTCCTCGCCAGCCACCCGCACGCGCCCGGGTCGGCGGCCCGCCCCGTGGTGGGCGCCACGCTCATCGGCCCGGGCGTCGAGGCCGCGTACGACCGGACGGTCGACGCGATCCATTGCGGGGTGATCTCCGAGCGTTCCTGGCCGGGCCCACACGTCTGCATGGAGGCCACCCTGCCGCAGCCCGTCGCCGAAGGTGCGACGTACACGCTGACCGGTACCACCAGCCTGGGGTCGTTCCGGGGCGAGACGCGCGTTCCGGGCGCGGTGACGGTGCTCGAACCCCTGGGCGACGTGACCACGACGCTTGAGGAGGATCCGTTCCGACGATTCGCGAGGGTGTCGCTGCGCTTCGCGGTTCCCGCCGACGTCGCCTTGGTGATGCCGACGGTGGCCAACGCCGTCCAGGTCGTGGACTCGGCCGGACAGTCCTCGGAGCGCCGGATTGCTCTGTTGCTCGTCGTCCCCGAGCACATTGACCGGAGCCGGTCGCGTGCGGATGTCGAAGCCTTGGAGTTCAAGGCGGAGGCCCCGTGGATGCCTCCGGAAGTCGGCTTCGACCTCCATCTTCTGGGGTTGGACGAGCACTACGGGCGGCTCGAGTCGCTTCGCGAGGACCCCATGGTGATCACGCCGTGGCCGTTCCTCGGACTGGAGGGCGACGCGGGCATCGTCGGGTACTTCGGGTCCGTCTCCAACTCCGGACCGGTTCACGTGCGGGTCGGGATCGGGCGGTGACGGGGCTCGCGGGTCGGGTGACCGCGGGCGTCTACGGGAAAATGCCCCGCTCCGCGTAGACGAGCGCGATCTTGTCGATGGCCATGACGTAGGCCGCGGTGCGCAGGTCCACGCCGTGGCGGCGCGCCACCTCGCAGCTGGCGTGGTGGGCGTTCACCATGGTGTCCTCCAGACCGGAGCGCACCAGGTCCTCCTCGTCCGCGCCCTTGGCCGCCGTGCCGAGCACCTCCTCGGAGAGCCGGGAGCCGGTCGCGGTCTCCATCGCGGCCAGCAGCCGGCGGTTGCTCGCCTCCTCGAACCGCCTCTCCATCCGGCCCATGCGCACGTGGGAGAGGTTCTTCAGCCACTCGAAGTACGAGACCGTGACCCCGCCGGCGTTCAGATACATGTCCGGGATGATGAGCACTCCGCGCTCGAGCAGCGCCTCCGCGGCCGCGGCGGTGGTGGGACCGTTGGCCGCCTCGGCGATGATCGAGGCCCGGATGCGTCCCGCGTTGCGCTCGTTGATCACGTTCTCGATGGCCGCGGGCACGAGGATGTCGCACTCGGCCTCCAACAAGTCCATGCCGTTCTCCACGGCGGCGGTCCCCGGCAGGCCGACGAGCGAGCCGTGCTCCCGGAAGTGCTCCCGGGCCGCGCGCGGATCGATGCCGGTCGTGGACCGAATGCCGCCGTTGTACTCGGCGATGCCCACGATGACGGCGTCCGCGTCGTGCAGGAAGCAGGCCGCGTGATAGCCCACGTTGCCGAGTCCCTGGACGACGACGCGCTTGCCGCCCAGGCCCGGCCGCAGGCCCAGGTCCCTCATGAACGCGGCGTCCAGGCAGGTCTCCCGGATTCCGTAGAAGACGCCCAGCCCGGTGGCGGACGTGCGGCCGCGGATGCCCCCCTGCGCGATCGGCTTGCCCGTCACGCACGCGGCCGCGTTCAGCTTGGAGGTGGCGATCTGTTCGTAGGTGTCGACGATCCACGCCATCTCGCGGGCCCCGGTTCCGTAGTCGGGGGCGGGGACGTCGATGCCCGGACCAATGAAGTTCTTGGCGACCAGCTCGAAGGTGTAGCGCCGGGTGATGCGCTCGAGCTCCGCGTCCGAGTACTGGCGCCGATCGATGCGGACCGCGCCCTTGGCGCCGCCGTAGGGGACTTCGACCAGGGCGCACTTGTACGTCATGAGGGTGGCGAGCGCCACCACCTCGTCCTGGTTGGCGTGCGCCGCGTAGCGGATTCCGCCCTTGGTGGGGGTCTTGTGCAGGCTGTGCTCGGCCCTCCAAGCCTGGATGACCTCGATGGAGCCGTCGTCCCTGCGGACGGGGAAGGTGAAGGCGTAGACCCCGTTGCAGACGCGAATCTGTTCGAGGAGGCCCGGGGGGTGTTGGGTGAGCGCCGCGGCCTTGTGGAAGTGGCGGTCGACCTGGGCGGTGAAGCTGATGTCGCTCATGTGCTCTCGCGGGTCCGTTCCGTGGCGCCGGAGTCGGCCCGCCCGCGGTGGTCACGCGGGCGGGCGTCCCCGATGGTCCGTGGATGTACCCGCGCCCCGGGGCGGAGGTGCGCCGCTCGGGCTACGCCGGTGGCAGATCCTCGACCAGCTGGACCATGCGCTCGAGCTGGCTCTCGTCCGGAAGCCCACCCATGCCGCCGCCCAGGTTGTCGACCATGTGCTCGGGGCGGCTGGTGGCGGGGGTCACCACGGTCACGGCCGGGTGCGCGACCACGAACTTGAGGAAGAACTGGGCCCAGCTGTGCGCGTCGAACTCGGCGGCCCACTCGGGCACGTCGCGCCCGCTCACGCGGTTCCAGAGCCGGGTGCGGCCGAAGGGGGCGTAGACCAACACGCCGATGTCGCGTTCGCGCGCCAGCGGCAGGATCATGTCGGCCGAGGCGCGGTTGTCCACCGCGTAGTCCACGCCGATGAAGTCGATGGGCTCGTTGCGCATGACCGCCGCCAAGTCGGGATAGCGGCGTTCGCTGGTGCTGGTGATGCCGATGTAGCGCACCCGGCCGGCCGCCTTCTCCTCCTTGAGGATTCCGAGCTGGGTGGGCGGGTCGCCCAGGTTGTGCACTTGGATGAGGTCGATGACCGGCCGCTGGAAGCGCTCGTAGGAGCGCTCGATCTGCGCGCGCGCCGCCGCCGGGTCGGCCCCGCCGCCCCCGCGCCCGGCCACGTTGACCTTGGTGGCCCAGAAGAGGCGGTCCTCGATGCCGAGCTCGCTGGCGACGTCGCCGGCGACCTCCTCGGACGCGCCGTAGCTCGGCGCGGTGTCGAAGACGGTGCCGCCGTTGTCGATGAAGGTCCGCAGCACGTCGCGGATGGCGCTCACGTCGTCGCCGCGCGCCACGCGGGAGAAGGTGGCGGAGCTTCCCAGCCCGATCACCGGGAGCATCTCGCCGGTGGCCGGGATGGCGCGGGCCATCACCTCCTGGCGCGCAAGGGCCGCCAGCACGTCGGGGGTAAGGGCGAGCGCGGCGCCGCCGCCCGCGGTGAGCCTGAGCCAGTCGCGTCGTGTGAGCGTCATCATCCTCTCCTGGACCTCGGTTGCGTTTCGGGCATCGCCCACCTCCCGACCAAACACGCGTCGAGCGAGGCGGGAATCTCCCCACCATGGACAACTCGGGACGCCGTACCGCTGAGATGGGCGGCCCGTGGACCGCGAGCCGCCGGCATCCGGCTCGCCACGCCAATTCGCGGATCGCGGCGGCCGTCCGTGGCCGTCACGCCACCTTCCGCACCGCCTCCACGACCTCGTCGAAGGGGGGCAGGATGCTCGGGTTCTCCGCCGCCCATGTGTAGGCGACGCGCCCGTCTCCGTCCACCACGAACACCGAGCGCCGGGCCACGCCGCGAAGCCCGATCAGCTCCTCCTCCAGCACGCCGTACGCGGAGGCGGCGTCCTTGTTGAAGTCGGACAGGATGGGGAACGGCGCCCCCATCTCCTTGCCCCACTTCTGGTTGACGAAGGGCGAATCGACGCTGATGCCGACGACGTCGGCGCCGAGCCCGCCCCACTGGCCCCAGTTCTCGGCGACGTGGCAGAATTCGGCCGTGCAGGTGCCGGTGAAGGCGAGCGGCACGAACAGGAGCACGACGGGCCGGCCGCGGTGCTCCGAGAGGGTGAAGTTGTCCTCGCCGGGAGGAGCGAACACGGTGAAGTCGGGCGCGACGGCGCCCACGCTCGGGGATGTCACGGAAGGTCTCCTTTGGCGTTGAGGAGCGCATGGCGCGCGTTGGACCCGCCGAGAATCTTGTCGGGGCCGGGAAGCGAGTCAACGGGACGGTCGCGCGCTCCGGGTCCCCGTTGCCGCTTGGGGAATGCCGGAATAGAATCCACGCATCCGGAATCACCCGCGGGGCGCGCCCGCGCGCGTCCCGGCGGCTTCTCCACGTCCGCCCACTCCACTCGAGCAACAAGGAAGGCACGATATGCACGCGACCAACAAGGACTGGTGGCCCAACCAGCTCAACCTGAAGGCCCTTGGGCGCCATGCCCGCGCCGCGGATCCCATGGGCCGGGACTTCGACTACGCCGAGGCGTTCAAGTCGCTCGACCTGGACGAGCTCAGGAAGGACCTCTTCGAGCTGATGACCACCTCCCAGGACTGGTGGCCGGCCGACTACGGGCATTACGGCCCGCTGTTCATCCGCATGGCGTGGCACAGCGCGGGCACCTACCGCATTGGCGATGGCCGCGGAGGCGGTGGCTCCGGCACCCAGCGCTTCGCGCCCCTCAACAGCTGGCCCGACAACGCCAACCTCGACAAGGCGCGCCGGCTGCTCTGGCCCATCAAGCGCAAGTACGGCCGCAAGCTCTCGTGGGCAGACCTGATGATCTTCGCCGGCAACTGCGCGTTGGAGTCGATGGGCTTCGCGACGCTCGGCTTCGGCGGAGGCCGCGAGGACGTGTGGGAACCGGAGGACATCGACTGGGGGGCGGAGGACACGTGGCTCGGGGACGAGCGCTACAGCGGAGACCGTGAACTGGACGAGCCCCTCGGCGCCGTGCAGATGGGCCTCATCTACGTGAATCCGGAGGGACCCAACGGGAAGCCGGATCCGGTGGCGGCGGCCAGGGACATTCGCGAGACCTTCCGGCGCATGGCGATGAACGACGAGGAGACGGTGGCGCTCATCGTGGGTGGGCACACCTTCGGGAAGGCGCACGGGGCGGCCGACGCGGGTCGCCACGTCGGTCCCGAACCCGAGGCCGCGGGGTTGGAGGAACAGGGCCTCGGCTGGAGGGCCGCGTACGGCACCGGGAAGGGCGCCGACTCCATCACCAGCGGCATCGAGGGCGCGTGGACGACCAACCCGGTGAAGTGGGACAACAACTTCCTTGAGAACCTGCACGGCTACGAGTGGGAGCGGGTGACGAGTCCCGCGGGCGCGGCGCAGTGGGCGCCCAAGGACGGCGCCGGCCTGGGCACCGTGCCGGACGCGCACGACCCGTCGAAGACGCACGCCCCCATGATGCTGACGACGGATCTCTCCCTGAGGATGGACCCCGCCTACGCGCCCATCGCCAAGCGCTTCATGGAGAACCCCGGGGAGCTGGCGGACGCCTTCGCGCGGGCGTGGTACAAGCTGACGCATCGCGACATGGGTCCGGTCACGCGGTATCTCGGGTCGATGGTGCCGGAGGAGCCGCAGCTGTGGCAGGATCCCGTCCCCGAGGTCGACCACGAGCTGGTCGACGCGCGCGCCATCGCGGAGCTCAAGGGCATGTTGCTCGGGTCGGGGTTGAGCGTCTCGCAGCTGGTCTCGACCGCCTGGGCGTCGGCGTCCACATTCCGTGGCACCGACAAGCGCGGCGGGGCCAACGGCGCGCGCGTTCGCCTGGCGCCCCAGAACCAGTGGGAGGTCAACCAGCCCACCGAGCTGGCGAAGGTGATCGAGGTTCTGGAGGGGATCCGGGAGGAGTTCAACGGCGCGCGCGACGACGGCACGCGGGTTTCGCTGGCCGACCTGATCGTTTTGGGCGGGTGCGCGGGCGTCGAGCGGGCGGCGCGCGCCGGCGGACACGAGGTGGAGGTGCCGTTCGCGCCCGGGCGCACGGACGCGCTCGCGGAACAGACGGACGTCGAGTCGTTCGCGGTGCTCGAGCCGAAGGCGGACGGGTTCCGCAACTTCCGCGCGGACGGCGACGGGCCGTCGGCGCCCGAGCGGTTGGTGGACCGAGCCGATCTGTTGACCCTGACCGCTCCCGAAATGACCGTGCTGGTGGGTGGCCTGCGCGTGCTGGAGGCCGACTTCGGGCGCTCGCGGCTGGGCGTGTTCACCGACCGGCTAGGGACGCTCGCGAACGACTTCTTCGTCAACCTGCTGGACATGGACGTCGAATGGCGGCCGTCGGATGCGGCCGACGACGAGTTCGAGGGGCGTGACCGCGGCACCGGCGAGGTGAGGTGGACGGGCACCAGCGTCGACCTCGTCTTCGGTTCCAACTCCGAGCTGCGGGCGTTCGCCGAGATCTACGCCTGCGACGACGGAGAGGACGCGTTCGTGCGCGACTTCGTGGCCGCCTGGGACAAGGTCATGAACCTCGACCGGTTCGACTTGGCCTAACAGCCCGCGGACAAGCTCTCCCCGGCATTCGAGCGGCGTTCAAGGCGCGTTGCCAGCCCGTAGCCCGGACGGGCGGCGCGACTTTGCGATGGGCGCTTCCGTGGTGGCGGGGGCTCGGTGGGCGAGGCGGTCGTGAGATGTAGCGTGACTATTACATGATGTAGCGTAGACATTACACGATATCGTGGGTTCCGTCCCGATTGGGCGCGGAATCCCGCGGACGAACTCCTCTCGGCATTCGAGTGGCGTCGCACCCGCGCTGGGCGCTCGCGCTCTGCGTTGCCTTTCGACTCCTCGCGCGCGCCATCTTCTTGACACGGGCGCGGGCTTCCCGACACTTTGTGCGCTGGCCGTACAAAGCACCTCGGAGCGCGTGGGAGGGTGAATGCAATGAGTTCGACGCACAGCCATCCCCACGGGTACGCGCGGACGCCGGACGGACCCGTGGCGCGGCACGGGCCACGGGAGGCGCCGGAGGTCGCGACCGGGCGACGCGGGACGCCGCGGACGCGGGGTGCAGGGACCGGCCGGATCGAGGCGGCGTGGGCCCGATGCCCGCAGCCTGATTGGGTCGAAGGGGCGCGCCGGGTCGCCGCCCGTGGACAGACTCCCCCCGGCATTCGAGCGGCGTGGCATCCGCGCTCGGGCGGACTCATCCACGGACTCCTCCTGCTGGCGGGAGCGTCGCTTCTTTCTTCCTCACCGTTCCATCCCCTCGTCGCCCAGGCCCCCGAGCGCGACCCGCCGGTCATCGAGCTGGTCGCCACCGACGCCGGCGTCCGCCTGCGGGTGGACGGGGCGGACATGATGGTCAAGGGCGTCAACTGGGACTACTTCCCGCGCGGCACGACCTACAACTACAACTTCTGGACCGAGCCCGACGAGGTGATCGAGGCGGCGCTCGAGCGCGAGATGTCGCTCCTGCGGGCGATGGGCGCGAACGCCATCCGCACGTACGTGGGGATCACGCCCCGATGGGTCCGGCACATCCACGAGCGCTACGGCATCCACACCATCCTGAACCACGCCCTCGGGCGGTTCGGGGTCACCGTGGACGGCGTCTTCAGCGCCAACACGGACTACTCGGACCCGGGCGCGCGCGCCGTCCTGATGGCCGAGGTCGAGCAGTTGGTGAGCGAGTTCAGGGACACGCCCGGAGTCCTCATGTGGCTCCTGGGCAACGAGAACAACTACGGCCTGGTGTGGGATTCCCCGGAGACCGAGGACCTTCCCCAGGGCGAGGCCGACGCGGTGCGCGCCCGGCACATGTACTCCCTGTTCGGGGAGGTGGCCCGGCGCGTCAAGGAGATCGACCCCACCCGCCCCGTGGCGATGGCCAACGGCGATCTCCAGTACCTCGACATCATCGCCGAGGAGGTTCCCGACCTGGACATCTTCGGAACCAACGTCTACCGCGGCATCTCGTTCGGGACCCTTTTCGAGGAGGTGCGCGACCGGCTCGGGCGCCCGGTGTTGTTCACCGAGTTCGGCGCGGACGCGTGGAACGCGCGGAACATGCACGAGGACCAGACCACGCAGGCCCGGTACCTCACCGAACAGTGGCGGGAGATCTACGAGCAGTCGGCCGGGAAGGGGTTGGTGGGCAACGCGATCGGCGGAGCCACCTTCCAGTGGACCGACGGCTGGTGGAAGTTCGGCCAGGAGGACCGGCTCGACATCCAGGACACGAACGCCTCGTGGGCCAACGGCGGCTACGTCGAGGACTTCGTGGAGGGACGGAACAACATGAACGAGGAGTGGTGGGGGATCGTCGCCAAGGGTCCCACCGACCAAAACAACCTGTACGAGCTCTACCCCCGCGCCGCCTACTATGCCCTTCGGGAGGCGTACACCCTCGACCCCTACGCGCCGGGGACCGACCTGGCCACCATCCGCGAGCACTTCGCGGCCATTCGCCCGGCGAGCATGGGCCTGCGCGCGCAGGGCGACCGGGCGGCGCTCGTGGCGTCGGCGCTCGACCGGGTGCGGGTGAGCGGGGTGCGCGCGGTGCTGGAGACCTTCAGCACCGGCGGCTCCCGGGTCAGCACCCCCGAGGAACCTCTGGAACGCGATCCCTCCTACCCCAGCTTCCGCGGCTTCGACCGGCTCCAGTCCTTCTACGCCGACCTGACCGCGCGGCCCACCGGGAACCTGATCGCGAACGTGTCGATCAACATGCTGGGCGATGTGCCCGCCAATCCCATCGACGAGATCTTCTACGAGAACCGGGGGCGCGCGCGCAACGTCCGCATCGACGGCCAGGACGAGGCGCTGCGCGACATCGAGCGGTTGAAGGTGTACCGCGCCAATGTCTCCTGGGACGACCCCTGGTTCCGGCTGGAGGCCTTCTACCGCTCCGGCCACTATCACTGGGGCTACGAGGGCGACTTCTTCGGGCTCTACCAGGAAGCCAACTACGGACCCAACATCGACATCTACAACGGGCTCGCGCCCGTGGGGATGGAGATCGCCGGAAAGCGCCTGCTTAGCGGGCTGAAGGTGGCCGTGGGTCCCGAGCTCTGGTGGGGCGCGAACCCGGCCGTGCTGGTCAAGCAGCGGGCGAACGTGGGCCCCGTGCAAGCCACGGTGATGTACCAGGAGGACCTGGCCGAGGCGGGCACGGCGGCGAGCTCGTTCGCGATCCCGCTGCCGCCCACCCGCAAGGCCACGGTTCACCTGACCGGCACGCGCGGCGGCGCGACCGTGGAGGTGGGCGGCATCATGTCCGGGACCACCAAGGTGGGTCAGGCCTTCCAGCTGGTGGACGGCGAGCCCGGCGGCTACCGCGTGCTGCGCGACGAGATCAGGATGACCGACGCGTTCGGCGCCAAGGCCAAGGTCACCTACTCGAGGGGACGGTTCAACGGGTACCTGCAGGGCGCCGCCCAGGGGTTGGTGGCGGACGGCGGGCCCACGCAGACGCAGACCTTCACGGGGTGGACGCTCACGGACACGGGCAGCGGCAACCAGCGCAACCTGCTCGCCGGCTTCACCGTGCTCGCGGGCGACTGGCAGGTCGGGCCCAACTTCCTCTGGCGGAAGCCCCTGGTGGGGCCGGTTCCGGCCGACGCTCCCGCTCCGGGGCGCCCCCGCAACGTCCTGGACGATCCGTTCGCGGTGCGCGGCAACCGGGAGACCCGCGCGGCCGAGATCCTCTTCACCTACGATCCCACGCCGGCCACCTGGATGTACAATTGGGACAGCGACCGGCGGGAGGACGCGGCCTTCGCAACCTCCTTCGGCCTGGTGTACTTCAATCTTCCCACCACCCAGGACGCCGGCATCGGCTTCCTGACCGACGGGCGCTCCACCTTCACCTTCCCGGGGGCGCCGCCGGCGCGCGACCTGTGGGAGTTCAAGGCGCGCGTGGTGTCCAAGCGGCGCGGGGGCCCGGGATTGATCGCGAACCTCTTCGCCGGGACGGGAGAGCCCAACGGCGACGACGACCGCCTGATCCGGCGCGCCGGGATCGACCTTCGCGTCATCCAGGGCTCGGTCAAGTTCCACGGCATGGCGAGCGTGAACGACTGGGGCCCCTACGACTACCACCGCGACTTCAACCTCACCTTCCCCCTGCAGCTGATGGGCGACGTCTCGTACTCGCTCGGGTCGCCGGACTGGTTCGACCTGCCGCAGACCCGGTTCGGGGTACGCGGCACCCTGCGCGCACTCGACGAGCACTCGCCGCGCTATTGTCCGGGGCGGTCGCCGGACGAGTTCGGGACGATGGAGTGCAACCCCGACATGGGCGGGGGCCTGGGGCGCGAGTGGGAGATCCGGACGTACCTGCACGTTGGGATGTAGCTGACCGTGGGTCCCACGCGCGCGCGGCCCGGTCTCGTGGACCCGGCCACCGAGGGCAGGGTGCGCGACCTCCTGTCCCGCATGACCCTCGACCAGAAGATCGGTCAGATGACGCAGCCCGAACGGCTCCACATCACCCCGCCCGAGGTGACGCGCCACCACATCGGCTCGGTGCTGAGCGGGTGCGGCTCCCGCCCGGGCGGGAACCGCCCGCGCGACTGGGTGGAGATGAACGACGCCTACTGGGCCGCCTCGATGGTGGAGGACGCGGACCACCTCGCGATCCCGGCGCTCTACGGGCTGGACGCGATTCACGGCAACGCCAACGTCCGCGGCGCGACGATCTTTCCTCACAACATCGGGTTGGGGGCGGCGGGCGATTCCGGGTTGGTGGAGAGGATCGGGCGGGCGACGGCGCGGGAGGTGCGCGCCACCGGGGTGGACTGGACCTTCGCGCCGACGCTGGCGGTGGCGCGGGACCCGCGCTGGGGGCGCACCTACGAGAGCTACTCGGAGGATCCGGCCGTGGTGGCCGACTTCGCGCGGAGAATCGTGACCGGGCTGCAGGGCGTGGCCGCGTGCGACGGGCGTTTCGATGGTGGGTGGGGTCGGGGCGCGGTGGAGGCCCCGATGCGCCTGGGGCCGGAGGGCGTGGTCGCGTGCGCGAAGCACTGGGTGGGCGACGGGGGGACCGAGGCCGGGGTCGACCAGGGCGACGCGATCATGGACGAGGCCGAGCTGCGCCGCGTTCACATCGCGCCCTACCGTCCGGCCGTGGACGCCGGGGTGCTTACCGTGATGGTGTCGCTGAGCAGCTGGAACGGCGAGAAGTGTCACGCGCACGGCTACCTCGTCGAACACGTGTTGAAGGGCGAGATGGGGTTCGACGGCTTCGTGTTGTCGGACTGGAACGGCGTCGATCCGCTCGCGGACGGCTACGGCGAGGCCGCGGCCATGGCCGTGAACGCGGGCATCGACATGGTGATGGCGCCGGAGCGGTGGCGGGAGTTCATCGTCGCGCTGAGGGAGCAGGTGCGGTGCGGGGCCGTGCCGATGGCGCGCATCGACGACGCGGTCGCGCGCATCCTGCGGGTGAAGTTCGCGAGCGGGCTCTTCGGGCGGCCCCGGCCGTCCGCGCGCCGCGGCTCGAACGGTGCGGCGTTCGGGTGCGGCGAACACCGCCGGGTTGCCCGTGAGGCGGTGCGCAAGTCGCTGGTGCTGCTCAAGAACGACGCCGGCCTGCTTCCGTTGGACAAGGGCGCGCGCGTTCTGGTGACGGGCGCGGCCGCGCACGACCGGGGGCGGTTGTGCGGCGGGTTCACGGTCGAGTGGCAGGGCGTGCGGGGCGAGTCGGGGAACGAGATCATCGAGGGCGGGACGTCGGTGTGGGAGGGCATCCGCGCGGTGGCGCCGGGGGCGGTGCTCCGGGAGGACCCCGGGGACGTCCGCGCCCGCGACTTCGACGTCGCGGTGGTGGTAGTGGGCGAACGTCCCTACGCGGAGGGGATGGGCGACATCCGCCCGCCGGGCCCGGTCCGATCCGGGACGAGCCACCCTCCGCCGGGGCCCGGCGCGCTCATGCCGTACGGCGACACCCTGGAGTTCGCCGCGCTGCATCCCCGGGCGCTCGCGACCCTGCGCGCGCTGGCCGCGCGCGGCGTTCCGGTCGTGACGGTGCTGGTTTCCGGGCGGCCGTTGGTGGTGAACGCCGAGCTGGCCGCCTCCTCGGCGTTCGTGGCCGCGTGGCTGCCGGGGTCGGAGGGGGGGGGCGTGGCCGACGTGCTGTTCGGCGACCACGACTTCACCGGGCGGCTGCCCATGTCGTGGCCGAGGCGAACGGCCGACGCGGGGGGCGGCGGGGCGGGGGCGCTGTTTCCCGTGGGCTACGGGTTGCGGATGGGGTGAGCGGGGCGGGGCTGGCGAGGCGCTCCTGGCAATCCCTGGATGAATCCGCCCGAGCACCGAGAGCGGCGTGGCGCCGGGCTGGCGAGGCGCTCCTACGCCACCGTCGCCCGTCCTCTCCTGCGCTCCAGCTCGTCGCGCACCTCGCGCGCGCTCTCCTCGCCGATGGGGTAGCGGTATAGGGCGTAGATGGCGATCGCGGAGGCCAGCAGGGGCACGAAGGCGTCGTGGAAGCGCAGCCAGAAGATGGTCCCCTCGGGTTGGTTCGCGCCCATGGCGGGATCGAGTCCGGTCGAGTGGAGGAGGAAGCCGCCGACCACGATGGCGCCGCTCTGGCCCAGCTTGACCATCCACCAGAAGATGGACCCGAACATCCCCTCCCGGCGTTCGCCGGTGGCGAGCTCGTCCAGATCCACCACGTCGGCGATCATCGACCCCATGAGGGTGAACAGGCCACCGAGCCCGAAGGCCAGGAACGGCGCCGGGAGCAGGGCCAGCATCGGGTATTCGGGCGTGTAGCAGAACCACTTGAGGGCATAGCCCAGCATGGAGATGCCCGTCGACACGAAGAACGCGTTCCTCTTGCCGATCCGGGTGCCCAGCCATGTGACGATCGCGATCACCAGGAAGCCGGTGACGGTGCCCAGCGTCCCCACCACTCCGGCCAGGCCCGCCCCCGCCGCGATGTCGCCGCCGAAGATGTGGAAGGCGAAGACCCAGAACTGGAACTGGGAGATCATGATGAAGCTGTTGAACATCAGGAAGGTCGCGACGCACAGCATCAGGAAGGGCCCCGTCCGGAGCGTCCGCCAAAGGCCCCGGAGGAACTCGGTGGCGTCGTCGCGGAAGCCGTTGCCGCGCGCGCCGGGGTCCGCGCGGCCCGCGCCGCCGATCACGCGCTCGCGGAGCAGGATCGCGGGCAACACCCCCAACGCGATGGTCGTGAGGCAGATCGCCAGCGCCAGGAACCGTGCTCCGTCCATCTGGTTCCGGAACCAGGCCGCGTTGGTCACGATCACGAGGAACCAGGGGCCGATCACGAACACCGTGTTGGACACGAAGTTCTGAACGCCCATCAGGCGGGTGCGCTCGTTGTAGTCCGGCGTGAGCTCGTAGCCGAGCGCCACCCAGGGCGTGGCGAAGATGGTGTAGGCGAGGAAGAAGAGCAGGGAGCCGATGAGGAAGTACCAGAAGTAGCTCGCCTGGCTCCACCCTTGGCGGATCTCCTCCGGCGTCCAGATGTCCAGGCGCAGGTGGGTCATGCCCCGCGCGTCGACCGGCGTCTCGCCGAGGTCGATGGTCGCGACGCGCAGATCGGTGTAGTGCTTGACCGCGTTTCCCGCGACGTCGGCGTCCGCCACTTCGGCCTGGTCGCGGTCCGTGGACCAGGACCGGACCGGGACGTCCGGGTAGGCGTCGCTGAAGAGGGAGATCACGTCGTCCGCGGGCGCCACCGGGGAGGGCGCGGACGCGAGCGGGGCCCGCGCGCCCGGGGTCGGCGGGTCCGGAGCCGCCGTCGGGGGGGCGTCCGCGGGCGACGTGGCGCCGACGGCGTCCGCTCCGGTCGTTCCGTCTCCGCGGTGGAGGAGGATGTTGTCGACGAAGACTTCGGTGAGGTCCCCGGACAGCCGCAGCCGCCCCAGATGCTCCCGGGTGGCGAGCTCCCCGAAGTCGGCGAGCGGAACGTCGACGCGCACCCAGGTTCCCGAGGCCAGCGTGGGCGGGAGGATGGCGATTTCGCCCTCCGCGTCGTCGTCCGCGTCGACCGTGACGAGCCCCCGGAGCGCGTCGCCCGTCGCCGCCAGCCAGCCCGCCGGTTCGTCGGCGTCGCCGCCCGCGAGGACGCCGTCCGCGCCGTAGTCGACGAGCTGGACGCGGAATTGGGTGGGCGCCGGCATCCGCCAGAGGAGCGCGAAGATGATTCCCGCCGAGATCGCGCCCACGAACAGGAACGGGCGCCGCCGTCCCCAACGGGACCGGGTGTGGTCCGACGCGTAGCCCACCAGGGGGTCCGTGAGCGCGTCGAAGAAGCGTGGCAGGCCGCCCAGCAGGCCGACGGCGCGGAAGTCCATGCCCAGCGCCAGGGTGAGCACGGCCATCATGTTGCCGATCCCCTGGGCCAACAGGTTGTTCACGAACCCGCCGATCCCGTAGACGACCTTGTGGGGGAGGGATACCCGGTCCTCGGGCGCGGTTCGCCGACTCACCGCTCACCCGCTCCGGTAGACGCGCACCCAGTCGACGAGCATGGTCTGGGGGAAGATGGTGGCGTCGTTGGGCGGACCGACGAAGTTGCCCCCCACGGCGACGTTGAGGAGGATGAAGAACGGGTGGTCGAAGACCCACCGGCCACTCGGGTCGTCCCGGTCCACGGCGTGGTAGCGTTGGCCGTCCACGAACCAGACGATGCCGTCTTCGGTCCACTCGATGGCGAACTCGTGGAAGTCGGTGTCGAAGCGCGCGCCGGTGAGGGCGTAGCGGGCGCCAATGCCGTCGGCGCCGGAGTAGCCGGGCCCGTGGACGGTGCCGAGCACCACGGTGGGCTCCTGCCCGCGGTACTCCATGATGTCGATCTCGCCGCACTCCGGCCATCCCACGGCGTCGATGTCGCGGCCCAGCATCCAGAAGGCCGGCCAGATGCCCTGCCCGGTCGGCAGGCGGATGCGCGCCTCGAAGCGCCCGTAGGCCTGTTCGAAGAGCCCCTGGGTCTTGATGCGCGCCGACGTGTAGGCGCTACCCCGGTACGATTCCCTGCGGGCGGTGATCGCCAGGTTGCCGTCGCCGTCGAGCGAGACGTTCTCGGGGCGGTCGGTGTCGTACTCCAGCTGCCGGTTGCCCCAGTCGGTGCCGATGTCGAAGGTCCAGTGGGCCGGGTTGGGCGGCTGCCCGGCGGGACCGTCGAACTCGTCGCTCCACTCCAGGGTCCACACGGGCTCGTCCGGCGTGCCCAGGATCCCGCAGGCGGCGAGCAGAAGGGTCGCGGGGAGGGCCAGGGCCGAGGCGAGCGGGCTCCGCGCCTTGTTCATGCCGGTCCCGCGATGGGGAAGAGTCGAGGATCGGCGAGGGCGGCGACGAGGACGTGGGTGGCCGCGCCCAGCGCCACCGCGCGCGCGCCCAGGTCGCTGGTCCGGATGTCGACGGCGGCCGCCGACGATACCAGGGTGCGCGTGGCCACGGCCTCGCGAAGCGGCTCGACCAATCGGTCGCCCGCGCGCGCGAGGCTCCCGCCGATGATCACCGAGCCCGGGTTGAGGAGGTTCAGCATCCCGGCGACCACGATCCCCAGCCGAACCGCGGCCTCCTCGACGACCCGAAGCGCGAGGCGGTCGTCGTTCAGGGCGGCGTCCTCGATCGCGCGGATGTCGAGGTGGTCTTCGGTCAGGGTGGTGTCGGGATTGCGGGCGAGCAGGTGTCGGGCCCGGCTCACCAGCTCGCGCGTGCCCACGAAGGTGGCCAGGCAACCGCGGTTTCCGCACACGCACTCGGGACCGTTCGGATCGATCGCCACGTGTCCAACCTCGCCGGCCACCCCCGTCGACCCGCGGTAGATCTCGCCGCCGATCATGATGCCCGCCCCAACCCCGGTGGCCACCTTCATGTACACGAAGTCGTCGACCCCGACGGCCTTGCCCCACCAGCGCTCGGCCAGCGCGCCGAGGTTGGCGTCGTTGTCCACGAACACGGGCACGCCGAACACGCGGTTGAGCCGGTCCAGAACGCCGTGCCCGCGCCAAGCGGGCAGAACCCGCTCGAGCACCCGGTCCGGCGACGCCGGATCCACCGGACTGGGCACCGCCACGCCGATGCCCATGAGCCGGGCCCGGTCGCCGTTCCATTCGGCCAGACACGCCTCCCCCAACGCCGTGATCAGCGCCTCCGCTCCCTTGGGGTCGCTGCGCGCGGGGTGTGGCCGTTCCCGCCACGCCAGAGCTCGGCCCCGCAGATCCGTGAGGATCACCGCGCTGTGGGTCGCGCCCACGTCCACACCCAGAATCACCCCGGCCCGGTCCTGGAATCCGACCATGATGGGACGGCGGCCTCCCCGGCTCTCGCCCGGACCCAGTTCGGCCACCAGACCCGTGCCCAGAAGCCGCCCCACCACCTCCGAGATGGTGGAGCGGGACCGTCCGGTTATGCGCGCGATCTCCGCGCGGGACAACTCCCGCCGCCGCCAAACGAGGTTGAGGACCGTGCGGGCGAGCTCGTCGTCGAGCGCGGCGGCGGGGCCGTTCCGGTGTGTCGCGGGAGCTTCCTCCGGGTTCACCGGCGGAGGTAGATGTTGTCGACGAACACGGTGTTGGGATCGCCGGAGATGAGCAGCTGCGCGAGGTGGGCCCGGGCCGCCAGGTTGGTCATTTCGGAGAGCGACAGGTCGTAGCTCACCCAGCGGCCGGTCGCGAGCGGCGGGTCCGAGTTCGCGGTCAGCGTGACCTCGTGCTCGCTGTCGTCGTCTCCACCGTGCGCGCCGTCGGCGCCGAAGTCCACCAGCTTGACCTTGAGGGCGGCCGGGTCCGCCGTGGGGTCGGGCGTCCAGATGTCCAAGCGGAAGTGGGTCATGTCGGTGGCGTCCACCGTGCCGGAGGTGAACTCGATCCCCGCGTAGTTGAGGTTGGTGTACTTCTTGGTCGCGTTGCCGGCGATCTCCACGTCCTCGACGTCGGCCTGGTCCCAGTCGGCGGACCAGGTGTCGACCGTCACGTCGTCGTAGGCGTCGCTGAAGAACGAGATCACGTCGTCCGCCGCGTGCGACGGGGTCGGAGCGGCCTGCGAGGGCGCGCTCGGCGGTGGCGCGTGGAAGTACAGGTTGTCCACGAAGACCGTGTTGGGGTCGCCGGAGAGCAGGAGCTGGGCGAGGTTGGCCCGGGCCGCCAGGTTGGTCATTTCGGAGAGCGCGAGGTCGTAGCCGACCCATCGGCCGGTGGCGAGTGGTGGATCCGAATTGGCGGTCAGCGAGACCTCGTGCTCGGAGTCGTCGTCGCCCGCGTGCGCCCCGTCGGCGCCGAAGTCCACCAGCTTGACCTTGAAGGCGGCCGGGTCGGCGGTCGGGTCGGGGGTCCAGACGTCGATGTGCAGGTGCGTCATCCCGCTGGCGTCGATCGTCGCCGAGGTGAACTCGATCCCCGCGAAGTTGAGGTTGGTGTACTTCTTCACCGCGTCGCCCGCGATCACGACGTCCTCCACGTCGGCCTGGTCCCACGGCGCCGACCACGTGTCCACCGTCGCGTCGGCGTAGGCGTCGCTGAACAACGAGATCACGTAGTCGGCGGGATGATCGGGCGTCGGGGCGGGCTCGGTGGGCGCCTCCGCCGGGGGCGGCGCGGCGCCGCCGCGGAAGTAGACGTTGTCCACGTAGACGGTGTTGGGATCGCCCGAGATGAGCAGCTGCGCGAGGTGTCCCCTGGACGCGAGCTCGGTGAAGTCGGCCAGCGCCAGATCCAATCGCACCCACTCGCCCGTCGCCAGCCCCTCGGCCGCCGTAATCACGACCTCGTGCTCGCTGTCGTCGCCACCCCCGTCGTGGACGCCGTTCGCCCCGAAGTCGACCAGCTTCACCCGGAATGCGGCCTCCGACGCCTCGTCCGGCGTCCAGATGTCCATGCGGAAGTGCGTCATGGTCGAGGCGTCGATGGTCCGGGACGTGAACTCGATTCCCGCGAAACTCAGACCGGTGTACTTCTTCACGGCGTCGCCCGCCACGTCGACGTCCTCGACGTTGGCCTGGTCCCACTCCGCCGACCAGGTGTCGACGGTCACGTCGTCGTACGCGTCGCTGAACAAGGAGATCACCTGGGTGGGATCGTCCGTCGGCGTGGGCGCCGGGGCCGTTGGCGCGGTGGGCGCCGGGTCCTGCCGGAAATACACGTTGTCCACGTAGACGGTCTTGGGATCGCCCGCGATCAGGAGCTGCGCGAGGTTCGCCGTCGACGCCAGGTTCGCGAAGTCCGAGAGGGGCAGGTCGAGCCGCACCCAATCCTCCATCGCCAATCCTTCGGCCGCGGAAATCACGACCTCGTGCTCGCTGTCGTCGCCTCCCGCGTGCGCGCCGTCCGCGCCGAAGTCCACCAGCTTCACCCGGAACGCGGCCTCCGACACGTCGTCCGGGGTCCAGATGTCCATGCGCAGGTGCGTCATTCCGGTCGCGTCCACGGTTTGCGACGTGAACTCGATGCCCGCGAACACGAGGTTCGTGTACTTCTTGGCCGCGTCGCCCGCGAGGTCGACGTCCTCGACGTCGGCCTGATCCCACTCCGCCGACCAAGTGTCGACGGCCACGTCGTCGTACGCGTCGCTGAACAGGGAGATCACGCGGTCCGCCGGGTGGGCCGGAGCCGCCGGGCCGGACGCCGGCGCGGCCTCGGCCATGACCGAAACGCCCGCCTGGGCGCTCGCGTCGCCCGCCGTCGCCGCAACCGTGGTCGCGCCGTTGGCCACCGCCGTGACGACCCCGTCCTCGTCCACGGTCGCGACCGCCTCGTCCGCCGAGCTCCAGCTCACGCCCGCGCCGGCGATCGCGTTCCCGTTGGCGTCGTTCACGGCCGCCATGAGCTGCGCGGTCTCGCCGAGCGCGGTCAGGTGAACCGAGTCGGGGGTCACGGTCACCGAGGAGGGGACCTGCGCCACGGTCACCGAGGAGGTGCCGCTCGCGCTCCCCGAGGTCGCCGTGACGGTGGCCGTGCCGTTGCCGGCCGCGGTGACCAGCCCCGACGCGTTCACGGTCGCGACCGCGTTGTCGCTCGATGCCCAGTTCACCGAGGCGCCCGCCATCGCGTTCCCGTCCTGGTCGCTCACGGCGGCCGCGAGCTGAACGGTCTCGCCCAGCGACGAGAGCGACGCCGCGGCGGGAGAAACCGCGACCGTCGTGGCCACGGGCGTCGGCGGGACGACGGGTTCGCCCTCGCCGCACGCCGCGGCCGCGGTTGCCATGAGAACGGCGGACGCCGCGGCCCGCCATCGCGGCAACCGGCGGCGGGTCGGCGACTCCGGCGAACGCCGGACGGGGCTGCAGCGGTGGTGAATCGAGTTCATGGTTCCTTCCTGTGGGTTGGCTGGGTTTCGTCCGGCGCGCGGCTGGGGTTCACGGGCCGCCGGACCCGGTCGCGGGCCGACGGAAGTAGATGTTGTCCACGAAGACCGTGCCGAGATCCCCGGAGATGATCAGCTGCGCGAGATGCCCTTGCTCCGCGAGCTGGGTGAAGTCGGCGAGGGGCAGGTTCAAACGCACCCATTCGCCCGTCGTCAGCCCTTCGGCGGCCGTGATCAAGACCTCGTGCTCGCTGTCGTCGCCGCCTCCGTCGTAGACGCCGTTCGCGCCGAAGTCGACGAGCTTCACCCTGAATTCGGCCCCGGTCGTCGCGTCCGGCGTCCAGACGTCCATGCGCATGTGCGTCATGGCCGTGACGTCCAGGGTCCGCGACGTGAACTCGATGCCCGCGAAGACCAGGTTGGTGTACTTCTTGACCGCGTTTCCGGCGACTTGGACATCCAGCACGTCGGCCTGGTCCCATTCCGCGGACCATGTGTCGACGGGCACGTTCGGGTACGCGTCGCTGAAGAGCGAGACCACGTCCGCGGCCGCGTCGGCCGGGGTCGCCGCGGGCTCGGCCGGGCCGGTGGGATCGACGGGACCGGACGTCTCGCCCCTGAGGAAGAACACGTTGTCGATGTAGACGGTCGGGCTGCTCCCCGAGATGATCAGCTGCGCGAGGCTGCCGCGCCCCCTCAACTGACCGAACGCGTCCAGCGGCAGGTCCAGGGAGTTCCACCGTCTGGGCGCGAGGGACGGCGTCGAGGCCGGGCCGAGCGTGACCTCGTGCTCGCTGTCGTCGCCCCCCCCAAAGACGCCATCCGCGCCGAAGTCCACCAGCTTGAGCCGGAAGGCGTCCACGTCGGCGGCCCAGACGTCGATGTGGATGTGCGTCATCGATTCGGCGTCGATGGGGGCCGAGGTGAACTCGATCCCCGCGAAGGCGAGGTTGGTGTACTTCTTGACCGGGTTTCCCGCGATCACCACGTCCGCCACGTCGGCCTGGTCCCACTCCGCCGACCACGTGTCGACGGGCACCCCGTCGTACGCGTCGCTGAAGAGGGAAACGACGTCGCTCGCGGGCACCATGGGCGTGGGAGGCGCGTCGGAGGGCGGGGTGTCGACGTTGACCACGAGCGCTCCCGAGGCCGGGGTCGATCCCAGGGCGGCCGTGATCGTGGCGTTCCCCGGACCCACCAGCGAGATGGACCCGTCGGGTTGGACCGACGCGACGCCCGCGTCCGAGGAGGTGAAGGTGAAGTACGACGGCGCGGCGCCGACCCGCACGTCGGCGCCGTTCACGTCGAAGGTGACGCGCGTCCCGGGAACCGTGAGGGAGCCCCCGACCTCGCCGCTCACCGCGCGCGAGTCGATCTCGGGGCGGGGACGGATGATCGTGCCCAGCCGCTCGAACCGCACGTCGTCGAAGTAGAGTTCGTAGCCGACGGGATACTCCGAGGCGTCCGCGACCAGGAAGAGCCCGGCCTCCTCGGTCAGCACGGAGGGCAGGGGGAGCGGAATCGCGTACTTGGTCCAGCGGGTCGACACCGACAGGCCGTCGACCGTGGCCGGATGGCGCGAGGTGCCCGTGTTGTCGTTGCCGATGCCCACCCGGTCCAAGGTGGCGGCCGTGCTCGCGCGGGCCCAGAAGGTGAGGGCGTCGAACCCCGACAGGTCCCGGGGAACCGTTGACGAGAACGCTCCTCCCGCGTAGCCGCCCGAGGGATCGTTCGGCGCCGGAACAGTGAATCGCAGCGCCGCCGTTCCCCGGTGGACGACGTCCCGTTCGATGTCCAGGGCGTCGACCTTGGATCCACCGAACGCCGAGTACCGGAGCCCCGGAGCGAAGTCGTCGAGGAAGACGTCGGACTCCGGCGGGAAGGTCGCCGGCTCGAGGCTGGCGGGATCCCTTTCGCACGCGGCGACCAGCGCGAGCGGCACGAGAACGACGCCTCGCGCCCAGCGTGCGGTCACCGCCATGGAATTGCACATTCAGCGCATTCTCCGCTTCCAGCGCACGTTTCCCGTCCCGCGCATCCCTCGAGGGACATGCGCCATGGGAGGCTCCGATTCCGGCTCCCGGGCACGAACGGGGAACCGCGTCGACAAACTTTGTTCGATTTGTGCACAAAGTGGGGGAGAATCGTGGATTCCGTCAAGTCAAGCCATGTTCGCGCCCGCGCGTCCCGCCTATCTTCAGGCAACGTTCCCCCAACCCGCGCGCCATGACCATCCAGGACGCCGTCGACCCGGAGCTCGCGGCCCTCGTGGAACGGCACCTTCCGCACCTCGCTCTGTCCGATGGCGCGCTCAAGACCGCCCTCCCGGGCATGGCCAGGGATGCCGCGGAGTCGGCGAAAGTGGCGACGGCGGTTGGGGAGGTGCCGTCCCATCACCGCATCCTGCGCGGCGACGCGCGCGACTTGTCGGAGCTTGGCGAGGAGTCGGTGCACCTGGTGGTCACGTCTCCGCCGTACTGGACCCTCAAGGAGTACAACGCGGGGGAGGGCCAGCTGGGCGCGATCGGCGACTACGACGGGTTCGTTGCCGAGCTCGCCCATGCGTGGAGCGAATGCCACAGGGTGCTGGTTCCCGGGGGGCGGCTGGTCATCGTCGTGGGCGACGTGTGCCTGTCGCGCCGCCGCCATGGCCGTCATGTCGTGGTTCCGCTTCACGCGAGCATCCAGGAGTCGTGCCGCGGGCTCGGCTTCGACAACCTCGCGCCCATCATCTGGCACAAGATCGCCAACGCGCGTTTCGAGATGAGCGGCGCGGGTGGCTTTCTGGGCAAGCCCTACGAGCCCAACGCCGTGATCAAGAACGACATCGAGTTCATCCTCATGCAGAGGAAGCCCGGCGGCTACCGCAGCCCATCGCCCGCCGCGCGCGTGCTGAGCCTGATCTCCGCGGCCGAGCACCGCGCGTGGTTCCGCCAGATCTGGACGATCCCCGGGGCGTCCACGAGGGACCACCCCGCGCCCTACCCGGTGGAGCTGGCCACCCGTTTGGTCCGCATGTTCTCGTTCGTCGGAGACACCGTGCTGGATCCGTTCCTCGGGACCGGAACGACCTCGCTGGCCGCGGCTCGGGCCGGGCGAAACAGCATCGGGGTGGAGGTGGACCCGGAGTATCTGGCCATCGCGCGCCGCAGGCTTCGGAAGGAGACCCTCGGCTTGTTCGGGAAGGCGCGGTTGACGGTCGGGGGAGACTCCTAGGGATCGGAATAGGCGGGTGGGCGTCGGGGGTCCCGAGCCCGGGGATGAACCCGTTGCGAGCACCGGGAGTGGCTCCCTTGGGTGCCCAATTGTAATGTAAACCTTACAAGATGTAATGTAGACGCGACATCGACCGCCTCAGGGATCGGCGGGCGCGGTCGGTCCGCAGAGGGGCGGCATGCCGTCGCCGGCCGGTGCCGCGCGCACGTGAAGCACGCGCTGGGTGGCCGTGCCGAAGGAGCCGGTTCCGTCGCCGAACACCGAGGGGATGCGGATGATCCCCGAGGGGTTGAAGTTGCCGCCCCGGATCCAGTTCACCCAGTTGCGGTCGGTGGCGGCGAAGGCGACCTCTCCCCAGGCGCCGCCGGGGAGGCCCTCGTCGAGGACCCCAAGCAGGTCGACCTCGATCTCCTCTCCCACGTCGAACAGCCCGTACTCCCCGGGGAAGACGACATCGGTGTCCTCCCTGCCGATGCCGAATCCGGTCAGGTACACCGAGTCCGGCGCCTCGACGTCGCTTCCGGCGAGCGCCTCGGGCAGTCCCCGGATCCAAGTGTCCGACACGTACGACCACGTGCCCGCCGCCTCGGTCCATCGGAACCGGTGGTTGGTGCCGGGTTCGATGCGGCATTGGCCGTCCTCCTGGGTGAGCCCCACGAAATCGAAGGCGCCGGGGATCTGGCTGGAGGCGGTGAGGACGCCGCCGTCCTCCAGAAGGATCTCGAGCTCGATGACCTCGCGCGGTGCGAAGGGGGACGGCGAGACGAGCGCCCGGTGGCAGGAGCCGACGTCCGGGTTCGGGTCTTCCGGGTTCCGGGCGAGACAGGCGTTGCCGTCGTCCATCGGGTCGAGATGAACGACGGCGCCGGACGCGCCGGTGAGGCGCACGATGGCTCCCTCCACCTCGTTCGCGCGCGCGGCGCTGAGCGTCCGGTGGAGGTACGCGTAGGCGTCGAGCGTCGCCGCCTGGTCGTCGTGTCCCAGCTTCAGGACGAGTCGCGTCTCGGCGATCACCACGTCGTCCGATTCCGCGAGCGTCACCTCGGTGAGCTCGCATCCGGCGAGCAGGACGGCGGTGGCCGCGAGCGCGCTCGGCACCGTGCGCGCCCCCGCGTGGCGCGGCCGGCGCGTTGGCTCCGGCCGCCCGTTCGAGGGCTGGCGGAGGATCGGGCGAGGGGTGCGCCGGACCCTCCCGGGTCGATGCGTTCCGGTCGTCATCGGCGTTCCGGCCATCATCGGAACGAGGCCTCGAGGCCCAGCGTGGGAAGCAGCGGGATCATCGACACGCCCTCGCGCGTCGGCGGCGAGGCTCCGTAGGAGTAGAAGTAGAAGAGCGGGTTCTTCGTGTTGGTGACGTTGATCACGCTCAGGTACGGGGTCATGGTGCCCCACCCCTTGGTTATGGTCTTGCGCAGCGACAGGTCCAACCGGTGCCGGGACGGATAGCGCGCGCCGTTGCGCGGTCCGAGCAGCACCGCGTCGTCGTCGTCGAGCCGCGTGACGCCGCCCACCAGCTGGCTTCGGTAGACGTGGTAAAGGCCGAGCGGCTGGGTGAAGGGCAGTCCGGTTCCGAAGTTGGCCCGGACGCCGAGCTCGAGCGCCCACCAGTTGAGCGGTCGGCGCAGGGCGACGTCGACCTCGAAGCGGCGGTCGAAGACCGGCGGATAGGTGATCCAAGGCAGTGGGTCGAGGCCGACGCGCGTGTCCGGGAACGATCGCAGCGTCTTGAGGAACGAGACCGAGATCCAGCCGGTGGTCGTGCCGCGGTCTCGCTTCACGTAGAAGTCCACGCCGTACGCGTCGCCGTCGCCCGCCACCAGCCCGTCCGAGTCGTCGTTGGGGTCGTCGGCCGCGTTGACGGCCGCCACCCCGTCGAAGGTGCGGTAGTAGCCCTCGAGCGACGCGAACCAGTCGCCGCCCTGGCCGAAGAAGGTCTCCGCGCCCACCTGCACCTGGTCGGAAACGAGGCGCGGGGCCTCGGCGCCCGCCAGCACCCAGGTGTCGATGCCGATGGGAAACTCCTCGTCCCGCGTCGAGTGGATGAACTGGCTGTACCGCCCCGCCGCCACGCGCACCGCCGAGTTGCGGTCCCGCAGGAAGCGCCGCACGGCGAAGCGGGGCGAGAGGGTCGCCTCCGTCCCGCCCGCGTTCGGCCGCCAGTGGTCGACGCGCACGCCGCCCTCCACCAGCCAGTTGGGGCTGGGGTCCCAGTGCACCTGGCTGAACCCCGCGACCTCAATGCCGTTGCCCCGCTGGTTGAGGAAGGTCGCGCCACCGCCCAGAAGCCCGTTGTCGTACGACACCCGCTTCGCCGAAACGCCCGACTTCCAGCGCGTCGCCCAGGAGGGAAGCAGCTCGACGTCGGCGCCGACGCTCGCCTGCTCGACGCCGGTGCGAAACTCGACGTCGGCCTCCGGAAAGGCCAAATCGGACTTGAAGCGCGACAGCGAGGCGCGCACCGCCATCGAGGCGCCCCCGCTCATGGACTGCGTCCACGAGCCCCCGATCGCGTCGTTGCCCCACCACCACCGGATGGGGAGGGGCGTGTCCCCGACGTTGCGCAGGTCCACCACGTCGCGCCCGGTGTACCCGACGAACCGGAGGCGGCTTCCGCGCCCCGTCCACGCCTCGAAGATGCCCTGCACGTCGGAGAGGTGGTACGGGAAGTCGACCCAGGGCTTGAAGAGCACGTCCAGGTAGGAACGCCGCGCCGACGCGCGCCAACGGGTCGCCTGGAATCCCAGCTTCTCGGTGGCTCCGCGGGGGAGCGCCCCGTTCACCGCTAGGCGGGAAGCCAGGATGCTCACGCCCGCGTCGACCCCGAAGGTTCCGTCGCCGGGGTCGCTCGCCACGGTCAGCACCGACGAGACCCGTCCGCCGTACTCGGCGGGGAAGCCCCCCGACTGCAGCTCGACCCGCTCCACCATGTCGGCGTTGAAGACCGAGAAGATGCCACCTAGGTGGAAGGGGTTGAAGATGGGCACCTCGTCGAGATGGATGAGGTTCTGGTCGGCGGAGCCGCCCCGCACGTTGAACGCCGCCGAGAAATCCGACACGGTGGTCACCCCCGGCAGCACCTCGATGGCCCGGAGCGGATCCGATTCGGCGATGATGGGGAGCGACTTCAGGGCCGCGGCGCCGATCTCCTGCACGGTGATGCCGGCCGACTCCTCGAAGCGGGTTTTGGCGCGGCTCCGCTCGGCTTCGACGGTGACGCCCGCGATCTCGATCGCCTGTGGGGTCAGGGTCACGGCGACCTCGGTGGCGTCCGCCTCGACGTCCACCCGCTGGCGGAATTCCCGGAAGCCGATTCGGGTCACGCGAAGCAGGTACGCGCCCGCCTCCAAGCCCCGGAAGGCGAAGAAGCCGAGCTCGTCGGCGAGGGTGTAGGCGACCCGCGTCGAGTCCGACACAGGGTGGACCTCCGCGAGCGCGCCCTCCACGGGACGGCCGTCGTCCGACCTGATCCGGCCGTCGAGCTGGCTCGTTTGGGCCGAGGCGGGTGGGGGTGCGGCGAGGACGAGGAGCCAGAGCGGGACGGACATCCCCGTCGCCAAACGCGCGCGCATTGTTTCCACTTCCCCTCCCGTCGGACATGGACGGATTTTGGCGGCACGGCTTTCCCGCCGCCCTTCCCGTCCGGCAATAGCGCATGATCCGGCGCCGCCTACCATCCCCGGTGCCACGGCGCCGCGGCGGCCTCTCCCTTCCGACCCTCAACGATCATCGCCCCGGCGAACCCGCACCAAAGGTACCCCACCGGACACGGGAGGTGTACTCTTGGCGGGCGAGTTCACAGCCCGCCAACAACCCGCCATGAGGACGGTGACGATGACCGCGATACCGAACGGACGATTCTGCTGGGACGAGCTGCTCACCTCGGACCCGGACGGGGCCGCCGCCTTCTACGCGGCCCTCGTGGGGTGGGGCACCGGCGAATGGGAGGGCGAAGGGCAGCCCTACCGGCTTTGGACGCGCCGGGGCGTGCCGCTGGGCGGCTTCATGCGGCTCCCCGAGGAACTGGCCGCCGCCGGCGTGCCGCCCCACTGGCTGGTGTACATCTCGACGCCCGACGCCGACGCCTGCGCCAGGAAGGCCGAGACCCTGGGCGCATCGACGCTGGAGATGCTCGATCTCGATGGCATCGGGCGCCTCGCGGTGATCAAGGACCCGCAGGGCGCGGTCTTCACGGCGTACCAGCCGGCCGACCGAACCCCGGGGCACGACGACCCGGCCCGCGTCGGGGAGTTCTCCTGGCGGGAGCTGGCCACCACCGACTGGGAGGCCGCCTGGGCCTTCTACTCGGAGCTCTTCGGTTGGGGAGTCTCGAGCCAACCGGACATGGGCGAGATCGGCATCTACCACATGTTCCATCGAGGGGCGCACCCCTTGGGGGGCATGTTCAACCGTCCGCCCGAGATGCCCGTGTCGGCGTGGACCAGCTACATCCGCGTTCCCGACGCGCACGCCGCCGCCAAGCGGGTCTCCGAGTTGGGGGGCGCCGTTCTGCACGGGCCCATCGAGGTGCCCGACGACGACCTCGTCGCCACCTGCCGGGACCCGCAGGGAGCGGTCTTCGCGGTTCATTCGACCCGGCTTCCGGACGAACCCGGCTGAGCCCGGCGCCCCGCGCCTTTGGGTGTCGAGCCGGTGACCGCGGTCCTCAGCTGGGCCAGAAGAGCGGAATGCAGATCGAGGCCACGATGGCCAGCAGCAGGTTGAGCGGACCGCCGACCTTCACGAAGTCCATGAAGCGGTATCCGCCGGGCGTGTAGATCATCACGTTGGTCTTGTAGCCGAACGGGGTGACGAAGGAGGCGGAGGCTCCGAACATCACCGTCACCAGGAGCGCGTAGGGGTTGAGCCCGGCGTTCTCGGCGACCAGGATGGCCACCGGGGTGAGCATCACGGCGGTGGCGGTGTTGGCGACCACCGCGGTCATGACGGCCGTCAGCAGGTAGAACGCCGCGATCATCCCGGTCTCGCCGAGCCCGGAGGTCGCCCCCACCACGCCCGAGGCGATCCAGGCGGCCGCGCCCGTCGACTCCATGGCCAGCCCGAGCGGGATGAGCCCGGCCATCACGAACACCACCAGCCAGTCGAGCTCCTGGTAGATCTCGTCGACGCGCACGCACCCGGTGAAGACCATGAGGGCCACGCCCGCCATGGCGGAGGTGGAGATGGGGAAGAGGCCGAAGCTCGCGACCAACACCACCCCGGCCATGACGGCGGCCGCGAAGGCGGCGCGCGGACGGCTGCCCACGGGGTCGTCCACCTCCGCCATGAGAACGAAACCGGGTTCGTCGGCCAGGCGGTTCAGCGCCCCCGGCTCTCCGCGCACCAGAAGGATGTCGCCCACCGAGAACTCCAGCTGGGCGATCCGGTCGGTGACGGCGGTGCCGTGGCTCTGCACGCCGAGCACGGTCACGTCGTAGCGCTGCGCGAAGGAGAGGTCCTTGAGCGTCCGCCCAATCAGCGCGGAACCGGGTCCCATGATGATTTCCACCATGCGCCCGCCCACCACGTTGTCGGTGGCCTCCCGCGGCGCGCTTCCCTCGGGGGTGTCCAGTCGCTGCGCTTGGGCGAGGCGCATCAGGTCGTCGGCCGCGCCCTGGGCGTAAAGCCTGTCTCCGGCCTCGATGACGCGCTCGCCCGCGGGGAGGGAGATGGTGCGTCCCTCCCGCTCGATGCCGACGATCAGGACGTCGAAGCGCTCGCCCCAGCGCAGTCGGGCCAGCGAACGTCCCACCGCGGGCGAGTCGCGCCCCACCCGCAGCTCGGTCGTGAACCTGCGCACGCCGTAGCGGCTGGACAGATCCGGCGGCCGCTCGCGGCGGGGCATCTGGCCGCGCCCGATGGTGAACATGTACGCCATCCCCACCGCCAGGCAGATCAGCCCCACCGGCGCGATGGAGAACATGGTCAGCTCGTCGTACCCGCGCGCGACCGCTTCTCCGTGCACGACCAGGTTGGTGGCGGTGCCGATGAGCGTGACCGTGCCCCCCATGATGGCCACGAACGAAAGGGGCATCAGGTACAGCGACACCGGCTCGTCGGCCTGTTCGGCGAGCGACGCGAACACCGGGATGAACACGATCACCACGGCGGTGTTGTTGAGGAACGGCGACAGGAACGCCACCAGGAGGCAGAGGATGAACATGCGCGTCGTCCTGCCGCCCAGGGGCGCCGTGCGCGCCCAGATGCCGATCGCCGCCACCAGGCCGGTCTTTCGCAACCCCAGCCCGAGCACGAGCATCGCCGCCACGGTCACGGTGGCCTCGCTCGAGAGACCCGAGAGCGCATCGGCCGGGCCGATGATCCCGCCCAGCAGGAGCACCACCGGAACCGACATGGAGAGCTGGTCGAGCCGGATGCGGTCCATGGCGAAGAGCACCAGGGCGGCCGCGGCCACCACCAGCACGAACACGATTTCGTATGTCATGCCCACACGTCGGTTGAGGAGGGATCCGGCGCCCGATGACCGAAGACCATTTTAGCCCCGGCAGCCCCTGGGGCACACTCCGGCCCGGCCCCTGGAATCGGTTTTGGATGCGGCTCTCGCGCGGGTTGGGCTTCGCGCCGAGGGTGGTGGGCTCTTGGCTCCCGAGCCGATTCGCGCTGCTCGCCCGCCGACTCGCCCGCATACGGCTGGCGGGTCCCGTGGACACCGTCGTCTGGGGGCTGCGCCTCAGGCTTCACCCCGGCCGCTCGGTGTCGGAGGCGCGCATCCTCTTCCTTCCCTGGCACTGGGACCATATCGAGCGCCTGCGGCTCGGGCCCTGGGTGCGGCCCGGCTTCACGTTCGTGGACGTGGGGGCGAACGTGGGCGGCTACACCCTCTGGATCTCGTCGCTCACGGGCGGCGACGGGCGCGTCGTCGCGGTCGAGCCCGACCCCGCGTTGGTGCGGCAGCTGCGCTACAACCTGCGCGCCAACGGGCTGGAGGGGTCGGTGCGCGTGGTGGAAGCGGCGGTGGGTGCCGCCCCCGGCCAGGGCCGGCTCATCCGCAACTTCGTCAACTCGGGCGAGAATCGGCTGGCGCGGGAGCCGGTGCGCGGGGACGGGTCGGGCGGCGCCGGCCCCCTCGGTTCGGTGGACGACGGCGCGGCGCCCATGGACGACGAGGTCCTGTCGGTGCGGGTGCGCCCGCTCGCGTCCATCGTGCGCGAGGCGGGGCTTGAGCGCATCGACTGTCTGAAGGTGGACGTGGAGGGCCACGAGAGGGACGTGCTCGAGCCCTTCCTCGCCGAAGCGCCCCCGCACCTTCGGCCCAGGCTGCTGCTGGTCGAGATCAAGCCGGGCGAGGGCGCGCGGGCCATGGAGTCGTGGATCCTGAGTCGGGGGTACCGGCTGGAGTGCCGCACGCCGCTGAACGGGCTGTTCCGGCGCGAGGACGCGGTCACGCCCGCAGCTCCCGCCAGGACACCCGCCCTTCGCGCACGGCGTTCCGCACCGCCCGCTCACGCGCGCTCAGGCGGGACCGGCCGGTCTTGACCTCCACGAAGACGATCTCGCGCACATTCGACTCGCCGAGACCGTCGAACACGACCAGATCGATGGGGCTCCCGAGGAAGCGGGCGTCCCGGGGATGGTAGCCGAAGTCGTCCATGAAGGGCGCCAGATGCTCGAAGGCCTGCCCGCGCGCGACCGCCGCGCTGCGCGCCACCGCGTCGTCGCGCGCCTCGCGCAGCATGGCCGGAAGCTGGAGGCGCAGCCGGGTGTGGCGCCGCAGCAGGATGGCGAGGGCGAGGGCGGCGAGGGCGAGCAGGCCCCCCAGGATGGCGATGGCCAGGAGGAGGGGATCGTTCACGAAGGTCGCCGGCTACATCCGTTGGCTGTCCCTGGAGCTGCGCGCCGCGGGCGTGCACTCCGGCCAGCGTCCGGCGGTTCCGCCCAATCCCATGATCAGCTCGCGCCGCTCGCGGCTCACCCGCTCCTCGTCCTCCGAAGCCAGATAGACGAGCGAAGCCGCCAGCACCGCGTTGTTTCTCAGGTCGTCGAAGACAAGCTTGTCGAAGGTGTCGCGGTGGGTGTGCCAGGTGTGCGACCCGTAGTCCCAGGACAGCGCGCTCAGGTTGATCCCGGGCGCGCCGTGGCAGACGAAGGAGGCGTAGTCCGACCCGCCTCCGCCGGGGTTGCCCGGAAGCCTCAGGTTCACGTGGCGCGAGACCTCGACCGGCACCCGCGTCAACCAACGCGCGAGCGATGATCCCACCTCCGTGAACCCCTGGGCGGAGATGTTGACCACCCGTCCGGTCCCGTTGTCCTGGTTGAAGAGCACCTGCAGGCCCTCCACCACCTCGGGATGGTCCTCGCTGAACGCGCGCGAGCCGTTGAGCCCCTGTTCCTCCCCGTTCCAAAGGCCGATGAGGATGGTGCGCCTCGGGTTCGGATGGACCGCCGACAGGATGCGCATGGTCTCGAGCATGAGCAGCGAGCCGGTCGCGTTGTCGGTCGCGCCGGATCCGCCCTCCCACGAGTCGAAGTGGGCCGAGAGCATGACGTACTCGTCGGGAAGCTCGGTGCCGGGAATGGTGCCGATCACGTTGGAAACCGGCACCTCGCCCAGGTTGCGCGCCTCCGCCGTCAGTCGCAGCACCGGCTCCCGCCCGTTGGCGGCCAGGCGGTGGACGAGCCCGTAGTCCTCGCACCCCAGCTCGAAGGTGGGCGTCTCGCGATTGTAGGCGTTGAAGACGCGGGTGGTGCCGTAGGAGCCCGGCCAGAGCGAGGTCACGATTCCGAGCGCGCCCGCGTCCTCGATGCGCGCGTGCAGGTCGCGCCGCCGCGGATCGCGCGACCCGCTGGCGGCCAGGATCTGGTTGAACGCCCGGTTGGCCGCCGAGCGCGCCTCGGCCATGGTCTCGAAGGAGCCCTCCTGCGCGAACTCCGCCCATTGCTCGTCCGCGCGGCAGGTGGGCTGCGGGAACGACAGCATCACCCATTTGCCGGCCACCGTGCCCAGGAAGGCCTCCCAGTCGGCGGGCGAGCGCATGGGGGGAAGCACGGCCACGCCCCCCTCCACCGGTTGGCCCCCGGTCCCGGGGCTCCACGCCAGAATGCGTCCCTCCAGCGAACGCACCCGCGGCGCCACCAGGTCCACGTGGCTCACCCCGCGGTCCCATCCCTCCCAAGTGCCGTATTCCTCGGTGCGCGCCTCCACCCCCCAGCCGGACAGCATCGAGACCGCCCATTCCTGGGCGCGCTCCATGTGCGGTGAGCCGGTGAGCCGGGGGCCGATGGCGTCCAGCAGCGTCTGGGCCATGGGCTCGAGTTCGGAGCGTTCCATCGCCTCGGCCCAGATGCCCTCCAGGACCGGATCGGGGACGGCGAGCCCCTGGGTCGCGCCCGCCCGCGCCGCATCCGCCAGCGTCGCGGCGGAAGCCAGCAGCATCCCGAGGGCCCACGTTCGCAACGTGATTCGCGTCGTCCTCATGTCGTTCCCTCCTTTCCCGCGTGTGCGCGCGACCCGTCCCGCCCGCGGGCGGGCGACCGGCGTGGTCCAATCGGCTTCCCCTACCATACGATGTGAAACCTGCTCTGCCTGCGGAACACCCAATGACGCGCGCCCTCGGCGTCGAGGTACGCCTCCTCCTCCTGACGGCAGCTGGCCGGCTTTCCGTCCCACTCCGGGATGGGGGTCGTGGCCTGCAGCTCGATGGAGTGCCAGGTCGAGGGCAGCAGCACCGCGTCGCCCCGCACCGGCACCCCCTCCTGTCCGTCCCAGCGCCCGATCAGCGGCCCCGCGCCGTGACCGTGGTCGCCGATCGGGTGCGTGTAGACGGTCCCGTCGATGCCCTCCTCGCGCATCCGCGCCAGCGTGTTGGCCAGAATCGCGTTGCCGGTGAGTCCCGGCTCCATGTGCTCGAGCAGGATGTCCTGCAGGCGGTTGGAGTTGGCGATGCACCGCCGCAGCCCCGCCGGCACCTCGGTCTCGCCCTCGCGCAGGACGTACCCCAGGTGCTGGGTGTCGGTGTGGAGGTTCTGCGCCACCACCCCGAAGTCGGTCCAGAGCAGGTCGCCGCGCTCGATCACGACCGGGCCGTCCGCGGGCACCTCGCCCGCCCGCTGCACGTCCACGTTGGCTTGGAACCAGGTCGTGTAGCCCAGGTCGCGCACCCGCTGGCGCATCCACCACTCCACATCCTCGACGGTGGTGGCGCCCGGCGTGATCACCGCGTTCGAGAACGCCTGCGAGATGACGGCGTGCACGGTCTCCTCGATCTTGCGATAGCGGGGCATCATCTCCGGCAGGCGCAGCGCGATGTAGTTCATGGCCAGACGCGGCTCGCGCCTCACGCGGCCGAGCAGCTCCGGGCCCAGCGCCTCCTCGAGCGCCTCGCGCTCCCCCGCGTGCAAGCCGTCGGCGAAGGCCCAGTCCGGGTCGATGTTGAGGACGATGTTCTCCGGATCGCGGTCCTCAACCAGCTCGCGCAGGAGCCGCCACTGCTCGTCGCCGACCAACTCCGCGGTGGGCTGGGTGGGCGCGGGGCGCGTGGAGCGATACGCCTGGAAGACGCCGCCCTGGTCGGTACCCCCGAGGGCCAGGCGCTCGACGGTGCCGTCGTCCTGGCGGGTGAACACGTAGATCGAGCGCCGCCGGGCCGCGAAGGTGGTCGGCGAGGTGATCGACCAGAAGACGGGATCCTCCGCGTATTCGCGCATCGACAGGATCCACATGCGCACGTCGTATTCCACCATCAGCGCGGGCAGAATCCGCTCGATGCGGAGCTCCAGCCACTCCTGCTGCTCCGCGGCCTGCTCGCGCAGGGAGGGAAGGGGATGGACGCGGGCCGGGACATCCTCGGGCACGTGCACCGGCTTCTGGCCGGCCAGCTCGCCCGCGAGCGCGGGGACCAGCGCCAACAAGGGCAGCGCGAACGGAATGAACGCCGCGCCACGAGGGCGACGCGGGGCGCGTGGACGGAGTCTCGCGCCTCCGTCGTGATCGACGCCGATTTCGCGGACCGCCTCATGGCGACGCGGGGCGCGTGGATGGAACCTCATGCCTCCTCCTTGTGAAGGGATCCGGGGCGGATGGGCGTGCGGGTCCCGCCCGCCATCGCGGCCACATGGTGCGGACCCGTCGCGCTACCCGTCCTCCGACCGGGTGCGCGCCTGCCAGTCCACGGTCGCCACCGCCGACAGGTTGACGATGTCCTGCACGGCGCATCCGCGCTCGAGAATGTGCACTGGTTTGGCCATGCCCAGCAAAATGGGACCAATCGCGTCGGCGCCGCCCAGGTGCTCGAGCAGCTTGTAGGCGGCGTTGGCCGCCGAGAGGCGCGGGAAGACCAGGATGTTGGCCGGTCCGGTCAGGTGGGTGAACGGGTAGACCTCGCGCAGCGCCGCGGGATCCACCGCCGTGTCGGCCTGCATCTCGCCGTCGACCTCCAGCTCGGGATCGGCCTCGCGCACCAGCCGCACCGCGTGCGCCACGCGGCGGGACTCCTTGTGCGGCGCCGAGCCGAAGTTGGAGAAGCTCACCATCGCCACCCGGGGCGTGATGCCCAGGTCGCGCACGAAGGAGGCGGTCTGGAGGGCGATGTCGCGGAGCGTTTCGGCGGACGGAGCGATGTTGACGGTGGTGTCCGCGAGGAAGACCAGATGCCGGTTGCGGAAGGCCAGCATGTAGAGGCCCGCCACGCGCATGTCCTCCTTGGCGCCAATGACCTGCAGGGCCGGGCGCAGGATTTCCCCGTAGTTGGCCTCGATGCCGGCGACGATGGCGTCGGCCTCGCCCGCCTCCACCATGCTCAGCGCGAAGTAGATGGGCTTGAAGAGGTTCCACTGCGCCTCCGCTAGGGTGAGCCCCTTGCGCGCGCGCCGCTGGAAGAGTTCCTCGGCGTAGGCGTGGCGGTCGTCGGGACGTTCGGTGGCGTACACCACCTCGACGCCGGTCATGTCGAGCCCCATCCGCCCCGCCTTTTCCGTCACCCGCGGGGGCCGACCCAGCAGAAGGGGACGGCAGATGCCGGCCTCGGCGAGCTCGACGGCGGCGCGGATCACGTCCTCGTTGTGTCCCTCGGGGAAGACGATGCGCGCGGGGTTGCGGCGCGCCTGCGCGCGGATGCCGGTCATGACCGCGCGTCCCGGACCCAGCAGAGCCTGCAGGCGGTCGAGGTATTCGTCCAGATCGAGCTCCTGGCGCGCCATGCCGGTGCGCATGGCCGCCTCCGCGACCGCGGGCGCCACGTGGAAGAGCACGCGGTGGTCGAAGGGCTTGGGAATCAGGTAGTCGCGCCCGAAATGGATGTCCTCGTGGCCGTACGCCCCGCGCACCGCCTCCGGCACCTCCAGGCGCGCCAGCTCGGCCAGCGCCCGGGTGGCCGCGAGCATCATCTCCGCGTTGATGCCGCGCGCGCGCACGTCGATGGCGCCCCGGAAGATGAAGGGGAAGCCGAGGACGTTGTTGACTTGGTTGGGATAGTCGGAGCGCCCCGTGGCCATGATGGCGTCGCCGCGCACGGCCGCCACTTCCTCCGGCAGAATCTCCGGATCCGGGTTGGCGAGCGCGAAGATGATGGGATCGCGCGCCATCGACGACACCATCGCCGTGGTCATGATTCCCTTGACGGACAGGCCGATGAAGATGTCGGCTCCGTCGAGCGCCTCCGCCAGCGTGCGCAGCTCGGTGTCGACCGCGAAGGGGGCCTTGTACTCGTTCATTCCCTCCTCGCGGCCCCTGTGGATCACCCCGCGCGAGTCGCACAGAAGCACGTTGTCCGGGTTCGCGCCCAGGCGATGGAGGTGCCGGGCCGTGGCGATGGCCGAGGCGCCGGCCCCGCTGAAAACCACGCGCACGTCCTCGATACGCTTGCCCACCAGGTCGATGGCGTTGAGCAGGGCCGCGGCGGCGATGATGGCGGTGCCGTGCTGGTCGTCGTGAAAGACGGGGATGTCGAGCTTGTCGCGAAGCGCCCGCTCGATGACGAAGCATTCGGGCGCGGCGATGTCCTCCAGGTTGATGCCGGCCACGGTGGGGCTCAGCAGCTGGCAGAAGCGGATCACCTCGTCCGGGTCGCTCGAGTCCACCTCGATGTCGAACACGTCGATGCCCGCGAAGCGCTTGAAGAGCACACCCTTGCCCTCCATGACCGGCTTGGCCGCCAGCGGGCCGATGTTGCCCAGCCCGAGCACCGCGGTCCCGTTGGAGACGACCGCGACCAGGTTGCCGCGCGCCGTGTAGGTGAAGACCTCGCCGGGATTGGCCGCGATCTCGCGGCAGGGCTCGGCCACCCCGGGGGAGTACGCCAGCGTGAGCTCGCGCTGGGTCGAGAGGGACTTGGTGGGGACCACCTCGATCTTGCCGGGTCGTCCTTCGGTATGGTAGTCGAGGGCCTGCTGGCGTCGGTCGGCCATGTGCGCGCGTCGTGAGGAGGGTGTCGCCGTCCGGTGCGGGCCACCGAACCTGGCCCCCAAAGCTGGAAGCGCCCGAACGACGATGCAAACCCGGGCGCCGGCGTGAGACGCGCGTTGTGGCGTGACCGGTGATACGTTACAATTCTCATCCAATGATTCTTGGTTTTCGTCATCGAGGCCTCGAGCGCTTGTTCGACAAGGGAGCTCCGAGGCGGGTTCCCCCGGCGTTGATTGCCAAGATCGAGCGCATCCTCGCGCGCTTGGACGTTGTCGCCCAGCCTGAAGGCATGAACCTGCCAGGCTTGAGGCTCAACCCGCTGAAGGGTGATCTCGCTGGCCATTGGGCGGTGAAAGTGTCCGCCAACTGGCGGGTGGTGTTCCGCTTCGATGGGGGCGATGTCACGGACGTGGACTTGACCGACTACCATTGGGAGGCCCGTGAAATGCCGATGAAGAATCCGCCCCATCCGGGTCTTTCCGTGCGCCATGATTGCCTGAATCCGTTGGGGCTTACCGTGACGGAGGCCGCGCGGAGACTCGGGGTCAGCCGCAAGCAGCTTTCGGAGCTCGTGAATGGCCGTTCAGGCATCTCGCCCGAAATGGCGATCCGTTTGGACAAGGCGTTTGGAGGCGGTGCGGAGACTTGGTATCGCCTTCAGACCGCCTACGACTTGGCGCAGGCCATGAAGCGCGCGGGTCGCATCGACGTGGAACGCATACCGATCCCCGCCTGACGCTCGTTTCGGTCCATCGCCCCGTGTATTATCCTTGAAAATCCCCACTGGCGTTGCGGCTTTTCAAGGAATAGATTTCCTCGATGGTCATTGATCGCCCAACGCCCGTCAACCGCATCCGGGAAGCCCTCGAGGTGCATCCCTGCGCCGCACTCACCGGTCCGCGCCAATGTGGCAAGACCACGCTTGCCCGGCGGATCTCGGCGGAAGCCCGCGAAAGCGCGTACTTCGATCTCGAGGCCGCGGTCGACCGGCGGAGGTTGGCGGCGGCACCCGAGCAGACGTTGGGCCGGCTGCACGGACTCGTGGTCATCGACGAAGTCCAGCGGATGCCGAGCCTCTTCGAGGCGCTGCGCGTTCTGGTCGACCGCCCGGACAACGACGCCCGCTTTCTGTTGCTGGGCAGCGCCTCGCCACAGCTGGTGAGGGGCGTGTCGGAATCCCTCGCGGGCCGTGTCGGACTCGTGGACCTGGGCGGGCTCGCCTTGCGCGAGACGGGGGACGCCACATGGCGGCGACTCTGGAATCGCGGCGGCTTCCCCCGCTCATTCCTGGCGCGCGGATCGCGTGCGTCGTCGCTGTGGAGGCGCAACTTCGTCCGCACGTTTCTGGAGCGGGACATCCCCCAGCTGGGCATCACCCTGCCGGCGGAGAGCCTGCGACGGTTCTGGACGATGGTTGGCCACTACCATGGGCAGACTTGGAACGCCGCCGAGTTCGCCCGCTCGCTTGGCTCGAGCGAGGGGACCGCCCGCCGCTATCTCGACCTCCTGGCGGGGGCGTTCATGGTGCGCGTATTGCCGCCTTGGTTCGAGAACCTCGGAAAACGTCAGGTCAAGGCGCCGAAGGTCTACGTCCGCGACACCGGCCTCCTGCATTCGCTGCTGGGGATTCCCGGGGAGGATGAATTGCTCGGACACCCCAAGGTCGGGGCGTCGTTCGAAGGGTTCGTCGTCGAACAGCTGCTGGACGCGCTGGACACGCTGGACGCCTACTACTGGGCGACCCATGCCGGGGCCGAACTCGATCTCCTTGTCCTCCGGGGGGCCAGGCGATACGGGTTCGAGTGCAAGCTGGCGGACGCGCCCGGCACCACCCGGTCGATGCGCGTGGCGCTTGAGGATCTGCGACTGGACCATCTGTGGGTCGTGTATCCGGGCGACGAGACGTACGTGCTCGACGACCGGATCTCGGTGCTTCCCGTGGCGGAGATCGCGGCGCTGGCCGACGAGCTCGCCCATGGGAACCCCGGGCCCGTTCGCCGCACCACCACGTGAGAGGAGGGAGGAGATGGACCGCACCGTCGTGGCCCTCATCGAGGCCGAGTACCGACGCCACAAGATTCTCGGGGAGCGCGCCTTCGCCCAGCTGGACGCGGCGGGTCTCGCCGCCGGCTCCGAGCACGCCAGCTCGATCGCGACCATCGTGTGGCATGTCGCCGGCAACCTCGAGTCGCGGTTCACCGACTTCCTGACCACGGATGGCGAGAAGCCGTGGCGCGACCGGGAGTCGGAGTTCGAGCCCCGCAAGGCGTCGTCGGCCGAGGTCGCGGCCAAGTGGGACCGCGGCTGGGCCATCCTCTTCGACGCCCTCCGCGAGCTCGCCGACCACGATCTCGCCTCGGAGGTGACCATCCGCCGCGTGCCCCATCGGGTGGACGAGGCGCTCCTGCGCTCCCTCGCCCACGCCGCCTACCACGTGGGGCAGATCGTGTACGTGGCGAAGTCCCTGCGCGGAGCGGACTGGGAATACCTCACCATCCCACCCGGTCAGTCCGACGCCTACAACGCCAACCCGGTTCTGGAGAAGTCGGCGGGTTATCCGGTCAAATGATCAGGTGCCAAGGCACGGCGAGGACGCGGTCGGAAGGGCCTCCAGCGAGCGCCGGGAAAGGACCCCGGGTGGTGGGTGATAATCACCCGCCGCGTGGGTGATATGCACCCATCGCCGCAAGGGCGGGACCGACGTGGGCGGATCCTACGGCGACGTGCAAGACCTTTGCAGCTAATGGGATGCCCCCAAACGCGTGGGGCAGTCTCCGCGATTCTCCAACGGCGTCCCACGCGCCGGCAGTCTTGCGATCCGGTGATCAACTCCACGCGCTGGCGGCTCCCGCGATCCGCCGACTCAAGGCCCCTATTCCTTGGCGGCCGCGAAATACCGGAAGGTGCCCGCCAAACCGGTGCGCAGCTCATGCGCGGGTGACCAGCCGAGCGCCCGCATCCGCTCCGTTGCCAGAACGCTCGTCTGAAGCTCGCCCGCGCGAGCGTCCTCGTGGATCCGCCCTGGGCGCACGCCGGCGATCTCCTCCAGGAGGGTGGCCAGCGCGTTGACGCTGGTCGCTTCGCCGGTTCCCACGTTGAAGGCTCTGGCGTCGATCCCGTCACCCCCCGCGAGCGGCATTTCGGAGGCGATCAGGTTGGCGACCGCCACGTCCTCCACATGGACGTAGTCCCGGGTCTGCTCGCCGTCGCCGTAGATGCGCAGGAGTTCGCGGTCGATGAGGCGGTTGCAGAAGATGGACACGACTCCGGCCTCGCCGCGCGGATCCTGCCCGGGGCCGTAGACGTTGGCGTACCTGAGCGCCACGCAGTCGAGACCGTGCGCTTGGCGGTGGTAGTCGAGGTAGTGCTCGCCGGCCAGCTTCGATACCCCGTAGGGGGACACCGGCCGCTTGGGCGCGTCTTCGGGTGTGGGATGGATGCTGGGCGCGCCGTAGACCACGCCACCGCTGGAGGCGAAGATCACCCGCCGGGTCGCCGCCGCGCGCGCCGCCTCCAACACGTTGAGCAGGCCGACGATGTTCGCCTTGGCGTCGGCGATCGGGTCGGCCACCGAGGCGCGCACGTCGATCTGGGCCGCGTGGTGGTTGATGAGGTCGAAACGCACGTCCAGAATGAGCTCCCGAACGCGCGGGGCGACGATGTCCATCTCCACGAACTCGGCGCCGGCGGGCACGTTCGCGGGCCGTCCCGAGGAGAGGTCGTCGATGATCCACACCCGGTCGCCGTGGGCGATGTGGGCGCTCGCCACGTGGCTGCCGATGAAGCCGGCGCCGCCGGTGATCAGGACCCGCCGGCTCACCCGTGACGGCTCCGGATGCCGCCCCGCAACCTGCGCTCGGTCATCGTTCCCGGTGGCATGGCCACACCGTGGCCGCCGGATGTCGTGCGGTGTGGTGCGGGGTCGCGAAATGAAGGAACGTCACCGATTTCGACTTGGACGGGGAGCGGGTCGCGCGGAGCTCGTCGACGCGACGGCGGGATCGTACGTGGAGTACCGGGAGGGGTCAACCAAGGGTCCCGGCGGCGCGCGGGGCCAAGTGTCCGATGGGCCGCCCGGGTGCGAGCCCCGCGTAGTCCTCGACGGGCAGGTCCCGAGGGCGCGCGGGTCAGGCGTCCGATGGCCCCCGCCCCAGGCGGATGATCCAGCTCGCCACCCGCGGCGCGCCAAGGCATCCACCCCAATCGGATCGGGAAGGCCACCGCCATCGTACAACACCACACATGAAGTCGTCCCGAACTTCAACATGAAGCCGTCCCCGAACCTCGTCATGAAGCCGCCCCTGACCCTCGCCATCCTCGCGGCTGGCCGCTCCACCCGGTTCGGCCGCCCCAAGCAGCTCGCGCCCGTCGGTCCGAGCGGCGAGGCGCTCCTCGACTACGCCATCCACGATGCCGCCCTCGCCGGGTTCACCCGCTTCGTGCTGGTCATCCAAGAGTCGCTGCGCCCCGCCTTCGACGCGCACTTTGGCGATGCCGCGTCCCACCTCGACATCCGCTACGCGTACCAACGCATGGCCCATTCGGGATTGGTTGATGTGCCCCCGCCCGGGCGAACCCGTCCGTGGGGGACCGGCTTCGCGGTTCTGACGGCGGGCGAGCGGGTCGACGGCCCCTTGGCGGTGTGCAACGCCGACGACTTCTACGGGCGGGGCGCCTACGCGGCGCTCGCGCGGGCGTTGGCGGACACGGAGGTGATGGAGGTCGATGCCGGGGGCGGGGCGACGGGCGGGTCCGCCACGGCCGGTTCGGGGTCGATTGGCGCCGCCGCCACCTCCACGGGCGACCACGTCGCCACCCGTGATCGGGACTCCACCCGCGACGCAGCGGATTCCGCCCGCCCGGGCTTCGGCTCGTCCGCCATGGCCGACACGGTGCCCACCCGTGCCATCGCGATCGGCTACCCGCTCGAGGTCACCCTGTCGGAAAGCGGGGGCGTGTCGCGTGGCCTGTGCGAGGTCGGCGACGACGGCGCCCTCCGGCGGCTCACCGAGGGACTGGAGCTCCGCCGCGTGGACGACCGCGCGGTGGGCCGGGATGTGGCCGGCCGGCCCCTCGACGTGTCCTTGAAGACGCTCGTCTGCACCAACTTCTGGGGCTTCCAGCCGGATTTGCTCCCGCTTCTGCGCGACCGGTTCGCCGCGTTTCTCGCATCGGGACCGGGGCTCGACCGCGAGTTTCTACTCTCGGAGGCCGTGAACGAGCTCATCGCGGCGGGCCGGGCGCGCTGCACGGTGCTCCCCACCCGGGAGCCGTGGCTGGGCGTCACCTTTGCCGACGACCAGGCGGGCGTGGCCCGGTCACTGCGGCGGCTGGTGGATTCGGGGGTCTATCCCCTGTGCCTGCGCGACGCTGGGCCAGCCTCCCTCTCCCGCGAGTGAGGCCGCGGGCGATCCGTCCTTGGCTTGAATGGTCGTCGTGCCCTTCCACTGTGGGCTCGGCGCCTTCGCCATCGCCGGGCTCCTGGGACGCCCTTGATTCCATCGGATGTGGGACCTCGGTCGTGGGTTGTCGCAAGGATGCAAGCGTCCCCTCCCGGTTTGCCCGGGAGGGGACGGCTGGCCTGCAGCTGACCGGCGGCCCGCTGGTGGGGATGTCGTTGCGCGCTGCGACTAGGACTCCGCCCCGATATTGGCCACTTCACCAGGAAGCCAGTCACCTCCGGCGAACCGTACATCGACCCGGAATTTGAGGGGTTTGGCGTAGTCGGTTTTGAAGTTCACGACCTTGGTCCCACTAGGAATTTTATTCCATTGCCGTGAGTAGCTCGCAATATCGGAATTGGTGATTTTCAAGACCCACCAACTCCTGTCCGTTCGCTCTATCGGACGCCTCCAGTCGGTTTGGTTGTGAATAGATCGTGCATTCTTTCTGACCTCGACCCAATCGCCATCGCCATCAATCTCCATCAGAAGCCGTTGCTCGGTGTTGGTCCCACTCACAGCACTCCACGTTACCGTGACACTGGGGCCGCGCAAGATTCCCCAGTTGCGACTATCGTCGTCGCTGGCGCGGACCACCTTGGGGGCCGCGACCGAATCAAGCGGGATCTGAGAGATTTCGGCGGCAACCGTCGTGTCACTCCCGGCGGCGATCCGGAATTGGAATGCACCGTCCGGGATGCCTTGGATCGTGTCGGGCAGAATGCCTCGATTGACGGTGGTGCCCTTCGCGGTTGCGGTCTCCCACGCACCGCCCGAGCCGGTGTTGGTCTGGACCGTGTAGGTCTGACCGAGGAAAGTTGAGTCCGCCGCCCAAGTGACCCCTGCCTCGCCGATGTACCGGAAGCTGGTGGAATCGTCGTTGGTGTTGAAGAAGCGCGTGAGGGTGGCGCTTCGAATGTCGTAACCGACCCTCTGACTGGGGCCGACGTTCAGGGTGCGGCCGGTCGCCGGGTAGATCAGGGTGAGATGCCTCGCCGTCGCGTCGGCCATGACCGCCGACATGGCGTAGCCACCGTGCGGAGTGCTGAGGCTGTAAATTCCCGCCGCGTCCGTGGTGTCGGTGACGACCAGGGTCGGGTCGGTGGTCGATGTGGCCGAGACCACCACGTCCGCCAGCGTGCCCCCTTCCGCGGAGATCGCGCGGCCCGAAATCGTTGCGTTGGAGGCCGCCGTGATGTGGCCGTAGGTCAAGCTCTGGCCGGGGGCCACGTTCACGCTCCGACCGGTCGCCGGGTAGGTGATGACCGTGACGCGCCCGACCGCCGTGTCGGCCATCGCGGCGGACATGGTGTAGGCGCCGAACGGGACGCTGAGCGTGTAGATGCCGGTCACGCCCGTGGTGTCGCTCACGACCAGGGTCGAGTCGGTCGTCGAGGTCGCGGAAACGATCACGCCCTGCCTGGGGCCGCCCGCCGCCGCCACGACCGTTCCTGAGATGGTGGCGTGCGGGAAGCCGGTGAAGTCGAAGCCCGTGGCCGCCGATCCGGCGTGCGCCGGCGCGAGGACCGTGCCGGGCACGAAGCTCATGCCGGCCTTCGACGCGCTCACCGAGACCGACTGTCCGGGATCCTTGGCCTCGAAGATCGCCGTGTAGGTGCCGTCGGCGCCCGTCAGCAGCTTGCCGCCCTGCGGCTCCCCGCCGTCGATCCTGATCTCCACGCCCGCGACCGGCGCGTTCGTGGTCGAGGCCCGGACCGTGCCGCTGACCGACGCCGTCAGGCCCACGCCCGACAGACTGACGTTCACCAGCATCGGCGTGTTCGCCTTGAAGGCGGCATGGTCGAGCGTCTTCACGTTCCCCGAGTGGTTGGTCTCCACGAAGATCCTGTTCGTCAGGTCCTCGTCGCCGACCTTGCGCGACTCCGGACCGATGCCGTCGATGATGTAGCGGCCCAGCGCGTCGCTCGTCGTCGAGCGGCCGTTCGCCTCCACGGTCACGTTCGGCGCCGCGAAGCCGTCGCTGTCCGTCACCCGCCCGTACACCAGGCCCGTCGCCGGCGTCACGTCGATCGCCAGGTCCGCCTTCAGCGGGTCGAGGTCGCCGCCCGGCGACATCGCGTCGGCGGCGTCGCCCGCGTTCTTGCCGCCCTTGTTCGCGCGCCATCCGTCGGGAACGTGGAACGTGTAGGCGCCGGCCGCGACCCCGCTCCAGCTGAACTCGTGCGTCTCGTCGATGTCGGCGGTCTGCGCGTCGTCCTTCTCCTCGGTCGTCTCGCTCCGCCCGTCGTCCGCGAGGTTCTTGCCCTCGACCGGCGACAGCGAGACCGTCAGCCCCGGCACGAACGCCGGGTCGCTCATGACGAACCCGTCGCTCGCCGGATCCTTCTCGACGTTCCGCTTCCACACCAGCCCGCTCACGGTGTGCGTCGTCACGTACGCGAACGTCGAGCACTCGCCGTGGTCCTGCCCCGCCGGCGCCGTCGCCCGCAGCGGGCACAGCGACACCGTGTGGCTCGATCCGCCGTTCGCGCCGAACGCGCCGCCCTCGATGCCGTTCACCTCCCGGCCCGTGTACGCCGCGAGCTCGTCCACCCCGAGCAGCCTGACGCCCGCGCCCTCGTTCACCGTCGCCTGCACGATCACGTTCAGATCGGCCGACAGGTTCGAGAACGTCCACACGCCGTCCGCGCTGCTCGTCTTCGCGCCCTCGACCGGACGCGACCGACCGGTCCCGTCGATGTGACGGATGCCGATCGTCACCTTGCCGTCGTCGCGCACGTCGCCGCCCAGCAGGTTGCCCGTGTAGCCGTGCACCTGGTCGAGCTCGTTGTGCACGTACACCATCAGCTTCTGGGTCGTGTAGCGCACCTCCATCGCGCCCGCGTCCACGCGGCGCGCCAGCGCCAGCCCGGTGTGCGCGTGCTCGACCGCCGTGCCCTCGTAGGACTCCCCGCCGTCCAGCCCGTCGTCCTGGTCCGCCGCGACCGCGAACGCGAAGCTCGCCGGCAGGTCGTCGGCCGCGACCGTCGTCTCGAACACCGCGCTCCCGTCCGCGTCCAGCGCCGTCGGCGCGCCCGCCACCGCCGCGCCGCCCGACGTGACCCCGATCGCCCAGTTCGCCAGCGCGTCGCCGCCGCCGTACTCCCCGCGGTCCACCGTCGCGCCCGAAACCATCACGTTCACGGCAAGGTTCACCACGTCGTTGTCGTTCCCGGCCGCGACCGCGAACGCGCCCGCGTCCCACGTCACCTCCGTCATCCCGGCCGCCACGTGGTACCCGTCCGCCGACACCGCCGCGTGCACCGTGTGGTTCGCCACCCCGGCGCGCGCCACCCGGATCGACGCCGCCGAGCCGTCATCGCCCGTATCCCCGGACCCGACCCGGCTCTCGCCCGCCGCGTCCGCGTACAGCGACACCGTCGCGCCCGGAACCGCCTCGCCCACGTCGTCGCCGTGACGCAGCGACACCGTGAAGCTCACCGTCGTGTGCGTGATGTCGAACGGGATCGCCACCGACGCCTCGTCGTCCACCCCGAGCTCGATCGGATACGACAGACCGCCCCCGTACGCCACGTCGTTCGCCGCCAGATCCGCCGCGACCGCCGCGTCCACCGGCACCGCCAGCTCGTACCTCCCGGCCCGCAGGCCCTCGAACGAGAACCGGCCCTCCGCGTCCGTCACGCCCATCTCGCGGTTCGCCACCGTCGGACCCACCAGCACCACCGGGATCCCCGCGTGCGCCAGCACGCCCTCGCCCTCGTCGAACTCGTCGTTCTTCGCCGACTCGTCGAGGAACGCGAAGCCCGACACGCTCGACGTCGTCGCGTGCGCGCCCTCGAAGTTCACGATCTCCGACACGTTGTCGCCCAGCTCCACGTCCTCGCTCGTCACCTCGAACACGTACGCGTTGCCCTCGACCGTGATCGAGACCACGTAGTCGCCCGCCGCCAGACCCGCGAACGCGTACTGACCGCCCGCGTCCGTCGTCGCCGACCGCTCCTCCACGCCCGACAGCGCGACCTCCACGTCCGCCAGACCCGTGCCCTCCACGCTCACGCGACCGCTGATGCCCGACGTGCGCAGCAGCACCCCCGTGAACGACACCGTGTCCGTCTCGCCCAGATCCACGCTCACGTCCTGCGACGTCGACGCGAACTCGTAGTCGCGCGCGTCGAAGTCCGAGATCGACACCACGTAGTCGCCCGGACGCAGCTCCTCGAACCGGTACGCGCCGTCCGCGTCCGTCGTCGTCGTGTGGCTCTCCTCGGACGGTCCGCCCGCCAGCGTCACCGTCACGCCCGCCAGACCCTCGCCCTCGATCGCCACCCGGCCCTCGACCGCCGACGTGCGGATGAAGTGGCCCGTGAAGTCCGCGTTGCCGACCTCGCCCACTCCGACCTCGACCTCGAGGCTCGACGTCTCGAACGACACGTCCTCCGGGAAGCCGCTGATCGTCACCACGTACGCGCCCGCGCGCAGGCCCGGGAAGGAGAAGCCGCCGTTCGCGTCCGTCTCCGCCGTCTCGCTCGCGTGCTCGCCCTCGAGCGTCACCGTCACCCCGCCCAGCGTCTCCGGCTGGCCGTCGCCGCCGCTCATGACCGCGTCCGCCGCGACCACCGCGCCGACCACCGCCGAGGAGCGCACGTACTCGCCCGCGAACGTCAGCTGCACGTTCTCACCGTCCGTCGCGATCGTCGCCGACTGCGTCGCCTGCGCGAACGTCGCGTCCTCCGGGAAACCGCTGATCGTGACCGTGTACGTCCCGGCCTCCACGCCCGGGAAGGCGAAGTTGCCGCCCGACCCGGTCGTCGTCGTCGCGCCCGACGACAGCGTCGCCGTCACGCCCGCCGCGGCCGTGCCCTCGATCGTCACCGATCCGGAGATCGTGCCCACCGGCGTCGCCGGCGGATCCGGCTCCACCGGCGGGGGCGTGCCCTCGTCGCACGCCGTGAGGGTCAGCGCCACCAGCGTTGCCGTGGCTAGAAGCTTCAGTCGGTTCATGGGAATCTCCGGCTTTGGGCCGTGGAGTCGATCGGCGCCTTCGGTAACCGGGTAGGTTGTGCCGCGCGCACAGGTTGGATGGCGCGCAACTTAGCAAGGCGCGTACCGGATCTCAAACCGTCACGCAGTCGTCGACCATGTCCCCCACCGACCGGACGGGAGTGGCCCGGTCGCCGGGGCATCCGGTAAACTCGAAGGTCTCTCCGATGCGGAGGCCTTCCCGACGCGGAGATCCCCCACGCGCCTCCGCGCCGCCCGCCCATCCTCATTGCCCGCCCATCCTCCTCCCCCAGCCCCCGAACCGAATGCAACTCTCCGCCCTCGACTGGATCGTCATCGCCCTCTACGGGCTCGCCGCCCTCGCCATCGGCCTCCGCTTCGCCCGGCGCGCGGGGTCCGGGACCGACGAGTTCTTCCTTTCGGGACGAAAGCTCCCCTGGTGGCTGCTGGGCACCTCCATGGTCGCGACCACGTTCTCGACCGACACCCCCAACCTCGTCGCCGACTTCGTGCGCGGCGGCGGGGTCGCGCAAAACTGGTCGTGGTGGGCGTTCCTGATCACCGGCATGTGCACCGCCTTCTTCTACGCGAGGCTGTGGCGGCGCTCGGGCGCGCTCACCGACATCGAGTTCTACGAGCTGCGCTATTCGGGACGCGCGGCGGCGTTCCTGCGGGGTTTCCGGGCGCTCTACCTGGGCGTCTTCTACAACGTGATGATCATCGCCACGGTGACGCTCGCGGCGACCAAGATCGGGGGCGTGCTCCTGGGGCTGGATCCACTGACAACCGTCCTCATCGCGGGCACCGTGACCATGGCCTACTCGGCGACTTCCGGGCTCTGGGGCGTGGTCGTGACCGACCTGGTGCTCTTCGTGGTGGCCATGATCGGCTCGGTGGCGGCGGCCGTCTTCGCGCTTCGCCAGCCCGAGGTCGGGGGGCTCGCCGGGCTGGTCGCGCATCCCGAGCTTCAATCGGCCATGAACTTCCTCCCGGACTTCACCGACTGGAGCGTTGCGGCGGGGATCTTCATCATCCCCATCGCGGTGCAGTGGTGGAGCGCGTGGTACCCGGGGGCCGAACCGGGTGGCGGCGGCTACGTCGCGCAGCGGATGCTGGCCGCGCGCAACGAGAAGGAGTCGATGAAGGCGACGCTGTGGTTCAACGTCGCGCACTACGGGCTCCGCCCTTGGCCGTGGATCATCGTGGCGCTCTGCTCGATGCTGGTGTACCCGGAGCTGTCCGACATCCAGGCCCGCTTTCCGGACCTCGACCCGTCGCTGGTGGGCAACGACCTGGCCTACCCCGCCATGCTCGTGTTCCTGCCCGCCGGGCTGCTCGGCCTGGTGGTGGCCTCGCTGGCGGCGGCCTACATGTCCACCGTCAGCACCCAGCTCAACTGGGGCTCGTCGTACGTGGTCAGCGACTTCTACCGGCGCTTCGTGAACCCGGGCGCGAGCCAGCGGCGCCTGGTGGCGGTGGGGCGGCTCTCGACCGTCGGGCTCATGGTGCTCGGCGCCTTCATCGCGCTGCGCCTCGACACCGCGGGGCAGGGGTTCCAGATCCTGCTCCAGATCGGAGCCGGCACCGGGCTCGTCTTCCTACTGCGCTGGTTCTGGTACCGCGTCAACGTGTGGAGCGAGCTGGCCGGGATGTCCATCTCGTTCCTGGTGGCGGTCTACTTCGCGTGGGTGCACGCGGCGCTGGGGTTCGCGCCGCTTCCCGCCTGGACCCAGCTGGTGGTCGGGGTCGCGGTGACGACGGTCGGCTGGCTCGGGGTGACCTTCCTCACGGCGCCCGCCGACGCGGAGACGCTGCAGCGCTTCCACGACACCATCCGGCCCATGGGTCGGGGATGGCGGCGGGTCGTCGACGTGGGCGAGCGGGGGGACGACGCCGAGTCCGTCACGGCCGCCTTCCTCGCGTGGTTCCTCGGTTGCGTGCTGGTCTACGCGGCGCTCTTCGGGACCGGATACCTGCTGTACGGGCGGCCCTGGGCGGCGGGGCTCGCGTTCGCCATCTCGGTGGGCGCGGGCGTGTGGCTCATCCGCTTGTTGCCGAAGTTGGGATACGCGGATGCGCCGGGGCCTTCGGATCCAGGGTCGCGAGGCCCTTCGGCTCCAAGGTCGCGCGACGCTTCGGCTTCAGGCTCGCGAGGCTCTTCGGCCTCGAAGTCGCGGAGCTCTTCGGAGTGACGGGGGGATCCCGCGCGGGGACTTCCGATGGACGGGCCGGATCGCGCGAAGAGGGCGACCACCGCTGGCGGGCCATCGCGCCCGGGCGCGTCAACCTGATTGGCGAGCACGTTGACCACAACGGCCTGCCCGTGCTCCCCATCGCCATCGACCGCGGCATCCGGGTGGACTTCCGCGCCCTCGACGAGCCCGTGGTGCGCCTGGGCAGCCCGTCCCCTCGGTTCCCGCCCTTCTCGTTTCGGTTGACGCGTCCCATCGAGCCGGCGGTTCGGGGCGACTGGTCCAACTATGTGCGGGCCGCCGCGCGCGGGCTGCTGGAGCGCGGGACGCCGCTGACGCGGGGGGTCGAGGGGACGGTGACCGGCGATGTCCCCATCGCGTCGGGGCTGGCGTCGTCGTCGGCCTTGGTGGTCGCGTCGGCTTTGGCGTTGCTGAGGGCCAACGGGGTGGAGTTGGAGGATGGCGCCACGGGTACCGGTGGCGGGACGCGTGCGCCGTCGCGGCTCGAGCTGGCCGCCCTGATGGCGCGCGCCGAACGCTTGGTGGGTCTCGAAGGCGGTGGGATGGACCAGGCCGCGTGCCTTCACGGCGTCGCCGGTCACGCGCTTCGCATTGGGTTCGATCCGCTGCGCGTCACCCCGGTGCGCATGCCCGGGGGATGGCGTTGGGTGGTGGCGTCGTCGCTGGCGCGGGCGGAGAAGTCGCGGGGCGCGCGCGCGGCGTACAACGAGCGGGCGCGGCAATGCCGGGAGGCGCTCACCCGGTTCGGATGGTCCACCTACCGCGACCTCCTGGGCTCGTTGGACGACGATGTCCGCGGCCTGCTCCGCCACGCCCGCCGCGCTCTGGCCCCCGTGCTGTTTCGCCGCCTTCGGCACGTGGTCACGGAGGGTCGGCGGGTGGATCGGGCCGTGCGGGCCATGCGCGCCGCCGACCTCCGCAGCTTCGGCGAGCTCATGACACGGTCACACGCGAGCCTCCGCGACGACTACGAGGTGAGCACCGACGCGCTCGACCAGATCGTAGCGGTCGCGCTGGAGGCCGGGGCGGCGGGAGCGCGCCTCACCGGGGCCGGATTCGGCGGCTGCGCGGTGGCGCTCTGCGACGACGCCACGGTGGAGCCGGTCATGGAGGCGCTCGCCACCCGGTTTTACGCGCCACGCGGGCTGGAACCGTCCGCGCGCGGCGACGTGATGTTCATCGCGACGCCCGCCCGGGGAGCGCGAGTCACCCGGGTCGCCCACGCTCCCTGATCTCGGCGGGAGGTCGATGATCTCCGTGCCGACCGAGCCGGTCCGGTTCACCAGGATGCTCCACGCTCCCTGACCTCGGAGATCCCGGGGCGACGTGGAGTTCGTCCCGCGAGAGGGCGCGATGGCCCGGCCGCCGTAGTCGGACGACACCGGATGGCCCGCGACCTTCGACATCCTCGCGTGGTGCCGGTGGAGCGACTACGCCACTCGGGCCGTTCCCCAGGGTCGCTCGCGGCCCGCCACCCCCAAACGCGCGTCACCCCCCGCCCGGGAGATCCCGAACGGGGGGTGACGCCGTCCCGCATCCTTGGGCCGGGCCGACGCCCGGCCCAAGGGGTTGAAGGTGATTGGCTACCTATGGCTTCGCCGCGACGGGAACAGCCGTCGGGCCATCCCAGTCGCCCGTGGAGCCCTGCCTCGATTGGACCTGGATGCTAAGCGCCTTGGCCAGCTCGGTCTCGACGTTGGCCTTCGTGGAGGTCCCGTCAACCGAGGTCCAAGAGGTGTTGGCGTTCATGCTGGCGACATTCAAGCCCCACGACCTCGAGCTGCTTGTGAGGGTCGTTCCACCCGCAGCCACGTACATGGCATCATCGCCGTCGAACGCTACCAGGACTCGGAAGTTGGATCGGGCGCTCGTCGTGGCGTCCCAGCTGACGACGAGTGAGTCGTTGCGCCCCGTCGTATTGCGCCTCGCCTCCACGTTGCTCACCGCCGGGTCAATCGCGGCAACGGCGAGCGTATCGGAGGTGGAGGTCACCGTGTCGTTGGTGGTGGAATTCACGGCCGTCGCCACGATGCGGACCGCGAACGCGCCGTCGAACTTCGCGTCGGTGCTGCTCCAGGTCGCGGTCGAATCGTCGACCGTGGGGCTCCCGGGCGATTCCCAAGCACCGTTGTTGGTGTTGGTCTCCACCGCGTACGTCGCGTCGGCGTACCCGTCGGGCACGTCGCCCTTGTTGGCGGAGAACACCACGCGGGCGCCGTCGTACGCGTTGCCACTAACGGTCCGCATCGCGCTGCCGATGGTGGCGCCGAACGTCTTCGCCCGAATTTCGGGGAAGGGGAAGTTCGTGCCGGGAGCCACGTTGGCGGTCCCCCGGCTCGGCAGGTCGAAGCTGATCGCCGGGTCGGCCGTGGCCGCCGACATGGTGTAGGCGCCGAACGGGACGCTGATCGAGTAGGTGCCCGTCACGCCCGTGGTGTCGCTGTAGGCCATGCTCCCGTCGGTCGTCGAGGTCGCCGTGACCACCACGTCCTCCATCGGACCGCCCGCCGGCGCCACGACCCTTCCGGAGATGGTGGCGTGCGGGAAGCCGGTGAAGTCGAAGCCCGTGGCCGCCGATCCGGGGTGCGCCGGCGCGAGGACCGTGCCGGGCACGAAGCTCATGCCGGCCTTCGACGCGCTCACCGAGACCGACTGTCCGGGATCCTTGGCCTCGAAGATCGCCGTGTAGGCGCCGTCGGCGCCCGTCAGCAGCTTGCCGCCCTGCGGCTCCCCGCCGTCGATCCTGATCTCCACGCCCGCGACCGGCGCGTTCGTGGTCGAGGCCCGGACCGTGCCGCTGACCGACGCCGTCAGGCCCACGCCCGACAGACTGACGTTCACCAGCATCGGCGTGTTCGCCTTGAAGGCGGCATGGTCGAGCGTCTTCACGTTCCCCGAGTGGTTGGTCTCCACGAAGATCCTGTTCGTCAGGTCCTCGTCGCCGACCTTGCGCGACTCCGGACCGATGCCGTCGATGATGTAGCGGCCCAGCGCGTCGCTCGTCGTCGAGCGGCCGTTCGCCTCCACGGTCACGTTCGGCGCCGCGAAGCCGTCGCTGTCCGTCACCCGCCCGTACACCAGGCCCGTCGCCGGCGTCACGTCGATCGCCAGGTCCGCCTTCAGCGGGTCGAGGTCGCCGCCCGGCGACATCGCGTCGGCGGCGTCGCCCGCGTTCTTGCCGCCCTTGTTCGCGCGCCATCCGTCGGGAACGTGGAACGTGTAGGCGCCGGCCGCGACCCCGCTCCAGCTGAACTCGTGCGTCTCGTCGATGTCGGCGGTCTGCGCGTCGTCCTTCTCCTCGGTCGTCTCGCTCCGCCCGTCGTCCGCGAGGTTCTTGCCCTCGACCGGCGACAGCGAGACCGTCAGCCCCGGCACGAACGCCGGGTCGCTCATGACGAACCCGTCGCTCGCCGGATCCTTCTCGACGTTCCGCTTCCACACCAGCCCGCTCACGGTGTGCGTCGTCACGTACGCGAACGTCGAGCACTCGCCGTGGTCCTGCCCCGCCGGCGCCGTCGCCCGCAGCGGGCACAGCGACACCGTGTGGCTCGATCCGCCGTTCGCGCCGAACGCGCCGCCCTCGATGCCGTTCACCTCCCGGCCCGTGTACGCCGCGAGCTCGTCCACCCCGAGCAGCCTGATCTTCTCGTCCGCGTTCGGCGTCGCCTGCACGATCACGTTCAGATCGGCCGACAGGTTCGAGAACGTCCACACGCCGTCCGCGCTGCTCGTCTTCGCGCCCTCGACCGGACGCGACCGACCGGTCCCGTCGATGTGACGGATGCCGATCGTCACCTTGCCGTCGTCGCGCACGTCGCCGCCCAGCAGGTTGCCCGTGTAGCCGTGCACCTGGTCGAGCTCGTTGTGCACGTACACCATCAGCTTCTGGGTCGTGTAGCGCACCTCCATCGCGCCCGCGTCCACGCGGCGCGCCAGCGCCAGCCCGGTGTGCGCGTGCTCGACCGCCGTGCCCTCGTAGGACTCCCCGCCGTCCAGCCCGTCGTCCTGGTCCGCCGCGACCGCGAACGCGAAGCTCGCCGGCAGGTCGTCGGCCGCGACCGTCGTCTCGAACACCGCGCTCCCGTCCGCGTCCAGCGCCGTCGGCGCGCCCGCCACCGCCGCGCCGCCCGACGTGACCCCGATCGCCCAGTTCGCCAGCGCGTCGCCGCCGCCGTACTCCCCGCGGTCCACCGTCGCGCCCGAAACCATCACGTTCACGGCAAGGTTCACCACGTCGTTGTCGTTCCCGGCCGCGACCGCGAACGCGCCCGCGTCCCACGTCACCTCCGTCATCCCGGCCGCCACGTGGTACCCGTCCGCCGACACCGCCGCGTGCACCGTGTGGTTCGCCACCCCGGCGCGCGCCACCCGGATCGACGCCGCCGAGCCGTCATCGCCCGTATCCCCGGACCCGATCCGGCTCTCGCCCGCCGCGTCCGCGTACAGCGACACCGTCGCGCCCGGAACCGCCTCGCCCACGTCGTCGCCGTGACGCAGCGACACCGTGAAGCTCACCGTCGTGTGCGTGATGTCGAACGGGATCGCCACCGACGCCTCCTCGTCCACCCCGAGTTCGATCGGATACGACAGACCGCCCCCGTACGCCACGTCGTTCGCCGCCAGATCCGCCGCGACCGCCGCGTCCACCGGCACCGCCAGCTCGTACCTCCCGGCCCGCAGGCCCTCGAACGAGAACCGGCCCTCCGCGTCCGTCATCCCGAGCTCGCGGTTCGCCACCGTCGGACCCACCAGCACCACCGGGATCCCCGCGTGCGCCAGCACGCCCTCGCCCTCGTCGAACTCGTCGTTCTTCGCCGACTCGTCGAGGAACGCGAAGCCCGACACGCTCGACGTCGTCGCGTGCGCGCCCTCGAAGTTCACGATCTCCGACACGTTGTCGCCCAGCTCCACGTCCTCGCTCGTCACCTCGAACACGTACGCGTTGCCCTCGACCGTGATCGAGACCACGTAGTCGCCCGCCGCCAGACCCGCGAACGCGTACTGACCGCCCGCGTCCGTCGTCGCCGACCGCTCCTCCACGCCCGACAGCGCGACCTCCACGTCCGCCAGGCCCATGCCGTCCACGCTCACCCGACCGCTGATGCCCGACGTGCGCAGCAGCACCCCCGTGAACGACACCGTGTCCGTCTCGCCCAGATCCACGCTCACGTCCTGCGACGTCGACGCGAACTCGTAGTCGCGCGCGTCGAAGTCCGAGATCGACACCACGTAGTCCCCCGGACGCAGCTCCTCGAACCGGTACGCGCCGTCCGCGTCCGTCGTCGTCGTGTGGCTCTCCTCGGACGGTCCGCCCGCCAGCGTCACCGTCACGCCCGCCAGACCCTCGCCCTCGATCGCCACCCGGCCCTCGACCGCCGACGTGCGGATGAAGTGGCCCGTGAAGTCCGCGTTGCCGACCTCGCCCACTCCGACCTCGACCTCGAGGCTCGCCGTCTCGAACGACACGTCCTCCGGGAAGCCGCTGATCGTCACCACGTACGCGCCCGCGCGCAGGCCCGGGAAGGAGAAGCCGCCGTTCGCGTCCGTCTCCGCCGTCTCGCTCGCGTGCTCGCCCTCGAGCGTCACCGTCACCCCGCCCAGCGTCTCCGGCTGGCCGTCGCCGCCGCTCATGACCGCGTCCGCCGCGACCACCGCGCCGACCACCGCCGAGGAGCGCACGTACTCGCCCGCGAACGTCAGCTGCACGTTCTCACCGTCCGTCGCGATCGTCGCCGACTGCGTCGCCTGCGCGAACGTCGCGTCCTCCGGGAAACCGCTGATCGTGACCGTGTACGTCCCGGCCTCCACGCCCGAGAAGGCGAAGTTGCCGCCCGATCCGGTCGTCGTCGTCGCGCCCGACGACAGCGTCGCCGTCACGCCCGCCGCGGCCGTGCCCTCGATCGTCACCGAGCCGGAGATCGTGCCCACCGGCGTCGCCGGCGGATCCGGCTCCACCGGCGGGGGCGTGCCCTCGTCGCACGCCGTGAGGGTCAGCGCCACCAGCGTTGCCGTGGCTAGAAGCTTAATCCGGTTCATGGAACCTCCTGAGTGGTGGAAAACGATACCAGACCCTAGCGGGCCGGGATTTGAATAGTTCGCGCCACGCGTGTGTGGCAAGGCGCGTGCCAACTTTGATCGGTTATGAATCACAGGCACTTACGTTCCCCAAGGGTCATCCCCACCCCCCGAAACCCTCAGATTTCCGAGGGCAGGCCACGGATTTCCGAGGGTGGACGAGGTGTGTCGCGACCGGAACGGGAGGGTGGACGGCTTGGCCCGAAGCAGCTGGACGGCTTCGGGACGCGAATGGGCCTGGGTAGATTCGAACTACCGACCTCACGCTTATCAGGCGTGCGCTCTAACCAACTGAGCTACAGGCCCGGCCAGTGGCCCCGTCAACCTGCGAACGGGGATGCCGCGGGGCGTGTAAGATAGTGTCGTCCTCCGTCTTCCGGTAGGCACGGCCCCGCACCCCTCGCCTCGCACTCGCACGGATGGAGCGCCCACCCCATGGAACTTGACTTCCGAACCCTGGACGTCTTCACCGACGCCATCTTCGGCGGAAACCCGCTGGCGGTCTTCCCGGATGCCGCGCACTTGCCGGCCACGCTGATGCAGAGCGTCGCCCGGGAGATGAACCTGTCCGAGACGGTGTTCCTGGGACCGCCCGAGACGCCGGAGGGGACGGCGCGGGTCCGCATCTTCACCCCCGAGGTGGAGGTGCCGTTCGCGGGGCACCCCACCGTGGGTGCCGCGATCTGCCTGGCGGGCACGGCGGCGGTTCGGGCGCGAGCCCACCTCGACGCGGACGGAAACGGGCACGTCGAGCTGCTGCTGGAGGAGAACGTGGGTCCGGTGCCGGCGGTGGTGCGCCACCTGGGTGGGCGCCCCGTTTCCGCGCGCTTCACCACGGCGATGGTGCCGGAGCGCCGCGCCTCGCCCCACCCGCCGGAGCGGCTCGCCCGGATGGTGGGTCTGGAGGCCGGCGACCTGGGTGGCGGCGCCCCCGCCCCCCTCCACCCCGCCATGGTGTCGTGCGGCCTTCCCTTTCACGTCATTCCGGTGCGCACCCCCGCCGCCCTCCGCCGCGCGGTGCTGAACATGGCGGTCTGGCGGGATCTGCTCGCCGACTCGTGGGCCCACCACGTCTACCTGGTGTGTCCGCTTGGCGGCGACCGCGACGGGGAAGGGGAGGGCGCGGCGGAAGGCTCCCCACCCCCGGACGTGCGGGTTCGCATGTTCGCGCCGGGATCCGGCGTCCCGGAGGATCCCGCGACCGGATCGGCGGCCGCGGCGCTGGGCGGCTATCTGGGCGACGCCGCCGGCCGCGACCACGGCACGCTGCGGTGGCGGGTCGCGCAGGGCGAGGAGGTCGGTCGGCCGAGCCTCATCGAGGTGGAGTGCGACCGCGCGGGCGGGGCCACCACCGCCGTTCGGGTGGGTGGCGGCGCGGTCTTCGTGAGCCGCGGGGTGATGCGCGTGCCCGCGTAGGCGCCCGGCCCGCCCCGCCCCTCGCGAACGGCCGGCAGGTCCCCGCCGCAACCGCGCACGAGCGGGGGTCTCCGCAACCCGCACCGCGCCGGGGCCGACTGCCTCCCGATTTCGGTCCGCGCATCCGCGTTGGAGCGCCTGCCATTCGGCTTGGCGCCGCCGCCACGCGGCCATCAAGGGGACTTGGGCGTCCCGGACCACCCGCCCCCTGCGTCCCCGGACGCCCAGGGCTGTTCGTATTGGGGCGCGACCCGTCCCAACGTGTCGCTACATCGGCAACCTGAGCGCCACCAAACGCCCGGGACCACCCACCTGAACCACGATGTGCTGCCGGTCCTGGTGGCTGTAGGTCATCATGCCGTACTGTCCGGCGGCGGGTAGCTCCACCTCGCCGGCGAACTCGCCGGTGCGCTTGTCGAAGGCGTTCAGCACGGGGGGTCCGCCCGACCCCTCCGTGGCGACGAGAAGATCGCCGGCGACGATCTGGATGGAGTTGCCGCCGCTCCCGAAGCGGGAGACGTCCATCCCCTGAAGGTCCGGATGGCTCGCGACCGCCTCGGGCGCGTCGCCCACCGGAATCCACCACAGCCGCTCGCCGGTGTTCATGTCGTAGGCGGAGATGCGGCTGTAGGGCGGCTTGGGGATGGGTAGCCCCTGGACCCGGGGCAGCGCGCCGCCCCGTCCCGCCACCCAGTCGGCCACGGTCACGCCGGTGGTCTGGAAGTGGTCCGGTTCGTCGGCGTCCGCGCCGCTCATCACCGAACCCCCGCTGCATCCGCGGGAGTGCGAGGCGTAGAGGATGCCCGTGCTCGGATCGAGCGTCGCCGGGTGGGTGATGTTGAGTCCGCCATAGCAGCGGATGTTGTCCATCACGCCCTCGTCGTGACCCGGATACAGCCGGGGCAGGAAGGGTCCGTCCACCCGGTAGCGCGACACGATCTCCATCGCCTCCGCGCGCAGCTCGGGCGTGAAGTCGATGATGTCGTCGTCGGACAGCCCCATGGGTTCCATGGGCTCCGGCCACGTGGTGTGCGGCTGGGTGTCGGCGGTCCAGTTGCCGGGCACGACCGTCTGCGCCACCTCCCGCTCCTCGATGGGCCAGAGGGGCTCCCCGGTCTCCCGGTTGAAGGCGAAGATCATCCCGGTCTTGGTGGTCTGAATGACCGCCGGCACGGGCCCGCCCTCCATCCTCAGATCGACCACGATGGGCACGTTGGGGAGGTCGTAGTTCCACTGGTCGTTGTGCACGATCTGGAAGTGCCAGACCCGCTCCCCCGTCTCCACGTCCAGGGCGATGACGCTGGTGCCGAAGAGGTTGTCGCCGGGTCGGAACCCGCCGAAGTAGTCGATGGTGGGAGGGTTGGTGGGGATGTAGACGATGCCCCGCTCCTCGTCGGCCGACATGGGTGCCCAGGAGGACACGTCGCCCGTGTAGCGCCACGCGTCGTTCTCCCAGGTGTCGTGCCCGAATTCGCCCGGCCTCGGGATGACGTGGAACTTCCACTTGTGTTCCCCGGTGCGGGCGTCGAAGGCGAGGATGTCGCCCGGCACGTTCTCGACGCGGGTCTGGTTGTAGCCCTGCTCGGCCGAATTGCCCACCACCACGGTGTTGTTCACGACGATGGGCGGCGAGGAGGTGGTGATGTAGCCCAGCTCCCTCGGGATGCCGTAGTCGGGATCGTAGTCGCCCTCCCACTCCAGCCACCGCTCCCAGTCGGCAAGGAGGCTGGGAAGCAGATCCACGACGCCCGTCTCCGGGAACCCCTCGATCGGCACCGGCTGGCCGAAGCCCTCCAGCGGACGCCCGGTCTTGGCGTCGAGGGCGTGCAGGAAGAACGCCGGCGAGGTGTAGTAGATGACGCCCCGTCCATCGATTTCGGCGTAAGCCACTCCCTTGCCGTAGTTCTGCCGCATGGAGCGCTCCCAGCGCGTGGTGTGCGGCTCGCGGTAGATCCAGAGCGTTTCGCCGGTGGCCGGATCGATGGCCGCCACCGTGCGCCGCTGACCCGCCACGGTGTAGAGGATCCCGTCCACGTACGTCGGCGTGGACTTCATCTGCAGATCCACTTCGGGACCGAAGTTGTCGGCGCGCCAAATCCAGGCCACCTCCAGCTCCGAAAAGTTGGAGGCGTTGATCTGGTTCACGGGCGAATAGCGGGTTCCCCAGGCGTCGGCGCTCTGGTAGCGCCATTCCCCGTCCGGGTTGCCACGCTCCTGCGCGTGCGCCGGGGCGAACGTCAGCGCGAGCAGCGCGGCGAGGAGTCCGTGGACGAATCCTCGTCCATGCGGGGAGGGGCGGGGGGCCGGGTTGGCGTGGGTCGATGACATGGGATCCTCCCGGAGAAACGTGCGTCGGCCAGCCTTGGCAAATTCGGCGTCCGCGGGCGTGGGCGCCAGTGGTATCCCCGCCTCTCCGGAGGGCCGAACGAGGGGGTGCGGCCCCGGGTGGTCACGCACCCGCGCGCCCGTTCGCGCAATTGAGGTAGTCGCCATGTCGGGGCCGATGCGGTGGGTGGGTGGACGGGGCGCGCGAGCCGCGGCCTTGACTCTGGCTATACAAAATTAGTAGTATATAGAAGATGATGTAGTGAGCGGTTCGTTGATCCTGGATCTCTCAATCCGGGGTTGGGCGGCCACGCCGCACGCCGCGACCGCGTTCGTCGGCCCGCGCACCGCCGGGCTCCCCAGGACCGCATCCGTCATCTCCATCCGCCCCGCTACCAAGCACCGCATCGCCATCCTCAACCCCCACGCCAAGTATGAGCCTCGACCACATCCTCCTCGGTCTGCTACGCGAGCCGGCCACCGGGTACGACCTCAAGCGCGTCTTCGCCGAGCGCATCCGGCACTTCTGGTCCGCCGAGCTCAGCCAGATCTACCCGACCCTGAAGCGGCTGGAGCGGCGCCGGATGCTGCGGAGCCGGGTCGAGCCGTCCACCAAGGGGCCGCACCGCAAGGTCTACGCGCTGACCGACGAGGGTCGGGAGGAGCTGGCGCGCTGGTTGCGGGGCGGCCCCGCGGTCGGGGCGGAGCGGTTCGCCTACCTGGCCCAGCTCTACTTCATGGACGCCATCGGCGACCTTCGCGCCACGCGCGCGTTCATGACGGAGCTCCGGGACCACTTGGCCGACCGGCTGGCGCGGCTGGAGTCGTTGGAGCGGGAGGTCGTCGCTGAGTACGGTGATCCCGCGCGTTACGGCGACGCCGGCCTCCATCGCTTCGCGACGCTGCGCATGGGCATTCGGTCCATCGGGTCGAAGGTGGCCTGGTGCGACGATACCCTGGTCGCCATCGACCAGCGGTTGGCATGGGCGGCCGGGGGTGGAGCGGCGGCGAGTGCGCGGGAAGAGGGGGCCGGCGGGCGCGCGGCCGGGGACGGCACCACTGCGGTGGGCGACCAACGCGAGACCCGGGGCGGCACCGCTGCCGTGGCGGGCGACCTAGAGGCCGAATCCCACGCGAAAGCCGGAGTCGACGACCGTGAGACGTTGTCTGGCGCGCAGGCGGCGGTGGATGGGCGCGCGGCCGGGGACGTCCAACGCGGGACCACGGCAGGTGAACCGGAGTCCGTCCCCGTCGAGCGGGAGGGCCGCCCATGACCGCCCTCGACCCGCTCCTCGACCTCCTCCTCCTGGTTCACGTCGTGGCCGGGTTCGTCGGCCTGGGGGCGTTCTGGATCCCGGTCTTCGCTCGCAAGGGTGGCCGGGCGCACGTGCGTGCGGGCCGGGTCTTCGCGTGCTGCGCGTACGTGGTGACCCTGTCGGCGGTCGTGGCCGCGGCCGGACGGGTCGCGTCCCACCTGCGCTTGGGCATCGGGGTGGCGGAACAACCCGGGGCGTACGGGTTCGCCGTGCTGTTGGGCTATCTGGGGGTGGTCACCTTCGTCATGGTGCGGCAGGGCATGCGCGTGCTGGCGACCCGGCGGGAGCCCGCGCGGCTGCGCACCCCGGCGCACGAGGCGCTCGCGTGGGTGTCGATGTCCACCAGCGTGCTGGTGGTGGGGTTCGCCTTGACGGTGTGGTCCGAGGCCTCGCCGGTCTTGCTCGGGATGAGCCCCATCGGCCTCTTCACGGGAAGGCGCATGCTGGGCCTGATGCGCGATCCGGGGAAGCGGCGCATGGGCTGGTTCTACAGCCACATGGCCTCGATGCTGGGGAGCGGCATCGCGTTCCACACGGCGTTCATCGTCTTCGGCGCGCGGCGGATGTGGGCCTACCAGATCGAGGGGCCGCTCGCGGCCGTGCCCTGGGTCCTGCCGACCGTGCTGGGGGTCCCGGTGATCGTGGTGTGGACCCGGCGCTACCGGCGCAGGTTCGAGCGGGGGATGGGGGCGCCGGCGGGCGGCGGGACCTCGGGATCCGAGCCTCCTCGGGGCGGGGCCGCCGAGTGAGGGTTGTCCGAGTCGCTCGGTGAGCTGGAGAGCGACGGGAGTGATCGGTGATCCACATCGGTCACTGGGTCACCTGGGACGCCGGCCGCCGCGAAGCCCGTTCCCGCCATCCGCCGGGGGTCGAAACTCCACCACGTGCGCGCGCCACGTCGTGGGGTCGCCCGGGACGCCCGCCGCCTCGGAGACCACCTCCAGGCGGACGGGCGTGACCTCGATGAGCAGGGCGTCCCGCTCCCGGTTCGGGTAGAAGGGCGTCCACGACTCCTTCCAGTGGCGCGCCTTGGTCGCCGGGTCGTCCACCAAGCGGGCCGTGCCGACCAGCGTCACGTAGGCCGGGGTGGTCGCGTCCAGGTAGTGAAGCGCCACCCGCGCCCGCGCCCGCACATGACCGACCTTGCGGCTGTTCGGGTTGGTCGCCATCCACACCACCCAGTCCTCGTCCGGGGGATGGGCGTCCATGGGGCGCACCGCGGGCCAACCCTCGTCGTCCGCGGTGGCCAGGACCGGAATGGGCACCGACGCCACCACGTCGCGCGCGATGGCGAGGAGATCGGCCCGGGTGGGGGCGGGCGCCGATTGGCCGGTGACCGGGTAGCCCAGCGCTAGTCCGACGGCCACGAGCATCACCATGAGCGGGCCGCGTCCACGCAACATGGTCAACCTACCATCCGTTCTCCTGGGTTCGGCCGCTTGGTCCGTGGAGGGTCCCGGCGCGAGTTCGTCCGTGGGCTGCTCCAAGGCCGTGGATGAATTCGCCCGACACCGAGGGCGGCGTGGCGCCAAGCTGGTGGGCGGGCGGGTGGCCGGGGGGACCCTGAAGCCCCCCCGGCCGTGTTGGCGAGCCCGCATCTCGCCGGGCTACTCAGCCGCCTGACTACGGGGCGCAGCGCGGACCGTTGGTCTGGGCTATGTTCGCCAGCCACGTCGAGAACGTCGCCGTGTTCGGGGCGCACAGGCCGTTGTTGTCCTGCCAACGGAGCTGCCTCAGCTGTGTGAGCCCCGAAGGCAGGCTTCCGGGGATCGAGCCCGTCAGGCTGTTGTCGTTCAGATGTAGTTTGGTGAGTGACGAGAGGGACCCAAGCTCCGCGGGAACCGTTCCCGTCAGGCCGTTCTTCGCGAGTCTCAGGGTATGGAGTGAGGAGAGGGAGCCAAGCTCTGCGGGAATCGCGCCCGTCAGGGAGTTGTCCACCAGACTCAAGACCTCGAGCGACGAGAGGGAGCCGATCTCGGAGGGAATCGCCCCGGTTAGCTCGTTGCCGTACAAGTTCAGCACTTCGAGCGACGATAGGGAGCCGAGCTCGGAGGGGATCGGCCCCGTTAGCTCGTTGTAGCTCAAATTCAACCGTTCGAGCGACGAGAGGGAGCCGAGCTCCGCCGGAAGCGAGCCCGCCAAGCCGTTCCTCTTGAGGGTGATCCGCGAAACCTCCGCGCCGTTCGCCCTGACCCCGTGCCACCTATTGATCGGCTCGTCCGAGAGCCAGTTCGTGTTGTTGGTCCAGTTGTCGCCGTCCGTCGACTCGTACAGCTTCACGAGGATGTCCCGGTCGGTCAGCGCCGCGCAGCGCGGACCGTTGGTATTCGTCATGGCCGCCAACCATGTGGAGAACGTGGCAGTGTTGGGGGCGCACAGGCCGTCGTTTTCCTGCCACCGAAACAGATCGAGCTGCGTGAGCCCTGCGGGCAGGGTGGCGGGGATCGAGCCCGTCAGCTCGTTGTAACCCAATTGCAGCCACTCGAGCGCCGATAGTGAGCCGAGTTCCGCAGGGATCGAGCCAGTAAGGCTGTTGTTGGTGAGGTTCAGTCGCTCGAGCGACGACAAGGACCCGAGCTCCGAGGGAATCGACCCGGTCAGCCCGTTTCGTTCCAAGTTCAGCGTCTCGAGTGCCGACAGGGAGCCAAGCTCCGACGGAATTGAGCCGGTCAGGGCGTTCCAGGAAAGATCCAGGGTCTCGAGCGACGACAAGGACCCGAGCTCCCCGGGGATCGAGCCCGCCAAACCGGCGTGCCCGAGCTTTCTATTATCCGAAAGGTTCAAGGTCTTCAGCGATGACAGGGAGCCGAGTTCCGGAGGAATCGAGTCCAGAGCGTTGGCGGACAGATTCAGGGTCTCAAGCGACGACAGGGACCCGAGCTCCGGAGGAATGGAGGTCAGAACGTTATAGGACAGGTCCAAGGTCTTGAGCGACGACAGGGAGCCGAGCTCCGAAGGAATCGAGTCCAGTTCGTTTTGGGACAGGTCCAAGGCTTCGAGCGAAGACAGGGACCCGAGCTCCGAGGGAATCGAGCCCTTTAGGTAGTTGTCTTGCAATCGCAGCGCTACGAGCGACGACAGGGACCCGAGCTCCGAGGGAATCGAGTCCAGTTCGTTTAGGGACAGGTCCAAGGACTCGAGCGATGACAGGGAGCCGAGCTCCGAGGGAATCGAGCCCGTAAGGGAGTTGTCTTGCAATCGCAGCGATACGAGCGACGACAGGGATCCGAGTTCCGGCGGGATCGGGCCCCCTAGGCGGTTGTCCTCGAGTTCGAGTTCCAACACCTTGCCCGCACTGTTCGCCGTGACCCCGTACCACTCCCCGATCGGCTCGTCCGAGAGCCAGTTCGTGTTGTTGGTCCAGTTCGCGCCGCCCGTCGCCTCGTACAGCTTTACGAGCGCGTCCCGGTCGGTAGAGGCGCAGCGCGGTCCCGAGGTGCGGTCTATGCCCGCCAGCCAGGTGGAGAAAGTGGCAGTGTTGGGGGCGCACAGGCCGTCGTTGTCCTGCCAATCGAAACGCACGAGCTGCGTGAGTCCTGCAGGCAGGGTGTCGGGCAGCGAGCCCGTCAGGCTGTTCTCGCTCAGCGACAGGACCAGGAGGGACGAGAGGGACCCGAGCTCCGGGGGAACCGTTCCCGTCAGTCCGTTATTGCCTAGCAACAAGCTGGTTAGCGACGAGAGGGATCCCAGCTCGGATGGGATCGAGCCCGTGAGATTGTTGTCGCCCAGTTGCAGCAACTGGAGCGCCGACAGGGACCCGAGTTCGGAGGGGATCGAGCCCGTGAGCTGATTCTCCGTCAGGTGCATCCGCTCGAGCGCCAACAGGGATCCGAGCTCCGATGGAATCGAGCCGGTAAGCGCGTTGCGGCTCAGAAACAGCTTCTCGAGCGCCGACAAGGCACCGAGCTCCGGAGGAATCGAACCCGTGAGGTCGTTGTAGGACAGATTCAGGTACTCGAGTGCCGACAAGGCACCGAACTCCGGAGGAATTGAACCCGTGAGCTGGTTGGAGTCCAAATCCAAGTAATCGAGCGCCGACAGGGAACCGAGCTCCGCCGGTATCGAACCCTTCAGCTCGTTCTCGCTCGCGGACAACAGTTCGAGTGACGACAGGGAGCCGATTTCAGAGGGAATCGAGCCCGTAAGGCCGTTGTAGTCCAGATCCAGCTTCCTGAGCGACGACAGCGACCCGAGCTCCGACGGAAGGGGGCCCGCCAAGCCGTTCTCCTCGAGGTCCAGCTCCACAACCTCACCGGCGCCGTTCGCCGTGACCCCGTACCACTCCCCGATCGGCTTGTCCGAGAGCCAGTTGGTGTTGTCGGTCCAGTTCGCGCCACCGGCCGACTCGTACAGCTTCACCAGGATGTCCCGGTCGGTAGAGGCGCAGCGCGGTCCCGAGGTGTGGTCTATGCCCGCCAGCCAAGTGGAGAAAGTGGTAGTGTTGGGGGCGCACAGGCCATCGTTGTCCTGCCACTGCAAGTGCACGAGCTGAGTGAGCCCTGCGGGCAGGCTGTCGGGAAGCGAGCCCGTCAAGTCGTTCTCGTTCAGTTTCAGGACACCGAGTGCCGAGAGGGATCCGAGCTCCGGGGGAACCGTTCCCGTCAGGCCGTTTCCGTTTAGCTGCAAGGCCGTAAGCGCCGAGAGGGACCCGAGCTCGGAAGGGATCGAGCCCGTGAGCTTGTTGTCGCTCAGGTGCAGGATATCGAGCGCCGACAGGGAGCCGAGCTCCGGCGGAATCGAGCCGGTTAGCTGGTTGCCGATCATGTGGATCCGCTCGAGCGACGCGAGCGATCCGAGCTCTGGGGGAATCGAGCCGGTGAGCGCGTTGCGGCCTAGAAACAGCTTCTCGAGTGCCGACAAGGCACCGAGCTCCGGAGGAATCGAACCCGTGAGGTCGTTGTCGGACAGATTCAAGTACTCGAGTGCCGACAGGGAACCGAGCTCTGAAGGAATCGAACCCGTGAGCTGGTTCTCGTACAGATTCAAGTACTCGAGTGCCGATAGGGACCCGAGCTCCGCCGGTATCGAACCCGTCAGCTCGTTGGTGCTCAAGTCCAAGTCTTCGAGCGCCGACAGGGAGCCGAGCTCCGGGGGAATGGAGCCTGCCAGTTCGTTTTCCTCCAAAAAAATCTCCACCACCTCACCGGCGCTGTTCGTCGTCACGCCCTCCCACGTTCCCAACGGTTCGTCCGAGAGCCAGTTCCCGTTTCTGGACCAGTTGTCGCCGTCCGTCGACTCGTACAGCTTCACCAAGGCGTCCCGGTCGGTAGAGGCGCAGCGCGGACCATTGGTCGCGGTCATGGCCGCCAGCCATGTGGAGAAGGTCGCCGTGTTGGGGGCGCACAGGCCATCGTTGTCCTGCCAAAAGAAACTCACGAGTTGCGTGAGCCCCGCGGGCAGGGCGGCGGGGATCGAGCCCGTCAGGCTGTTTTGGTGCAGATGCAGGTACTTGAGCGAAGACAGGGAGGCGAGTTCCGCTGGGATCGAGCCCTTCAGGAGATTCGCTTCGAGATCCAAGACTTCGAGTGAAGAAAGGGAGCCAAATTCCGTTGGGATCGAGCCCTTCAGGAGATTCCCTCTCAGGCTCAGGCGGGTGAGTGCCGACAGGGAGCCGAGTGACGAGGGGATCGGGCCGGTAAGGTCGTTATCACTCACGTCCAACGAAGTGAGCGAGGAGAGGGAGCCTAGCTCTGCGGGGATAGAACCCGTCAGCTCGTTATCCGGCGCGACCAACCGAACGAGCGAAGACAGAGAGCCGAGCTCCGCAGGGATCGAGCCCGTGAGGTCGTTGTGAGACAGATACAGGAATCCGAGCGAAGACAGGGAGCCGAGCTCCGCGGGGATCGAGCCGGTGATGGCGTTCCGCGAAAGATGCAAGACTTCGAGTGAAGAAAGGGAGCCGAGCTCCGACGGAATCGAGCCCGTCAGGAGGTTTGTGTGCAGAGACAGGCGTTCGAGCGACGAAAGGGAGCCGAGTTCCGAGGGGATCGAGCCCGTCAGCTCGTTGGCCGCCGCGCTGAGCGACTGGAGCGAAGACAGAGAACCGAGCTCCGGGGGGATCGAGCCCGTCAGCTTGTTGACGTCCAGGTTCAGCCACTCGAGCGAAGACAGAGAGCCGAGCTTCCCCGGAATCGAGCCCGTCAGCTCGTTCTTGCCCAAACTCAGGAGCTGGAGCGAAGAAAGGGACCCTAGCTCCGAGGGGATTGAGCCCGTCAAGTCGTTGTCCTCTAGATGCAGCGTCCTTAGCGACGAAAGCGAGCCGAGCTCCGCCGGCATCGAGCCCGCCAAGCCGTTCTCCTGGAGGACTAGCCGCACAACCTCGCCGGCACCGTTCGCCGTGATCCCGTACCACTCCCCGATCGGCTCGTCCGAGAGCCAGTTGGTGTTGTTGGTCCAGTTGTCGCCGTCCGTCGCCTCGTACAGCTTCACCAGCGCGTCGCGGTCGGTCGGCGCGGCGCAGCGCGGACCCTCCGCGTACTCCATCCCATCGAGCCAGGTGGAGAAGGCCGCCGTCCCGGGCGCGCACAGGCCGTCGTTGTCGCCCCAAAGGAAGCTCTCCAGCTTCGCAAGCTCATTGGGAAACTCGACGGGCACGCTTCCGGTCAGGGAGTTCCCGTACACCCACAGCAGACGCAGCTCCCCCAGGCGCCCCAGCTCCGACGGAATCGAGCCCGTCAGCTGATTGGCCTCCAAGTAGAGCTGGTCAAGCGAAGACAGGTCGCCCAGCTCCGAGGGGATCGAGCCGGTCAGGTCGTTTCCCGATAGATCCAAATAGACCAGTGACGACAGCCCGGAGAGCACCGTTGGAATCGACCCCGAAAGGTCGTTGTAGCCGAGGTCCAGGACCCGGAGGCTCGTTGCGTCGGCGATCTCGGCCGGAACCTCGCCCGTCAAGCGGTTGTCATAGAGGCTCAGGTCGTCCAGCGAGGCGAGGGATGCGAGCTCGGAGGGGATGGGGCCCGTAAGGCCGTTGTAGTCCAGCTCCAGCCTCTCGAGCGACGACAGCCACCCGAGCTCCGCCGGAAGCGGGCCCGCCAAGCCATTCTCCACGAGGCGCAGCTCCACCACCCTGCCCGCACCGTTGGTGGTGACCCCGTGCCACTCCCCCAACGGCTCGTCCGACAGCCAGTTCGTGTTGTTGGTCCAGCTCGCGCCTCCCGTCGACTCGTACAGCTTCGCCAGGGCGCCTTGGTCGGAGGGCGTGGATGCCATGCCAACGGCGTTCCCGGCCCCGCCCGCGTTCTCCGCGGACGGCGCCAACACGGGCTCCAGGGCGCTCTCCCCGCATCCGGCGGCGAGAAACGCCAGCCCCGCGAGCAGTAGCCGGACACCGGATGGTGAACGACTCCTCGAGGGTGCCGCCAAGGCGCCACCCCTCTTCGAAGATCTCCCGAATTCGCCGTCGAGACGGGTGGGGACGCACGCCACCGCCACCGGAGCCGCGTGTCCTCTCGTCGTGAGCTCGCTCATTTGTTTTTCCCCTGGTGTGGGTTCGCCGCCGCTTCCGCCACCCGCCGTCCCGGTCGCGCGCGTTCCGCGAATGGCGGCGAGCCTAACGGGATGCGCATGCGCGCGCAAACCGAGGCCTCGTCGGCTCTGCTCGAGATGAGCCCCATGGGACCGCTCGCGGAAAGGCGCATGCCGGGCCCTGAAGCGCGATCCGGACGGACGGCGCATGGGCCGCGCCGGAGTCCTTCCCGGGAGCGTTGGCTGAAGTAGCCACATGTCGCTACATTGTCCGCATGCGATCCATCGGAATCAGGGCGCTAGGCAACAGGCTCAGCGAGTACGTGCGGCTGGCGGCGGGGGGCGAGACCGTGCTCGTCACGAACCGGGGGCGGGTGGTTGCCGAGATGGGCCCCCCGCGAGAGGAGAGGAGTTCCATCCTCGCGGACGCCCTGCTGGCCGATGCGGTGCGGAAGGGTTGGCTGACGCCCGCGCTCTCCCCGGGATCCGAGCCGCCTCGAGGCGGGCCCGCCGAGTGCGCGTTGTCCGAGTTGCTCGGTGAGCTGGAGAGCGACCGAAGCGATCGGTGATCTACGTCGACACCTCGGTTGTCCTGGCCCACCTGTTTTCGGAAGACCGACGGCCTCCGGCTTGGCTCTGGGCCGAAACGCTCGTTTCGAGTCGTTTGCTCGAGTACGAGATGTGGACGCGCTTGCACGCCCGGAAGGCGACGGCATTGCGCGGCGACGCCGCTCGGGCCGTGATCGCCCGCATCTCATTGCTGGAGCTGGCGCCGCCCGTATTGGCCCGCGCGCTCGACCCCTTCCCCGGGTTGCCGCCACGCACACTCGACGCGTTGCACCTCGCGTCATGTCGGTTCCTACACGACCGAGGACAGCGAGTCGAACTCGCCAGCTACGATCATCGAATGGTGAACGCCGCCCGCGCCATCGGCATTCCCCTGCGCGATCTGCCCTGAGGTCCTGACCCGGCACGTCCCGGGATCACCTGGGACGCCGGCCACCTCCGGGACGACATTCAAGTGGACGGGCGCTACCTCGATGAGCAGGACGTCCCGCTCGCGGTTCGGGTAGATGGCGTCCATGACTCCTGGCCAGTGGCGCGCCTTGGTCGCCGGGGTCGTGCACCAGCCTGGCCGTCGCCACCAGCGTCACGTGGGCCGGCGTGGCCGCGTCCGGGGAGTGAGGCGCCACCCGCGGCTGGGGGGACCCTGAAGCCCCCCCGGCCGCGTTGGCGAGCCCGCATCTCGCCCGGGTACCTACCCGCCGACTACGGGGCGCAGACGGGACCCCTCCCGTACCGGGTTCTTTGCGCCGCCAGCCAAGTCTGGAAGGTCGAGTTCGCGGGCGAGCACAGTCCGGTGTTGCCCCATTCGAAGCGGTCCAGGCCCGTCAGCTTCGTGAGCGCGTTCGGGAGCGGACCCGTGAGTCCGGAGTTGCGCTGGAAATCCAGCCACTTGAGACGGGCGCCGTGATCCCCCAGCTCCGGAGGCACCGCCCCGGAGAGGTTGTTGCTGTTCAACCACACCTTCTCGAGGCTCGCCATCGAGCCCAGCTCCGCGGGGATCGACCCGGTCAGCTCGTTGTGACCGAGTTCCATGTGGGTGACGCTGTCAAGTTTCCCGAGCGTCGTCGGAATCGTGCCGCTCAGCTCGTTGATGTAGAGGCTCAGCAGCCGCAGGCGGGACAGGTCTCCGAGCTCGGGGGGGATGGACCCCGTCAGCTTGCCGTCCCGGAGCCGCAGGAGCGTCAGCTCGGAGAGCTGGCCCAGCTCGGGCGGAATCGATCCGACCAGGTTGTTGCCCACCATGTCGATGCTGGTGACGCGCTCGTCGGAGTTCGCCGTGACCCCGTGCCACTCCCCCAACGGCTTGTCGGAGAGCCAGTTGGTGTTGTTGGTCCAGTTCGCGCCACCGGCGGACTCGTACAGCTTGACGAGGATCTCCCGGTCGGCCAGCGCGGCGCAGCGTGGACCCTCCGCGTAATCCATCCCACCGAGCCAGGTGGAGAAGGTGGCCGTGTTGGGGGCGCACAGGCCGTCGTTGTCCTCCCACCAGAGGCTGCGGAGCTGCGCGAGCCCCACGGGTAGGTTGTCAGGGAGTGAGCCCGTCAGGTTGTTTTCCGACAAATGCATGCTCTCGAGCGAAGAAAGGGAGCCGAGCTCCGCCGGGATCGAGCCCGTTAGGTCGTTCTTGCCCAGATACAGGTAGTTGAGCGAGGAAAGGGAGCCGAGCTCCGAGGGAATCGAACCCGCCAACTCGTTATCCCGCAAATCCAACCAAACGAGCGAAGACAGGGATCCGAGGCCGGAGGGGATCGAGCCCGTCAGCTTGTTCTTGGACAAATGCAGGTTGTGGAGCGAGGAAAGGGACCCGAGCTCCGCCGGGATCGAGCCCGTGAGCTCGTTCTCGTCCGCTCGCAGGATCTCGAGCGCCGACAGGGATCCGAGCTCCGAGGGGATCGAGCCCGTCAGCTCGTTGAGGGACAAGAACAGTTTTTCGAGCGAAGAAAGGGAGCCGAGTTCCGAGGGGATCGAGCCCGTCAGTTCGTTGTCCGTCAGTTGCATCTGCTCGAGCGCCGACAGGGATCCGAGCTCCGAGGGGATCGAGCCGGTCAGCTTGTTGCTGTACAGCATCAGGTACTTGAGCGAAGACAGGGACCCGAGCTCCGCCGGGATTGGGCCCGTCAGGTTGTTGTTGGCAAGATGCAGCACCTCGAGTGCCGAAAGGGAGCCCAGCTCCGAGGGGATCGAGCCCGTCAGCTCGTTGCGGGACAGGACTAGCCGCACAACCTCACCGGCACCGTTCGCCGTGACCCCGTGCCATTCCCCCAACGGCTTGTCCGAGAGCCAGTTGGTGTTGTTGGTCCAGTTGTCACCGTCCGTCGCCTCGTACAGCCTCACGAGGATGTCCGGGTCGGTGGGGGCGCAGGCGGGACCCTTGCCGTACCGGGTTCTTTGCGCCGCCAGCCAGGTTTGGAAGGTCGAGTCCGCGGGCGAGCACAATCCGGTGTTGCCCCACTCGAAGCGGTCTAGGTTCGTCAGCTTCGTGAGGGCGTTCGGGAGCGGACCCGAGAGCCCGGAGTTGCCGTTGATGTCCAGCCACTTGAGACGGGCGCCGTGATTCCCCAGCTCCGGAGGCACCGCCCCCGTGAGGTGGTTGTTGTTCAACCACACCTTCTCGAGGCTCGCCATCGAGCCCAGCTCCGCGGGGATCGACCCGGTTAGCTCGTTGTGGCCCACTTCCATGAGGGTGACGCTGTCCAAGTTGGCGAGCGTCGTCGGAATCGTGCCGCTCAGCTCGTTGATGTAGAGGCTCAGCAGCCGCAGGCGGGAGAGGTCTCCGAGCTCGGGGGGGATGGACCCCGTCAGCTTGCCGTCCCGGAGCCGCAGGAGCGTGAGCTCGGCGAGCTCGCCCAGCTCGGGCGGAATCGAGCCGGCCAGGTTGTTGCCCACCATGTCGATGCTGGTGACGCGCCCGTCGGCGTTCGCCGTGACCCCGTGCCACTCCCCGATCGGCTCGTCCGAGAGCCAGTTCGTGTTGTCGGTCCAGTTGTCACCGTCCGTCGCCTCGTACAGCTTCACGAGGATGTCCCGGTCGGTCGGCGCGGCGCAGCGTGGACCCTCCGCGTACTCCATCCCACCGAGCCAGGTGGAGAAGGCCGCCGTCCCGGGCGCGCACAGGCCGTCGTTTTGGCCCCAAAGGAAGCTCTCCAGCTTCGCGAGCCCGTTGGGCAACTCGACGGGCACGCTTCCGGTCAGGGAGTTCCGGTACACCCACAGTGCACGCAGCTCCCCCAGGCGCCCCAGCTCCGACGGAATCGAGCCCGTCAGCTGGTTGGCCTCCAAGTAGAGCTGGTCAAGTGACGACAGGTCGCCCAGCTCCGGGGGAATCGAGCCCGTCAGGCCGTTTCCCGATAAATCCAAATAGACCAGTGACGACAGCCCTGAGAGCACCGTTGGAATCGACCCCGACAAATCGTTGTAGCCGAGGTTCAGGACCCGGAGGTTCGTTGCGTCGGCGATCTCGACCGGAACCTCGCCCGTCAAGCGGTTGTCATAGAGGCTCAGGTCGTCCAGCGAGGCGAGGGATGCGAGCTCGGAGGGGACCGGGCCCGTAAGGCCGTTGTAGTTCAGCTCCAGCCTCTCGAGCGACGACAGCCACCCGAGCTCCGCCGGAAGCGGGCCCGCCAAACCATTCTCCACGAGGCGCAGCTCCACCACCCTGCCCGCACTGTTGGTGGTGACCCCGTGCCACTCCCCCAACGGCTCGTCCGACAGCCAGTTCGTGTTGTTGGTCCAGCTCGCGCCTCCCGTCGACTCGTACAGCTTCACCAGGGCGCCTTGGTCGGAGGGCGTGGATGCCATGCCGACGGCGTTCCCGGCCCCGCCCGCGTTCTCCGCGGACGGCGCCAAGACGGGCTCCAGGGCGCTCTCCCCGCATCCGGCGGCGAGAAACGCCAGCCCCGCGAGCAGTAGCCGGACACCGGATGGCGAACGACTCTTGGAGGGTGCCGCCAGGGGGGTACCTCTCCTCGAAGACATTCCGGATTCGCCGTCGGGGCGGGCGGGGACGCACGCCATCGCCACCGGAGCCGCGTGTCCTCTCGTCGTGAGCTCGCTCATTTGTTTTTCCCCTGGTGTGGGTTCGCCGCCGCTCCCGCCACCCGCCGTCCCGGTCGCGCGCATTCCGCGAGCGGCGGCGAGCCTAACCGGATGCGTATGCGCGCGCAACGCCGCGCGCGGGCAGCTCCGCCCGGTCGCCGCGGCCGCTGGCCGTCCGTGGATGAATTCGCCCCGGGGGGCGTTGGTCCGTGGACCGCTACACGTTGAACCGGATCCGCAGAATGTCTCCGTCGCGCACGATGTAGTCTCCGCCCTCCACCTGCAGCCGGCCCGCCGCCTTCACCGCCCGCTCGGACCCGAATTCCTCCAGGACCCGCCAGGGGATGACTTCCGCCCGGATGAATCCACGTTCCATGTCCGAGTGGATCTTTCCGGCCGCGCGTCGCGCCTGGGTGCCCGCCTGGATCGTCCAAGCGCGCACCTCGGGTGGGCCCACGGTGAAGAACGAGATGAGGTCCAGCAGCCCGTACGCCGCGCGGATGAAGCGGCCGAGGGCCGGTTCGGCGAGCCCCAGGTCGCTCAGGAAGTCCCGCTGGTCGTCCGGCTCCAGCATCGCGATCTCCGCCTCCAGCTTGGCCGAAAGGGCCATGCCGCCGGCGCCCATGCGGGCCACCGCTTCGTCGATCGCACCCGGCGTCGGCTCCGCGCCGTCGTCCTCCTCCCGGTTCAGCACGACCAGCAGGGGCGTGTCGGTGAGCAGCGAATGGCCGCGCAGCAGCGAGCGGTCCAGCTCCGATTCCGGAAGCAGGCGAACCGGGCGCTCCGACTCGAGCTGCTCCCGCATGCGTTCGAAGGCCGCGACCTCCAGCCCGCGCCGCGCCTCCCTGCGCGCCCGCTCCAGCCAGCGTTCGACGAACATCAGATCGGCGAGGACGCACTCCGCGTGGAACGCCTCCAGCTCGTCGACCGGGGCGGGGTCGCGCGCGAGCGCCGGGTTGTCGAAGCCGCGCAGCACCATGCAGAGGGCCTCCTGGTCGCGCACCTGGCGGAGGGCGGCAGCCGAGAGGCCCCGCCTCAACGAGTCGTGCTCCCCGGGGATGTCCTGGAAGACGATGTCGGCGAAGGTGGTCCTCCGCGGGCGGTGGAGCGCGGAAAGCCGCTCCACGCGCGGGTCCGGCACCCGCACCACGGCGCGGCGCACCTCTCCCCCGTACCCGACCGGAGCGTCCCGTCCGGTCATCGCGTTGAACACGGTTGTCTTCCCCGAACCCGGGAACCCCACCAAGCCGACCTTCACGCGCTCATTCCCTCCGTTCTCCCCCGCCCGGCAGTCCGTCCGCGGGCTGCGACCCAACCGCAGGCGTCCGGGCTCGTCCCGGACGCGTCGGCGCGACCCTCCGGACGGGGATGATGTCGCGCCGCCCCAAGAATAATGGGACTTGGCAATCGGCGGGCGGGCTGCCGGGCACCTTGCGCCGTCGGCCCGAGGATGGTTGCTTGCAACGTTCCATCCCCCACCGGAGCCGGCCAGCGCGGCGACCGTTCCCGAGGCCCGGCGACAGGTGGTTGATCGCGAGGAGCGCACATGGCCAAGATCACGATCTTCGACACGACTCTGCGAGACGGTGAGCAATCGCCCGGGTGCACCATGACCCCGGCCGAAAAGCTCCGCATGGCGCACCAGCTCGAGGCCTTGGGCGTGGATGTCATCGAGGCCGGGTTCCCGATCGCGTCGGACACCGACTTCGACGCGGTGCGCACCATCGCGCGCGAGGTCCGGGGCCCGGTCATCGCCGCTCTGGCGCGGGCCACCAAGGGCGACATCGACCGCGCCGGACCCGCCATCGAGGGTGCGCGCCGCTCGCGCATCCACACCTTCATCGCCACCTCCGACATCCACCTCGAGCGCAAGCTCGGCATTGGGCGCGACGAGTGCCTGGAGCGGGCGGCGGCGGCCGTGGAGCGGGCGCGGGGCTTCACCGACGACGTGGAGTTCAGCGCCGAGGACGCCACCCGCACCGAGCTCGGCTTCCTGTGCGAGGTGATCAACGCGGCCGTCGAGGTGGGGGCCACCACCATCAACATCCCCGACACGGTGGGCTACACCTTCCCGGCCGAGTTCCGCGACACGCTGCGCGCGCTGGTGCGCGACGTGCCCCGACTGGGCGACGAGGTGGTGCTCTCGGTGCACTGCCACGACGACCTCGGGCTGGCGGTGGCCAACAGCCTGGCCGGCCTCGACGCGGGGGCGCGCCAAGTCGAGTGCACCATCAACGGCATCGGCGAGCGGGCGGGCAACGCGTCGCTCGAGGAGATCGTGATGGCGCTCAAAGTGCGCGCCGACATCAACGAACACTTCACCGAGGTCAACGCGGAGCGGCTCTACCCCACCAGCCGGCTGCTTACCGAGACCATCGGCGTCGCGCCCCAGCCCAACAAGGCCATCGTGGGCGACAACGCGTTCGCCCACGCCGCCGGCATCCACCAGCACGGCATGCTCAGCGACCGCCTCACCTACGAGATCATGACCCCGGAGGCCGTGGGCGCGCCGCCGACCCAGCTCGTGCTGGGCAAGCATTCGGGTCGGCACGCCCTGCGCCACCGGTACGAGAAGCTCGGGCATCGCCTCACCCGGGAAGAGATGACCGAGGCGGCCCGCCATTGCACCGACCTCGCCGAGCGCCGCATGGACGTGACCGACGAGGCCCTGCTCGCCATCCTGCGCCGAATCAAGGGCGGGGAGGGCGACCCCGCTCGCAAGGCCAACACGCGGTCGGCCAGCGGGACGTATCGCTAGCGGCAGCCCGCAACCTTCACGGGTCCCGCGCCGGCGCGCGGAGACCGGGGATACGAGTAGATGAGCCAGACGACGATGGGGAGCAACGGAGCCTCCGCCGAACTCCTGCGGGGCAGGTCCGTGGCGGTGATCGGGTACGGCAGCCAGGGCCACGCCCACGCGCTGAACCTGCGCGATTCGGGAGCCGAGGTGGTGGTAGGCCTCCACGAGGGAAGCTCATCCGCCGAGCGGGCGCGCGCGGACGGGTTGACGGTGGCCTCCGTCGCCGAGGCCGCGGCGGGCGCGTCGGTCGTGTCGGTGCTTATCCCCGACACCATCCAGCGGGACGTGTACGAGGCCGAAATCGAGCCGCATCTGGAGGAGGGCGACACCCTCGTCTTCGCGCACGGCTTCAACGTCCACTACGGGGAGATCGTCCCGCCCGGCCACGTGGACGTCATGCTCATCGCCCCCAAGTCGCCGGGGAACCGGGTGCGCGAGGAGTTCCTGGCCGGACGCGGGGTGCCGGCGCTTTACGGGGTTCACCAGGACGCCAGCGGGGGCGCGGCCGAGTTCGCCAGGGCGTACGCGGCGGGGCTGGGATGCACGCGCGCGGGCATCCTCGAAACCACCTTCGCGGCGGAAACCGAGACCGACCTGTTCGGCGAGCAGGCGGTGCTGTGCGGAGGCTTCACGGCGCTGGTGCAGGCCGGCTTCGAGACGCTGACGGAGGCGGGCTACGATCCCGCGCTGGCGTACTTCGAGTGCCTGCACGAGCTCAAGCTGATCGTCGATCTGGCGTACGCGCACGGGATCTCGGGGATGCGGCGCGAGGTGAGCGACACCGCCGAGTACGGCGACTACGTGAGTGGCCCGCGGGTCGTGGGCGACGCGTCGCGCGCGGCCATGAAGGAGATTCTGGCGGAAGTGCGGTCCGGCGCCTTCGCGAAACAGTGGATCAAGGAGGCGCGCGAGGGTGGGCGGGAGTTCGACCGGATGCGGAGGAAGGGCGCCGAACACCCGATCGAGAAGGTGGGTGGGGAGCTGCGCGCCCGAATGGCTTGGTTGTAGGAGGTCATGGGCGGACTCCTCCCGGCGACGCGACCGCGGTGCGTTCAGGCGCGGCCGCGCGGAGGTCGCGCGTGACCGAACCGCGCAGGCTGCCGCTCCGCAGCCAGGCTCTGGTCGCGGGGCGGGACCGGGCGGCGGCGCGCTCCATGCTGCGCGCGGTCGGCATGGAGGACGCCGACTTCGCCAAGCCGCTGATCGCGATCGCGAACACCTGGACCGACACCACCCCCTGCAACGCCCACCTGCGCGACCTGGCCGACTCCGTGCGGCGGGGGATTCGCGAGGCGGGGGGCATGCCGCTCGAGGTCAACACCATCGCCATCTCGGACGGCATCACCATGGGGACGGAGGGCATGAAGGCCTCGCTGGTGAGCCGGGAGCTGGTTGCGGACTCCATCGAGCTGGTGGGCGACGCCTACGGGTTCGACGGCGTGGTGGCCATCTCCGGGTGCGACAAGACCATTCCGGGCACGGTCATGGCGCTGGCTCGACTCGACCTGCCCAGCCTGATGCTCTACGGCGGCTCCATCCAGCCGGGACGCCACCGGGGGCGCGACGTGACCATCCAGGACGTGTTCGAGGGGATTGGCGCGTGCGCGGCCGGGCACATGAGCGAGGCGGAGCTGGACGAGCTGGAGCGCGCGGCGTGCCCGGGGGCGGGGTCGTGCGGTGGGCAGTTCACCGCCAACACCATGGCCACGGTGTTCGAGGGGATGGGCATCTCGCCCATGGGAAGCGGATCGGTGCCGGCGACCGATCCCGCCAAGGCCGAGGTGGCGCGCGACTGCGGCCGCCTGGTGGTGGATCTGGTGCGGCGGGGGGTGACGGCCCGCGGGATCCTGACCCGCGAGGCCATGGAGAACGGCGTGGCCCTGGCGGTCGCGACCGGGGGGTCGACCAACGCGGTGCTCCACCTGCTCGCGGTCGCGCGCGAGGCGGGCGTGGCGCTCGATCTGGAGGACTTCGACCGCATCGGCGCGCGCACGCCGGTGATTGCCGACATGAAGCCGTGGGGCCGCTTCGTCGCGACCGACCTGCACGCGGCGGGCGGGGTGCGGCTGGTGACGGCCCGTCTGTTGGGCGCGGGGCTGATGCACGGCGACGCGGCCACGGTCAGCGGGCGCTCGGTGGCGGAGGAGGCGGGGCGGGCGACCGAGGCGGCCGGGCAGGAGGTGGTGTCGACCGTGGAGGCGCCCGTGAAGCCGCACGGCGGCCTGCTCGTCCTGAAGGGCAACCTGGCGCCCGACGGGTGCGTGCTGAAGGTGGCCGGACCCGAGCGCGCCCACCACAGCGGGCCGGCGCGCGTGTTCGACTGCGAGGAGGACGCCTTCGAGGCCGTGCAGGCGGGCGTCATCGCCCCCGGGGACGTGGTGGTGATCCGCGGTGAGGGGCCGCGCGGCGGGCCCGGCATGCGGGAAATGCTGGCCGTGACGGCCGCGCTCGCCGGGGCCGGGCTGGGGCCCTCGGTGGGGCTGCTCACGGACGGCCGCTTCTCGGGCGCCACCCACGGCCTCATGGCGGGCCACGTCGCGCCCGAGGCGGTCGACGGCGGGCCCATCGCGGCGGTGCGCGACGGCGACGTCGTCACCTTCGACGTGGAGGCCCGCACCCTCTCGGTGGACCTCACCGACGAGGAGATCCGCGAGCGGACGCGCGCCTGGCGGCCACCCGCGCGGTCCGTCAAGGGCTCCGCCACCGGGGTCATGCGCAAGTACGCGCGCCTGGTGGCGTCCGCGTCCGAGGGCGCGGTCACCAACCGTGGCTGAGCCGGCCCGCCCCCGCGCGCGCATGAACGCCCGGCCCTCCACCCTGTTCGAGAAGGTTTGGGAGCGGCACCTGGTTCGCCGGGAGGAGGGGCGCCCCGACCTCGTCTACATCGACCTGCACCTGGTGCACGAGGTCACGTCGCCGCAGGCGTTCGCCGGGCTGCGCGCCGCCGGGCGGGGCGTGCGCCGTCCGGAGCGCACCCTGGCCACCGTCGACCACAACGTGCCCACAACCCACCGCTCCCTCCCGCTCGCCGACCCGGTGGCGACCCGCCAGATCGAGGCGCTCCGCGAGAACGCCGCCGAGCACGGGATCACCCTCTACGACATGGGCCACGAGCGGCAGGGGATCGTGCACGTCATCGGGCCCGAGCTGGGCGCCACCCAGCCCGGCATGACCATCGTGTGCGGCGACAGCCACACCTCCACCCACGGCGCCTTCGGGGCGATCGCGTTCGGGATCGGCACCTCGCAGGTCGAGCACGTGCTCGCCACCCAGTGCCTGCTCATGGAGCGCCCGCGCGTCATGGAGATCCGCTACCGCGGCCGGCTCGGGCCGGGGCTCACCGCGAAGGACCTGATCCTCCACACCATCGGCCGCATTGGGGTGGCGGGGGGGGCGGGGCACGTGGTGGAGTACCGTGGCGAGGCGATCCGGGCGCTCTCCATGGAGGGCCGCATGACCGTGTGCAACATGTCCATCGAGGCGGGCGCGCGCGCGGGCATGATCGCGCCCGACCACACCACCTTCTCCTACCTGCGCGGGCGCCCGCGCGCGCCCGCGGGCGCGGCGTTCGACGAGGCGGTGGCGCGCTGGTCGACCCTGCGCACCGACCCCGGCGCGCGCTTCGACCGGGTGGTGGAGGTCGACTTGGCCGGTTTGGAGCCACAGGTCACTTGGGGGACCAACCCGGGCATGGTGGCGCCCGTTTCCGGGCGGGTCCCCGACCCCGCCGACCTCGCCGATCCGGACGACCGCGCCGCCACCGAGCGGGCGTTGGAGTACATGGGGCTCGAGCCGGGCACGCCCATGACGGACATCGCCGTGGACCGGGTGTTCGTGGGTTCGTGCACCAACGCGCGCATCGAGGACCTGCGGGAGGCGGCGCGGGTCGCGCGAGGGCGCAGGGTGGACCCGCGCGTGCGCGCCTTGGTGGTGCCCGGCTCGACGGCCGTCAAGGCGGCCGCCGAGGCCGAGGGTCTGGACCGGGTCTTCCGCGACGCCGGTTTCGAGTGGCGCGAGTCCGGCTGTTCCATGTGCCTGGGCATGAACGACGACATCGCGGGGCCCGGCGAGCGCTGCGCCTCCACCTCCAATCGCAACTTCGAGGGCCGGCAGGGCAGGGGCGCGCGCACCCACCTGGTGAGCCCGGCGATGGCGGCGGCCGCCGCCGTGGCGGGTCGCTTCGCGGACGTGAGGCACGGCCCGTGAGCGGGGCGGCATCGGGCATCGCGCCCCTGCGCCGCGTCGCGGGCGTCGTGGCGCCCCTCGACCGCGCCGACGTGGACACCGACCAGATCATCCCCAAGCAGTTCCTGAAGCGGGTCGAGCGGGCCGGCTACGGGCGGTTCCTCTTCAATGACTGGCGCTTCCACCCGGACGGCTCCCCGCGGCCCGACTTCGTCCTCAACCAGCCGGGCTACGCCGGCGCCGTCATCCTCGCCGCGGGTCGCAACTTCGGTTGCGGGTCGTCGCGCGAGCACGCCGCGTGGGCGATCGCCGACCACGGCTTCCGCGTGGTGATCGCGCCCAGCTTCGCGGACATCTTCCAGGCGAACTGCCACCAGAACGGCATCCTGCCGCTGAGCCTGCCCGAGGAGGAGGTCGCGGGGGTGCTGGCGCGCGCCACCGAGCGCCCCGGCTACGCCTTGACGGTCGACTTGGAGGCGTGCGCGGTGCGCGACGCCGACGGATGGAGGCTGGACTTCCGGATCGACGACTTCCACCGCCGTCGCCTGCTCGAGGGGCTCGACGACATTGGCCTCACGCTGCGGATGGAGGCCGAGATCACCCGCTTCGAGGAGCGGGAGACGGCACGTCGGGCCGAGGGAGGCGGGCGGTAGCGGGAACCATGCGTCGAAGGCACCGCATCCCCGCCGGTGGGTTGGGCGGAGCGGCTCATCCACCAAACGCCCGAGGCTCCGAACCCCGTTGAGCGTCGCGGCACCGCTCTCCCAGCGTTCCATCCTGTTCTTCTGGGCACCCCTGGCCGCCACTTGGCTGATGATGGCGGTGGAGGGTCCGTTCCTGGCCGCGGTCATCGCGCGGCTCCCGGAGGCCCGCGTCAACCTCGCGGCCCACGGGGTCGCCTTCGCGATCGCGATGCTGGTCGAGTCGCCGGTGGTCATGCTCATGACCGCCTCGACCGCGCTCGCCGAGGACGCCGACAGCTTCCGCAAGCTGCGCCGCTTCGCGTTCTGCCTGAACGCCGGCACCACCGGGCTGCTCCTGCTCGTCCTCGCGCCCCCCGTCTACGACGTGGTCGCGTTGGAGGTGCTCGCGCTGCCCCCGGAGGTGGCGGACCTCACGAAGGGCGCCCTCTGGCTGCTGGTGCCCTGGCCCGCCGCCATCGGCTACCGACGCTTCTACCAGGGTCTGCTGATCCGGGACGGGCGGACGCGCCTGGTGGCCGCGGGCACGGTGACGCGCGTCGCGGCCATCGCCGGCTCCGCGCCGGTTCTGGCTTGGCTGGGGTTTCCGGGAGTCCAGGTGGCCGCGGGGGCCATGACCGCCGGCGTGTGCACGGAGGCCGCCGCGAGCCGGTGGATGGCCCGGGGGGCGGTGGGTAGGGTGCTGGGCCGCGGCTCTCCGGACGGCGGCGCCCTTCTCGACTACGCGGCCATCCTCCGCTTCTACCACCCGCTGGCGCTCACCTCCCTGCTGGGCTTCGCCGCCATGCCGATGCTCACCTTCCTCATGGTTCGGGCTCCGGAGCCGGTCGATTCGCTGGCCGTCTATCCGGTGGTGGGCGCGCTCGCCTTCGTCTTCCGGGCGGTGTGCCTCGCCTACCAGGAAGTGACCATCGCGCTCCTGGGCGACCGGAACCGACAGCTCCCCGCGCTCGGTCGGTTCGCGTTCTCGCTGGGTCTCGCGACCACCTGCGGCCTGGCCCTGTTCGGGCTCACGCCCCTGTCGGAGCTCTGGTTCGAGACCATTTCCGGACTCACCCCGCGGCTGGCCGCCCACGCCGTCCTGCCCACCATCCTCCTCATCCCGCTCCCCTTCCTGTCGGCCGTGCTTTCGCTCGAGCGCGGGATCCTCATCAAGGCGCGCCGCACCCGCCCGATCACCCTGGCCACCGCCACGGAGGTGACGTGCATGGCGGCGGGGTTCGTCCTGGTCGTGGAGGCCTTCGGGTGGGTGGGGGTCAACGCCGCCGCGACCGCGTCGCTGGTCGGGCGGGTCGCCGCGGTGAGCATTCTGGTGCCGCCGGTTGTCCGTGCTGTACGTCGCGCGGCTAGGCGTTAGCGGGTCGCGGGACCGGACTCGCGAGCTCCGCCCGACCCCGGGCGTGGACGGTTGCGGGCGCCGGCCCCGCGCGGACGGCCTCCACGAACACGTCACGGTTCGCGAGCGCGGGTCGCGCGCGCGGGGCCACGAGACCGTTCGCGCGGGCGGGCCAATCTGGCGGGAGCCGCGTCATTCAGCGAAATTGACCAGCGACCGTCGTCATCCTCGTCAACAGGTGATGCCATGAATCCCCGTATCCCCATCCCGGCAGCCTGCGGACAGACTCCCCCCGGCATTCGAGCGGCGTGGCATCCTCGGGGATTCATCCACGGACTGCTCGTGGGCGCCCTGTTGGTTCCGGCCGCGGGCCCGCTCGTCGCTCAGAACGCCCAGTCGGACCCGCCCGCGGAGGGGGGTGGCGCTCCGCTTGCGACGATCGCCACCGCGACCGAGGTGGCGGAGAGCCCCGACGTCGACGGCCGCCTGGACGAGGCGGCGTGGCAACGGGCCCCGCTCATGACCGGTTTCACCCAGCGCGAGCCCATGGACGGGCAGCCCGCCACCGAGCGGACCGAGGTGCGCGTGCTGTTCGATTCCGAAGCGCTCTACGTCGGCGTGTGGGCGTTCGACAGCCAGCCGGAGAACATCACCCACGGCGAACGAATCCGGGACTACGAGGTGCGCCAGAGCGACAATGTGGTGTTCGTGCTGGACACCTACAACGACGACCAGAACGGCTTCGTCTTCGGCACCACCCCGACCGGAATCGAGTACGATGGCCAGGTGGCCAACGAGGGACGGGGCGGCGGCCGCTTCCAGGGTGGCGGCTTCAACACCCGGCGGCGTTTCCAGTCGGGTTCCGGCGGCGGCTTCAACAAGAACTGGGATGGCAGCTGGACGGTCGCCACCACCATCGACGACGGGGGGTGGTACGCCGAGTTCCGCATCCCCTTCAACACGCTGCGGTACGGGAACGACGCCGAGAGCTGGGGCTTCAACGTCGCCCGGCGCATCCGGCGGCTGAACGAGGAGTCCTTCTGGACCCCGGTGCCGCGCGAGTTCAACCTCTATCGCCTGAACTACGCGGGAGACCTCGAGGGGCTCAGGCCTCCCTTCCAGCGCTCGGCGACCGTCACCCCGTACGTGCTCGGATCGACCGCGCGCGACTACGCGAGCGCCACCCAGACGGGGTTCGGGCGGGACGGCAACCTGGGGGGCGAGGTCAAGTTTCAGGTCACCCAGGGGCTCACCCTCGACCTGACCTACAACACCGACTTCGCCCAGGTGGAGGTGGATGACCAGCAGCTCAACCTCACCCGCTTCGCCCTCAACTTCCCCGAAAAGCGACCCTTCTTCCTGGAGAACGCCGGTTTCTTCAGCGTGGGCGGGGGCGGCGCCGACCTGTTCTTCAGCCGCGCGATCGGCATCGCCAGTGGCCAGCCGGTGCCCATCAAGGGGGGCGCGCGCCTCTCGGGCCGGGCGGCGGGCCTGAACGTCGGCCTGCTGCACATCGAGACCGAGGGCGTGAGCGACCTCGGGGCGGACGCCCAGGGAACCTCGGTCGCCCGCATCGCCAAGGAGCTGCCCAATCGGTCGCGGGTCGGGGGCCTGTTCATCAACAAGGGTGGGCCCGACGGCGACTTCAACCGCACCCGGGCGATCGACGCCGCGGTGGGGGTGGGCGAGGCGGTGACCCTCGGCACCTTCGTGGCGGGAACCGACGACCCGGGAGCCGGCGCCGACGAGTACGCCTGGGACTTCTCCGGCAATCTCAACACGCGCAGCTTCACGCTGACGGGTCAAGTCCGCGAGATCGGCGAGGGGTTCAACCCGGAGGTGGGCTTCCTGCCCCGCAGGGGATACCGGTACTACCAGTACCACGTGATGTACAAGATCCGGCCCTCGTGGCTGCGCGAGATCCGGCCGCACGTCTCCTGGTTCACGTACAATAGCCGCAAAGCCGGGGTCGAGCAGGGGTTCCAGGAGTCGGCCCGACTGCACGTCGACTCCCACTGGGAGTGGCCCTCGGGGGCGCAGATCCACACGGGCGCGAACCTCGTCACGGAGGGCATCTACGAGCCCTTCACCATCCGCGGCACCGACGTCACGGTCCCAGTGGGCACCTACAGCGGCTGGGAGTCGCAGCTGGTGTTCAACAGCAACGCCGCCGCCCGGCTCTCCATGACGTCGCAAGTCAACTTCGGCAGCTTCCTCAGCGGGAGCCGCTGGGGCGGCAACGGATCGGTCACCTTCCGGCCCAATGCGTCGTTCAGCACCTCGGGCCGCGTCACCTACTACGACGTGAGCCTGCCCGAGGGGAACTTCGAGACCGTGCTGTTGGGCATGAACTTCGGCTACTTCTTCACGCCGCGCCTCTATCTGCAGTCGCTGCTGCAGTACTCGAACCAAGTCGACAGCTGGTCGGCCAACCTGCGCTTCGGCTGGTTGAACACGGCCGGCACCGGTCTGTTCATCGTGTACAACGACGTCCAGGAGATTCACTTTCTCGACGACGGCGCGGGACGCTTCTACGACCGGGCGCCGATGGCCCGGTCCCTCATCGTCAAGTTCACGCGCCAGTTCAACGTGTTGGGAGGATAGCCATGTCCGTCGCTCGGCCATCGGGGCGTCCCGCCGGCCGGACGCCCCGCCGCTCCCCGAACCTGTTCGTCCACGGACTGCTTCTGTTGACGGCGGGCCTGTTTCTGAGCGGCGCCGGGGATCACGCGCCCCACTTCGCGCTCAGCAAGTCGGAGCCCTCGGCGGGCGCGACCATCTCGCCGCCCGAGGAGTTGCGGCTGTGGTTCACGCAGACGCCTCAGGAGAACTCGATGACCATACGCCTGATGGCCGGCGAGGCCTTGGTCGACACCGGCCCCGCGGTGGCCGACACCGAGGACGACAAGGTGTACGGCGTGGCGGTTGGCCACCCTCTGGACGCCGGCGACTACCGGATCACGTGGCGGGCGATGGCCGCGGACGGCCACGTCGTGCGGGGCGAGATCCCCTTCGCGGTGCGCCTTCCATAGACATCGGTCTCGACCTGCCGCCGATCGCCGATGTGCTCGTCGGCTGGTTGTACTTCGCGGGACTGATCACCACGTGGGGCGCGGCGTCCAGCCGCTGGCTCATCGCGCCCCGGGTTCTGGGGCGTCGCCGCCACTCCGTCATCGCGTCCGCCCGCGGCACCGGGTTCTTTGGCGCGACCATCCTGCTGACCGGCACGGGACTTCTCTTCTGGCGCCAGCTCCGCGACTTTCGCGATCCGCCGCTGCCATGGACGGAGGACGCCGCCATGCTTCTGTCGACGGACTGGGGCGCGAGCTGGCGGCTGGCGGCTGGCGGCGCGCTGCTGGCGTTGGTCGCCTTCGCGTTCGCGGCGTCCGATGGCCGGGGGTCGAGGATCCGGCGCGCGGCGTGGATCGTGGCGAGCGCGGTCACGGCGGCGGTGTGCGCCTTTCCCGCGTTCAACGGACACGCGGCGGGCACGGAGGAGCTGCGCTGGATGTCGATTCCCGCGGACATCCTCCACGTCCTCGCGGCCGGAAGCTGGATCGGGGGACTGTTCTTCGTGCTCGTGGCCGAGGTCCGGGAACGGCGAACCACGGGTCGGGGGAACGCCCTGCTCGCCGAGGTTCTGCCGCACTTCACCCCGATCGCGCTGGTCGCGGCCGCCCTGCTGGTCGGGACGGGCGCCCTGGCGTCGTGGCTGCACGTGGCGTCGCCGGACGCCTTGCTCTCGACGCAGTACGGACGCATCCTGTTGACCAAGGTGGGGCTGGTGGTGGTGGTCATGATCCTGGGCGCCGTCAACTGGAGAATCCTGACGCCCAGGCTGTGGGGCGTCGGTGGCGCCCTCCCGCTGCGCCGCAACGCGACCCGCGAGCTGATCGTGGCCCACCTGGTCATCCTCGTGGCGGCGCTGCTGGTGCGCACTTCACCGGGCTAGCGGGTCGGGCCCGGTAGCCATCCACTTCGACGAATGGGAGGTCCAGCCATGAGCGATACGAACCGCGGCGGATTCAACGAGTTCACCCTGAGCGCGCTCCGCATCGTGGCGGCGTTGCTGTTCACGCAGCACGGGGCGCAGAAGCTGTTCGGAGCGCTGGGCGGCACCCAGGTGGAGACGCTCATGAGCCTGCGCGGCCTCGCCGGGATTCTGGAGTTCGGTGGAGGCCTGCTGCTCGCGTTCGGCCTCTTCACGCGCCCGGTCGCCTTCGTGCTCTCCGGCCAGATGGCGGTGGCCTACTTCATGGCCCACGTGCCGCAGGGGTTCTGGCCGATCCTGAACCAGGGCGAGCTGGCGGCGTTCTATTCCTTCACCTGGCTCTTCTTCTTCGCCAACGGCCCGGGCGGGTTCTCGCTGGACGCGCGGCGGGCAGGGGGGAGCGGGGGGTTGGGGGATGGTTGAGCAAAAGGAAGCCGCGCCGGCATCGCGGGACGCGAGCAACGCCGCTCGAATGGCGGGCGGAGGTCGTCTGCGGGCCACCGGGGAGGAAGGGTCGATGGCTGGGTCGACGCGAGCGGGCCGCCGCCGCATGGCCGTCCTTGTGGGCGTCGCCGCGCTCCTCGCGGGCGGCCCGCGCCCGCTGGCGGCCCAGAACGCGCAGATGGGTCCCGGCAACGCGGCCGCGGGGACCCCGCGCGCGACGACCGCCACCGCCACCGAGGTGGCCGAGGCGCCCACCATCGATGGCCGCCTGGACGAGGCCGCCTGGCAACAGGCCCCGGTCATGACCGGCTTCACCCAGCGCGAGCCCATGGACGGGGAGCCCGCCAGCGAGCGCACCGAAGTCCGGGTCGTGTTCGACGCCGATGCGCTCTACGTGGGCGTGTGGGCGTTCGACAGCCAACCCGAAGACATCACCCCCGGTGAGCGCATCCGCGACTTCGAGGTGACCGAGAGCGACGCCGTGGTCTTCGTGCTGGACACGTACAACGACGACCAGAACGGCTTCATTTTCGGCACCACCCCGACCGGCATCGAGTACGATGGCCAGGTCGCCAGCGAGGGGCGGGGCGGTGGCCGCTTCGGCGGCGGCGGGTTCAACTCCCGACAGCGCTTCCAGTCGGGCTCGGGCGGGGGCTTCAACAAGAACTGGGACGGCAGCTGGACGGTCGCGACCACCACCGACGGGCGGGGCTGGTACGCCGAGTTCCGAATCCCCTTCAGCACGCTCCGCTATGGCAGCGACGCCGCGACCTGGGGCTTCAACGTGGCCCGGCGCATCCGGCGCCTCAACGAGGAGTCGTTCTGGACTCCGGTTCCGCGGGAGTTCAACCTCTACCGGCTCAACTACGCGGGCGACCTCGAAGGCCTGCGTCCGCCCTTCCGGCGCCTCGCCACCGCCACCCCCTACGTGCTGGGCTCGACCGCGCGCGACTACACGAGCGCCGCCGAGACCGGATTCGGCCGCGACGGCAACCTCGGAGGCGACGTAAAGTTCCAGGTCACGCAGGGCCTCACCTTGGACGTGACCTACAACACCGACTTCGCCCAGGTCGAGGTCGACGACCAACAGCTCAACCTCACGCGCTTTCGTCTCAACTTCCCGGAGAAGCGGCCCTTCTTCCTCGAAAACGCCGGCTTCTTCAACGTGGGAGGAGGCGGCGCCGACCTGTTCTTCAGCCGCGCCATCGGCATCGCCGAAGGGCAGCCGGTGCCCATCAGGGGGGGCGCGCGCCTCTCCGGGCGGACGGCGGGGCTGAACGTTGGCCTGCTGCACATCGAGACCGAGGGCGCGGAGGGCCTGCGGGACGCCCAAGGCTACTCGGTGGCGCGCCTTGCCCGCGAGCTGCCCAACCGGTCCCGCCTCGGCGGCCTGTTCATCAACCGGGGCGGGGCGGAGGGCGACTTCAACCGGACCTACGCGGTGGACGGCGCGCTGGGGATCGGCGAGGCCATCACCCTCGGCAGCTTCGCGTCGAGAACGGACGGACCGGGAACGGCGGGCAGCGAGTACGCGTGGGATCTATCGGCGGGATGGACCAGCCGGGACCTGGAGATCACGACCGCCATGCGCGAGATCGGCGAGGGCTTCAACCCGGAGGTGGGCTTCCTGCCGCGCCGGGGATTCCGGTACTACCAGGCCTTCGTGATGTACAAGATCCGGCCCTCGTGGCTCAGGGAAGTCCGGCCGCACGTCATGTACAACACCTATCACAGCCGCAAGACCGGAGTTGCCAAGGGCTTCCAGGAGTCGGGCTTCCTGCACATCGACACCCATTGGGAATGGCCCTCGGGGGCGCAGATCAACACCGGAATGAACTTGGTGACGGAGGGACTGCACGAGCCGTTCCACATTCTCGGCACGGACGTGGTCGTGCCCTCCGGGACGTACCGGGGCTGGGAGACCAACCTGGTGTTCAACACCAACGCGGCCGCCCGCCTGTCCCTGTCGTCGAGCCTCAACATCGGCAGCTTCCTGAGCGGGAGCCGGTGGGGGGGCGACGCCTCCGTGACCTTCCGGCCGAACGCGTCGTTCAGCACCTCCGCGCGCGTCAACTACTTCGACATCGATCTGCCCGAGGGGGAGTTCGAGACCGTCCTGCTGGGGCTCAACCTCGGCTACTTCTTCACGCCGCGCGTCTACGTGCAGTCGCTCATCCAGCGCTCCAGCCAGATCGACGCCTGGTCCGCCAACCTTCGCTTCGGCTGGCTGAACACGGCCGGGACCGGGCTGTTCATCGTCTACAACAACGTGCAGGGATTCGACTTCCACGATGGGCTCAACCCCAATGGCGGCCGCTTCGTCGAGAGCGGTCCCCTGGCCCGGTCCTTCATCGTGAAGTTCACCCGCCAGTTCAACGTGCTGGGAGGGTAGGCGGCCCACGCGGCCCATCTCCTACCCAAGGGGAAACGCGATCCCCGCTTGGGCGGTGATGGTTCGATTCTTGGCCTCGGCGCCGGCGTCGTCCAACACGCCGCGCAACCCCAGGTTGTACAGCGCGTCCAGCCGGAGGGAGACGCCCCGCCCGGAGGTCAGGGCGACACCGAGTCCGCCCGTGAGGCCGATGTCGAGGTTCCGCATCCGGATGAGGGCATCGGAGCAATCCGTGGGCGATGTTTCCTCGACGTCGATTTCCAGGGCGCAGACGACGTTGATGGCGAGGGCGGGCCCCAGGAGCACGTGGGGGCGAGCCCGCCCTTCAATGGGAATCCCGATCCGGAGGAGCGCCGGAAGCTCGATGTAGTCGACGTACAGGTCCGCCTCCAGTGGACTGGACGTTCCGTCTTGCGTGAGGGTGCCGCCGAACCGCATGCCCTTGCGCGCGAAGGAGACGCCGGTCCGGAGGCCCACATGGTCCGTGAACGGAACCTCGAGGGAGACGCCGCCACCGATCCTCATGGCCGGTTTGGCCGCGTCGGTGGACGACAGGCTCGCGCGGGCCACGGTGAGGTGAAGGCCCGCGTCCTGCGCGAGGGCCGGGAGGGACGCGAGGGAGAGGAGGGGGACGGCGAGCGGAAGGATGCGACGCATGGGTTGCCTCCGGGTCGGGGGGTGGGAATTGTCTCCGGGCGGATGATCGCGATGCGGACGACTGTGCGTTCCGCCGACGCCGGCGACTTGGTCCGGCACGCCGATCATCGACGCCGGGGGTCGGGAGGGAGGTCGCCGGGGGCGCCGTCAGAACGGGGCGAACGCGCGAAGGTGCCACTGCCACCCGAGCTCGCGTGGGATTTGGGCGCGGGGGCCCTCCGCGGACCAGGGCGAGAGGGGTCGCGCGAGGTCCACACGAAGGAACCCGCCAAATACCGCCACGCCCACCCCCGCGGACCGGAGGCTTCCGTCGTCGACCTTCGCCCAGTCGTGGAATACCGAGGGCGTGAACAAGCTGACCTTGCGCCCCAGCTCGATCCGGCTCCTCGATACCCGTCGACCGCGCAGCACGGTGCCGGGGTAGCCCCGCAGCCAATCGCCCGAGCTCCCGAGGCGCCAGATCTCCTCCGGGGCCGGGTCTCCCCAGATGCGCCCCCCACCGGCCTCCAGCGCCGTCGACAGGCCGAGGGGGAGGGGGACGACCAACCTGCCCGTCACCGAGAGGCGGACGTTGGGATGGTCGCCGACCACGCCCCGCAGCAATACCTCGGATCCCCCGCTCAACCTGCGCCCGGTGAGCCCGCCCCACCACGGGCTCCAGGAGAGGTCGACGCCGTGACGCCTTCTCGCGTCGCCACCCAACGTGGTGTTGGTCTCGGAGAACACGCCGAACGAGGGCCCGAGTGGATCGCTCTTGGCGGGGAGGACCTGAATGGCGGCTCCCCGGGTGTTGTCGGACCAGGTGGTGTCGATCGTGGTGCTCCCCGCCCACCCCCACGCCGTTCCGAGGTGGGCGAGGGCTCTCGTTCCCCCCCTCCGGATCCCGCGGTAGAGGGAGAGACGCACGCGTGGACCCGTGCGACCGTACTCGGCGGCCACGTGGATGTCGGGTTTGGACCGCCGCGTCGCCGACCGCACCGTCAGCGCGCCCTGTCCCCACGGGAACCGGCGTGTCAGGCGCGTGCCCACCGACAGGCCCTCGATGGGGTTGTAGCGCATCAGTTCCGGGGTCAGGATCGGCGGTTCGTAGCGCCACGGGCTGATGTCCCGGTCGATCTCATCGGCCCGGGGGTTCCTTGGGCGCCGGGCGAACTCGATGGAGTCCAGGACTTCGCCGGCCTCCTCCATCAGGCGCCCGTGGAGTCCGCTCTCCCGTTCCTCCCAGATGGACGGGGGCAGGTGATCGCTCATGGCGAGTGTCCGCCAGTCGCGGGGCACAATCACCATCGCGCCGGGGTCCGTTTCCGATGCGTCCTCGACCCGAACCGTGTCTCCCCGTTCACGCCACGATCGGACCCGCTCCTCGGTCGAGAGCGCCGAAATCGGTTGGTCTCCGCCACCCGTCGAGACCTCTTCGATCTCGAAGTCCCAGTCGTGATAAGAGTTTGCCCACATGCGCACCGATTCTTCCCACTGGTCTCCCATCCTCCAGAAGTGCGCGAAGCTCGCTCGCCTGGGAAGCCAATGGCGGAGATTCCACAGGCCGTAGTCGACGACCGCCACGGGCACGTGCCATTCCTGCCGCGCTCCCGAGAAGCGACTGGCATAGCTCCATATTCGGCTCCACAGTCCGGGGCGCGGGGGCGATGGGCCCTCGAGATCGCCCAGCGGCGTGCCGACGATCATGGTTTCGAAGCTCAACGGGAAACCGCTCACGTGCCGAAGGTCCAGCTCCGAGTCGATGGGCTTGGCCGGACGGTAGATGGTCCGCACCACGCCGAACGTTTCGGGCTCGATCCACATCACGGCGAACACCAGGCCGAGGTGCCGGGCGCGGGGTTGCGCGGTGACCGACACCGCCCGCACGGACCCGCCCGCGAAGCGAACCGAGACGGTGTCTCCCGAGCGGAACCGGTAGAACCGTTCCGCGTCCGGGTCGAGCGGGGTCACCGAGGGTACGAACCACGACGTCCGTCCGTTGACACCGGAGGCGGATGCGACCAGGAGGCTGAACGGATCCCGGAGCGGATCGGTGGCGAAGCGCGACGCCACCCCCTCGGCCGTCCTCGGCTTGAAGCGTTGGCCACCCACCGTCAAGCGGGATCCCAGCACCCGCATGACGGAGGGTTCATCTTTCGCCCAGCGGACGCGCGTGACCGATTCCCGACTGAAGACGGGCCATTCGCGGACCAGGATCCCGGCCTCGCCGGACATGCGCTCGCGGACGATGGCGGTGTAGGACTCGATCTCCGAGGAGAGCGAATCGCGCGCGGCTCGGGCGCCTTCGATCAGGCGACGGGCGGCGGCGTCGTGATAGGCGGGCGAATCGTCGGTCCCGCGCCCGGATTCCATATCGGATGGCGGCTTCGGCGTCGCGGCCACGACCTCCGCTCCCGCGCGGCCACCGGGCGTCGCGTCCGCGGGCAGCGCTTCCCGCGGTGTCCGAGGCACGATGACGACTTGGGAGCCCTGCTCGACGTAGCCCAGATCCGAGCGGGCGAGCAGCGCGTCCAGCGTGCGGGCCAGGTTGCGTGTTGCGCAGTCGCAGTCGACGAGGCGGTCCGGCGGGAGGAGGCTGGGGCTGAAGGCGATCGGCACGCGCGAGCGTTCGGCGAGTCGGACCAGTGCTTCGGAGAGCGCGACCCCCCTAATGGCGAGGCGAGCCGGCGTGGCCAAGAGGCTTCCGGGTCGTGGATCGACGCCGACTTCGCCGATGAGCCGGGCCACGGGTTGGTTCGACTGCGCCGCGAGCCCGGGGGCCGGGACGCCCGCGAGCCATGCCGCGACCAGCAGAGGAGTGATCGTCGTCGCGGTTCGCGTTGACCGGTGGGTTGCGGTCCGCGTCCGGGCGGGTCGCGCGCACGGATGTCCACCATGGGCCCGTGGACCAACTCCGTCCGGCATTCGAGCGGGGTTGCGGCTGGAGGGAGGGCGCGGGTTGGGCGCGAGCTCGGGCCGAGAGTCGGCGGTGAAATGGCGTTGGCGCGCCATCGGGTGCGGCGACGTCCTTGGGTCGTTCGGCCTGGAGCTCATCGAAGCGCGCCCGGCGTGCGCGCCCGCATCCGAACTTGTCCGTCGCCGATGTCGCATTCGGCGTCGATGACGCCGCAGATCACGGTCATGACCTCGTCCAGCGACTTCGACGTGAACCACATGGTGAGCGTGCGCTCCGACAGAACGGGGTCCTCGACCACGACGTCCACGCCGTACCGTTGCCCGATCTCCCGAATGGCCATCTCCAAGGGCGTGTCCTGGAAGATGAGGAAGTCGTCCAGCCACGTGGCCGCCCGCTCGATCGGAGGCGCGGCGAGGACGGGGCCGGGCCTACCTTCGACCAGGCTCGCGGCTTGCCCGGCCGCCACCCGCATCTCGACCGCCGAAGTGCCGAGCGCGACCGCTCCCTCGACGACGACCACCCGGAGCTCGTCCAGCTGGGCGGCCAGATGGAAGCGTGTCCCCAGGACGTGCGCCGTTCCCGCCGCGGTGGCGACCCGGAAGGGCCGCGCGGGGTCGTGGGCGATGGCGAAGAAGCCCTCGCCCTCGAGGACGACCGAGCGGGTGGCGGCGTCCACGCTGCGCAGGCGGCTCGCCGGGCCCAGGCGGATCACGCTGCCGTCGGCCAGGCGGACCATGGCGGTCTCGCCGGGCGCGGTGATGAACTCCTGGGTCGCGAGACCGTCCGCTCCGGGGCCGCCCGCGGCCCCGGAGCGGGTGTTCCAGACGACCACGGCCGCCGCCGCGCAGGCCGCCGCGGTGGCCCACCCGGCATAGAGGCCGAGGCGGGAGCGGCCGGGGCGGCCACGCGCTCTTCGGTCGTTGGCGCGCCGGATGGCGGCGGCCCGGCGGGCCTGGGCGCGCCGGACCACCTCCCCGGCGGCGGGTGGGGCGCCCGGCTCCACCTCCCGCTCGGCCGCGCGGCCGGCCGCGACCAGCAGGCGCAGGTCGTTCAGCCGCGCTTCGCCGTCCGGGGTGTCGCGGAGCCACGCCTCGACCGACCGGTTTTCCTCGTCGGTCGCGTGGCCGCGCAGGTGTTGAAGCAGCAGTTCGTCCATCTCCCTCGATCCTTGCGTGGTTCCCACGCTCCCGACCCACTCCCGGTGTCCCACACCGAACAAGCGCGCGGCTCGCCCGCATCTACCATCGCGCAAGCCATGGGGGCGGCCGCCCACCCCGGTTCCGGGCTGCCGCTCGCCGCACACGCACGGTTCCCAACCCGCGCGGGAGCCCGTGGGCCATCTCCCCCCGGCGTTCGAGCGGCGTCGCATCCGCGCTGGACCGCCGCGCTCAGCGTTGCCCTTCGGCCCGGTGGCGCTGCACCCGAGCCTTCAAGGCGCCTTGCCAGCCCGGCGCCAGACCCCTCTCGGTGCTCGGGCCGATTCATCCACGACCTCCTAGTCGTCTTCCCCCGCCACCGCCCGGCGCACGGTTCGCAGCGCGGCGGACATCTGGTTCGCCACCGTCTGCGCGGAAACGTCCATGACGGCGGCCGCCTCCCGGTGGGAGAGGCCTCGCTGGAAGACGAGCTCGAACACCTCGCGCCGGCGATCGGGCAGCGACGCCACGGCGGCACGGAAGCGGCGGGCCAGAATCGTGGCGTCGAGCACGTCGGCCGGGGTCGAGGCGCGCGCCGTCCACGCCGCGTCGTCGCGCCCTTGGCGGTCCCGCCATCTCCGCCGCACGGCCCGCCGGCGCTGCTCGTCAATGACGAGGTGGCGCGCGATCCGGTACAGGTAGACCCGCGCGGACCCCCGCGGCCGCCATCCCCGCCGTCGTTCCCACACCTGGATGAAGGCCTCCTGGGCGACGTCGCGCGCCAGGTCGGCATCGCCCAGCTGGGCCGCCGCGTAGCGCACCAGCTCGGGCCAGCACACCTCCATTAGCCGTCCGAGAGCGGCCTCCGATCCGCCACGGATGGCGTCCATCAGCGGTGTCAGGTCATCGTGCGGCGAGGAGTCCGGTGTGGGCCGGGTGGGTGGCATCGGGTGGAGCCGTGTCGACTTGGGTTCGGGAGTGCGCCCTCCCGAAACTAGCGCGTGACCCGGCTTCTCCTACCACCGACGCGACGCCCACCACCGGTGCGACGCCCGTCGGCCGCACCCGCGCCGCGCCGCGCCAACGACTCCCACCCCCTTGAACGCGGAGGCGTGTTGGACCGTCGGGGACTGGCCCGTATCAGAAGTCCTTCACGCGCACGCCGCGCAGCGACCGAAGAGCGTCAGCTCGTGGCTGTCGACTTCGAAGCCGTCGGGCGCCAGCGTTTCGACTTCGTCCGGGCACCGATGGACGTCGAACGCGCGATCGCAGGTTTGACAGACGAAGTGGTGGTGATGCGGTCGGGCGGCCAGCTCGTACCGAGGGACGCCGCCCGGGAGCGCCACCTTCGACAACCACCCCTCGCCCACAAGGGTCTTCACGTTCCGGTAGACGGTCGCCACGCCGAGCGACGGCACGATCCGTTGCCCGTACCGGAGGATCTCCTCAAGCGCGAGCGGGCGCCCGGCGTTCATGAACACGCGACGGATCGCCCGGCGTTGACGAGTGTCTCGTTGCATCGAAGTGGTCCTACCGTGTCAGATTGAACAGCTTGCTGTACTTGACCACCATCTGACGCTGTTTCGGTCCCGCCAGAATGCCCGTGCGCTCCAGCGAGCCGGCGTGACGGGTGTCGTCCCATACGACGAACAAGCCGGTGCCGGCGGTGTCGAGCCACCCGAGCCGGAGGTTGGTGCCGACGTCCTTGGTGTCGTCGTTGTACTGGACGTTGGCCTGCAGGTAGAGGCGGGGCGTGAACGAGTACGACCCGTTGAACTGCAGGACCGCGGTCGTGAAGCTGCCCTCCTCCAAGCGGACGTCGAAGTAGTTGAGGCGCACGTTGGCGGTGAACCTGTCGCTGTACCGGTACGCGATCGTGGCGTTGGGGCCGAAGCGGGTTCCGCTGTAGAAGCCCCCGAGCGCCCACCCTCCGGACAGCGAGAGGGGTGCGCCTCGGTTGGTGTTCGCCCTGAACTCCCAGTCCACGTTGTGGTAGGTGCCCGCCGGAATGACGATGTCCTCGCGGATCGCGAACGGCTGCTCGAGCCCCTCGCCGGTGAAGTTGAAGCCCGGTAGCTGGAAGAAGGCGCCGTTCTCGAAGGCGAAGTGGTTGTCGATGTGAACCAGGTACGACTCGTTGAAGCCGCCCAGCGTCCAGAAGCTGTTCCCGGAGATGTGGGGCCGGAATTCCCGGAACCAGGACACGCTCTCGGTGCGCATGTGGCGCAGAAAGCGCCAGTTGACGTGGCGGTACCCGCGGCGGTTGACGAATCCGACCTCGGGGTTGAAGGCGCCTCCGATCTGCCGGTACCCGGTCGCGACCTGCCAGTCGCGCGTGACGTAGCGCATGCCTCCGGCGAAGCCGTACTCGCCGTCGTTGAACCCCGACCCCGACGGCCCCTCCCCGTCGGGGACGGGCGTGGTGGTGATGCCCGCCCAGCCGTCGAACGTCAGGGCGTCGCCGATTCCGAGTCGGCCGTCGATGCCGTAGGTGAGGTTGTAGTCGTCCGCGTCGGTCGTGTTCAGGCGCGACACGAAGATGGCGCCCAATTGCGATCGGTTGCCGAATTCGCGGTAGGCGCGCAGCACGCCGAAGTTGTTGTTCGGCGCCACCGGCTCGCGCACGCCGGTCTCGCCATCGACGTCGAAGACGTCATCGGTCTGGATGTTGAGCACGCCGATCTGGAAGTCGCCGATCTTGCCGGTCAGCCGCCCGCCGGTCCGGATGGGCACCTCGCGTCCGCTCGAAAGCCCGATGCGGCGGCTGAAGAAGAGCTCGGCGGAACGGCTCGCGCCCACCGCGAAGACGCCCGCGTTCTCGAGGAAGAAGGCGCGCTTCTCGGGGAAGAAGAGGCTGAACCGCGTGAGGTTGACCTGCTGGTCGTCCACTTCCGCCTGCGCGAAGTCGGTGTTCACGGTGAGGTCGAGCGTCAGGCTCTGGTTGATGCCGATCTTCGCGTCGCCGCCGACCTGGCGGCCGTAGGCCACGCCGGGCGACGCGACGGAATAGTCCTTGAAGCCGTCCGCGAGGGCGTAGGGGCTGACGGTCACCGTCCGTCGGGCGGGCGCCTCGACCAGAAGCGATCCCGCGAGCGAGATGCGGAACAGGTCGAACTGCCGGGGCAGGGGCGCCCACATCGACTGCTCGCTGTTGCGACGGATCTTGCGCTCGAAGTTGACTCCCCATTCCTGCGCGCCGCCGGCTCCGTACCGCAGCGTCGAGAAGGGAATGCGCATTTCGGCGTACCAGCCGCGCTCGTCGCGCGTGGTGGCCACCTCCCACGATCCATCCCAGTTCAGGTTGAAGCCGCCCGCCGAACCCCGCTGTTGGCGGCCCCCGCCGCGCCCGCCGCCCACGCCCTCTCCCGTGACCTGTCCGTCGTATTCGATGCCCGCCGGCGTGGTGCCGAAGACGAAGCCGTTCTGCCGATCCAGGTAGGTGTCCAGGACGACCACGAAGGCGTCCGAGTCGTTGAGCGAGGCATCGCGCAGCGTCTGACCGGTGACGATGCCCGCCGGGTCGTCATCCCACAGCCACGCGCCGATGTAGAGCGCGTCGTCGTCACGGGCGACCCGCACCTCCGTGCGCTGCGAGACCGGGCGACCCTCGGCGGGCTCGCGCTGGGTGAAGCCGTCGAGGGGCTCGAGGTCCGCCCATATGGCGTCGCCGAGGCGGCCGTCGATGACCGGGGGCGCCGTGATCGCCGAGGCCTCCGCCATGGGCGACCGTCCCCCGCCGGGCGACGGTTCGGCGTTGGGCGATTGCTGGGCGTGGAGGATGGTTGGCGCCACCAGCGCGCCGATGATGGCGATGTGGAAGCTCTTGCGCATGAACGTTCGACCCATCTTGTGGGAACCAGCTGGCCATCTTGCGGAAACCAGCTGGAGGAGCGTCACGCCCGCGTCCAGGTCGCACCTGTATGGGACGCGGCGTTGGTCTCGCCAATCTAGCGGTCCGCGCGTGAATCCGCCCGAGCGCCGAGAGGGGTGCGATACCGGGTGGGAAAGGTGCCGTCGCCGGTCGCTCGCGAGGCCGGCCAGGGTCGCCGTTGAGCCCGCGCGGATGCTCGCCAGACGGCTACTCGCCGAGGTCGGGCTCTCGGCCGTGGCGCTTGATGAGCGACGCCAGCTCCCGAGGTGACCGCTCAAGCAGCTGCGCGGCACGCTCCGCGGAGAGTCGACCGGCATCGAGGGCGTGGGCGACGCAGCGAACGAATGGGGCGCTGAACGGAGGTGGGGGCGGGGTGCCGCGCGGCGACCCATCGTTTTCGGTCAGCCGACGCTCGAGTGCGCGGAACTCCTTCATCCAGAGCACGCCGCTGCGGTGGAGACGCCGTGCGTACGCCAACGCCGGCACGCGAAGCTCGCGCGCGCCCGCGATCAGGCGGTCACCGAGCTCACCATACCGGCGCCCGGTGGCACCCGGGCTGGTGGGGTCTCCCAGTTCCTCCGGGCCTGCCGGGTCTCCGGACTCCCGCGGGCCCATGGCGCCTTCCGACTCCGTCGGGCCGATCGCGTGTCCCGATTCCTCCGGGCCCGAGGCGTCGTCCGACTTCCCGGGGCTGATCGCGTGTCCCGTTTCCTCCGGGCTCATGGCGTCCTCCGGTTTCCCCGGGCCGATCGCGTCGTCCGGCTCCCATTCCGCCAAAGGTTGCCAAACCGGCCACCGCCGCAGAACAACGGGCCAAGGCATCAGTACCGAGGAGGCGAAGCGGTCGGCCAGCCGCGCGACGAGCCATCCTTTGCCTCGGCGCGGCGGCTCCACGCCTTCCACGCGGTCGGGGGGGATCGCGTCCCAAGTCAGCAGGTGAAACAGGCCGTGAGCCAGAGAGAAGTTCCGGTGCCCTTCCGGTTCGTTCCGATTCACCAGAACGCAAAGGAGCCCTTCAACGCGCGCGGCCGCGCTCGCGATCTCCGGCGGGGCGTCCACGTCGAGCACCAGGACGCCCAAACGGTCTTCCAGGACGGACCGCAGCTTGGTCGCCGGGCACCCTCCGAGCTCCATTCGCTCCGCGAAGGCGTGGGCCGCATCCTCCGCGTCCTCGAAGGAGGAGTGGCGCGATAGGGCGAGCTTGAGCCCGAGCCATCGCGGGCGCCCGTCGCGCTTGGCGGACAACTCCCGGAACGTCGCGATCCATCGCCCCGCCCTGTGTTCGAATTCGTCGACCACCGCGTCGGTTGCCCCGGGATGGATGCGGAGGGTGAACTCGCCCTCCCCCTCCAGACGGAACGGGTCGATGAAATAGGCCAGATCCACATCCAGGATCTTCATCGCCCAGATCAGCTCCTCCGCGGTCAGGGAGCGGGTTCCGGCCTCGATCCGCGCGATGATCTGCCGATGGCTGACGCCCAAGCCCACCGCCAACTGGTATTGGGTCAGCCCCGCCCGCTTGCGAGCCGCCTTGAGGCGAACGGCGATGCGGGCGGTTCGTTGCTTTCGACGAAGGGGATGTTCGCGTTCGGGGGGCGAGGTGGCTCTGGGCATGTCTTCGGATCGAGGGGGGTTGGCGATGGGAGGCTGTCCGGGTAACCTGCTTCACCCCAAGCGCCCTGGGAATGGTTGTGCGTGCCGGTGCGGGCGGCGGGTCGCGTTTGGTGGCGGAACCCGGGTCGCGTTCGGCGGCGGATCCCTCGCGAGGCCGGCCACGGGCTCTTGTGAGGGCTCGGATGCCAGAGAGCCCCGCTCGAGCGAGGACCGAACCCGCGCCGGCTCCGGCTCTGGCCCGCGCCGCTTCCAAGTCTTCGCCCGCGGCGCCTCCGGCTTTGGTTCGCACCGATTCCAGATCTTCGCCCGCGCCCCCTCCGACGCCCGCGCCGGCTTCGGTTCTGGTCCGCCCCCCTTCGGATCGAGCGCTAACCATGGGGGATCCAACCCCTCTGCTGGGTGTTGCATTCTTGCAAAAGCAACATGGTGTTGCATTTTTTGTTTTGCAACACGCTGCAGAGGGGTCTGACGGAACAATGAGCAGACGCTCCGGCTAGATCCCAGCGAGCCCGGCCGCCGTCATCGCCGGTTCGCTCGCGAGGCCGGCGACGGGCTTGTCGGGGCTCGGACGCCAGCAAGTCCCGCCCGAGAGAGGACCGAATCCACGCCGCCTCCGCTATTGGCCCGCGCCGCTTCCAAGTCTTCGCCCGCGCCGCCTCCGCTTTGGCTCGCGCCTCATCGCGTTCCGGAGCGTCGTTCCCTACTTTCCCATCCTTCCCGGCCGACCACCCGGTCGGGGGTCACGTTCAATCCCCCGGAGCCTCGAGCCAGCCATGAAGACCCAGCGACGCTCATCCCCCCGCGCCCACGCCCGCGACATGCGCACACCGTTCGCGACCCCCCGGCAGGCCCGCGCCGCCGCGCCGCCATTCATCCACGCGCTGCTGGTCGTCCTCTGCGCCGGAGTCGCGCTCGCGCCACCGCCCCTCCACGCGCAATCCGCGCTTGAGGCGGCCATCTCCCACCTGCGGTATCGGGAGCTCGGGCCCGCGCTCATGGGCGGGCGCATCGCGGACTTGGCCGTGGTCGAGTCGAAGCCGCAGGTGTTCTACATCGCCACCGGCACCGGGGGCGTTTGGAAGACCGAGAACCACGGCACCTCGTGGACGCCCGTCTTCGACGACCAGCCCACCAGCTCGATTGGTGACGTGACCCTCGACCAGGCGAACCCCAACCTGGTTTGGGTCGGCACGGGCGAGCCGCAGAACCGGCAGTCGTCGGGCTGGGGCAACGGCGTGTACAAGTCGGTCGACGGGGGGAGGAGCTGGCGGCACATGGGGCTGGAGGGGAGCAAGCACGTCGGGCGCATCCTCATCCATCCGCGTGACCCCGACGTTGTGTACGTGGCCGCGGTCGGCGATCTCTGGGGGCCCAACGAGGAACGCGGGGTCTTCCGGACGCGGGACGGGGGCGAGAGCTGGGAGAGGGTCCTCTACGTGGACGAGGACACCGGCGCCATCGACATGGCCATGGATCCGGGCGACCCCAACACCATCTTCGCGGCGATGTACCAGCGCCGGCGCACCGGCTGGGGCTTCAACGGGGGCGGTCCGGGGAGCGGGCTCCATCGCACGCTGGACGGGGGCGACTCTTGGACGGAGCTCACCGAGGGGCTGCCCGATGGCGACAAGGGACGCATCGGCGTGGAGGTCTTCCGCGGGGACGGGAACATCGTGTACGCGCTGGTGGAGGCCGAGCCCCGCACGCCGGGCCAGGGGTTCGGGGGAGGAGGAGGTTCGTCGCGGAGCGGCCTCTTCCGCTCGCTCGACCGCGGCGACACGTGGGAGAAGATGTCGGACACCAACCCGCGCCCCATGTACTATTCGCACGTGCGCATCGACCCGACCGACGCGGACCGAGTCTACGTGCTCGGCAGCGCCCTCATGGTGTCCGACGACGGCGGGCGCACCTTCCGCTCCGACGGCGCCACCCAGGTGCACGTCGACCACCACGCGCTCTGGATCAACCCGGCGGACCCGGATCATCTGATTCTGGGGAGCGACGGGGGCGTGTCGGCCAGCTGGGACGGCACCGCGCACTGGCGCATGTTCGACAACCTGCCGCTCGGCCAGTTCTACGCCATCGGCCACGACATGCGCGACCCCTACTTCGTGTGCGGGGGACTGCAGGACAACGACGCCTGGTGCGGGCCCTCCAACACGCGCTCCTTCCACGGCATTCGCCACCAGGACTGGTACGAGGTGGCGTACGGCGACGGCTTCTTCGCCATCGTGGACCCCACCGACTCGACCATCGTGTACGCCGAGTCGCAGCACGGGAACATGAACCGCTACGATCTCAACACCGGCGAGAAGACCCCCATGCGGCCCATCACCGGCCCGCGCGAGGACGGCGACACCGCCAAGACCTACCGCTACAACTGGAACGCGCCGCTCCAGCTCTCGCCCCACGACCCCGCCACGGTCTACCTGGGCGCGAACTTCCTCATGCGCTCGCGCGACCACGGGATGTCGTGGGAGGAGGTCGGAGGCATCGACCTGACCAAGCGGATCGACCGCGAGGAGCTCGAGATCATGGGGGTCGCCGGCTCGGAACCGCAGATGTCGGTGAACGACGGCATCTCGACCTACGGCAACATCACCGCCTTCGCCGAGTCCCCGGTGGCGCGCGGGCTCCTTTACGTGGGCACGGACGACGGCAACCTGCAGGTGAGCCGCGACGACGGCGCGACCTGGACCAACGTGGCGGACCGAATTCCGGGGCTGCCCGAGCGCACCTACGTGAGCCGGGTCGAGCCTTCGCACCACGTCGAGGGGCGCGTCTATGCGAGTTTCGACGGGCACCGCAACGCGGACTACGCCGCGTACGTGTACATGAGCGAGGATCACGGGCGGAGCTGGTCGCGCATCACGAACGGGTTGCCGGACGGATGGTCGGTGAACGTCGTGACCGAGCATCACCGCGCCCCCAACCTGCTCTTCGTGGGCAACGAGGTGGGCGTGTACGTGTCGGTCGACCGGGGCGGCCAATGGGTCCGGCTCAAGAACAACCTGCCGACCGTGCCGGTGGACGACATCCTCGTGCACCCGCGCGACAACGACCTGCTGGTGGGCACGCACGGGCGCTCCTTCTACATCCTTGCCGACGTGACCCCGCTGGAGCTGCTCTCGGAGGAGATGCTCGCGGAGGCGGGCCGGGTGTTTCCGCAGGCGCGCCCCACCATCATGTGGGCGGAGCGGGGCGATTGGCCCTTCCAGGGGGCGACCTATTCCGCGCCCAATCCGCCGCGCGGAACGCTCATCCGATACTACCTGAGAGATGAGTGGGAAGCGCCCATGGCGGACGGGGACGGGAACGTCGATGGGAGCGCGGACGTCGATGGGAGCGATGGCGGCGGTGGGAGCGATGGCGGCGATGGGAGCGCGGACGCCGATGGGCGGATGGATGACGATTCGGGCCGCGCGACCAACGGGAGCGATGACGCCGATGGGCGCGACGATGGGGACTCGGGCCGGGACGCCGATGCCGACGAAGACGCCGCCGGGCGCCCGCACGCGGATCCCGACCCCTTCGCCCTGACCATCCGCGACGCCCAGGGCAACCCCGTGCGGACCCTCGAGGCGCCGAGCGAGCCGGGCATCAACGAGGTGGTGTGGGACTGGCGTTTCGACCCGCCGTACGAGGCGGATGGGCAGCAGGGTGGGGGTGGCGGCGGCCCGTTCGGAGGCGGCGCGCCCCAGGGCCCGGTCGCGCTCCCCGGCGTCTACACGGTGGCCATGGAGGTCGGCGGCGAGACCTTCTCCGCCACGGTGGAGATCCAGGCCGACCCCCGCCGCCCCATGACCATGGCCGACCGCGCGGCCCGCCAGGACGTGCTGATGAGCCTGCATCGGTTGGCGGCGCCCATCGACGACGCCACCCGCGCCATCCGCCGGCTGGAGGGCCAGCTCGACGCGGCCGAGGAGCTCATCGACGCCGCCGACGCCCCTCCGAAGGGCATCGAGGAGGAGCTGGGGGCCATCCGCGAGGCGCTGGAGGAGATCGACGACGACCTTTCCGAGGCGCGCCGCAACGCGGGCGTGGCCGGGGCCATCCAGAGGTCCTCGACGCGACCCACCGAGGACCACATGTGGCAGGTCGACCACGCTTGGACGCTGATGGGCGAGACCGTTCCCGGCCTGAACGAGCTGATCGAGAGCCGGGTGCCCGCGCTCAACGCGCGGCTGTACGCCGAGGGCGTGCGCCCCGATGCGGGAGCGGCGGTGACGCTTCCCGCGAGGTAGCCGTCGCGCATGCACGACGTCATCGTCGTCGGTGTGGGCGGGATGGGCAGCGCCACGGTCTACCAGCTCGCGCGAAGCGGATGCAAGGTGCTGGGGCTGGAGCGGTTCACCGTCCCGCACGCCTTCGGCTCCTCGCACGGTTCCACGCGCATCATCCGCCTGGCGTACTCGGAGGGCTCCCGGTACGTGCCGCTGCTCCGGGCCGCGTACCGGTACTGGCGCGAGCTGGAGGAGGTCTCGGGCGAGTCGATCCTGGTGGTGACCGGCGGTCTCGACATCGGACCGCCCGGCGCCGGCGTGGTGGAGGGCTCGCGACGCTCGTGCCTCGATCACGGCATTCCCTTCGAGGAGCTGGGGGGCGCGGAGGTCAACCAGCGCTTCCCGGGCTACGAACTCCCCGAGTCGATGCGCGCGATCCACCAGGCGGACGCGGGCTACGTGCGCTCGGAGGTGGCGATCCGGGCCCATGCCGACGCGGCGCGCGCGCTGGGTGCGGATATCCTGACCGAGTCTCCGGTGCGCTCGTGGGAGAAGCGCGCCTCGGGGTTCCGGGTCACGACCGACCACGGCGTCCACGAGGCCCGGTGGCTGGTGTTCACCGCGGGGGCGTGGGTGGGTGGTCTGGTGCCGGAGCTGGCGTCGGTGTGTCGACCCGAGCGCCAAGTGATGCTCTGGACGGAGCCCCCGAACCCGGCCCCGTTCGAACCGGAGCGGTTCCCCGTCTTCATCCTGCACGCCCCGGAGGGTCGGTACTACGGCTTCCCCAACGACCGCGGCGAGGGCTTCAAGATCGGCAAGTACCACCACCGTCTGCAGCCCGTTCCCGACCCGAATCGGCTGGACCGCGCGTGCTCCCCGGCGGACGAGGCCGCCGTGCGCGAAGGGGTCGCGCGCTACTTCCCCGACGCCAACGGCCCCACCCGCCGCATGGTGGCGTGCATGTTCACCAACAGCCCCGACGAGCACTTCATTCTGGGCCGGCACCCGGCTGTGGAGGACGCGTTCATCGCCGCCGGATTCTCCGGCCACGGCTACAAGTTCTGCAGCGTGATCGGGCGCGTTATGGCGGACTTCTGCCTGGGCGAGGAGGGGAAGTGGGGTCTGGAGCGATTCGGGTTGGGAGCGGGGAGGGTCGGCGCGTGGCGGCTCGATGGGGAGGTGGCGGACCCGAGGTGACGGTTGGAGGCGACGCTTCGCCGGTCAGCGGACCCCGTCGGTCGCGAGACCCTCGGCGCACGCGCGCGTTAGGCCCACCGCCTCCACACGCTGGTGCAGGCGAAAGCGGTCCTCCCCGGGGAACACCACGAAGATCCGGTCCAGCTCCAGGTCCGCCAGCGCGGAGTGCATCGACCGCGTCATCCTGGGCGCGCTGGTCCGCTTGAACTCCACTCCGATTCGGCGTCCGCGATGAAAGACGAGCAGGTCGAGCTCGGCGCCGCGGTGGGTGGCCCAATAATGGCAATCCTCCCAGGCAACCGAAAGAATGCGCACCACCTCATGCATCGCGAACCCTTCCCAGGAGGCACCCACCCGGGGGTGTCCGAGGACCGCGGACTCGGTGTCCATCCTCAGCAGGGAGTGCAGCAGGCCGGTGTCGGTCAGGTAGATCTTCGGGGCCTTGACCTGGCGCTTCTTCAGGTTCTCGAACCAGGGCGTCAGCCTCCGAACGAGCAGGGAATCAACGAGCGCGTCGAGGTAGAAGTTGGCCGTTGGAGCGCTCACCCCCAGGGAGCGCGCGATTTCGGCCGCGTTCCAGCGTCCGCCGTGATAGTGCGCCACCATGGTCCAGAAGCGCCCCATGGTGGTTGCCGGGACGGCGATCCCGAGCCGAGGCAGATCGCGCTCGAGAAAGGTGCGGATGAAGGCGGTGCGCCACATCGCGCTCGCGGCCTCGTCGGACGCGAGAAACGAGCGCGGAAATCCACCCCGGAGCCACAGCCTCCGCATGAGGTCGGTGCCCGTCTCGTCCGTTCGCAGCGGAGGTAGTTCGTGGTAGACGATCCGGCCCGCGAGCGACTCGGAGGACTGCCGCAGGAGCTCCGGGCCGGCGCTACCCAGGATGAGAAACCGAGCTCGGTTGGAGGGTCGGTCGACGAGAACCCGAAGCAACCGGAAGACTCCCTCGCTTTGCTGGATTTCGTCGATGACGACCAGGCCGTCGAGAGACTCCAGCGCCAGTTTCGGGTCGGCGAATCGGGCTTCGTCGGTCGGATCCTCCAAGTCGAAAAAGGTAACCGGGCCCGGCTCGCGTGCGGCCAACCTGCGCGCCAAGGTCGTCTTGCCCACCTGCCGTGCACCCACGAGCCCAACCACCGGGAATTGGCTCAGCAGGTGACGGAGGCGCTCCTCGTGATGAAGTCGGGGGATCATGCCCGCAAATTAAACGGGAAAATCAAAAGCGCAACTTTCGTTTTTCCCGTTTGACGGCGTTCGTCCGCCCCGAACAGCCCCGAGTCCGGAGCCGATGCAGGATGCCGATTCGCCCCTCAAACCCGCATGCCGCCCCTCCTCAGACCCGCACCGTCGCCCTGAACGTGGGCGGCCGCCGGACGTTGGTGGCCTGCTCGAACGCGTAGGCCAAGCGGATGAGGGTCGCCTCGCTCCAGGCGCGGCCACACAGCGACATCCCAATGGGTAGGCCGCCGATGAACCCCATCGGGACCGACATGTTGGGGTAGGCCGCCATGGCCGACGGGGTCGAGCATCCGCCCCCGCCCCCGCCCGAGGCGTCCAGCGGGTCCTGAAGCGCCGGAATCCCCGCCGTGATCCCGACCAGCGCGTCCAGCCGGTGTTCGTCCATGGCGCGGTCGATTCCCTCCTCGCGCGAGAGACGGTGGCTCGTGGCCAGCGCGTCGAGGTATCGCTGGTCCGTGAGTGGCCCGCGCTCCTGCGACGCCACCAAGAGTTCCTGCCCGTACAGGGCGAGCTCCAGCTCGTGGTTCGCCTCGTTGTAGGCGATGAGCTCGGCGAGCGACCGGATCGGCGCGTCGGGACCCAGCGAGGCCAGATAGGCGTTCAGGTCCGCCTTGAACTCGTGGTACAGCACCTCCATCTCATACTCGTTGCCGAAGCGGAGCTCCGCAGGCAGCGCGACCGGATCGACCACGGTCGCGCCCTCGGCCCGCATGGCGTCGAGCGCGTCCTCGAACAGGGCGTCGACCCGGCTGTCGAAGCCCGCGTACGCGCGCAGGACGCCGACCCGGGCGCCGCGCAGCCCGGCCGGGTCCAGCGCGCCGGTGTAGTCGGTCAGGAAGTTGCCCGCGCTCGCGGCGGTGAGCGGGTCGCGGGGGTCGACGCCCACCATGGTCCCGAGCAGGATCGCCGCGTCGCGCACCGTGCGCGCCATGGGGCCGGTGCCGTCCTGGCTGTGCGCGATGGGGATGACGCCGCCCCGGCTGTGCAGGCCGATCGTGGGCTTGATGCCCACCAGACAGTTGCGCGAGGACGGCCCAACGATGGAGCCGTCGGTCTCCGAACCGATGGTCGCGACCGCCAGGTTGGCCGCCGCCGCCACCCCGGACCCGGAGCTGGACCCGCCCGGAGTGCGGTCGAGCGCGTACGGGTTGCGACAGAAGCCGCCCCGGCCACCGTCCCATCCGCGCCCGCTCCAGCCCGACGCCCCGAACTCGAACGACTTCCAGCCCGCCCACTCGCTCATGTTCGCCTTGCCGAGGAGGAGCGCGCCCGCCTCCCGCAGCCGCGCGGCCACGAAGGCGTCCTGGGGCGCGATGGATCCGGCGAGCGCCGTCGAGCCGGCGGTGGTCGTCATCCGGTCCGCCGTGTCGATGTTGTCCTTCAGCAGGAGAGGCACGCCGTGCAGCGGTCCCCGGGGCCCCGACGCCTGGAACTCCCTGTCGAGCGCGTCGGCGATTTCGAGCGCGTCCGGGTTCACCTCGAGCACCGCGAACAGCCGCGGCCCGCGCCGGTTGAGCGCCTCGATGCGGTCGAGGTACAGCTCGGTGACCGAACGGCACGTGTGCGCGCCCGAGCGCATGCCCTCGTGGAGGTCGTCGATGGAGATCTCGTCGAGCTCGAAGTCCGGCACGGCGGCGAGGCCCTCCCCGGCGCTTTCGTCGGCGTCCGATCCGGACTGGCCGCCGGGGGCTTCGCAGCCTCCAAGCGAAAGGAGGGCGCCGGCCGCGGCGCCGGTGCCGAGGAAGGTACGTCGGTTCATGTCCGACATGGGTCGCCTCGTTCGGTCGGGAGGGGCTGGGTCGGCGGGGGGCGCCGTTTCGCCCCTGCATCATGGGCGCGGGGTCGGCGGATGGTCAATGACGGTGGGATGGGAGGGCGGTTACGACCCGGCAGCGCGCAGCTCCTCCACCAGATCCGTGATGGACCCCAGCAGGGGCCTGACCTCCCGGTGTGCGTAGTGCGCATCCAGAAGCCTTAGGGGCATGAAGAACCGGAGCTTCCCCTCGTATCTACGAATGAGTGGATCCGATAGTCCGTCGTCAACGCAGAGCGCGTATTTCAACGGGATCCGTCGCGCTTCGCCGATCCATTGGGCGTGTCGCTCCCTGACCTTCGTCTTGCATCCAACCATGCGCAGGTTCGTGTCGGGATAATCCGGATCGTGATAGGCGTCACAGCTCGGGAATATGAAATCCGGCTTCCGCCCGCGCTCGGTCTCGCATTGGTAGCCATGCGGAATCGCAAGACGTCGCAGGAGAGCCCGAAAGTGGTTCTCCAGGCTTCGGCCCCGCCGAGCTCTACGACTTTGTTGGCGGCTCACGCAGACTTTCATCATGGCGTGGAAATCCAGCTTCTCCTTCATAGCGAGCTCGGCGAATTGCTTGTTCCCCAGCTTCTCCTCGATCACCATGAAGAGCTCCGTTTCGGCGCTCAGTGCCAAGTCCACGAATTCATCCGGCCGCTCCTCCGTGACGCCCACCTTCGCCACGATCCCCATCGCGGCCCCCGCCATGCTGGCCGTCGGCGGCATGTCCCCGTCGGCCGCTGCCTGGTGGACGAGCGGATGCGACCCGGACGCGTGCTCCTTGATTCGGGCCTCCATGTCCGCGTCGATTTCCGGCTCCGGGGGTCGATGGACGCGGAGGAGCAGGCGTCGAGTCTCGGCATCGACCCGCTTCGAGTCCACGAAACGCGGATCCCCGAGTTCCTCCGGCTCGACGTCGGCAAGCAGGCGGACGAGGGTGCGCTCGATTCTCGAACCCCGCCGCGCCACAATCGCCACCAAGTCGTTGGATGCGGCATCGGGTCGGAACAACAGCATCAAGTCGCCGGTGCGACCATGGTCGGCGACGAGGTGGTCCGCATAGTACATCCGCCACTCCGCCGTACGCGACGGATTTCCGCGACGGGCATCGTAGAGCGTGTAGGTGGCCGGCACCGAGAGGGGGTCGGCGTCATCCGTCCGGTAGAACAGAAACTCCACGCGCCCGTGCTCGCGTCCGCCGCGGGATCCCCCCAAACGCAGCTCGCTCCGCAGTCGTCCCGCGTTGAACTCATGCTGGTTTGAGCGAGCCGGATCAATCTCGACGGCGGCGAGCCGCTTCATGAAGACGCGAGCAGTCGGCATTCACCTACACCGCCGCCAGCCGAGGCGTGAACTCCAACTGGCCCGGGTTCGAGACCAACGACTCGATGTGTGGCGCCATGGCGCGCGCGATCGCCTCCACCACCGGCACGGCCACGGCGTTCCCGAATTGCTTGTAGGCCTGCGTGTCCGACACGGGAATCTCGAACTGGCTCTGACCGGGCTTGTCGAACCCCATGAGCCGGGCGCATTCCCGGGGCGTGAGCCTGCGGGGGTTGGCGCCCTCCTGGCGGATGAGAATCTCGGACCCGTCCTTGTAGTACCGCGCCGACAATGTGCGCGCCGTGTCGGCGGGACCGACCAGCCCGAAGCCGAAGCCGTTGCCCCGGAGTCTATGCCGGCGGGCGTATTCCCGCAGGTACGACCACAGGTGGTCGCTGAGCGTGTACTTGGCGGACACGACCGCCAAGTCGCCAAGGGTGTAGGGCGGTTCGGCGGTCTCGGAGCCATCCTCGGGATGGAGCACGGTGGCGAGCGTGGGTCCGTTCGCCGGACTTGGAAGCCGCACATCGTCGAGCGAAAAACCGGTGTCCCGCCGGAAGCCCGCGATGAAGACCCGCTCGCGACGCTGGGGGAGGACCGAGCGCGCGTCGAACACGCGGGTCGTGACGTGGTAGCCCAATTCATGCTCGAGGGTCCGCAGGATGACCCGCATGGTCCGTCCGCGGTCGTGGTTGCGGAGGTGTTTCACGTTCTCCAGGAGAAAGGCGGCCGGGCGATGGTCTCCGAGGATGCGCGCGATGTCGAAGAACAGGGTCCCCTGGGTCTCGTCCGCGAACCCGTGCGGGCGACCGAGCGAGTTCTTCTTGGACACGCCCGCGAGCGAGAAGGGCTGGCACGGGAATCCCGCGAGCAGAAGGTCGTGCGGGGGGATGTCCACGGTGCGAACGTCGCGGACGTCGCCGGCGATCTCCTCCCCTCCGGGGAAGTTGGCGGCGTACGTCTGTCGCGAGAACCGGTCCCACTCGCAGGTGTGCACGCACCGCCCCTGGTGCCGTTCGAACCCCAGACGCATGCCCCCAATTCCCGCGAACAGATCGATGAACGCAAACCGCGCCGTCCTTGGCGTGGCTGTGTCGCGCCAACCCCGTTCGCGGGCGGCCTGCCGTAGCGAGCGCATGGTCGCGGCCTTGGGAACCGTCACCCCTTCTCCCAGCGCTGGATGGTTCGGCGGCTGTACCCCAGCCACGTCGCGAAGGACTCCTGCGAGTGACCCAGCGTTTGCCGAAGCCTGCGCAGGTCTGACGGATTCCGGATGTTCATGGTGGCGCCCTTGGCGTTGACGATTCGGCAACGACGTATGACAATATGGCGCTTTTGTTCCCAGATGCAAGCGATCCGAGGGTCTTGGAGGCCATTCCGGCTCACCAGATCTGCCAAAATGGCAGACACACGCCACTTGGAACGCATCAGTCTGCCAAAATGGCAGATGACTTTGGAGCGCGGACCTCGGTGGCGGCCGGCCCGTCTCCCCCGCTCCGATCACGCCGATCCGCCCGCGACCTCCGTACCGAGCGGTGTAGGTGGTGGCCAACTGTGTGCGCGGTCCGACTCGCGGTCACCACCCCAATCACGGCTCTTTCACGCCGTGTCGTCCATGGTCAATAGGCTCGCAAGGGCTAATGGCGGATCTCCGAACCGATTTGGCCCAATGTCCCCCGATTTACAGAGCATGATGATGTTCACAAGCGGTACGATCTGCCACCAGCCAGAGCGGTCGCAGTCATGCAACCGTCTGGCGGCGGCGCTAACGCTTGGGACGAAGACGGCAACTTGATACAAGAACACAAGCACCGAGCCCACTTCGGCCGGGCTAATGCCGTACGCGCCATCCAACACCTCGAGCGAGAAGCTGAAGATGAAGTTCATCAACTGGAACATCCAGAATTCCTTGCGGCTAGCGCGGCCACCGAACTTCGTGCCATTGCGCATCGCGTGAAGCCAGTATCTCATGGCCATCCTCCAATGTATGTGGGTCCCTCAGCCCCCTCCGCCCCCCTCCGAAACCGACCGCGCATCCGGCTCCGCACCCTTCACGTAGGTGTCGAACCAGCCGACCCAGCGCGCCCACATGTCGAGGTTGTTCTCGATGGCTCGCGGGGTGTGCGACTCGAAGGGATACTCGAAGAGGGCCGCCGTCTTGCCGAGGCCGGTGAGCGCCTGGATCATGCGCCGCGACTGGATGGGGTAGGTGCCGGAGTTGTTGTCGTCGGCGCCGTGGTAGAGGAGGAGGGGCGTGTTGATCTGGTCGGCCTTGAAGAAGGGGGACATCTCCATGTACACATGGGGCGCCTCCCAGATGTCGCGCGGCTCGGCCTGAAAGCCCATGGGCGTGAGCGAGCGGTTGTAGGCGCCGTCGCCCGCGATGCCGGCCTTGAAGAAGGGGGTGTGGGCCAGGAAGTTGGCGGTGGCGAAGGCCCCGTAGCTGTGGCCGCCGTGGCCGATCCGGTCCATGTCGATCACGCCCAGACCATCCACCGCGCGGATTGCGGCGTACATGCCGTCGACCATATTGGCGATATAGTAGTCGTTATAGTTTTCGCCGACGATGGGAATATCGGGATAGACCAGGGCGTAACCTTGCGTGAGCCAGATGTCGGACCAGCGGAGCCAGGTCAGGCGGGTGTGCGCGTTGTGGTTGCGCGCGCGGATGGTGGCGTTCTCGAAGGTGTTCTCGCTCCGGTACTCCCGGGGATAGGTCCAGAAGATGGCCGGCACCCGCGTGCCCTCCACATAGTCGATGGGCAGCGAAACCCGACCCTGAACCTCGAGACCGTCGCGGCGCGTGAACTCGAAGTCGATGCGGCGCGCGGCGGTGAGCCGGGGGAAGGGGTCCACGTTGCGGGTCAGATTCTCCATCCCGCCGTCGCTCGTCCAGAGGTGGCTGTCGGGGAAGGTGTTGCGGCCCTCGCGGCTCACGATCATGCGCTCGAGGTCCGGGTCCAGCGGCACCAGCGGCTGGTCGAAGCTGTCGCGCGAACCCTCGAAGAGGCGCTCGGTGGAGCCGTTGGCGATGGAGACGCGGTCGACGAAGGGCCGGGGGCGGAAGTCCTCCTTCCATCCGTTGCCGCGCAGGTAGGCGATCCGGCCATCGGAGGACATCCAGGCGTGGTCGAGCCCGTTGGCGGTGCGCGCGGTGAGCAGGTCGCCGGGGAGCGAGACGGCGTCGCCCGGGTCGTGGAAGGGCACGATGATGTTGCCTTGGGCCCCGCCGTCCAGCGCGAAGTGGGCCAGCGCGTTCTCCCCGTCGCGGCGCACCGTGGCGAAGGCGTGGCGCCCGTCCAGCGAATAGGTCACTTCGTCGATGGGGTCGTCGCTCGACGCCACCTGTTCCTCGTCGCCGTCGCCGAAGGGCGCGCGCAGCAGCATGATGCGATCGGGGCGGGGCGCGTCCGAGTCGGCGGCGTCGGGCGGGGCGGCGCGATGCAGATACGCGATGCCGCTCCCGTCCGGTCGCCACCGCCAGTCGCGTGGGTCGTCGTTCGAGCCTCCACCCCGGCCTTCGCGCAGCTCCCGTTGCTCCAAGGTCGCGAGCACCGCGCCGGTCGCCACGTCCAGCACCTCGGTGACGCGCGGAAAGCCGGTGTGGCTGGCGATGAACGAGAAGGGGCGCTCGACGCGGGTGGCCATGAGGTGGCGGCCGTCGGGGCTGAGGGAGATCGACTGGTACATGCCGGGCGCGCCGATGGGGCGGGGGGGCTGGCCGGGCGCCAGTTCGACGATTTGGCTGCGCGTGTGGTGCTCGAACAGGTCGGCGTCGTGGTCGTCCTCGAGCAGGAAGGGCATGGTGCGGGTGGGGGTGGGGGATGCGCGCGTGTGCCGGATGACGGGCCCCGAGGGGAGGGCGGGCGCGGGGGGCGCGGAGCCCCGGTCGGACGGGACCGCCAGGGTGATCAGCGACCCGGCGGGCGTCCACTGGAGCATTCGGGACGGGGCGGACCCCTGCCCACCCGACGAGGTGCCTAGGGTGGCCATCACGGGCGCGTCGCCGGCCGGGGTCGCGCCGCCGTCCGCGGTCGACGCGATCCACGCTTCGGTGCGTTCCTCCAAGTGCGCCAGGAAGGCCAGTCGCGCGCCGTCCGGAGACCACATCAGGTCGCTCACGAAGATGCCGTCGGGGAGCGTCACGTCGGTGAAGGAGCGCGCGCTCAGCGAATAGAAGCGCAGCCCGTACAGGCCGTACGTGTCCAAGTGCCAGAGTCGGTCGGTGGGCGCGCGGATCTCCAGCATGGCCAGGCGCAGGGTCTCCTCGCCCACCCGCTCGAGCGTCGAGAGCTCGGTCGAGAGCGGAACGACGAAGTGGTCCCCGTCGGGGCTCGCGTGGTCGAGGGTGGCGAAGTTGGGGTCGGTGGCGAAGAGGTCTTGGATCGCCCGATCGGGGAGGATGTACCCCCGGGGGATGTCGAGCTCCGCGCCCGCGTCCCGCGTCGGGGACTCCTGCGCCCCGAGCTCCCCCGCCGGGAGCGGCGAAATCAGGCAGATGGGCGTCAGCACGAGACCGGCCAACCGCGCCGGGGTGGATGATGGAAGGCGGCTGCGCGCGTTCATGGCTGGCTCCTGGAGACGAGCTCGGGATGGGCGGGAGGACCGATTCGACTGAAGGTGGGCCGCGCCGCGAGGTCGCCGCAAGCGGGATTGGGTCTTCCGAGGCGCGGGTGGATTCGTCCACCGCCGGGAACCACGCACCCTCCGCGACATATCTTCCGTGACGCCGTCGCGCGGTGCCGCGCGTTGCGCGACCGGTACGGAGTGGTGCGCGAGAGGAGGGGCGGTTTGCCGGAACAGTACGATGTGGTGGTGGCCGGGGCCGGTTTCGCCGGCCTCGCCTGCGCGCGTCAGGCGGCCCGGCGGGGTCTCTCCGTTCTGGTTCTGGAGCGGCAGGCGGAGCCCGGCGCGCGCATCCACACCACCGGGATTCTGGTGCGCGAAGCGTGGCGGCAGTGGCGGGTGCCGGACCGGCTGGTGCGCAGAATCGACCGGGTGAGGGTCTATTCGCCGGGACACCAATATGTCGAACTGAGACGCGACGGATATTCCTTCATGGCCACCGATACCGCGCCACTCATGCGTCACTTGGCGCGGGAGACGTGGCGCGCGGGCGTGGAGATTCGGTACGGACAGCGCTTCCGGGGCGCGACCGCGGGACGGGCGTCCCTCCTGCTCCGCGATCTCGACGTCGCCTGCCGGTTCCTGGTGGGCGCCGACGGCGCGCGCTCCCGCGTGGCCGCCAGCTTCGGCCTCGACCGCAACCGCCGCCTCCTGAAGGGGGTGGAGTGGGAATTCGAACCCGTGGAGTCCGTAGGCGACTGCCTGCACTGTTTCGCCGATCCGGAGTACGCCCCCGGGTACATCGGGTGGGTGGTGCCGGGGGTGGCCACCACGCAGGTGGGGCTGGCCGTGCACCACCGCCGGCGCGCCGACCTGCCGGGGTTCGTCGCCAAGCTCGACGCGCTGTTCGGGCTGGCGGGGAGGGCGGTGGTGGAGAAGCGGGGTGGCGTGATCCCCTTCGGCGGGCTGTTGCGCAACTTCCACGCGGAGCGGGTGCTGCTCATTGGCGACGCGGCCGGGATGGTGTCGCCGTTGACGGCCGGGGGCATCCACCACGCGTGGCGGTTCGGCAAGGTCGCCGGGAACGCCCTCGCCGATCACCTGAGTGGCGGCGCGCATCCCGGTCCGGTGGTGCGGCGCGCGTATCCGAGGCTGACGTGGAAGCACGCCGCGCGCTGGAGCTACGACCGCCTCCCGGTGGCCCGCGCGCTCGAAGCCGGGCTGCTCACCCGGAGCCTGTTCCGTCGCGTGGCGGGAAAGGTCTTCTTCGACCGGTTCCGGTAGCCGGGGGCGCTCCGGGGGGCCGAGGTCGGGTGTGGTTCGGTGAGCCTTGGCTGGCGCTCGGATCATCCCCGTGCGCGTGGACCATCCCGGTCCGGGGATCCACGTCCCTGACCTCGGGGCGGTTCCGTTTGCCGGACTGGGCGTGAGCCCCTAGAATCGCCGTGGGAGGGGGGGCGGTGGCGAAATCCTTGGCGATGGGAGTTGGGGCATGCCCGGTGGAACGAAGCGTCTGGTGGTGTTCGCCGCATTGAGTGCGGGTCTGTGGGCCGTCGCGTGCGGCGACCGGACTCCGCTCGCGCCATCCGATCCGGTGGTCGAGACGGCCGGGCCGATGCCATCGGTCGCGCTTACCGTGGGAGGGGAGGCGGTGGTGGAGGCCGCCGACTACTTCCGCGACCCCGAGGGCGAGACCGTGACCTACGTCGCGCGCACCGAGGGCGGGGGCGTGGCCGAGGTGACCGTCGAGGACGGCGCGGTGCGGGTGCGGGGGCTGCGGGAGGGTACCGCGGAGGTGACCGTCACGGCGCGGAGCGCCACGGGCGCGACCGGGGAGATGACGTTCTCGGCGTACGTGGGCAACGCCGACTCCCCGCAGACGCCCGCACCCACGCCTCCCGCGCGCGATTCGCTCAACGTCGTCTCGCTGTTCAGCGCGGCGTACAAGGACGTGACGGTGACGACCTGGTCGGCGTACTGGGACCAGGCGGACGTGAAGGACACCGTGATCGCGGGCGACGCGGTGAAGAAGTACACGAACCTCGTGTTCGCGGGCATCGAGTTCCCGCTCATCGACGCGACGTCAATGACGCACATCCACATGGACGTGTGGACGCCGGACGCGACCGCGTCGCCGGCGGCGTTCAAGATCAAGCTGGTGGACTTCGGCGCCGACGGCGCGTATGCGGGCGGGGACGACAGCGAGCACGAGCTGAGCTACACGGCGGCCTCGACGCCCGCGCTGGTGACGGGCGCTTGGATTGGCTTCGACATCCCGCTGGCCGATTTCACGTCGCTGGATTCGACGGCCAACCTTGCGCAGCTGCTGATTTCGGGGAACCCGAACACGGTGTACGTGGACAACGTGTACCTGTACCGGGAAGCGGATCGAGACGTGCTCGAGATGCTGTACGATTCCACGGGCGGAGACGGCTGGACCCACAAAGGCAACTGGCTCTCGAACAGGCCGGTGGGCGAGTGGTATGGAGTGGAGGTCAACGATGCGGGCCGGGTGGTCACGCTGGATCTGGACGAGAACGGTTTGGTCGGCATGCTGCCCGGAGCGCTGGAGGGGCTGGCCGAGCTCGAGACGCTGGAGCTCTACCGCAACAGTCTCTCGGGCCCGTTGCCGCCGGAGCTGGGCAATCTCGCCAACCTGAAGGCGCTGCATCTGTGGCAGAATTCCTTCTCCGGCCAGATTCCGGTGCAGCTGGCGAACCTCGCCAACCTGACGCGCCTTCACATCGGGACGAACTCGTTCTCCGGGAGTATTCCGCCGGAACTCGGCGGCTTGACCAACCTGAGGTTGCTGGTTCTCGGTGCGAATCCACTGTCGGGTTCGATCCCCGTGGAGCTGGGCAATCTGACGCAGCTCGAAGTGCTCAACCTGGGCACCAGCGACCTGTCCGGTGCGGTTCCCTCCAGCTTGGGCAACCTCACGAACCTGGAGGACCTGTACCTGGACAACAACGACCTATCGGGAGCGCTGCCACCCGCGCTTCCCGGGGGACTGGCGAACCTCGATCACGTGTACTGGTACAACAACGACGGGCTATGTGCGCCCTACACGAACGCCTTCAGCACGTGGCTCGCCGGTATCCCGGACACGAACGGTCCTCGATGCGACCCACCGGCCGCCCCGACGCCCCCGTCGCGGGAGGCTGCGGACGTGATTTCGCTGTTCAGCGGCGCCTACGCCAACGTGACGGTGGACACATGGTCGGCGGACTGGGACCAGGCGAACGTGGCGGATGTTGACCTCGGAGGCGACGCGGCGAAGAAGTACACGAACTTAGTGTACGCGGGGATCGAGTTCACCTCGCAGCCGGTGGACGCGTCATCGATGGAACGCTTCCACATCGACATCTGGACGCCGGACGTGACGGCGTTGCCGGCGCTCTTCAAGATCAAGCTGGTCGACTTCGGCGCGGACGGCGTGTATGGGGGCGGGGACGACAGTGAGCACGAGGTCACCAAGTCGGCGAGATCGGTTCCGGCACTTGCGACGGCGGCGTGGGTTAGCTTCGACTTTTCGCTCAACGACTTCAGTGGGTTGGATTCACGGACCCACCTTGCGCAACTTCTGATCTCGGGCGATCCGAACACGGTCTTCGTCGACAACGTGTACCTGTATCGCATGGATCCGCAGGCGGCCGCCCCGACGCCTCCCGCGCGGAGGCCCGCGGACGTGATCTCGCTCTTCAGCGGGGCATATTCGGACGTGACGGTGGACATGTGGTCGACGGATTGGGACCAGGCGGACGTGGAGGATGTGGTGGTCGCGGGCGATGCCACAAAGAAGTACACGAACCTTGTTTTCTCGGCGATCGAGTTCAGTTCGGAGCCGGTGGACGCGTCGTCGATGGAGCGCCTCCACCTTGACATCTGGACGCCGGACCCAACGGCGTTTCCGGCGGCGTTGGAGATCAAGCTGGTGGACTTCGGCGCCGACGGCGCGTATGCGGGCGGGGACGACAGCGAACACGAGCTGAGCTACACGGCGAGATCCGTTCCGGCGCTGGCGACGGGCCAGTGGATCGGCTTCGACATCCCGCTGAGCGACTTCACGGGGCTGACGTCGCGAGCCCACCTTGCCCAGCTGTTGATCGCCAACAGTCCGGGATCGTCACGCTCCACGTTGTACGTGGACAACGTGTACCTGTACCGCGCCGCCCCGACGGGTCCTCCTCCCGCCCCGACCGTGGACAGCGTGGTGGCGGGCGCGAACCCCGGGACCCTCGACGTCGTTTGGAGCTGGAGCCTGGGCAACTCGGCCTGCGACAACGTCGTCGCCTATTTCGTCGACTACAAGAAGAGCAGCGAGTCCGCGTGGAACACCTACGCGGCTTGGGACGCGAACGACGCCGATCACGGCACCTACCAGGTCTGGGAGGACCTCGGGACGTCGGTCTCGTCCAAGCGGTTCACGATCGGCCCGTCGACCACCGGCCATAATCCAGGCGAGGTGGGCGTGACGCTCGACGACGTCCAGTACGATGTCCGCGTGCACATCTACTCGACAACCTGCGAAGCCGGCGCTGGCGATCCGTATGGCACGAGTGCGCCCATGAGCGGTTGGCCGAATTCCTCGGGCGGCGGCTGACCGCCGCCGGCGCCGCCCCCGTGGCGCTCGTCCTCGACCGGGAGACGGGGCGGCTGCGGAGCGTGCTGCGCGGCGAGGAGGCCCTGGCCGCTTCCGCAACCGTCGCCGCCGAAGCGGCGGGCGCGGGCGCCACGCCAAGCGACACCCGCACCCTGGTCAGCTTCGGACTGCCCGGACGGCCGCCGGGGTGAGGCGCGCCCTCCCATCCCCATCCGCCCCAGACGCGAGAAGTCTGCCAAATTGGCAGACTGTGCCACCACAGAGGGCTTGCGTCTGCCATTTTGGCAGACTTTGGCCCCTCAGAGGCCCAGAGCCACGATCACCATGCTACCCCCCCGCCTCCACCCGTCTGCCCTGCGCCCGTCCCAGGCCGATCGAGAGCGCGATCCAGATGCCCGCGAGGGGAACCGTCGAAGCCGCCACCAGCGCCAAGGTCATGCCCAGCACGGCGAACGAGGCGTCGATTCCGGCCCCGGTGGCGTCGCCCGCGCGGTACAGGAACACGTCGACCACCGGCTTTGCCTTGTACTTCTCGGACGGGGTGACCACGCTGAAGAGCGTCTCCCGCGAGGGCCGCGAGATGGCGTAGCGGGCCGCCCGGTGCACCGCCTGGAAGATCAGGATGACCCCGTAGAGGGGCCAGATCGCCAGCACCGCGAAGCCGGCCACGGTCACCAGTGGCAGGATCGCGAGGGTCCATCCCACGCCGAGCTTTCTGATGATGCGGGTCGTGATGAAGATCTGGGTCAGGAGGGTCGCGAACTGGGCCAGGAAGTCGAAGTTGGCGAAGCTCTCCACGCGCTGGCTGAAGGTGTCGGTGGCCTGCTGGATGATGTTGGCCTGGGTGAAGTATATCATGGTGTTGGAGATGGCCATGAACACCACCCAGAGCCCCACCCCCAGCAGGTACGGGGAGGCCACCACCGCTTTGGCGCCCTCCCAGAAGGTGCCGCCGATGCGGGTGCTCCCGTCGGCCCCGACGGCCGCCCGGCGCCCCTCGGGTAGCGCCTCCAGGCGGGACGCCCGCGAGCGGATCGCCATTCGGTCCAGCGAGAGCATGGTCGCGATCGCCACGAGGTAGCAGCCGCACGCCAGCAGCATGAGGCCGGCGGGCAGGTAGGACGACTCCGTCATCCCGCTGATGATGCTGGTGGCCTCGGCTCCGGCCAGCGCCCCCAGGGTGCCGCCGATGCCGATGAAGGCGAACATCCTCTTCCCCTGGTCCACGTCGAAGATGTCGACCATGAAGGCCCAGAAGAGGCTGGTGGTGAACAAGTTGACGACCGTCAGCCACACATAGAAGGTGTAGCCCACGGCACGGGCGAGAGCGGTCTCGGCGTCGGTGCCGATGAGCCCGCCGCCGGCGCGCGCGTCCTGAATGATGAGCCCCGAGAAGACGAACAGGCACGCGATCACGAAGAGGAAGGCGACCGGAATGAAGCGGCGCCGGTTCATGCGCGCCACCACCCCGCCGAAGGCCAGGACGGCCACCAGCGATATGAGCGAGGTGACCACGAAGAGCCAGCGCAGCTCGTCCATCCCCCGGGCCACGCCCATGGCCTCGCGCACCGGCCGCAGGAAGAAGTAGCCGCAGAGAACGAAGAAGAAGAAGACGGCGGAGAGGAGGGCGAGCGGGAGCTCGCCGGGCCGCATGTTGAGGAGCCGGGCCGCGATGCCTTGATCCTTCGTCGTCGAGTCCGTCATGCGCCCATGTTCCTCCGCGACGGTGCCGCCCCGCACCTGTGCCTCCGTCGACGGGGCGATGAACGCCGGGAGGCGCGGGAGGGGCCGTCCCGATGGGTGCCGACGGTGAAGGGGTTGGATGTAGAGAGCGCGCGGGGGCAAGTCAAGCGGATGGGACGCCCCGGATGGGCGCGTGAATGGGCGGTTGGGACGACATGGACCGGCTCCCTTTGCGCGCGCGCCCGGGGCGGCTACCATCAGGACCGCGCGGGTTCTCCACCGGCCATCCCGGAGTTTCGTCCGGCCCGCGAGGCGATTCCGATGAACCGAGGTCCCCGACGAACGAGGTCCCCGATGAACGAGGTTTCCCCATGAGCCCCATCCCGGCGTCCCGCCGCTCGCACGGATGCGTCCACCAGGAAGCGGACGCCCCCTCCCGGCCGTCGGATGCCCGGATCCCGGGATCCCGCGTCCGCGCCCGGTCCGCGCGCCTCGCCGCGCTCGCCCCGGCGGCCCTCGCGCTGGGGCTCTCGTTCGCGCCCGGCGCCTCCGCCCAGACCCCCGAGCTCGTGTTTCTGTCCAACCTCGCCGGAACGATGGACGGCGGGCGCGCGCTCACCACCATCGAGGAGCAGACCACGGCCACGCTGGACGCCCTCGGGGCCGAGCTGGGTGCGCGCGGGCTCGGGTACGAGGACGTCGTCGCCGTCAACGTGTTCCTGCGCGATCCGCGTCATTTTCAGGCGATGAACGCCATCTACCGCACCTACTTCACCCGGGACGCGCCCACCCGCGCCACCGTGGAGGCCGACCTGCCGGACGTCGACGCGCTGATCCGGATTTCCGCCGTGGCGACGCCGGACGAAACCGAGGTGATCGTGCCCGCCGGGCTGCGCTCGCCCGCGCTACCCTACTCCTGGGGCGTCCGCTCGGGCGACGTGCTCTTCATCGCGGGCGCCACGAGCCGCGACCCGGACACCTACCAGCCGGTGCGGGGCGACGTGCGGACGCAGACCCGGCGCGTGTTCGGCAACATCGGCATGGTCCTCGAGGCGGCGGACATGGACTACGGGGATCTGGTGAGCTGCCAGGTCTACCTGGACGACGTGCGTCTCTGGGGGGACATGAACGAGGCGTACCGCGAGTTCGTCCCGGCGGACGATCCTCCGGCCCGCGCGGCCGTGCGCGGCGGCCTCATGAACTCGGACTTTCTGGTCGAGATCCAGTGCGTCGCGGAGCGTTCGGACGTGCGCGCGGTGGTTCGTCCCGCCGGACAGGGTCCGGGGCGGGCGCCGCTCTCGCCGGCCATCTCGACGGGCGAGCGCCTCTGGCTTTCGGGCATGCTCGCCCAGGGGGAGGACATCCCGGCCCAGACCCGCAACACCTTGGCCCGCTTGGCGGCCACGCTGGAGGCCGGCGGGTTGGGGTTCGCCGACGTGGCCAACGTCTGGGTCTGCCTCACGGACGTGCGCGACGCCGAGGTGGTGCTGGAGGTGTTGGGCGAAGTGATGCCGGAAGGGGCGCCCGAGCCGACCGTGGCCGGCCTGCCGCTGGTGGGCCGCCTCGGCGTGGAGATCCAGATGATGGCGGTCCGCTGACATGGGCATGAAACCGAAGCCGCTCGGCGTGGCGTTGCTCGGGACCGGGCGCATTTCCGACACCCAGCTGGCCCCGGCCCTCGCGGCGGTGTCCGGGCTGCGACTGTGGAGCGTGTTGAGCCGCGACCGCGGGCGGGCGGGCGACTTCGCGCATCGGCACCGGGCGAGGGCGCCCGAACCGGCCCACGACCGTCTGGACGAGCTGTTGGCCGATCCCGGACTCGACGCCGTCCTCATCGCCACGCCCGACGCGCTGCACGCCGACCAGGCGCTGGAGGCCATCGCGGCGGGCAAGCACGTGTTCGTGGAGAAGCCGATGGTGACCTCCTCGGCCGATGGGCGCCGGGTGGTGGAGGCGGCCGAGGCCGCGGGCGTCACCGTGGGGGTGGCGTACCACCTGCGCTGGCACGCGGGCCACCGCGCCATGGAGCGGCTCATTCGGGGTGGGGCGCTCGGGGCGCTCCGGCACATGCGCGCGCAGTGGACCTGGCCCGCGCCCGACGACTCCAACTGGCGCGCGGGGTCGGACGTGGGGCGCTGGTGGAGCCTCGCGGGCGTGGGCACCCACTGCCTGGACCTGATCCGCTGGTTCATGGTGCCGACGTGTGGGGAGGTGGTGGAGGTGCGCGCGCTCACCGGAAACGCGGTGTGGCGCGGGTCGCGCGACGAGACCGCACTGGTGGCGCTCCGTTTCGAGTCGGGCGCCACCGCCGAGTTCTGCTCCTCGGTGCAGTTCGAGTCCCCCTCGCGGGTCGAGGTGTACGGCGACCAGGGGTACGTCATCGGCAACCAGACCCTGGGGCCGCGGGGCGCGGGCACCCTGCTCACCAAGGCGGGCATGGTGCCCTACTTGGTGAGAAATCCCTACGTGGGCGAGCTGGCCGACTTCGCCGCGGCCGTGCGCGAGGGGCGTCCTCCCGCGGTGGACGCGCGCGAGGGGCTGCGCAACGTGGAGCTGCTGGAGGAGATGACGTGATGGGCGCGTCGATGCGCGGGCGGCCCTCGGTCGCCGCGGCCACCTTGGCCGCCGCACTGGCGGCCGGCTGCGACGCCCCGGCCCCCGCCCCCATCGACGTGGTGGAGGCCACCATCGCGGGGGTGCGCGAGGCCATCCTCTCCGGCGCGACCACCTGTCGGTTGGTGGTCGAGGCCCACCTCGACCGCATCGAGGCCTACGACGACCGCGTCAACGCCATCACCGTGGTGAACCCGGCCGCCCTCGACCGTGCCGACGAGCTGGACGCGGCGCTGGCCGCCGGCCAGGAACCCGGCCCGCTCTTCTGCGTGCCCGTGCTGGTGAAGGACAACTTCGACACCCACGACCTGGTGACCACGGCGGGCTCGGTGGCCCTCGCCGAGAGCGTCCCCCCCGACGACGCCTTCATGGTGCGCCGCATCCGCGAGGCGGACGCCATCGTGCTGGCGAAGACCAACATGGCGGAATGGGCGTTCAGCCCACGCCAGTCGGTGAGCTCCTCGTTCGACACCACGCGCAACGCCTACGCGCTCGACCGGGTGCCGGCCGGGTCGAGCGGGGGCACCGCCTCCGGGGTGGCTGCCAGCTTCGGGCTCATCGGGCTGGGGAGCGATACCGGCAACTCCATCCGCGGCCCCTCCTCCCGTCTGGCGCTGGTGGGCATTCGCTCGACCATCGGCCTCACCAGCCGGGACGGCGTCGTGCCCCTGGCCTTCGACCGCGACATCGCCGGGCCCATGGGGCGCACGGTGGAGGACGTGGCCCGGCTGTTCAACGTGGTGGCGGGGTACGACCCGGCCGATCCCTACACCGAGGCGGGGCGGGGGCGCCGGGAGGAAGACTACACCGCCTTCCTGGACCCGAACGGCCTCCGGGGCGCGCGCGTGGGGGTGCTGCGCGACCTCGTCGACACCGCCGACGCCGACGCCGAGGTGGTGGCCGTCTTCGAGAACGCCCTCGGGGAGCTGGCGGCGCTCGGCGCGGAGGTGGTCGATCCGCTCGAATTCGACGTGGCGGCGCAGCTGGAGCGGGAGGGCATGTCGTGCCGCCGCTTCCGCCACGACATGTATGTCTACCTGCGCTCGCTGGGCGACGCGGCCCCGTTCACCGACGTGCTGACCGTGCTCGAGACCGGCGAATACGGGGCCGACGCCGAGAGCGGCCTGCGCGGTTCGCTGGAGATGCCGCTGGAGGTGCCGCCGGCCGAATGGGACCCGCCCTGCCCGGACTATCTCGAAAACGAGCAGCGCCAGGGCTACCTGGCCGACCTCACGCGAGCCATGGACGCCGCCGGGGTGGACGCCGTCGTCTACCCCACCTGGCTGAGCCCGCCCGCGCGCATCGACCGGGGCAACGAGGAGTACTCGGGCGACAACAGCCAGCGGGTGGCGCCCGCCACCGGGATGCCGGCCATCACCGTGCCCATGGGCTTCACCGAGGGAGTCCACCCGGCGGGCCTCCAGATGTTGGCGCGCCCGTGGGACGAGGGACTGCTCTTCCGCCTCGCGTACGCCTACGAGCGGGGCACGCGCCACCGGCGTCCGCCGCCGGGGTTTCCGGAGCTGACGCGTCGCTGAGCGGGGTCGGTGCCCGTTGGACCCCCACCGCGGTCCGCCGCCCGCGGCGTGACGTCGCGCCGATCCGGCCATGATCCGCCACGTCCTCGAGCGCACCTTCGGCTACTCCGAGTTCCGGGGGCAGCAGGAGGAGGTCATCGGTCACGTGGTGGACGGGGGCGACTGCCTCGTGCTCATGCCCACGGGCGGCGGCAAGTCGCTCTGCTACCAGATTCCGGGCATCGTGCGCGACGGCGTGGCGGTGGTGGTGTCGCCCCTCATTGCCCTGATGCGCGACCAGGTGGAGGCGCTGCGCCAGCTGGGGGTGCGCGCCGCCTGCCTGAACTCGTCCATCTCCCACCGGGAGGTGTTGGCCACCGAGGCCGCGGTGCGCTCCGGGCACCTGGATCTGCTCTACGTCGCCCCCGAACGCCTGCTCGGGGAACGCACCCTGAACCTCCTGGCCCAGGCCCGCCTGTCGCTCTTCGCGATCGACGAGGCGCACTGCGTGTCGCAGTGGGGGCACGACTTCCGTCCCGAGTACCTCCAGCTCTCCGCCCTGCGCGAGCACTTTCCCGACGTGCCCCGCGTCGCCCTCACCGCCACCGCCGACGAGCTGACCCGGCGCGAGATCGTCGACCGCCTCGGCCTCGGCGGGGCCCCCGTGTTCGTGGGCGGCTTCGACCGCCCCAACATCCGCTACAGCGTCGTCCCCAAGAACAATGCGCGCGCCCAGCTGCGGGGCTTTCTCGAACGGAATCACCGGGGTGACGCGGGCATCGTCTACTGCCTGACCCGCAAGAAGGTGGACGCGAACGCGGAATGGCTGCGCGGCGAGGGGGTGAACGCCCTTCCGTACCACGCCGGGCTCGGGGCCGCCGAGCGGCGCCGCAACCAGGACCGCTTCCAGCGCGAGGAGGGCGTGGTCATGGTGGCGACCATCGCCTTCGGCATGGGCATCGACAAGTCCAACGTGCGCTTCGTGGCCCACCTCGACCTTCCCAAGAGCATCGAGGCGTACTATCAGGAGACGGGGCGCGCGGGACGGGACGGGCTGCCCGCCAGCGCGTGGATGGTGTACGGGCTGCAGGAGGTCGTGACCCTGCGCAACATGGTGGAGGGGTCGGAGGCGGGCGAGGCGCGCAAGCGGTTGGAGGTGCGCAAGCTCGATGCGATGCTGGGCTACTGCGAGCTCATTACCTGTCGTCGCCAGACCCTGCTCGCCTACTTCGGCGAGCGGCTCGAGGAGCCCTGCGGCAACTGCGACAACTGCCTCACGCCGGTGGACGCTTGGGACGCCACGGAGGCGTCCCAGAAGGCCATGTCGTGCGTGGCCCGCACCGGACAGCGCTTCGGCGCCGCGTATCTCATCGACGTTCTGCGGGGCAGGGAAACGGACCGCGTTCGGCGGTTCGGGCACGACCGCATTCCCACGTGGGGCGTGGGCGCCGATCTGGGTCCCCGGGAGTGGCGCTCGGTCTTTCGCCAGCTGGTGGCGCGCGGGCTGTTGTGGGTGGACATGGAGGGGTTCGGCTCGATCCGGCTCACGATCGAGAGCTGGCCCGTGCTGCGGGGCGAGGAGACGGTGCACATGCGCCGGGACGCGCGCCCGCGGCCCGCCGCGCGCAAGCGCAAGCCCCGCTCGGAGCAGCCACCCCCGGATCCCGCGACCTGGGACGAGAAGCTGTGGGAGGCGCTGCGGGCGCACCGGCTGGAGCTGGCGCGGGAGCAGGGGGTGCCGCCGTACGTGATCTTCCACGACGCCACCCTGCGCGAGATGGTGGAGCGGCGTCCGGGCACGCTGGAGGAGCTGGCGGGGATCACGGGGGTGGGCGAGACCAAGCTCGAACGCTACGGCGATGGCTTTCTCGCGCTCATCACCCCTGCCTGACCCGGTAGGCGCGCGGTCTGGTTCACGCGCCGTCGCGGGCGTATGGTCAGGGCGTCGCGGAGGGCGTTCGGTCCGAGGTGCGCGCCGGCGCGCCGGGCCGATGGAAGCCACGCGCCCGAGGGTCAGCCGAATGGGAGGGGTCGCGTGAGGTACGACTATCACACATTGCGGGGGGATTTCTTTGGCGGGGTGACCTCCGCCGTGGTCGCGCTCCCGGTGGCGCTGGCGTTCGGGGTGGCGTCGGGGCTGGGCGCGGCGGCGGGGCTCTACAGCGCCATCGCGGTGGGCTTCTTCGCGGCCGTGTTCGGCGGCACCCGCTCGCAGATCTCGGGTCCCACCGCGCCCATGACCGTCGCCATGGCGGCGATCCTCACCACCCACTCGGCCACGCTCGCCGAGGCCATGGTGGTCGTGATCATGGCGGGGCTGCTGCAGATCGCCATGGGCGCGCTCCGCATCGGTCGGTTCGTCGCCTACACGCCGGCGGTGGTGGTGTCCGGCTTCATGTCCGGGATCGGCTTCATCATCATGCTGATCCAGAGCATGCCCTTCCTCGGACTTCCCCCGGCCGAGGGCGGCGCGATGGGCGCGTTGCGGGCGCTTCCGGGCGCGTTGGCCGCGGCCGACCCCGGCGCGGTGGTGGTGGCCGCCGTTACCCTGCTGGTCGCGGTGACTTGGCCGCGCCGGCTGCGAAAGCTCGTCCCTCCGCCTCTGGTGGCGCTCGTGGTGGGCACCACGGTCGGCGTCCTTTGGGTGGGCGGCATTCCGGTCATCGGCGAGATCCCCACCGGGCTGCCGTCGCTTCGGTTCGCCCTTCCCTCGGCGGGATTCCTGGTGAGTGCCCTGCAGCCGGCGCTCATCCTCGCGATCCTCGGTTCGGTGGACAGCCTGCTGACCTCGCTGGTTGCGGACTCGATCACCGGCACCCGCCACAGGGCCAACCGCGAGCTCATCGGGCAGGGCATCGGCAACATCGCCTCGGGCCTCATCGGGGGGCTCCCGGGCGCCGGGGCGACGATGGGCACGGTGGTCAACATCCGCGCCGGGGGCAGCACGCCGGTCTCCGGAGCCCTGCGGGCGGTGCTGGTCCTGGCTCTTCTCCTGGGCTTGGGCCAGTACGTCGAGCCCATTCCCCACGCCGTGCTCGCCGCCATCCTGCTCAAGGTGGGGTGGGACATCATCGATTGGCGCGTGCTGGCCCGCGTCCAGTACCTCCGCCGCGAGCACATGATCGTCATGCTGGTCACGCTCGGGCTGACCGTGTTCGTGGACCTGATGACGGGCGTCGCCATCGGCCTCATCGTCGCGGGGATGGCGCATTCCAGCCAGCTGGAGCACTTGGAGCTGGACAGCGTGGTCTCCGTGCCCCTGCTCGACCGCATGTTCTTTGGCGAACACGAGGATCCGGAGGTCATGGACTGGTACTCCGCCCGGGTCGGGCTGGTCGCCCTGAAGGGCAGCTTCACCGTCGCCTCCGCCCACAAGCTGGTCACCGTGATCGGCGGCGACATCAAGGAGCACGAGGTCACCATCTTCGACTTCACCAGCGTGACCTACCTCGACGACAGCGCCGCCATGCTCATCCGCCAACTCCTCGACGTCGCCCAACGCGAGGACACCGACGTGATCGTGATGGGCCTCTCGGGCTCACCCGCCGAGACCCTGCGCACTTTGGACATCCTGGGCGGGGTCCCCCGGAAGCAGGTCGTGCGAACGCTCGACGACGCGCGCGAGGTCGCGGTGGCGCTGTTGAAGAAGCGCGGTGCGGGAGCGCGGGGGCTGATCGGCTGAGGGGGGTGTATGACCACGGGTGGATGGCCATGCTAGAGATCCGGAGATGACATGTCCGAAATCGGAATCGATGGAACCCCCTACGTCTACGAAGAATCAAGGATGCGCGACTTCGAGGCGCTGGCTGGCCGCGTGCGAGAGATGCGGGCCAGCGGGAAGCTCTCCAGTGAAGTTCTCCATCGGATTCGCGAGCACTTCCGCATCAAGAACATCTACCATTCCAACGCCATCGAGGGAAACGTACTTGCGGTTGGAGAAACCCGTGAGGTGGTCGAACGTGGTCTGACGATTACCGGCAAGCCGCTCAAGGACCAAGCCGAGGCGCGCAATCTGTCGCATGCCTTGGACTTTCTTGAGAAGCTGGCGGGCGACGCGGGCACGCCCATCACCGCGAACGACGTCCGTCAACTCCACGACTTCGTCCTCCGTGGAATCAGCGATGAGGCGGGTGCCTATCGGTCCGTTGACGTCCGCATCAGCGGTTCGGAGTATTCGCCGCCAGGGCCGGAATCGGTTCCCGGGGAGATGCAGGAATTGGGGTTGTGGCTCTCGAAGGCCAGCGTGCCCGCCGAGAACGCCTTCGCCGGAGTCCATGGGCTCCTTGCGGCGGCCGCCGCGCATACATGGTTTGTCACCATTCATCCGTTCGTGGACGGCAACGGTCGCGTCGCTCGACTCCTCATGAACTTGATGCTCATGCGGTACGGCTATCCGATCGCGATCATCACAAAAGAAGACCGCCTCCGGTACTACGACGCGTTGGAGGAATCGCAAGCGTCCGACCTCACTCCGTTCGTCATACTCGTCTCCGAGTGCATGGAGGAGAGCCTCGAGGAATACGAGGCCGCCGCCAAGGAGCAGCGCGAGCAAACGGAATGGGCGACCTCGTTGGCGGAGACACTCGCACATCCCGAGCGCGTGCGAGCGAGGAACGAGTATGAGGTGTGGAGAGCCGCGATGAATCTGCTGAAGAGTCAATTGCAGCATATCGTCCAAGTCGTCCGGAAAAGTTCACAGGGTTTCGCAAAAGTATTCTCCACAGACTTTGGCCACCTCGAGTTCGAGAAATACTCCACTCTTCGACGCGGCGAGTCCGCGAAACGCACTTGGTTTCTCCGGGTCGATTTCCGCAGCGGGAAAAAGACCGCGCGCTACCTGTTCTTCTTCGGCCATGCGAGCCCCGCCATGCGTAGAAGATGTGATGCGGTCACACTCCACCTCGCACGCGAGGAACCCCGCAACTCGTTCAACTATGTTCGACTCGAACAAATACAGTCCGAGAACGTCCCAAACCTCGCCGAGATTGGCTACGAAATGCCAAAGGAGCGATTTGTCGTCAGGCCACGGAATGGCCGGCCCAGTACGAAGAGCGTGGAGGAATTCACAAGGCAGTTCTTCCACGATGTCATCAAGGTGGACTTAAGTGTGCGATAGGTATCCGTCTCCCGTCGGATCTGCCGCGTGACAGCCGGCGACGATACTCTGGTCATCACGCCTCCGGAGCTCTACCGAGGCAGCTAACGCAATGCCCGCTACTGCTGAGATGATGCTCAACACCTTAGGCCTGACATGCGATATCATTGGCGCGATCTTGCTCTTCACCCACGGACCTCCGCCGGGGATTCTCAGGAAAGAGGTAGGTATCTCGCTGATCTGGGACAGCGGGGAATCCGAGGCAGAGGCGGAGCAGCGGAAGATCGACAAGCACATCCGGATAGGGCGATCGGCGATAGGACTCATCGTGTTCGGGTTCCTACTCCAATTGATCGCCTCCGTTCTTCCTTCCTGAGAGATCCGCGCGGCTACCCCGTCACCCCCCCGGCGGCCAGCTCGGCACCCCTCGCCCGGTCGTCCAAGGCACCCCCGCCCCCTCCAACCGCCCCTCCAGCGCGGGAAGGTCGGTCTCCACCAGCCTTTGCAGGTCGGGGTGGATGGCGCTGAAGGCCTCGTGGGCGACCCGGTACTGCTCGCGGTGGGTGCCGGTGGGCCCGTGGGTGCCGTTCCAGTGGCCGCGCACGACCTGGTTGACCCGGCCGGCGATTCCCGGCAGGTCGGGTTCGGCGCGGGAGGTGCGCGTGCGTGAGCCGTCGAGGGCCTCGCGCAGGTCGAGCAGGCGGAGCTCGAGTGCCCGCGCCTCGGCCATCAGGTCGGTGGGCGCGGCGGGCCAGCGTTCGAGCGCCCGCTTGATGGCCCCAATCCGCTCGGCGGCGCCCGCGGCCGCGCGCTGCGAACCGGTGACGGCGCGCAGGAGCTCGCCCGTCTCGCGTTGGAAGGCCAGCACGGCCGCGCGGTCCTGCGCCGCGATGGCGGGCTGGGTGATGGGGGCGATGGTGAAGGGGACGGGGCCGGCGAGCTCGGTCACCTCGCCGTCCACCCGCCGCGCCAACGACACCGTGTAGTCGCCCGGGAGCGCCATCGGGCCGCTCCCGCCCCCGAAGCCGCCCCCGCCCACGGGCGCGTACGTGGGGTAGCGGTAGTCCCAAACCGCCCGGTGCACGCCCCGCGAAGTCGCGCCGCCGACCACGTTCACCACCTCCCCCGCCTGGTCGCGCACGGTCAGGTACACACGCGGCGCCTCTTCGCGGTCCTCCTCGCGCAGCTCCTCCCACGACGGGTACGGGGTGTCCTCGCCGCGCGCCTGGGCGCGTCGCTCGGCCGCCCGCCGCTCGGCCCGCCGGGTGCGAAGCGTCTCGCCGACCCAATAGGTGAAGGTCACGCCCACGGGCGGGTTGTCGGCGGCGTAGAAGTCGGCGCCGTTCGCTCCGCCGGGGTTCCAGGGCACGAACATTTCGCCGTCGGCCACCTCGAACAGGTGTCCCGAGGAGGCCAGAATGGGCTCGCTCCCCCGCGCCAGCTCCCGCAGCGGCGTATAGTCGTCAATTACGTAGAAGCTGCGCCCGAAGGTGGCCGCCACCAAGTCGCCCTCGCGCTTCTGGATCTCCAAGTCGCGCACGGGAATGGTCGGCAGTCCACTGTCGAACGCCATCCACGACTCGCCCCCGTCCACCGACGCGAAGGCCCCGAATTCCGCGCCCAGGAAGAGGAGGTCGGGCTCCACGTGGTCCTGAACGATGGAGAACGACGGGCTGTTTTCGGGCAGTCCCTCGGTGATGGCGGTCCAGCTGCGCCCCCGGTCTCCCGACCTGAGCACGTAGGGTCGGAAGTCGTTCCGCTTGAAGTTGTTGACCACCACGAAGACGCCGTCCGGGTCGTGCAGGTCGGCCTCGACGTCGTGCACGAAGCTGGTGTCGGGCACGCCGGGCAGGCTCTCGATGGCGCGCCACGTCTCCCCCCCGTCCTCGGTGACCTGCACCAGGCCGTCGTCCGTCCCCACGTAGATGAGCCCCTCGACCAGCGGAGACTCGGAGATGGCCACTATGTGCCCGAACACCGACGTGGACCGGTTCTTGCCCACCGCGTCAACGCTCCACACCCGGCCCATCACCTCCAGCTGGTTGCGGTCGATGTTGCGCGAGAGGTCCCCGGAGACGGCGCGCCAGCTCGAGCCCTGGTCGTCGCTCCGGAAGAGGATCTGGGCCCCGAAGTAGAGTCGGTGATTGTCGTGCGGCGACATGATGAGGCCCGCGTCCCAGTACCAGCGCAGCGGCGGTCCGTCGGGATCCGCCTGGGGCTGGATGTCGAGCCGCTCCTTGCTGCCCCGGTCGAAGCGCGACAACACGCCGTGCTGTAGCTGCGAATAGATGATGTCCGGGTTCTCGGGGTCCACCACGGGATCGAAACCGTCCCCGCCCAGCGTCACGTACCAGTCCGAGTTGCGGATGCCGCCCCCGAGCGTCTGCGACGGACCGCCCATGGTGTTGTTGTCCTGCGTCCCTCCATAGACATAGTAGAAGGGCTCGTCGTTGGAGGTCGCGACCTTGTAGTACTGGGTAAGGGGAAGATTGGCGAAATGGCTCCAGTTCTCGCCGAAGTCGAAGGTCTCGTACAGTCCGCCGTCATTCCCCAGAATCAGGTGTTCGGGGTCGTCCGGGTCGAAGGCGAGCGCGTGATGGTCGACGTGCACGCTCCGGGTCGGCAGCCGGCCCCAGGTCTGGCCCCCGTCGTCGGACATCTCCAGAAAGGTGTCCAGCGAATAGATGCGGTCGAAGCGATGCGGGTCGGCGTAGAGCTCGTGGTAGTACATGGGCGCGGTGGACTGATAGCGCGACGTGCGGCTCCAGTTCTCGCCCATGTTCTCCGAACGGAAGGTCCCGCCGTCGTCTCCGGACGCCTCGACGATCGCGTAGAGCACGTCCGGGTCGATGGGCGAAATCGCCATCCCGATGCGCCCCTTGTCGCCGGAGGGGAGCCCGCGGTTGATGGCCCGCCAGGTCTCGCCGCCATCGGTGGACTTGTGGATGCCCGAGCCGGGGCCCCCGTCGATCATCGTCCACTGGTGCCGGCGGCGCTGCCACGACGACGCGTACATCACCTCCGGGTTGCGCGGGTCGAAGTAGACCTCGTTGACGCCGGTGTGCTCGTCGATCTCGAGCACGCGCTCCCAGCTCTCGCCGCCGTCGGTGGTGCGGTAGAGCCCGCGCTCGCCGCCTTCGGCCCAAAGCGGCCCCTGCGCGGCCACGAAAACGGTGCGCGAGTCTTCGGGGTGCACCGCGATCATGCCGATGTGCCGCGAGGTCTCGAGTCCCATGTTCGCGAACGAGCGCCCCCCGTCCACCGACTTGTACACGCCGTCGCCGTACCCCACCGAGCGCTGGCCGTTGTTCTCGCCGGTGCCCACCCAGAGGGCGAGGTGGTCGTTCGGGTCGAGCGCGATGGCCCCGATGGAGTACGACCCGTAGTCGTCGAAGATGGGCGTCCAGGTGGTGCCCGCGTTGGTGGTCTTCCACACGTTTCCGGAGGAGGCCGCGACGTACCAGACGCTGCGGTCGGTGGGGTCGATGGCGATGTCGGCGATGCGGCCCGATGCCACCGCCGGCCCGATGCTCCGCCACCGGAACGACGACAGCATGCCCGCGTTCAGCTCGGCCGGGGCGTCCGCGTCGGCGTCCTGGGCGTGGAGGCCGGCGGGCAGCAGGAACCGGACCACGTCGCCCACGCCCGCGAGGTCCCCGGTGGCCGCGCGGGCGCCCGCCCCGTGGGCCTCGGAGTCGGCCGGGCGGGCGTGGTGGCTCGGCGCGGGAGCCGGCGGGACGAGGGCGGCCAGCAGGCACAGGACCGGCAGCCCGCGGATGAGCCCACCCGTGCCCCGGGAGCGGCGTGGCGCCGGGGTGGCAACGCGCCTTGAGGGCCGAATGGTGGAGCCACCGGAGGCGCGGGCGTGGCGCGGGGGCAGCGGGCGGGTGCGGAAACGGAGGTCGTGCATCGTCGAATTCCTCGGGCGATGGTGTGCGGGGACGGGAGGAGTGTACGGAGTTCGCGCGCGCGGGAGTAGGGGCGGCGGGGAATGCCGGTGACGGAGGCGGGCGCCCGGCCGCGATGGAAGGCCCGGCCTACCCCATGACCTCCGGGTACACCAACTCGACCGTGGCGCGCGCGCTGGCCCGGGCGGCCACCGCGTCCTCCCGCGCGTAGAACCCCGACGGCGTGAGGTCGTCGGCGCCGTAGAAGGCCAGCTCCCGGTCCCGCCGCAGCCGCCGCGACCATTCCGCGAGCGTCTCGACCTCGCTCGCGATCCCGGCCGGGAGGCGCGCCCGTTCGGCGAGCAGCACCTCCGAGACGTCGTGCACCCGAGGGGGGTCCACCCCGCGAGACCGAAGCAGTCCCTTGAGCGCGAGCTCCACGATCTCCTGCGACTCCCGGACCACGTCCGCCCAGCTCTCGCCCTCGAAGAGGACGTCCAGCGCGGCGAGCCGGATCTTGGCCCGGCGGAGATGGTCGCGGGCCAGGGCCGGGTTTCGCATCAACCCGCCCGCACCCAGTAGGGCCGCCCGTGGGCGCGGCGACGGACGATGTCCCCGTCCGCCAATCGCGCGCGGACCTCGGCGAGCCGCCGGGATACGGCGTAGCCATGTTCCAGCAGGACGACCCCCTCCGTGGCGACCTCCGCCCACAGACCGGAGGGCAACGCCCCCTCGGGCGGGAGATGGACGAAATGGGGCTCCACGGGCAGGCCTTGCCAACGAAGCTCGGGAGCATCTTCCCAACGCCGGTACAGGTCTCGCGAAATCGGCGCGTCGTCGTCCGCGATCAGCAGCGCGTCGAAGTCCGAGCTCCCTCCCTGCTCGCCCCGCACCCATGAACCGAAGGCCACGACACCCACCAGCGCCTCGCCCAGGATGGACGCTGCGCGCGCGACGACCGCGGAAGCCTCCTCGTCCAGCCACGCCCCGGGCGACGCCAGCTTGAGCGCGCAGTACCGGTTGAGCGATACCCCGGCGGCACGCGCCGCCTCCCGCAGGGCGCCATGCAAACCGGCGTCGATTCGGAGGACGAACCGACCCGAGGGCGCGCGACGATCCGAGGGCGCGCGGGAACCAGCGACGGAATCACCCGACATGGTGATATCACTCAGGGGGATAAAATAGTATCACTAGCTTTCGTGGCATGATATCACCCCTCGCGGACCCAATCAAGCCGGGCGCGAACTCCGGTTACGGCCGGGGCAACTCGACACCGCATCCTCCCCACCCTTACTATGCCCGTCCGGGACGGCCGGGCCAACCGGCGCCCGGGCGTCGATCCGTTCCGCCAGGAGGCGTGCATGCTCCAGCGATCCGTTCTGTTCGGTGGCCCCATCATCCTCCTCGCGCTCGCGGGTCCCGCCCCGGCCCACGCCCAGGACCCGTCGGGAAGCCTCTCCGCGGACGGCATGTTCACCATGGCCCTCACGGGCGACGCCATCATCACCCGGCGCCTGTCGCCCTACAAGGAGCCCGAGTATCTGCGCATGATCGAGCTCGTGCGGAGCGCGGACGTCTCGTTCGTGAACCTGGAGGTGCTCTTTCACGACTACGAGCCGTATCCGGCCGCCTCCAGCGGGGGCACGTGGATGCGCGCCGAGCCGAGTCTGGCCAGGGAGCTCGCGTGGGCCGGCTTCGACATGGTGTCGATGGCCAACAACCACACGGGCGACTACTCGACCGAGGGGCATCGGCTCACCCGCCAGCACGCGGAGGCGGCGGGGCTGCTGACCGCGGGGACCGGAGAGAACCTGGCCGAGGCCCGCGAGGCCCGCTTCCTCGAGACGCACGACGGCCGGGTCGCGCTCATTTCCGTGTCGTCGGCGTTCACCGACCATTCCGTCGCCGGTCCCGCCAAGGGCGGCGTGCGCGGACGTCCCGGACTCAACCCGCTGCGCGTGATCACCACCCGCTACGTGGAGCGCGAACGGCTGGAGCGGTTGCGCCGGTCGCTCGGCGAGCTGGAGCTGGAGGAGCTCGCGCGGCGGGGCGAGCTGGGCGCTCCCGGCGAGCCCCTGACCCTGCTGGGCACGACGCTCCATCCGGGGGAGGAGTCCGGCATCGACAGCGACCCAGACCCCGGAGACGTGGCGGAGATCGCGGCGGTGGTGAACAACGCGTCCCGGTTGGCCGAATACGTGGTGGTGACCATCCACGCCCACAACCAGGGGCCCTACCTGAGGAAGTTCGCGCACGCGATGATCGATGCCGGAGCCGACGTGTTCGTGGGACACGGGCCCCACTACCTGACCGGCATCGAGATTTACGATGGGAAGCCCATCATGTACTCCCTGGGCGACTTCATCTTCCAGAACGAGACCCTGCTGCGACTGCCCCACGACAACTACGCCGGCCAGGGACTGGGGGACGACCCCAACGCCTGGGTGGCGGATTTCAACATGGAGCGCTACCAGAACGAGACCACCGGGTTTCCCACCCGCGCCCAGATCTGGGAGTCGGTCGTGGCCATGCCGACCTTCCGGGGCGAGGAGCTGGTGAGCCTCGAGCTGCACCCCATCTCGCTCGGATTCGGACAGCCCGCCACCGTGCGCGGCCGACCCATGTTCGCCGACCGCGAGCTGGGCGCGAAGATCGTTCAGGACCTGATCGACGCCTCCCGGCCGCACGGCACCGTGGTCGAATGGGACGACGCGCGCGGCATCGGCTTCGTGCGCCTCCCGGAGGTCGCCACCGACGCCGGCGCATCCCGCCCGGGTGGTTGACCCGCGATGACGCCCAACCCACTTCGGTTCCCCCTCGCCCGAGAGGTTCACATGCGTTCGTTCTCCGTTGCCCTCACCCTCGTCGGCGCCGCCTTGGCGGTGTTCGGGTCCCCCCTGGCCGCGCAGCAGCGGCCACTCACCTTCATGGACGTTCAGGAACTGAGGCGCGCCGGTTCGTGGACGCCGAGCCCGGACGGGACGTGGATGCTCCACACGGTCACGACGCCCGACTGGGAGGAGGCCGAATCCCAGTCCGACATCCACCTCGTGTCGCTCGTGGAGGGCGTGGCGTCCTCGCGCCGGCTCACCTTCACCGACGACAAGAACGAGACCAGCCCGGCGTGGGCTCCCGACGGATCGTTCTTCGTGTTCGCGTCCAACCGCGACGGCGACCGCAACCAGCTCTACATGATGCGCCACGACGGCGGCGAGGCCCGCAAGGTGACCGACGCGGCCGAGGGGGTGTCGGGCTTCGCCTTCGGCCCGCATGGACGCTGGCTGGTGTACCGCTCCGGCGAGGATGGCCGCGAGCAGCTGTACCGGCTGCCGGTGCGCGACCTGGCGGGAGGCGAGCCCGAGCGGCTCACCGGCGGCGAGGCGGGCGTCGACCAGTGGGAGTTCTCCCCGGACGGAAGCCGCATCTACTTCGCGCGCCCGGACGCCTTCGACGAGGACGAGGCGAAGCGGCGCGAGATGGGCTTCACGGTCGACGTGCGCAACGCCGTCACGCCCCTTTCCAGCCTGTGGAGCGTGGAGGTGGCCACGGCGACGGAACGGCGCGAGACGAGCAACCCATCGTACGGCGTGAACGGCTTCGCGCTCTCCGGCGATGGCCGCTGGATCGGCATCACGGGCGGTTCGCCGGAGCGCTACGAACGCAACATCACCGCGCAGCGACTCTACGCCGACCTCTACCTCAAGGAGGTGGCGACCGGCGAGATCGAACGCCTCACCGACAACCACGAGGTGGGCGAAAGCGGGCTCTCCTTCTCGCCCGACGGGCGCTGGATCGCCTTCTCGGCGCCGGACGACATGGAGCGCTACTCGATGACGGAGAACCGCGTCTACATCCGCGCGGTGGACGACCGCGGGGGCGCATTCCGCAAGCTGGGCGCCGACTTCGACCAGAGCTCGAGCGTGGGCTTCTGGTCCGACGACGCGCGGACCATCTACTTCAACGCCGGCGTGACGGTGACGACCCAGCTGCACGCGCTGGACGTGGAGACGGGCGAGGTGCGCCAGCTCACCGAGGAGCGGGCCGCGCTCTCGGTGTCGCGCGACGACGACACCGGCACCATCCTCATCGGCTACAGCGACCCGACGACGCCCCCCACCGTGTTCACCGTGGCCGGCGTGGACGACGTGCCCGATCGCTCGACGTGGACCCAGCTGGTGGACGTGAACCCGCAGGTGCGCGACATCGCCCTGGGGGAGGAGCGGGAGGTCAACTGGCGCTCCTCCGACGGCAGGATGGTCGGGGGGGTGCTCGTCCTTCCGGTCGGCTACGAGGAGGGGACGCGCTATCCGCTCATCGTGGCCATCCACGGGGGGCCGGCCTCTGCGGACGTGCTGCGCTTCAACGGCGGCTACAACGCGCAGGTGTACGCGGGCGCGGGCTACGCCGTGCTCAAGCCCAACTATCGCGGCTCGCGCAACTACGGCAACGCGCACCGCACCGACATCGTGGGCGACTACTTCACGCTTGGCTACGAGGACATCATGACCGGCGTGGACCACCTCATCGCCGAGGGGATCGTCGACGGCGACCGCATGGGCGCGCTGGGCTGGAGCGCCGGCGGCCACTGGTCCAACTGGATCCTCACCCAAACCGACCGCTTCAAGGCCATCAGCTCCGGCGCCGGGACCATGAACTGGATCAGCATGTACGCCCAGAGCGACGTGCAGCGCAACCGCCAGTTCTACGTGGGCGACGGCTTCCTCTACGAGGACTTCGACACCTACTTCGACCAGTCGCCGCTCAAGTACATCTCCAACGCCGTCACCCCGACCATGATCCACGTGGTGGAGGGCGACCCGCGCGTGCCGAGCCCGCAGTCGGTCGAGCTGCACATGGCGCTCAAGAAGCTCGGCGTGCCCACCGAACTGTTCATGTATCCCGGCCGCAGCCACGGAATCCCGGACCCCCGCAACCGCCTCGTGAAGGCCGTGAGCGAAATGGCCTGGATGGACCACTACGTGCGCGGAATCGGCGAAAAGTTCGAATGGCGGCAGGTGCTGGAGACCCTGGAGAGCGGAGAGGAGCCGACGGTGGTGTCGGAGATGGAGGGTCGCCGGTGATGGGAGGGCGTCGAGCGACAAGGATTGCTCGGATCGCGATGGCATCCCGCGTTTGCAGGAAGACGTCGCGGCGCAGGGTTGGCCACGCGGCAGTGATCTCCTCCTGGCGTAGGAGCGTCCATCCAGGTCATGCCTTCCATACCGGCGGTCATTCACGTTCTTCTTGATTGGGCACCTCAAGTATGCCATTTCCCGCCGAACTCAGCAGGGTCGCCCGTCTAGTCAAAGCGGGAAAGCGTCCCCGACGCAAAGTGCGTACCCTATTCGGCTGGTTTGGGTACAGACGACGGGGATCGCTGGCTGTCCCGACGGTCCGACGAGCGCTACGAGAACTTGATCTCACGACCGATCCCGACATATCCGAAGTCGAGATGGATAAGCAGGTAGGCTTCCTGCCAGCGTCCATAATGGCTTCCGATCAAGGAGCTCTTGGCGCTACTCACGGCGAAAATCTTGGAAGCACAGATGCCGCTACCCCAGAGGGTGTCCCAGGAATAGTTGGAGGTTCTCCGAAGGGGAAAAGAGGTCGTGGTGGCTCCCGGGGGCCTGATTCCGGTTAGAATCAGGCGAGCAATCAACCCCAACGGGAGACCACCACGATGAGGAAAAGGTACGAAGGAAGGGGCGGGGCCGACAAGCGGGCGGCCCGGGAGCTGCTGGCGAGGGAAGGGCGGCATCTGCTGCCGCTGGCGGATGTGTTCGTGCGGGCGGGAGACGCGCTGGACACGATCATCGACGTCATCGGGCGGGCGGCGATCGAGGCGGTGCTGGAGATTGGCGCGTCGGACGTGGCCGGGCCGAAGCAGCCGGGCAGGCGGCGCGGCGGCGGGGTGGCCTACCACGGCCGGCAGAAGGGCCGTGTGTACCTGTCCGACAGAGCCGTCCGGGTCGAGAAGCCGCGGCTGAGGCGCAAGGGCGGGGGCGAGGTCGCGATCCCGGCCTATGAGATGCTGCGGCGTCCGGAGGGGCTCGGGGACCGGATGCTGGAGCTGCTGATGCGCGGGGTGAGCACGCGGGCGTACGGGAAGGCGATCGGGGAGATGGCGGAGACGGCGGGGGTGAGCAGGTCGTCGGTGAGCCGGCGGGCGGCCGAGGCGGCGGGCGAGCGGTTGAGGGAGCTGGCCGAGCGGCGGCTGGACGACCGGGACGTTGTGGTCGTGTACCTCGACGGCGTCCAGTTCGCGGGCCACCACGTGCTGGTGGCGCTTGGCGTGGACGCGGAGGGGAACAAGCGGATTCTCGGCATCCGGGAGGGTGCGAGCGAGAACGCGGCGGTCGCGCTGGCCCTGCTCGAGGAGCTCGTCGAGCGCGGCTTGGACCCGAGGCGGGGGCGGTTGTTCGTCATCGACGGCTCGAGGGCGCTGCGTAAGGCGGTCGACCAGGTCTTCGGGAAGGCCTGCAAGGTGCAGCGCTGCCGGAACCACAAGATGCGCAATGTGCTGGGGCACTTGCCGAAGACGCTGCACGACCAGGCGCGCGCGGTGCTGCGGGCGGCTTGGAAGCTGGACGGAACGGATGGGAGGGCGAGGATCGAGCAATTCGCGTCATGGGTCGACAGGGAGCATCCGGCGGCCGCGCGGAGCCTGCGCGAGGGGCTGGACGAACTCTTCACCGTAAGCGAGCTCGGGCTCACGGCTCCGCTGCGCCGCTGCCTGGGCACGACGAACCTGATCGACAACGCCCACTCCGGCATGCGCCAGCGGATGCGGCGCGTCACGCGCTGGCGGGACGGGTCGATGGTGGTCCGTTGGGCGGCCGCCTCGTTCATGGACGCGGAGCGGAGCTACCGCAGGATCATGGGCTACCGGGATCTGTGGATCCTCAAGGCGCACTTGGACGAACTCACGGCCCCGGTTGCCGAGAACGAGGCCGCATCCGTAGCATGAAACTCACGGGAGCCACCGCAACCTCCAACTACGGTTGGGACAGCCTCCTACCCCACTCGCCGTGTTGCACATCGGAATGCTCTCATCCGCGAATCGTAAACCCACAACTGTGGGACGTGACGACAAATTGGAGACAGCGACTACAAAGATGTTGGTCAACGATTATTCGCAACTTCCCGTCACTCAAGGACCACGCAACATTCATGGCATGATCAGTTGGCGATCAATTGGTAAGGCGAGGATAACCAAACCGGAGGCGACGTACGTACGCGATTGCCTCGACGAGCAGCCTCCGACTGTATACAAGGACACGTCGTTCCTTGACGCCGTGGCGAAGATCTTGGAAAACGAGGCGGTGCTAGTATTGGAACGCGACAAGCGGATCGCAGGTATAGTGACAACTCACGACCTCGGCAGCAGGTATGACAAACTGGCCAAACCCTTCCTTCTTCTCCACGACGTGGAATCTCGATTGCGGCTGCTCATCGACAAGAACTTCACCGAGCAAGAGATAGTTGACGCCAAGGATCCGCGCGACCTCAAGCGACCAGTCAAAGAGGCGAGCGACTTGAGCTTTGGCGAGTACATTCGGTTACTTGAAATGGAAGACAATTGGAAGCGACTTGGACTGACCAATCTTGATCGAAGAGTATTCCTGAAGCGGTTGCGTGAAGTCAGGGATGTGCGGAACGACATCATGCACTTCAGCCCCGACGATCCGGACCTAACGAAGCTTGGCAAGCTAAGAAAACTACTTGAATTCCTAACATCATCGTAGAAGAGATGTTCCGTCCCTGACAGGTCCAGCCCACGCATCCATCCGCCGGCGGTGGCGTCGGAACCCGCCCGTGGCTCCGCAACAGAGCGATAGTTGCCCTTCCACCACACTCTTCTTGCGAGATTGGCTGGGCCCTTGTGTCTTCGAAGGACGTCAACGTCGGGACGGGGATCGACGCCCTCGCCCGTAGCCGCCTGTAAGCGTGACCGTCCCCGATCCGGGTTGCCGTCCACGAGCGATCCTCGTCGTGTCGGTGTAGGCGGGGTGTTGATCCGCGAGATTGCCTGTGAGGCTGCCGGACCTGACCAGTGTTGGCGGGACGATTCTGTCCTTGAGCAGCTCAGGGGCTTGATCCACGATGGCTCCACGGATAACGTTGGTAGCGGCGGTTCCGTGGCTTTCCGCCCGCATCCCGATGAACGGAGGCACCAACAAGATGATCAACTTGGAGATGCTGCCTCGCCTCACCCCGGATGTCTTCGTCGACACGATCAAGGAGGCGTTGGAGGAGGTCGAGAGGCGCCACGCCATGCCGGCCGCGCCCGACGCGCTGACACGCTACACCAAGTCGCCGTACGGAGGATACCAAGTCTATTCCGTGTCGCGGACTCGAGGCTGTCCCAACCGTAGTTGGAGGTTGCGGTGGCTCCCGTGAGTTTCATGCTACGGATGCGGCCTCGTTCTCGGCAACCGGGGCCGTGAGTTCGTCCAAGTGCGCCTTGAGGATCCACAGATCCCGGTAGCCCATGATCCTGCGGTAGCTCCGCTCCGCGTCCATGAACGAGGCGGCCGCCCAACGGACCACCATCGACCCGTCCCGCCAGCGCGTGACGCGCCGCATCCGCTGGCGCATGCCGGAGTGGGCGTTGTCGATCAGGTTCGTCGTGCCCAGGCAGCGGCGCAGCGGAGCCGTGAGCCCGAGCTCGCTTACGGTGAAGAGTTCGTCCAGCCCCTCGCGCAGGCTCCGCGCGGCCGCCGGATGCTCCCTGTCGACCCATGACGCGAATTGCTCGATCCTCGCCCTCCCATCCGTTCCGTCCAGCTTCCAAGCCGCCCGCAGCACCGCGCGCGCCTGGTCGTGCAGCGTCTTCGGCAAGTGCCCCAGCACATTGCGCATCTTGTGGTTCCGGCAGCGCTGCACCTTGCAGGCCTTCCCGAAGACCTGGTCGACCGCCTTACGCAGCGCCCTCGAGCCGTCGATGACGAACAACCGCCCCCGCCTCGGGTCCAAGCCGCGCTCGACGAGCTCCTCGAGCAGGGCCAGCGCGACCGCCGCGTTCTCGCTCGCACCCTCCCGGATGCCGAGAATCCGCTTGTTCCCCTCCGCGTCCACGCCAAGCGCCACCAGCACGTGGTGGCCCGCGAACTGGACGCCGTCGAGGTACACGACCACAACGTCCCGGTCGTCCAGCCGCCGCTCGGCCAGCTCCCTCAACCGCTCGCCCGCCGCCTCGGCCGCCCGCCGGCTCACCGACGACCTGCTCACCCCCGCCGTCTCCGCCATCTCCCCGATCGCCTTCCCGTACGCCCGCGTGCTCACCCCGCGCATCAGCAGCTCCAGCATCCGGTCCCCGAGCCCCTCCGGACGCCGCAGCATCTCATAGGCCGGGATCGCGACCTCGCCCCCGCCCTTGCGCCTCAGCCGCGGCTTCTCGACCCGGACGGCTCTGTCGGACAGGTACACACGGCCCTTCTGCCGGCCGTGGTAGGCCACCCCGCCGCCGCGCCGCCTGCCCGGCTGCTTCGGCCCGGCCACGTCCGACGCGCCAATCTCCAGCACCGCCTCGATCGCCGCCCGCCCGATGACGTCGATGATCGTGTCCAGCGCGTCTCCCGCCCGCACGAACACATCCGCCAGCGGCAGCAGATGCCGCCCTTCCCTCGCCAGCAGCTCCCGGGCCGCCCGCTTGTCGGCCCCGCCCCTTCCTTCGTACCTTTTCCTCATCGTGGTGGTCTCCCGTTGGGGTTGATTGCTCGCCTGATTCTAACCGGAATCAGGCCCCCGGGAGCCACCACGACCTCTTTTCCCCTTCGGAGAACCTCCAACTATTCCTGGGACACCCTCGCGGACTCTCGCGATGGAGTTCTTCGTGGGGCTGGCGGAGGCGGGTAGGGCGGACATCATGCTCGAATCGCCCAGAGGGGCGATGGACTTGCAGTGAGCTCATCGGGAGAAGGGATCGTCCAACCGAAGGAGATCTCCGGGCAGCTGGAACTCTGGAGCGAGATGGCCGCACTGGAGCGCGAGCGAATTGCCAGCCGCGACCGGATGACGGAGGTCATGCAAGCGGGGTTTGCCAGCATTGACGCCTCGAATGAACGCCTGTTTCAGTTTCAGAAGGACCGCCTAAAGCGAGATGATGACTATCGCAACCGTCGCCTCTCCTATGTCGTAAAGTTTTCCGCCGTCGGCTTCGGCTTCATGGCGATTGTGGTCGGAGTCATATTGTACATGACGTTCTGGGGAACGCCGGAACAACGCCAGATGGCGACTACCTTGATGGGGGTCGCCGGAGCCGCAGCGTTCGGTTTCGTGACCGGGAGACTCTCCAAGCGCTGCTGACTGTAGGGGGACCCTCTCATCCGACTACGCTCTCCAACCGGCCATGGCGCAGACACCCGATGCGCCACGCTTCGCTTCCGAGCGGGAGCGCGCCGAGCACCTGTTCATGCTGTACGAAGAGATGCGGGTGCCGTTGGGCGTTGGAGTCCAGAAGTTGAAGCGGCGACGCCGGTAAGCTGGGGTTGCCTGGTTGACGCGGCTCCCATGCGGGGGCCCGGTTTTAAATTCAACTCATTCCAGCGACTCCTCCATCGCCTCTAGAGCCGCCGCCTCAACCCGCCAGGGGATCTCCGAATCGCGGTAGAGCGCGGCCCCATTGGAAAGGACGGCGCGCTCGTCCCCGACCGTCGCCCCGCTCACCTCGGGTTGCGCCGTCCTGGGGTCTTCCGTCGTGGGCTCGCGCAGCCCATCCACCGCTTCCGTGGCTTCCGGCCCCTCCTCCGCCGGCCCTCGCGACCCATCCGCCGCCGACCTCATCCCGGTTTGCTGCGTCCTCGAACCTGCCGCCGCGAGCCCGTCGGTCCCATTCCCGGGACCTCGTTCCGCGGGCCTCGCGGGCGCGTCGACCAGGATCCTCCCGCCCGGCGTGACGAAGAGGACGGTCCCGTCGGCGTTGACCGACACCTTCACCCGTCCCTCGTGCACGGCGCGGTGGTGCCGCCGGCAGAGCAGCAGCGTGTTGCGGAGGCTGGTCGCGCCCCCGTCGGCCCAGTGCCGCACGTGATGCGCCTCGGTGAACCGGCACGCGCACCCGGGAAAGCGGCATCCCCGGTCCCGCTCATCGAGCGCCCGTCGGATGTGCGGCGGGATCGTGCGCGTCCGGCGGCCCACGCTGAGCACCGAGCCGTCCCGGGCGTGGACCATCGCGACGACCGCCGCGTCGCACGCCATGCGCCGCGACGTTTCCGCGGAAACGCGCACGCCGTCCAGATCCGAGCGCCCCGGCTCGCCGTCCGCCGCGAGGGTCGCCGCGTCGCAGTGGACCACGACCTGGTAGCGCTCGGCGCGGGTGCCGGATCGGATGTCCGGCGGGGCGGGGGCGGGGGGTTGGGATGGGTTGGTGGATTTGGGCCGGTTAAGGGGTTGGGTCGGTGGCTCGTCGGCGGAGAGGGGCTGGGCGCGGGAGAGGCGCTGATTGTGGGACGGGGATGGGTCCTGGGACGGGGATGGGTTCGTGAATTCGGGACCGCCAAGGGATCGGGTCGGCGGGTCGTTCCGGCTCGCGGGCTTCGCGGGGGGCCGGGGTTGCGATCCCCGGCGCGCGTCCCCGTCCGATCCGGCCCCGTTGGTTCCGTGATCGGCGAGGTGGCCCGGGTGGCCGCGGGGAGGGGCGTTCGGTTCCTTGTCCGGCGGGCCATCGGGGTGGCGGTGCCGGCGACCCATCGGCAGCGTCGTGCCGGGGGCGGTCCGCGTTCCGGTCGACGGGTCGCCGGTGCCGTGGTCCGGCCGGGCGTCCGTGTCCCCGCTTGGCAGGCCATGCAGGTCGTGGTCCGAGGGGGCGCGCGGGTCGTGGCCCGTGGGATGGCGCGCGTCGCGGGACCGGATGTCGTCCACCTCGTGGTGCCGGGGGTTGTCCGCGTCGCTGCCCAGCGGGCCATGCGCGTCTCCGCCTGATCGGACCTCGTCGACTCCGTGCTCGTCGAGGTGGCCCGGGTGGCTGCGGGGAGTGGCGTTCGGCTGGTGGCCCGGCGGCGCAACCGCGTCGCGGTCGGATCGCGAGCCATCCCCCTCCCCGAACCCGGCCGCCAGCGCCCGCTCCGCCAGCAGACCCACGGCGTCCGCCCGGCGCCGCCCCGACCTCCGTCGCGCGTCGGCCCCGGTCGCGGGTGGCGCGTCCGGCCCATGATGGGGCTCGCGCCGGAAGAGCGCGTCCGACGCCGCCTCCACCGCCCGCATCAGCACGGCCCCGGCCTCCGGCTCGAGCCGCCCCCGCACCACGTACATCCCCTCGCCGTCCACGAAGACCGAGAAGGCGCGGGCGCGGTGGCGGGCCCGCTCGGCGGTCAGCTCCCCCTCGCGCGACAGCCTCCGCCACGTGCGCACCGTCCGCTCCAGCTTCGCGGCCGATCCGGCGCGCGCGAACTCGAGCAGCTCCGCCTCGCGCTCGGGCGTCGCGACGCGGGTGAGCGCGCGCACCTTGGCGTAGGAGACGCTTCCGCGCCGCAGGGCCTCCGCGGTTTGCGGCAGACGCTCGAGCGCCCGCGCCGTGCGGACCCGCTCGCGCGCCGATCCGATCTTGACGCCGGTCCTCCACGCGAGCCACTCGGCGCAGGATCCGAAGCCGTCCCTCCAGCCGCCGCGCCGGTCGAAGTCGGCGATGAGGGTCATCATCCGCACCTCCGCGGAGTTGATGCGCGCGGCGAGCTCGGCGATGCGCTCGCCCAGCTCGAAGAGCTCGTCGGCGTCCCGGGAGGGGTCGGGGTCGGGTGCGGGCTCGGGGTCAACGGATGCGGAGTCGGGGGATGCGGGTCTCGCGGACTTGGAGTCGGTGGATGCCGGTGTGGCGGACGCGGGCTTGGCGGAAGCGGACTCGATGGATGCGGAGTCGGGGGATGCGGGTTTCGCGGACTTGGAGTCGGTGGATGCCGGCGTGGCGGACGCAGACTTGGCGGATGCCCCATTGACGGATTCGGGCTCGGCGGACACGGAATCGGCGGAAGCGGGCGTGACGGATGCGGGTTCGGCGGCGCCCTTGGCGGACGCGGTCCCGGCGAACACGGCTTCGGCGGACACGAGGTCGGCGGAAGCGGGTTTGGCGGACGCGGGTTTGCTGGACACGGGCGTGCCGGAATTGGGCTCGACGGACACGGGGTCGGGTGCCGCAGGCGTGGCGGACGCCTCCTCGGCGGACGCGGCCTCGGCGGCGGGTCGGGCGTCCGCCGGTCTCCGCGCCGTCGCGGGCTGCCGCGGCGGGGTCCGCCGAGGGTCGTGGAGCAGGTCGGGATGGGCGATCACGAATTCCTCCAACGTGAAATGGTGCAATTGGTTACATACAAATATAACGCCACCCGAAACGGCCTTCCGTGCTGCCCGCCGAGGGTCGTGGCGGGGTCGGGAGGACGTCGGAGGAGGATGCCGCCCGCGAACGCCTCCAGCGCGTCCGTCAGCCCCGCCAACGGGCGGGAGAACACGGGGTCCCGGACTGCTTCGGTCGGCGGCTCCCAAATCCGTCAATGGCGAAATGGGACGACCGCATGTGAATTTGGGACGCTGTTGCCCGCCCCACCCGCACTTCTGTCAATGGGCATCGAAAATGTCAGGGTTTTGGGCATGGAAAATGTCAGGGTCCAAGCGCTGCCCCGCGTAGGGAGCGACGCGACCGGAGCGGGGCAGCGGGCCGGGAGCCGAGTGGCACTCATGACCCGGGCTCCTCGCCCGGGGAATTGGGGTTTGTTCGGGTTCCGGCAAGGGGGTGGATGGCCTTCGAGAGCTCGGCGTGGTGCCGCATGCGGTAGCTGTTGCCCCGGATGTTGACGATGTGGCAGCGGTGCAGGAGGCGGTCGAGCAGGGCGGCGGCCATGACTTCGTCGCCGAGGATGCGACCCCACTCCTCGAAGCCCTTGTTCGAGGTAAGGACCGTCGAGGCGCGCTCATAGCGGCGATTGATCAGTTGGAAGAAGAGAACGGCGCCACTCTGGGTCACCGGCAGGTATCCGATTTCGTCGACGACGAGGAGCGCCGGGTGGGTCAGGGTCTTGAGTCGGCGTTCGAGTCGACCCGCGGCCTTCGCCTCCTCGAGCGAGTTCACCAGGTCCGTGAGCGACCCGAAGTAGATCTTGCGTCCGCGTTCGGCCGCGGCGATCGCCAGGCTGATGGCCAGGTGCGTCTTGCCGACCCCGGGCGGGCCGAGGAAGACGACGTTCTCCCTCCGTTCCACGAAGCCGAGTTCGTGGAGCGCGTCGATCTGCTCGCGCTTGATCGATGGCTGGAAGGAGAAGTCGAAGTCCGCCACGGTTCTCACGTACGGCAGTCGACTGGACCGCATGGCCGCCTCGAGGCGGCGGCCGTTGCGCAGCCCGATCTGGGCGGCCAGAAGCCGCTCGATGGCCTCGCCCGCGGTCGCACTCCCTCCGTCGACCCCGGCAAGCACACCGTCCAGCGCCTCCAGCGCGCCGGGCATCTTGAGGTCGGCGAGTTGAGCCGCGATCCGCTCCCTGCGCGACGGCCGGCTCACCCCCCACCCTCCGTCATCCGAGCGTACTCGGCCAGCGGACGACGCTCGACGTCGAATCGCGGCGGCAGCGCCGCCGCCTCGGGCCGCCGTCGTCCCGGCCCCGACGACCGGGGGATCACCCGGCGGTAGGGCCAACGGGCCAAGGGCGTCAGATGCGGCCGCTCGGTCTCGTAGCGGTCCACCGGCCGCTCCCTCAGCGTCCCGTGGATGCGCACGTTGGCTTCGGTGTCGAGCCACCGCAGCGCCCGGGCGTTGAGATCGGCGTCCGAGACGAAGTCGCGACCGTAGAAGAAGTTCCCGCGGATGTAGCTCACCGGCCGTTCCACCTTGCCCTTCGTCTGGGCCCGGTACGGCCGACACGCCCGGATCCGGAAGCCCCAGTGGACCGCGAAGCGCACGAACTCCGGGTTCTCGACCAGCCGTCCCCCGCGGTTCCGGTCGTCTTCCACGATGACGGCCTTCATCTGGTCGAACAGGAGTTCGGAGGGCACGCCCCGGAAGTACCGGAAGGCCGACTCCAAGCCCTCCATCACCACCGCCATCGTCTGCCGCTCGTAGTACTGGAGCCACATCAGCCGCGAGTACCCGAGGACCACGATCAGCGCGTGTCGCTTGCCCCACGGGGTGCGGAACTCCGCGAAGTCCACTTGGCCCTGGTGGCCCGGAGGGGTCTCGAATCGCCGCACCGGCTCCTCCGGAGGCCGCGGCCGAACCTCGCGCACGTGTCGCTTCACTTGGTCGTAGCCGCCCCCGTAGCCCGCCGCCCGGACCTCCTTGTACAGGCGCACGGCGCTCAGTTCCGGATACTCGGCCAGCCGCGCCCCGATGATCTCTCTGTACGGATCAAGCTTCGAGGGCCGCCGCCGCCTGGGTCCGTACTCCACCGGACTCTCGTCCATCTCCCGATCCAGCTGGCCCGCCGCGATCCAGCGGTACACCGTCCGCTCGCTGATGCCGAACCGCCGCGCCACCGCGGCCCTGCTCATCCCCTGTTCCAGGTAGTGTCGCAACAGCACCCGCGTCTCTCTCCCGAGCATCACGCCTCCTTCGTTCGATGGAGACGCGATGGTAGCCAACCCTCGCCTGATCCCTACCAGCCCTCCCACACCACCCCACGGCCAACCTCCGGGCACGAGCCTCAAGCCTGACATTTTCCATGCCCGCCTTCCTGCAATTTTGTATGCCCGGTAACAACTTCGGCCATCTTGCGGACCAGACGCGGCCAGCCGCCGTGCGGAGGCGTGGCCGGGAACCCATCAATGGCGGAATGGGACGACCGCATACAACGGCCGAATGGGACTGCCGCACGTGAGTATGAGCGCCGTCCCCGCCTCTCTCCGCACCCCGGCCATCCTGCAGACCAGACGCGGCCAGCCGTCAGACGGAGGCTTGGACGGGAACCCGCCAACGCTTGGATGGGAACCCATCAACGGCGGAATGGGACGACCGCATGTGAATTTGGGACGCTGTTGCCCGCCCCCACCCGTACTTCGGCCATCTTGCGGACCAGACGCGGCCAGCCGCCGTGCGGAGGTCTGGTACGGGAAACCATCAATGGCGGAATGGGACTGTCGCATGCGATTTGGGAGGCTGGACCGGCCCCCACCCGCGGCCCCGTCAGCTTCCAGATCGGTGCGGCCAGCCGCCGCGCGGAGGCTTGAACGGGAGCCCGTCAAATGGCGCACTGGGACTGCCACATGCGAATTTGGGACGCTTGGCCGGCCCCCACCCGCACCCCGGCCATCTTGCGGACCGGACGCGGCCAGCCGCCGTGCCGAGGCTCGGATGGGAACCCATCAACGGCGAAATGGGACGACCGCATGTGCCCCTGGGCCGCCCGGCCACGCCTTGGCCGGAGGTGAGCACCGCCGAAAGCGTGCTCATAGCGCCGGTTGTCGAGCTAGAAGAAGAGGATCGCGCCCCGCAAGACGGAGGATCGCCGCCCCCAGCAAGATGAGAATCGCGCCCAGCAAGAGGAGGATCGCGCCCGGCAAGATGAGGGCTGACGCCCAGCAAGAAGAGGATGGCGCCCAGCAAGACGAGGGGATCGCGCCCAGCCAGAAGAGGATCGCGCCCGGCAGGATGAGGATCGTGCCCAGCAAGATGAGGGCTGACGCCCAGCCAGAAGAGGATCGCGCCCCGCAAGAGGAGGATCGCGCCCAGCAATACGGGGGATCGCGCGTTGGGACGAAGAGGATGTCGTCGCTAGAAGAAGAGGATCGCGCCCCGAAAGAGGAGGATCGCGCCCAGCAATACGGAGGATCGCACCCCGCAAGAAGAGGATCGCACCCGAAAGATGAGGATCGCGCCTTGGAAGACGAGGATGTCGCCTTGGAAGACGAGGATGGCGCCGCTGCGAGTCACCGGCGAGTTCGCGAGCTCGTCAATCACCGGGAGCGTCGGATGGGTCGGGGGTCTTGAGGCGCCGACTAGCAGTCCGTGGATGAATCCGCCCGAGCACCGAGAGCGGCGAGGCGCCGGGCTGGCAAGGCGCTTTGAGGGCCGACTGGCAGAGCTATTGGGCCGAAAGGCAACGCCGAGCGCAGCGAACCAGCGCGGATGCCACGCGGCTCGAGTGCCGAGGGGAGTTTGTCCGCGGCCGACTAGAGGTCGTCCCACGGCCCGGGCCGACGCCGTGGGTCTGTTGGCGGAGCGGGCACAGCCGGCCGGGGTCGGGGAGGGAAATGGCTCGCAGCCCGGGCCCCCTCGAGCGAGTCGATGAGGTTGGTCAGCGCGCCGCAGCGGCCTCCGCCCCCGCTCCGGCCGACGGCGACGGCGAGGCCGATGGCCAGGAAGCATGCGGGACCGCCCGGAATTTGCGCGCCACGCCCGTCCAACCCATGCTGAGTGAGCCGCGGGAACCGCCGTCACGCGTGGCTCGCGGAAGAAACGGCGTCCATCCCATGCTGCGTCCATCCCATGCCCGACCATCCCATGTGAACCGCGACCAAGCCACAACGAAGGGATCACACGCATCGGGGCGACCGCCACTCCCGGGATCCTCCTCCCGGCGACCGTCAACGAACCCGACTCGCACACCGTACCCATCCAGAACCAAGCCTCCTCCACGAACCCGACCCATACGCGAACCCGACCCATCCACGGACCGTACCCCTCCACGAACCGTACTCCCCCGCGAACCGTATCCCGCAATAAAAACCGTCATCACCCCAAGCTGCGGAGAACCCCCCATGAGCAAGCGAAAGAAGGCGAGCGACTTTCCCCAGGAGATCCTGGCGCTCTTCGATGGCTACGTCCACGGACACATCCAGCGCCGGGACTTCCTCGAGGGGGCCGGCAAGGTGTTGGGTGGCGGCGGCGCCGCGCTCGCGGTGCTGGAGGCGCTTCGGCCCAACTACGCGTGGGCGCGTCAGGTGGCGCCCGACGACGCCCGGATCCGTCAGGAGTACGTCACCTATCCCTCGCCGAGCGGCTCGGGGACCATGCGCGGCTACCTGGCGGTGCCCGACGACGCCACCGAAGCCAAGCCCGCCGTGCTGGTCATCCACGAGAATCGCGGTCTCAACCCGTATGTCGAGGACGTGGTCCGCAGGTTCGCCGCGGCGGACTTCGTGGCGTTGGGGCCGGACGCGCTCACCCCGTTGGGGGGCTATCCCGGCAACGACGACGAGGGCCGGGAGATGCAGCGCCAACTTGATCGGGACGTGATGATGGAGGACTGGGTGGCCGCGTTCCGCTTCCTGCGGGACCACGAGGCCACCACCGGGCGGGTCGGCGCCGTCGGGTTCTGTTACGGGGGCGGAGTGGTGAACCAGCTGGCGGTCCGGCTACCGGATCTGGGCGCCGGGGTGCCGTTCTACGGGTCGGCGCCGGCCTTGGAGGACGTTCCCTCCATTCAGGCGCCCCTCATGATCCAGCTCGCGGGTCTGGACGAGCGCATCAACGCCGCGTACCCCGCGTACCAGCAGGCGCTCGAGGCGAACGGGAAGGAGTTCGTGGTCCACGTCTACGATGGCGCGAACCACGGGTTCCACAACGACACCACCCCGCGCTACGACGAGGAAGCCGCGCGCCAGGCCCAGGAGCGGACCATCGCGTTCTTCAACGAGCACCTGCGGGGGTGAGTCGCCAGATGGCCTCCCACTGGATCCAGTGACCCGCCTGGGGTCGCCCGCGCGGCGTGGCGTCCTCGCGGGGTTCGGCCACGACGGAAAAGCCATCGCGCGTTAGGGCGAGCAGCTCGTCGCGGGCGTAGAAGTGGACGGGAAGGCCCCGCTTGGGACCCGCCTCGTACACGACCGTGAACCCGCCATGCTCGTTCCGCTCGATCACGGTGTGGGGTCGATGGATCCGGGTCGTGGCCGCGTTGACGCGCAGGAATAAGAGGCCCTCCGGCAGAAGGAGGTCCCTGGCCGCCTGGAAGTACCGGGCCACATCGGCGGCCACGCCGTGTTGAAACACCTGAATGGCGATCAGGTAGCTGAAGCGGCGTCGGCTGGCGAAGGTTCGGGCGTCGGCCCGGATGAGTCGCGTCGCCGCCAGCGCGGGCTCGCGGGCGACCAGCTGGCGAAGCGACTCAAGGGACAGATCCAGTCCGAATAACCGTAGTCCCGACCTTGCCAGCGGCAGATAGTTGCGCCCGTTGCCGCAGCCGAGGTAGAGGCCCGCGCCTTGGTCCAGCGAGGCCGCGCGCAGCGTGGTCAGGACGACATCCGTGAAGGGCAGGGGAGGATCCCCGGCGTATCGTCCATCGCGATACTCCGCATCCCATCGCGCCGTGGCCAGGGACTGGCTCATCGCCCTCAAGGGCGACTTCCTCTCAGCCCGCGCGCGGTAGTCGGGGGACGTTGAGCGGGCTCGCCTCCAGCACCTGGCCCCAGATCCTCCGGCCCACGGCGTCGGCCTCGCGCACGATGGCCTCGGCGTCCATGGTGAGCACCTCGCGGTCGCGCATGACGAATTGACCGTCCACCATGACGGACTCGATGTCGCCCGGGTGGCCGCAGTGAACCAACGCGGAGACGATGCGTCCCGCGGGCACGAGGTGGGGTCGCAGCGTGTCGACCACGAGTAGGTCGGCCTTCCTCCCCACCTCAAGCGTCCCGAGCGTGTCCGCCTGGCGCACCGCCAGCGCGCCCCCTTGGGTGGCGTCCGCGAGGATGTCCTCCGGCTGGGGCTGGAGGCCGGGCACCTCGTCGCCGTCCCGGTTGCGCCGGATGCGCTCCGTCAGGAGGGCCGTGCGCATCACCTTGAAGACGTCGTTGGTGTTGTTGTCGGTGCCCAGCGCGACGGGGCAGCCGGCGGTGCGCAGCTCCGGAATGGGTGGGCTGACGCCGCGGTTGGCCGCCATGCCCGCTTGGTGCGAGATGATGGTGCCGGACCTCCCCAGCAGCGCGATCTCGTCTTGGTTGACGTAGCGGGCGTGGGCGGCGAACAGCCGGGGGCCCAGGAAGTCGTGCCGGTCCAGGTATTCGGTCGGGCGCAGACCATGGTGCATCACCATGAACTCGTACTCGGCGCGACTCTGGTTCAGATGGATGGTGTAGCCCAGGTCGCGCGATTCGGCGAAGTCGCGCACCGCCCGCAGGAGCTCGGGCGAGGATGTTTCGGTGAGCGACGCCGCCGGAAACACCGTGACGCGGCCGTTGCGCGCCCCGTGCCAGGCGCTGAACAGGTCGTCGACTCGGCGCATGCCCTCGTCCCGGAGCCGCTCCGAGAAGCGGGGGGGTTCGGAAACCGTCCGGGCCATCGCCCGCGTGGACACGGGGCCGGGCACGTTCTCGGTGTCGCGGACGCCCTCGGCGAGGACGCAGCGCAGCCCCGAGTCGGCCAGCGCGGCGGCGTGGCGCGCCACGTTCCCCGTGAACTCGACGATGGTGGTGGTTCCCGTGGTGATGGCCTCGAGCGCGGCGACGCGCACCATGAGGTCGCCCTCGTCTCCCTCGAGAAGACTCGCCGGCGACACGGCCAGGTTGGCGGTGTTCGGGAAGCCGAAGTCCTCGTTGAATCCGCGCGCGACCACCGCCCGCATGTGGGCGTGGCAGTTGATCAGGCCGGGGAGGAGCGCCTTGCCGCGCCCGTCGTACACCTCGGCCCCGGGATGTGCGGCGAGCACCGCGTCGGTGGGACCGATCGCCGCGATGAGGTCGCCCTCGACCGCGAGCGCCACGTCGTCCCGGACCTCGTCCGGGTTCGCGACCGTGGTGTGGGTGAACACGACCGTGGCCGGCTGCCGCGCCGGTGACCGCGCGCCCGTTCGGGGGGCGGCCCGGAGGGGGTCGCGGTCGAGCAGAAGCGCCGCCGCGCCCGCTCCCGCCCCGGCGAGCCATTGGCGGCGGGTGGGGTGTCCCGGACCACGGGTGGTGCCCGTGGCCGGGGCGGGACTCTCGCGATGGGATGATGACATGATGGGACCTCCATGGGTGTCCGATTCAGGTGCTTGTATTCGGGTCGATGGGCTGGCCACCTGGGACGCGGGCTAACGCCGGAACAGGTAGCTCAGCTTCATGAAGAACCGATCCGCGTCCCGGGTCATACGGTCGAAGCGGAACGCGTCCGCGTCGTCGAGCGCCGCGCCGTAGCCGAGGAAGAGGACGGTGCCCGGCGTGGGCCGGTACGAGAGCAACACGTCGCCGGTGAAGCGGTTTTGCGCGCTCGCGACCGACGGCACCCATCCACCCGTCTCGGGGTCGAGCAGGAAGATGGGCTCGTCGGTGTCGCCGGCCCGGAGCGCGTCCCGTTCGAGGGAGTCGTACTGCCCCACCAGCCGAACGAAGAGGAAGCGCGAGATCTGGTACTCCAGCGAGAGCCTGGGAATCCTCTGCGTGGACATGTTCGACCCGTCGGAGCGGCGGTCGAGCGTGAGCTGGTTGTAGAGGAGGTTCAGCCGCAGCTGGTCCGTGGGACGCCAGTTGACGGTGGCGTTGGGCCGAAACAGCCAGACGCCCCGAGCCTCGGCGAACCCCGCGTCCCGCCACACGTTGACCCCCACGCGGGCCGAGAAGGTGGAGAACTCGGGCGTGGTCACGCTGGTGATCCAGCCGCGCACGTCGGTGATCCGGTCCGGGGCGTCCCAGAACACCGTGTCGGCGCCCGCGGGCCCCGGGCGCGCCACCCCGTAGTCGGCGTACCACTCGGGCTTGAACTCGTAGCTCTCCCAGCCGTGACTCACGCGCGCCGACCATCCGCCCCGCAGCTGGAAGGTGTTCGACAGGAAGGTCTTGGTCTCCTCGGGCGCTTGGTCGCCGAACCCGTGGTACCCCCACCAGCCCATGGTGCTGAACCCCGGCGTCCAGCGTTCGACCCGGCTCCCCGGCGCGCCGTGGAAGTTCACGCTGTGGCTCGCGCGCGCGTGGATCACGCCCGGTCGGTTGACGAAGCCGGCCCGGGTCTCGAAGTCGGGATGGATGCCGGTGACGCGGTAGTCGAGCACCAACCTGCGCCCGGTGCGCTGAAGGATCGCCTCCCAGATGGGGGCGTAGCCGGTCGCGCCGTTGGTCCGCGTGGCGCTCGCGCCTCCCTGAAGGGCCACCACGTGGATGTCCCCCAACACGAGCCGCGCGTCGACGGCGGCCACCCGGTTGAAGTCGTCGCCCGCGACCCGGTCGGTGTAGACCATGCCGAGTGTGGACTGCGCTCCGACGTCGCGCTGCAGCCGAAGCGCGTTGAACCACGGATGCGGGTCCGCCCCGGGGCCGCCCGGAACGCGCGCGTCCATCCCGGAGAGCAGACCGATGCCGGTTTCCCCCACCTTGCCGGTCAGCTTCACCCCCATGACCGGACGCTCCAGGCGACGCGTGTGGATGAGCCGGTTGGGCGCGTCGAATCGATCGATCCCCTCGAGGAAGAAGGGCCGCGTCTCGGGAAAGAAGAGGGCGAACCGCTCGTTGCTCGAGACCTGCCCCACATCGGCCTCGACGTGGGAGAAGTCGGGATTGACCGTGGCGTCGAGGGTGAGGTTGGCGCTCAGCCCCAGGCGCAGGTTGCCGCCCAGCTCGGGACTCGACGCGTAGCTCCAGGCGCTGCTCCCGTCGGGTGCGCCGTCCAGGGCGGTCGTGAGCGTGGGCGTGACGTCGACCACCATGCCCCGGTTGAGGTCGCGCAGCCCCACCAGCCGGCCGGACTGGGCCAGAAACGAGGCCGCCCCGCGCCGGGTGGAGGTCCACGTGTCGGTGTAGCCCGAGTGCTGCACCTTGCGAATGACGTTGATGCCCCAGTCCTGCACGTCGGAGGCCTGGTAGCTGATGCTCTGGAAGGGGATGTGGATCTCCACCTCGTAGCCGTAGTCGGTGAGCCGTCCGCGGGAGTCGAAGACGTAGTCCGGCGTCAGGTTGGTTTCGGTCACCTCGACGCCCCGGCTCGCCCGGCCCTGTTCGCCCTCGGTCCGGTTCCCGTCCTGCTGAATGCCGAACGGGTTGACGCCGAACAGCAGGGCCTGGCGCCGGTCGTCGAAGGTGTCCAGCAGGAGCTGGACGTGGTCGTCGCCGTCGATCCGGTCGCGGTCGGCGAGCGTGGCGTTGACCGGTCCCGAGGCGTTGAAGGCGCGGACGCCGAAGTAGATGCCGGTCGGGGAATACCACACCAGCACCTGGGTGGTGTCGGCGGCGGGTCTCCGGTCCACGGGTTCGTACTGCGAGAAGCCGGTGAGCACCGCGGCGACGCCCCACGCGGGTTCGTCGAGGACCCCGTCGACGCGGGCGTCCTCCTCCAGACGCGGAACCGCCACCTCGGTTTCGCCGGCGCTCCCGGCGTACGTGGCCCGAGGCGCCTCCTGGGGCGCGAACGCCACGCCGAGCAGGCTCGCGAGGATCAAGGGCATCGCTTGGGACTCCAGGTCGCGGGTCCGGTCCGGTTCGCCGGCCACGGGCAACATAGCGTTCGGGTCGGGGGACGCGACACGGGGGAGCGCGGCGGGCGCCGGATGCGCGGGACCAAGGGTTCGTCCGCAAGCTGCTTGACGTGGAGGCTCCGTTGTGCGCATAATACGGGTTTTCCAAGTTCCTTCGCGAGGCGCAAGCCCAATCGGTGCGGCGCGAATCCGGATGGGTGAGGCGAAGACGCCCCATCGGTTCCTTCGCTCTCGGGCCGGCGCCTCGACAGCTCCAGGGAGGGGTCCATGTCCGGTGTTCGGAGACTTGTTCTCGTTGGGCTCGCGGGGGCGTTCGCCGTCCTTCCCCTGCGGGCTCAGGATCCCGTCAGCAGCTTCTCCCTGTCGGCCCACGGCGGCCTGATCAACAATCCCGCGGGGTACGACGCGGATCGGGTGGTGTCGTACGGGATGGGCGTTCGCTTCGGCGCCGGAGCTTCGCTTCAGCTCTACGAACGCATCTCGATCCGCGGCGACATGAGCCTCACATCCAAGTCGGGCACCGACGCCACCGGCGGGATCGACGAGTCGGTGGACCTTTCGCGCCGCTACTACGGCGGCGGGGTCGAGGTGCTCCTCCTGACCGGCGGCGGTATGGAGCCGTACGTGCACGCGGGGGGCGGGTTGGTGTTCGTGGACCGGCGGGGCGAGACCACCAACAGCTACGCGTACGACGTCACCGAGTTCACGGGCGTCGTGGGAGCGGGCGTGCGGTTCCCGCTCGCGTCGGGCGGCTTCGTCTTCGCCGACGTCACCAGCTGGACGTATCAGAACCACGTTCTGGACGAGGCGCACATGGATGCCTCGTTCAGCGTGGGATTCGGCTATCGGTGGGGCGGATAGCCGGGAGGAACCGGGCGTCCGCGGCGATCCCCCCGGGGGGTTCCCCGAGGACGCCGCGGCGAGCCCCCCCGGATGCCAACGATTCGACGAGCGGCCAAGGCCGCGATTCTCGAAGAAGGAGGTCAACCATGAAGCACTCCCCGCTGAGGAGCGCGTCGCTCGCCGTGCTGGCGTTGGCGCTCACCGCCGCCCCGACGCTCCTGTCGGCGCAGACCGGCAGCGTGACCGGCCTCGTCACCGATGCGTCCACGCTCGCGCCCCTTGACGCCGTCCAGATGTCGATCGTGGGGCCGGGGATCGGTGGCGCGACCAACGCGGACGGCCGCTTCCTGATCACCGGCGTGCCCGTCGGAGAGGTGACCCTCCAGGCCGAGCGGTTGGGGTACGTGACCGCGACCATGGTGGTCACGGTTACGGCCGACGCGGCGACCGTGGCCGACTTCGCGCTCGAGAGCGAGGCGCTGCTGCTCGACGAGGTGGTGGTCACGGCGCTGGGCATCACGCGCGAGGAGCGCAGCCTCGGCTATTCCGTGCAGGGCATCGACGGCGACGAGCTGGTCGAGGTGCGCGACAACAACGTCATCAGCAATCTGGCCGGAAAGGTGGCCGGGTTGGTGGTGACCCCGCCCGCCGTGCTCGGCGGCACCTCGAAGATGGTCCTGCGCGGGGTGGCGTCCATCTCCGGCAACAACGAGCCGCTCATCGTGGTGGACGGCGTGCCCATCGACAACAGCCGACGGGAGACGGCCGCCAACGGCGGCACGGTCGGCGCCGTGGTCCGCAACCGCAGCGGCATCGACTACGGCAACATGGCCCAGGACATCGACCCGTCCAACATCGAGTCGATCACGGTGCTGCGGGGGGCCAACGCGGCCGCGCTGTACGGCTCGCGCGCCTCCAACGGGGTCGTCGAGATCGTGACCAAGTCGGGGCGCGGTTCGCTCGGCGCCACCACCATCACGGCGAGCAGCAACTTCGTGATCGAGTCGCCGCTGCGCATGGTCAAGTACCAGAACCTCTACGGCGGTGGCGCCACCGACGACGGCTACAACTGGGTCGACGGGCGGGGCGGCGGCGAGAACGACGGCGTGGACGAGAGCTGGGGTCCGCCCCTGGACGGGCGTCTCTATCCGCAGTGGTGGTCGAACGGGGTCGCGCAGCCTTGGCTGCCCTCCCCGATGAACGTGCGCGAGTACTTCCAGACCGGACACAACCTCACGTCCAACTTCGCCATCTCCCACGCCACCGAACGCTCCAACGTGCGCTTCTCCGCGCTGCGCATGGACGCGAGCGGCATGGCGCCCCGCAACGAGCTCGAGCGCACCCAGCTGGCCCTGAACGCGGGGGTGCAGGTGACCGAGCGGTTCGACCTCGACGGCTCGTTCCAGTACACCCAGACGCAGGGCCACAACCGGCCCGCGCCCGGGAACGGCTCCTACTACGCCATCCACATCTTCAACTGGTTCCAGCGCCAGGTCGACGCCAAGCGCATGGAGCGCGCCAACGAGGAGTGGGATCCGGCGTCGGGCGTCCTCACGCCCAACTGGAACCACAACTATCACGACAACGTCTACTGGGTCCAGCACTACCGCAACAACGACGACCGACGCAACCGCGTCCTCGGCCAGGTCACCGGCAACTACCGGCTGGCGGGCGACTGGCTGAACGCCCGCGTGCGCCTGGGCACCGACTGGTTCGAGCAGTCCAACAAGGAGGTCTATCCCTTCTATTCCCAGGACACTCCCGAGGGCGGCTTCGTGGAGGCGGCCTCGTTCCACCAGGAAACCAACCTCGAGGCGCTGGTGACGGCGAACCGGCAGCTGACCACGGACTTCTCGCTCAACGTCAGCGGCGGGGCCAACATGCGGCGCAACGACTTCGATCTCCAGGAGGCGGGAAGCCGCAAGCTCAACGTCCCGGACATCTACAACGTGAGCAACTCGGCCGCGCCGCCGCTGCTCAACTACGTGATCCAGAAGAAGCACGTCAACAGCCTCTACGGTCTGTTCACGGTCGGGTACCGGGACTTCGCGTTCGTGGACGTGACGGCCCGCAACGACTGGTCCTCGACTCTGCCCGAGGACAATCGCTCCTACTTCTATCCGTCCTATTCGGGCAGCCTCGTCTTCACCGAAGCCCTCCAGCTCGACTCCGACTTCCTCACCTACGGCAAGCTCCGGGCGAGCTGGGCCAAGGTCGGCAACGACGCCGATCCGTATCAGCTCACCTCCGTCTACTCCGAGGTCGACAAGTTCGGCAACATCCCCGGCTACACGACGAGCAACACCATTCCCAACGCCGACCTCCGACCCGAGGAGACGCGGTCCTGGGAGATCGGCGCGGACCTCCGCTTCTGGTTCGATCGCGCCGCCCTCGACCTCACCTACTACAACTCGACCACCAGGGACCAGATCCTCGCCGTGGACGTGTCGGAATCCAGCGGCTACAACCGCCAGGTGCTGAACGCCGGATCGGTGCGCAACAAGGGCATCGAGGCGCTGCTCACGGTCGACGTGCTGAACCGGCCCGGTGGCCTGGCGTGGGACATGGGCTTCAACTTCGGGCGCAACGACTCCGAGGTGCTCGAGCTCGCGTCCGGCCTCGAGTCCATCGTGATCGGGCGCGCCGGTGGCATCCGGGGGGCCGTGGAGGCCCGTCCCGGGCACCCGTACGGGGTGTTCTTCGGCCCGGTGTGGGAGCGCGACGCCGCCGGCAACATCCTCGTGGGCTCGAACGGCCTGCCCATCCGCGGTTCGTCCGAGATCATCGGGTCCTACCAGCCCGACTGGATCGGCGGCGTCCGCAGCACGCTGTCCTACGGCTCCTTCACGGTGAGCGCGCAGGTGGACACGCGCCGGGGCGGCCAGATCTTCTGCGGCTCGTGCCGCTTGGGCTACCGCACGGGCGTGCTGTACGAGACGGCCAACCCAACGCCCAGGGACTGGGATCCGGACGGCGTCACCGGTCGGGGTCCGGTGGTGTTCCCGGGCGTCACCGAGGACGGCTCGCCCAACACGGTGGCCGTGTCGCCGCGCACCCTGGGCACGCGCCTCGACGACGTCGACACCGAGTGGCTCTTCGACAACAACTACACCAAGCTGCGCGAGGTGGCGATCGCCTTCGACCTTCCGCCCGCGTACTTGGACGCGCTTCCGGTGTCGCAGGCGCGCATCACCTTCGTGGGCCGCAACCTGTGGCTGTGGACCGCGATTCCGCACATCGATCCGGAGACGGCCGCCATCGAGGGCAGCGTCACCGAGGCGAACCTGGCCGGCATCGAGGACAAGCAGTTCCCGACGCCGCGGACCTTCGGCATCAACATCTCCGTCGTGCACTGAGGCGAAGCGCGCGACGCGACGGGAGGGACGAAGCATGCCGACGACATCTGAATCGAGCGGGAGACCGAGCATGAATGCGACGAGATGGACACGCGGGAGTGATCGTGGGACGGAACGGCGCGCGCATGGATGGCGGCCGGTGGGGCGCCCGAAGGGTCGAGTGACCGGGCGGGCGCGTCGACGGGTCGCGTGCGTGGCGTCCGGGCTGATCATGGTGGTCGGACTGGGTGTCGCCGGCTGCACGGAGGACTTCACCGGCATCAACACCAACCCCAACGCCCCCACCGACGTGGGCGTGCAGTACCTGCTGCCCGCGGGCATCGTGGGCGGGGTCACCAGCCTGCTGGGCACCGGCTTCGACCGAGGCACGGCGTCGGTGTGGGTCCAGCACTACGCGCGTCTCCAGTACGGCTCCATCGACCGCTACGAGATCGACGGCAGCTTCTCGGACGGGCTCTGGGCCTCCCTCTACACGGGCGCCTTGGTGGACTTCGACGCCGTCGTGCAAAAGGCCGCCGAGCGGGGCCAGGCGAACCAGGAGGCGGTGGGGCGCATCCTGCGCGCGTGGATGTTCCACAACATGGTGGATCTGTGGGGCGACATTCCCTACACCGAGGCGCTGGGCGGGCTGGCCGCCGGCAACATCACGCCGCGGTACGACGACGCGCAGTCCATCTACGGCGGTCTGCTCGCCGAACTCGCGGCGGCCAGCGCCCAGATCGACGTCGCCAGCGGGCTCTTCCCCGACATCTTCCGTGGCACGGTCGGAAATCCGGACCTCATCTACGAGGGCGACATGGGCAAGTGGCGGCGGTTCGCGAACTCGCTGCGCCTGCGCATGGCGATGCGCGTTCAGAACGCGTCGGAGGCGGCCGGCGCCATCGCCGAGGGCGTGTTCGCGAGCGTCGACGACGAAGCCAAGCTGGCGTGGCTCGGTTCGCCGCCCAACGAGAACCCGATGGCTCCCGCGTTCATCGCGCGGCCCGGAGACTTCCGCATCAGCGCGGCCATGGTCGACGCGCTGCTGGCGCACAACGACCCCAGGCTCCCCATCTACGCCGACCCGGCGCGGGAGACCGGCGAGTTCCGGGGCATGCCCAACGGCATGAACGACAGTCACGGGATCGAGTTCGAGCAGGTGTCGCGGGTGGGGAAGTGGTTCCTGCGGCCCACCACGCCCACCTGGATCCAGTCGTACGCGGAGGTGGCGCTGCTCCAGGCGGAAGCCGCGGTGAGGGGCTTCTCCGGCGGCGACGCGGCGGCGCTCTACGAGGCCGGCATCCGCGCCTCCATGGAGACGTACGGGATCGCCTCGGACGACATCGACGCGTATCTGGCGCAGCCCATGGTCGCCCTCGCCTCCGACACGGACGCCCAGCTGGGGCAGATCGCCCAGCAGATGTGGTTCGCGCTGTACGACCAGGGACCGGAGGCGTGGGCCTATTTCCGGCGCGTCGGCCACCCCTACCTGACGGCGGGGCCCGACAACGTGAACAACGACCTCATTCCGGTCCGGCTGCCGTATCCGCAGAGCGAGGAGTCCGTGAACAACGCCAACCTGACGGCCGCGCAGTCGGCCCAGGGGCTGGGGTCGGAGCCGTGGAACACGCGCCTGTTCTGGGATCCGAGCTGACCGAGCTGACGACCGGACGGAGGGTTCGCCTCATCGCCTCAGCGAGATGATCTCGATGATGCCGCGGGGATACCCCATCCCGTGGCGATTCGCGGCCCGACCCGCGTCCAGATAGCGGATCTCCTCGATATCGCGCACCAGGTAGGCGTTGAGGACGTCCAGTGTGCCGATGCGCGTGCCGTCCACGAAGACGGTCGGGGTGACCGGGGTGGCGTTCGCCAGCCCGACCGTCTGGCCCCGCGCCCGCAGCCACTGGGGGTGCAGCGCGCGGATCACGTCGTACGCGGTGATCGCCTGCGATGCCTCGATCTGGGCGCGGGTGATGACGTTGCGGGAACCACCGGGACCGCTGCCCGTGGACGCGCAGCCGTGCAGGACGACGGCCAGGGCCGGGAGCAGGAAGAGGACGGTGCGACGCATGAGGTCCGCCATGGGCGATGCCGGAATCTACCGTCCGGGTCCCGCCGGCAGGCGGTAGTCCAGCGGCGGGTCGCGGTCGCCCAGGAGCGGCTCGTAGACCCATCCCTCGGGGATGCGGCTCGCGTGCTCGGCCTTGGCCGCCTCCACCAGGTCGGGCCGGGTGAACAGGTCGATGGCGGTCATGGCCAGCGTCTTGGCCGCCACCACCATGCCCTTGTCGCCAATGGGCGTGCCGCCCGCCGCCACGGCGTGCCAGGAGTGCGCGGAGGTGCCGGGCACCCAGGTGGCGGTGCGCACGCCTCCGGTCGGGACGGCCCAGCTCACGTCGGCCACGTCGGTGGAGCCACCCGTGCCCTCCTCGGTCACGAAGAAGGGCTGGATCTCGGCCGCCGACTCGATGGGAGGCGCGTCCAACGGCAGGTGTTCGCGCAGCACCTCCGCGAAACGGCGGTCCCGCTCGCTGTAGTGGACGCCTCCAACCCGCTCGAGGTTCGCGTGCATGGCCTCCTGCAGCGCCACGTTGATGAGGATGTTGTAGAGGCCGTGGATGACCTCGTACTCCACCTCGGTCCCCGTCCCCTGGGCGGCGCCCTCGGCCGCTTGCACCACCCGCTCGAAGATGGAGTGGACGTTGGCGGGGTCGGGGTTGCGCACGTAGTAGAAGACCTCGGAGAAGTTGGGGACCACGTTGGGCGCCGCGCCTCCGTAGGTGATCACGTAATGGATGCGGGTTTCCTGCGGGACGTGCTCGCGCAGCAGGTTGACCATGTGGTTCATGGCCTCCACGCCGTCCAGCGCGGAACGGCCGCGCTCGGGCGCGCCGGCCGCGTGCGCGGAGACCCCGGAGAAGCGGAACTTCGCCGACTTGTTGGCGAGGCTGCTCGACGCGCCCGCCGAGTTGGCGTCCCCCGGATGCCAGTGAAGCATGACGTCCACGTCGTCGAAGAGACCCTCGCGCACCATGTAGACCTTGCCCGCCCCGCCCTCCTCGGCGGGCGTCCCGTAGACGCGCACTTCGCCGGCCTGGCCGGTCGCCTCCATCCACTGGCGCACGGCGATGCCCGCGGCGGCCGAACCCGCTCCGAACAGGTGGTGACCACAGGCGTGTCCCCGGGGCTTTCCGGGGATGGGCGCCCACTCGGGGCTCCGGTCCTGGGAGATGCCGGGGAGCGCGTCGAACTCCGCCAGGATTCCCACCACCGGGCCGCCGTCGCCCGTGCGGTGGCTCGCGACGAACGCGGTGGGAATGCCCGCGACCCCGACCTCCACCTCGAAGCCCGCGTCCGCCAGCGTGCCGGCCAGCAGGGCGGAGCTCTCGGTCTCGAGGTAGCCGAGCTCGGCCAGATCCCAGATCTCCTGGGCGATCTCCGCGTAGCCGCCCGCGTTGTCGTCGATGAAGGCGGCGACCATGTCCTTGCCGTCCTGCGCCTGAACCGATCCCAACCCAAGACCGAGCCAGAGTACCGTGGCGAAGCCGCCGAGGGCGCGAGTGGTCATGTGCTTCTCCCGTATCCCGTCCTGAACCCGCTCGTGAAGCGGGTTGGGCGCGCCGGACTCGCGCCTCCCACCCCGCACCCACCATGGTAACGGGAGGGGGAGGCTCCGGCACGCCCGCGGCCGCGCGTCACGCGGACCGGCGCCGGTCGCGCGCGTTGAGCGCCAGCGAAAGCCCCAGCGCGGCCAGTCCACCGCCCATCACGGCCGCGTCCACCAGCGTCGGGTTCCAGTCCCGGCCCGTGAGCGCGTCGACATGGTACTTGATCCACGACGCGGGCAGGTCCGTCTCGCCCAGCGCCCGCTTCACGTCCCAGTGCCAGTCGGTCAGCGGGCAGTACCCCCACCCGTACGCCACCCCGGCGCCGAACCAGAAGAGCAGCGTCGCGCCCATCGTGATCAGATGGAGTCGCCGGGTGCTCCGCCACGCCCACCCGAGCACGTTGAAGCCCACCAGCCCCGCATGGAACACGAGGAGGAGCGCATCGAGGGTGCGGTATAGGGTTGGTTCGGTCATGGGCGGTGGTCCGTGGCCGGCCCGTCGCCGGCGGGATCATGGAAGCGACGCACCCCGTTAGGGTATCCGCCGAACCCGAAGCCCGCGACACCCGTAGTCCGTGGATGAATCCGCCCAAGGGCTGGACCGGAGGCGGGGATGGCGAGACATTCAAGGGTTGTGCACGTTCACCCGCACCGCGCGGCACCGCCGATGGCACAGGATCCCACGCATGACGCCCGAGACCCTCGGGACATCTCGGTGAACGTCAACCTCAATCTCCCGGACGCGCCCGCCTACGAGCCCGTGTACAAGGATGCCATCGGATACGGGCTCTGGTGCCTTTGCGTGGCGGGGGTCTGCGGCGCCCATCGCATCTACATGGGCAAGTGGGGAACCGGGCTCCTGTGGTTGTTGACCTTCGGCTTCGCGGGCATCGGGCAGCTGGTGGACCTGTTTCGCATGAAGGCGCTGATTCGCGACGCCAACGTGCGCAAGGGCTACATCCCCCACCCCATGCTGGCCGCCCGCGCCGGATCCGGCTCCAAGGCGCCCGCGGCCCTGCCCCAGCCCGAGGATCTGCGGCTGGTGCTGCTCCGGGTCGCGGAGCGGAAGGGGGGCGAGCTCACCGTCACCCAGGGCGTGATGGCCTCCGGAAAGTCCTTCGAGGAGGTCGAGAAGTGCCTCCGCGGGATGGTGGACCAAGGCTACGTCGACGTCGACAACGCCCCCGGCAGCGGGGTCATCGTGTATCGCTTCCCGGAGCTCTCCGGCAGCTAGCAGCCCCCGGAGGCGGCATGTCCGATCAGCCCAACCTCGCGCTCGTCGAACACCCGCTGATCCACGACAAGCTCGCCCGTCTGCGCGACCATCGCACCGGACACGGTGAGTTCAGGCGTCTGGTCCGCGCAATCGGGGCGCTCATGGCCTACGAGGTCCTGCGCGATCTACCGACCGAGGCGGTCGAGGTCGAGACGCCGCTGGAGACCACCACGGGCGTGCGGGTGCGGGAGGACGACGTGGTGCTGGTGTCGGTCCTGCGCGCCGGGCTGGGGATGGTCGACGGCTTCGCCGCCGTTCTCCCGGGGGCCCGCATGGGCCATGTGGGGCTGTCCCGCGACGAGGAGACGCTCCGGCCCGAGCGCTACTACTCCAACGTCCCGCGCGCGGAGGGCCGCCGGTTCATCGTGGTCGACCCCATGCTGGCCACGGGCGGGTCGTCGTCGGCCGCCATCACGCTGCTCAAGGAACACGGCGCCCGCGACCTCCGTCTGGCCGTCCTGGTCGCGGCCCCGGAGGGGGTGCGGGCGCTCGGGCGCGCCCACCCGGACGTTCCCGTGTTCGCCGCCGCGCTCGACCGCCGCCTCGACGGGCGCGGCTTCATTCTGCCCGGATTGGGCGACGCCGGCGACCGGATCTTCGGGTCCGACTGAGGGGCGGCGACGGGCACGGGCGGCCCGCCACCTCACGGGACCGCCGACTTCGCGAGCCCGTGGCGCTCCAGCGTGTGCGCCAGAGTCGGCCGCCCCAGGCGCATGCGCTCGTCGTCCAGCAGGAACGAGACGATGTAGCCCGCGCCGAGCATCAGGATCCCGATCAGGAAGCAGTACATCACGGCCCGGTCCGGGTAGACGTCCTTGAGGTATCCCACGAAGAGCGGGCCGCTGATCCCCGCCGCCGACCACGCGGTGAGGATGGTCCCATAGATCTTGGACATGCTCCGCGCGCCGAAGACCTCCATGATGAAGGCGGGCATGGTGGCGAATCCGCCGCCGAAGCAGAGCAGCACGTAGCAGACCAGCACCGAGAAGACCCAGGGGTTGGTCACGGACATGAGAATCCCGAACACGATCATCTGGCTCGCCAGCAGGACCCTGAAGATCGCCACTCTTCCGAAGCGGTCGGAGAGCCAGGCCCAGAGAATTCGTCCCACGCCGTTGCAGACGGAACTCGCGGCGATCAGCGTGGCGCCGTACTCGGCCAGCACGGCCGGATCGAGCGACGGGTCGGACAGCCCCCAGACCTCCTGCAGCAGCTCGGACTGGAAGCTGATGACGGAAATGCCCGCGGCGATGTTGAAGAAGAAGACGAGCCACATCACCGCGAACCTGCCGCTGAGCAGGTAGGGACGCGCGGATTCGGCTTCGACCGGTTGAGGGGGCGGCTTGGCCGCCCGCGCCCGCTCTCTCCCGCCCCCGTCCCTCGCCCCGTCCCTCGCCCCGGCCCCGCCAGGCCCGGCCACCTCCTCCTCCGGGTTGCTCAGCATCAGGCTGCACGGCACCAGAATGCACGCGAACACCACGCCCAGCCACAGGAACACCATCGCCAGATCGCCGTCGGCGCGCGCGACCAGGAACGGCGCGAGCACCTTGCTCAGCAGGAGCGCGCCCACCCCGAACCCCATGACCACGACGCCGGTCGCCAAGCCGCGCATGTCGGGGAACCACTTGGCGACCGTCACCACGGGCGTCACGTACCCCAGGCCAATGCCGGCGCCGCCAACGACCCCGTAGCCAAGGTAGAAGAGGGTCACGCTGTCCAGCCGGAGGGCGAGCGACGCGATCAGGTACCCGGCGCAAAACAGCACGCCGCCGGTCAGCGCCAGCGCGCGCGGCCCCCATTTCGGCAGCATCCGTCCGGCCCAGCCCGCCGAGAGCCCCAGGCAGAAGATGGCGAGGCAGAACGAGAGCACGGTCTGCGTGTTGTTCCATCCGTACTGCCGCGACAGCATCGTCTGGAAGAAGCTCCAGGCGTAGACCGTCCCGAGGCACATCTGCAGCATCGTGCAGCAAAGCGCGATGACGATCCTGGGAACCCGCACTCGCGATCGCGCCATGCTCCTACCGCTCCCGGTCCGCCCCCGCCGCGCGGCGGCTCGTGTGCAGGAACAACCGGGCAAGCTCGCCCGCCTCGTCGTCGCGCAGGAGCACGGGTTCGTCCCCCGTCGCGCGCTCGCCTCCGGCGATCCGCACGGCGAACGCCAGCAGATCCGTCAACGGCTTCGAGGCCAGGTTCACGAACCAGAAGGTCAGCAGGCTGCCGATCACGAAGATGACGCCGAAGAGCGCCATCTGCGCTCCGATGGCCCTCTGGATCTTCAGACCCAGAAGCTCCAGGTCCATCCCCACGTGCACGGTTCCGGCCACGCCGGAGAGGATCGGAGCTCCCACCTCGATGAAGTCGCCCAGTCCCGGCAGGCTCCGCTCCACCGTCTCGGTCGACGACGCGTCGCCCGCCAGAATCTCGTCGGGGATCCCGGGGACGAAGGTGTGGGCGAGAAACTCGCCGGTCTCGCTGGTGATGTAGATGTAGCGGATGCTCTCGATCTCCACGAACTGGTCGATGAGCGACTGCAGGGTCGCCAGATTGCGGTTCAGCAGGATGTCGACGCTGGAGTCGGCGATGTTGCGCGCGATGCTCCGGCTGTTGCCTTCGTACTCCTCCGACAGCTCGCGCGAGACGGTGGCGATGGACAGGGCCGAGACCGAAATCACGATCAGTCCGAAGAGCGCGAAGAAGAAGAAGCGCGTCTTGCGGAAGAGCTTGTGGACGCTCGTTTGCGACATGTCAGGAGAACTTGGCCTCCCAGTCCTCCAAGGGAACGAAGCGATCCCCCTCGACGACCGTGTAGTGGACGCCCCTCAGCCCCTGCCTGCGCTCCGGTCCGAACGAAACCCTCTCGCCCACGCCGAGGTCGTGGTCGCGCACGGCGAACACCGCCTCCTCGATTCCCGACCGCCGCGGATCGTCGCCCATGCGCCGGATGATCTCGGTGATGAGCTTCGCGTTCAGGAACCCCTCAAGGCTCACGAAACTCTGCGGGAAGGGCTCGTAGGGCTCGCCTTCGGTGAGCCTGGCCACGTCGTCGGGCGGTGGGGGAGCGTGGAGCTCCATCGCCTCGCGATATTCGCGCACGGCCGGGAGCGACGTGTCCTCGTAGCTCGGCACGACCTGCGAGTTGACCAGAAACCTCGTGTGCGCGTCGGCGTTGGCGCGGTCCTCCCGCAGCAGCTGAAGCATGTTCTCGCTTCCCACGAAGGACACGTTGGCCACCGGAATGCGCAGGCCGAGATCCACCGCGTCGCGCGCGAAGGCGCCGCACGCCGCGTACGCCCCGATGCAGATGACCGCGTCCGGGGATCGCGCCAGCAGGATCTCCACCTGTTCGCGCATGCTGGCGGTGAACTGGGTGCCGCGCGCGTAGGTGGCCTCGCCGGCGATGGTTTCGCCGTGACGGGCCAGCGCCTCGCGGACCCCCGCCCAGCCGCTGCGGCCGTAGGCGTCGTTCTGGTAGAAGACGGCGATGCGCCGCCTCCCGATCCTCACGAAGTTGTCGACCAGCCCGGCCGTCTCCTGCCGGTAGGAGGCGCGCAGGTTGAAGGCGAATTCGCCGTAGGGGGGCTCGCGCTGCGGCTCCGCCCCCGTGAAGGGGAAGAAGAGGAAGACCTGCTGGTCGCTGAAGGTCTTGAGCACCGGGAGCGCCCGGGTCACGGTCGGCGTGCCGACGTAGTTGAAGAGCAGAAAGACGCGCTCGTCGCGCATGAGCTCGATGGTGTTGGCGACGCACGGGTCCGGCTGGTACCCATCGTCCAGGAGCCTCATCGCGATCCTGCGCCCGTTGACCCCGCCGTCCTCGTTGAGCTGGTTGAAGTACGCCATCGAGCCGCGGTGGAGCTCGGTGCCGAGTCCGCGGGACGGGCCCGAGAACGCGGCGGACACGCCGAGGACGATCTCGTCCTCCTGGGATGACCCCGATGGATTGCGGCGCGGTGACGCGGACGCGCCGAGCCGGGGAACCGTCGATGCTCCCAGCGACGTCGCCCAGGGGGCGGTGAGGAGGGAGGCGAGACCGGAGCGGATGAGCGCTCTTCGGGTGAGCGGGCGAGCGGCCGGAATGTCAGGTGGACATGACATAATGTAATGTTCTCATTACAGGACGTTGCGCCTTGGGCGGAATTCAGCGCGATCGCGTCGTCGCTCGAACCCGGCGGAGACATGCCCTTTGGGCCGCCAAGGCGGCAATGTAGTCCGCCGGCATGCGTTCATCAACGAGGGTCCCGGCGATCGAAGCCCGGGGAGAGGACGCCCGGCGTTGACATCCCGCGTCGAGGGTTGGCATCTTGCCGGCGATAGCCGTCCGTCGGCGAGGCTTGGTCTTGGCCGACGGCTCCCGCAATGGACAAGCAAGGACGAGACGGCCATGGTCGCCGAGGCGAACCCCCGCCCGCAACTCCCGCCCGGCCCCCGGGGAGGACGACTGCGGCATCTCGGAAAGCGCCTCCGCAACACGGCGGGGCTGTTCGAGGAGCTTCGCGAGCGCTACGGGAAGATCGTCTACTACAAGCTTCCGGGCAGACACTTCTGCGTGGTGTCGGATCCGGACCTGCTGCGGGAGATTCTGGTCGTGAAGCGGGCGTCGTTCGTCAAGACCGATGTCGGCAAGGGCGTCATGCGCATTCCGACGGTCCTGACCGGCGATGGAGACGAGCACACTCGACGGCGCAAGCTCATGCAGCCCGCCTTCAACAAGCGCCAGACCGACTGGTTCGGCGAGGTCGTGATCCGCAACGCCACCGCGCGCCAGCGGCTGCATTCGTCCGGACGGACCATCGACCTGAACGAGGAGATGCACCTGCTGGCGCTCGACATCGCGCGGGAGGCGTTCTTCGAGGATGGAAGCCTGGCCAGCCCGGAGCTGATCCACGGGGTGATCTCCTCGCTGAAATGGAAGGCGGCGCGGGCCCTCCTGCCCATGGGCAAGCTGATCTCCCGCCTTCCCCTGCCGGTCAACCTCCGCGTGCATCGCAACCTCGCCCAAATGGACGCCATCTTCGACGCGGCCATCGCCGCGGCTCGCGAGGCGGGGCCGGGCAAGGGACGCGACGTCGTGTCCCTTCTCGTTCACGCCACGGACGAGGAGGGCGAGGAGCGCACCTTTTCGGACGAGGAAGTGCGCGAGGACGCCTACGTGCTCCTGCTCGCGGGTCACGACACCACCGCGAGCGCGCTGGCGTGGGCCTTCCTGAGCCTCCTGCGCCATCCCGAGGTGCTTCGGCGTCTCGAGGTGGAGGTGGAGGAGGTGATCGGCCAGGCGCCCCTGCGCGTCGAGGATGTCGAGCGACTCCCCTACGCGCGCGCCGTCTTCGCCGAAACGCTGCGCCTTATGCCGCCCATTCACTTCATTGGCCGACGCGCGATCGAGGACTGCGTGATCGGCGGCCACCTCATTCCGGCGAACACCGGGGTGCAGTGCGCCATCCGGGTGGTCCACATGAACGCCGAGCACTTTCCCAACTCGCGCGAGTTCCGCCCCGAACGCTGGCTCGCGGAACGGCCGAGCCATCCCAAGAACGCCTACATTCCCTTCGGCTCGGGTCCCCGCATCTGCATCGGCCGGGAGCTGGCGCTCGTCCAGGGGCCGCTGGTTCTGGCCAGCGTTCTCCAGAGGTGGCGCGTGCGGCCCGCGGCGCGCGGGGGGCGCGACAAGGTCAAGTCGCTGACCATGTACCAGCATGGTGGCGCCATTCCCGCCACCCTGACGGAGCGTGGCTGAGGCGCCACCGCTTCCCCCTCAGGACCTCGCCACGCGCACCGTCAGGATGTCGGCGTTGTGGTACTGCTGGTGGCTCACGGCGGTCGCGTGCAGGCGCAGCAGCCGCAGGGACAGGTCGCGCTCGCTGGTGGGATCCGGCAGCCGGGACCCCAGGGCGACCATTTCGTTCTCGAGGTTGGCGCCCTTGGTGGCCGCCGCGAACTCCAGCACGGCGCCGGCCCGGTCGTGTCGGGCGGTCACGCGCAGACCGCGCTTCGCTTCGGATGCGTCCCGGTCCTGTCGGACGAGGCTGAGGACGGCCTCCTCCGCGGCCGCCCTCAGCCGATCCAGGGGCGCGTCGCTCCACTTGTGGCGCTCGGCGAGCTTCACGACGAACCGGTCGACGACCGGGAGGCTGTCCTCGCCGAGCGGGACTTCGATCCTGTGACGGGCGGGGCCGGTCAGCTCGAGGAACAGGTTCAGCAGCAGGATGGCGATGCCGCCCGCCACGAGCCCGTTGGCGAGCGTCAGGCCGGCGGCGCCGCCCAGGGGCTCCGGGAACACGGCGCGGAATTGGACCGCCACGCCCACCCAGAACGCGATGCCCGCCGCGAGCGCCCCCTTCCGACCGGGGCCGGACTGGAAGACGACCGCCATTCCCTGGGCGAAGCTGGCGGCGAAGACGACGAAGATGGACGCGCCCAGCACGGGTGCCGGAATGGAGAGCAGTAGGACGGAGAACTTGGGGACGAACGCGAGCCCGATCACGATCGTCCCGATGAGGACGCCGAGCGACCGGGTCGCGATCCCCGCCCCCTGGGCGAGCGAGATGCCGTCGGTGCGGGACCAAAGGGGCGGCATCCCGGTAAGTCCGGACAGCAGCGTTCCGGCGGCGCAGGTGCCGACCGCGCCCTGGACTCTGCGGAAGTCGGTCGCCGCGGACCCCCGCCGGGCAAGGCGTTGGATCTGGACGGCCTCGCCGACCTGCTTGACCGTGATGACCAGGGTGACGAACAGAAAGCCGGGCAGGAGTCCCCAGAAGCGGGCGTCGGGGCTGGTGTCGACGCCCGGCCAGGCCAAGGGCGGGAGCCCGACCCACGCAACTTGGTCGGCTCGACCGAAGTCGAGGATCCCGAACGCCGCCCCGACGGCGGTGCCCGCCGCCAGCCCGACGACGGGCGTCCACGCGCGCAGCGGTCCGCGGGCTCGCAACGTGAGCCCGACCATGGTCGCGACGGTCGCAATGGTGGTCAGCGGAGCCGCCGCCACCGGTGCGTCGGCGGGTACGCGCTGCATCATCGCGAAGCCCAGGGGCATGATGCTGACCGCGATGAGCGCGGTCAGGGTTCCGGAAACGACCGGGGTGAAGACGCGGCGCAGCAGGTCCAGGCGGGCGGCGAGCGCGAACTGGAAGACGGCCGACGCGATGACCAGGGTGGCGAGCAGCGCCGGCCCCCCCGCCTGAAGCGCCAACACGGCCACGCCGATCGCGGCGCCGCTCGGGCTCATGACGATCAGGCTGCCCGCGCCCACCCTGCCCATGCGCGCGCTCTGCGCGATGGTGGTCAGCCCCCCGATCACCATGCCCGCGAAAACCGTCCAGCGGAGGTATTCGTCGCTCTGTCCGGCCAGCCGCGCCATGATGGTCATGATGACCACGAGCGGCACGCAGCTGACGACCGCCACCCGAAGCGCCAGCGGCGCGGCGACCTTGAACGGAGGCGTTTCGTCCTCGGCGTAGCGGAGACGCCGCCCGGCCCGGCTCACCAGGGGGTGGCCTTCTCCGCCTCGAGGTGATCCGGCAGCCGGTAGCTGAGATCGTCGAGCAGGGCGGCGTCCAACAGGAACGAGAACGCGGAGCCACGCCACGCCGTCGCGACGCTGGGGGCCAGCTGGTGTCGCACGCGAACCACCCGCCGGCTGCTCCGCATCATGGCGAGGAGCAGCCCCCGCTCCCACACGCGGAGGCGGGGCAACCCCATGGGGTCGGCCAGCTCGTCTCCAATGAGCGCGCGCGTCACCCGTTGCGCGTGGACCCGCATGGCCCTCGCCTCCCTGGGGTCCTTCTTGCCGGCGATCTTGGGCAGGCCCTCGAACAACGCGTTGGCGACCACGACCGATTCCTCGCCCGGAGGTGGTTCGCAGGCCGCGGCGATCCGACTGAACTCGTGGGTCCGCTCCTCGTCGCCCTCGAAGAGCAGCGACTCGGGCGTGCCGATCAGCCACGAGGCGTAGCGCCAGATCTGCATGAAGCTGTCGCGCGTGGGGCGGTCCATGACCGCGCCCAGCCTCGTGGCCTGCTTCAGCATGGTGGCGGAGAAGTTCGCCGAGGCCACGCCCATGTGGGCGGAGCTGAGAGGGACGCCGAACGTCGACTCGTCCCACGAGCCCGACGCGCGAATCAGTCGCCTGACCTGCGCGTGCACCAGTCGGATGCGCACCGAGAGCTTCCACCCCTCCCCGTGGCGATCGAGGGCGCCGGGGAGCATGATCTCGATGAAGTGGCGCGTGTTCTGGCGAATGCGCCTGGGACCGAACAGCGAGTTGACGCGTCCGGTGGCGTGGAAGGCCTTGGCGATCAGCGTGGTCGCGTTCTGGACCGTGGTGACGAAGAACGCCGGGATGAACAGGTCGGAGAATTCGTGAAACGCCCTGCACCCCAGTGTGCCGGCGCGGGCGTCCCACCACGATGGAGGCGTCTGGACCGCCGCGAAGAACTCGCGCAGCGCGCGGGGAGCGGTTTGGAGCGTCGCGTGGTCGCGGTTCATGCCGGCCCGGATGAACCGGTTGGCCTCGGCGACCTGGAGCGAGGCCATTCCGGCGACCGCCTCGTCCGCCAGCGGATCGTCCAGCATGGTATGCCGGACGTACTCCGCGGCCAGCTCGGGATTCAGCTTGGAGGCGCGCTCGTACTGCGGCTCGTAGGCGGCGGGAATCGACACCGGACCGCTGCTCGCGCGTTCCCCTTGGGCCACCGAGAAACTCCTACCCTCGCAACCCCTTTAGTCGTCCGCGTCGGCGAGCACGTTCTCCAGCGTCGCCGCGGCGGACTCGAACAAGCCGGCCAGGATCTTCCTGCGACGCCGCATCAACTCCTCCGCCTCCTCCCAGAGCACCTTGGAGATGGCGGTGTAGGCCTTCTCGCGAAGCTCCTTGGAGAGGGCGGGATTCGAGAACTCGTGCTTCTCGATGGTGAACTGGGCGATTTCGGAGAGATTGTCGCCGAGGATGTCCATGTCGACGGAGCTCTTCAGCGCCACGGCACCCTGCTCCGGCGGCGCGGCGGCCGGCTCGGGCGGAGCGGCGTCTCCCGCGATGGCGGCGACCGCCGCGTCCTGCGAGTCGTGGAGGGCGATGATCTCGGCGAATCCGCTCAGCACGAAGACCTCGTGGACCCCGGGGGTGAGCTCGCAGATGCCGAACGCCTGACCGGGTCCCGTGAACTTCTTCGCCATCATGAGCATGACGCGGAGTCCGGCGCTGCTGATGTATTCGAGCCGGGACACGTTCAAAACCAGGGACGAGTCGTCGTCTCCAATGCCGGACCTCAGCGCGTCCGCGCACTCGACGGCGTTGTCGCTGTCGATGCGACCCGCAAGGCTCGCGACCCGTATTCCCGACACCGTGCTCCAATCGACCGAGATCGACATTTGATCCTCCCGCTCTGGGGTGACTCGCCGGGGGCAAGTGTCGTAGGTTGCCTCTGGCCTGTCAACCAAACCTCCCGACCCTCGCCAAACCGCACCCACGTCGATGCGCGACCCCGCCCCCCCGCCGCCCGGCCGCGTCCTGGTCACCGGGGCGAACGGATATGTCGCGTCATGGGTTGTGAAGCGTCTGCTCGAGCTCGGGTGCGAGGTCCGAGCCACGGTTCGCGACCCCGCGGATCCGGTGAGGACCGGGCACCTCGAAGCCATCGCGAAGGGATTGCCGGGCTCCCTGTCGCTGCACGGGGCCGACTTGCTGGACCCCTCGGGATTCGACCGCGCGATGGAAGGGTGCGCGACGGTTCTCCACACCGCCTCTCCCGTCATCGCGCGGGGCGTGGGCGATCCGGTCCGGGAGCTGATCGAGCCCGCCGTCGACGGAACCCGCAATGTGATCGAGGCGGTCAACCGGTGCTCGTCGGTGCGGCGGGTCGTCCTGACCTCGAGCGTCGTCGCCGTCTACGGGGACGCCGTCGACATGGCCCGAACGGCGGCGGGGCGTTTCGACGAGAGCCACTGGAACGAGACCAGCGGCGAGGACCATCAGCCGTACTCGTACTCCAAGGCGCGCGCGGAACGCTTGGCGTGGGAGATGGCGGGGCGGCAGGATCGCTGGGACCTCGTGGTGGTCAACCCGGGGCTCGTCCTCGGACCCGCGCTGAGTCCCCACACGAACTCCGAGAGCGTGCGGATGATGCGCGATCTCGGCGACGGCCTCTTCCGCCTGGGTGCCCCGAGGCTGGAGTTCGGCGTCGTGGACGTGCGGGACGTGGCGGACGCCCACGTGCGCGCGGCGACGCGGCCGGACGCGAACGGGCGGCACATCCTCGTGGCCGAAACGCTCGGTTTGGGAGAGATCGCCGGGATGCTCCGCGAGCGTTTCGGCGACGGCCATCCGTTCCCGCGCCGAACGATGCCCAAGTTCGCGGCGACGCTTCTGGCTCCGCTGAGGGGACTCGAGCGCGCCGTGGTGCGGCGCAACGTCGGCCATCCGCTCCGGTTCGACAACCGGCGCGCCCGAGACCGGTTGGGACTGGCGTTTCGGCCCGTCGCGGAGACGGTCGCGGACCACTTCCGGCAGCTGCTCGACGACGGCTTGGTGCGGGTGCGCGCGCCGCTCCCGCCCGGTCCCCGGGGCGGCCGTCTTTGGCACTTGATCGCCCGTCTGCGGGACTTCCCCGGTCTGCTGGAGGAGCTTCACGATGGGTACGGAGACATCGTCCGCTACCGCGTGATGAACCGCGAATTCTGCGCCGTGGCCGATCCCGGGATGATCCGGGAGATCCTGGTCACCCAACGGGAGTCCTTCCACAAGACGGCGGGCTACAAGAACCTGAGGCCGTTCGGGAACCCCACCATCGTGACGGCGGACGGGGCGGAACACGGTCGCCGCCGGAAGCTCTACCAGCCATCGTTCGGAAGCAGGGGGATGGCCGCCTACTCGGAGATCATGCTCGAGAGGGCGAGCGCCATGCGCGAGAGCTGGAGGGACGGGCAGACCGTGGACGTGGCCGCCGAGATGCGCGATCTGGCCATGGGCATCGCAGTCACGGCCTTCTTCGGGCGCGACATGCGGGTCGACCCGAGGATCGGCACCGCCGTGCTGGACGGGATTCTCCGGGACTTCGTGCTGGGGGTGCTGCCGTTCACCGGGCTGCTGAGGGCGCTGCCCCTTCCCGGCAAGCGGCGCGCCGAGCGGGCGTGGGGCGCGCTCGACGAAATCGTCCACGAGGCCATTCGACGGGCGCGCCGGGCCGGCGGGGAGCGCGCCGACATGATCTCGCTGCTCGTGAACGCCCGGGACGAGGAGGGCGTCGCGCGCCCGTTCACCGACGACGAGGTGCGCGACGAGGCCTACACCTTGCTCATGACCGGCCACGAGACGTCGTCGAGCGCCATGACCTGGTGTCTCGACCACATCATGCGGCACCCCCATGTCCGCCAACGTCTCGAGCGGGAAGTGGACGAGGTGGTCGGGCGGCGGCCCGTCGCGCCGGACGACTATTCCCGGCTGCCCCATGCCCGGGCGGTCTTCAACGAGGCGCTTCGGCACACCCCGCCGATCTTCTTCCTGGGTCGCGAGGCGATCGAGGACTGCGTGGTCGGGGGTTATCGCATTCGGAAGGGGACCATCGTTCAGCCCTGCATCAGGGTTGTGCACCACTGCCCCACGCACTATCCCGATCCGGACGCCTTCGACCCCGGGCGCTGGACGGACGCCGAGAGCGCCAAACGCGCGAAACCCACCTATCTTCCCTTCGGAACCGGCCCCAGGATGTGCATCGCGTGGGGCTTCGCGACCATGGAGGCGGTGTACACGCTGGCCAACATCGTGCAGCGTTGGAGGCTGGAGCCGGTGCTCGGCGGTTCGACCCCGGTGAGCTCGACGGGCGTCTACAGGGTCGCGGGTGCGCTTCCGGCCATCGTGAGGGAACGAGATCGTGGGAGAACGAGGATCGCGAGGGGGCGAAATGGCAACGGCTAACGGTAGCGCGAGGATGGCACCCCCGGTTTTCGTCGTGAGCACGGGGCGGTGCGGGTCCACCATGCTCTCCGACATGGTGAACCTCCATCCGCGCATGCTGAGCGTGTCGGAGTTCCTCGCCTGCCTGGCCGACCGGGCGCTGGTGGGCGGCGCCATGGACGGAGCGGCCATGCTTCGGCGGCTTGGCACCCTGGCTCCGGTGGGCAGGGCGCTGCTGCGCAACGGGCTGATCGTGAGCGAATACCTGTACCGGTTCGGTCCCGATTCGAGGTTCGGGCCGAACGACGTCCCCCCCATCATGGGCGCGACGCTGCCCCACCTCTCCGACGATCCCGAGGCGCTCTGGGACGAGCTGGTCCCGGTGGTTCGGTCGTGGGGACGCGACACCCCGGCCGGGCACTACCGCCACTTCTTCGAATGGCTCGCCCGGCGTTTCGACCGCGACATCTGGATCGAGCGCTCGGGGGCGTCGCTCTTTCACGTGCCCGCGCTCGCGCGGCTGTTCCCGGACGCGCGCTTCGTGCACATCCACCGCGATGGCCGCGACACCGCCATGTCCATGGAGGGGCACCACATCTTCCGGATGTACGCGAACGTCGCGAACACGCTGAGGCGCGTCGGTTTGGACCCGTTCAACCCGGTCAACTGGCCCGGGACCAGCCCGTGGATGCCGTGGTTCACCCCGCTGCGCTTCAGGTTCTTCTCCGCGAAGCGCTTCCAGGAGCGCGAGATGGACCTTCCCCTGTTCGGGTGGTTGTGGAGCAACATGATCGAACGGGGCACCCGGTACTTGGCCGCCTTGGACGCCGACCGCGTGCTCACCATGCGGTACGCGTCGGTGGTCGCGTCCCCGAGGGAGGAAATGACCCGCTTCATCGACTTCGTCGGACCGGAATTCCACGACGCCGAATGGCTGGACCGGGTGTGCGGGCTGCCCCGCGGGAAGGCGCCCAGCTGGAAGCGACTGACGCCGGAGCGGCACGACCGGCTGGCGGAGGCGTGCGCGCCCGGGCAGCGCATCCTCGGGTACGACAACACGCGCGGGGGGGCCGAACGGGCCACCGACGACGCGACCGCACCCGAAGGGGCGACGCCATGAAGCGCGTGGAGGCGAAGCCCCCGTCCTGGCTCTCCGCCCTCGAATCGGAGGCCATCGAGATCATCCGCGAGGGCGTCGCGGCGGCCGCGCGCCCCACCATGCTCTACTCCATCGGCAAGGACTCGTGCGTGCTCCTGCACCTGGCGCGCAAGGCGTTCTGGCCCGCGCCGCCTCCCATGCCGCTGCTGCACATCGACACCACGTGGAAGTTCCGCGAGATGATCGAGTTTCGGGACCGGGTCGCGGACGAGGCCGGCGTCGAGCTGATCGCGCACACCAACCCGGATGGGGTCGCCGCGGGGGTCACCCCGTTCACCCACGGATCCGAGTACTACACCGAGGTCATGAAGACCGTCGCCCTGCGTCAGGCCCTCGACGCCGGCCGCTACGACATCGTTTTCATCGGGGCCCGTCGCGACGAGGAGAAGTCGCGGGCCAAGGAACGGGTCTTCTCGCTGCGCACCGCCACCCACCAGTGGGACCCGAAGGCCCAGCGCCCGGAGCTGTGGAACCTCTACAACACCCGCCTGGCGACGGGCGAATCGCTGCGGGTCGCGCCGCTCTCCAACTGGACCGAAGCCGACGTCTGGCGCTACATCGCCGAGGAGGAGATCCCCATCCTGTCGCTCTACTACGCCGCCGAGCGCCCCGTGGTGGACCGCGACGGGCAGTGGATCATGGTGGACGACGACCGCATGCCGCTCCACCCCGGAGAGTCGCCCGAGCCGCGCCGGGTTCGCTTCCGCACCCTGGGGTGCTACCCGCTCACGGCCGCCGTGGAGAGCGCCGCGGACTCCCTCGACGCGATCATCGCCGAGACCCTGGCCGCCGACGACTCGGAACGCGCGGGCCGCCTGATCGACCACGACGGAGAGGCCTCCATGGAGCGCAAGAAGCGGGAGGGGTACTTCTAATGGCGCCGACACTCCGGTTCGTCCTCTGCGGCAGCGTGGACGACGGGAAGAGCACGCTGATCGGGCGAATTCTCCACGACTGCCGCCAGGTGTTCGCGGATCAGATGCGGCGGGTGGAGGAGGATTCGCGCCGCTACGGCACCCGGGGCGACGCGACGGACTTGGCCCTGCTCATGGACGGCCTGCAGGACGAGCGCGAGCAGGGCATCACCATCGACGTCGCGTATCGCTGCTTCGAGACCCCGCGCCGTCGCTTCATCGTCGCCGACGCGCCGGGCCACGAGCAGTACACGCGCAACATGGCGACGGGCGCGTCGACGGCCGACGTGGCGGTCGTGATGGTGGACGCGCGCAAGGGCGTCCTTCCCCAGACCGCGCGCCACACCCGCATCGCGGCCATGTTCGGCGTCCGCCACATGGTGGCCGCGGTCAACAAGATGGATCTGGTGGCGTGGGACCGCGGCGTCTTCGAGGTGGTCGCCGCCGAGTACCGGGCGGTGGCCGACGAGCTTGGCGTCGAGGAAGTGGTCGCCATCCCCGTGTCCGCCCTCACCGGCGACAACCTGACCCGGTCCTGCGGAGAGACGCCCTGGTACGAGGGCCCGACCCTGCTGCGCCACCTGGAGACGGTGGACGTGACCCGGAAGGCCGGCGAGGAGCCCTTTCGCATGCCCGTCCAGTGGGTCAATCGGCCCGATTCCGACTTTCGCGGCTACTGTGGGCGGATCGCGGCCGGGCGCGTGACGCCGGGCGACCGCGTGCGCGTCTCGCCCGCGGGAACCCCCGCCGAGGTGGAGGCGATCGTCGCCTGGCGGGGCACCCGCGACGTCGCCGCGCGGGGCGATTCGGTCACGCTCACCCTGAAACCCGACGTGGACGTCTCCCGCGGCGACGTCCTGGTGGCCGCCGACCACCCCCTCGAGGCGGCGGACCAGTTTCGGGCCCGGATCCTGTGGATGGGCGACGAACCCCTGGCGGTGGGCCGTCCCTACCGGATGCGGCTGCACACGCATGAGGTGGGCGCCACCGTGTCCCGCATCCGGCACCGGGTGGACGTGTCGAACGGGGCCCCGCTCGCGGCCTCGCACCTCGCGCTCAACGACCTGGGCGTCGTCAACCTCGCCACCAGCCGCCCCGTGCCCTTCGCCCCCTTCGACGAGACGCGCGCCCTGGGCGGCTTCATCCTGATCGACCACGCCACCAACGCCACGGTGGGCGCGGGCACGCTCAACTACGCGCTCATGCGGTCGGCCAACCTCAAATGGCAGGACTTCGACGTCACGGGCGAACTGCGGGCCGACCTGAAGCGCCAGCGCGCCCGCTGCCTGTGGCTGACCGGGCTCTCGGCGTCGGGCAAGTCCACCATCGCCAACATGCTGGAGCGGCGCCTCGTGATCGAGGGGCGCCACACCTACCTGCTCGACGGAGACAACGTGCGGCACGGGCTCAACCGCGACCTCGGCTTCACCGAGTCCGACCGCGTCGAGAACATTCGCCGGGTGGCCGAGGTGGCCCGCCTCATGGTGGACGCCGGGTTGGTCGTGATCGTGTCCTTCATCAGCCCCTTCCAGTCCGAGCGCGACTTCGCCCGCTCGCTCTTCGAGCCGGGGGACTTCATGGAGATCTTCGTGGACGCGTCGGTGGAGGCGTGCGCCAAGCGCGACCCCAAGGGCCTCTACGCCAAGGCGATGCGGGGCGAGATCAGGAACTTCACGGGGGTGAACAGCCCCTACGAGCGGCCCGAGCGCCCGGATCTGCGCCTCGACACCGAGACGCTCTCGCCGAAGGAGTGCGTCGAGTTGGTGGCGCGGGGTCTGGCGGCCCGCGGGCCCTGACGCGCTCCATCCGAAGGGACGCCCCGATCCCATGTCCGCCCTCGACCGCGTGCTTCCCAATTACGTGAGCAGTTGGGCCGGGGCGTCGCGGATCCACCGGGTGGAGCCGTTCGCCGTGTCCGGCGATCCCGCCGCCACGCTGCGGCGACTGGGAGAGGTCGTCGCCTCCATGCCGCGCACCGCCATCGTCACCGCGACCGACACCCGCCTGCGCGCGGTGTGCCGGACGCGCGGCGGGTTCCGCGACGACCTCGAGTTCCGGTACTCGCGCGCGGACGGGGTCATCCACGTGCGGTCGGCGTCGCGGGTGGGCCTGTTCGACTTCGGCGTGAACCGGCGGCGGGTGGAACGGGTGCGGAAGGCGCTTGCTACGGCCGCTCCACCCTGACCGGGCACACCTTCAGCTCCGCCGTGTCCGTGACGGGGTCGTAGCCTCCCCCCGTGAGCACGTTGACGGGCGCGTCGTTGAAGCTGAAGGAGGTGAACACGGTCCCGCGCGGCGAGCGCGTGTTGGCCTCCACCCGCACCATCATGCAGCCGCGCGCGCTGGTCATCTTGGCCCAGCCGCCATCCTCGAGCCCCCAGTCCGCCACATCGTCCGGATGGACCTCCAGCCGCTCCCCGGGGGCCAGGTAGTCGATCCCGGCGGCGCGCCCGGTCTGGGTGCGGGTGTGGTAGTTGGGGAGTCGCCGGCCCGTGGTGAGCCAGACCGGGAACTCGTCGCTGACGACCTCGGCGGGATCCCGGTAGCGGATCAGCTTGAAGATGCCGCGTCCGTTCTCGAAGGTGCCCTGGTGCAGAATGGGCGTGCCTGGATGGTCCTTGTGGGGCACCGGCCACTGGTACTCCCCCCGGTCGATGCGCTCCCAGTCCAGGCCGGCGTACAGGGGCGAGACCTCGCACAGCTCGTTGAAGACGTCCTTCGCGCTCTGGTAGTCGAACCCGGGCGTCCCCATGCGCTTGGCGATCTGGGAGACGATCCACCAGTCGGGCATCGCCTCGCCGGGCGGATCCACCGCCTTGCGCAGCCGCTGGACGCGCCGTTCGGTGTTGGTCTGCACGCCGTCGGTCTCGCCCCACGCGGTGGCGGGCAGAACCACGTCCGCGAGCTGGGCGGTCTCGGTGAGGAAGATGTCGATCACCACCAACAGGTCGAGGCTCCTGAGCGCCTCCTCGCAGTGGTCCCGCTCGGGGTCGGAGACGACGGTGTTCTCGCCATTGATGATCATGGCGTGGATGCCGTCGCCACACGCGTTCAGCGCCCGCGGCTTGGTGGGTCCGAGCTCCAGGTCGACCTTGCGCCCGTACACCTCGGCGAACTTCTCCTGGTGCGCCGGGTCGAGCACCGACTGGAAGCCCGGGTAGTTGTTGGGGAGGGCCCCGCAGTCCCCCGCGCCCTGGATGTTGTTCTGTCCGCGCATGGGGTTCACCCCGGTGCCCTCGCGACCGATGTTGCCCGTCATGAGCGCCAGATTGCACAGGCTCTGGACGTTGTCGACGCCGCAGATGTGCTCGGTGATGCCCAGCGTGTAGTAGATGGCGCCCCGCTCCGCCCCTCCGTACAGGAGCGCGGCCCGCTCGATGTCGGCGGCGGGCACCTCGGTGATGGTCTCGGCCCACTCGGGCGTGAACTTCCCGACGTGTTCGAGAAAAGCCTCCGCCTCGGTGGTGCGTCCCTCGATGAACCCCTGGTCGGTCAGGCCCTCGCGGTCGATGACGTGCGCCATGGCCAGCAGGAGCGAAACGTCCGATCCGACCCTGAGCGGCAGGTGGATGTCGGCCAGCTCGGCGAGGGCGATGCGCCGCGGGTCGGCCGTGATGAGCTTCGCTCCGTTGGCGATCGCCCGCTTCAGCCGGGTCGCGGCCACGGGATGGCACTCGGTCATGTTGGTGCCGATGCAGAAGATCACATCGGGCTTCTCCATGTCCTCCAGCGGGTTCGACATTGCGCCCCGCCCGATCGTTGCCGCCAGACCGGCGACTGTGGGCGCGTGTCAGGCACGGCTGCAGTTGTCGATGTTGTGCGTCCCGAACCCCCCCCGGATGAACTTTTGCACGGTGTAGGCGGCCTCGTGGGGCGCCCGCCCGGAGGCCACCCCGTAGACGGCGTGGCGACCGTGGCGCTCGCGCACGCGCAGAAAGCCCTCGGCCGCGCGGTCGAGCGCCTCGTCCCAGCCGGCCTCGCGCAGCTCGCCGTCCTCTCCGCGCACCAACGGGTGGGCCAGGCGGTCGGGGTGCTGCACGAAGTCGAAGGCGAACTGACCCTTCACGCACAGCGCGCCCAGGTTGGCCGGACCGTCCATGGCGGGCCGCACCCCGATGAGCTGGTTGCCGCGGGTGAGGAGGTCCACCGAACACCCGACCCCGCAGTACGGACATATGGTGCGGGTTTCCTCCGTCTCGCCCGGGACGTCGCGGTTGGCCAGCGCCTTCAGGTCGCCCAGCGCCCCCGTGGGGCAGGTGTGCACGCACTGTCCGCAGAAGGTGCAGGCGGAGTCCTTGAGGTGGCCGTCGAACTCGACCGTGATTTGGGTGTCGAAGCCGCGTCCCTTCACCGAGATGGCGTAGTCGCCCTCCTGTTCCGCGCACACGCGCACGCATCGGTAGCAGGAGATGCAGTTGTCGTAGTCGCGCATGATGAAGGGGTTGGGGTCGTCCGGACGGCTCGCGCCCGACTTGCGTCCCTGGAAGCGCCCGGTGCGCGCCTCGTAGCGGTCCACCAGCTCGGCCATCTCCCCCGCGGCCAGGCTGGTGAGCTCGTCCACGTCGACCTCGCGGTTTTCCGAGACGAGCAGCTCCATGAGCGTGCGCCGATGCACCTCCACCCGGGCGCTGCGCGTGCGCACCTCCATGCCCGGCTGGCAGCTCGCGGTGCACGAAGCCACCGGGTTGCGCGCACCCTCGACCTCCACGACGCACAGGCGGCAGCCGCCGAACGGCTCGAGCCGTGGGTCGTAGCAGAGCGTGGGGATGTCCCTGCCGTGCCGGGTGGCGGCCTCGTAGAGCGTCTCCCCCGGAGTGAAGGAGACCTTTTCCCCGTCGAGGAGGAGGGTGGGTTGGGTCCCGTTCGTGCTCATTGGCGTCGTCCTGTATGTGTGGGGCGCCCGCCCCGGTCATTCCGAGCGGGCTCCGGCGCGCCGGGAGACCACCCGCGACGGCGTGCCCCGGGGCCGAGCGTCCCCCGCGTCGCCGGGGCCGCGGGCGCTACCGCCCGCCCGCCTTCGCGCCCGCCGGGCCGCCGGAGACATGGCGCGCGACGGCTTCGGGAAAATAACGCATCAGGCTCTCGGTGATCAGCGGAGCCGCGGTGCCCAGCCCGCACGCGCTGGTCTCCTTCATCGTGTGTCCAATGTCCGCCACTTCGTCCGCCCACGCCAGCAGCGCGTCGGGTCCGGCTTCGCCGGCGAGCCGTTCGGTCAACCGTTGGGTGCCGATGCGACAGGGGAAGCACTTGCCGCAGGACTCGTGCGCGAAGAACTCCATCGCGGCGCGCGCCACCTCGACCATGTCGCGCGAGTCGTCGAACACCATGATCCCACCCGCGCCCAGGAACGACTTGCGCGCCCGGATGGCGGGTTCGTCCAGGGTGACGAAGAGGTCGTCGCCGGCCAGGAAGCCCCCGGAGAGCCCGGCCATCGTGACCGCCTGGATGGCGCGTCCCTCGCGGGGGCCGCCGGCCCGGTCGTAGAGCAGCCGCTCGAGCGGAAAGCCCATGGGGACCTCGTAGTTCCCGGGACGAAGGATGTCGCCGGAGAGCGAGATCACCTTGGTGCCGGCGTGGCCGTTCATGCCCAACCCCGCGTACCACTCCGCCCCGAGCGCGAGGATGTGCGGGACCGAGGCGAGCGTCTCGACGTTGTTGACGACCGTCGGCAGGTTCTCGAACCCGTGCGTGACGGGGAAGGGAGGACGGTTGCGCGGGAAGGGATGCTTCCCCTCCATGGAGTTCAGCAGGGATGTCTCCTCCCCGCAGATGTAGGCGCCGGCGCCGCGACGAACGTGGAGGTCGAAACCGAAGTCGCCGCCCATCACCGACGCTCCCAGAATGCCCTCCTCCTCCGCTTCGCGGATGGCCTCCGCGAGCACGTCCTCGGTTTCCGGATACTCGTAGCGGAGGTAGATGAAGCCCCGGCGCGCCCCGGTCGCGTAGCCCGCCGCGATCATGCCCTCGATGACGGCGTGCGGGTCGTGGTCCATGAGCACGCGATCCTTGAAGCAGCCGGGTTCGCCCTCGTCGGCGTTGCAGACGATGGACTTGGGGGTTCCGTCCGCCTCGGCCACGGCCCGCCACTTGCGACCCGTGGGGAAGCCGGCCCCGCCGCGGCCGGCCAGCCCGCTGCGGTCGATGGTCTCCACCACCTGCGCGGGCGTCATCTCCCCGATGGCGCGCGCGAGGCCCTCGTAGCCGCCGTCGCGGCGGTATCCGGCCAAGGTGGCGTGTCCCGGTCGGCGGATGGCGCGGAACACGCACTCGCGGGCGTCCTCCGGCGCGGGTGGGGGGCGGGGGGCGGGGCGCGCGACCAGGTCGGCGGCGGAGCGGCCCGCCAGGGTGAGGTGGCCACGCAGCACCGGGACGGGGTCGTCGCAGCGGCCCGAGCACGGCATGCCGGTCGCACCCTCCGGCGCGAGATCGGCGAGGATGTCGAGCGCGCCCTCCTGAACGCAAATGGGGCCGGTGCAGACGCGCGGCCGCTCCAGCCCGCCGGGGACGCGCGCGAAGTGGTGATAGAAGGTGATGGTGCCGTACAGGTCCGCGAGCGGGATGCGGAGCGCGCGCGACACCGCGCGGATGGCGTCCTCCGAAAGGTGGCCGTCGCGCTCGTGGAACGCGTGCAGCACCGGGAGGAGCGGCGCGGGCTCCTCCCCCCATCGGGCCAGGATCTCCTCGTCGCTCATGTGGTGGTCCCGGGGGGTCACGCGGGTGCTCCCCCTCGGTCCCTTTCGGTGGTTCCGTCGCTCATGCGGCGTTTCCCCTCGCTCTTCAACGATCGTCATTCGGGCCCGGCAACCGCGGAACCACGCCCCCGGCGTTCGGGTGGCGGCATGGATTCATCCACGAACCACCAAGGCAACTCAATAGGTGCGCAAGAGGCCACGCAAGCAATCCCCGCCCCCCCGCGGGCCATGAACCCATGAGCCTGGGGGCATCCCGCGCGCGGGCTCCGACTGCTCGGGCGCCCGAGGCGCGCGCGAGCGTCCACCGACCGTCGACCTGGCGGAGACCGCCATGGATGGGGCGCGGTCGCTTGTACGGCGGCGCGGGGAGGCCCTACCTTTGCAATGCCGGAACGCGCGGACGAGCGGCGTTTCGCGGGACGGGCCCATAGCTCAGCTGGTTAGAGCGGCGGACTCATAATCCGACGGTCGCAGGTTCGAGTCCTGCTGGGCCCATCGTCCGTCCGCCTTCCCGACGGCCAATCGGCCCCGCCGGAGCAATCCGACGGGGCCGATTGGCGTTCCGGGCGCGGATCGAACCCTTCCGATCCGGGACCCTGGGGCTAGAAGATGATCTGGAATCCCAGATTCAAGTTGCGCGGGTAGCCCAGGAAGACCTCCGCCGAATCCGCGTCGTGCACGTCGCCGTCGTCGTGGTATCCGTTGAACCTGGACGCGTCGGTGGCGTCCTGGATGTACACGGTGTCGAGCAGGTTGTAGACGTTGGCGAAGAGGCGCACGCTGCCGCCGTTCGCCAACGGGATGAGATCGCCGAACGAGTACGAGGCGTGCAGGTCGAACACCGAATACCCCGGCGGCTGCCAGGACTGGACGCCGCGCTCCTCCGGGTTGGTGCGGTTGAAGGGCTCGAACTGGGCGAAGTGATCGCCGTAGAACCTGCTCACCAGCGACAGGTAGGCGGCGTCGGACGGGTAGAGGGAGGCGCTGAGGGCCAGCTGATGCTGCGGCGCGTCCGCGACCTTCAGATCCGAGATGTAGAAGTTGTAGGACTCGGTTTCGCTGGACTGGTCGTCGGGTCGGTAGGTGCCGGAGACGTCCTCCAGGTACTTCCAGTTGCCAAGCGAGAGCGCCCAATCGAAGCGCAGCAGGTTGCTGGGCTGGTAGGCCCCGTCGGCCTCGATGCCCATGTGGCGCGCGTCGACGCCCAGCAGGTTGACGAGCCCGTCCACCCCCTCGACGCCGCCGATGTTCTGGACGAAACGGGTCAGGGTGCGATTTCTCCACGTGGTGTGGTAGAGGTTCACGTTGAGGGACACCTGACGGTTGCTCGAACGGAACTGGGTACCGAGCTCGTAGGAGTGGAACGTCTCGTTCTGGGGATCCGGGTTGAGGGTGCCGTTGTTGTCGTCGATGACGCCGTCGAAGATCGGTACCTTCGAGATGACGCCCGCGTTCGCGAACAGGGACCACTGGTCGTCGAGGTTGCGGACCGCGCCGCCCTTGATCTGGTAGCCGGGAATGTTGCCGCTCTCGAGCTGGCGGAAGCCTCCGCCCGCGCCCTCCCGGAAGAAGTCCACGAACGTGTAGGAGTTCTGGGCCCACCCGAACATGCCGTAGAGCGAGCCCGCGGTGGTGGTCCGTTCGGCCTGCGCGTAGGCGCCCAGCCAGTCCACCGTGTTCTCGTTGTGGTAGTGGATCTTGTCGCCCAGGCCGCGATTGCCCTGGGCCTCCGTCCAGAAGTCGGAGCTGCAGCCCCGGAAACAGTCGTTGTAGTAGGCTCCGCCCAGAAGGTCGCGCACCTCGCGGTAGTGCTCGATGGTGGCCGTGCGCCAGTCGATGCCGACCTCGGCGGTCACCCCGCCCTCGAAGCTCTTCCGCAGCTTCGAGATCGCGCCGATGGTGTTCTGGTTGTTGACCGAGTTGCGGAGAATGCCGCGCGACCCGGTGCTGTTGGCTCGATTGCGCTCGATGGTGCCGTCCCAGTCGGCGATGCGTTGGCCGTAGTCGTAGTTCCACGCCAACGACCCGTAGGTGCCGGTGCCTCCGCCCCTGCCGCCGGAATAGTATCCGACCGTGGTGAGGCTCAGGCCGTCTCCGAAGAAGGAGTACCAGTTCAGGTTCACCTGCGGCTTGTGGAAGTAGTTCTCGCGCTCGTTGAGGTAGCTCCCGTTGAATCGGCTGCGCTGTCCCGCGTCCGGGCCCGTGCTGTTGTACTGGACGCCCGTGTAGGAGGAGCTGACCGGGGCCACGTTGGGGCTTCGCCCCCTGCCCACCTCGGGATAGTCGTCGAACGCCGCGGCGTCGAATCCGTCGAGGGATCGGGCGAAGTCCGCGTCGAGGCTGGCCACGTTGAGCTTGTAGAGGTTCTGGCCGTGACGCTGGGGAGCTCCGAGGGCGTAGGCCTCGATCCGGTTGCCGGCGTTCAGCTGGAACGAGGTGGCCAGATAGTAGGACCATTCGTCCGTCCAGGTCGCGTCCCCTCCGGTGAAGCCCCTGAACATCCCGTCGCCCGTCTTGCGCGCCACCAGGGCCGTGGCCGCGAAGGCGCCCATGGGACCGGTGTTCATGACCACCGTCTCCTTGAGCATGTTGGAGCCGAGTCCCCATGCGCCGTCGTCGTCCAGGCTGCCGACCCCGAACTCCTGCTTGTACATGAAGCCGCCGCCCCGGTCCGCGGGATCCGTGATGACGTTGAAGGTTCCGCCGATGGACGGCGTGGCGAGGTTGACCGCCGAAAGGCCGCGCTGCAGCTGGATGCTGGTGGCGGCGTCGCCCACCCCGCTCCAGTTCGACCAGTACACCCAGCCGTTTTCCATGTCGTTGACGGGCACGCCGTTGATCATCACGGCGGTGTTGCGCTGGTTGAACCCGCGCACGTTGATGCGCGCGTCGCCGGCGCCGCCGCCCTGCGCGGTGGCGTAGATGCTGGGGGTGACGTTGAGCACGAGGGGAAGGTCCCGGGAGCCCAGCTGGTTCTGGATCTGCGTCTTGCTCACGTCGGTGAACGCGACGGGCGTCTGCCGGTCCTGCGCCCGCGTGGCGAAGACCTCAAGGGCATCGAAGGCGATGGCCTCCTGGCTCAGGCTGAAATCGAGCGCGAGCGACTGGCCGGCCTCGAGCGAGACGCCGGTCGCGGACTGGGGCCCGTAGCCGATCATGATGACTTCGACCGTGTAGGGGCCGCCGGGACGAACCCCCTCCACCCGGTACGCGCCGCCGCTTTCCGACAACGTGCCCGTCTGGACTCCGGTCACTTCGTGGGTCACCACCACCTGAGCGCTGGCGATTCCGGCGCCATCCTCGCCGGTAACCCGGCCCGCGACCGTCGCGGCCTCCTGCCGCGCGGCCAGGTCGGCCGCGACGAGGGTGAATAGCGCGGCGCAAAGCACGCTCGGACGAATTCTGGACAACATGGGGCATCCTCCGTTTGCGAAAAATTGTTTGACGAAATGCTCCGACGGCTCCCATCCGAGGGCGCGCGCCAATCCGGGTGAGCGGGGGAGTCCCGCGGTTCGCCGCGGGCTCGGCGTGGAAGGCCAACCGGCCGCGTTCGGGCGAAATATCGCGCGAAGCCGGAGGCGAGGGCACCGATCCGCGGTCACGGTCGCGTAACGCGAGGGTGGAGACGGCGGGACGACGCAAGGCACTCGGGGGTCCGGCGGGGTGGTGGCGGGTGTGGCGAGGTCGACTGGGGATGGGTCCGGCCCATCGGGGACGTTGGGGACCGGCGTGTGGTGGTGCGCACTTCGCGTCAACCTCCGGCGGCCGGCCTCGCGATCAGGTAGCGGCCGAACACCCACGCGGCCGTAAGCAGGGCGAGCCCGGCGAGCGCCACCAGCCCCAGCGTCCGGTTCACGACGTCGGACGCCGCCGAGCCGATCTCGCCTTCCGGGCGCCCAATGGCGATGTACCCCTCCGGCGTTGCTCCCTCGCCCGTCAGCGGCGCCACCGCGAAGACCGACATGCTCCCGTCCAGGTCCGCGCCGTGCACGATTCCGGGCTCGTCGGCCGCCTCGGGGAAGCCCTCGGGCCGCATCGCGCCGATGGTGTCCCCCTCGCTCTGGCCGGACGGGTAGCGCACCAGAATGCGGCCCTGCCGGTCGAGCACGGTGAAGGTGGACGAACCCGGGAGCTCCATGTCCCGCGCGGTCTCGCTCAGGGCGCGCAGGTCGATGCTGGCCATCAGGACTCCGCCGGGCATGCCGCTCTCGTCGGGAATCGGGATAGCCGACCCCACGCCCGGGCGACCGGTGACGCGCCCGATCTGGTAGTTCCCGATCACGTGGTGGTTCTCGTTCATGGCCCGGTTGTAGTAGGTGCGGTCGCCCAGGTAGAGCAGTCCGTCCGGCTGGACGGATCCGCACCCGACGTATCCGTCGAGCCCGATGGCCCAGATCCCGTTGAGGTGGTTGGCCTGGTCGAATACGCGCCCGAGGACGTCGGTGCATTCGGGCTGCCGCATTCCGTTCACCTGGGGGAACTGGGCGAGGGAGGCGAGCAACACGCGGCTCTCTTCGAGCAGCCGGTTGTACCGCACCGACGTTTCGCGGGTGGCGCGCAGGAGTTCCTGCTCCTGGTTGGCCAGCTGGAGGGAGCGGATCTCGCCGTTCGCGTACAGGTAGATGCCGAGCGCCGGAAGGAAGGCGATCAGCACGAGGAGTAGAATACGTCCGGTGAAACCCGGGTTCGACGTCGACATCGATTGACTCCTCGTTGAGGCGTTTGCGGATGCCGTCGAAATGTAGCATGTCCGCGCGAATCGCGCTGCGTCGCCGCAGCCCGGGTGTCCCGGGCCTCCCGGAATCACTAATTTTGCTCGCTGGTACGCTTCCTCACCCCGGTGGTGCCGACTGGACCATGAACCTGGAATCCCTCGGGAATCTCGCGGAGATCGTCGGCGTTCTGGTCGTGATCGCGGGGTTCATCTTCGGCTATCTGCAACTTCAGCAGTACAGCATCCAACGGCGCGCGACGGCCGCGATCGAGCTGGCGCGCTCGCTGCAGAATCCCCCCATGGCGCGGGCCCTCCGCCTTGTCTTCACCCTTCCGCCGGGTGTGGAGGGCACCGAACTTCGCGAACGGGGAACCGAGTACGAGGACGCCGCCATGCTGGTGTGCCTCACGTTCGAATCCGTGGGGCTCATGGCCCATCGCCACATGGTCTCCCTGGAGCTGGTGTGGGAGTTCATGGGCGGGGCGCTGCTGGGTGCCTGGGAGCGGCTCGAGGATTGGACCGACGAGATACGCGACCGGAGCGGCGACGACAAGTTCAACGAGTGGATGCAGTGGCTCGTCGAGCAGTGCCACCGCCGGTACGGCACGCGGGAACCGGCGTACCGGCGGCACTCCAACTGGCTCCCGCGGGGGCGGGACCGCGTGGCTTGAAGGGGAGGCCGCCGGGGTTGCGGCCTCCCTGGTCCCCGAGGGCCGGGTGTACCGCCGGGGTCAGCTCGAACGAATGGGGATGGTGACGCCGGTCTGCTCCCATTCCATGACGAGGTCGACGCCCCCGCCGGACTCCTCGAAGGAGAAGCGCAGCACGTCGACCGCCTCGTCCAGCATCTGCGGCGCGACCGTGAAGCTGCCCACGTCGTTGGCCATCACGTCGGCGTTGATGGGGATGCCCCAGCGCTCGTTGACCGAGTTGACGTGGATGGTCCACTCGCCCATGGCCGGGACGGCGTAGAGGGAGTAGGCGCCCGCTTCCAGGGCGACGCCGCCCACGCTCGCGGGCGCGCTCAGATAGAGGGCGGTGGCTTCGTTCGCGCCCATGCGCCAGGGAGCGTCGTAGGGCACCAGGGCTCCCATGATCTCCCGGATCGTCTCGGGGTTGTTCGGGTCCCGGCGCTGGGGCGCGCCGTAGCAGACCTTCACCATCACGTCGCCGAAGGAGGCGGAGGTGGACTCCAGCGCGCTGGGCCGACCCTCGAGGTCGCCGCGCGCGAAGCACTCGGGTTCCTGCGCCATGGACTCCATGGCCATCGCTGTGGCCGAGGCCTCCATTTCGGCGGCGGCGTCCTCGGCTCCGTCCGCCGCGCAGGCGGCAAGGAAGGGCAGAAGGGCGAGTGCGGTCAGGGAAGTGAAGAGCTTCATGGGATTCCTCCACCGGAAGGGAATGTGCGGAACGGGGCCGCCTTGGGGCGGTGGCGTGCCCGCGAAGAGCGAACGCGGGGAGCCGGGCTCGCACGGAAACGCAGCTTCGGGTAGGATGATGCGCCCCGCAAGTCCGGTCAAGAGGGCCGGCCCCGGTCGTTTCGGGAAACGGGTCGTCGCCGGCTTGGCGCGGGGCGCTCGTCGGGTGTCCAGGGGCTGCCAGGGAGGCGCCATGAAGGCCGTGTTGATGGACGGGTTCGGGGATGCGGGGGTGTTGCGCTGGGGCGACGCGCCCAAGCCCACGCCCGGGGCGAGCCAGGTGCTGATCGAGGTGATGGCGACCTCGGTCAACCGCGCGGACGTCAGCCAGCGGGAGGGGAAGTATCCGCCGCCTCCGGGCGAATCGGAGATCCTGGGGCTCGAGGTGGCGGGCGTGGTGCGCGGCACGGGCGCGGGGGTCGCGCGCTTCCGTCCCGGCGACCGGGTGATGACGCTGGTGACCGGCGGAGGATACGCCGAGTGGGCGTGCGCGTACGAGGGTCACGTGGTGCGGGTCCCGGACGCGCTCTCGTGGGAGGAGGCGGCGTGCGTGTGCGAGACGTACGTGACCGCGTACCTCAACCTGTTCATGCTGGGCGGCCTCGGGGACGGCGACGCGGTGCTGCTGCACGGCGGGGGTGGCGGGGTGAACACGGCCGCCATCCATCTGTGCCGCGCGCTGGCGCCGAAGACCCGCATGGTCGTGACCGCCTCGCCGGCCAAGGTGGAGCGGGTGCGCGCGATGGGGGCGCACCGCGTGGTGGACTACACGGCCGAGGAGTTCGCGTCGGCGGCGCGCGCCGTCACGGAGGGGCGGGGGGTGGATGTGGTGCTCGACCACATCGGCGCGGCGTACCTCAAGGGCAACCTGAAGGCGCTGGCGCCCGGTGGCCGGCTGGTCGTGATCGGCCTCATGGGCGGGATCAAGGCCGAACTCAACCTGGGGCTGTTGATGGTGAAGCGGCACACCGTGATCGGCTCGGTGCTGCGCTCCCGCCCGGTGGCCGAGAAGGCCGCCATCATGGCCGAGTTCGAGCGGGTGGTGGTGCCGCACTTCGCCGAGCGTCGCATCGTCCCCCTGATCGACGCGGTCCATCCGCTGCGCGATGCGGCCGAGGCCCACCGGCGGATGGAGGCGAGCGCCCACTTCGGCAAGCTCGTGCTTCGCGTGCGGGAGGAGTAGCGGTCGGGGGAGGAATCCGCCGCCCGACCTTCCCGCCGGTTTCCTTGGCAGGCCAAGGGCGGCTCCCTAGCTTCCATCCACTCGCGCAAACGCCCGCGCGGTGGCCCGATTGGGAAGGCCATCACGCCGGAACGCCACCACGGAGGACGTGTTCATGAGCACCGCGACCGCACTGAAATCCAAGACCGCCGAAGACACCCTGGCGCGCAAGAGCCGCGACGAGGGGGTCGTTTCGGGCGGACACCTGGCGGCCCGGGCGCTGGCCAACGAGGGCGTGGACACCGTCTTCACGCTGTGCGGCGGGCACATCATCGACACCTACGACGGGTGCATCGACGAGGGGATCCGCATCGTCGACGTGCGCCACGAGCAGGTCGCCGCCCACGCCGCCGACGGCTACGCGCGCCAGACCGGCGGGCTCGGGTGCGTGATCACCACGGCCGGTCCGGGCTTCACCAACGCCCTCACGGGCATCGCGACCGCGTTCCGTTCCGAGAGCCCGGTGCTGCACATCGGTGGGCAGGGCGCGCTCACCCAGCACAAGATGGGGTCGTTGCAGGACCTGCCCCACGTCGACATCGCGCGCCCCATCACCAAGTTCGCGGGCGGGGTTCGCTCCACCGAGCGCATCGCGGACATGGTGTCGATGGCCGCGCGCGAGTGCTTCGCGGGCACGCCCGGGCCGAGCTACCTCGAGATCCCGCGCGACATTCTCGACCGCGAGATCCCGCTGGCCGACGCGACCATCCCCGAGCCGGGCCGCTACCGGGCCTCGACCCGCTCGGTGGGCGATCCGCGCGACATCGAGCGCCTCGCCGACCTGCTGGTCAAGTCCGAGCGGCCGGCCATCCTCTTCGGCCAGCAGGTGTGGGGTTGCCGCGCCCACCGGGAGGCGTGGGACCTGGTGCGCACCCTGAACATCCCCACCTTCACCAACGGCGCCTCGCGCGGCCTGCTCGGCCCCGACGACCCCCACTACTTTCACCGCACCCGCGGCGCCGCCTTCGGCAACGCCGACGTGATCGTGATCGTGGGCACCCCGTTCGACTTCCGCATGGGGTACGGGAAACGCCTTCCCGCGGGCGCGAAGGTCGTGCAGATCGACCTCGACTACCGCACCGTGGGCAAGAACCGCGACGTGGACCTCGGGCTGGTGGGCCATCCGGGCGCCATCATGGAGGCCGTGCTCGCCGCCGCCAGCGTCAACCTCGGGGACGGCCCGGCCCGGCGCCTCGGCTGGATGAGGGAGCTGCGCGCCATCGAGGAGGAAAAGACCGAGAAGCTCATGCCGCTCTTCCGCTCCGACGCCAACCCCACCCACCCCTACCGGGTCGCGTGGGAGCTGAACGAGTTCCTCACCGAGGACACCGTCTACATCGGCGACGGCGGCGACGTGGTGACCATCAGCGCGCAGGCGGTCAAGCCGCGCGCGCCGGGTAACTGGATGGATCCGGGGGCCCTGGGCGGGCTGGGCGTGGGCACCGGCTTCGCCATGGCGGCCAAGCTCGCCCATCCCGACAAGGAAGTCCTGTGCTACTACGGCGACGGCTCCTTCGGCATGACCGCCTTCGACATGGAGACCTGCAACCGCTTCGGCGCCCCCTACGTGGCCGTCATCGGCAACAACTCCGCCATGAACCAGATCCGCTACGGGCAGCTCGCCAAGTACGGGCGGGAGCGCGGCAACGTGGGCAACCTGCTGGGCGACGTGCCGTTCTCCAAGTTCGCGGAGATGCTCGGCGGATACGGCGAGGAGGTGCGCGATCCCGGCCGGATCCGGCCGGCGCTCCTGCGGGCGCGGGAGTCGGTGCGGAGCAGCGGCAAGTCGGCGGTCGTCAACATCTGGGTGGACCCCGGGGAATGGGCGCCGGGCACCAAGCGCCAGACCATGTACAAGTGAACCGACACGCGTCGCCGCGACCCTGCGGGTCCATCGCCCCACCCTCCAACCCGCCACGCGCAACCGGAGCCACCCCTTCATGAGCAGAGCACTCAACGGCATCCGCATCCTGGACATGACCCACGTTCAGGCGGGTCCCACCTCCAGCCAGCTGCTGGGGTTCATGGGGGCCGACGTCATCAAGGTGGAGTCGCCCCTGGGGGACGCCACCCGCAAGCAGCTGCGCGACGTTCCCGGGGCCGACAGCCTCTACTTCACCATGCTCAACTGCAACAAGCGGTCGATCACGGTGAACCTGAAGAACGAGCGCGGGAAGGAGGTCTTCACCCGGCTGGTGCGGGAGTGCGACGTGCTCATGGAGAACTTCGGGCCGGGGGTGCTCGACCGGCTGGGCTTCGGATGGGAGCGCGTGCGCGAGATCAACCCGCGCATGGTGATGGCCTCCATCAAGGGGTTCGGCAGCGAGGGTCCCTACGCCGCCTTCAAGGCCTACGAGAACATCGCCCAGGCGATGGGCGGCTCGATGAGCACCACCGGCATGTTCGACGGACCACCCGTCGTGACCGGAGCCCAGATCGGCGACTCGGGCACCGGGGTCCACTTGGCGCTCGGCATCCTCGCGGCGTTGCTGCACCGCGAGCGCACCGGCAGGGGGCAGTACGTCGAGTGCGCCATGATGGACTGCGTGATGAACCTGGTGCGCGTCAAGTGGCGCGATCACCAGCGCATCGAGCGCGGGCCGCTCGCCGAATACTCCATCCAGGAGTTCGACGACTTCACGCCGCGCGCCGGCAACGACTCGGGTGGCGGGCAGCTGGGCAACTGCATCCACTGCAAGCCGGGGGGCATCAACGACTATCTGTACATCGTCGTGCAGGAGCACGTGTGGGAGGCGCTCGCGACCCGCGTGGGCGGCGAGGAGCTGGTGAACGATCCGCGCTTCCGCGACATCGCGGTGCGTCGCAGGAACCAGGGCGAGATGTGGGACATCCTGAACGACTTCGCCGGCCGGTACACCAAGCGCGAGCTGATGGCGATCCTGAACGAGCTGAACGTCCCCTGCGGCCCGGTCATGAGCACCGCGGACCTGGCGGACGACGACCATGTGCGCGGTCGCGAGATGTACGTGGAGCTGGACCACCCGGAGCGCGGGCCCTACTGGAACCTCGGGTGCCCGATCAAGCTCTCCGACTCGCCCGCGGAAATCACGCGCTCGCCGCTGCTGGGCGAACACACCGACGAGGTTCTGGGCGACGTGCTCGGCTACGGGGCCGACGAGATCGAGGCCATGAAGGAGGCGGGGGCCTTCTCGTTCAAGCGCTGAGCCGCGGTCGGGGCGTCCAGGACTCCTTCACGCCCGAGCCGCGAGCCGCGGATCGTGGATCGGATTCGGTCAAGCCCCGAACAGCGGGATTTCGAACACCTGCGCGAAGATCAGCACCACGCTCATGGCGGTGAACACGATCAGGCTGAACCAGCCGAACCAGCGCGCGAAGCGGGAGGGGTGGAAGGCCTTGTCCTCCTTCGGGATCACGACCAGGCAGTAGTGGAAGTTGAGGAAGAAGATCACCGGGGCGAGGAAAAAGGCGAGCGCCGAGGCTACGAGCACCAGGAAGACCGGCCGGGGCAGCCCCGCGATCACGGCCACCGAGCCGATCAGCGAGTAGATCATGGTGGCGCGGTAGATGTTGTACTCGGAGTACCACCCCCTGTGCCTCCCGTCGATGCCCGCCGTGCGCGCCGTGCCCCGGAACAGGTTGCGGCAGCACGCCCCCACGATGCGCGGCCAGCCGTCGAAGTAGTTGAAGGTGGTCGAGAAGGTGGCCGCGAAGGCGCCGAACATGAACAGCCCCATCATGCCGGGACCCACCGAGTTGGTGAAGATGCCCGCGATCTCGCCCATCACCGCCTGGCCCTCCACCGCGCTGGGGTAGAGCCACACCGCCGCCAACAGCATGAACACGGCGGCCATCACGAACGACACCACGTGCCCCAGGCGGAAATCCCAGAGGCCGATCTGGAACCAGCGCCGGCAGTACTCGCGCGCGTGCGCGGGGAGACGGTCGGTGTGCACGGTGAGGTCGCGAAGGCGCGGCGCGAAGGGATCGAACGGGCGCGCCATCCCCAGCTCCTCCATGCGGTCGCGGATCCGGCTCATGCCCGCCTTCTTGGCCTTACCCCACTCGGACGCCTGCAGGGAGACGTCCATGCCGGTGGGCAGGAGGCCCAGGAAGGCCGCGATCACCAGCCAGGAGCCGTCGGGGATCTCGACCAGGAGGAAGGCGCCCATCTCGGAGAACGGCGCGGGCTGGCGGAAGTAGACGGCCAGGGTCGACACCACCATGATGGCGGCCAGGATCTTGGCCGAGTTCTCGACCGCCTTGTAGCGTCCCAGGAGCAGGATGCCCACCGACGCCACCCCCAGCCCCACCGCCGCCCCGGTGAGGCTGACGGGCCAGCCCAGCACCTCGGAGGTCACGTAGTACACGACCGCGGCCGCCGCGATCAGCCGCCCCGCCTGTCCGATCGCGCACTGGATGAGCGTCGTGACCAGCACGTACCACAGCGGCCACTTCCCCCGCGCGGTGCCGTACGCCTCGATCAGGCTCTTGCCGGTGGCGTTGGTGAAGCGGAAGGCCATCTCGAAGCCATAGTACTTGAAGATGTACGCCACCGGGAGGCACCACAGCAGCGCGTAGGCGAACCGACCCCCCGCCGTGGGCGCCGTAACCAGGTGGCTGGTGCCGATCCCGGTCATCATGAGGATGATCCCCGGCCCGAAGTGCCGGAGCAGCCCGCGCGCCGAGCGGTCCGGAAGCTCGAGCTCGTCGAATTCGGAGGACTCCACCGGGGCGTGGACGGGGTTCTGGACCATGGTTCGCTCCGCTGACGTGAGGGAATGCGCGCGTCGGGCATAATGGGAACCGCGGGGGAGAACAGAAAGTCCGGGGCGGTGGGGTTCGAGGAGTTCGTGGATGAATCCGCCGAAGACCGGGAACGGCGAGGCGCCGGGCTGGCAAGGCGCTTCCGACCGGGCGCGCGAGCCACCTCGCCCGCGGGGTGGCGCCCGGCTTTCCCGCGATCCGCCGAATGGGTTAGCTTCGGCCCCGTCGGGCGGGAGTCCGCGGATGAGTCCGCCCGAGCACCGAGAGCGGCCCCGCGCGGATGCCGCGCCCCTCGAATGCCGGGGGGTGTCCATGGGCCGAGAGGGGCGGGGAGGCCCGGCTCGTGGTCCCGCCCCCAACGTTGCCGCCACCACCTCCGGGTGGCGCCCATGCCGCCGCCACGGGAAGGAGACGCACCATGGTCCACACCTCCAGGGTTCGCATCGAGCGCAAGGCGGGACCCCTGCGCCACGCCCATCTGCCGGTCACGCCCGACCCCGTTCTCTTCGGGGTGCACGGCGGCATCGCCAAGCACTACGGGGTCGAGCCCGAGACCCCGGTGGCCACCACCCTCGACTACATCGTGGCGGCGGCGGGCGGCTGACTCGCGGGAACCCTTGGCGGCGCGCTGGAGGCGCGCGGGATACCGGCGGGACAGGACCGTTTGACGGCCGAGGTCGAGGGAGGCATCGACAAGGACGACGGCGTGCTCGTGATCCGCACGATTCATGTGCGCTACACGCTGCGCATGGAGGCCGGCGGGGAGGAGCGGGCGCGGCGGGCGCACGAGATCCATCATCCGTTCTGCCCGGTTTACCGCACCTTGGCGGGGTGCGTCGAGTTCTCCACCGAACTTGACATCGAGGTGCTCTCGTGAGCCCGCTCTCACGCCGCCGGTTCGCGGGGGTGCTGGCCGCGGGCGGGGCATCGGCCCTTCTGCCCGGCTGCCGCTCCGGAGCCGACGCGATGGATTCCGGACCCGAAACCGCGTGGGTCAAGGACCCGGGTCCCTTCATCCGCCACGCCACCAACCTGGAGAGCCGGCTCGAGCTGCTGGACGGCCTCATCACCCCCAACGACCTGTTCTTCGTGCGCAACCACGCCCCGACCCCGCGCATCGCGGCGGCGGACTACCGCCTGCGGGTCACCGGCGACGGCGTGGAGCGGAGCGTCGAACTCGGGCTCGACGAGCTGCGCGCCCTGCCGAACCAGTCGGTGATCGCGTACCTGGAGTGCGCCGGCAACTGGCGCGGCTTCTTCGCGCGGGTGACGGGGCGGGCGGCCGAGGGCACGCAGTGGGGCACGGGCGCGGTGGGATGCGCGGAGTGGTCGGGACCGTCCCTGGCCGCCGTGCTCGCGGCGGCCGGACCGCGGCCGGACGCGGTGGCGGTGAACCTCGTGGGTCTCGACGACGGAGGCTTCAGCCGGCCCATGCCGCTGGACAAGGCCATGGACCCGGACACCCTGCTCGCCCTGACCATGAACGGCGCGCCGCTGCCCCCCGACCACGGCTTCCCGGTGCGCGGCGTGGTGCCGGGCTGGGCGGGCAGCAACAGCATCAAGTGGGTGGGGGAGATCCAAGTGTCCACCGAGCCGATCTGGGTGCGCGCCAACACCAGCTCGTACGTCCTGGTCGGCCCGGACTGGCCGGCCGAACGGTACGCGCCCGCCGAGGGCGCTCCCGTGACGGCGCTCCCGGTGAAGAGCGCGCTGTCCCTCCCCTGGCCGGCCACGGTGCGGGCGGGGCCCAACCTGATGCGCGGGTTCGCCCACTCCGGGCACGGTCCCGTCGAGTCGGTGGAGTGGAGCGCGGACGACGGGGCCAACTGGGCCCGCGCGCGCCTGGTCGGACCGCGCCTGCGCCACGCCTGGACGCGTTTCGAGTTCGAGTGGCGGGCGACGCCGGGCACCCGCACGCTGCGCACCCGCGCCACCGACTCCGCGGGCAACACCCAGCCCTTGGCGAACACTTGGAACCAGAAGGGCTACCTGCTCAACCTCGCGCTTCCGCACCCCGTGAAGGTGGTCTGAGGTGGACGCGTGCGGCGGTCGCTCCCACCCGCCCGTCGTTGAGGAATGGTCGGCGACCCGCCGGGGCCCGGTCCGACGGTGACGCCCGGGAGGGTTCGTCCACGGGCCGCCGGGCTCGCGCGGGTGTCCGTCGCGCTCTCGCTGGTCGCGGTGGGATTGACCGCGGCCGGGGTCCTGCTGGGTGGCCGGAGCGACCCGCCCGTCGACGGGGCGGTGGTGTATGCCCGCCGGTGCGCCTTCTGCCACGACGTCGAGGGCGCGGTCGGAGCCGAGATCACCGCGTCCACGCTGGCCTCGCGCGGCGACGAGGAGGCCCTGACCCGTTACCTGCGTCTGGCGATGCCCTACGAGGCCCCGGGAACCATGACCGACGCGGAATACCGGGCAACCGCGCGCTACCTGCTGGAGACGCGCGGGCTCGCGGACGGGCCGGGCGGGGTCGACGCGAACCGCGAGGCAACCACAAACGGAGTGGGTCGATGAACCGGATCGTGCGACGTACCCTGATCGGATTCGTGGCGGGCGCGCTCGCCTTCGGGGTGGCGAGCGTCTACCAGGCCGTCGCCTCGGGGGTGGGGCTGGTGGCGACCCTCGGTCCGCTGGGGTTCATGATGGTGTTGGGCGGCACCATCGGCGGGCTGGCCGGGCCGCTGGTGGGCGAGGCGGTGGCGCGCGCGCGGCGGCGACGCGCCGAGAAGGCGATGAGCGGGGGCGAGCGATGAACCTCTCATCCTTCAAGGTCCTCACCTTCGACTGCTACGGCACGCTCATCGACTGGGAGACCGGGATTGTGCGCGCCGTCCAGGGCGTATTGGGCGCGCACGGTCGCGAGCTCCCTCCGGCGCGGATCCTCGAGCACTTCGCGCGCTTCGAGTCGTCCATCCAGGCCGGCCCCTACCTCGCCTACCGGGAGGTGCTGTCCCGGGTCGTGGACGAGTTCGGACGCGAGCTCGGCTTCGCCCCCAGCCCGGCGGAACGGGCCTCGCTCCCCGAGTCCATCGCCGACTGGACTCCCTTCGACGACACCATCGACGCCCTGCGCACGCTCGCGTCGCGCCATCGGCTGGCGGTGATCTCCAACGTGGACGACGACCTGTTCGCCTTCTCCCGCCGCCGCCTGGGGGTTGAATTCGACGAGGTCGTCACGGCCCAGCAGGTGGGCGCCTACAAACCCGACCAGCGCAACTTCGAGCTGGCGGTGGAACGCCTGGGTCTGCCCGTCAACGCCATCCTGCACGTCGCCCAGAGCCTCTTCCACGACGTCGTCCCGGCCAAGCGGCTCGGATGGGCCACGGTGCACGTGAACCGCGTTTCGCCCCACGGCGGATCGGGCGCCACCATGCCGGTGAGCGCCCGGCCCGATCTGGAAGTGCCGGATCTGGCGACCCTGGCGCGGATGGTTTCGGGGTAGAGGTGCCACGCCGTGCGTCGTGCCGGCTCGAGGCCTGGCCGCTCCCGGTGCGCGGGGCGGATGCGTCCATGGAACGCCATGAGTGAGGGATGAGGAGGGAGGAGATGGTACCCGAGCGGCCCAAACACGCCACCGCGGATCCCGGCCGGTGCGCGCACGACCTCGCCCCTCGCGCGGGCGGATGGTGGTCCACGATCGCGGCAACGGCTTGCGCGCACGACCTCGCGCCTCGCGCGGGCGGATGGTGGCCCGGGACGTGGCTCGTGGCCGGCGCGTTGGTCTTCGTGGCGGCCGCGGTCGGATTCGCCTGTGCCCCGTCCTCCGACGCTGCGCCGGACGCGGAGGTCGCCGGGCCGTTGGCGGTGGTGCGGGGGCACGTCGACGCCTTCAACCGGCACGACGCGGAGGATCTGCTGGCCTGGGTGTCGCCCGCCGTCGAGTGGGTGAACGTGCGCGGAAGCGTCGTCTCGGTCGAGGTGAGGGGCCGCGAGTTGCTGCGCGACTACATGGCCACCTACTTCGAGGCCCAGCCCACGGTTCGGTCCGAGATCGAGGACGCGGTCGTCACCGGCGACTTCGTGGCGGTGCGTGAACGGGCCTCCTGGACGGCGCCCGACGGGGAGGACCGCTCGCAGGCTTCGCTCGCGGTCTATCAGGTGCGCGACGGCCTCATCCAGCGGGTGTGGTACTATCCGGTGGTGCCGTGACCGGGATGTCCGGTCGCGTCGAGCGAGTCATCCCGCCATCGCGCGTGATACCATGAAGGCAACGTCATGATACTACGCGGGAGATCCCCATGATACCAGACGCCCCTCACGTGACCCGCGGACGGGCCGGAACGCGCGCCATGGGCCGCCGGAGAGGCCCTGAACCCCGCTACTCCCGTTTGCCCCTCACGTCCAGAATGGACCCCAGCACGAGGCTCGCGAACGAGATGACCAGGCTGCCGAGGAGGGCCGACGTGAAGCCGGCCACGACCAAGCCGTCCGCCAGCCACCCGGCGAGCATGAGCATGCCGGCGTTGATGACGAGGGTGAACAGCCCCAGGGTGATGAGGATGACGGGAAAGGCGAAGAACCGCACCACGGGTTTGATGAGCGCGTTGACCAGCCCGAAGATGGCCGCGACCACCACGACCTCCTCGAACCGGTCGCCGAGCCGGATGCCGGCCACGAGTCGGGCCGCGACCCAGAGCGCGGCCGCGTTGATGCCGAGGGCGAGGAGGAGTCTGCGCAGGGTTCGGTCCGGTGGTGGTTGGCGGGGTGCGGGCGCCCTGCCCGTTCCGCTCCTACCCGGCGGGGGATCCCCGCGTTCACCCGGGGTGCGCGTCCCGTGAGCGCTCCCGGCGGGGGTTCCGGCGCGCCCGTCGCCCTGGTCACGGCGGCGGGGCGGGGCATGGGGGCGGCGTGCGCCCGCCTGCTGGCCGAGCGCGGGTACCGGGTGGCCCTCATGTCCCGCTCGGACGAGGCGCGCGCGCTGGCGGAGCGGCTGGGGGGATGGGGCATCCGGGGTTCGGTGACCGAGCCGGACGACCTGGCCCGGCTGGTGGCGGGCGCGCTCGACCGCTTCGGTCGGGTGGACGGGGTGGTCAACAACACCGGGCACGCGGCGCGCGGCGACCTGCTCGAGCTGGACGACCGCGCGTGGCACGACGGCCTGGACCTGCTGCTCCTCAACGTGGTGCGCATGAGCCGTCTGGTGACCCCCGTCCTGAAGGCCGGGGGTGGAGGCTCCATCGTGAACATCTCGACCTTCGGGGCGAAGCGACCCACCGCCGCCTTTCCCATCTCGTCGGCCATCCGGGCGGGGTTGGGGGCCTTCACGCGCATGTACGCCGCGCGCCACGCCGCCGACGGCATCCGCATGAACGACGTGCTGCCCGGCTACGTCGACAGCTATCCGGTCGATGAGGCCGCGCGCGCCACCATCCCGGCCGGCCGACCCGCGCGCACCCGCGAGGTGGCGGAGATGGTGGCCTTCCTGATCTCGGACGCGTCGTCCTACGTCACCGGCGAGAGCCTGCTCGTCGACGGCGGGTTGTAACGGTGAGGTCCCTTCTCCGAGCCCCGGTCCTCCTCGCTTGGCTCGCGGGCGCGCTCCCGACCCATGGTGCGCTCTGGGGCCAGGGTGCGTTGGAGGGACATGTGCGCGACGCGGCGTCGGGACGGCCCCTGGCCGGGGTCCAGATCGTCCTGCCGGAGCTCGGGTCGGGCGGCATCACCGATCCGGATGGCCACTACCGGTTGGCGGGCGTCCCGAGCGGCGCCCATGGCGTCGAGGTTCGCCTCGTCGGGTATCGCACCGAGCGCCGCGACGCGACCATCGCCGCCGGCGGGACGACCCGCCTCGACGTCCTCCTGACACCGGAGGCCATCGCCCTGGAGGGCGTGGTCGCGGTCGGCAGCCGCGCCCGCCCGCGCACCGTCGCCGAATCCATGGTGCCCATCGACGCCATCCCCTCCTCGGACCTGGTCGACCAGGGCGACACCGACGTGGGCGACCTGCTACGGACCGTGGTGCCCTCCTTCAACATCAACCCGCAAGCCACCGGCGACGCGGCCAAGATCATTCGTCCGGCCAACCTGCGCGGTCTCGCGCCCGACCACACCTTGGTGCTGGTCAACGGGAAGCGGCGCCATCGCGCGGCCGCCATCCTGTGGATCGGCAACGGCACCTCCGATGGCGCTCAGGGACCCGACCTGTCGAGCATCCCCGCCATCGCCCTGCGCCAGGCGGAGGTGCTGCGCGACGGCGCCTCCGCGCAGTACGGCTCCGACGCCATCGCCGGGGTCATGAACCTGGAGCTCAGGAACGACCGTTCGGGGGGCGCCCTCGAGGTGCGCGGCGGAGGGTTCGCGGACGGCGGGGGCGAGTCGTACACGGTGGCGGGCAACGTCGGGTTGCCGCTGGGCGCGTTCGGGTTCGCCAACCTGAGCGCGGAGTACGGAAACTCCGCCGCCACCAGCCGCAGCGTGCAGCGCTCGGACGCCGCCCTGTTGACCTCGGTGGGGAACACCCACGTGCGCGATCCCGCCCAGGTGTGGGGTTCACCCCGAATCGAGGACGACGTGAAGCTCTGGGGCAACTTCGGCCACCTGCTGCCCGGGGGCACGCAGCTGTACGCCCACGCCAACTACGCCGGCGAACGGGTCACGGGTGGTTTCTTCTTCCGCAACCCCAACACGCGCGCGGCGGTCTACAGCATCGACGGCGGCGAAACCCTGCTCATCGGCGACGCGCTCGATGCCCGGGACGGAGTGGCGGACGGGTCGGCGGGATGTCCCGTGGTCCGGGTGAGCAACGGGTTGCCCGACCAGGCGGCGCTCGCCCGGGTGATGGCCGACCCCAACTGCTTCACCTTCCAGGAGATGTTCCCGGGCGGGTTCACGCCCCAGTTCGGGGGCGACGTGACCGACGCGTCCCTTGTCGCCGGAGTGAAGGGCCAGACGGCCGACGGCCTGCTCTGGGACGCCAGCGCCGGCTACGGCGCCAGCGAGGTGGACTTCTTCATCTTCAACACCGTCAACGCCTCGCTGGGGCCCGCGACGCCCGACGCGTTCGACCCGGGCCTGTACCGGCAGGAGGAGGTCAACGTCAACGTCGACTTGGGATACGCCCCCGGCGACATGGTCAACCTCGCCGGCGGGGCCGAGTGGCGCGAAGAGCGCTTCACCATCGGGCTGGGCCAGGAGGAGTCGTGGGTCATCGGGCCGTTCGCGGCCCAGGGCTTCAGCGCGGGGTCCAACGGTTTTCCCGGCTTCAGCCCGATCGCGGCCGGAAGCTGGCGCCGCGCCAACCACGCCTTCTACGGCGACGCCGAGGTGTCGGACCCGGAGGATGGGCGCTGGAGTCTGGGGGGCGCGCTCCGCTTCGAGAACTTCGAGGACTTCGGAGCGACCCTGAACGGGAAGCTCGCGGCCCGCTACGCGCTCTTGGAGGGGTTTGCCGTGCGGGGTGGCCTGAGCACGGGCTTCCGCGCCCCGACGCCCGGCCAGCAGAACGCCTTCAACGTGTCGACCCAGTTCAACCGCGAGCTCGGCGATCTGGTAAACAACGGCACCATTCCCTCGACCTCGAGGGTCGCCCAGCTGCGGGGCGGGGAACCCCTCGACGCGGAGAAGTCGCGCAACCTGGCGCTGGGCGCGGTGGTGGGAGCGGGTCGCTTCCAGCTGACCGCGGACTACTTTCGCGTCCGCGTCTCCGACCGCTTGGCGCTCACCCAGACGTTCGCGCTGACGCCGGCGGAAAAGGCCCAGCTGGTTGCGGAGGGCATCTCGAGCGCGACCAACCTGAGGAACTTCCGCTTCTTCACCAACGACTTCCGGACCCGAACCCAGGGTGTCGACATCGTCGCCACCTGGGTCCCACGCGCCACCGGCGCGACCGAGCTGAGCCTCGCCTTCAATCGCACCGACACGCGCGTGACCGGGTACGACCCGGAGGTCGTGGACGCCACCCGCCTTCGACAGCTGCAGGAGGGCCTCCCCGCGTACCGCTGGCTGCTCACCGGCAAGCGCGCCCTCGGCGCCGCGCGCCTGATGGGTCGGATCAGCCGTCACGCCGGGTGGTTCGATTCGCGGGACGACGTCTCCTACCCCGGAGCGTACCTCCTCGACCTGGAGGTGTCGGTTGCGTTGAACGACGCGGCGACCGCGACGGTCGGGGGGCAGAACGCGCTCAACAGCTACCCGCGGGAAAACCCGAACGCGGTCTTTTCGGGGAATCGGTATGGTCCCAACGCCCCGTTCGGGTCGAACGGCGGCTTCTATTACCTCAGACTCGGGTATCGGTGGGAGTGACGGCCCGGGCGTCCCGCGCCCGCCGGTGGAAACTCGAGACACATATTGGAGACTGGGTGGGATGAACGATCTCATTGACCTTCGTGGACGGAACGCCTTGGTGACGGGAGCCTCCCGCGGCGTGGGAAGGGCGGTCGCGCTGCAGCTGGCGCGGGCGGGGGCGTCGGTGGGCATCGCCTACCGCAGCCGCCGCGACGAGGCGGAGGAGGTGGCGGAGGAGGCGCGCCGCCTTGGCGCGACGGCGTGGACGGCGGGCGGCGACCTGTCCCGCCGGGAGGCCGTCGACGACCTGTTCGCGCGCGCGGCGAGCGAGTTCGACGGTTTGGACATCTTCGTGGGCAACCACGGCATCTGGCCGGCGGCCGACACCCCCGTGGCGGACCTCGGCGACGAGCGCTGGCACCGGACCATGGCGGCCGACCTGCACTCGATGTTCTACAGCTGCCGGAGCGCCGCGCGCACGCTTCGCCGGGATGGCCGGATCGTGCTGATCGGCAGCACGGCGGGGCAGCGGGGGGAGGCGTACCACGCCGACTACGCGGCGGCCAAGGGCGCGCTGGGTTCGTTCGTGAAGAGCTTCTGCATCGAGCTCGCGCCCCGGGGCGTCACCGTCAACTGCGTCGCGCCGGGGTGGGTGGACACCGAGATGTCGGCCACCGCCTACGACAACGGCGGCCGGGAGCGCATCGCGGCCTCCATTCCCATCGGGCGCATCGCGACCGCCGAGGACGTGGCGGGCCCCGTGGTCTTCCTGTGCTCCGAGCTGGGTCGGCACGTCACCGGCGAGATCCTGAACGTGAACGGGGGGGCGGTGCTCGCGGGGTAGGTCTCCTATCTTGCACGCCTGTCGCTTGCGCGTCGCACCCCCATCGCCTCCCGACCATGCCGCCCCACCCCGCATCCCCGCCGCGTCGCGGCCCGGACCGACCCTTCCCCGCGCTGCCCCGCCCCCTGCGCGCGTGCCTGTGCGCGGCCCTGCTGCTCTCGTGCGACGACGGCCCGGCCGCCCCGCCCCCGGGGATCCCGGCGACCCTGGTGATCACGCCGCGGGACATGACGCTCACCGCCATCGGCCAGACCGGGCGTCTGCGGGCGGAGGTGCTGGACCATCACGCCGACGTGGTGGCGGGCCAAAGGGTGGCGTGGACGAGCGACCGGCCGGGCACGGCCATGGTCGACTGGGACACCGGGGTGGTCACGGCGGTCGCGACCGGATCGGCCACCGTGACGGCCACCTCCGGGGCGCTCGCCGCGCAGGTCCCGGTCATCGTGATCCAGGAGCCGCACGCGATCGAGAAGGTGGCCGGAGACCTTCAGGTGGGCTTCATCGGCGAGCGACTCCCGCTCGCGGCCATCGTTCGCGTAACGGATGCGGGCGGCCACCCCGCCGGCTTGGCGTCCGTGCGCTTCGCGGTCACGTCGGGGGGCGGTTCCGTGACGCTCGCGTCCACCCAGACCAACGCGGCCGGCCTCGCGCAGACCGCGTGGACTCTGGGCACCGCCGCCGAGCACACGTTGACCGTCACCTCCGGGAGCGTCACCACCGAGTTCCGCGCCACCGGCGAGCGGTTGCCCCTGACGATCGAGACCGACTCCCTGCCGCGGGCGCGGCTCACGCTTCCCTACGCGCTCACGCTGCGCGCGCGGGGTGGTTCCACGGAGGGGTACGCGTGGAGCTTGGGGGAGGGAGGCAGCCTGCCGGCGGGGCTGCGGTTGGATTCCGGCGGGACCATTCAAGGCGTTCCGGAGGACACGGCCACGGTCGCCGTGGAGGTGCGGCTGGTGGACTCGGAGGGGACGGAGGCGGTTCGCGGGTTCACCTTGCGCGCATGCGACGCGCCGCTGGGGTTGCGGCTCGGGGAGGTGCGCGTTTTCGAAGCGGGCGCCATCCGGGGATGCGGGTTCCACGTGCGCGTTCCCGAGGCGGGCGCGTACTACCGCGTGACGCTGGTGGGAACCGACCCGACCGAGTACGACGGGCGCGAGGCGGGGACGGAGGGCGTCGTTCCGGTCGCGCTGCGCGTCGAGGCCGATTCGGCCGCCCCCGGCCGGGTGACCGCGGCGGCGACGCGACCGCGTGTGGACGGCGTCGCCACCGCGCGGACGTGGCGCCAGGGCGCTCCGGACCGCGAGCTGCGGGAGATCCGGGAGATCGAGCGCGCCAACGCGGCCCTCCATGGGGAGATGCGCCGACAGGAGCGCGAGCTGTTCTCGCGCTTGGCCGCGCAGGGGCGCCTGGCGACCCTTCCCGACCGGTCCCGCGAGGTTCGGGCGGTCGTGGCCGCCGATGGGCGCCCGAGTCCCCCGACGCGGACCTTTCGCCTGTACAACCCCACCGCCGAGCCCGCGGCTCGCTGTGGGGCCTTCGCCACCCTGAACGCCCGCCTGGTCACCGAGAACCCACACATCGCCATCTACGAGGACGCGGAGGAGACGGGCGGGATCTCCAAGACCAACGCAGACCGCATTCTCGCGTTCTACGCGGCCCACGGGGCTCCCGTGATCGAGCGCTACTTCGGGGGCGTGAGCGACGTCAACGGCGACGGCCGCGTGGTCGTGGTGGTCGACCCGACGCTCTCCGGCATCCGGGCGTTCGTATGGGCGGGCGACCACACGCTCCCCCGGTCCATCTGCGGCTCATCCAACGAGATGGAGCTGGTGCGCATGAGCGCCGGCGCCTTCGCCCAGCTCGACAACGACAAGTACTGGGCCTTCGGCGGCCTCGTGCACGAGGTGAAGCACGTCAGCTCGCTGTACAAGCGGGTGCGGCATTCCCTGGGGGTGGCGGGCGCGACCGAGCCCGCCTTCAATCCGATCTGGATCGAGGAGGGCAGGGCCGAGATCGCCAAGGAGATGAGCTCGCGACGGGCGTGGGAGGCGGCGGGCGGACCGGATGCCACAGCGCGGGTCACCGGCGGGTTGCTTCGCGCGGGGATCGACCAGGCGTACCCCCAGGTGTACGGGCTCGTCAGCCTCATCGGGCGCACGGCGTCGGCTTTCGCCTCGTTCACCGATCGGCCCAACGCGGTCGCGTTCAGTCCCGGGGGGCGCGGCAACATCTACGGGAGCGGCTGGCACTATCACCGCTTCCTGCGCGACTGGCTGGGCGGGGCGGGCACCTCGATCGCCGACGACGAGGCCTTCGTCGCCGCGTTGAACGACTCCCTCACCGCTCCCGGTCTGTCGGGCATGCGGAGCGTGAGCGGCATGGCGCCCGGGGAGCTGCTGACCCAGCACGCGGTGGCGATGACCGTGGCGGGAGCCGAGGACGTTCTGGCGGACGGCGTGCCGCGCTTCTCCGCATTCGACTTTCCGGAGGTTGGAGAGTTCGCCGCGACCCTCAACCCGCCCGGGCGCTATCCGTGGCCGGTGACGGCGACGGGGGCGACGGATGACGCCGTGGTGCCGTGGGCGGACCTCGCGACGAGCCGGTCCTTCCGGGGCGAGCTGGCGGCCAGCGGCGTGCGCTTCCACGACTTCCGGGCCGCCGAGGCGGGCGGCGGCGCGACCTTCCTGGTCGACATCGAGGAGGAGCGCTTCGGCGTCCGCGTGATCGTGGCGCGCATCCCGGATCCGTCTGGCTGACGCGCGCGCCATCCGCGACTCGGGATTCCGGCGCATCCTCTTCCCATGCGTGGCCAACTCGGGGCGCAGCCAGATGGCCGAGGGGGGCGCTCGCGTCCGCCGATGTAAAGGATCTCATCGGCCGGGTCGGCTCCGGCGTCCTTGAACCCGCAGGGGGGTGTCCGCGTCGGCTAGGCGCCGTGTCCGCTCCGGCGGCCGGGATCAGGCGGCCGCGGTGCCCCGGTTGAGCGCCATCGCGATCACCGCGCCGGCGACCCCGTAGACGACCGCCGAGACCACGGTGTCCCCCAGGAGGGTCGCCATGGTGTGCATGCCCACCATGGTCCCGTACATCATCAACCCGAAGGCCAGGCCCATTACGGCACCGATGGTTGCCCCGGCCCCAAAGCCCTCCTTCGCGCTCGCGACGCCCTTCCAGCCGAGAACGATGGCGAGGAAGGCGGCGGAGAGCAGCTGACCCAGGGTGACCGCCCACATGATGGGCTCGGGGTTGATCGCGTCGTTGGCGAAGAAGTCCGCCAGCAGCACGCCGTAGACGAGGAAGCCCAGCACGAACAGGGTGACGCCTCCCGCGATCGTGGCCATGAGGAAGTTCTTGTTCATCCGAGCCTCCAGCAGTCCGTGGATTAATCCGCCCGGGCACCGGGAGCGGCGGGCCGGCGAGCGTCGCGGCCCGGGAAATGGACCGCGAGCGGATGGTGGCACGGCTCAAGATGCGGGCCCGGCTCGGCGGCGCGCAACGTGGGCTCCGCGGAGCGGACGAGCGGCCCGCGGCGGGAGCGAGGGCGGCACTCCGCCCGTGCATGGGGTGCGCGGCACCTCTGTGGAGCGTTGCAAACGCAAGATTGCAACAAATTGTTGCGTTTCTTGATTTGCAACACGCTGCGGAGGGGGTTGGCGGACGACGCAACCACCTGTCGCGCTCCCCGTGTCCTTGTGGAGCGCCGGTTGGAGGCGCTAGCTTCCGTGCGTGTTGAGAATATGTTATCTATTAGGGGTCCATGGAGGCGTAGTCCGTCGGCGTTCCTCCAGCCTCTGGGCAGGAGTCCAACACACCATGCATGCTTCCTTCCCATTCACGCCGTCAAGAGAGTACTTGGCTTCCGGATCGCGGTTCGCGGCGTGCGCCGCGATCTGGTGTGGCGTGCACTGCGCGATCACGCCCTTGCTGGTCGTGGCGGCACCCGCGCTCGCGCTCTCCGAAGGCGTCGAGCGAGGGGTGTGGTTCGGGACCGTCCTCATCGGTGCGGCGATCCTCCTTATGGGCCCGGCCCGCACGAACGCGTCGCTGATCCTCACCTTCGCGGGAGGGGCCGTGCTCTGGGCGGCCTCGCTCGCCGGCTGGCTCGAGCCGATGCCCGAGAACCTGACGTCGGCCGCCGGCAGCCTGGTCCTCGCGGGCGCGCTGGTGGGGAGCGCCCGCGCCTGCCGGACCGGTCGCTGCTCGGCGTGCGGGGACGAATAGCAGGCGGATCCCTATGCGGGAGCAAGCACCACGCGCGCGTCCGCGGGGACGGCGTGGCCGCGATACGCGAAGAGCGGGTTGACCTCGACTTCGGCGACGTCGCTCCACGCCATGACGCAGGCGGCCACCGCCTCGGCCGCGCGAACGATCCCGGTGACGGAGGCGGGCGGGGCTCCGTCGCCACCCGTGAGCAACCTGCCGACGCGCAGCTCCCCGATCATCGCCTCCACCTCCCGCGCCCGGATGGGAAGCACGCGGTGGCTGACGTCGCGCAGCAGCTCCACCCGGGTGCCGCCGCCGCCCAGGGTGAGCGTGGGACCGAGGTGGGGGTCGCGGTAGGCGCCCACGAGCAGCTCGGCCGCGGGCGCGGGAAGCATGGGGGTGACCAGCACGGACCCCGCCTCGGGAGCGATGCCCTCGGCGCGGGCGTGGACGCGGGCGTTCGCGACGATCACCTCGAAGGCGCGCGCGGCGGCGGCGGCGTTGGTCACGTTGAGCGCGACCCCGCCGGCGTCCGATTTGTGGGTGATTCGGCGGGAGAGCAGCTTGACCGCCACCGGGTACCCCAGCCGCTCCGCCGCCCGGGCCGCCGCCTCCGCCGAGTCGGCCGCTTCGGCGGCGGGGAAGGCCAGCCCGGCCGCGTCCAGCAGGGCGCGCGCCTCCACTTCGGTCAGGGTCGTTGACCCCGCCGCGCGGGCGGCGCGGATCGTGGGGTGGGGAGGCGGGGAGGCGGTGGTCCGACCCCACGCGGGTGATGGGGGTGGACGGCGTGGGTGGTCCGCGGCCGATTGGGGCCGCGAGGCGGGAGAGGTGGAGGCGTCCGGGGTCCGCCCGGTCGCCGGTTGGGGCGGTGGGGTGGCGGTTGGTGAAGGGCCGCCGTGCGGGTCGGGGCGCCGGGCCTCGGCGACCGAGGCGGGCTCCGCCGCAGCGTCGTGGACCGGCGCGGGCGCGGGGCCGTCGGGGTCCCACCGGGGCGCGCGCATCCGCCGCGACCGGCGCTCGACCGCGACCGCGGCGCGGCACGCCACCTCCAGCGACTCGATCACGGGGATGCCGGCGTCCCGGAAGACCTCCAGGGGCCGGCTTGCGTGGCTCGCGTACATGGAGTGCGCCACCATGGCCTTCCCGAGGGAGCGCATCCGGGCCGCCATCGCCCGGGCGGCCTCGGTCTCGGACGCCGTGAGTCGGTCGGAAAAGCGGATCCCGTAGCCGCCGAACAGCCCCACCACCAGAACGATCCCCACCCCCGGGTCGGGGGCGAGCACGTCCAGGGCGCGCGCGAAGGCGCCCGGGTCGGCATCCGCCGCGCCCGCCACGTCCACGGGGTTGGCGACCGCCGCCGCCGGGCCCAACACGGCCCGCAGGCGGTCGCGGGTGTCGCGCGCGAGGGTCGCCAGCCGCGCCCCCGACTCGGTGAGCGCGTCCACCGCCAGCGTGTTCTGCCCGCCGCCGTCGGAGAGGATGGCGATCCCGCCGCCGGGCCGCGCGGCGGGCCCCGACGCCAGCGCCTGGGCGACCGCCACGAGCTGGTCGGTGCGGCGCACCTCCGCCACCCCGGCCTGCGCCAACCCCGCCCGCAGCCGGTCGTACGGACCCGCCACCGCCCCGGTGTGCGACAGGGCGCTCCGGGCCCCCCCGGCCGTCCGTCCCGACTTGACGGCCACCACGGGCTTCCGCCGCGTGACCCGGGCGGCCACGCGCAGGAAGGCGCGCGCGCGCCTCAGGCCCTCCACGTGCGCGATCACCGCCTTGGTGCGGGCGTCCCCGCCCAGGTACTCCAGCACCTCGTCGAAGCCGACGTCCACTTGGTTGCCGAGCCCGCAGCAGACCGAGATCCCCTCCCGCGTGCGCGCGACGACTTCGTTCATGAGGCCGAGCGCGATGTTGCCGGACTGAACCAGCAGCGCGATGCCGCCCGGCCGCACGTCGCGCACGCCGATCAGGTTCACGCGCCGGTGCAGGTTCATGAGCCCCGAGGTGTTGGGGCCGATCACGCGCACGCCGCGCGCGCGCGCCGCCTCGCCCAGGCGCCTCTCCAGCTCGGCTCCCCGGCCGCCCGATTCCCCGAAGCCCACCGCGAGCACCACCACCCCGCCCACCCCCCGCTCACCGCAGGCGCGCACCAGATCGGGCGCGGTATCCGCGGGGGTGCACAGGACGGCCAGATCCACGCCGCGCGGCAGCCCCTCCACCGATGGGAGCAGCTCCTGCCCCAGGAGACGTCCGCCGCGCGGGTTCACCGCGTGGACCGGGCCGGGGAAGCCCGACCGCTCCAGCCCGCGCAGGATCTGGTGGCCCCGCTTGGTCGGATCGGCGCTGGCCCCGACCACGGCGATGGACCGAGGTTCGAAGATGCGGCGCAGGGTCATGTCGCCGCCCTTGAGCGGAGCGGCGCCGCCACGCGGGGGCGACCGCCTTCGGCCGCGGCGTCGATGGTCGGAAGCGCGCACGGTCCCGGTCCGCGCACGGCCCCTCCCTACCGCCCCCGAAAGTCGGGCGCGCGTCCCTCCCGGAACGCGGCCACGCCCTCGGCCCAGTCCGCCGTGCGAAAGATCTCCTCCAACGCGGCGCGCTCCCGTTCGAGCGCCTGTTCGCGCGAAAGGCCGCCGGCCGGCCCAATGAGGCGCTTGGCCGCCGCGAGCGGAATCGGGGCGCGACGGGCCAGGCGGGTCGCCAGTTCGCGCGCCGCCGGGAGCACCTCGTCCGCCGGCAGAGCCCGGTTGAACACCCCCGCGCGGGCCGCCTCCGCCCCGGAGAGGAAGTCCCCCAGGTACACGAGCTCGCGCGCCTTCAGCACGCCCACGCGCTCCGCCAGCGTGTACACCGCGCCGCCGCCCACGAAGGTGCCCAGGGCCACCTCCGGCAGCCGGAGCCTCGCCTCCTCCGCGACCAGCGCGAAGTCCGCCGACAACGCCAGCTCGAGGCCCGCGCCGATGGCGTGCCCGTTGACGGCCGCCACCACCGGGGTGCCCATCGTCTGAATCAAGTGGTTGGCGTGCTGGGCGGTTCGGACGTAGCGACCCCGTTCCGCCTCCGTCATGGGGGTCTCGGCGTGCGCCTTCAGGTCGGCTCCGGCGCAGAACGCCCGTCCGCTCCCCGTCAGGATGACGCAGCGCACGCCCCGATCCGCGCGCGCCGCCTCCAGCTCCGCGACGAGCTTCTCGTACAGGGGCAGGTTCACCGCGTTGAGGCGATGCGGGCGATGGAGGGTGAGCGTCAGCACCACGCCGTCGCGGGACGCGAGGACCTCGCGCCCCTCGCGCTCGGGGGCCGCCAACGCGCCTCCCTTCATCGGCATGTTCTCCGGTGGGAAGACCCATTACCGCAGTGTCCCGCCCGGGCTCGCCGACCGGGTTCCACGAACTCGAGCGGCTGGCGGAACCCGGGACCGGCACCGGCATCGAGCGGTTCCGGTTGATATACGAACCGCTGAACCATTAGGCTAGCCTACCATGCCGACGGCCTTGGAGGAGCACGCCCGCGCGGGTGGCTCCGCGCGGCGCCGGTCGGACGAGAAAACCACACGCGGCGAGGCGATTTGGAATTCCTGGGATTCACCTTCGACTCCATCGACATCGGCGCGCTGTGGCGGGCCGCGCTGGCCTTCGCGGCCCCGCGCTGGATCCCCAGCCTGGCGACGATTCTCGTGGCGGTGGTCGCGTACTTCCTCGTCCGCTGGGTGCTCGATCGCGCCAAGAAGCGCTGGGTGAAGCGCACCGACACCCGCTTGGACGATCACTTCGTGGAGTTCCTGCTCAGCGCGGGATCGTTCTCCATCATCGCCTGGGCGGCGTGGCGGCTCGTCCTCGTCTGGGCAGTTCCGAATCCGGACGGCGCCCCACCCCTGGCGGCGAGCTGGGTCCTGGCCATCTGGGTCGGGCTCCTCTTCCTGCCGCTGAGCCGCTTCATCGGCGACGTGCTCAACCTGCTCGAATCGCGGATCATCGCGCGGGGCGACACGCCCTTCGACGAGACCGCGTTCCCGCTCGTCAACCGCACCGTTCGCTTCCTCGTCGTCGCGCTGGGCGCCATACTCGCGCTGGATCTGCTGGGGCTGAACATCGCTCCGTTGCTTGCCGGCGCCGGCGTCATGGGGCTGGCGCTCTCGCTCGCGGCGAAGGACACGCTGTCCAACCTGATCGCGGGCGTCCTGCTCATCATGGACCGGCCGTTCAAGGTCGGCGACCGCATCGAGCTCTGGACCGCGCCCAACGAGACCGGCACCTGGGGCGACGTCATCGAGATCGGCCTGCGCGCCACCAAGATCCGCAACCCGGACAACCTGGTGGTCATCGTGCCCAACAGCCTGATCATGGTGCGCGACATCGTGAACTACACCATGTCGGGTCAGGACATTCGGCTGCGCATCCCCTTCTCCGTGTCCTACGAATCCGACATCGAGCGCGCCAAGACGCTCCTGATCGAGGCCGCGAAGCAGGTGGGGGGGGTCAAGGCGGACCCGGAGCCCATCGTCATCGTGCGCGGCTTCGGGCCCTCCGACGTCCAGCTTCAGCTGCGCGTGTGGATTCTGGAGGCCCGCAACCGCCGCCGCATCGCCGACGAGATCACCGGCAAGGCGGTGGCGGCCTTCGCGGACGCGGGCGTGGAGATCCCGTATCCGAAGCGGGAGCTGATCATTCACGGGGAGTCCGGGCAGGCGCTGCCCAAGCCGGGCCGGCGGGAGTGAGTCCCGGACGCGGACGCCCGATCCATGTCTCCCGTTGCGCGATTCGCGGCTGCCCACGCAACGTAGGTTCCCTGGCACTCGCGAAGAGGAGCACCCGATGACCCGTCCCCGCGCCATCATCCCGTTCGTCGCCCTTCTGCTCGCCGTTCTCGGGGCCCACGCGGCGCCGTCCGCCGCCCAGGACCGGCTCTCGCTCACCCACTACCTGGACATGGAGACCGTGTCCGACCCGCGCATCTCGCCGGATGGAGCGCGCATCGTCTACACGCGCGGCTGGATCGACAAGCGGGCCGACCGGCGGGAGTCGTCGCTTTGGATCATGAACGCCGACGGCACCCGCGCCCGACACCTCGCGGAGGGGGGCGGAGCGCGCTGGTCGCCGGACGGCACCCGCATCCTCTTCACCGCGCGGGGTCAGCCCGAGGGCTCGCAGCTCTTCGTGCGGTGGATGGACGACGAGGGCGCCGTGAGCCAGATCACGCGCTTGGAGGATGGGCCTTCGGAGCCGCGCTGGTCGCCCGACGGAGAGTGGATCGCGTTCACCAGCCGGGTTCCCGACCGGGCGGACTTCGCGGGCGTTCAGCTGCCCGGGCGTCCCGACGGCGCCGAGTGGACGCGCGAGCCCAAGGTGGTGGAGCGGGCGGGCTACAAGCGCGACCGCCAGGGATACGTCGACACCGGCTGGACCCACGTCTTCGTGGTTCCGGCCGAGGGCGGCACCCCCCGCCGGTTGACCGACGGCGACTGGAACCACTCCGGCATCCAGTGGAGCCCGGACGGCGACGAGATCTACTTCACCTCGTACCGGGAGGAGGACTGGGACCGGCCGGAGCATTGGCAGGAGTCGGAAATCTACGCCGTCTCCGTCGCGAGCGGCGACATCCGGCGGCTGACCCACAGGCGGGGCCCCGACGGCGGCCCGGTTCCGTCGCCCGACGGCTCGCTCATCGCCCACACCGGGATCGACGCCCACCGCGACACCTACCGCAACCAGAAGATCCACCTGATGAACCGGGACGGGTCGGGCTCGCGCGTGATCTCGGGGGACCACGACCGCCAGATCGGGCCCATGACCTGGGCGCGCGACGGAAGTGGGCTCTACTTCAACGTGCGCCGCGACGGATACGCGCAGCTCCACTTCGTTTCGGTGGAGGGAGGGGTGACCCAGCTGACCTCCGGGGAGCACCTCTTCGGCCTGTCATCGTTTTCGGACGACGGGGTGGGGGTCGGGGTGATCTCCAGCGCCCACGAACCGGGCGACATTCACAGCTTCGACCTCGATCGCCCCAACCAAGTGCGCCGCCTCACCGAGGTGAACGCGGACGTGCTGGAGCACGTCGGGCTGGGCGAGGTCGAGGAGATCTGGTACGACTCCGAGGACGACTTCCGCATCCAGGGGTGGATCGTCAAGCCTCCCGACTTCGACCCGTCGCGCCGCTATCCCATGATGCTGGTCATCCACGGCGGACCGCACAGCATGTACCACGGCGGCTTCAACTTCGCCTTCCAGGAGCACGCCGCCAACGACTACGTGGTGCTCTACACCAACCCGCGCGGCAGCACCGGCTACGGCACCGCGTTCGCCAACGCCATCAACCACGACTACCCGGGCGCCGACTTCCCCGACCTCATGGCCGGGGTGGACGAAATGCTGGCGCGCGGCTACGTGGACGAGGACAACCTGTTCGTCTACGGCTGCTCGGGGGGTGGCATCCTGACGAGCTACATCGTGGGCAACACCGACCGCTTCACGGCGGCGTCGGCCAACTGCCCCATCGTCAACTGGATGTCGGCGATGGGCACATCGGACGCGATCAGCTACACGCGCACCTTCGAGAAGCCCTTCTGGGAGGATCCGACGGAGTGGATCGACCGCTCATCGATCTTCTACGTGGGCAACGTGACCACGCCGACCATGCTCCTGACCGGGGAGATGGACCTGCGCACGCCCATGGGCCAGACCGAGGAGTTCTACCAGGCGCTGCGGTACGTGGGCGTGCCCACCGTCATGATCCGCTTCCAGGAGGAGTGGCACGGCACCGGCTCCCGCCCCTCGAACTTCATGCGCACCCAGCTCTACCTGCGCAAGTGGTTCGAGAAGTGGGGGACGCACAAGGCGCCGGTGACCTAGCGGGCCGTGGACGAATCCGCCCGAGCACCGAGAGCGGCGCGGACTCCTAGGACGGCTGAGGGGTCGAGGCGCCCGGGGTGCCGGCCAGTAGTTGGGTGGCGATCCGCCAGACGATCGGCCAGTCCGCCGGGTGCCCCGAGTGTCGGACGTGGACGCTGTTCGGTTCCGTCGCGTCCACCTCCATTTCGAGGTCTCCCCGGAGCGTCATGAGTTGTCTTGCGATGGCGGCAGGAAAAAGGGGGCTCGGCGCGCGTTCCCGCCGGCCCATCGAGGTTCGCGGGTGCTCGGTCTCGTCGGCCGCGGCGTCGTCTCCGGGGGGTGTCTCGTCCCCGGGCGGGTCCGAGGCTCCGTGGGTGAAGATCTGAATCACGCCCACCTCGGCGCGGTCGCCGTAGAGCGCGGCCGCGGCCGGGCCCTTGATGACCTCGATGCGCTCGATGTCGTCGGGGTCCAGGGAGCCGAGCGACGCGATGCCCCCATCGAGCTCGACCCCGTTGAGGAAGATGAGCGGCGGACTGCCGTCGAGCGTGCTCCCGATTCGGAGCGCGTCGTTGACCGGGGCGTCGGACCCGTCCGCCTCCGGGCTGGCCAGCACGTCGAGAAGCGCGTCGTCGAGGGCGGTGGGGGCTTCGGTGTCGCACGCGGCCACGAGCGCGGCGATGGACAGGATGCCCAGCGCTCCGGCCTTGAAGGGACTCCATCCGCGTGTTCCGTCGGCCATCATCTTCAGTCTCCGTTCGAGGGAATGTCTGGGTTCGGCGAAGGTGGGCGCGAACGCCCATCGTCCGCGCCGTCCCGCTCCAATGGCGAGCAGTAGCGTCCCATACTCGGTGGTCGGGATGCCGGAGGCGATGACGCGCCGGTCGCAGTCGATCTCTACCGCGCCCCGCAGATTGCGGACCATCCACCAGATCGCCGGACTCCAAGGGAAGAGCGCGGCGATCAGGGCGCCCGCGAGGAGGATCAGATGGTCGCGCGCGCGGGCGTGCTCGCGCTCGTGGAGGATCGCGACCTGGCCGATGCGCGGGCTCGCCCGGAGCAGCCACTCCGGGATGACCACCTTGGGTCGGGCGACGCCGACCAGCGCCGGCCCGAAGCGTTCGGAGACGTGCACGTCTCCACCGTCCACCGACCGACGGGGCCAGCGACGGCTCGAGTGGGCCATGGCGCCCACGATCACGCCGAAGACCACCAGCGTGGCCAGCGAGGCGGCGGCCCAGGCGATGATCGCGGCCCGCTCCCACTCCGGCCCGGCGGCGACCGGGGCCGCCGCTTCCACCTCCCGCTCCGGCGCCGTCATCGCCGACGGTGGGTTGGCGGGCGTCTCGGGCGCCGGCGCCCGCGCGGCCAGGGGAATCAGGACCACGAGCGCGAGGGCCCCCATCCACGGAAACCGAACGGGCCAACCCATCGCTTGGCAGCATCGCTCGCCGGCCCAGGCTCCGGCCGCCAGCAGCAGCCCGACACCCGCCGCGTAGCCCATCCACGCGAGGATCATCGGTCATCCTCCTTTTCCCGGGCACGGTCCAGGATCGCGCGCATGCGGGCGATCTCCTCGGCGTCGAACTCCCGGTTCTCCACCAACGTCGCGAGGAGCAGCTCGGCGGAGCCGTGGAAGATCTTGTTCATGACCCGCCGGAGGGCGCTGCCACCCGCATCCGCCGATTCGACCAGGGGAAAGTAGCGGTGGGCGCGGCCTTCCTTCTCGTGGCGAACCGCGTTCTTGCGCTCGAGAATCTGAAGCATCTTGAGGATGGTGGTGTAGCCGACGCCCTCGCCAAGCGCGTCGCGCACCTCGGCCACCGTCCCCGAACCCCGACGCCACAGCACGCTCATGATGTCGAGCTCGCGGCGGGTGAAGCGATCCGGTTCCCGCGTTGGCTCGCGCGAGTCGCGCGCGTCGGACCGCGCCTCCTCCACCCGAGCGGTTTCGGCCATGTGACGCACCCCTTCCGGTTGTCGTGGCGTTCCTCGTTATCGGGGTCCGCTCCGCGCGGACTCCATGCTCACGAAGAACTTCGTAGCCAGAGTGTAGTCCAAAGTCGCCGCGATGTCAACGAGGGATTTCGTAGCTGTGGGGCCACGCGGCTCTCGCCGCTCGGGCGGATTCATCCACGGCCCGCGGCGCCGAGGTGGGCCTTCGCGCGGCCGCCCGGCAACGCCTGCTCCAGGTCGGCGACCAGGTCGTCCGCCGACTCGATGCCGACGGAGATTCGAAGCAGACCCTCGCCGATCCCCGCGACCGCCTGGGCCGCCGCGTCCATGGCCGCGTGGGTCATGGTGGCCGGGTGACAGACCAGGCTCTCCACCCCGCCCAGCGACTCGGCCAGGGTGAACAGGCGCAGCCGGGAGAGGAGCGCCTCGGCCGCGGGACGACCGCCCTCCAGCTCGACGCTCAGGAGGCTGCCGTACCCGGACTGCTGGCGGCGGGCGATGCGGTGCCCGGGGTGCGTCGCTAGCCCCGGGTGGCACACCCGCGCGACGGCGGGATGCGAGGCCAGCAGGTTGACGACCGCGCGCGCGTTCTCCTCGTGGACGCGGGTGCGGGCGAAGAGGGTGCGCGCGCCGCGCAGCGCCAGGTAGCTGTCGAAGGGACTCTGGGCCGTGCCCGCGGCGTTGGTCCACCACGCGATCTCCTCGACGAGCGCGTCGTCGGCCGCCACCACGGCCCCGCCCACCACGTCGCTGTGGCCGTTGATGAACTTGGTGGTGGAGTGCACCACCACGTCGAAGCCGAAGTCCAGGGGCCGCTGGAGCGCCGGCGAGAGGAAGGTGTTGTCGGCGACCGCGATCGCTCCCACGCGTCGGGCCTCGCGCGCCACGGTGGCCAGGTCGGTGATGCGCAGGAGCGGGTTGCTGGGGGTCTCGACCCAGATCATGCGCGGGGCGGCCTCAAGCCCGGCCGCGAGCGAGGCCGGGTTGGTGAAGTCCACGAAGCGCACGCGCAGCCGTCCCTGGCGCCGAAGGCCCGTCAGCAGGCGGTGGGTGCCGCCATAGCAGTCGTGCGGGGCCAGCACCAGATCGTCGGCCCGGAGCAGGTTGAGGACGACGGCCACCGCGGACATCCCCGAGGAGGTCGCCACCGCCCCCGCGCCGCCCTCCAGGCGCGCCAGCGCGGAGGCGAGATGGTCGCGGGTGGGGTTGCCCGAGCGGGTGTAGTCGTACTTGGGCGCGTCTCCCAAGGCCCGGAATCGGAAGTTGCTGGAGAGATGGACGGGGGGCATGACCGCCCCGTGGGCGGGGTCGTCGCCCACCCCGGCCCGAACCAACTCGGTTCCCCGCGTCCGGGTCGGGCGCGCGGGTTCGCGTCGTCGCGCGGTCCCGGGGGCGCCGCCCACGCCGATGTGGCCCTCCCCGCCCTCGTCGCGCGTCGCGTCGCCCGGCCCGTTGGCCGCGGGCGCGCAGGCTTCCCGCAGCGCCTCGGCGTACGCGGGATCCGCGAGCAGGAAGGCGTCGTGTCCGGCCGCCGACCGCAAGACGCGCAAGGTGGACCGCGCTCCGGCCCGACGATGCGCCTCCTCCACCAGCCAGAGCGGCACCAGCCCGTCCTCCTCCCAGGAGATCAGCCAGCTGGGCAGGGTCAGCTCCTCGGGTCGGAGGTCGCACAGGTCGATGGACCCGGAGAGCGTGAGGTACGCCCGCGCGTCGAAGCGCTCGGCGAACGCGCGCCCGCGGCTGAGCAGATACCCGTCGACGGGGTGTGCCGGGCGGCCCTCCGACACGTCGGCGGCGAAGTCGAAGCGCGCGTCCAGCCCGGCGGCCGTCTTGTAGGTCGTGAAGGCCAGCGCGCGCGCGATGGCGACGGCGTCGGCCTCCCGGCCGTGGTCGCGCCCGAGCTCCATGATCGCGCGCTGCGCGCCGCGCACGCCGGTGGCCAGGGGGTGCGGGCGGTGCGCCGCCGCCACCAGCACCACGCCGTCCGCGCGCTCGGCGTGCCGGATGCCCAACGCCAGCGCCACGTTGCCCCCGTAGGACGCCCCCACCACGCGGTGCGCGCGCTCCTCGCCGAGGTGGTCGAGCACGGCCGCCACCGCGTCGGCCTGGTCGCCGGGGGTGACGTTGAACCGCGCCCGGCCCCCGTGGTCGCCCAGCGGATCGATGGTGCCGGGCGCTCCGATGAAGTCGATGCCCAGCACCCGCCACCGGCTTGGATCGATGGCCAGCCCCGGTCCGACGATCCGACGCCACCAGCCCGCGGACGGGTCGGCGAGGTTCGCGCAGACGTGGCGGTCCGCCGAAATGCCACCCAGAAGCACGAGCAGCGGGGCACCCTCCGCCCCGGTCAACTCGAAGGGAACCCGGAAGCGCGCGTTCAGCCCGGGCTCGAGCTCCGGCCTCCACCCCCGGGGCATGGAGACGGTCCCGCGACGGGCGGTGGGTGGCAGCGCGGGGGCGGCCGGAGGCCGACCGTCATTGGAAGCGCGCGCGTTGGCGGCGGGAAGGAACGGCGGCGCGGGGGTCGGGCGGGGTGGGGCGGTGGTCGCTCGCATGCTGGCTCTCCACGGGTTGGACGCGATGCCAACCCCTGGAACCGCCGGGCGGCGAGGAGCCGACCGAGGCACTCATCTCTCGGATTCCATTTCCGGAACCCGCGGGAGTTGGCACCGCTGATCGCTCTCCAGGGAGAACGATCCGGTTGCCCCGGCTTCACAGGGCCAGTCCCTCAGCCGGTCTCGATGAGTTGCGTGGAAGTATGCTTCCCCTTCCGGGGATGTCAAGGGGACGCGAGGCGGGGGCGGGAGGCGGGGGGCGCGCGGCGTCCCCGTCGAAGGAGGGACGGTCCGGGCTCACCCCGCCCGGGCGTTCACCGGCGTGGATCCACCTCCGCGAAGACCTCCACCCTGCCCTGGCGATCCCACGAGAGCACCCGGTACGGTCGCGCGCCGATGCCCTCCATGCCCGGGGAGCCGATGGGCATGCCCGGCACCGCGATGCCCACGATGTCGGGTCGCTCGTCGAGCAGACGCTTGACCTGCTCGGCCGGGACGTGGCCCTCGACCACATAGCCATCGATGAGCGTCGTGTGACAGGTCGTCATCCCGAGCGGCACGCCCGCGTCCATCTTCACCGGGATGATGTCGTTCAGGTCGCGCGCGTCGACCTCGAAGCCGGCCTCCCGCATGTGATCGACCCACAGGCTGCAGCAGCCGCAGCTCGGCGTCTTGTAGACGAGAGCCTTCGGCAGGGCGTTGGCGTCTGCGTCGGGCCGCGCGGGCGACGTCGCCAAGGTCGCGGCTTCCCCGCCGACCCCGCCGGATGCGACTTCCCCGGCCACTTCGGGACCCGAGGCGCGGTCGGTCGCCGGAGCGCCAAGGACGGCGCCGGTCTCCGGAGCGCCCTCCGACGTTCGGGCGCCATTGACGTTGCCCGCCTCGCCCGTCCCACAGGAGGAGAGGAGGAGCAGGACGGGGATGCCGACGAGGGGGCGAAGCCGATTCATGGGGATCCTCGGTATCAGGGCGCGGGCCGGGGCCGGCCCGGCGGCGTGGGCGGGTGGGGCCATTCCATCAATCTACCACGAAGTCCTCCGGATCGCCGAGGCCGCCGGCGCATGGGCCGCGCGCCCGCCGCCGCGCGGTCCACCCCGCGACGCGCGCACGACCACGATACGTCACGTGGCCCACGCGTTCGGGCCATCGCCGTTCAGCCACCAAGCACCCACGCCCGCCACCCCCTCAATGCGTCATCCCTCCATCGCCAGGTTGACGATCTCGCGGAAACGTTCGACCGGGTTGCGGCCCCGCGGCGTCTGCGTGAACACCAGCACGATCAAGTTGGTCGAGGGGTCCACCCAGGCGCCCGTGCCGTCGGATCCGGTATGCGCGTACACGCCGTCCTCCGACACCGACCATCCGTATCCGTAATACCCCGCCGGTCCCTCCGAGCCGGGGTTGGTGCGGATCTTGGGCGAGGTCATCAGCGCCACCGTCTCCTCGGAGATGAGGCGCGCGCCGTCGTAGGTGCCGCCGTTCAGGAACATCTGACAGAAGACCACGTAGTCGTCGGCGGTCGAAATCATGCCCCCCGAGGCCCGCACGAACGGGACTTGGGGTGGGTCGCCGGGGGTCCATCCGGGCATCCACCCGCCCTCGCCGCCGCGCTCGTAGTACACCACGCCCATGCGGTCCAGCTTGCCGTCCATTTTCTCCGCCACTTCGTGGTGGTAGCTGTCGTCCATGCCCAGGGGGGTGTAGATCTCGCGGTCGAGGTACTCCTCCAGCGGCATGCCGGAAGCGATCTCGACGAGGGCGCCCAAGGTGTTGTAGCCGGGGTTGTTGTAGCTGTAGGTGGTGCCGGGGATGGCCTCCGCGCCCACGGCGCCGAAGCGCGCCGCCTCCAGTTGCAGGGTGGGGGCGTCCGGGTGTTCGGGGGACGGCTCCATGTACGGACGCAGGAAGAGGGTGGGGATGCGGAGCCCGCTCGCGTGCGAGAGCAGGTGGCCGATGTTGATGAAGCCGGCGCGGTAGGTGTCCCACGCGGGCATGTGCTCCCGCACCAGGTCGTCGTACGCGAGCCTGCCGTCCTCCACCAGCATGGCGATGGCCGTGGCCACCGGCGGCTTGGTGTTGGAGGCCATGCGGAACATGGTGTTGCGCTCCATGGGGATGCCGCGCGCCTTGTCGCGCCACCCGAGCGCCTCGTGCAACACGACGTGGCCGTCCTTGGCCACCAGCAGCACCGCGCCGACCAGGTCGCCGCGCTCGATGGCCTCCTCGTAGAGCGCGACGCCCCCGGCGAGGACGCCGGCCGACATGCCGACGTCGGCGGGGGCGGCGCGCGTGACGACGGTCCCCTGGGCGGTGGCGGCCGCCGCCGAGGCGAGGGCCCACGCGGCGAGCAAGGCCGCGGAACGGCGGTGCGCGGCGTGGTGGGCGGGGGTGGGGCGGGCCTCGGAGGGGGCCGCGGGGAGGCGCGCTTGGCGGAGTCGGCGGAGATGCGTCATGGCGGGGGCGTCCGGTCCGTGGGGTCGGGTCGGGGTCATGGGATACCATTCGGGCGCGGTCGCCCCCGGTCAAGCCGAGGTGTCCGGCGTGCTCCCCGGGGGGCACGTCCACTTGATGGAGCGGAGCTCTCTCGCGATAATAAGGAATAAAGGAGTCCATGCAAACAGGAATCCAGCCTCCCCGAGGTCCGTCAACGCGGGAGGAGGTCAACGCGGGAGGAGATCGTGCTCGCGAAGCTGACATCCAAGAATCAGCTCACCCTGCCCAAGGCCGTCATCTCCACCTTCCCGGAAACCGAGTACTTCGATGTGACCCGGGAGCGCGGCCGAATCGTGCTGACGCCCGTCCGACTGACCCGATCCGACGCGGTACGCGCCAAGCTCGCGGAGCTGGGTCTCTCCGAGACCGACGTGGCTCGCGCCGTGGACTGGGCTCGTCGCCCCGAATGAAGCCGCCCCGGGTGGTGTTCGACACCAACGTGCTGGTGTCGGCGCTCCTATTCCCGTCGGGGCGGGTGAGTTGGCTGCGGGGCGCGTGGCAATCGGGGACGGTGCTTCCCCTGGTGAGCCGGCGGACGGCGTCGGAGCTCATCCGTGTCTTGGCGTATCCCAAATTCGGCCTCACCCATCGAGAGCGCGAGGACCTCTTGGCGGACTACCTGCCCCACTGCGAGACGATCATCGCCGAGGGGTCGCCCGCACTCCCCGAGTGTCGCGATCCCCATGACGTGCCCTTCCTCGAACTCGCGTTGTCGGGCCGGGCCCACGCGCTCGTCACCGGCGACTCGGGTCTGTTGGAGCTCGCAACGGGGCTCGCCGTCCCCATCCTGACCCCGGAAGCCTTCCGGGAGGAATTGGCGGCCCGGGGATGAGTCCGCGGCGCACCGAGAGGGGCGGGGCGCCGGGCCGCTCCAACGAAACCGCTTGACGGCCCGTGGACGCTCGGCTGCCGGCGTCCCACATTGCACGAAGATCCCCCGCGCCCGGAGCACGCCATGATTCCGCGATCCGCCGCCCCGCTCGAGCGTTCCCTCGCCGCCCCGCCTGGACGTTCCCTCGCCGTCCCGCTCCTGGTCGCCGTCCTAGTCGGCGCGTTTCCGGCCGCGCCCGACCTTGACGCCCAGCAGGGCAGGCCCATCGAGCTGGAGGACTACTACCGGCTGAGGAACGCCGCCGCTCCGGCCATTTCGCCGGATGGCTCGCGGGTGGCGTTCGTGGTCACCTCCGTCCTCGAGGAGGAGAACCGGAGCCACAGCGGGATCTGGCTTGTGGACTCCGATGGAAGCGGGGAGCCGGTGCGCCTCACCAGCCCGAGCTTCGGCGCCTCCGGGCCGCGCTGGTCGCCGGACGGGCGTCTGCTCGTCTTCACGTCGGACCGGCCGGCCGGGGACGGCCAGAGCGCGGGCGGCACCTGGTTCCTGCGCATGGACCGGCCCGCCGGCGAGGCCTTCCAAATCGAGGGGTTGGGGGGGTCGCCCGTGTTCAGCCCGGACGGCGCCTGGATCGCGTTCACCCGGCCCACCCCGCCGCCGCCGAGTCCCGAACCGGCGTACGAGTCCGACTTCGAGCGCCGCGTGGCGGAACGGTTCGACGGGCGCATGTACGACTGGATGAACTACCGCTTCGACCGGCGCGGCTACCTGCCCGACCCCCGCGACCCCGCCGCCACCCCGCCCCGGGAGGTGTACGTGCTCCCGGCCGCCGGGGGCGAGCCCCGCCGCCTGACCGGCCTGAACGTCGACGCCGCCGGGCTGGCGTGGAGTCCCGACGGCCGCCGCCTCGCCTTCACCGCCGACGCGCACCAGCGCGACGAACGGACCTACGAACGGGCGGACCTCTGGACCGTCGACCTGGGTGGCACGGTCACCCGCCTCACCGACGACGAGTACAACTACTCCTCGCCCGCCTGGTCGGCGGACGGCCGCCGCATCGTGGTGCGCGGCAACGAGGGGCTGGACGTGGTGATCCGCGAGGGGCGGGACCGCGGCGCCCCCAACGACCTGTTCGCCTTCGACCCCGACGGGAGTGGCCGCGCCAACCTCACGGCCGAGTGGGACCTGATCCCCGGCGCGCCCACCACCTCGCCGGACGGCCACGTCCACTTCTCCGCCGGGGTGCGCGGCAACACCCACCTCTTCCGCGTGCCCGTGTCGGGCGGGGCGGTCGAACAGGTCACCCAGGGCGACCGGCGCCTCGCGGGCTTCTCGTTCTCGTCGGACTTCTCGCGCATGGCCTACCGGGCCACGACGCCCACCGAGCCGGGCGACATCCACGTCGCGTCCGCGTCGGGCGCCGGCGAGACCCGGCTGAGCGAGGTGAACGCGGCGCTGCTGGCCGAGCTCCATCTCTCCGAGCCCGAGCACCTCGTCTTCCACAGCCCCGACGGCACCCGGGTCGAGGGATGGATGCTCCCGGCGCGGGGCTACGAGGCGGGTGGCGGCGACTTCCCGATGATCCTCGCGATGCACGGGGGGCCGCACGGGATGTACGGAAACGACTTCTCCTTCGACCGCCAGCTGCTGGCGGCCCAGGGGTACATGGTGCTCTACACCAACCCGCGCGCCTCCACCGGCTACGGCGAGGACTTCCGCTGGGGCACGTGGGGCGGATGGGGGTTCAACGACTACGAGGACGTGATGGCCGGCGTCGACCACGCCATCGACGAGTACCGCATCGACACCGGGCGCATGGGCGTGACCGGCTACTCCTACGGCGGCTACCTGACCAACTGGGTTATCACCCAAACCGACCGCTTCGCGGCCGCCGTCGCGGGGGCCTCCATCTCCAACTGGGTCAGCGACTACGGCGTCGCCGACATCCCGCGCACCAAGGAGAGCGAGTTCTTCGGACCCCCGTGGGAGGAGCGCGGGCTCGCCAACCTGCTGCGCTCCTCGCCCATCATCCACGCCGACGGGGTGACCACGCCGACCCTGTTCGTGCACGGCGAATCCGACCATCGGGTGCCCATCGAGGAGGCCGAACAGATGTACGTCGCGCTGCACAAACAGGGCGTGCCGGCCAAGTTCGTGCGCTATCCCGAGTCCTACCACGGCGGGTGGACGCCCTGGCGCACCGTGCACCGCGCCTGGGTTCAGCTGGACTGGTGGGCGCAGTGGCTGAAGGCGCGGCCGGCGATGTAGGACGCCGCGATCGGAGCCGACGCCGGGGACGTGGGTTCCGGGCGATCGGGGGCGAATCCACCCGAGTGCCGAGGGGGCGCTCGTCCGCGCGCCGCGAGGCTCCACCGGACCGGGGTTTTCCCGCCGGCCCGCGATCCGGTAGATTCCCGCTCCCACATCCGCCCAACGAGGCCCGCCCATGCTCGCAGCGTACATCTTCTGCCTTGTCGTGGGGGGTGGCTTCCTGCTTCTGTCGCTGGTGGGCGACTTCCTGGAGGCGGACGCCGACGCCGACCTCGGCACCGACGCGGATCTCGCCCTTGGCGACGCCGGCGAGGTCGGCAAGCTGTTCTCGCTGCGCTCGATGGTGTACGCCCTCTTCGGGTTCGGCGCGGCCGGCACCCTCCTGCACCTGCTCTGGGGAGGCGCCCGCCCCGGGATGACCGCCGTCGTCGCGGGCGTCACCGGTCTGGCCACGGGCGCGCTCATCGGAGCCGCGTTCCGGTTCCTGAAGCGGGGGAACTCGGGGGCCATGCTCGGGGAGCAGTCCTTCGTGGGTTTGACCGCGGAGGTGTCGCTCGAAATCAATTCCGCGAGCCCGGGTGCGATTCGGGTGCTGCGGGGCGACCGGCGCCACGGCATCCGCGCCCGTCTGGACGCGAGCTGCCCGCCGGACCAGGCGTTGACGCCGGGTCAGTCGGTCGTGGTGGTGACCATGGCGTCGGGCGTCGCCAACGTGGTTCCCGTTGAAATGGAAGTGGATGGATGATGTGGGTAGCCGGGCGCGCGCCGGGTCGGGGGCGGCAGGGGGGTCGCGCGTCCCGGTCCGCGTAACTCGGAGCGCCGGGCCGCGCCGCTTGAGGTCGGACGCCGAGGGCCATAAGCGAGTCAAGCAAACGGAGGAGGGACAATGGAGGTTCTCGCCGCACCGCTGACGGTGGCCGTCGTGATCCTGGTGGCGTTGATCGTGTTCGTGATGGCCATCAAGAGCCTGATCGTGATCGTCCCTCCCAACCAGGCGGCGGTGCTCACCGGACGGAATCGCACATCATCCGATGGGCAGACGGTCGGGTATCGCTCCATTTCCGGGGGTCGGACCCTGCGGGTGCCCATCATCGAGACGGTTCAGCACATGAACCTCGAGACCATCCCCATCGAGGTGTCCGTCAGCAACGCCTTCTCGAAGGGGAACATCCCGCTCAGCGTGGAGGCCATCGCCAACGTCAAAATCGCCTCCGAACCCGAGTGGGTGTTCAACAACGCGGTCGAACGACTCCTGGGGAAGACGGAGGAGGAGGTGCGCGCGCTGGCGCAGGACACGCTGACCGGAAACCTGCGCGGCGTTCTGGCGACCCTCACGCCGGAGGCCGTCAACGAGGACCGCCTGGGCTTCGCCAAGGCGCTGGCCGACGACGCCGGCGAGGACCTGGCCTCCCTGGGCTTCCACTTGGACGTCCTCAAGATCCAGAACGTGAGCGACGAGCGCGGCTATCTGGAGGCCATCGGGCGCGAGAAGTCGGCGGAGGCCATCCGGGCGGCCGAGATCGCGGAGGCGCAGGCCGAGGCCGACACCCGCGAGGCCCGCGCCGAGGCCCGCCGCCGCGCCCAGGTGCGCGAGGCCGCCGCCTCCATCAAGGTGGCCGAGGCGCAGAACGAGCTGCGCGTGCGCAGGGCGGAACTCGACCGCGAGGGCGACACCGCCGAGAAGATCGCCCGCGTCAAGGCGCGCGAGGCCGAGGTGGAGGCCGAAAAGGTGCTTGAGATGAAGCGCGTGGAGCGGGAGGAACAGCGCCTGCGCGCGGATGTGGTCGAGCCGGCCAAGGCCGAGAAGATGGCCGCGTTCGCCCGCGCCCAAGCGGAGGCGGCGCCGATTCTGGAGCGCGGCAAGGCCCAGGTGGAGGTGCTCAAGCGACTCTACGCCGAGGTCCGGACCGGCGGCGACGCGGCCTTCGCCGTCTTCATGGCCGAAAAGCTGCCCGAGCTTCTGGAGATCGCGGTGGGCGCGGTGGAGGGCGTCGACATCGACCGCGTCGTGGTCATGGACGGAGGGCAGGGCGAAGGGGTCTCCAACGCGCTCAACCAGCGGGTCCGGAGCGCCTACGGGACGCTCGAGGGGCTGTCGTCGGTGCTCGGTCTGGACATCCAGGAGGTATTGCGCCGGGCGGCGGGGGCGGCGACGGAGGAGGTTCCACGCGAGCTGTCCTCGGGCGATGCGTAGCGCGACGGATTCCGCGCGGGGAGCGACCCGCCAAGTCGTGGCGGGTCCGTTCCGGGGACCGCGGCCGCGCCATCCCCACCGTCCCCCGCGGGCCCTTGGAGGGAAGCGCGCCAGCCGAAACGACCGGCCGAACCCCGTCGTAGCGATACGGGTACGCGTCGCGTCCCTTCCCATTGCCAAGGAGCTCGGGTCATGATCTGGAAGCTGATCACGAAGAAGGGCGGTGTCTTCGACACGCCGCGCGTCCCGCGGCCGAGCAAGCCGAAGCCGCCCACGGCCACCAAGCCCGACAACCCATTCCGCCTTCCCAAGCCGCCCGCCCCGCCGGGGTTCCAGTGGCGGCGCCGGAAGGATCGCTGAGCGCCGCCCTTGAAGAGGATCCTTCTGCTTCGGCACGCCAAGTCCGACTGGAAGGACTACACGCTCGCCGACTTCGACCGGCCACTCGCGCCGCGCGGGCGGGCGGACGCGCCCCGCGTCGCGGCCTGGATCCGGGAGCACAACTTGGTTCCGGACCGGGTCCTGTGCTCCGCCGCCCGCCGCACCACCGAGACCTGGGAGCTCATGGTCGCGGAGCTGGGCGCGATACCGGTGGTGCGTCGCAGGGCGCTCTACCACGCGTCAACGCGGACGATCCTCGATCAGCTGGTGGGGCTGGACGACGAGGCGGGCACGGTGGCGGTGGTGGCGCACAACCCCGGCATCGCGGAGTTCGCCTGTCGCCATTCCACGTTCGGCGACGAACGGAAGATCGTCCGCATGCGGCGCAAGTACCCCACCGGCGCGCTGGCCGTCCTCTCGTTCGACATCGACCGCTGGGCCGATCTGCCGGGAGCCAGTGGGACTTTGGAGTACTACGTTCGGCCGAAGCAGCTTAGGTAGGAGGGGAGGGGGGGGCGGCTCGCGGCCCCACCGGCGTCAGGCGAAGTCGGTCTTGGTGGGCCTTGAGGCCTTCAACGCCCGGATCGCGAGGCAGGCCCAATTCGGCGTTTTTCCACACCGATTTGACGAGCGCGTTACAATTGCTGCCTTGGGGAGACGGCGCGCCTGATTGGACGTCGTGATCGCGGCGGGGCTCGAACCCTGACAGCGATCATCGAATAGTCGTGGCTTTACATTGTGTAAGTCGTATATGGAATCCATCAATCCTGGAAAGGAGGAGTAGGGTGATTAATGTACCGTTGCGGTGTCGGCAAATAAGAAGGGCATTGTCCCGCGTTATGGTGCTGCTGGGGGCGGTCACATGGGTTGCGGCATGCGGCGACAGCGCGCCCACCGCCCCTCCGCCGAACCAGGCGCCCTTGGCGACCGGGTCGATTCCGGCCCAGACGGTTCCGGTCGGGCAAACGGCGACCGTCGACGTGTCGGCCAATTTCAGCGACCCGGACGGGGGAGTCCTGACCTTCACGGCGGGCAGCTCGAACGCGGGCGTGGCTTCGGTCGCGGTGTCCGGCGGCGTGGTAACGGTGACGGCGGTGGCCCAAGGGACGGCAACCGTGACGGTGACCGCGCGCGATCCCGGTGGCCTGTCGGCGCAGCAGAGCTTTCAGGTGACCGTGCCCAACCGGGCGCCGGAGGCGGTCGGCACCATGTCGCCTCAGACGGTCTTCGTGGGTGGAAACGCCGAGGTGGAGCTGGCGGGCTACTTCAGCGACCCCGACGGGGATGTGCTCACCTACACGACGGAGAGCTCGGACGCGGGGGTGGCCAGCGTGTCGGTGGCGGGCGGTGTGCTCGCCATTCAGGGGGTCGGCTCGGGCGAGGCGACCGTCACGGTTAACGCGACCGACCCCGGCGGCCTGAGCGCCGAGCAGAGCTTCGAGGTGACCGTGCCCAACCGGGCGCCGGAGGCGGTGGGCGAAGTGCCGACGCAGACGGTTTTCGTGGCCGAGAGCGCCGAGGTGGAGCTGGCGGGCTACTTCAGCGACCCCGACGGGGACACGCTCGCCTTCACGGCGGCCAGCTCCAATGCGGGCGTGGCGAGGGTGTCGGTTGAGGGCGGCGTCGTGACCATCGAGGCGGTGGCGGCCGGCGAGGCCACCGTCACGGTGACGGCGACCGACCCCGGTGGCTTGGCGGCTCAGCAGGGCTTCCCGGTGACCGTGCCCAACCGGGCGCCCGGCCCCGTTGGATCCCTGCCCGACCAGACGCTGGCGGCCGGACAGGAGGTGGCCATCGACGTGTCGCCCTACTTCGAGGACGCCGACGGGGACGACCTCCGCTACGCGGTGGCGAGCGCGAACGTTCGCGTGGCGAGCGTAGCCGTGGCGGACCGCGTTGTGACCGTGACCGGCGAGGGACGCGGGACCACGACCGTGACCGTGACCGCCAACGACCCCGGTGGCCTGAGCGCCGAGCAGAGCTTCGAGGTGACCGTGCCCAACCGGGCGCCGGAGGTTGCGGACACCATCCGGGCCCTCACGCTCGCGGCCGGTGCATCCGCCAATTGGCGCGGATTGGACCATTTCAGCGACCCGGACGGTGATTCGCTCACCTTCGCCGCGACCAGCTCGAACACGGCGGTCGCCCTGACGGCCGTCGTCGAGAACGAGGTGTTGGGAGTGGTTGGTGTGTCACCGGGCGCGGCGACGGTGACCTTCACCGCCACCGACGCGGACGGCCTGAGCGCGCGCATCGTGTTCGCCGTCACGGTGACCCGGGGGAGCCAAGGAGGGGTCACGATCACCGGAACCGACCCGGCCGTGCTGCTGGAGGGGGCGCCCGCGACCGTCTTCGGCTCCGGGTTCTCGACGACGGCTTCCCAGAACCAAGTCACCGTTGGCGGGCGTGGCGCCCGGGTCGTGTCGGCTAGTGCGACCAGCCTGTCCATCATCGTGCCCCTGGCGGACTGCCTGCCGCCGCGCAGAGAGGAGCTGCGGGTGTCGGTGGGCGCCAGCGCCGAAGCGCGCACCGTGGGCGTGACCCCGGGCACCCGGGAGGATCTGGAGCTGGATCCGGGCTGGTATCGCTCGACGTCCAAGGGGAACGGGTGCCTGCACCTCCCGGCGAGCGCCTCCGGGGGCGAGTTCATGATCGGCGTGGTTTCCGTCTCGGAGAACGCCGCGTCGCTCACGGGCGTCACGTTGGCGGGCACGCCCGGAGACGCGACGGTGGTCGGGGCGGAGCGCGGGCGCGTCGTGGTCGCGGATGGAGCCGGGGACGTGGGTTCGGGGATGGCGTCATCGCAGGGCGGGGAAGCGATGGCCGCGTTCGCGGATGGGCCGTTCAGGCCCATGGCGCCGTTCGCCGGAGGAGGCATGCGGACCGCAGTCCCATCCGGCGCCGGTGCGCAGGAATGGCCGCTTGTCGACGACACGCTGCGCCAAGCGCGGGCACGGGCGCACAACGAGATGATGGCGCGCAACCAGGCCCTGCTGCGCACGTTGGGACGCTCGGCTCGAGTGGCGGCGGCGTTCGCACGGCGCGAGCTCCAGGTGGGCGACACGTTGACGCTCTATGCGGACTTCGAGGCAACGTGCACAAGTGCGCGGCAGGTGCGGGCGGTGGTGCGGCACGTCGGAGGCCCGTCGATCTGGCTGGATGACCTCGACAACCCGTCGGAGACGTTCTCCGATGCGGAGTTGGCGGGCTTGGACGCGTTCTACTCGACCAACGGCAAGGAGGTGCACGACGACTACTTCGGCGGATTGTCGGACGTGGACGGCAACGGCCGGTTTCTGGTGCTGATGACCAAGGAAGTGAATCGGGCGAACAATGTGGGCGGATGGGTTTGGCCGGCGGATCTCTATCCGAGCGCGCGGTGCGCGACGAGCAACCAGGCAGAGATCTTCTATGGGCAGGTGCCGGATCCGCAAGGCGTGGTGGGCGATCCAGTCGGCAAGCAGACGTTGCTGGAGTATTACCCGTCGCTGGTCGCCCACGAAGTGACGCACTTGATTCAGGCCGATGCCCACATCTACGGCAGTGCCGGCGGTGGCGGAGGCAAGGCTACCTGGGAGTGGGAGGGTGGCGCCACGCTGGCCGAACAGCTCGTCGCTTACCGGCTCTTCGGGCACGGATCAGGTGGGGAGATGGGCTGGGCCGAGTTCAAGCAGTCGGCTGAGAGTCAAGCGTGGTACCAGGACTGGATCGTCGATCTGGCCGAGTTCTTCGGATGGGATTGGCGTGGCGACGGCGCCGGGAGGATTACTGGCGCCCCCGAGGAGTGTAGCTGGATCGGTCAGCCGGATGATGGCAATTCGGGTCCGTGCTTGCTCGGGGATCGCGCGATCTACGGCGTCCCCTCCATGGTCTACCGCTACGCCTTGGACCGTTGGGGCGGAGACTACCCGGGAGGAGAGCGCGCGATGATGCGGCGCCTGACACAGTCGTCGGCGACGGGATTCGCCTCCCTGGTCGACGTCAGCCCCGGCAAGGCATGGAACGCCGAACAGATTCTGGCCGACTTCTACCTGTCCCTGTGGCTCGACCTACGGGGCGGGCAGGCGTACGGCATGAGCACCTGGGATCTTGCTGACATCTTCGGCAATCTCCCCGAAAACGCCCGCCTCCGGCCCTACACCTCGTCCGCGACCGTCCCGCGCCTGACGGGCCGGCGGGTGCGGGCGGGTTCGTCCCTGTACTTCCACTGGACGCCGGCCGGCGCGCTCAGCCCGACCAGCATCAAGGTCACAACGCCGGGCGGAAGCTCCATGCCCGGTCACATCGCGGTGTGGGCCATGAGGGTGCGGTAGCCGCGAGAAGGGAGTGGGCGGCCGTCCCCACCGCCATCCGCCACGACGGCGGGTCGGCGGACGGGCGGCCGCCCATCCCAACCACCTGTCGACGAGGCACTTGGTGCGATCAGCTCGTTGATGGGGTGGCGCGAGGGTCACCCGCCCCCAGATCCCTGACCGAACGGTCGTACAGTATCGGCGAGCCGTTGGTCAGTCCGCCCGCCGCCGGTTCAGCACCTCCTCCAGAGCCTCAACCATGGGCTGGATGTCGCTCTCGGGCCGTTCCGCCTCGAGTCGCCCGGCCACTCTACAGACCTGGGAGACGTCGCGCCCGAGCACGCCCGAGAGCTCGAGGAGCTTCTCCTTGGCGATCTCGGACGACGATGCCTGAGCTGCAGCAAACACGGCGTCGGCGTGGTTGAGCCACTTGACGAACTCTCCGGTGTTGGCGCCGAGCAGTGGTCCGATCTCGCCCGCACGCCGATGCAACACCCCCCATACCCAAGCCTCCGGGGCCTCGCTGCCGGGCAGGAACACAATGGGGACGTCCATGCCGGCGTTCATGCGGATCTTGTCATCGATCCCTTTGCCCACGGCGTCGCCGTCGAGCACGAACACGAAGCCGTCGATCTGGCCGAACTTCCGAAAAGCGGCCGCGTGGGTGGGGAATTCCGACGCACCGGTGTCGCGTCCGATCCGCACAGACTCGCGACGGATCATCAAGCGGGGTAGCAGAGTGTCGAACACGCCCTGCAGGATGGCTTCAGCCGCTTCGTCCTCGCATAGGCAGTTGAGCACTCGGCTCGCGCGACCGTACAGAGCATCCTGCACCAAGTCGCGATGAGGCGGCTGGACGGTCACGCGACCGTCTGAATCGCGATCGAGCAGCACACGCCCATGGGGAGGCACCGAGTCGAGAACTACCGGGCTGTGCGACGTGACGATGACCTGGAGGTCTCGGCGCAGCGCCAGCTCCTGAATGTGCAGCATAAGAAGCTGCTGAACCCAAGGGTGTAGGCCGGCTTCCACCTCGTCAATAAGCACCAGCGCGCCGTTGAGGCGGGCGATTTCCTGCGAAAGGCGCAGGACGGCCCTCTCTCCCGCCGCCATGTGCAGTTCCGAGTACTCCGGTCCACCCTCGTCCTGAGTGGCGAACAGAAGATTCTTGTTTCCGCTCGACAGCTGCACCACCTCCGAGTAGCGAAACGGCAGCACTTGATGAGCGAACCTGATCTGGGAGGGAGTCAGCGGGCGCTCCTCCAGTTCCGTTGACACGCGCGACATGCTCAGCACGCCGCGCACCTCCGACGGGTTGCTGAGATTGCTCATGGTGCGCAGATAGACTTGCCGTGTGGGCTGTGCGGCGTTCTTGCGGTTCAAGAAGCTCTTCGACCAAGCCTTGCCCCGCTTCCACTGCATCGACCGCTTCCCGCGGGGCGTGGAGTACTCCAGAAGTAGGATGACTTCCTCTCTTCCGTCTCGATGCCTACCCCGCTTCGGCCTGAAGTCGGGGAACAGGCTGGACGGACGAAAGTCCCGCACGCCAGCGCCCGGTACATCGTATGCGCAGGCCGCCGCGAAGAGAACGGTGGATTTGCCGGTCGCATTCCCTCCGGCGATCACGCTGACGGGGTAGTCGAGTCCGACCCGAAGATCGGACAGCCCACGGATGCCGTGAAGGTGGATCTCGTCCAGGAAATGCGGCATGTGCGGCTTCTTGCCTTGGAGCCGAAGCCATAGGGGCTCGAGGCGCCTCTCGATCATGATGGGCTACCCGTGTTGTCGCGATGGATGGCTGATCCTCGACCCAAGGTAAGGACGAATCCCCCCCGCAGATAGTGTGAGCAGGAGGTAGGAAGGGGTTCCGCGTGCTCGATGGCCTGACGCTCGTGCCCGAACGTCATCGTACCGACTCCCTCGCCCTCTCGAATTCGGCCGGATGCGGGCTCGGTTCGGTTGTGGAGTGCGTCGGCTCGGGCGCGGTCCGCTGCGAGCTCACCCGCATCCGGTGGCTTGGCCGCCGCCTCCCGCGGCGCGCACCGGCCACCGTGGCGAACCGACGCCGGTTCAGGAGTTCACACTCCAGCGTCGCGAAGAAGCTCTCGCACATCAAGTTGTCGTACGCGTCGCCCACCGAGCCCATCGACCGCACGATTCCCGCCGTGGGACAGCGCTCCCCGAAGGCCAGCGACGTGTACTGCGAGCCTTAGTCGGAATGATGGATCACCGAACCCGTCGGCTGGCGGTTGGAGACCGCCATCGCGAGCGCGTCCGCGACCAGCTTGGCCGGCATCCGGGACGCCATCGCCCAGCCGACGATCCGCCGGCTCCACGAATCGAGCACCACGGCGAGGTACAGCCAGCCCGCACCGGTGTGACCCTGCGCGATGTCGGCGACCCACAGCCAGTCGGGGCCTCCGGCCGAGAAATCCCGCCCCACCAGGTTCGGAGCGGGTTCGGCGCCGGCGTCCCGCCTCGTCGCCCTTTCCTGAAGCGCCGGCGCGTGACTCCGCGTTTGGCCTGCCGGAAGTCGGCCGAATCCCCTTCAAGACGAGCTCGCGTGCCCGCGAGGGGATATGCCGTTCTCCCCGAGCGTCGCGGATGGAAACTGGTCGCCGATTACCCAAGCTGGGCCAATGCCTCGTTCGCCAATCAATTCCGGCGAACAGGCCACGGGATGGCATGAGAACTGGAAATGAGGTAAGATGCCATTCTCCTGATCCCGCGAGCCTCCCTTGCCGATCCGTGCCAAGTCCACTGCCACCCCGCTCTCAAGGAGATCGAGACGATGGCCAAGCGCCACCACCCGACCCCATCCCATCAGGATTTGCTGAATCGAATCCGGTCGGCTGTCGCGCGCCCAACAGACGACGCTTCCTTTGACGAATGGCTCACGGCACGGTCGCACATAGACGTGATTGCCCAGAATTCCACGGAGAGTGAGCTGATAGTCTGCGCGTACGCCAACAGTTTCTGGGTCGACACGGCCATTGTTGCTCGTCCCCAACTCGCGGAGGTTGACCAGACCGATCTGCTACAGTGGCGCTCCAGTCTCGGTTACGGCGTTGGCTACTCGATTTCCGATGACGATGGTCCCATTACCATCGAGTGTGGCTCTACATTTGGTGGATCCAAATTGCTTCGGACTGCTACCCGCTTGGTTTATCCACGCGACTTTGTGGGCTTGAAGACGGACGACTCCTACTATATGGAAGCTTCGCAAGCATACATTCACTTGTCGGATTGTCATTGGCGTCCGGAGCGTCGCGCTTACTGTCGCTTTGACGAGAACGGTGATTTCGACCCGATCATCTCCGTGTCGGTTCGAGATCAAGGCGTCACGCTGGTGTCCTTCGCGCGGAGGGATCTTGAAGAGTACTTGGCCGCCTCGGACTCACGACTTGTGCGGTTGTTCGACTTTACGTTGGTGCATCCGGATCGCGTCTCCGGCATGTGGCGTGGCTCCGCCCCGCGTATTGTTAACGATTCGAACCCAGATTTAGTGTTCGAGCAGAGCGTTTTCCCTGGGTGCGGTTCCCATGCGCGCGGCTATCAGTTTGTGTACGAATCGCCACGTGCAAAGACTTGGGCGCGTCAGCGAAAGAGGTGGAAGAGGGGAGGTACTGAAGAGGGCGTGGCATTTTGGGCAGACGACTTCCGCAATGGAATGGTTGCAGAGATCTCGACTCGCCCCGATGCTACTGTAAACTACTTCAATTCTAAAGGAACGACACGGCCATTTGAGACATCTCCAGCGTTCTTTAGGCCGGAAGTATTGCACAGATACACGGCTGACCCCGACAAATACACCGTGAAAGATAGAGACATCAGCTGTCGGGCAACATGGTCGCTTCGATATGGTGTGAATGAGGCGGACCAAGTGTTCGCATACATTTGCGACCTTCGTAATTTACCCGATTCGGAACAGTATTACTGGAAGGGTTTCAATGAGAAGCCGAAAGCAGGTCTACCGGATGACGTGGTCAAGCCCGACTTCCACGGAGAATATCCATCCAAGGATCCGCCGCTGTCACGAATAAGACATATTTTACGTAGATGGAATCGGGAAGGGCCGCGCTGGTGGAAGGTTCGCGATCAAATGGTGTTGGATGCCCTGCGAGTTCCGCGGAGCGACAGTCGCCACGAGTGGGCCAGCGCGTTCCAGGCGTTGGATAAGGCAGTTGTCGAAGGGTTCTGTGCTCGCCCCATTCGACGGCTTCTTGAGAGCTGTCGTGTAGAGTGTGGAAAGAAAGACCAGAGCATCATGTTGCTGAAGAAGGCGATCAGCGCATCTGACGTGACGTTCACCGATGGTGAGTCAAGTCGACTTGAGGGTTTGGAGGTGGCGCACAAAATCAGGAACAAGGTGGCCGCCCACGCGGGCGGAAGTGAAGCGGAAACGCTGAAACGCAACGCATTGGAGGAATTCGGGACCTTCTCAAAGCATTTCGAAGACATGTGTGAAAGAATTGCGAACGAGCTGGTCGCTGTCAACGATGCGCTGGAGCAATTGTCGCAGGCAGTGTGACTATTTCATCGTCGAACGCTGCGTTATTGTTCTTGAACGCGAAAATGAAGGTGGGCAAGCCGCTGATGGCGGATCAGCCCGTGGAGCGAGCGTCATCCGCCTCTGGATCCGTGCCCGCACGGTCGTACAATCTCCCGCGTGACACGTCCGAGGGACCTCGGGCAAGCCACTCCCGGAGCTCCTCGCCGGACATGTCCGCGATCTGCTCGTTAATCTCGTCTCGGGTCGCTCGCAGCCACGTCATCACATCGAAAGACTTCTCGTCGACTTCACCACTCATCTCCAGCTCCTTGGGCTGCGGAGTTGATCGGACCAGACGCCGATCATGCTCCCGGCGGCCCGGCACCGCTCCCAGTGCTCGAGCGGGTTCATCCCCGAACGATAAGCCCCCCTACACGTGCGTCAGCCACCCATGTGGGTCATCCGTCCGCTGCTTGACGATGTCCATGAAGCGGCGTTGGATGCGTAGGGTGATCTCGCCCGCCTTGCCCGAGCCGACCGGGATCTTGTCGACGCTGGTGATGGGCGTGACCTCGGTGGCGGTGCCCGAGAAGAAGAGCTCGTCGCAGGTGTAGAGGGTCTCGCGCGCGACCAGCTGCTCGCTCGCGGGAATGCCCATGTCGGCGGCCAGCTTGAGTACCGTGTCGCGGGTGATGCCCTGCAGGGAGGTGCCGTCGAGGATGGGGGTGACGAGCTCGCCGTCCACCACCAGGAAGAGGTTCTGCCCGCTGCCCTCGCTCACCAGACCGTTGGGGCCCAGCGCGATGGCGTCCGCGTAGCCGTTGGCGTGGGCCTCCATCTTCATGAGCATGGCCGAGTTGTAGTGGCCGGCCGCCTTGGCGCGCATGGGGAAGGTGTTGGGCTCGGCGCGCTGCCAGGACGACACGCACACCCCGACGCCCCGCTCGAGCGCTCCCTCGCCCAGATAGGTCTCCAGCGGCCACGCCGCGACGTACGACTCGACGGGGCTGGCGCGGGGGTCGAGGGCGGCCGCGCCGTAGCCGCGCAGCACCATGGGGCGGATGTAGCAGCTCTCGAGCTCGTTCTTCGCCACGACCTCCGCGCACGCCGCCGCCAGCGCCTCGCGCGTGTGCGACGGCACCATGCGGTAGACGATGCAGGAGTTGTACAGCCGGCGGATGTGCGCGTTGAGACGGAAGATGGCCCGCCGCCCTCCGGACCCCTCGGCCCCGTAGCAGCGGACGCCCTCGAAGACCGAAACGCCGAACTGCACGGCCAGCGAGAGGAGGTGCACGTTGGCATCCTTCCAGCGGACGAAGGACCCGTCCTTCCAAATGTATTCGGATTGCTGTAGCTCAAGTGCCATGGAGGTCTTCCGGTCGAAGGGTTGGGGTGGGGGTGGGATGGGGTGCGCGTTGTGGTGGCCGGAGCGTGGCGGGCGGCTCGCGCGTCAAATCAGGGCGCGAATCCATCCGCCGTCCACCGGGATGGAGGTTCCGGTGATGTAGCTCGCACGCTCCGAAGCGAGAAATGTAACCAAGGCCGCGAACTCTGCGGGAGTGCCCACCCGGCCCGCGGGAATCTCGTCGGCCCAGCGGTCGAACGCGGCCTCCCGGTCGATCCCATCGCGCTCGGCGATCTGGCCGGCCAGCCAGTCCAGGCGCGCGGTGCGGGTGTAGCCGGGCATCACGTTGTTGACGGTGACGCCGTCGCGCGCGACCTCGTTGGCCAGGGTGCGGGCGAACCCGGTCACGGCGGCGCGCACGCTGTTGGAGAGGATGAGACCGTCGACGGGCTGCTTGACCGCGATCGAGGTGACGTTGACGATCCGGCCCCAGCCGCGCTCGCGCATGCCCGGGAGCACGGCGCGCGTCAGGTTGAGGACGCTCTCCAGGTTGCGGGCGACGGCGTCGCGCCACGCCTCCGGGCCGTGCGCCTCGAAGGGGCCGGAGGGAGGGCCGCCGGTGTTGGTGACCAGCACGTCGACCCGCCCGAACGCATGGGTGGCCGCGTCGGTGACCCGGCGCGCGCCCTCGGGGTCGGTGAGGTCGGCGGCCACAGTCACCGGTTCGGAGCCGGAGTCGCGCGCGATGCGGTCGCGGGCGCGCCGGAGGTCGTCGGCGCCGCGGGCGCACATAACCAGCCGGGCCCCCTCGCGCGCGAGCTCCTCCGCCACCGCCCGTCCCAAGCCGCGGCTGGAGGCGGCCACCAGCGCGACCTTGCCGGTCAGCCCGAGGTCCACGTCAGCTCACCGGGACGGGGCGGGGGCCGCGCCGCGCGTTCCGCCATGGGCGCGCCTCGGGGCCAAAGTGGTGGTCGCCGATCCACCGTGCCGACCCGCCATCGCCGTCCCGCCACATCGACTGGCGGGAGCGGTCATCGGCGGAGGCGGAGGCGGGCGGGCGGCCTCGGAGCGCGGAGAGCACCGCCGGCGCGGGACGGGCGCTCAACGCAGGTAGGCGTCGCTGCCGTCAAGCCAATCCTCCCGGGGCGGGCAGAAGACGTCGACGTCCAGGGTGTCCTCGAGCGCGACCGCCTTGTGCGGCACGCCCGACGGGATGTGCAGCACCTCGCCCGCGCGCACGACCACCTCCTCGCTCTCGTCGTCCCCGAGCCAGAAGTGCAGCGCGCCCTCCAGCACGTACGTGAGCTGCTCGTTGTCGTGCGCGTGCAGGGGCACCACGGAGCCCTTGTCCAGATAGATGTGCGCGAGCATCATGCGTTCACCCGTGACCAGGCGCCTCCCCAGTCCCTCCTTGACCTGTTCGATCGGCATGTCGTCCCAGCGAAAGTGGCGAACGCTCGGTGCGGAGCTCATTTGGGGTTCCCTCCGTGATGGTTGGGTCGGGGCCGCGGGGGCGGGTTCGGGGTCGGCGGTTGGGCCGGACGAACCCTCTCAATACCCTAACCGCGGGTGTCCGGCAAGTGGCGGAGGTTCATGCGGGACCTTCCTTCACCCGCGCCATTGGCCTATCGTGCCGGCGGAATCCACGAAGGGGCCGCACGCGGGCCGCGCGAGACCCGACGAGGGGAGGAGACATGGCGTCCCAGGCGAATTCGGAACCCCGGGCCGCGCGCGGGCGGCGCCCGTTGGCGTTGGCGCTCGCGGCGGTGGTGCTGGTCGCCGTGCTCGTGGTCGCGGGACGGTCGCTGGCCGGTGCCATTCCCGCGCTCGCGGAGCGCATCGACGGGCTTGGGGCGTGGGGTCCGGTCGCGTTCGCGTGCGTCTACGCGGCCGCCACGGTGGCCTTCGCGCCCGGCTCGATCCTCACGTTGCTGGCGGGGGCGATCTTCGGGATCGCGCGCGGCACGGTGATCGTGTTCGCGGGCGCCACGACGGGTGCCGCCCTCGCCTTTCTGGTGGCGCGCCATCTGGCCCGGTCCGCCATCGAGAACAAGGTGGCCCGCCATCCGCGCTTCGCGGCCATCGACCGGGCCATAGGCGAACAGGGCGGCAGGATCGTCTTCCTGCTGCGGTTGTCGCCCGTCTTCCCCTTCAACCTGCTCAACTATGCCCTGGGTCTCACCAAGGTGCGCTTCGCGGACTACGTGGTGGCGTCGGTGGGGATGATCCCGGGGACGCTTCTGTACGTGTACTACGGCCAGGCCATCGGCGACGTGGCGGCGCTGGCGAGCGGGGCGCGGGTGGCGCGGGGAGTGGGGTATTACGCCGTGCTGGGGATCGGGTTGGTGGCGACCGTGGTGGTCACGACCTTGGTGACGCGCTTGGCCCGGCGGGCGCTCGGGGACATCGCGGGGGATGGAGGGGGAGGGGCGGCGTGATGCGTGCCTGGGAGAATGGGTCGGGCGTGGGAGGGGCGTCGCTGGGCGTCGCCGGAGGGGCGGTTCGCGGGCGTGGGAGGTCGCGGGAACGGCCCGTGGGGCGGGCGCGGGTACGTGGGTTTGGGTCGCGCGGGCGCGATGCGCGTCCGGGGACCGCGATGTGGGGAAGGCGCCGGGCGGTTGGATACGCGAGGATGGCCGGGCGTCGGAATGCGATTGTGGGTCACGCGGGCGCGCGCATGACCGCCAAGTGTGATTGCCGGACACGTGGGCCCCGACATGACCGACGAATGCGATTGTCGGACACGCGAGCCCCGGCGTGACCGGCTTGAAGCGATGGAGGGCCGCGTGGACGCGGGGTGGGAGGAGGTCGCCGGGCGCGAGGATGCGATCACGGGCCGTTATCGAGGCCGTGGCTGAATCCGCCCGAGCACCGAGAGCGGCGCTGCCGGGCTGGCAAGGCGCCTTGAAGGCCCGGGTGCGGTGCCACCGGGACGAGAGGCAACGCGGAGCGAAGCGGCCCAGTGCGGACGCCAAGCCGCTCGAATGCCGGGCGCGTGGATGCGATCATGGCGCCGCGTGGGCGCGGGCATGACCGAATGAGATCACCAACGGAGGGACGGACCGTGTCGGCGGACAGAGTGGTGGTGGCTCCCGATGACGCGCACAACCGCCAGCTGGTGGACCATGTGCACCCGCCGGACTGGCGCAACCCCGAACCCCGCGACCGCTACCACTTGGTGGTGGTCGGGGCGGGGACGGGGGGGCTGGTGAGCGCAGCCATCGGGGCCGGGCTGGGCGCGAAGGTCGCCCTGGTGGAGCGCCACCTCATGGGCGGCGACTGCCTCAACTTCGGGTGCGTTCCCTCCAAGGCGGTCATCGGTTCGGCCCGGCGGGCGCGCGCCGTCGCCGGAGACGGCCGCCCGGGTGGGGCGGGGGAGGGGGCGGACGCCGCCGGCGGGCGCGACTTCGCCGCCGCCATGGAGCGCATGCGCCGGTTGCGCGCCCGCATCAGCCCGGTCGACGGGGCGGCCCGGTTCGCCGGGCTGGGGGTGGACGTCTTCCTAGGCCACGGCGAATTCACCGCGCCCGACCGCCTTCGCGTGAACGGCCGGGACCTGCGCTTCCGGCGAGCCATCATCGCCACCGGCGCGCGCGCGGCCCCCATTCCGGTGCCCGGTCTGGAGGGTCCGGGCGTCCACACCAACGAGACCATCTTCTCGCTCACCGAGCTGCCGCCCCGCGTGGTCGTGATCGGGGCGGGACCCATCGGGATGGAGCTCTCCCAAACCTTCGCGCGCTTCGGCGCCCAAGTCACCGTGGCGCACGCCGACCCCCACCCGCTCCCGCGCGAAGACCCCGACGCGGCCGCCATCGTGACCCGCGCCATCGAGGCGGACGGCGTGCGCGTCCTCAACTCGGCCACGATCCGACGCGCCCGCCGGGAGGGCGGCGCCACCATTCTGGAGGTCGAGCATGGCGGCGCGCTTGAGGAGCTCGCGGCCGAGGCGGTGCTGGTCGCCGCCGGCCGGGCCCCCAACGTCGCCGGCATGGGGCTCGAGGCGGCCGGCGTGGCCCACGACCGCACCGGCATCCGGGTCGACGACCGGCTGCGCACCACCGCGAGGGCCATCTACGCGGTGGGCGACGTGGCCTCCCGCCACCAGTTCACCCACGCCGCCGACCACCAGGCCCGCATCGCCGTCCGAAACGCCCTCTTTTTCGGGCGCGCCCGCGCCAGCCGCCTCGTCATCCCGTGGGCGACCTACACCGACCCGGAGGTGGCCCACGTCGGCCTCCATCGCGACGAGGCCATCGCGGCCGGCCACGAGGTCGACACCATCACCGTGTCCATCGACGACATCGACCGAGCCATCCTCGAAGGCGAGGAGGAAGGCTTCCTGCGCGTCCATCTCAAGAAGGGGAGCGACCGCATCCTGGGGGCGACGCTGGTGTCGGCGCACGCGGGCGACATGATCGGCGAGATCACGCTGGCCATGACGGCGGGCATCGGTCTGGCCAAGCTCGGAAGCACCATTCACCCCTATCCCACGCGCAGCGACGCGTTCGCGCGCGCGTCCACGGCGTGGCAGAAGAGGAAGCTGACGCCCGCGGTTCGGCGGGTCTTCGAAATCTTCCTCCGCGTGTTCAGGTAGATGGATGACGGGCGAGGCGGAAGGGTGATGGGCGAGGCGGCAGGATGACCGGCGAGGCGGCAGGATGACCGGCGGCGGAAAAGTGACCGGCGAGGCGGAGGGATGACCGGCGGTGGAAAAATGACCGGCGAGGTGGAAGAATGACCGGGGAGACGCGCCGTCCCGGCGGCCCGGCCGCCGTGCGCGTCTCCGCGCCGGCCACCATCGGCAACATCGCGTGCGGGTTCGACGTCTTCGGCATGGCCATCGAGCGGCCCCGCGACGTGGTGGTCGCGCGCGCGGCCTCCCACCCGGGCGTGACCATCACGCGCGTCACCGGCGACGTGGGGCCCATCCCGACGGACGCCGCCCGCAACAGCGCCGGGGCGGCCGCCCGGGCCGTGCTGGAGGTGGCGGACGCCCATTCCGCCGGGGTGGCGCTCGAACTTCACAAGGCCATCCCGTTGGCCGGTGGGATGGGTGGCAGCGCGTCGAGCGCGGTGGCGGGAGCGGTCGCGGCCGACCGGGTGACCGGGGCGGGTCTCTCGCGGAGCCAACTACTCCGGTGCGCGGTCGCCGGCGAGCTGGCGGGGTCGGGATCGCCCGCCGCCGACAACGTCGCCCCGGCCCTGTACGGCGGCATCGTGCTGGTCCTGCCGGGACGGTCGCCGCACGTGGTGGAGCTTCCCATTCCGGCGGGACTGTGGGCGGTAGTGGTCCGCCCGCACCTGCGCATCCGCACCGAGGACGCCCGTCGCGCCTTGGGCGAACACGTGCCCCTGAAGGCCGCCGTCACCCAGTGGGCCAACACCGCCGCCTTCGTCGCCGGACTGCACGCGTCCGACTGGGACCTCATTTCGCGCTCCCTCCACGATGTCGTCGCGGAGCCGGTGCGCGCCGGGCGCATCCCCGGGTTCGCGCAAGCCCGGGAGGAGGCGCTCGCGCGCGGCGCGCTCGGGCTCTCCATCTCCGGGTCCGGGCCCTCCGTCTTCGCGCTGTGCCGGGGACGCGCCGTGGCCGAAGCCGTCGCCGCGGGCATCCGCCAGGTATTCGAGGAGACCGCCGCGCTCGAGTGCGACGCCTTCGTCTCGCCCGTCAACCGCAGGGGCGCGCGCGTCGAGGACGTCGGAGGGGAGGGGGCGTGAGACTCGTCAGCACGGAGGGGCGCGCCGGGCCCGTCTCCTTCCGCGAAGCGCTCTTCAGCGGGCTCGCGCCCGATGGCGGCCTCTTCACGCCGGAGCGTCTCACGCCTCTTTCCGCGACCGAAATCGATGCGCTGCGGGGCGCCGACCCCGTCCGTTGCGGGCTGGCCGTGGCCCGTCATCTTCTCGGCGACGAGCTGGATGACTCGCTGCTTGAGTCCGCGGTGCGGGAGGCGCTCGGATTCCCGCTGCCGTTGGTTCCGCTAGGCGCGCGCGCGCGCGTGCTGGAGCTCTTCCACGGTCCCACGCTCGCGTTCAAGGATGTGGGGGCGCGCTTCATGGCCCGCCTCATGTCGGGGCTGCGTCGCTCCGGGCCCGCGCTCACGGTCATGGTGGCCACCTCGGGCGACACCGGCGGGGCGGTGGCGCACGCCTTTCTGGGTCTGCCCGGCACGCGCGTCGTGGTGCTCTTTCCGGAGGGCCAGGTGAGTGAGCGCCAGCGACGGCAGTTCACGACGCTGGGCGACCAGGTGCTCGCGGTGTCGGTGGCGGGCGCGTTCGACGACTGCCAACGGCTCGTGAAGGCGATGTTCCGCGATGCGGACGCGCGGGAGGCCCTCGCGCTGACGTCCGCGAACTCGATCAACATCGGGCGCCTGCTGCCGCAGATCTTCTACTACGTTCACGCCTGGGCGCACCTTGCCGGCCAAACGCCCACCCGGCCGGACCGTGGCGCGCCGCCGAGTCCCGTGGCCGGCAATCCCGCGGGTGCCGCCGCCGGTGTCGCGTCCCGGCCGGATCCCGGCGCGCCCCCGAGTCCCGTGGAGCGCCCCAACGCTCGCGCGCCGCTCATCTTCTCGGTGCCGTCCGGCAACTTCGGCAACTTGGCGGCCGGCCTCATGGCCCGCGCGCTGGGTCTGCCCGCGGTGCGGTTCGTCACGGCCACCAACGCCAACGACGTCGTGCCGGAGTACCTGCGTACCGGCCACTACGCCCCGCGCGCCTCGGTGCGCACGCTCTCAAGTGCGATGGACGTGGGGGCGCCGTCGAACCTCGCGCGCATCCTCGCCCTCTTCGATGGCGACCTGGCCCGGTTGCGCGGGTGCCTGTCGGGCTCGGCGTGGAGCGACGCGGACACCCGGGGGGCGATGCGGCGAGCTTTCGAAGAGCATGGCTACATCATGGATCCCCACACCGCGGTCGGATGGCTGGCGTTGGAGCGGGCTCTGGCCAAGGATCCGGATGCCCGTGGCGTGGTGCTGGCCACGGCCCATCCGGCCAAGTTCGGCGACGTCGTGGAGGAGGCCATCGGGGGACCCGTTCCCGTGCCCGTGCGACTGGCCGCGGGAGCGACCCGGTCCTCGCGCGTCACCCGAATTCCGCCCACTTTGGGGGAGTTGCGGCGCGTTGTCATGAGTTGGGCGGGTCGATAGCCGGGCCGCTCCACGGCACGCGCTCCCGGTAGCGCCCGGTTTCCGAACGAGGACGTGCCCACTGCAATCCCGGCGCATCCCGCCCCGGTGCCCGGGCGGATTCATCCACGACAGCGAGCTCCGGACGAGGACGGCACCCGATGAAAATGAAGGGGATGATCGCGCTCGGCGTACTGTTCTACCTCTTTGTCGGTCTCAGCGGCTTGTTCCATTTCCCGGCGGCCTTCGGGTACAGCCGGACGAAGACGGTCTACCTCGATACCGTCGAGGCTCGCGAGCGCACGGAGGACATCCGATGCCGCGGGCTCCCGGGCATCGTCAGCTACTGCGCGGGGACCATCGAAGCGCCGCGCGACGAAGCGCCGCCGCGCCGGCGCGAGCCCGGGTCATGATCGCGGGTTCCGTCGCACGACCGCGTACACGATCCACGCGGGCGCGCTCAGAACGGCCGCGCACACCGCGATCGCGATCGGACCAAGCAGGCCGGCCACCAGCGCCCCCAACGATGTGAGGGGTGCGAGGATCGCGAACGTCGTCCACGCCGCGCGCGTGGAGCCCGTGCGCCGGATCGCGCGGAAGGCCAGGGCCAGCGGCAGCCCGAAGGGGGCGGTGACCGCCAGCGACCGGAGCGCCTCGGGGAGCATCGCCACCGTCTCCGGCGTGATCGGGGGGGCCACGCCGCGGGCGAGCGAGACGGCCACGATGCCCGCCGGCAGCCACACGAGCGCCAGCGCCCAGAACGCCCCCGCCGAACCGAATGGCTGGTTGGTCAGGATGGTCTTCCGGTAGGGTTGCGCGAGGGCGTGAGGCGCCCTGCCAGCCCGGCGCACCGCCGCTCTCGGTGTTCGGGCGGAGTCGTCCACGGACTTGGAGCCGCCCGCGGACGAACTCCCCCCGGCACTCGAGCGGTGTGGCATCCGCGCTGGTTCGCTAAGCTCGGCGTTGCCCTTCGTTCCGGTAACGCTGCACCCGAGCCTTCAAGGCGCCCTGCCAGCCCGGCGCACCGCCGCTCTCGGTGCTCGGGCGGATTCGTCCACGGACTGCTGGCCCGCACCCTTGCGGGGTCGCGCGTCATCAATCGCGCAAAGCCGTCCACGGTTCCCGCGACCGCAGCACGCGGATGCCCTCGTCGACCACCGTTTGCGCGAAGACCACGCGGTCCGCGGCGTCCACGATCATGGCCGGGAAGCCGCTGGCGCGCGCGTCGGACGAGGTGGCCACCTGGCGCACCCGACCGAGGTGCCCGTCGGATGTGACGGCGCGCACGAGCAGGCGTCCGTCCTCCAGCCACGTCACCAGCGCCGTCTCGGGTTCGGGCATCACCGCCGCGACCCGCCCCACCGGGCTGCCCAGGTCGAGCGTGACGGGCGGGCCGAAGGTCGCGCCCGCGTCCCGGGAGAAGGCGGCCCGCACCTTGGGCGTGTCGTTGGCGCCGGTGAACCACGCCACCACCACCGCATCGCCGACGGCCGCCACGGAAGGACCGTTCACCGGGCAGCCCGGGATCACCCAGCCGTCGTCGTGCACGGGGGCCCCGCCCGTCCACTTCCCGTCCACGAAACGCCCCGCCGAGATGTCGCGCACCTCGTCCGCGGTGCGGTCGCGGTAGACCACGATGGGCCCGCCGGAGGTCATGGCCGCGTCGGTCTGGCAGCAGTCGCAGATGCGGTCGTCGAGCTCGACCTCGGCGGTCACGGTCCCATCCGCGCCGGCCGTCCGATAGCGCAGGGTCATGCGGGGGTGGGCCGCGCGCGAGCCATCCGCCTCGAAGAAGCGGCGGCCATCCAGCCACACCATCCCCGCTTTCCCGCCTCCCAGCCCGAACATCGACACGAACCCGTGCTCGGAGGGCGTGGCGTCCTCGTGCGGCGTCCACGGTTCGCTCCACGAGTGCCCGCCGTCGTCCGAGAAGGCGACCCGCACCCCGTAGTCGTAGGTGGACGACCCGCCCCGCCGGAGCCAGTGCGCGGCCAGCCGTCCCTCGCCCACGGGCCACACCACCGCGAAGTCGGCCCAGTTCACGAAAAACGAGACGTCGCCGCCCGAGCGGGTCACCTCGAAGGGCTTGTCCAGCGCGCCGTCGTCATAGCGGGCGCCCTTCAGCGCCCACACTTCCTCGCCGTCCTCCATGTGCGGTTCGAGCCAACTCAGCACGACCGCCTCGCCGTGGCCCTCGAGGGAGGGGAAGCGTGCCCCGGCGGCGGCCTCCACGGCCACTTCCTCCAGAGCGAGCTCGGAGACGACGGCGTCGGGGGCCGCGCACGCCGCGAGGAGGAGGCAGGCGGCCGAGGCGTGGAGGCGCGCGCCCGATCCGAAGCGCGCGGGCCGGGCGGACGCTGGTGGTCTCGATCCTGTTGGGGTCATGGATTTCCGCATGTGACGTCGTCGCTGGAGGCCCGGGGGCTGCAAGCCGGGGCCTTGGTATTGCGCCGTGTCGGTCGTTCCTCGGGCGAGGGCGACCGTCGGGCTGTGCGGAACAGGTTAAGCCGGCCGGGGGGAGTGGGCAAAGCGGTCATCGGGTGATGCTGGGGGGGCACTTCGCGCCTCGGGCCGCGCGAGCCGGCGTGGCTGGCCAACGCACCGCCGACTACGGAGTCGGAATGCGCGAGGCCCCGAACTCCAGTTCGCCGATGTCGTACCAGTCGATGCCGCGGTCCGGGATTCCGTCGGCGTCGCGGGGCCCGACCGGGCGGTCGACGAGTACCACGAGCGTCGAATCGAGCAGGTCGATCCCCCGCGCGTGGTGACGCACGCGGATCGTACCTCGGAATGCCGAATCCTCGTATACATCCAAGTAGGAGAAGCCATCGCCCGGGTCGCGGTCCGTGAGCGCCCACAGCCTGCTCCCATCATCGAACGCCAGTTGACCGCCGCGCAAGTACCCCTTGGGTTGGCGCCGATACCAGTCCTCCATCGCGAACGGGCCCGCTTCCTCCACGTAGGCCCGCACCTCCTCCTCGTTCGGGAGCTCGGGGACATACGCCGGGGCACGGACAAGCGTACCGGTTGGGGTGTCGCGATGGTCGAAGAACAACAGCTGCCCTCGGCATAGCGAAAAAACCACGCCTCGCGCCGGGGAGAATCGCCCTCCAATGAGTCCTCGCCAATCGCCCAGCTCCTCGCACCCAGCGTCGGTTTCGTATCGCCGGGAGTAGACCCTGTCCCACACGGCCTCCCCCGATGCCACATCCAGTTCCGCATGACGGAACGTCATCCCGTCCTGAGCGGGATCCATCCACCCACCGGTCAGCGTCGACGAAAACGTTGCGGAGCCGTTGATTAGCCTTGCCGGTAAAAGTACTTCCGACAGGAGCGCGCCCGCTACGCTGAACATGGACATTCGATCTCTGTCGACGACACCGATTGTTCCGTCGGGTCCGCGAAGGAGGGTGCCGCCACTACGAAACTCCCCCGGTCCCTCGCCTTGGCGCCCGAAGGACGAAATCCGAAACCCTCGCGCGTCCGTGCAGTGGACGCGGAACTCGTACGACTCCGTTGTGCAGACGGTCCGCTCGTCCACCAAGCGAATAGCGGAGCCCTCGCTCAACGGCACGGTGGTCTCGGCGAATGGCACCAGAGCAATGTCGCCGCCCGTTCCCGCATCCGCGCACGCCACGACCAGACCCGCCATGGCGAGTCCGGTTACGGCCGGGGTCGCCCCTTTCACCATCCGTCTCTCCTCACAGCCGCCGACGCCGGTGGAGGGCGCCCCCCGCGGCAACGAGAATGACCAACGCTCCAAGCAAGACCGAGATCCAAAGACCAATCACCCTACCTCTGCCATCGGATCCGCCACGTTCCCGTGAGGGGGCAGCATCCGGATCTGCTTCCGCTTCGGCGTCAATGAACGGAAACTGGCCAAGTACGGATGTGCCGTTGTTCGCGTTCCAAGAGAATTGGCGCGATGGATCGTTGCCGTCCATGACACCCCATCCGGTCAGCAGCCGTCCGGGACCCAGCGACCACGCTCGCTCAAGAGTGCCTTCTCCAGAAAACAACTCCATACTCCGCTTACCGGCTTCATCAACATAGAGCACGGATCGGGTAACAATGTACCCATCCGAGAGCACGGCGAAATCGGACAATATTTGATATGAAGGTCGGGGAGGCCGAAAGTTCAGATCAAGTCCTGGAGGGAAACTGGATGACCCTTGGCCCATTAGCAGGTCATCGTCATCGGCTTCATAAACGGCAAGGGCTCCTTCGGGTACGCAACCGCGCAGGATCACGTCATATTCATTTGGTCCCGTGATTTTCCATATCTCGTATCCTTCCACAAATCCCACACATATATTGCCGAGCGCATCAACTCTTGGAATGAGGTTGACAAACGAGTTTCGGTACACTGGCGGCTCGCCAAACCAATCAGGATCCTGTTCAAGCATGACTTGAGTTTCGCCGGTTGTGGGATCATACGCGGCGAGCAAGGGTCGGTTGTCAGGAGGGGGATCGGTGAAGAACAGAGCTTGACCCGCAACGTAGACCAACTGGCCATCTGTGGCCAACGCGCGCGGGGACAAATACAGCGGCAGCTGATCCTGCCTAACAAACGAACCGTCTGGATCGTAGACGATCACGGTGGTTACGCCGCCGGCGCCGTCGGCCACAAATATTCGTCCCTGATCATCCATGACGGCTGCGACCGGATCGTCGTATTCGCCAGGCCCAGGTCCAGCGCGACCGACATCACGTACAATGTCGAGATCTGAATCAAGTATCAAAACGCGTTTGGCCGATTGATCCACTGCGACGATGGTGCCGTCAGGGGCAAAACGGGCCGACGACACCACGGGCGCCTCCGCATCGGTCATGGCGGATCGGTGAGCTAGGAGCAGGCCCTCAATGGGGCGTCGATCCAGTTCACACGCGTATACGCGTTGGCCGATCTGCGCCCGTACGTCACCTGTCGACAAGATGGAGAGGGAGAGACAGATGGCGAAGGGCTGAACGACTCGCACAACCAATCCAATCAGAGAGGGTGTCCCAGGAATAGTTGGAGGTTCTCCGAAGGGGAAAAGAGGTCGTGGTGGCTCCCGGGGGCCTGATTCCGGTTAGAATCAGGCGAGCAATCAACCCCAACGGGAGACCACCACGATGAGGAAAAGGTACGAAGGAAGGGGCGGGGCCGACAAGCGGGCGGCCCGGGAGCTGCTGGCGAGGGAAGGGCGGCATCTGCTGCCGCTGGCGGATGTGTTCGTGCGGGCGGGAGACGCGCTGGACACGATCATCGACGTCATCGGGCGGGCGGCGATCGAGGCGGTGCTGGAGATTGGCGCGTCGGACGTGGCCGGGCCGAAGCAGCCGGGCAGGCGGCGCGGCGGCGGGGTGGCCTACCACGGCCGGCAGAAGGGCCGTGTGTACCTGTCCGACAGAGCCGTCCGGGTCGAGAAGCCGCGGCTGAGGCGCAAGGGCGGGGGCGAGGTCGCGATCCCGGCCTATGAGATGCTGCGGCGTCCGGAGGGGCTCGGGGACCGGATGCTGGAGCTGCTGATGCGCGGGGTGAGCACGCGGGCGTACGGGAAGGCGATCGGGGAGATGGCGGAGACGGCGGGGGTGAGCAGGTCGTCGGTGAGCCGGCGGGCGGCCGAGGCGGCGGGCGAGCGGTTGAGGGAGCTGGCCGAGCGGCGGCTGGACGACCGGGACGTTGTGGTCGTGTACCTCGACGGCGTCCAGTTCGCGGGCCACCACGTGCTGGTGGCGCTTGGCGTGGACGCGGAGGGGAACAAGCGGATTCTCGGCATCCGGGAGGGTGCGAGCGAGAACGCGGCGGTCGCGCTGGCCCTGCTCGAGGAGCTCGTCGAGCGCGGCTTGGACCCGAGGCGGGGGCGGTTGTTCGTCATCGACGGCTCGAGGGCGCTGCGTAAGGCGGTCGACCAGGTCTTCGGGAAGGCCTGCAAGGTGCAGCGCTGCCGGAACCACAAGATGCGCAATGTGCTGGGGCACTTGCCGAAGACGCTGCACGACCAGGCGCGCGCGGTGCTGCGGGCGGCTTGGAAGCTGGACGGAACGGATGGGAGGGCGAGGATCGAGCAATTCGCGTCATGGGTCGACAGGGAGCATCCGGCGGCCGCGCGGAGCCTGCGCGAGGGGCTGGACGAACTCTTCACCGTAAGCGAGCTCGGGCTCACGGCTCCGCTGCGCCGCTGCCTGGGCACGACGAACCTGATCGACAACGCCCACTCCGGCATGCGCCAGCGGATGCGGCGCGTCACGCGCTGGCGGGACGGGTCGATGGTGGTCCGTTGGGCGGCCGCCTCGTTCATGGACGCGGAGCGGAGCTACCGCAGGATCATGGGCTACCGGGATCTGTGGATCCTCAAGGCGCACTTGGACGAACTCACGGCCCCGGTTGCCGAGAACGAGGCCGCATCCGTAGCATGAAACTCACGGGAGCCACCGCAACCTCCAACTACGGTTGGGACAGCCTCCAATCAGAAGCCGGGTGGGATCTTGGTCCCACCTCGAACTATCGCGAATAGGGTCGCGCAGGCGAACGCCTTCAGGGGAAGGGACCTGCGGGTTGCCTCGGACATGTTGCCTCCCGCGTGATGTGGATGCTCGTCTCACCGGAAGACCCTGTCAACCGGAGGATCCGTGTCACCGTAGGAACCCAAGGCGAGCCTGTCAACAGCCGCCGCCGCCACGCTGTCTCCAAGTCCACCTAGCGGCCACGCCGGGACCCGGCGCCGCCTTGATCACGCGACGGACCCGCGAGGATTCCACCGACCCTCAGTTGCACCAGCCGCGCCCACCCCGGAATATTGCCGGGCATCCCCTGTTCCGAGGCGAGGTCGTCCACGCCCAAGGCATCCTCGGGTGTCGTCGTTGGGCGCGCTCTATCGATGAGGGCCTGGGTCGCCCACCCCCAACTCCAATTCGCCGATGTCGTACCAGTCGATGCCTCGGTCCGGGATTCCGTCGGGATCATTTGTTCCCACTGGGTGGTCCACCAAGATGACGAGCGTCGTACCGAGCACGTCGAATCCCACGGCGCGGTGGCGCACTCGAACCGATCCCGCAAACTCCAGGCCGATGAAGACGTCTAGATGAGAGAACGACTCGCGATCCCGATTGGTGAGTGCCCAAAGGCGGTCTTGGTCGTCCACCCAGGTTTGGGCGCTGTAGTTCTCGGGCGTGCGGGCGTATTCCTCGGGCTCGCAGGGTATTTCGAGGAGCCGGCGAGCCGGAGCATCGCAGAGTTCCACGTATCGCTCCACGTCCTCCGGGCTGGGGAATACGTCGGCGTACAGGGGGGCTTGGATGAGCGTCCCGCCCTCATCTCTTCGATCCTCCAGAAAGAGCAATTGCCCACGGCACAGAATGAAGAATGCGCCGATGGAGAGGAACCTTGCAGTGGCCAAGCCTCGCGGAGGCGCGACGCCCTCCGGCAGGGGTGGGCCCGGACAGCGGGCCCCGGCAGCCATGTCGCGCGGGTAGACCCGTTCCCACAGAATCGCCCCACTTCGGATATCCAAGTCGACTGCCCGATATTCCCTCTTGTACGGTGGCCGATAATCCAACTGAAGATAGTATCCCGACAGAATGGAATCGAACGGTGCCGATGGCATTAGGCGCCGCGGCAATCCAATGTCGGACAACAATTCTCCGGACACGTCGAATACCGACAAGCGGCTCGACGTGACGACACCGATGGTGGCGTTGCGGCCCCGGACGATCCTCCTGCTGCCCGACTCGGGAAACTCACCGGGGCCCTCGCCCCGTCGCCCGAAGATCGCGGAGGTCCGTTGGTCGCGGTGGATGCAATGGACCCGCACCTCGTAGTCGTCAATAACGCATGCGGTCTCCTCGGTCGGGAGGGCGATGCGCGTGTTGCGGCTCAGGGGTGCTTCGGACGACGCGACCGGAGCCAAGGGAATCGCCATTTCCCTTGGCTCCGTCGCATCGTCCGGGGTTGTGCAGGCCATCGCAACCAAGAGGAGTGGCGCCAGCGATGAGGCGGTCGGGCGGGTGCCGCCCGCAGCTGTCCCCGCCACCGACACCGGACCACTTGGCGAACGGGTGTCAGAGTCCGTCCACCCCGAAACCGAGTTCGCCGATGTCGTACCAGTCCACTCCACGGTCCGGGAAGCCGTCGGCGTCGCGGGGCCCGACCGGGCGGTCGACGAGTACCACGAGCGTCGAACCAAGCAGGTCGATCCCCCGCGCGTGGTGACGCACGCGGATCGTACCTCGGAATGCCGAATCCTCGTACACATCCAAGTAGGAGAAGCCATCGCCCGGGTCGCGGTCCGTGAGCGCCCACAGCCTGCTCCCATCATCGAACGCCAGTTGACCGCCGCGCAAGTACCCCTTGGGTTGGCGCCGATACCAGTCCTCCATCGCGAACGGGCCCGCTTCCTCCAAGTAGGCCCGCACCTCCTCCTCGTTCGGGAGCTCGGGGACATACGCCGGGGCACGGACAAGCGTACCGGTTGGGGTGTCGCGGTTGGCGAAGAACAACAGCTGCCCTCGGCATAGCGAAAAAACCACGCCTCGCGCCGGAGAGAATCGCCCTCCAATAAGTCCTCGCCAATCTCCCAACTCCTCGCATTCCGCGTCGGTCTCATATCGCCGGGGGTAGACCCTGTCCCACACGGCCTCCCCCGATGCCACGTCCAGTTCCGCATGACGGAAGGACATCCCGCCTTGGATGAAGTCCATCCATCCACCGGTCAGCGTCGACGAAAACGTTGCGGAGCCGTTCACGAAGCCTGGTGGAAGACGTACTTCCGACAAGAGCGTGCCCGCGCGGCCGAACACGGACATCCGATCCATGTCGACGACACCGATTGTCTCGTCAGGTCCGCGCACGAGGGTGCCGCCCGTCCGAAACTCCCCCGGTCCCTCGCCTTGGCGACCGAAGGACGAGACTTGGGAGCCACTCGCGTCCGTGCAGTGAACGCGGAACTCATACGACTCCGTCGTGCAGACGGTCCCCTCGTCCACTAGGCGAATAGCGGAGTCTTCGCTCAACGGTACGGTGGTCTCAGCGAATGGCACCAGAGCAATGTCGCCGGCCGTTTCCGCACCCGCACACGCCACGACCAGACCCGCCAACAGAAGTCCAATTGCGACCACTTGAGCGCCGCACCGATTCACGGTTGCACCGGCCGCGCCCACCCCGGAATATTGCCGGGCATCCCACGCACGAGTGACGAGAGCTCGGCGGGCGTCGCGTTGGTTGGAACCCCCATCCCGCACCCGCCCCCTCCCGCCCCCCCGAAGGAGGACGACCGCATGACCCGACCCACCCCATCCCCCCCGACCTCGCTGCCCGGGCTCGCGGTCGCGACCGCCCTCGCCCTGACCTTGGGCGCCTGCGCCGACACGGCGGAGCAGGCTCCCGAGGTGGACGCCGCCACCCGCCAGGTCGCCGACGGCGTCTTCTGGTACAACGCGGGCACGCACAACGCCTTCTTCGTGGACACCGACGACGGCGTGGTGGCCTTCGACCCCATTTCGATGGAGGCGGCGGCCGGGCTAGGGGCCGCCATTCGCGGTGCCGCGCCCAACCAACCCCTCGCGGCCATCGTCTACAGCCATAGCGACGCCGACCACGCCACCGGAGCGCCCGCGCTGTGGGCCGAATTCGGCGGCGACGTTCCGATCATCGCTCAGGAGAACGCGCTGCCCATCCTCCTTGAGCGGGCCGACCCGGACCTTCCGCCCCCGGACCTGACCTTCTCCGACCAGATGACGCTCCGGTTCGGCGGGCGCGCGATCGAGCTGCGGTACCTCGGACGAAGCCACACCGACAACCTGCTGGTGGCCTTCCTCCCCGAGGAGCGCGTCGCCTTCGCGGTCGATTTCGTCAGCAACGACCGGGTCGGCTACCAGGATCTGCCGGGTTGGCACTTCGACGAGTTCTACGTGGCGCTCGACCGGCTCATGGAGATTCCCTTCGAGACCGTGGTCTTCGGGCACGGAGACGTGGGCGACCGGGCCACCATCGAGCGCCAGCTGGCCTACTACGGCGATCTGCGGGACGCCGTCCAGGCGGCGCTCGACGAAGGGATGTCGGAGGAGGAGGCCATGGCGGGCGTGCGGCTCGACGACTACGCCCACTGGGGCCAGTACGAGGCGTGGTTCCCCCTCAATGTGGGCGCGGTCTACCGCTGGCTGGCGGGGCGCTGAGGACGGCGGCCGCCGAACGACCCTCCCCCTACACCCGCACCGCCAGCCCGTCGTGCAGCGCCGTGCGATAGGCCTTGAGGGCGGGCACGAAGCCCATCAGGAAGCCGGCCGTCACCACGGCGCCCAGGAAGAGGAGCTCGATGGATCCGGGGGCCCGGATGGGGATGAAGAGCCCCACCTGGGCCTCGACGATGGGCTGCGCGATCGAGAGTAGCGCGTACACCAAGCCCAATCCCGCGATGGCGCCCGCTCCGGCCAGGCACAGCGACTCGAGCACCAACAGCCCGACGATGCGTCCGGGTCCGGCTCCGACGGCGCGCAGGATCGCCATCTCGCGGCGGCGTTCGTCGAGCGAGGTGTAGAGCGACACGAGCATGCCCAGCAGCCCCACCATCACGACGAAGACGGTGACCAGTCGGAGCCCGGTCTCGGCGTAGCCGATCCCCTGCCACATCTCGTTGAGGGCCACCCCGGGGATGACCGCCATCATGGGCTCGTCCTCGAAGTCGTTGACTTCGCGCTGCAGCCGGAGCACGTCCCGCCGGTTGGTGGTCCCCACGAAGAAGGAGGTCACCTGGGTAACCTCGACGTCTTCGATGGAGAGATCCGCTTGGTGGGCGTGGTCGTCGTCCGCGGGGGCCGCGGCCGCCTCCGCCTCGTCGTCGTGAGCGTGGTCGTCGTCCACTTCGTGGGCGTCGTCGTCGTCCGCCTCATGGTCGTGGGCGTCGTCGTCGTCCGCTTCGTGGTCGTGGGCGTCGTCGTCGTCCGCCTCGTGGTCGTGGTCGTCGTCGTCGTCCGCTTCGTGGGCGTGGTCGTCGTCCGCGGCCGCCGCCTCATGGTCGTGGTCGTGGGTCTCGCCCGACGCGGGTGGCGCGCCGTCCTCCCAGTGGATGGCCTCCATGCCCTCCAGGGTCACGTAGATGGCGCGGTCCACGGGGGTGAACGTCTTGGCGAGCACGCCGACCACCGTGAAGGGCATGTGGTCGTGCTGCACGAAGCCCACCTCGCCGAGCCCGTGCGTCACCGAGATCTCGTCGCCGAGCGCGTAGTCCAGCTCCACCGCCACGTCCGCGCCCAGCGTCACGTCGAACAGTTCCTCGTTCGCCCGTCCCTCCGCCAGCGCGATCTCCTGACCTCCGCGGTAGCGGTAGTGGCGAAAGAAGTCCTCGTTGGTGCCGATGACCCGGAATCCCCTGTGGCTGTCCCCCAGGCTGTACGGAATGGTCCACGCGACCGCGGGGTGCTCCGCCCACTGCCTGTACGCCTCCCACGAAACGTTTTCCGTCGACGCCCCCATGCCGAAGACCGAATACAGCAGCAGCTGAATCGTGCCGCCTTTGGTGCCCACGATGAGGTCGGTCTGGCTGATGGTGTTGGAGAAGCTCTCGCGCATGCCCTCGCGCACGTTCTCGACGCCAATCAGGAGCGCGACGCTGAGGGCGATGGAGCCCACGGTGAGCGAGGTGCTGAAGGCACGGTTGCGGAGCGACTTGAGTGCGAGGTCGAGAACGAGCATCAGGACGCCACCTTGTTGATGTCGGGAAGCGAAATCGTGCGGGAGAACATCCCCTCCAACGTGCGGTCGTGGCTCACGAACACGAGCGTGGAGGAGGCGCGTTCGCACTCCTGGAAGAGCAGCTTGAGGAAGGCTTCGCGGCGATCGAAGTCCAGGGAGGAGGTGGGCTCATCGGCCACAATGAGCTCCGGAGCCCCGATCAGGGCCCGACAGGCGGCCACCCGCTGTTGCTGGCCCACGGAGAGCTCCGTCACCCGTTTCTCCAGCAGATCGCCGATGTGGAGATGATCCGCGAGCTGCGCGGCGGCCTCCCTCACGCCCGCGCCGTCGAGCCGGGCCCGGCGTCCGGCGTTCATGCGCGCGGGCAGGGCGATGTTGTCGAGCACCGAGAGGTAGGGGATGAGGTTGAACATCTGGAAGACGTAACCCACGTGTTCCGCCCGGAAGGCGTCGCGCCGCGCGCCGGAGAGCGCGGCCAGGTTCCTTCCGAGCACCCCGACCTCGCCTTCGTCCGCCTCGAGCACCCCCGCCAGCACGCCGAGCAGCGTGGTCTTGCCGCTCCCGCTGGGCCCGAACAGGAACGCGCGTTCGCCGCGTTCGAGGGTCAGCTCGGGGATGTCCAGCACCCAAGGGGCTCCGTCGTAGCGGAACCGGAGATGCCGGATGTCGATCGCGAGGCTCCCAAGGCTCATCGATTGCGCCTCCCCAGGGAGCGTCGGCTATTGCGTATCCCTACGATGTGTCCCGCCACGCGGCACGCGCTCCCCGCTCCCGGGAACGCGCGCTCGTACGCGGGCTACGGCCCGCGCCGCCTAATACTCGTACGGGTAGACTTGCTGGCCGGTGATCGTGAACCCGACGTCGCCGTAGACGCTTTCCGTCATCTCGATCTCGAGCACGCCCTCGACCCACACCGGATTCCAGCCGTCCAAAGTCGCCCGCTTGCCGTCTTCCATCTCGATGTAGACGAGCTGGTTGGGTGGGGGAGGCGGCGTGTGGATGCACGCGCCCACGTACGGCACCAGCAGGAACTCCGTCGCCGACGACGCCCAGTCCTCGAGGGGCACGGTGAAGCCGGGGACCTTCACGAGTTGGCCGTCCAGCGCGGCCAAATCCTCGCTCTTTTCGCCGGTCCTGTAGTTGAGGCTGGCCAGGAGCCGCCAGCCCACCTCGATGGGATCGTTGGCGTTGGCCGCTTCGATCGCCGACGCGCCCACGGGGGGCTCGGCCACGGCGTCCGGGAGTCCGCCCGCGCCGGTGAGCGTGACCGCCAGCAACGTGGCGGCGGTGGCGGACAGGAACCTGCGGCTGGCTTCGATCATCGGGAGCCTCCGATCATGGTTATCGATAAAAGATAATCGTCAACGCGAGCGCGGGCCACCCTGCCGGTCCTCGTCGGAAACCGGTCGCGAGAGCGTGGGATAGGTGATGCCCAATTGTTCAAGGTACGTGTCGAAGCGGGTCTCGTCGTAGTAGTACCGCTCAAGGAGCGGGCGGTAGGTGTCCATGATCTCCCTGTTGAGATCGATGGGCGGCGGGTCGTCGGGGCCGATGAAGGGGGTATACTCGACCGCCGCCGTCTGTTCCTCCCGGAAGTAGGTCCAGGCGTCGTCAACCAGCTCCGGTTGGGCGAAGAGCTGGAGCGCGGTGCGGGCCACGACCCGGGCGCCCGCCACGGCGCCCTTGTGCGCGATGGGCGTGGCCATCGCCATGGCGCTCGACCAGTGGTGGCCCGGCAGCCCGGGCACGTTGGACGGGAAGCGCAGGGTGACGGTGGGCACGTTCCACGAGATGTCGCCGATGTCGTCGGAGCCGCCGCTGCGGCGTGGCCCCGGCTCGCCCAGGGGGGAGAGGCTGATGGGCATGCCCGACGGGACGCTGCCCACCGATTGCTGCACGGCGCTGGCGAAGTCGTGGTCGTCGTCGGTCCACTCCGGGAGCCCGACGTCCTGAATGTGCTCGTACATGGTCTCGGCCACCACCCGGTTGAAGTGGCGTGGCCAGGCGGCTCCGATGATCCGGTGCGACATCTCGGTGTCGGTCATCATGGCCGCGCCCTCGGCGATGCGGATGGCCGTGTCCAGGTTGCGCTTGATGTCCTCGTAGTCCATCTCGCGGAGGAAGTACCACACCGAAGCGCTCGACGGGACCACGTTGGGCTGGTCGCCACCGTCGGTGATCACGTAGTGGGAGCGTTGGTCGGGCCGCAGATGCTCGCGCCGGAAGTTCCAGGCGACGTTCATCAGCTCGACCGCGTCGAGGGCGCTGCGACCCCGCCAGGGCGCGCCGGCGCCGTGCGCGGCCTCGCCCGCGAAGGTGAACTCGACGGAGACGAGCCCGGTTCCGCTCCCCTGACCCCAGCTCACCGACAGGTTGCTGCTGACGTGGGTGAAGAGGGTGACGTCGATGTCCTCCAGGTAGCCGTCGCGGACGTACCAAGCCTTCGAAGCCAGCTGTTCCTCGGCGACCCCGGGCCAGAGCACGAGCGTGCCCTCGATGCCCTCGGCCTCCATGACCTCCTTCAGCGCGAGCGCAGCCACCACGTTTACCGCCTGTCCCGAGTTGTGGCCCTCGCCGTGGCCGGGGGCCCCCGGAATGAGCGGGTCGTGATAGGCCACGCCGGGTTTCTGGTTGGCCTTGGGGATGCCGTCGATGTCGGACCCGAGGGAGATGACCGGCTCGCCGCTTCCCCAGCGCGCGAACCACGCGGTCGGGATGCCCGCCGGCGCGCGCTCGATGGAGAAGCCGTTCTCCTCCAGGATGCCCGTGACGTACGCCGAGGTTTCGGTCTCCTGCTGCCCCAGCTCGGAAAACGAGAAGATCTTGTCGACCATGACCTGGGCCAGCTTGGCGCGTTCGAGAACCCCCTCCTCGACGCGGGCCACGAGCGGCTCGAGTTGCTCGTCGGAGAGGCCCTGCGCGGTTGCGGCGCCGGGGGAGTGGAGAAGGGCGACGAGCGCCGTGGAGAGGACTTTTCTGGTCATGGGCGCACCGTGGGGGGGCGAGACTTGGGGGAGGGGAAATCCCGGGTAAGATACGAGATGGCCGCGCGAGTCGAAAGGTTGGGCGTCGGAGCCGTTTGTGGGCCCGATCCGCCGATCCTCACGGACCATCAGCCCGCGAACAAGTCCCTCACCCGGACGCCGACCCGCATTCTGCGCTCGATGACGGCCGGCCAACCGGCCGGGCGGGCGTCGAGGAGGTTGTCCACGCCCGCGAGGAGCTCCAGGTTGCCGCCAAGGGGGAGCGTGGCCTGCACGTCGACCGCCGTGAAGCGCTCCTGGGTCGCGGTTGACGGTTCGGTCCCGGCGGGTCCGGTCACGACGATGGGAGCGCTCCCGGTGAAGTGCGCGGTGGCGTCCAGGCGCGGCCCCGAGCCACCCTCGGCGGCCCAGGTGGCCCGCGCCCGCGCCGAGTGCCTGGCGCGCCGATCCAGCGGGTTGCCGGATTCGGCCTCGCGAGCGTCCAGATACGCGTAACCGGCGGAAAACTCGCCCCTGCGCCAGGAGACGCGCACACCGACCTCGACACCCTGGGTGACGGCTTCCGCGACATTGCGCGGCGAGAGCACCAGGAGGCCGCTTGGCGCGGTTCCCACGAACCCGGATTCGATGAGGTTCGCGACCCGGTTGGAGTAGGCTTCCGCGTTGATGAGCAGACGCGCGCCCGGCTGCCACTCCACGCCCCCGGAAAGGCTCCAGGAGTGCTCGGGCTCGAGGTCCGCGTACCCTTGGATGACGTACCCGCCGGACAGGTTGGAGAAGTTCCAACCGAGCTCCTTGAAGGATGGCGCCCGAAATCCCCGCGCCAGCGCGGCCCGCAGGCGCAGGCGTCCGCCGACCGCGCCCGTGAGTCCGAGGGACGGGGCGAGGTTGGACCCCCAGCGGCTGTTGCGCGTCAGGCGGGTACCCACGTTCAGGGTGGCGCCTCCCAGCCGCCAGGCGTCCTGTGCGAACAGCGCGACTTGGTCGTCGTTCGCGCGATCCTCCACCAGCTTGTCGGGCGACCGGATCGCGCGCTCCGCGCCTTCCACGCCCACATCGAAGTCGTGCCCGCCCAGCGTGCCCGAGTAGCCGACCGTGGCCCGCGCGAGCCGTTCGGATTGGGCCGCGTCGCGCCCGCCGGCGATGGGGGCGTCGCCGCGCGCGCTCCGGTACAGGTGCTCGTAGTCGTGCCCGAAGAGCGTTGCGCTCCACGTCCCGGATGCGGCGCGCCACTCCGTTTCGATCCAGCCCGAGAGGCCGCGATTGTCGTTGAATCCCGAGAACCCACCCCCCACGGGCCATCGCTGACGCTCCCGCAGGAAGGTGAGGCCGGCGCGCGCCTCCCAACCCTCGGCCACCTCGAACCGGAGGCGCGAACGGAGGTCCCACACGCGGGCGAAGGCGTTGTCTCCGTCGACCACGCCCGGCACCCGGTCCTCCTGGCGCCACCCGCCGGTCAGGTGGTACAGAAGGCGGCCGCCTCCGCTCGTGGTCACCTCCGCTTCGCGCCGGCCCGCTCCCGCCGAAGCCGCGCGGGCGTCCATTCGGAACCCCGCGGTCGGCGGGCGGCTGATGACGTTGATGACGCCCCCCAGGGCGTCGGATCCGTACAGGGACGACAGGGGGCCCTTCACGATTTCGACCCGGTCGATGCCCGCCAGCGACAGTCGGCTGAGATCGCGGTTTTCGATGAGCGCGCCGGTGACGGGCTGCCCGTCGAGAAGCACCAGCACGCGAGGGCCGCCCATTCCGCGGATGAGCAAGTCGGCGCCCACCGGCGCGCCGGCGGCGACCTGGATTCCGGGCAGCTCCGCGAGGAGGCGGTCCGCGGAGGGTGCCCCGGCGGCCGCGATCTCGGTGGCTTCGACGCTCTCCATCGGCAAGGCGATCTCCGACCGGCGCCGGGCCCGCACGCTCGCGGTCACCACGACTTCGTCGAGGGCGAGCGGGTCGCGCGCCAACTCGAAACGCCAGCTCGCGGCCGCCGCCTCCGACCATGTCAGCGTGAGCGTCGTGTATCCGAGGGCCGACACCTCCACGATGCCGCCCGGGTCCCAGGCGTCCTCGGCCGCGAAGGCGCCGCGCTCGTCCGTGACCGCCCGCCGGATGGCCTCCTCCGCCAAGTCGCCGGCCTCGCCCGGGTGCGGCGGCCAGAGCGCGACGGTGGCGCCCGCGACCGGGGCTCCCGATGCGCGGTCGGTCACCCGTCCCTCGGGCTGGTTCGGGGAGGCCACCTGCCTCCGGGCCGAGAGCGGGACCGCCGCCGCGCCCGCGGCGGCGAGGCAGAGGACCGTCATCAACCCCGCGCGCGCGCCGAAGCTCGTCCGAGCAACGCTCATCTGAGCCTTTGGAACCTCACCGACGGGAATCCCGAGGTGCCGGTGGCGTTGTAGTAGTCGAAGATCTGCACCTTGTAGACCGCCTGACCCGTGTCGACCAAGTGGACGTTGAAGGTGGGCCACATGCGGGTGTTTCCCTGGAGGTTGTACCAGTAGAGTCCGCCCGCGCCCTCGATGTCGGCGGAGAAGGCGCCCGAGATGACGGACAGATGTTCGGCGTACTCCGGCGCGTCGTCCGCGCGCGTCACCGCCGTGAAGTCCGAGGTGGCGTCGAGGGGAAACGTGCCCGCTCCACAGGCGCCGTTGACCACGACGCTGAAGTCGGGCGCGCTCCCGATGTCCCAGTCGCAGCTGTCGGGACGAGGCTCGTCGCCGCCCGCGAAGCCGATCAACGCGGGACCGCGCGTGAGGTCCGCGTCGGCCGTCCGCACCTCGCCCAGCGCGCCCTCGGGGTCCTGGCGCCGGTACTCGACCTGGACGCCCACCGGACGCTGGCCCTGCATTCTTATCGCCGAGAAGCGGAAGATCGCGTACCCCCTCCCGGAGCTCTCCCGGAGCTTCCACGCCACGCTGGGAATGGTGATGAGCGAACCGGTCTGCGGATCGAACTGGAACCAGGCGTTGGCCGGGGCTTGGACCAGTCCGTCCTCGATGAAGGCCGAAGCGGCCGGGATGTCCGCCTCCGCAACCGCGTCGAACGCCGCGGCGCCGTCGGCCGCCTCCAAGGCCGCGATGCCCTCCGCGTTCAGGTTCGCGTGTTGCGCCAGGTTGTGGCCCGACACCGAACCGGCGCCCGCGACGCCACCGTTCAGGCGAACGAGGAAGCGGCGAAAGGCCATGTGCCATTCCGTGGAGTTGGCGGGGTCGGCGGGGTTGACCAGGGTTCCGTCCGCGAGGTTGAGGTATGCGAAATCCAACTGCGAGGAGGCGTCGATCATGAGCTCGCCCTCCTCGAAGACTTCCTCTTCCGGGGCGACGACCTCGGCTTCGCATGCCGCGACGGCCAACGGGAGCAGCAGGAGCGACATGGTCAAGCTGCTCGACGACGGGCGGAGGTGCCTGACCAAATTACTAGGTTCACTTGACATTGTCTTGACCTGAATGGGGTGTGGATGGGCTGGTGGGGAGGTCAACCTTGGCCGCGCCGGGTTGGCGCCGCGCTTCGTCAGTCCCCGCCCCGCCGCTCGAACGCGGCGTCGAACGCGGCGCTCGAGGGCGGGAAGTCGAGGGAACGCACAAAGGCGCAGGCCTCCCGGGCCCCGTGTTCGCGGTCCATTCCCATGTCCTCCCATTCGACCGAGAGCGGTCCCTGGTAGCCGATGCGGGTGAGCGCCCGCACAATGTCGTCGAACGGCACCCGTCCGCGTCCCGGGGAACGGAAGTCCCAGCAGCGGTCCGGGTGTCCGAAGGGCAGGTGGCCGCCGAACACGCCGCCGGGCATGGGGCGACGAGCCCACCACACGTCCTTCATGTGGACATGGTGGATGCGGTCGCCGAATCGATGGATGAACTCCACCACGTCGATGCCCTGGTAGGCGAGGTGGCTGGGGTCGTAGTTGAACCCGAACGCCTTCCGTCCGCCGATGGCTTCCAGCGCGCACTCCGCGCTGGCGGCGTCGAACGCGATCTCGGTGGGATGCACCTCGAGGGCGAAGCGAACGCCGGCGTGGTCGAAGGCGTCGAGGATGGGATGCCAGCGCGCCGCGAAGTCGGCGAAACCGGCCGCGATGGCGCCCTCGGGCACGGGCGGGAAGGGGTAGAGGAGGTGCCAGATGGAGCTGCCGGTGAAGCCGGTCACGACGTCCACGCCCAGGTTGGCCGCGGCTTGGGCGGTGGTCTTCATCTCCTCGGCGGCGCGGCGTCGGACGCCCTCCGGGTCGCCGTCTCCCCACACGCGCGGCGGCAGGATGGCGCGGTGGCGTTCGTCGATCGGGTCGCAGACTGCCTGACCCACCAGGTGGTTGCCGATGGCCCACACGCCCAGGCCGTGGGACTCCAGCAACGCGCGGCGGGCGGCGCAGTAGCCCGGGTCGGCGGCGGCGCGCACCACGTCGAAGTGGTCGCCCCAGCAGGCCAGCTCGAGGCCGTCGTAGCCCCAGGCGCTCGCCTTGGCGGCCAGCTCCTCCAGGGGCATGTCGGCCCACTGGCCGGTGAAGAGGGTGACGGGACGGGTCATGGCCGTGGCTTCTCCGGTGGACGTGGCCCGACCTTGGCGGGAGTCGGGTGGGAATGGTTGGCGTGGTCGGCGCCCGGTCGTCGAGGACGGGGGATGGAGGGCGGGGTCACCGGGAGTCCGGGGTCGCGTCGACCCAGGAGCCCGCGCGGTGGCTGCGGAGGGCGGCGTCGATGAAGTGGATGCCGAGGGCGCCGTCGTGGACCGTGGGGTAGTCGGGCGGAGGGGCATTCCCGTCGCCGGGGGGCGGGGCGGTGGAGGGGACGCCGGCCCGATGGGTGGCGCGGTGGTTCCGCACGGCCCGCGCCACTTCCCGGTAGAGGTTGGCGAACGCCTCCACGAACCCTTCCGGGTGGCCGCCCGGCAGGCGGGTGGCGGCCGCGGCGGCCGGCGCGCGGGACCCCGCGGCCCGGTGGAGCACCTCGGCGGATCCATCCGCGCGCAGCAGGCGCAGCCGGTTGGGTTCCTCCTGGTTCCAGTCGAGTCCGCCCCGGGCACCGTAGACGCGCAGGCGCAGGTGGTTGCGTTCGCCGGTGGCGATCTGCGACGCCATCAGCACGCCCCGGATCCCTCCGTCGAGCTCGAGCAGCACGACGGCGTCGTCGTGGGCGGCGCGACCGGCGACCACGGTGCCGAGGTCGGCGAACAGGCGCCGCACTTCGAGCCCGGTCACGTAGCGCACCAGGTGGTGGGCGTGCGACCCGATGTCCCCGAGCACCGCGGAGGGTCCCCCCCGCGCGGGATCGGCGCGCCACTCCGCCTGCTTGTGCCCGTCCGCCTCGATCCGCTCGGCGAGCCACCCCTGCGCGTACTCCACCACCACCTTGCGCACGCGGCCGATCGCGCCCTCCCGCACGCGCGCGCGCGCCTCCTTCACCATGGGGTAGCCCGAATAGGTGTGGGTCACCGCGAAGACCAGGCCGGTCGAGGCGGCCAAGCGGCACAGGTCGTCGGCCTCCTCCACCGTCACGGCCAGCGGCTTGTCGCACACCACGTGGATGCCCCGCTCCAGGAAGGCGCGCGCCACCGGGTGGTGCAGGTGGTTCGGGGTGACGATCACGACCGCGTGGATGCGCTCATCCCCCGGGAGCGCCGCCTCCGCCTCCGCCATCTCCCGCCACGACCGGTACAGGCGATGCGCCGGCACGTCCAGCCGCGCGCCGGTGTCCCGCGACGTGCGCGGGTCCGCGGAGAACACGCCCGCGCGCAGTCGCCATTCGCCGTCGAGGGCGGCGGCCATCCGGTGGACGGGGCCGATGAAGGCGCCCGGTCCGCCCCCCACCATGCCGTAGCGGAGGCTCAGCGTCGTCCTCCCTCGGCGGCCCGCGGACCCGCGTCCCCCGGCGGTCCGAACGGCGGGCTCATCCCGCCTCCGCGATGCGTCGCGCCCGGTAGCCGCCCTCCCTCCGGGCGCGCCCCCGCAACACCGCGAAGATCACCACCAGGAGGGCGCACGGCGGCACCAGATACCGGAACGAGACGCGTCCGCCGAAGTTGTCGGCCGGCCCGAGGATCGCCCCCGCCGCGCCGATGAGTCCCTCGCCCGCCCCCGAGTCGATGATCTGGCGGAGGGCGTTGGCGGTCGCGGGCGAGGGGAGGGCGCCCGACGATCGATAGTCGTCCACCACCTCGGCGACGGCGGCGCGCGCGGCGACCGCGTCGGGTCCCGGCACCCCCGCCAGCTCGCCGTCGGCGCGCTCGAAGAGCGCCACCACTTCCGCCACCGGCAGCTGGTCGTGGGCGTACACGTCGGCGACCCGACCCATCTGGGGGGCGGTCACGAGGCCGGTGGTCGCCATCCCCACCGCCCCCATCAGCCCAAGCCCCAGCGCGCCGCTCTTCGGCACCCGCTCGGAGACCACGCCCAGCATGGTGGGCCAGATGTAGCAGATGCCCACGGCGTACACCGTCGCCGTGAGAAAGACGGCCGCGGCGCCGGACGCGTAGCTGAAGGCGAGCAGGCCCACCCCGGTGAGGCCGGCCGACGCCAGCAGCACGCCCGGCGGCGAAAGCGAGTGCACGATGGTCCCGGCCCGGTGCCGCAACACCGCCATGAGGCCGTTGATCCACACCAGCACCAGAATACCGGGGATGCCTCCCGCCTCCAGCACGGCCGGGACCCAGCGGGTGGGGCCGATCTCGATGGAGGCGGTGATCGTCATCGCGAACAGCATGAGCAGCATGAAGGGCGTGGTGAGCGCGGCGCGGAACATCTCCCCCATCGATACGCCCGCCCGCACCCCCTCCGTGGGTGGAAACTCCCGCCTCAGCAGCATGTGCCCGTAGATCAGGGTCGGGACGGCGATCAGCGCGATCTTCACCCGCCACTCGCCCAGCGCCTCCAGCCCGGCCGACGCGGCGGCGAGCTGATCGAGCCCGAACGCGGCCAGCCCGCCCAACACGATCCCGCCGGGGAACCACACGTGGAAGTTGTTCAGCTTGACGGTCTTGTCGTTCGGGTAGAGGGCCGCCACCAGCGGGTTGCACGCCGCCTCCACCAACCCGTTGCCCATCGAGATGACGAGCGCCCCCGCGAAGAGGTGGGCGAAGCTCGCGCCGAGCATCAGCGTAATGGTGCCCACGAGATGCGCCGCGAAGGCGGTGCGCAACAGGGCGCGGAAGCCGAGCGTGTCGGCCAGCGGCGCGAACACGACCTGCGAGAGCGCGAATCCCCACAGGGCCGCGCCCCCGATCCAGCCCACCTGCTCGTTGGTGAGCACGAACTCGTTCTTGAGGTCGAGCATGACCGCGCCGACCGTCGCGAAGGCGACCGACGTGGCGACGAGGGCGACGCAGCTGCCCCGGAACAGGTGTTGGGCGTTGTCGGATGGGGGGGTGTGGGATGGGGCCATGGCGTGATCCTCGGTGGCGGGGCCGGTCAGCCCAGCCCGATGTGGCGCAGGACTTCGGGTGGGGGCGGATCCCATCGGGCGAGGGGCGTGTTGCCCACGTAGCCGAGGTCGTCCATGCCTTCCTCCGTGGTCCAGAAGGCGGTCAGAGTCAGATACCGCACCCGGTCGAAGAAGAGGGAGGGAGCCTCGAATGGGCCCCCCTCGGCTCGCTTCGGGTCGTGAATGTCGTCGCAGATGGCGTGCCGTTGCGCGGTGGCGAGGTCCCGGAAGCGCACGCCCGGCGGCGCGGCGCCGTCCCCGAAGCGGGCGTGCGCCTCGCGGTCGAGCCACGCCAGGCCGCCCCGGATCAGCACGCCGCCCTCCCGCATCGCCTCGTAGGGCGCGCTCACCCATTCGTCGATGAAGTCGTGCGCGCCCACCTGGCTCGCCGAGGGCGAGCGGTCGTCGGCCGGGAGGATCACGTCGCAGAGGGCCGCCAGCGATTCCAGCTCGTCGGGGTCCAGCTGCCGCTCCCAAGGCACCACGGGTCGGAGGAGGTCGGGATCCCAGAGGTCGCCGCGCGCGTGCGGGTTGGCGACCTGGCCGGGCGCCGCGCTCGATTGGAGACCGGTGGCGACGGCGGAGGCGCTCGCGGCGGGGCCGTCGCCACTTCCTCCGGGACCGCACGACGCGAGGCCGGGCGCGGCGGCGGCGAGCGCCATCACCTTGAGGGCGTGGCGGCGATCCATGCCCGCCTCGCCGGCGACCATTCCGGGTCCTGCGGCCATCGACCGGTCCCGCTCCCGCCCATGCGCGCCCGATCGCGTCGCCGACGCCTCCCGCGCCAGCGACCGCGAACGCGTGTCCACCTCCTCCATCGACGGCCTCCGCTCGGGCTCCCCCGCCATCGGCAGCGCCCGTTCGCGCACGCCCCCCGTCACCGCGCGCTCCTCGCTCATCACAGGCTCCGGGTGCGCAGCTGTTCGACGATGTAGTCCGACGCCCGCCACGCCAGCGCCAGAATCGACAGCGTCGGGTTCTTGTCCGCGTTCGACACGAAGCCCGCCCCATCGGTCACGAAGAGGTTGTCGACCTCCCAAGACTGGCAGAACGGGTTCAGCACCGAGGTGCGCGGGTCGTCGCCCATCATCGCGCCGCCGACTTCGTGAATGATGACGCCCGGGGCCGCGATCGCGCGCGCCCCGTCGTCGTGCACGTCGCTCGTCACCCGGCCGCCCATCGCCTGAATGATGTCGGCGAAGGTGTGCTGCATGTGCCGGGCCTGGTTCAATTCGTGCGACGACCACTTCCAGTTGAACCTGAGGGTCGGGATGCCCCAGCGGTCCACGCCTCCGGGGTCGATCTCGCAGTAGGAATCCTCGTTGGGGATCATCTCGCCGCGTCCGTCGAACCAGAGGAACGAGCCGTAGTGGCGGCGGCACTCGTCCTTCAGCCGTTGTCCGTAGGCGCCCCCGGTGAGCTCGGGGAGTCCGCCCATGAAGCCGAACCCGGGCATGCGCCGTCCGCCGCCGAACTCGATGTGGTACCCGCGCGCGAAGTCGAGCTGGCCGCGGGCCTGGCGTCCGTAGAGCCACCAAGGCATGTACAGGTGCATTGCCGAGGCGCCGTCGGCGTTGTGCGGCGGCATGTTCTCGAGCGCGGGGATCTGTCCTCCGACGCCCGCGCCGACGGTGTCCATGATGTACCTGCCCACCCGCCCGCTCCCGTTCCCCAGCCCGTCGGGATGGAGCGCGCTCCTCGAGTTGAGGAGGATGCGCGCCGACTCGCACGCGCTGGCCGCGAGCACCACCACGCGGGCGCGGGCGTGTTCGTCCAGACGCGTGGCCTTGTCGATGTAGTGCACGCCGGTGGCCCGTCCGCGCGCGTCGATGGTGACCTCCCGCACCATGGCGTCGGTGACGATGCGCAGGTTGCCCGTGGCCAGGGCGGGAGGCAGGAGGACGGTTGGGGTTTGGAAGTTGGCCTTGATGGAGCAGCCGCGGCCGCAGGGGGTGGCGTAGAAGCACGCCGCGCGGGCCGCCATGGACTCCTCGGTGACCCTCCGCGCGAGCGCGTTGCGGGGCCAGAGCGCGCGCGCGACGCGGGCGGCGTCGAGGCGCCGGGTGAGGATGGCCAGGTGAGCGGGAACGACCGGAATGCCCAAGTCGCGGCAGTGGTGCCGGGTGAGCAGCTCCTCGGCGCGCGGCGCCGGGGGCGGGAGCAGCACGCCCGGGGAGGAGTCGGGCGTGTTCTCCAGCCCCTCGTTGGAGCCGTAGACGCCAATCAACGCCTCCGTCTTGTCGTAGTAGGGGGCGAGGTCCTCGTAGGAGATGGGCCAGTCGAAGCCCAGACCGTCGCGCGAGCGGGGCTTGAAGTCGTACTCGCCCATGCGCAGCGAGATGCGGCCCCAGTGGTTGGTGCGTCCGCCCAGCATGCGCGCCCGCCACCAGCGGAAGTTGGTTCCCTCCGTGCTGGCGTAGGGCTCGCCCGGCACCTCCCAGCCCCCGTCGACGGTCGCGTCGTAGAAGCCGAAGGGTTTGTGCCGGGTGCCTCCGCCGCGCAACGGCGCGTCGCGCGGGAGATGGAACATCGGGGTCTCGGCGACCGGGTCGTAGTGTCGGCCGGCCTCGAGCATCAGGACCCGGAGGCCCGAGCAGGCGAGCACGTAGGCGCTCATGCCGCCTCCGGCGCCCGACCCCACCACGATGGCGTCGTAGGTGTCCTGGGTGCGTGGGCGCATGCGTCTAGCAGTCCGTGGAAGAATCCGCCCGAGCACCGAGAGCGGCGGGGCGCCGGGGTGGCAAGGCGCCTTGAAGGCCTGGTAGCGGCGCTACCGGGACGAAAGGCAACGTGGAGCGAAGCGGTCCAGCGCGGATGCAACGCCGCTCGAATGCCGGGAGGAGTTTGTCCACGGGCTGCTCGGGGCGGAAGTCAGCGGGAAGGGCCGGCCGCGCCCGCGCCCGCGCGATTTGGCCCGAAGGCGGCCGTCATCGGCGTCGGGTCCCGGTGGCGCCGCCCGTTGACGGTGCCGAACGCGCGGCGGAGCGGTCGTCGTTGCGGCCCGCGGGCACCATGGCCGCGAGCGCCCGGTGGCTGGCGCGCACGCTCCCGATCGGGTCGGCGGGCTGGTCGTGTTCCACGTATTGGTGGAGCAGCCCCAGCGCCCCGGCGCGCGTCAGGATCGACCGGAAGTCGATCACGCCCGCGCCCACGTCGACCATCTCGCCCGCGGCCGTGCGGTCCTTCACGTGCACGCTGGTCACCCGCCCCGCGCGCGCGTCCAGCTCGGCCAAGGGGTCGGCGCCGCCGTGCACCGTCCAGAAGATGTCCATCTGCCAGTCGACCCGCTCCGGGTCGGTGCGGTCGAGCAGCAGGTCGATGGGGCGCACGCCGTTTCCGTCCGGGCGAATCTCCCAGTCGTGATTGTGATAGCCCAGGCGAAGGCCGGCGGCGCGCGCGGCCTCGCCCGCCCGGTTCAGGTCGTCCGCGATGCGTCGCAGCCCCTCCGGGTCGCGCTCGGCGACCGGAATGGATGGCACCACCACAAGCCGATGGCCGAGCGCGACGGCGGCCTCCAAGGTCGCGTCCCAGCCGGTCCGCACCTCCTCCAGCGAATGGTGGCCCGACGTGGCCGCCAACCCGACCGCGTCCAGTCGGGCCTTCATCTCCGCCGCCGACATCCCGTACAGACCCGCCAGCTCGACCTCCCGGTACCCGATCTCGGCGATCGCGGCGAGGGTGCCGTCCAAGTCGTCCGCGATGGCGGCGCGCACCGTGTAGAGCTGCACCCCGATCGCGCCGGGGACCTGCGGCACACCTCGGGCGGCCATCCCGCGACCCGCCGCCCTCGCCCGCTGCCCGGACCCGACCGCGCCGCCACCGGGATGCCCCGGGTTCCCAACCGGCCATCCCTCCGCCCCGCCCCCGTCCCGTCCCGTTCCCCGCAGCCCGCCCGCCACCACGGCCGCCCCCGGAAGCGTCCCCAGAAAACCGCGCCGGTCGAGGGTGGGGGCGGCCCGGCCATCCCGGTTCGGGTCGGGGCGCCGCGCGGGCGCGCTCATCGATCCCGAATTCTCCCGGCTTCCGCCCCTCCGCCGCCCCGGTTCACTCACGAGACCCTCCCCGGCATCGTCCGCGGCGCGCCACCCGCCGCCGGTACCGCCAACCAGGCCGCCGCCCGCCATCCGCGCATCCTCCTCATCGCAATTCCCGCAGCTTGATGTTGCGGAACCACACGCGGTCGCCGTGATCCTGCAGGCCGATGTGGCCCCGCGCCGCCCGGCCGTACCCCGGCCACGCGGCGAACTTGCTCGCCGCCACCCGCGCCTCCCAGTCGTCGCCGCCCAGCTCGTACTCCACCACCCTTTCGCCGTTGAGCCAGTGTTCGACGGCGTTGTCCCGCACGATGATCCGCACGTGGTTCCATTCCCGCGCCGGTCGCGCGACGCCCGGCGGCACGCCATGGAGTCCGTAGTTCGCTCCGGCGCTGGTGAGCGGGCTGCGTCCGTCGGCGTGTCCGGCGTCGTCCAACACCTGCAGCTCCGGCGCGCCGTGGAAGATCTCTTCCTCCCCGGGCGCCGCGCGGTAGAAGATGCCCGAGTTGCCCCCCGGCTCGACCCTCCACTCCAAGGCCAGCTCGAAGTCGTCGAACATCTCCTCGCTGACGATGGAACCCCCGCCGCGCACGTGCGCGAGCGTCCCGTCCTCAACCACCCAGCCCCCGGTCATCGGCTCGCCGTCGTAGCGGCGCCAGCCGTCCAGCGACCGCCCATCGAAGAGGAGCCGCCACCCCGCCTCCCGCTCGCCGGCGCTGAGCGTGTTGTGCTCCTGCGCGGTGGCCCCGGCGACCCCTCCCGCCAGCGCGACCGCGACGGCGCCAAGCAAGAGCGCCCGGGTGCGGCGGACTGCGGTCCGCGCGAAGCCGGTCGCTGCGGCCCAGCGCGGACGCGCCGTCGCTCGAATGACGGGGGGAGTTGGTTCACGGACCGCCAACTCCTGCGCCCCGAAGAGGTTCGGGCGTGTGGCCGGATGCATCTTCATCTCGTCTTCCCCTGTCGGTTGCCCGTGGCCGGCGGCCATCCGCCCACGGCGCCTCAGATAGTCCACCCGTCCCGGTACTCGCGCGTCAGGAACTCGTTGGCCTTCACGTGGTTGGTCACGCGCATGTTCGCCGCGTCGTATTCGATGCGCTCTCCCTGGCCGGCGCGCAGCGCGACCAGCCCCAGCAGCATGGTCTCGGTCAGCGGCGCGGCGTAGGAGAACGGAGAGGTCGGCGCGCCGATGCCCTTGCAGGCGTCGGCCCAGTTCATTTCGTGGGAGCCTTCCACGCGCGGGAAGGTGCGCGGGACCGCGTCCGCCTCCTCCCGCAGCTCCTCCGGGTAGATCCTCGGGTTGCGCCCATAGGTTTCGTGCAACAGCAGCCCGCGCTCGCCCACGAACAGCACGCCGCCTTCCCGTTGCAGCGGCACGTCGTCCGGCAGCCACGGATGGCGTCGGGGCATCAGCCCGCCGTCGTACCAATGCATGTCGACCGGAGGCAGAAGGCCGCGGCGCCCGAACTCGTAGTGCACCTTGGTGGCGACCGGATACGACACCGGGTCCTCCGCGGGCCCGCCCCACGGGGTGGAAGTCGCCTCGATGGCGCGCGGCAACCCGAGCTCGAGCGCCCAGAACGGGTGGTCGATCAGGTGCGCGCCCATGTCGCCCAGCGCCCCCACCCCGAAGTCGACCCAGCCGCGCCAATGGAAGGGATGGTACATCGGATGGTACGGCACGTCGCGCGCGACCGGCCCCAGGTAGAGGTCCCAGTCGAGGTGGTCGGGTGCCGTGAAGTCGGCCCACAGCCCGGACGCCACCGCCTCGCGCGCCGAACCGGGCCACCACGAGCGGCCGGGATCGGTGAGGCTCGCGTCGGCGGGCAGCGGCGCCGGACGCGGCAGCCCCTGCATCCAGATCGGACGGTTGGTCCACACGTGCACCTCGCGCACGACCCCGATCACGCCGGCCCGCACCCACTCGTTGATCCGGCGCGCGTCGTGGCTGGAATGGCCCTGGTTGCCCATCTGGGTGACCACCCCGGTCGACTCCGCCAACCGCGCGAGCTCGCGCGCCTCGCGCACCGACCAAGTCAGGGGCTTCTGCACGAAGACGTGCCTGCCCGCCCGCATGGCGGCTCCGGCGATGACGGCGTGGGTGTGGTCGGGGGTCGCGACGAGCACCGCGTCGAGTCCGTCCTCCCGCTCCAGCATGACTCGGAAGTCGGTGTACTTGCGGGCCGCGGCGTACTGCTCGCTCCAGCGCTCTCCGGACGCGCGCGGGGTGCCGTCGCGGTTGACCGCGCGCTCCGCCACCCTGTTCTCCACCAGCCGATGGTCGACGTCGCACACCGCCACGATGCGCTCGCTCCCGAGCTGCTGGGCGTTCTCGGCGCCCATCCCGCCCGCGCCCACGATGGCGACCGCCAGGGTGTCGCTGGGCGCTTGGTGTCCGGGGCCTCCCAAGACGTGGCGCGGCACCACGGTCGCGCCCATCGCGAGGGCGGCGCCCCCGGAAACGAAGCTCCTGCGTGTGATGGCCATTCGGTTGGCTGCCCTCCCGCGTGGGCCGCGGGCGTTCGAGGCGTGGGTTTGGCGTGGGCCGCCCGGGCAACATCGCGCACCAACCCTCGATTCGCCAACCGGGGTTGTGGAGGGGGAGGGCTGGCGCTTGTGCCGCGAAGGGCGGTTGTGGCAGACTTGCACCGGGAATTGGTCCAACCATCCGCGCCATAGGAGGCCCCTTGGGCGAACATGGAGACAGGGGCACGCGCCGAGTCGGCATCCCCGCTGGCGCCTTCGGCACTCTTGGTTTCCGTACCGACTGGCCCACGGACGGCTAACCTCGTGGAGATGGACGCGCGACTCGTACGGAGGGTGGTGCTCCGCAACTACAAGAGCATCGCCGCGTGCGACGTGTCGCCCGGGCAGCTGACCTTCCTCGTCGGTCCCAACGGTTCGGGCAAGAGCAACGTTCTGGACGCACTCAGGTTCCTGTCCGACTCGCTTCGGCACTCGCTGGATCACGCGCTGCGCGACCGTGGGGGGATCAAGGAGGTCAGGCGCCGCTCCAGGGGCCGACCCACGCACTTCGGCATGCGCGTGGAGTTCGACGTGGGCTCGGCCACGGGCCACCTCGCATTCACCGTGGCGGCGCAAGAGGGGGGCGGCTACGAGCTAAAGAAAGAGGAATGCGTGGTGGTGCCCAAGGATCCCTCGCCGAGCGATCCACCGGCGGTGTTCTACAGGATAGCCTCCGGAGGAGTCGTCGAGAGTTTCTTTGACCCCTTCCCCACGCCTTCGCCCCATCGCCTCGCGCTTGAGAGCGCTTCGGGATGGTACCCCGAGTTCCGAGCCGTTCACGACGCATTCTCGCGATGCGGCTTCTACAACCTCAACCCCGCCGCCATCCGGTCCGTGCAGCCGCCCAACTCTGGAGACCTTATGGAGGGTGACGGCAGCAACGTCGCTAGCGTGCTCCACCGGATCGCGCGCCGGTCTCCGGACGCGAAGACGTTGATCGAGGAGTACTTGGCGAAGGTGGTTCCGGGCATCAAGGGCGTGGACCGAAAGGCCGTCGGCCACCTCGAGACGTTGGAGTTCCGGCAGCGTGTCGCCGGCGCACCGAACGAATGGCGCTACCATGCGGGAAGTATGTCCGATGGAACATTGCGGACGGTCGGATTGCTCGTGGCACTGTTTCAGAACGACGGTGAGCCGCAGTCGCTGTCTCAACAGATCGGCACCGAACGCTCGCTGGTCGGCGTCGAGGAGCCCGAGTTGGCGCTCCATCCGGCTGCGGCGGCGGTCATTGTCGACGCCCTGCGCGACGCGGCGGCGCGGCGGCAGGTCATTGTGACAAGCCACAGCGCCGACATGCTGGACGAGGAGGAAATCGACGGGGCGTGCGTCCTGGCCGTCGTGTCCGACGGCGGGATCACGCGGATCGGGCCGTTGGACGACGTGGGAGCGTCCGTGCTCCGGGACCGCCTGTTTACGGCGGGCGAGTTGCTGAGAATGGACAAGCTGGGGCCCGACTCAAGCCTCTCCAAGCGCGCGGTGCGCGTGAGCGACCTGTTTGGCTCGAGCGGTGGCCGGAGCGGCTCGCGATGAAGACGATGGCGGTCGTGGTGGAGGGGCGCGGCGAGGTCAAGGCGGCACCTGTGCTGGTGCGCAGGATCGCCCAGGAGCTGGGTCACCACCACGTGCACGTGCCGAGGCCCGTTCGCATCAAGCGCCCGCGCGTGGGCAAGCCTGGAGAGATCGAGCGATTCGTGCTCTTCGCGGCACGCGACGCCGGCGAGGGGGGATCGATCTTGATTCTGCTGGATGCCGACGACGACTGCCCCGCCGAGCTGGCGCGCGCGCTCGCACGCCGTGCCGAGGCGGTCCGGCCGGACCGGAGGATTCGAGTCGTGTTGGCCAAGAGAGAGTTCGAGGCTTGGTTCCTCGCGGCGGCCCAGTCCATCGCAGGCCGGCGGGGCATCAGGGAATCCGTTGCCCCTCCCGCCGATCCCGAGTCGATCCGGGACGCCAAGGGGGTTCTTGGATCTTGGATGCCCAGCAACAGGTCTTACAAGCCTACCCTGGACCAACCCGCGCTGGCGGCGATCTTCGATCTCCGGGCGGCTCGCTCGTCTCCATCCTTCGACAAGCTTTGGCGGGATGTCGAGGCCCTGCTTGGGGATGCGGATTGAGCACCTCCCCGAGGGGCGTGCGCGAGAACCGGGGCTGCCGGGACGCCGGGCGTCGTTGCCGCTTCAGCAAAGAGTGGCTTGGTACGATCTCTTCTGGTTCCGACGTTCACGGTGATCGACCGGGAGGATTCCGGAGGCTGTGGGCCGGCAACACAAGGGACAACGATGAGCAGAACAAGCCTGCGTAGACAACGACTCCGCTTCTTCGAGCGAGGCAACACGCACTGTCCGATCTGTTTGATCGAGTTCTCCGAGTCCGACGTGCGGGCCGGTGAAGTCGTGACGCTCGAACACGTTCCCCAGAAGTCGATTGGTGGCAGGCCCGCCTGCCTCACGTGTACGCGGTGTAACACCGGTCCGACAACGAGCGCGGTGGACCAAGCCGTGGCTCGCCATTACGAGGCCGAGGAACAGGGTGGCTACCCCATCACCATTGACGTTGATGGCAGGCCACTCCACACAGTCTCCCCAAAGTACTATGAAATCGGTGACGGGCAAATCACGATCACCACCCTACGCGACGTCGTAGGGGAGGCTCGCGGACCAGCTACGCTGCGGTCGACTCGGCCTTGGCCCGAGGCCATCCGACTGGGGCTATTGAAGAGCGCGTACTTGATGGTGTTCAACCTGCTGGGCAGGGTGGGATACCGGTTCGCTCAAAGTGAGGCCGTAAGGTTCATCCGTAAGCAGTTGCAGTCTCCGGAGGAACCGCCACCGGTGCCAATCTTGGTAAAGAATGCCAGTACCGTCAACACGGAACCCGCCGTCTGGCTGTTGCCGGAGCACCAATGCTGGGTGGTAATGATTCGGACTGCGGTGGTAGTCCTACCTCCGGGTGGGTCGGTTGACCAGTACAAGAAGCTTTCGAAGGCGTTTGAGCAACCGTTGACGATGGAAGGTATTGCGTGGACAGTCCCCCAGTTTATGGGCGATCCGACTTACGGCGAGAAGGGGACACTGAAGGGGAAACACTTGTTTGGGAGGTCATACCCCGTACGGGACCAAGCCTGCGTGGTCGTGTATGAAGACGCGGACATGGTTGCACTACGACAACGGGTGTGCGGATGACCGACGCAGTGCAGCCTTGGGTCGGTGACTTGCGACGACTGTTCGTTCTCACACGTTTCTCGAACCGTCGCGGGTGGGCCGGGCCGTGTCCGCGTTGAGGTGCAGGGATGTGCTGATGTGGTTACCTTTCCTGCTTGATTGCGAGTCCAACCAGTTGCAGGGGGAGGCGCGGTGGGGGAAAACGGAAGCGATCAGGTCGGGTGGGCCACCCAAGGCCGACGGGGCGCTGAGGAAGCCAGCTGCCAAGTCCCTACCCGTGCCGACATCGTCGCCGCCGCCTTCGCGGCAGCGGATGAAGGGGCGTCGTTCGACCCCCTCAGGATTCAGAAGCTTCTGTTCCTGATCGACCGGGAAGGCTCCGACCCCATCGGAGGACCGTTTTTTGACTTCCGCCCTTACCGATACGGTCCGTTTGATCGGGCGATCTACGGTGTGGTCGATCAGATGCTTGCGGCGGGAAGCCTCTGGGCCGACACGTCGGGACCCTACCCCCGCTACCGTCTTTCGGCACGTGGCCGACGGGAGGGGGAGGAGATTCTTGCTTCTCTGCCGAAGTCCATCGCGGACTACTTCGGGAGGGTTGCGCGCTGGGTCCGGCTGATGCCCTATCGCCAGATGCTCGCGGCGATCTACCGTGAGTACCCCGAGATGGCTTCCGGTAGCGTGGTTCGTGAGCTGGCGACGAAGCACCCCGCCCCGCGTCGGAATCCCTTCGTTCGGGGCATGAGGCGTGCGTTCGACATCACGGGAGGGATGTACGGCCCACGGGGCTCGGACGCTGGTGTCGAATCGGACTCGGAGGCCATTCGGGATATCTGGCGGACCGTGGGACGGGACATCGAGAACGCGATGGTTCGATTCGGGGAGGGGGCGCGGCTCTGGTGAGAAAGCGTCGGGACAAGCGATCCGCCAAGCGGAAGTCCGTTCGGGCGCGGGAAGACCCCGGCAGCAGCTCCATCCCTGCGCCGGTTGCGGGAAAGGATGTCGTTCATGCGTCGTCCGATGCGCCTGCGGACCAAGCCGGTGGCGCGCAGATTTCTGTTTTGGAGGGACGCCTTCAGACCGTTCACCTCGAAGCATCCTCAGGCCCGCTTCCGCATCCAGACTCCTTCCGATCGTACGAGAATACGCTGTCGGGAGCGGCCGATCGCATTCTGACGATGGCCGAGAGGGAGCAGGCGCACCGCCATGATCGAGATGCCGAAGGCGAGAGGCGAGAATCCACGCTGGCCCTACGCGGTCAGTGGATGGCCTTCGCCATCGTCTCGGTCCTCCTAGTCGGAGGCGTCGTCCTGCTGGCGCTTGGCGAGCCGGTTGGCGGATGGACCTCAACACTTCTCGCAATCGCGGCATTGGCGGGCCAGTTCCTTCAGGGGAGACGCGCTTCGTTCACCCGTGGCACCACACCCCCCAACCAGCAGCCCGAGCTTCCGGCCCGCCCGGTGCCTCCCAGTTCGTCGAAGTAGGTAACCGGCGCCCAAACGGACGGGACCAGACCCGCGAGACCGGCGCGCACCAAACGACCACGCCGCCGCGCACCCCACCCGCCCCATCCCCCTTCCCCCATCCACACGACCCCCAACCCACCCGCCGCACCACCGTTTCGGGAGCCGCCCCATGACCAGCCACCCATCCCCGAAGGACTACCGGCGCATCGCCCGCGAAATCTCCAGCGAAGCCAGCCCCGTCGGGATCGACGCCGAGAAGACCCACGTGATGATCCTGTACAAGCTGGAGGAGATCGAGCGCCGACTCGCCGCGCTGGAGGCGCGCGCCCGGTGAGCCGGTCCCGCAAGGCCTTCACCGTCGCCGAGGCCAACGCCCTCCTGCCCACCCTCGAGACCGTCCTCGACAACCTCGCCGCGGCGCGCGCCGAGCTGGAGCGTCACGTCGACCGCCTTAAGATCCTGGATGCCCTCTGGGGACGCCTGGTCATGGCGCCGACCAACCCCGACCACGCCGAGTTCCTGAAGCACCGCCAGGGTGTGGGCGACGCCGGGGCCCGCGTCCGGCGCTGCGTCGAGGAGGAGATCCTGGGGAGGGGCATCCGCTTTCCGGCGGGCGGATTGGAGCACGGTCTGCTCGACTTTCCCACCACCTTCGAGGGCCGGTGGGTGTATCTGTGTTGGCGGCGGGGCGAGCCGCGCGTCTCGCAGTGGCACGAGGTGGACGCCGGCTACGCGGGACGCCGACCGATCCGCGCCCACGAGGCCGCGCGCATGGGCACCGGGGACGATCCGGGCGGTGTGGACGACTCGATGCTGGACTTCTGAACGCGGCGACTCCGGCGCCCATGGAACTCGTTCCGAGCCGCGCCCACCTGGCCGGCATGGCCCGCCTTGCGCTCCCCATCGTGGGCGTGCAGGTGGGGATGATGCTGATGGGGGTGGTGGACACCCTCATGGTCGGACGGCTGTCCGCGACCGATCTCGCGGCCGTGGCGCTCGGCAACGTGTACTTCTACACCATCGCGGTCTTCGGCAACGGCATGCTGATGGCGCTCGATCCCATCGTCGCCCAGGCGGTGGGCGCGCGGGACGCCGAATCGATCGCGCGCGCCATCCAGCGCGGCTTCGTGCTCGCCCTTGCCCTGGCCGTCATCGCCTCGCTGCTGTTCCTGCCCTCCGGGCGCGCCTTCGTGGCGCTCAGGCAGCCGGACGAGGTGGTTCCGGTCGCGGCCGGGTACATCTTCGGCTCCATCCCCGGCATGCTGCCCTTCTACGCCCTCGTGGTGCTTCGCCAGAGCCTGCAGGCCATGGGACGGGTGTCGCCCATCGTCTGGACCATCGTCGCCGCCAACCTCCTGAACGTGTTTCTCAACTGGGTGCTCATCTTCGGCAACCTGGGCCTGCCGCAACTGGGCGCGGTGGGATCGGCGTGGGGGTCGAGCGTGGCCCGCTGGTTCATGGGGGCGTTGCTGCTCGCCCTCTCGTGGCCCCTCCTGAGGCCCCATCTGGCGCGCGTCCGGAGAGAGGCCTTCGACCTGCTCGCCCTGGGGCGCATGGTCCGTCTGGGGACCCCGCTCGGCTTTCAGCAGCAGCTCGAGTTCGGAGCCTTCTCGCTCATCGGGGTGATGATGGGCTGGTTGGGCACCGTGACCATGGCCGGTCACCAGGTGGCGCTCAACCTGGCGGCGCTCGCGTTCATGGTGCCGCTGGGCATCGCGGGCGCGGCGGCGGTGCTGGTGGGACGCGCTGTGGGCCGGGGGGACATGCCGGAGGCGCGTCGGGCCGCCGGGGCGGGGATCCTGCTGGGCGGAGGGTTCATGATGGTCACTGCGTGCGTGTTCCTCGGGGCGCCGGGGTTGCTGGCCCGGATGTACACCACCGACGCGGGGGTGCTCGCGGTGGCGGCGGGGCTTCTTCCCATCGCGGGGATCTTCCAAGTCGCGGATGGCCTGCAGGCCGTGGCGGCCGGGGTGCTGCGCGGCGCGGGCGACACCCGCTCGCCCTTCCTCTTCAACGCGCTCGGCTTCTGGGTGTTCGGAATCCCCATCAGCGCCGCGCTGGCGTTCGGAGCGGACATGGGCGCGCGGGGGCTGTGGTGGGGACTGGCGGCGGGGTTGGGCGCGGTCGCCATTCTGCTCTTCGTCCGCGTGCGCCGCCTGCTGGCGCGCGAGGTGGGCAGGGTGCGCATCGACGCGCCGGGGGCCGCGCCGGGGTCGGGACGGTGACGGGCGACCGCGCGTCCCGCGACCGCGAATCCCGACTGTCCACGCGCCGCATCACGGTCGCGCGCACGGCCCGCTACCACGTCCTGGGGGATTCGGGCGAGGGGGTCGGCGAGACGTGGTTCGCGCTTCACGGCTACCGACAGGTCGCCCGCCGTTTCGCGCGGCGCTTCGAGGTCCTGGACGCTCCGGGGCGCATCGTGGTGGTCCCGGAGGCGCTCTCGCGCTTCTACGTGGATCCAAGCCCGGGGCGGCACGGGCCCGGGCATCGCGTCGGGGCGAGCTGGATGACGCGCGAGGACCGCGAGAGCGAAATCGCGGACTACGTGGCGTATCTGGACGCGCTCGCCGACCAGGTGGCGCGAACGACCCCCAACTCCCGTCGACGGGTGGTGTTGGGCTTCTCCCAGGGGGCGCACACGGCGTCGCGGTGGGTGGTGCGGGGCCGCTCGGACGCGGACGAGCTGGTGCTCTGGGGGGCCGGAATGGCCACCGACCTGGCGCCGGACGAGTTGGCCGCCGGCCTCGCCGGCGTGCGGGTCACCTTCGTGCGGGGCGAGCGCGACGCCCTTCGCGTCCCCCGCGAGGAGGCCGCCCAGGAGGCGCTTCTTGGCGAATTGGGCGTGCGGGCGCGCGTTCGGGTGTACCCGGGTGGGCACGACATCGCCCCCGAGCCCCTTCTGGGCATCGCCGCCGCCTGGCCGCGTCCGCGGTGACCCGGATCCGCCCGCGGGGCGGTTCCACTCGCCCGGTTGCGCGGGGCGCGGACAACTCCCGGGCGTTACGTTCAGCTCCGCAGCCCCAAGTCGGCCCACCGGAAGCACGGAGGTCCCGCATGCGCGCGATCGATGAGGGAACGGCCCGCGGACGAACACCCCCCGGCATTCTAGCAGCCCGTGGACAAACACCCCCCGGCATTCGAGCGGCGTCGCATCCGTGCTGGACCGCTGCGCTCGGCGTTGCTATTCGGCCCAATAGCTCTGCCAGTCGGCCTTCAATGCGCCTTGCCAGCCCGGCGCCTCGCCGCTCTCGGTGCTCGGGCGGATTCATCCACGGACTGCTAGCGGCGAGCCGTCCGCGCTGGACGCTCGCGCTCGGCGTCGCCTCTCGACCTGATCGCGCCGTTGTTCGGCCATCAAGGCGCCGTTCCGGCCCGGCGCGCCGCCGCGGCCGGATGGCGGCCACGGTCGGTCTGGTCGCGGGCACCTCCACCTTGGTCTCCGCGTGCGCGGACGCGGGGTCCCCGGAGCGCCTCGACGGCATTGCCCCGCCCGGTGCCGAGTGGACCTACTACGGCGGCCGCAACTCCTTCAACCGCTACTCGCCTCTCGCCCAGATCGACCGGGACAACGTCGGCTCGCTGGAGATCGCGTGGCGCCGACCGGCGGTCGACGCCGGGCTGCGGGAGGAGTTCCCGGATCTCGCCCACAACAACTACCTGCGCGGGACGCCCATCCTCGTGGACGGCATCCTCTACGCGCCCAACGCGGTCGGGCTCGTGGAGGCCTTCGATCCCGCCACCGGCTCGACCCTCTGGGTCCAGCCGGCCGCGTCCCTGGATGAGGCGCGCGGCCGAAGCTTCCGCGGGGTCGCCCACTGGAATGGCGCGGGCTCGGCGGACGCGTCCGCAGGCAACGGCCCCGCCGGCGGCCGCATCATCTCCGTGCGCGGGTCTTGGCTGCACGCCCTGGACGCCGCAACCGGCCAGCCCGTGAAGTCGTTCGGCGACGGCGGCAGGGTGAACCTCGTGCCCGAGGGTCGCGACCGCTTCAGCTGGAGCTCGGGCCCCATCGTGGTGGGCGATGTGGTCGTGGTGGCGGGCACCATCGACGGGGCCGGCGACTCGGGCACGGAATGGCGCGACGCCGCGCCGGAGGACGTGCGAGGGTTCGACGCGCGCACGGGCGAGCGGGTGTGGACCTTCCACGTCATCCCCAGGGAGGGGGAGTTCGGCGCGGACACCTGGGGCGACGGCTCCCGCGCGCTGTCCGGCGACGTGGGCTCGTGGTGCTGCCTCAGCGCCGACGACGAGCTGAGTATCGTCTACGTGCCCCTGGGGGCCCCGACCTCGGCCTACTACGGCGGGCATCGGCCCGGCGACAACCTCTTCTCCAACAGCTTGGTGGCGCTCGACGCGGCCACCGGCGAACGCATCTGGCACTTCCAGATGGTGCGTCACGACATCTGGGAATACGACACCCTGGGGCCCCCCGTGCTGGGGCGCATCCATGTGGACGGGCGTGCCATCGACGCCGTCATGCAGGCGAGCAAGACGGGCTTCCTGTTCACATTCGACCGCCTCACCGGCGAGCCCGTCTGGCCCATCGAGGAGCGGAAGGTGCCTCGGTCCAAGGTGCCGGGGGAGCGCACCTCTCCCACCCAGCCCTTCCCGAGCAGGCCGCCGCCCTTCGACCGGCAGGGGGTCTCCGAGGAGGACCTCATCGACTTCACGCCCGAGATCCGGGCGCGCGCCCTCGCCCTGGCCGACTCGCTGGTGCTGGGTCCGCTCTTCACGCCTCCCATGGAGGAGGGCTCGATCGAGGGGAAGATCGGGACCTACGTCGTGCCGGGAGCCTGGGGCGCCGGCAACTGGCACACGGGCGCGTTCGACCCCGAGACGGGCGTCTACTACGCGGTGTCCCTGACGCTGCCCAACGTCTGGCGCCTGTCCCGGACCTCGGGCCCCGACGAGATGGCGTACGGGACGCAGGGAGGATGGCCCCGGGCCGAGATCGACGGTCTACCCCTGGTCAAGCCGCCGTGGGGACGGATCACCGCCATCGACATGAACCGCGGCGAGCATCTCTGGATGGCCGCCAACGGCGACGCGCCCAACGACCATCCGCTTCTGAAGGGGTTGGATCTTCCCCCGCTCGGCAACGCCAACCGCCCGGCGCCGCTGCTGACGGCGACGCTGCTCTTCATCGGAGAGGGGAGCGACGTGGTCATCGGCACGCCCGACACCCACTGGGGGACCGAGTTCCGGGCCTACGACAAGACGACGGGCGAGGTGGTGTGGGAGATGGATCTGCCGGCGGGCACCACGGGCGGGCCCATGACCTACGCGCACGAGGGTCGGCAGTACATCGTGGTGGCGGTGGGCGGCAGCGAACATCCCGCGGAGTACGTCGCGCTCGCACTTCCCGGGTAACGGGCGGCGACGCCCTCAGAACGCTCCCACGAAGACGATCTCGGGAACGAGCTCGTGGCCCGTCTCGCGCGCCACCGTCTCGCGCGCCAGGTCGATGAGCGCGCGCACCTCGGCGGATGTCGCCCCGCCCAGGTTCACGATGATGTTGGCGTGCCGATGGAAGATCTGGGCGTTGCCCAGGCGGCGTCCCTTCAGCCCGCATTCGTCGATGAGCCGACCGGCGCCGATGCCCTCGATCTTCTGGAAGATGGATCCCGCGCACGGGTACAGCCACAGGTCGGGGTGGCGATCGTCGCGCCAGCGCAGGTTCTCGCGGATGACCCGCCGCAGCTCGCGCCCCGGCGTTGGTTCCAGACGGAAGGTGGCCGTGAGCACGATGTCGTCGCGTTCGTGCAGGATGCTGTGGTCGTAGCCGAACTGGAAATACTCCAGGTCCACGCGCCGGCGCCCGCCCTCCTCCGCGAGGATCTCCGCGGACTCCACGACCTCCTCGAGGAACACGGTGCGGTCGCGTTCCGGGGCCAGGAAGTGGAGGTTCTGCCACATGGCCCCGCCGATCGTGCTGGGGATGCCCACGAAGTGGTGGAGCCCGCCCAGCCCGCGGCGCACGGTGGCCTGGATGAGGTCGGGGAAGTTGTCCACCCCCGCCCCGACGCGCACGCGCCGATCGTCCAGGAACTCGATGCCGCCCACCCGGGAGTGGATCACCAGCCCGCGGAAGCCGCCGTCCCCCACGAGAATGTTCGCGCCCCGGCCCAGCAGGAAGTGCGGGATCCCGAGCTCCCGCGCCGCCGTGATCGCGCCCGCGAGCTCGTCGGGCGTGCGCGCGCGCGTGAGGAGATCGGCCGGGCCGCCGATCTTGAAGGTCGTCAGGGGGCCGAGCGGCACCTCGCGCTCGATCCGACCCGGCCCGAGGCGCCGCTCCAGCTGGCGGCCGATTTCCGTCGTGTCCACGCTTCTCCCCGGCGGCGAGGGCGATGGGCTCCGGCGCAAAGATAGCGAATCGCGCCGCCGCTCGAATGCCGGGGGGCGTTGGTCCGCGGGCCGATCGATGCGGTGGCCGTCGCCGTTCGCCCGGTTGCGGGGTAAGAGTGGGAGCGCACCCACCCGCACCCGGAGGTGAAGTGATCCCGCGCGCGTCCGCCGGCTACACCGTTGTCTACGACGGGGATTGCGCCGTATGTCTGCGTTTCGTCGACCACCTGCGGCGTCGCGATCCGGAAGGAACCATCGAGCTCGTCGCCTATCGGGAGGAGGGCGTGCCGGCTCGCTTCCCCTGGATCGACCCCGCGCGCTTCGAGGAGGCGCTGCAGCTGGTGGGACCGGCGTCGAGCGACCCGGACTCCGTCCCTCCGCCGGAGGTCGCGGGTCGTTCCGCCGCCTCCGAGGCCGGGAGGGCCGCGCCGGGTCGGCGCCCAAGCTGCCGCGAAGCCGCTCCGGACGCCATGCCCCGCCCCACGTGGGAGGGCGCCGCGGCCATCGAGCAGCTCCTTCGGGTGCTCCCACGCGGCCCAAGGCTGGACTGGATGTTCCGCCTGCCGTTCGCGCGTCCCCTGTTCGCCTGGGGGTATCGGAACTTCGCCCGCAACCGCCGTCGCTTCGGGTGCGGGAAGCACTGTTTCGCCGAGCCCGCCGGCGATGCTCCGCCCGGTCGCGGCGGCGCCCGAGGCCGCGCATGGTTGGATTGACACCGGTTGGGTGCTTGGCGAACTTACCTAGCTACCCATCCCGCTCGCGGGAAGGAGGCTCGAGGGTTCGGAGGAGGTCCCCCCGGGCGGAGCGCGAGCCGGAACTCACCCGAGAAACCCTCCCGGAGCCAGCGGTGGCGTCATGCTGAAGTCTCTTCGTGGCCGGATCATCTTCATCGCCGTGATCCTCGGCGTCTGCGGCTACTACATCTATCAGGAGGGCCTGAAGCTGGGCCTCGACCTTCAGGGCGGAATGCACCTGGTGGTCGAAATCGACGATCCCGACGGCACCCTCACCGACGATGCGCGCGCCGACGCCATCGACCGGGCCGAGACCGTCCTGCGCACGCGCATCGACGAGCTCGGGGTTGAGGAACCGCTCATCCAGAAGGTGGGCAACGACCGCATCATCGTGGAGCTGGCGGGCATCAGCGACGAGAACCAGGCCAAGGACGTCATCCGGCGCGCCGCCTTCCTGGAGTTCAAGCTGGTGCGCTCCTGGGCGGACCTGGCACCCGACCTGCCGCGCATCGACCGCGTGATCGTGGCAACCCTCGGGGCCGATTCTCTGCGTAGCTTGGGCCGCGACCTGCAGGCGCCCACATCCTCCATCGAGGACCTGCTCTTCGGCGCCGACGCGGCGGAGGAGGGCGATTCCGCGGAGGTCGCGGAGGAGGCCGAGGTCGACGAGGACGCTCCGGAGGAGGCTTCCGATGCCGAGTCCGAGGAGGACGACGCCTCCGTGTTGAGCCCGTTCACGGCGCTCCTGAGCCAAAGCGGGGAAGACGGCATCTACCTGGTGGCCGAGGAGGATGTGGAGGCCGCGGATCTCTTTCTGGGCATCCCCGAGGTCCAGCGCGCCATGCCGCGCGACGTGACCCTCCAGTGGGGCATGGATCCCGTGGCGCTCACCGGCCGGATCTACCGTCAGCTGTACGTGCTCGACGAGGACGCCTTCATCAACGGGCAGATGCTCGAGAACGCGGTGTCCGCGCGCGACCCCCAGTTCAACACGCCGCAGGTGCAGTTCGAGCTGTCCCGTCGCGGCGGCCGCCGTTTCGCCGAGGTGACCGGACAGAGCGTGGGCGAGCTGCTCGCGATCGTGCTCGATGGCGAGGTGGTGAGCGCGCCCATCATCCGCGACCGCATCGGCGCCCGGGGCCAGATCGAGCTCGGCGGCTCGACCCTTCAGGAGGCGAGCGACCTCGCGCTGGTGCTGCGCGCCGGCGCCCTGCCCGCGCCGCTGCGCATCATGGAGGAGCGGACGGTCGGCCCCTCGCTCGGGCAGGACTCCGTCGACCAGGGCCGCGTCGCCGGGATGATCGGCATCGCGCTGGTCATCCTCGTCATGTGCGCCTACTACCGCGTGGCGGGCATCCTGTCGGTGTGCGCGCTCGCGGTCTACGTGGTCCTGGTGCTGGGGGGGTTGGCCATGTTCGGGGCGACGCTGACCGTACCCGGCATCGCGGGGCTCATCCTCTCGATCGGCATGGCGGTGGACGCCAACGTGCTCATCTTCGAGCGCATCCGCGAGGAGCTGAGCGCGGGCAGAGCCGTGCGCACCGCCGTGGAGGACGGCTTCGGCAACGCCCTTTCGGCGATCGTGGACGCCAACCTCACCACCCTGATCACGGCCCTGATCCTCTTCCAGTTCGGCACGGGGCCCGTGCGCGGCTTCGCCGTGACCCTCTCCATCGGCATCCTGGCTTCCTTCTTCACCGCGCTCTACGTAACGCGCAGCTTCTTCTTCATGTACCTCACCCGGAAGAAGGCCACGGATCCCATCAGCATCTGACCGCGAGACCACCTGAATCATGAGACTCTTCGGAAACGCGCGGTACCGCTTCATCGAGGCGCGCCGGAAGGCGTACGTCTTCTCCGCCGTGGTGCTCGCCATCGCGGTGGCTTCGATGGTGGCGAACATCGTGCGCATCGGCAGCTGGCAGAACTACGGCGTGGACTTCACCGGCGGCTCGCTGGTGCAGGTGCGCTTCGAGGAGCCGATGGAGGCGGCGGAGTTGCGGTCGGCTCTGGGGGGTTCGGAGGCTCCGCCCATCACCAGCATCGGCAACGAGGGCAACGAGTTCGTGATCCGCGCGCCCCTCGCCGAGGACCGGGAGGTCGAGGCGGTGGCGGTGGAGATCCGGGGACGCGTCCAGGACGCCTTCCCGAACCGCGACCTCGAGGTGGTGCGCACCGAGCTGGTCGGTCCCAAGATCGGCGCGGAGCTGCAGCAGAAGGCGGCGCTCGCGATCCTGTTCTCGTTCGCGCTGACCCTCGTCTATCTGGCCATCCGCTTCGAGTTCCGCTTCGGCGTGGCGGCCGTGATCGCGACCGTGCACGACAGCCTCATCACGCTCGGTTTCCTGGCGCTGTTCCAAGTCGAAATCGCGCTTCCCACGGTCGCGGCCATCCTCACCATCATCGGGTATTCGCTGAACGACACGATCGTCGTGTTCGACCGCGTGCGGGAGAACCTCAACGCCAAGGGTGGCCGCCGGGAGGATCCGGTGGGGCTCGTCAACCGCTCCATCAACGAGACGCTGCCCAGAACCGTGCTCACCTCCGGTACGACGCTGGGCGTGTTGATGGCGCTGCTGGTCTTCGGCGGCGCCGTGATCCGCGACTTCACCACCGTGTTGATCCTCGGCGTCCTGGTGGGGACCTACTCCTCGATCTTCGTCGCCTCGCCCGCCCTCTTGGAAATCCAGAGGCGATGGGGCACGAAGGATCTGGTCGAGGCCCGGCGCGCGGATCCGCAGGGCCCGGCGGAAGGCGCGCCCCCCGCGAGGCGGCCCAGGCGCGGAATGAAGCGGGGCGGGAAGGGCCGGAAGGTCGCGGGCGCTTCCGCCTGAGGGTTCCCGGCCGGACCATCGGTTGCCCCGGCTACCAGTTGTCCGGGTTCCGGACCGATCCCGAGCCGTCGCCATGCTGTTCGAATCGCACTGCCACCTGACCGACCGACGCTTCGACGCGGACCGGGCCGAGACCATCGAACGGGCGCGCGCCGCCGGGGTGGGCGCGCTTGTGTCCATCGCGTCGTCGGCGTCGGACGCCGAACGGGTGGCGGCGCTCACCGGGGCGCACGCCGGGGTGTGGGGCACGGCGGGCGTCCATCCGCACGAGGCGGCGAACGCCGGTTTGGACGACGTGCGGCGGGTGCGCGCGCTGCTTGAGGCGACGCCGCGCCTGGTCGCGGTTGGGGAGACCGGCTTGGACTACCACTACGACTTCTGCCCGCGCGCGCGGCAGCGGGAGCTGTTCGGCGCACACCTCCGATTGGCGGCGGACATGGGACTCCCCGTGGTGGTGCATTCGCGCTCCGCGGACGACGACACCCGCGCGATGATCGCGGAGTTCGGGAGCGCGGCGCGCGGGGTGCTCCACTGCTTCACCGGCGGGATGGGGTTGTTGGAGGAGGCGCTCGAAGCCGGATGGTACGTCTCCTTCACGGGACTCGTGACCTTCGCCAACTTCGACGGACGGGAAGCGCTCCGCGCGGTGCCGCGCGACCGCCTCATGATCGAGACCGACTCGCCCTACCTGGCGCCGGTGCCGCACCGGGGGCGGCGCAACGAGCCCGCCTACGTGGCCCGGGTGCGGGATGGAGTGGCGGCGGCGCGGGACGAGCGTCCGGAGGAGGTGGAGCGCGACACGACCCGCAACGCGTGCCGCTTCTTCGGCGTGGAACCCGCGCGGCCGGGGGACGGCGCCGAGGCTTCGTTGTCCGCGCGGTGACCCCGCCCGCCCGCTCCATCCAGGTGCTGCCGGATTCGGTGGCCAACCAGATCGCCGCCGGCGAGGTGGTGGAGCGACCGGCATCGGTCGTGAAGGAGCTGGTCGAGAACGCCCTGGACGCCGGCGCCACGCACATCCGGGTCGAGCTCGAGCGGGGCGGCCGGCAGCGCATCCGGGTCATCGACGACGGTGTCGGCATGGGGCGCAGGGATGCCATCATGTGCCTGGAGCGCCACGCCACCAGCAAGATCACCCGCGCCGGCGAGCTGCGCGGAGTCAGGAGCTTCGGCTTCCGCGGCGAGGCGCTGCCCTCGATCGCCGCCGTGTCGCGCCTGACCCTCGAGACCTGCCACGGCTCGGGGACGGGCACGCGCATCCGGGCGACCGGCGGGACCATTACCAGCGTCGACGACCACGCCCGCGCCCGAGGCACCACCCTGGAGGCCGCCAACCTCTTCTTCAACGCGCCCGCCCGGCGGACCTTTCTCAAGAGCGGTTCCGTGGAGACCCGGGTCGCGGCGGCCGAGCTCACCGCGCTCGCCCTGGCCCATCCCGGGGTCGCGTTCGTGTTGACCTCCGACGGGCGCGCCCTCATCGACCTGCCTCCGGATTCGGACCCCGCCCGGCGGGTGGCGCGGCTCTGGGGCAACGACGCCCGCGCCTCCATGTTCGGCTTCGCGGGGGAGGGCGGCGGGGGCCGGGTGAGCGGCCTGCTGCAGCGTCCCGACCAGGCCCGTCCGGGACCGCCCCGCACCTACCTGTTCGTGGGCGGACGGCCGTTCCGGGACAAGGGTCTGGGAGACGCCGTGCGCCGGGCCTATCGCACCACCGTGCGCGAGGCCGCGCGTCCATGGTTCCTCCTCCACCTCGATCTTCCGGCCGGAGAGGTCGACGTGAACGTGCACCCCGCCAAGCTGGAGGTGCGCTTCCGTGATCGGACGGCCGTGGAGGGCTTCGTCGAGGACGAAGTGCGACGGGCGCTGGCGGACGAGGAAAGCGCGGCCACGCTCGACTCGCCGGCGGCGACGGGCGAGGGCGTGGGCGGCCGGGAGCCGGAACCGGAGCCCGGCCCGTCGGGCGCGCCGACCCCCGACGAGGCCGCGCCCGCCGACCGGGTGCGCGAGTCGGCGGACTACGCCTCCGACGGCGCGGACGGGTCGTCCGACCCACCCCCCGATGCCGCCCGGGCGCAGATCGCGCTCTTCGCCAGCGGAGCGCCCCCCGCCCCCGATGAGGCCGCGGCGGCCCGGCCGGCCGAGGATCCCTCCGTCGAGCCCGCGCGTCTCTGGCAGCTCCACCGGTCCTACATCCTCGTCGAGGTGCGGGGCGGGGTGATGATGATCGACCAGCACGCGGCGCACGAACGGATCCTCTTCCAGGAGCTGATGGAAGCCATTGGCAAAGGCGGACAGCCCGGCCAACGCCTCCTCTTCCCGATTACCCTGGCTCTGCCGCCGGCCGAGTACCAGCATGTCGAACCGCTGTTCGGCATGCTCGGCCGCGCGGGCTTCGAGGTCGACGGGTTCGGGGGCAACTCGATCATCGCGCACGCGGTCCCCAACCCGCATCCCTACTTCGACGCCGAGCGCTGTCTTCGCGAGATGATCGGCGAGCTGACCCACGGGTCCGAGCTGGTGCGCGCCGCCCGCAACCAACACGAGCGCATCGCCATGACCTTCGCGTGCAAGGGCGCCATCAAGGCCGGCCAGGAGCTGTCGCGCGAGGAGATGCGCGAGCTGATCGATCGCCTCTTCGCCACCGATCTCCCGCACCACGACGTGCACGGCCGCCCCACCGCCGTGCGCCTGTCGCTGTCGGAGCTGGAGCGCCGCTTTGGCCGCACCTGAGTTCGTCGCCATCGCCGGCGCCACCGCCACGGGCAAGACGGCGCTCTCGCTCGCGGTCGCCGAGGCGCTGGATGGCGAGGTCATCTCCATGGACTCGCGCCAGATCTACCGGGGCATGGACATCGGCACCGACAAGGTGTCCGACCGGATCCGCGCCCGGGTTCCGCACTACGGCGTTGACATACGGGACCCGTGCGAGTCCTACAGCGCCGGGGAATTCGCGCGCGACGCCGTGCGCTGGATGGGCCGAATCCGCGCGCGGGGCCGCGTGCCGGTGTTGGCGGGAGGTACCGGTTTCTTTTTGAAGGCGCTGACGGAGCCGCTCTTCGAGGAGCCGACGATGGATCCGGGGCGGGTGGCGCGCCTGCGCCGCTTCCTAGGGGGGCGGGGGATGGAGGAGCTGGCGCGCTGGGTGCGCGTCCTGGACCCCGAACGAGCCCGGCTCGCGCGCGCGGGCGGGGCTCGTCGCGTCGCCCGCACCCTAGAGGTCGCGCTGCTCACGGGCCGTCCACTGTCGTGGTGGCATCGCGCCGGGCGGAGGGACGCTCCCGCCGCCGAGGGCATGGTCGTGGTGCTGGAAGTCCCGCGCGAGGAGCTCCGCCGCCGCATCGACGAGCGAGTGGGGGTGATGGTCGAGCGCGGATGGATCGAGGAGGTCCGCGATCTCGCGGCCCGCGGCCACGGAGCCAACGATCCCGGGATGTCCGGCACCGGATACCGCGAAATCCTCGCGCACGTGGAGGGGCGCCTGAGCCTCGACGACGCGCTGGACGCGACCCGTCGCGCCACCCGACGCTACGCCCGCCGCCAGCTCACGTGGTTCCGCAACCAGCTGCCCCCCGATTCGGTCAGGATCGATGGCCTTCGCGCCCCCGACGCCCAGTGCGCCGAAGTGTTGGAGGCTTGGCGGGCGCGCGGCGGCGCCGGAGGCGGGGGGGGGACGCGATGAGCCTCTGGGAAGCGCTCGCGCTGGGGATCGTGCAGGGACTCACCGAGTTCCTCCCGGTCTCGAGCTCGGGGCACTTGGTGGTGGGTCAGGCGCTCCTAGGCATCGAGCTCCCGGGCGTTGGGTTCGAGGTGGTGGCGCACTTCGCGACGCTGGTTTCGGTGCTGATCGCGTACCGCGGGCGCGTGGGCGCGCTGGTGCTCGGATCGATCCGGTTGGATGCGGCGGTCTGGCGCTACCTCGGGGTCGTCGGGCTCGCCAACCTCCCGGCGGCGGCCGTCTTTTTTCTCTTGGGAGATGTGGTGGAGGCGGCGTTCGAGACCCCGGCGGCGGCGGGGGTGGCCTTTCTGGTGACGGGTGGCGTGTTGTGGAGCGCGCGCGCCGCGACGCGCCGGGGGGAGCGTGAGGCCGCCTCGGCGACGGGCGCGCCGCAGCCGCGCGCGGACTCCCGGCAAGGGGGTGGGCCCACCCGCGGGGCGCGCGGCGATGCGCCACGAGACGAACAGCTCGACCTCCTCGATCCTCCGCTCGACGCGCCCGCGCCGTCATTGCGGGTGCCCGGGCCGGGCGTCGCGCTGCTGATCGGGTGCGCCCAGGCGCTTGCGCTCCTCCCGGGCATCTCGCGGTCGGGATCGACGGTGGTAACGGCGCTCTGGCTCGGCGTGGACTCCGAGGACGCGGCCGAGTTCTCGTTCCTGATGTCGGTGCCCGCCATCCTGGGCGCCGTCCTGGTCAAGCTCGTGGACGCCGGGGCCGGAGCCTCGGCCATCGGGAGCGCGCCGCTGGCGGTCGGGGCGGTGGCGGCGGCCGCCACCGGCCTGCTGGCCATCCGGATGTTCCTGGCCGTGCTGCGCGCCCACGCGTTTGATCGCTTCGCCCCGTATCCGTGGCTCTTGGGGCTGCTCTTCCTCGCGTACCTGTGGACCGCGTAGGCGGTGGCGCGGCGCGCGCGGACGGTCGGGCCGGGCGCGGTGGGGGCGGGCGGGCCTCGCGCGACCACGGCCGCGGCTCCCGGCGCTGGGAGGGCGAACCGGTGGCGCGCTGGGCGGAGCGGTGGGGGGTGCCCCTCCTTGAGGCGCACCCCCGCCTCGGTTCCACCAACGACCGCGCCCGCCGCATCGCCCGGGAGGGCGCCGCCTCCTTCTCGGTGGTCATCGCGGACGAGCAGACGCGGGGGCGGGGCAGGGAGGGGCGGCGGTGGCTGTCCCCGCCCGGTCTCGGGCTCTGGATGACCGTGGTGTTCGCCGGTCGCCGATTCGATACCTCGACCATCCCGCTCCTGGTCGGCATCGCGGCCGCCCGCGCGATCGAGGCGACCTGCCCGGACCTGCGGGTCCGGATCGAGTGGCCGAACGATCTCGTCGTCGCCCACCGCAAGGTCGGCGGCATCCTGTGCGAGTCGTGGGACGACGGGGCCGGAGGCCGGGGCCTGGTGATCGGAACGGGCATCAACATCTCGCAGCGCGCGCAGGACTTCCCGCCGGAACTGCGGGGTGGCGCCGGGTCCCTGCGCGCGATGTCCGCAACGTCGGTGTCGAGGCCCGCCTTGGCGGGGGCGCTGCTCGCCCGGATGCGGGAGCTCCTGACGCCGGAACCGGCACCGCTCGACGGGGCGCTGCGCGAGGAGCTCACCGAGCGCGACGCCCTCGCCGGCCGAGGCGTCGTGCTCGGAAGCGGCGAGACCGGAACGGCGCGCGGAATCGGCTCCGACGGTGCGCTGCTGTTCGAGGAACCCGGAGGTCGGAGGCGCGAGATTCGTTCCGGCGGCGTGAGGCCGGGGCCGGGTCGGTGGGTGGATGCGGCCGCCCATCGGGGGCTCGGCCCGCCCGGCTCCGGGCACCCCTCCACCCCCTGAGAAGGCGTCGCCGACCCGGCGCAACTCCACTCGAGGAGGCGTGAAATGCATTTGGTGCTGGATGTGGGCAATACCGAAACCGTCCTCGCCCTCTTCGCCCCGGGGCGCACGGAGGTCGCGGGCCGCTGGCGGGTGAGCACGCATGTGCCGCGCACGCCCGACGAGTACCTGTTGCTGCTCGGCGCGCTGCTTCGCTCCGCCGGCCACGACCCCGACACCCTCACCCGGGTGGTGTTGGGCTCGGTGGTCCCCTCCGCCTCCGACGTGCTCAGGGAGGCCGCCGCCCGGCTTGGTTCCGCGAGACTGGTGGTCATCGACGCGTCCACGCCCCTTCCCATCGCGCTCGATGTGGAGGAACCGCGCACGGTGGGCGCCGACCGCATCGCCAACACCCTGGCCGCGTCCCGGCGCTACGGGCGCGACTGCGTCGTCGTGGACGTGGGCACCGCCACCACCTACGACTGCATCACCGCCGACGGCCGCTTCCAGGGTGGCGTCATCGCCCCGGGTCTCATGTCCGGCAAGGAGTGGCTCGCCGCCCGCACCGCCAAGCTGCCACCCGTCGAGTTCATCCCCCCGCGGCGGGTCATCGGCAAGAGAACCGAGTCGTGCATCCACTCCGGCATCTTCTTCTCCGCCATGGACGCCATCGCGGGGATGATCGAGCGCGTGCGCGCCGAGTGGGAGGTTCCCGATCCCATGGTCGTGGGTACCGGCGGGTTCTCGCCCCTGGTGGCGCGACACGTTGCCGTCTTCGACCATGTGGATCCGCTGCTGACGCTGATCGGGCTGGAGCTGGCCGGGGAGCACGTGGCCGGGGAGCATGGGTCCGGGGAGTAATCGCCGGAGGCCGATGATCGGAGGTGACCCCCCGTCCATCGCGCGGAATCCGACCGGGAATCGCGCCGCACCATGGCGACGTCGTATGTTCTCTCGGGCGGTCAAGCGTCCCCAATTTCCGATCCTGCGACCGGGAGATGAGGCCATGTGGAACTCCGAGCCGTGGCGGGCCGGTTCGACCCCCGGCGTCCCGGGGCCGGCTCCCCGTTGACCCGCGAGGAGCTCCTCGACCTGATCGCCGCCGGCGAGGGTCCGGAGACCGGGTTCCAGCGCTCGTTCGGGCGAGACATCGGCAGGGAGCTGTGCGCGTTCGCCAACGGCGAAGGCGGAACCGTACTGCTCGGCGTGACCAAGTCGGGGGAGATCGTCGGCGTCGGGAACCACGGCCGGACGCGCGTTCGGGTCCTCGCCGTCGCCCGATCGTCCGATCCGCCCATCGTCGTGGAGGTCGAGAGCGTGGGCGAGGTGATGCGCGTGACCGTGCCGCCCCAGAAGTACAAGCCCTACTCCATCGGATGGCGCGCGTTCGTGCGGGAGGGGAGCGGCAGCCGGCGGCTGACCAACGCGGAGATCAGGGATCTCTACTACGCCGTGGGGCGCGCCCACTTCGACAAGGAGCCCTGCGAGGCGTTCTCGGTGAAGGATCACATCGTGCCCGCCGCGTGGGAGCGCTTCGCCGAACGAGCGAGGATCCCGCCCGGCATGCACCCGATCATCGCGCTGCGCAACTTGGGTCTCGTCGACGGCGACGACCGGATGACGCACGCCGGAGCGTGGTTGCTCGCCCGCGACATCCGCGCGTTCACCGGGAGCGCGGTCGTGTCGTGCGCTTCCTTCCGGGGCGGCACCCGCGAGTCCGAGGGTTCGGAACGGCGCGACTTCCACGGCTCGCTGCCGGAGAACGTCGACGAGGCGCTCGCCTGGGTCCTGCGCCGGATCGACGTCCAATTCCCAATCTGGGACAAGGATGGGGAACCACGTCCCGAGCTGCCCGCGCGAGCCCTGCGCGAAGCGCTCGTGAACGCCGTCGTCCACCGGGACTACCGTTCCCGGGAGAGCGTGCGGGTTCACGTCTTCAAGGACCGCGTGGAGATCGCGAGCCCCGGCGGATTGCCCGAGGGCATGGCGGAAGCCGACCTGGGGACCCGGAGCGTGCCCCGCAATCCACTGCTCTTCGGCACGCTCGCCCGCATGGGGCTCATGGCCGGGGCCGGTTCGGGCATTCGCCGCATGATCTCGCTGTGCCGGAGGCATGGGGTCGAGGAGCCTCGCGTCGACGCTTCCGGCACCCATGTGACCACGGTCTTCCGCCGCCCGCCCGTGGTCCGGCCGCGGCCCTCCGCCATGACGGACGCCCTCTCGTCCATGCAGGACGACCCGCGGATCGCGCGGGGCTTCGCCGGGCGCGTCGCCGGGAGACGTGGCGGGAAGGGGCGACATGTGGAGGAAGCGTCTCCCGAGTACGCGACCGACGCGTCCATCATGCGGGACCTCGCCATGCGGGAGTGGGAGCGCAGGACGACCTTCCAGGTCCGCGAGCTGGTGCGGGTGCTGGACCGCGATCGGTCGCGCGTGCGGATCCTCGAGGCTCTCGGGCTCAGGAACCGCAGCAACCTCGTGGCCAACTACCTGAGGCCGGCGCTCGACGCGGGGCTCGTGGAGATGACGATCCCGGAGAAGCCGACGAGCGGCAGGCAGAGGTATCGGCTGACGCCCCTGGGGCGGGAACTGCGCGTGGTGCTGGAAGACGCCGCGCGCGCCCGGTGAATCGGAGGTCCCGCGCCGCGGGGCGCCGTGCGGAGCCCATCGCCGGCACCCGTCCGTGGATGATTCCGCGCGAGCACGGAGAGCGGCGTGGCGCCGGGATGTCGGGGCGCGTTGGAGGCAGCGCGGAGCGAGCCAATATGGAGGGAGGATCCAGCGTGCGAGCACGAATCGTGAGCCCCGGGAGCGTTGCGATGTCGAGGTGCCCCGCCGTTCTTGCGGTCGGTCTTGTCGTGGCGGGGGTGCACGCTCCCGCCGGCGCCCAGGCGCCGTCCGCGGACGAACCCCGGGGCGGCGTCCAGGTCGCCATCACGGAGGGCACCAACGTGGCCGTCGCGCTCTCGCCGGACGAGAGCACGCTCGCGCTCGATCTGCTGGGCCGCATTTGGGTCGTGCCCGCGAGCGGAGGAACCGCCACCGCGCTTACGGACCCCGAGGGTGACGCGCGGCAGCCGACCTGGTCGCCGGACGGGAGCCGCATCGCCTTCCAGGCGTACTGGGACGGCAACTACCATGTCTGGAGCGTGGGCGCCGACGGGACCGACCTGCGCCAACACACGCGCGGCCAATACGACCACCGCGAGCCTCACTGGTCGCGGGACGGCGAGCGCATCGCGTTCTCCTCCGACCGCGGGGGAAGCTACGACGTCTGGGTCACCGGGGTGGACGGGGCCGACCTGCGCAGGGTGACGTACGGATCCGGCGACGAATTCGGACCGGCGTTCTCCCCCGACGGCACCGAGATCGCCTTCGCGGCGGACGGCGACCAGGCGGGGATCTGGGTCACCGCCGCAATGGGTCTTCCGGGGGATGTGGGGCCGCGAAGGGTCGTGGAGGGAGATGGGAGCCAGCTGAGCGGGCCCGCGTGGAGCGCGGACGGCGCGACCCTCTCCTTCAGCTCCATCGGGGAGGGGCGCGCCCGGTTGCGCGCGGTTCCGGTGGCGGGGGGCGAGGTGCGGACGCTCAGCGACGAGGAGGAGGACGTCTTCCCGTTCCGGGCCGCGTGGACGCGGGACGGCGAGCTCGTTCACACCGCGGACGGGCGGGTGCGCCGGCGCCGAAGCGACGGCGGCGGCCGCCGCGACGTCGCGTTCTCGGCCGAGGTGGCGCTCGACCGCACCGCCTATCCGCGGCGGCCGCGCGATCTTCGGGCCCCCGGTCCGTTCCCGGTGCGCGGCATCGTCTCCCCGGCGGTCTCTCCCGACGGGACCCGGGTGGCGTTCGCGGCGCTGGGCGACCTGTGGCTCCACGCCATCGGCGCGGGTGCCGAGCGCCTGACCGACGACCCCTGGATCGAGGTCGACCCGGCGTGGTCCCCCGACGGCGACCGCCTGGCGTTCGCCTCCGACCGGGATGGGTCGGTCGACCTGTACGTGCGCGACCTGCGAACGGGGAGCGACCTTCGGTTGACCCGGGGGGCCTCCGCCACCCTGCCGGCCTGGTCGCCGGACGGGAGCCGAATCGCCTTCGTGGGGTCCGCGGACGGCACGGCGGTGCGGACCGTCGACGTGGCGACCGGGGTCGTGGAGACGCTGCGCTCCGGGCTGAACGGAGCCGGCCGGCCCTCTTGGGCGCCCGACGGCGCGTCCGTGCTGGTCTCGGCGCTCTCCCCCTACTCGGGGCGCTTTCGCGAGGGGGTCAACCGGGCGCTGGTGGTGCCCGCCACGGCCCCGCGCGCCGCGGACGAGGTGGCCGGAGCCGATGCGCTGGCCGCCCTCGCCCCCCGGCATCGTCCCGCGGACGCGAGCGGCCCCGGCCCGGCGGCCGCCTCCGGACCCGCCCCGCCACCCGCCCCGGCCGGACCGCCGCCCCCACGCCCGGCCGCGCCCACCGTTCCCCGCCAGACCGCCGATCGGTACCTCGACCTTCCCACGCACGCGTCGGTGGGCAGCCGCGCCAACGACGGGCCCGCGTGGTCGCCGGACGGTCGCCACGTGGCCTACGTCTCCGACGGCGTCCTTTGGACGGTCGCCATGACCCCCGCGGGCGAGACCGCGGACCTGCCGCGTCGCCTCACCAACGAGGCGGCCGACGACCCGAGCTGGACCGGCGACTCGCGCCACATCGTTTACCTGGGCAACGACCGCCTGCGCCGCATCGACGCCCTCACCGGCGCCACCGAGGACATCACGCCCACCCTCGCCTGGACGCGCCCGCCGCCTCCGCCGTCGCTGCTGGTGCGCGCCGGCGCCCTCTTCGACGGCCGCGCCGAGACGCTCCGCCGCGACGTGGACATCGTCATCGAGGACGGCGTGGTCACCGAGGTGGCCGACCACGATCCCGCGCGCACCGCCGACCAGGTCGTGGACGCGTCCGACCAGGTGGTCATGCCCGGCCTCATCGAAATGCACACCCACGGCGGCCTGGCGGAGGGGGAGGCGACGGGGCGCCTCTGGCTGTCGTACGGGGTGACGGCCGTCCGCTGCCCCGCGTGCGACGGCTACGAGCTCACCGAAGTCAAGGAGGCCGGCGAGTCCGGCCGACGCATCGCGCCGCGCGCCTTCGGGACCGGCGGCACCATCGACGGCGGCCGCGTCTACTATCCCAACGCCCCCGCGCTGGGCGCGAGCGCCCAGATGGAGCTGCAGATGGGACGCGCGGCGGCCCTCGGTCACGACCTGATCAAGACCTACGTGCGCCTGTCGGATCCAATGCAGCGCCGAGCCATCGCCGAGGCGCACGCCCTCGGGGTTCCCGTCACCTCGCACGAGCTCTATCCCGCGGTCGCGTATGGCGCCGACGGCGTCGAGCACGTGCGCGGCACCAGCCGGCGCGGCTACTCCACCAAGATCTCCGAGACCAACGGGGTCTACGCCGACGCGGTCGATCTCCTCGCCGCCTCGGGCATGACCCTCACCCCCACGGTCGGCATCTACGGCGGCTTCGGCCTGCTCGCCGCCGAGGCGCCCGACCTGTTCGACGACCCGCGCGTCGACGTTTTCCTGCCGGATGCCCCGGCCGGCGCGCGCATCCCGTCGGACGTGGAGGCGGCGCGCCGTCTCGTCGAGAGGATGGCCTCCCTCCCGCGCCGCGTCCTGGAGGGCGGCGGTCGCATCCTGATGGGCACCGACTCGCCTCTTGTCCCGCACGGCCTGGGCCTGCACGCGGAGATGGAGATCCTGGTCCGCTACGGCCACATGCGCCCCGTCGACGTCCTGCGCTCCACCACCTCCGAGTCGGGCGAGGCGCTCGGGTACGGAGGCCGCATGGGCGTGGTCGCTCCCGGCGCCTTCGCCGATCTGATCGTCCTCGACGAGGATCCCCTGCGCGACATCGCCGCGACCCGCTCCGTCCGCTCCGTCATCCTGGGCGGAACCGTGCACGCCATGGAGGAGCTGCTCGTCCGTCCGCGGTAGCGCGCGAGCCGCCCGACCTCCCCGCGCGTTCCCCGCCCCGGTGCGCCATGCGGCAGCCAGAGTGTGCGGCGGCGACCCCGCCGCGCGCGTCGCCCGACCTCCCGCGGGGTCGATCCCGGAAGGCTTGACATCCCTCTTGCCCGGGATACCTTTCTGGCCGTTGGCACTCCTCAGTGTCGAGTGCTAACAACGCTCGAAGCCGGAGATCCGGCCCCGAGGGACGGACCTGTATTCGGACCACCATTCACAGGAGAACCCACGCATGGCAACGAGTGCAGCGAACAGAATCAACCCGCTCGCCGATCGGGTCGTCGTCCAGGCGGCCGAGGAGACCGAGCAGACCCGCGGCGGTCTGTACATCCCCGACACCGCCCAGAAGGAGAAGCCCCAGCAGGGCACCGTGCTCGCGGTGGGTCCCGGCAAGCTCTCCGACGACGGCACGCGCATCCCGGCCGAGGTTTCCGTCGGCGACACCATCCTGTACGGCAAGTACAGCGGCACCGAGGTCACGGTGGACGACGAGGAACTGCTCATCCTTCGCGAGTCGGACATCCTGGCGATCATCACCGACTAGCCCCTCCACCACCAGGAAGCCGAACGGCAACACGACGAGCGGACGGGTGGCCGGGTGCCGCCCGCGGCTCTAAACAGAGGAGAAAGAAAGCATGGCAGCCAAGGATCTCAGATTCGACGTGGATGCCCGCACGCGCCTCAAGACCGGCGTCGACAAGCTGGCCAAGGCCGTGAAGGTCACCTTGGGCCCCAAGGGCCGCAACGTAGTGCTGGACCGCAAGTTTGGTTCGCCCAACGTCACCAAGGACGGTGTCTCGGTGGCGAAGGAGGTCGAACTCGAGGACGGCGTCGAGAACATGGGCGCGCAGATGGTGAAGGAGGTGGCCACCAAGACCTCCGACGTGGCCGGCGACGGCACCACCACCGCCACCGTGCTCGCCCAGGCCATCTTCGGCGAGGGCCTCAAGAACGTGACCGCCGGCACCAACCCGATGGGAATTCGGCGCGGCATCGAGCAGGCGGTCGACGTGGTGGTGCGTGAGCTGGAGGGTCTCTCCGTGGAGATCCAGGGCAAGCGCGAGATCTCCCAGGTCGGCGCCATCTCGGCCAACAACGACAACGAGGTCGGCGAGCTGATCGCCGACGCCATGGAGAAGGTCGGCAAGGACGGCGTCATCACGGTCGAGGAGGCGCGCGGCCTCAAGACCACGCTCGACACGGTCGAGGGGATGCAGTTCGACCGCGGCTACCTGTCTCCCTACTTCGTGACCGATCCGGAGCGCATGGAGGCCGTGCTCGACGACCCCATGATCCTCATCCACGACAAGAAGATCTCGTCGATGAAGGACCTCCTGCCGATCCTCGAGAAGGTCGCGCAGATGGGCAAGCCGCTCCTGATCATCGCCGAGGACGTGGAGGGCGAGGCGCTGGCCACGCTCGTGGTCAACAAGCTGCGCGGCACGCTGAAGGTGTGCGCCGTCAAGGCGCCGGGCTTCGGCGACCGACGCAAGGCCATGCTTCAGGACATCGCGATCCTGACCGGCGGCCAGGTGATCTCCGAGGAGGTTGGCTTCAAGCTCGAGAACGCCGTCTCTTCCGATCTGGGAAGCGCGAAGCGGGTCGTGATCGACAAGGACGACACCACCGTGATCGACGGGGCCGGCGCCGCCGACCAGATCAAGGGTCGCATCGACGAGATCAAGGTCGCCATCGACAAGTCCACCTCCGACTACGACACGGAGAAGCTGCAGGAGCGGCTGGCGAAGCTGGCCGGCGGCGTGGCGGTGATCCACGTGGGCGCGGCCACCGAGACCGAGATGAAGGAGCGCAAGGCGCTGGTCGAGGACGCCCTGCACGCGACCCGGGCGGCCGTCGAGGAAGGCATCGTGCCGGGCGGCGGCGTGGCCCTGCTGCGCGCCCAGAAGGCGCTCAACGGACTCGAGCTGGAGCGGCACGACGAGCAGGTGGGCGTGCAGATTCTGCGTCGGGCGCTCGAGGAGCCGCTCCGCCAGATCGCCGAGAACGCCGGTGCCGAGGGCTCGATCGTGGTCGAGCACATCCGGCGCCACGAGAACGCCAACTGGGGCTACAACGCCCAGACCGACACCTACGAGGACTTGGTGAAGGCGGGCGTGATCGATCCCACCAAGGTCGTGCGCACGGCCCTGCAGAACGCCGGTTCGATCGCGGGCCTGATGTTGACCACCGAGGCCGTGGTGGTCGAGCAGCCCGAGGAGGAGAAGGCGCCCGCCGGCGCCGGCGCCGGCATGGACGGAATGGGCGGCGGCATGTACTAGCGGTCGCCGACACGCACCCAACCCCAACCCGCGGGGCCGGACGCCGCTCCGGCCCCGCGCGAACACCCGGGAGCCCGGACGCGCGTCGTCCGGGCTCCTCGTCGTTGACCTCCCGGAGCCTCGCGCGAACCCCCGTCGCGCGCGCCGACACAATCCGGGCCCGACCGTGTATGTTCCGCGTCGCCCATTCCGCGCGACCCGAATCCCGCAACCCCGGAAGAATCGATGGCTGACGAATCCATCCAGGTGCGGCTCCCCGACGGTGGGGTCGTCGAGGTGCCGCGCGGCGGCAGCGGCGCCGACGTCGCCGCCGGAATCGGACCCGGACTGGCCCGCGCCGCGCTGGCGGCCGTGGTCGACGACGAGGTGGTCGACCTCGCCCGACCGGTGACGCCGGGGGCCGAGGTGCGGATCCTCACCAGCCGGGACGACGATGCGCTCCCGGTGTTGCGCCACTCGGCCGCGCACGTTCTCGCCACCGCCGTGCGCGAGCTGCATCCGACCGCGGGCATCGGCTTCGGGCCGCCCATCGACGACGGCTTCTACTACGACTTCGAGGTCGACGAGCCCTTCACCCCGGAGGACCTGGAGGCGTTCGAGGCCCGCATGCGCGACGTCGTCGCCGCCGACCATCCCTTCGAGCGTCGCCGCATCACCAAGGCGGAGGGACGCGAGCTCTTCGCCGACGACCCGCTCAAGCTCGAGCGGCTGGAGGAGCTCGACGACGACGAGCCCATCACCGTCTATCGGGACGGTCCCTTCCTCGACCTGTGCCGTGGGCCGCACCTCCCCTCCACCGGCCAGGTGAGGCACTTCAAGCTGCTCTCCACGGCCGGAGCCTACTGGAGGGGCGACGAGAACCGCCGGATGCTGCAGCGCATCTACGGCACCGCCTTCTTCAGCGGCAAGGCGCTCGAGGAGCACCTGGAGCGGCTCGAGGAGGCCCGCCGGCGCGACCACCGGGTGCTCGGCAGGGAGCTGGACCTGTTCAGCGTCCAGGAGGAGGTGGGGTCCGGGTTGATCCTCTGGCATCCCAACGGCGGCCTGGTGCGCCACACGGTCGAGGAGTTCCTGAAGTCGACGTTGCTCGAGCACGGCTACGAGCTGGTCTACAGCCCGCACGTCGCGCGCGAGGAGCTGTACCGCATTTCCGGGCACCTCGAGGTCTTCGGCGACGACATGTTCCCGCCGATGGAGGAGGAGGGGAATCGCTTCCGCATGAAGCCCATGAACTGCCCGCATCACTTCATGATCTACCGCTCGCGGAGCCGCTCCTACCGGGACCTGCCGCTACGCTACGCCGAACTCGGCACCTGCTACCGCCACGAGCGCACGGGGACCCTGCACGGGATGCTGCGCGTTCGCGGGTTCACGCAGGACGACGCCCACATCTTCCTGCGGGAGGACCAGATCGGCGACGAGTACCACCGTCTCCTCGACCTATTGGGCTACCTGTTGGACGTGTTCGGCTACGACTTCGAGGTCTCGCTCTCGACGCGGCCGGAGAAGGCGATCGGGGACCCGGCCGTCTACGACGCCGCCGTGGACACGCTCGCCGCCATGCTGGAGGAGCGCGGCCAGGCCTACGAGATCGACGAGGGCGGGGGCGCGTTCTATGGTCCCAAGGTGGATGTCGGGCTGGTGGACGCGCTGGGACGGAAGTGGCAGGGGCCGACCTTCCAGCTGGACTACCTGATGCCCCAGCGCTTCGGCCTCGAGTACGTGGGCAGCGACAACCAGCGCCACAACGTGGTGGTCATCCACCGCACCATGCTGGGGTCGATGGAGCGCTTCATCGGCGGGCTGGTGGAGCATTACGCGGGCGCGTTCCCGGTGTGGCTGGCCCCGGAGCAGGTGCGCGTGCTCCCGGTTTCGGAGCCGTGGAGCGGGAGCGGCGGCGAGCTGGTGGACCTCCTGCGCGCGAAGGGGGTGCGCGCCCGCCTCGACGACCAGGACACGCTCGGCCACCGAATCCGCGAGGCGGAGGTGGCGAAGGTGCCCTACATGGGGGTGGTGGGGAAGCGCGAGGCCGAGGCGGGAACGGTGGCCGTGCGAAGGCGCGGCGCGGGGAGGAAGCAGGTGGTCATGGAGCGGGAGGCGTTCGCCGAGCGCGTCGCCGAGGAGATCCGCACGCGGACGCGCGGGTAGCGGCCGGCCGAACCTCCTTGCTGGTCGAGCGCGAGTTCCGTTCGGGCCAACGGATGAACGCGCGGTCACCCAGCCCCGGCGGTCCAACCGGGGCCGCGGCATGGTCGGCGGTGCGCGTCCGCGATGCCGGCCGGGTCGGGCCCCCGCCGCCGTGCCCCTTCGCCCCGCTCAGCGGCCGGGACGGCGGGTGGTCACCACGATCGCGCCCCACATGTGACCGGTGCCGTAGATGGTGGTCGCGTCCCGGGCGGAGAGGAAGCGGATGCGCTCCACGTCCTGCGCGGGAATGGTGCGCAGATCGTCGAGCGCGAGCAGCTTCGCCTGGTCCACGTACACGGCCGGCTCCGGATTGGCGTTCACGATGGTGGGCGTGCGTCGGTAGAAGAGCCACGCCGGCCGCAGCTGCTCGACCGCCTGAAAGGCGCTCTCGCCGAGCACGTCCTCCAGCTCGAGCCGCGTGATGTCGCCTTGGGAGGTGCCGCGGGACGGGCCGGGCGCACCCACGACGCACGCGGAGGTCGCCGCCACAAGCACGAGCCACGGCACCTGTCGTGGCCTCGAAGCGCGCCTCCCGGGCCGCTCCCGCACCCTCTTCGACTCCATGGTCACTCCCCTTGATGGCGGCGGGTTGACGGGTGCGCCTTGGAGCGATGCGCTCGACCCGCGCGGCATGGGTCGAGAACCTCGCCAGTGGCGGCATCGGTCGCCATCAAGTCAATTCTGGCTTCTCTCGCCACGCGACGCAATTTCAGGAGCGCGCACCATGATCGCCTTTCGAACCCACGCCAACGTCGGTTGCGGCGGACACCCGCCGGCCCGACGGGCCGGGTCCCAAGAGCCGGCGGCGGACGCGGGCGCCCCCGCACCCGCGCGCCCGAACCGTCGCGCGCGACCCGAACCTCCTCCGATCGGCGGGCACGCCCCTCACGTCGGTCCGGGCCACCCCGCGCCCGCGCGCGGCTCGGCAACGAACCACGGACGTCGAGTGCCCGTCGAGCGCCGTCCGCACCGGCCCCCCTCCACCATCGGACGGGTCGTTCGCGTGGCCCGGGCGGCGTCGACCGGCGGCGCCCTTCTCGCGCTCATGGCGCCGGCGTGCGCGCCCGGGGTCGAGGAGGGGCCGCGGGGGTCGTCCGCCGCGGCGGAGGTGGTCGTCGTTTGGGGCGGCGGCCTGTTCGACGGCACCGGCGACGCGGTGGTGCCCAACCCGGGGATCGTGATCGCGGAGGGGCGCTTCCGGGCCGTCGACGCGGTGGCCGCGTCGGAGGCGGTCGCGGCCGGGGCCGAAGTGGTGGAGGTGGGGGAGGGGGAAGTGATCCTCCCCGGCCTGTTGGACCTGCACGCCCACTTCCACCTGGACCTTCTGGGGGAGGGCCGCGTCGACGAGACCACGGTGTACCCGGCGCTCTTTCTGGCCAACGGGGTGACCAGCACCTTCCCCAACGGCGAGGCCAGCCCGGACCGGATGCGCGCGCTGCGGGAGCGCCTGCGCTCGGGCGAGCAGGTGGGCGCCCGGCTCCTCCGGTCGGGGCCCTACTTCGGTTCGGCCCGGGTGGGGTGGGACCCCGACTTCACCGCGGCGGACATCCATCGCCAGGTCGACGCCCTGGTCGCGGAGGGTGTGGCGGGGTTCAAGGCCAAGACCATCGCGCCCGTCCACTTGCGCGCGCTCATCGAGCGGGCGCACCACCACGGCCTCACCGTCACCGGCCACCTCGGCTCCGGCTTCCGCGGCTCGGTCAACCCGCGCGACGCCATCCACATGGGAATCGACCGAATCGAACACTTCATGGGTGGCGACGCGATGCCGGCCGACCGCCCCGCCTACGACTCATTCGAGGAGATGACCCCCGACACGCCGGAGTTCGAGCGCATCGTCCAGCTCTTCCTGGACGAAGGCGTCCACTACGACGCCACCCTGAGCGCCTACGGCTACTCGGGCGCGCGCGACCCCGACATCTTCGAGCCCTTCGCGGACGAAATGAGCTATCTGACCCCGTACGCGCGCGGACTCGTCGAAGCGCGTCTGGCGGAGGCGCCCCGTCGCGTGAGCGAGCAGTTCGAGCGCATCTATCAGGTAAAGCAGAGGCTCATCAAGCGGTTCCACGACATGGGGGGCGGGCACTTGATCACAATGGGAACCGACCACCCGTCCACGGGCGAGTTCCTTTCGCCCTTCTCGGTCCACCGGGAGCTGGCGCTGTTCGTGAAGTCCGGCATCCCCGAGGCCGCCGCGCTCCGGTTCGCGACCCTCAACGCCGCGAGGGCCCTTCGGGTGGACCACGACCTGGGCACCGTCCAGGCGGGCGGGATCGCCGACCTTGTCATCCTGGAGGGGAACCCGTTGGACGACATCCGCAACACCCGCAACCCGCGCATGGTGTTCAAGGATGGCGTGGCCCACGACCCGGCCGAGCTGCTCGCGTCGTCGAAGGGGCGGATCGGCCCGCGCGGACCGGAGGACTTGGCCGCGTTCGCCGCCGTGGAGGTGCCGCCGCCGGGAGGAAGTTGAGCGGCGGACCCACTACCGGTAGTGGATGACCCCAAGCGGTAGTGGGTCCGTGGACCGCCCCGCGCGATCCGTCCGCCGCGCGATCATGACTCCCAACGTCGCGGGCCGCCGCTACCGGTGCGGGTGATCGTGATGGTGCGGGGCCTGCTCGTAGTGGGCCCGCAGCACGTCGCCGCCGAAGTCGTTGCGCAGATCGCGCCACACCGAGTGCACGTGGTTGGCGTCGTTCTGGGTGTTGTCGTACTCGATGAGGAAGTCGGGGGAGTGGACCCGGTAGTAGTGGCCGCGCCCCGCTTCGGTCGGACCCGCCCACGCGAAGTGGAGCTCGTCGTCGGAGCCGGCGGCGATGCGCTCCATCCAGCGTTGCGCCGATTCCCCGTCCATGTTCCCGACGTATTCGTGGATGAGTCGGTCGAGCTGGACCCGCTGGGCATCGTCGAGGGCGGAGGCCCGGATCCCCTCGTATTCGAGCTCCACGGTGCGCTCGGCTCCGGTGATGATGTCGTCGTAGGCCTCGCTCGCGATGACCGCCGACCGGCGCTGGCCCGCGGACAGCATCGTCACCAGCTCGCGAGCCAGGTCCTCCTCGCCGGCGAGCACGCGCAGGCCCGCCTTCGGGCCCGAGGGCACGATGTGCGGGTTGCTTCCCATGAAGGCGGGCCCGGTGACCAGGGTCTCGTCTCCGAGGGAGGAGAAGCTCATCGAGATATGGTGCCCCTCGAAGCGCCAGGCCCAGGGTTCGTCGCCGGAGGGGGACCCGAAGACGGCGAAGTAGTAGTCCTCGGGGTCGCGCCGCTCCTCGCGACCCTCCATGATCCCGAGCACGCGTTCGAGCTCGATGATGCCGTTGGCCTTGAGATATCCCTGGGTGCTCAGCGCCGACTTGAGCAGCCGATGGGCGGCCGTGCGCTGGGCGAGGTTCATGGCCTTCAGCGGAAGCCCGTTGCGTTCTCTCGGGACGAAGTGCCAGTTGAACTGCTCGGCGTCCCCGAGGGGGAAGAGGGCCCGGTCGCGGCCTTCGGCGTCGAGGGTGGCGACGAAGCCGGTGGCGGCGTTCGCGACCTCGTCCGCGGTGCCCGACACCCGGGCGAGCACGGCGCCCCCCAGCGCGGAGGTTGCGGCGACGATGAGCACCGGAAGCGTGATCGCGCGCCAAGGCATGGTGGGGTTCTTCATGAGGGGCCTCCCTTTCGCGGGGACTGCGGGTCTCGCGGGGCCGCGGATCCGGACTGTTCCGTCAACTTGCCCGGATGTTCCGGCGTCCCGCAAGTGGCCGGTCGTGGCCCGCCGCTTGACCATCTCCGCCGGGTCGTCCGACTATTCCCCATGATCGTTCCGCGCCGCCGCATCACACGTACCCGGGTCACGCGCCTCCGCGAGGGGCGTCGCAGCACGCGCCAGGACGCGGTGGCCGTCGAGGAGCCCCTTGAGATCCGCGTGCGCTTCGCGGATGGCGAACGGTGGCGCACGAGGAGCGTGTCGGTCACGATGCGCACGCCGGGAGACGACTTCGAGCTCGCGGCCGGGTTCCTGTTCGCGGAGGGGTTGGTGTCGGATCCGCGCGACATCCACGAGATCAGCTACTGCTCCGGGGATGAGCCGCAGGAGTACAACCTGCTCGAGGTGCGGTTGGCGCCCGACGCGTCCTTCGACGCCGACTCGCTGAGCCGCAACTTCTACATGACCTCCAGCTGCGGGGTGTGCGGCAAGGCGTCGCTCGACGCCATCGAGGTGCGGGGGTGCGCGCCCATCCCCGACGGTGCGCCATCGGTTCCGGCCGAGGTGTTGACCGGCCTACCCGAAGCGTTGCGGGCCGCCCAGCCCGTCTTCGAGCAAACCGGCGGCATCCACGCGAGCGCGTTGTTCGACGTGGAGGGGCGGTTGCTCGGGCTGCGCGAGGACGTGGGACGGCACAACGCCCTGGACAAGCTGATCGGGCGGGAATTCCTGGCCGGACGGCTGCCCTTGGCGGACCGCATCGTGCTGGTGAGCGGCCGGACCTCGTTCGAGCTCCTGCAGAAGGCCACCATGGCCGGGGTCCCGGTGTTGGCGGCGGTGGGCGCCCCCTCCTCGCTGGCGGTGGACTTGGCGCGCCGCTTCAACGTCACCTTGGTGGGGTTCACGCGCGCGACCGGCTTCAACGTGTACGCCGGGCGGGCGCGGGTGCGGACGGGCGTGGCCGTGGGGGCCGATTCGAGTCGGTGAGGGTTTCGGCCATTGGGGTGCGCGCAGCCCCGTGCGGATTCTCCGTTGCGCCCGCGGTCCAGCGCGGATGCGGGATCATGCGGGCGCCGGTCTCGAGCGGATGAGGGCGTGAGTGGGCGAGACCCGTCCCGGGCGCGCCTCTTCGGGGTGGTGCTGGCGGGCGGCGGAAGCCGCCGGTACGGCAGCCCCAAGGCGTGGGCGAGGCTGGCCGGGCGCACGTTGCTGGAGCGCGCTCTGGGGATCCTGCGGGCGGCCGGCCTGGAGACCGGAGTGATTCTCAACCGGGCGGAGGACTCACCCGCCGCCCACGCCCCGCCCTCGGGCGTTCCCGTCCGCCCCGACCTGACGCCCGGGATGGGCCCGCTCGGCGGTCTGCGCACGGCCTTGGCGTGGGCGCGGGAGCGGGGGGACGCGGGCGTCTTCCTGCTCGGGTGCGACCTGCCCCTGGTGCCGCCCGCGCTGGTGGCGCGACTGGCCACCCGCTTCGACGCCGCGCGCCCGACCGTGCCGGCCAGCTCCGGCCCGCTGGGCATCGAGCCTCTGTGCGCGTGCTATCCGGTGGGTTTGGCGGTGGCCGTGGAGCAATGGCTGGAGGCGGGCCGGCTCGGCATGGGCGCGTTCGTGGGCGCGCACGATCCGGTCGTGGTGACCGGCGACCAAGTCGCCTCCGTGGCGGGGGCGGAGCACGCCTTCCTCAACGTGAACACGCCCGCCGACCGCGACCGCGCGACCCGGTTGCTGGCGCGCGACCGGCCGACCGAGTATCGCTAGCAGCCCGTGGACAAACTCCCCCCGGCATTCGAGCGGCGTTGCATCCGTGCTGGTTCGCTACGCTCGGCGTTGCTTTTCGGCCCAATGGCTCTGCTATTCGGCCTTCAAAGCGCCTTGCCAGCCCGGCGCCACGCCGCTCTCGGTGCTCGGGCGGATTCATCCACGGACTGCTAGAACCCGTAGCGCAGCCCGATGCTCACGATCGGCCAGAACCGAATCAGTCCTCCGGCGTCGTCCTCGGTCTCGCGCCGTTCGGCTTCGAGGTCCGTCCGGAACGAGGCCGAGCCGAGCACGTCCGAGCTTCCAGTGGCGCTCATCTCCAGCGCGGTGCCCTGAAGGAACGCGACCCCGATGTCGGCCATGAAGTCGAGCCCGCGCGACCGCGTCGACCCGTACCCGACCAGCAGGTAGGGAGCGACCGGCGCGCTGGTCAGGGTGGTCGCCAACGTGAGCACCTCCGGTTGCCTGTACGAGCCGCCGCCGATGTCGATGGAGGCGCCGCTCCCGTACTCGATGGTGTGGACCGGATCGTCGGTCATGATCAACACGCCGGCCTCGGCGCGCCGGGCACCGCTCGAGAACTCGGCGCCGAACGTGAGCAGCATGCTCGGCAGCGAGAGTTCGGCGGTGCGGTTGTCCGCGAGGCCGAACCTGCCGGTAAGGTCCATGTCGAATCCCAAAAACCCGGCCCCGGCGCGAAGCGCGAACCGTTCGTTCAAGGCGATCCCGAGGTCGGCGCCCACGCCGAGCGTCCCGACCCGGAGGCCCGCCGCGCCGACCCCTTCCTGGAGGGCGCGAGCCGGCTCGACGGCCGTGAGCAGCGCGAAGACGCCGGCGGCAACCAACGCGTATCGTCTCATTCGTTCTTCCCTCTTTTCGGATTCCAATTCCGTTCCCCGGATTTCAACTTTTTTTGGGCTCCAGACGTTGTTTGGGCTCAAGAAGATGGACCGGCGGGTCCCGGGGGACAAGCCGGATCGTCGATGGAGCCCGCGGACCGGGTTGATCCCCTCCGCGCCGCGTCCGAAGTTGGAGGACCGTCCCGGCATCCCATCCCCTTCGCCCACGGATCGCGAAATGACCCATCCCCATCCCGCGACGCCACGCGCCCGCCCGCGCACCCGCCCGTTCCCGGCAGCCCGCGGACGGACTCCTCCCGGCATTCGAGGGGTGTCGCGTCCGCGCTGGGCGGCCGCGCTCGGCTTCGCCGGCCTCTGCGCGGGCGTCCTGGCGGCGGGCCCCCTGCGCGCCCAGGCGACGACCGGGCAGCTGGACGCCCTTCGTCCCCGCAACATCGGCCCCGCCGTCATGAGCGGGCGGATCGTGGATCTGGCGGTCGTCGAGTCGGACCCGACCACGTTTTACGTGGCCTCCGCGACCGGGGGCGTCTACAAGACCAGCGACAACGGGGTCACCCTGGTTCCGGTGTTCGAGAACGAGGGCACCCACTCGGTGGGGGCGATCGCGGTGCACCAGGTCGACACCTCGGTCGTTTGGGTCGGCACCGGCGAGCGGGCGAACCGGCAGAGCTCGTCGTGGGGCGACGGCGTGTACAAGAGCACGGACGGCGGCGCGTCGTGGACCCACATGGGACTCCGCGAGAGTCGTCACGTCGGACGGGTCGCCCTGCACCCGGACGACCCCGACGTGGTGTACGTGGCCGCCATGGGCCACCTGTGGGGTCCCAACGAGGAGCGCGGCCTGTACCGGAGCGCCGACGGAGGCGAGACCTGGCGGCGCATCCTTCACGTCGACGAGGACACGGGGGTCGTGGACGTGGCGCTCGACCCGGAGGACCCGGGTATCGTCTACGCCGCCACGTACCAGCGGCGGCGCCGTCCGTGGGGCTTCCACGGCGGGGGTCCGGGGAGCGCCCTCCACCGCAGCACCGACGGCGGCGACACGTGGGACCGCCTCTCGGGACCGGGGATCGCGCGCGGGCTTCCGGACGGGATCCTGGGCCGCATCGGCATCTCCATCTTCCGGAGCGACCCGCGCATCGTCTACGTGAGCGTCGAGCAGGGCTACCGCTACAACGCCTCCACCGCCTACACCGAGCGGCGCGCGGGCATCTACCGCTCCGAGGACCGCGGCGAGACGTGGGCGCTCATGAGCGACTGGAATCCGCGGCCCATGTACGCGAGCCAGATCCTGGTCGACCCGAGCGACGACCAACGCGTCTACATGATGAACAGCTATTCCTTTTCCGATGACGGGGGCCGCACCTTCACCGTCCCGCCCCAGAGCCTGCACGGCGACGACCGCATGGTCTGGGTCAACCCCGACGACTCGCGCCACGTGATGAAGGCCGACGACGGCGGGCTCGGCATCTCCTGGGACCGCGGTCTGAGCTGGCTCTACATCTCGGATCTGCCGGTGAGCCAATACTACCGGGTCCAGGTGGACATGGCGGAGCCCTACAACGTCTATGGCGGGTTGCAGGACAATGGCTCCTGGATGGGACCCAGCGAGACGTACCGGCAGGAGGGGATCGTAAACGGCGACTGGACTCGCCTCGGAGGCGGCGACGGCTTCGTGAACATCCCGGATACGACCAACAACTATATCGTATATACGGAATCGCAATATCTTGGACTGTCGCGTGTCGATATCCGCAACGGTCAGCGGACCAGCATCCGGCCCGGCGACCCGACGGGCCACATCGCGGGACGCCGCAACTGGGAGACCTGGAGGGAGGTGGGGACCTTCGAGGAGCAGCGCCTCGGCAACGCCATGGAACCCGCCAACTGGGACGGCCCCTTCATCATCTCGCCCCACGACGCGTCCACCCTGTACGCCGGGACCCGAACGCTGTGGAAGACGACCGACCGGGGCGACTCGTGGCGGGCGCTCGGCGACCTCACCACCGGCGTGGACCGGCGCACGCTGCCGGTCATGGGCCGGATGCCGAACGACCTCACCCCGTCGCTGGACGACGGGGTCCCGTACTATCCCACCATCTCGGCCGTGGCCGAAAGCCCGCTCACGCCGGGGCTCCTCTACGCCGGCACCGCCGATGGCCGCTTCCACGTCTCGCGCGACGGCGGCGAGCGCTGGACCGACGTGGCCGCCCGCGACGTGTCCGACTCGGACGAACCCGCCACCCTTCCCGAATTCCCCGGCCTTCCTCCCGGCGCGTGGGTGAACGGCATCGAACCTTCCCGACACGACGAGGCGCGCGTCTACGCGGTGTGGAACAACTACCGCAACAACGACTACGGGAACTACCTCTACCGTTCGGACGACCACGGCCGGACGTGGGTCTCGATCACCGGCGACCTCCCGCCCGAGCGCGTGCTCCGGACGGTGCGCGAGGATCCGCGCAACCCCTCGGTGCTCTTCCTGGGCGCCGAGATCGGGCTCTATTTCACCATGGACGGGGGAGCGCGCTGGACGGAGCTGCGCGGCGGAATGCCCACCCTCCCGTTCAACGACCTCGTCATTCACCCCCGCGACAACGACCTCGTGCTGGCCACCCACGGACGCGGAATCTGGATCCTCGACCAGATCAACGCGCTGCAGGAGCTCACGCCCGAGGTCATGGCCGGTCCGGCCCACCTGTTCACCATCGAGCCCGCCACGCAGATCAGGCGCGCGGGCGGAGCGGCCCACGCCGGCGACGTTCACTATCGGGGCGAGAACCCTCCCAACGGCGCCATCCTCGACTACTGGCTCGCCGAAGAGGCGGCGGAGGAGGCCGTGGGCATCGTCATCGAGGACGGGAGCGGCGCCCGGGTCGCGACCGTGGCGGGCACCGCGGGCCGAGGCATGAACCGCGTGGTGTGGGACATGCGTCACGAGGTCGCGGTCGGGCGCGGGCCGCTGGTGGTGCCCGGGAGCTACGTCGCGCGGCTCGAAGTGGCCGGCGCGCGGTCGACCCAACCGTTCCTGGTGCGCGAGGATCCCCGCATCACCGCCTCGCCGGAGGCGCGCGCCGCTTGGACGGCCACTCTCCTCGAGCTCGCCGAGTTGGGAGCGCGGGTCGCCGCCGAGCGGTCCGCCATCGACGACGCGCTGGAGGGGCTCGCCTCGGACGACGCCGGTCCCCGCGCCACCAAGCTGCGCGACCTGAGGCGGGAGTTCGCCGAGCTGGCCAGCCGAATCGGCCGCCTGCGGGGCGCCGCGGAGGGCGTGGTGGCTCCGCTCACCCAGGACCAGCGGACGCGGCGCGCCTTCTACACGGAGATGCTGGAGACGCTGACGGCGGAGGCGCGCGAGGTGGGAGGCTAGGGAGCCCGCGGACGGACTCTCCCCGGCATTCGAGCGAGCCTACTCCTCCTCCTTCGGCCCGCGCCGCAACTTCTTCACCCGACCGCGCCTGCGCTTCGCCTCCAGGCGCCTGCGCCTTTGGGCGGCGGGCACGCGCGTGGGGATCCGTTTCGGCTTTCTCGCCACGCGTTCCGCGAGCCGGCGGCGAAGCCGGGCAAGGGCGACCCGCCGATTGCGGTGCTGGCTGCGGCGTTCCCGCGCCACCACCACGATGCCGGTGGGGAGGTGGGTGAGGCGGACGGCGCTGTCGGTCGTGTTCTGGTGCTGTCCGCCCTTTCCTCCGGCGCGCAGGGTGTCGACCCTGCATTCGCGCAGCAGCTCCTCGTCGGACTTGGCGGCGGCGCGGCTCCCGGGTGCTCCCGCCTCACCCACGGCAACATCCCGGAGAGGCGGGGGAACGCGCGCGACGCCGCGCCCGAATGAACGAGTCCGGCGGCGTCCGGAGCCGTGTCGGCGTCCGATGCCTCGCGGTCGGTCCCGGGCGCGTCCTCCGGGGATCCGCCCCGCCGCCGCCCCCGAGTCGGATCTGAGACGCCACCCGGAAGCGGGAACATCCGACCGCCCAAATGGTTGAAGGGCGCGCGCGCCGGTGACGGCGCCGACGCGGTCGAGGCCCCCCTCCGGAACGCCTGCCCATGCTGGAACGACAGGAAGACAAGCGAGGCGCGCAAGTGCTGGGCGTTCTCGCGTCGGTCGTGGTGGTCGTCGCCGGCCTGAAGCTTGCGGGGGGCATCCTCTCGCTCTTCTTCCTCGCGCTGGTTCTCGCCATCCTCACGCTTCCGGTGATGACGTGGCTGCGGCGGCGCGGCGTCCCGTCCCCGCTCGCCATCCTGTTCTCCGTCCTGCTCGTGGCCGCCGTGCTCGGAGGTCTGCTGCTGCTCGCCAGCCAGGCGTTCGCCGAGTTCCAGGCCCGATACCCCGCGTACGAAATCCGCCTGCTTCTCCTCTGGGAATTCTGGCAGACCCGGCTGGCCGAGGTCGAGCTGCCGCTGGTGGGCAACGTCTTCGCCGAGCTCACCGGCCTGTTTTCCCTGGACGCGGCGCTCGATGTCGCGACCGGCGCCATCCAGCGGGTTCTCGCCCTGGTGACCGACACGTTCCTGGTCCTGCTGATCATGGTCTTCATTCTGGCCGAGGCGGCGGTCTTCCCCCGCAAGCTGCGCATGGCGCTGGGTGACGTCGGCAACGACTCGATCAGGCTGACCAAGATTGTGCGCGAAGTCCAGACCTACCTGACCATCAAGACCCTGGTCTCCCTGGCCACGGGCGTCACCATTGGCCTCTTCGCGGCGGCCGCCGGCCTCGACTTCCCCGTGTTGCTCGGGCTTACCGGCTTCGTCCTCAACTACATTCCCACCATCGGCTCGGTCATCGCCTCCCTCCCCGCGATCGTGTTGGCGCTGATCATGTACGGGCCGGGGTCGGCGTTTGGCGTGGGCGTCGTCTACCTGGGGATCAACACCGTCTTCGGCAACATCATCGAACCCAACCTGATGGGGCGCCGGCTGGGCCTGTCGACCCTGGTCGTGGTCCTTTCCCTCATATTCTGGGGATGGGTGTGGGGCCCTCTGGGCATGTTCCTGTCGATTCCCCTGACCATGATCCTGAAGATCCTGCTCGAGAACACACCCGATCTCCGCTGGATGTCGGTTCTGCTCGGGAAGGGTCTCGGCGACGCCATCGCGCGCGAGGAAGGATGACCAACACCGGACAAGTCGATCCCGTCGATCCCGTTTTCGAGCGTCTGCCCGACCAGGCGCGGCTGTGGGTGTTCGGGAGCGAGCGTGCCCTGACCCCCAACGAGCGCGCCGCGCTGTTGGGGCGCGTGGACGGTTTCCTGTCCCGCTGGAAGGCCCACGGAGCTCCGCTCGCCGCTGGACGCGCGTGGCTGCACGACCGGTTTCTGGCGGTCGCCGTGGACGAGCGCGTGACGCCTCCCTCGGGCTGCTCAATCGACGCCCTGGTGCGCATGCTCAAAGAGCTGGAGGCCGAGATCGGGTCCCGGCTGGTGGACAACACGCCGGTCTACTACCGGTCGGCGCGGGGCGTCGAGCGGGTGAGCCGGGGAGGCTTCGGGGAGCGGGTGGCCGCCGGAGAGGTGACGCTGGACACCCCCGTGTTCAACAACACGATCACGCGCCTGGGCGAGTTGAGGGAGGGGAAATGGGAAGGCCCGGCCCGCCAAAGCTGGCAGGGCCGAGCCTTCTTCCGAATCTGAGCCGCGGCGTCGCCGGGGGAGATCCCGAGCGCCGCGGACGTCCAACGGGGCGGCGCCGGAGCGCCGTCCCGGTCTGAGGTCAGGCCTCCAACCGCACCACGTTCTCCGCCGCGGGACCCTTCGGTCCGTCCACGATGTCGAACTCGACGCGCTCGCCCTCGGTCAGGGAGCGGAAGCCGTCCCCGGCGATGGCGGAGTAGTGGACGAAGCAATCCTGGTTCGCACCTTCGGGATCCAGGAATCCATAACCCTTGGCGTCGTTGAACCATTTCACGGTTCCGGTCGTTCTCATGCTACTTCTTCCTCCTGATGGCGCGGGATCGGCGGAGGGCAAGAGGGTGCCCCCGAACGGCACGATCCCGACAGTGGTGAAACTATGTGACGGATGTGTGCGGCGATTTGCGTACGGCGGATGATTCGTGCGGTGGGTACGGGGCCTGCGGGTTTTGGCAGGGGGCTGCTGATCTTGGATTCATGAACTTCCCAATCCCCCGGGAAACGCGCGATACGGTACCGACAGAACGGCGAGGCGTCAAGGGCGGAAGTTCAGGCCCACGCCCCATACGCCGCGATCGAACAGGCGGCCAACAGGGTGCGGGTCAGCCGCTCGGCGCGGGGTCCAGCATCGCCTCGATGCGCGCCAGCACGTCCTCGTAGTGGAGCCGGGTCGCCCGGTCGCGGGTGCGGTCGGCCCCGGCGCGCACCTCTCCCGCCAACGTCCCGAGCTGCCCGCGCACCGCCGCGACGATGTCGGTGGCGAGGGCGTCCTCGTCCTCCATCAGCTCCGCGAAGCGCTCCAGGTGGGCCCGCTGCAGGTTGCGTCGGTAGGTGTCGGTGGCGTCCCCGGTCGCCGTCTCGCGCCACAACGCGCCGCGCAGGTCGTCGAGCATGGCGTGCAACCCGTAGGCCGCCGCGCCGTCGAACGCCTCCTGCTCGATCAGGCGCTTCAAACGGTTCACGTCCAGCAGGCGGTTCAGGGCGGAGGCCTGCCAGCCCCCCAACAGGTCGGGGGCCCCGGATCCCTGCACGCGGTCGAGAATGTCCGGGTCGATGAGCCAGGACGGCGTGCGGAAGACCTGCTCGTCCAAGTAGGCCATGGCGCGCTCCTGGGTCTCGCGCTCCACGCGCTGGTAGGGGTAGCCGTCCTGGTCCTGGCTCTTCCGGTTCCAGCGCACCCCGCCGACGTTGGCGAGCACGTGGCCCGAGTACCGGTTCCACTGCGCGCCGACCTGCTGGTGCAGCTCGCGCAGCTGGGCGTAGTCCGCGCCCTCCTCGTGGGTCCAGTCGCGGAGCGATCCGGCGATGCGCTTGAGGTTGGCGATGCCCAGCTCCGAAGCCCGCATGGCGTCGTCGCCGATGGCCTCCGTGAGCGACTCGGGGTCGGCCTGGCTGGGGTCGCCGAAGCGGTACACGGGGTCGTCGCCCGTGTCCAGGATCCACTGGTGCAGCGTCGGCCGCTCCTCCTCCGGCGAAGTCGCCCCGGGGATGGGCCGGTAGCCCCAACGAATCGAGTGGATGTCGTACGGACCCACGCGCGGCAGCACGCACGCGTCGTCTCCGGGCTGCGCCACGTAGTTGAAGCGGGCGTAGTCCATGATGGAGGCCGCCGTCCCCATGGTGCACGTGAAGTTCGTGCGCAGCGAATCCACGGGGTATGCCGCCGACGATTTCATGTTGTGCGGCAGGCCCAGCGTGTGGCCCACCTCGTGCGCCGACACGAAGCGGATCAGCTCACCCATCACCTCGTCGTCGAACCTCACCCCGCGGGCATTCTCCTCGCGGGCGGCGGTCTGCACCAGGTACCAGTTGCGCAGCAGGTTCATCACGTTGTGGTACCATTGGATGTCGCTCTCGAGGATCTCGCCCGTCCTCGGATCGTGGACGTGCGGCCCGGAGGCGTTCTGCACCGGCGAGGCCAGATAGCGGATCACCGAGTAGCGCGCGTCCTCGGGGCTCCAATCCGGGTCCTCCGCGGGCGAGGGAGGCTCCCGTCCCTCGATGGCGTTGCTGAATCCCGCCGCCTCGAACGCCACCCGCCAGTCGTTCACGCCCTGGATGATGTGGGGGCGCCACTTCTCCGGCGTCGCCGGGTCCACGTAGTAGATGATCGGCTTCACCGGGTCGACCAGCTCTCCGCGCGCCCACGCCTCGGGGTCGGAGGGCTCGAGGCGCCAGCGGGTGATGAAGCGCTCCCGTTGGGCGCGCTGCTCGTCCAGCCCGTAGTTGGTTCGGGTCACCGAGAAGAAGCCCACCCGCTCGTCCCAAAGGCGCGGCCGCATGGGCTCGTCGGGAAGCAGCAGCATGGAGTGGTTCATCTCGAGCGAGAGGGTGTTGGACTCCGCGTCCGAGGGGGCCTCGGTGGCTTGATAGGTCACCACCCGGCGCACTTCGATGTTGCGTGGGAAGCTGCGCGCCGATTCGATGAAGGTGCGGTCCTCGTCCAGGCTGCGAACCTCGTAGGCCTCCCGCCGTGCGGGGCGCAGGCCGAACAGCGGCACGTCGCTCTCGAACAAGTCGTTCACCTGGATAACGACCGAGGACGAGTCCCCGGACACGGTTTCGATGTCGAACACACGAATGACCGGCTCGAAGTTGGAGTTCAGCACCGACGGATAGATGGTGCTCTCCGGGTCGGCGTAGTTCTCGTGGCTCACCTGGCGCAGGAGCACCTGGTCGCCGCGCCGCTGCCAGCGCACCACCGCGGTCCCCTCCTTGGCGCCGCCCCAGCCCACGTTCTCCGCGGTGCGCGAGATGCGCGACACAACCAGCATTTCCCGACCGAATTGGTCCACCGGGATCTCGTAGAAGAAGTCCGTGCCGACTTGGTGCACATCGAACAGGCCGTCGTCGCTGACGGCGTCGGCGCCGATCACCTCGGCGTAGGGCGGCATGGCGTCGTCGTCCGCGTCCCGTCCCGCCGGCGCGGGGGTGGGTGCGGGGTCCGGGCGTCCGACCGCGCAGGCCGCGAGAGCGAGCGGGGCAAGCAGAAGGGACACTGGGCGAGGGGAAGCGTCGGGGCGTGGCATGGGCGTCTCCGGTGGCGGAATCGGCGTGATCGGGAAGGGCTCGGGTGCGGGCCCTTGTACGTGGCGAGGTGCTTCGCGCGCGATCACGACCGCCCGAAAGGTAGAAGACCGGGGTGGCCCGTGCCACGCCGCCGGGCGGGCGCGACTCCATCCGTTCGCCACGCCTTGCGGAGGCTACGCGAATGCGGGGGCGGGAATCCCTGGCCGGACGGGGGCCGGGCCGTTGAACCGGTTGTTGGTTCTGCTTAGACTATTCCCATGTCAGTGACGGGATCCGACACCGGACGGCACGCCAGCGTACTCCCTCCCTCCAAGTGGTGTTGAGGCGCCGTCCATGCGCGCACCGGCCTCCGGATGGCGGGTGGCGCGCGCGCCCGCGTTCCAGTGCCGCCACTCGTACCAAGGGGTTAGTCGGCGCACGGCCCCATCACGTTCCACCCGTTGAGACGCCTCGCTTTGGCGGGACCGGGTTCCGGAACGGCCCCGGCCCACGCGCGGGGCCAGCGCCGCGGAGAAGTGGAGATGGGCGGTCCGCCGAGCGAGGTGAGGGCGGGAAGTGGGCTGGGCCGAATCCCCCACGGGAAACGAACGACCATCGGGAAACCGGACACGGCGAGGCTTGCGGATGATGACCGAAGGACGAAAGGGGCGAGAGGGAGTGCCGCCGGCTGGGCGGGCGGTGGGCATGGTTGCGTACGCGGTCTTCATGGTCGTGTCCCTTCACGTCGTTCCGCCCGGCTGGGCGGGCGGTCAGGAGATGGTCACGGCCGCGCCGCCGGCGGAGGCGCTGACGCTTCCGCAGGCGGTCGAGATGGCGCTCGAACGCAGCCGCGACGTTCGCGATGCGCGGTTTGGCCTGGAGCTGGCCCGGGAGCAGGTGTCGGAGGCATGGGGGAGCGTGCTGCCCACGCTCGATCTCAGTGCGAGCTATACGCGCAACCTTACGCGGCCGACGACCTTCATGCCGGCGTTTTTCGACCCCGACGCAAGCCCGGATGATCTCGTTCAGGTACGTTTTGGCGCGGACAACAGCTGGAACGCCAGCCTGAATCTGCAACAGCCGCTCTTCGACCCCAGAGCGTTCATTGGGTTGGGGACAGCCGGGCGCTTCGCCTCTCTCCAGGAGGAATTGGTGCGCGGTCGCGCCCAGAACGCCGTGACCCGGGTGCGGATGGCATTCTACGACGTTCTCCTGGCGCAGGAGCAGGAGCGGCTTACCACCAACTCGGTGCAACGGGTCCGCCGGTCCTTCAAGGAGACGCAGGCGTTGAACTTGGCGGGGTTGGCGTCGGACTACGATGTGCTTCGACTCGAAGTCGAGCTGGCCAACTTGGAGCCGAATCTGCGGCGTGCCGAGAACGCGACAACCCAGTTTCGGCGAGTACTGGCGGTTGAGCTGGCATTGCCGGATCAAGAGAGCCTGACGGTGGCCGGTTCGCTGGCGTCCATGGACTTGGACGATCCCGCGGCCAACTCGCCCCCGAACCGGGCAATCCTCGGCCTTGCCAGCTCAGGTGCAATGGAGGTCGATGTGGAGGGGAGGCTGGCGCTCGCGCAAGAACGGAGGTCGGACATACGCCAGCTCGAGCTCGCCGAAGATCTTCGCCACGCCGAGATGCGGCTGGAGCAGGTGCAATACCTTCCCACCGTCTCCCTCGTCGGCAACTACGTGCTTCAGGCGCAGCAGAATGGAGGACCGGACTTCTTCGGGGACCCGGGATCGCGGGCGTCGGCGCAGGCGGTAGGTGTCATGGTGAGCATGCCCGTCTTCGAGGGCTTCCGCAAGGACGCGCGCATCGACCAACGCCGGACGGTGCTTCGGCAGGCGGAAGTGCAGACCCGGCTCGCGCGCGATCAAGCGGAGAGCGAGGTCAAGGCGTTCATCGAGCTGGCCGAGGAGGCACGGCTGAGGGCGCGAGGCCAGAGGCTCGCGGTCGATCAGGCCCGGCGGGGCTTCGAGATCGCCTCGGCCCAGTATCGCGAGGGCATCAGCGACCAGCTCGAGCTAACGGACGCCGAGGTGGCTCTGAGACAGAGCGAGTTCAACTACGCCCAGGCGGTGTACGACTATTTGGTGGCTTGGGCGCGGCTCGACGAGGCGGTCGGCGCCGTGCCCATGGTGGACACGGAACTCGCACGGGCGGATGGGGAGTAGCCAAGGCGAATCCCGTGGGTGCGATGGGCTCAATCCTCCGGCGGACGACACGAAGGCTTTCGAGGAAACAACCATGAATCGAGTGGTGCGCGAAATGACAAGCAAATGGGCGCTGGGGCTGGCGGGCTTGGCGGCCGCCTGTGGCGGCAGCGCGGAGGCGGGCGACACCATACCGCCCCTCGTCGAGGGCGCCACGCGCGCCATCAACGTCGAGGTGGAGTCGATCGCACCCACCGGCTTCACCGAGCTGATCCGGCTCACCGGTACCGTGCGCGCGAACCGCGACGTGGTGGTGTCGGCCACCGAGGCGGGCCTGGTGACGTCGATCCTGGTGGACCAGGGCAACCCGGTCGCGTCCGGGGAGGCGGTGGCCCGTCTGGACGACACCCAGCTGCGCGCCCAGGTGGAGGAGGCGCGCGCCCGCGCCGACCTGGCGCGGGAGTCCTGGGAGCGGCGCAGACAACTGTTCGAGGAGGACCAGGTCGGGTCGGAAATGCAATACCTGGAGGCGCGCTACGCCGCCGAGCAGTCGGCGGCGAGCCTCTCCGCCCTCTCGGCGCGGCTGGACGCGACCGTCATCCGCGCGCCGTTCGAGGGCGTGCTCGACTCCCGGGACATAGAACTGGGCAGCATGATCATGCCGGGGACTCCGGTGGCGCGCGTCGTCGACCTCGATCCGGTGCGCGTCCGCGGCGGAGTTCCCGAGCGCTTCGCGTTGGATGTGAGACCCGGCTCCCGGGCCACCGTCACCTTCCAGGTCCTGGAGGGCGAGGTCTTCGAGGGGAGCATCACCTACGTGGGCGCCGCGGTGGATCCCGAGGACCGCACGTTTCCGGTCGAGTTGACCCTGGCCAACCCCGGCGGGCTCATCAAGCCGGAGATGGTGGCCAACATCGAGATCGTGCGCGAGACGCGGGCCGATGTCGTGGTGGTGCCGCGCGAGGTGGTGCTGAGGGTGGAGGACGGCTACGTCGCGTACGTGGTGGAGGGCTCGGGCGAGGAGGGAGTGGCGCGCCTGCGCTCCGTGCGACTGGGACCGGCGCAACGCAACCGCGTCGTCGTCGAGGAGGGCCTGCGGGCGGGCGACCGGTTGGTCGTGATCGGCCAGCAGCTGGTCTCCGACGGAGACCGCGTTCGGGTGGTGAATTGAGGACGCCGACGAGGGCGCGCGCGCGTCGGACGTGCGCCGCCCGCCGCGTCGTCCAACCGACGGCACATCGCGGAGACCGAAATGTCTGATATCGAAAGGCGGCAGGACCTTGGCGAGGCCCGCGGGGGGGCCGGAGACGTGGGCGCGGCCGGACCGCGCGACGACCCCGGCTATCTCGCGCGCTTCAAGGAGTTCGTGGTCACCAGCTTCGCCATCGAGCACCGCACCAGCTCGGTGGTGCTGCTCCTCCTCATCACGCTCACGGGGCTCGCTTCCTACCGGGTGATCCCGAAGGAGTCGTTCCCGGAGATCGAGATTCCGGTGATCGTGGTGAACACCCTGTATCCCGGCGTGTCGCCGTCGGATATCGAGACGCTGGTCACCCGTCCGCTCGAGGAGGAGCTCAGCACGATCTCGGAGATCAAGGAGCTGGCGTCGACGTCGATCGAGGGCTATTCCAGCATCACCGCGGAGTTCGAAACCACCGCGAACATCGAGGAGGCCCTGCAGCAGGTGCGGGAGAAGGTCGACCTGGCCAGGCCGGAGCTGCCCTCGGACGCCGAGGAGCCGGGCGTCTTCGAGATCTCCTTCTCGGAGTTTCCGATCATGCAGGTCAACCTCGCCGGCGACTTCGACCTGGTGTACCTCAAGGAAATCGCCGAGGATCTGCGCGACGAGCTCGAGAGCGTGCCGCAGATCCTGCGCGTCGACGTGCGCGGCGGGCTCGAGCGCGAGGTGAAGGTGGACGTCCACCTCTCGCGCCTCCAGTTCTACAACCTGGCCCTCCAGGACGTCATCGACGCCATCGCCGCCGAGAACGTCAACATCCCCGGCGGCTCCATCGACGTGGGAGACCAGCGCTTCCTGGTCCGGGTGGACGGCGAGTTCGACGACCCCGCGCTCATCGAGGACCTCGTCGTCACCGCCGACGACGGCGGTCCCATCTACGTCCGCGATCTGGCGGACGTGGAGTTCGGCTTCGCCGACCGGGAGACCTACGCCCGCCTCGACGGCTCGCCCGTGGTGACGCTGGACATCGTCAAGCGCTCGGGCGAGAACATCATCGAGACGGCCGACGAGGTGCGGGCGGTCATCCAGCGGATGCAGCCGCTCTTTCCGGCGACCCTGACGGTGAAGATCACCGGGGACACGTCGCGCGACATCTTCGCCATGGTGAGCTCGCTCGAGAACAACATCATCTCGGGGCTCATCCTGATCGTGAGCGTGCTCCTCTTCTTCCTCGGCCTGCGCACGTCGCTCTTCGTCGCCATCTCGATTCCCTCGTCGATGCTCCTTTCCTTCGGCGTGCTCCGGCTGTTGGGCGTGTCGATGAACATGGTCGTGCTCTTCTCGCTCATCCTCGCCCTGGGGATGCTGGTCGACAACGCGATCGTGGTGGTGGAGAACATCTACCGCTACGTGGAGCGGGGTTGGGACCGGGTGCTGGCGGCGAAGAAGGCCACCGGAGAGGTGGCGGGGCCGGTGATCGCGGCCACGCTCACCACGCTGGCGGCGTTCGTGCCGCTCCTGTTCTGGCCGGGCATCTCGGGCGAATTCATGAGCTACCTGCCGACCACGCTCATCGTGACGCTCTCCAGCTCGCTGTTCGTGGCGTTGGTCATCGTCCCGACCCTCTGTTCGATGTTCATCCTGCGCGAGGGGGAGCGGGCCCCGCCGCTCACCCGGGCGGCGCGGCTCACGCTGGTGGGCGTGAGCGCCGGCGTGGCGCTTGGTCTTGCGCTCGCCAATCCACTCACGGCGGGGCTTCTGCTCCTCACCGCGGGCCTTCTCTGGGCCCTCTACCGTTTCGCGATCCGGCGCGCGGCCACCGTCTTCCAGCACTGGTGGCTGGAGCGGGCGATCGTGTTCTACGAATCCCAGCTGACGCGCGCGCTCGACCGCCCCGCCGTGGTGCTGGGCGGTTGCGCGGCCATGCTGGTGGTGACCGTGATCCTGTTCGGACGGTTCAACGCGGGCGTCGAGTTCTTCCCCGAGGCCATTCCGCCCCGCCAGATCATGATCGACGTGGAGACCCCGACCGGCACCCGCGCCGACTTCACCGACCGGCTGGTGCGTCGCATCGAGGAGGAGTTGCCCGAATACGAGGGTGTGGCGCTGGACGGGGAGTCGGTGGTGGCCACCGTCGGCGGCGGTGGGGGAGGCGGGGGTCCGATGGGCGGTGGCCCGAGCGGGCCGGAGAGGGGCCAGCTCGCCATCTCCTTCGTGGAGTTCCAGGATCAGCGGCGCGACGGGTTCGAGACCTTGGCGTTGCTGCAGGAAACCGTTGGCGGCGACGTGGCGGGGGCGGAGATCTCGGTGGACAAGAGCGAGGAGGGACCCGGGACGGGCCCGCCCGTGAACATCGAGCTCGTGGGTTCCGACCCCGAACGGCTGAGCGAACTCGCCGACGAGATGTTCGCCGCCCTGCGGGCGGATCCCGTCTACGCCAAGCTCGTGCGCCTCAACAGCAACCTGGACGACGCCCGTCCCGAGCTGGGCGTGCGCGTCGACCGGGAGAAGGCGGCGCTGTACGGGCTCTCGACCCTGCGCGTGGGTCAGGCCATCCGGGGCGCCATACAGGGCATCGAAGCCGCCAAGTACCGGACCGGCAACGACGAGTACGACATCATCGTGCGCCTTGCGGAGGAGGACCGGGACGAGCTGAGCACCCTGGCGGACCTGACCGTGCTGTCCGAGGGCGATCCCATCCCGTTGCTGTCGGTCGCCTCGTGGGAGGTGGGAGAGGGAGCGGGATCCATCCAGCGCCTGGACATGGATCGTTCGGTGACCGTGTCGTCGGAGGTGCGCGCCGGGTACAACTCGAACGCCGTGCTGGGCGAGGTCCAGCTGGCGCTCGCCGGATTCGCGGAATCGCTGCCGCCGGGTTATCAGATCCGCTACACGGGCGAGAACGAGGAACAGGCGGAGGCGCAGGCCTTCCTCACCACCGCCTTCCTAATGGCGCTCTTCCTCATCGGCTTCATCCTCATCTCGCAGTTCAACTCGCTGGTCAAGCCCCTGATCATCCTGACCTCGGTGCTGATGTCCACGGTCGGCGTCCTGCTGGGGCTCATGGTGTTCCGCATGCCTTTCGGCGTCATCATGACGGGTGTGGGCATCATCTCGCTGGCGGGCATCGTGGTGAACAACGCCATCGTGCTCATCGACTACATCGACATTCTGCGCAACCGCGACGGGGTGGGTCGCCGGGACGCGCTGGTGCTGGGGGGGATGACCCGCTTCCGGCCCGTGGTGCTGACCGCCGTGACCACGGCGCTCGGACTGGTGCCGCTCGCGATCGGGCTCAACTTCGACTTCTTCGGCCTGTACGGAAGCCTCGCTCCCGACCTTTACTGGGGCGGAGACCAGGCCGCGTGGTGGGGACCGATGGCGATCGCGGTCATCGCGGGGATCGTCTTCGCCACCTTCCTCACGCTCATCGTGGTGCCGGTCATGTACCAGGTGGTCGACGACATTGGCCGGTTTCTGCGGCGGCATTATTCCTCGCGGACGGCCGAGGCCGCATGACGTCCGCCTCCGCGCGCCGCGGCGAAGTTTGCGCTCGCGGCCCGGGGCGGCCAATATACGATTGAATTCGAACCGTTCACGCCCGCCCGCTCTCACGCCCGAGGAGGTCGCCATGCAATCGAGGAATTCCGTTACCCGCCGCCGTTTCATGGGAGGAGCGGCCGCGGCCCTGGGGTACGCCGGACTCAAGCCCACCGGACTGCTGGGGTGGGGCGCCCCGACGCCCTCGCTTCGCCCGACCCCCCAGGAGTACGACTACGATTCCTTCGCCAAGCTCGCCTCCAACGAGAATCCGTACGGTCCGTCCGAACGGATGATGGAGGCGATGAACGGCGCTTGGAAGTACTCGAACCGGTACGGCTATCCGGACGGCGACATCCAGCTCAAGATCGCGGAGCACCACGGCGTGGAGCCGGAGCACATCCTGTTGGGCGCGGGCTCGGGCGAGACGCTCCGGGTGGTGGCGCACACCTATCTGGGGCACAACAAGAAGGTCATCGGCGTCCAGCCCACCTACCTGACGGTCTTCGGGGTGGCTTCCGGCATCGACGCGGACGGCATCATGCTGCCGCTGCTGGAGGACTACTCGCAGGACATCCCGGCGATGATCGACACGACCATCAAGAACTACCGGGACGTCGGGCTCGTGTACCTGTGCAACCCGAACAACCCGACCGGCATGGTGGTGTCGGCGGACGACACCCGGGCGCTGCTGGACGCCATTCCGGAGGACATCCCCGTCCTCGTCGACGAGGCCTACCATCACTTCGTGGAGGACCCCTCGTACGCGACGGCGGTGCCCTACATCCTTGAGGGACGCAAGGTCATCGTGGCGCGCACCTTCTCGAAGATCTACGGCATGGCCGGGCTGCGGCTCGGCTACGGCATCGCCCCGCCGGAGATGGTCAACGAGATGCGCACCTACACCACCGGCAGCGTGAACGCTCTGGTGCGGTGGGGCGGGGTCGCCGCGCTCGAGGACGTGGAGAACGAGCGGTTCGTGCGCGAGACCACGCTGCGGCTGCGCAAGGAGACGACCGACGAGCTCCAGTCGATGGGCTACAACGTGCTCCCCTCGGAGACCAACTTCTTCATGGTGCACACGGGCCGACCGGCCGCCGAGGTGCGCGCCGCCTTCCGTGAGCGCGGCGTGCTGGTGGGCCGCGACTTCCCGCCCATGCTCGACCACCTGCGGGTTTCGGTCGGCACGGAGGAGGAGATGGCGCGCTTCATGACGGCGTGGAAGGAGATCATGCCGCCCAGGCCGGCCACCACGACCACCTCCGGCTGACCCCGGCGGCCTCCGCCGCCCACGGAGTCGACGGGGCCGGTCCCAGCATGGGGCCGGCCCCGGTTCGTTTCACTCGCTACCCGGGCGCCAACTCCGTCCCCACCCACACGCGCAGCGTCGTGTCGCGCGCCTCGCTCCAGCGCACCTCGATCTCGATCTGTCCGAGCATGCCGGTTTGGTATTCGAAGTCCACGCGCTCCCCGGGACGCATCAGGCGCTCGAGGACGACCGGATCCCCGGCCCGCGCGAGGTCGCGCATCACGACATCCCAGCTGCCGGTGTGCTCCTCCCAGATGCGCAGATGGCCGCGAAGCTGGATGCCGAGGGTGGGCACGGGTTGGCTGCGGAACGACCCGACGCCGTCCTCGATGGGCAGGGCGACCCAGGCGCCGCCCCGCCTTAGGACCTCGAGCATCTCCGTGGATGCCTGCGCGTGAAGGGTGGGGGTTCCCGGCGCCAGCGCCGGGATGGCCGTCGCCAGAACCGTGATCGCCAGCGCTCGAACCCGCGCGGACGCCACGCCGCTCGAAAGCCGGGGGGAGTGCGTCCGCCGGCCGCAAGGGCGTCTCGAGGGTGCTTGATCCACGTGGCTTCTCCCGCGGAAAGGGTTGCTCATGGCCGCGACTTGCCTCGATGCCGTGTCCGGGTGGACCCGTGCCGGTAGCCATACTCGCCCGGCGCCCTTCCGTTCCGGGCGGACGCCACCATTCCCGCTCGCCGTTCCGGAGCCCTCCCGGCACCCGGTGGAGGCTCGAAGGTGGAGGCGTGGACGGTCGTGGAACGGGAAGTCGTGGGAGCCGATGGACGCGGGGGAGCGGCTCGGTCGGCCACGCGAGCCCCGTCCCGGCCGAGCTCCGCCTGAGCGATGCTGGCGCCGTGCGCCGCCTACCATCCATGTTGCGGGGTGACCGCTGGCCGCAACCGAGGTGTTCGGATCGGGAGGCGAAGATGGGGGACGTGCTCCGTAGGCGAGCAGGGTGCGCAACGGCCATCGCGGCTCTGAGCGTGTTCGTCACTGGGCTCGCGGGCCGGGTCGGGACCCTTGCCGCCCAGAACATGATCGAGTTGCCGGCCGAGGACCGTCCGCTCGACGCCGACTTCCAGGTAATCCATCGGGTGGGATCGCTGGACGGGGATGGCTGGGACACGTTCGGCAACGTTGCCGGGGTCGGCTTCGACGGTACCGGCCACCTCCACATACTCGACACCGAGGCGGTGAGGATCAACGTGGTCGATCCGACGGGCAGCCTGGTGCGCCGGTTCATTGGTGAAGGGCAGGGTCCGGGAGAATTCGGAGGGGACTATGCGGCGGCGCTGGAGCTGGCCGTCATGCGGGACGGGCGCGTGGCCGTCTACGACATGGGGCGCATGGGGTTCGCCCTCTTCGACGCGGGGGGCGGGTTCGAACGCACCGTTCCCTTTCCCGGCGCGCGGACGAGCTTCGCGATGATCCGTGGCCTGCAGGTCTTCCCGGGAAGCGACCGGGTGCTCTCCACAACCGAGGTCGGGTACCTGCGTACGCGGGCCGATCCGGACGACGAGGCGTCGCAACCCCGGGTCCGCCATGTCCTGAGCTACGATCTGGGGGGCGACGAGGTCCGCGTGGATTCGGTCGTCGCGGGATGGAGGCCCTCCGGTGACGCGGAGGGATTCAGGCCGCCGCTTGGCGCGGGCGTGCTACCCGGTGGGAGGGTCGCGTACACCGATTCCTCGACGTACGCGATCAAGATTGCCGGGCCGGACGGTCGCGTTATGCGGATTCTGACCCGTCCTTTCCGGCCTCGCCCGGTGACGAACCGCGCGAGGGCCGAAGAGATCGAGCGGCGCCTCGAGGATGTCGGAGACGCCCGCGGCGACCCCATGCGGTCGCAAATGAACGAATTCCGTCGCCGCCAGATCGAAGCGATGGAGTTCTTCGACGAGATCCCGGTGGTCGTCGACCTGAGAACCAGCTGGGAAGGCGTCATCTGGGTGCTTCACCGAGGCGACGGAGGCGCGGAGAACGACCGGATCGATCTCATCTCGTCCGACGGCGACTACTTGGGTACCTTGCCGCCCGGTTTCGCGATGCCCTCGGCGTTCGGTCCCGACGGTCTCGTCGCCTTCGTGGAGCGGGATGACTTGGACGTGCCGTATGTCGTGGTGAGGCGTCTGCCGGAGGGGATGCGCTGACGCCTGCGGGTTGGAGCTCGAGCTAGGTAGCCGGTGCGGCAGCCATCCCCTGACGGTGCCGGCGTCCGGCGAGGGCCTTGCCGGAAGCGGGCGCGTCCCGCTCGACTCGGGTGGCGGACGCCCCGGCCATCCGTCCCCGGACCTCCGGTGAGGAAGCGACCGCGCGCGGTGGTGTTGGCTCCGGGAGTTGTGAAGCCGTCTCCCGCGCCCGACATTCGCTCCATGCGCCCGCGCGCCGGACGCGTGCGCACCCCCGCAGCTAGGAGCCCCGATGCACGACGCCTCGAGTCGCCCTCGGTCCACCTTCCGCCGCTCCCCCCTTCCGGCCCTTCTGGCGCTCGCCGTCGCGGTCGCCGCGGGCCCGGGGGTCGCGCCGGAGCTCGTCGCGCAACGGGGAACGGGTGGCGGCGACTGGCTCCACTACGGGGGTGACGCGGGGAGCACCAAGTACTCGCCCCTCGATCAGATCACCGCGGACAACGTCGCCGACCTGGAGGTCGCTTGGCGGTGGGCGGCGCGCAACTTCGGCGACCGGCCCGAGTTCAACTACCGGGTAACCCCTCTCGCGGTGGATGGCGTCCTGTACGTCACGGCGGGCTACCGGCGGGCCGTGGTGGCCATCGACGGGGCCACCGGCGAGACCCTGTGGATGTACCGCATGGACGAGGGCGCGCGCGGCGAGACCGCTCCGCGCGCCAACTCCGGGCGCGGCGTCGCCTACTGGACCGACGGTCAAGCGGAGCGCGTCCTGGTGATCACGCCGGCCTACCACATGGTCTCGCTGGACGCCGCAACCGGCCGGCCCGACCCGGCCTTCGGTCGGGAGGGGGTCGTCGACCTGCGCGCGGACTTCGGCCCCCGCGACGTCGACATCGACAACGACCCCTTGGGCTCGAGCTCGCCGCCGGTGATCGTGGGCGACGTGGCGGTGGTGGGCACGGCGCTCCCGTCCGGCGGCTCGCCCCCCCGGCCCGACATGCCGCCCGGCCACGTGCGCGGCTACGACGTGCGCACCGGCGAGCGCCTGTGGATCTTCCACACCATCCCCCAGGAAGGCGAATTCGGCAACGACACCTGGCTGAACGAATCCTGGCGCCACACCGGCAACGCGGCCGTCTGGACCCCGTTCTCGGCGGATCTGGAGGCGGGCTACGTCTACCTGCCCATCGAGGCGCCGACGGGCGACTACTACGGCGGCCACCACCCGGGCGACAACCTGTTTTCGCAGAGCCTGGTGTGCCTGGACGCGCGCACCGGCGAACGGGTGTGGCACTTCCAAATGGTTCGTCACGGCATCTGGGACTACGACCCGCCCGCGCCCCCCATCCTGCTCGACGTCAACGTGGACGGGCGCGCCATTCCCGCCGTGGCTCAGGTGACCAAGCAGGCGTTCACCTACGTCTTCAATCGCCATACGGGCGAGCCGGTCTGGCCCATCGAGGAGCGGGCGGTGCCGCCCAGCGAGGTCCCCGGCGAGTGGACCGCGCCCACCCAGCCGTTCCCCACCCGCCCGGCCCCCTTCGACCGCCAGGGCGTGACGGTGGACGACCTCATCGACTTCACCCCCGAGCTGCGCGCCGAGGCGCTGGAGATGACCTCGCGGCTGGTGCTGGGGCCGCTCTACACCCCGCCCTCCGTCATCGACCTGGACGACCCGGACGGCACGCTGGGCACGCTGGTGCTGCCCGGGTCGCTGGGCGGCGCCAACTGGCCGGGTGGCTCGGTCGACGTGGAGACGGGCATCCTGTACGTCACCTCGGTCACCTCGCCGTCGGTGCACGGGCTCGTCCACGACCCGGAGATCTCCAGCATGGACTTCATCGCCGGGCGCGCCTTCCGTCGGTCGCGGGGTGGCGGGCCGCAGGGGTTGCCGCTGATCAAGCCGCCCTGGGGCCGCATCACCGCCATCGACCTCAACACGGGCGACCATGTGTGGATGCGGCCCAACGGCGACACGCCGGACTACGTCAGGGAGCATCCCGCGTTGGCGGGCGTGGACATCCCTCCCACGGGCAAGCCCGACCGGGGCGGCACCATGGTGACGCGCACCCTGCTCTTCGCCGGCGAGGGGGGTGGGATGTTCGCCGCCTTCGGGTCGGGCGGCAACCGGCTGCGCGCCCACGACAAGGCCACCGGCGAGGTCGTGCACGAGCTGGAGCTGCCCGCCAACCAAACGGGCGTGCCCATGACCTACTTGGCCGACGGGCGTCAGTTCATCGTGGTGGCGGTGGGCGACCGCGGCCATCCGGCCGAGCTGGTCGCGCTGGCGCTTCCGCGGTAGCGGCCGCCCCACTCCGGGCGCGGGGGCGACCTCGCTCTCGATGGACGAGTGGACCGAGGCCGCGTCGCCCCTCTCTCCGGGCGCGGGGGCGCCACGGACGACTGGACGACGACAAACGACCAAGGCGTCGCGAACGCCCCCCTCTCCGGGCGCGGGGGCGCCACCTTGGGGGCTCCGCGCCCGGCTCCACGGGCCGCGTGCCCGGGCGTGGCTCCGGGGTCGGCCGCGTCCACCCTTCGCCGTCACGGGTGGGCGCGCTCGCGTTCCAGCCGCGCCGCCGCCGTTGCAACCTTCCCGGCCATCCTCGCGTCCGATGGGCTGATGGCGCGCGCCGGCCGGCGCTCCGGTGGGCACGCGACATCCCCGACGACGACGAGCTGGCAACCGAGGAGGATCGCATGTTGAGGAAGAAGCGCGAGAACCGAAGCGGACGGACCGGAAAGGTCGGCGCGACCCTGTGGATGCTGGCGCTGGTGGGCGTGCTCGCGGCGCCGGCCATGCTGGAGGCGCAGGAACGGAGTCGTGGGCGCGGGGGGGCCGACCGCGCGCTGTTGCGCATGCGGGGCAACGTCATGGCGCGGGGGGTCCTGGGCATCCAGGTGAGCGTGCGCTCGGCGGACGCGGACGCCCCGGGCGTCGAGGTGCTGGGGGTTTCCACCGACGGCCCGGCCGACGACGCGGGGCTTCGGGAGGGCGACGTCGTCACGTCGCTGGACGGCCACAACCTGCTCGAACCCCTCGCCGACGCCGACTTGGAGGAGCGCGTCGATTCCGACCGATTCGCGCCTGCTCAGCGGTTGGTGCTCCTGGCGCGCGCGCTTGAGCCGGGCGAGGAGGTCGTGGTGGAGTACCTGCGCGACGGCGCGGCGGCGTCGGCCACGCTCGAGCCTCGCGCCACTTGGATGGGCATGGAGTTCGACGCGGACCGCATGGAGCAGATGATGGAGCAGGTCCGGGAGCGCGTCCGGGAGGCCGGCGCGCGGGCGCGCGTCACGAGCGAACGCGCTCGTGAGATGGCGGAGCGGATGCGCGAA